>NZ_LIPF01000009.1 GCF_001905385.1 Streptomyces sp. CB02414 | reverse complement strand
ACTGGTACTAATAGGCCGAGGGCTTGTCCTCAGTTGCTCGCGTCCACTGTGTTAGTTCTGAGGCAACGAACAGTTGCCGGCTTTCGAGCTGAACAGAACAATTGAAGAGTGTGCTTGTTCGCTCGAAACCATTAGGGTTTCGGTGGTCATAGCGTAGGGGAAACGCCCGGTTACATTCCGAACCCGGAAGCTAAGCCTTACAGCGCCGATGGTACTGCAGGGGGGACCCTGTGGGAGAGTAGGACGCCGCCGAACAATCTTTGGAAAGGACCCTTGGTCCCCAGCGTTCAGCTGGGGACCAAGGGTCCTTTCGTTTTTCCAGGGCGCGCCGGGTACCCGGCTGCGCGAGAATGACTTGCGGTACCGAAGACAGGAGTCACCCATGTCCACCAACTCTCCCGACGACCGACCGGAGCGCGATCAGCGGCGACGGGACAGTGGTGGCCGTGGTGACCGTCCCGGTCAGCGCGGGGACCGCGGCGGATTCCGCCGCGACAACGACCGTGGTCGCGGTCCTGATCGCGGTGGGTTCCGGCGTGACGACCGTCGAGGCGATGACCGTCGAGGTGACGACCGCGGGGGCCAGCGCGGCTTCCGTCGGGATGACCGCCGTGACGATCGTCGTGATGACCGGCGTGACGACAACCGCGGTGGCGGCGGGTACGGGCGTCGCGACGACCGGGACCGTGGGCCGCGTCGTGATGACCGGGACCGTGGCGGGGACCGTGGTTTCCGGCGTGACGACCGCGGCAGCGACCGCCCCTCCTTCCGCCGCGACGACCGCCGCGATGACCGTGGCGGCGACCGCCCTTCGTTCCGCCGCGACGACCGCCGTGATGACCGGCCCTCCTTCCGTCGTGACGACCGTGGTAACCGCGGTGACCGTGGCGGCTTCCGTCGTGATGACCGCCGTGACGATCGTCGTGATGACCGGCGTGACGACAACCGCGGTGGCGGGTACGGGCGTCGCGACGACCGGGACCGTGGGCCGCGTCGTGATGACCGGGACCGTGGGCCGCGTCGTGATGACCGGGACCGTGGCGGGGACCGTGGTTTCCGGCGTGACGACCGTGGCGGCGACCGCCCCTCCTTCCGCCGCGACGACCGCCGCGATGACCGTGGCGGCGACCGCCCTTCGTTCCGCCGCGACGACCGCCGTGATGACCGCCCTTCGTTCCGCCGTGACGACCGTGGCGACCGTGGTGGCTTCCGTCGTGAGGACAGCCGTGGTGGCGACCGTGGTGGGTTCCGCGGCCGAGACGACCGCGGGGGACGCGGTCCCCGGCGTGACGATCGAGGCGGGCGGCCCGGCGGTTTCCGTGGGCGGGACGACCGGCAGGGCGGTGGTGGCCGTTTCCGCGAGGAGCGGGACCGCGACCGCGAGCCCATCAAGCGTCTGCCGATCCCCGAAGAGGTCACGGGCGACGAGATCGACAAGGACGTACGGCAGGAGCTGCAGAGCCTGCCCAAGACGCTCGCGGAGGACGTCGCCAGGAACCTCGTGATGGTCGCCCGACTCCTCGACGAGGACCCGGAAGCGGCGTACGGCTACTCGAGGGTGGCCCTGCGCCTGGCTTCCCGTGTCGCCGCCGTACGCGAGGCGGCCGGGTTCGCGGCGTACGCCAACCAGAAGTACAGCGAGGCCCTGGCGGAGTTCCGGGCCGCGCGCCGGATGACCGGGTCCGTGGAGCTGTGGCCGGTGATGGCGGACTGCGAGCGTGGGCTCGGCCGGCCGGAGAAGGCGCTGGACATGGCCGGTGCCTCCGAGGTGCACAAGCTCGACAAGGCCGGCCAGGTCGAGATGCGCCTCGTGGCCGCCGGCGCCCGGCGCGACATGGGCCAGCTGGACGCGGCCATCGTGACGCTGCAGAGCCCGGAGCTGGCCTCCAACTCCGTACAGCCCTGGACCGCGCGGCTGCGGTACGCCTACGCCGACGCGCTGCTGGCCGCCGGCCGGGAACGGGAGGCACGGGAGTGGTTCGCGAAGGCCGTCGAGTCCGACCGGGACGGCAGCACGGACGCCTCCGACCGGCTGGCCGAGCTGGACGGAGTGGAGTTCATGGACGCCCTCGACGAGGGCGAGAGCGACGCGGGGAGCCAGTCCGTGGAAGACGCGGACGGCGACAAGGAGTGACGTCTGCCATGTGACGACGAAGGGGCGGGACCGGTACACGGTCCCGCCCCTTCGTCGTCACGGCTCGTGCCCCGTCACAGGTCCAGCGCGCGCAGCACCAGGCCCGAGGCCGGCTTGGGGCCGAAGGAGGTCGACTTCCGGGGCATCGTGACGCCCTGCTGGGCCAGCTCGCGTACGACCTCCTCGCGAACGGGGTGCATCAGTACCGCCGTACCGCCGTCGCGTTCCGCCTTCTCCGCGGTGGCCGCCGTGTCGTGGATGTAGGAGACGTGGGCCGCGGAGTCGTCCGGGATGCGCCAGACGTGGGCCAGGAGCGTGGCGTGCAGGACGGTGGCGTCCAGGGTGCGCCATGCCTGGGGACGGTCGGTGGGGACCGTGCGGTCCAGCAGGACCGGGTCCGGCCGGTCGACGAGATGGAAGGAGCCGTCACCGGCGAGCAGGAAGGCGTTGCCCGACTCGGCCGCCTTCGCCAGGTCCTCCATGGCCCGGGTCAGGGGGCCGTCGAGCCGGCGGACGCGGAAGTGGCCGTCCAGGGCGGCGACGGCGTCGTCCACCGGGAAGCCGTGCAGCAGGCGGTGGATGGCGCGGACCCGGAGCGGGTAGCGGGCCGTGTCGACCAGGAGGACGAGGCCGTGGTCCCAGGGGCTCGGGGAGGGGTGCTCCGCGCGGAGCGTGCGGTAGGTGGCCCAGCGATGGTGGCCGTCGGCGATGAGGGCCTGGTGCCGCGCCAGCTCCGAGCGGACGCGGGCCAGGTCGTCGGGGTCGGTGAGCGACCACAGGCGGTGGCAGTAGCCGTCCTCCGTGGTCGTCGACAGCAGCGGCGGCCGTTCCGCGGTGCGTTCCACGACGGTCGTCGTGGCCGCCGTGGCCCCGTCGCCGCGGTAGGTGAGGAGCAGGGGTTCGAGGTTCGCCGAGGTGGCCCGCATGAGGGCCGCGCGGTCGGCGACGACGTGCGGCATGACGTCCTCGTGCGGGAGCACGACCTGCTCGGCGGGGTCGGACACGCGCAGGGCGCCGATGATGCCGCGTTGCAGCATGCCGTCGCCGTCGCGCTGTTCGTAGACGTACAGGCCGGGTTCGGGGTCGGCGGTCAGGACGCCCTCCGACCTCCAGCGCCGCAGGGTCTCGGCGGCCTGCTCGTTGCGGGCCTCGGGCGTGGCGGCCTGGGGGAGGATCAGCCGGACGATGTTGTGCGGGTCTGCGGACTCGAGGTGGAGCAGGCCGTCGGGACGGACCACGACGTCGTAGGGCGGGGACGTCACGGCGGCCAGGCTGCCGACCCGGTCGGGGTCGTAGCGGAGGCCTCGGAACGGGGTGAGTTCCAGGCCCCGGCGCGCCGTTGCTTCCGGGTGACCTGCTGTGTTCATCCCGGCATCGTACGTGTGTCAGTGGCATGGGGGATGATCGGGGGAAAGGCGTCGAACGAGGAGCGATGTGCAATGAGCCGGAGCGTCAGGACGAGGCCCGAGGGCAGTGGGCGGAGCCTGGGCGAGGCGTACGACACGGCGCTGCTCGACCTGGACGGGGTCGTGTACGCGGGGGGTGAGGCCATCTCCCACGCGGTCGAGTCGCTGTCCACGGCCCGCGCGGGCGGCATGCGCCTGGCGTACGTGACGAACAACGCGCTCCGGACTCCCGACACGGTGGCCGCGCACCTCACCGAGCTGGGCATACCGACGGGCGCCGCCGACGTCATCACGTCGGCGCAGGCGGTGGCCCGGCTGATCGCCGAGCAGGTGCCGTCGGGCTCGCGGGTGCTGGTGATCGGCGGTGACGGGCTGCGGGTCGCCCTGCGGGAGCGGGGCCTGGAGCCGGTGGAGTCGGCGGAGGACGATCCGGCGGCCGTCGTGCAGGGCTTCGGCGGGCCCGAGCTGCCGTGGGGGCGGTTCGCGGAGGCCTGCTACGCGATCGCGCGAGGGGTGCCCTGGTACGCCTCCAACACGGACCTGACGATCCCGGGCGCCCGGGGCATCGCACCGGGCAACGGCGCGGCGGTGGAGGTCGTCCGGATCGCCACCGGCGCCGAGCCGCAGGTCGCGGGGAAGCCGTTGCCGCCCATGCACCGGGAGACGATCCTGCGCACCGGCGCGCAGCGGCCGTTGGTGGTGGGGGACCGGCTGGACACGGACATCGAGGGCGCGTTCAACGGCGAAGTCGACTCGCTGCTCGTCCTGACCGGGGTGACCGACGGGGCGCAGTTGCTGGCGGCGCCGCCGCACCACCGGCCGACGTACGTCGACGCCGATCTGCGCGGGCTGCTCGGCGGGCAGCCGGAGGTCACGGGGGACGGCGGCGAGGGCTTCCGGTGCGGTGGCTGGACGGCGACGGCCGGCGCCGAGCGGCTGGAGCTGGAGGGCGACGGCGCGGCGCTGGACGGGCTGCGTGCGCTGTGCGCGGCGGCCTGGACGGCGGGCGGGGAGGAGGGGTGTGCGCTGGATTCCGGAAAGGCGCTGGCGCGACTGGGGTTGTGAGCCGCCGTACGGGGCAGGAGCCCGGCTGCGAACGGAGACGTTCCGGGCGGCACCGATGTCCTCGGGATCGTGGCAGGGTAGGCTAACCTAACCGCGTGTTGGTCGACAGTCCCCCCGAACAGCGCGCGGAGACCGCCCCCGCGCCGCCCCCGAAGCGCCGTGTCGTACGTGCCGTCGGGCTGCCCGTCTCGGCAGCGGTCCTGGTGTTCATCGCGTTGGCGAGCCTCGCGGTCGGCGCGAAGGACCTGTCCCTGGCGCAGGTCTGGCACGGCCTCTTCCACGACTCGGGCACGTACAGCGACGTGGTGGTGGGCGAACGGCAGTCGCGGACCGTGCTCGGTCTGCTCGCGGGGGCCGCGCTCGGGCTCGCCGGAGCCGTCCTCCAGGCGCTCACCCGCAATCCGCTGGCCGACCCCGGCCTGCTGGGCATCAACGCGGGCGCCTCGGCGGCGGTCGTCACGGCCATCACCTTCTTCGGCGTCACCTCGCTGACCGGGTACGTGTGGTTCGCGTTCGCCGGCGCGGCGGGCGTGGGCGCGCTGGTCTGGTTCCTCGGCGGCAGCAGGGGGGCCACGCCGGTGCGGCTGGTGCTGGCCGGCACCGCGATCAGCGCCGCGCTCTTCGGCTACCTCCAAGCCGTGATGATCATGGACGACGCGGCGCTGGGCCGGATGCGTTTCTGGACGGTCGGGTCGCTGTCCTCGGCGACCGACGACACCATCATGGAAGTGCTGCCGTTCTTCGTGGTGGGCACCATCCTCGCCCTCGCCCTCTCCCGGCCCCTCAACGCCATGGAGATGGGCGACGACACCGCCAAGGCGCTCGGCGCCAACCTCAACCGCACCCGGGCGCTGTCCATGCTCGCCGCGACCGTGCTGTGCGGGGCGGCGACCGCCGCCTGCGGGCCGATCGTGTTCGTCGGTCTGATGGTCCCGCACATCGTCCGCTCCTTCACCGGGCCCGACATGCGCTGGATCCTGCCGTACGCCGCGATCCTGTCGCCCGTGCTGCTGCTGGGCGCCGACGTCCTCGGCCGGATCGTCGCCCGGCCCTCCGAGCTTCAGGTCGGCATCGTCACCGCCGTCCTGGGCGGCCCGGTCTTCATCTATCTCGTACGACGGCGGAGGACGGCCCAGCTGTGACCACGAAAGCCGTGAGGAAGAACCGTGCCGTGCGGAGCCCGGGCGGGCTGTCCTTCCGCCTGGACGTGCGGGCCACCGTCGTCGTCGCCCTGCTGCTGCTCCTCGCGCTGGCCGCGAGCGTCCTGCTGATCGGCACCGGCGACTTCGAGATACCGGCCGCCGACGTGCTCCGGACCCTGGCCGGCGGCGGCAACGCGAGCCAGGAGTTCATCGTCAACGAACTGCGGCTGCCGCGAGTCCTGGTCGGGCTGCTGGTCGGCGCCGCGCTGGGGATGGGCGGCGCGCTGTTCCAGGCCATCTCCCGCAACCCGCTCGGCAGCCCGGACGTGCTCGGCCTCGGGCAGGGCGCGACGGCCGGCGCCCTCACCATGATCGTGCTGTTCTCCGGCACCTCGGCGCAGGTGACCGGCGGGGCGCTCGTCGGCGGCCTGGTGACCGGCGTCGCCATCTATCTGCTCGCCTGGAAGCGCGGCGTGCACGGCTACCGGCTGGTCCTGGTCGGTATCGGCGTCTCCGCGATCGTCACGGCCGTCAACGGCTATCTCCTCACCCGGGCCGACATCGTCGACGCCTCCCGCGCGGTCGTCTGGATGACCGGCTCCCTCAACGGCCGCGACTGGGACCAGGTCTGGCCCCTGCTCGTGCTGTGCGCCGTGCTCGTCCCGCTGGTCCTCGCCAACGGGCGCGCGCTGCGGATGATGGAGATGGGCGATGACGTCTCGTACGCCCTCGGAGTGCGCGTCGAGCGCGTGCGGGCCCTGCTGATGGTGGCCGCCGTGCTGCTCACCGCCGCCGCAACTGCCGCCGCGGGACCGGTCAGCTTCGTCGCGCTCACCGCTCCACAGCTCGCCCGGCGACTGACCCGCTCGCCCGGCCCCAACCTGCTGCCGTCCGTGTGCATGGGCGCCGCCCTGCTGGTGTCGGCCGACTTCGTCTCGCAGCGGGCCTTCGGCGCAGACCAGCTGCCCGTGGGCGTCGTCACCGGCGTGCTCGGCGGCGTCTACCTGCTGTGGCTGCTGGTCACCGAGCGCAAGGCGGGCCGGATATGAGCGCCGGCACCGGCGACCGCAGCGGGCTGAACAACCAAAGGAGCAACGTGAACCGCCTGACCGCCGAGAACGTCACCCTCGCCTACGACCAGCGGGTCATCGCGGAGAAGCTGTCGGTGGAGATACCCGACAACTCCTTCACGGTGATCGTCGGCCCGAACGCCTGCGGCAAGTCCACCCTGCTGCGCGCCCTGTCGCGGATGCTGAAGCCCACCCAGGGCCGGGTGCTGCTCGACGGCTCGGTCATCCAGTCGATGCCCGCCAAGCAGGTCGCCCGCACCCTCGGCCTGCTGCCCCAGTCGTCCATCGCACCCGACGGCATCACCGTCGGCGACCTCGTCGGCCGCGGCCGCTACCCGCACCAGGGCATCCTGCGCCAGTGGTCGACCGAGGACGAGCGCGTCGTCCAGGAGTCGATGGCCCAGACCGGCATCGCGGAGCTGGCCGACCGCTACGTCGACGAACTCTCCGGCGGACAGCGCCAGCGCGTGTGGATCGCCATGGCCCTCGCCCAGCAGACCCCGCTGCTCCTGCTCGACGAGCCGACGACGTACCTCGACATCCAGCACCAGATCGACGTCCTCGACCTGTGCGCGGAGCTCCACGAGGAGCAGGGCCGGACCCTCGTCGCCGTGCTGCACGACCTCAACCACGCCGCCCGGTACGCCACCCACCTCATCGCCCTGCGCGGCGGGGAGATCATCGCCGAGGGGGCGCCGAAGGACATCGTCACCGCCGACCTGGTGGAGCGGGTCTTCGGGCTGCGCTGCCAGGTCATCGACGACCCCGAGACGGGTACGCCGCTGGTGGTGCCGGCCGCGCGCAAGGCACGGGGCGGCAGCCGAACGGAGCTGGAGAAGGTGGCGGCTACAGAAGCTTCCTGAGGCGGAACAGGTCGCGCAGGCCCGCCTCCAGCTTCACCCGGCCCGATCCCCAGGCCCTGGCGAAGTTCAGCTCGCCGGCGACCAGGGCGACCAGGTCGTCCCCGGTCATCGCCAGCCTAATCTCGGCCTTCTCGCGCGGCGGACCCTCCAGGGTCTCGCGCACGTCGATCCGGCCGTCCGCCATGCGTCCCGCGAAGGTGACGTCCAGGTCGGTGATGTGGCAGCTCACCGAGCGGTCCAGCTCGGCGGCGGACCGCACGTCCCCTTCGGCGCTGCCCATGTTGTCCGAGAGCTTCTCGAGTGCGGCGCGGCACTCCTCAGTCGTCGCCATCGGGACCGACCGTACCCCAGCGGTACGCGGTAGCGTCGGGGCATGAACGACGCAGTACCGGAACCGGAGGCACCGGAAACCGGCGAGGAGGCGCACGCGCCGGAGCGCGACCCTGCCGCCCCCGCCCCCCTGGACGTCCCGCGCACCCCCACCGGGAACGCCGAGGTGGACGCCCGGCTGTCCCGGCTGGCCGACGCCGACCACCTGACCACGGACGGACATGTCGAGGTGTACGAGGATGTACACCGGGGGCTGCGCGACGCGCTGACCGCGCTCGACGCCCGCCCGGGGCCTCCGGTCCCGCCATCACCGTACGAAAACAGGAGCTGAACCGAACGTGGCAGGAGTCGCACGCCGCCGTCTCGACGCGGAGCTGGTCCGCCGCAAGCTGGCGCGCTCGCGCGAGCACGCGAGCCAGCTGATCGCCGCCGGGCGGGTCTCCGTCGGCAAGACCGTCGCGACCAAACCGGCCACGCAGGTGGAGACCGCCGCCGCGATCGTGGTGAGCGCCGACGACAGCGATCCTGACTACGTCTCGCGCGGCGGCCACAAGCTGGCTGGCGCCCTCGCGGCCTTCGTGCCGCAGGGGCTCGTCGTCGAGGGCCGGCGGGCACTGGACGCCGGCGCGTCCACTGGCGGTTTCACCGACGTACTGCTGCGCGCGGGCGCCGCGCACGTCGTCGCCGTCGACGTCGGTTACGGGCAGCTCGCCTGGTCCCTCCAGCAGGATGAACGCGTCACCGTCAAGGACCGTACGAACGTACGCGAGTTGACGCCGGAAGCGATCGATGGGGAGCCCGTGGACCTTGTCGTGGGGGATCTGTCCTTCATCCCGCTCGGACTGGTACTGCCCGCCCTGGTGCGGTGCACCCGGCCGGACGCCGACCTGGTGATGATGGTGAAGCCGCAGTTCGAGGTGGGCAAGGAGCGGCTGGGCAGCGGGGGAGTGGTACGCAGTGCGCAGCTGCGCGCCGAGGCCGTGACGGGCGTCGCCCGCAGGGCCTGGGAACTGGGGCTCGGTGTGAAGGGGGTCACCGCCAGTCCGCTGCCCGGTCCCTCCGGGAACGTCGAGTACTTTCTGTGGCTGCGGGCCGGGGCCGGAGAACTGGACCCGGCCGACGTTGACCGTGCAGTGGCGGAGGGGCCGAGTTGACACAGAACCGAGCGCGTACCGTTTTCCTGCTCGCCCACACCGGGCGTCCCGCGGCGATCCGCAGCGCGGAACTCGTGGTCAAGGGCCTGCTGCACGCGGGGCTCGGCGTGCGCGTCCTGGAGGCCGAGGCGCGCGACCTGCCGCTGCCGGACGAGGTGGAGCTGGTCGGGGAGGCCACCCCGCAGTGCCTGGACGGGTGCGAGCTGCTGATCGTGCTCGGCGGTGACGGGACGCTGCTGCGCGGCGCCGAGTTCGCCCGCGCGTCCGGGGTGCCGATGCTCGGGGTCAACCTCGGGCGGGTCGGGTTCCTCGCCGAGGCAGAACGGGACGACCTCGACAAGGTCGTCGACCGGGTGGTGAACCGGGCGTACGAGGTCGAGGAGCGGATGACGGTCGACGTCGTCGTGCACCGCAACGGCGACATCGTGCACACCGACTGGGCGCTGAACGAGGCGGCGGTGCAGAAGGCCGGCGCCGAGAAGCTGCTGGAAGTCGTGCTGGAGATCGACGGACGGCCGGTGACCGGGTTCGGCTGCGACGGCATCGTGCTGTCGACGCCGACCGGGTCTACGGCGTACGCCTTCTCGGCGGGCGGGCCGGTGGTGTGGCCCGAGGTGGAGGCGCTGCTGATGGTGCCGATCAGCGCGCACGCGCTGTTCGCGAAGCCGTTGGTGACGTCGCCGGATTCCGTACTGGCGGTGGAGGTGCTGCCGCACATTCCGCCGGGCGTTCTGTGGTGTGACGGGCGGCGGACGGTGGAGCTGCCGCCGGGGGCGCGGGTGGAGGTTCGGCGGGGGGCGGTGCCGGTGCGGTTGGCTCGGTTGCACCACGCGTCGTTCACCGACCGGCTGGTGGCGAAGTTCGCGTTGCCGGTGTCCGGGTGGCGCGGGGCGCCGCACTAGCGGACTCGAAGGGGTGGTTCGGTACGTCGCGGGCCGCGGGGCGTTGTGGCTGGTCGCGCAGTTCCCCGCGCCCCTGAGCGGCATGTGCTCCCCCGGCGTGACAGAGGTGGGGCGGTCGCACTTCGCACGCTCGACCTCGTATGGTCGTGTCCGTGCTTGAGGAGATGCGGATACGGTCGCTGGGAGTCATCGACGACGCCGTGGTCGAGCTGTCGCCCGGGTTCACCGCTGTCACCGGTGAGACGGGTGCGGGCAAGACCATGGTGGTCACCAGCCTCGGGCTGCTCCTGGGCGGACGCGCGGACGCGGCGCTGGTGCGGATCGGGGCCAAGAACGCGGTCGTCGAGGGGCGCATCGCCGTCCCCGACGACGCGGCGGCCGCCGTGCGGGCCGAGGAGGCCGGGGCCGAGCTGGACGACGGGGCGCTGCTGATCAGCCGTACCGTTTCCGCCGAGGGCCGCTCGCGGGCGCACCTGGGCGGGCGGTCGGTGCCGGTGGGGATGCTCGCCGAGCTGGCCGACGAGCTGGTGGCGGTGCACGGGCAGACCGACCAGCAGGGGCTGCTCAAGCTGACCCGGCAGCGGCAGGCGCTGGACCGCTACGCGGGCGACGCGGTCGCCGGGCCGCTCGCCAAGTACGCCGAGGCCTACCGGCGGCTGCGGGCCGTCGCCCGTGAGCTGGAGGAGATCACCACGCGCGCCCGCGAGCGTGCCCAGGAGGCCGATCTCCTGCGCTACGGTCTCGACGAGGTCGCGGCGGTCGAGCCGCACGCCGGCGAGGACGTGGAACTGGCGGAGGAGGCGGAGCGGCTGGGCCACGCCGAGGCGCTCGCGTCGGCCGCCACCGCCGCGCACGCCGCGCTGGCCGGCAACCCGGAGGACCCCGAGGGCGTCGACGCCTCCACGCTGGTCGCGGGCGCGCAGCGGGCCCTGGACGCCGTGCGGGCGCACGACCCGGCGCTGGCCGCGCTCGCCGAGCGGATCGGCGAGGTGGGCATCCTGCTGCGCGACGTGGCCGGGGAGCTCGCCGGGTACGCCGACGACCTGGACGCCGACCCGTTGCGGCTGGCGGCGGTCGAGGAGCGGCGGGCCGCGCTCACCGCGCTGACCCGCAAGTACGGCGAGGACGTGGCCGCCGTGCTGACCTGGGCCGAGCAGGGCGCCGCGCGGCTGACCGAGCTGGACGGCGACGACGAGCGGATCGGTGAGCTGACCGCCGAGCGGGACGCGCTCAGGACGGAGCTGGGCGGGCTGGCGCAGGCGCTGACGGACGCGCGGACGGAGGCCGCCGAACGGTTCGCCGCCGCGGTCACCGCCGAGCTGGCCTCGCTCGCCATGCCCCACGCGCGCGTGTCGTTCGCTATCCGGCAGACCGAGGACCCGGAGGGCGTCGAGGTCGGCGGGCGGACGGTCGCCTACGGGCCGTCCGGCGCCGACGAGGTCGAGCTGCTGCTCGCCCCGCACCCGGGCGCGCCGCCCCGGCCGATCGCCAAGGGGGCGTCCGGCGGTGAGCTGTCGCGCGTGATGCTGGCCGTGGAGGTCGTCTTCGCGGGCACCGATCCCGTGCCGACGTACCTCTTCGACGAGGTCGACGCCGGTGTCGGCGGCAAGGCGGCGGTCGAGATCGGGCGGCGTCTGGCGCGGCTGGCGAAGAACGCGCAGGTCGTGGTCGTCACGCACCTGCCGCAGGTGGCGGCGTTCGCCGACCGGCAGCTGTTGGTGGAGAAGACGAACGACGGGTCGGTGACCCGCTCCGGCGTCAAGGTCCTGGAGGGCGAGGAGCGGATCCGCGAGCTGTCCCGGATGCTGGCAGGACAGGAGGACTCGGAGACGGCCCGCGCGCACGCGGAGGAGCTGCTGGAGACGGCGCGGTCGGACGCGTAGGCCCTCCGGGCGGCCTTGCGGTCGCGGTCGTGGCGGTGAGTGGCCGTCCCGGACCGGGCGGACGTCCGGCGGAAGGGTGGCGGGCGGGTCCCGTAGGGTGGCCCGGTGATCGACCGTGTCCGCCGGAACGGCTCCTCCCTCGTCCTCGCCGCCGCCCTCGCGCGGACCGGACTGACCGCGTTGCGTGCCGTGGCGCCGGGCGGCCGGGAGCGGTGGGAGCGGAGGAACCACGCCGGGCGGACCGTGGACCTGTACGCCGGGCCCGCGTGCGCCGTGGCGGCCGCCGTGGGGACGGTGCGGGTGCGGCCCGGCGTCGGCCTCGCGGTGCTCGCCGCGGGGGCCTGCGGGGGCGTACGACGATGTGGCGGGCGCCGGTGACTCCCGGCGGGGTTTCCGGGCGCATCTGGCGGCGCTGCGGGACGGTGAGGTCACCAGCGGGGCGGTGAAGCTGTTCGGGGTTTCCGCGGCCGGGCTCGCCGTCGGCGCGGTGCTGAAGGAACGGCCGCTGGACAAGGTGCTCGCGGGCGTCGTCGTCGCGGGGGCCGCGCACTTCGTCAACCTCGTGGACGTACGCCCGGGACGGGCCGCGGCGGCGGTGCTCGCGCTCGGTGCGCCGGGGCTGCTGCGGGAGGGGCCCGGGGCGGAGACGGCCGCCGTCGCCATGGGCGCCGCCGCGGCCGTGCTGCCCGACGACCTCGCCGAGCGCACCATGCTCGGTGACACGGGGGCACACGCGCTGGGCGCGGCCCTGGGCGCCGCGGTGGCGGCCGGCAACGGACGCGCGGGGCTCGCCGCGCACGCCGTCGCGCTCATGGCCGCGGCCGCGTGCGGGGAGCGGGTGAGCGAGGCGGCACGTTCACTCGGGTGAGTGAACCGGCCCCGTCCCGTTGCCCGGACGGTCGTCCACACGCGGCGGCCGTCGTTCCCGGAACACCCGTACGGCCTGGCATCCTTGACGGAGTGACGCCCGGGCAAGGACGCGGCGCACCCTCTCCGACCCATCGTTCTGTACGTTCTTCGTGACCGTCCCCGCCGAACCAGGAGCCCCGGCCAGGTGACCCCCGTGAGCAGCCTCGCACCGCACGGCCAGTCGCAGTTGCGCACCGTGCAGGTGCTGGGCGGCGGCAACGCCGGCAGCAGCGCGCACGTGCGCTCCCTGGCCGCGGGGCTCGTCGCACGGGGCGTGAACGTGACGGTGTGCGCCCCCGACGATGCGGAACGCACCTACGACTTCACCGGCACCGGAGCCGACCACGTGCACGTACCGCGCAGCAGCGATCCGGTCTCCGTCGCCGCGCTGCGAGCGGTGTGCGCGGACGCCGACCTGGTGCACGCGCACGGGCTGCACGCCTCCTTCCGCGCCGCGCTCGCCCTCGGCGGGCGGCGGGTCCGCACACCGTTCGTCGTGACCTGGCACGACCGCGTCCATGCCGAAGGAGCCCGCGCCCACCTGCTGCGCGTACTGGAACGGCGCGTGATGAAGTCCGCCACCGTGGTGCTCGGCGCCACCTCGGAACTGGTCGACGGCGCCCGCCGGACCGGCGCGCGGGACGCCCGGCTCGGCCCCGTCGCGCTCCCCGCCCGGCCCTGCCCGCCGGGCGAGTCCGACGACCCGGACGGGAAAAGCCCGAAGATCCGCGCCGAACTCGGTGCCGTCGACCGCCCGTTGCTCATCGCCGTCGGCTCCCTGGAGCCGCACCGGGGCTACGACGTCCTGCTCGACGCCGCGCGTGCGTGGCGCGGCCTCGACCCGGTCCCGCTGGTCGTCGTCGCCGGGGAGGGCCCGCTGCGCGCCGAGTTGCAGCGCAGGATCGAGGACGAGCGGCTGCCGGTGGTGCTCATCGGCAGCCGCGACGACATCACCGACCTGCTGGCCGCGGCCGACCTCGCGCTGCTGCCGAGCCGCCGTGAGGCACGCTCCGTCCTCGCCCAGGAGGCCCTGCACGCGCGCGTGCCGCTCGTCGCCGGCGCCGTGGGCGGCGTTCCCGAACTCGTCGGCGAGGCCGCCGAACTCGTCCCGGACGGGGACGCGGAGGCACTGGCCGAAGCCGTCGTGCGCCTGCTCGCCGATCCCGGGCGGTGCGAGGAACTGCGCGACGAGGGCGTACGGCAGGCGGCCACCTGGCCGACGGAGGACGAGACCGTCGCCCAGGTGCTCAGCGTCTACGACGAGTTGACCTGGCCCACGCCACTGCTGTGAGGGGCCCGAGGGGCCCCGGTCACGGCACGTGCCGGCGGGCGCGCAGGGCCAGGCTCAGCGCCAGGACGGTCTGCGGGTCGTCGAGGTCCGTGCCGAGCAACTCCCCGATCCGCGCCAGCCGGTTGTAGAGCGTCTGCCGGTTGAGGTGCAGCTCGCGTGCCGTCTCCGCCTTGCGGCCCGCGTGCGCCAGGTACGTCTGGAGCGTGGGCAGCAGGGGCGGCTTGGAACGGTCGTCGTGGTCGCGCAGCGGGCCGATCGCCCGGTCCACGAACGCCGCGAGGTCCGGATGGTCGCGCAGCCGCCACAGCAGCAGGTCGATGTCGAGGCGCCGGGCGTCGTACCAGGGCCGGTCGGTGAGCCCCTGCGCGGCGGTCGCCGTCTCCGCCGCGTGCCTGAGGCCCGCCGAAGCCGCCGCCCAGCCGCCGGCCACGCCGACGACCACGACGGGCGGCTGCGCTCCCGGCCGCTGCATCCCGGCCCGCTCCGCGCCCGCCCGCAGCGCCGCCGCGACCCGGTCCGCGACCGCGCCCCGCTCCGACTCCGCACGCAGGCCCAGCAGCAGCGGGACCCGGCCCTCCACCGGACGCACGCCCAGCAGCACCGGCACCCCGACCGACGCCAGCTCCTCGGCGACCGCCCGCGCCAGCACCGCCCAGCCGCCGCCGGCGGGGGACAGGGCGTCACCGAGCCGCATCACCACGGGGAGCAGCGGGCTGGTGCCGGGCTTGAAGCCGAGCACACGGGCCTGCGCCGGGGCGTCCTCCGCGGTGATCCGGCCCTCGGCGAGGTCGGTGAGGAAGTCGCCGCGCCCGCGCGCCGCCAGCTCCTCCTCCTGCCGCGCCTGCATCAGCACCACGGCGAGGATGCCGGCCGCCCGTTCCGCCGCCATCCGGTGCACCTGCGCCAGCGGGGACCGTACGGGGAGCATGACGAGCCGGGCGCGCACCGAGCCGGGGCCGGGGCCCGCACCGGCGCCCGGGCCGGTCGCGGTGCCCGGACCGGGGCCGCCGCCGGGCACGTCGACCAGGACCGAGCCCGCCGGGGGAGGGGCGTCCTTGTGCGGGCCGCGCAGGCCCTCCCACACCTGGAGCGGGTCGGCGCCCTCCGGGCCGGAGCCGGCGGCGTACAGCAGGCGGCCGTCGGCGGTCTCCAGGAAGACCGGGTTGTCGCCGAAACCGGCGAGGATGCCGAGCACCTGGGGGACTCCGCCGCCGCCCAGCAGGGCGTCGGTGCAGCGGCGGTGGACCTCCTCGGCGCGCTGGAGCAGTGCGTAGTGGCCGTTGACGATCTCGGTGTGGATCTCCTCGGTGACCGTCACGAACGGCACCTCGCGGTGCAGCTGCACCAGCGGCAGGCCCGCCGTGCGGGCGGTGTCCACGAGGGCCGCGGGGAGGCGGGCGAAGCGCGGGCCGAGTTCCACGACGAGGGCGGCGATGCCGCGTTCCGCGAGGGTGCGGACGAAGGCGCGCTGCTCGGCGGGGCGGGTGCCGAGGCCGTAGCCGGTGGTGAGGAGGAGTTCGCCGCCCTTGAGGAGGGAGGCGATGTTGGGCACCTCGCCGGCGTGTACCCAGCGGACGGTGCGGTGCAGGCGGTCGGCGCCGGCGAGGATCTCCGGGAGGCCGCTGCGGAGGCCGGGGAGTTCCAGGGCGCGCTGCACGGTGATGCCCGTGGGCGGGGGTGCGGCGGTGTTCATGGAGCGGACGGTACCTGTTGGGAGGGCGGGGCGATGGGGGGCCGACGTGGGTGTGGGCCGGGGGTGGGTCGCGCTGCCCGGCGCTGCGGGGTGCCTCCCCCACTCTCGGCTTCGCTCGAGCGGGGGGACCCCCACCGCCCACCCGTGCCGCCCCAGCGGCACGACTGCCCGCAGCGGCGGCCGTCTCAGCCCCCGTACGCCCCGCTCGCCGTCAGCCTCAGTGCCGTGTCGATCAGGGGGACGTGGCTGAAGGCCTGGGGGAAGTTGCCGACCTGGCGCTGGAGACGGGGGTCCCATTCCTCGGCCAGGAGGCCCAGGTCGTTGCGGAGCGAGAGGAGCTTCTCGAAGAGCTTGCGGGCCTCGTCCACGCGGCCGATCATCGCCAGGTCGTCGGCCATCCAGAACGAGCAGGCCAGGAAGGCCCCCTCGTCGCCGGGAAGGCCGTCCACGCCCTCGTCGCCGCCCTCCGTCGGGTAGCGCAGGATGAAGCCGTCCGAGGTGGACAGCTCCCGCTGGATGGCCTCGATGGTGCCGATGACCCGCTTGTCGTCCGGCGGCAGGAAGCCCATCTGCGGGATCAGCAGCAGCGAGGCGTCCAGCTCCTGGGAGCCGTAGGACTGCGTGAAGGTGTTGCGTTCCTTGTCGTAGCCCTTCTCGCACACGTCCCGGTGGATGTCGTCGCGCAGCTGCTTCCAGCGCTCCAGCGGGCCGTCGGCGTCGCCGGACTCGATCAGCTTGATGGTGCGGTCGACGGCGACCCAGGCCATCACCTTGGAGTGCACGAAGTGGCGGCGCGGGCCGCGCACCTCCCAGATGCCCTCGTCAGGCTCCTGCCAGTGGTCCTCCAGGTAGCGGATCAGCTTCAGCTGGAGCACCGAGGCGTAGTCGTTGCGGGCCAGGCCCGTCATGTGGCCCAGGTGCAGGGCCTCGGTGACCTCGCCGTAGACGTCGAGCTGGAGCTGGTGCGCGGCGCCGTTGCCGACCCGGACCGGGGTGGAGTTCTCGTAGCCCGGCAGCCAGTCCAGCTCCGCCTCGCCGAGCTCTCGCTCACCGGCGATGCCGTACATGATCTGCAGGTTCTCCGGGTCGCCCGCCACCGCGCGGAGCAGCCACTCGCGCCAGGCGCGGGCCTCCTCGCGGTAGCCGGTGCGCAGCAGCGAGGACAGGGTGATCGCCGCGTCGCGCAGCCAGGTGTAGCGGTAGTCCCAGTTGCGGACGCCGCCGATGTCCTCCGGCAGGGAGGTCGTGGGCGCGGCGACGATGCCGCCGGTGGGGGCGTACGTCAGGGCCTTCAGCGTGATCAGGGAGCGGACCACGGCTTCCCGGTAGGGCCCGTGGTACGTGCAGTGCTCGACCCAGTCGCGCCAGAAGTCCTCGGTCGCCGCCAGGGACTGCTCCGGCTCGGGCAGCGGCGGCGGCTCCTTGTGCGAGGGCTCCCACGAGATGGTGAACGCGATCCGCTCACCCGGAGCGACCGTGAAGTCCGCGTACGTGGTGAGCGCCTTGCCGTAGGTCTCGGCCTCCGTGTCGAACCACACGGAGTCGGGGCCCGCGACGGCCACCGTGCGGCCCTCGTGCTTGCGCACCCACGGGACCACCCGGCCGTAGCTGAACCGCATCCTGAGCTCCGAGCGCATCGGCACCCGGCCGGAGACGCCCTCCACGATGCGGATCACCTGCGGCGCGCCGTCGCGCGGCGGCATGAAATCGGTCACCCGGACCGTGCCGCGCGGGGTGTCCCACTCGGACTCCAGGATCAGGGAGTCGCCGCGGTAGGTCCGCCGGGCCGCGGTGGGCGGCTCGGCGCCGGGGGCGTAGGCGGGGCCCATCCGCCAGAAGCCGTGTTCCCCGGTTCCCAGCAGGCCCGCGAAGATGGCATGCGAGTCGAAGCGGGGCAGGCACAGCCAGTCGACTGTGCCGTCCCGGCAGACCAGTGCGGCGGTCTGCATGTCTCCGATGAGTGCGTAGTCTTCGATGCGCCCGGCCACGTGCAACTCCAGTCGAACGGCCACGTCACCCCGCATGGGGGCGGTCGCTAGTGCGGTCAAGGGGGGTCAGGGGTGAGTCATGCGTGTTGAGTCATGTGTCGTTGAGCCATGAAGCAAAGCAGCCGTCCGGCCGTGAAGCCAAACGCTGTGCCGCAAAAGACAATTGTTGCTCAACGGACTGACGAGCTCTCGTTGTTCCGGTGCTGACGGGCGGGGGGTGGTGCCGTGTCGCCGGGCGGGCTCGGCAGCGAACGTCCGAGCAGGATACGACGCACGTAGATGATCTGTGTGCCGCTCCGGACAACGCGCATCCGCCGAACGGGTGACCACCGGGTGAGGAAACGGTGAGCCGCGCGCCAGGGTGACGGGATGTGCGCGGAGGGTGGCCGGAAGCCGTCGCCCCGCGGCGCTGATACGCTGGTAGCCCGTGGACCGGTGGGAGAAAAACCCCGGAACCGCAGCGACGGCGCCGCCGACGGCAACCCGGCTCGACCGGGTCGGACGACGGACGCACCGCACCCCAGACCGCGACCACGGGAGCCCCCTCTTGGCCATGCCGCCCAAATCTTCGACGACCAAGCACATCTTCGTCACCGGGGGTGTCGCCTCCTCGCTCGGCAAGGGGCTGACCGCCTCCAGCCTCGGCATGCTGCTCAAGGCGCGGGGTCTTCGCGTGGTGATGCAGAAGCTCGACCCTTACCTCAATGTCGACCCTGGCACGATGAACCCGTTCCAGCACGGTGAGGTCTTCGTCACCAACGACGGAGCCGAGACCGACCTGGACATCGGCCACTACGAGCGCTTCCTCGACCGCGACCTCGACGGCTCCGCGAACGTCACCACCGGCCAGGTGTACTCCACGGTGATCGCCAAGGAGCGGCGCGGCGAGTACCTGGGCGACACGGTCCAGGTCATCCCGCACATCACCAACGAGATCAAGCACCGCATCCGCCGTATGGCCACCGACGAGGTCGACGTCGTGATCACCGAGGTCGGCGGCACGGTCGGCGACATCGAGTCGCTGCCGTTCCTGGAGACCGTCCGCCAGGTGCGGCACGAGGTCGGCCGCGACAACGTCTTCGTGGTGCACATCTCGCTCCTGCCCTACATCGGTCCCTCGGGCGAGCTGAAGACCAAGCCCACCCAGCACAGCGTCGCCGCGCTGCGCAACATCGGCATCCAGCCGGACGCCATCGTCCTGCGCTGCGACCGTGAGGTACCCACGGCGATCAAGCGCAAGATCTCCCTGATGTGCGACGTCGACGAGGCCGCCGTGGTGGCCTGCCCGGACGCCCGCTCGATCTACGACATCCCGAAGGTCGTGCACGCCGAGGGCCTGGACGCCTACGTGGTCCGCAAGATGGACCTGCCGTTCCGCGACGTGGACTGGACGACCTGGGACGACCTGCTCGACCGCGTCCACAAGCCCGCGCACGAGATCACCATGGCGCTGGTCGGCAAGTACATCGACCTCCCCGACGCCTACCTCTCGGTCACCGAGGCCCTGCGCGCCGGCGGCTTCGCCAACCGGGCCCGCGTGAAGATCAAGTGGGTCACGTCCGACGACTGCAAGACCCCGGCCGGTGCCAAGGCCCAGCTCGGCGACGTCGACGCGATCTGCATCCCGGGCGGCTTCGGCGAACGCGGCGTGACCGGCAAGGTCGGCGCGATCAAGTACGCCCGTGAGAACAAGATCCCGCTGCTGGGTCTCTGCCTGGGCCTGCAGTGCATCGTGGTCGAGGCCGCGCGCAACCTGGCCGGTGTCGAGGACGCCAACTCCACCGAGTTCGACCCCGCCACCGCGCACCCGGTCGTCTCGACCATGGCCGAGCAGCTGGACATCGTGGCCGGCGAGGGCGACATGGGCGGCACCATGCGGCTCGGCATGTACCCGGCCAAGCTGGCCGAGGGTTCGATCGTCCGCGAGGTGTACGACGGCAAGGAGTACGTCGAGGAGCGGCACCGCCACCGCTACGAGGTGAACAACGCCTACCGCGCGGAGCTGGAGAAGAAGGCCGGCATCCTCTTCTCGGGCACCTCCCCGGACGGCAAGCTCGTCGAATACGTCGAGTACCCGCGTGACGTCCACCCCTACCTGGTCGCCACGCAGGCGCACCCGGAGCTGCGCTCGCGCCCGACCCGCCCGCACCCGCTCTTCGCCGGGCTGGTCAAGGCCGCGGTCGAGCGGAAGACGTCGAAGTAACACACCGGTTGTACGGTGGCCGGGGCACGCGCATTCAAACGCGCGGGCCCCGGCTTTTCGCGTACGTCTGGAAGGGCAGGTCAGCATGGCGGGCAGCACGATCAAGGATGTCCCCGAGGAGTGGGAGGTCCGGGGCAGCGAAACCCCCTTCCGGGGCAAGAAGACCTCCGTGCGCACGGACGAGGTCGTCATGCCCGACGGCTCCGTCGCCTCCCGCGACTACCAGGTCCACCCCGGCTCCGTCGCCGTCCTCGCCCTGGACGACGAGGGACGGGTCATCGTCATCCGGCAGTACCGGCACCCCGTGCGCGAGAAGCTGTGGGAGATCCCGGCCGGCCTGCTCGACGTCCCCGGCGAGAACCCGCTGCACGCCGCCCAGCGCGAGCTGTACGAGGAGGCGCACGTCAAGGCCGAGGACTGGCGGGTGCTGACCGACGTCTACACCACCCCCGGCGGCTGCGACGAGGCCGTACGGATCTTCCTCGCCTGCAACCTCTCCGAGGCCGAGGGCGAGCGCTTCGAGGTCGAGGACGAAGAGGCCGACATGGAGCTGGCCCGGGTGCCGGTCGCGGACCTGGTCCGGGGTGTGCTCGCGGGCGACCTGCACAACAACTGCCTGGTCGTGGGCGTGCTCTCGCTGGTCGCCGCGGAGCGGGGCGACGGCTTCGACGCGCTCCGTCCGGCCGAGGCGCCGTGGCCGGCGCGTCCGTTCGAGGCCTGAGCGGCCCTCGGGACCTGGGTTGGTGTGACCATCGGCTGATCCGATCGGGGGATGTGCCCGCCCTGCTCCACCGGGAACGTCGCAGACCGTGAACTAGGCTCGGGAAACGCCCGAACCGGGGTTCCGGCGGGCGCCGGTGCGCGGTGGGATCGGGAGTGTGGCCCGTGACGGATCAGGCGGTGGACACGGACGGCGTACGGCTGTCGCAGGACCCTGCTGAGCAGAATCGGTTCCTGGGCCGCACCCGGGAGTTGAAGGAGCTGCGCGCCGACATCGAGCGCGCCGGCCTGGACACTCTCTCCGGCCGCAAGGCCCCCCGCGCGCGCGTGCTGCTCATCGCGGGCCGGCCCGGCTCCGGCCGCACCGCACTCGCCGAGGAACTGGCCGCGCAGGTCGCGGACGCCTACCCCGACGGTGTGCTGCGCGCCCGGCTGAGCGAGCCGGACGGCACCCGCGTGCCGGTGGGACGCCTGGCCCGGGAACTGCTCACCGAGCTGGAGTGCGCCGCCCCGCCCGGAGCCGACGAGGACGACCTCACCGAGGCCCTGCGCACCGCCCTCGCCGACCGCAAGGTGCTGCTCCTGCTCGACGACGCCGCCGACGCCGAGCAGGTCGACGCCCTCCTGCCGGACACCCCGGACTGCCTGGCCGTCGCCGTCGCCCAGGGCCCGCTCACCGGCATCGCGGACGTCCGCCCGTGCACGCTGGGCGGCCTGGACACCAAGTCGGCGGTGGAGCTGCTGTCCCGGCACACCGGGTCGGTGCGCATCACCGTCGATCCCAGGGCCGCCGAGCAGCTGGTCGAGGCGTGCCAGGCGCAGCCCGCCGCGCTCACCCTGGCCGGCGGCTGGCTCGCCGCCCGGCCCCAGGCGGCCGTCGCCGACCTCGCCAAGCACGTGCGCGCGGAGGACGGCGAGGGCACACCGCTCAGCCGCGTCTTCCGCGTGGCCTACACGTCGCTGCCCGGCCCGGCCGCCCGGATACTGCGCCTGCTCTCCCTCGCCCCCGCCGGGATGGTCGACCCGCACACCGCCTCCGCGCTCGCCGGCTGCTCGGTGCACGGCGCCCGCACCACCCTCGACGACTTCGTGGCCCTCGGCCTGCTGACCGCGGTCGACTCGCCGCTGCCCGAGTACGAGGTGCCCGGGTGCCTGCACGACCGGCTGCGGGCCCTCGCCGAGAGCCACGACCGGCCCGCCGAGCTCCAGCTCGCCCGCGCCCGCATGCTGGAGCGGACGGTGCGGCTGCTCCAGTCCTGCCGGGCGGTCACCGAGACCGACAGCCCGCAGGCCCGCGAGAAGCTCGTCGGCATGCCCCGGGCCCTGCGCTTCCCCACCCCCAGGGCCGCCGCCGACTGGCTGCGCGCCCGCCGCCCCGCCCTGCTGGCCGCGGCCCGGCTCGCGGTCGCCGACGGGGAGCTGGACACCCTCGCCCGACGGCTGATGTCCCAGCTGGTGCGTGCCATGGTCGCCCACTTCGGCACCCAGGCCGCCGCCCCCGACCTGTACGGCATCCACCGTCTCGTCCTCGACGTGGCCGAGCGCCGGGAGCTGCCCCGCGAGAAGGCCGCGGCCCTGCTCAACCTCGCCGACCTGGACGCCCGCACCGGTCGCACCGCCGAGGCCCTGGTGCGCTACCGGGCCGCGCTGGACGCCGGACGCGAGGCGGACGACCCGTACGCGACCGCCCGCGCGATGGAATCCGTAGGCGGCGCCCACCTGGAACTGGGTGACTACGACCGGGCCGCCGA
Source organism: Streptomyces sp. CB02414 (assembly GCF_001905385.1). Classification (GTDB taxonomy): domain Bacteria; phylum Actinomycetota; class Actinomycetes; order Streptomycetales; family Streptomycetaceae; genus Streptomyces. The sequence continues at coordinate 414,416 of NZ_LIPF01000009.1, read as the reverse complement.
CTGGTTCGGCCGGGCCCTCGCCCAGCGGCTCGCCCGGGACGAGCGCGCCGACGCCGCCCGCGTCTACGGCCGCCTCGCCACCGCCCACACCTACGCGGGCCGCTACGGCGAGGCGCTGCGCGGCTGGCGCGCCGCGGTCGCCGGGTACCGCCGGACCGGCGATGTGGCCGCGCGGGCGCGGGCCTTGAGCGAACTGGCCCGCGTCCAGGAGTACGCCGGACGCCCGGAGGAGTCGCTGCGCACCTGTCAGGAGGCCGTCGAGTGGGCCCGCCGGGCCGACGACGTCCGGCTCCAGGCGGCGCTGCACCTGCGGCTGGCCGACACGCTCGACCGGCTCGGCGATCCCGCGGCGGCCGGGCTGCAGCGGGGCGCTGCCGATCGGATGCTGAGGGAAGATCTCGAAGAAGCCTGCGAAATCCGCAGCGCTTCGTCGGAAGATTGATGCTTTGAAAGGCTAGACAGCGGGAACACCTTCATTAGACTGGCTCTGCCGCACGTTCTTGCGGTCTCTCCCGTTGTGCCCACGTGTGCGCGGGTATGTGTAGTAATAGCCCCATCCTCTGAGCCAAGGACCGTGATCGACGTGAAGGTCGGTATCCCCCGCGAGGTCAAGAACAACGAGTTCCGGGTGGCCATCACCCCCGCCGGCGTGCACGAGCTGGTGCGCCACGGTCACCAGGTCGTCATCGAGCGTGACGCCGGTGTGGGCTCCTCGATCCCCAACGACGAGTACGTCGCCGCCGGCGCGCGGATACTCGACACCGCCGACGAGGTCTGGGCCACCGCCGACCTGGTGCTCAAGGTCAAGGAGCCCATCGCGGAGGAGTACCACCGCCTCCGCAAGGACCAGACGCTCTTCACCTACCTGCACCTGGCCGCCTCCAAGGAGTGCACGGACGCCCTCGTCGAGTCCGGCACCACCGCCATCGCCTACGAGACGGTCGAGCTGGCGAACCGCGCGCTGCCGCTGCTCGCCCCGATGTCCGAGGTCGCGGGCCGGATCGCCCCGCAGGTCGGCGCCTACCACCTGATGGCCCCCAACGGCGGGCGCGGCGTGCTGCCCGGCGGCGTGCCCGGCGTGACCCCCGCCAAGGCCGTCGTCATCGGCGGCGGCGTCTCCGGCTGGAACGCCACCCAGATCGCCGTCGGCATGGGCTTCGACGTGACCCTGCTCGACCGCGACATCAGCAAGCTGCGCGAGGCCGACAAGATCTTCGGCACCAAGGTCAAGGCCGTCATGTCCAACTCCTTCGAGCTGGAGAAGGCCGTCCTCGAAGCCGACCTGGTCATCGGCGCGGTGCTTATCCCGGGTGCCAAGGCCCCGAAGCTGGTCACCAACGAGCTGGTCTCCCGGATGAAGCCGGGAAGTGTTCTTGTCGACATCGCGATCGACCAGGGCGGCTGCTTCGAGGACTCCCACCCGACCACGCACGCCGAGCCGACCTTCAAGGTCCACAACTCGGTCTTCTACTGCGTCGCCAACATGCCGGGCGCGGTGCCCAACACCTCCACCAATGCCCTCACCAACGCCACGCTGCCGTACATCGTGGAGCTGGCGAACCGCGGCTGGGCCGAGGCGCTGCGCCGCGACCCCGCACTGGCCAAGGGCCTCAACACGCACGACGGCAAGGTGACTTACCGCGAGGTCGCCGAGACGCACGGCCTGGAGTACGTCGACCCGGCCACCCTGCTCGCCTGAGGCTTGTCCTAAGTCACCAAACGGTAAAGGCGATACGTCAACAGTCGCCGTCAACCGCGCACACCCGGCCGGACCTTGCCCGACAAGGTCCGGCCAGGTGTGTGTATGGTCACTTTGCGATTCTCGGTCAACTCGCCTCGAACGTAACGCTTCAACCGATTCGCGCACCGGTGAAACCTGCTGTGCGACGGCCGTACGCCCTTGACAGAGGGTTGTTTCATTGCCGACACATCGTGCCGGGTCCGGCGGATTGTGTTGCTGCGGACGCCCGACACGCCATAGAGTCGCCGAACGTCGGCATGGTGCCACGCTGACCTGTCTAGAAGTTTCCTGGTCACCAAGGAGGTAAGACGACTTGTGAATGAGTCGACATTTACTCCCGGGGGTGGTCAACCAGGAATGCCTGCACGGGCCGAGAGCCCCGGGCGTCTCGAGGCTGTCGGCTCCGTCGCTGTACGCACCTTCGCAGCCGCCCACCAGAGTCCGCAGGCAACTCAGACAGCACACATGAGTATGGATGGCCAACACGTGAACGCCATGGCCGGCGACGGAAGTGGCGCGCCCCGCAACCACTTCGCCGACTACGACGAACTGCCCGAGGGGCACTTCTACGATCCGGACGCGGAGTACGAGCCCGATCCCGAGTACGCGGCGACGCTCGCGCCCGACGCGGCCCGCCAGCGCCGGGAGCGCATCGGCCCGACGGGCCGTCCGCTGCCGTACTTCCCGATCCCGGGCCCGCTGACCGATCACGGCCCCGCGAAGATCATCGCGATGTGCAACCAGAAGGGCGGCGTGGGCAAGACCACGTCGACCATCAACCTGGGTGCCGCGCTCGCCGAGTACGGGCGCCGGGTGCTGCTCGTCGACTTCGACCCGCAGGGCGCGCTGTCGGTCGGTCTCGGCGTCAACCCGATGGAGCTCGACCTCACCGTCTACAACCTGCTCATGGAGCGGGGCATGGCGGCCGACGAGGTGCTGCTGAAGACGGCGGTCCCCAACATGGACCTGCTGCCCAGCAACATCGACCTGTCGGCGGCCGAGGTGCAGCTCGTCAGCGAGGTCGCGCGCGAGTCGACGCTCCAGCGGGCCCTGAAGCCGCTGATGGACGACTACGACTTCATCGTCATCGACTGCCAGCCCTCGCTCGGCCTGCTCACGGTCAACGCGCTGACCGCCGCGCACAAGGTGATCGTGCCGCTGGAGTGCGAGTTCTTCGCGCTGCGCGGTGTGGCCCTGCTGACCGAGACGATCGAGAAGGTCCAGGAGCGGCTCAACCCCGACCTGGAGCTCGACGGCATCCTCGCCACCATGTACGACTCGCGCACGGTGCACAGCCGTGAGGTGCTCGCGCGTGTGGTCGAGGCGTTCGACGACCACGTCTACCACACGGTCATCGGGCGCACGGTCCGCTTCCCGGAGACCACGGTCGCCGGTGAGCCGATCACCACCTACGCCTCCAACTCCGTCGGTGCCGCCGCCTACCGCCAGCTCGCCAGGGAGGTGCTCGCCCGGTGTCACGCCGAGTGAGTCTGCCGGGGGCCGACGAACTCTTCCGTACGACAGGGGGAACGGCGCTGCAGGCGTCCTCCCCGCGGCGACCGGCCAACGGGGAAGCCCGGGTGCCGGCACCGGCGGGGGAGAGCGACCAGGCCGCAGCCGAGGACGCACCGCAGTCGGTGCCCGCGCAGGGCGGTGACGGCGAGGGCGCGGAGCACGCCGCGGCGGACGCGGAACAGGGCTCGGCGGGCGAGTCCCGCAGCCGCGGTGCCGAGCGCTCCGCGCGAGGCGCGGCCACGCAGGAAGGTTCTGCCGCCGCGCAGTCCCAGCCCCGCAAGCGCGGCCGGGCCGCCGCACGCCGGCCCAGCGGCCGGGAGCGCCACGACGAGAAGATCACCGTGTACGTCTCCGCCGAGGAGCTGATGGACCTCGAGCACGCCCGCTTGGTGCTCCGGGGCGAGCACGGACTGGCCGTCGACCGCGGCCGCATCGTCCGCGAGGCCGTCGCCGTCGTCCTCGCCGACCTGGAGACCCGCGGGGACGCCAGCATCCTCGTACGACGGCTGCGCGGACGGTAGCGGTAGCCTGCGGGGGCAATGACCTCGAACGACGCCTCCCGCCCCGGCCCCCGCGCCGGTCGTCGGCGCGTACTGGGCCCGGGGCCCGGCGAACGGGCGGCTCCGCCGGTGGCGCGGGAGCCGGACGCGTCCGGTGCCTCCGGTGCGCCCGAGACGGCCGAGGCCGCCGACGCGCCCGAGGCACCCGCCGGACCCGGGCCGTCCGGGCTCACCGACCCGGAGACGGGTTCCGACGCTGCCGGCCTCCGGCTCTCCGGGCCGCCGGGGCAACGGACCGGTCCCGCACTGTCCGGGTCCACCGGTCGCGAAGCCGGTCCCGCCGATCCGGAGGATGGTCCGCGATCGTCCCGGCCGGCGTGGGCCGAGAGCGGTCCCGAGTGGTTCGCGTCCGTTGGTTCGGGCTCCGGCCCCGGTGCTGGCTCCGGTCCGTCCGGGTCCGGTGGATCCGAGAGCCGTCCGGCACCGTCCGAGGCGGTCGGGGCCGGAACGGATACCGAAGCGTCCGGGGTTGCCGATTCGGCGGCCGGTCACCGGTCCGTCGGCGCCGAGTCACGGGAGGCCCCCGCATCCGGAGCCGCCGGGGCGCCGCCGCGCGGCACGGCGACGCCCCCACGGGCTCCTCGCCCGGCGCCTGGGCCCCAGCCGGAGGGGCCGCCTCCGGGGCCCGCAGACGTTCCCCGCACGCCGCCCGCCGGCGCCGACGCACCGTCCGCCCTCCCACAAGGCACGCCCGGCGAGGGCGACGGCGTCTTCAAGGTGCGGCTCGCCAACTTCGAGGGGCCCTTCGACCTGCTCCTCCAGTTGATCTCCCGGCACAAGATGGACGTCACCGAGGTCGCGCTGTCCAAGGTGACCGACGAGTTCATGGCGCACATCCGCGCGATGGGCCGGGACTGGGACCTGGACGAGACGACCGAGTTCCTGGTGGTCGCGGCCACGCTGCTCGACCTGAAGGCGGCCCGGCTGCTGCCCGCCGCCGAGGTCGAGGACGAGGGCGACCTCGCGCTCCTGGAGGCCCGCGACCTGCTCTTCGCCCGGCTGCTCCAGTACCGCGCGTACAAGCAGATCGCGGAGATCTTCAACGACCGGCTCGAAGCCGAGGCCCGCCGCTACCCCCGCACCGTCGGCCTGGAGCCCCACCACGCCGAGCTGCTGCCCGAGGTCGTCATCAGCATCGGCCCCGAGGGCTTCGCCCAGCTCGCCGTGAAGGCGATGCAGCCCAAGCCCAAGCCGCAGGTGTACGTCGAGCACATCCACGCGCCGCTGGTGAGCGTGCAGGAGCAGGCCGGGATCGTCGTCGCCCGGCTCAAGGAGCTGGGGGAGACCAGTTTCGGCGTCCTGGTCGAGGACACCGAGGACACCCTGACCGTCGTGGCCCGCTTCCTGGCGCTGCTGGAGCTGTACCGGGAGAAGGCCGTCGCCCTGGACCAGGAGACCGCCCTCGGCGATCTGCTGGTGCGCTGGACCGGCGGGGACGGGGACACCGAACCGGTGGTGACCGACGAGTTCGACCGGCCGCCCGAGGCGCCGAAGGAGGAGCAGAAGGCGTGAGTGAAGAGACCACCGAGGCCGGCGAGGTGCCGGGCGGGCCCGTCGCCGTCGCCGACCTCGCCCTCAAGCCCGCCCTCGAAGCCGTCCTCATGGTCGTCGACGAGCCCGCCACCGAGGAGCACCTCGCGAAGATACTCCAGCGGCCCCGGCGGCAGATCGCGGACGCCCTGCGCGAGCTGGCCGACGAGTACACCGTGCAGCGGCGCGGCTTCGAGCTGCGCCTGATCGCGGGCGGCTGGCGCTTCTACAGCCGCCCCGAGTACGCGGCGGCCGTCGAGGGCTTCGTCCTGGACGGCCAGCACGCCCGTCTCACCCAGGCCGCCCTGGAGACCCTCGCCGTCGTCGCCTACCGCCAGCCGGTCAGCCGCAGCCGCGTCTCCGCGGTGCGCGGCGTGAACTGCGACGGTGTGATGCGCACCCTCCTCCAGCGGGGCCTGGTGGAGGAGGCGGGCACGGAACCCGAAACAGGTGCGATCCTGTACGTGACGACGAACTACTTCCTGGAGCGGATGGGCCTGCGCGGCCTGGACGAGCTCCCGGAGCTCGCGCCCTTCCTCCCGGAGGCGGCGGCGATCGAGGCCGAGACACTGGAAGCGGTCCCGTCGTTCGATCCGGACGCCCCGGATTCCGAGGACGCAGACGACAAGACGGAACTTTGATGCGAAGCAGCAGCGGCAGGAACAGCAGCGGAAACAACGGCGGGAGCCGTGGTGGCAACAGCGGCGGCCGCGGCGGGAGCAGCGGGGGCCGCGGCAACTACCGCGGTGCCGGCAACAACCGCGACGACAAGCAGGGCGGTCGTCCGAAGAAGCCGCGCCCGGAGGAGCGGCGTTACGACGTGGGCCCCGGCGCCACCAAGGACGGCCCGAAGTCGGGCCGCGGCCCCTCGGCCCGGGGCGGCGCCAAGGGCGGCCCGAAGCGCCCCCAGCAGCGCGGCCGCAGCGCCCCGGCCACGTCCCGCGAGTACGAGACCCGGGCCGAGGAGCGCAACCGCGAGCGGTACGCGGGCAAGAAGGACGTCAAGCTGCCCAAGACCTTCCCGGGCGCCGAGCAGGAGGGCGAGCGGCTCCAGAAGGTCCTCGCCCGCGCGGGCTACGGCTCCCGGCGCGCCTGCGAGGAGCTGATCGAGCAGGCGCGCGTCGAGATCAACGGCGAGATCGTGCTGGAGCAGGGCCGCCGCGTCGACCCCGAGAAGGATGAGGTCAAGGTCGACGGCCTGACCGTCGCCACGCAGTCGTACCAGTTCTTCTCGCTGAACAAGCCCGCCGGTGTCGTCTCCACCATGGAGGACCCGGAGGGCCGCCAGTGCCTCGGTGACTACGTCACCAACCGCGAGACCCGCCTCTTCCACGTCGGCCGGCTCGACACCGAGACCGAGGGCGTCATCCTGCTCACCAACCACGGTGAGCTGGCGCACCGCCTGACCCACCCCCGGTACGGCGTGAAGAAGACCTACCTCGCGCACATCGTGGGTCCCATCCCGCGCGACCTCGGCAAGCGCCTCAAGGACGGCATCCAGCTGGAGGACGGGTACGCGCGCGCGGACCACTTCCGGGTCGTCGAGCAGACCGGAAAGAACTACCTGGTCGAGGTCACCCTCCACGAGGGCCGCAAGCACATCGTCCGCCGGATGCTGGCCGAGGCCGGCTTCCCGGTCGACAAGCTGGTGCGCACCGCCTTCGGCCCGATCACCCTGGGCGACCAGAAGTCGGGCTGGCTGCGCAGGCTGTCCAACACGGAGGTCGGGATGCTGATGCAGGAGGTCGACCTCTAGCCCGCCGTACGGGCTTGTGCGTCTGAGCCACCCTCTTTATAGTCGTAGTGACTATTAAGGGGGTGGCCGGTCGTGCACGGCTATGACAAACACGCCTTCGAGCCGTTCGCCGTCACCGTGGACCTCGCCGTCCTCACGCTCCGCGCGGGCGCGCTGCACGTGCTGCTCGTGGAACGGGGGCAGGAGCCGTACGCCGGCCGCTGGGCGCTGCCCGGCGGCTTCCTGCTGCCCGAGGAGTCGGCAGAGGAGGCGGCCCGGCGCGAGCTGGCCGAGGAGACCGGCCTCGCCGACGTGACCGGGCTGCACCTGGAGCAGCTGCGCACCTACAGCGAGCCCGACCGCGACCCCCGCATGCGGGTGGTGTCCGTCGCGTTCGCCGCGCTGCTGCCCGACCCACCCGAACCGCACGGTGGCGGTGACGCCTCGCAGGCCCGCTGGGTGCCGTACGACGCCGCGGTGGACCTCGCCTTCGACCACGACCGGATCCTGGCCGACGCCCGGGACCGCGTCGGCGCCAAGCTGGAGTACACCTGCCTGGCCACCGCCTTCTGCCCGGCCGAGTTCACCCTCGGCGAGCTGCAACAGGTCTACGAGACGGTGTGGGGCACGGCCCTGGACCGGCCCAACTTCCGCCGCAAGGTGCTCGCCACCCCGGGCTTCGTCGAGGCCGTCCCCGGCGCCGCCCGCCTCACCGGCGGCCGCGGCAAACCGGCCGCGCTCTACCGCGCGGGCCCCGCCACCACCCTGCACCCGCCCCTGCTCCGCACCCCTCGGGAAGGACGCCCCGCATGACCACGACCACCGTCACCAAGCGCGCCGCCACCGGGGCGCTCACCGGACTCGCCCTCGGCGACGCGCTGGGCTTCCCCACCGAGTTCAACGACGTCCCGTCGATCCTCGCCAAGTCCGGCCCGTGGCGGGAGATGGAGCTGCCCCGGCCCGCGATCGTCACCGACGACACGCAGATGACGCTGGCGCTGGGGAAGGGGATGCGGACGGCGATGGAGCGGGGAATCCTCGCCCCGGAGGGCATGGTGGAGCCGGTACGGCAGGAGTTCGTCGCCTGGAACCGGTCGCCGGAGAACAACCGGGCCCCGGGCAACACCTGCCTCACGGCCTGCGACCTCCTGGAGCGCCCCGACCGCCCCTGGCAGGACGCCTCCCAGATCCACTCCAAGGGCTGCGGCGCCAACATGCGCGTCGCCCCGGTCGGGCTCGCCTCCGGCCTCGGCGACGAACAGCGCGCGGGCGCCGCCCAGTTGCAGTCCGCGCTCACCCACGGCCACCCCACCGCGCTCGCCGCCTCCGACCTGACCGCGCACGCCGTGCGGCTGCTCGCCGAGGGTGCCGAGCCGACCGGGCTGGTCGGGCTGTTGCGCTCGTACGCCTACGACAACCGCACCCGCTACCACGAGCGCTGGCTCGGTGACCTGTGGACCCGCGCCCAGGACCCGACGCCCGAGCACTTCATCGCCCGCGGCTGGGACGAGTGCCTGGCGATACTCGACCGGCTCCAGCACGCCGTGCGCACCGTGTCGCCGGAGACCGACCCGTGCCTCGCGGTGGGGGAGGGGTGGATCGCCGAGGAGGCCATGGCGGCCGGGCTGCTCTGCTTCCTGCTCTTCGTCGACGAGCCGCTGGCCGCCCTGCGCCGCGGCGCCTGCACCTCCGGCGACTCCGACTCCATCGCCTGCCTCGCGGGCGCCTTCGCGGGCGCGTACCTGGGCGCCGACGCGTGGCCGGCCGAGTGGGCCGACCGCATCGAGTACCGGACCGACCTGCTGGCCCTCGGAGCGCTCTGGGACGCTTGAGCGCATGATCGACGCCGCGCTCGACACCGACCTGGCCCCGGATGTGGGACCGGGACAGCGTCGAGATGGACCTGGTCGCCCACGATCTGCGCCCGCGTGCGGGCCGACGTGGAGCGGCTGCACGGCGTGCTGGACGAGGCGCAGGGGGTGTCAGTGCTGCCCGAGGCTCCCACCGCGTACGACGCCCTGCACGACTTCGTCGTACGGATGCGGCTGGAGCGCTGAGGTCCGGCGGACGCGGACGAGGAAGTCCTCGACGCGGCGGCGGTCCGGTTCGGCGGGCAGCGGGCTGCCTGCCGCGGCCTCGTCGCCCTCCGCTACCAGGCGGTTCATCCGCGCCTCCACCTCCGGCCAGGGCACCTCGCCGCGCTTCACCGCGAGCAGCGGCTCGCGGCGGTCGCCGACGTCGATGGTCAGGACACCCGTGCGCAGCAGGTCGCGGGCGGACGTCAGCAGCCGGAGCGAGTGCATCGCGTGCTTCCAGCGCGGGGCGCCGTGGGTGCGCACGTCGGCGTCGAGCTTGCGGCGCTGGCCGTGGGCGTAGCGGGTGAAGGTCTCGTGGACGCGGCGGGAGAGGAACGCCTCGCGCAGGGCGAGCAGTTCGCGGCCCGTGTCGTCCACGGACTCCACGAGCGGGGAGTGCAGGCACTCCAGGATGTTCGGGTTGGCGCGCAGGGCCAGTTCGCAGAAGCGCTCCAGCTCCCAGCTGAACTGCTCCGGAGCCGGGCCCTCCACGTGCGTCGGCGGCTTCTCGAAGCGCCAGAACAAGGGCGTCGGGGCGAGGAAGACGCCCCGGCGGTCCGTGTCGCTGTCCTCCGTCGCCAGACCGAAGGCGCGTGAACCCATGACACAGGCGTAGATCGTGTGGTCGCGCACCAGGGTCTCGGGTTCCATGCCCGGAGCGTACGCGGGCGGCTCACGCCAGGCGGACCGAATTTCCGTCCACGGCGATCCGCTCCTCGGGCAGCGGCCTGGTCGCCGGGCCCTGCTCCACCGAGCCGTCGGCGACGCTGAACCTGCTGCCGTGGCAGGCGCAGTCGATGGTGCCGTCCCGCACGTCCGACACCAGGCAGTTCTGGTGGGTGCAGACCGCCGAGAAGGCCTTGAACTCGCCCTGTTGCGGCTGGGTCACGACGATCTTCTGGTCCGCGAGGATCTTGCCGCCGCCGACCGGGACGTCACTCGTCCGCACCAGCTCCTGTCCCGGCGAGGCGGCCGAGGAGTCGCCGTCGCCGCCCCCGCCGCCGCAGCCGGCGGACAGCGCCGCCGCGCCCGTGCAGAGGAGGACCGTACGGCGGGTCGGGATGTGGGTCATGTCGCAGCTCCGGGGGAGGGGAGGGTCCGGCCGCGGCCAGCGTCTCAGGAGACGGGCGCCCCGGACCGGTACGCGGCGGGCTGACTAGGCTGGACGGACCAACAACCGATACGCATGTCAGCAAGGAGCATCGCCGTGGCGGTACGAGCGGTCCGGGGCGCCGTCCAACTGGAGCGGGACGAGGCCGGGCACATGGACGAGCAGGTCGCGGCCCTGCTGACGGCGATCCTGGAACGCAACGGGCTGACCGGCGACGACCTGATCAGCATCTGGTTCACCGCCACCCCCGACCTGCACAGCGACTTCCCGGCCGCCGCCGCCCGCAAGCTCGGCATCACCGACGTCCCGCTGATCTGCGCCCAGGAGCTGGACATCGAGGGCGCCATGCCGCGTGTCGTCCGCGTCCTCGCCCACATCGAGTCCGACCGGCCCCGCGCCGAGATCGCCCACGTCTACCTCGGCGCCGCCGCGGCCCTGCGCAAGGACATCGCCCAGTGAGAACCGCACTCGTCATCGGCACCGGCCTCATCGGCACCTCCGCCGCCCTCGCGCTGACCCAGCGCGGCGTCACCGTCCACCTCGCCGACCACGACCCCGAGCAGGCCCGCACGGCCGCCGCGCTGGGCGCCGGCACCGACGAGGCGCCGGACGGGCCCGTCGACCTCGCGATCGTCGCCGCCCCGCCCGCCCTGGTCGCCGACGTGCTCGCCGACGTCATGGCGCGCGGCGCCGCCCGCGGCTACATCGACGTCGCCAGCGTCAAGGGCGGCCCCCGGCGCGAGCTGGAGGCGCGCGGCCTCGACCTCTCCGCCTACATCGGCACGCACCCCATGTCCGGCCGGGAGAAGTCCGGGCCGCTGGCCGCCACCGGCGACCTCTTCGAGGGCCGCCCGTGGGTGCTGACCCCGACCCGGGACACCGACACCGAGGTGCTGAACCTCGCGCTGGAGCTGGTCTCGCACTGCCGCGCGGTGCCGGTGGTGATGGACGCGGACGCCCACGACCGCGCCGTGGCCCTCGTCTCCCACATGCCCCACCTGGTCTCCAGCATGGTCGCCGCCCGCCTGGAGCACGCCGAGGAGGCCGCCGTACGGCTGTGCGGGCAGGGCATCCGCGACGTGACGCGGATCGCGGCCTCCGACCCGCGGATGTGGATCGACATCCTCTCCGCCAACCCCGGGCCGGTCGCCGACCTGCTCGGGGACGTCGCGGCCGACCTCGACGAGACCGTGCGGGCCCTGCGCGCCCTGCAGTCCTCCGACGACGTCGAGCGCCGGGAGGGAAGCGCCGGCATCGAGGCGGTGCTGCGGCGCGGCAACGCGGGGCAGGTACGCGTGCCCGGCAAGCACGGCAGCGCGCCCCGCGTCTACGAGACCGTGGCCGTCCTCATCGACGACCAGCCCGGCCAGCTGGCCCGCATCTTCGCCGACGCCGGACGGGCCGGGGTCAACATCGAGGACGTACGGATCGAGCACGCGACCGGGCAGCAGGCCGGTCTGGTGCAGCTCATGGCCGAGCCGGGGGCCGCCGCCGCGCTGACGGCGGCACTCAAGGAGCGGGGCTGGGCGATCCGGCAGTGACCACGGGCGCCGGACGCCTGTCGGGGGGGGCCTCCTGGGCCCGGTAACCTAGGGCCTGACGCCTTCGCGTCCCGCACACCACCCACCGCACCGCACCAGGAAGGTGTCCCCCCGTGGAAAACGGCGCCGCCCCGACCGCCCCGGCCGTGATTGTCGCCATCGACGGCCCCTCCGGCACGGGCAAGTCGAGCACGTCGAAGGCCGTCGCCGCCCAGCTCGGCCTGAGCTACCTGGACACCGGCGCCCAGTACCGGGCGATCACCTGGTGGATGGTGACCAACGGCATCGACACCGACGACCCGCACGCGATCGCCGCCGCGGCCGGCAAGCCCGAGATCCTCTCCGGCACCGACCCGGCCGCCCCGGCCATCACGGTCGACGGCACGGACGTGGCCGGCCCGATCCGCACCCAGGAGGTCACCTCCAAGGTCAGCGCGGTCAGCGCCGTCCCCGAGGTGCGGACCCGGATCACCGAGCTGCAGCGCACCATCGCCGCCGCCGCCCCGCTCGGCATCGTCGTCGAGGGCCGGGACATCGGTACGACCGTGCTGCCGGACGCCGACCTGAAGATCTTCCTCACCGCCTCCGCCGAGGCCCGCGCCGCCCGGCGCAGCGGCGAGCTCAAGGGCGCCGACGTCAACGTCACCCGCGAGGCCCTGATCAAGCGGGACGCGGCCGACTCCAGCCGCAAGACCTCCCCGCTGGCCAAGGCCGCCGACGCGGTCGAGGTGGACACCACCGAGCTCACCCTCCAGCAGGTCATCGAGTGCGTCGTCACCCTCGTCGAGGAGAAGCGGGCGGGGAAGTGACCGAGGTTCCGTCGGCGCGGGGCGCCGAGGTCGGCCGGCGCATCGGCGTCGGCCTGATGTACGGGCTGTGGAAGCCGCGCGTGCTGGGCTCCTGGCGGGTGCCCGCCACCGGCCCGGTGATCTACGCCGTCAACCACGCGCACAACATCGACGGCCCGATGGTCATGGGGGTGGCGCCCCGGCCGACGCACTTCCTGATCAAGAAGGAGGCGTTCGTCGGCCCGCTCGGACGCTTCCTGACCGGCATCGGCCAGGTCGAGGTGGACCGCCACTCCACCGACCGCACGGCCATCGCCCGCGCGCTCGGCGTGCTGGACGACGGCGGCGTGCTGGGCATCTTCCCGGAGGGCACCCGGGGCGAGGGCGACTTCGCCTCGCTGCGCGCCGGGCTCGCCTACTTCGCGGTGCGCAGCGGTGCGCCGATCGTCCCGGTCGCGGTGCTGGGAAGCACCGACCGTCCCGGACGGTTGATAAAGGCGCTGCCTCCCCTGCGGTCCCGGGTCGACGTCGTCTTCGGCGACCCGTTCGACGCGGGTGACGGCAGCGGACGGCGCACCCGCAAGGTCCTGGACGAGGCCACCGAACGCATCCAGAAGCAGCTCACCGCTCACCTGGAAAACGCCAGGCGCCTCACCGGGCGCTGAGTGACACTTGAGTAGTGGATCACCCGTGAACAGGGGTTTCCACCGATCACCACGATGAACGAGGTACGGACTTCATGAACGACCACATCCACCCCGAGGGCTCGGGCGAGGAGCACGACCACGGGGCGCTCGGTGACGCCGAGTACGCGCAGTTCATGGAGCTGGCCGCCGAAGAGGGCTTCGACATCGAGGAGGTCGAGGGCGCGATCGAGGAGGCCGGGCACGGCCCGCTGCCCGTCCTCGCCGTCGTCGGCCGCCCCAACGTCGGCAAGTCGACCCTGGTGAACCGGATCATCGGCCGTCGCGAGGCCGTCGTCGAGGACAAGCCCGGCGTCACCCGCGACCGCGTCACCTACGAGGCCGAGTGGGCCGGCCGCCGCTTCAAGGTCGTCGACACCGGCGGCTGGGAGCAGGACGTCCTCGGCATCGACGCCTCCGTCGCCGCGCAGGCCGAGTACGCCATCGAGGCCGCCGACGCGGTCGTCTTCGTCGTGGACGCCAAGGTCGGCGCCACCGACACCGACGAGGCCGTCGTACGGCTGCTGCGCAAGGCCGGCAAGCCCGTCGTGCTGTGCGCCAACAAGGTGGACGGCCCGAGCGGCGAGGCCGACGCCGCCTACCTGTGGTCGCTGGGCCTCGGCGAGCCGCACCCGGTCTCCGCGCTGCACGGCCGCGGCACCGGCGACATGCTGGACCAGGTGCTGGAGGCCCTGCCCGAGGCCCCGGCGCAGACCTTCGGCGCCGGCGTCGGCGGTCCGCGCCGCATCGCCCTGATCGGCCGCCCCAACGTCGGCAAGTCCTCGCTGCTCAACAAGGTGGCCGGCGAGGAGCGCGTCGTCGTCAACGAGCTGGCCGGCACCACCCGCGACCCGGTCGACGAGCTGATCGAGCTCGGCGGCGTCACCTGGAAGTTCGTCGACACGGCGGGCATCCGCAAGCGCGTCCACCTCCAGCAGGGCGCCGACTACTACGCCTCGCTGCGCACCGCCGCCGCCGTCGAGAAGGCCGAGGTCGCCGTCGTCCTCATCGACGCCTCCGAGTCGATCTCGGTGCAGGACCAGCGGATCGTCACCATGGCCGTCGAGGCGGGCCGCGCGATCGTCGTCGCCTACAACAAGTGGGACACCCTCGACGAGGAGCGCCGCTACTACCTGGAGCGGGAGATCGAGACCGAGCTCGGCCAGGTGGCCTGGGCCCCGCGGGTCAACGTCTCGGCCCAGACCGGCCGGCACATGGAGAAGCTGGTCCCGGCGATCGAGACGGCCCTGGCCGGCTGGGAGACCCGGGTCCCGACGGGCCGGCTCAACGCCTTCCTCGGCGAACTGGTCGCCGCCCACCCGCACCCCGTGCGGGGCGGCAAGCAGCCGCGCATCCTCTTCGGCACCCAGGCGGGCACCAAGCCGCCGCGGTTCGTGCTCTTCGCCTCCGGCTTCATCGAGGCGGGCTACCGGCGCTTCATCGAGCGCCGCCTGCGCGAGGAGTTCGGCTTCGAGGGGACGCCGATCCATATCTCCGTGCGGGTGCGCGAGAAGCGTGGCGCCAAGAAGAAGTAGCCGCGTCGACGGCGACGAGGACGACAGCGACGAGAGAGGGCGCCCCCGGCCGGGGGCGCCCTCTCTCGTCGCTGCGGCGGCGCCGGTCAGGCACCCGCGCGCGGGGCCGGCGGCAGCGCGGCCGGGACGTGGTGCGTGCCGACCCGCTGCCACACCGCCTGCTGGCCGACGCGGGCGCTCTGCGCCCCCGCGCTGTAGGCGCTGTAGGAGCTCCTGCCGCGCGGGATGCTCCTGAAGGACGTGAATCCCAGGTCCTCCTCGCCGCTGCGGTCACCCGGGAGCGATCGGAAGGACCTGACGTACTCGGCGTACAGCGCGTCGTAGATCGGCGTGGCCGAGGGGCCGCCCTGGCGGTGGAAGGCGTCGTATGCGTACACGTATGTCCAAACGACACCGCGCTGGAAGGGATGCGGCCGGACGGTGACCGCCTGGCGCCACCCGCGCGGAGGGGGCTCAGGTTCCCGCCAGCGGCAGGGCCGCCGCGACCAGCTGGCCGCCCGCCGCCGCCTTGTCCAGCGCGTCCCGCAGCAGGTCCTCGCGCGGCTGCCGTCCGATCACACCGACGGGCGCCGCGAACATCAGCACCTGCTGGTGCTTGTTGGCCGCCGTGCGCCAGCCCTCGGTGACCTGGAGGGGCTGGTGCGCCTGCCACCAGGCCACCGGCCGGCCGCCGTTCGTGCCCGGCTGGAGCACCGCGTGCAGCTGGCCCATCGCGAGCAGCACCGACCAGCCGTGCAGCACGGTCGGCGTGGTCGACAGCTCGGTGACCGGCAGGAAGCCCTGCTCGATGAGGAGCGGCAGGAAGTCGTCGCCGGCGCCGGCCGTGCCGGGGCGGGCGATGGGGGCGGTGGGTTCCACCACGAGGGCCGGGTGCAGCTCCCCGGCGATCAGGATCAGTCCGCTGGTCACGCCGAGCACCGCCTGCTCGGGGGCGACCTTGTCGGGGGCCGCCTGCTCGGGCCGGTGGCCGCCCTGCTCCGGCTGGGGGCGGGTCTGGTCGGCGTTGATGGACCGCACGGCGCCCTGGAGCTGTTCCTCGGTGACCTTGACGACCTGCGAGGGCAGGCAGCCGGCGTGGGCGAAGGCGAGGACGGCCGTCTCCTCGCCGATGAAGAGAACGGTGCTGGTGCGCTCCTGTTCGCAGTCGCCCGGGGTGCGGCAGGACGTGCAGTCGTAGCTGCCCGGGGCCGACTCCCCGGCGAGCAGGCGGTCGGCTTCTTCGTCGCCGATCTCGGCGCGTACGTCGTCGCTGACGTCGAGCATGCGCGGCACGGGTGGCTCCCTCGGGATGCGGTGCGTGGCCGGACCGGGTGGCTCCCGGGCCGTGATCCGGGCGGTCCCCGGCTCATGCAGAAGACAACGGGCGACCTGTGGCGGGAGTCACGCCCCATGGCCAACGGAATCGGAGCGAGCGACACGCGTGTGCGTTCGCCGGCCCCGAACGCCGGGCAGTGCCCAAGTCGCCTGGCCCGTATCGGTGTTGGAGCGGATGGAGTGGGTCCGGTTGTCGTGCTCGACAGTCGACAAATCGGGAAATCAGCGAATGAACCGGATGACCGAAAAGCGCGTCGGTCGTGACCACATCGCAATCGGACACGGACAACCAGAAGGCGGGGTTCCGGGTCTAACCGGACGATGGGACACCCAGGGAGGAACCTCACCGCATGACGCCGCAGACCCCACCGGCCGCCCCGCTGCGCGCCGACTGCATCGGCGACTCCGCGGGCGGTCTGACCTTCGACGTCGCCGCGCACGGCGACTTCGGGACGCCTCTTCTGATCCTGCGCCGCCGCGACACCGAGGACGAGGACACGGTCAGCCTCCCGCTCGCCCCGGCCGCCGAGGGCCGGCTGCGCGCCGCGCTGCCCAGCAGCGTCGCCCTGCCCGAGGGCCGCTGGGACGCCTACGCGCGGGTATCCGGCCACGAGGAGCCGCGTCGCCTGGTGCCCGGCGTCACCGACCTGCGCTCCCTGGCCGACCGCACCCCCAGCGGACTGCTCGGCCACGTCGCCGTCCGTATCCCGTACGCCACCCGGCAGGGCAACCTCACCGTCCGCAGCTGGCTGCGTGCCCCGCACGCCGAGTCCGGGGAACTGCGCCTCGCGGACGACGGGCTGACCGTGCACGGGCGGCTCTACGGCACTCAGCTCGCCCACGGAGCCCACGCCGAGGCACGGGCCCGGCCCGGCATCGGTGAGGACGGCATACGCCGGCTGGAGCTCACGGCCGACCGGACGGAGTTCGGCTTCACCGTCCCCTACGGCGCGCTCGTACCGGGCGACTGGGACCTGTGGCTGCGGCCCGTCGGCGCCCTCGGCCCCGCCGTCCGGCTCGCGCGGCTCCTGGACGACGTCGCCGACAAGCACCCCGTCCTCACCTATCCACGCACGCGCGTGCGGACGCGGTGCGGCCCCGCGGAGGCGGGGCCGTACTACACCCGGGACAACGACCTCTCGGTGTCCGTCACCGCCCTGGAGCCCTGAACCTGTCAGCGGACGATGTGTCCGCTGTGCGGATTCCTGATATCCGCAAGCCAGTTCGGTGAGGCTCGGGCGCGGATTACGCAGAGCCCTCCGGGGGCTCCTCACGCACCTTTTCGAGCCCTCTATGGGCCCTCCATTCGAAGGGCCGACGCGCATGCGGCAATTCACCTGGCATGCCCACGAAAATCACAGAAATCCGCCCGTCCGGGTGACTGAGTCCAACCAAAACGCGGCCCATGATCCTGTGACAGAAATGTGACCGGACGGGCATCCGTGAGTCCGGTTACCGGCCTGGGCTTCCCCGCTCGGGAGGCAGGGCATAGCGTGACGGCATGGCACCGATTCCGACACCCCCGGCCGAACCCCAGGACAGCCCGGACACCTACGTGGGCCTCGAATCAGGGGCGGCCGAACGGCTCGCCCGGGAGCGCGGCTGGTCGACGGTGCGGTCACTGGCACCGGGAACGGTCATCACCATGGAGTACCGCGTGGGACGCCTCAACTTCGAGGTGAAGGACGGCCGCGTCGCCCGCGCCTGGAAGGGCTGACGCCCGTCAGCTCCCCGACAGGGGGCGCGCGGCCGGGGCCGTGTTGCGCGGGTGGCGGTCGGCGTGCGGTGGCCGGCGGCTGCCGGCCGGCGTCACCGGCGTACGGTCCGAGCGGGTGGTGTGCGGGCCCGGGGCCAGGTGCACGGGCGTCCGGGTCCGGTGCGCGGCGACCGGCTCGCACACCGGGGCCTCCGCCGCCGCGGAGGCGGCCGGCGCGGGGGTCACGGGCACACTGACCGGCTCCTTCGCCGGTACCGGGCGGCGGGGGCGGGCGTACCAGCGGTCGCGCAGGCCGAGGATCCAGGCCTCGGCACGGGTGATCAGCGGCTCGAACCACGGCAGCGCCAGCAGGATCAGCAGCCCCGCCGCCCAGCCGAGGAGCACGTCGCTGAGCCAGTGCGTGCCGAGGTAGACGGTGGACATGCCCACCCCGAGGGAGACGACCGCCGACAGGGCCGACAGCCATCGCCGCGCCCTCGGCGTCGAGGCCAGGTAGGCCAGGATGCCCCAGGTCACGACGGCGTTCGCGGTGTGACCGCTCGGAAATATATCGCCGCCGAGCCACATCTCGTTCGAGCCGATCGTGGTCGCGTAGTGCGGTCCGAGCCGGCCCATGCCGATCTTCGCGGCACCGACCGTGACGTTCAGCAGGAGCAGGGACACCCCGAGCGCGAGCAGGGGGCGCAGGGTGTGCTGCCGCCAGGAGCGCCAGCCGAGCCAGGCCGCCACCATCACCGCGGTGGGGCCGCGCTGGCCCAGGACCACGTAGTAGTCGACGAACGCGTGGATCTCCGGCCACTGCTGGTACGGCCGGAAGAACATGACCTGCCAGTCGAGCCGGACCAGCCACGAGGTGATGAGCACCGCCCACACGATCGCGAGGTAGAACGCGAGGGTTCCGGCGAACAGCGCAATCCGGTGCCGGCTCATCTCCGGCGCGGCAAGGAGGACCGGCCGTTCCGGCTCCCGGTCCAGTCTCGCGAACACCCGGTCCAGACGGGTGTGGCTCCGTTCGATACGCACCCAATCGACGTTACAGCGAGTGAGGAGTGATCCCCGCCGAATCAACGGCTTTGTGATGACGATGTGATGTGGGATTCCTCTCAGGGGGCGGTCTATTTCCGAGGAATCCGCAATCCGGTCCGGCTGCGGACTTCAATTCCTTTGATCGGCCCGGCCGGCGGTTTTATCGTGCTTATGAATTCGTTCACCGAATGCTGGTGCGGAATTGTCCCGGTGGTCACCGTGCGTTTCGGCCGGTCAGGGCGGTCCGGAGCCGTTCAGCCAGAATGCCCCGTACACCGCGGACGCCACCGCCGCACCGCTCACGACCAGCGCCGACCTGGAGGTTCGCAGCCGGGCCAGGGCCAGGGCGAGCGGCAGCAGCAGCGGGAACGCGGGCAGCAGCAGCCGCGGCTTCGAGCCGAAGTAGCTTGACGCGCACAGGGCGAGGGCGACGACGATCCCCGCGTACACCAGCAGCGGGAGCGGCTGGCGCTGCCGTACGCAGACGACGTACAGCCAGAGCAGGAGCGCGACCCCGGCCACCAGGGCGACGCCCGCCAGGGCCGCCGGGAACGAGGTGAACTTGCCGGCCACGAAGCCGGCGAAGGCCACGCCTCCGTCGAAGCCGTTGCGCCAGCCGGCCTGGACGTCGAGATAGCCGAGGGGGCCCTGGCCGGTGCGGTGGCCGACCCACAGCACGTAACCGGCGGCGCCCAGGGGCGCGAGGGTCATGCCGAGCACGCGCCGCGCGCCGTCGCCCAGGGCGCGTTCCGGAACGCGGGCGCCGTCCGGGACGCCGTCGCTCCGGCTCCGTACGAACGCCACGACCGCGGCCGCCCACACCGCCGCCGCCACCGCGAGCCCCACCGGCCGGGTCAGCCCGGCCAGCGAGGCCAGCAGCCCCGCCGTCACCCAGCGCCCGGTCAGCACCGCGTACAGCGACCAGGCGGCCAGCGCCGTGAACAGCGACTCGCTGTACGCCATCGACTGCACGACCCCGACCGGCAGCACGGCCCACAGCAGCACCGCGCACACCCCCGCCCGGCGTCCGTACACGTGCTCCGCGACCGCGAAGATCCCCCAGGCCGCCGCCAGCGAGGCGAGCAGGCTCACCACGAAGCCCGCGTCCGCGTACGACAGCGGCGACACCGCCGCGCCGAGCTGCTCCAGCCAGGGCAGCAGCGGGAAGAACGCCAGGTTGGAGTGCACGTCGCCGTTGGGCAGGCGTACCTCGTACCCGTAGCCCAGCTCGGCGACCCTGGTGTACCAGAGGGAGTCCCAGCGGGCGGTCAGCAGCGTGTACGCGCTCTTGTCGCGCGCGGCGCTCCACAAGGCCAGGACGAGCAGGCCCAGGGCGCGTACGGCCGCGTAGCCGAGGAGCGCCGGGGCGGCCCGGCGCAGGGCACCGGTGCGGCCCTCCGTACGCGTTTCAAGATCGATCACGGGATCGATTATCCGCCGGGCGAGGGCCCGGCCGGACGGCCGGGGCGGACGGGGCCGTGGACGCGGTGGCGCATGCCACACGGGTCACGCGGGATGTGTGAGGCCCACCACGTGTGCGGTGCTCGCTCTCGCGTACCCTGACGAGTCACTCGCGTTCCGTTGCGCGGCCCGGAGACCCCGCTCCTCTCCGGCCGAGCCGCCGGGGAGTCCCCACCCCGCAGCCCGCCGGACGCGAGGGAACATCTTGGAGGTACGTACATGTCCGGGACGACCACGGCTGCCGCCGCGCTGCGCCGTCGGGCGGCCGGGGCCGGTGCCAACCGCTGGGTGGTCCTGGTCGTCCTCTGCGTCAGCCTGCTGCTCGTCGCGGTCGACGCCACCGTGCTGCACGTGGCGGTCCCCGCCGTCACCGAGGACCTCAGGCCCGGCGCGATCGAACTGCTCTGGATCGTCGACGTCTACCCGCTCGTCTGCGCCTCGCTGCTGATCCTCTTCGGCACGCTGGGCGACCGGGTGGGCCGCAGACGGGTCCTGCTCCTCGGCTACGCCCTCTTCGGCGTCGCCTCCGCGCTCGCCGCCCTCGCGGACAACGCCCAGGTCCTCATCCTGGCCCGTGCGCTGCTCGGCGTCGGCGGCGCGATGATCATGCCGGCGACGCTGTCGATCCTGCGGCAGGTCTTCCCCGACCGGCGGGAGCGGGCGCTGGCCATCGGCGTCTGGAGCGCCGTGGCCGCGGTCGGCGCGGCGGTCGGACCGCTGCTCGGCGGCTTCCTGCTGGAGCACTTCTGGTGGGGCTCGGTCTTCCTCGTCAACATCCCGCTGATGCTGGTCAGCCTTCCGGTGGGGCGGCTGCTGCTGCCCGAGTCGAAGGGCGACGGCGCCGGCCCCTGGGACGTGGTCGGCGCGCTGATGGCGGCGGCCGGGCTCTTCGGGCTGGTCCTGGGTGTGAAGCGGCTGGGCGGGGGAGAGCCGGTGGCCAGCGCGTTCACCGTGCTGCCGCTGGTGGTGGGCGCGGGCCTGCTGGCCGCGTTCGTACGGCGGCAGCGGCGGCGTGCGCATCCGCTGGTGGACTTCGCGCTGTTCCGGCGGCCGGCGTTCAGCACGTCGGTGGGGTGCATCGTGCTGGCGATGCTGGCGCTGGTGGGTCTGGAGCTGATCGCGGCGCAGTACTTGCAGCTGGTGCTCGGGCTGTCCCCGCTCCAGACCGGCCTGCGGCTGCTGCCGCTGACCTTCGCGGCGATGGCGGCGGGGCTGGCGGGCGCGCGGATGCTGCGGCGGTTCGGGCCCCGGCGGATGGTGTGCGCGGGGTTCTGCCTGACGGCCTTCGCGGTGCTGCTGCTGACCGCGATGGGACGGACCGACAACTGCGCGCTGCTGGTCTCCGGGTTCGTGCTGCTGGGCTTCGGGCTGGAGACGACGTTGTTCGGGGCGTACGAGTCGATGCTGAGCGAGTCGCCGCAGGAGCAGGCCGGCGGGGCGGCGGCGATCGGCGAGACGTCGTACCAGCTGGGCGCCGGGATCGGGATCGCGCTGCTGGGCAGCGTGATGAACGCGGCGTACGCGCCCGGGCTGACCGGGGGCGTGCCCGGGGTGCCGGCGTCGGCGTCGGCGTCCGCGGGGCATTCGCTGGGGGAGGCGTACGAGGTTGCCGCGCAGCTCGGCGGGCCTGCGGGGGTCGCGCTGCGGCGGGCCGCGGGGGACGCGTTCGTGCACGGGCTGCATGTGACGTTGGTGGTGAGTGCGGGGTTGTTGTTGCTGGGGGCGGTGATGGCGTTGCGGTTGCCGCGGGTGATGCAGTGCGAGGCGGTTGCCGTGCCGGCGCCGCGGGACGCGGTGGAGTCACGCGTCTCGGTGTGACCGCCGGGCGTCTCCCACCCACGCACCACCCGTTCACCGTCTACTGGAGGGTGGACGTCGCCCGTGGGCGGCCGGGCGCCGTCGGCGGCTGCGGGTAGTGGTCCCGATGGGAGGGGCATCCTTGACCACCCCACTCACCGCAAGCCGCCGGCGGTGGATCACCCCCACAGGCGACGTCCATCTCTCTCCTGACGGTGAACGGGTGGTGCGTGGGTGGGAGACGGGCATGGTGGACGTGCGGCACCGCGCGTCGTAACGTCGGCGCGAGAACCGCGACTAGCACCGCTAGTTTTCACAGCCAGCCCCGGAGGGTGTTCCATGGCCGCGTCCCCCAAGTTGCCCGCCTTCGACCCCGCCGACCCCCTCGGCGTCGACGACCTCCTGGAGCCGGAGGACCTGGCCGTCCGGGACACCGTGCGGGACTGGGCCGCCGACCGCGTGCTGCCGCACATCGCGGACTGGTACGAGAAGGGCGAGCTGCCCGGCATCAGGGAGCTCGCCCGCGAACTCGGCTCCATCGGCGCCCTCGGCATGTCGCTCGACGGCTACGGCTGCGCCGGCGCGAGCGCCGTGCAGTACGGGCTCGCCTGCCTGGAGCTGGAGGCGGCCGACTCCGGCATCCGCTCCCTCGTCTCCGTGCAGGGCTCCCTCGCCATGTACGCCATCCACCGCTTCGGCAGCGAGGAGCAGAAGCAGACGTGGCTGCCGCGTATGGCCGCCGGCGAGGTCATCGGGTGCTTCGGGCTCACCGAGCCCGACCACGGCTCCGACCCCGCCGGCATGCGCACCCGAGCCAAGCGCGACGCCGGCGGGGACTGGGTGCTCAACGGGCGCAAGATGTGGATCACCAACGGGTCGGTCGCCGGGGTCGCCGTCGTCTGGGCGCAGACGGAGGAGGGGATCCGCGGCTTCGTCGTGCCCGCCGACTGCCCCGGATTCTCCGCGCCCGAGATCAAGCACAAGTGGTCGCTGCGGGCCAGCGTCACCAGCGAGCTGGTCCTGGACGACGTACGGCTGCCCGCCGACGCCGTGCTGCCGGAGGTCACCGGGCTGCGCGGACCGCTCAGCTGTCTCACCCACGCCCGCTACGGCATCGTGTGGGGGTCCATGGGCGCGGCCCGCAGCTCCTTCGAGGCGGCCGTCGAGTACGCGAAGTCGCGGGAGCAGTTCGGGCGGCCCATCGGCGGCTTCCAGCTCACCCAGGCCAAGCTCGCCGACATGGCGGTCGAACTGCACAAGGGGATTCTGCTCGCCCACCACCTGGGGCGGCGCATGGACGCCGGCCGCCTGCGTCCCGAGCAGGTCAGCTTCGGCAAGCTCAACAACGTGCGCGAGGCCATCGACATCTGCCGGACGGCGCGGACGATCCTCGGCGCCAACGGGATCTCCCTGGAGTACCCGGTGATGCGGCACGCGACGAACCTGGAGTCGGTGCTCACCTACGAGGGCACCGTCGAGATGCACCAGCTGGTGCTGGGCAAGGCGCTCACCGGACTCGACGCCTTCCGCTGAGAGCCCGGCCGGGATGGCGGGGCCGTGGTGTGCGGCCCCGCCTCAGCTCTGGTTGAAGAAACCGTCGGAACGGTGCGCGGCGGGCTCGCCGCTGATGACCTGGGTGTCGGCCGGGCTCAGCAGGAACACCCGGGTGGAGACCCGCTCGATCGAACCGCGCAGGCCGAAGATCAGCCCGGCCGCGAAGTCGACGACGCGCTTGGCGTCGGTCCCCTCCATGGCCGTCAGGTTCACGATGACCGGGACCCCGTCCCGGAACAGCTCGCCGATCGACCGCGCGTCCCGGAAGCTGTCCGGGGTGACGGTCGCGATGCGGCGGCCCCTCTCCTCGGCCACGTCCGAGGCCACCTTGACGCGCGGGTCGGTGACCCAGGCGTCGCCGGGCTCGTTGCCCTCGGAGTAGTCGTCGTCGTAGTAGCGCTCGTCATCGTTGTCGTCGACGAGGCCGAGCCACGCACTCGCCTTGCGTACCGATCCCATGGACGCCTCCTCTCACAGCGGTCTTTCGTGCTTCCGCATCCCTATGGTCATCCATGATGCGGACGTCGCGCCAAGTGGATAGACGCCGCGCGGGGGGTTTGTGACGGTACTGGTGCACAGCGATTCCGTCGAGAGTCCTTGTGTCCCAAGGGTCGTTTCCCAAACGGATGCTGACTGTGAGTGAAATATGATTCTTCTCGGCGGACGGGTGAGAGGGGGTGCGTACGGGTGAACGCGGCAGTCGGTACGATGCCGCAGCTCAGCGTCGTACGCACCACGGGGGAATGTCGTGTTCGGAATCGTCAGGCCGTGCAGGCACCGGCTCGGAGAGAGCCTCACGAGTCAGTGGATGGCGCATTTGTGCGGGCTGTGCCTCGCCCTGCGCAAGGATCACGGACAGTTCGCGCGGATAGTGACGAACTATGACGGGCTGCTCATATCGGTTTTGACGGAGGCTCAGGCGGAGAGGGGCGGCGCGGGCGCCGGCCGGCGTACGGCGGGACCCTGCCCGTTGCGCGGGATGCGCACCGCTTCCGTCGCGCACGGCGAGGGCGCCCGGCTCGCGGCGGCCGTCTCGCTGGTGCTGGCCTCCGCCAAGGTCCGCGACCACGTCGCCGACCGGGACGGGATGCTGGCGCGGCGGCCGGTGGCCCTCGCCGCCCGCCGGATCGCCACCGGCTGGGACGCGGCCGGAGCGCGCGGCGGCAGCGCCGTCGGGTTCGACACCGCCGTACTGGTCGACGCCGTGGACCGGCAGGGCGGCATCGAGGCGCTCGCCGGGCCCGGCACGCCGCTGCTCACCGTCACCGAGCCGACCGAGACCGCGACCGCCGCCGCCTTCGCGCACACCGCGCACCTCGCCGGGCGCCCGCACAACGCCGAACCGCTCGCCGAGGCCGGGCGCCTCTTCGGCCGGCTCGCCCACCTCCTGGACGCCGTGGAGGACAAGGAGGCCGACGCCGCGTCGGGTGCCTGGAACCCGCTCACCGCCACCGGGACGCCGATCGACGAGGCCCGGCGGCTCGCGGACGACGCCGTGCACGGCGTGCGGCTCGCGCTGCGCGAGGCCGAGTTCACCGACGGGCGGCTGGTGCACCGGCTGCTCGTGCACGAGCTGGGCAACTCCGTCGACCGCGCCTTCGGCACCGTCTCCTGCGCGCACGGCGGTCACCCGTACGCCCCTCCCGGGACTCCGGGCGCCCCCCAGGGCCCCGGTGCGCCGCCGCCCCCGGAGCCGCCGCGCGGCAACCGGCGCGGGCTGCTCGCCGGGTGCGCGGTGTGGGCGGGGCTGGCCTGTACGTGCCAGCTGTGCTGCGGCACGTACCACGACCCCTGGAGCGGGGAGCGCAAGGAAGGCACGTGCTCCAACTGCGACTGCAGCAACTGCTGCGACTGCTGCGAGTGCTGCGGCAACTGCGGCGGTGAGGGAGGCTGCTGCGACGGCTGCGGCTGTGACTGCAGCTGCTGAGGCGCCCGGGGAGACCAGAGTTCATTCAAAGATTGACGGCCGAAAGTGCACTCTTGCGCCGACCGGTCGTTCGGCCGAATACTCCAACCTCAGCGCTTGTCAGGGGCACGACGCATTCGGAACCCGGACGTCCGTCCCTGACTGCGCCTCACGGGCCCCCAACCCCACGAGAGGGCCCCCGACTTCCTTTGTGGAGGAACGAAAAGTGAGGATCAAGCGCACCACCCCCCGCAGCGGCATCACGAGACGGACTCGGCTGATCGCCGTATCCACCGGCATCGTGGCCGCAGCCGCGATCGCGATCCCCAGCGCGAACGCGTCCGAGGCTCCCGTCGCCTTCAGCGCCGCCGAGCTGAGCGGCGCCAGTGCCGCCGTGCTCGAGGCGGACGTCCCGGGCACCGCCTGGGCCGTCGACAGCAAGAGCGGCCAGGTGCTGCTCACGATCGACAGCACGGTCTCCCAGGCCGAGCTCGCGAAGATCAAGAAGGAGGTCGGCGACAAGGCCGGCGCCCTGAAGATCGAGCGCACCCCCGGCACGTTCAACAAGCTCATCCAGGGCGGCGACGCCATCTACGCGAGCAGCTGGCGCTGCTCCCTCGGCTTCAACGTCCGCAGCAGCAGCGGCGCCGAGTACTTCCTGACCGCCGGTCACTGCACCGACGGTGCCGGCACCTGGTACGCCAACTCCGGGCGCTCCACGGTCCTCGGCTCGACGGCCGGGTCCAGCTTCCCGGGCAACGACTACGGCATCGTCCGGTACACCAACGGCTCGGTCAGCAAGCCCGGTACCGCGAACGGCGTGGACATCACCCGCGCGGCCACCCCGAGCGTGGGCACCACCGTCATCCGCGACGGTTCCACCACCGGCACCCACAGCGGCCGGGTCACCGCCCTGAACGCCACCGTCAACTACGGCGGCGGCGACATCGTCCGCGGGCTGATCCAGACCACGGTCTGCGCCGAGCCCGGCGACTCCGGCGGCCCGCTCTACGGCAGCAACGGCACCGCGTACGGTCTGACCTCCGGCGGCAGCGGCAACTGCCGCACCGGCGGTACGACGTTCTTCCAGCCGGTCACGGAGGCCCTGAACGCCTACGGCGTCAGCGTCTACTAGACCGTCGGTCCAGGCCGTCGGTCCGTCCACAGAAGCGCAGCCAGCAGCACGACGAGTCCCCGCACACCGGCCGGTGGGCGGGGACTCGGTCTGTGCGCAAGAGGTGAATTCCGGCCAGGCGCGGGCCTGTTCCGCCGGTCACCGGTTACTGGCCCGTAGCGTTTGCTGGAGTGTTCGTCGCGCGAATCCTGCTGGAAGGGACATGAATGGTGAAGGTCGTGTGTGCGCGCTGAACTTGTCGTGCGCACGTCCTGAAGTCGACCTTGTGTGCCCACTGTGAGGTTGGAAGAGTTAGCGCTCGTCAACCAGCCTTCCGGCCCGTGAGGTCCCCACAACCTTCCGGGCCGACCCCCCACAGGAGGACGTGAGTTGAAGCACCGACGCATACCCAGGCGGCGGGCCGCCGTGGTTGGTGCGGGTATCACCGCACTGGTCGCAGCGGGAGTCACCTTCCAGAGTGCGAACGCCAGCGAGGCCCCGAAGGCTTCCGCGCCCGAGACCCTGTCGGTCACGGCGGCCGGAAAGCTCGCCTCCACGCTGCTCGGCGACCTCGGCACCGACGCGGCGGGCACGTACTACGACGCGCAGGCGAAGAGCCTCGTCGTCAACGTGCTCGGCGAGGGCGCCGCGCAGACCGTCGAGGAGGCCGGCGCCGAGGCGAGAATCGTCGAGAACTCGCTCGCCGAACTGAAGAGCGCGCGCACCACCCTCGCCGAGGACGCCACCATCCCGGGCACCTCCTGGGCGACCGACCCGACCACCAACAAGGTCGTCGTCACCGCCGACCGCACGGTCTCGAAGGCCGAGTGGGCCAAGCTGACCAAGGTGGTCGACGGGCTGGGCGCCAAGGCGGAGCTCAAGCGGACCAAGGGCGAGTACAAGCCCTTCGTCGCGGGCGGCGACGCCATCACCGGCAACGGCGGGCGCTGCTCCCTCGGCTTCAACGTGACCAAGGGCGGGGAGCCGTACTTCCTCACCGCGGGTCACTGCACCGAGGGCATCACCACGTGGTCGGACTCCTCCGGGAACGTCATCGGCGAGAACGCGGCCTCCAGCTTCCCGGACGACGACTACGGCCTGGTCAAGTACACCGCCCAGGTGGACCACCCGAGCGAGGTGAACCTCTACGACGGCTCCTCCCAGGCCATCTCCGGCGCCGCCGAGGCCACCGTCGGCATGGAGGTGACCCGCAGCGGCTCCACCACCCAGGTGCACTCGGGCACGGTCACCGGCCTGGACGCCACCGTGAACTACGGCAACGGCGACATCGTCAACGGCCTGATCCAGACCGACGTCTGCGCCGAGCCCGGCGACAGCGGCGGCTCGCTCTTCTCGGGCGACCAGGCCATCGGCCTCACCTCCGGCGGCAGCGGCGACTGCACCTCGGGCGGCGAGACCTTCTTCCAGCCGGTGACGGAGGCCCTGTCGGCCACCGGTACGCAGATCGGCTGAGCATCACCCGCACCTGAGAAGTACCTCCGAGGTACCGCTGAAGTCCCGTCCCGCGCGCGAGGGGCGGGACTTCCGCGTGCGTACGGCGTTGGTTAGCCGGCCTGCGTGGGAAGCTCCGGCTCCTGTCGCCGGACGCGCAGCACGGCCGCCGCGAGTGTGATCAGCGTCCCCGCCACCGCCCACGCCCACAGCACCAGCAGGGGCACGGTCTCGGCGTTGCCCTTGAAGTAGGCGATCGAGCGGGCCGTCCAGGTGCCCGCGCCCGGCGGCAGCCAGGGACCGATCTCCTTCCAGAACGGCGGCAGCATCGGCAGCGGGAAGGCACCGCCCGCGCTCGGGTTGCCCGCGATCACCACCAGCAGGATCGCCAGCCCGATGCCGACGATCCCGAAGACGCCCTGGAGCGCGAGGGTGGCGGCGCCCACCGCGAAGGTGATCAGCGCGCCGAGCCCCCACAGGTCCACCACGCTGCCGGGCAGCGCGCCCAGGACCGGCCCCACGATCACCGCGCCGCCCAGCCCGCCGACGATCGCGACCAGCGCCATCACGATCAGCCGGATCGCCGCGCGGAACGGGTTGGCGGGCCGGGCCCCGGTGCTGATCGCCAGGATCGAGGCGCACAGGTAGCCGCCGACGCACCAGCCCACGACCAGGTAGAAGGACGACAGCCCGTCGAAGTCCCGGGGCGAGGCCGGGGCCACGTCGACGGTCCGCACCGTGCGGCCCTCCGTCCGCTCCACCTCGGAGACCAGTCCCTCCAGGGCGGAGGCGAGGACGGTGCCGCCGCCGGAGGCGACCAGCAGCGTGTCCCTGGTGCCGCCCGGGTTCACGATCAGGGCGCCGTCGATCTCCCGCTCCATGATCTGCCGCCGGGCGCTCTCCTCGCCGGCCACCGTGCGCGGGTCCAGCGGCGCCCCGGGCAGCCGCTCCAGCCTGTCCACCGTCCGCTCGGCCACCGCCGCCGGCGCGACCACCCCGAAGGGCACGTCCTTCGGCTTCGGGTCGTGCAGCGCCCCCACGTAGGAGGCGATGAACAGCAGCTGGAGCGCGAGCACGCCGAGCACGAGCAGGGTGGCCCGCGGGGTGACGGCGTCCTTCACCTCGCCCAGGAAGGAGCCTCTGCGGCGGTCGGTGACCGGGGTGTGCGACATGTCCCCACGGTCCGGGCGGACGGGCGTTTGCGCAGGTGGGGCGGGGCCGAACGGATGTCGCACACGCATTCGAAAAATTGGTCTATGGTGGGGGTGAGGTAGTTGGGAACAGATGTTCGACATGGTGTTCGGCAGGGCATCGGTTCATGAGTTCGGGAGGTGCGTGTGCCGGGTTTCACGCATCTGCACACCGTCTCCGGGTTCTCCGCCCGCTACGGCGCCTCCCACCCGGAGCGGCTGGCCGAGCGCGCCTTCGAACGGGGCATGGACGCCCTCGCCCTCACCGACCGCGACACCCTCGCGGGCACGGTCCGCTTCGCCAAGGCCTGCGCGAAGGCGGGCGTCCGTCCGTTGTTCGGCGCGGAGCTGGCGGTGGCCGCCCCCGAGTCCGGGACCGCCGACCGCACGGAGACCTCCGTACGCCGGGACCGGCGCCGCGCCCCCGTGCGCGGAGGTGCCTTCGTCGACGAGTCGGCCCCACGGGTGACCTTCCTCGCCCGCGACGGCGCCCGCGGCTGGGCCGGCCTGTGCCGCCTGGTCTCCGCCGCCCACACGGCCGAGGACATCCCCCTGCTGTCCTGGGCCGACAACCACGCCGACGGTCTGACCGTGCTGCTCGGCCCCGACTCCGACGTGGGTCGCGCCCTCGCCGCCGGCCGTCCCGACCGCGCGGCGAAGCTCCTCGCCCCCTGGCGGGAGGTGTACGGCGACGCCCTGCGCCTGGAGGCCGTCTGGCACGGCCGTGAGGGCACCGGCCCCGGCTCCCTGCGGCTGGCCGCCCGCACCGTCGGCTTCGCCGCCGAACAGGGCATCCGCCCGGTGCTCTCCAACGCCGCCCGCTACGCCGACCCCGGCCAGGGCCAGGTCGCCGACGTCCTGGACGCCGCCCGCCGCCTGGTCCCCATCGACGCCACCAGGGAACTGGATTCCGGCGAGGCCTGGCTCAAGGACGCCGGCGCCATGCGGCACGCCGCCGAGCGGATCGTCGAGGCGGCCGGCTTCCGGCGTGACACCGCCCACCGCCTGCTGGAGCAGACGCAGGCGACGGCCGCCGAGTGCCTGGTCGACCCCGAGGACGACCTCGGCATGGGCGCCGTCCACTTCCCCGAGCCGCACCTCGTGGGCGCCGGCCGCCGCACCGCCCAGCGGGCGCTCGCCTCCCGGGCGGCGGCGGGCATGGTGCTGCGCGGCTACGACCGGCGGCGCGATCACCGGACCTACTGGGAGCGGATGCACCACGAGCTGGACATCATCGCCCACCACGGCTTCGCCTCGTACTTCCTCACCGTCGCCCAGGTCGTGGACGACGTACGGGACATGGGCATCCGGGTCGCCGCGCGCGGCTCCGGCGCGGGCTCGCTCGTCAACCACCTGCTCGGCATCGCGCACGCCGACCCGGTCGAGCACGGGCTGCTGATGGAGCGCTTCCTGTCCAAGGAACGGGTCGTGCTGCCCGACATCGACATCGACGTGGAGTCCGCCCGGCGCCTGGAGGTCTACCGCGCGATCATCGGCCGGTTCGGCACCGAGCGGGTCGCCACGGTCGCCATGCCGGAGACCTACCGGGTGCGCCACGCCATCCGGGACGTGGGCGCCGCGCTGTCCATGGACCCGGCCGAGATCGACCGCGTCGCCAAGTCCTTCCCGCACATCCGCGCCCGCGACGCCCGCGCGGCGCTGGAGGAGCTGCCCGAGCTGAAGGAGCTGGCGGGGGAGCGGGAGAGGTACGGCAGGCTCTGGGAGCTGGTCGAGGGCCTGGACGCCCTCCCGCGCGGCGTCGCCATGCACCCCTGCGGTGTCCTCCTGTCCGACGCCTCCCTGCTCTCCCGTACGCCGGTCATGCCGACCAGCGGCGAGGGCTTCCCCATGGCCCAGTTCGACAAGGACGACGTGGAGGACCTCGGGCTGCTCAAGCTGGACGTGCTCGGGGTGCGGATGCAGTCGGCGATGGCGCACGCGGTCGCCGAGGTGAAGCGGGCGACCGGCGCCGAGGTCGACCTGGACGCCGTACCCGAGGGCGACCCGGCGACGTACCGGATGATCCGGTCCGCCGAGACGCTGGGCTGCTTCCAGATCGAGTCGCCGGGCCAGCGGGACCTGGTCGGACGGCTCCAGCCGGCGACCTTCCACGACCTCGTGGTCGACATCTCGCTCTTCCGGCCGGGGCCGGTCGCCGCCGACATGGTGCGGCCGTTCATCGAGGCCCGGCACGGGCGGGCGCCGGTGCGCTACCCGCACGAGGACCTGGCGGAGCCGCTGGAGGGCACCTACGGGGTTGTCGTCTTCCACGAGCAGATCATCGACATCGTCGACATCATGACCGGCTGCGGACGCGGCGAGGCGGACCGGGTGCGGCGCGGTCTTTCCGACCCGGAGTCGCAGGGGCGGATCAAGGTGTGGTTCGCCCAGCACGCGACGGCGAACGGGTACGACGCGGAAACGATCCAGCGGACCTGGGAGATCGTCGAGGCCTTCGGGTCGTACGGCTTCTGCAAGGCGCACGCCGTCGCGTTCGCCGTGCCGACCTACCAGTCGGCGTGGCTGAAGGCCCATCACCCGGCCGCCTTCTACGCCGGGTTGCTCACCCACGACCCCGGCATGTACCCGAAGCGGCTGCTGCTGGCGGACGCGCGGCGGCGCGGGGTGCCGATCCTGCCGTTGGACGTGAACAAGTCGGGGGTCGCACACAGGATCGAACTGGTGTCTGAATCACGGCGTTCCGAGGGGACCGTCTGGGGTCTGCGCCTCGCCCTCTCCGACGTGCACGGCATCAGCGATGCCGAGGCGGAACGGATCGCCGAGGGGCAGCCCTACGCCTCCCTGCTCGACTTCTGGGAACGGGCCCGCCCCAGCAGGCCGCTGGCCGGACGGCTCGCCCAGGTCGGCGCGCTGGACGCGTTCGGCGCCAACCGCCGCGACCTGCAACTGCACCTGACCGAACTGCACCGCGGCGCCCGAGCCGGACGCGGCGACCAGCTCCCCCTGTCCGGCGGCCGGAAGACCGCCTCCGCCGGGCTGCCCGACCTCACCTCCGCGGAGAAGCTCAGCGCCGAGCTGGGCGTGCTCTCCATGGACGCCTCGCGCAACCTGATGGACGACCACCGCACCTTCCTGCGCGAGCTGGGCGTGGTGTCGGCCAAGCGGCTGCGCGAGGCCCGGCACGGGGAGACGGTGCTGGTCGCGGGCGCCAAGGCGGCCACCCAGACCCCGCCGGTCCGCTCCGGCCGCCGGGTCATCTTCTCCACCCTCGACGACGGCTCCGGCCTGGTCGACCTCGCCTTCTTCGACGACTCGCACGACGCCTGCGCGCACACCGTCTTCCACTCCTGGCTGCTGCTGGTGCGCGGGGTGGTGCAGCGGCGCGGCCCGCGCAGCCTCAGCGTGGTCGGCTCCGCCGCCTGGAACCTCGCCGACCTGCTGGAGGTCCGCCGGGAGGAGGGCCTGGAAGGCGTCGCGGCCCGGCTGGCCGGAGCGGGCGGAAGCCGGGAGGGCGGCGACCCCGAGGACGGCCCGGCACGCCGTCGTCTCGCCGGTTCGGACGGACAACCCGCGCCGGCCGGTTCCGCGGCCCAGGACCCGATGGAGCGGCAGCGGAAGATCCGCATGTCCACCGGGTACGAGATGCACCCCTGGGCCGATCTGCGCCCCGCGGGCGAAGGGCCCGCGGTCGGAAGGAAGTTGTGGCACCAGAGTCCGGGGAGTGCGGGATGACCATCCTCTGCGTACGTTTCCAGCTGCCGCCCATGTACGAGGCGGCCCTGCCCCAGCTGCTCGGGTTGCTGGAGGAGTTCACGCCGGTCGTCGAGGCGCTGCCCCCCGACGGCGTGCTGGCCGACCTGCGCGGTGCCGAGCGGTACTTCGGGCGGGACGCCGTGGAACTGGCCTCGGTGATCCGCGTCCGCGCCCTCGCGCTGTACGGCGTCGACTGCGTGACCGGCGCCGGTCCGGGCCCGATGCTGGCCCGCATGGCGCTGCGGGACGCCCGGCCGGGGCTGACCCGCGCGGTTCCCGAGGGCGAGGAGCGGGAGTTCCTCGCCGGGAAGCCGGTCGCCGCGCTGCCCGGCGTCGGCACCGCGACCGCCCGCACCCTGTGCGAGTACGGCCTCGACACCCTCGGCCGGGTCGCCGCCGCACCCCTTTCCACGCTCCAGCGACTGGTCGGCGCGAAGGCCGGCCGCGAGCTGCACGAGAAGGCGCAGGGCGTCGACCGCGGCCGGGTGGTCCCCAACGGCGTCTCCCGGTCGCTGGCCGCGGACCGCCCCTTCGACCGCGACGAACTCGACCCCGGCCGCCACCGCCGCGCCCTGCTGTCGGCGGCCGGGGAACTGGGCGCCCGGCTGCGCGCCGTGGACAAGGTCTGCCGCACCCTCACCCTCACCGTGCGCTACGCCGACAGGTCGGCCACCACCCGCAGCCGCACCCTCTCCGAACCGACCGCGCACTCGGCGGCCCTGACCCGGACGGCGTACGACATGTACGAGGCGCTCGGCCTCCAGCGCGCCCGGGTCCGCTCGATCGCCCTGCGCGCCGAGGGGCTGGCCCCCGCCGAACAGGCCTCCCACCAGCTCACCTTCGATCCCGTGGACGAGAAGGTCCGCCGGATCGAGGAGGTCGCGGACCGCGCGCGGGCGAAGTTCGGGCCGCGGGCGGTGATGCCGGGGTCGCTGGCGGCATGAGGCGGCCGGTGCGGGTCAGTTGGCCCACGGGGGAGTGAGCACCGTGCCGTCGGCCAGCTCCGCCGTCAGGCCGACGGAGGTGGTGACCCAGGAGGTCGCGGTCCGGTCGGTGGGGTTCTCGACGGCGAATTCGGCACCGGCGTTGACGATCACCGTGTCCCCCGCGGTGACGCGCTCGGTGCGGCCGTCGAGGGTGACCAGCAGCTCGCCGGTGAGCAGGTGGAAGACCTCCTCCCGGCTGACGGTGTGCGCGGGGGCCTTCGTCCCCGCCGGGATCTCGCCCCGCCAGGCGCAGAGCTCCTTGCCGCCGGTGCGGGGAGCGGCGTACGAGACGAAGCGGGTGCCGTGGATCTCGTGGACGGCGCCTTCGGACGAGCGGACTACGGGCATGACTGTCCCCCAATGCCTATGGTCAAGCAGCTTGACTACATCTCCCGTCCTATGGTCAAGCTGGTTGACCAAAACGTCAAGGGTGTTTCAATGCCACCGTGCAGAACTCCGACGCCATGGCCCTGACCGCCGGCCTGCTCGCCGCGGCCGGCGGTCTCACGCAGCGCATCCACGAGGGTGTCGTCGCCCGCGGCTTCGAAGGGGTGCGCCCCGCGCACGGTTTCGCCTTCACCCGGCTCGCCCCGGACGGTGCGACGGTCACCGACCTCGCCGTGCACCTCGGGGTGACCAAGCAGGCCGCGAGCCAGCTGGTCGAGGAGCTGGACCGCAAGGGATACGTCGAGCGCCGGCCGCATCCCGCCGACGCGCGCGCCCGGCTGGTCGTGCTGACCGAGGCGGGGTGGGCCTGTACGCGGGCCGCCGAGGAGGCGGCGGCGGAGGCCGTGAGCGCCTGGGTCGACGTGCTCGGCGAGGACGGGGTGCGTGCGCTGGCCGACGGTCTGCTGCGGGTGGCGCCGGGCGGGCCGATCCGCCCCGCCTGGTGACGCCGGCCGGCGCTGGTTAGCGCTGCAAGTTTTTACTGACGCGTAACTTCACACCTGCACTACTCGCCCGTAACTTGACGAGTGAACAGCATCCCGTGATCCGGATCACAGGGCGTCCTGCCATCGAAACTCCCCTGCCCCGCAAGGAGATCACCCGATGCTGCCCTGGAGACGCGCGCTACGACCCCTGACCGCCCTGCTGCTGGCCGTCGCGGTCGCCCTGGTCCCCGCCACCACCGCCCACGCCGCCGACGCACGCCCCAGCTCCGGCTGGAACGACTACTCCTGCGAGCCCTCCGCCGCGCACCCCCGCCCCGTCGTCCTGGTCCACGGCACCTTCGGGAACTCCGTGGACAACTGGCTGGGCCTCGCGCCCTACCTGAAGAACCGCGGCTACTGCGTCTTCTCCCTCGACTACGGCCAGCTGCCCGGCGTCCCGTTCTTCCACGGGCTCGGCCCGGTCGACAAGTCGGCGCAGCAGCTCGCCGCCCACGTCGGCAAGGTGCTCGCCGCCACCGGCGCGGCCGAGACCGACATCGTCGGCCACTCACAGGGCGGCATGATGCCCCGGTACTACCTCAAGTTCCTCGGCGGCGCCGCCGAGGTGAACGCCCTGGTGGGGATCGCGCCCAGCAACCACGGCACCACACTGTCCGGCCTCACCAACCTGCTTCCGTACTTCCCCGGCGTCGGGGACCTGCTGAACGAGCACACCCCGGCCCTCGCCGACCAGGTCGCCGGCTCCGACCTCCTCACCAGGCTCAACGAGGGCGGCGACACCGTCCCCGGCGTCCGCTACACCGTCCTCGCCACCCGGTACGACCAGGTGGTCACGCCGTACCGCAGCCAGTTCCTGGACGGGCCCGGGGTGCGCAACGTCCTGTTGCAGGACCTGTGTCCCGTCGACCTGTCCGAGCACCTGGCGATCGGGCTCTTCGACCGGATCGCCTTCCACGAAGTGGCGAACGCCCTGGACCCGGCGCACGCCACGCCCACCACCTGCGCCTCGGTCTTCGACTGACGGCTCACCCGGCGCACCCGGCACACGCTGAACACCACGCGGGGCTCGTCCGGCCTGAGCCGCCGGACGAGCCCCGCGTCCCCCGTCGACCGGGGTCAGCCGCTGTGCCTGCCACCGGCGGCCCGCCGGCGCACGGACGCGAACATCACGGCCGCGCCGACGGCCAGGGCGGCGGCGCCACCGACCGCGATGTAGGGGGTGGTGCTGTCCCCGCCGGTCTCGGCGAGGTTCTCGGTGCCCGCGCCGGCGGCCTTGACCTCGTTGGGCTCACCGGCCGCGGCGGCCTCGGGGGCCGGAGCAGCGGGGTCGGTCGGGTCCGTCGTGGTCTCGGCGTCCTGGTCGCCGTGGCCGTTGTGCTCGATCGTCGACTTGTCGGCGGCGGCCGCGATCTGCTCCTCGGACGGAGCGGACGCCTCGGGGGCCGGAGCGGCGGCGTCCGCGGAGTCACCGGACGCGGAGTCACCGGCCGCCGTGCCGTTGCCGCCGCCGCTTCCGCCTGCGCCGCCGAAGGAGATGTCGGAGCAGGAGTAGAACGCCTCCGGGCTGTCCGAGCGCTGCCACACCGCGTACAGCAGGTGCTTGCCGGAACGCTCGGGCAGCTCGCCGGCGAAGGTGTAGAAACCGCCCGAGGCCGCCGGGTCGGTGGCCGTCGCCACCGGGGCGGACAGGTCCAGGTCGCCCCAGCCCAGCGGCTTGGACGGGTCGTAGCCGGGCTTGGTGATGTACACCTTGAAGGTGCCCTTGTGGGGGGCCGTCACGCGGTACTTGAAGGTGTACGAGCCGCTGCTCACGCTGGTCGCGGGCCAGTCGGCGCGGGCCAGGTCCATGCCCTTGAACGCCGGGTCGTTGGCGCTGCACAGCTTGCCGTCCGGGATCAGTTCCTGGTGCTTGCCGGCGGCGTTGCCGATGCGGATGCCGTTCCAGTCGTAGAGCGCCTGGGTGCCGCCGGCCGCGACGGCCGCCTTGCACGCCGCCGACTTCGGGTTCTCGGGCCCCTCGGCGTGGCACTGCGACACCCGGCTGACCGGGTCGCCCATCGAACCGTGCGCCGACGCGGGGGCGGCGGCCAACGTGGTCAGGACGAGCGGGGCGAGACCGGCGACGGCGACGGCGGCGACCCTGCGGGGCGCGGACGGTGCGGGCATGGGGAACTCCTCGAAACGGTCACTGGGGATGCGGAACTCGGGCCGGAACCCGTGGGGTTGATCAGCAAGCTAGCCCCAAGGAACCGTGAGATCGCCTGTTGGAGGCGGGTGACGGAGATCCTTATGGTCGCGTTAAGGGAGTGCTCAGGCTGGGCTGAGGTAGCTACCGTTCGCGGCATGGAAGAAGAGCCGGTCCGGCAGGCGGTCACCGAGGACGTACCGGCGGTGAAGGCCGTCACCGACGCCGCCTACCGCCCCTACATCGAGCGCATCGGCGTGGTGCCGCAGCCCATGGAGGCGGACCACGCGGCGAACGTGGCCGCGGGCAAGGTGTTCGTCACGGGCGGGCCAGGCGCGGTCGTCGCGGGCCTCGTCGTCGTGGAGGCGTACGCGGACCACCTGTTCCTCGACAGCATCGCCGTCCACCCCGACGCGCGCGGCACGGGCGTGGGGCGGCGGCTGCTGCGGTTCGTGGACGCGCACGCGCGTGCGCTGGGCCTGCCCGAGGTCAGGCTCTACACCAACGCCATGATGTGGGAGAACCAGCAGATCTACCCGAGGTACGGGTACGAGGTCGTGGAGCGGCGGGTGGACGGGCCCTACGACCGCGTCCACTACCGCAAGCGGCTGCTCTGACGCGTCTCACCGCGGCCGGCCGGGTCAGCTGTCCGGCCACCACGTGCGCGCGATGTCCTCGCGGACCTCCGGGCGTCCCGAGGGGCGCTGGTCGGCCTCCTCGCGGACACGGCGGGCGTCGGTCTTCTTCAGGGGCTTCTGCACGGTCAGACGGCGCATGGCTGCCTCCTTACGGATCCACCGGGTTCCGCGTTCTCACGGAGGTAGACCCTTTCCCCGAGACTTGCTCATCGATGCGTCCCTGTCAGTGGCGGTTGTCACGTTCCCGCGCACGGACAACGGCAGTGACGGAGTGAGTGCGTTGAGTAGCGACTCCCGGGTGAGTCGATGAGGTGCTATGCCAGCAGGTCGGGGAAGTCCTTCCCGCGGGCCAGCCGCTCCAGTTCGTCCAGTGCTGCCACGGCGGCGGCAGCGGACTCGGGGTCGCGCTCCGGCAGGCCGCTCTCCGCGAACTCGTCCTCGTCGAGGCGCCGTACGTCCGTGCCGTCCGCGGAGCGCCACAGGTCCAGGTCGAGGTCCTCGACGACCAGTTCGGTGCCGTCGCACACGGCGGGGCGGGTGATGTCGCAGTACCAGCCCTTCACCTCACCGGCCGCCGTCCGGACCTCCTTCACCGCGTACCACCGGTCCCGCCAGTAGTACTCGGTGAAGACGTCGCCGGGCTCGAAGCGCACGAAGCCGAAGTCGCGGACGCCCGCACCGGCCCAGGGGCAGCGGACGGCGAGACGGGTGCCGTCGTCGTGCAGCAGCACGCCCGTGTACCGGATCTTCGTCCGGCCCGCCTTGACGAGCGCGATGCTCAGCTCAGCCGAGTTCGCGGACATGGCGCACCTCCGTCCCGCAGACCTCGTACCCGAGCCACTTGTTGACGGCGAGCATCGGGCCGTTGTCCGTGTCGTTGCCGGTGAACGCCTCCGTGTACCCGGCGGCGCGGGCCCGGCGCAGGGAGTCGGTCTTGGTGAGCTTGGCCAGGCCACGGCCGCGGTGGGCCCGGACCGTGCCGGTCATGGCGGTCGAATAGCGGGTGCCGCCGTCCGTGTGGGCCAGGCTGAAGGCGACGGGGCGGCCGTCGACGACCGCGACCGTGGTCAGCTCGCGGTTCAGCAGCGGGTGCCGCCAGGTGTCCGCCAGCCATGCCTCGTACTCCGTGAGCTCGACGGCGACATCGCTCGGTTCGTCCGCCACCAGTTCCGCGTCCAGCTCGAACAACGGGCGGGGATCGTCGGCGAAGTCGGCGGCGGTGCGGAGTTCGACGCCGCCGGGAGCGGCCGGTGCGCCCGGCAGGGCGGCGCCGGCCAGGTCCAGTCGGAGGAAGTGGGCCGAGCGCCGCCGCTCGTAGCCGTGCCGTTCGGCGAAGGCGAGGTTCGCGGGCTCGTCCAGCACCCACGCGAACAGCTTCGCCGCCCCCTCCGTGGCGAGGTACTCCTCGGACGTGCGCACCAGCAGCCCGCCGGCACCACGGCGGACCCTGTCCGGGCGGACGTAGACGTTGAGGTACGCCTGGCCCGGCTCCGGGCTGTCGTGGGCCAGCCCGAGCTGCGCCGTGCCGATCGTCTCCCCGTCCTCCTCCGCGACGAGGGACCGGCTGCGGCCCTCCGGGGGCGTGTGGACGAGGCGGTGGACGACGGCCTCGGGTGTCCACAGGATGTACGGCAGGGCGAGGTGTCGGACATGCGCGAAGGCGGCGACGTCGGCCGGATCGTCGGGACGCAGGTCGCGTACGAGTACGGTCATGTGGGCGCACGCTACGGCGGGAGGGCTGCCGGGTGCCTCTCATTTTCCGGGACCCCGGGGATACGGGACAATCGCCGGGTGACCTTGCAGATCCACATCGATGACGGCACGCCGCCCTACGAGCAGGTGCGGGCGCAGATCTCCGAACAGGCGCGGTCGGGGGCGCTGCCGGTCGGCTACCGGCTGCCGACCGTGCGCGGACTGGCCGAGTCCCTCGGGCTCGCCGCGAACACGGTCGCCAAGGCGTACCGGGCGCTGGAGGGGGACGGGGTGATCGAGACGCGGGGGCGCAACGGGACGTTCGTCGCTGCCGCGGGGTCGGCGGCGGAGCGGGAGTTGGCCTCCGCGGCCCAGGGGTATGCCGAGCGGGCTCGGCGGCTCGGGGTGGGGGAGGAGGACGCGGTGGCCGCGGTGCGGGATGCGGTGCGGGCGGTTTATGGGGGGTGAGCGTCGTTGGGGTTTCGGCCGGTCGCCGGCTGCGGGTGCGTTGGGGCTGGTCGCGCCCACGCGGCGGAGCCGCACATGTCTCAGCCCCGCGCCCCTAGCGGTGTTCGGGTGACCGTGAGACCAGAAGTACGCGCCAGTCGGGCGAAAGTCTGCGCGTCGCTCACCGCCGCACCGTACGGGTCGTTGTTGAAGTACGCGTAGACGTCCTCTCGGGGCCAGGTGTCCCCGATACGCCGTACCCACGTCGCCAAGGACCGGCGGCCGTAGTGCGGCCAGGCTGCCGCCCGGCCCTGGTGGAAGCGGACGTAGCCCCAGTCGGTGGTGCGCCACAGGGGGGTGACCGGGCGGGCCAGGACGTCCGCCCAG
This sequence comes from Streptomyces sp. CB02414, assembly GCF_001905385.1. Lineage (GTDB taxonomy): Bacteria > Actinomycetota > Actinomycetes > Streptomycetales > Streptomycetaceae > Streptomyces. The sequence goes on along the minus strand of NZ_LIPF01000009.1, from coordinate 374,129 downwards.
CACAGGGCCGCGCCCCGGGAGAGCAGGACCTCCCGGACCTCGGGTGTCCACCAGGACTCGTGCCGGGGTTCCACCGCCACCCGCGTGCCGGGCGGGAAGCAGGCCAGGCAGGCGTCCAGGAGGGCCGGGTCGGCCCGCAGGGTCGGGGGCAGTTGCAGCAGGACCGGACCGAGGCGGTCGCCGAGGCCCGCCGCGTGGGTCATCAGGCGGTCGACGGGCTCCGCGGGTTCCCGCAGGCGCTTGATGTGGGTGAGGTAGCGGCTGGCCTTGACCGCGACCGTGAAGTCCGCCGGCAGCCGGTCCCGCCACGCCTCGAACATCTCCCGGGACGGCAGCCGGTAGAAGGCGTTGTTGACCTCGACCGTGGCGAAAGCCGCCGCGTACCGCTCCAGCCACAGCCGTACGGGCAGACCGGGCGGGTAGAGCACGTCCCGCCAGTCCCGGTACTGCCAGCCCGACGTGCCGACGAACAGGGGCATATCCCCATCAAAGCAGCTACGGGCTCACAGCAGCTACAGGTAGAGCCCGGCCTCCGCGCCGTCCCGCGGCTCCGGCAGCGTCGTCGGCGAGGTGCCCCGGCGCAGCGCGTACAGCTCCGCCAGCGTGGCGCCCTCGCGGCCGACGCCCTCCTCGGTGCCGAGCCAGCTCACCGCCTCCCGGCGGGTCAGCGGACCGACCTCGATGCGGGCCAGACAGCGGCCCGGGCGGACGACGGCGGGGTGGAGGCGTTCGAGGTCCTCGTTGGTCGTGACGCCGACCAGGACGTTGCGGCCCTGGCCCAGCAGTCCGTCCGTGAGGTTCAGCAGCCGGGAGAGGGCCTGGCCGGCGGTGTGCTTGGCCTCGCCGCGGATCAGTTCGTCGCAGTCCTCCAGCAACAGCAGCCGCCAGCGGCCCTTGCCGGTCGAGTCGTCCTCGCCGATCGCGATGTCCATCAGGTAGCCGACGTCGGAGAAGAGCCGCTCCGGGTCCAGTACGCAGTCGACCTGGCACCAGTCCCGCCAGGAGCGGGCGAGGGTGCGCAGGGCCGAGGTCTTGCCGGTGCCCGGCGGCCCGTGCAGGAGCAGCAGGCGGCCCGCGATGTCCTCGGGTGTCGTCTTCATCAGACCGTCCATCGCGTCCGCGACCGGCGCCGTGTAGTTGGCCCGGACCTCGTCCCAGGTGCCCGCGGAGATCTGCCGGGTGGTGCGGTGCGGGCCGCGGCGCGGGGAGACGTACCAGAAGCCCATCGTCACGTTCTCCGGCTGGGGCTCGGGTTCGTCCGCCGCGCCGTCGGTCGCGTCGGCGAGCACCTTCTCGGCCAGGCCGGCGGTGGTCGCCGTCACCGTGACGTCGGCGCCCCGGTTCCAGCGCGAGACCAGCAGCGTCCAGCCGTCGCCCTCGGCCAGGGTCGCGCTGCGGTCGTCGTCGCGGGCGGTCCGCAGCACGCGCGCGCCGGGCGGCAGCAGCGTCGCCCCCGAGCGCACGCGGTCGATGTTCGCCGCGTGCGCGAAGGGCTGCTCGCCCGTCGCGAAACGGCCGAGGAACAGCGCGTCGACGACGTCGGACGGGGAGTCGCTGTCGTCGACGTTGAGCCGGATCGGCAGGGCGTCGTGCGGGTTCACGGACATGCCGCCATGATCCGGCACCCGGCCGCCGCGTGCACCCTGTTTCCCGGGCACACCCGGCACGGGTGCGGCGCTGTGCGGTGCGGTGCGGAAGGGCCGGGCGGCCGGCGGTTCAGGCGCCGGCCTCCGGCATCCGCCCACGCAGCCGCCCCCGCACCTGCCGCGCCCGGCGGAGTACGGCGTACCCCTTGGTCAGGGCCCGGTCCCGCGCGAACGTGCGGGCGATCGCACGGCCGTCGAGCAGCCGGGCGAACTCCTCCGCCCCCGTCGAACGGCGCACGGTGACCCGGCGCAGGGCGTACGGCCCCTGCGCGCGGCGCGCCAGGCCGTTGCCGACGGCGAGCGCCTGCGCGTACCCCGTCTCGCGCACCGCCCGCCGAACCCGGCGGTCGGAGTAGCCGTACGGGTAGGCGAAGGAGGCGGGCACGGTGCCCAGTTGGTCGGCGACGATCTCCTTGCAGTGGATCAGCTCGAAGCGCAGCCGTTCCTCGTCGAGCTGGTCGAGCTGCGGGTGGGTGTGGCTGTGCCCGCCGATCTCCACACCGGCGGCGGCCAGTTCGCGGACCTGGTCCCAGTCGAGCATGGTGTCCAGGGCGCCCCCGGTGCCGTACGGACCGCGCAGCCAGCCGGTGGAGACGAACAGGGTGGCCGGGAAGCCGTGCTCGGCGAGGGCGGGCAGGGCGTGCCGGTGCACGCCCTCGTAGCCGTCGTCGAAGGTGATGAGGACCGGCCGCTTCGGCAGCGGACGTCCCGAGCGCCAGGCGGCGGCCAGCTCCGCCGTACCGACCGGTGTGAGGTCCCGGCCGGCGATCGCCGCCATCTGCTCGGCGAACGCCCGCGGGGTCACCGACAGGGCGCGGGTGGCGTCGTCCGGGTCGTCCGCGACCGCGTGGTACATCAGGACCGGCACCCGCGCGTCCGCCTGGTACGTCTCAGCCACGCGCGGCCCCCTCGGCCGGCCCGACCGGCGCCACGGAGAAGGAGACCCCGCCCCGCCGCGCCCGTACGCTCCCCACCGCGTAGCCGCCCGCCGCGGTGAGCACCCCGGCGACGATCGCGCCCGCCCGGCCCGCACCGCCCGGCCGGGCCAGCACGGCGTCGCGCAGCCCGCGCACCACACCGGCGGGCAGCACCCGGGTGGCGTACCGGCGTTCGGACTCCAGGCCCTTGTCCGCGCCGACGCTGCGGGCCACCAGGGCCTTGGACAGACCCTCGGCGTAGCTGCGGGTGCGGAAGTAGGCGAAGTGCTCGCGGACCTCGGGCACCCGGTGGTGGATCACCGCGCGGTCGTCGATCAGCAGCACGGCGTCGGGGCGGGCGCGGGCGAGCCGGATGCACAGCTCGGTCTCCTCGCAGCCCAGCGGGCGTTTGTCGCCGTCGCGTCCGATGCCGGTGGCGAAGCCGCCCGCCGCGTCGAACGCCTCCCGCCGGAAGGAGGCGTTGCCGCCGAGCACGTTGCGCACCCGGACCCGGCCGGGCGGCAGCCCCCGGTACGTGCAGCCGACCACCCAGTCGAACTCCTCCGGGAACCAGACCGGCCGGCGCCCGGACGCCCAGACGGGCACCGTGCGCCCGCCGACGGCGACGACCGCCGGGTCGGCGTAGCCCTCGGCGAAGTGCCGCAGCCAGTCCCGTTCGGCCACGGCGTCGTCGTCGAGGAAGGCGATCACCTCGCCGCGCGAGGCGGCGATACCGGTGTTGCGGCCGGCGGACAGCCCGCGGGGGCCCGCGTTGGCGAGCACCCGCACGTCCTGCCCGTCCGGGCTCTCCCCGTACTCCTTCAGCAGCCGTTCCCGCAGCGTCTCGTTGTGGTCGACGACCAGCAGCGTCTCGCGCGCCGGGTGGGACTGCGCCCGCACCGAGGAGACCGCCGCGAGGATGTCCTCCCAGCGGTCCTCGGTGTAGACGCAGATCACGACGGAGATCGTGAGGGAGGCGTCGGTACCGCTCAAGACGCCTTCCTCCGGACCGGGACGACCGGGGCGACCGGGGCCACGGGGGTGGCTGGACCGGCCGAGGCGAGCGTCGGCGGGTGCGTACGGCCCCGCAGCGCACGCCGGTTGGAACGCTCGTCGAGGATGACTCTGAGCACCCGCAGCCCGTCCCGCACGGCGCGCAGGTTGCTGACTCCGTGGATGCGCAGGTACTCGTGGCTGGGTATCTCCTGCACCTTGAGCCCCGCCTTGACGACCCGGATGTTCATCAGGGTCTCCACCTCGAAGCCGGTGCAGTCGAGGTCGATCTTGTCCAGGCAGTGCCGCCAGAACGCGTTGTAGCCGTAGCAGAGGTCGGTGTAGCGGGCGCCGAACTTCCGGTTGACGACCGCGCACAGGGCGCGGTTGCCGAGCTTGCGGATGAAGGTCATGTCGTCGGTGCCGCCGCCGTTGGCGAAGCGGGAGCCCTTGGCGAAGTCGGCGCCGGAGACCAGCGCGGAGACGTACGACACGATCTCCTGGCCGTCGGCCGAGCCGTCGGCGTCGACCATCACGATGATGTCGCCGGTGCACGCCTCGAAACCGGTGATCAGCGCGTCCCCCTTGCCCTTGCCGCGCTGCTCGACCACCTTGACGTCCGGCCACAGCTCCCGGGCGACCCGCACGGTGTCGTCGGTGGAGTTGCCGTCCACGAGGACCACCTCGTGGATCCAGTCGGGCAGCGTCTTGAAGACGTAGGGAAGGTTCTCCGCCTCGTTCATCGCGGGTATCACGACGCTCACCGGCGGCGCTATCGCCAGGTGCGAGGAGACGGGCCGGTACTTCTCGGCGGGAGACGGGTCGGACGACGGATCGTTGCCCGTCGACGCCGGCTGCAGAACTGAGCTCATGAGTCTGGTCCCTCTCGTCCGGCGGACCGCCCGCCCCAGGGGCGGTCCGGCTCTGTATCCGGTTCGAAAGGGGGGTTCTCACCCACGGCGCGACGGGACGGATCTCCGTGCGTGCCAGGTGAGCTGGCGAAGCCTGTCGGCGCCGCGAGAAAAACGACGGCCGACCGCGCGGCACGGCCCGGTCACCGGTGCGGTCACCGAGCACGGCACCCCCCTACCGCGCGTCCCGCCCCGGTCCGCCGCGGCCTCGAGCCCTCCCCTGAGCCGCTTGCCGACGTACCGATGCGGGAGATGTATGACGGTATTGACGTTTGAACCCGTATGGCAAGACCTGGAACCAGGTCTCACGTTTTTGTTGGTTTGCCGTCATCCGTTCTTCTTGTGGGGCGATTTCCCGCGGTACGGGTCTCCCTGACCGTTCCGCTTTGCCCCCCGAAGCCCAAGATGCCGGGCCTCAATGTGACGCAGCTCTCGGGAGGCCGTCAAGACGGCACTGGTGTTCCCGCCGGTTTTCGTCCGATTTTGAACGACCCTCAGCCATTTCTTGGCATGGACACTTCCTGTCAACACGCGTAGCTGCTACCACGGTTGACGGCAGAGATCCTGCTAAAGGAGGTTCCATGAGACGTTCCCGACTTGTCGGCTTCCTGAGTTCACTCCTCCTCGCCGCCGGCACCGCCCTCACCGGGGCCGCGACCGCCGAGGCCGCCCAACACGCCGCCGCCGACGGCTACGTGGCGCTCGGCGACTCCTACTCCTCCGGTGTCGGAGCGGGCAGCTACATCGGCTCCAGCGGCGACTGCAAGCGCAGCACCAAGGCCCACCCCTATCTCTGGGCGGCCGCCAACTCGCCCTCCAGCTTCGACTTCACCGCCTGCTCCGGCGCCCGTACGGGTGATGTTCTCGCCGGACAGCTCGGCCCGCTCAGCACCGCCACCGGTCTCGTGTCGATCAGCGTCGGCGGCAACGACGCCGGCTTCGCCGACGTCATGATGGCCTGCGTCCTCCAGTCCGACAGCTCCTGCCTGTCCCGGATCGCCACCGCGAAGGCGTACGTCGACTCGACGCTCCCCGGCAACCTCGACAACGTCTACTCCGCGATCCGCGACCGGGCCCCCAACGCCCACGTGGTCGTCATCGGCTACCCGCGCTTCTACCGGCTCGGCACCTCCTGCATCGGCCTCTCCGAGACCAAGCGGAAGGCGATCAACGACGCCGCGGACCACCTCAACACCGCGATCGCCAAGCGCGCCGCCGACCACGGCTTCACCTTCGGCGACGTACGGCCCACCTTCACCGGCCACGAGATCTGCTCCGGCAGTTCCTGGCTGCACAGCGTGAACTGGCTCAACATCGGCGAGTCGTACCACCCGACCGCGGCCGGTCAGTCCGGCGGCTACCTGCCGGTCCTCAACGGCGCAGCCTGATCCGGCGGTCCCTCAAGCGGAAGGAGACGGAGAAGAAGAGGGGGAGGCCCCGCCCGTCGGGGTCTCCGTCCCGGGCTCCGTCTCCGCCGCGCACGTCACGGAGAACGCCACCGCGTTCGACGTCGCCTCCACCGGTTCCCGCACCTCCACGCGGACCGCGCCCTCGAACGAGCCGCTCGCCCCGTCCGTCGTCACGACGACCGTGTCCTGCCGCGAGCGTTCACCGCCCGCCGGGAACGACAGCGTCCGCCACCCGGGATCGGAGACCGACCCGTCCTCGGTCACCCAGCGGTAGTCCACCTGCGCCGGCAGCCGCCCCACCGTGAACGTCGCCGTGAAGGCGGGCGCCCGGTCGTGGGGCGGCGGGCAGGCCCCCTCGTACTCGGTGTGCGCGCCGGCCACGGCCACCCGCACCGACTGCGGCGGCGGACTGCTGCGCCGGCTGTGACTCGCGGAGGAGGCCGGCGGACTCGGTTCCGTACCGCTCCCGGTCGGGCTCGGCGCGACCGTGCTCGCCCCCGGGCCCGGACTCCCGCCCGAACCCTCGGTTCCGCCACCGCCACCGCCGCCGGACCGGTCGAGCAGCGCGTACGTGAGTCCGGCCAGCGCCAGCACGAGCACGGCCAGCCCCAGGACCAGCACGGTCCGCGACCGCCGGTCCCGGCCGCCCGGCCCGGCGGGCGCGGTCCCCGCCGTGTCCGGCGTCGTCGAGGACACGGACGCAGGGGGAGCCGGCGCCGGCCCCGGCCCGGGGAAGGCCGCGACCGTCGGGGCGTACGCGCCGGCCGGCACCGCGCCCGCCCGGGGCGTGTCCGCCCCGCCGACGGCGCCCCCGGCGGCCACCGTCCGCAGGTCCCGCTCGGCCCGTTCGGCGGGCAGCCGCTCGGCCGGGTCCTTGCGCAGCAGGCCCTCGATGACGGGCGCGAGCGCCCCGGCCCGGTGCGGCGGCGGCAACTCCTCGTCCACGATGGCCCGCAGGGTGCTCAGCGGGGTGTCCTGGCGGAACGGCGAGGCCCCCTCGACCGCCGCGTACAGCAGCACGCCCAGGGACCAGAGGTCGGACTCGGGGCCGGGCGTGCGGCCCAGGGCCCGTTCGGGCGCCAGGAACTCGGGGGAGCCGACGACCTCGCCGGTCATGGTCAGCGCGGAGCTGCCCTCGACCATGGCGATCCCGAAGTCGGTGAGCACCACCCGGCCGTCGTTCGCCAGCAGCACGTTGGCCGGCTTCACGTCCCGGTGCAGCACCCCCGCCGCGTGCGCGGTCCGCAGCGCGGCCAGCACCTCGGCCCCGACGGCCGCCGCGCGCCGCGGCTCCAGCGGGCCCCCGGCCTCCAGCCGGTCGGCCAGGGACAGCCCGCGCACCAGCTCCATCACGATCCAGGGACGGCCGCCGTCGGTGGCCACGTCGTACACCGTGACCACGTTGTGGTGGGCCACCCGGGCGGCGGCCCACGCCTCCCGCTCCAGCCGCGCGTACATCCGCCGCACGTCGGACTCCGGCAGCCCGGCCGGGGCCCGCACCTCCTTGACGGCGACCTCGCGGTGCAGCACCTCGTCGCGGGCGCGCCACACCGTGCCCATCCCGCCCTCGCCGAGGGGGGACAGGAGGCGGTAGCGACCGGCGATCACGCGCTCACTGCCGGGTTCCTGGGACACCGGCGCCCCCTCGAAGTCTCGCGCGGACATTCCGGGAACGGGCCCGTCGTTCTCCCGCATTCACCCCAAAAGTAGCTCAGCCGAGTGCGGATGCGGCCCCCCTGAACACCAATCCGGCCCCGAGGACCACCACCGCGCACGCCGACCCGAGCGGAGCGACCCGGCGCACCAGCCGGGCCGCCCGGCCCGTCGCCCACCGGGGACGCCGCCGGAGCAGGCGGCTCGCGCCACCGCCGACGCGGACGACCGCGACGCCGGCCGCGGTCAGGGTGAGGGCCAGCCCGGCCCCGAAGGCGGCCACGAGGAGCAGGCCGAACCAGGCCCGCCCGAAGGCCGCCGCACCGACCAGCACGACCACGGCGGACGGGCTGGGCACGAGTCCGCCGGCGAACCCGAGGAGAACCGTGCCGCGGAGGGTGGGGGCGACGGGATGGGTGTGGCCGTGGTCGTGCGCGTGACCATGAGGGGCGTGCCTGTGGGCGTGGTCGGGGGTGCGCGCGGCCCCGGTCGCGCAGCGCCCGGCGTACGAGGCTCGCACCCGCCAGGGTCACCAGGACGCCGCAGGCGGCGCCCAGCCACGCGACCACCGAGCGGGGTTCAGGTCCAGTGCGGCCGTCAGATGGCGGCGGGCGTCCCGCTCAAGGCCCACCGCCCGCTCGATCATGCCCAGGTGGTGGAGGAAGCCGGCGTCGCGGTACTCCGTCGCCGTGGCCCGGCGGGCGTACGGCAGGGCCTCGGCGTCGCGGCCGGCCGCGTGCAGCGCCCAGGCGACGGCGTCCGCCGTGTGCACGGTCCGCCGGCGGTCCCACTCGGCGCGGGCCGCGCGCAGCGCCGCCTCCTCGTCGCCGTGGTCGGCGGCGGCGAGGGCGTACTGCTCGCGGGCCTTCGCCCGCTCGCCGCGCGCCTCGTACAGCTCGCCGAGCGCGACGAGCGGGCCGGGGAGCGGGGCGCGGGCGACGACGTCCTCCAGGTCCCGGACCGCGCCGTCGCACGAGTTCACGGGCGCGCTGGCGTACGCCGACCGGGCCCTGAAGGCGAATCCGTACAACGAACGCGCCCTGTGCTCCCGCATCGACGCCCTCGTCGAACTCGGCCGCTACGACGCCGCCGCGCGGGCCGCCGACACCGCCGACGCCCGGCGGCCCGGCATCCCGGTCTTCACGCGGTACGCGTACGTCCGGGAGCTGCGCGACGAGGTGGGAACCGCGCACCGGGTGCTGGAGCAGGCGCTCGCCGCCGCCTCCTCCCCCGCGGACGTGGCCTACGTCGCCACCCGGCTCGGCGGACTCGCCCGGAGCCGGGGCGAGCACCGGGCCGCCCTGCGCCACTACGCCCGTGCCCTCGCCGCCGACGACGCCCACCTGCCCGCCCTGGAGGGCCGTGCCCGGGCCAGGGCAGCGAGCGGTGACCCGGCCTCGTGCAGCCTGACCAGTTCGAGGTCGTAGGTCTGCGTGATGTTGAGGTCCGGGTCGTCGAGAGCGGTGACCGGGCCCGTGTTGTAGAGGAACGTCGCGTCGTTGTCGACGTTCAGGTCGTACTGGGCGTCCTCGGCGAACGTGAAGAAGTTGGGCCCGCCGGCCGGTTCCTCGAACGGGATCCAGTTCGCGACGAGCGTCGTGGTGTCCGGCCGGTCCGGGCTCACGAAGGCGTACAGGTCCGTGTTGTCGTACTGCGGGGTGCCCGATATCAGCGGTGCCTCCCGGTGGCTGGAGGCGGACGCCGCCCCCGGTTCCAGCGCGGTCACGCCGGCCGCCGCGAGCCCCGAGGCGGCCAGCGCGCCGCAGACCAGAGTGGCGAGGCCCCGGCGCCCCGCGCCACCGCTTCCGGAGTTGGGTGTCATGCCGTCCGTCCTCCGTGCCGAAGTGCCGTTGTCCCTGACGCACCGGCATTCGGAGCGGCGTCCGGGCCGGATTGGCCGGACCCGGAGGACGCCGGAGTCCGACTCGTGCCGGCATCGAGTGCGCGGCCGACCCGCGTTTTCGGCCCGCTGATCCGTAACTCCAGCCGGAGGGCGCACCGTCGCGCGCCCGGCGGTGACGTCGACGGGCCGGTGCGGCCCGCGGAGAGGGGGACGGGGTGGAGGCGGACGAGCTGCTGATGCTCGTGGCGGACGGCGACCAGAAGGCCTTCGAGGACCTGTACGGGCTGGTCTCCGGCCCGGTGTTCGGACTCGTACGGCGCGTGGTGCGCGACCCCGCCCAGGCCGAGGAGGTGGCGCAGGAGGTGCTGCTCGAACTGTGGCGGTCCGCCGCGCGGTTCGACCCGCGCCGGGGGAGCGCCCTGTCCTGGATCCTCACCGTCGCCCACCGCCGCGCCGTCGACCGGGTGCGCAGCGCCCGCGCGGCCGGCGAACGCGAACAGCGCGAGGCCCGGCGCGCCCACCACCCCGCCTTCGACCAGGTCGCGGAGGAGGTCGAGGCGGGCCTCGAACGCGAGTGGGTACGCCGCTGCCTGGACCGCCTGACCGCCCTGCAACGCCAGTCCGTCACCCTCGCCTACTACGACGGCTACACCTACCGGGAGGTCGCCGAGCGCCTCTCCCTCCCCCTGGGCACGGTGAAGACCCGGATGAGAGACGGACTGGGCCGCCTGCGCGACTGCCTGGGAGGCGCCGCATGAGCCTCTTCGGCCGGCGGCCGCGCCGCGGCGGCCTCCACTCGCTCGCCGCCCCCTACGCCCTGGACGCCCTGGAAGGCGCCGAACGGGTCCGGTTCGAACGGCACCTGGAGGGCTGCGACCGCTGCGCCGCCGAGGTCAGGGCGCTGTCCGAGGACGCCGTCCGGCTGGCCTGGTCCACGGCCGCACCGGCCCCGGCCGCCCTGCGCGACCGCGTCCTGGCCGCCGTACGCACCACCGCGCAGGAGCCCGCGCCCGGACGCGGGCCCGTCCGCCGGCTGCCGTCCCACGTGTGGGGAGGCGGGCCGGCGCCGGAGCGTTCCAGCCCGCCCCGGCCGCGTCCCCTGCTGGTGCCCTTCGCCACGGTGACGGCCGCCGCGGCGCTCGTGGTCGCCGCGCTCTTCGCCGTGCAGGCGGACCGGACGCGGGGCGAACTGGACACCGCACGGGACCGGGCACGTGAGATCGCCCACGTTCTCGCCGCTCCGGACGCCCGCGCGACCGGCGGGGAGGACGACCGCGGGCGCAGCATCGGAGTGGTCGCTTCCGCATCCGAGGGGCGCGCGGTCGTCACCCTGAGCGGATACGGCGAGCCGTCCGGCGGCCGCGTGCACCAGCTCTGGCTCGTGCGCCCCGGCGCACAGCCGCGCTCCCTGGGGCTCCTCGACGACGACACGCCCCTGGTCGCCTCCGGCCTGGACCGGTCGGCCGCATCACTCGCGGTGACCGTCGAACCCGGTGGGGGCTCGGACCGGCCGACGAGCAGGCCGGTCGCCCAACTCACCCTGGAACCTGTCGGATTCGGAGAGTAATCGTCAACCCCCTTACGGGGAAGGTGAATCCTGTGACCGCGATACACGCATGCCGTACCGGGGCGATAGGGTTACCCTGCCCGGGCCGGGTGGACTCGTACGGGTGGGGAGTGACATGGATCAGATAACAGTGCGCAGCAGGGCCAGGGTCCCTGCGATCACCTGCGGCAGCAGCGCGACCAGCTCGCGCCTCGACCGCCATCTCGCGGTGCTCGGAGGGCCTGCCCTTCCGCAGCGGGAGACGGTGGAGGCGACGTCGCTGATGCGTGAGCTGACCGCGCGTGAGCCCGCGCACAAGCGCAGCAACCGCGGCGCCAGGGTGCGCCGGGTCTCGCTGTTCGCGCCACTGCGCCGACTGCGCCGTTCGCTGTTCGGCGGCAACTGAGGCCCCGCGCTCCGGCGGTCACACCGTCCCGGCGCGGCGCCGCGCACACGCCCGTCATCCCCACGGCACGCAGCGGCGCCCCGGTGTGACCCCGGTGCGGGTGCCATCCGTACGTCCGGCTCCTCTTCATCACGCCCGTTCCGTACATCCGTCCCGCCGTGTCCCCGCCCGGCGGTGATGACGCCCACCGGCCCGCTCAGCCCTCCCCTCGCGCGTAGCGGCGCACGGCGAGCGGGACGAACACCGCCAGCAGGACCGCGCACCAGGCCAGCGACCCGGCGACGGGATGCGCCACCGGCCAGGCGGCCCCCTCCGGCACCGGAGCGTTGCCGAACAGGTCCCGCAGCGCCGTGGTCACCGCGCTGATCGGATTCCATTCGGCGACCGTGCGCAGCCAGCCCGGCAGCCCCTCGGCCGGGATGTAGGCGTTGGACAGCAGCGGCAGGATGAAGGTCGCGCCGCCCAGTTGACCGGCGGCCTCCTCGTTGCGGGTGAGCAGTCCCAGGAAGACGCCGATCCACGTCGTCGCGAACCGGAACAGCAGCAGCAGCCCCACGGCGCCCGCCGCGCCGAGCGCGCTGCCCTCCATCCGCCAGCCGACCGCCAGCCCGACCAGCAGGAACGGCACCATGCCGGCGGCGGTGACGAGCAGATCGGCGACCGCCTGTCCGAGCGGCACCGCCGCCCGGCTCACGGGGAGTGTCCGCAGGCGGTCCGTCACGCCCCGGTGGGTGTCCTGGGCGGCCTGGAACATGCCTGTCATCAGGCCGTTCGCGGCCGTCGCGACCAGCAGGCCGGGCACCAGGAAGGCCCGGTACTCCTCGCCCGGCATCGCCAGCGCGCTGCCGAAGACGTAGCCGAAGAACAGCAGCATCGTCACCGGCATGGTCTGGGTGAGGATCAGCAGGCCCGGGTTGTTCCGCAGCCGCCGCAGCTGCCGGCCCAGCATCGCGGTGCCGTCGTGGGCCAGGTCGTACGCCACGGTGCTCATGCCACCAGCTCCTTGTTCTGGCCGGTGAGGCGGAGGAAGACGTCGTCGAGGGTCGGTGGACGCAGGCTCGCGTCCAGCAGGGGGACACCCGCTGCGTCCAGCTCGCGCACCAGGCGTGGCAGGGTCAGCGTCGGGTCGGTGCTGACCGCCCCCACCGTGCGCCGGTCGGGGTCGAGGGCCGGCTCCGCTCCCGTGAGCCGGTCGAGGACCGCGGCCGCCCGCGCCATGGCGTCCGCGTCCGTGTCCGCGAGGACGGCCTCCGCGTACGTCCCCACCAGCGCCTTGAGTTCGGCCGGGGACCCGGTGTGGGCGACCCGGCCCCGGTCCATCAGGGCGATGTCGTCGGCGAGACGGTCGGCCTCCTCCAGGTACTGCGTGGTGAGCAGCACGGTCGTGCCCTCCTCCTTCAGGGCGCGCACGGCGTCCCAGATCTGATTGCGGCTGGCCGGGTCGAGCCCCGTCGTCGGCTCGTCCAGGAACAGCACCTCCGGCCGGCGCACCAGGCTCGCGGCCAGGTCGAGACGGCGTCGCATGCCGCCGGAGAGGGTGGCGGCGGGACGGTCGGCGGCCTCCGTCAGCCCGAAGCGGTCGAGCAGCTCGTCCACCCGCGCCGACGCGTCCCGCAGCCGGTGCAGCCGGGCGAACAGCCGCAGGTTCTGGCGGCCGGTGAGGTCCCCGTCGACCGACGCGTACTGCCCGGTGACGCCGATCCGGCGCCGGACGGCGGCGGCCTCGCGCACCAGGTCGTGCCCGGCGATCCGCGCGCTGCCCGCGTCCGGCCGCAGCAGCGTGGTGAGCAGGCGCACGGCCGTCGTCTTGCCCGCCCCGTTCGGCCCGAGCAGCCCGCAGACGGTCCCCTCGGCCACCGCCAGATCCAGGCCCCGCAGCGCGTGCACCTCACCGAAGTGCTTCTCCAGACCCTCACTAAGTACAGCGTACGTAGTAGTCATGGTGCGACCATAGCGCACTACGTACGCCGTACGTAACTAGGATGGTGGCCGAGGTGATGATCCATGGCGGGCCGAGCGGCCGTACCCGAAGTGATCTGGGCGCGCCCCGAGCGCACCGGCCGGGGGCCGAGACCGGCGTACACCCGCGCCGACATCGCCGCCGCCGCGGTGCGGATCGCCGACGCGGAGGGGCTCGACGCGGTCTCGATGCGCCGCGTCGCCGCAGAGCTGGGCTGCGGCACCATGTCGCTCTACAACTACGTCCCCCGCAAGGAGGACCTGTACGAGCTGATGATGGACGCCGCCAGCGCCGAGCACGAGCTGTGGGAGCCGAGCGGCGACTGGCGCGCCGACATGCTCCGGGTGGCCCACCAGACCCGGGCGCTGATGCACCGCCACACCTGGCTGACCCGCCTGATGTCACCCATCTACGGCTTCAGCCCCTACGCCCTGCGCTACCTGGAGCACTGCCTCGCCTGCCTCGACCCCTTCGACGCGCCCTACGGGACCAAGATGGAGCTGGTCGCGATGGTGAACGGCGTCGTGACGACGTACGTCACCAACGAGCTCGCCACCGCCGAGCGCACCCGCTCGCTGCCCTGGTCCGAGGAGCAGGAGAACGCGGTGCGCAGCGCCTACCTGGGCGCCCAGCTGGCCAGCGGCACCTACCCGCGGCTGGCGGCGTCCTTCGGCGAGGACGCCGGGCCCATCGACCTGCAGGCGGTCTTCGAGCGGGCGCTGACGCGGGTGCTGGACGGGTTCGCCTGAGGATCGGGGGGTGGGGGCGCCCGGGCGTCGAGCGCGCCGCGGGGTGTCCAGCGGCCTACAGCAGCGCCAACTGGCCCTCCGGCCCCTCCTCCTGCGCGTCCAGCACGGACGCGGGCCGGCGGGCCGCCGCGGGCACCGGCAGGACGCCCGCCCCACGCAGCTCGGACGCGGTGATGCGGGCCGTCACCTCCAGCTCCCCGCACCGCGGGCGCACCTCGGCGAGCAGCGCGAGGACCGTGACCAGCTCCAGCAGCTCCGACGTCCAGGTCTGCGGCCAGGCCGCCGGGCGGACCGCCTCCAGCGTGCCCGGCTCGCCCTCCGCGGTCCGGGCCGCGAACCACTGCTCCAGCACCCGGACCCCGCCCGCCTCGAAGTCCCAGGCGCCGGGCGGCACGGGGGAGACGCGGCCCTCGTCCAGGTACAGGGCCTCCTCGTCCCGGTCGTAGCGCAGCGTCCGCGGGCGCGCGGGCAGCGGGGCGCGCACGTAGGGGCGGCGGCCGCCGGGCAGTTTGGGGCGTTCGCCGTCGCGGCGCATCAGCCACAGGGCGCGCCGGCCCAGCTCCACCCCGCGCTCCCACAGCGTCGGGTCCGCGGTGAGCGGAACACGGGAGTCCGCCCGTACGGTCGCCACCGCCCACGCCAGGACGTCCGGCGGCTCGGGGCGCCGGCCGAGGCGGGCGCCCAGGTGGTCGAGGAGGCCGGGCGCCAGATTCGGCTCCGCCCCGCCGGGGCGGCGGTACAGCGGGCGGACGCGGGCGGGGCCGAACAGCGGCAGCCGGGAGGTCGCGAGGAGGGGTGGGGGGCCCGGGGTGTCGGGGGCGCCGGAGGTGCCTGGGGCGCCGGGGGTCGCCACGACGAACACCTGCCGTTCGTCCGCCACCCGCCACAGCTCCGGACGGGCCGCGTCGATCAGCCGCTGGTCCGGGATCAGCCACTGCTCGTCGAAGGGCGCGCGCAGCACCCGGACCGGTTCCGGGCACGGTCCCGAGGCGCGCAGCAGCTTCTCCGTGCCGCCGGACGTGCCCGGCAGCCGCCCGACCGCCGTGTGCAGCGTCCGGGAGCGCGTCGGTTCGAACAGGGCCTCGCGGTCGGGGCCCTGGGCCTTCACCAGGGCCTCCCAGCGGGCCTTCAGGGATGCCGCGTCGGGGGCCGCCGGCCACCCCCGGCCGAGCCGAGGCGGTGCGACGGACCACGGCATGAGGTCCGCCAGCGGCGGGGCGTCGTCGTGCGTCACGCCGGGCATCGTACGACGGGACACCACACCCTCATGTGGCGTCCAGGGTGACCGTGAAGGAGAACCGGTCGCCCCGGTAGTGGATGACCGCCACGTCCAGCACCCGGCCCGCCGTGTCGTAGGTGATGCCGGTGTAGTGCAGGATCGGGCTGAGCAGCGGCACTTCGAGCAGCCGCGCTGTCTCCGGGTCGGCGAGCCGGGCCTCCACGGTGTCCGTGATCCGGCTGATGTCCACGCCCAGCACGTCCCGCAGCACCTTGGTCATCGGCCGGCGGACGAGGTCGTCGGGGTCGATGCGGGCGGCCAGCTCCGGACGGACGTAGTTGCGGGCGTGGTTGGTGGGCTCACCGGTCTGCTCGTCGCAGCGCAGCCGGTGGTACGTCCCCACCCGGGGCATGTCAGGGAAGTACTCGGCGACTTCGGGCGGTACGGGGCCGGTTCCGTGGTCCAGCAGCTCGGCCTTCATGCCGGACTGCTGGGCCACGATCGCGTCCACCGAGCCCAGCAGCCGCACCGGTGCGCCCCGCCTGACGTCCGGCTCGATGAACGTGCCGCGCCGTCGGTGGCGGGTGATCAGCCCCTCGTCCTCCAGCTCCTTCAGCGCCTGCCGCATGGTCAGCACGCTCACCCCGTAGTGTCCGGCCAGCTGCTCCTCCGTGGGCAGGCGCAGCGGGTCCCGGGGCGAGCGGCCCAGTATCGAGGCGCGCAGCGACTGCGACACCTGGTACCAGAGCGGCAGCTTGCGGTTCAGGACGATGGAGTCCGGGGCGAAGGAGGTCACGGGCCATCCGTACCGGTAGTGAATCCTCAGTGCAAGGGGCGGAAGTGACGCTCCAGGCCCTGCCAGACGTCGTCGTAGCCCTGCTGCAGGTGCTCGGCGCGGGCCGCCTGGGGCGTGAGCGTCACCGGCCAGCGCGTCTCGAACATGAACGCCAGCCCGTCGTCGATCCGCTGCGGCTTCAGCTCGGCGGCGCTCGCCCGGTCGAAGGTCTCCCGGTCCGGGCCGTGCGCCGACATCATGTTGTGCAGCGAGCCGCCGCCCGGCACAAAGCCCCCCGAACCGGCAGCCTTGGCGTCGTAGGCCCCTTCGATCAGGCCCATGTACTCGCTCATCACGTTCCGGTGGAAGTACGGCGGCCGGAAGGTGTCCTCGCCCACCAGCCAGCGCGGCGCGAACACCACGAAGTCGACGCCCGCGAGGCCCGGAGTGTCCGAGGGGGAGGTGAGCACCGTGAAGATCGACGGGTCCGGGTGGTCGTACGAGATGGTGCCGATGACGTTGAAGCGGCGCAGGTCGTAGACGTACGGCACGTGGTTGCCGTGCCAGGCGACCACGTCGAGCGGGGAGTGGCCGTACGTGGCGGTCCAGAGGTTGCCGCAGAACTTGTTGACCACCTCGACCGGCGCCTCGGCGTCCTCGTACGCGGCGACCGGCGCCAAGAAGTCCCGGGCGTTGGCCAGCCCGTTGGCGCCGATCGGGCCGAGGTCGGGGAGCTGGAAGGGGGCGCCGTAGTTCTCGCAGACGTAGCCGCGGGCGTCGGCGTCCAGCAGTTCCACGCGGAAGCGGACCCCGCGCGGGATCAGCGCCACGTGGCCCGGCTCGGCGTGCAGCAGCCCGAACTCGGTGCGCAGCATCAGGCCGCCGCGCTCCGGGACGATCAGCAGCTCACCGTCGGCGTCGCTGAAGACCCGCTCCATGGACGACGTGGCGTGGTAGAGGTGCACGGCCATGCCGGTGCGCTGCGTCGCGTCGCCGTTGCCGCCCAGCGTCCACAGGCCCGCGAGGAAGTCGGTGCCGGCCTCGGGCTCGGGCAGCGGGTTCCACCGCAGTCGGTTCGGGTCCGGCACCGCCTGGGTGAAGGGGGCGGTGCGGACCGCGCCGTTGCCCGCGCGGGTGAACGCCGGGTGGGCGGCCGACGGGCGGATCCGGTACAGCCACGAACGGCGGTTGTGCGCCCTCGGCTCGGTGAACGCCGTGCCGCTCAGCTGCTCCGCGTACAGACCCAGCGGGGCCCGCTGAGGCGAGTTCCGGCCCTCGGGCAGCGCGCCCGGAACCGCCTCCGAGCTGTGCTCGTTGCCGAAGCCGGACAGGTAGGCCAGCCCCTCCGCGGTCTTCCGCGCGTCCCCACTCATCGATAGCTCCCTCGCAACCCGTGTCCCACCCGATTCCTATGGGACACCGTAGGATTGCGGTTTCCCGGGCGCAAGAGGTCGCGCAAGAGGTCGTACGGGCTTCCCGGCGCACACCCGTCCTCGTGTCTGTAGTACCTGTCCCTCCGCAGGATGATGGCCGGAACCAGACCTCCGGGCGATCCGCACGGTCGGACCGGTGTTCTAGTCTCTCGTTATGTCGTGGACGCGGAGAGTGCTCGCCGTGCTCGCGGTCTGTGTCCTGCTGCTGACCGGATCCGTGGGCTGCGGCTCCAGTGACGTGGGTGAACCGGAGGCCGGTGATTCGGCCACACCGGTCGGCAGGCTGCTCGACGCCACCGACGAGGAGGGCCGGCGCTACCGGGAGGTGGACGCCGAGCACGCGCCCGAGGTCGGCATCGAGGTGCAGCCGGCCGGCGACGACAGCTGGGACGTACGCCTGACCGTGCGCGACTTCAGATTCTCGCCCGCGGGCACGGAGAGCAGGGCGGTGCCCGGCCGAGGCCTCGCCCACCTCTTCCTCGACGGCGACCTCATCGCACGCCTGCGCGGCCCGGACCACCGCCTCGACACGGCCCTCGTCCCACGCGGCACGCACCAGCTCACGGTCCGGCTCTACGCCGACGACGGCACCGTCTGGGCCGTCGACGGCAAGCCCGTCGAGAGCACGGCGGACGTCACGGCGTCGGACGCGGAGCCGACCGAGGCGACGCGGCCGGAGGAGATGCCGGAGATACCGGAGGGCGCGGAGAGCCGGACGCCGGCCGACCCGGTGGCGGCCCGATGAGTACGGACACCGCTCCCGTCCGTACCGGAGGTCACAGTTCACCGGAGCGTGGCGGGAGGGCATCATGAAGACCGTGTCCCAAGCGACCCCGCTCCGCCGTGCCCCCGTGCAGCGGCGCAGCGCCGAACGGCTGACCCGGATCCTCGACGCCTGCGCCGACCTCCTCGACGAGGTCGGCTACGACGCGCTGAGCACCCGGGCCGTGGCGCTGCGCGCGGACGTCCCCATCGGCTCGGTGTACCGCTTCTTCGGCAACAAGCGGCAGATGGCCGACGCGCTGGCCCAGCGCAACCTGGAGCGCTACGCGGAGCGCGTCACCGAACGGCTGACGGAGTCGGCCGACGGCGGCTGGCGCGGGGCGCTCGACGCGGTGCTCGACGAGTACCTGGCGATGAAGCGGACCGCGCCCGGCTTCTCGCTGATCGACTTCGGCAACCAGATCCCGGTCGGCGACCGCCACGCCGTCCCCAACCACCGCGTCGCCGACCGGCTCACCGAGCTGCTCTCCGGCTACGTCGGCCGCAGTCCCGACGACGATCTGCGGCGCGTCTTCCTGGTCGCCGTGGAGACCGCCGACACCCTCGTGCAACTCGCCTTCCGGGTCGCGCCGGACGGGGACGAGAAGATCATCGAGGAGGCCAGGGAGTTGCTCCGGGTGTATCTCGGGCGGGTTCTGGACTGACGGTCCGGCGTCCACGGTCTCTCGGCCGTTCACTCGGCGGTCGGTTCAAGGCCTCCCCAACATGCCTACCGGTCGGTATGCTCACGCCGAGAGGCCAACGCCGCCGCCCTCCCAGGAGGACCCGTGTCCCGCACCGCCCTGCGTATCTGCCCCCTGTGCGAGGCCACCTGCGGCCTGGCCCTCACCGTCGACGGCACCACCGTCACCGCCGCCCGCGGCGACCGCGACGACGTCTTCAGCCGTGGTTTCATCTGTCCCAAAGGCGCCTCCTTCGGGGCCGTCGACTCCGACCCCGACCGGCTGCGCACGCCCCTGGTCCGCAGGGACGGCGAACTGCGCGAGGCCACCTGGGAGGAGGCGTTCGACGCGGTCGCCGCCGGCGTCCGGCCCGTCGTCGAGCGGTACGGACCGCACTCCGTCGGCGTGGTCCTCGGCAACCCCAACGTGCACACCATGGCCGGAGCCCTCTACCCGAACCTCCTGCTCGGCGCCCTCGGCACCCGCAGCCTGTTCACCGCGTCCACGCTCGACCAGATGCCCAAGCACGTCTCCAGCGGGCTGCTCTTCGGCGACGCGAACGCCATCCCGGTGCCCGACCTCGACCGCACCGACCACCTGCTCCTCATCGGCGCCAACCCGCTGGAGTCCAACGGCAGCCTGTGCACCGCGCCCGACTTCCCCGGCCGGCTCAAAGCGCTGAGGGCCCGCGGCGGCACCCTCACCGTCATCGACCCGCGCCGCACCCGCACCGCGAAGCTCGCCGACCGGCACGTGGCGATCCGCCCCGGCACCGACGCGCTGCTGCTGGCCGCGATGGTCCACGTCCTGTACGAGGAGGACGTGGTCGACCTCGGCGTCCTCGCCCCGCACGTCGAGGGGGTCGGCGAAGCCCGGGACGCTCTGCGCGACTTCACCCCCGAGTCCGTCGCCGCCGCCTGCGACGTGGACGCCGGCGTGACCCGCGCCCTCGCCCGCGAACTCGCCGCCGCCCCCACCGCCGCCGTCTACGGCCGCATCGGCAGCTGCACCGTCCCGCACGGCACGCTCGCCAGCTGGCTCGTGGACGTCCTCAACATCCTCACCGGGAACCTGGACCGCCCCGGCGGCGCGCTCTTCCCGCAGGCGGCCACGGACCGGACACCCCGCCCCGCCGGGCCCGGCCACGGCTTCGCGCTCGGCCGCTGGCGCTCCCGGGTGAGCGCTCACCCCGAGGCCAAGGGCGAGCTTCCGCTGTCCGCCCTCGCCGAGGAGATCGACACCGCCACCGACGAGGGTGAGCCGGTCCGCGCGCTGCTGACCGTCGCCGCCAACCCCGTCCTGTCCGCACCCGACGGCGACCGCCTCGACAAGGCGCTGGCCTCGCTCGACTTCATGGTGAGCGTCGACCCGTACCTCAACGAGACCTCGCGCCACGCCCACGTCGTCCTGCCGCCGCCCCCGCCGGCCCAGAGCCCGCACCACGACTTCGCCTTCAACACCCTCGCCGTGCGCAACCAGGTCCGCTACACCCGCCCCGCCGTCCCGCTGGAGCCGGGCCGGATGGCCGAGACCGAGATCCTCGCCCGACTCACCCTGGCCGTCACCGGCGGGCACGGCACCGACCCGGCCGCCGTAGACGCCATGGTGGTCCGGCGGACCCTCGACAAGGCCGTACGGGACCCGCACTCACCCGTCCACGGCCGCGACCCCGGCGAGCTGGCCGGCCGGCTCACCGGCGAGAACGGCCCCGAGCGGCGCCTCGACCTGATGCTGCGCCTCGGCCCCTACGGCGACGGCTTCGGCGCCCGCCCGGACGGGCTGACCCTGGACCGGCTGCTCGCCCACCCCCACGGCATCGACCTCGGCCCGCTGCACCCGCGCCTCCCGCAGCCGCTGAAGACCCGCAGCGGCAAGGTGGAGCTGCTGCCGGGACCGATCGCCGCCGACCTGCCGCGCCTCGGGCGGGCCCTGGCCGAGCGCCCCGCCGGGCTCGTCCTCGTCGGCCGCCGCCACCTGAGGTCCAACAACAGCTGGATGCACAACGTCCCCGCCCTCACCGGCGGCTCCAACCGCTGCACCCTGCACCTGCATCCCGACGACGCCGAACGCCTCGGCGTGCGCGACGGTCAGCCGGTGCGCGTCAAGGGTGCCGGGGGAGAGGTGACCGCGCCCGCCGAGGTCACCGACACCGTCCGGCCCGGCGTGGTGAGCCTCCCGCACGGCTGGGGCCACGACCGCCCCGGCACCCGCCTCACCCACGCGGCCACCGACCCCGGCGTCAACGTCAACCAGCTCCTCGACGGCAGCCTGCTCGACCCGCTCTCGGGCAACGCGGTCCTCAACGGCGTACCCGTAACGCTCACACCGCTGACCGGCGCAAAGCTGTGACCTGGAGTTTTGCGCTTATTGCTCGCATGTCAACGTCTTGTTAACGCGGCTTCACGGCACCTAACGTCGCTCGCACCGCCTGCCCCGGTGGGATGTTCAAGGGCGAACGTTAGGTACTCACTCATGCTGACCATCCTCGGCTTCGCCATGATCGCGACCTTCCTGGTCCTGATCATGATGAAGAAGATGTCGCCGATCGCGGCGCTCGTGCTGATTCCCGCGCTGTTCTGCGTGTTCGTCGGCAAGGGCGCCCACCTCGGCGACTACGTCATCGACGGCGTGTCCAGCCTCGCCCCCACCGCGGCGATGCTCATGTTCGCGATCGTCTACTTCGGGGTGATGATCGACGTCGGGCTCTTCGACCCGATCGTCCGGGCCATCCTGAGGTTCTGCAAGGCCGACCCGATGCGCATCGTCGTCGGGACCGCCCTGCTCGCCGCCATCGTCTCGCTGGACGGCGACGGCTCCACCACCTTCATGATCACGGTCTCGGCGATGTACCCGCTGTACAAGCGGCTGAAGATGAGCCTGGTCGTGATGACCGGTGTCGCCGCGATGGCCAACGGCGTGATGAACACCCTGCCGTGGGGCGGCCCCACCGCTCGCGCCGCCACCGCGCTGAAGGTCGACGCCACCGACATCTTCGTCCCGATGATCCCGGCCCTCGCCGTGGGCCTGCTCGCGGTCGTCGTCCTGGCGTACGTGCTCGGTCTGCGTGAGCGCAGGCGGCTGGGCACGCTGACGCTGGACGAGGCGCTGGTGCGGGAGCCGGAGAGCGAGACGGTGCTGGTCGGGGCGGGTTCGGGCACGAAGTCCAAAACCAAGTCCGGGGCCGGTGCGGGTGCCGACGCGGCCTCCGGCCACGACGGTCCCGGTGGCGACGCCGCCGCGGACGCCGAGCCGGACGACGACTTCCAGGGCCTCGACCCCAACCGCGCCACCCTGCGCCCCAAGCTGTACTGGTTCAACGCGCTGCTCACGGTCGCGCTGCTCACCGCCATGATCATGGAACTGCTGCCGATTCCGGTGCTGTTCCTGATCGGTGCCGCGCTCGCGCTCACCGTCAACTTCCCGCACATCCCCGACCAGAAGGCCCGGATCGCCGCCCACGCCGACAACGTCCTCAACGTCTCCGGCATGGTCTTCGCCGCCGCCGTCTTCACCGGCGTCCTCACCGGCACCGGCATGGTCGACCACATGGCCAACTGGCTCGTGGACACCATCCCCGACGGCATGGGCCCGCACATGGGCCTGGTCACCGGCCTGCTCAGCCTGCCGCTGACGTACTTCATGTCGAACGACGGTTTCTACTTCGGCATCCTCCCGGTGCTCGCCGAGGCCGGTCAGGCGCACGGTGTGTCGACGATCGAGATCGCCCGCGCCTCGATCGTCGGCCAGCCGCTGCACATGTCCAGCCCGCTCGTCCCGGCCGTCTACGTCCTGGTCGGCATGGCCAAGGTCGAGTTCGGCGACCACACCAAGTTCGTCGTGAAGTGGGCGGTCCTGACGAGCCTGGTCATCCTCGCGGCGGGCATCCTGTTCGGCATCATCTGATCATCGGCCCGATTCCCCGGACGGTTCCGTGACGGAGCCGGCCGGGGAACCGGCGGTTCTGAAAGGAAACGATCATGGCGCCCGGTGCGAGCCGCGGCTGGTTGCTCCGCCTCGTCATCGCCTTCGGCTTCGCGCAGGGGGCGGTGTCGATGGCCCGGCCCGCCGTCTCCTACCGGGCCCTCGCGCTGGGCGCCGACGAGCGCGCGGTCGGCGTCATCGCCGGTGTCTACGCGCTGCTGCCGCTGTTCGCCGCCGTCCCGCTCGGCCGCCGCACCGACCACGGCCGCTGCGCGCCGCTGCTGCCCGTCGGCGTGATTCTCATCGCCGGCGGCTGCGCGCTGAGCGGCGTCGCCGGCTCCCTGTGGGCGA
Organism: Streptomyces sp. CB02414; assembly: GCF_001905385.1. GTDB lineage: Bacteria > Actinomycetota > Actinomycetes > Streptomycetales > Streptomycetaceae > Streptomyces. The sequence continues at coordinate 350,952 of NZ_LIPF01000009.1, read as the reverse complement.
TGGCCCTGTGGAGCGGCGTCATGGGCCTCGGCCACCTGTGCTTCGTCATCGGCGCCCAGTCGCTGGTCGCCCGCCAGTCCGCGCCGCACGAACAGGACCGCAACTTCGGCCACTTCACCATCGGCGCCTCGCTCGGCCAGCTGGTCGGCCCCATCGCCGCGGGCTCGCTGATCGGCGGCCACGACATGGCGGGCAGCAGCGCGCTGGCCCTGGTGGTGGCGGGCGCGGGTGCGGCGGTCGCGTTCACGTCGCTGTGGCGCATAGAGCACCCGGGGGCCGCCAAGTCCCGTACGGAAGCGGGCGCGCGCGTGCCCGTGGGGAGCATCCTGCGTGCCCGGGGCGTACCCGCGGGCATCCTGATCAGCCTGTCCGTGCTGTCCGCCACCGACATCCTCACCGCCTACCTGCCGGTGGTCGGCGAGCACCGGGGCATCTCCCCGGCCGTGATCGGCGTCCTGCTCAGTCTCCGCGCGGCCGCCACCATCGCCTGCCGGCTGGTGCTGACGCCCCTGCTGCGGCTGCTCGGCCGTACGGCGCTGCTCACCGTCACCTGTCTGCTGGCCGCCCTGCTGTGCGCGGGCGTCGCGCTGCCGGTGCCGGTGTGGGCACTCGCGCTGATGCTGGTCGTCCTCGGCTTCTGCCTCGGCGTCGGCCAGCCGCTGTCCATGACGACCGTCGTCCAGGCGGCCCCCGACGGCGCCCGCTCCACCGCCCTCGCCCTGCGCCTGACCGGCAACCGCCTCGGCCAGGTCGCCGCGCCCGCCGCGGCCGGCCTGATCGCGGGCGTCGCGGGCGTCGCCGCGCCGTTCGTGATGCTCGGCGCCCTGCTGCTCCTGTCCTCGGGCGTCGCCCTGCGCTCCCCGTCCGGCGAGCCGGCCGCCGACGGTGGCGGCCGGTGGCGGACTGGCAAGATGACACGGACCCCGTCGGAAAGCAGGGAGCGAACATGATCCTGGTCCTCTTGTCCGCACTACTCCTCCTGGCCGTGGGCGGCTGCGTCTGCGTGGTGTGGGCGGCCCGGGGCGGCCCCCGCTGGACGCGGGCGGTGGCCAAGGGGACGCTCCTGGCGGGTGAACTGGTGCGCGCGCCGGGCCGCGGCGGCAACGGCCGGAGCAACGACCGCGGCTCGGACGACTGAGGCGCCGCCGCACCCTGAAGCCGCACCCTGAACACGATCGTCCGCTTTCTCACCAGATGGACACCCGCACCGAGATTGGGTCCGGCGTCTTCCCCCGGCCGCGCACATTCCGTTAACTTCCGTGACTCACACGCCCCGTACGACCCGCACGAGGGCGTCCGACCGCGGAGCACCAGCGCTCAGTGAGCCCCCGGGGGACCTCTCATGACACGCGCCATCTCCCTGCACGACGTGAGCAAGACCTACGCGCGAGGCGTCCGCGTGGTGGACCGGCTGTCGCTGGACATCGCGCCCGGCGAGTTCCTCGTCCTGCTCGGCCCCTCCGGCTGCGGCAAGTCCACCGTGCTGCGCATGATCGCCGGTCTGGAGGAGATCACCGAGGGCAGGCTGCTGCTGGACGGGACGTACGCCAACGACCTGCTCCCCTCCGAGCGGAGCATGGCGATGGTCTTCCAGAACTTCGCCCTCTACCCCAACATGACGACCCGCGGGAACATCGGCTTCCCGCTGCGCGTCGAGGACCCGCAGGCCGATCACGGCCCGCGCGTGGACGCCACCGCCCGGCTGCTGGGCATCGAGGACCTCCTCGACCGCTTCCCCGCCGAACTCTCCGGCGGGGAGCGCCAACGCGTCGCCATGGGCCGCGCGATCTCCCGCCGCCCCACCGCCTTCCTGATGGACGAGCCCCTGTCCAACCTCGATGCCAAGCTCCGCAACCACCTGCGCGCCGAGATCACCAAGCTGACCCGCGAGCTGGGCGTCACCACCGTCTACGTCACCCACGATCAGTCCGAGGCGATGTCCCTCGGCGACCGCGTCGCCGTCCTGCGCGGGGGCGTGCTGCAACAGGTGGACAGTCCCCGCGCCGTGTACGCGCTGCCGCGCAACGTCTTCGTCGCCGCCTTCATCGGCACCCCGCGCATCAATCTGCTGCGCGGCCTGGTCCGGGCCCCGCTGGACGGCGCGATGACCATCAGCCTCGGCAAGCAGTACCTGCGCCTGCCCGAACCGCTCTCCCTGGACCACCAGTTGCTCCGGGTGCAGCAGGGCCGCGAGGTCATCGTCGGCCTGCGTTCGGAGGCCGTGCGGATCGCCAAGCCCTCCTCCGCCCGGCCCGGCGAGGTGCTGCTCACCGGCCTCGTGGAGCACGTCGAGTTCCAGGGCCACGAGGTCCTCGTCCACTTCGACACCGGTTCGCACCCGGCCGTCGTCCCCGACCTGGAGGCGCCCCGCCCCGCCGCCCGTCCGGCCCGGCGCCGCCGCGGCGACGGCACGGTCCTGGACCGGCTGAAGGAACGGGCCGGTGCCCTGCGCGCCGGACCGGTCGTCGTCATGGACGAGCCCCTGTCGGACCCCGGCGCCGAACCCGCGGTCGCCGCCCCGGACGGCCGCCTCCCCGGCGACCTGATCGTCCGCACCACCCCCGACATCGACCTGCGCCACGGCATGCAGGTCCCCCTCCTGGTCGACCTCGCCCACCTGTTCGTCTTCGACCAGCACGGCGACCGGATCTGCCCCGCCCCGGCCCGGCTGCCCGACCTGGAGGAGTGACACCGCCGGGATTCCGGTCCTCCGGGAAGGTGACCCGCGCCACCATGGTGGCCGCCCCTGGTGCCGTAAAACTATCGGCGCTAGTTTGGGGCTCGGACGACGAGGCCCGCCCGGAAGGAACCCGATGAAGGCACACGACGGCATGTACATCGACGGCGCCTGGCGAGACGCCGACGGACGGGACACGATCGACGTCGTGAACCCGGCCGACGGGCAGGTCATCGGCCAGGTCCCGGCCGGCACCGCCCTGGACGTCGACACCGCCGTACGGGCCGCCCGCGCCGCCCTGCCGGCCTGGTCAGCCACCCCGCCCGCCGAGCGCGCCGCACGCCTGGCCGCGCTGCGGGACGTGCTGGTGGTCCGCAAGGACGAGATCGCCGGGACCGTCACCGCCGAGCTGGGCTCGCCGCTGAAGTTCTCGCAGGCCGTGCACGCCGCCGCCCCCATCGCGGTGGCCGGTTCCTATGCCGAGCTGGCGGCGACGTACGCCTTCGAGGAGAAGGTGGGCAACTCCGTCGTCCACCACGAGCCGATCGGCGTCGTCGGCGCCATCACGCCCTGGAACTACCCCCTCCACCAGATCGTCGCCAAGGTGGCCCCGGCGCTCGCGGCCGGCTGCACGATCGTGCTGAAGCCCGCCGAGGACACCCCGCTCACCGCCCAGCTCTTCGCCGAGGCGGTGCACGAGGCCGGCGTCCCCGCCGGCGTCTTCAACCTGGTGACCGGCCTCGGCCCGGTCGCCGGACAGGCCCTCGCCGAACACCCCGGCGTCGACCTGGTCTCCTTCACCGGCTCCACCGCCGTGGGCCGACGGATCGGCGCCACCGCGGGCGCCGCGGTCAAGCGGGTCGCCCTGGAACTCGGCGGCAAGTCCGCCAACGTCATCCTCCCCAGCGCCGACCTCGCCAAGGCCGTCAACGTCGGTGTCGCCAACGTCATGTCCAACTCCGGGCAGACGTGCAGCGCCTGGACCCGGATGCTGGTCCACCGCGACCAGTACGACCAGGCCGTGGAGCTGGCCGCCGAGGCCGCCGGCAAGTACGCCGACCGGATCGGTCCCCTGGTCAACGCCAAGCAGCAGGAACGCGTGCGCGGCTACATCGAGAAGGGCGTCGCGGAGGGCGCGCGCCTGGTCGCGGGTGGCCCCGAGGCACCGCGCGAGGAGGGCTGTTTCGTCAGCCCGACGGTCTTCGCCGACGTGAGCGAGGACATGACCATCGCCCAGGAGGAGATCTTCGGGCCGGTCCTGTCCATCCTCCGCTACGACGACGAGGACGACGCCCTGCGCATCGCCAACGGCACGGTCTACGGCCTCGCCGGCGCGGTCTGGGCCGGCGACGAGGCCGAGGCGGTCGCCTTCGCCCGCCGCATGGACACCGGCCAGGTCGACATCAACGGCGGCCGCTTCAACCCGCTGGCCCCCTTCGGCGGCTACAAGCAGTCCGGCGTGGGCCGCGAGCTGGGCCTGCACGGCCTGACCGAGTACCTCCAGACCAAGTCCCTCCAGTTCTAGCCACGGGAGCACTCCACGTCATGGCCGTCCGTACCGCTGTCCGTGCCGCCGTCGTCCCCGCCGTGGGCGCCCCCCTGGAGGTCACCGGGATAGAGCTGCCCGAGCCCGGCCCGGGGCAGATCCGGGTGAAGCTCGCCGCCGCCGGCGTCTGCCACTCCGACCTGTCCCTGTCCAACGGCACCATGCGCGTGCCGCTGCCCGCCGTCCTCGGGCACGAGGGCGCCGGCACGGTCCTCTCCGTCGGCGAGGGCGTCACCCACGTCGCCCCCGGCGACGACGTGGTCCTCAACTGGGCCCCGTCCTGCGGCGCCTGCCACGCCTGCTCCCTCGGCGAGGTCTGGCTCTGCGCCGACGCCCTGACCGGCGCCGCGAACACGCACGCCCGCCGCGCCGACGACGGCACCGACCTCCACCCCGGCCTCAACGTCGCCGCGTTCGCCGAGGAGACCGTGGTGGACGCCGGGTGCGTCCTGCCCTGCCCCGACGGCATCCCGCTCACCGACGCCGCGCTGCTCGGCTGCGCCGTCCTCACCGGCTACGGCGCCGTCCACCACTCGGCGAAGGTCCGCGAGAGCGAGACGGTCGCCGTGTTCGGCGTCGGGGGAGTGGGCCTCGCCACCCTCCAGGCGGCCCGGATCGCGGGCGCCTCGAAGATCGTCGCCGTCGACGTGTCCCCGGAGAAGGAGGAGCTGGCCCGCGCCGCGGGCGCCACCGACTACCTCCTCGCCTCCGACACCACCGCCCGCGAGATCCGCGCCCTCACCGGCAAGCAGGGCGTCGACGTCGCCGTCGAGTGCGTAGGCCGCGCGGTCACCATCCGCACCGCCTGGGAGTCCACCCGGCGCGGCGGCCGCACCACGGTCGTCGGCATCGGCGGCAAGGACCAGCAGGTCACCTTCAACGCCCTGGAGATCTTCCACTGGGGCCGTACCCTCTCCGGCTGCGTCTACGGCAACGCCGACCCCGCCCGAGACCTCCCGGTACTGGCCGAGCACGTCCGCGCCGGCCGCCTGGACCTCGGCGCCCTGGTGACCGAGCGCATCGCCCTGGACGGCATCCCCGCCGCCTTCGAGAACATGCTGGCGGGCAAGGGCGGGCGGGCACTGGTGGTGTTCTAGCGGCCGGCTTCGACAGCAGCGCGGGACACGAGGGTGCCGGGGCCGTCCCGGCACCTCTGCCTCCGTGCCCGCAGCCCCCCGACGGTCGCCCTTCGATAAACATCCCGCACGACCGTTGACCACATACCGTCCGGTCAGTACGTTCCCGGGAACGTCCCACACGTCCCCGACGTCCCCCCGTACCACCGGAGCGTGCACGTATGGACACCACCCCCTCCGCTCAGCCCCTCCCCACCACCGCCCCGCCCGCGGCCCCCAACCGCCGTCGCGTCGCCACCGCCGCGGCCCTCGCCTCGGCTGTCGAGTGGTACGACTACTTCGTCTTCGGCATCGCCGCCGCCCTCGTCCTCGGTGACCTGTACTTCCCGGCCGGCAGCCCCACCGCCGGGGTCCTGGCCGCCTTCGCCACCTTCGCCGTCGGCTTCCTCGCCCGGCCGGTCGGCGGCGTCGTCGCCGGTCAGCTCGGCGACAAGAGGGGCCGCAAGCCGATGCTGGTCCTCGCCCTCACCCTGATGGGCGTGGCCACCACGGGCATCGGCCTGCTGCCCACGTACGAGACCATCGGCGTCGCCGCCCCCATCCTGCTGGTCCTGCTGCGCATCGTGCAGGGCGTCGCCGTCGGCGCCCAGTGGGGCGGCGCGATGCTGCTGGCCACCGAGTACGCCCCCGAGGGCAAGCGCGGCATCTACGGCAGCGTCGTCCAGCTCGGTGTCCCCATCGGCGTGGTCACCGCCAACACCGTCTTCCTGCTGGCCGGTGCGTTCACCTCGGAGTCGGCCTTCGAGGCCTGGGGCTGGCGGGTGCCGTTCGTGGTCGGCCTGCTCGTCCTCGGTCTCGCCTGGTACATCCACACCCGCGTCGAGGAGACCCCCGAGTTCCGGGCGGCCGAGCGGGCGCTGGCCGAGAAGGAGCAAGGCGAGCAGTCCTCACCGCTGCGGACGATCGTGCGCGAGCACCTCGGCACCGTGCTGCTGGCCGGCGGCTCCTTCGCCGTGAACACCGCGACGTTCTACATCCTCATCACCGGCGTCCTCGACTACACCACCCGCGAACTCGACATGGAGCACGGCGCGGTGCTCGCCGTCTCGCTGTGCGTCAGCCTCACCCAGCTCGTGCTGATCCCGGCCGCCGCCGCGCTGTCCGACAAGTTCGGCCGTATCCGGGTCTACACCGCCGGCGCGGTCGGCATCGCCGTGTGGGCGGTCCCGCTGTTCCTGCTCATCGACACCGGCTCGCTGGTGTGGCTGGCGGTCGGCACCTTCGTCGCCAGCTGCTTCCTCAGCATCATGTACGGGCCCCAGGCCGCCCTGTTCGCCGAGCTGTTCACGCCGGAGATGCGCTACACCGGCGCCTCGCTCGGCTACCAGATCGCGGCCGTCGGCGGTGGCGGGCTCGCCCCCTTCGTCATGGTGCTGCTCCTGGAGGGCACGGGCACCTCGATGGCCGTCTCCGGCTACATCATCGCCCTCTCGGTGATCGCCCTGGTGTCCATCAAGGTGCTGGCCGACCGGGCGCGTTCACGCTGACCGCGAGGCGCTTTCGGGCCGCGGCTCCAGGGCTTCGGCCGGGGTCGCGGACCGCGCCCGCTTCCGGGACCGCGAGACGGCCACGCCCGCCAGGCACAGCGCGCCCCCGGCCAGGGTGAGCAGCCCCGGCACCTCGCCGAGGGCCAGCCACGACATCAGGACGACGAGCGCGGGCACCGCGTACGTGGTCGCGCCCATGCGGCCCGCGGTCGTACGGGCCAGGGCGTACGCCCACGTCGTGAACGCCAGCGCGGTCGGGAACACGCCCAGGTAGACCATGTTCAGCGTCGCGGTCAGCGGCGCGTCGGCCGCCTCCGACACCAGCTGCCCGGCGAACGGCAGGCAGAGCACCGCGCCGACGAGGCATCCGTACGTCGTCACCTGGAGCGCGCTCGCGTGGCCCAGCGCGGGCTTCTGCGCCACCACCCCGCCCGCGTACGCCACGGCGGCCAGCAGGCACAGCACCACCCCGAGCAGCGAGGAACCGCCCTCGCCGGACATCGACAGCCCCACGGTCACCGCACCGGCGAACGACACCGCCATCCCCGCCAGCAGCCTCGGCGGCAGCGCGTCCCCGAGCAGCCGGGCGCCGAGCAGGGCGATGAGGATCGGTCCGACGTTCACCACGAGGGCGGCCGTACCGGCGTCCACCTGCTGCTCGCCCCAGTTCAGGACGACCATGTAGAAGCCGAACCAGAGCAGGCCCGATATCGCGATCCCGCGCCAGGCGGGCCGCGGCGGCAGCCCTTCCCTGCGCAGCAGGCAGATGACGCCGAGCGTCAGAACCCCCGACACCAGCCGGCCGAGCGCCAGCGCGCCCGGTGAGTACGCCTCACCCGCGCTGCGGATCGAGACGAAGGCCGAGGCCCACAGGACGACGGTGACCGCGGCCGCGCAGGCGGCGAGGAGGTCCGGACGGCGGGACGGGGTGGTACTCATCATGCTCCCGAGGCTAGGCAGGAAGGGCGGAGGCGACCGGCGGATTCCGGACGGGGACGCGCGTGGCTCAGCGCAGCGAGACCGGGTCGATGCCCAGCAACCCGGACAGCGCCTCCTCGCCCGCCGGCGTCACCTTCACCGCCCGCTCGGAGCCGATGCGCACGCACCAGCCCGACTCCAGGGCGTGCCGGCACAGGGCCGCGCCCGCGACGCCCGCGAGGTGGGGGCGGCGTTCGGTCCAGTCGAGGCAGGCCCGGGCCAGCGGCCGGCGACCGGTGCGCTTCAGGGCGATCCCGGCGGTCCCGAACCAGCCGAGCCCCGCGTCCGTGAGTGCGAAGCCGGTGTCCTGGCGCAGCAGTCCGCGCCCGGTCAGCGCGTCGGTGACCGCGATCCCGAGCCGCCCGGCGAGATGGTCGTAGCAGGTGCGGCCCCGGGCCATCGCCGACCCGGCGCTCGACGCCCGCAGGGTGCGCGGACGCCTTGCCTCGGGCGCCACCTGCGCGGCCAGGTCCTCCACCAGCTGCGCGACCCGCTCGTCGGCCAGCCGCACGTACCGGTGCCGCCCCTGCCGCTCCTCGGCCAGCAGCCCGCCCGCGACGAGCTTGCCCAGGTGCTCGCTGAGCGTGGAGGCGGCCACCCCGGCGTGTCGGGCCAGCTCACCGGCGGTCCACGCCCGCCCGTCGAGCAGGGCCAGCAGGCAGGCGGCCCTGGTCTCGTCGGCGATCAGAGCGGCCAGCCGCGCGAGTCCCGGTGCTCCGGCGTCCTTCTCGGTCATGCGTTCAAGAGTGCGGTACGCACGGTTCGGCGCCCGCCGAAGTGTCCTCAGACACCCCGCGCCACCTGCGCGTACTGCTGCGCCAGCCCGTCCAGCAACGCCGTCAGCCCGGTCTCGAAGGCCCGCTCGTCGATCTTCTCCTGCTGCTCGGCCAGGAGGTGGGCCTTGCCCAGGTGCGGATAGTCGGCCGGGTCGTAGGCGCTCGCGTCGTCCGGGAAGCCCCGGGCGAAGGAGCCGAGCGCGGACCCCATGACGAAGTACCGCATCAGGGCGCCGATGGAGGTGGCCTGGGCCGGCGGCCAGCCCGCCCGGACCATCGCGCCGTAGACGGCGTCCGCGAGGTGCAGCGCGGCCGGCCGGCGGCCGGGGCCGTGGGCCAGGACCGGGACGATGTTCGGATGGTCGCGCAGGGCCGCCCGGTAGGAGACGGCCCAGTCGTGCAGGGCGGTCCGCCAGTTCCGGCCGTCCTCGAACATCGACAGGTCGACCTGGGCGCTCACCGAGTCGGCGACGGCCTCCAGGATCTCGTCCTTGGTGCGGAAGTGGTTGTAGAGCGAGGGGCCGCTGACCCCCAGTTCCGCCGCGAGCCGGCGGGTGGAGACGGCCGCGAGGCCCTCCGCGTCCACCAGCGCGCGGGCCGTCTCGACGATCCGGTCGGTGCTGAGCAGGGGCTTGCGCGGTCGGGCCATGGCGCACATAGTAGGGCTGCGAACAGAAACTAGCAGTGCTAATTTAAATGTACGGCTTTCAATTGGATGGGTGGATGCGGTGAACCTGGAGCTCAGCGAGGAGCAGACCGCCGTACGGCAGCTCGCCCGGGACTTCGTGGAGCGCGAGATCGCCCCCAACGTCGTCGCCTGGGACCGGGCCGAGGAGGTCGACCGGGCGATCGTGAAGAAGCTCGGCGAGGTCGGCTTCCTCGGGCTGACCGTCGACGAGGAGTACGGCGGCTCCGGCGGCGACCACCTCGCCTACTGCCTGGTGACGGAGGAGCTGGGGCGGGGCGACAGCTCCGTGCGCGGCATCGTCTCCGTCTCCCTCGGCCTGGTCGCCAAGACCGTCGCCGCCTGGGGCGACGAGGAGCAGAAGCGGCGGTGGCTGCCGGGGCTCACCAGCGGCGAGTACGTCGGCTGCTTCGGCCTGACCGAGCCCGGCACGGGGTCGGACGCCGGGAACCTGACCACCCGCGCGGTGCGCGACGGCGACGACTACGTCATCAACGGCACCAAGATGTTCATCACCAACGGCACCTGGGCCGACGTCGTCCTGCTCTTCGCCCGGTCCACCGACGCCCCCGGCCACAAGGGCGTCTCCGCCTTCCTGGTGCCCACCGACACGCCCGGCCTGTCCCGCCGCACCATCCACGGCAAGCTCGGGCTGCGCGGCCAGGCCACCGCCGAACTCGTCCTGGAGGACGTCCGCGTCCCCGCCTCCGCGATGCTCGCCCCCGAGGGCAAGGGCTTCTCGGTCGCCATGTCGGCCCTCGCCAAGGGGCGGATGTCGGTCGCGGCGGGCTGCGTCGGCATAGCCCAGGCCGCCCTGGACGCGGCCGTGAAGTACGCGGGCGAGCGCGAGCAGTTCGGGAAGACCATCGCCCACCACCAGCTCGTCCAGGAACTGATCAGCGACATCGCCCTCGACGTGGACGCGGCCCGGCTGCTGACCTGGCGCGTCGCCGACCTGATCGACCGCGGCCGGCCCTTCACCGTCGAGTCCTCCAAGGCCAAGCTGTTCGCCTCGGAGGCCGCCGTCCGCGCCGCCAACAACGCCCTCCAGGTCTTCGGCGGGTACGGCTACATCGACGAGTACCCGGCCGGCAAGCTGCTGCGCGACGCGCGCGTGATGACCCTCTACGAGGGCACCAGCCAGATCCAGAAGCTGGTCATCGGACGGGCGCTGACCGGGGTCTCGGCCTTCTGAGCGCCCGGTGGATGCGCTCTGAGTACGTGAACTGAGTACGTCGGCGGATGTGGCCCGGACCACATCCGCCGATCCTTTCCCCATGAGTGACACACCGGTCAAGCAGCAGAACACGGCGGCCTTCTACGGCCAGGCCGTGGCCTCGTTCGCGGTCGCGATGATCGCCACCGCCGTCGGCATCTACAACCTCCAGGCCGACGCCTGGGTGCGTGCCTTCCTCGCCATCGCCGTCCTCTACCTGGTCACCTCGGCCTTCACGCTGGCCAAGATCATCCGCGACCGCCAGGAGGCCGTCCAGATCGTCAGCCGGGTCGACCAGGCCCGGCTGGACAAGCTCCTCGCCGAGCACGACCCCTTCGAGAAGCTGAGCTGACGTCCCCGCCGTCGCCGCCGCACTAAGCGACCGCTCATACTCGGCGGTATGGTGGTGCTCCTGTCACCGAGAGGGGCGAACAAGCGATGAGTACGGCGGCCGAGACGACGGGCGGCGACATCGAGCCGTGGGAAGAGGTCACCCCGGACGCGGCCCGGCGGCTCCTGGTCGCCGCGGTGGAGGCCTTCGCCGAGCGCGGGTACCACGCGACCACGACCCGCGACATCGCCGGGCGGGCCGGCATGAGTCCGGCCGCGCTGTACATCCACTACAAGACCAAGGAAGAACTGCTCCACCGCATCAGCAGGATCGGTCACGACCGGGCGGTCGCCATCCTGCGGACCGCGGCCCAGGGCGAGGGCGGCGCCGCCGAACGGCTCGCCGACGCCGTGAGCTCCTTCGTGCGCTGGCACGCCGGGCGGCGCACGACCGCGCGGGTGGTGCAGTACGAGCTGGACGCGCTCGGCCCCGAGGCCCGCGACGAGATCCTCGCCCTGCGCCGGCAGTGCGACGCCGCGGTGCGCGGCATCATCGAGGACGGCGTGGCGGCGGGCGAGTTCGACGTGCCGGACGTCAAGGGCACCACGCTGGCCGTGCTGTCGCTCTGCATCGACGTCGCCCGCTGGTTCAACGTGAACGGTCCGCGCACGCCCGACGAGGTCGGCGCCCTCTACGCCGACCTCGTACTGCGCATGGTGGGCGCCGAACCGTCCGGCGCCGCTCAGGGGCGGTAGGTCAGAGGTAGTACCGGGAGAGGGACTCGGCGACGCACACCGGCTTGTCGCCACCCTCGCGCTCCACGGTGAAGGCGACGGCCACCTGGATGCCGCCCTTGACGTCCTCGACCCCGGTGATCGTCGCCGTGGCGCGCAGACGCGAGCCGACGGGGACGGGGGAGGGGAAACGGACCTTGTTGGTGCCGTAGTTGACGCCCATCGTCACGCCCTCGACCCTGATCAGCTGCGGCCCGAAGAGCGGGAGCAGCGACAGCGTCAGGTAGCCGTGGGCGATGGTGGTGCCGAACGGCCCGGCGGCGGCCTTCTCCGGGTCCACGTGGATCCACTGGTGGTCGCCGGTCGCCTCGGCGAACAGGTCGATCCGCTTCTGGTCGACGTCCAGCCAGTCGGTGTACCCCAGCTGCTCGCCCACCGCCGCCTTCACCTCGTCGGCGGATGTGAAGATCCTCGGCTCTGCCATGTCCCGGCCTCTCTGCTCGCTCGACCTGTGTGCCCGACTCTAAGCAACTGCTTAGCATGGTCGCCCGCGGAGCCCCTGTCAACGGACCGGATGCGTCCGGGCGGGTGACCGGGTCGGTAGGGTCTGAGGAGTGCCTCAGATTCCCGAGAAGATCCACGAGCTCACGGTCGGCCAGCTCGCCGCGCGCAGCGGCGCCGCCGTCTCCGCCCTGCACTTCTACGAGTCCAAGGGCCTGATCACCAGTCGCCGCACCTCCGGCAATCAGCGCCGCTTCAGCCGTGACGCGCTGCGCCGGGTCGCCTTCGTGCGCGCGGCCCAGCGCGTGGGCATCCCGCTCGCCACGATCCGCGAGGCGCTCGCCGAACTGCCGGAGGAGCGCACGCCCACCGAGGAGGACTGGGCCCGGCTCTCCGCGTCCTGGCGCTCCGAACTGGACGAACGCATCAAGCAGCTCAACCGCCTGCGCGACCACCTCACCGACTGCATCGGCTGCGGCTGTCTGTCCCTCGACACCTGTGTCCTGTCCAACCCCGACGACGTCTTCGGTGAACGGCTCACCGGTTCCCGTCTGCTGGTGGAGCGCCGCGACACCGCGGCACCCAAGCCCGCGAGCCGTGCCCGGGAACGGGAGACGGAGTGCTGCGACTGACCGCGCGGTGACCTCCGTGCGGCCACGGACGCGTGCCGTCGGGGGTGCGGCATCCCCAGCGCACCCCCGGGCCGGCTACGCCGACATCAGCAACCGTCCCCGCCGGGCGTCCGCCAGCGCGTCGGGGGTGAGGACGGGCCGCGGAACGAGGATCCCGCAGTCCGTGCAGACGGGGCCCGTGGAGGGCTCGTGGTCGAGGTCGTACTTCCAGACGAGGCGCTCCCCGTCGCAGACCGGGCACACCGAGCCCGGTTCACGCTCCAGCGCGGAGATCAGGCCGCGCAGCACCTCCGCCAGTGGGCCGTCGGGGTGGACCCGGGGATCGTCGCACCAGGCGACCCCGAAACCGCCCCAGGTCAGCCGGTGCCAGTCGTCCACGCTGCCCGGCCTGCGCAGCCCGTCGTGCTTCTCCTTCCTGCGCCGCTCGGCGAACTCGACCTCGTAGGCCAGCCACACCGACCGCGCCTCCTCCAGCTCCTCCAGTGCGGCCACGAGCCGCGCCGGGTCCGGGGAGCGGTCCTCCGGGCCGAACCCGGCCCGCGAGCACAGATGGTCCCAGGTCGCCCTGTGCCCGTAAGGGGCGAACCGTTCAAGGCACTTGCGCAGCGAGTAGCGCCGCAGCGCCAGGTCGCACCGTGGATCTCGGACCTGTCTCGCGAGACTCCGGAAACCGGCCATCGCCCTGCACCTCCGTCACACCTGCACCTGTACTTCGGTCACTTCGGCGTCGTCCAGCGGACGTCGCCGAATAGACGTATCGACAGGCGATTCGGCTCCATCCGTTTTCCGATGCCCCTCATAAGCCGATCCACCCGCTCCAAAAAGTGACGCATGTTCATCTTCCAACTCGGGGATACCGGCGGTAACGTCCGGCCAACCCCCAGTCGGGAGGAGCTGCCATGCCACGGCGCACCCCACGCAACGCCCTCGACAGACTGAGAACTCCCCGCGGCTTCCACGGGTTCCTGAAGGGCGCGTCCATATGCGTCCTCGTCGCCGGCCTTTTGTCACCGTTTTCCCCGGCGATGGCCGCCGACCCGGAGACCCCGGCCGCACCCGCGGCGGTGAACGACCACTGCGGCGGCCAGTGTTCGGACATCCTGCCGCCCGGCCAGAACGGCAACGCCACCCTCGCCCAGATCCTCCTCAACCAGGCGTTCGGCACCCAGCCCGCGCACGCCGAGGACCAGCTCGGGCCCTACGCGAACCTCGCCACCGGCTACCCCGGCCTGACCAACGACAAGATCAACACCTTCTTCAACGACGCCTCCTTCGGCGTCCCCGACGGCCAGGTCGCCTCCACCGTCCGACCCGCCGGACGCGACGACGTGACCATCGTCCGCGACAAGAAGACCGGTGTGCCGCACATCACCGGCACCACCCGCTACGGCACCGAGTTCGGCGCCGGTTACGCCGCCGCCCAGGACCGGCTGTGGCTGATGGACCTCTTCCGGCACGTCGGACGCGGTCAGCTGACCCCCTTCGCCGGTGGTGCCCCCGCCAACCAGGGCCTGGAGCAGCAGTTCTGGCGCAACGCCCCCTACACCGAGGCCGACCTGGAGGCGCAGATCGAGAGCGCCGCGGGCAAGGCCGGGGAGCGCGGCAAGCTGGCCCTCGCGGACGTGGACGCCTACATCGACGGCATCAACGCCTACATCGACGCCTCCGACAAGGGCCGCTACTTCCCCGGCGAGTACGTCCTGACCGGCCACAAGAACGCCATCACCAACGCCGGCACCATCGAGCACTTCGAGCGCGCCGACCTGATCGCACTCGCGTCCGTCATCGGCTCCCTCTTCGGCTCCGGAGGCGGCGGCGAGGTCACCAACGCGCTCTCCCTGCTCGCCGCCCAGGAGAAGTACGGCGTCGAAGAGGGCACCGAGGTCTGGGAGTCCTTCCGCCAGCGCAACGACCCCGAGGCGGTCCTCACCCAGCAGGACGGCAGCTTCCCGTACCTGACCCCGCCCGAGAACCCGCGGGGCCGCGCCCTGCCCGATCCCGGTTCGGTCGAGGCGGAACCCCTGGTGTACGACCGTACGGGCAGCGCCGCCGCGTCGAGCGCGGCCGGCGCCTCCGCCACCGCCGCGGACGCCGCCCTCTCCTCGGCCCGCCGCGGTATGTCCAACGCCCTGGTCGTCAGCGGCGAGCACACCGCGAGCGGCCACCCGGTCGCCGTCTTCGGCCCGCAGACCGGATACTTCGCGCCCCAGCTCCTCATGCTCCAGGAGATCCAGGGCCCCGGCATCAGCGCCCGCGGCGCCTCCTTCGCGGGCCTGAGCATGTACGTCGAACTAGGCCGCGGCCAGGACTACGCGTGGAGCGCGACCACCTCCGGCCAGGACATCATCGACACCTACGCGGTCGAGCTCTGCCAGGACGACTACCACTACCTCTACCGCGGCACCTGCACGCCGATGGAGAAGGTCGAGCGCAAGAACGCCTGGAAGCCCACCGTCGCCGACGGCACCAAGGCCGGCTCCTACACGATGCGGGTCTGGCGCACCAAGTACGGCCCGGTCCAGTACCGGGCCACCGTCGACGGCAAGAAGGTCGCCTACACCTCCCTGCGCTCGTCGTACCTGCACGAGGCCGACTCGATCATCGGCTTCCAGATGCTCAACGACCCGGAGTACCTCAACAGCCCCGAGCGCTTCCAGAGCGCGGTGCAGCACATCAACTACACCTTCAACTGGTTCTACGCCGACTCCGAGCACACCGCGTACTACAACAGCGGCGACAACCCGGTACGGGCGGACGGCGTCGACGCCGACTTCCCGGTCCGGGCCGAACCGGCGTACGAGTGGCGGGACTGGGACCCGGCCGCCAACACGGCCCGCTACACCCCGCCCTCCGCCCACCCGCAGTCCCTGGACCAGGACTACTACGTCTCCTGGAACAACAAACAGGCCAGGGACTACACCACCGCCCCCTGGGGCAACGGCTCCGTCCACCGCGGCAACCTGCTCGACGACCGGGTGAAGAAGCTGGTCGCCGACGGCGGCGTCACCCGGGCCGCGCTGGTGAGGGCGATGGCCGAGGCGGGCCTCGCCGACCTGCGGGCCGAGGACGTGGTGCCCGGCCTGCTGAAGGTGATCGAGTCGGCGCCGGTCACCGACCCCGCGGCGCAGACCGCCGTGGACCGGCTCAAGGCGTGGACCGCGGCGGGTTCCCTGCGCACGGAGACGTCGGCCGGCTCGAAGAAGTACGCGCACGCCGACGCCATCCGCACCCTGGACGCCTGGTGGCCGCTGCTGGTGAAGGCCGAGTTCGAGCCGGGCCTCGGCACCGACCTGTACACCGCCTTCACCCGCAACCTGCCCGTCGACGAGTCACCGTCCGCCGCCCACGGCCCGACCGGCGGCCACGCCGGCAGCGCCTTCCAGTACGGCTGGTGGAGCTATGTCGACAAGGACATCCGGTCCGTGCTCGGTGAGCCCGTCGAGGGCCCGCTGGCGCGCGAGTACTGCGGCGGCGGCGACCTGGCCGCCTGCCGGGACACCCTGGTCGCCACCCTGAAGGAGGCGGCGGGCCGGACGCCCGCCCAGGTCTATCCCGGCGACGAGAACTGTTCGGCGGGCGACCAGTGGTGCGCCGACTCGGTGATCCACCGCACCCTCGGCGGCATCAAGCACGGCGGCATCAGCTGGCAGAACCGGCCGACCTACCAGCAGGTCGTGGAGTTCACGTCCCACCGGTAGGGGCGGTACGCCTACTTGTAGAGCAGGTACTGGCGGCGCGTCCTGCGGAACGCCGCCAGTTCCCGCTGCCAGCCGTCCACCACCTCGTCGGTGTCCGCGCCCGCGTCGATCATCGTGCGCACCTGGGTGGAGCCGGTGAGCTTGTCGATCCAGTTGTCCGGCCGCCAGGCGAAGCCGTCCCAGCTCCGCCTGGCGGTCACCAGGAGCGCGACCCCGGTGCGCACCGGGTCGAAGGCGGCCCGGTCGTGCACGTGGAGCTGTACGCCGCCGACGGTCTTCCCCTGGAACTTGGAGAAGGTGGGCGCGAAGTACGCCTCCCGGAAGCGCACACCGGGCAGGCCGAGCTCGTTCGCGGCGGCGGCCCAGCTCCCGTCGATCCCCTCCGCGCCGAGCAGTTCGAACGGGCGGGTGGTGCCGCGCCCCTCCGACAGGTTGGTGCCCTCGAACAGGCAGGTCCCCGAGTACACCAGCGCGCACTCCGGCGTCGGCATGTTCGGGCTCGGCGGCACCCAGGGCAGCCCGGAGGCGTCGTAGAACTCCGAGCGCTTCCAGCCGGACATCGTCACCGTCTCCAGCGGCACCGGCGACCGGAGGAACTCGCCGTTGAAGAGCCGGGCCAGCTCGGCGACCGTCATGCCGTGCGCCTGCGCGATGGGCTTGCGGCCGACGAAGGTGGCGAACTCCTCGTGCAGGACGGGTCCGAGGGCCGCCCGCCCGGTCACCGGGTTCGGCCGGTCCAGGACCACGAACCGCTTCCCGGCCAGCCGGGCCGCCTCCATGCAGTCGAACAGCGTCCAGATGTACGTGTAGAAGCGCGCGCCCACGTCCTGGATGTCGAAGACGACGGTGTCCACGCCGGACGCCGTGAAGATGTCCGCGAGCGGCTGTCCGCTCTTCAGGTACGTGTCGTAGACCGGCAGCCCGGTCGCCGGGTCGTCGTACCGCCCTTCGGAGCCGCCGGCCTGCGCGGTGCCCCGGAAACCGTGCTCGGGGCCGAAGACGGCGATCAGGTCCACGCGGTCGTCGGCGTGCATGACGTCGACGATGTGGCGTACGTCCCTGGTGATGCCGGTCGGGTTGGTCACGACGCCGACCCGCTGCCCGTCGAGCGGGGCGTAGCCGTCGTCGGCGAGGCGCTCGAAGCCGGTGCGCAGCCGGCGGCCGCCGTGGCCCTCCGGCGCCGCCTGTGCCGTGCCGGTCGCGGCGGCCGTGGTGGCCGCGGTGGTGGCCGCGACCGCGGCCGTGGTGGCGAGCAGGGACCGTCTGGACAGCGTCATGCGGTGACCTCCGTGATCGCGGCGGGTGTCATGCGCACGCACGCTAACCCGCACTCCCGGCCGTACGGAATGGAGTAGACCGCGTTTCGCCTCTTCCGTCGTACATACCGACTGGTTAGTCTGGCGCTGCACCGGGCCCACGCAGGTGGCGCCGCAGCCGTGTCGAAGGAGACCGATGGTGGAAGCCGTGCAGGATGCCTCAGTCGTGGTCACCGGAGCGGGAGGCGGCATAGGCGCCGCCCTGGCCCGCCGCTTCGCCGCCGAGGGGGCGCGCGTCGTCGTCAACGACCTGGACGCCGGCCGGGCGAAGGCCGTCGCCGACGAGATCGGCGGCATCGCGGTCCCGGGCGACGCCTCCGCGATCATCGGTGAGGCCCGCGAGGCGCTGGGCGGCACGGTCGACGTGTACTGCGCCAACGCGGGCGTCGGTTCCGGGGGTTCGGAGGCCGCCGAGGAGGCCGTCTGGGCGCTCGCCTGGGACGTCAACGTCATGGCCCACGTCCGCGCGGCCCACGAACTGATCCCCGACTGGCTGGAGCGCGGCAGCGGCCGCTTCGTCTCCACCGTCTCCGCCGCCGGCCTGCTCACCATGATCGGCGCCGCCCCCTACAGCGTCACCAAGCACGGCGCCTACGCCTTCGCCGAGTGGCTGTCCCTGACGTACCGCCACCGCGGCGTCAAGGTGCACGCCATCTGCCCGCAGGGCGTGCGCACCGACATGCTCACCGCGAGCGGCAGCGCGGGCGAACTGGTCCTGAAGCCCACCGCGATCGAGCCCCAGGACGTCGCGGACGCCCTCTTCAAGGGCATCGAGGAGGACCGGTTCCTGATCCTCCCGCACCCCGAGGTCGCCGAGTACTACCGGGCCCGCGCCGCCGAGCCCGACCGCTGGCTGCACGGGATGAACCGGCTCCAGCGGCAGTGGGAGGAGGCGGCGGCCCGATGACCGGCTCCCACTACGCGGCCAAGCCCTGGCTGGACCTGCTGACCGACGCCCAGAGGGCGCCCCTCGACCCCGACGCCTCCCTGGTGCACGCCCTGCGCCGGGCCGCCGCCGAGGCACCCGACCGCGCCTTCCTCGCCTACTTCGACGGCCGTCTCACCTACCGCGAGGTGGACGCACTGAGCGACTCCGTCGCCGGGCACCTCGTCGCGCGGGGGCTGGAGCGCGGGGACCGGGTCGCGGTCCTGCTGCAGAACTCGCCGCCCTTCGTGCTCGCGGTGCTGGGGGCCTGGAAGGCGGGCGCGGTGGTTGTGCCGGTCAACCCGATGTACAAGGCGGGGGAGGTCGGCCACGTCCTGCGGGACAGCGAGGTGGCCGCCCTGATCTGCTCCGACCGGGCCTGGGAGTCGTACCTGCGCGAGACGGCGGCCGACTCGCCGGTGCGGATCGTGCTCACCGGGTGCGAGCTGGACTTCCAGAGCCGCCGGGACGCGCGCGTGCTCACCTTCGAGCGGCTGCCGGCCGCCCCCGACGCCGACGACCTCACGGAGGCGGCCCGCGCCGGGCGCGAGGCCCCGGCCGGACGCGACCCGGAGCCGGGCGACACGGCTCTCATCAGCTACACCTCCGGCACCAGCGGCACCCCCAAGGGCGCCACCAACACGCACCGCAACATCATGTACAACGCCGAGCGCCAGCGCACCGGCCTCGGCCTGCCCGAGGCACCGGTCTACTTCGCGCTGGCGCCGCTGTTCCACATCACCGGCATGGTCTGCGAGCTCGGTGCGTGCCTGAACAGCACGGGCACGCTCGTCCTGGCGTACCGCTTCGAGGCGGGCGTCGTGCTGGACGCGTTCGCCGAGCACCGGCCGCACTACACGGTCGGCCCGTCCACCGCCTTCATGGCCCTGGCCGCCCACCCGTCCGTCACCCGCGAGCACTTCGCCTCCTTCGCGAACATCTCCTCCGGCGGCGCGCCGCTGCCGCCCGCCCTGGTGGAGAAGTTCCGCGCGGGCTTCGGGCCGTACATCCGCAACGGCTACGGGCTCACCGAGTGCACGGCGCCCTGCGCCTCGGTCCCGCCGCACCTGGAGGCGCCCGTCGACCCGGTCTCCGGGACCCTCGCCGTCGGCGTGCCCGGCCCCGAGACCGTCGTCCGGATCGTCGACGACCGGGGCGCGGAGGTGCCCTTCGGGGAGCAGGGCGAGATCGTCGTCAGCGGCCCGCAGGTCGTCCCCGGCTACTGGCGCCGCCCCGACGCGACCGCCGAGACCTTCCCGGGCGGCGAGCTGCGCACCGGCGACATCGGCTTCATGGACGACCGGGGGTGGCTCTACGTCGTCGACCGCAAGAAGGACATGATCAACGCCTCCGGCTTCAAGGTCTGGCCCCGCGAGGTCGAGGACGTCCTCTACACCCACCCGGCCGTGCGCGAGGCCGCGGTCGTCGGAGTCCCCGACGGGTACCGCGGGGAGACCGTCAAGGCGTACATCAGCCTCCGTCCGGGTGCCGACACCGACCCGGACGCCCTCGCCGCGTACTGCGAGGAGAGACTGGCCGCCTACAAATACCCGCGTCAGGTGGAGATCCTGCCCGAACTGCCGAAGACGGCGAGTGGGAAGATCCTCCGTCGGGAACTGCGTTCCCGTACGCGACAGGACGAAGACGCACAGGAACGGCCACTGAACGGCCGCTGAACAGGAAAGGCAGGTGACGGCAGTGCCCAGGACCACGGACGGGGACGGCACTCCGGTGCCGCAGCGGCTCCTGGCCGCCGCCACCCGGCTCTTCGCGGAGCAGGGCTACGACCGCACCTCGGTACAGGAGATCGTGGAGGCGGCTGGCGTCACCAAGGGCGCCCTCTACCACTACTTCGGTTCCAAGGACGACCTCCTGCACGAGGTCTACGCGCGCGTGCTGCGCCTCCAGCAGGAACGCCTGGACGCCTACGCGGACTCCGACGAGCCGGTCGAGAAGCGGGTGCGCGAGGCGGCGGCCGACGTCGTCGTCACCACCATCGACAACCTCGACGACGCGTCGATCTTCTTCCGCTCCATGCACCAGCTGAGCCCGGAGAAGAACAAGCAGGTGCGCGCCGAGCGCCGGCGCTACCACGAACGCTTCCGCGCGCTGATCGAGGAGGGCCAGCGGGCCGGCGTCTTCACCAAGGAGACCCCGGCCGACCTGGTGGTGGACTACCACTTCGGCTCCGTGCACCACCTGTCCACCTGGTACCGCCCCGACGGCCCGCTCGGCCCGCAGGAGGTCGCCGACCACCTGGCCGACCTGCTGCTGCGGGCGCTGCGTCCGTGAGGGGACCCGTGAGGTGATCGGCGAGGGCCGCCGGACCGCCACGCACGGCAGCCCGGTCTGGGTCACGTCACAGGTGATACGGCGCTCCAGGCCGCAGTGCGCCACCAGGCGCCGTACCGCCGTCTCCAGGCCCGCGCCCGCGCGGAAGTCGACGAACGGCTCGTCGGTCAGATCCTCGACGAGTGTGCGCCCCGCGTACGGGGTGAGTCCCTCGGGCGGCGCGCCCGCGTCCGGCACGAGACAGGCGAGGTCCAGCTCGCCCGGCAGGCAGGTCAGCGTCCGGATCGTGCCGATCGCCACCCGGCCGGCCTCCGTGAGGACGACGCGGCGGCCCGTACGGTCGAACAGGTCGGCGCCCAGCTCCCGTTCCAGGTTGCGGACGGAAGTGCTGAGCGCCGACTGCACGATCAGCTCGCGGCGGGCCGCGCCGGTACTGCATCCCCCGGGGGGCCACCCCCGGGCCCCCGGCCGGAGGCGCCGGGCCGGCAAACGGACGGGGGACACAGGCTTCAGTGCCCCCCGGCACAGCGCCCCTGCTGAGGGAGCGCAGCTCAGAGGTACTTCTTGAGCTCCCGGCGCGCCAGCGAGCGCTGGTGGACCTCGTCCGGACCGTCGGCGATCATCAGCGTCCGCGCGCCCGCGTACAGCTCGGCCAGCGGGAAGTCCTGGCTCACGCCGCCCGCGCCGTGCAACTGGATCGCCCGGTCGATGATGTCGACCACCGCGCGGGGCGTGGCGATCTTGATGGCCTGGATCTCGGTGTGGGCGCCCTTGTTGCCGACGGTGTCCATCAGCCAGGCGGTCTTGAGCACCAGCAGCCGCAGCTGCTCGACCGTGACCCGGGCGTCCGCGATCCAGTTGTGGATCACGCCCTGCTGGGCCAGCGCCTTGCCGAAGGCCTCGCGGGACACCGCGCGGCGGCACATCAGCTCGATCGCGCGCTCGGCCATGCCGATCAGCCGCATGCAGTGGTGGATGCGGCCCGGACCCAGACGCGCCTGGGCGATGGCGAAACCGCCGCCCTCCTCGCCGATCAGGTTCGACACCGGCACGCGCGCGTGGTCGAAGGTCACCTCGGCGTGGCCGCCGTGGTAGTGGTCCTCGTAGCCGAAGACCTGCATCGCGCGGTCGACGGTCACGCCGGGCGTGTCGCGCGGAACCAGCACCATGGACTGCTGGCGGCGGATGTCCGCGCCGTCCGGGTCCGTCTTGCCCATCACGATGAAGATCTTGCAGTCCGGGTTCATCGCCCCGGAGATGTACCACTTGCGACCGGTGATGACGTACTCGTCGCCGTCGCGCTCGATGTGCGTGGTGATGTTCGTGGCGTCGGAGGAGGCCACGTCCGGCTCGGTCATCGCGAACGCCGAGCGGATCTCACCGGCGAGCAGCGGCTCCAGCCACTGCTTCTGCTGCGCCTCGTCGGCGAACTGGGCCAGCACCTCCATGTTCCCGGTGTCCGGGGCCGCGCAGTTCGTCGCCGTCGGCGCCAGCTGCGGGCTGCGGCCGGTGATCTCGGCGAGCGGGGCGTACTGGAGGTTGGTGAGGCCGGCGCCGTGCCCGGCGTCGGGGAGGAAGAGGTTCCACAGACCCTGGCGGCGGGCCTCGGCCTTCAGGTCCTCGACGACCTGCGGGGTGTCCCAGGGGGAGGCGAGCCGGGCGCGCTGCTCGTGGGCGACCTGCTCGGCCGGGTAGACGTACTCGTCCATGAAGGCGAGCAGCTTGGCGCGGAGTTCCTCGGTGCGTGCGTCGTACGCGAAGTCCATGGCGGGGTCAGCCCTCCTGAAGGGTGGTCAGGCCGTGCTCGATGAAGACGGGGACTAGGTCGCCGATGCGGTCGAAGCCGCGGCCGACCGTCTGGCCCAGCGTGTAGCGGTAGTGGATGCCCTCCAGGATCACGGCGAGCTTGAACCACGCGAACGCCGTGTACCAGGCGACGGCGGACACGTCGCGCCCCGAGCGGGTGGCGTACCGCTCGATCAGCTCGGCGGGGGCGGGGTGGCCGGGGGCCTGCGCCGTGGTGGAGACGGGGGAGTCGGGCATGCCGAGCGGGCTGCTGTACATCGCCAGCAGGCCGAGGTCGGTGAGCGGGTCGCCGAGGGTGGACATCTCCCAGTCGAGGATCGCCCGAATCTCGTCGTTCTCGCCGCCGATCAGGACGTTGTCGAGGCGGTAGTCGCCGTGCACGACGGTGGGGGCGGGCGAGCGGGGGAGTTCCCGGCCGAGGGTGGCGTGCAGTTCGTCGATGCCGGCCAGGTCGCGGTTGCGGGAGGCGTCCAGCTGCTTGGCCCAGCGGCGCAGCTGGCGGTCCAGGAAGCCCTCGGGGCGGCCGAAGTCGGCGAGGCCCGCCTCCGCGGGGTCCACCGCGTGCAGGCCGACGAGCGTGTCGACGAGATTCAGCACGGCGGCCCGGGTGCGCTCGGGGCCGAGCGGGGCGAGCTGTTCCGCGGTGCGGTACGGAGTCCCCTCCACGAACTCCATGACGTAGAACGACGCCCCGAGGACCTCCTCGTCCTCACAGAGCAGGACCGGGCGCGGCACGGGTACGTCGGTGGGGTGCAGGGCGCTGATCACGCGGTGTTCGCGCTTCATGTCGTGGGCGGTGGCCAGGACATGACCCAACGGGGGTCGTCTCACGACCCAGCGCGCGGTACCGTCCGTAACCGCGTACGTGAGGTTCGACCGTCCGCCCTCGATCAGCCGGCCGGACAGCGGGCCGGTCACCAGTCCGGGACGCTCGCGGTCGAGCAGGCCGCGCAACCGGTCGAGATCGAGTCCGGGCGGGTGGTCGGGGCTCATGCGTCGCTCCTACTGGCAGGTGACAGTACCCGACTCATGATGCCGACCGGTCGGTATGGCGTCCAGAGGGGGAGCGGAACGTGATCGGGGCCACGGGGCCCCGATGCGCGAGCGCCGGTGCCTCTAGTGGTCGTCCCAGTGGCCCTCGTGGGCGGCGTGACGGTGGCCGTCGTGGAGGTAGTCGACGTGGTCGCCGTGGGCCACGCGCGCGTGCCCGCAGTTCTCACCGTGCCGGTGCTCGTGGCTCTCGTGCGCGGTGTGGCCGGCGGGCTCGCACTCGTCCCAGTGGCCGCCGTGCGCGCGGTGCAGGTGCCCGTCGTGGGCGTAGTCGACGTGGTCGCCGTGCGGGACCTCGGTGTGCCCGCAGTCCGGGCCGTGGGCGTGATCGTGGGCGGTGTGTTCCTGGTGGAGAGTGGTCATGGAGCTCACCTTAGGGGTTCATATCGGGATATTCCGCTCGTGTTGGTGTCCAGGTACCCCGGGCTGGAGGAACTAGAGGAACTGGAGGAACTAGAGGAACTGGAGGAGCTAGAGGACGAGAAGCGCGCCGCACAGTGCGAGCGCCACTGTGCACAGGGCTGCCGCCGTGGCGTGCGGCGGGGGCAGGGGGCGGGGCCTGGGCGATGCGGAGAGGGTGCGGATGCGGGCGTGGGCGATACGGAGGAAGGCCAGCCAGAGGGCGGCGCACAGGGCGATGGCGACGACCGAGGCGGGGGTCACGCCGCCGTGCAGCGCGGTCTTCGCGGCGAGTACGGCGACGACGGTGCCGGAGAGGGTGGTGCGGCGCCAGGCGAGGCGGGTGCGTTCGGGCTGGAGACCGGGGTCGCGGTCGACGCTCACGGTCAGCCTTCCCAGCCGAAGAGGACCACGACGACCATCGCGACCGCGACGACGGCGACGGCCAGGCTGAGGAGGGCCGGGAAGCGGGAGACGGGGAGGTCCTCGCCGCGGCGCATGGCGCGTTCGCAGCGCACCCAGTGGTTCACGGCGCGCAGCGAGCACAGGACGCCGGCGGCGAGCAGGGCGAGGGCGAGACCCACGCGCCAGCCCCAGCGCAGGTCGGGCAGGAACTGGTCGACGGCGAACCCGCCGCCGATGAGGGCGAGGGCGGTGCGCAACCAGGCCAGGAAGGTGCGTTCGTTGGCGAGCGAGAACCGGTAGTCGGGGGTGCCGCCGTCCTGCCGGACCTCCTCGGGCGCGAACCAGAGCCGGATGTTCCGCACGAAATCGATCACGCGGGGACCCTATCGGGAGGGTTGCCTCCGGCGGTGGTGCGGTAGCGGGTTCGGTCGTCTGTGGTCGGGGCCGCGCACCCACCCCCGACGCCCACACCCACGCCGGGCCGCGTTCCCTCACCCGCTCACCCCGCCCGCAGCCGCGAATACGCCGCCAACCCGTCCGGCACCCACTCCCACTCCCCGAGCCGTTCCTCCACCTCCGCCTCCGTGAGGAACCCGTGCCACGCCACCTCCTCCACCTGCGGAGCGACCGGCCCTTCGCAGCGCACCTCGTACACCGCCGACCACCAGGTCCGCCCGGCGCCGTCGTCGTACAGGAACTTGAAGAGGAACGACGGGCGTGGCAGCCCGGGCACCCCCAGTTCCTCCTGCGCCTCCCGCAGTGCCGCGTCGTCGTAGGACTCGCCGGCGCCGACCACCCCGCCGACGAACATGTCGTACAGCGAGGGGAAGACCAGTTTCGTCGCCGTGCGGCGGTGGACGAAGACGCGGCCCTCAGGGTCGCGGGCCAGCACGAAGGCGCAACGGTGGCGCAGTCCCCGTGCGTAGGCGTCGCCCCGGCGGGCCTGTCCCACGACGTGGTCGTTCTCGTCGACGACGTCCAGGATCTCGTCAGCAGAGCTCATGGCGCCCATCCAAGCAGGACGGACGGTCAGTGCCGTTCCAGGGCCCGTTCACGGCCGCTCTCGCCCGTGCCCTGCGGCATCGCGGGGTGGAGGCCGAGCAGGACGATGCCCGTCACCACCGCCGTGAGGCCGCCCGCCTCCCAGGCCAGCGCCGCGGTGTCGGTGCGCAGCCGGTCGCCGAGGAAGCCGACGCCGCAGACGATGCCCGCGAGCGGCTGGGACGCCGTCAGGGCCGGCAACGACCTGCGCAGCGGTGCCGTCTCGAAGGCGCTCTGGACCAGGATCAGGCCGGTGATCCCGAGCACCACGACCGCGTACGGCTGCCAGCCGGTCAGCAGTTCCGCCAGGCCGCCCGAGGTGAAGCGCCGGCCGCTGACCCGGGTCAGCGCGTCCTGCACCCCGTAGACGAGGCCGGCGGCCAGCGCGAGCAGGGTCGGGCCCCAGGTCAGGCGGGCGCGCCCGGCGCATGCCGTCAGGAGTACCGCCAGGCCCAGCATGACGCCGATGAGCAGCCAGTGCCGCAGGGGCGAGGTCACCGCGCTGCCGCCCCGCGGCTGGCCCGCGACGATGAACGCCGTGACCCCGCCGGCCAGCAGGGTGAGACCGGCCCAGCCCTGACGGCCCAGCGGCCGGCGGGTCTGCGCGCGGGAGAGGGCGAGCGCGAAGAGCAGGTTCGTCGCCAGGAGGGGTTCGACGAGGGTCAGTTCGCCACCGCCGAGCGCGACCGCTCCCAGCGCCATGCCGGCCACCATCAGGCCCATGCCGGCCAGCCAGCGGGGAAC
Organism: Streptomyces sp. CB02414; assembly: GCF_001905385.1. Classification (GTDB taxonomy): domain Bacteria; phylum Actinomycetota; class Actinomycetes; order Streptomycetales; family Streptomycetaceae; genus Streptomyces. The sequence goes on along the minus strand of NZ_LIPF01000009.1, from coordinate 324,577 downwards.
GCGCACCAGGTCCAGCAGGAGGCGGGGGGAGAGGAAGTCGCCCAGCGGGGCGCGCTGGGCCGCGTTCTGCTGGAGGACGAAACCGAAGCCCAGGCAGCAGGCGGCGCTCACGGCGAGGGCGAGAACCAGAACCGACACGCTGCGTACCTCGATCGTCGTCGTCGGGGCATGGGTGCGTCGGGGCCGACTCTATTGCCAGGGACGGGGACGTGCCGGGTGGGTGACGCATACGGGGGGCGCGCTGATCAAGTTGCGTTTTCTACAAGCGAGTTGACGCGTGTAACGCGGAATCCGGCCTTGACGTCAAGCCTTGGCGGCCGGTTTGCTGTGCGTGATCAGTTCATGGCAAACCGGCTACGACGACCCAGCGCGTCGCGTGAGGAAGAACCCGCGGTGTCCCCACCTCCGCCTCCCCTCGGCCGCGGCCGCAGACGCGCCGCCCAGGCCTTCGACGAGGCCCTCGACGACGCCGAACTCGTCGCCGCTCGCGCGGCCCTGGCGCAGGGCCGGTGGCAGTCCGCCCGGTCCCTCCTGGTCCACACGGGTGACGACTGGGACCGGCGGGGGCACCGGGTGACGGTCCTCGCCAAGGAGCCCTACTGCGCCGCCTGGTCCCGCGAGTGGCTGCTCGCCGAGCCCGACTCCGCCGACGCCTCGGTGCTGCTCGCCCTGGCCCTCGTCCACCGCGTCCTGCGCGGCAAGGAGAAACCGGCCCGGGGACGGGAGGTTTGCCAGGACGCCGCGCGGCTGCTGCCGGACGACCCCACGCCCTGGCTCGGGCTCCTCATGCTGGAGCGGTCGCTGGGCGCCGACGACGACGTCGTCCGGGTGTTCGACGCGGTGCGAGGGCGGTACGCAGACCATCACCACGCCCACCATCTGGTCGTGGCCCGGCTCGCCGAGCGGGGCGGTGGCCGCGGATCCGATCCGCTGCACGAGGTGTACGACTTCGCCGCCTGGGCGGCGGAACAGGCTCCCGCCGACTCCCCGCTCGCCATCCTCCCGGTGGTCGCGCACGCCGAGCGCTACCGCGTGCTCGCCGCGGCCGGGCACGAGCCGGCCGACCCGAACGCCTCCGGGCACTGGGTCGGCCGCCGGGCCCGGCTGGTGATGAAGGCCGCCTTCGACTGGTGGCTGGAATGGGAGCAGGACGGTCACCCGCGGCGGCTGATCGACCTCAACTTCCTCGCCCACGCCAAGTCCTGCGAGGGCCGCGGAGCCGAGGCCGCCGCCCTGTTCCACCGCATCGGCGAGCACGCCACGCCCGCCCCCTGGTCCTACCCGGACCGCGATCCGCACTCCGCCTTCCGTGCCGCCCGCGCGCACGCGCTCGGCACGGTCTGACATCCGCCACGAAGACGAGAGAAGGTCGGCCCCGATGACCACGGGCAGTTCGAGGACCACGGGCAGTTCGCGCACGAGCGGCGGCGGCGCCATCAGCACCTTCAAGGGGCAGGAGCGGGCGCTGCGCGCCGACCGGCTGGGCACGGGCGGACTGCTGCTCTCCGTGCTGGCCTCCACGGCGCCGCTCATGGTGGTCGCCGGGGTGATGCCCACGACCTTCGCGGTGATGGGCATCGTGGGGCAGCCGCTGCTCTTCGTCGTGCTGGGCGTGGTGCTCGTCCTCTTCAGCGTCGGGTACGCCGAGATGAGCCGGCACGTGCACAACGCCGGCGCCTTCTACGCGTACATCTCCCGCGGACTGAGCGGCACCGCGGGCGCGAGCGCCGCCCTGGTCGCGCTGGTCGCCTACAACGCCCTCCAGGTCGGCATCTACGGCATCTTCGGCTTCGAGGTCTCCACTCTCCTCGCCACCTACGCCGACCTGGACGTCGCCTGGTGGATACCGGCGCTGCTGGCCCTGCTCGCGGTGGGCACGCTGGGCTGGCTGAAGATCGACGTCAACGCGCGCGTGCTGGGTGTGCTGCTGCTCATCGAGGTCGTACTGGTCGTCGTCTTCGACATCGCCGCCGTCGCCGACCCCGGCGCGCAGGGGCTGTCGCTGCACGCCTTCGACCCGGACACCCTGACGGGGGCGGGCGTGGGAACCGCGCTGTGCTTCTGCATCGCCGCCTTCCTCGGCTTCGAGCAGGCGCCCGTGTACGCCGAGGAGACCAGCCGGCCGCACGTGCTCGTTCCGCGTGTCATGTTCCTGGCGGTGGGTGGGGTCGCGGTCTTCTTCGCGCTCAGCAGCTGGGCCCTGACCGTCGCCACCGGTCCGGACGACATCGTCGGGACCGCCCAGGAGCAGAGCGCCGGGCTGCTGTTCTTCCTCACCGAGTCGCGGCTCGGCGGTGCCTTCACCGACGTACTGCACGTGCTGTTCGTGACCGGCATGTTCGCCGCGCTGCTCAGCTTCCACAACGTCGTCGCCCGGTACGCCTTCGCCATGGGGCGCGAAGGGCTGCTGCCCGCCGCCTTCGGACGGACCAGCGGCTCCAGCGGCGCCCCCGGCACCGGGTCGTTGCTCCAGACCGCCGTGTCCGCCGTCGTCGTCATCGGCTTCGCCGTCGCCGACGACAAGCCGAACGGCGACCCGACCCAGCCCGTGCTGCACCTGTTCACCTGGGGCGGCAACATCGGGGCACTCGGCGTGATCGTGCTCATGGCCGCCGCCTCGTTCTCCGTCGTCGCCTTCTTCGTCCGGCGCGGCGCCGCCGGCACCCAGGGTGTGCGGATCGCGACGTCCACCGTCGCGGGCGTCGCCCTGCTGGTCATCGCCGGCTACACGGTCAAGGACTTCGACGTCCTCGTCGGCGCCGGCCCCGGCTCCGCGCTGAGCTGGGTACTGCCCGGCATCATCGCCCTCGCCGCGGCCGGCGGGCTGGTGCAGGGCCTGGTGCTGCGCGCGCGGGCACCCGAGCGGCACGCCCGCATCGGCCAGGGCAACGAGGCGTTCCAACTGGACAAGGCGGCTTCCTCCTGAGCCTCACCTCGTTCTTGCGGGGATGCCCCAACGAGTCGGTGTCCAGGATGCGATGCCAGTCGGCGTCGGCGAACTCCAGCAGGGGCGCCCGCAGCCGCATGCCCGCGTCGTTCACCAGGATGTCCAGCGGGCCCACCCGCTCCTCGACGTCCGCGAACCAGCCCGATGCCCCGGCTGGAACCGGTCACCAGGGCGGTGCGCCCGCCGATGTCGAGGAGAGGGTGAGCCGTCATCGTCGTACCCCTAAATGACCAGTGAGAGGAGCAGGACCAGGGCGCCGGCGACCACCGAGATGATCGTCTCCATGACGGACCAGGTCTTGATGGTCTGGCCGACGTTCAGGCCGAAGTACTCCTTCACCAGCCAGAAGCCGGCGTCGTTGACGTGACTGAAGAAGAGCGAACCGGCGCCGATCGCCAGGACCAGCAGGGCCGCGTGGGTCGTCGACATGTCGGCCGCCAGCGGCGCCACCAGACCGGCCGCCGAGACGGTCGCCACGGTCGCCGAACCGGTCGCCAGCCGGATCGCCACCGCGATCAGCCAGGCCAGCAGCAGGGCCGGGATCGACCAGTCCTCGGAGATCTCCAGGATCATCTGGCCGACGCCCGAGTCGATCAGCGTCTGCTTGAAGCCGCCGCCCGCGCCGACGATCAGCAGGATGCCCGCGATGGGCGCCAGGCCCTTCTCGACCAGACCGGAGAGGCGGTCCTTGCCGAAGCCGGCCGGACGCAGCAGCGTGAAGATGCCGACGATCACGGCGGCGAGCAGGGCGATCAGCGGGTTGCCGATGACGTCGAAGGTGCGCTGCACCACGTTGTCCGGGTCGTCGATGACGATGTCGACGAGAGCCTTGGCCAGCATCAGCACGACCGGCAGCAGGATCGTCGCCAGGGTGGCGCCGAAACCGGGACGCTTCTCCAGCTCCTCGGAGGCGCGCTGCGGGATCATGCGGTCGGGAGCGGGGACGTCCACCCAGCGGGCCGCGTACTTCGAGAACAGCGGACCGGCGATGATCACCGTCGGGATGGCGATCAGGACGCCCAGCGCGAGCGTCACACCGAGGTTGGCGCCGAGCGCGTCGATCGCGACCAGCGGACCGGGGTGCGGCGGGACGAGACCGTGCATCACGGACAGACCCGCGAGGGCCGGGATGCCGATGCGCATCAGGGAGTAGTTGCCGCGCTTGGCGACCATCAGGACGACCGGGATCAGCAGCACGATGCCGACCTCGAAGAAGAGCGGCAGACCGATCACGGAGGCGATCAGCACCATCGTCCACGGCATCGACCGGGGGGTCGCCTTGGCGAGGATGGTGTCCACGATCTGGTCGGCGCCGCCGGAGTCGGCGAGCATCTTGCCGAGGATCGCACCGAGGGCGATCAGGACGCCGACGCCCGCGACGGTGGAGCCGAGCCCGGCGGTGAAGCTGGTGATGACCTTGTCCAGCGGCGCCCCGGCGAACGCGCCGAGCGCCAGTGACCCGATGGTCAGCGACAGGAAGGCATGCAGCTTGAACTTGGTGATGAGCAGAACGATGACGGCGATGCCCAGGAGGACGGCGATGCCCAGCTGGGCGTGACCGGCCGAGGTGATGGGCTCGACGGTGTCCGCTGCCAGCATCTCGACGCTGAGTCTGGTCACGGTGGTTCCCTTGCGGTGATGGGGATTCGGGGGAAGGTGCCGGGGCCGTGTCCGCGGGTGGCGGCACGACCCCGGGGGCGGGGGTTACGGACTACCGGATCACCGGGTCGGCTCGGGGAGGCCCTTCAGGGCGGCGGCCGCCCGTTCGGCGATCTCCTCCGGGGTGCCGGCGACGTCCACGGCGACTCCCGCCTCGTCCGGCTCCAGGGGCTGGAGCGTGGCGAACTGGGAGTCGAGCAGGGCCGTCGGCATGAAGTGCCCCTGCCGATGCGACATCCGGTCCTCGATCAGCTCGCGGCTGCCCGTGAGGTGCACGAAGACGACACCGGGAGCGGCCGCACGCAGCCGGTCGCGGTACGACCGCTTCAGCGCCGAACTGCTCACCACCCCGCCGAGGCCCGCCCGCCCGTGCGCCCAGCCGCCGATGGCGTCCAGCCATGGCCACCGGTCCTCGTCGGTGAGCGGGGTGCCGGCCGTCATCTTGGCGATGTTGGCCGGCGGGTGGAAGTCGTCGCCCTCGGCGTAGGGAACGCCGAGCCGGGCCGCGAGCAGGGGACCGATGGTGGTCTTCCCGGTGCCCGCCACGCCCATGACCACGACTACGTGGGGGGTGTGCAGTTGCTGCATCGCACTCTCGCTGTCTGCTGTCTTCGTCGACACGTGATGTCGACGTAACTGAAACCCATTAGGTACGACGAATTCAAGAGGCTGTGACATATAAGTCTGACTTTTTGTTCCCGTGACCTGCCCCGTACTCTGAGTGCATGAGCACACCGGGCCGGGGGCTGCACGGCCGCGTACTGGACACCCTTGGCCCCGCGATCACAGCGGGCGAGTACCCTGCGGGCAGCGTTCTGCGCACCGACGAACTCGCACAGCGTTTCGAGGTGTCGCGCTCGGTGATGCGAGAGGCCGTGCGGGTGCTGGAGTCCATGCACCTGGTCGAGTCGCGCCGCCGCGTGGGCGTGACCGTCCTGCCCGAGTGCGAGTGGAACGTCTACGACCCACAGGTCATCCGCTGGCGTCTGGCCGGCTCCGAGCGCCCTCGGCAGCTGCGTTCCCTTACCGTGCTGCGGTCGGCGGTCGAGCCGGTGGCCGCGGGTCTCGCGGCGCGGCTCGCCACGCCGGAGCAGTGCGCCGAGCTGACCGAGTGCGCGCTGGGCATGGTCGCGAACTCGAGCGGTCACCGGTTGGAGCAGTACCTCTTCCACGACGTGGCCTTCCACCGCGTCATCCTGACCGCTTCCGGCAACGAGATGTTCGCCCGCCTCGGCGGTGTCGTCGCCGAGGTGCTGGCCGGCCGCACGCACCACGACGTGATGTTCGAGGACCCCGACCCGGCCGCCGTCACCCTGCACGTCCAGGTCGCCGAGGCGGTCCGCGCCCGTGACGCCGAGCGCGCCGAGCGGCTGACCCGTGAGATCACGGTGGGGGCGCTGCAGGAGCTGGACATCCTGGCGCCCTGACCCGCGAGCCGGTCAGTCGAGGAACTCCCCGTCGACGTACGCCCACGCCCCGTCGACCCGCTCGAACCGGCTCCGCTCGTGCAGCGAGCCGCCGCGGTAGGAGGCGCGGAAGGTGACCGTCCCGGTGGCGTGGAAGGCGGAGCCGTCGGTCGTGTCCAGGATCTCCAGCCCCGTCCAGCGCATTCCCGGGTCCAGGTCCAGGCGGGCCGGCCGGGTCGTCGGGTGCCAGGTTCGCAGGAGGTAGCCCGCGTCGCCCTTCACGAAGGCGCTGTAGCGGGAGCGCATCAGGGCCTCGGCGGTCGGCGCGGACGCCGTCCCCGCGTGGAGACGGCCGCAGCACTTCGCGTAGGGCTCGGACAGGCCGCACGGGCAGGAAGGCGTGGTCATGGCGGCCATTGTGCCCGCTGCGCGCATCGCCGGGAAAGCAGAAGACCCCTGCTCGGCAGGGGTCTCAACTGGTGTCCGAGGGGGGACTTGAACCCCCACGCCCGATAAAGGGCACTAGCACCTCAAGCTAGCGCGTCTGCCATTCCGCCACCCGGACAAGGTGTCTGTCGTGCGGTTCGTTTCCCGCGGCGACGACGTAAACATTACCAGGCTTTCCGGGGTGGCCGATCACCCCCTCCTTGGGCGCGGACGGCGGGAGGGGGAGGATGAGGGGGACCGACCAGCACTGACAGCAGCAGTGACTTCAGCAGCGACCGCGGGAGGAAGCACGTGAGCGACTCGGGCACGGCCAGGAGCGTCACCGGCGAGGACGAGGTCGTCGACCTCTGCCGCGAGCTGATCCGGATCGACACCAGCAACTACGGCGACCACTCGGGTCCAGGCGAGCGCAAGGCGGCCGAGTACGTCGCCGAGAAGCTCGCCGAGGTGGGGCTCGAACCGCAGATCTTCGAATCGCACCCCGGCCGAGCCTCCACGGTGGCCCGCATCGAGGGCGAGGACCCGTCCCGGCCCGCGCTGCTCATCCACGGCCACACCGACGTCGTCCCGGCCAACGCGGACGACTGGACCCACCACCCGTTCTCCGGTGAGATCGCCGACGGGTGCGTGTGGGGGCGCGGGGCCGTCGACATGAAGGACATGGACGCGATGACCCTCGCGGTCGTCCGCGACCGGCTGCGCACCGGACGCAAGCCCCCGCGCGACATCGTGCTCGCGTTCCTCGCCGACGAGGAGGCCGGCGGGACCTACGGCGCCAAGCACCTGGTGCGCGAGCACCCGGAGCTGTTCGAGGGCGTCAGCGAGGCGATCGGCGAGGTCGGCGGCTTCTCGTTCACCGTCAACGAGAAGCTGCGGCTCTACCTCGTCGAGACCGCCGAGAAGGGCATGCACTGGATGCGGCTCACCGTCGACGGCACGGCCGGCCACGGCTCGATGACCAACGACGACAACGCGATCACGGAGCTCTGCGAGGCCGTGGCGCGGCTCGGCCGGCACAAGTGGCCGGTCCGGGTCACCAAGACCGTACGGGCCTTCCTCGACGAACTGTCCGACGCGCTCGGCACCGAACTCGACCCCGAGAACATGGAGGAGACCCTCGCCAAACTCGGCGGCATCGCCCGGATGATCGGCACGACCCTGCGCAACTCGGCGGCGCCCACCCAGCTCGGCGCCGGCTACAAGGTCAACGTCATCCCCGGGCAGGCAACCGCGCACGTCGACGGACGCTTCCTGCCCGGCTACGAGGAGGAGTTCCTCGCCGACCTCGACCGCATCCTCGGCCCGCGCGTGCGGCGCGAGGACGTGCATGCCGACAAGGCGCTGGAGACCGACTTCGACGGCCGGCTCGTCGACGCCATGCAGACCGCCCTGCGCGCCGAGGACCCGATCGCGCGCGCGGTGCCCTACATGCTCTCCGGCGGGACCGACGCCAAGTCCTTCGACGATCTCGGCATCCGCTGCTTCGGTTTCGCGCCGCTCAAGCTGCCGCCCGAGCTGGACTTCGCGGGCATGTTCCACGGGGTGGACGAGCGGGTGCCGGTGGAGGGACTGCAGTTCGGCGTGCGGGTGCTCGACCGCTTCATCGACGCGTCCTGATCGATGTGCGCGAATGTTCGGGGTCTATTCGGTCGCGCGTGCGGGATGGGACCGGGAAGGGTGAATACGCTCATAGGCTCGTAGCCTCATTACTCCCTCCTCGTTACAGGTGATGCGATCAGCAACCTGGATCGCTTTTGCCAACTAGGAGGAATAATGCTCAAGAAGGTCGTCGCCGCCGCTGCCGCCACCGGTGGTCTGGTTCTCGCTGGTGCCGGCATGGCCGTCGCCGACTCCGGTGCCCAGGGTGCCGCCGTGCACTCGCCCGGCGTCCTCTCCGGCAACGTCGTTCAGGTGCCCGTTCACGTCCCGGTGAACGTCTGCGGCAACACGGTCTCCGTGATCGGCCTGCTGAACCCCGCCTTCGGCAACGTCTGCATCAACAAGTGACGTTGTGCCTCGCCCCGTGAGGGTCTGAGTCCGTCGGCCCCGGAGCGCCCGCCATGCGCTCCGGGGCCGACGGACTTTGAGAGATTCTCGGGGACGGGAACACGGCAACGGCGGAATTCTCGGCATTCTCGGTGTCACGGGACTAGGGCAAGGCAGGGATTCAGGAAATGCGACAGGTCACCCGCAAGGGCCTGATGACTATGGCGGCGGCCACCGGTGTGATCGCCGCCGCGGGCGGCACCGCCCACGCGGACTCGGGGGCGCACGGCTCCAGTTCGGGTTCGCCCGGCGTGCTGTCCGGCAACACCGTGCAGGCTCCGGTGCACGTGCCGGTGAACGTCTGCGGCAACACGGTCGACGTCGTCGGCATCCTCAACCCGGCGATGGGCAACTCGTGCGCCAACCAGGGCGGCGGGGCGGCCTCCGGCGGATACGGGGACTCCAAGGACCAGTCGGGCACGCACGGGGGCTCGCACGCCGACGGGCACGCCACCGACTCGCCGGGCGTCGGCTCCGGCAACACCGTGCAGGTGCCGGTGCACGTGCCGGTGAACGTGTGCGGCAACAGCGTCGACGTCGTCGGCGCCCTCAACCCGACCACCGGCAACGACTGCGACAACGGGGGTGGCGGAGACCACTCCACGCCGCCCGGGGAGCCGGGTGACCCCGGTGATCCTGGAAACCCGGGTGATCCTGGGGATCCGGGTGACCCTGGGGACCCGAGTAACCCCGGTGACCCGGGCGAAGAAACTCCCGGCGGGTCCTCGGACGGCAACCAGCCGGACACCCAGACCGTCACCCAGCCGCAGGGTGACGCGCAGCTCGCCGAGACCGGCAGTGACCTGCCGCTGGGCCTCGCCCTCCCGGTGGGCGCGGGTGCGCTGCTCGCGGGCACGGTGCTGTACCGCAAGGCGCGCGCCTCGGCGTGACGTGAACCGTGGGCGCGGGGCCGGGTGGCCCGCACGCACGGCGGGCCCCGCACGGCGGGGCCCGCTCCGTTTCCGTCACCCGTGCCCGGCCGAGCCCGGTCACCGGGCTCACCAGGTGGCGCGTACCTGGCGGATGATCCGGCGCCGCAGCCGCACCCTGCGGCTGCCGTCGCGCAGCAGGCTCAGGCGGTACAACTCCCAGTGTCCGTACTCGGCGTGGTCGGTCAGCAGACGCGCGGTCTCCTTGCGGGAAACCCCGCGCGGCACGTACACGTCGACAAATTCGTATTCCGGCATCGAATCTATTGTGCGGGCTGGGGCCCGGTACGGATAGCGTCTGCACTATGTCTGATGCTGCGCAGCCCACCGCTGCCGAGGTACGCGCCGCCGCCGAGGCGGTCAAGACCGCGCTCGACCGCCACCTGGCCGCGGTCGAACGCCGGTCGGGGGAGGACGACCCGGCCGTCTACGACGCGTTCAACCAACTGGCCGCGGCCGCGGAGGCGTACGACGAACTGCTCTACGACCGTTACGACGAGGTCACCCCCTTCGAGATTCCCGGCGCCGACGACTCCCTGCCGCCGTACGACGGACCCGAGGAACCGAGCGCGCTGAGCGTCCTGATCCGCCGTGACTACGCGGTGGCCGAGCCGCAGCGGCTGATGGCCCAGGCACGCCGGGTCGAGGCGGCGGACGACGAGGGGGAGGGCGTGGCGGCCTCCGGCACGGTGCACGGGGCGCTGGGCCTCCTGTTCGGCGAGTTCGAGCCGGACGAGATCGCCTCCCGGCACAAGGAGTTCGGCCTGGAGGAAGGTGACTCCACGCTCTGGGTGACGGCCTCGGACGAGCCGGCGGAACCGGGGGAGTGGCTGGAAGCCCCGTTCGAACAGGTCGACCCGCAACGCGTGGTGTGCCGGTTCGACGTCAGCGCGGTCTTCGACGACGAGTTCGACGACGACCTCGAGGACGAAGAGGAAGAAGACGAAGAGGACGAACTCGACACCGATCTGGACGGGGACGGCGACCTCGACACGGACGAGGACGGCGAGACCGGGCGGCTGGAGGTGGACCGCCGAGGGCCGTGAGCCGCGAGCGGGCGGCCCGGGACGGCGGCGGTCGACGGAGGATGTCCGTCGACCGCCGCCGCCGTCCCGCTCGACCGGGTCAGCCGGACACCGGAACCTGCGGCGCGAGGAGCACCGGCAGGCGGGTCGTGCGCGGCTTGGCCGGAACCTCGGCCACGGCGCGGGGCAGCGCCTGCTCAACGCCCTGCACCACGGACAGATGACGGGCGGCCCGGCCGAACGCCGTGTAGATCCAGGGGCGGCTGAGCGCCTGCACGGCGTCGCCCGGCAGGACCACGACCACCGCGGGCCACCGCCCGCCCACCGCCTGGTGCGCCGTCAGCGCCCAACCGTGCCGTACGGACCGCTCCACCCGCTCCTGCGGTACGACCACGGACTCACCCGCGCACGACAGGTGCAGCCCGTCGGCGTCGGCCTTCACCACCCGGCCCGGCAGCGTACGGCCCGGCACGGGGGAGTGGACGACGCGGTCGCCGGGGTCGAAGCCGCCGAAGCGGCCGGGGCCGGGATTCAGGCGTTGCTTCAGTGCCGCGTTGAGCGCCCGGGTGCCCGCCGCGCCGCCGTGGCCCGGCGTGATCACCTGCGTGTCCTCGGCGGGCACGCCGATCGCACGCGGTACGGAGTCCGCGACGAGCTGGACGGTGCGGTGCACGGCCTCGCCCGCGTCCCGCACCGGCACGATCACGACCTCCTTGTCGGGCGCCTCCACCTGGCCGAGTTCACCGATGCCGATGCCGGAGACCAGTTCGCCGAGCGGGCCGGGGTCCGGAAGCCGGGAGGCGATCTGCGGACAGGCCCGCGCCGCCAGCAGGTCCGCGAAGATCCGTCCCGGCCCCACGGACCACAGCACCGCCGGGTCGCCGGCCAGCACCAGCCGCGCCCCGTCCGGCAGGGATTCCACCAGCAGGGCGCCGGCCTCGACGTCCAGCTGCGGCGCGTCCACCACGACGAGCAGATCGAGGTCCAGCGCGCCGTCGGCGTCCCGCCCCGGCCCCTCGGTGCCGGCCAGCAGCCCGGCCACCGTGACGGCGGGGGCGGGACCGGCGGGGTCGGAGCCCTCCGGGCCGTGGGGTGCGGAGCGGGCGCCGTCGCCCAGGTGGGCGGCGAAGCGGTCGCGGCCGAGCGGACCGGGCGCGGCGGCCCAGGAGCGCAGGCCGAGCGCATGGGCGGCGCGCAGCAGGGCGGCCGGCTCGGCCAGGGACGCCTCGCCGCCGGTGTGCAGGACCAGTCCGTGCCCCGCGACGGCGCGGACGAGGTCGGCGGCGGCACCCTGCGCCGCGTCGGCGGCCCGCTCCCAGTCCGCGGCGGAACCGTCCTCCTTGGGCGCGGAGTTGACCAGCCGAGCCAGGCCGTCCGCGAGGCTCTCCTCGGCGAGCGCGAACCGCTCTAGGCCGATCAGCACCCGGACCGGGCGCTCCTCGTCCTCGTCCGGTGCGTCCGCCTCATCGGGGCCGTCGGTCCCGGCCCCGCCCGGTGCGGTCCCCGCGCGGACGCCGGGCTCGTCCAGCGGGTCCTGGAAGGCCAGCGCCTCGCCCTCGGCGAGCGTGCTCTGCACGGCGGCGTCCGGGTCCGGCACACCTCGCTGGGCCAGCGTGGCCGTCAGCCGCGGCAGCTCCAGGGCCGTGTGTCCGGCCAGGGCCGCCTGCTCCAGCAGCCACACGGTGACCGCACGGCCGCGGCGCTCGTCGTCCGGGCCGCACGCCGCGCCGAGCAGCGACCGGGCGAACCCGTCGGCCTGCTCCGGCCGCACCCCGCCGACCCGCAGCAACTGCCACGGGTCCGCGCGCAGCGCGTCCTGCGCACCCTCGCCGAGCAGAGCCGCGGTCTGCGGTGCGAGCGCCTCGGGAGCGCCGCCCTCGGCCAGTACCCGCCGCACGGCCTGGACGGCGTCCGGCGCGGGAGCAGCGGGCCCGGTGACCTGCCCGGCCTGCACCGGCCGGGGCCGTGGCGCCGGCTCGGGGGCGGGCCGGCGCGGCGCGGGAGCGGGCTCGCCGAAGACCGTGGCCGCGGGCTTCTCGCCGCTCTCCACGGCCCGTACGGCGGCGAGCAGGTCGGCCGCCGTGCCGCTGAGCTTGGCCCCGGCGTCGATCGGCGCCTGCTTCTCGGCCTTCCGTCGCGCGATCCGTTCCCGCTCGACCCGCTGGGCCGCAAGCTCGGCCTCGGCCTCGGAGGCCCGAGCGGCCTCCCCGTCGCCGGCCACCGCTCCGTCCACCGCTCCGTCCACGGCTCCGTCCGGCGCCCCGGAGGCGTCCGTGTCACCCGCCCTCTCGCCGCCGGCCACCGCTCCGTCCACCGCTCCGTCCACGGCTCCGTCCGGCGCCCCGGAGGCGTCCGTGTCACCCGCCCTCTCGCCGCCGGCCTGCCCGGCCTCTGCCGTCGTGCCCGGCGTCTCCGGCCCGGCGTCCACGGTGGCCGTGGGATCCTCGGAGGTGGGCTCGGGCTCCGTGCTCACAGCGTGCTCCAGTCGTGATCGGGATAGCGGTGCACGGGCGCCGACACGTCGTCGAGCGCCCGGCAGATCTCGTCAGGAAGACTAAGGGTCTCCACTGACAACGCCGCCGTGAGCTGCCGCGCGTTGCGCGCACCGATGATCGGGGCGACCACACCGGGCCGGTCCCGCACCCACGCCAGCGCCACCTGGAGCGGCGTCACGGCGAGCCCGTCCGCAGCCGTCGCCACCGCGTCCACGATGTGGCCGGCCGTGTCGTCGAGGTAAGGGGCGACGAAGGGGGCCAGGTGCTCCGAGGCGCCCCGCGAGTCCGGCGGCGTCGCGTCCTTGCGGTACTTGCCCGTGAGGACCCCGCGGCCCAGCGGCGAGGAGGGCAGCAGCCCGATGCCCAGGTCCAGGGCGGCCGGCAGAACCTCGCGCTCGATGCCGCGCTGGAGCAGCGAGTACTCCATCTGCGTGCTCGCGAGCCGGTTCCGCACGCCCGGCGCCGCGAGCTGCCAGGTCGCCGCCTTCGCCAGCTGCCAGCCGCAGAAGTTCGACACGCCCGCGTACCGGGCGCGGCCGCTGCTCACCGCCACGTCGAGGGCGTGCAGCGTCTCCTCCAGCGGAGTGTCCGGGTCGAAGGCGTGCAGGTGCCACACGTCGACGTGGTCCGTGCCCAGGCGGGCCAGCGAGGCGTCCAGCGCGGAGAGCAGGTGGGCGCGCGAACCGTCGAAGCGGCGGTCGGGATCCGGCACGCTGCCCGCCTTGGTCGAGATGACCAGGTCCCGGCGCGGCACCAGGCCCTCCATGAGCCGGCCGAGCAGGTACTCGGCCTCGCCGTCCCCGTACACGTCCGCCGTGTCGACGAGGGTCCCGCCCGCTTCCCAGAAGGTCTTCAAGAGGTCCGCGGCGTCATGCTCGTCCGTGTCCCGGCCCCAGGTCAGGGTGCCGAGACCGATGCGGGACACGCGCAGGCCGGTGCGGCCGAGATGCCTCTGCTCCATGAACGCCGACATTACTGGCCACGGCTTGCGCTGTGGGGGCCTGTGGACAACCGAATTCGCGCGCTAAGGTCGGGGCACAGAACACGTTACTGATCGGTAAGGGGAATCGGCCATGCAGCTCGGGATCAACCTCGGCTACTGGGGTGCCGGAATGGACGCGGACAACCTGGCCGTCGCCCAGGAGGCCGACCGGCTCGGCTACGCCGTCTGCTGGGCCGCCGAGGCCTACGGCTCCGACGCGGCCACCGTGCTCACCTGGGTCGCCGCCCAGACCGAGCGCATCGACGTGGGCTCGGCCATCTTCCAGATCCCGGCCCGCCAGCCCGCGATGACCGCGATGACGGCCGCCACCCTGGACTCCCTCTCCAGGGGCCGCTTCCGGCTCGGCCTCGGCGTCTCCGGCCCGCAGGTCTCCGAGGGCTGGTACGGCGTCAAGTTCGACAGGCCACTCGCCCGCACCCGCGAGTACGTCGAGATCGTGCGCAAGGCGATGACCCGGGAACGGCTCTCCTACGAGGGGCAGCACTGGACGCTGCCGCTGCCCGGCGGCCCCGGCAAGCCGATCAAGCTCACCGTGCACCCGCAGCGCGAGCACATCCCCCTGTACATCGCCGCGATCGGCCCGAAGAACCTGGAGCAGACCGGCGAGATCGCCGACGGCGCCCTGCTGATCTTCCCCTCCGCCGACCACCTGGAGGAGACCGCGGTCAAGCACCTGCGCGCCGGGCGCGAGAAGGCCGGCAAGACCCTCGACGGCTTCGACATCTGCCCGACGCTGCCGCTCGCCCTGGGCGACGACAAGGACGTCACCACGCTCGCCGACACCTTCCGCCCCTACACCGCGCTCTACGTCGGCGGCATGGGCAGCCGCAAGCAGAACTTCTACAACCAGCTCGCCCAGCGCATGGGCTACGAGGCCGAGGCGGCCGAGATCCAGGACCAGTACCTGTCCGGCGACAAGGAGGGCGCCGCCGCGGCCGTACCGCACGAGCTGATCGACCAGACCACCCTCCTCGGCTCCGTCGACCGCATCGCGGACCGGATGAAGGCCTACGCCGCCGCTGGCGTCACCACCCTGACGCTCGCCCCCGCGGGCTTCACCCTGGACGAGCGGCTCGCCGCGCTCCGCGCCGGCACGGAGGCCCTGGAGCGGGCCGGGCTGGCGTAGCGACTCAGGGAAGTTCTGCGGCCGTGGTGGGGGCTCGGGGGTCTTCCCCGCCACGGCCGTCACGGAGAACAACGCGCCCACGCGCGCGTGGTTACGCCTCCTCGCTTCCCGGCGGTCCTTCTTTTGGCTGAGTTGCCCGCCGCACCTGTTGCCGCGCCTCATCTCCCGCACTTGACTCGGTCTTTGCGGAGTCTGCGGAACCTGCGCAACCTTGCAGAGGCAGAGAGGTGCCACCGATGCTTTCGGCCAAGAGTCTTTTCCAGGAGATCCTCGACAACGACGAGTCGTTCCGTCTCTTCTGCTCCATCGCGGCCAGCGGTGAGTCGCAGGGCGGCTGGGAGAACGCGCGCATCGCGGCGCTGGTGCCGGAGAGCGAGCGCGCCCTCGCACCCAAGATCACCCGGCACGGCGCGGACGAGGACAAACACGGGCGGATCTTCAACGCCCTGCTGAAGAAGCGCGGCCTCGAGCCCGTCGAGGTGCCGCCGGAGACCGACTACACCATGCTCCTGGAACGGCACGGCATCGGCCTCGCCCACGAGAAGCTCAAGGCCGACCAGCCGCTGACCGTCCGCGACATCATCACCTACCTGGCGCACAGCAGGGTCACCGAGCAGCGCGCGGCCGAGCAGATGGCGATGCTCCTCAAGCACTTCGGCGACCACCCGGACCTGGGCCGGGCCGTCCGGATGATCTCCGCCGACGAGGACAACCACCTCGCCTACTCCCACGAGGAACTGCTGCGCTACGCCGCCGCCGGACACGGCCGCCACATCCACGCGACGCTGCGCGAGTGCGCGCTCGCCGAGATCCGCGTCCACCGGGACGTCAGTCTCGGCGTCATGGCCCGCATGGGGCGCCTCCTCGGCTGGTCCCGGGCCAGGTCCGCGCTGCTCGCGGCGGGCATCCACGCGGTGTACGCCTACGAGCGGCTGGCCGGCTGGCGCCGCATGGTGACCCTGCGCGCGCCCGAGCGGCGCGACGCGCTCGGCGGACCGGCCACCGCCGCCCCCGAGGTCGCCTGACCGGCACGGCTCCCTCAGAGCCAGCCCCGCCGCTTGAACAGCCGGAAGAGCAGCACCTCCAGCCCGGCCATCAGCACGATCACCGCCGGATAACCCCACTCCCAGCGCAGCTCCGGCATGTGCTCGAAGTTCATGCCGTAGACCCCCGCGACCATCGTGGGGACCGCCGCCATGGCCGCCCACGCGGAGATCTTCCGCATGTCGTCGTTCTGCCGGACGCTGGTCTGCGCCAGGTGCGCCGACAGGATGTCGGAGACCAGCCGGTCCAGGCTCTCCACCGACTCGTTGACGCGCGAGAGGTGGTCGCTGACGTCCCGGAAGAAGGGCCGTGCCTTCTCGTTCACGTACGGCACCCCGGCGCCGAACGCCCCCGTCCCGGCCAGCCGGGCCAGCGGCGGCGCCAGCGGACCCGTCGCCCGGCGGAACTCCAGGATCTGCCGCTTGAAGGTGTAGATCCGCGACGCGGTGTGCCGCGAGCCGCCGCCGTCCGGCGAGAACACCTCCGCCTCCAGCTCCTCCAGGTCGTTCTGCAGCTCCACCGCCACGTCCAGGTAGTGGTCGACGG
Source organism: Streptomyces sp. CB02414 (assembly GCF_001905385.1). Lineage (GTDB taxonomy): Bacteria > Actinomycetota > Actinomycetes > Streptomycetales > Streptomycetaceae > Streptomyces. Next base: position 307,904 of record NZ_LIPF01000009.1, on the reverse strand, counting down.
CGGCGTCCGCTATCGCGTACAGCACCGAGGTGGGCCCCTTGCCGAGCAGCTCGGGCTCGTGCTCCAGACGCTGCCGCACGGCCTTCAGCGGGGAGCCCTCGCCGTGCCGGACGACGACCACGAACGCGTCGCCCAGGAAGATCATGAGTTCGCCGGTGGACACCGCGTCGCTCTCCGGCTCGTACACCACCGGCTTCAGGACGGCGAAGAGCGAGTCCTCGTAGACCTCCAGCTTCGGCCGCTGGTGCGCCTTGAGGGCGTCCTCCACCGCCAGCGGATGCAGCGCGAACTCCTCGGTGACCAGGTCGAACTCCTCCTCGGACGGCTCGTGCAGCCCGATCCAGACGAAGCCGCCCCCGGAGCGCGCCTCACCGAGCGCGTCGGAGAAGTCCTCGGGCCCGTCCGTGCGGTGCCCGTCCCGGTAGATGGCGCAGTCGACGATCACCGAACGCATTCTCCCTCCGCCCCGGCGCCCGCGCACCGGGTCGTATGCCTACCCTGTCCGCATGCCCACGCTGATCCTGGTCAGGCACGGACGTTCCACCGCCAACACCGAGGGGCTGCTCGCCGGCTGGACGCCCGGCGTCGCCCTCGACGAACGCGGGGCCGCGCAGGCCGCCGCGCTGCCCGGCCGCCTCGCCGGCCTGCCCCTGTCCGAGATCGTCACCAGCCCCCTGCAGCGCTGCCAGGAGACGGTCCGGCCCCTGCTCGACGCCCGGCCCGGGCTGCGGGCGCACACCGACGAACGGATCGGGGAGTGCCACTACGGCGACTGGTCCGGCCGCAAGCTCGCCGAACTCAAGGACGAGCCGCTGATGGAGGTGGTCCAGGCGCACCCCTCCGCCGCCGCGTTCCCCGGCGGCGAGTCGATGCGCGCCATGCAGACCCGCGCCGCCGAGGCGGTCCGCGAGTGGAACGCGCGCGTGGAGCGCGACCACGGCGCCGACGCCGTCTACCTCATGTGCTCCCACGGCGACATCATCAAGTCCCTCGTCGCGGAGGCGCTGGGCCTGCACCTCGACCTCTTCCAGCGGATCTCCGTCGAGCCCTGCTCCGTCACCGCGATCCGTTACACCCGGCTGCGCCCGTTCCTCGTCCGCCTCGGCGACACCGGCGACTTCGGCTCGCTGGCCCCGCGCGAGGAGCCGCCCGGCGACGAGGCCACCGTCGGTGGCAGTGCGGGCGCACCGTGATCGTCGGCCGCAGTAGGGTGAAGCGACCGCAGCAGTGACCCACCCCGCCCTTCCCGCTCTTACGACTTCTCATGGAGACAGGACGTGTCCCGTCAGGTGTTCCTCTACGACCAACCGGAACGTTTCGTGGCCGGCACGGTCGGACTGCCCGGGCGCCGTACCTTCTTCCTCCAGGCCTCCGCCGGCTCCCGGGTGACCAGCGTGGCCCTGGAGAAGACCCAGGTGGCCGCTCTCGCCGAGCGCATGGACGAACTCCTCGACGAGGTCGTACGGCGCAGCGGCGGCAGCACCGAGGTCCCCGCCATGGCCCCCACCGGCCCCGCCGACACGGCGCCGCTGGACACCCCCGTCGAGGAGGAGTTCCGGGTCGGCACCATGGCGCTCGCCTGGGACGGCGACGACCAGCGCATGATCGTCGAGGCGCAGGCCCTCGTGGAGCTGGACGCCGAGTCCGAGGAGGACCTGGCGGAGGCCGAGGAGCGGCTCCTCCAGGACGAGGAGAACGGCCCCCCGATGCTCCGGGTCCGCCTCACCGGCGCGCAGGCCAGGGCCTTCGCCAAGCGCGCCCTCGACGTCGTCAACGCCGGGCGGCCGCCGTGCCCGCTGTGCAGCCTCCCGCTCGACCCGGAAGGACACGTATGTCCGCGCCAGAACGGATACCGCCGCGGAGCGTGACCACCGACACGGCGGCCGCCGAGCTGCTCGCCCTGGGCGAGCTGACCGTGCGCGGACGCATCCGGGACGCCTCCAACGCGGCGCTGTACTGCACGGTGACGCACGAGGGGCGCGAGGCGGCCTGCGTCTACAAGCCGGTCGCCGGGGAGCGGCCCCTGTGGGACTTCCCCGACGGCACCCTCGCCCAGCGCGAGGTCGCCGCCTACGAGGTCTCCGAGGCGACCGGCTGGGGCCTGGTCCCGCCGACCGTGCTGCGCGACGGGCCCTACGGCGAGGGCATGGTCCAGCTGTGGATCGAGGCCGTCCCGGAGACGGAACTGCTCGCCCTGGTGGACACCGAGGAGCCCGGCCCCGGCTGGAAGGCGGTCGCCCTGGCCGAGGTCGGCGAGGGACGCACCGCCCTTCTCGTGCACGCCGACGACGAGCGGCTGCGCCGGCTCGCCGTCCTGGACGCCGTGATCAACAACGCCGACCGCAAGGGCGGCCACCTGCTGCCCGCGGCCGGGGAGCGGCTGTACGGCATCGACCACGGCGTCACCTTCCACGCCGAGGACAAGCTGCGCACCCTGCTGTGGGGCTGGGCGGGCGACCCGCTCACCGGGGAGGCCCTGGCGGCGCTCGACGGCCTCAGGGAGGCCCTCAGGGACGGCGGAACCCTGGCGAGCCGTCTCGGCGCCCTCATCACCCTCGCCGAACTCGCCGCCACCCGCGCGCGGGTCGACGCCCTGCTCACGTCCGGCAAGCACCCGGAACCGGGCGGTGAGTGGCCGGCCATCCCGTGGCCCCCCGTGTAGCACCCGACACCGACCCTCCCCTCGGCCACTGCGGCCCCGACACCGCGTCCGGCACGGCCCCAGCGTCTCGGCGCCTGTGCGCCGGCGGCCGAGGGCCCGCGCTTCCGCCGGTGCGGGCCCTGGACGTGCGCCGCCGTGACACACCGGCCGGTGTCGCGCAAGAGTGCCTTACCGGCCATCCGGCCCGGTCCGGTTCGTGTACGGAACATCCGTCCGGTTAGGCTCATGACATGCATGCCTGGCCCGCTTCCGAGGTCCCCGCCCTGCCTGGTCAGGGCCGCGACCTGAGGATCCACGACACCGCGACCGGAGGCCTGGTCACCCTCGACCCCGGTCCCGTCGCCCGCATCTACGTCTGCGGCATCACGCCGTACGACGCCACCCACATGGGGCACGCGGCGACCTACAACGCGTTCGACCTCGTGCAGCGCGTGTGGCTCGACACCAAGCGGCAGGTCCACTACGTCCAGAACGTCACCGACGTCGACGATCCGCTGCTGGAGCGGGCCGTGCGCGACGGCGTCGACTGGACCGCCCTCGCCGAGAAGGAGACCGCCCTCTTCCGCGAGGACATGACGGCGCTGCGGATGCTGCCGCCCCGGCACTACATAGGCGCCGTCGAGGCCATACCCGGGATCGTGCCGCTCGTCGAGCGGCTGCGGGACGCGGGCGCGGCCTACGAGCTCGAGGGCGACACCTACTTCTCGGTCGAGTCCGACCCGCACTTCGGCCAGGTCTCCCACCTGGACGCCGCCGCCATGCGGCTGCTCTCCGCCGAGCGGGGCGGCGACCCGGACCGGCCGGGCAAGAAGAACCCGCTCGACCCGATGCTGTGGATGGCGGCCCGCGAGGGCGAGCCCAGCTGGGACGGCGGCTCGCTCGGCCGCGGGCGCCCCGGCTGGCACATCGAGTGCGTGGCCATCGCCCTCGACCACCTCGGCATGGGCTTCGACGTCCAGGGCGGCGGCTCCGACCTCGCCTTCCCGCACCACGAGATGGGCGCCTCGCACGCCCAGGCCCTCACCGGCGAGTTCCCCATGGCCAAGGCGTACGTCCACGCCGGCATGGTCGGGCTGGACGGCGAGAAGATGTCCAAGTCCAAGGGCAACCTGGTCTTCGTCTCGCAGCTGCGCCGCGAGGGCGTCGACCCCGCCGCCATCCGCCTCACGCTGCTCGCCCACCACTACCGCTCCGACTGGGAGTGGACCGACCAGGTACTGGAGGACGCCCTCGCGCGGGTCGACCGCTGGCGCGCCGCCGTCTCCCGGCCCGACGGCCCGCCCGCCGAGGCGCTGGTCGAGGAGATCCGCGCCGCTCTCGCGAACGACCTGGACTCCCCGGCGGCACTCGACGCCGTCGACCGCTGGGCCGCCCTCCAGCAGGAGAGCGGCGGCACGGACACCGGAGCACCCGGCGTGGTGTCCCGCGCCGTCGACGCGCTGCTCGGCGTCGCCCTGTAGGCACCGGCCGCACACGCGAAGGGGGCGCCTCCCACCGGGAAGCGCCCCCTGTCACGTCGGTTCAGTCCTCCGACGACTCCTCGTCGTCCCCGCTCGCCTTCGGCGGCCGCGGCGGGCGGGTCCGCCCGCTCGGGTTGTCCCGCAGATACGGCGCCCCGGGTGACGCATCCCCGTCCGCCGTGGCGTGACCGCCCGGCTGGCCCGGCCCGGAGCCGTCCCGGCGGCGCAGGTACCGCTCGAACTCGCGGGCGATCGCCTCGCCCGACGCCTCCGGCAGCTCCGCGGTGTCCCGGGCCTCCTCCAGCGACTGGACGTACTCGGCGACCTCGCTGTCCTCGGCGGCCAGCTGATCCACACCCACCTGCCAGGCACGCGCGTCCTCGGGCAGCTCGCCCAGCGGGATGCGCACGTCGATCAGGTCCTCCAGCCGGTTCAGCAGGGCCAGCGTGGCCTTCGGGTTCGGCGGCTGCGACACGTAGTGCGGCACCGCCGCCCACAGCGACACGGCCGGTACGCCCGCGTGCGTGCACGCCTCCTGGAGGATGCCGACGATGCCCGTGGGCCCCTCGTACTTGGTCTCCTCCAGCTCCATGCGCCGCGCCAGGTCGGCGTCGGACGTGGTCCCGCTCACCGGCACCGGACGGGTGTGCGGGGTGTCGCCCAGCAGGGCGCCCAGGACGACCACCAGCTCGACGCCCAGCTCGTGGGCGAAGCCCAGCAGTTCGTTGCAGAACGAGCGCCAGCGCATGGACGGTTCGATGCCGCGGACCAGGACCAGGTCGCGCGGTTTGTCGCCGCCGACCCGGACCACCGACAGCCTGGTCGTCGGCCAGGTGACCTTGCGGACGCCGTCCTCGATGAACACCGTGGGCCGGTTGACCTGGAAGTCGTAGTAGTCCTCCGCGTCCAGCGCCGCGAACACCTCGCCCTTCCACTCCCGGTCGAGATGCGCGACCGCGGTGGAGGCGGCGTCGCCGGCGTCGTTCCAGCCCTCGAACGCGGCCACCATGACCGGGTCGACCAGCTCGGGAACCCCCTCGAGCTCGATCACCCAGCGCCTCCTTCCGACGTGCCCTCGCGTACCCCCCAACCTTACGGCGTGCCGAGGGACCGCCCGCAGCCCCCGTGCACGGGGGAGTGAACGGATCACTGCCCCGTTCCGGCGGGCCGGACACCCCCGCTCAACCGCGCACCCGGCGTGTCCCGTTCGCGGCCGTCCGGACGCCTCACCTGCGTCACGGAACGACCGCGCCCGGCCCCGGGACGACCGGGACCGGGCGCGAACGGCGCGGCGGGGCCTACTTCTTGTCGAGCAGGTCCTGCACCTTCGCCCGCACGTCGTCCGTGGCCAGGCCGCGGATCGTCAGCGTGGTGCGGCGGCGCAGCACGTCGTCGGGCGTCTCGGCCCACTCCTGGTCCCGCGCCCACACGACCTGCGCCCAGATCTCCGGGGCGTCCGGGTGGACACGCTCCGCCAGCTCCGGGGACTCGTTGGCGAGCCGGGCGATGTCGAAGGCCAGCGAACCGTAGTGCGTGGCCAGGTGCCTGGCGGTGTCCGCCGCCATCCGCGGACCGGGCGCCGGGCCGTCCACCAGCAGCCGGTGGGCGACCGCGCGCGGGTTGGCGACGCCGGGCAGCGGCAGCTTCTTCGGCAGCGTGGAGACCGGCTCGAAGTCGTCGCCGAGGGGGTGGCCCGGCAGCGCCTCCAGCTTCTTCATCACCGTACGGCCGATGTGGCGGAAGGTGGTCCACTTGCCGCCCGCGACGGACAGCATGCCGCCCCGGCCCTCGCTGACCACCGTCTCGCGCTTGGCCTTCGCGGTGTCACCGGGGCCGCCCGGCAGCACCCGCAGACCCGCGAAGGAGTACGTGATCAGGTCCCGGTCGAGCTGCTGGTCGCGGATGGAGAACGCGGCCTCGTCGAGGATCTGAGCGGTGTCCTTCTCGTTGACCGCGACGTCCGCCGGGTCGCCCTCGAACTCCTCGTCGGTCGTGCCGAGCAGCAGCATGTCCTCCCAGGGGAGGGCGAAGGTGATGCGGTACTTGTCGATGGGGGTCGCCAGCGCCGCCCGCCAGGGCGCCGTGCGCTTGAGCACCAGGTGCGCGCCCTTGGACAGGCGGATGGACGGCGCCGCGTTCGGGTCCTCCATGCGGCGCAGGTGGTCGACCCAGGGGCCGGTGGCGTTGAGCACCAGGCGCGCGTTCACGCCGAACTCGTCGCCGGTCAGCCGGTCCTTCAGCTCGGCGCCGGTCACCCGGCCCTTGGTGAAGCGCAGACCGGTGACCTCGGCGTGGTTGAGGACGACCGCGCCCGAGTCGACCGCCGCGCGGACGGTCATCAGCGCCATGCGGGCGTCGTTCATCTGGTCGTCGCCGTACACGGCCACGGCCTTCAGGTTGTCGGTGCGCAGCTCCGGCACGTCCTGCGCGGCCTTGGCCGGGGAGAGCAGGTGGCCGACGCCGTCGCCGAAGGCGGACAGCGCCGAGTACGCGAAGACACCCGCGCCCAGCTTCGCCGCGCCGTGCGGCCCGCCCTTGTACACGGGGAGGTAGAAGGTGAGCGGGTTCGCCAGGTGGGGGGCCACCTGGCGGGAGACCGCACGGCGCTCGAAGTGGTTCTCCGCCACCAGCTTCACCGCGCCGGTCTGCAGGTAGCGCAGACCGCCGTGGAGCAGCTTGGAGGAGGCGGAGGAGGTGGCGCCGGCGAAGTCGCCGGCGTCGACCACGGCCACCCTGAGGCCGGACTGCGCGGCGTGCCAGGCGGTGGAGATGCCCAGGATGCCGCCGCCGATCACGAGGAGGTCGTACGACGCCTTGGAGAGCTGCTCCCGGGTCTCGGCCCGGCCCGGGTTCGAGCCGGAGGCCGGGTGCGTCCCCAGGGCAGGCACGGACTGCAGGGTGGACTGCGTGGTCATGGTGGTTCTTACTCCTCGTCCTCGAGCCAGCCCATGGTCCGCTCGACGGCCTTGAGCCAGCTCTTGTACTCACGGTCGCGGGTCTCCGCGTCCATGCGGGGGGTCCACTCGGCGGCCCGGCGCCAGTTGGCGCGCAGGTCGTCGGTGCTGTTCCAGAAGCCGACGGCCAGGCCGGCGGCGTAGGCGGCGCCGAGGCAGGTGGTCTCGGCGACCATCGGGCGCACCACGGGGGCGTCCACGAAGTCGGCGAGGGTCTGCATCAGCAGGTTGTTGGAGGTCATGCCGCCGTCGACCTTGAGGGCGGTCAGCTCCACACCGGAGTCCTTCGTCATGGCGTCCGCGATCTCCCGCGTCTGCCAGGCGGTGGCCTCCAGGACGGCGCGCGCGAGGTGCGCCTTGGTGACGTACCGGGTCAGGCCGGCGATCACACCGCGGGCGTCGGAGCGCCAGTACGGGGCGAACAGGCCGGAGAAGGCCGGCACGAAGTAGGCGCCGCCGTTGTCCTCGACCTGCATCGCCAGGGTCTCGATCTCGGCGGCGGTGGAGATCAGGCCCATCTGGTCGCGCATCCACTGCACCAGCGAACCGGTGACCGCGATCGAGCCTTCCAGGGCGTAGACCGTGTCCTGGTCGCCGATCTTGTAGCCGACCGTGGTCAGCAGGCCCGAGTAGGAGTTGATGAGCTTGTCACCGGTGTTCATCACCATGAAGGTGCCGGTGCCGTACGTCGACTTCGTCTCGCCCTCGGAGAAGCAGGTCTGGCCGAACAGGGCCGCCTGCTGGTCGCCGAGCGCGGACGCGACGGGGATGCCGCCGAGCAGCTCGCCGAGCCTGCCGCCCGTGATCTCGCCGTAGACCTCGGCGGAGGAGCGGATCTCGGGGAGCATCTGCGTCGGCACGCCGATGGACTCGGCGATCTTCTCGTCCCACTGCATGGTGTGCAGGTTCATCAGCATGGTGCGGGAGGCGTTGGTGACGTCGGTGACGTGCTTGCCGCCGTTCACCCCGCCGGTCAGGTTCCAGATGACCCAGGTGTCCATGGTGCCGAAGAGCAGGTCGCCCGCCTCGGCGCGCTCGCGCAGACCGTCGACGTTGTCGAGCAGCCAGCGGGCCTTGGGGCCGGCGAAGTAGGAGGCGAGGGGCAGGCCGGTCTCGCGGCGGAAGCGGTCCTGGCCGACGTTGCGGCCGAGCTCCTTGCACAGGGCGTCGGTGCGGGTGTCCTGCCAGACGATGGCGTTGTGGACGGGCTCACCGGTGTTCTTGTCCCAGACGAGGGTGGTCTCGCGCTGGTTGGTGATGCCGATGGCCTTGATGTCGTCGCGGGTGATGCCGGCCTTCTCGACCGCTGAGGCGACGACCTCCTGGACGTTGGTCCAGATCTCGGTCGCGTCGTGCTCGACCCAGCCCGGCTTCGGGAAGATCTGCTCGTGCTCCTTCTGGTCGACGGAGACGATGCGCCCGTCCCGGTCGAAGACGATGCAGCGGGAGGAGGTCGTGCCCTGGTCGATGGCGGCGATGAAGGGGCCTGCGGTGTGGGCGTCGGTCACTGTGTGCTCCTGGGTTTCCGTGGTGTGGCGGCCGGTGCGTACGGCGCGTGTGCTGCGGCTCGATGATGGCCGAGCGGAGGCCCGCTCAGGCGAACGCGACGTTGTAGACACCTCCGGCGAGCGCACCGCCGATCAGCGGACCGGCGACCGGGATCCAGGCGTAGGCCCAGTCGGAGCCGCCCTTGTTGGGCAGCGGCAGCAGCGCGTGCACGATGCGCGGGCCGAGGTCGCGGACCGGGTTGATCGCGTAGCCCGTCGGGCCACCGAGCGACAGACCGATCGAGACCACGACGAACGCGGTGATCAGGGCACCCAGGACACCGAGGCCGTTGCCCGCGTCGTTCAGGCCCTGGGTCAGGATGGCGAGCAGCAGGACGAAGGTGCCGATGATCTCCGTGGCGAGGTTCTGGACCGTGTGCCGGATCTCCGGGCCGGTGGAGAAGACGCCCAGGACCGGGCCGGCGCCCTTCTCCTGCGCCTCGACGGACTTGGCCGCCGTGTCCTGCGCGCCGGGGCCGCCGACGATCTCGCGGTCGGTGAGGTGGGCCTGGAACTGGCCGTAGTAGGCGATCCAGACCAGGACCGCGCCGATCATGGCGCCGAGGAGCTGACCCGCGAAATAGGTCGGCGTGTTGCCCCAGTCGCCGTCCTTGACCGCGATGCCGACCGTCACGGCGGGGTTGAGGTGGGCGCCGGAGAGCGGACCCGATATGTACGCCGCCGTCATGACCGCGAAGCCCCACCCGAAGGCGATGGCGAGCCAGCCGGCGTTGCGGGCCTTGGAGGCCTTGAGCGTCACGGCGGCACAGACACCGCCGCCGAGCAGGATGAGTATGGCGGTACCGATGGTCTCGCCGATGAAGATGTCGGAGCTGGACACCCGCGACTCCTTTGTCCTTCGTCCAGGGGAAGCCGAACCCCGGGTCCCTCCGGGTGTTCCGGCGCCCTCGGTGTGAGAGCGATGGCGGCCCTTGGCGTTGTCACACTCTAACGCGTATTGCCGGTAGGTGTTCGACAATGCCGACCGATGGACGCGAGTCTCGCCGTGGCGTCACGCATGCGTCAAGAGCTGTGTTATCGAAAGCACGATCGTTATTGATCGTCGCGGGCTATCGATCACGCCGCGGGACGGTCACCCGGGAAACACCAGGGGCCGGAACGCCCTCTGGCGTCCCGGCCCCTGCCCGTACCCTGCTAGAACCGCCCGGCGCCCAGGTCCCGCGACACCGCGCGGGCGCAGTCCCGTACCGCCGCGACCAGCTCGGGGCGCAGCTCGCCCTCCCGGCACAGCCGTTCCACGGCGCCCGTGATGCCGACCGCGCCGACCGGCATGCGCCTGCGGTCGTGGATGGGGGCGGCGATGGACGCGACGCCCTCCCAGGTCTCCTCCACGTCCGCCGCGTAGCCCCGCGCGCGCGTGATGTCGAGGATGTGCTCGAACCCGTCCGGCTCGCACACGGTCCGGTCGGTGTACGCCTTGCGGTCGGCCTCCAGCGCCTCGCTGTGCGCGACCGGGTCGTACGCCGAGAGCACCTTGCCCAGCGCCGTGGAGTGCAGCGGCTGCATGGCGCCGATCTCCAGCACCTGCCGGCTGTCGTCGGGACGGAAGACGTGGTGCACGATCAGTACGCCCTGCTGGTGCAGGACCCCGAGGTGGACGCTCTCCCCGCTGGAGCGCGCCAGGTCGTCCGTCCACACCAGGGCGCGCGCCCGCAGTTCGTGCACGTCGAGGTAGGTCGTCCCCAGGCGCAGCAGCTCGGCGCCCAGCTGATAGCGCCCGGAAGCCCCGTCCTGCTCCACGAAGCCCTCCTGCTGGAGGGTGCGCAGGATGCCGTGCGCGGTGCCCTTGGCCAGACCCAGCGACGAGGCGATGTCCGACAGGCCGAGCCGCCGCTCACCGCCCGCGAGCAGGCGCAGCATCGCGGCCGCTCGTTCGAGCGACTGGATGTTCCGTGCCATCGACGTACTGCCTCCGTCCCCTTCGACTGCCGACCTCGGCGTCGCTGACGTCGTTCGGCAATGCCGAACACTACCGGTCCATGCCGACCTCCCGCTAATGGTCGGCGGGCAACTGTTGCACTCCGGCCGGATCCGGTCGCCCGGACCACCCGTCCGATGGCCGCTCCAGGAGGGCCGCCGGGCCGTTCACCGGCACATCCCCCGGGGCCGGAAAGTCACCCCTTCGGCGGGGTCCCGACCCGCCATCCTCGTCCGTCACGTGGACTCCTCGACCACCGGCCTCCGGTCCCGGCTACCCTGGCGGCGTGCGTTCTCTCCCGGGGACGTTCCCCATGGACGGAACCGGGCAGCGCAAAGCCGACAGCCGTCGCATCCTAGGGAGCCCTTTCATGGCCTCGTCGCCATCCACCCCGCCCGCCGACACCCGGACCCGCGTGTCCGCCCTCCGAGAGGCCCTCGCCACCCGCGTGGTGGTCGCCGACGGCGCGATGGGCACCATGCTCCAGGAGCAGAACCCGACGCTGGACGACTTCCAGCAGCTGGAGGGCTGCAACGAGGTCCTCAACGTCACCCGCCCGGACATCGTGCGCTCGGTGCACGAGGAGTACTTCGCCGCCGGCGTGGACTGCGTGGGCACCAACACCTTCGGCGCGAACCACTCCGCGCTCGGCGAGTACGACATCCCCGAGCGCGTCCACGAGCTGTCCGAGGCCGGTGCCCGGGTGGCCCGCGAGGCAGCCGACGCGTTCGCCGCCCGAGACGGACGGCAACGCTGGGTCCTCGGCTCGATCGGCCCCGGCACCAAACTGCCCACCCTCGGCCACGCCCCGTACACCGTCCTGCGCGACGCCTACCAGCGCAACGCCGAGGGCCTGGTCGCGGGCGGCGCGGACGCGCTGCTGGTGGAGACCACGCAGGACCTCCTGCAGACCAAGGCTTCCGTGCTCGGCGCCCGGCGCGCCCTGGACGCCCTCGGTCTCGACCTGCCCGTCATCGTGTCCGTGACCGTCGAGACCACCGGCACCATGCTGCTGGGCTCGGAGATCGGCGCCGCGCTGACCGCGCTGGAGCCGCTCGGCATCGACATGATCGGCATGAACTGCGCGACCGGCCCGGCGGAGATGAGCGAGCACCTGCGCTACCTCGCCCGCCACTCCCGCGTCCCGCTGTCGTGCATGCCCAACGCCGGTCTGCCCGTCCTCGGCAAGGACGGCGCGCACTACCCGCTGACCGCGCCGGAGCTGGCGGACGCGCAGGAGACGTTCGTGCGGGAGTACGGGCTGTCGCTGGTGGGCGGCTGCTGCGGCACCACGCCCGAGCACCTGCGCCAGGTCGTCGAGCGGGTCCGGGGCACCGCCCCCGCTGAGCGGCACCCGCGCCCCGAGCCCGGCGCCGCCTCGCTGTACCAGACCGTGCCGTTCCGGCAGGACACCTCCTACCTGGCGATCGGTGAGCGGACGAACGCGAACGGCTCGAAGAAGTTCCGTGAGGCCATGCTGGAGGGCCGCTGGGACGACTGCGTGGAGATGGCCCGCGACCAGATCCGCGAGGGCGCGCACATGCTGGACCTGTGCGTGGACTACGTGGGCCGCGACGGCGTGGCCGACATGGAGGAGCTGGCGGGCCGGTTCGCGACGGCCTCGACGCTGCCGGTCGTGCTGGACTCCACCGAGGTCGACGTCATCCAGGCCGGTCTGGAGAAGCTCGGCGGCCGCGCGGTGATCAACTCGGTGAACTACGAGGACGGCGCGGGTCCGGAGTCCCGGTTCGCGCGTGTCACCACGCTGGCGCGTGAGCACGGTGCGGCGCTGATCGCGCTGACGATCGACGAGGAGGGGCAGGCGCGGACGGCGGAGAAGAAGGTCGAGATCGCCGAACGGTTGATCGACGACCTGACCGGCAACTGGGGCATCCACGAGTCGGACATCCTCGTGGACTGTCTGACCTTCACCATCTGCACCGGCCAGGAGGAGTCCCGCAAGGACGGACTCGCCACCATTGAGGGCATCCGCGAGCTGAAGAGGCGGCACCCGGACGTGCAGACCACGCTCGGTCTGTCGAACATCTCCTTCGGCCTGAATCCGGCCGCCCGGATCCTGTTGAACTCGGTCTTCCTGGACGAGTGCGTGAAGGCGGGCCTGGACTCGGCGATCGTGCACGCCTCGAAGATCCTGCCGATCGCCCGGTTCGACGAGGAGCAGGTCACCACCGCCCTCGACCTGATCTACGACCGCCGCCGCGAGGGCTACGACCCCCTCCAGAAGCTGATGCAGCTCTTCGAGGGCGCCACCGCCAAGTCCCTGAAGGCGTCCAAGGCCGAGGAACTGGCCGCGCTGCCGCTGGAGGAGCGGCTCAAGCGCCGCATCATCGACGGCGAGAAGAACGGCCTGGAGGCCGACCTGGACGAGGCTCTGACCGAGCGTCCGGCCCTGGACATCGTCAACGACACGCTGCTCGACGGCATGAAGGTCGTCGGTGAGCTGTTCGGCTCCGGGCAGATGCAGCTGCCGTTCGTGCTCCAGTCCGCCGAGGTCATGAAGAGCGCGGTGGCCCATCTGGAGCCGCACATGGAGAAGACCGACGACGACGGCAAGGGCACCATCGTGCTGGCCACCGTCCGCGGCGACGTCCACGACATCGGCAAGAACCTCGTCGACATCATCCTGTCCAACAACGGCTACAACGTCGTCAACCTCGGCATCAAGCAGCCGGTCTCCGCGATCCTGGAAGCGGCCGGCGAGCACAAGGCCGACGTCATCGGCATGTCCGGCCTCCTGGTCAAGTCCACGGTGATCATGAAGGAGAACCTGGAGGAGCTCAACCAGCGGGGACTGGCCGCCGACTACCCCGTCATCCTCGGCGGCGCCGCCCTCACCCGCGCCTACGTCGAACAGGACCTCCACGAGGTCTACGACGGCGAGGTCCGCTACGCCCGCGACGCCTTCGAGGGCCTGCGCCTGATGGACGCCCTGATCGGCATCAAGCGCGGCGTGCCCGGCGCCAAGCTCCCAGAGCTCAAGCAGCGCCGGGTCAGGGCGGCCACCGTCGAGATCGAGGAGCGGCCCGAGGAAGGGCACGTGCGCTCGGACGTGGCCACCGACAACCCCGTCCCCGAGCCGCCCTTCTGGGGCACGCGCGTGATCAAGGGCATCCAGCTCAAGGAGTACGCCTCCTGGCTCGACGAGGGCGCACTCTTCAAGGGCCAGTGGGGCCTCAAGCAGGCCCGCACCGGCGAGGGCCCCTCGTACGAGGAACTGGTCGAGACCGAGGGACGGCCGCGGCTGCGCGGTCTCCTGGACCGCCTCCAGACGGACAACCTCCTGGAGGCGGCCGTCGTCCACGGCTACTTCCCCTGCGTCTCCAAGGACGACGACCTGATCGTCCTCGACGACGACGGCAACGAGCGCACCCGCTTCACCTTCCCGCGCCAGCGCCGCGGCCGGCGGCTGTGCCTGGCCGACTTCTTCCGCCCGGAGGAGTCCGGCGAGACCGACGTCGTCGGCTTCCAGGTCGTCACCGTCGGCTCCCGCATCGGCGAGGAGACGGCCCGCATGTTCGAGGCCAACGCCTACCGCGACTACCTCGAACTCCACGGCCTGTCCGTCCAGCTCGCCGAGGCCCTCGCCGAGTACTGGCACGCCCGCGTCCGCGCCGAACTCGGCTTCGGCGGTGAGGACCCGGCCCAGATGGAGGACATGTTCGCCCTGAAGTACCGGGGCGCCCGCTTCTCCCTCGGCTACGGAGCCTGCCCGGACCTGGAGGACCGCGCCAAGATCGCCGACCTGCTCCAGCCGGAACGCATCGGCGTCCACCTGTCGGAGGAGTTCCAGCTCCACCCCGAGCAGTCCACCGACGCCATCGTGATCCACCACCCGGAGGCCAAGTACTTCAACGCCCGCTAGGAGCTCGGCACGGTCTCAGCACAGCTCCACGGGCCACACCAGGCGATCCCGTCCCGCACGACGTACACTGGTCGGTCCACTGCAGGCCGGTTCCCCTCGTGGGAACCGGCCTGATCGTCCCTTCAAGGAGGTACGTGGATGACCAGTACGGTCCCCGCGCTCGGAACCCGTACGGCCGAAGGCTCCGCCCTGCAGGCCGTGCTCCTCGACATGGACGGCACCCTGGTGGACACCGAGGGCTTCTGGTGGGACGTCGAGGTCGAGGTCTTCGCCTCCCTCGGTCACACCCTGGACGACTCCTGGCGACACGTGGTCGTCGGCGGCCCCATGAGCCGCAGCGCCGGATTCCTGATCGAGGCCACCGGGGCCGACATCACACTCGCCGAACTCAGCGTGCTGCTCAACGACGGCTTCGAGGAACGCATCGGCCGCACCCTGCCGCTCATGCCGGGAGCCGCCCGGCTGCTCGGCGAGCTGTCCGCGCACGAGATCCCCACGGCCCTGGTCTCCGCCTCCCACCGGCGCATCATCGACCGCGTGCTGACCTCGCTGGGCCCCCAGCACTTCGGCCTGACCGTGGCCGGCGACGAGGTACCGCGGACCAAACCCCACCCGGACCCGTACCTGGCCGCCGCGGCCGGACTCGGCGTGGACCCGGCCCGGTGCGCCGTCGTCGAGGACACCGCGACGGGCGTCGCCGCCGCGGAGGCCGCGGGCTGCCACGTCGTGGCCGTGCCCTCGGTGGCCCCCATCACGCCGGGCGTCCGGCGCACGGTGGTCGGCTCGCTGGAAGAAGTCGACCTGACATTTCTGCGCGGTCTGATGACACAAATGCGCTAGGCGTTCACGGGGAAATACCACCGCTCCGGATGGCCGAATCACGAGCCCGTCAGCCATCCCGTATCTGTGACGTTCACCACGCCGTCAGGGGTCGACAGGAAGGGTTGGCTGTGCTGCCCGACGCTTGGCGAACGTTGTCGAGGCGCCTTTGTGTCCCGATTGGTGAAACCCTGCACTAATCCTTCCACTGTCGGGTTTTCGGTGCGTCCACACCCGGTTTCGCTCCGTGATGAGCCCCCAACTCCGGTGGCTGCGAACCCCCCTGCGGGCGCGGACTAACCTCGTCGCGAGAACATCGGCCACTACCCCCGTGATCCGCCGCGACACCCCTGCATGCCGGATACACGGACCGACAGCTCTGGAGAAACTCGAGCATGAACCGCAAGACTTTGGTGCTGCCGGCCGCCGTCGGCCTGCTCGCGCCGGTACTCGCCGCCTGTGGCGGGTCCGACAGCGGCAGCGGCGGCGGGGACGCGATCGTCGTCGGCACCACGGACCGGTTCACCGCCTCGAAGGACGCGCCCGCGCCCCTCGACCCGGCGTTCGCCTACGATGTCGGCACCTGGAACGTCCTGCGTCAGACCACGCAGACCCTGATGATCCAGCCCCGGGGCGACGGCGAACCCGTGCCCGAGGCCGCCGAGAAGTGCGGATTCACCGACACCGGCAACGAGCGCTACGCCTGCACCCTGCGTGACGGCCTGAAGTTCGCCAACGGCGACGCCATCACCGCGGAGGACGTGAAGTACTCCATCGAACGCGCCCTGTCCATCAAGGCCGACAGCCAGGTGTACGGCCTGCTGTCGACCGTCGACACCGTCGAGACACAGGGCGACCGCGAGGTCATCTTCCACCTCAACACCGCGGACGCCACCTTCCCGTACAAGCTGTCGACCCCGGTCGCCGGCATCGTCAACAAGGACGTCTACGAGAAGGACAAGCTGCGCGAGGGCTTCGAACTGGACGGCTCCGGGCCGTACACGATGAAGGCCGAGACCGACGGCGACGTGATGACGAAGGCCGTGTTCACCAAGAACCCCAATTACAAGGGGAGCCTCGAGGTGAACAACGAGAAGGTCGAGATCGTGTCCTTCGAGGACGCCGAGGCCATGGGCACCGCGATCGACAAGGGCGACATCGACGTGATGGCCCGCACGATGACGCCGGACCAGATCCGGAAGCTCTCCACCTCCACGGACAGCAAGGTCGACCTGATCGAGGTCGCCGGTCTGGAGATCCGCTACCTGGGCTTCAACACGGACGCGCCGACGGTGAAGGACAAGGCCGTCCGCCAGGCGATGGCCCAGCTCATCGACCGCAGCGCCCTCGTCTCCCAGGTCTACGGCTCCCAGGCCGAGCCGCTGTACTCGATGGTGCCCGCCACCGTCACCGGTCACTCCAACTCGTTCTTCAACAAGTACGGTGACCCCAGTGTGCCCAAGGCCAAGGCCTTGCTGGAGGACGCGGGCATCGAGACGCCGGTGAAGCTGACGATGCACTACACGACGGACCACTACGGAGCCGCGACCAAGCAGGAGTTCGAGGTGCTGCAGAAGCAGCTCAACGACAGCGGTCTCTTCGACGTCGACATCGAGGGCCTGCCCTGGGACAAGTTCCGCCCGGCGGAACTGAAGGGCGAGTACGACGTCTTCGGCATGGGCTGGTTCCCCGACTTCCCGGACGCCGACAACTTCATCGCGCCGTTCCTCGACAAGGACAACACCCTCAACTCGCCGTACGCGAACCCGGAGATCCGCAACACGCTGATCCCCGAGTCCCGTCGCGAGGCCGACCGGCTCTCCGCCGTGGACAGCCTCACCGATATCCAGAACATCACCGCGGACGACGCGCCGGTGATCCCGCTGTGGCAGGGCAAGCAGTACGTCGCCGCCCGCGACGACATCACGGGCACGGCCTACCTCCTCAACTCCTCCTCCACGCTGCAGGTGTGGGAGCTGGGCCGGGGTGTGAGCGGCTGACCCGCCGGACGAAACCACGAAGGGCGCCCCTCCTGGCCGGAGGGGCGCCCTTCGTGGTTCGTGGTTCGCGTCGTGAGCGACGGGCTACTGCGCGCCGGGGCGCACCAGACCGCTCTCGTAGGCGTACACGGCGGCCTGCACCCGGTCGCGCAGGCCCAGCTTGGTCAGCACATGACCCACGTGCGTCTTGACGGTGGTCTCGCTGACGAAGAGGTCGGCGGCGATCTCCGCGTTGGACAGACCGCGGGCCACCAGCTTCAGCACCTCCACCTCACGCTCGGTCAGCGTGTGCAAGGTGTCCGGAACCGGCTCCTCCCCGGAGGGCAGATGCGTGGCGTACTTGTCGAGCAGCCGCCTGGTGATGCTCGGCGCGAGCATCGCCTCGCCGTTCGCCACCACACGGATCGCCTGCACCAGTTCGCCCGCCGGGGCGTCCTTCAGCAGGAACCCGCTGGCGCCCGCCTTCAACGCCTCCACCACATACTCGTCGAGGTCGAAGGTGGTCAGCACCAGCACCTTCGCCGGACCGTCCCGCTCGGGGCCGGTGATCTGCCGGGTCGCCTCCACACCGTCCATCCGCGGCATGCGGATGTCCATCAGCACGACATCGGGCTGCAGCGCCCGTACCTGGTCGAGGGCCTGGAGGCCGTCTCCGGCCTCGCCGACGACCGCGAGGTCCTGCTCCGCCTCCAGAATCATGCGGAAGCCCGTGCGCAGCAGCGGCTGGTCGTCGACCAGTAGGACGCGGATGGCCACGTAAGTCTCCTTCGCTAGTCCGGCCCCATTCTGCCCTGCTCGGTGCCGCCGGACTCGGCCGCCCTCACCGGCAGCGGGTAGGGCGGGGGGGTGCCGCCGAACTCCGGGCAGTGCGCCTGGTGATCGCACCAGCCGCACAGCTTGGTCGGACGCGGCCGCCAGTCGCCGGTCTCGGTCGCCAGCCGGATGGCCTCCCACAGCGCCAGCAGCTTGCGCTCGACCCGCTCCAGGTCGGCCGGGACCGGGTCGTAGGTGAGCACGTCACCACTGCCGAGGTAGACGAGCTGCAGCCGCCGCGGGACGACCTTCTTCAGCCGCCAGACGACCAGCGCGTAGAACTTCATCTGGAACAGGGCGCCCTCGGCGTACTGAGGGCGGGGCGCCTTGCCCGTCTTGTAGTCGACGATGCGCACCTCGCCGGTGGGGGCGACGTCGACCCGGTCGATGATGCCGCGCAGCCGCAACCCGGAGTCCAGCTCGGTCTCGACGAACAGCTCCCGCTCCGCGGGCTCCAGCCGGCTCGGGTCCTCAAGGGTGAACCAGCGCTCGACGAGCCGCTCCGCCTCGCTCAGCCACTGCGCCAGACGCTCGCCCTCCGGGTCGTCCGCGAACAGCTCGCCGAGCTCCGGCCTGCTCTCCCGCAGCCGGTCCCACTGGCCCGGGACCAGCGACCTCGCCCGCGGCGCGGTGCGCTCGACCGCCGGGGCGTCGAAGAGCCGCTCCAGCACCGCGTGCACCAGCGTGCCCCGCGTCGCCGCCTCGCTCGGCTTCTCCGGGAGCCGGTCGATGACCCGGAACCGGTACAACAGCGGGCACTGCATGAAATCGCCGGCCCGGGAAGGGGAGAGCGAGGCGGGTGCCGTGGGCACGCGGGCCTGCGCCGCCGCGTCCGTGTGCTCCGCCGCTGCCGCCGGCACCGCCGGTCGGGCGGGTGCGCCGGCGTCCTCGGCGACATCCTCGATGCTCGTCTCCATGCCCACAGACCTTACGGCCCGCCACTGACAGTGACCCACTCCGCGGTCGTGACCCGTGCGACGGAAGGGAACCAGAGGGGTGCCGGGGCGGAGTGGGCCGCGGCGGACGCATACCATCGACACGAGTACCCTCCCGCCCGGCAGGCGCGGGAGACGCTTCGAACGAGGGGACACCGTGGACGTGAGCGGCGGGAGCGGGCAGCCGCGCCCCGGCAACGACGAGTCGGCCGAACCCCAGGCAGGACCCACTGCCCCGGCCACCGGCTCCGCCCGCCCGGAGCCCGCGGATTCCGGGCCGCCCCGGGACCGGCCCGCGGACGGGCCCCGGACGCCGGGGGAGGCCCACGGCGACCCCGCCCGAACGCCCGCCGACCGCTCACCGACGGCGGGCCCGGACGAAACCCCCGCTACGCCGACTGCGAACACACCCGGCTCCAGCACACCGGACTCCCCGACGCCTGCCTCCGGGACGCACGCCCAGGACGCCGACCCCGAGCCGTCGGGGTCCGAGCCGTCCGGTGCCGGTGTGCCGGGCCCGGAGTCGCCCGGGCCCGCAGGTCCGGCGCTGCGGCCTCCGGGCGTCGGGACGCCGGGCCCTGCAACGCCTGCCTCCAGGACGCACGCCGAGGGCGCCGGCTCCGAGTCGTCGGGGCCCGAGCCGTCCTCTGCCGGTGTGCCGGGCCCGGAGTCGTCGCCCGGTTCCGCCGGGCCGGCTCCGGAGCACGCGGGTGCCGGAACGCCGCCACGCGGAGCCGCGACTCCCGAGACGCCTGCTCGCGGAACGCCGCTCCGGAAGGCGCCGGGCCCCGGGGCTCAGGGGGAGACCGCCGAAGGAGCTGCCCTCGCACACGGCGAGCCCGGTCGAGAGACCCCTGACGACGTCACCCCGGAACGGACCCCGAATCCGGCCCCGGCCACCGACCCGCGGACCGCACAGCCCCCAGCCGAGGACGGCCCCGCCCACGCGCCCGCGCACCACGGTCACGGTGACCGCGACACCCACCCCGGCCATCCCCGCGCCCATTCCCACCCCGGCGACGGTCCCACCACCGCCCAGCACCACCGCCCCGACGGCGGCACCGGCCCGGCCAGGCCCCCGCAGCGCAAGCCCGAACCCGGTGGTGGCCTGCTCATGGGCCGGCCCTTCGGCGTACCCGTGTACGTCGCGCCCAGCTGGTTCCTGGTCGCCGCCCTGATCACCTGGGTCTTCGGCGGACAGCTCGACCGCGTACTGCCCGAACTCGGCGCCGCCCGCTACCTGGTCTCCCTCTTCTTCGCCGTCGCCTTCTACGCCTCCGTCCTCGTCCACGAGCTCGCCCACACCGTCGCCGCCCTCCGCTTCAAGCTCCCGGTGCGCCGCATCCAGCTCCAGTTCTTCGGCGGCGTCTCCGAGATCGAGAAGGAGGCCGAGACCCCCGGCCGCGAGTTCGTGCTGGCCTTCGTCGGCCCCCTGCTCTCCCTTGTCCTCGCCGGCGTCTTCTACGCCGCCCTCCTGCCCGTCGAACCCGACTCGGTCCCCGGCGTCCTCCTGGCCGGCCTGATGATCTCCAACCTCCTCGTGGCCGCCTTCAACCTGCTGCCCGGCCTCCCGCTCGACGGCGGCCGGATGCTCCGCGCCGTCGTCTGGAAGATCACCGGCAAGCCCATGAGCGGCACCATCGCCGCCGCCTGGGTCGGCCGGGCGCTCGCCATCGCCGTCCTGATCGGCCTGCCGCTGCTCACCCAGTCCCTCGGCTCCGGCGCCGCCGACGACGTCGGCATGGACACCGTCATGGACGCCCTGCTCGCCGCGATCCTCGCCGCGATCATCTGGACCGGCGCCGGAAACAGCCTCCGCATGGCCCGCCTGCGCGAGCACCTGCCCGAACTGCGCGCCCGCGCCCTCACCCGGCGCGCTGTCCCCGTCCCCGGCGACACCCCGCTCTCCGAGGCGCTGCGCCGCGCCAACGCCTCCGGAGCCCGCGCCCTGGTCGTCGTCGACGCCGACGGCGCGCCCGTCTCACTGGTCCGCGAGGCCGCCATCGTCGGCGTACCCGAGCACCGCCGGCCCTGGGTCCCGGTGAGCACCCTCGCCCAGGACCTCACCGACGGCATGCGCGTCTCGGCCGAGCTGTCCGGCGAAGAGCTCCTGGACGCCCTGCGCGCCAACCCGGCGACCGAGTACCTGGTGGTCGAGGAGACCGGCGAGATCTACGGCGTCCTCTCCGCCGCCGACGTCGAGCGCGCCTTCGTCAAGGCGATGGCCCGCCCGTCCTGAGAACCGCCCTCCCGAAGCAGTGGTCGGCGGCCCCGCCAGGGACCGGTAGGCTGGTCACATGTCCGAACCGACCGGTGCCGCCCGCAGGCGCGGGCCCTTCAAGGTCGGGGACCAGGTTCAGCTGACCGACCCCAAGGGCCGCCACTACACGTTCACGCTCGAGGCAGGGAAGAACTTCCACACCCACAAGGGTTCCTTCCCCCACGACGAACTGATCGGCGCTCCCGAGGGCAGCGTTGTCCGCACCACCGGGAACGTCGCCTACCTCGCGCTGCGCCCCCTGCTCCCCGACTACGTCCTGTCCATGCCCCGCGGGGCAGCCGTCGTCTACCCGAAGGACGCGGGGCAGATCCTCGCCTTCGCCGACATCTTCCCCGGCGCACGCGTCGTGGAGGCCGGCGTCGGCTCCGGCTCCCTCAGCAGCTTCCTGCTGCGCGCCATCGGCGACCAGGGCATGCTGCACTCCTACGAGCGCCGCGAGGACTTCGCCGACATCGCGAAGCAGAACGTCGAACGCTACTTCGGCGGCCCGCACCCCGCCTGGCAGCTCACCGTCGGCGACCTCCAGGACAACCTGTCCGACACCGACGTCGACCGCGTCATCCTCGACATGCTCGCCCCCTGGGAGTGCCTGGACGTCGTCAAGAAGGCGCTCGTGCCCGGCGGCATCCTGTGCTGCTACGTGGCCACCACCACCCAGCTCGCCCGGACCGTCGAGTCCATCCGCGAGATCGGCTGCTTCAACGAGCCGACCTCGTGGGAGACCATGATCCGCAACTGGCACGTCGAGGGCCTCGCCGTCCGCCCCGACCACCGCATGATCGGCCACACCGGCTTCCTGCTCACCGCCCGCCGCCTCGCCGACGGCGTCGAGCCGCCCATGCGCCGCCGCCGCCCCGCCAAGGGCGCCTACGGCGAGGACTACGACGGCCCCAACGCCGGCGGAGGCTCCGGCCGCTGACCCGGCCCGCTCCCCGTACAACGCACCGACGCCGTGGTGGAGTTCCCGGACCGCACCGGGAACTCCACCACGGCGTCACCGTATTGACCTACGCGGCGGCAGCAGACGGAGCCACGGGGCCACGGAAACCCCCCCAGTACCCACCCCGCCGTTCCCCCGCACTGTGACGTGTGGCACGATGCTGGCCACCCCCCGCCGGCACAGCCCTCACAGGAGACACTCCTCGTGCAGCACCCCGCCGTTCCGGACCTGTCCCACACGCACACCCGCCCGATCCACTGGGTCGCCACCGCCACGGCCCTCGCCGCGGTCGTCGCCCTCTCCTCGGTCCTGCAGCCCGACGCCGCGACCGCCGCGCAGACCCCCGGCGCCGAACCGAGGAACGCCCCCGCCCACATCGCGCCGCCCGACCCGGCCGCCGTGGTCTTCCCCCTGGAATGCGGCCCGGTCAAGGCCGTCGTGCAGAAGGAGGCGACCGGCGACCTCGACGGCGACGGCCGTCCCGAGACGGTGGCGGTGGTGCACTGCGACGCCCCCATGGGCACCCCGCCCGACGGCGTCTACGTCCTCACCCGCGGCACCGACGACGCCAAGCCCCGCGTCGTGGCCACCCTCGTGAACCCGGCGGACCGCCGCACGGCCACCGCCCTCGCCGTACGCGGCGGCGAAGTCCACGCCACACTGCTCGGCTACTCGTCGGCCGACGTGCCCAGTTGCTGCCCCGACGTCACCGACGACGTGAAGTGGCAGTGGAAGAACGGCGCGTTCGTCCGCGACACGCCGTCCCAGGCACGCACCGTGTGACCGACGACCCCGATAACCCCGGGACAGATGAGGTGACCCGCCACACGGTAGTCACTCAGCGTACGGATTGAGTTACATTTTGGTCACTCTGCGTCCGGGCCGTAGACCTCGGCCCTGTCCGAAACGCGACGCACATGGATGCACTCACCCGGACACTCCTTCGCGGAGTCGACCACGTCCGTGAGGAGCGGCAACGGCACGGGCGTTGCCGCCCCCGGACTCTGCAGCAGCTCGTCGCCGACGCCCTTCACATAGGCCAGACCGTCGATGTCCAGCTCGAACACCTCGGGCGCGTACTGCGCGCAGATGCCGTCACCGGTACACAGGTCCTGGTCGATCCAGACCTCCAAGGCCTCGCCGTCGACTCCGGCCTCCTGCTGCACGCTCATCTCTCCTGCCGTCTCCTGCGCCCGAGCCGACCGGGAATCCGGCCAGCTCTGACGGGTGTTGAACGCTTCGACCCTACCTCCGCCTGGGTTCCATCCACGTTCCGTGGGTATTCCCCTGGCGTGAGGGAGAGCGCAAGGGTGAAGATCGGACACACCCCGACAGTCTTTGTGATCTAGGGGTTTCAATCGACACCCACCCAGGTAGGGTCTGGAAGCGTCCAGCTCCCCTTGGAGGAGGTGAGGACCGTGGCAGCCCACGACGACGACATGAACCGCGGCATCCGCCCGGGACGCGGGTCCGAGGACCCGGCCGGGCAGGTGGCCTACCTTGAGCAGGAGATCGCCGTCCTGCGACGCAAGCTCGCCGAATCTCCGCGGCACACGAGAATTCTCGAAGAGCGGATCGTCGAACTGCAGACCAACCTGGCCGGCGTGTCCGCCCAGAACGAGCGACTCGCCAGCACCCTCCGCGAGGCCCGCGACCAGATCGTGGCCCTCAAGGAGGAGGTCGACCGGCTGGCCCAGCCACCGGCAGGCTTCGGCGTCTTCCTGCAAGCCAACGAGGACGACACCGCCGACATCTTCACCGGCGGCCGCAAACTCCGGGTGAACGTCAGCCCGAGCGTCGAGCTCGACGAGCTACGGCGCGGCCAGGAAGTGATGCTCAACGAAGCACTCAACGTGGTCGAGGCCATGGAGTACGAGAGCGTCGGCGACATCGTCACCCTCAAGGAGATCCTCGAGGACGGCGAGCGAGCCCTGGTGCTCGGGCACACCGACGAGGAGCGCGTGGTGCGGCTCGCCGAGCCGCTGCGGGGCGTCACCATCCGCCCCGGCGACGCCCTCCTGCTCGAACCCCGCTCCGGCTACGTCTACGAGGTCGTCCCCAAGAGCGAGGTCGAAGAACTCGTCCTCGAAGAGGTCCCCGACATCGGCTACGAGCAGATCGGCGGCCTCGGCGGACAGATCGAGATGATCCGCGACGCGGTCGAGCTCCCCTATCTCTACCCCGACCTCTTCAAGGAGCACGAGCTGCGTCCCCCCAAGGGCGTCCTGCTCTACGGGCCCCCCGGATGCGGCAAGACACTCATCGCCAAGGCGGTCGCCAACTCACTGGCCAAGAAGGTCGCCGAAGTGACCGGCCAGGCCGCCGGCAAGAGCTTCTTCCTCAACATCAAGGGCCCCGAGCTCCTCAACAAGTACGTCGGCGAGACCGAGCGGCAGATCCGCCTCGTCTTCCAGCGAGCCCGTGAGAAGGCCAGCGAGGGCACCCCCGTCATCGTCTTCTTCGACGAGATGGAATCCCTCTTCCGCACCCGCGGCTCCGGCGTCAGCTCCGACGTGGAAAACACCATCGTCCCGCAGCTGCTCGCCGAGATCGACGGCGTCGAAGGCCTGCAGAACGTGGTCGTCATCGGCGCCTCCAACCGCGAGGACATGATCGACCCCGCCATCCTGCGCCCCGGCCGGCTCGACGTGAAGATCAAGATCGAGCGTCCGGACGCCGAAGCGGCCAAGGACATCTTCGGCAAGTACCTCACCGAACGCCTCCCGCTCCACGTCGACGACCTCGCGGAGCACGAGAAGGACAAGGCGGCCACCGTCCAGAGCATGATCCAGACGGCGGTGGAACAGATGTACGCCGAATCCGAGGAAAACCGCTTCCTGGAGGTCACCTACGCCAACGGCGACAAGGAAGTCCTCTACTTCAAGGACTTCAACTCCGGCGCCATGATCGAGAACATCGTGGGCCGCGCCAAGAAAATGGCGATCAAGGACTTCCTCGAAAAGAACCAGAAGGGCCTCCGCGTCTCCCACCTCCTCCAGGCATGCGTGGACGAGTTCAAGGAGAACGAGGACCTGCCCAACACCACCAACCCGGACGACTGGGCCCGCATCTCCGGAAAGAAGGGCGAACGGATCGTGTACATCCGTACGCTCGTCACCGGAAAGCAGGGCGCCGACACCGGACGCTCCATCGACACGGTGGCGAACACCGGTCAGTACCTGTAAAAGGCGGGGCGGCTGCGGGTCCCCACAGCGGGTACCCGCAGCCGACTGTTTTCCGGAGCCCCGACTGGAGCAAGGCAATGCCGCAAATGATCTCCCCACCAGCGCAAAGGCGTTCTAGGCTCTTCCATACCGCCGAGTCGCGCAGTGCGGGGACGGGCACCGCACACGCATCGGAGCGCCAGCGGTACGCGAGCGGCACCCACCACGGGCGCCGCCGGGCAAGGAGGGCCGCATGACCGTACGGCGAGTAATGGGCATCGAGACGGAGTACGGAATCTCCGTCCCCGGCCACCCCAACGCCAATGCCATGCTCACCTCATCCCAGATCGTCAACGCCTACGCGGCGGCGATGCACCGGGCCCGCCGGGCCCGCTGGGACTTCGAGGAGGAGAACCCGCTGCGGGACGCGCGAGGCTTCGACCTCGCCCGGGAGGCCGCCGACTCCAGCCAGCTCACCGACGAGGACATCGGCCTCGCCAACGTCATCCTCACCAACGGAGCACGGCTCTACGTCGACCACGCCCACCCCGAATACAGCGCCCCGGAGGTCACCAACCCCCGCGACGCCGTCCTGTGGGACAAGGCCGGCGAACGCATCATGGCCGAGGCCGCCGAGCGGGCCGCCCAGCTGCCCGGCGCCCAGCCCATCCACCTCTACAAGAACAACACCGACAACAAGGGCGCCTCCTACGGCACGCACGAGAACTACCTGATGAAGCGGGAGACCGCCTTCTCCGACATCGTGCGCCACCTGACGCCCTTCTTCGTCTCCCGCCAGGTCTTCACCGGCGCCGGCCGCGTCGGCATCGGCCAGGACGGCCACGAACACGGCTTCCAGATCAGCCAGCGCGCCGACTACTTCGAGGTCGAGGTCGGCCTGGAGACGACGCTGAAGCGGCCCATCATCAACACCCGCGACGAACCGCACGCGGACGCCGAGAAGTACCGGCGCCTCCACGTGATCATCGGTGACGCGAACCTCTCCGAGATCTCGACCTACCTGAAACTGGGCACGACCGCCCTGGTCCTGTCCATGATCGAAGACGGCTTCATCGCGGTCGACCTGGCCGTGGACCAGCCCGTCCGCACCCTCCACCAGGTCTCGCACGACCCGTCCCTGAAGCGCCTGGTCACCCTCCGCAGCGGCCGCACACTCACCGCCGTCCAGCTCCAGATGGAGTACTACGAGCTGGCCCGCAAGTACGTGGAGGAACGCTACGGCGCCGACGCCGACGACCAGACCAAGGACGTCCTCGGCCGCTGGGAGGACACCCTCAACCGGCTCGAGAACGACCCGATGAGCCTGGCCGGCGAACTGGACTGGGTCGCCAAGCGGGAACTCATGGAGGGCTACCGGCGCCGCGACGACCTCGACTGGGACGCCGCCCGGCTCCACCTCGTCGACCTCCAGTACGCCGACGTACGGCCCGACAAGGGCCTCTACAACCGCCTGGTCGACCGCGGCCGCATCAAGCGGCTCCTGGACGAGAACGAGATCGAGCGGGCCCGCACCAAGCCGCCGGAGGACACCCGCGCCTACTTCCGCGGACGCTGCCTGGAGCAGTACGCGGACGACGTCGCGGCGGCCTCCTGGGACTCGGTGATCTTCGACCTCCCGGGGCGTGACTCCCTCCAGCGGGTCCCAACCCTGGAACCGCTTCGCGGAACGCGTAATCACGTCAAGGAGCTCCTGGACCGCTGCCGCACCGCGGAAGACCTGGTCAGGGTCCTCACCGGCGGGTGAGCGGACGGAACGGGTACACGAACGAGACCGTCGGACGGGGTGGAAACCCACCCCGTCCGGGAACCATCGAGATGGCCCCCGTTCGTTGGAGAAACGCGGGGCCGATGTCGGACCCGGCTTGTAGGGTCTGATCTTGACCGAGCAACTGTGTCGGGCGAACCGAGCGGGGTGAGGGTTATGGCGACCAAGGACACCGGCGGCGGACAGCAGAAGGCCACCCGGTCCAACGAGGAGGTCGAGGAGCAGGCGCAGGACGCGCAGGCCTCCGAGGACCTCAAGGAACGCCAGGAGAAGCTGAACGACGACGTGGACTCCGTCCTGGACGAGATCGACGATGTGCTCGAAGAGAACGCAGAGGATTTCGTACGCTCGTTCGTTCAGAAGGGCGGCGAGTAGCCTTCGGAACGAAGGCTACAACGGGGGTTCGCTTGTCGATCGAAGATTCTGGTAGGCGTTGCTCGCGGTGCAAGGACCATAAGCCGCGGGCGGCGTTCGCACGGAACAAGGCGATGCGTGACGGGCTGCAGGCCTACTGCCGGGAATGTGCTGCGGCCTATCACCAAGAACGCCAGGTGGCCAAGGGGCGCAACGTCCGCCCGCGAGTGGAGGTGCCCGAGGGGCATAAGCTCTGCCGGACGTGCGGGGACATCAAGCCCCACAGCGAGTGGCCCCGGAACCGCACAGCTTCAGACGGTCTGGCGACGCTCTGCAAGTCGTGTAAAGCGGCGCAGGGGCGAGCAGGCCATCTGAAGCGTCAGTACGGCATCACCGAAGCAGAACGTGATGCCCTGATCGCAAGTCAAGGCGGCGTCTGCTGCATATGTCTTGCCGCTCCCGCCGCACACGTGGATCACTGCCACGAGACGGGTAGGGTCCGTGGCGTACTGTGCTTCAGCTGTAACGCAGCCCTGGGGCAGTTCAAGGATCGGCCCGATGCCATAAGGCGGGCTGCAGCTTACGTGGAAGGAATCGCGTGGAAGCCAACACTCGTAGCACCGGGCGTCTACCAGCTGCCTTCCTGACGCCTGGGTCCTCCTCCTTCATGGACTTCCTCGGCGAGCACCAGCCGGAGATGCTCCCGGGCAACCGGCAGCTGCCCCCGGTGCAGGGTGTCGTCGAGGCGCCGCACGGCACGACGATCGTGGCGGTGACGTTCCCGGGTGGTGTGGTCCTCGCCGGTGACCGGCGGGCCACGATGGGCAACATGATCGCCCAGCGGGACATCGAGAAGGTCTTCCCGGCCGACGAGTACTCGGCGGTGGGCATCGCCGGTACGGCGGGGCTGGCCGTGGAGATGGTGAAGCTGTTCCAGCTGGAGCTGGAGCACTTCGAGAAGGTCGAGGGCGCGCAGCTGTCCCTGGAGGGCAAGGCGAACCGCCTGTCCACGATGATCCGGTCGAACCTGGGCATGGCGATGCAGGGGCTCGCCGTGGTGCCGCTGTTCGCGGGGTACGACGTGGATCGCGGCCGGGGGCGGATCTTCTCGTACGACGTGACGGGCGGGCGGTCGGAGGAGCAGAGCTACGCGACCACGGGGTCGGGGTCGATCTTCGCCCGTGGTGCGATGAAGAAGCTGTTCCGTGAGGATCTGACCGAGGAGCAGGCCACGACGCTCGTGGTGCAGGCGCTCTACGACGCGGCGGACGACGACTCGGCGACCGGTGGTCCCGATGTCGCGCGCCGGATCTACCCGATCATCACTGTGATCACCGAGGACGGCTTCCGCCGGCTGGGTGAGGACGAGTCTTCGGCGCTCGCCCGCTCGGTGCTGGAGCGGCGGCTGGAGCAGCCCGACGGTCCGCGGGCCGCGTTGCTGTAGCGGGCGGCGGTCGGTCGTGTTGTCAGGTGGTTCAGTGACTTCTCCAGAAAGGGACGGATAACCGGTGTCGACGCCGTTCTATGTCTCACCCCAGCAGGCGATGGCGGACCGGGCGGAGTACGCCCGCAAGGGCATCGCGCGTGGCCGCAGCCTGGTCGTGCTGCAGTATGCCGACGGCATCGTGTTCGTCGGCGAGAACCCGTCCCGTGCGCTGCACAAGTTCTCCGAGATCTACGACCGGATCGGCTTCGCGGCCGCCGGCAAGTACAACGAGTACGAGAACCTGCGGATCGGCGGGGTGCGCTACGCCGACCTGCGTGGTTACACCTATGACCGGGATGACGTGACGGCTCGAGGTCTGGCCAACGTCTACGCGCAGACGCTGGGCACGATCTTCTCCAGTCAGGCCGAGAAGCCGTACGAGGTGGAGCTGGTCGTCGCCGAGGTCGGTGAGAGTGCCGACGGGGACCAGATCTACCGGTTGCCGCACGACGGTTCGATCGTGGACGAGCACGGTTCGGTCGCGGTCGGGGGCAATGCCGAGCAGATCAGCGGGTTCCTGGATCAGCGGCATCGTGACGACATGACGCTGGCCGAGGCGCTGAAGCTGGCGGTGCAGGCGCTGTCCCGGGACACGAACGGCAGTGAGCGGGAGATTCCGGCGGAGCGGCTGGAGGTCGCGGTGCTGGACCGTACGCGGCCGCAGAAGCGGAAGTTCAAGCGGATCGTGGGGGCTCAGCTGTCGCGGTTGCTGGATGCGGGCGCGGGAGCCGGGGCCGGGGCCGGTGACGATGCTGAAGACCTGGCCCTGCCGGACGAGGACGAGGGCGACAAGTAGCGGGGAGCCGCTGCGCGAGAGCCTTCGAGCGGCGCCGGGTGCCATGTGCCCCGGCGCCGCTCAGGTTTGTGCCGGTGGCGCCGTGGAGCCCCGTACGACGAGGTGCACCGGGATGTCACCCTCCTGCGGGGTCCGTCCTTCCATGACGGCCAGCAGAGCCCGCATCCCGCGCTCGCCGAAGAGTTCCGCGTCGAGGCGTACGGTCGTCAGTTCGGGGTCGATGGCGGTGGCGAGGCCGAGGTCGTCGAGGCCGGTGACCGACAGGTCGTCCGGGATGCGCAGCCCTGCCCGCCTCGCCGCTTTGTAGGCGCCGGCCGCGAGTTTGTCGTCGTCGCAGACGAGTGCGGTGGGCCGGGGGCCGGGAGCGGCGAGGGCGGCCTCGGTGGCGGTCAGAGCGCCGTCGATGGAGATGGGGGCGCGGGCGGTGCGCAGGTCGGTGCCGGGGGTGTTTCCCAGCCGCGCGGCCAGTTCGCGGGCGCGGATCTCGAAGGTCCACGACGGTACGTCTGCGGCGAGGTGCAGGAAGCGTCGGTGGCCGAGGGCCAGGAGGTGTTCGGCGACCTGGCGGATGCCGTCGGTGATGTCGAGGTTGACGGTGGCGGCGCCGAGGCTGCCTTCGGGGTCGCTGTCGAGCATGACGAGGGGGAGCTGGTCGCCCCGGATGGCGGTGAGTGCGTCTGCGGCCATGGAGGAGGCGATGACGCCGTCGAGGGCGGCCTGGGCGGAGGCGAAGGGGTCTCTGGCGGGGCCGACGCCTTCGGGGGAGGGGTAGAGGACGACTCCGAAGCCGTGTTCGGCGGCGACTCGTGCGGCGCCGGTGTAGACCTCCGCGAAGAACTCGGTGGTGAGTGCGGGGACGACCAGCAGGACGGTGCGGGTGCGGCCGAGGCGGAGGTTGCGGGCGGCGAGGTTGGGGCGGTAGCCGAGCTGGTGTGCGGCGTCGCGGACGCGCTGTGCGGTGGGTTCCGAGACCCGGCCGCGCCATTTGTCGCCGAGGACCAGGGAGACGGCGGCCTGGGAGACGCCGGCGGCCTGGGCGACGTCGCGGCTGGTGGGGCGGGTGCTGCCTCGTGCCACCGTTCGGCCTGCGCTTTCGTCTGGTCGTCTGGACTCGTGAACAGCCGCCATGGTACGTATGACGGAACACGTTATACGTAAAACCTCGTGGGGCTCGTTCGGAAGGGGCTGTCGTGGTCGCCGGGTACCTGGACATTCTTCGGGCGCGGCACGCCGTCCGGCTGCTCGTCGGCACGCTCGTGGGGCGGCTGCCGAACGCGACGGCGGCGATCGCGATCGTGCTGTTCGTGCGCGCGGAGGGCGGTTCGTACAGCCTCGCGGGTGCGCTGGCCGCGGTGTACGGCGTCGCCAACGCGGTGGGCCAGCCCGTGCTGGGGCGGCTGGTGGACCTGCACGGGCAGCCGCGGGTGCAGTTGCCGGCCGCGGTGCTGTCGGCGCTGGCCATGGGCGTCTTCGCCTTCGCCGGTACCGGGCAGGCCGCCGTCGCGTACCTCGCCGTGGGTGCCGCCGGGCTGTTCACGCCGCCGCTGGAGGGCGGCCTGCGGGCGTTGTGGCCCAGCGTGCTGCGCAAGGAGGACCAGGTGCACACGGCGTACGCGATGGACGCCGTGGCCCAGGAGGTCATGTTCACGGTCGGGCCGTTGCTGGTGACGGTGTGCGTGTCGCTGTGGTCGCCGCAGGTGGCGCTGCTCGTGCTGAACGCGGTGGGTGTGCTCGGG
Source organism: Streptomyces sp. CB02414 (assembly GCF_001905385.1). Taxonomy (GTDB): domain Bacteria; phylum Actinomycetota; class Actinomycetes; order Streptomycetales; family Streptomycetaceae; genus Streptomyces. The sequence continues at coordinate 276,349 of NZ_LIPF01000009.1, read as the reverse complement.
GCGCTGTCCGTGGTGGTGTCGCCGCCGTCGCGTGCGTGGCGGTCGGCGCCGCGCGAGGCGCACTGGCTGGGTGCCCTGCGTTCGTCGGGGCTGCTGGCGCTGCTGGGCGCTTTCCTGTTCATCGGGATGGCGCTCGGGTCGATCACCGTGGCGTCCGTGCCGTACGCGGACGAGCACGGCGGTGACGCCGTCTACGGCTGGCTGATGGCCGCGCTCGGGCTCGGTGCGCTGGTGGGCGGTGCCGTGTACGGGGCGCGGCAGTGGACCGGTGAGCCGGCGCGGCGGCTGCGGCTGCTGGTGGCCCTGCTGGCGGTGTGTTACCTGCCGTTGACGCTGATGCCGGGTGTGGTGGCCATGGTGCTGCTCACGGTGGTCGCGGGTGTGTTCCTGGCGCCGTGCATCGCCTGTGCGTTCGTCCTTGTCGACGTGCACGCGCCGCGGGGCACGGTGACGGAGGCGTTCTCGTGGCTGGTGACGACCTTCACGGTGGGTGCCTCGGTGGGGACGGGTCTCGCGGGGCCGGTCGTGGAGCACGGCGGGGCGCTGTGGGGGTTCGCGGTGCCCGCGGCGGCCGGCGGTGTGTCGCTGCTCGTCCTGATGTGCACCGGGAGGGTCCTCGCAGCTCCCGTGCGGGCGGCGGTGGTTGCGGCTTCATCGGAAAATGATCCAAACCGTGCCGTCGAACCCCGTTTCAGTTCGGGTCATCAGGCGTAATGTTCAGTCATGGACCGCCGCATTTTCGGGCTGGAGAACGAGTACGGCGTCACGTGCACGTTCAGGGGACAGCGCCGCCTGTCGCCTGACGAGGTGGCGCGGTACCTCTTCCGCCGTGTCGTGTCATGGGGCCGCAGCAGCAATGTCTTTCTGCGCAACGGGGCCCGCCTCTATCTCGACGTGGGATCGCATCCGGAATACGCCACACCCGAATGTGACAACGTGACCGAACTCGTCACCCACGACAAGGCGGGCGAGCGCATTCTCGAAGGACTCCTGGTGGACGCCGAACGACGCCTGCACGAGGAGGGAATCGCGGGCGACGTCTACCTCTTCAAGAACAACACCGACTCCGCCGGCAACTCCTACGGCTGTCACGAGAATTACCTCGTGGCCCGGCACGGGGAGTTCTCGCGGCTCGCGGACATCCTCATCCCGTTCCTGGTGACGAGGCAGTTGCTGTGCGGTGCGGGCAAGGTGCTGCAGACACCGCGTGGTGCCGTGTACTGCGTCAGCCAGCGGGCCGAGCACATCTGGGAGGGCGTCTCCTCGGCGACGACGCGTTCCCGGCCCATCATCAACACCCGTGACGAGCCGCACGCGGACGCCGAGCGTTACCGGCGGCTGCACGTCATCGTGGGTGACTCGAACATGTCCGAGACGACGATGCTGCTCAAGGTCGGCGCCACCGACCTGGTGCTGCGCATGATCGAGGCGGGCACGGTGATGCGCGACCTGACCCTGGAGAACCCGATCCGGGCGATCCGCGAGGTCAGCCACGACATCACCGGGCGGCGGAAGGTGCGTCTGGCCAGCGGCCGGGAGGCGTCCGCCCTGGAGGTGCAGCGGGAGTACTACGAGAAGGCCGTGGACTTCTGCGAGCGCCGCGGCATCCGCACGGGCACGGTCGAGCGGGTGCTGGAGCTGTGGGGTCGCACGCTGGAGGCGATCGAGACCGAGGACCTCGACCGCATCGACACCGAGATCGACTGGGTCATGAAGTACAAGCTCCTGGAGCGGTACCGGGCCAAGCACAACATGACCATGTCGCACCCGCGGGTCGCGCAGATAGACCTCGCCTACCACGACATCCACCGCCGTCGTGGTCTCTACTACCTGCTGGAGAAGAAGGGCCAGGCCGCCCGGGTCGCCAACGACCTGAAGATCTTCGAGGGCAAGTCGGTGCCGCCGCAGACCACTCGGGCGCGGCTGCGCGGCGACTTCATCCGGCGTGCTCAGGAGCAGCGCCGTGACTTCACCGTCGACTGGGTCCACCTGAAGCTCAACGACCAGGCGCAGCGCACGGTGTTGTGCAAGGACCCGTTCCGTTCGGTGGACGACCGGGTGGAGAAGCTGATCGCCGGTATGTGAGCCCGGCGGAAGGGTGAGACGGATGTTTCTCCCGTGAAAGGGCGGAACGTCACAAGGGCACCGTACGTTAGCCGTACGGTGCCCTTCTCACGCCGTAGAGTTGCGCGCACGCCATTCATGACATGAACACCGACCGACACCGATACGAGGCCCCCACCGTGCGTCGACGCTCACTCCTCATCGCCGTCCCCGCCGGACTGGTCACGCTCGCCGCTTGCGGTGACGAAGACTCCGGCTCGAGCAGCGCGGGCGACAGCGCGACGCCGGAGGCGTCGGGCACGTCGGCACCGCCGCCCCCGAAGATCGTCGACGGCCCGCTGCCGGCGATCACCGCGGGGACGAAGTTCGACGAGAAGCCGACGGTCGCCAAGGGCAGCGGGGACCCCTCCAAGGATCTCGCGGTGAAGACGGTCATCGCCGGCGGCGGCAAGGCCGTCGCGGAGAACGACTTCGTGTCGGCGAACTACCTGGGCCAGGTCTGGACGAGCGCCAAGGTCTTCGACAACTCCTACGACCGCAAGACACCCCTGATCATCCAGCTCGCCCAGGGCAGCATCATCGACGGCTGGCGGTACGCGCTGGCCGGCAAGAAGACCGGCAGCCGCGTCCAGTTCTCCGTGCCGCCGGCCTACGGGTACGGCGAGCAGGGCAACGAGCAGGCGGGCATCAAGGGCGACGACACGCTGGTCTTCGTCGTGGACGTGCAGGACACGTTCAACGCGAAGAGCTCCGCCAAGGGCAAGGAGGCCGCTCAGGACGACGCCGCACTGCCCAAGGTCGGCACCAACACCGACGGCAAGGCGCCCTCCATCGAGGTGCCGAAGGCCGACGCGCCGAAGAAGCTCGTCGCCGAGTACGTCCTGGAGGGTGACGGCGCGGAGGTCGGCGCCCAGGACAGCGTGCTCGTGCAGTACAAGGGCGTGGTCTGGGACGGCGGCAAGGAGTTCGACTCGACGTACGGCAGGAAGGAGCTGACGTCGTTCTCGCTCCAGCAGGTCGTCAAGGGCTGGGCGCAGGGCCTGACCGGCAAGAAGGTCGGCAGCCGCGTCCTCATCGTCATCCCGCCGGACCTGGGCTACGGCGACAACCCGCCGCAGGGCAGCGGCATCGAGAAGGACTCCACGCTGGTGTTCTCCGTGGACATCCTCGCGAAGATGTGACGCCCCGGGATGTAAGACTTGGGGACGTTGCCTTTTCGCAGACAAGCAGGAGCTGAACACGTGAGCATCGACAAGCCCGAGGTCGACTTCCCGGGCGGCGAGCCCCCGGCGGACCTCGAGATCAAGGACATCTGGGAGGGCGACGGCCCGGTTGCCGAGGCCGGTCAGACCGTGACCGTCCACTACGTGGGCGTGACCTTCAGCACGGGCGAGGAGTTCGACGCCAGCTGGAACCGCGGTGCGCCGTTCCGCTTCCCGCTCGGTGGCGGCCGCGTCATCAAGGGCTGGGACCAGGGTGTGCAGGGCATGAAGGTCGGTGGCCGCCGCCAGCTGACCATCCCGGCCCACCTCGCCTACGGCGACCAGAGCCCGGCCCCGGCGATCCCGCCCGGCTCGACGCTGATCTTCGTGGTCGATCTGCTCGGAGTCTGATCGGAGTCCGAGGGACAGCGATCAGAGCCGGTCACCTGGGGTCCATGCCCGTCCGGGCATGGGCCCTCGGCTTTTGCGGGGCCGCCGCGGGGCGGTACGGTCATCCGTCGTAAGCACCATAGGGAGAAGGGCGTCGATGGCCATTGCCAAGGCCGAGCGGCTGATGAACCTGGCGCTGTGTCTGCTGGGGACACGGCGGCCACTCAGCAAGCGTGAGCTGCGCCAGTCCATCGAGGCCTACCTGGAGGCGGGCTCCGACGACTCCTTCAACCGCATGTTCGAGCGGGACAAGGACGACCTGCGGGAACTCGGGCTGGTCATCGAGACCGTGGAGAGCCTCGACGGCGAGGTCGGCTACCTGGCCCGCCGCGACAGCAACCGCCTGCCGCCGATCACCCTGGACGCCGAGGAGGCCGCCGCGCTGGGACTCGCCGCCAAGGTGTGGCAGCAGGCCCGCCTCGCCGGTGCCGCCAGCGGCGCCCTGCAGAAGCTGCGCGCGGCCGGACTGCCCGAGGACGTCGACCCGTACGAGGCGCACAGCGCGCTGGAGCCCCGTATCCCGGTGCACGAGGCGGCCTTCGAGCCGCTGATGCTGGCCTGCCGCGACCGTCGGCCGGTCGTCTTCGACTACCGCAAGGCCAACGCCGCCCAGCCCGAGGCCCGGCACGTGGAGCCGTGGGCCCTGGAGTGCTGGCGCGGCCACTGGTACCTGGCCGGTTTCGACCGGGACCGTGGCGCGGAACGGGTCTTCAGGCTGTCCCGGATCACGGGGAAGGTGCGCTCGCGCGGGGCGCGGTTCACCGCTCCCGTGCCCGACGTGGTCACCGTCCGCGAGACGGTCGCCAGCTGGGCGGGGGAGACCGCCGACCGTTCCGCGCTGATCCGGCTGCGCACGGGCGCCGGCTACCCCCTTCGGGCGAAGGCGACCGTGGTGCGGGAACTCGGTGACGGCTGGGACGAGTTGCAGATTCCGTACGGGCACGGTCTGGACGCGTGGCTGGTGGAGTTCGGGCCGGACGTGGTGGTGCTGGAGCCGGCGGAGCTGCGCGCGGACGTGGTGGACCGGCTGCGTGCCGTGGCCAAGGGCTGAGGGGGAGCGGACAACACAGTGGCAGGCAAACCGGTCAGGCCCGTGAACGCCATCGACCAGACCCGGCGGATGCTGTCCTTGGTGACGTATCTGCGCGAGCGCCCCGGCGCCCGGGTCGAGGACGTGGCGCGCGCCTTCGGCATCACCGAGGACGAGCTGGTCTCCGACCTCGATGTGCTGCCGATGTGCGGCACCAGCTTCCGCGGCGGCGACCTCCTCGATATCGACACCGACGGCGAGCGCATCTGGTGGCACAATCCGGCCGCTCTGGGCGCGGACGCCGCCGAGCCGCTGCGGCTGGCCGCCGACGAGGCGACCGCGCTGCTGGTGGCCGCCCGGGCCGTGGCGACCCTGCCGGGGCTGCGGGAGAGTGACCGGCAGGCGCTGCTGCGGGCGACGGCCAAGGTGGAGACCTCGGCCGGCGAGGCCGCGGGCGCCAGCTCGCGGCTGTCCGTCACCTTCGAGTCCGAGGGCGGCGTCTTCGCCGATGTAGACCGGGCGATCTCCGAGCGCCGCCGCCTGTGGATCCGCTACTACTCGCCGGCCCGTGACGAGGTCACCGAGCGCGAGATCGACCCCATCCGCCTGGTCAGCGTCGGCCACACCTACGTGGAGGCCTGGTGCCGCCGCTCCGAGGCCCGGCGCACCTTCCGGCTCGACCGGGTCGCCGAGATCCGCATCCTGGACGAGCCGTCCGCGCCGCCCGAGGTGGAGCTGCGGGACCTGTCGGAGGGGCTGGTGCAGCCCGCCGCCGAGGATCCGGAGGTCGTGATCGAGGTCGGCCCCGGCGGACGCTGGGTCGCCGAGTACTACCCGCACGACAGCGCCGATGAACTTCCCGACGGCGGACTGCGTATCACCCTGCGCACGCCCGACCCGGCCTCGCTGCGGCGGCTGGCGCTGCGGCTTGGGCGCGACGGCCGGATCGTCTCGCCGCCGGAGCTCGCCGGCAGCGCACGGCAGGCGGCCCGCGATGCGCTGGCGGCGTACGACGGGATCGAGGCGGCCGGAGCGTCCCGCGGCACGGGTGAGGGACGGCACGAGCGTGAGGGGCGGGAGCGGGAACTGTGAGCGACTCCGTGGGGCCGGGTGCGGCGGGCATGACGGCGGCGACCGCGTTCGCCGGCATGAGACGCGTCCCTCCGGTCGTGTTCAAGGCCGGCTGCCCGGACTGCCGCGGCCGGTTCGAACTCGCCGCGAGCGCGCTGCGCCTGGCGATCGGCGCCACGAGCCGCACCACGTTCTACTCGTTCACGTGCCCCGAGTGCGGCTCCGCCGTGCGCAAGCCGGCGGGGGAGCGGGTCGTGGAGCTGCTCACGGGCGGCGGGGTCAGGACCCTTCGGCTGCACTCCACGGTCTAGGCTCGACGTCATGTTCTGGCCGATGTTCGCGGTTGCCGTGGGTTTTGTGTCTCTCGCCGTGCTCGCGGTGCTCGCCGTGAAGGTGTTCGTGGAGGCGCAGCGCCTGGGGCGGCAGGTGACGGACTCGGCCCACCGCATCAGCCGGGCCGCTGAGGACCTGGAACGCGCGACCGAGAGCGCCACCCGCGCCGTGGACGCGCTGTGACCCGCGGTTTGGGGCACTTCGCCCTGTCACGTCACAGGTCGCTGAAGGTACGCTGCTCGTCGCGGACCGGAAAACGAGGCCCGGCCGCGGACGGGAGTACGCACGGGGATTGCCTCACGTTCACCCCTGAGCGTTACGATCGCTGCACAAGACGATCGATCGGACGCATGTCCGACCGGTCGGACAGCACCCCCACCCAGCCGCCTCGGTGAGAAGGTAAAGACTTATGTTCGGAAGGCTCGGCGCCCCCGAGATCATTCTCATCCTCGTCGTCATCATCCTGCTGTTCGGCGCGAAGAAGCTTCCGGACATGGCGCGCTCGCTGGGCAAGTCCGCCCGCATCCTCAAGAGCGAGGCCAAGGCGATGAAGAGCGAGAGCAAGTCCGACGACTCCGCTCCGGCGGATCCGCCCAACCCCGAGCAGTCCGCGGCGAAGCGCACCATCCAGGCCGCCCCCGGCGACGTGACCAGCTCCCGGCCGGTCACCGAGCCGACGGACACGACCAAGCGCTGACGCAGGGCCGGTGACCTCCGGCCCGCCGCACGAGATGGGAACGTGGGTTGCTGAAGTCTGCCCGCAACAAGGAGAGGGACCCCGAGGGGCGGATGCCCCTCGCGGAGCACCTTCGTGAGCTCCGCAACCGGCTCGCGAAGGCCCTGCTGGCCATCGTCGCCGTCACCGTCGTCGCCGCCTTCTTCTACGAGGAGATCATCAACGTCCTCACGGAGCCGATCCTCGAGTCGATCGGCTGCGAGAAGTCGTTCGCGGAACTGGCCGAGGCGAAGGCCGGCTCGGAGCCGTGCGCGCAGATCACCCTCAACGGTCTGCTCGGTCCCTTCACCCTGGCCCTGAAGGTGTCCCTGACGGCCGGCATCGTGCTGGCCTCCCCGGTCTGGCTCTACCAGCTGTGGGCGTTCGTCGCCCCGGGCCTGCACAAGAGCGAGAAGAAGTACGCCTACGCGTTCGTCGCCACCGGCGCGCCGCTCTTCCTCATCGGTGCCTACTTCGCCTACGCGGTGCTGCCCACCTCGGCGAAGGTGCTGATCGAGTTCACGCCGAGCAACGTCGACAACCTGCTGCCGCTGGACGAGCTGCTCGACCTCGTCACCCGCATGGTGATCGTCTTCGGCCTCTCCTTCGAACTGCCCCTGCTGCTGGTCATGCTCAACCTCACCGGAGTGCTGACCGGCAAGCGGATGCTCGGCTGGTGGCGTGCCATGATCATGGGTATCACGCTGTTCGCGGCGATCGCCACGCCGAGCACCGACCCCTTGACGATGGTCATGCTGGCCGGGCCGATCTGGGTGCTGTACTTCGCCGCGGTCTCCGTCTCCCTGCTGAACGACCGCCGCAGGAGCCGTCGCGAGGCCCTCGAGCCCGACGACGACGAGGCGTCCGAGCTGGACCTCACGCCCGAGGACATCGGCGAGATCGAGCCCGTGACCACCGCCCGCGCCCTGCCCGAGCAGGCCACGAAGGACCGGGTCAACGGCTACGACGACGTGACCTGAGGCACACCGGGGCGGTGACGGCACACGCGTCGCCGCCCCCGGGAGGGGCCGCACGGAGCCGATCCCGATAATGATCGTCCTGTTGTCAGTGCGGCCCGGTACGCTCGAAAGCACGATGACAGAGGATCTCTCCCCGGCCGAGCGGTATGCGGCAGCGCGGCGACGCGCTGTCGAGCAGGCCACCGCGCTCGCCTCGTTCCGCGAGATGTACGACTTCGGCCTCGACCCCTTCCAGATCGAGGCCTGCCAGGCACTCGAGACCGGCAAGGGCGTGCTGGTGGCCGCGCCCACCGGTTCGGGCAAGACGATCGTCGGCGAGTTCGCCGTCCACCTCGCCCTCCAGCAGGGCAAGAAGTGCTTCTACACGACGCCCATCAAGGCGCTGTCGAACCAGAAGTACGCCGACCTGTGCCGCCGCTACGGCACGGACAAGGTGGGCCTGCTCACCGGCGACAACAGCGTGAACTCCGACGCCCCGGTGGTCGTGATGACCACCGAGGTTTTGCGGAACATGCTGTACGCGGGCTCGCAGACCCTCCTGGGCCTCGGGTACGTGGTCATGGACGAGGTGCACTACCTCTCCGACCGCTTCCGCGGCGCCGTCTGGGAGGAAGTGATCATCCACCTCCCCGAGTCCGTGACCCTGGTGTCACTCTCGGCCACCGTGTCCAACGCGGAGGAGTTCGGCGACTGGCTCGACACCGTGCGCGGCGACACCCAGGTGATCGTCTCCGAGCACCGGCCCGTGCCGCTGTTCCAGCACGTGCTGGCCGGGCGCCGGATGTACGACCTGTTCGAGGAGGGCGAGGGTCACAAGAGGGCCGTCAACCCGGACCTGACGCGCATGGCCCGCCTGGAGGCCAGCCGCCCCTCGTACCAGGACCGGCGGCGCGGCCGGCACATGCGGGAGGCCGACCGCGAGCGGGAGCGCAGACAGCGCTCGCGCATGTGGACGCCCGGCCGTCCCGAGGTCATAGAGCGGCTCGACGCCGAGGGACTGCTGCCCGCGATCACCTTCATCTTCAGCCGGGCCGCCTGCGAGGCCGCCGTGCAGCAGTGCCTATACGCCGGGCTGCGGCTCAACGACGAGGAGGCGCGGCACAAGGTCCGCGCCCTGGTCGAGGAGCGCACCGCCTCCATCCCCACCGAGGACCTGCACGTCCTCGGGTACTACGAGTGGCTGGAGGGCCTGGAGCGGGGCATCGCCGCCCACCACGCGGGCATGCTGCCGACCTTCAAGGAGGTCGTCGAGGAGCTCTTCGTCCGCGGGCTGGTCAAGGCCGTCTTCGCCACCGAGACCCTCGCCCTCGGCATCAACATGCCCGCCCGCTCGGTGGTGCTGGAGAAGCTCGTCAAGTGGAACGGCGAGCAGCACGCCGACATCACCCCCGGCGAGTACACCCAGCTCACCGGCCGGGCCGGCCGGCGCGGCATCGACGTCGAGGGCCACGCGGTGGTGCTATGGCAGCGCGGCATGAACCCTGAGCACCTCGCCGGGCTCGCCGGCACGCGCACGTATCCGCTGCGCTCCAGCTTCCGGCCGTCGTACAACATGGCCGTCAACCTGGTCGAGCAGTTCGGCCGGCACCGCTCCCGGGAACTGCTGGAGACCTCCTTCGCGCAGTTCCAGGCGGACAAGTCGGTCGTCGGTATCTCCCGGCAGGTGCAGCGCAACGAGGAGGGCCTGGAGGGCTACAAGGCCTCCATGACCTGCCACCTCGGGGACTTCGAGGAGTACGCGCGGCTGCGCCGCGAGCTGAAGGACCGGGAGAACGAACTCGCCCGGCAGGGCGCCAACCAGCGGCGCGCCGAGGCCGCCGTGGCGCTGGAGAAGCTGAAGCCGGGCGACGTCATCCACGTGCCGACAGGCAAGTACGCGGGCCTCGCCCTGGTCCTGGACCCGGGCCTGCCCGCCGGGCGGTCCAACGGCCACCGCGGCTTCGAGCAGCACGACGGGCCGCGCCCGCTGGTGCTCACCGCCGAGCGGCAGGTCAAGCGGCTCGCGTCGATGGACTTCCCGGTGCCGGTCGAGGCCCTGGAGCGGATGCGCATCCCGAAGTCCTTCAACCCGCGCTCGCCCCAGTCCCGCCGCGACCTCGCCTCCGCGCTGCGGACCAAGGCCGGGCACATCCCGCCGGAGCGGGCTCGCAAGAAGCGCTCCCAGGCCGCCGACGACCGGGAGATCGCCCGGCTGCGCAAGGCGCTGCGCGCGCACCCCTGCCACGGCTGCGAGGACCGCGAGGACCACGCCCGCTGGGCCGAGCGCTACCACCGGCTGCTGCGCGACACCTCGCAGCTGGAGCGGCGCATCGAGGGCCGGACGAACACCATCGCCCGCACCTTCGACCGGATCGTGGCGCTGCTGACGGAGATGGACTACCTGCGCGGCGACGAGGTCACCGAGCACGGCAAGCGCCTCGCGCGGCTCTACGGCGAGCTGGACCTGCTGGCCAGCGAGTGCCTGCGCGAGGGCGTCTGGGAGGGGCTGTCCCCGGCCGAGCTCGCCGCCTGCGTCTCGGCGCTGGTCTACGAGTCCCGGGTCGCCGACGACGCGATGGCCCCCAAGGTGCCCTCGGGCAAGGCCAAGGCCGCGCTCGGCGAGACCGTCCGCATCTGGGGCCGGCTCGACGCCCTGGAGGAGGACTTCCGGATCCGCCAGACCGAGGGCGTCGGCCAGCGCGAGCCCGACCTCGGCTTCGCCTGGGCCGCGTACATGTGGGCCTCCGGCAAGGGCCTCGACGAGGTGCTGCGCGAGGCGGAGATGCCGGCCGGTGACTTCGTGCGCTGGTGCAAGCAGGTCATCGACGTCCTCGGCCAGGTCGCGGCCGCCGCGCCGGGTGAGGGATCGACGGTCCCGAAGAACGCGCGCAAGGCGGTCGACGGACTGCTGCGCGGAGTGGTCGCCTACTCGTCGGTGGGCTAGCTCACGCGGTCAAGAAGACCCGGCGGTTTCACCGCCGGGCCTTCTTGCTGCGTGGATTCCGAACACCCGGACCCAATTACAGTGCGTGTTCGAATGCTCTCTCCGTGTGTAAATAGGTCCGAGGCTACTCCAGCCCCCGCGTCCGTTTCAGGCGCTTGCTGAATATGACACGGCGATGATCCGCTCGGACTAAGCTCGCCCGCAGCGCACCGAGTTGGGGTGAAATCGCGCGTTTGTTCCTCACGCGCCGAAGATCCCGACAACTCCCAGAGATACCCCACCGCAAGCTCCCCCATCCCCGCCGATTCGTTTTCAGAGGGCCTACATGGTGAGTGTTGATTCCCCTCCAGGGCGCCGCGAACTTCCCTACGCGCGCACACTGTTGCTGCCGGCCATACTGATGGCCGCGGCCACCGGGGCCGCCGTCGCCCTCGTGACGGAACCGGCCCGGCTCGCCGTCGGCCTGTGCGGCGCCCTCGCCACCCTGCTGGTGAGCCTCGCGGGCGCCGAAGTGGTGCGCCGGGGCCGTGAGATGCGAGTGATGCGCGAGGAGCACGCCCGCAACAGCGCGTATCTGGAACGACGGGCCGCGAGCCACTACGACGAGATGGTCCGGCTCGGCGGCGAAGTCATCCCCAACGCGCTGGACTTCATGCGCCGGGGCCACACGCCCGCCGAGGTGATGCGCCGCATCGCTGAGCTGGACCCCTCCTACGCCGAACTCGGCGAGCCCCAGCGCAAGCTGATCCGCATGGTCTGCCAGATGGTCGACCACGAGGACTCCATGCGTGAGTCCGCCGAGCGCTCCTTCGTCGACATCGCCCGCCGCGTCCAGGCCATCGTCCACCAGCAGAACAAGGAACTCCGCGAGATGGAGGAGGACCACGGGCGCAACCCCGAGGTCTTCGACGACCTGCTGCGCATCGACCACGGCACCGCGCTGATCGGCCGCCTCGCCGACTCGATCTCCGTCATCGGCGGCGGCCGGCCCGGCCGCCAGTGGCCCGAACCGGTCGCCCTCTACAGCGTGCTGCGCGGCGCGATGTCCCGCATCCTGCAGTACGGCCGGATCAACCTGGCCTCCATCGCCAAGGTCAACATCAAGGGAACCTCCGTCGAGCCGGTCATCCACGCCGCGGCGGAACTCCTCGACAACGCCACCCGCTACTCGCCGCCCGGCGCCAAGGTGCACGTCACCGCGACCGAGGTGCAGAGCGGCGTCTGCATCGAGATCGAGGACGCCGGCGTCAGCCTCAGCGAGGAGTCCCGCGCCCGCATCGAGGGCCTGCTGGAGGACGCCAAGCGCGGCACCGACGTGCAGGACCTCGCCCAGCACCCGCGCCTGGGCCTGTCCGTAGTCGGCCGGCTGTGCACCCAGTTCGGCATGGACGTCGCGCTGCGCGCCTCGGCGTACGGCGGCGTCCGGGCCATCCTCATCGTGCCCAGCAAGATGATGACCACCGAGCCCGGCGTCGGCCTCGCCCACGGCATCGGTGCCACCGCCATCGGCACCCCCGGCCCGGACGTGCTCCCCGGCCCCGAGCGCAAGCCCAAGAAGCGCCGTCCCACCAGCCCCCGCATCCCGGCGGGCGTCTCCTTCGAGGACGACGTGCCGGAGGTCACCGAGTGGACGGCGGGCGGCCTCCCGCAGCGCCGCAGCCGGGTCAAGATGCCGCTCAGCCAGCGCCTGGCCGAACAGGCGAAGTGGGAGCGGGAGGACGCCGAGCGCGAGGCCCGCCTCGCCGCCGAGCGGGCCCGCAACGGCATCCCGGCGCCCGCCCCGGAACCCGAACCGGAGAAGACCGAGGAACTCCCGCCGGGGCACTGGATCGGCGCCTTCTGGGAGGGCCTCAAGCAGTACCCGGGCATCACCCAGGCCCACCAGCAGTCCAGCAGCAGTGAGCCGGCCCACGCCCCGGCCGACGACGAGGGGAACCTCAAGTGATCGAGCAGCAAGGCAAGTTCGACTGGATGCTCAAGGATCTCTACGACGGTGTTCCGGGCATCGAGATGATCGTGGTGCTGTCCGCCGACGGCCTGCGCATCGCCCGCTACTCCGGTGATCCGGACGCCGCCGACCGGGTCGCCGCCGCCTGCGCGGGCCTGCAGAGTCTGGCGGGCGCGGTCGCGCAGGAGATCCCGACCAGCGACGGCGACATGAAGATGGTCCTGATCGAGATGAACGGCGGCTACTTCTACCTGATGGCCGCCGGCCCCAACGCCTACCTCGCCGTGCTCTCCGACGTCTGCTGCGAGCCCGGCAGGATGGGCCTGAGCATGGCCGACCTGGTCGCCCGGATCGGTCCTCACCTGACGAGCCCCGCCAGGCGCAACGGGCAGACCGTATGACTCCTCCCCAGCGCCAGCGGCGATCCCCCGGGCAGCAGCCCCCGGCCTCGTTACCCGCCTCCGGCCCGGCCAAGGAAGGCGAGAACCGCAACCCCGAGCGGCTGTTCGTCATCGGCGGGGACGACGCCGGCGAGCGCGCCGACATCGACCTGGTGACGCTGATCGTGGCCCGCGCCGAGCCGCCGGTGTCCGCCACCCCGGAACAAGCGGCCGTGCTGCGGCTGTGCGTCGCGCCCCTGTCCGCGGCCGAGCTGTCGGCCTATCTGAGCCTGCCGTTCAGCGTGCTGACCGTGCTGCTCACCGACCTGCTGGCGAAGGAACTGGTGCAGGCCCGCGCCCCGATCGTCCGTCAGAAGGTCGCCGACCGAAACCTCCTCGAAGCGGTGATGCATGGACTTCAACGACTCTGACACGATCCCGGGCCCACGGACGGAGGACCGGCTGCCGCACACGGCCGAGGCCGCCGTGAAGATCGTCATCGTGGGCGGCTTCGGGGTCGGCAAGACCACCATGGTCGGCTCGGTCAGCGAGATCAGACCGCTGACCACCGAGGAGACGATGACCCAGGCCGGCATCGGCGTCGACGACAACTACGGCTCGGCCTCCAAGACCGCCACCACGGTGGCCATGGACTTCGGCCGCATCAGCATCACCGACGAACTGGTGCTCTACCTCTTCGGCACACCCGGCCAGGAACGCTTCTGGTTCCTGTGGAACGGGCTGTTCGAGGGGGCCCTCGGCGCGGTCGTCCTCGTCGACACCCGGCGCCTGGAGGTGAGCTTCGACGTCATGGGCCGGCTGGAGGAGCGCGGCGTGCCCTTCGTGGTCGCCGTCAACTCCTTCCCGGACGCCCCCCGCTACCCCCTGGCGGAGCTGCGGACCGCGCTCGACCTGTCGGAGGAGATCCCGATCCTCGACTGCGACGTACGGCGCCGCGCCTCCAGCCGGGACGTCCTGCTGACCCTGATGCGCTTCCTGCACTCCCTCGCCATGAAGGGCGCGCTCACCTGACCCGTCGAGGCCGGACGACCCCCGGCCCACACCCCTTTCTTGCGGAGCGACACTGTGACGCCTGAACGCCACGCCCCCACCTCCACGGGCGACCCCCTCCTCGAACCACCGCCCGGCTGCCCCGCGCACGGCCTCGGACCGGGCAGCCCCGGACCGGGCAGCCTCGGACCGGGCGGACTGCACCGGCTGCACGAGGCGGAGGACCTGGAGGAGCTGTACGAGAGGCTGCGCGAGCAGCACGGGCCGGTGGCCCCGGCGCTGCTCCACGACGACGTACCGGTGTGGGTGGTCCTCGGGCACGCCGAGAACCTGCACATGGTGAGCACGCCCGCCCAGTTCTGCCGTGACAGCCGCATCTGGACCCCGCTCAACGAGGGCATGGTCAAGCCCGACCACCCGCTCATGCCGCACATCGCCTGGCAGCCCATCTGCTCGCACGCCGAGGGCGAGGAGCACAAGCGGCTGCGCGGCGCGGTCACCAGCGCCATGTCCGACATCAACTACCGGGAGCTGCGCCGCCACATCAAGCGGTACACCCAGCGCCTCGTCAACAGGTTCTGCGAGGAGGGCCGCGCCGACCTGGTCGGCCAGTTCGCCGAGCACCTGCCGATGGGCGTGATGTGCCACCTCCTCGGCATGCCGGAGGCGTACAACGACCGGATGGTGGAGGCGGCGCGGGACGCCCTCAAGGGCACCGAGACCGCGCTCGCCAGCCACGCCCACCTCATGGACGTCCTGGGCCGGCTCGCCGCCGAGCGCCGGGCCCGTCCCGGGGACGACATCGCCGGCCGGCTTGTCAGCCACCCGGCGGGACTCACCGACGACGAGGTGAGGGAGCACCTGAGGCTGGTGCTCCTCGCGGCGTACGAGGCGACCGTCAACCTCATCAGCAACGTCCTGCGCGTGGTGCTCACCCACCCCGGCTTCCGCGCCCAGCTCAGCGGCGGCCAGATGCCGGTGTTCGAGGCGGTCGAGCAGTCCCTGTGGGACGAGCCGCCGTTCAGCACCGTCTTCGCCTACTTCGCCAAGCAGGACACCGAGCTGGGCGGGCAGCGCATCCGCGCCGGCGACGGGCTGCTGCTGGGCATCGCGCCCGGCAACGTCGACCCGCGCATCCGCCCCGACCTGGAGGCGAGCATGCAGGGCAACCGCGCCCACCTCGCCTTCGGCGGCGGACCGCACGAATGCCCCGGCCAGGACATCGGGCGGGCCATCGCCGACGCCGGCATCGACGCGCTGCTGATGCGGCTGCCCGACGTCCAGCTCGACTGCGACGAGGACGACCTGAAGTGGCGGTCGTCCATCGCGTCACGGCACCTGGTGGAGCTGCCGGTGCGGTTCGAGCCCAAGGCGCAGCAGGACATCAGGTCGCAGCCGAGCCACGCCCCGGGCGCCTCGGAGCGGACCGACTGGCACATCGGCATGCCCCGCCGGAAGGAACGGCCCGAACCCGAGGTCTCCGCGCGGCCGCCGGAGCCCGTGTCGTTCACGGCCGCGCAGCCCCAGCCGGGGCCGGCGCCACAACCGCCCCGTCCGCGCGGTGCCTGGCAGCGCTTCCTGCTCTGGTGGCGCGGCTACTGACGCCCCGGCCCGGCGGCGTACGCCGCCCAGTCGTCGTACGCCGTCCAGGCGCCCAGGGACCGGGCGCTGCGGAACAGGTGCTCCCGCCCGGTGACCGGATCGGTGAACGCCAGCTCCCGTGCCAGCAGTTGCAGCGGGCGCCGGAAGTCGCCGGGCGGCACGGGCGGCGTGACCTCGGGGTAGAGGGGGTCGCCGAGGATCGGCAGGCCGAGCGCGTTCATGTGGACGCGCAGCTGGTGGGTCTGTCCGGTGCGGGGCACCAGCCGGTACCTGCCCAGCCCGCGGTCCCGGCCGGGGCCGCCGGCCGGGCGGTGCTCGATCAGCTGCACGCGGCTCACCGCGTTCGGCTCGCCCTCGACCTCCCGGGCGGCCAGGACACCGCGTTCCTTCAGGATCCGGCTGCGTACGGTCCGGGGCAGGGCGAGCGCGGGGTCGTACGGGGCGACGGCCTCGTACGCCTTGCGCACCAGCCGGTCGCGGAACAGACCCTGGTACGCGCCGCGCTCCTCGGGGCGCACCGTGAACAGCACCAGTCCCGCGGTGAGCCGGTCCAGGCGGTGCGCGGCGCCGAGGGACGGGACGTCCAGCTCGCGGCGGAGCCGGGCGAGCGCGGTCTCGGTGACGTGGCCGCCGCGCGGCGTGGTGGCCAGGAAGTGCGGCTTGTCGACGACGACGATGTGCTCGTCGCGGTACACGGTCTCCAGCGGGAACGGCACCGGCACCTCGGCGGGCAGCTCCCGGTGGAACCACACGTACATCCCGCCTTCGTAGGGGGCGTCGCCCGGCACCGGCCGCCCGTCCGCGCCCACGACCAGCCCGCTCTCGAACATGTTGTCGACCACCCCCGGTCCGGCGCCGGACAGCCGCTCCGTCAGGTGTTCCCGCACCGTGCCCCACGCCCCGCCCGCGGGCAGCCGCACCCGCACCGCGTCGACCCCGTCGCGCTGGGGGAGGGGTGAGGGCGGGGGAGCGGTGCGGCGTCTCATCGCCTGCCAGCGTACGAAATCCGCTGGGCCGCCGGCCGCACCCGTTGGCAGGATGCCGGCATGCCCTACCTGACGAGCCCGGTCCTGCCCCCGGGCACCCTCTCCCGCACCCCGCAGCCCACGCTCCCCACCGGCGACGGGCTGCTGCTGCGCCCGTGGCGCACGGCGGACGCGCCCGCCGTCCACGCGGCCTTCCAGGACCCGGTGATGCACCAGTGGCACATCCGCGCCGCCGACTCCGAGGAGGAGGTGCGCGGCTGGATCGCCGAATGGCAGCGAGGGTGGCAGCAGGAGCGCGACGTCCAGTGGGCCGTCGCCGACGCGGCCGGCGACCGGCTGCTCGGCCGGGTGGCGCTGCGGCAGGTGGAGCTGGGCGACGGGGTCGCCGAGGTCGCCTACTGGACCACGGCGGCGGCCCGCGGCCGTGGCGTCGCCGCCCGCGCCACGCGGACGCTGGCCCGCTGGGCCCTGGACGACATCGGCTTCCAGCGTCTGGAACTGTCCCACGCCGTCGCCAACGAGGCCTCCTGCCGGGTGGCCGCCAAGGCGGGCTTCGCCCTGGAGGGCACCAAGCGCAGCGCCCTGCGGCACGCCGACGGCTGGCACGACATGCACCTGCACGCGCGGATACGCGGCGACTGAGCGGGGTCCCGGAACCCCGCGTACTCCGGGCCCGTAGCCGTAGCCGTAGCCGTAGCCCGGAGTGCTACGCCGCCGAGGCGGTGCCCTCCTGCTCGGCCTCGATGCGGGCGTTCCACTCCGGCTTCGACGCCTGCCAGCCGTCCTCGTTGTGGCCGAGGCGCCAGTACCCGGAGATGGAGAGGTCCTCGCGGGGAATTCCGCGCTCCACCCGCAGGAGCTTGCGCAGTTCCTTCACGCAGGCCGCCTCGCCGTGCACGAAGGCCTGCACCCGGCCCTCGGGGAAGTCCAGGCCGCGCACGGCCTCGACCAGGGCCCGGCCCACCGGACGGCCGTCGCGGTGCAGCCAGACGACCTCCACGTCGGAGTCGATCTTCTGCTCCTCCTGGGGGCCGTCGACCTCGACGAAGGCGAAGGCGCGGGCACCGTCGGGCAGCGCCTCCAGGGACCGGGCGATCGCGGGCAGGGCGCTCTCGTCACCGGCGAGCAGGTGCCAGTCGGCGGCGGGGTCGGGGGCGTAGGCGCCACCGGGGCCCAGGAAACGCACGGTCTCGCCCGGCTGGACCCGCTTGGCCCAGGGCCCGGCCAGTCCCTGGTCGCCGTGGATCACGAAGTCCAGCGTCAGCTCTCGGTGCTCGGCGTCCCACTGGCGCACCGTGTAGGTCCGGGTCACCGGCCAGTGCTCGCGCGGGAACTCCTCGCGGATGCGTTCCATGTCGAAGGGCTCCGGGTAGGTCACGCCCTCGGCCGGGAACAGCAGCTTCACGTAGTGGTCGGTGCAGGTGTCCGCCGAGAAGGCGGACAGTTCCCCGCCGCCGAGCACCACGCGCTGCATGTGCGGGGTGAGCCGCTCGGTGCGCACCACCTGCGCGGTGTGCGGCTTGCGCGGTTTGCGTCCCGGACGGTCTGCCATGACGGCCTCCCTGCTCCCTGCGTGGGGGTTCCCTGAGTTAGGTATACCTAAGTTAGCATCCCCGCCTCGCTCGCCGCGTCATGGACGAAGAGCTCCTCGACGTGCCCTCCCGCGCGCAGGTTACGGCTTCCCCTCCTCGGAACTCCGATTCACCGGGCGAGCCTTGCCCGCCCGTACGGCACGCCTCAGGCGGAGAGTGTCGTCAGCAGCCGCTGCAACGAGCCGCCCAGCCCCCAGCGCGCCGCCAGTCCGTCCAGTGCCGCCGCGTCCCGGGGAGCGCGCGGCAGCGCGGTGTCGACGTCCGGCAGCGGTACGTCGTCGGCGACCCGGACGACCTTCGGGGCGACCGCGAGATACGGCTTGGCCTCGGTCAGGCGCTTGCGCTGCGAGGGCGTGAGCCTCGCCCGCGGGTCGTCGACCGCCGCCTGGATCCCGGCCAGGTCCCCGAACTCGGCGAGCAGCTTGGCCGCCGTCTTCTCGCCGATGCCCGCCACGCCCGGCAGGCCGTCGCTCGGGTCGCCCCGCAGCAGCGCCAGATCGGCGTACCCGCGCCCGTCGACGCCGTACTTCTCCCGCAGCGCGGCCTCGTCGGTGAGCGCGAGGGTGCCGACACCCTTGAGGGGGTACAGCACCCGCACGCCCCGCGCGTCGTCCACGAGCTGGTAGAGGTCCCGGTCGCCGGTGACGATGTCGACGGGCCCCGCCGCCCGCGCGGTATAGGTGCCGATGACGTCGTCCGCCTCGTACTCCGCCACACCGACACGGGCGATGCCGAGCGCGTCGAGGACGGCCTCGATGACCGGGACCTGCGGCGAGAGCGTGTCGGGGACCTCCTCGGTGTCGGGGCCCGACGCCTGCTCCTCGGCGACGCGGTGCGCCTTGTAGGTGGGGATCAGTTCCACCCGCCACCCCGGTCGCCAGTCGGCGTCCATGCAGGCGACCAGGTGGTCGGGCCGGTGGTCCTTCACCAGGCGGTCGATGAAGTCGAGGAGTCCGCGCACGGCGTTCACGGGCGTGCCGTCGGGTGCCTTCACGGAGTCCGGCACGCCGAAGTAGGCGCGGAAGTAGAGGGAGGCGGTGTCGAGGAGCATCAGTCGTCCGGTCACACCTCGCATCATGCCCCAGGGGATGTGGGCGATCGATGGAGGGTGTGTGAACTGGGTCACTCAAATGTTTGGCCCATAAAGATCGGGGCAGGCGCGCAGCCGGGCCGAAGCTGGTTGATGCATTCAACTGTTAGCGAGTCTTCGTATCGAAGATCCCTCGCTCGACGAGTCTGCGCATGAGCGAGTCTTCACGACCCTGTCCCTGCCCCCGATCCAAGAGGTAAGCGTGTCAGCCAGGCTAGAGGCCGAGAACCTGTACAAGGTCTTCGGCAGGAAACCGGACCAGGCAGTCGAACGACTGCGCAAGGGGGCAGCAGACCGGGAGGAACTGCGCGCCGACGGAACCACGGCCGCCGTCATCGACGCGTCCTTCACCGTGGAGCCCGGCGAGATCTTCGTGGTCATGGGCCTGTCCGGGTCCGGCAAGTCCACGCTGCTGCGCATGCTCAACGGTCTGTCGGAGCCGACCGCCGGACATGTCCGCTACGGCGGCCAGGACCTCACCGAGCTCAGCGACCGCGAGCTGCGCGAGGTCCGCTCCAAGAAGATCAGCATGGTCTTCCAGCACTTCGCGCTCTTCCCGCACCGCAGCGTCCGTGACAACGCCGCCTACGGCCTTGAAGTGCAGGGCGTGCCCCGCGCCGAGCGCGAACGCCGCGCCGACGAGGCGCTCGCCCTGTGCGGCCTGGCCGGCTGGGAGAAGTCCTGGCCGGACGAGCTGTCCGGCGGCATGCAGCAGCGTGTGGGTCTGGCCCGCGCGCTCGCCACGGACGCCGACCTGCTGCTGATGGACGAGTCCTTCAGCGCCCTCGACCCGCTGATCCGCCGCGACATGCAGGACCAGCTGCTCGACCTGCAGAAGACCCTGAAGAAGACCATCGTCTTCATCACCCACGACCTCAACGAGGCCATGCGCCTGGGCGACCGCATCGCCGTCATGCGTGACGGCGAGATCGTGCAGATAGGCACCGCGCAGGACATCCTGATACGTCCCGCCAACGACTACGTCGCCTCCTTCACCCAGGACGTCGACCGCTCCCGCGTGCTCACCGCGCGCGCCGTCATGGAGACGGAGCTGCGCGGCGACGAGGCCGACTGCGGCTGCGAGACCGCCACGCCCGACACCCCGTTCGCGGAGCTGTGCGCGATCAGCGCCCGCGTGCCCCACTCGGTGGCCGTGCTCGACGGCGACCGCCGGCTGGTGGGCGTCGTCCCGGCCCGGCGTCTCGTCGGCTTCCTCGGCGACGAGGACACGGCCCCCGCCGTCTGCGACACCCCGCGCGACAAGGGCGGCGAGAAGGTGATGTCCCGTGCCTAGGATTCCTCTCGGTGACTGGGTCAACAGCGCCGTCGACTGGCTGCTCGACAACGTCTCCTGGCTCTTCACCTTCCTCAAGAGCATCTTCACCGGCGCCTACGACGGCATCAACGCCGTCCTCCAGGCGCCCGAGCCGCTGCTGCTCGCCGGCATCTTCGCCGTGGTGGCCTTCTGGCTGCGCGGTGCGCTCGCCGGTGTCCTCTCCTTCGCCGGGTTCGCCTTCATCGACTCCATGGGTCTGTGGGAGAACGCGATGGTGACCCTGGCGCTGCTGCTGGTCGCCACGATCATCGCCCTGGTCGTCTCGGTGCCGGTGGGTATCTGGGCGGCCCGGTCCGACCGGGTCAGCGCGGTCGTCCGGCCGGTGCTGGACTTCATGCAGACGCTGCCCGCGATGATCTACCTCATCCCGGCGATCCTGTTCTTCGGGACCGGCTCCGCCCCGGGCATCGTGGCCACCCTGATCTTCGCGCTCGCCCCCGGCGTGCGCATGACCGAGCTGGGCATCCGCCAGGTCGACAAGGAACTGGTCGAGGCCGCCGAGGCCTTCGGCACCACCCCCCGCAACACCCTGCTGCGGGTCCAGCTCCCGCTCGCGCTGCCCACGGTGATGGCGGGCGTCAACCAGGTCATCATGCTCGGCCTGTCCATGGCCGCGATCGCCGGCATGGTCGGCACCGGTGGCCTCGGCGGCGACGTCATGGAGTCCATCGGCCAGCTCAACGTCGGCCTCGGCGCCGAGGCCGGTGTCGCCATCGTGATCCTCGCGATCTACCTGGACCGTATGACCAGCGCGCTGGGCACGCACGTCTCGCCGCTGGGCCGCCGCGCCGCCGCCAAGGCCCGCGCCGCCAAGGGCCTGAAGATCTGGTCCTACCGCCCCCAGCCGCAGGTCGCCGTGATCGGCATCGTCATCCTCGGCCTGGTGGCCGGCGGCATGGGCGTCTTCGGCGGCAGCGGCGAGAAGTCCGAGACGGTGGCCGGCGGCAAGAACGTCGGCGAGGGCAAGAAGATCTCCATCGGCTACATCCCCTGGGACGAGGGCGTCGCCTCCACCTACCTGTGGAAGGAGATCCTGGAACAGCGCGGCTTCGAGGTCGAGGCCAAGCAGTTCGAGGCCGGCCCGCTCTACACCGCGCTCGCGCAGGGCAGCATCGACTTCCAGACCGACTCCTGGCTGCCGACGACCCACGAGCAGTACTGGAAGAAGTACGGCAAGCAGCTGGAGGACCTCGGCTGCTGGTACGACGAGACGTCGCTGGAGCTGACCGTGCCGGCCTACATGGAGGACATCGACTCCATGGAGGACCTCAAGGGCAAGGCCGACCTCTTCGGCGGGAAGATCACCGGTATCGAGCCCAGCGCCGGTGAGATGAACCTGCTCAAGAGCAAGGTGCTCAAGGAGTACGGCCTCGACAAGGAGTACAAGGTCGTCGACAGCTCCACGCCGGCGATGCTGGCCGAGCTGAAGCGGGCCTACAGCAAGAAGGAACCGATCGTCGTCACGCTCTGGTCGCCGCACTGGGCGTACAACGACTACGACCTGAAGAAGCTGAAGGACCCGAAGGGCTCCTGGGGCAAGGGCGACGGCGTGCACACGCTGTCCCGCAAGGGCTTCTCGGACGACAACCCGGTCGTCACCAAGTGGCTCAAGGACTTCTCCATGACGGAGAAGCAGCTCACCAGCCTCGAGGCCGAGATCAACAAGGCCGGCAAGGGCAACCAGCAGGACGCCGTCCGCACCTGGCTGAAGTCCAACCCGGGCGTCGTCGACAAGCTCGCCCCGGTCCAGGGCGGCTCCGGCGCCACCCCGGCCGAGGCCAAGCGTCCGCTGGACGTCGCCTGGTTCCCGTGGGAAGAGGACGTCGCCGTCACCTACCTGTGGAAGAACGTCCTGGAGCGGCGCGGCTACAAGCTGAACCTGAAGCAGATGGACGTCGGCCCGGTCTACACCGGACTCGCCTCCGGTGACCTGGACCTCAACTTCGACGCCTGGTTGCCCCACGCCCAGAAGAACTACTGGGACAAGCACAAGAACAACCTCACCGACCTGGGCACCTGGTACGAACCGACCTCCCTGGAGATCGCCGTCCCCTCGTACGTGAAGGACGTCAAGTCCCTCGCGGACCTCAAGGGCAAGGCCGACCTCTTCGACGGGAAGATCATCGGCATCGAACCCGGCACCGGTCAGATGCAGCTGGTCAAGAACGACGTCCTGCCGGCCTACGGCCTTGAGGACGAGTACGAGGTCGTCGACGGCTCCACCCCGGCGATGCTGGCCGAGCTCAAGCGCGCGCTGGCGAAGAAGGAGCCGGTCGCGGTCACGCTCTGGTCCCCGCACTGGGCGTACAGCGAGTACGAGCTGACCAAGCTGAAGGACCCGAAGAAGTCCTTCGGCGCGAACAACACGATTCACACCATCGCCAGCAAGGCGTTCCCCGAGCAGTACCCGCAGCTCACCGAGTGGATCAAGAACTTCCGCATGAGCGAGGACGAGCTCGGCACCCTGGAGGCGGAGATCAAGGACCGTGGTCAGGGGCAGGAGGAGGAAGCCGTGGCCGCGTGGCTCGAAGAGCACCCGGACATGGTCGGCCGGATGACCCCGCAGTAGGACCACCGGCGCCCCGAGGGGTGGGCCCGGGACGCGCTTCCTTTCGAAGCCGCGTCCCGGGCCCAGCCCTTTGACGTGTGCGGTCGGCACACGGTAAGGATTCGGTCAACCACGGAGCGCCAACCCACCGCCCGAGCCTCACGCGACCGGGACATGAGGGACTGGCGGGAACACGTGGGACCGTCCGGACCTTGAACCGGTAAGGCGTCCGGCACCGCCGACGGGAGGCCCTGGGATGGCGAGAAACGTGAGATCGCGGCCACCGCACCGTGACGTCGATGTGACGGCCGCGTGAAACGGTTTGCCGAACATGCGTAGGGTGCAGAGAACTCATCAGGGATACGGCGACGGGTGAAGGAGGGAGCCGGAGCGATGGGCGACCACAAAGAGCAGCAGCTCCGGGTGGGCGCGGCCGTACGGCGGCGGCGCCGGACCCTCGAACTCACCCTCGCCGTCGTCTCCGAGCGCAGCGGCCTGTCCGTGCCCTTCCTGAGCCAGATCGAGAACGACCGGGCCCGGCCCAGCCAGAGCTCCCTGGAGAAGGTGGCCGACGCCCTGCGCACCACCGCCGTCGAACTGCTCGCCGCCGCCGACCCCGCCTGCAGCGTGGACGTGGTACGCGCCGAGGACCCCGACCCCGAGCTGGCCCCCAGGGTGCGCTCGCTGGTGCGCGGGCACCACCAGATGCACGCCTCGGAGTTCACCGGCGACCACGACGCGGGCCGGGAACTGCAGTACCGCAACGACCAGTTGATGTTCGTCACCGAGGGCGCCGTGGAGATCGAGGCCGAGGGCCGCGCCTACCGGCTCGGGCGCGGCGACACGCTGTACCTGACCGGCGGGGTGCGGCACCGCTGGCGGGCCACGGTGCCCGACACCCGGCTGATCGTGGTCGCCGTCGCCGAGCACATCGAGGCGGTGCGGGAAGGGCCCCGCAGGTGAGGGTGGTCTCGCTGGTGCCGTCGCTGACCGAGGCGGTGGCCCGTACGGTGCAGGGCGCCCTGGTCGGTGCCACCGACTGGTGCACCCACCCGGCCGGTCTCGACGTCGCCCGCGTCGGCGGCACCAAGAACCCGAAGACCGACCGCGTCCTCGCCCTCGCCCCCGACCTGGTGATCGCCAACGAGGAGGAGAACCGCGCCCCGGACCTGGACGCCCTGCGCGCGGCGGGCGTCGAGGTGCTGGTGACCGAGGTGCGCACGGTCCCGCAGGCCTTCACCGAACTGGCCCGCGTGCTGACCGCCTGCGGGGCGCCGTCCCGCCCCCGGTGGCTGGACGAGGCGGAGGCCGCCTGGACCGCTCCGCCCCGCCCCGAGCGGCGCACCACGGCCGTCGTACCGATCTGGCGCAGGCCCTGGATGGTGCTGGGCAGCGACACCTTCGCGGGCGACGTACTGGCCCGCCTCGGCGTCGACCACCTCTACGCGTCCCACCCCGAGCGCTACCCGAAGGTCCCGGTCGAGGAACTGCGGGCGGCCCGCCCGGACCTGGTGGTCCTGCCGGACGAGCCCTACCGCTTCACCGCCGACGACGGCCCGGAGGCCTTCCCCAGCCTGCCCTGCGCCCTCGTCGACGGGCGGTACCTCACGTGGTACGGGCCGTCGCTGGCGAAGGCGCCCCGGGTGCTGGACGCGGCCCTGCGAGCAGCACGCCGCTGAACAGGCCCCGCGCGGTGTGCACGGCCGCGACGGCCCAGGCGGTGACGAGGACGCCGTACAGGACGACGGCGAGCACGTCGTAGGCGGCGAGCCCGGTGTGCCGGGCCAGCGCCGCGGCGCCGGTGACACAGGTGCCCACCGGGAAGGTGAACGACCACCAGGTCATCGAGAAGCCCATGCCCTCCCGGCGCGCCCGCACGACGTGGGCGACGGCGAGACACAGCCACATCAGCGCGAAGCCCGTCACCGGCACGCCGTACAGGACGGCGAGGACCCCGAACCCCTCGGCGTACGGTCCCGGCAGGACCCCGGGGGCCACGTCCGCGAACTTCCCGACGGCGGTGGTCGACTGCCCGAGCGGGCCGAGCACCAGGAACAGCGACGGGGTGAGCGCGAGCGGCAGCGGGCCGCCGGTGAGCAGCCGGCCGAAGATCACCGGCAGGGTCACCAGGGTCGCGAGCAGACTCACCCCGAACATCGCGACACAGGCGAGCAGCAGCGTCTCGCGGGGCTGTCCCGGCGGGAGGTGCGGCACGAGCAGCGGCCCCACGGCCGCGGACACCATCGGCGCGACCAGCGGCAGCAGCCATACCGGACTGGCCTGCCCCAACTCTGTCCGGTGCCGTACGGCCATCAGATAGGGCACGGCGACCGCCGCCGCCAGCCCGACGACGGTACCGGCGGTGAACAGCACGGTGTCCAGGGCCACCGCGGCCGAGGTGCCGATCCAGTCCCGGCCGACGGTCACGGCGCCGCCGCCGACAGCCAGCAGCGCCATCGCCAGGCAGCCGTAGAAGGGGGCCGCCGCCGGGTCGAGCAGATGGGCGCGGGCCTGGTCGCGGTGGTGCAGCCAGTGCAGGGACCGGGCCACCAGCAGGACCGCCAGCAGCGCGAGCGACAGGGCCCAGACGGCGGTGCAGAGGGCCCGCAGCCCGGGCACCTGCCAGGGGAGCGCGGCTCCCGCGGTGCCGACGATGGCGGTGCCCATGACGCAGGCGTACCAGTTGGGCCCGAGGTGACGGACGGCCGGGACCCGCCGGGACGGGACGGAGGTGGGTGACAAGGGCTGGGCTGCGGTGACCATGTGTCCACGGTCCCGGCGGCAGAAGCCGCTGACCAGGGACCATGTCCCTATGAGGGCATAAGCTGGGGTTATGAGCAGCGGTGCGGGCGGTACGAACGGTACGGGCGACGCGGAGGGCGGGTACGACGTACGGGGGCGGCACGTGACGGGCTCACTGGCGCACCGGGTGCCGGATCTCGGGGCGCTGGAGCTGCTCCTGGCCGTGGCGCGGCTCGGCAGTCTCGGCGGCGCGGCGCGGGAGCTGGGCATCACCCAGCCGGCCGCCAGCAGCCGCGTCCGCTCGATGGAACGGCAGCTGGGCGTCGCTCTGGTGGACCGCTCGCCCCGCGGCTCCCGGCTCACTGACGCCGGCGCACTCGTCACGGACTGGGCGCGCCGGATCGTGGAGGCGGCCGAGGCGTTCGACGCGGGCGCGCAGGCCCTGCGGGACCGGCGGGACTCGCGGCTGCGGGTGGCGGCGAGCATGACGATCGCCGAGTACCTGCTGCCGGGCTGGCTGGTCGCGCTGCGCACCCAGCTGCCGGACACCGCGGTGTCGCTGCTCGCCGGAAACTCGGCGGTGGTGGCGGAGCGGCTGCTGGCCGGCGAGGCCGACCTGGGCTTCGTGGAGGGGGTGAGCGTCCCGGCGGGCCTCGACTCCGCGGTCATCGCCCACGACCGGCTGATCGTCGTGGCGGCACCGGGCCACCCGTGGACCCGGCGCAGGCGTCCGCTCCAGGCGGCGGAACTGGCGGCGACCCCGCTGATCCTGCGGGAGAAGGGCTCGGGTACCCGGCAGGTCCTGGACGCGGCTCTGGGCGGCCTGGCCCGCCCCCTGATCGAACTCTCGTCGACCACCGCGGTGAAGGCCGCCGCCGTGAGCGGCGCCGGCCCCTCCGTCCTGAGCGAACTCGCCGTCGGCGAGGAGCTGTCCAACCGGCGCCTGGTGAGCGTCCCGGTCGCGGACGTCGCCCTGGCCCGCGACCTGCGCGCGGTATGGCCCACGGGCCACCGCCCGACGGGCCCGGCCCGGCAGCTCCTGTCCCTGACGCGGGGGTAGGGGCGCGGGGCGGGCGGTGACGGGCCGGGGGCTGAGCGGGCCCCTCGCGCCGTCGTGCCCGTCGTGTCCACCGGGCCGCCGTGCCGTCGTGGCCGCCGTGCCGGCCGGCGTCAGGCGGAGCGGCGGACGGTCGCGTGCGCTGTGCCGGGGGCCGGCTGGCCCCGGTATGCCCGGCGTCGGCCCACGCGATGGGCCTGGAGCCGCGGCCGCCGAGAGGGGCGGCCGACCGCGCGTGCGGGGAGCACGGGGCGGAGTCGGCCGACTTGCTCCGGTGTGTGTCGGGCACGAGTGCCGGGGGCCGCCGGCGTACGGATGCCTGCCGCCCGGAAGTGGCGGCGCGTCGCCCGTCCGGCGCTCCGGCCGCGCGGGTCAGCCCGCCCCCGCCGCCTCCACCAGGGCCCGCATCACCCGTACGTCCTCGCCCATCTCCGGATGCCACTGCACCCCGAGGACCCAGCCGGGCCCGGACGGCAGTTCCAGGGCCTCCACCGTGCCGTCCGCCGCGTGGGCCGCGGGGACCAGGCCCGCGCCCAGCCGGTCCACCGCCTGGTGGTGGTAGGTCGGGACGAACAGCTCCTCGGGCACCACACCCGCGTACAGCGTCCCCGGCACCGGCTTGACCGGGTGGCCGCCGAAGACGCCCACCACCTCGGCGTGGCCGTCGATGTGCTGGACGAGGGTGCCGCCGAGCGCGACGTTGAGCAGCTGCATGCCCCGGCAGACGCCCAGCAACGGGACGCGCGCGGCCAGGGCCGCCTCGATGAGCGCCAGTTCCCAGGTGTCCCGGGCCCGGGCGGGAGGGCCGGTGCGCGGGCCGGGCTCGGCGCCGTAGCGGGCCGGCTCCACGTCCGGGCCGCCCGCGATCACCAGCCCGTCCAGGCGGGCGACGGCGGCGGCGGCGTGCTCCGGCGCGTCCGGCGGGAGCATCGCGGCCAGTCCGCCCGCCCGCTGCACGAGCCGCGGATACCCGGCCGGCAGCAGCGCCGCCTCCAGCTCCCACACGCCCCAGCGCGCGCCGTGCTCCAGATACGTGCTGACGCCGATCAGTGGCCTGCCCGCCATCGTCCGACCTCCCGCGGCCTGCCCGCAATGGACCGTACGCATACCTTTGCCGGGAAGGCCTCCCGAGGCAAGACGCCCGCCCGCGCTCACGCCAGGAACCCGCGCAGCAGCGCCGCCGTCCCCGCGCAGTGCTCCCGCGTGATCTCCCGCGCCCCGTCCGCGTCCCCGTCGAGCACCGCCTCCACCAGCGCCGTGTGCTGACGCTGGGAGTGCTCCAGGTTGCGCACCAGCAGCGGGATGCAGTCCAGGAGGTCGTTGAGGGTGGCCCGGACGGCCGCGTACTGGGCGGCGAGGGCGGGCGAGCCGCACAGTTCCCCCAGGGTGAGGTGCAGCATCGTGTCCAGCCGCCGGTACTCCGCCAGCGGCGCCTCCCGCGTGCCGGCCAGCGCCGCCCGCAGCCGCGCCGCCTGCGCGCCGGTCAGCCCGTGCGCCGCGCACAGCCCGGCCGCGCCCACCTCCAGCACCTCCCGGAAGCGCAGCACGTCCTCGAGGTCCACCCCGGCGACTCGGCGCCGCAGTTCGTCCTCGCCGCCCGCGTCCGTCCGCGGCAGCACGAACGTTCCGCCGTACCGCCCCCGCCGCGCCTCCACGAGCCCCTGGTCCTGAAGCACCCGCAGCACCTCGCGCAGCGTCACCCGGCTGATCCCCAGCCGCTCCGCCAGCTCCCGCTCGGCCGGCAGCCGCTCGCCCCCGGACACCAGACCCAGCCTGACGACCTGGAGGATCTGCTCCAGCGCCTCCTCGAACCCGTTGCCGGCCCGCACCGGCCGCAGTACCGGCGCGAGCCGGTCCGTCACGCTCCCCGGGGTTTCCTCCGGCATGCGGCCGCGCCCCCTTTCCAAGCAATGGTCCGCCGCAATACCTTATGGCTCCCGGCCGAAGGAGGCTCCCCCCGTGGCAGCAGACCGCACGCCCCCGCTCGGGGTCGAGGAACTGCACGCCCTCGTCGCCGCCGGCGACCTCGACACCGTCGTCCTGGCCTTCCCCGACATGCAGGGACGCCTCCAGGGCAAGCGTTTCGCCGCCCGCTTCTTCCTCGACGAGGTCCTGCGGCACGGCACCGAGGGCTGCAACTACCTGCTCGCCGTCGACGCCGACATGAACACCGTCGACGGCTACGCGATGTCCTCCTGGGACCGCGGCTACGGCGACTTCGCCATGCACGCCGACCTGGCCACCCTGCGCCGCCTGCCGTGGCACGAGGGCACCGCGCTGGCCGTCGCCGACCTGGCCTGGGAGGACGGCTCCCCGGTGCTCGCCGCGCCCCGCCAGATCCTGCGTCGCCAGCTCGAACGCCTCGCCGGGCACGGCCTCACCGCGCGGGCCGGCACCGAGCTGGAGTTCATCGTCTTCCGCGACACCTACGAACAGGCCTGGGACGCCGGCTACCGCGGCCTGACCCCGGCCAACCAGTACAACGTCGACTACTCGGTCCTCGGCACCGGCCGCGTCGAACCCCTGCTGCGCCGCATCCGCAACGAGATGGCCGGCGCCGGCCTGACCGTCGAGTCCGCCAAGGGGGAGTGCAACCCCGGCCAGCACGAGATCGCCTTCCGCTACGACGAGGCCCTGGTCACCTGCGACCAGCACGCGGTCTACAAGACCGGGGCCAAGGAGATCGCCGCCCAGGAGGGCATGTCCCTCACCTTCATGGCCAAGTACAACGAACGCGAGGGCAACTCCTGCCACATCCACCTCTCGCTCGCCGACGCCGACGGCCGCAGCGTCATGGCCGGCGACGGGGAAGGCGGCATGTCCGACGTCATGCGGCACTTCCTCGCCGGACAGCTCGTGGCCCTGCGCGAGTTCTCCCTCCTGTACGCCCCGCACATCAACTCCTACAAGCGCTTCCAGCCCGGCTCCTTCGCCCCCACCGCCGTCGCCTGGGGCCACGACAACCGCACCTGCGCCCTGCGCGTCGTCGGCCACGGCCGCTCCCTGCGCTTCGAGAACCGGCTCCCCGGCGGCGACGTCAACCCGTACCTAGCGGTGGCCGGCATGGTGGCGGCGGGCCTGTACGGCGTCGAACAGCGGCTGGAGCTGCCCGAACCCTGCCCCGGCAACGCCTACGCCGCCGACTACGAACACGTCCCGGCCACCCTGCGCGAGGCCGCCGAGCTGTGGGAGAACAGCACCCTCGCCAAGGACGCCTTCGGGGACGAGGTCGTCGCCCACTACCGCAACATGGCACGCGTCGAACTCGACGCCTACGACGCCGCCGTCACGGACTGGGAACTGCGCCGCTCCTTCGAACGCATGTGAGGCACCGTTGTCCGACCTGCCCGACCTGCTGCGTGTACTGAACCCCGCCACCGAAGAGGTCGTCGCCACCGTCCCCGCGGCATCGGCGTCCGACGTCGACGCCGCCGTCGTACGGGCCGTGCGGGCGCAGGCCGGCTGGGCCGCCCTCGCCCCCGGCGACCGCGCCCGGCTGCTGCGCCGCTTCGCCGCCGCCGTCGACGGCCACCTGGAGGAACTGGCCCGGCTGGAGGTCATGGAGGCCGGGCACACCGTCGGCAACGCCCGCTGGGAGGCCGGCAACGTCCGCGACCTGCTCGACTACGCCGCCGGGGGAGTGGAGCGGCTCACCGGACGGCAGATCCCGGTCGCGGGCGGGCTCGACGTGACGATCCTCGAACCGCTGGGCGTGGTCGGCGTCATCGCCCCCTGGAACTTCCCGATGCCCATCGCGGCCTGGGGCACCGCACCGGCGCTGGCGGCGGGCAACGCCGTGCTCCTCAAGCCCGCCGAGACCACCCCGCTGACCGCGCTCCGCCTGGCCGAACTGGCCCTGGAGGCAGGCCTTCCCGAGGGACTGTTCCAGGTCCTGCCGGGGCACGGACCGGTCGCGGGTGACGCCCTCGTCCGGCACCCCGGCGTCGCGAAGATCGTCTTCACCGGCTCGACGGCCGTGGGCCGGCGGGTGGCCGCCGAGGGCGCCGCCCTCCTCAAGCCCGTCACCCTCGAACTCGGCGGCAAGAGCCCCAACATCGTCTTCGCCGACGCCGACCTGGAGGCCGCCGCGGCCGCCACCCCCATGTCCTTCCTCGACAACTCCGGCCAGGACTGCTGCGCCCGCACCCGCGTCCTCGTCCAGCGCACCGTGTACGACCGTTTCCTCGCCCTCCTGGCCCCCGCGATCGAGTCCGTCCGCGTCGGCGACCCGGCCGACGAGAGCACCGACATGGGCCCGCTGATCTCCCGCGCCCAACTGGACCGCGTCCGCTCCTACGTCCCCGACGACGCCGACGCCATCCGCGGCAAGGCCCCCGAGGGCGGCCCCGGCTTCTGGTTCCCGCCCACCGTCCTCACCGGCGTGGACGCGCACGCCCGCGTGGCCGTCGAGGAGGTCTTCGGCCCCGTCGCCGTCGTCCTGCCCTTCGAGGACGAGGCCGACGCGGTCCGCCTGGCCAACGCCACCGACTACGGCCTCTCCGGCTCGCTGTGGACCCGGGACGTCGGACGCGCCCTGCGGGTGTCGAGCGCGGTGCGCGCCGGGAACCTGTCGGTCAACTCCCACTCCAGTGTGCGCTACTGGACCCCGTTCGGCGGCTTCGAGCAGTCCGGTCTCGGCCGCGAACTCGGCCCCGACGCGCTCACCGCCTTCACCGAGACCAAGAACGTCTTCATCAGCACGGAGGCATAGCCACTCATGACCGAGGACATCATCTGCCGCCGTCTGGCCGGCCGCACCGCCGTCGTCACCGGGGCCGGCAGCGGCATCGGCCTCGCGTCCGCCCGCCGGCTCGCCTCCGAGGGCGCCCACGTCGTCTGCGGCGACGTGGACGAGACCCGGGGCAAGGCGGCGGCCGAGGAGACCGGCGGCACCTTCGTCAAGGCCGACGTGACCGACCCGGAGCAGGTGGAGGCGCTGTTCGAGGCGGCGTACGACACCTACGGCAGCGTCGACGTCGCGTTCAACAACGCCGGCATCTCGCCGCCCGACGACGACTCCATCCTGGAGACGGGACTGGAGGCCTGGAAGCGCGTCCAGGAGGTCAACCTCACCTCCGTCTACCTGTGCTGCAAGGCCGCCATCCCCTACATGCGGCGCCAGGGCAGGGGCTCGATCATCAACACCGCGTCCTTCGTCGCGCGGATGGGTGCCGCCACCAGCCAGATCTCGTACACCGCGTCCAAGGGCGGTGTCCTCGCCATGTCCCGGGAACTGGGCGTGCAGTTCGCGCGGGAAGGCATCCGCGTCAACGCCCTGTGCCCCGGCCCGGTCAACACCCCGCTGCTGCGGGAGCTGTTCGCCAAGGACCCGGAGCGGGCCGCACGCCGCCTCGTGCACATCCCGCTCGGGCGGTTCGCCGAGGCCGAGGAGATCGCCGCCGCCGTCGCCTTCCTGGCCAGCGACGACTCCTCCTTCGTCAACGCCACCGACTTCCTGGTGGACGGCGGGATCTCCGGGGCGTACGTCACACCGCTGTAGACCGGGGCGGGCGGCGTCCTACAGTGCCGGAATGAGCATGACGCCGCCGCCCGGCTGGTACCCCGATCCGTCGGCCCCGCACCAGGAACGCTGGTGGGACGGCACGGCCTGGACGGAGCACCGTCGCGTGCCCGGGGCCCCCGCCGGATACGGGCCGCCCACCGGGTACGGGCCCCCGGAGCCGCCGCCGTCGTCGACCGTGCCGCTGTTCACCGGCGGCGGCCCCGGGCAGCGCGGGCCGGCGGGCGGCGGCGGGCGGGCCAGGGCGATCGCCCTCACCACCGCCGCGGCGGTCCTGGTGGCGGCGGTCGTCACCGGTGTGTTCCTCCTGGGTGAGGACGACGGCGACGCACCCGAGGCACGGACCCCGCCGGTCACGGCCACCACCGGCGCCCCGGCGCCGACGAGTACGCCACCGTCCTCCTCACCGGCCGCTTCCGAATCCTCCGCCGACGACCCGGCCGTGGTCGAGGACCCGCTGAACGGCATCACCTTCCCGCTGCCGGACGGCTGGGTGCGTCCCCGGTACATCGCCGAGGACGACGTCATGATGACCACGGACGGCACCTACGACTGCCCCGGCGACGGCGGCGTCTGCCGGCACGGCCTGGTCATCTCGCGCACCGTCACGGGCAGCACCGAGTCCTCCCCGAAGGCCCTCGCCGAGCAGGACATCGAGGACGCGGCCGAGGACGCCTACGACCGCGATCCGGTCGGCGGCGAACCCTTCGGCGGCATCGAGTCCCACGAACAGGTCGGGGCAGGACCGGTCGCGGTCGCCGGACGCGCCGGGTACTACGTGCGCTGGCGGGTGACGACGGCCAAGGGCCCCGGCGGCTACGTACAGTCGCTGGTCTTCCCCTCCACCGTCGGCACCGAGTCCCCGATCCTCGTCCGCTACGTCTTCGACGCGGGCGAGGAGGGACCGCCGCTCGCCGTGATGGACGAGATCACCGACGGCATCCGGCCCGTCGGCGACGCGGACACGGGCGGTGGCGTGGGCAGCGGCATCGGCCCGTCCGACTGAGCCGCCGGGCGGCGGGTCAGAGGAAGGTGTGCCCCTCGCCCCGGTACGTCGGCACCGTGGCCGTCACCGCGTCCCCCTCCACCAGGTGCAGGG
Source organism: Streptomyces sp. CB02414 (assembly GCF_001905385.1). Taxonomy (GTDB): domain Bacteria; phylum Actinomycetota; class Actinomycetes; order Streptomycetales; family Streptomycetaceae; genus Streptomyces. The sequence goes on along the minus strand of NZ_LIPF01000009.1, from coordinate 242,669 downwards.
TGTCGAACCGTTCGCACAGCTCGCCGGCCTTGGCGTGCCGGAACCACACCTTGTCGCCGATCAGCAGATCGTCGGCCGGAGTGCCGAGCAGCGGCGTCTGCACCTCGCCGGCGCCCTCCTGGGGGTCGTAGCGCAACCCCTCGGGGAGGTACGGCACGGGCAGCCGGTCCTTCCCGGCCGCACCGGAGGCGGGGTAGCCCCCGCCGAGCACGGTCACGGCCCCGACCCCCGGGCGCCGCACGACGGGCTGGGCGAACAGCGCGGCGGGACGGCCCCGGAACGACGTGTAGTTGTCGAACAGCCGCGGCACGTACAGCCCCGACCCGGCGGCGATCTCGGTGACCGCGTCCTCCGCGGCGGTGTGCTGCACGCTGCCCGTGCCGCCGCCGTTGACGAACACCAGGCCGGGCGCCACGGCCCGGACCGCCCGCACCACCGCCGCGCGCCGCTCGGCCAGTTCCCGGCGGGCGGCGGCCTGCATCAGCCGCACGGCACGCGACCGCAGCGGCCGCCCCGCCACCGCGTCCCCGACACCGGCCACATGCCCCTCGTACGCCATGACGCCGACGACCTCGAAGCCGGGCCGGCGGGCCACCGAGCGGGCCAGGTCGGCGACTTCGGCGGGGGAGTGCAGCGGGGAGCGCCGGGCCCCGACCCGCACCCGCCCGCCGAGCAGCTTCAGCGAGGTGTCCAACTCCAGACACACCCGCACGACTTCCCCGCCGCCGTCGCGCGCCGCGTCGATGAGGTCCAGCTGCGCCGGGTCGTCGATCATCACGGTGACGGCGGAGGCGAGCTTGGGATCGGCGGTCAGCTCGGCGTACCGGGCGCGGTCCGCCGACGGGTAGGCGAGCAGCACGTCCTCGAAACCGGAGCGCGCCAGCCACAGGGACTCGGCCAGCGTGAACGACATGACGCCCGCGAAGCCCTCCCGGGCCAGGACCCGTTCCAGCAGCGCACGGCAGCGTACGGACTTGCTGGCGACCCGGACCGGCTTCCCGCCGGCCCGGCGCAGCAGGTCGTCGGCGTTCGCGTCGAAGGCCTCCAGGTCCACGATCGCCACGGGGGCGTCCAGATGGGCGGTGGCCCGGTCGTAGCGGGCCCGGTCGGCGGCGCGTGCGGTCATGACCGCAGCCTGCCAGACAGGATTACCGCAGGGTAGGGGGACGTTCCGGGCCAATGCCACGGGCGCGCGGACTGGTTCCCCGCCGGGCGGGGTCACGCCGTAGAGTGACGCGCACGCACGGCGGGGCGACCCCGGCGGCCGGGCCCCCGGGGCTCAGGCCGGGATGGCGGTCCTCCCGTGCGGGTATGCGTGCCCGGGACGGAACGTTCCGCGCCGGGCCGGGGCAGGAGACGACATCACCGGCCCGCGCCGGAGAATCGGCCCGGGCCCGAGGAACGGGGGGTGCATGAGCACGGAAGCGCGCCGCGCCTCCCTCCCCCCACGCCCCGACACCCCACCCAACTCTGCGGCTCCGCCCCGCCCCGGGACGCCGCCTTCGGCGAGGGCGGTTCAGTCCCAGGGCGACGAACGCCTGCGCTCCGGCGGTGAGCTGCGCGGCGACGCCTCGCTCCAGCCGGGAACGCCGTCTTCGCCGGAAGGTCCGTCCGGTACGGGTGAGCGCTCCGGGGGCGGACGCCGCCCGGACACCCCGCCGCGCCCCGCGGCGCCGCCGTCCACGGGAGCCCCGCCCCGCCCGGACGGGCACCCCGGCTCCCCGGGGCCCTCGGCCGCACCGGACCGTCGGCAGGCGCCGCCCCGCCCGACGGCGACGCCGCACAGCGGTGCCGCGGACAGCGGCCGCCCGCACGAATCCGCGTCCCCGGGCAGCGGTCGCGTACCCGCACCCCCCGCTGACGGCCGGGAGGGCGACTGGGCGGCGCCGCGCGGGGAGGGAAACCGCGCAGAGACGCGTCGGGCCAGTGACTCGTACACCCCGCACACCTCGGACGGCGCCCCACACCACTTCCCGCGTTTCCGGGCCACCGATTCCGCGCCGCCGCCCCGGGCGTCCGCCCGCTTCCCGGACACCCCGCCGACCGTCGGCCGCGAGGCCGGTGAGGGAAGCGGCACGCCGCGGACACCGCACCGGACGACGCCCGCGTCCCCGTCCGTCGGCCCCGGCGCCCCCGCCGAGGCCTCCCGGGCGGGCGCCGCACCCGCCCCGTCGCCCCGCCGCCGTCCTGCCGTGCCCGCGACGCCCGCGTCCCCGTATGCCGGGGAGCCCTCCGGGAGTGGCACGCCGCAGACACCGCACCCGACGACGCCCGCGTCCCCGTCCGTCGGCCCCGGCGCCCCCGCCGAGGCCTCCCGGGCGGGCGCCGCACCCGACCCGTCGCCCCGCCGCCGTCCTGCCGGGCCCGCGGAGCACGCGTCCGAGACGACCAGGCGTCTCCGCCCCGTCCCGGCGGAGCCGGAGCCGGATCGGGCACCCGCACCGGAGTCCGCAGCCGCGCCCCGCCCCGCCCCCCGCCCTGCGGACGAGGCGGCCGCCGCCCCCGACCCCGCGCTGTCCTGGAGCGCCCCGGTGGCCCCGGGCGACGGGCGGCCCTGGGTGTCGTTCGGGGAGCCCGAGGGGTACGACGGACTCGCCCGGCCGCGTTCGCTCGGTGGGCGCGGCAGGCCCCAGGCGGTCGCCGCGGCCGTCTGCCTCGTACTCGGGCTGGGACTGGTCACCGGCGCCGTGACCGGCAGCTGGCTCGCCGGGGACTCCGGGGACGGCGGCGCGCGCGACGCGTTCGCCGCGGCCGGGGACCTGTGGCACAGCGTGCCGGTCGACCAGCTCTTTCCGCCCACCGTCCAGGGGCGGGGCGCCGGCCCCGGTGGCGCCGACCGCACCTGGACCCGGGTCGCCGTCGCCCCGGACGGCGACTGCGCCGGCGCCTTCGACCCGCTGCTGGCCAAGGTGCTCGACCCGGTCGGCTGCACGCGCCTGCTGCGCGCCACCTACACCGACGCCACCCAGAGCCACGTCACCACCGTCGGCCTGCTCTTCGCCAAGGCCGACGCCGCCGCCATGACCGCGCTGGCCGGCCGGTTCGAGAAGGAGGGCCTGGGCCGCCGTGCCGACCTCATGCCGCTGCCGTACGCCGCCGAGGGCACCGTCGCCGCCGGGTTCGGTGCGCCGCAACGGGCCTCCTGGACCGTCTCTGTCCTCACCGACGCCCCGGTGGTCGTCTACGCCGTCTCCGGCTGGGCCGACGACCGCACCGTCGACGAGCCCGAGCCCGCCGAACAGGCCTTGGAATCCGGCGCCGCCTCGGCCCCCGCCCAGGCCGGCCTCGGCCACGAGGCGCAGGGCCTCGCCGACCGCGTCGAACGCGCCCTGCGGGGGAACGTCGGCGCGCCCACGGAGCACCCCTCGTGAACACCAACGGAACCCGTGCGACGGGAGCCCTGAGCCTCCTCCTCGCCGCCGCCCTCGTCCTGGTCCCGGCACCGGCCGCGCACGCCGACGGCATCCGCGCCCAGCAGTGGTCCCTGGACGCCATGCACACCGCGAAGGCGTGGCAGACCACCAAGGGCGCCGGCGTCACCGTCGCCGTCCTGGACACCGGCGTCGAGGCCGACCACCCGGACCTGGCCGGCAACGTCCTCACCGGCAAGGACCTGGTCGGCTTCGGCGCGAGCGAGGGCGACCGCGCCTGGGCCCGGCACGGCACCGCCATGGCCGGGATCATCGCCGGTCACGGCCACGGGCCCGGCAACTCCGAGGGCGTCATGGGCGTCGCCCCGGAGGCGAAGATCCTGCCCCTGCGCGTCATCCTGGAGGACGGCGACCCCTCCCGCGCCAAGGCCCGCAAGACCCGCGGCAACGCCCTCGCCGAAGGCATCCGCTGGGCCGCCGACCACGGCGCCGACATCATCAACCTCTCCCTCGGCGACGACTCGGCCTCCGCCCACCCCGAGCCCGCCGAGGACGAGGCCATCCAGTACGCCCTGAAGAAGGGCGTGGTCGTCGTCGCCTCCGCCGGCAACGGCGGCGAGAAGGGCGACCACATCTCCTACCCGGCGGCCTACCCGGGCGTCATCGCCGCCACCGCCGTCGACCGCTACGGCACCCGCGCCTCCTTCTCCACCCGCCGCTGGTACGCCACGGTCAGTGCCCCCGGCGTCGACGTGATCATCGCCGACCCCGACCACCGCTACTACGAGGGCTGGGGCACCAGCGCCGCCTCCGCCTTCGTCTCCGGCGCCGCCGCCCTGGTGAAGTCGGCCCACCCGGACCTCACCCCGGCCCAGGTCAAGAGCCTCCTGGAGGACACGGCCCGCAACGCCCCGGCCGGGGGCCGCGACGACTCCCGCGGCTACGGCTTCGTCGACCCCGCCGCCGCCATCGAGGCGGCCGGACGGCTGAAGCCGCAGGGCCTGAGGTCGGCGGCGTACGGCGAGAAGTACTTCGGCCCGGGCCCGGACGCCCCCGCCTCCGACGACGGCACCTCGGCCTGGGCGGCGCCCCTGGCGGGCAGCGCGGGCGGCGTCATGATCGTCGCGGCCGTCGTCCTGTGGCGCGGCCGCCGCGAACGCTACGACGACTTCTGACCCTGGTCGGCGCTGCCCGCCGACGCGAACACGGACACCGCCGCCTTCGCCGCCTCCTCGGTCAGCGAGACCCCCTCCGCCATGGTCGTGCTGCCCCGCGAGACCACCGCGACCAGGAGGTCGTGGCCACCGGACGTGACCCGGCCGATGCTGTTGACCACCCACAGCCCGGTGGTGCTGCGCCGCAGCCAGCCGTTCTTCAGCGCCCACGCCGAACCGTCGGCCGCCGCCGACACCCCCCAGCGCTGCCCCGGGGCTATCCGCTCCATCAGCCCCCGCACATACGCCCGTGACGCCTCGCTCAGTTGCGAACCGTCCGCCACGAACACCTGCCGCAGCAGGGCGACCTGATCGGCGGGCGTCGTCTGCGTCATCCCCCACACCGGTCCCTCACCGCCCTCGGTCGAGGTCAGCCCGAAACGTTCGTTGGCCGCGTCGAGCCCGTCCGCCTTCCCGATCGACTCCCAGAGCGCGGACGTCGACGCGTTGTCGCTCTTCTCGATCATCGCCACGGCGTACGCCTTCTCCGCCGCGGTCAGCGTCCGCCCCGCGTCCTGTGCCTGGAGAAGCAGCGCGGCCAAGATGTCGACCTTGACAATGCTCGCCGTGGCGAAGGGGCCCGCGCCGTACGAGGCGCCATCCTCGGTTTCCGGGTCGAGCACCGCCACCGCGATCTCGACGCCGTCCGCCACGGTCACCGACGACATGGCCGCGGCCAGCCGCGGGTCTCGGTCCTGGACCGGCTCGAGCGCCTTCACCGATGCCTCCGCTGATGCCTTCACCGACGCCTTCCCTCCTGCCGGTACCGCGGCCGACGAGGGCGCGGCGTCACCCGCGCCGGAGCGCGCGTGCCCTGGCCAGTACACCGTCCAGGCGGCCGTACCGCCCGCGACACCGAACGTGACCAGGGCACACCACATCAGGGCGCGTCGCCGCCGCGCTCGTCGGACCCGCCGGGCTTGCCGTCTTCGCTGGACTCTGGAAGGCTCCATGGCCGCGATCTTAGGCATGGGCTTCACGCTCGGTGACGCGGAGTAGGAGTGGCCCAGCAGCCGTGAGAGGCCGGTGAGGACGGCCGTCCGGCCCCCGATAGGCTCGGGGACCGTGGCGAACAAGAACATCCCCGACTCCGCCTTCTCCGACGACGACGGCTCCGCCGACCCCCGGCTGAGCGCCGCGCTCGCCGCCTGGGCCGAGGACCGCACCGCCCTGGCACCCGTGCTGGAGGCGCTGAAGAGCGCCCGGCTGCTCGTGCCCGTGGTGGCCGTCCTCGGTGAGGTGGAGGAGGACGAGAACGGGCTGCGCCGCGAGAAGACCAGCGACATGGCCGTACCGACGCTCAAGGCCGGCGGCCGGACCGGGCTGCCCGCCTTCACGTCCACCGAGTCGCTCGCGCGCTGGGACCCGAAGGCCCGCCCCGTGGCCGTACCCGTGCATCAGGCGCTCCAGGCCGCCGCGCACGAGAAGGCGGACACCGTCGTCCTGGACCTGGCCGGACCGGTGCCGTTCGAGCTGACCGGACGGGTGCTGCTCGCACTGGCCGAGGGACGTACGACGACCGACCCGCTCGCCGACCCGGCCGTCGCCGACGCCGTACGCGCCGCCCTGGCCGCCGAGCCCGCCGTGCTGCGCGCGCACCTCGGGCCGGGACAGGCCGACGGCACCCTCGCGCTGCTCCTGGACCCCGGGGCCGAACCGGCGCGGGCCGCCCGTGCCGTCGCCGAGCGGCTGGCCGCCGACGAGACACTGAGGGCCCGCCTGGTGCGCGGCCTCGACCTGGCACTGCTGCCGGCCGGGGCGATGCCGCCGGGCGAGCCCTTGTACGTGCGGGGCAGCTAGGCCCTGTCCGGCGGATCATGCCGCAGACGCGTGGGCCGGCACGCCCTCCCCCACTGCCTGAAGGGCGTGGGAGGTGCCCCCCCAGCGGCGTTGTCGTCGGTTGCCGACTCCCGCACGCTCGGCTTCGCTCGCGCTCACCTGCGCCGACGAGGCGCCGCACCTTTCCTGCGACCTGAATCCGCCGGACAGGCCCTGAGCTCGGGCCGGCCGGAGCCGTTTCAGCTGTAGACCGGGCCGGTGTACTTCTCGCCCGGACCCTGGCCCGGCTCGTCCGGGACGAGCGACGCCTCGCGGAAGGCCAGCTGGAGCGACTTCAGGCCGTCGCGCAGCGGCGCCGCGTGGAACGAGCTGATCTCGGTCGCCGTCGCGTCCAGCAGACCGGCCAGCGCGTGCACCAGCTTGCGGGCCTCGTCCAGGTCCTTGTGCGCCTCGCCCTCCTCGGTCAGTCCGAGCTTCACGGCGGCGGCGCTCATCAGGTTGACGGCGACCGTCACGATCACCTCGACGGCCGGCACCTCGGCGATGTCGCGGGTCATGGCGTCGAAGTCGGGATTCGCCGAGGATTCAGGAGGGGTCTCACTCATGCCGCTCACGATAGGCGCAGGGCGGCCCGCCGCCCCACTCGGTCTCGGTTAGCCGTTCCCCCGCCGAGCTGCTAACCTTGTGTAACGACCGGTCGGACACGCGCGCCCCACGGCAGCGAGCCCGGCCCACAAGTGGAGGCTCCGAACTCCCACCTGGCCGTCCTCAGGACGGCGGGTCACCGGTCAGGCGGTCCCGTCCCAGCGGCGGCGGCCGGCCCGAAATCGCGCCCCGCGATCACATCGCGGCGGTGCTCCGGTAGTAACGAGGAGCCCCGCCTGTGATCGTCCGGGGCATTTTTGTTGCGCCGGCGCGGTTAGGTCTATCGAACACAGACGTTACGCGGCTGTCCGCCAGACCGTCGCGTGGTGCTACCGAGGAGGATCCATCAGCGCCGAGCCCCGCATCAACGACCGGATTCGCGTTCCCGAGGTGCGACTTGTCGGTCCCAGCGGCGAGCAGGTCGGGATTGTCCCGCTTGCCAAGGCCCTGGAGCTTGCGCAGGAGTACGACCTCGACCTCGTCGAGGTCGCGGCGAACGCCCGTCCGCCCGTGTGCAAGCTCATGGACTACGGGAAGTTCAAGTACGAGTCGGCCATGAAGGCCCGTGAGGCGCGCAAGAACCAGGCGCACACGGTCATCAAGGAGATGAAGCTCCGGCCGAAGATCGACCCGCACGACTATGACACCAAGAAGGGTCACGTCGTCCGGTTCCTCAAGCAGGGCGACAAGGTCAAGATCACGATCATGTTCCGTGGTCGCGAGCAGTCCCGGCCGGAGCTCGGCTACCGACTGCTGCAGCGTCTCGCGGAGGACGTGGCCGACCTCGGGTTCGTGGAGTCGAACCCGAAGCAGGACGGCCGCAACATGATCATGGTCCTCGGTCCGCACAAGAAGAAGACCGAGGCGATGGCCGAGGCTCGCCAGGCGCAGGAAGCCCGCAAGGCGGACGCGAAGGCCAACCCCGGCAAGTCGCAGAACGCCGCGGAGACCGACGCCGTGGACGCCGAGGCCCCGGCCGAGGCTCCCGCAGAGGCGTGACCCCGGGGGGCTCCGGCCCCCAGGACGTAACCGATACAAGAGCGATGCTCCACCGTGCCCGGTTTCACGACCGGGCATCGGAGCGCCACCGACGAGGAGAGAACGGCGCTATGCCGAAGAACAAGTCGCACAGCGGTGCCAGCAAGCGCTTCAAGATCACCGGCTCCGGCAAGGTGCTCCGTGAGCGCGCCGGCAAGCGCCACCTGCTCGAGCACAAGTCGTCCCGCGTGACGCGTCGCCTCACCGGCAACGCCGAGATGGCCCCGGGCGACGCCGCGAAGATCAAGAAGCTTCTCGGCAAGTGACGTACGGGCGCCACTGAGCGCCGTACGGCAGGACCGGGACCCATTCGACACCGGGCCGCGTGAGCACCACCGCGGCCCCGCTACAAGGAGTTAACAAGTGGCACGCGTCAAGCGGGCAGTCAACGCCCACAAGAAGCGCCGGGCGATCCTCGAGCAGGCCTCCGGCTACCGCGGTCAGCGTTCGCGCCTGTACCGCAAGGCCAAGGAGCAGGTCACCCACTCGCTGGTCTACAACTACAACGACCGCAAGAAGCGCAAGGGTGACTTCCGCCAGCTGTGGATCCAGCGCATCAACGCCGCTGCCCGCGCCAACGGCATCACCTACAACCGCTTCATCCAGGGTCTGAAGGCCGCCAACATCGAGGTGGACCGCAAGATCCTGGCCGAGCTGGCCGTCAACGACGCCAACGCGTTCGCCGCGCTGGTCGAGGTCGCGCAGAAGGCGCTGCCGAGCGATGTGAACGCGCCGAAGGCGGCGTGACGCTGCGCTGGCTTGAGCCGTAGTCGAAGGGACCCGCAGGCCTGAAGCCTGCGGGTCCCTTCGATTGCCGTTGTTCGGTTCGTCGTCTGCCGCGGGTCCGTTGGAGCTGGTCGCGCAGTTCCCCGCGCCCCTGAGGGGGCGCCTCAGCCCGCGTCGATTTACTTGTAAAGGTGAGTAGAGTGCGTCCCGCCTCCCCCGAGCTGATCTCCCCCCGGTCCCCCCGTGTGCTTGCCGCGCGGCGGCTGGCCAAGCGGAACTTCCGGGGGAAGGAGCGGCTGTTCCTGGCCGAGGGGCCGCAGGCCGTGCGGGAGGCCGCCGGGTACGGGGAGACGCTGGTCGAGCTGTTCACCACCGTCGAGGCGGCCGAGCGGTACGCCGACATCGTCGGGGCCGCACGGGACGCCGGGGCCCGGGTCCACCTCGCCGCCGAGGCGGTGATCGAGGACATCTCCACCACCGTCACCCCGCAGGGCCTGGTCGGGGTCTGCCGGTTCCTGGACACGCCGTTCGAGGAGATCCTCGCCGCCAGGCCGAAGCTGGTCGCCGTCCTCGCCCACGTCCGCGACCCCGGCAACGCCGGCACCGTACTGCGCTGCGCCGACGCCGCCGGCGCCGAGGCCGTCGTGCTCACCGACGCCTCCGTCGACCTGTACAACCCGAAGGCCGTACGCGCCTCCGTCGGCTCCCTGTTCCACCTGCCCGTCGCCGTCGGCATCCCCGTCGAGCAGGCCGTGGCCGGGCTCCGGGACACCGGGGTGCGTGTCCTCGCCGCCGACGGGGCGGGCGAGGACGACATCGACGCCGAGCTGGACGCGGGCACCATGGGCGGCCCCACCGCCTGGGTCTTCGGCAACGAGGCCTGGGGACTGCCGGAGGAGACCCGCGCCCTCACCGACGCCGTCCTGCGCGTCCCGATCCACGGCAAGGCCGAGAGCCTGAACCTCGCCACCGCCGCCGCCGTATGTCTCTACGCGTCGGCGCGTGCACAGCGCGCCGCCGGAGGGTGCCGCTCCGTCACCGAGGCCTAGTAGGGTGACCAGCTCAGGGCCCCCGCACGGCTGAGAGGTGGGGTACGGGGATGAGCGTCGGCACGAGCAGCGCACCGGGAGCACGGGAAGCGCCGCGTCCGCCCGCGCCGCGCACGCCCGGTGATCCCGCCGGCCTCGGCATCGACCCGGACCAGCTGCCCGACGGGCTCGTCGTCGCCGACGAGCACGGCCGCGTCGTCTGCTTCAACTCCGCCGCCGCGCGCATCACCGCCACCCCCGCCGACCAGGCCCTCGGACAGCGGCTGGAGACGGCGCTGCCCCTGGAGGACCTGGAGGGCGGGCGCTGGTGGCAGTTGACCGACCCCTACGGCGGCCTCGCCATCCGCGTCCGCCAGCCCGAGCGCAACCTCCTGCTGCCCGGCGGCCGGGAGGTCCTCGTCTCCGCCCGCTACGTCCGCGCCCAGCGCCTCGGCCCCGTCCACCGCGTCGTCGTCACCCTCCGCGACACCGAGGCCCGGCGCCGCACCGAACGCAGCCACGCCGAGCTGATCGCCACCGTCGCCCACGAGCTGCGCTCCCCGCTCACCTCCGTCAAGGGCTTCACGGCCACCCTGCTGGCCAAGTGGGAGCGGTTCACCGACGACCAGAAGCGGCTGATGCTGGAGACCGTCGACGCCGACGCCGACCGCGTCACCCGCCTCATCGCCGAGCTGCTCGACATCTCCCGGATCGACTCGGGCCGCCTCGAGGTGCGCCGCCAGCCCGTCGACATCGGCGCCGCCGTCGGCCGCCACATCCAGGCGTACGTCGCCGCCGGCCAGGAGGCCGACCGTTTCCTGCTCCGCCTCGCGCAGCCGCTGCCCGACCTGTGGGCCGACCCGGACAAGATCGACCAGGTGCTCAGCAACCTGCTGGAAAATGCCGTGCGGCACGGCGAGGGAACCGTCACCATTGACGTCACGCCCACGGAGTCACCCCGCGAGGGGGAGGACACCGGCACGTCGGTCACGGTGAGCGACGAGGGGGCGGGCATCCCGGAGGAGTCCATGAACCGCGTCTTCACCCGCTTCTGGCGGGGCAGCAAGCGCGGCGGCACCGGCCTCGGGCTGTACATCGTCAAGGGCATCGTCGAGGCCCACGGCGGCACCATCACGGTCGGACGAGCCGCCGGCGGCGGCGCGGAGTTCCGATTTACGTTGCCCGTGGCGGCACCGGCCTACCTGGCCTGAGCACCGCGGGCGCATTCGCCTCCCTCCGCCCCGTTAGACTCGGCCATTGGCACCTTTGTGTCCCGCAGGCGGAGACGCTCGACGCAGACGCTTCGTCCACGAGCCGGTGACGGGGACCATCAGCCAGCCAATCGGAAGCACGGGAAGAGATGTCGGCACCGAATAAGTCGTACGACCCTGTCGAGGTCGAGGCGTTGAAACCGGAAGAGATCGAGCGCATGCGGGACGAGGCGCTCGCCGCCTTCGCCGCCGCGGACTCCCTCGACGCGCTCCAGGAGGCCAAGGTCGCCCACACCGGCGGCACCTCCCCGCTGTCGCTGGCCAACCGCGAGATCGGCGCCCTGCCCCCGCACGCCAAGGCCGAGGCCGGCAAGCGCGTCGGCCAGGCCCGCGGCGCCGTGAACAAGGGCCTCGCCGCCCGCCAGGCCGAGCTGGAGGCCGAGCGCGACGCGCGCGTCCTGGTCGAGGAGGCCGTGGACGTCACGCTGCCCCACGACCGCGTCCCGGCCGGCGCCCGCCACCCGCTCACCACGCTCTCCGAGCGCATCGAGGACGTCTTCGTGGCCATGGGCTACGAGGTCGCCGAGGGCCCCGAGGCCGAGGCCGAGTGGTTCAACTTCGACGCCCTCAACATCGGCCCGGACCACCCGGCCCGCGGCGAGGCGGACACGTTCTTCGTGCGGGGCGAGCAGGGCGGCTCCGAGTCCGGCGTCGTGCTGCGCACCCACACCTCGCCCGTGCAGATCCGCTCCGCGCTCTCCCGCGAGCTGCCGGTCTACGTGATCTGCCCCGGCCGCGTGTACCGCACCGACGAGCTGGACGCCACGCACACCCCCGTCTTCCACCAGGTCGAGCTGCTCGCCATCGACGAGGGCCTGACCATGGCGGACCTCAAGGGCACCCTGGACCACATGGTCCAGTCGCTGTTCGGCGCGGAGATGAAGACCCGGCTGCGGCCGAACTTCTTCCCCTTCACCGAGCCGTCCGCCGAGATGGACATGCTCTGCTACGTCTGCAAGGGCGCGTCCGTCGGCAACCCCGACCGGCCCTGCCGCACCTGCTCCAGCGAGGGCTGGATCGAGCTGGGCGGCTGCGGCATGGTCAACCCGCGGGTGCTCACCGCCTGCGGCGTCGACCCCGAGAAGTACAGCGGCTTCGCCTTCGGGTTCGGCATCGAGCGGATGCTGATGTTCCGCCACAACGTCGAGGACATGCGAGACATGGTCGAGGGTGACGTCCGGTTCACCCGGCCGTTCGGGATGGAGATCTGATGCGGATCCCGCTTTCTTGGCTGCGGGAGTACGTCGACCTGCCGGCGACGGAGACCGGCCGTGACGTACAGGCCAAGCTCATTTCGGCCGGGCTGGAGGTCGAGACCGTCGAGCACCTCGGCGCCGACCTCAAGGGCCCCCTCGTCGTCGGCCAGGTGCTGACCATCGAGGAGCTGGAGGGCTTCAAGAAGCCGATCCGCTTCTGCACCGTCGACGTCGGCCAGGCCAACGGCACCGGTGAGCCCCAGGAGATCGTCTGCGGCGCCCGCAACTTCGCCGTCGGCGACAAGGTCGTCGTGGTCCTCCCCGGCGCCACCCTGCCCGGCGGCTTCTCGATCAGCGCCCGCAAGACCTACGGCAAGACGTCCCACGGCATGATCTGCTCCAGCGACGAGCTGGGCATGGGCGACGACGGCACCCACGGCATCATCGTGCTGCCGCCCGAGACCGAGGTCGGCAAGGACGCCATCGAGCTGCTGGAACTGGTCGACGAGGTCCTGGACATCGCCGTCACCGCCAACCGCGGCGACTGCCTGTCCATCCGCGGCGTCGCCCGCGAGGCCGCCATCGCCTACGGCCTGCCGCTGCGCGACCCGGCCCTGCTGGACGTGCCCGCGCCGAACGCCTACGGCTACCCGGTGAAGATCGCCGACCCGAGCGGCTGCGACCGCTTCACCGCCCGCACGGTGACCGGCCTCAGCGCCGAGGCGCGCTCCCCGATCTGGCTCCAGCGCCGGCTCCAGAAGGTCGGCATGCGCCCGATCTCCCTCGCCGTCGACGTCACGAACTACGTGATGATGGAGCTGGGCCAGCCCCTGCACGCCTACGACCGCTCCCTGGTCCAGGGCACGATCGGCGTCCGCCGCGCCGAGGAGGGCGAGACGATCGTCACCCTCGACGGCACCGAGCGGAAGCTGCACGCCGAGGACCTGGTCATCACCGACGACCGTGGCCCGATCGGCCTCGCCGGTGTCATGGGCGGCGCCAACACCGAGATCGCCGACCACGGCGACACCGAGAACGCGACGAGTGACGTGGTCATCGAGGCCGCCCACTTCGACCAGGTGGCCATCGCGCGCACCGCCCGCCGGCACAAGCTGTCCTCCGAGGCCTCCCGCCGCTTCGAGCGCGGCGTCGACCCGCAGGCCGCGGCCGCCGCCGCGCAGCGCACCGTCGACCTGCTGGTGCTGCTCGCGGGCGGCACCGCCGAGGCCGGCGTCACCGAGATCAGCGCCCCGCCCGTGCCGCACACCATCACCGTGGCGGCCGACCACCCCGACAAGGTCGCGGGTGTGGCGTACGGGCGCGAGACCGTCGTACGCCGCCTCCAGGCGGTCGGCTGCGACGTGTACGGGCAGGACGAGCTGATCGTCACCGTCCCGTCCTGGCGGCCAGACCTCGACGACATCAACGACCTCGCCGAAGAGGTCATCCGGCTGGAGGGCTACGAGAACCTGCCCTCCACGCTGCCCCGGCCCCCGGCGGGCCGCGGCCTGACCGCCCGCCAGCGGCTGCACCGCCGGGTCGGGCGTGCCCTGGCCGGTGCCGGTTACGTCGAGGCGCCGAACTACCCGTTCGTGAGCGAGCAGGTCTTCGACCAGCTCGGCCTGGACGCCGACGACCCGGCCCGCCGCGTCGTCAAGCTGGTCAACCCGCTCAGTGACGAGGAGCCCGCGCTGCGGACCTCGCTGCTGCCGGGCCTGCTCGGCGCCCTGCGCCGCAACGACGGCCGCGGCTCGCACGACCTGGCCCTCTTCGAGACCGGCCTGGTCTTCCACCCGCGCGACGAGCAGCGCGTCGCCGCCAACCTGCCCGTCGACCGGCGCCCCAGCGAGGACGACCTCGCCGCGCTGGACGCCGCGCTGCCCGACCAGCCGCGGCACGTCGCCGTCGTCCTGGCCGGCGCCCGCGAACAGGCCGGCTGGTGGGGCAAGGGCCGTCCGGCCGACTGGGCCGACGCGGTCGAGTCCGCCCGGACCGTCGCCCGCGAGGCCGGCGCCGAACTGGGTATCCGCAAGGGCCAGTACGGGCCGTGGCACCCGGGCCGCTGCGCCGAGCTGTTCATCACCGTGGACGGCGAGGACCGCGTCGTCGGACACGCCGGTGAGCTGCACCCGCGCGTCCTGAAGACGCTGGGCCTGCCCGCGCGCACCTGCGCGATGGAGCTGGACCTCGACGCGGTGGCGGGCGTCGGCGACGACACCCCGCAGGCGCCGGGCATCTCCACGTTCCCGGTCGCGACGCAGGATGTCGCCCTGGTCGTCGAGGAGTTCGTCCCGGCGTCGGAGGTCGAGGCGGCGCTGCGCGAGGGCGCGGGGGAACTGCTGGAGTCCATCCGGCTGTTCGACGTCTACGCCAACGCGGAGCAGCTGGGTGAGGGGCGCAAGTCCCTCGCGTACGCGCTGCGCTTCCGCGCGGGGGACCGGACGCTGACGGTCGACGAGGCGTCGGCCGCGCGCGATGCCGCGGTTGCCCTCGCGGGCGAGCGGGTCGGAGCGGTGCTGCGCAGTTAGGGGTTCGCGTTCGCCCGAGGGGCGGGGGGCTTCTGCCGATTGGCGACTGCGGGTAGCCGGTGGCTGGTCGCGCAGTTCCCCGCGCCCCTGGGGGACGTCACCCTGACGCCGATAAGGGGCGCGGGGAACTGCGCGAGCAACCACGACGCGCCCCGCACTCGACGACGCACCCGCACCCTGAACGGCGTTCACTCGCCCCGCACAACCGGCGGAGCCGTCCGCCCCGCCACGGAGTGTCGGGCAGGCAGCTGGGCGGACGGCGTGCACTCGGGCCGCCGCACTGTACGAGGGGGAGCCGGCGGCCCGGCCGGCCTCTTTCGAGGCCCTTCAGTCAACCGGCCCCGAACTCTCCGCGACAGCGCGCACACGCTGCGGATGCGCGTACTCCGTTCACACCCCGTGTGAAGACCGACGCACTACGCTGTCGGCACCGAGTCACCGGGGGCACCCATGCAGCCCAACACCCTGCTCGACGCGATCCTCGACGAGGCCGGGATCTCGCACGCGGGACTGGCCGCGCACGTCAACCAGGCGGGCCGGGCCCGGGGGCTCGTACTGAGGTACGAACACACCGCCGTCGCACGGTGGTTGAAGGGGCAGCGGCCGCGCGGCCAGGTGCCCGACCTGATCTGCGAGGTCCTCGCGGCCCGGCTGCACCGGTCCGTCACCCTCGACGACATCGGCCTCGGTGTCCCCGGCGAACCGGCCGCCCCGCACACCGGTTCACTGTCCGGGTTCGTGGAGCGGGCCACCGCCCTGTGGCGCTCCGACCAGCAGCGGCGCCCGCACATCCTCGGCGCCCCCGCGCTCACCGGCACGCCCGCCGTGATGCCGGTGTGGGAGTGGGAGAACCCGCCCGAGGACGTCGACGTCTCACGCGGCGGCCGGCACCCAGTCACCCCGGCCGACCTGGAGTTGCTGCGCTGCGCCCGTGCCCACTACGAGCAGATGTACCGCAAGGCCGGCGGCATGGCGACCCGCTCCCGCATCGTCGGGTTCCTCAACTCCGAGGCCGCCCCGCTGCTGCGCGGCAGCTACACCGACGCCACCGGCCGCCAGCTCCACCGCGCCACCGGCGGCCTGGTCGCGGTCGCCGGCATCTGCGCGTACGACTCCGACGCGCACGGCCTCGCGCAGCGCTACTTCCACCAGGCCCTGCGGCTGGCGAAGGCCAGCGGCGACCGGGGCCTCGGCGCCTACGTCATCGCGCTGCTGGTCAACCAGGCGCTGTTCATGCGGGAGTACCGGCAGGCCGTCGCCTTCGCCGAGGCCGCCCTGCGCACCGCCGGTCCGCACACCACCCCGGCGCTCGCCTCCGACCTGTACGCGATGCAGGCGAAGGCGTACGCCCACCTCGGCGACGGCACGAGCGCGCTGTCGTGCATCCGGCGGGCCGAGCAGGCCGCCGAACGCATCCGGCGGGGCTACGAACCCGACGAGACCGGCTATGTCCAGCCCGGGCTGGTCAACGTCCAGGTGGCGGAGGCGCTGCTGAGCCTCGGCGAGCTGACGGCGGCGGCCGAGCACGCCGCCGCGGCCGTCGACAACCCGGCGCACGACCGCGGCCGGGTGCACCGGCTCGCCATGCTCAGCACGATCGAACTGCGCCAGGGCAACGCCGACAAGGCGGTGGCCACCGCGGTGGAGATGACCGAACAGGCCCGGGGAATGGAGTCCCAGCGCCTGCGCGACCGACTCCGCGCGGTGCGCGAGCACCTGGTGCGCAGCGGCTGCGCCGGTACGGCCGAGGCCGCCGAACTCATCGACGGTGCGCTGCGCGTACCGCTCTGACGTCCCGGCCCGGGCCCCATTGCGCCACCGCTGCGCCCAGAGCGGGCACCGTGCGCCTGCTGTGGGGCCGCTCCGGCTGCGATATTGCCACCTACCTCAGGAAAGGTGGCAGAACCGTGCAGTGGACGAAGCAGAACGAACAAACTGTGTACTCAAACCGCTGGTTCAGCGTCAATCTGGCCGATGTCGGGCTGCCGGACGGCCGGCACCTCGACCACTTCCTCATACGCATGCGCCCCGTGGCCGTGGCCACGGTCGTGAACGAGGCCGACGAGGTCCTCCTGCTGTGGCGGCACCGCTTCATCACCGACAGCTGGGGCTGGGAACTCGCGGCCGGCGTAGTCGAGGACGGCGAGGACGTCGCGGTGGCGGCGGCCAGGGAGCTGGAGGAGGAGACCGGCTGGCGGCCGGGGCCGCTGCGCCACCTGATGAGCGTGGAGCCGTCCAACGGGCTCACCGACGCCCGGCACCACGTCTACTGGGCCGGGGAGGGAACGTACGTCGGACACCCCGTGGACGACTTCGAGTCGGACCGCCGGGAATGGGTCCCCCTCAAGGTCGTTCCCGACCTGGTCGCCCGCGGGGAGGTCCCGGCCGCCAACATGGCGGCCGCGTTACTCCTGCTGCACCACCTCAGGTCCCAGAGCCGTCAGCCGTAGGTGTAGAAGCCCGAGCCGCTCTTGCGGCCCAGCCGGCCCGCGTCGACCATGCGCTGGAGCAGCGGGGGAGCGGCGTACAGCGGCTCCTTGTACTCCTCGTACATCGAGTACGCGACCGAGGCGACCGTGTCCAGGCCGATCAGGTCGGACAGCTTCAGCGGGCCCATCGGGTGGGCGCAGCCCATCTCCATGCCGTTGTCGATGTCCTCGCGGCTGGCGATCCCCGACTCGAACATCCGGATCGCCGAGAGGAGGTAGGGGATGAGCAGCGCGTTGACCACGAAGCCGGAGCGGTCCTGGGCGCGGATGGCGTGCTTGCCGAGCACCTTCTCGGTGAACAGCTGAGCCCGGCTGAGCGTGCCCTCGGAGGTGGTGAGCGCCGGGATCAGCTCGACCAGCTGCTGCACGGGGGCCGGGTTGAAGAAGTGGATGCCGATGACGTGGTCGGGCCGCGAGGTGGCGACGGCCAGCTTCACCAGCGGGATCGAGGAGGTGTTGGAGGCCAGGATGGCGTCCGGCCGGGTCACGACCTGGTCCAGCACCTGGAAGATCTCGGTCTTGACCTGCTCGTTCTCGACGACGGCCTCGATCACCAGATCACGGTCGGCGAACTCGCCGAGGTCGGTGGTGAAGCTCAGCCGCGCCTGCGTCGCGTCCCGCTCCTCCTCGGTGATCTTCCCGCGCTCGGCGGCCTTGGTCAGCGAGTTGTACAGCCGGGTCCGGCCGATCTCCAGCGCCTCGCCGGTGGTCTCGGCGACCATCACGTCCAGACCGGAGCGGGCGCACACCTCGGCGATGCCCGCTCCCATCTGACCGCAGCCCACCACGCCGACGCGTGCGATATCTCCCGAGATGCCGGTCACATCGTCCCTTTCGCTGACTCCACGGCTGGCAGCACGCACGCCGGGGTCCCCGGTGCCTGCTCCGATCGAGCACGTTACCCCCGAATGGTCACGGATCCGTCTCCCGGGTCCGGCATGCTGAGTGCCCGTACACGATCCGTGACCGTGCGGATCCGCAGCGTTCAGGAGGTCTCCCCATGGGCGGTGTCTCGCGTCGTGCCTTCGCGGTGGCGGCGTTGTCGGCGTTCACGATGGCGCCCCGGGCGTCGGCGACGCCGGTTCCCTCGGCCGTACCGGGCCCCGCGGAGGGACCCCGCGGGGGCGGCGTGGCCACCGCCGGGATGCGAGGCATGTGGCTGGCCACCGTGGCCGGCCGCGACTGGCCCAGCCGCGCGGGGCTGCGCGCGGCCGAGCAGCGGGCGGAGCTGGTCGAGTACCTCGACACGGCGGTCCGGCACGGACTCAACACGGTGATCTTCCAGGTGCGGCCCACGGCCGACGCGCTGTGGCCCTCGGCGTACGAGCCCTGGTCGGAGTACCTGTCCGGCAGCCAGGGCCGGGACCCGGGCTGGGACCCGCTGGGCACGGCCGTCGAGGAGGCGCACGCCCGCGGCCTGGAGCTGCACGCCTGGTTCAACCCGTACCGCGTCGCCACGCACGACGTCCCCAGCCGCCTGGTGCCGTCCCACCCCGCGCGCAAGCACCCGGAGTGGGTGGTGCCGTACGGCGGGAAGCTCCACTACAACCCGGGGCTGCCCGAGGTCCGGGCCTTCGTCCAGGACGCGATGATGGACGCCGTCGAGAAATACGCCGTGGACGGCGTCCACTTCGACGACTACTTCTACCCCTACCCGGTGGCGGGCCAGAGCTTCGACGACGGCGGGACGTTCAGCACGTACGGCGGCGGCTTCGCGGCCAAGGCGGCCTGGCGGCGGAACAACATCGACCTGCTGGTGCGCGAGACCGCGGAGCGGGTGAAGAAGATCCGGCCCGCCGCCCGCTTCGGCGTCAGCCCCTTCGGGGTGTGGCGCAACGCCGCCACCGACGCCGCGGGCTCGGACACCAAGGCCGGCGTGCAGACCTACGACGACCTGCACGCGGACACCCGTAAGTGGGTGCGCGAGGGCTGGATCGACTACATCGTGCCGCAGCTGTACTGGCACATCGGTCTGGAGGCCGCCGACTACGCCGAGCTCGTGCCGTGGTGGGCGGAGGTGGCCAGGGGGAGCCGGACCGAGCTGTACGTCGGCGAGGCGCTGTACAAGGCCGGTGACCCGGCGCAGGGCGCGGCCTGGCAGGACCCGGCGGAACTCTCCCGGCACCTCACCCTCGCCCAGCGGCACCCCGAGGTGCGCGGGCACGTCTACTTCTCGGCGAAGGACGTGGCCGACGACCGGATCGGCGCGATGGCACGGGTGAACGCCGACCACTACGCGCGGCCGGCCCGCGCCCCGCGCCCCTGAGAAGTAGGGCTACAGCCGGATCTCCCTGTGCCGGATCTCCGAGTCGGGGCCGGGCGAGCACACCGCCTCGTGCCCGTCCTCGAACCGGACCCGGTACGGGGGAGCGCCTTCCTTGCCCATCACTTCGACGATCTCCGCGACCTTGTCGTGCTCACCCACCACCCGGCCGTGCTGGATCAGCTGGTCGCCCTTGGTTGCGTGCATCTGTGAGGCCTCCTCACGTGTGTGCCGCTCAGCCCCGGGCCCGCTGGGTGACCGCGATGCACACCAGTACCGCCGCGGCCGTCAGCGGAGCGGCCACCGTCAGGTGCTCGCCCAGGAGAAGTACCGACCACACCAGTGTGAGCAGCGGCTGCGCCAGCTGCAACTGGCTGGCCTTCGGAATGCCGATCGCCGCCATGCCCCGGTACCAGACGACCAGCCCAAGGAACTGCGAGCCCACCGCCACCCACAGCAGCCCGGCCACCCCGTGCCCCGTCAGGTGCACCGGCTCGAACGACAGGGCCACGGCCGCCATCGGCACCGTCACCGGCAGGCACAGCACCAGCGCCCAGCCGATGACCTGCCAGCCCGGCATCACCCGGGCCAGCCGTCCGCCCTCGGTGTAACCGGCCGCGCACACCAGCAGTGCCCCGAAGAGGTAGGCGTCGGCCGTGGTCAGGGCGCCGCCGCTCTGCTGCACCGTGAAGGCGATGACCGCCGCCGCGCCCGCCAGCGCCGCGATCCAGAAGGTGCGCGAGGGGCGGGTGCCGATGCGCAGCGCGGACAGCAGCGCGGTGGTCAGCGGAAGCAGCCCGACCACGACGGCGGCGTGCGCGGTCGTCGAGGTCTGCAGGGCGAGCGTGGTCAGCAGGGGGAAGCCCAGGACGACGCCCGCGCCCACCACCGCCAGCCCGAACCAGTGCCGCCGCTCGGGAAGGGGCACGCGCAGTGCCAGCAGACAGCCCCCGGCGATCACCGCCGCGAGGATCGAGCGCACGGCGATGAGGGACCAGGGGCCGAAGCCCTCCAGCCCCCAGGCGGTGGCGGGGAAGGTGAGCGAGAAGGCGACGACGCCCAGGGCCGCCTGGAGGGTGCCGAGGGACCGGATGCCGGACGCGGTGTCCGGGCTGTCCACTGCTATCGCCGAAGGGCGGGTAGCGCTACTCTGTGCTCTCATGCAAGAGCGTAGCAGTGTCGCTGACCTGGTGAACCAGCTGAGGAGTGAGCTCGACCGCTACTCTCCCGGCGGAAAGCTCCCCTCCAGCCGGGCCCTGGTCGACCGTTTCCGGGTGAGCCCGGTGACCGTCTCCCGCGCCCTGGCGCAGCTGGCCGCCGAGGGGCTGGTGGTCACCCGGCCCGGCGCTGGTGCCTTCCGCGCCCGGCCGCGCTCGTCCGCGACGTCCGGCGGCGACACCTCCTGGCAGGAGGTCGCGCTCAGCGCCGACGGCGCCGCCGACCTCGTACCGCGCTCGGTGGACGCCTCCGGGGTCCTGGTCTCGCTGGCCGCCCCGCCGCCCGGCGTCGTGGAGTTCAACGGCGGCTACCTGCACCCCTCGCTGCAGCCGGAGCGGGCGATGGCGGCGGCCCTGTCCCGGGCCGGGCGGCGGCCCGGTGCGTGGGGCCGGCCGCCGATGGAGGGGCTGCCGGAGCTGCGGGAGTGGTTCGCGCGCGGCATCGGCGGGGCCATCACGGCGGCGGAGGTGCTGGTCACCTCGGGCGGACAGTCCGCGCTGACCACCGCCCTGCGCGCCCTCGCCCCGCCCGGCACCGCCGTCCTCGTCGAGTCCCCGACGTACCCCGGCATGCTGGCCATCGCCCGGGCGGCCGGCCTGCGCCCCGTGCCGGTCCCCGTCGACGCGGACGGAGTGCGTCCGGCGCTGCTCGCCGACGCCTTCCGGGCGACCGGCGCCCGCGTCTTCGTCTGCCAGCCCCTGTTCCAGAACCCGACCGGCGCCGTCCTCGCCCCCGAGCGGCGCGGCGAGGTGCTGCGCATCGCCCGCTCGGCCGGCGCCTTCGTCGTCGAGGACGACTTCGTGCGGCGGCTGGTGCACGAGGACGCGGGGCCGCTGCCCGCCCCGCTCGCCGCCGACGACCCGGACGGCGTCGTGGTGCACGTCTGCTCGCTGACCAAGGCGACCTCGCCGAGCTTCCGGGTGAGCGCCCTGGCCGCGCGCGGACCGGTGCTGGAGCGGCTGCGGGCCATCCAGGTCGTCGACACCTTCTTCGTGCCCCGCCCCCTCCAGGAGGCGGCACTGGAGCTCGTCGGCTCGCCCGCCTGGCCCCGCCACCTGCGCGCGGTCTCGGCGGAGCTGAAGGCCCGCCGGGACGCGATGACGTCCGCCCTGCGCCTGCACCTCCCTGAGATCTCCCTGGCGCACATTCCCTCCGGCGGCTACCACCTGTGGCCCCGGCTGCCCGAGGGCACGGACGAGACCGCCCTCACCGCGGCCGCCCTGCGCGCGGGCGTCGCGGTCACCCCGGGCCGCCCGTACTTCAGCGCCGAGCCCCCGGCCCCCCACCTGAGGCTGAGCTTCGCGGCGGTGGCGGGCGCCGGCGAGATCGCGGAGGGTGTACGGCGCCTGCGCACGGCCTGCGCGGAGGTGTGGGGGCGGCGCCCGTGAACCCCGCGGGCTCGACGCGGCCCCGCCACCCTGCGAGCATCCCCGCATGATCCCCACGCCGAGCCTGCCCGAGGGCTACGAGATCTCCACCGACCCGCACCGCATCGACGCCGCACGCGTGCACCGCTGGCTGTCCACCGACGCGTACTGGGCGCTCGGACGCTCCCGGGAGAAGCAGGACCGCGCGATCGAGGGCTCGCTCAACTTCGGCGTCCACGAGGAGCTGACCGCACAGCAGGTGGCGTACGCGCGGGTGATCACCGACCGGGCCACCTTCGCCTGGCTGTGCGACGTGTACGTTGACCCCTCGGTGCGCGGCAAGGGCATCGGCACGGCACTGGTCGCGGCGGTGCGCGAGCACCTGCGGCCGTACGGACTGCGGCGGATCCTGCTGGCCACGCACGACGCGCACGGCGTTTACGAGAAGCTCGGCTTCACGGCACTGGACCGGCCGGACCAGTGGATGGCGCACACCTTCGGCCCGTGAAGCCGGGCGCACCCTCGGTAACCCACAAGTAACACCTCTTGACCTGCGGACCCCCGCGCAGCACCATCACCGCATGGCGCTTCGGGTCACGTTCGTCGCGGCCGCACGCAGCTCACCGCTGCTCGCGGAGCGCTTCGACGACGACCGGCCGCTGGACCAGGCCGGCTGGGACGAGGTACTGCGGGTGGCGGGCGACCTGCTGCCGCTCGCGGCGGCCGAGCTGCGCTACTGCTCGCCGACGCCCCGCAGCCGCGCCACCGGTGACGCGATCGGCTGCTGCCCCTTGGTGCAACTCGCACTCAGGGACTGCGACATGGGCCGCTGGCGCGGACTGACCCTCGGCGAGGCCATGGCCCGGGAGCCCGGGGCCGTCGATGCCTGGCTCGCCGATCCGCGGACCGCGCCGCACGGCGGGGAGTCGCTGCTGGGCTTCATCACCCGCGTCGGCGGCTGGCTCGACACGCGCCCCGGCGAGGACGGCGACCGCATCGTCGCCGTGGCCGAGCCGTCCGTGATCCGGGCCGCTCTGGTCTACGTCCTGAAGGCGCCGCCCGCGACGTACTGGAACCTGGACGTGCGCCCGTTGTCGACCACGACCGTCACCGGTCGCGCGGGCCGCTGGAACCTCCGTCTGGAAGGAGCCGCTGCCTAGGGCCCGTCCGGCAATCATGCCGCAGACGCGGGGGCCGGCACGCCCTCCCGCACTCTCGACTCCGCTCGAGCGCAGGGACCCCCATGCGCGGGAGGGGCCCCCATCGCCCCAGCTCACCCGCGCCGACGAGGCGCCGCACCTTTCCTGCGACCTGATCCGCCGGACAGGCCCTAACCCGCCTCGCGGGTGTAGTCCGTGACGAGCAGCAGGTCCTTCGCCGGGCCGCCCACCCGCCACACGGTCCGCCAGCGGTCCGGGTCCCGGACGGTGAACTCGCCGCGGTAGAGGTCGGCGGCGCACGGATGGTCGGCCACGTGCCGGCCCGACGTCAGGTCCAGGCCGTGGAAGGGCCGCCCGTCCGCGAAGCGCACGTCGGCGGTGCCGGGCCCGGCCCCCGGTGCGTAGCGCAGCGTCCGCTCGGCGGGGCGGGTCACGCCCTGCCAGGTGAAGGCCCCGGACTCCCGGCTCAGCAGCCCGCCGTCCGCGAGCGCGTCGAACGCCGTCGCGCCATCGAAGCGGCCCTCCGCCCCGCTCGCCAGGTCCCGCACCGTCCGCTCGGTGCGCCACCGGCCCGCGAGATACGCCAGCACGTCCGGCACCGGCCACAACTCGCCCATTTCCACCCGCTTTCCGCCTCCGGCCCCCTGGTTGCCGCGCGACCCATTGACGCGCCTCCACCCCCTCTCTATCTTGCCGTTCGAAGTGCTGACCAATGTCCGATATTTCGAACGACCAGAGAGCCGCGGAGTATCCATGTCATCCCTGTCACGCACCCGCTGGAGAGTCGGTCTCGGCGCGACCGCCCTCCTGACGGCGTCCGCCCTGCTGCCGTCCCCCGCGCACGCGGAGGCCGCCGCCACCGACTACACGATCACCGTCGACCCGTCCGCCGAGGGCGCCGCGATCGGCGACACGATGTACGGCGTCTTCTACGAGGACATCAACCGGGCCGCCGACGGCGGACTGTACGCCGAGCTGGTGCAGAACCGGTCCTTCGAGTACTCGACCGCCGACAACGCCTCGTACACGCCGCTCACCTCCTGGACGGCCGACGGCACCGCCGAGGTCCGCGACGACGCCGGCCGCCTCAACGAGCGCAACCGCAACTATCTCTCCCTGGGAGCTGGTTCCTCCGTCGCCAACAGCGGCTACAACACCGGAATCCACGTGGAGAAGGGAAAGAAGTACGACTTCTCGGTGTGGGCCCGCGCCGGGAGCGGCACGACCCTCACCGTCACCCTTGGGGACGCGGCGGGCCCGCTCGCGAAGACGCGCCAGGTCGCCGCCGAGGGGGAGTGGCGCAAGTACACCGCCGCCTTCACCGCGACCCGCACCAGCAACCGCGGCCGCCTCGCCGTCGCCACCACCGCCCCCACGGCCCTCGACATGGTGTCCCTCTTCCCCCGCGACACCTACAAGGGCCAGTCCAACGGCCTGCGCAAGGACCTCGCCGAGAAGATCGAGGCGCTGAACCCCGGCTTTCTGCGCTTCCCGGGCGGGTGCCTGGTCAACACCGGCTCCATGGAGGACTACAGCGAGGCGAGCGGCTGGGAGCGTGAGCGCAGCTACCAGTGGAAGGACACCGTCGGGCCGGTCGAGGAGCGCGCCACCAACGCCAACTTCTGGGGCTACAACCAGAGCTACGGCCTCGGCTACTACGAGTACTTCCGCTTCGCCGAGGACATCGGCGCGATGCCGCTGCCCGTCGTACCGGCCCTGGTCACCGGCTGCGGCCAGAACAAGGCCACCGACGACGACGCGCTGCTGAAGCGGCACATCCAGGACACCCTGGACCTGATCGAGTTCGCCAACGGCGCCCGGACCAGCGAATGGGGCGCGAAGCGCGCCGAGATGGGCCACCCGAAGCCCTTCGGCCTCACCCACATCGGCGTCGGCAACGAGGAGAACCTCCCCCGGGAGTTCATGGCCCGCTTCGAGCAGTTCCGCGCCGCCATCGAGGCCGAGCACCCGGACATCACCGTCGTCTCCAACTCCGGCCCGGACGACTCCGGCACCACCTTCGACACCGCCTGGCAGCTGAACCGCGAGGCCGGCGTCGACATGGTCGACGAGCACTACTACAACAGCCCGCAGTGGTTCCTCCAGAACAACGACCGCTACGACTCCTACGACAGGAACGGCCCCAAGGTCTTCCTCGGCGAGTACGCGTCCCAGGGCAACGCGTGGCGGAACGCGCTCTCCGAGGCCGCCTTCATGACCGGCCTGGAGCGCAACGCGGACGTCGTCGAGCTCGCCTCCTACGCCCCGCTGCTCGCCAACGAGGACTACGTGCAGTGGAGCCCGGACATGATCTGGTTCAACAACCACGCGTCCTGGGGCTCGGCCAACTACGAGGTCCAGAAGCTCTTCATGAACAACACCGGCGACCGGGTCGTCCCCTCCACGGCGACCGGCACACCGGCCGTCAGCGGCCCCATCACCGGCGCTGTCGGCCTGTCGACGTGGGCGACCAGCGCGGCGTACGACGACGTGCGGGTGACGTCGGCGGACGGGGAAACCCTGCTCTCCGACGACTTCTCCGGCGACGCGTCGCAGTGGAGCCACACGGGCGCCGGCTCCTGGACCGTCCAGGACGGCGCGTACGTCCAGACCGACACCGCGGCCGAGAACACCATGGTCACGGCCGGTGACCCGGCCTGGCAGAACTACGACCTGCACGTGCGGGCCACCAAGAAGTCAGGCAACGAGGGCTTCCTGATCGCCTTCGGCGTCAAGGACACCGGCAACTACTACTGGTGGAACCTGGGCGGCTGGAACAACACCCAGTCCGCCGTCGAACAGGCCTCGGACGGCGGCAAGTCGACGCTTCTGTCCAAGGCGGGCTCGATCGAGACGGGCCGCGCCTACGACATCGACGTCAAGGTGCGGGGCCGCCAGGTGACCCTCTACCTCGACGGCGAGGAGTGGGGCAGCTTCACCGACGACAAGCCCGCCGAGCCGTTCCGCCAGATCGTCACCGAGGACGACCGGACCGGCGAGCTGATCGTCAAGGTCGTCAACGCCCAGGACACGGCGGCCCGCACCGCCGTCGACCTCGGCGGCGCCAAGGTCGCCCGCAAGGCCCGCGTCACCACGCTGGCCGCCGACCAGGACGCCGTGAACACGGAGACGGACACCCCGGTCACCCCGGTACGGTCCACCTTCTCCGGGGTGGCGAGCGAGTTCACGTACACCTTCCCGGCGAACTCGGTGACCTTCCTGCGGATCAGGCAGCGGTAGTCATCGGCCGGCCTGGGGCGGCCTCACCAGTGGGCGCGGTCGTCCCAGGCCTCGAATCCGGCGAATGCCGGCGGCGCCCTCTGCGGAGCATGGCGCGGCCACACGACCAGTCTCCTCGACGCTCATTGGTGGCAGAACACGCACCCCTCCCAGTACGGCAGCCCGCTCAGCACCCGGTGCCGTACGCAGCAGGCCATGAGGGGCGTGTCCGGGAGCGCGTCGTCGGGGTCGGCGTCGGCGGGGTCGAAGGCCGCGACGATCTCCCGGAACCGCCGTACGTACCCCTCGGCGAACGGCGGCTCGTAGTCCAGCTCCTCCCACCGGTGGCGCCGCGCCGCCAGATCCAGAACGTTCAGCACGAACGCCTTCGCCGCAGCCCGCTCCTCACTCGTGGCGCCCCAGTCGAGGTCCGCCAGGTCGAACCCGACGGCCCCGTGCCCCATCATGCTCTGGTCCTGCATCGCCACCAGCGCCGCGAACCGGTGGTCGCAGGGCCCGTCGGCCAGTGCCGACACGGCGAGGGTCAGCACGTCGACGAAGACGGCGGTGCCCCCGTTGGACAGGTACAGGGTGTCGCCGCCGGCGCCGAACGTGTTGCCCATGGCGGGCAGGCTACGGGGTGACCGAGCACTTCGTCGGAGGACCCGGGCGGCTCAGGCGTCCAGGGGGCGCCAGGCGAGGCCGGTGCCGTCCCGCCGGACATGTCCGAACACCACGTCGGCGAAGTGGATACCGAAGCCGATCGTGCCGGGCTCTTCCAACTCGGAGACGAGACGCCGGCGATGGCCGGCGGCCCGGGCGGGATCGTGGTCGAAGGCCGAAGACCATTCGGGGTGGTCGATCTGGATCGGCGAGTGCAGGGCGTCGCCGAAGGCGATCAGCCGCTGACCACCTGAGGTGATCATGTACTCGGCATGCCCGGCTGTGTGGCCGGCGGTGATCCGCATCCGTACACCCGGGAAGATTTCCTGCCCGTCCGCCACCGTACGGACGCGCGCCGCGAGCCCGGTGACCTCCTCGGCCATGCCGTCCGCCGCAAGCAGGTCGCACTGTGCCCATTCCGGCTCGGACACAAGGTAGTCGGCATGGGCGAACGCGGACCGGGCGCCGCCCGGGGCGGGGTGCCAGGCCCAGCCGATGTGATCGGGGTGGAGATGGGTGAAAGCGACCGCTCCGATGTCCTCGGGCCGTCGGCCGAGTCCGGCCAGGCTGTTCAGGAGCGCGCCCCCATGGATGGCACCGCGCGGTCCGTCCGGCGCGGGCGGCCAGGACTGAGGCCCGAACCCAGCGTCGATCAACAGTGCGCGGTCGCCGTTCTCCACCAGCAGGCCGCCGATGCTCGCCACGAGACTGCCGGACTCGTCCAGGAACTCGGGACGGTCGGCCCACACCTCGTCGGTGGTGTCGGGGAACAGATCACGCGGCCTGAGCCGCACCGCCCCGTCCGGCACGTAGGACACCCTCGTGTCGCCCAGTCGCACCGAACGGATGCCCGCCGGCCGCCGCAGTCGCTCATCCCGGTCAATCGTGGAGTACGCCATGGCGTCACCATAAACATCAAGTTAGAACCATGCAAGTTAGAATCATGTGAACTTGAAATATTCTCGCTTGATGGACTTGCTAGGGTGGGATGCATGACGACGCCCTCGGAGCCGCACGCCATCGCCGAGCGGGAGCTGTGTGGTCTGGTGACCGGGCTGGCCCAGCAGATCGCCGTCCACGTGCGTGAACGCGCCGTCACTCTGAACCTCACCGCGGCCCAGGCGACCGCGTTGCGGGAGATGACTGGGCCGATGACCATGCGAGAGCTCGCCCAACGCATGACCTGCGAGCCGTCCAACGCCACCTTCGTCGTCGACAAGCTGGAGAAGCAGGGCTTGGTCGAACGTCGTGCGCACCCCACCGATCGCCGCGCGAAGCAACTGGTCCTCACCGCGGAAGGCGGCGCCCTCCGGGAGCGGCTCCTCGATCTCCTCGCAGAGGGCTCACCGCTGGCCGGCCTCGGCCCTGAACAGCAGCGCGTTCTTCAGGGTCTGCTTGAGCAGGCAATGGTGCGCCCGTAACCGAGGACGGCAAGGCAACGGTCACTCCGCCGGTTCAGGGCTGCTGCGCCGGCCGGCGTTGAAGCGTGCCTTCTTCTGGCGGTTCCCGCACGTGTTCATGTCGCACCACCTGCGGGTGCGGCTGCGGCTGGTGTCGAAGAAGGCGGCTCGGCAGGTCGGTGACGCGCACAGGGCCAGCCTTCCGTCCCGCTCGCCCGAGACCACGCTGATCGCGTCGGCGGCGATCACGCCGAGGGCGTCTTCCACGGGGGAGGTGGGGTCGAGCCGCCAGTGCCGCTTGCCCTCGGGCGTCAGTACGGCCGCGGCCCGCCCCTGGGTGCTGCGGTCGTTGATCACGCGGACGGCGGCCGCGGGGAGGGTGTCCTGGAGCGCGGCCGCCGTCGCGACGGCGTGGATCGACTCCCTCAGTTCCCGGGCGAGGTCGAGCTGGGCGGTGGTGCAGGAGTCCACGGCGAGGCCGTACACGGCCAGCCAGTCGACGAGCCGGTGCGGCACGGGAATCCGCTCCACGGCGTCGCCGTGACGCTCCGACAGGGTCCCCGTGAAGCTGGTCGCCAGCACCGAACCGAGGCGGAAATCAGGGAAGTCGGCACGCATGGAACCACCATAGCCGGTTGCGGTGTGGCTCGGACGCCTGCTAGAACCGTCATAGCCGGTTCCGCGAACCAGGAGGTCTCATGTCCGGTCCAGTCAGTGACGTGCAAGCATTCGAATCCCGCGCAACCGACGCCGACCTCGACGATCTGCGCGCGCGGCTGGCCGCGGCGCGGCTGCCGGAGGCCGAGACGGTCCTCGGCGCCGGGCCCGGCTCCCGCCGATGGGAGCAGGGGGTTCCGCTCGCCGACCTCGTCGATGTCGTGAACTACTGGCGCACCGGGTACGACTGGCGTTCGTTCGAAGCGCGCCTCGACCGGATCGGCCAGTTCCGTACGACCGTCGACGGTCTGGGTATCCACTTCCTGCACCGCCGGTCCGCGCGCGCGGACGCCACTCCGCTGATCATGACGCACGGCTGGCCGGGGAGCGTCGCCGAGTTCACCGACGTGGTGGAGGAGCTGGCGGATCCGAAGGACGCGGACGCGCCGGCGTTCCATGTCGTGGCGCCGTCGCTGCCGGGCTTCGGGTACAGCGACAAGCCCGCCGTCACCGGCTGGGGGACCGAGAAGATCGCGGCCGCATGGGTCGAGCTGATGGGGAGGCTCGGCTACGGCAGGTTCCTGGCCCACGGCGGCGACTGGGGAGGCAACATCACCACGGTCCTCGGCGGCAGGTTCCCGGCGCACGTTCTCGGTATCCACACGACGTTCGCGGAGGCGCCGCCCGGGTTGACGACGGATGGGCTGACGGCGGTCGAGCGCCGGTGGACCGAGGAGACCCGCGACTTCTGGCAGCGCCGCGCGGCGTACGCCAAGCAGCAGGCGACCCGGCCGCAGACCATCGGCTACTCGCTCGTCGACTCACCGGTCGGGCTCCTCGCCTGGATCCTCGACAAGTTCGCCGACTGGTCGGATACCGAGGACAGCCCGTTCGAGAGGATCTCCAGGGACCGCATTCTGGACGACGTCACCCTGTACTGGCTGACGCGGACCGGTGCGTCGGCGGCCCGCATCTACTACGAGAGCCACAACTCACTCGACCCCGGCCTCCGGGTGGACGTCCCCTCTGCCATCACCATGTACCCGCGCGACATCGAGAAGAGCCCGCGCCCCTGGGCGCAGGAGAGGTACCGCCGGATCGTCCGCTGGAGGTCACCCGAAGCCGGGGGGCATTTCCCGTCGCTGGAGGTCCCCCGGTATTTCGTCGAAGACCTGCGCGAGGGCCTCGCGGCAGTGCTGGCCGCTCGGGAGATTGCATAGAACGCAGCAGATTGCATAAACGTGCAGCGTTACGTATAGTCATGCCATCACGGATGGAGGATGTCATGGCGGTACGTGCGGCGGTGGCCGGAGCGAGTGGGTACGCGGGCGGTGAGCTGCTGCGTCTGCTGCTCGCGCACCCCGAGGTCGAGATCGGCGCCCTGACCGGCAACTCCAACGCGGGACAGAAGCTCGGCGCCCTGCAGCCGCACCTGCCGCCGCTGGCCGGCCGGGTGCTGGAGCCGACGACGCCCGAGGTGCTCGCCGGGCACGACGTGGTGTTCCTCGCGCTGCCGCACGGCCAGTCCGCCGCCGTCGCCGAGCAGCTCGGCCCGGACGTACTGGTGATCGACATGGGCGCCGACTTCCGGCTGAAGGACGCCGCCGACTGGGAGAGGTTCTACGGCTCCCCGCACGCCGGCACCTGGCCCTACGGCCTTCCCGAACTGCCGGGTGCCCGCGCCGCGCTGGAGGGGTCCAAGCGTGTCGCGGTGCCCGGTTGCTACCCGACCGCCGTGTCCCTGGCGCTCTTCCCGGCCTACGCCGCCGCGCTCGCCGAGCCCG
Source organism: Streptomyces sp. CB02414 (assembly GCF_001905385.1). Lineage (GTDB taxonomy): Bacteria > Actinomycetota > Actinomycetes > Streptomycetales > Streptomycetaceae > Streptomyces. The sequence continues at coordinate 211,653 of NZ_LIPF01000009.1, read as the reverse complement.
AGGCCGTGATCGTCGCCGCCTCCGGCACCTCCGGCGCGGGCAAGGCGGCCAAGCCGCACCTGCTGGGCAGCGAGGTCATGGGCTCCATGTCGCCGTACGGCGTCGGGGGCCTGCACCGGCACACCCCCGAGATGATCCAGAACCTCGGCGCGGTGGCGGGAGAGCCGGTCACCGTCTCCTTCACCCCGACCCTCGCGCCGATGCCCCGCGGCATCCTCGCCACCTGCACCGCCAAGGCCAGACCCGGGGTCACCGCCGAGTCCGTCCGCGCCGCCTACGAGAAGGCCTTCGCCGACGAACCCTTCGTGCACCTGCTGCCCGAGGGCCAGTGGCCGGCGACCGCGTCCGTCTACGGTTCCAACGCCGTTCAGATCCAGGTCGCGTACGACGCCGCCGCGGGCCGCATCATCGCGATCAGCGCCATCGACAACCTGGCCAAGGGCACCGCGGGCGGTGCCGTCCAGAGCATGAACCTCGCCCTCGGTCTCGACGAGACCACCGGACTGACGACGATCGGAGTCGCGCCGTGAGTGTGACGGCAGCAAAGGGATTCACGGCGGCGGGCATCGCCGCCGGGATCAAGGACAGCGGGAACCCCGACCTGGCCCTCGTGGTCAACAACGGCCCCCGACGCGCCGCCGCCGGTGTCTTCACCTCCAACCGCGTCAAGGCCGCGCCGGTGCTGTGGTCCGAGCAGGTGCTCAAGAGCGGGCAGCTGTCCGCCGTCGTCCTCAACTCCGGCGGAGCCAACGCCTGCACCGGCCCCAAGGGCTTCCAGGACACCCACGCGACCGCCGAGAAGGCCGCCGAGGTGCTGGGGACGGGTGCGGGCGAGGTCGCCGTCTGCTCCACGGGACTCATCGGCGTACTGCTGCCCATGGACAAGCTGCTCCCGGGCGTCGAGACCGCCGCCGGTCAGCTCTCCGAGCACGGCGGTGAGAAGGCCGCCATCGCCATCAAGACCACCGACACCGTCCACAAGACGTCCGTCGTCACCAAGGACGGCTGGACCGTCGGCGGCATGGCCAAGGGCGCCGGCATGCTCGCGCCGGGCCTCGCCACCATGCTCGTCGTGATCACCACCGACGCCGACCTGGAGGCCGACGCCCTCGACAGCGCGCTGCGCGCCGCCACCCGGGTCACCTTCGACCGCGTCGACTCCGACGGCTGCATGTCCACCAACGACACCGTGCTGCTGCTCGCCTCCGGCGCCTCCGGCGTCACCCCGGCCCACGACGACTTCGCAGAGGCCGTCCGTACCGTCTGCGACGACCTCGGTCAGCAGCTCATCCGGGACGCCGAGGGCGCCAGCAAGGACATCAAGGTCGAGGTCGTGAACGCCGCGACCGAGGACGACGCCGTCCAGGTGGGCCGCACCATCGCCCGCAACAACCTCCTCAAGTGCGCCATCCACGGCGAGGACCCCAACTGGGGCCGCGTGCTCTCCGCGATCGGCACCACCTCCGCCGCCTTCGAGCCCGACCGCCTCAACGTCGCCATCAACGGCGTCTGGGTCTGCAAGAACGGCGGCGTCGGCGAGGACCGCGAGCTGGTCGACATGCGCTACCGCGAGGTCCACATCGTCGCCGACCTCGCCGCCGGTGACGCCACCGCCACCATCTGGACCAACGACCTCACCGCCGACTACGTCCACGAGAACAGCGCGTACAGCTCATGAGTACGACCAGGAAGCACACCGCGCTCCCCAAGGCCCAGATCCTCATCGAGGCGCTGCCCTGGCTGACCCGGCACCACGGCAAGACGGTCGTCATCAAGTTCGGCGGCAACGCCATGGTGGACGAGGACCTGAAGGCCGCCTTCGCCCAGGACGTCGTCTTCCTGCGCCACGCCGGCCTCAAGCCGGTCGTCGTGCACGGCGGCGGCCCGCAGATCAGCAAGGCGCTCGACAAGGCCGGCATCGTCAGCGAGTTCAAGGCCGGCCTGCGCGTCACCACCGAGGACGCCATGGACGTCGTACGGATGGTGCTGGCCGGGCAGGTGCAGCGCGAGCTGGTCGGGCTGCTCAACCAGCACGGACCGCTCGCGGTCGGTCTCACCGGCGAGGACGCGCACACCATCACCGCCACCAAGCACCGGCCCGAGATCGACGGCGAGTCCGTCGACATCGGACGGGTCGGCGAGATCACCGAGATCGACACCGGCGCCATCGAGGCGCTGCTGGCCGACGGCCGCATCCCGGTCGTCTCCTCGATCGCCCGTTCCCAGGACGACGGACATGTCTACAACGTCAATGCTGATACGGCGGCTGCGGCACTCGCTGCGGCGCTCGGTGCCGAGACGCTCATGGTCCTCACCGACGTCGAGGGCCTGTACGAGGACTGGCCGCACTCCGACGAGGTGATCAGCCGCCTCACCGCCGCCCAGCTCGAGAAACTGCTGCCCGAGCTGTCCAGCGGCATGGTGCCGAAGATGGAGGGCTGCCTCCACGCCGTACGCAACGGCGTCACCACCGCCCGCGTCATCGACGGCCGGGTCCAGCACTCGATCCTGCTGGAGATCTTCACCGACGAGGGGATCGGCACGATGGTCGTGCCGGACGGACAGGGGGAGCCGTGAGCAACGCGGAGCTGACCGAGCGGTGGCAGGGCACGCTCATGAACAACTACGGCACGCCGCGCCTGCCGCTCGTGCGCGGAGAGGGCGCCCGGCTCTGGGACGCCGACGGCAAGGAGTACCTGGACTTCGTCGGCGGCATCGCGGTCAACGCGCTCGGCCACGCGCACCCGGCGGTGGTCGACGCGGTGAGCCGGCAGATCGCCTCCCTCGGCCACGTCTCCAACCTCTTCATCGCCGAGCCGCCCGTCGCCCTCGCCGAACGGCTGCTCCAGCACTTCGGCCGCGACGGCAAGGTCTACTTCTGCAACTCCGGCGCCGAGGCCAACGAGGGCGCCTTCAAGATCGGCCGGCTGACCGGGCGGCCACACATGGTCGCCACCGACGGCGGCTTCCACGGCCGCACGATGGGCGCCCTCGCCCTCACCGGCCAGCCCGGCAAGCAGGCGCCCTTCCTGCCGCTGCCCGGCGACGTCACACACGTGCCCTACGGCGACGCGCAGGCGCTGGCCGCCGCGGTCACCGAGGAGACGGCCCTGGTGATCATCGAGCCGGTCCAGGGCGAGAACGGCGTCGTCGTCCCGCCCCCCGGCTACCTGAAGGCCGCCCGCGCCATCACCGCCGCCACCGGCGCGCTGCTGGTGCTGGACGAGGTGCAGACCGGCGTCGGCCGGACCGGGCACTGGTTCGAGTACCAGGCGCACGAGGGCGTCCTGCCGGACGTCGTCACCCTCGCCAAGGGTCTGGGCGGCGGACTCCCGCTCGGCGCGACGGTCGCCTTCGGCCGCGCCGCCGAACTCCTCCAGCCCGGCCACCACGGCACCACCTTCGGCGGCAACCCCGTCGCCTGCGCCGCCGGACTCGCCGTCCTCGACACCATCGCGGACGAGGGACTGCTGGACAACGTCAAGCGGCAGAGCGAGAAGATCCGCGGCGGCGTCGAGGCGCTGGGCCACCCGTTGATCGACCGCGTCCGGGGCGCCGGCCTCCTCCTGGGTATCGTGCTCACCGAGCCGCTCGCACCCCGGGTGCAGCAGGCGGCTCAGGACGCCGGAATCCTGGTGAACGCGCCCGCACCCGATGTCGTACGGCTGATGCCGCCGCTGAACCTCGGCGACGACGCGGTGGACGCGTTCCTCGGGGCGCTGCCCGGCATCCTTGACCAGGCCCACGCGGCCGACGGGGACGGACGATCCGGAGAATGAGACGACGATGAGCCAGGCGCAGGAGCACGAGCAGACCGGTGGGCCTGCCGTACCGCAGACCCGCACCGCACGCCACCGCCGGATCGTGGACATCCTCAACCGGCAGGCCGTGCGCTCGCAGAGCCAGCTCGCGAAGCTGCTCGCCGACGACGGGCTGACCGTCACGCAGGCGACGCTCTCCCGGGACCTGGACGAGCTGAACGCGGTCAAGATCCGCAACAACGACGGCGACCTCATCTACGCGGTGCCCAGCGAGGGCGGTTTCCGCACCCCGCGGGCGCCGCTCGGGGAATCGGCGAAGGAGGAGCGGATGCGGCGGCTCTCCGCGGAGCTGCTGATCTCCGCGGAGGCGTCGGCGAACCTCGTGGTCCTGCGGACCCCTCCGGGAGCGGCGCAGTTCCTCGCCTCGGCGATCGACCAGGCGGAACTGCACGACATCCTGGGCACGATCGCGGGTGACGACACGCTGCTGCTGATCAGCAGGGAGCCGACGGGTGGGCAGGCGTTGGCGGACCATTTGCTGCGGTTGGCTCAGAACGGGGGGTGAGCGCGGCGGGGGCCGGTACCGGGGGCCGGGTGCGGGCGGTCGGTGGCTGGTCGCGCAGTTCCCCGCGCCCCTCGGGGGGTCGCAGTCACCCCAACCACCCCGCCAAACCCGCGGTGCACCGCACCCCACCCCCCGCCGTCACCAACAGCCCCTCCACTCCGTCCAGCGACTCCAGCCACCGCAACCCCTCCCGCGTCCCCATCGCGAACGCCGCCGTCGCCCAGCAGTCCGCCCACGTCAGCCGCGCCGCCACCACCGTCACCGACACCAGGTCGGTCACCGCGGGGCGCCCCGTGCGCGGGTCGACGATGTGCGCGCCCCGCTCCGCCGTGCCGGACGTCGCCACCGCCAGCTCGTCCGCCCCGGCCGCCGACACGACCGCCGCCAGCCCGCCCGGGCGCAGCGGGTCCGACACGCCCACCCGCCACGGCCGCCCCGCCCCCGGCGTCCCGAGCAACTGCGCGTCCCCGCCGCCGTTGACGCTCACCCCGCTCGCACCGGCCGCCGCGACCCGCCGGGCGGCGCACTCCACGGCCCAGCCCTTGACGATCCCCGTCGGATCGAGCCACCCCCGGTACGAGGGGCTGAACCAGCCGTCGCTCACCCGCTCCGCCTCCGCGGCCAGCTCCAGCACCTCGGCGACCTCGGGCACGCACTCCGCGAGAGTCGTCTCACCGCGCGCCAGCCGGGAGACCTCGCTGCCCTCCCGGTAGGTGCTGAACACCTCGTCGGCCCGCCGCAGTCCCGCCACCGCCTCGTCCAGCGCGGCCCGTACGGCCGTGGGTTCCCCGCCGCGGACGTCGAAGGAGAAGACGGTCCCCATTGTCTCCTCCACCCGACGTACCACGGCGGGAGCCTGTGCTGACTCGGCCACCGGATCAACCACCGGCCTGGTCCAGTGCGGACTGGAGCGACTGCTTGTATCCGGCGCTGGTGTAGGTGGCGCCGGAGACGGTGTCGATGTCGGCGTCGCCGGCGGTGATGGCGGCCTGGTTGAGTTGGGGTACGGCGTCGGCGGTGACCTGGTCGCTCTGTCCGCCCTTGGGGGCCTGTACGGCCTCCGCGCCGGTGATCTTCCCGCCGTTGACGGTGACCCGGACCTGCACGGGCCCGTACTGGGTCTGGGCGACGGCACCGGTGAGCGTCCGCGTGTCCGGGCCGCCGTCCGCCCCGGCCTTCACCTTGTCCAGTGCGGATTGCAGTGACTGCTTGTATCCGGCGCTGGTGTAGGTGGCGCCGGAGACGGTGTCGATGTCGGCGTCGCCGGCGGTGATGGCGGCCTGGTTGAGTTGGGGTACGGCGTCGGCGGTGACCTGGTCGCTCTGTCCGCCCTTGGGCGCCTGCACGGCCTCCGCGCCCGTGATCTTTCCGCCGCTCACCGTGAGCCGGACCTGCACGGGCCCGTACTGGGTACTGGCCGCGTCACCCGTCACCGTGCCGGCCCCGGCACCGCGCCCGCCCTGCGGCGACTGCGCGGCCACCGGCGGGGCCGCGCCGCCCGCCGCCGAGGCGGAGCCCGGGTCGGACGCCGGTTTCAGCGACAGCAGCAGCACGATCCCGGACACGGTGGCGGCACCGGCGAGCACGGCACGCCGGACGGGGTGGCTTTTCCTCATCTGTCCTGGACTCCTGATGTCCGTCGCTCACATCTCGAACGACTCGTGATGGATACGGCGGGCGGGGACTCCCGCGCCGCGCAGTGCCTCGTACACCGACTGGGCGAAGCCGGGCGGCCCGCACAGGAAGACGTCGTGACGCTCGACGTCCGGGATCTTGCGGCTCAGGGTCTCCGCCGAGATGTCGGGGCGCTCCCCGTCCGGGCTGTTGACCGCGTACATCAGCCGGGCGCCGCGCTCGTCGGCGATCCCGGCGAGCTCGTCCCACAGGGCCAGGTCCTGGGTGCTGTTGGCCCGGTAGAGCAGCGTGATGTCGCCGGACGCGCCGGGCAGCGTCTCGAACAGGGCCCGCATCGGCGTGATCCCGACCCCGCCCGCCACCAGCAGCACCTTGCCGCGGCTGCGGCGCTGGGCGGTCAGGGCGCCGTACGGGCCCTCCGCCCACACCCGGGTGCCGGGCTCCAGCTCGCGCAGCCGGGCGCTGTGGTCGCCGATGGCCTTCACAGTGATCCGCAGCATGTCCGGGCGCGGCGCCGCCGACAGCGAATACGGGTGGGAGCTGAACCGCATCCCCGGTGCCAGGAACCGCCAGCGGAAGAACTGCCCGGCCTCCGCGCCCATCCGGTGCAGCCGGCGCCCGCCGATCAGCACCGACACGATGCCGGGCGTCTCCTCGATCACCGCCTCGACCCGCATCCGGTGCCGCAGGTTGAGGCGCAGGGGAGTCAGGATGCGGTACCAGAGGACGAGCGCGGTCACCGCGCCGTACAGCGCGTACCAGACGGTCTTGGCGACCGGCTCGACGGCGAAGTCGTTGCCGGTGGTCAGCTGGTGCCAGAAGGTCAGGAACACCGCCGCGTAGGTGAGCAGGTGCACGTGGTACCAGGCGTCGTACGGGATGCGGCGGCGCACCGGGCCGGCGGACAGCAGGCCGATGAGGACCAGCAGGCCGGTGCCGATGGCGGCCTTGCCCATGTCCGGCAGCTGGTTGACCGAGTCGACGGTCTGCTGGACGACGTCGCCCAGTCCCTTGCCCGCCTGGGCGGCGTAGCCCCACATGATCAGGAAGACGTGGGCGAGGATGAGGCAGAGGGTGTAGCGGCCGGTCATGGCGTGCCAGCGGGCGACCCGGTCCGAGCCCACCCGCCGCTCCAGGGCGGGCACGCGCGCCATCTGGAGCACGACCAGCGCCATCAGGTACCCGGCGAGCAGCCCGGTGATCCGGCCCGCGTTCAGGATCATGCCGGTCCGGTCGGAGATGGCGGGCGTGTTGCGCCACCACAGCCACAACACGCCCGCCGCGCCCGCCCACACGGCGAGCAGCAGGGGGACGGCGGGGGAGCGGCGCGGGCGGATGCGCCGCATCGTCTGACGGCGGGCGGCACGGCCGCCGGCGAGCGTGGTGGTCACGGTTCCTCCGTGGGACTCGGCCCTTGGCCCACAGATACGCGCCGGGCCGGCCGAGCGTTCAGCGTTCGCCGGTCCCGTCGCCGCCGCTCAGTAGCGGTTGATCGCCGTGGCCCCGTCCCGGGTGCCGATGGCGATGTGCGGCCGCTGAGCCGGCTCGGCCCACCGCAGGATCCGCCGCATCGCCTCGCGCGGCACCGACACGCAGCCCGCCGTCGCCCCCCGCCCGTCGACGTGCAGGAAGATGCCCGCGCCGCGGCCGCGTACCGGGCGGTCGTAGTTGAAGCCGACGACCAGGGCGTGTGCGTACTGCGCCCGGTAGGTGATCAGGTGCTCGGCCTCGGTGGCGCGGCAGTCGGCGGGGCGGGGTTCGGTCCAGCGGTTGTAGGCGCGGGAGGCGTTGTCCTGGCACCACCAGGAGTCCTGGCGCACCGGGCGGTACCGGTACTCCGTCCCGCGCGGCGCGGGCTCGATGCCGAAGGCGTACGGGAGGTCGTACAGGCCGGTCGGGGTGGTGTTCGTGCCCTGCTCGCGCGTCGCCCCGTCGGTGAGGCCGCCCGCACCGAAGCGGGCGGGTGCGGAACCGGCCTTCACCCACCGGCCGCCCGCGCCACCTCTGCGGTCCCACCAGGTGACCCGGCCCTCGGTCGAACCGGTGCCGGGCGCGACGGCGGTGATCAGCTGGGTGCCGCCGCCGGTGTCCGCCATGCGCGCCGGCAGGGGCCGTGGACCGGACCCGCCGGGGGGCGCGGCACCGAGCACGAGGAGGGAGGCGGACAGCAGGACGGCGACGACACCGGGGCGCATGGCTCAGACGCTAGGGCCTGTCCGGCGGATCAGGCCGCAGGAAAGGGGCTGTGTCTGATCAACGCTGGTGAGCGGGGGCTGGTGCGTCCAGCTGCAAGGCGGAGGAGGGCGTCGACGCGGAGCGTCGGCAACCGACGACAACGCCGCAGATGGGCGTGCCAGCCCCCGCGTCTGCGGCCTGATCCGCCGGGCAGGCCCTAAGGCGGGGGCAGCGGCAACGGCAGCCCGGGAAGGCCGTCCATGCTCGTCGCGATGTACTCCTTCTTGGTGAAGTACGCGCTGAGCGAGGCGTCGTCCTCGCGCGCGAAACGCTTGCCGTGCAGATCCCGGTCCGACTCGTACGCCATGAAGGGGACGCCGTAGCCGCAGGTGTCCCGGACCAGTTCGGCGGTCACGACGATGACGGCGCGCAGCCCGTGCTCGCTCGGGTCGATGTCCGGGAAGTGGGTGAGCAGCTCCGGGAAGCGGGGGTCGTCGCGGAAGACCGGCTCGCCGCGGCCGTGCACCCGGACGATGTTCGGCGGCCCCTGGAAGGCGCACCACATCAGGGTGATCCGCCCGTTCTCGCGCAGGTGGGCGATGGTCTCGGCGTTGGAGCCGGCGAAGTCGAGGTAGGCCACGGTGAGTTCGTCGAGCACGGCGAAGCTGCCCGTGAGGCCCTTGGGGGAGAGGTTGACCGTGCCGTCGCCGGCCAGCGGCGCGGTGGCGGTGAAGAAGACGGGCTGAGCTTCTATGAAGGTGCGGAGTCTGCCGTCGATGCGTTCGTAAGTCTTTCCCATGTCTAACGATTATGAGGGTGCGGGGCGCGCTGTGTGTCGCCTACCTGCGAAATTGACGAAGCATGCAGAGTTCTGCATACTCATGCATAACACTGACCGTACGGTGAGGAGCGACCCAAGTGAGCAGCAACAGCGGTGACGTCCGGCTCTGGGGCGGCCGTTTCGCCGACGGTCCCGCCGAGGCGCTGGCGAAGCTGTCCGCGTCCGTCCACTTCGACTGGCGGCTCGCGCCCTACGACATCGCCGGCTCGCGTGCCCACGCGCGCGTGCTGCACAAGGCGGGGCTGCTCACCGAGGACGAGCTGACCCGGATGATCGCCGGGCTCGACCGGCTGGAGTCCGACGTCGCCGACGGCTCCTTCACCGGCACCATCGCCGACGAGGACGTCCACACCGCCCTGGAGCGCGGGCTGCTGGAGCGGCTCGGCCCCGACCTCGGCGGCAAGCTGCGTGCCGGCCGGTCCCGCAACGACCAGGTGGCCACCCTCTTCCGCATGTACCTGCGGGACCACGCCCGTACCGTCGGCGGCCTGATCGCGGACCTCCAGGACGCGCTGGTGGGCCTCGCCGAGGCCCACCCGGACGTGGCGATGCCCGGCCGCACCCACCTCCAGCACGCCCAGCCGGTGCTCTTCGCCCACCACGTCCTCGCCCACGTCCAGGCGCTCGGCCGGGACGCGGAGCGGCTGCGGCAGTGGGACGAGCGCACGGCCGTGTCGCCGTACGGCTCGGGAGCGCTCGCGGGCAGCAGCCTCGGCCTGGACCCGGAGGCAGTCGCCCAGGACCTGGGCTTCGAGCACGGCAGCGCGGGCAACTCCATCGACGGCACGGCCTCCCGCGACTTCGTCGCCGAGTTCGCCTTCATCACCGCGATGATCGGCGTCAACGTCTCCCGGATCGCCGAGGAGATCATCATCTGGAACACGAAGGAGTTCTCCTTCGTCACGCTGCACGACGCCTTCTCCACCGGCTCGTCGATCATGCCGCAGAAGAAGAACCCGGACATCGCCGAGCTGGCCCGCGGCAAGTCCGGCCGCCTCATCGGCAACCTCACCGGCCTGATGGCCACCCTCAAGGCCCTCCCCCTCGCGTACAACCGCGACCTCCAGGAGGACAAGGAGCCGGTCTTCGACTCCATCGACCAGTTGGAGATCCTGCTCCCGGCCTTCACCGGCATGATGGCCACCCTCACCGTGCACCGCGAGCGGATGGAGGAGCTGGCCCCGGCCGGCTTCTCGCTCGCCACCGACATCGCCGAGTGGCTGGTGCGGCAGGGCGTGCCGTTCCGCGTCGCCCACGAGGTGGCCGGCGAGTGCGTGAAGGTCGCCGAGGCCGAGGGCAAGGAGCTGGACGAGCTCACCGACGAGCAGTTCGCCAAGATCTCCGAGCACCTCACCCCGGAGGTCCGGCGCGTCCTCAACGTCCCGGGCGCCCTCGCCTCCCGCGACGGGCGCGGCGGTACGGCGCCCAGCGCGGTCGCCGTCCAGCTGGCCGAGGTGAAGGCGGACGTGGCGGCCCAGCACGCGTGGGCGAACGCCAAGAAGTAGCAGCCGGTGTGCCCGAAGGGCATCACGGTTACGTTGGTCAACAGCTCAGCAGCTGCAACAGCTTCAGCAGTCGACCGAACGGAGCCCGCGATGCCCTTCGCCCGCCTGGCCGCGGCGACCACCCCCACCTGCCACATCGGACTGGGTCTCGCCGCCGTCGGCCGCCCCGGCTACATCAACCTCGGCCGTGACCGGGACCTGCCGGCCGACCGCACCGTCGAAGCGATGCGCGAGCGCACCCACGACCTCCTGGACGCCGCCTACGCCCAGGGCGTCCGCTACTTCGACGCCGCCCGCTCCTACGGCCGCTCGGAGGAGTTCCTGGCCGGCTGGCTGAGGGACCGCCCCGACATCGACGACGTCGTCGTCGGCAGCAAGTGGGGCTACACCTACACGGCCGAGTGGTCCGCCGACGCCGACCAGCACGAGGTCAAGGACCACGGCGCCGCCACGTACGAGCGTCAGCGCGCCGAGACCGACGCCCTGCTCGGGGGCCGGCTCGACCTCTACCAGATCCACTCGCTCACCCCCGACAGCCCGGCCCTCACCGACAAGGACCTGCACGCGAAGCTGGCCGAGGCCGCCGCGCGGGGCGTCACCATCGGCTTCTCCACCAGCGGCCCCGCCCAGGCCGACGCCATCCGCGCGGCGCTCGCCGTGACCGTCGACGGCGAACCCCTCTTCCGCACCGTGCAGTCGACGTACAACATCCTGGAGACGTCCGCCGGGCCCGCGCTCGCCGAGGCGCACGACGCGGGGCTCACCGTGATCGTCAAGGAAGGCATGGCCAACGGCCGTCTCGCGGAGCCGCACGCGCCCTACGCACTGAAGGTCGTGGCGGAGGAGACGACCCTGGGCTGCGACGCGGTCGCCCTCGCACTGGTCCTGCGCCAGCCCTGGGCCGGCGTCGTCCTCTCCGGAGCCGCGACGGTGAACCAGCTCGGCTCCAACCTGCACGCCGCCGTGGTCGACCTGGACGACGACCAGGTGGCCCGCCTCGACGCGCTCGTCGAGGACCCGCGCGCCTACTGGGAGCGGCGCGGGCAGCTGCCCTGGCACTGAGCCTGACTCCGGCCGCGTGACTGACCCTGAGAGGTGAGTCACGTATGCCTCTGATGAGACAAAGATGTCTCATGTGGGTTATCGTTGTCTCATGGCCGTCGATCGTGAACAGGTACTGCGCAGCGCCGCGGCCCTGCTGACCCGGAAATCCACCGCGACCATGGACGAGGTCGCGCGGGCCGCCGGGCTCAGCCGGGCCACGCTGCACCGGCACTTCGCCGGACGCGACGCCCTCGTCCGGGCGCTGGAGGAGCTCGGCATCGCCGAGTGCGAGGCGGCCCTGGAAGCGGCCCGTCCGGACGAGGGGCCGGCGGCCGACGCGGTGCGCCGGCTCGTGCGCGGCATCGAGCCCTCCGCCGCCCTGCTCGCCTTCCTCTACACCGAGAACCAGCTGTTCGAGGGCGAGGAGCAGAACGAGGGCTGGGCGCGCATCGACGCCCGGCTCACCGACCTGTTCCGCCGGGGCCAGGAGAGCGGTGAGTTCCGCATCGACCTCACCCCGGCCTGGCTCACCGAGGCCCTGTACGGCCTGCTGGGCGCCGCCGCCTGGGCGGTGGCCGAGGGCCGCGTGGCCCGCAACGACTTCAACCACATGATCGTCGAGCTGCTGCTCGGCGGCGCGCTTCGGAGAGAGTGAACCATGACCCGCACCCCGCAGTCGGCGCAGACGACCGAGGCGGTGAAGCGCCCCGGCCGCTGGCTGGCGCTCGCCGTCCTCGTGCTGGCCGTACTGCTGGTGGCCGTCGACGCGACCGTACTCGGTCTCGCGACCCCCTACATCAGTGAGGACCTCGCCCCCTCCAGCACCCAGCTGCTGTGGATCGGCGACGTCTACTCCTTCGTCATCGCCGGTCTGCTCGTCTCCATGGGCAGCCTCGGCGACCGGATCGGCCGCAAGCGGATCCTGCTCATCGGCGCCACGGCGTTCGGTCTGATCTCCGTCCTCAACGCCTACGCGCACACCCCCGAGCTGATGATCGTCGCCCGGGCCCTGCTCGGCGTTGCGGGCGCCACCCTGATGCCCGCCACCCTCGCGCTGATCCGCAACCTCTTCCACGACCCGCGCGAACGCTCTCTCGCCGTGGGCATCTGGGGCGCCGCGGCCTCGGCGGGCGCGGCGGTCGGTCCGGTCGTCGGAGGCTTCCTGCTGGAGCACTTCTGGTGGGGCTCGGTCTTCCTGATCAACCTGCCCGTCATGGCCGTCCTGGTCCTCGTCGGCGTCAAGCTGCTGCCGGAGTCGCGCAATCCGGACCCCGGCCCGTGGGACCTGCTCAGCGTCGTCCTCTCCCTCGTCGGCATGGTCGGTGTCGTGTACGCCGTCAAGGAGGCCGCCGCGCACGGATTCGCGTGGGCCACGCTCGCCGCGGGCCTGCTGGGCGCCGCCGCGCTCTACGGCTTCGTCCGCCGTCAGCTGACCATGCCGACCCCGCTGCTCGACATGCGGCTGTTCCGCAGCCGCGGTTTCAGTGGCGCGGTCCTGGCCGACCTGCTGACCATCCTCGGCCTGTCCGGGCTGGTGTTCTTCCTCTCCCAGTACCTGCAACTGGTACAGGGCAGGCGCCCCTTCGAGGCGGGCCTGGCCGAACTGCCCGCCGCGATCGGTGCGGTGGTGGCGGGTTTGCTCGCCGGCCGCGCGGCCCGGCGCTTCTCGGTCCGCTCGGTCGTCTCCGGCGGACTGGCCGCCGTCGGTCTGGCGCTGGCCGCGCTGACCGTCATCGGCCAGCACACCGGGTACCCGCTGCTCGGTGCCGCCCTGCTGGTGGTCGGCGTCGGCGCCGGCCTCTCCTTCACCGTCACCGCCGACGTGATCCTCTCCAGCGTGCCCAAGGAGCAGGCGGGCGCCGCCTCCGCGGTCTCCGAGACGGCCTACGAACTCGGCGCCGCCCTCGGCATCGCCGTGCTCGGCTCCATCGTGACCGGTGTCTACCGCGACTTCACCGGCCCGGCCGGCACCCCGGACGCGGCCCACGAGTCACTGGGCGGTGCGGTGGAGGTCGCCGCCCACCTGCCGGCCCCGTCGGCCGGGGCGCTGCTGGACGCCGCCCGCCAGGCCTTCGTCGACGGCCTGACGCTCGCGGCGGGCGTCGGCGCGGCGGTGCTGCTGGCCGCCGCGGGCGCCGCCTGGTTCCTGCTGCGGGGCCAGCGCCTGGAGGACGGGGTGGAACACCCGTAGCCGTACGGCGGCCTCAGGGCCGGACAGGTGGACGGCGGGCCGCTCACCGAGCGGCCCGCCGTCCACCTGCGTACGTCGCGCGGCCCTACGCCGCCTTCGCCTTGCTCGCGTACATGTCCACGTACTCCTGGCCGGACAGCCGCATGACCTCGGTCATCACGGAGTCGGTCACGGCCCGCAGGACGTAGCGGTCGCGGTCCATGCCCTCGTAGCGGGAGAACTCCATCGCCTCGCCGAAGCGGACGGTGACCTTGCCGGGCCGGGGCAGGCCCGCGCCGCCCGGCTGGAGCTTGTCGGTGCCGATCATGGCGAACGGGACGACGGGGGCCCCGGTCATCAGGGTCAGCCGCGCGATGCCGGTGCGGCCCCGGTAGAGGCGGCCGTCGGGGGAGCGGGTGCCCTCCGGGTAGATGCCGAAGATCCTGCCCTCCTCCAGCACCCGGCGGCCGGTCATCAGTGCCGCGACCCCGCCCCGGCCGCCGTCGCGGTCGACCGGGATCATGCCGACGCCGGTGAAGAACCAGGCCATCAGCCGGCCCTTGAAGCCCTTGCCGGTGACGTACTCGTCCTTGCCGATGAAGACGACCTGCCGGTCGCAGACGAGCGGGAGGATCATCGAGTCGATGAAGGTGAGGTGGTTGCCGGCCAGGATCACCGGGCCGTCGCCCGGGATGTTCTCCACGCCCTCCACCCGTGGGCGGAACATCAGGCGCATGATCGGGCCGAGCACTGCCTTGATGAGCGCGAAGCGGGACAACGGGTCCTCCGGTGTCGGGGATGCGGTATGAGTCTGTGCAGGTGAGGACATTACTCGCGGCGCGGGGGATCGCGCACGTCGGGTCACCCGGACCTTACGCAGTGTTGACGTGCGTTCACCTGCGGTGCAGGGGCGTTTCGCGGAGGTGATGGCGGCCCGGCGTGTGAGACAGCTCGCATCCCGGCGCCGGTGAGGCACCGCCACGGCGAAACCCGCGGCCACCGACCGCGTACCCCGGCTCGCCGCTCCGAAGCCGACGGCACGTCACACCTCCCGTCCCACCGGCCACTCCACGCCCGTACGACATCCCGGCGCACCCGCGTGTTCCCGTCGCGGTCTCCCACTCGTCATGTACGCGCCCCTACGATCGGCCCGCACCGACGGTCAACGACAGGAGGCCCTGATGGGAACGCAGGAGTCGGACGAGCAGACGGGCGGCACCGGACGGCGGGCGCTCCTCGGGGCGGCGGTGCTCGGCGCGGGCGGAGCCGTACTCGGCCTGTCCGGTACGGCGAGAGCCGCCGACCCCCGGCACGGCGGCGGACGCGGCGGGGGCGTGAAGAGCCTGCCCGTCCCGACGGTCATCGGCCACCGCGGCGCCAGCGGCTACCGCCCCGAGCACACCTTCGGCGCCTACGAACTCGCCCTCGACATGGGCGCCGACATCGTCGAGGCCGGCGACCTGGTCCCCACCAGGGACGGTCACCTGGTCTGCCGGCACGAGCCGGAGATCGGCGGCACCACGGACGTCGCCGACCACCCCGAGTTCGCCGACCGCAAGCGCACCAAGTCGCTCGACGGCGTCTCCGTCACCGGCTGGTTCACCGAGGACTTCACGCTCGCCGAGCTCAAGACGCTCCGCGCCACCGAGCGCATCCCGGCCAACCGCCCGCACAACACCCTCTACGACGGCCGCTGGGAGATCCCCACCTTCGAAGAGGTGCTCCGCTGGCAGAACGAGCAGACCCGCAAGCGCGGCAAGCAGGTCTGGATCTACCCCGAACTCAAGCACCCCACCTACTTCCGGGGGCTGGGCCTGGGTACGGAGGAGCGGCTCGCGCGGCTGCTGCGCAAGTACGGCAAGGACCGGAAGAACTCGCCCGTCATCATCCAGTCCTTCGAACCCACCAGCATCCAGCGGATGAACAGGCTCGTCGGCAACCCGCTGGCCGTCCTGCTCTCCGGCGCCAAGAGCCGCCCCTGGGACTTCGTGGAGAGCGGCGACCCGCGCACCACCGCCGACCTCATCACGCCCGAGGGCCTGAAGGAGATCGCCTCCTACGCGCAGGGCATCGGCCCGACGCTGGACCTGATCATCCCCAAGGACTCCGCCGGGCGGCTCACCGAGCCGACCACCCTGGTCCGCGACGCGCACCGCGCGGGCCTGATCCTGCACCCGTACACGATGCGCAACGAGAACCCTTTCCTGCCCGCGGACTTCCGCGAGGGCAGCGACCCCGACGCCTACGGTGACGTGTTCGGCGCGTTCCGAACCTACTTCGCCACCGGCATCGACGGAGTCTTCACCGACCACCCCGACACCGGCGTACTGGCCCGAGAGGACTTCCTCGACGGCTGACTGGTCGACGGCGGACTCGTCAACAACTGAGCGTCCGACCCCGGTTGGGGTGACCTTCGGCCGCCCGGGCAACCCACCGCCCGGGCGGCCGCGTCGATCCGCATATGACATCCGACCTGGTCGCCGCGCTGCATCCTCTGCTCACCGCCGAGGCCTCCGCCGAGGCATATGCGTCCGGAACCGAGCCCGGTGACCTGGAACAGGCCGTCTGGCTGCGCCTCCTCGAGCGGCTGGAGGCCGAGGGACCGCCCCGCGACCCCCATGGCTGGCTGCGCAGCGCCGTGCGCACCGAGGCCCGCCTCACCCGCCGGGCGGGCCGCGACGAACGGCCGTACGACACCGAACCCGCCGGCGCCGCCGAGCACCAGCCGGAACAGCTCGTCCTCGCCGCCGACCGCCGCCGCGCCCTGCGCGACGCCGTGCGCCGGCTGCCCGGCCGCTGCCCCCGGCTGATCGAGGCCCTGCTGTCGCCGAAAGACCTCACATACCGGGAGATCGCGGGGGAGTTGGGTATCTCACAGGGCAGTCTCGGCCCGGAACGTTCCCGATGTCTGGGATGTCTGCGGCGATTGCTGACGCCGGAGGTTGCGGTGCGCCGAGGACGGGGATAGGAGTGGGGGACCACAGCGGATCAGGTGAGCGGGAGGCATGCACACATGGGCATGAGCGTGACCATCTCGGCGGCGACCGAGCAGGATGCCGAGCAGATCTTCCGGCTGCAGTACCTCTGCTTCCAGAGCGAGGCGGCGCTGTACGGCAACTACCGCATCGACCCGCTCGTCCAGACCCTCGACTCCGTGCGCGAGGAGGTCGCCGGTGACTGCGTCTTCGTCGCGCGGCTCGGCGACGAGGTCGTCGGTTCGGTGCGCGGGCGGGTGACCGAGGACGGGGCCGCGTCCATCGGCAAGCTCTGCGTCCACCCCCGCCTCCAGGGGCACGGCATCGGCGCCCGGCTGCTGCGCGCGGCGGAGTCGGCGCTCGCCGAGGAGCGCGGCGCCAAGCGCTTCCGCCTGCACACCGGCCACCGCAGCGAGAGCAACCTGCGGCTCTACCGGCGGGTCGGCTACGAGACGGTCGGGACGGCGCAGGGCGCGGACGGCGTGCCCATGATCGTCCTGGAGAAGGCCGCCGGGGAGTACGCCGCCACGGCCTGAGCGGACACCTACTCGGTGCGGGCCCGGCGCAGCCAGTACAGGGCCGACAGCGGCAGCAGCACCGGGATGAAGAGGTAGCCCATCCCGAAGTCCGACCACACGGTCGCGTCGGGGAATGCGGACGGTTCCACCAGGGTCCAGGTGCCGACCGCGACGACGCCCACCAGCTCGGCGGCGCAGCACACCAGCGCCGCCTTGCGGGCCGTCTCGCCGCCGCGCACCAGGGTGTAGGTGATGAAGCCGTAGACGATGCCCGCGAGCGCCGAGAGCGTGTAGGCGAGCGGCGCCCGGTCGAACTCGGTCGCGATCTGGTACGCGGACCGCGACACCGCGCCGACGACCATCACCCCGTACAGCCACACCAGCAGGATGCCCGGGCCGCTGATCAGCCCCTTGCGGTCCGGCCGCTGCTCCGTCGTCGCCATCTCAGCCTCCCCAGATGTCGAACAGCCGCACCTCGAGGACGGCGAGGACGACGCCGCCGGCGGCGACCGTCACCGAACCCCAGCGGGTGCGCTCGGCCAGCGACATGAAGCCCGCCGCCGGTACACAGGCGAAGGCGCCCAGCAGGTACGCCACGAAGATCGTGGTGCCCTGCTCCGGCTTCTCGCCCCGCGCCAGCAGCACGATCCCCGCGATCAGCTGGATCAGTGCCAGCACCGAGACCACGGCCATGCCGATGAAGTGCCAGTCCTTCGTCGGCTGGTCACGGTAAGCCGCCCAGCCGCACCAGGCGGCGAGCAGCAGCGCGGCGACCCCGGTCACCAGCGTCAGGACGTCAAGCATGGCAGCGACCCTATTACGCCCCAAAAGCCTCGCCGGCCCCGGCCCCGCCCCGCACCGGTCCACCGTGGCGTTGGCCACAGCCCGCACGCCCGCCGGACGCGCGCCCGGCCCATGGCCGGCGAGGCGGCGGCCTTGTCGGCACTGGTCACCGGAGCCCGAGCAGGAACCTCCGCCCCTGGTCGCCGGCGCGTCGGTGTCCGGTCACCGCCCACGGCTGTCCAGCATCCGGACAGCCGTCTCCGGTCAGGAGCGTACGTCTGCTTTACTGATCGCATGAGCACGACGAGCGACCGCACCCCTGCGACCGAGGCGACGATGACGCCCGGTGCTCGTTGTATGTGCCGAATGTGCGCCTTCTAGAGGGCCCCCGCACCACCTGAGCCTCGCGCCCCGAAGCGAGCGCCCGCCCGAGTCCGCCCATGCGCCCCGCGCCCGCGGCCGGGCCACGCCCCGCGCACACGTTTCTCCCCGGTTCACCGCCACCGCGCATCGCCACCGCGAGAACCGTGCCGCGTTCCGAAGGTCCCCAAACCCCGAAGAACAACGCCCCCGTGCCCGGCGCCACACCAGAGCGCCGCGCACTCGACAGTGACGGAAACCCACGTGATCACCACATCGGGCCTGACCAAGGTCTACCGCTCCCGCGGCCGCGAGGTCACCGCCCTGGACGGCGTCGACCTGCACGTCCGCGAGGGCGAGGTGTACGGCGTCATCGGCCAGTCCGGCGCCGGCAAGTCCTCGCTCATCCGCTGCGTCAACCTCCTGGAGCGCCCCACCGCCGGCACGGTCACCGTCGCCGGCCAGGACCTCACCGCGCTGGCGGGCCGCGGCCCCCGCGCCGGCCGGGAACTGCGTCAGGCGCGCAGCCGTATCGGCATGGTCTTCCAGCACTTCAACCTGCTCTCCTCCCGGACCGTGCAGGACAACGTCGAACTGCCGCTGGAGATCCTCGGCAAGACCGGGAAGGAACGTTCCCGCAAGGCGCTCGAACTCCTCGACCTGGTCGGTCTCGCCGACAAGGCGAAGGCGTACCCCGCCCAGCTCTCCGGCGGCCAGAAGCAGCGCGTCGGCATCGCCCGCGCCCTGGCCGGCGACCCCAAGGTGCTGCTCTCCGACGAGGCCACCAGCGCACTCGACCCGGAGACCACCCGCTCCATCCTCCAGCTGCTGCGCGACCTCAACCGGCAGCTCGGACTGACCGTCCTGCTCATCACCCACGAGATGGACGTCGTCAAGAGCATCTGCGACTCGGCCGCCCTCATGGAGAAGGGGCGCCTCGTCGAGTCCGGCACCGTGAGCGACCTGCTCGCGACGCCCGGCTCCGAACTGGCCGCCGCCCTCTTCCCGGTCGGCGGCGAGGCGTCCGGGGACGACCGCACCGTCCTGGACGTCACCTTCCACGGCGAGGCCGCCACCCAGCCGGTCATCTCCCAGCTGTCCCGCACCTACAACATCGACATATCGATCCTGGGTGCCGCCATCGACACCGTCGGCGGGCTCCAGGTCGGCCGCATGCGCATCGAACTGCCCGGCCGCTACGAGGACAACGTCGTGCCCGTCGGCTTCCTGCGCGAGCAGGGCCTCCAGATCGACGTGATCGACCACGACCCCGCGCAGGGCTCCGTGCTGGTGAAGGAAGGTGCCAAGTGACCTGGTCCGAGATGCAGCCCCTGCTGGAGCAGGCCTGTCAGGAGACCCTGATCATGGTCGGCTGGTCGACCCTGATCGCGATCGTCGGCGGACTCCCGCTCGGCATCCTGCTCGTCCTCACCGACAAGGGCGGGCTGCTCCAGAACACCGTGGTGAACAAGGTCATCGGCCAGATCGTGAACGTCGGCCGCTCGCTGCCGTTCATCATCCTCATGGTCGCCCTGATGAGCTTCACCCGCTGGGTCACCGGCACCACCATCGGCAGCGAGGCCGCGATCGTGCCGCTCGCCATCGGCGGCATCCCGTTCTTCGCGCGGCTGGTCGAGACGGCCGTCCGCGAGGTCGACGGCGGTCTGGTCGAGGCCGTCCAGGCCATGGGCGGCAACACCTGGACCGTGGTCCGCAAGGTCCTGGTGCCCGAGGCGCTGCCGTCGCTGATCGCCTCCACCACGACCACGGTCATCGCCCTCATCGGCTACTCCGCCATGGCCGGCACCGTCGGCGGCGGCGGCCTCGGTGACCTCGCCGTCCGCTACGGCTACAACCGCTTCGAGTCCGGCCTGATGTGGGTCACCGTCGCGATCCTCGCCGTCGCCATCTCGCTCATCCAGTTCGCCGGCGACGCCGCCGCCCGCGCTCTGCACCGCCGCGGCGGACGTTCCGGCGCCGCGCCCCGGCTGCGGCTGCTCAAGGCCAAGGAGCCCGCCGCGGCCGACGTCGGCAAGGTCGCGTAGCGCGCTCCTCGCCTCCCCAAGACTCCCCGCCGGACACAGGGCGGGGTCGCACCACCTGAAGGAAAGGCACTTTTCGTGCGTAACACCGCCAAGATCACCACCGCCGTCCTCGCCACCGGAGCCCTCACCCTCGGGCTGTCCGCCTGCGGCTCCGACAAGGACACCGCCTCCGACACCTCCGGCCCGCTGGTCGTCGCCGCCAGCCCCGTCCCGCACGCCGAGATCCTCAACTACGTCAAGGACAACCTGGCGCAGAAGGCGGGCCTCGAACTGGAGGTCAAGGAGGTCACCGACTACGTCACGCCGAACACCTCCACGGAGGACGGCTCGGTGGACGCCAACTTCTTCCAGACCACCCCGTACCTCGACGACTTCAACAAGAAGCGCGGCACTCACATCGCGTCCGTCGTCGACGTGCACCTGGAGCCCCTCGGCCTGTACTCCAACAAGGTCGACAAGGCCGCGGACCTGAAGAGCGGTGCGACCGTCGCCGTCCCCAACGACACCGTCAACGAGGGCCGCGCCCTGCAGCTGCTGGCCGCGAACGGGCTCATCACCCTCAAGGACGGCGTCGGCACCACGGCGACCCCGGCGGACATCACCAAGAACCCGAAGAACCTCAAGTTCAAGGAGCTGGAGGCGGCCACCACGCCGCGCTCCCTGGACGACGTCGACGCCGCGGTGGTCAACGGCAACTACGCCATCGAGGCCGACCTCAAGCCGGCGGAGGACGCCCTCGTCCTGGAGTCCGCCAAGGACAACCCGAACAACAACCTCCTCGCCGTCAAGGAGGGCAACGAGGACGACCCGCGGGTGAAGAAGCTCGCGGAGCTCCTCACCTCGCCCGAGGTGAAGAAGTTCATCGAGGACAAGTACGACGGCGCCGTGCTGCCCTCGTTCTGATCCCCTCCGCACCCGCCACGGGGTCCGCTCCGCCGGAGCGGACCCCGTGGTGCGGTCGCGTGCTCACATGCTGCATGCTGGGCAGTTCGAGCAGGCCCTGACGGTCACACAGGTTACGGAGCGGCGCATGACGAGCACCTTCCCCAACATCTCCATCAGCACGGAGCGGTTGGTGCTGCGTCCCCTCGACGAGGACGACGTCCCCGCCCTCACCGCCATGATGAACGACGAGCAGGTCGCCGCCTGGACCCACGTCCCGCAGCCCTTCACCGAGCGGCACGCCGGTACCTGGATCGGCGAGTACGCTCCCGCCGAGCGCACGGCGGGCCGGGGACTCGACCTGGCCGTCACCGAGTTCCTCACCCAGCGGCTGGTCGGCGTCATCCAGCTCACCAAGACCAACTGGCACGTACGGTCCACCGAGCTGTCGTACATCGTCGCCCCCTGGGCCCGCGGCGAGGGCTACGCCTCGGAAGCGGCGCTCGCCACCGCCCAGTGGCTCTTCGGCGACCAGAAGTTCGAGCGCCTCGAGCTGCGCACGGCCGCCGACAACACCGCCTCCCAGCAGGTCGCCCAGAAGATCGGCTGCATCAGCGAGGGTGTCCTGCGCAATGCCTGCATAGCCCGCGTCCGCACCGACGACGAGGTGTGGACGGACGTACGCACCGACTTCATCGTGTGGAGCCTGCTGCCGGAGGACCTCGAGGGCGCGTCCGGGCCGCTGACCGACGACGGCGGTTTCAGCACCTTCACCGACTGGAACTGATCCCCGGACCGGCGCACCGGCGCCGCCGACACCCCGCCCGGGGGCCGCACCGGGGTACCCTCACGGGACACACCCGCGAACGGTTCCGCGACACGACCTGCAAGACCCCTGGAGACTGACGACGATGGCCGACCGGGTCACGGTGATCGGCTGGGACGGTTCGCCGCTGACCGCCGCGGCACGCTCCGCACTGGGCGCGGCCACCCTCGTGGCCGGTGCCGCACACCACCTGGCACTTCCCGAGGTGCCCCCCGCCGCCGAACGCGTCCGCCTCGGCAGCGTCGCCCTCGCCGCCCGCCGCATCGCCGCCCACCGGGGCACCGCGGTCGTACTCGCCGACGGCGACCCCGGCTTCTTCGGCGTCGTACGCACCCTGCGGGCCCCCGAGTTCGGCCTCGAGGTCGAAGTCGTCCCCGCCGTCTCCTCCGTCGCCGCCGCCTTCGCCCGCGCCGGCATGCCCTGGGACGACGCGCATGTGGTCGTCGCCCACCCCCGCACCCTGCGACGCGCGGTGAACGTATGCCGGGCCCACACCAAGGTCGCCGTCCTCACCTCCCCGGGCGCCGGTCCCGCTGAACTCGGCCTGCTCATGGAGGGCATCCACCGCACCTTCGTCATCTGCGAGGAGCTCGGCACCGCGCGCGAACAGGTCACCGTCGTCACCTCCGAGAAGGCCGCCGACCACACCTGGCGCGACCCGAACGTCGTCATCGTCGTCGGCGGGAGCACCGGCCCGGGGGCGACGGGCGACGGCGCCGGCTGGATCGCCGGCCGGGGCCCCGCCGCCGGACCGCGCGGCTGGTCGCTGCCCGCCGAGGCGTACGGCGGTGACCTCGGCGAGGGCGAGACCGAGCTGCTGCGCACGGCCCAACTCGCCCGGCTCGGGCCCCGCCCCGGCGACCTCGTGTGGGACATCGGCTGCGGCGGCGGCGCCTTCGCCACCGAGGCCGCCCGCGGCGGCGCCGCCGTCATCGCCGTCGACCGGGACCCGGACGCCTGCGCCCGCACCGAGGCCACGGCCCGCCACTTCGGCGTCCAGCTCCAGATCGTGCACGGCACCGCCCCGCACGTCCTGGAGGACCTTCCCGAACCCGACGTCGTGCGCGTCGGCGGCGGGGGAGCGGCCGTGGTCTCCGCGGTCGCCGACCGCCGTCCGCAGCGCATCGTCGCGCACGCCGCGACCCGCGACGCGGCCGAACTCGTGGGCAGGGACCTGACGGAGCACGGCTACCGGGTCGAGTGCGCCCTGCTGCAGTCCGTGGGACTCGACACCCGGGCCTGGACGGAGACGGAGCGGAGCGTTGCGTTCCTGCTCAGCGGGGTACTTCCGGACCGCGCCCCGTGATCGGTTAGTCGTACCGCGCGGGGTAGGCTGGCGGATTGTTGTACCGCGCTCGGACACCTGGCACTTCGCCGGTCAATGTCCGCAAAAACCGCCCTCTTACGGGCTGGGTGTGGTACGGCAAGAACCGGAGGACGCGCAACGTGGCGCAGTCCACAGCGGGCCGTCGCGGATCAAGCTGTCGTGACGGGGCAACGACCGCGACAATGCCACTCAATGGCTTTGTCGTCATTTTCGACGGGTCGTTCGTGCCGCTGGGCACGCACGCTCGTTCTCACTACGGGGCGGTCGGTGCGCCGTCCCGGGCGAGCTGGTCGTAGAAGCACTAACCGATGGGCGAGGGGTTACGCATGACCGACACCGGCCAGATCCCGGGCGAGGGGCTGCCGGAGAACGCAGGCATGGTGGAGCAGCCGGGCGTCCCCGCACCCGGCGCGTACACCTACCTCTCCGAGACCACCGCCGAGGACGAGGACCTGTTGTTGCTGCCGGGAGCCCAGAGTGCCTGGGGCAACGAGGTCGCGCCGCCCGCGCCGGAGCCGGTCGTCGAGACCGTGCATCAGCCGGGTCCGCACGAGATGTCCGGCCGTGACAGCGGCGCGGTCGATCTCAGTGGCGTCCGTCCGCCCGAGCCGTCGCCGCAGCCCGCCTCCGTCCCCGCTCCGCCGCGCAGGCCCCTGCACCTCGGTCCGCCGATCCCCGACACCTCCGCCAGCCCGGTCCGCTCGCTCGCCGACCGCGGCCCGGCCGACGCGCCGGTGCGTCACGCCGGTCCGCCGGCCGCCGGTCCCGAGTACCTCGACGCCCCGCAGACCGCCGCGACGCCTCCGCAGGGGGCGGCGCCCTGGGGCGCCGCGCAGGCGGCTCCGCAGACCCAGCAGCCGGCGGAGGTGCCGGTGGGCGCCGGGGCAGTGCGTGCGGAAACGGTTATTCCGGTAGCGGACCAGGCCGCCCAGCCGGTGGGTGCCGCCCAGGCGCTGGTGACCCGCGTGGCCACGGAGGCCGTGGCGGCGACGGGCGGGGAGCCCGGGGAGAGCGGGCAGAGCGGCGAACCGGGCGAGCCCGAGGTCCCGGCCGCGGACACCCACGCCGGCGTCCCGGACCCGGCATTGAGCGCGCCGGGCGACGCGGACGGCGCCGGTTTCCCACCGGGTGCCGAGGCGGCGCACGTCAAGGGAACGCCCGAGGACGGCGACGGGACGCGGGAGGCCGTGGCCGAGCCGGCGGCGGAGGAAGAGACCGCTCCCGAGGCCGTGGCAGCGCGCCCGGCCGAGGAGGCGCCGGCACCCGATGCGGTGACCGAGCCGACGGCGGACGAAGCGCCCGCACCCGGAGCCGTTCCGGGGCACGAAGCCGAGCAGATGACCCAGGCGGCACTCCCGGAGACGGGAGCGGAGGAGGCGGTTGAGCCGGCCCCGCTCCTTCAGTCGGCCCCGACCCCGGAGGCGGGCCCCGTGCAGCCCGTGGCGGAGGCCGCCGGGGAGCCGGTGGCGGCGGTGGCCCAGGACGTCAGCACCCCCGCGGGAGTCTCGCCCGAGGCCGTGCCGGTGGTGGAGCCGGCCGACGCTCCCGAGACTGTGCAGGAAGGTGAGCCGGGGGAGGCTGCCGACGCCGCGCAGACGGTCGAGCCGGCCGACGGCCGGGGGCCCGTACAGACGGTCGAGCCGGCGGACGGCCAGGGGCCCGCACCGACGGTCGAGCCGGCCGACGCCGCGGAGCCGGTGCAGGCGGTGGAGCCGACCGGGTCCCCCGAAGCCGCGCAGGAAGGCGAGCCGACACGGGTACCGGGCACCGCGCAGGCGGCCGGTGCGGATCAGGCTCCCGAGCCCGTGCAGACGGTCACCGAGCCGGCGGAGGCTGCCCAGCCCGTGCAGTCGGCCGAGCCCACCGAGGCCGTCCAGCCAGTGCCGCTGGCCGAGCCCACCGAGGGTCCCGAGCCCGCAGCGCTGCCGGCCGAACCCGTCGAGGTGCCCGGACCGCAGGAAGTCCCGCCCGCCGAGGCGCAAGTGACCGAGGCCGCCCGCACCGCCACCCCCTCCGAGGCCCACCTGACACCCGGCGAACCCGCCGGACACGTGCCGTCCCCGGAGCCCGGGGCCGCCGACGGGCAGCCCGCACCGGCGCCCGAGGCGACCGCACCGTCGGAGAGCTCGGCGCGGCCCGTTCCGGTGGCCGAGGACCACCCGCACGCGGACGTGCGGGCCGCCGCAGCCCAGGACGGCGCCGTCGCGCAACCCGCCGCGCAGGAACCGGACCGCCCTGCCACCGACGCGCAGCCCGCTCA
This sequence comes from Streptomyces sp. CB02414, assembly GCF_001905385.1. Classification (GTDB taxonomy): domain Bacteria; phylum Actinomycetota; class Actinomycetes; order Streptomycetales; family Streptomycetaceae; genus Streptomyces. The sequence goes on along the minus strand of NZ_LIPF01000009.1, from coordinate 185,981 downwards.
GGGCCCCCAGTCCGTCGCCGGCACCTACGTAGCACCGGAAGCCGACGTAGCGCCAGCAGCGGAAGCTCCGCACACCGCGCCCGAACCCGCAGTGGCCGTCGCGGCGCCGGCGGACGGTGTCCAGCCGCACCCCGACCAGCCCGTGGGCCAGTTCGTGCCGGTCGACGGCGGCCAGGTCCCGACCACCCCGCACCTCGCACCGACGCCCCCCGAGGCACTCGTCGTACCGCCGGAGACGTGGGACACCCAGGCGACTCCGGCGACTCAGGAGGCCCCGGAACCCGTCGCCCCGGTCCCCGCCCCTCGTGAGGCGGACCCCGAGGTCGCCCAGAACGCCGACGACCTGGACACCCGGGCCGACCAGGAGGACCCGGAAGACCCGGAGGGCGTGAGCACGGCCGCGGAGGCGGACGCACGGCGCTCCACCGGCCCGGCGGCCCCCGCCTACGCCGACGCCGAACGCGAGGCCGTCCTGAAGGTCATGCGCGAACGCCGCGACATCCGCAACGGCTTCCGCGGCGACCCCATCCCGCACGAGGTGCTGCTCCGCGTCCTGGAGGCCGCCCACACCGCGCCCTCCGTCGGCCACTCGCAGCCCTGGGACTTCGTCGTCATCCGCTCCGCCGACACCCGCCGCGCGATGCACGAACTGGCGATGCGTCAGCGCGACGCGTACGCGAAGTCGCTGCCCAAGGGCCGGGCCAAGCAGTTCAAGGAACTGAAGATCGAGGCCATCCTCGACACCCCGGTCAACATCGTCGTCACCGCCGACCCGACGCGCGGCGGCCGGCACACCCTCGGCCGCCACACGCAGCCGCAGATGGCGCCGTACTCCTCCGCGCTCGCCGTCGAGAACCTCTGGCTCGCCGCCCGCGCCGAGGGCCTCGGCGTCGGCTGGGTCAGTTTCTTCGACGAGCGCGAGATGGTGCGGGCCCTCGGCCTGCCCGAACACCTGGACGTCGTCGCCTACCTGTGCGTCGGGTACGTCGACGAGTTCCCGGACGAGCCCGAGCTGATGCAGGCAGGCTGGTCCAAGCGCCGCCCGCTGTCCTGGGTGGTCCACGAAGAAACCTACGGGCGCCGCGCCCTGCCCGGAGAGGAACCGCACGACCTGCTCGCCGAGACCGTCGCACAGATCCGCCCGCTCGACGCCAAGGCGCTCGGCGAGGCATGGGAGCGCCAGAAGCGCATGACCAAGCCGGCCGGCGCGCTCGGCATGCTGGAGATCATCTCCGCGCAGCTGTCCGGGCTGTCCCGGCAGTGCCCGCCGCCGATCCCCGAGCCCGCGGCCGTCGCGGTCTTCGCCGGCGACCACGGAGTGCACGCCCAGGGCGTCACCCCCTGGCCGCAGGAGGTCACCGCCCAGATGGTGGCCAACTTCCTGGGCGGGGGAGCGGTCTGCAACGCCTTCGCCACCCAGGTCGGCGCCGAGGTCTGCGTCGTGGACGTCGGTGTCGCCACCGACCTGCCCGCCACGCCCGGCCTGCTGCCCCGAAAGGTCCGCGCGGGCACGTCCGACATGACGGCCGGCCCCGCGATGACCCGTGAGGAGGCCAAGCAGGCCATCGAGGTCGGCATCGAGACCGCCCGCGACCTGGTGGCGGCCGGCAACAAGGCGCTGCTCACCGGCGAGATGGGCATCGCGAACACCACCGCGTCCGCCGCGCTCATCTCCGTCTTCACCGGCGCCGACCCGGCCGAGGTCACCGGCCGCGGCACCGGCATCAACGACGAGACGCTCGCCCGCAAGACCGAGGTTGTCCGCCGCGCGCTGGAAGTCCACCAGCCGGACCCGGCCGACCCCATCGGCGTCCTCGCCGCGGTCGGCGGCTTCGAGCACGCGGCCATGGTCGGCCTGCTGCTCGGCGGTGCCTCCCTGCGCACGCCGGTGATCCTCGACGGCGTCAGCGCCGGCGCCGCCGCACTGGTGGCCCGTGCGATCGCCCCCGAGGTCCTGGCGGCCTGCATCGCGGGTCACCGCAGCGCCGAGCCCGGCCACGTCGCCGCGCTCAACAAGCTCGGCCTGCGCCCCCTGGTCGACCTCGACCTCCGCCTGGGCGAGGGGACGGGCGCGCTGCTCGCCCTCCCGATGGTGCAGAGCACGGCCCGAGCGATGCACGAGGTGGCGACGTTCGACTCGGCGGGGGTAACCGAGAAGTAGGGGTCAGCCAGAAGGCTGGGCGGGGCATTTCCGGGGTGCCGAACCGGCGGACCGGTGGTTGCGGGTGGACACGGCCACCGGTCCGCCGGGTAGGCACCCGGCAACGAGGTCCAGCCACCGGACCACCCGAGCCCCCGCTCCCGGCCGCACCTTAAAATGCGCACGTCAGCGCCTCCGCACCGCCGCTTCCAAGAGGAGCCGTCCACTCATGGCCGAACACCCCGCCTACCCCGTAGGCCTCCGTCTGACCGGCCGCCGCGTGGTCGTCCTCGGCGGCGGCCAGGTGGCCCAGCGCCGCCTCCCCGCCCTCATCGCGGCGGGCGCGGACATCCGCCTCGTGTCCCCGGAGGCGACCCCCTCGGTCGAGGCCATGGCGGACGCGGGAGAGATCACCTGGGAGCGGCGTCCGTACGCCGAGGGCGACCTCGCGGACGCCTGGTACGCCCTGATCGCCACCAGCGACGCCGAGGCCAACACCGCCGCCTCCGCCGAGGCCGAGCGGCACCGCGTGTGGTGCGTCCGCTCCGACGACGCCGACCGGGCCACCGCCTGGACCCCGGCGACCGGCCACAGCGAGGGCGTCACCGTCGCCGTGCTCACCACGAACGCCCGCGGCCGGGACCCACGGCACACCGCCGCCATCCGCGACGCGGTCGTGGAGGGCCTGCGTGACGGCACCCTCGTCGCCCCGCACCACCGCACCCGCACCGCCGGAGTCGCCCTGGTCGGCGGCGGACCCGGCGACCCGGACCTGATCACCGTCCGGGGCCGCCGGCTGCTCGCCGAGGCCGACGTGGTCATCGCCGACCGGCTCGGCCCGCGCGACCTGCTCGCCGAACTGCCGCCGCACGTCGAGGTCATCGACGCGGCGAAGATCCCCTACGGGCGTTTCATGGCCCAGGAGGCCATCAACAACGCGCTGATCGAGCACGCCAAGCAGGGCAAGGCGGTCGTACGGCTGAAGGGCGGAGACCCGTTCGTCTTCGGCCGGGGCATGGAGGAGGCGCAGGCGCTGGCCGAGGCGGGCATCCCGTGCACCGTCGTCCCCGGCATCTCCAGCTCCATCTCGGTCCCCGGTGCGGCCGGCATCCCGGTCACCCACCGGGGCGTCGCCCACGAGTTCACCGTGGTCAGCGGCCATGTCGCCCCCGACGACGAGCGTTCCCTGGTCGACTGGCCGTCCCTCGCCAAACTCACCGGCACGCTCGTGATCCTCATGGGTGTCGACAAGATCGGCAGGATCGCCGAGACCCTCGTCGCGCACGGCAGGTCCCCCGGGACGCCGGTCGCCCTCGTCCAGGAGGGCACGACGGCCGCCCAGCGTCGGGTCGACGCGACCCTCGCCACGGTCGCCGAGACCGTCGTCGCCCAGGAGGTCAAGCCGCCCGCCGTCATCGTCGTCGGCGAGGTCGTCGGCGTAGGCCCGCACGGGACCGGTGCGTGACATGGCGGACCTCGTCACCATCCACGACCCCGACGACCCGCGGCTGCACGACTACACCGGCCTGACCGACGTCGAACTGCGCCGCCGCCGCGAACCCGCCGAGGGCCTCTTCATCGCCGAGGGCGAGAAGGTCATCCGACGGGCCGGCGAGGCGGGCTACGCGATGCGCTCGATGCTGCTCTCCGCGAAGTGGGTCGACACCATGCGCGACGTCATCGACGAGGCCCCCGCACCGGTGTACGTCGTCGACCCGGCGCTCGCGGAACGGGTCACCGGCTACCACGTGCACCGCGGCGCGCTCGCCTCCATGCAGCGCAAGCCACTGCCGACGGCGGCCGACCTCCTGACCACCGCCCGGCGCGTCGTCGTCATGGAGTCGGTCAACGACCACACCAACATCGGCGCCATCTTCCGCTCCGCCGCCGCCCTGGGAATCGACGCGGTACTCCTCTCCCCGGACTGCGCGGACCCGCTGTACCGGCGCAGCGTGAAGGTCTCGATGGGCGCCGTCTTCTCCGTGCCGTACGCCCGCCTCGACACCTGGCCGGCCGGCCTCGCGACGGTCCGCGAGTCGGGCTTCACGCTCCTCGCCCTCACCCCCGACCAGCGGGCCAAGTCCCTCGACGAGGCCGCCCCGCACCGCATGGACCGGGTGGCCCTGATGCTGGGCGCCGAGGGCGACGGCCTGTCCCGGCGGGCCCTGGCGGCGTCCGACGCGTGGGTCCGCATCCCGATGTCCCACGGTGTCGACTCCCTGAACGTGGGCGCGGCGGCAGCGGTCGCCTTCTACGCGGTGACGACGGGCCGGCCCTCGGCGTAGCGGGTGCGGGAAGCGATCCAGGCTCCCTTAGAGACCGGACACCTGACGCTGCCCGGGCGTGTCGTCCCGTACGTCCACCCGTACGTCCACCTGCTCGTGCTGCGTCCGGACCCCCTCCCGCTCGTCGCCGAGCCCCCGGGACGGCCCCTGGCAGCCCTGCGCGGCGGCGATGCCCAGCGCGACCAGCAGCGTCACGACCACGAACACGGTCAGGCGCTGCCGCAGCAGCCGCGGGTTGGCGGGCCGCCGCCAGCCGGTCCCGGTGGTCCTCGGCGCCGTACGCCCGGCCCCGCTGCGCGGCGAGGACCGGCCGCCGCTGTCGTGGCGGGACCCGTTCCGTCCCGGGTTGCCGCGGGAGGGGGTCGTGGACCGGGAACCGCCCCGCGAGCCCGCACCGCCACCGCGTGACGCGCTGCCACCCCGCGCCCCGGACCCTCCCCGCGACGGTGTGCCACCGCGCGAGGGTGTGCCACCCCGCGACACTTCGGGACCACGGGCGGGCGCAGGGCCGCGGGAACCGGACGCGCTCCTCGGAGCAGGTGTACCCGGCGCACCCGGCCGCCCCTGCGGGCGCCGCTGTGCGCGCTCCGGGTAGGTGTCGGCGAGCCGCCCCGTCGGCATGTCCGCCTCCGCGCTGCGCGGCGCCGGAGGCCGTACGTCGGCCAGGCCCTGGGCCTCCCGGGCGGCGATCTCCTTGAGCCGCAAGGACAGTTGCAGTGTGCTCGGGCGCTCCTCGGGATCCTTGGCCAGGCAGGCCCGGACCAGCGGAGCGATGGCGTCCGGGACGCCGTGCAGCTGGGCCTCCTCGTGCACCACGCGGTACAGCATCACCTCGGAACTGCCGTGCCCGAAGGGCGAGTCGCCCATCGAGGCGTACGCCAGTGTGGCACCGAGCGAGAACACGTCCGTGGCCGGTGTGACCGCCGCCCCCCGCACCTGCTCCGGCGCGAGGAACCCGGGGGAGCCGACCGCGGTGCCGACGTGGGTGAGCGTGGAGGCGCCCGTGGCCCAGGCGATGCCGAAGTCGATGATCCGCGGCCCCTTCGGGGACAGCAGGATGTTGGACGGCTTCAGGTCCCGGTGGACCACCCCCGCCTCGTGCACGGCGACCAGTCCCTCGGACAGGGCGGCACCCACCGCGGCGACGTCGGCCGCACCGAGCGGGCCTCCGTCGACGACCTTGTCGTGCAGAGAGGGGCCGGGCACGTACTGCGTGGCGAACCAGGGGCGGTCCGCCTCCAGGTCCGCGGCGACCAGACGTGCGGTGCAGCCGCCCCGGATGCGCCGGGCCGCGGAGACCTCGCGTGCGAACCGCGAGCGGAACTCCTGGTCCTCGGCCAGATCGGGCCGGATGACCTTCAGCGCGACCCGCTGCCCCTTCTTGTCGGAGCCCAGGTAGACCACGCCCATTCCGCCCGCGCCGAGCCGCCTGTGAAGCCTGAACGAGCCGACGACGCGCGGGTCCTCGCGCCTCAGGCGCATCATCGCCATGTTCATCCCCGCTGCCCGGTCCCTGTGACGAGCCACAGCTTACGTTTCCACGGCCGCCCGCGCGCAGAGGCCGCGCCCTCTCGGGGCGAGGGATTGTCAGTGCCGGGTGGGAGAGTTGAGGGGCGGTCAGGGAACGCGGGCGCTGTCCGGCCCGGACACACGGGTGATCCCAACCGGCCGTCGTAGCGCGGGGATTGGGATGGGCGTGAGTGTTCGGACGGAAGCGGCGCGGGGCGCCGTGGAGCCGTCGAGCCGGTGAGACTCCGCGGCGTGACGGCGGGCGGGGACGTGCGGTGGGCGGAGGCGGAGGTGCGCCGGGACAGGGCTGGAGTGAGGGATGTCACCGGACAGTACGGAGAAACCGGGACGCAGGGGGCACCCCTTCCGGGAAGACCCCGAGGTCCGGGACCCGGTCTCCACCCAGGGGAGTACGCCCCGGGGCATGGCTCATCCTCCGGGAGGCCCGGCATTCGGTACGAGGGCATGACGTCCGGAGAGTGCCGGGCGCCTAGATTTGAGGTCAAGCGGCGGGTGCAGCACTCGTCCCCCGAGGTCAGACGCCCGCCGCTGCCAGAACAACGGAAACGGTCAGGAGAGGGACCATGGCCCAGACGGTACCGCGGACGCTGGTCCGCACACGCGACAGCCGCCGTCAGGGACGCCGTCACCCCTTGGTGGCGACGGTCATGGCCCTGCCCCTGGCGGTCCTGCTCCTCCTCGTCTTCGACGGGTGGGAGACAGTGGCCACACAAGCGTCGTCCGTGGGTGTGATGCTGGGGCGCTGAGCGGCGACCCCAGGCCCGGAAGAGCGGTCCGGGCGGGGACATCCATCCATGAAACCCCGTGGGGACGGGGGTGCGGCGGACGGCAAAATGCCGGCGCAGCTGGGGAGCTGCGCCGGCATTGCTTTTCCGGCCGGCCCGCTGCCGCGCGCCTCCCCGGACCCGCAGGCCCATCCTCGGGCGGGGACACTCGAGGGTGGCAGGCCCATCCTTCGGGGGCGCCCCTGGTACGGCAGGCTCACCCTTTGCCGGAAGGGCCTGGACCGCAGGCTCGCCTTTCGGCGGGAGCGTCCTGGACGGGAGGCCCTTGCTTCGGCGGGAGTGCCCGGACCGTGGGCCCATCCCCGGGCGGGAGCGCCCCGGACGGCAGGCTCGCCCGGCCGGCAGCAACGCCCCGGACCCCAAGCCCACCCCCAGGCAACGCCCCAACCGCAGGCCGGCGGGAGGGCACCCCGCCCGGCAAGGGACCCGCACACGAGTCCCCGGCGGCGGAACACCTGCGTACGCTCACCCCGTGACGACGGACGCCCTCCTCCCCGCCCTGACGCTCCGCGTCAGGGAAGCAGCCCACGCACGCACCCCGGTCTGCCCCTGCGGAGCGGCCGCCACTCCGGGCGACAGCACCCTCGCCGACCGCCCCGACGGCACCGTCGTCCGGCATGCCGGGACCGTCGCCAAGGCCCACGCGGCTGACGCCGACGCCGCCGAGCTGGCCCGTCGTGTCACCGTCGCCGCCCGGCTCCCCGGCGTCCTGCTGCCCCCGCTGCGCCCGTCGCCCGTCGCCCTGCACGGGCGACTCGTCACGTACTGGCCCTACGGCACCCCCGTCGACCCCGAGGACCCGGACGCCGCGCCGTGGGAGGCCGCCGCCACCCTCCTCGCGCGCCTGCACCGGACCGCCGCCCCCACCGCCGTACCTCCCATGCGCGGCCCCGCGAAGGCGGCCCGCGCAGTCGCCCGCCTCCGGACGACCGCCCCGCACCATCCCGCCACCGCCCCCGTCCTGCGGGCCTGGGCCGCCCTCCCGGCATGGGCCCGCGGCGAGGCCGCGATGCCGGACGCGGCCGGGCTCTGCCACGGCGACTTCCACCTCGGCCAGCTCGTGCGCCACCCCTCGCCCGACGGCTCATGGCTGCTGATAGACGTGGACGATCTCGGGACCGGTGCCCCGGCCTGGGACCTGGCCCGCCCGGCCGCCTGGTACGCGTGCGGACTCCTCCCGCCCGAGGACTGGCACCGCTTCCTGACCGCCTACCGCGCGGCCGGCGGCCCGGCCCTCCCGTCCCACGAGGACCCCTGGCCCGCGCTGGACGTTCCGGCCCGCGCCCTCACCGCGCAGACCGCCGCCCGTGCCGTCACCAAGGCCGTCGCGGCGGGCCGCATCCTCGACGAGGTGGAGCAGTCCCTGGTCGACGCCTGCTCCCGCATGAGCTCCGTCAGCCCTTCCGCCCCGCACGGTTGAACCGAATTTCCGCGACGTAGGGTGCAACCGACCCGTAGCCGGACAGAGTCTGTCCTGGCGATACGCGAAGCAGGACCGACCGGCGAGGAGTTGAGCCGACGATGCAGTGCCCCAAGTGCCGTGCACCGATGCACACCTACAACCGCAACGGTGTTCAGATAGAGCAGTGCAGCGGCTGCCGAGGGATCTTCCTGGACTACGGCGAGCTGGAGTCGCTGACCCGCCTGGAGGCCCAGTGGTCCCAGCCCGCCCCGCCGGCCCCGCCCGCCGCCCCGCAGGCCTACCCGGCCGCTCCCGCGCCCGCCTGGGGCGCCCCGCACGCCGGCCACGGCCACCACGGTCACCACCGCCACAAGAGCTTCGGCCACATGCTCTTCTCCAGCTGACTCGCTGATCCGAGCCACGACGAAGCCCCCGGCCGTACGAGACGGCCGGGGGCTTCGGTCGGTGTGGACGATACTGGGATTGAACCAGTGACCTCTTCCGTGTCAGGGAAGCGCTCTCCCGCTGAGCTAATCGTCCTGGGAGCACCAGGTGCGGTACTGCGTGCGCGATACTGGGATTGAACCAGTGACCTCTTCCGTGTCAGGGAAGCGCTCTCCCGCTGAGCTAATCGCGCGGGGATCCATACGGATCAGTGATCCTTGCGGACCAGTGGACGATACTGGGATTGAACCAGTGACCTCTTCCGTGTCAGGGAAGCGCTCTCCCGCTGAGCTAATCGTCCTTGGAGGTGGAGACGGGATTTGAACCCGTGTAGACGGCTTTGCAGGCCGTTGCCTCGCCTCTCGGCCACTCCACCAGGAGTGTAGAGGGCCCGGGAGGCCCCCTGTTCCTGCGAGCGGACGACGAGGCTCGAACTCGCGACCTCAACCTTGGCAAGGTTGCGCTCTACCAACTGAGCTACGTCCGCCTGTCGGTTCGGTCCGCTTCCGCGTCCCGGCGACGTGTTGAACTCTAGCGGATTCCTGAGCCAGTACAAAAACGCGTTTGTGCAGCGTGCTGCGGTGCGTCCGCCCGAGGACCTGGTCAGGGCACCCGGAAGGACACGTTCGGGTCACCTCCGGGCCACCGTCCTAGACTCGGACACGTGCTCGACCTCCCTCCCCTCGCCCGCTTCGGCGAGCGTCTCGCCACCGGTCTCCTCGACGTCACCAGCGATCCCGCCGCCCTCGAATCCGAGGGTTTCTGGGCCGTCTGCGCGGACTTCGAGGGCCGTCTGACCTGCGCACGCTTCGCGGACGTACGGACGCGGCCGGTGCCGACTCCCGCACCCGGCCGGTGGCGGGGACCGGCCGTCGGCGACTGGACGTCCTCCCTCGACCACGCCGCGTACACGGCGGCCGTACGGCGCATACGCGAGCACATCGCCGCCGGCGAGGTCTACCAGGCAAACCTCTGCCGGGTGCTCTCGGCGCCCGTCGGCCCCGGCGCAGACGTGGACGCCCTCACCGCCCTGCTGGCCCGCGGCAACCCGGCGCCGTACGCCGGGACGATCCGGCTGCCCGGCCACGGTGTCGAGATCGCCACCGCCTCGCCCGAGCTGTTCCTGCGCCGCGCCGGCCGGACCGTCGAGTCCGGGCCGATCAAGGGGACCGGACGGACCGAGGCCGACCTGCTGGAGAAGGACTACGCCGAGAACGTCATGATCGTGGACCTCGTCCGCAACGACATCGGGCGGGTCTGCGCCACGGGCAGCGTGACCGTCCCCGACCTCTGTGCCGTCGAGAAGCACCCGGGCCTCGTGCACCTGGTCTCCTCGGTCCGCGGCGAGCTGCGCGCCGACGCCGGCTGGCCGGAGCTGTTCGCCGCGGCCTTCCCGCCGGGGTCCGTCACCGGCGCCCCCAAGTCCAGCGCCCTGCGGATCATCGAAGCCCTGGAGACCGCGCCCCGGGGCCCGTACTGCGGCGGCATCGGCTGGGTCGACGCCGACCGGGGCACCGCCGAGCTCGCCGTCGGCATCCGCACCTTCTGGATCGACCGTGCCGAGGGGGTGCTGCGCTTCGGGACCGGCGCCGGCATCACCTGGGGGTCCGACCCGGAGGGGGAGTGGCGGGAGACGGAACTGAAGGCGTCCCGGCTGCTCGCGGTAGCGTCGGGGACGTACGAGGTGAGTGGAGAGGGAACACAGGCGTGAAAATCTGGCTCGACGGCGGGCTCCAGGACATCGAGTCCGCCCGCGTCTCCGTCCTCGACCACGGGCTGACCGTGGGCGACGGCATCTTCGAGACCGTGAAGGCGGTGGACGGCAGGCCGTTCGCCCTGACCCGGCACCTCGACCGGCTGACCCGCTCGGCCCGCGGCCTCGGCCTGCCCGCCCCCGACCTCGACGAGGTCAGCCGCGCCTGCGCCGCCGTCATCGAGGCCAACCCCATGCCGCTGGGCAGGCTGCGCATCACGTACACCGGCGGTCACGGCCCGCTCGGATCCGACCGGGGGGAGCACGGCACGACCCTCGTCGTCGCCCTCGGCGAGACCGGCCGGCGCCCCGACTCGACGGCCGTGATCACGGTGCCGTGGACCCGCAACGAGCGCGGCGCGCTCACCGGCCTGAAGACCACCTCCTACGCGGAGAACGTCGTCGCCCTGGCCCGCGCCCGCGAACGGGGCGCCACCGAGGCGCTGTTCGGCAACACGGTGGGGCAGCTGTGCGAGGGCACCGGCTCGAACGTCTTCGTCGTCCTCGACGGCGAGATCCACACCCCGCCGGTCGCCTCCGGCTGCCTCGCCGGGATCACCCGCGCCCTGGCCGTCGAGTGGACCGGTGCCCGCGAGACCGACCTCCCGATGGACGTCCTGGACCGCGCCGACGAGGTCTTCCTGACCTCCACCCTCCGGGACGTGCAGGCCGTGCACCGCGTCGACGACCGCGAACTGCCGGGGGCCCCGGGGCCGGTGACCGCCAAGGCCATGCGGATCTTCGAGGAGCGGTCCGGCAACGACCTGGACCCGTAAAGCGCGCCCGCAGACCGGGAACGCCTCGAAAATGAGGCTGACTCGAACTCCGTCACCGGGTAGAACTCCGGTGATGACCACCACCCTGCGGCCGACCGAGCCGCTCCAGCGCGCCGCCGACGGGACGCGTTCGCGCCACTACCAGGTGTGCGTGAACAGCCGGTCCGTCGGCGCGATACACCTCGGCACCTCACAGGCCTTCGGCGATGCGGTGGCCGTGATCCACCACCTGAGCATCGACGAACCGGACCGGCGGCGCGGCCGTGGCACGGTGGCGGCCCTCGCGGCCGAGGAGGTCGTACGGGGCTGGGGCTGCCGGCGGATCGAGGCGAACCTGGCTCCCGACGCCCACGCGGGCCTGCGTCTCACGGAGGCGCTCGGCTACGTCGTGCGCAACCGCGCCATGGCCAAACCGCTCGACGGCACCGCGCCCGCCCTGCCCGCGGGCAGCCGGGCACGGCCGATGACGGCCGACGAGTTCGCCACCTGGCACGCCCACCAGTCGCAGCAGTACGCCCGTACCTGGATCGAGCGGGGTGTCCCCGAGGACGAGGCGTACGCGAAGGCGCGCAGAGATCACGAGCTGTTGCTGCCACAGGGGCAGGACACCGAGAACATGCTGTTCAGCGTGGTGGAGCACGAGGGGGCGCGGGTCGGCGTCCTGTGGCTGGCGCTGCGCGAGGACCGCGCCTACGTCTTCGACGTCGAGACCGACGCGGCGCACCGGGGCCGGGGGCACGGACGGACGCTCATGACGCTGGCCGAGGCCCAGGCCGTCGACGCCGGCCGGCGACTGATCGGTCTCAACGTCTTCGCGGGCAACACCGCGGCCGAACGGCTCTACGAGTCGCTCGGCTACGAGACCACGCGCTACTACTGCAGCAAACCGCTGCTGTAGGCGTACGCCCGGGCGGCGCCGGTCCGTCAGTCCTGCCGCTCGGCCAGCAGCCGGTCCGCGATCCGCTCGACGCGCTCGCGCAGCCCTTCCTGGCTCTTGCCGCCGTCGAGGCGCTCGCCGCCGATCACGTACGTGGGGGTGCCGGTCACGCCGATCGCCTTGCCCTCGGCCTGGTCGGCGTCGACGATCAGGATGTGCCGGCCGTCGATCAGGGCCGTGTCGAACTCCTCGGCGTCCAGTCCCAGTTCCCGGGCGACCTCGACCAGGAAGGGTTCGCCCTCGCGGTCCAGCTCGGCGACCCGGTTCAGCACGGCCTCCGCGTACGGCCATCCCTGCCCCTGTGCCGCGGCCTCCTCGGCGGCCTGCGCGGCGGCGAAGGAGTGCTTGTGCTTCTCCAGCGGGAAGTGCCGCAGCCGCAGCTCCAGACGGTCGCCGTAGCGGGCGCGCAGGGCGCGGAGGTCGTCCAGGGCGGTGTGGCAGTCCGTGCACTGGAGCTCGCACCAGACGTCGAGGACGGGGGCGGCGGGCCGGGCGGGGGAGGAGTCGCTCATGGCCCCATTCTCCCAGCCCGCAGGGTGTCGTCCCGACCAGGTCGTACGGCGGCCACCGGCACCTGGGGAGGACCGGACCCCGAGATCTCCCTGATCTCGGGGTCCGGGCATGGCCTCACGGCGTCCCGACGGTGCAGGATGGAAGGGACGAAGTACTCATGCCCGACCGACCTGCCCTGGAGGACCGGATGATTGCCGAGACCGTCTGCTCCGCGGTGTCCGCGGCCGGCCTGGGCATCGCGGCGGTCACCGCGTACCGCAGGCGTTTCCTCACCGCGGCCCGTATCGCCGCCTACTCGCTGGTCCCCGTCGGCCTGGTCATGACCGGAGTGGTCGAGTGGCTGGCGGACACGGCGTTCAGCCCCGTGGCCTGGGCCGGCTTCGCGGTGCTGGGCGTGTCGTGGGCGCTGTTCATGACCACGCGTGCCGTGGAGCGCCGCCGCGGCGGCACCCGCAAGGATCGGAAGGAGGCCCGCGCCGCGGCACAGCGTGACGCGGTCGCCCCGGCGGCCTCGGAGCCCTCCCTCGGCGCAGGTGCCCGTCCGGCCGCCCGGCCCGCCTCCCGACCGGCCAAGCCGTCCGGCGGCGAGGACGACTTCAGCGACATCGAGGCCATCCTCAAGAAGCACGGCATATGACCGTCGTTGCCGGTGTTCGCCGCCGGCGCCGAGGCCGGGGCTGAAACGACACAGCGGTCCGAGGTCGTCAGAGCGCGCTCCGTAATGATCAGGATCCGGACGAACATTGCGGAATTCAACGAACTCCCGGTCTTCGCTGGCGTGTTGATCGCGTAGGCCCTGGTCACTGCGTCATCATCACGGCGAGATGCCGGACACCACTCAGCTGGATACCCAGCTGAACACGAGACAGAGCGAAACCACGCGGGCGCAGGACGAACCGCGCGGCTGCCTCTTCGCCCTTTCCCAGCCACCGCTCATGATCTTCCTTGCGGTGATCGGGTGTCTGCTGCTCATGGCTTCGTTGCACGATCTGCTGTTGCTGTGAGCCGTACCCGCGCTCCCCGGCGCCACCCGCCGGGGGCCGCGTCGCCACCGCTGTGTGCCCGGTGTCGCAGGCGGACGTCAGCCGGCCGCCTCCTTGCGCCGTGCCCGGTACGCGGCCACGTGCAAGCGATTTCCGCACGTGCGGCTGTCGCAGTACCGCCGCGAGCGGTTCCGCGAGAGGTCGACGAAGGCGCGTCGGCAGTCCGGGGCCTCGCACCGCCGCAGCCGCTCCTGCTCCCCGGCGACCACGAAGAAGGCCAGCGCCATCCCGCAGTCCGCGGCGAGGTGGTCGGCGACGGAGGCGCCCGGCGCGAAGTAGTGGATGTGCCAGTCGTACCCGTCGTGGTCGGTGAGCCGCGGTGTGGTGCCGGCGGCGGCGACCAGGTCGTTGATCAGGCCGGCGGCGGCCAAGGCGTCGGGTGCCGCGAAAACGGCCGCGAACCGGCCGCGGATCTTGCGCACCGCCGACAGGTCGAGCTCCGAGAGCACGCCGACGTCGCTGATTTCGTGCGTTCCCACAAATTCCTGGAGGGCCGCGACATCCGGCAGCCCGTCCGGCGCCGAATCGTCCTCCGGCACGGTGTTCACCAGATCCACCACGGTGTCGAGGGCACACCGGGTGTCGTGGGTGATCAGCACATCTCGCTCCCTGGCCTGGGGTCGGGCGGGCGCCCGCCGATGCTGGCCGATGGTAGTGGCTTCCACGAAGGGGGTACCGGCTCCGATGTGCCGGGCCCGGCCGAGGAACGCCCGTACCGCCGTCGGATGCCCGTACAACGGCCGCCGACCGCCCCCCGTTCCCGCAGGGACCCGCAGGGACCAAGGGGCGGCCCCGCGGCCGCACACGCACCGGCGCCGCCCCCGCGGAGGACCGCGGCGACGACGCCGGTGTGTGCCGTTATGCGGTTGTCCGGGCCCGTGCCGTCACCCCGAGTCGACGGCGACGGGCGGCTTCACGGAGCATCGCCCTAGCTTTCCGCCAGGATGTGCGACAGCTCCTGATCGAGATCGAAGTGCCGGTGTTCCGTGCCGGGCGGCACGGCGGCGTCTGTGCGCTTCAGGAAGGACTCCAGGGCCCGCGCCGGGGCCTCGAGCAGTGCCTCGCCCTCCGGGGAGCTCAGGGCGATGCACACGACCCCCTGGCCATGACTCCGGGACGGCCAGACACGGACGTCGCCGGTGCCGGTGGGGCGGTGGAGGCCTTCGGCGAGGAGGTCGCGGGCGAACACCCACTCGACGGTCTCCTCGGCTCCGGTGTGGAAGGTGGCGTGCACGGCGTAGGGGTCGGCCGTGTCGTACCGCAGGCCTGCGGGGACAGGCAGGGAGGACTCGCTCGACACAACGAGGCGCAGGTGCAGCTCGCAGCTGACCGTGGTGTTCATAAGCGCCAGGGCCTTTCGCTCAGTGTGCGCTCGGGGATTCGCACGTCGGCGAAATCGACATGCCACCTACGGTGCCGTTGTAAACCCCTCTGAGTGTTTTGCGTGCGTTTAGGTAACTCTTCCGGCCGAGTGGCCGTTCGGGTCCTGCGCCCATTCCGGTGACAGGTTTCGCTCCGGTAGTGTTTGGCCGTATGAACACGGGGAGTAACAAGCCCGGCGAGGCCGCCGTGGCGGAAGACCGTACGGGGACGGACGACGAGGCGGCGCCCGCGCAGGCGCTCGGTTCGCGTGCTCCGGACTTCATCAAGGCGCGCCGCGCCCTGCACCTGAGCTGGCAGGTCGGTGTCTTCATCGTCGGGCTGGCGGTCGTCGCGGCCGGCGCCGCCATGCTGGTGCTGCCCGGGCCGGGCTGGGTCGTGATCTTCGGCGGCATGGCGATCTGGGCTACTGAGTTCGTCTGGGCGCAGCTCGTCCTGCGCTGGACCAAGCGCAAGGTCACCGAGGCGGCCCAGCGGGCCCTCGACCCCAAGGTGCGGCGCCGGAACATCATCCTGACCTCCGTCGGCCTGGTGATCGTGGCCGCGCTGGCGGGGATCTACCTGTGGAAGTTCGGCCTCCAGCTGCCCTGGAAGATCGAGGACCAGTGATCCGCGGCGGGGGTGCGGCGACCCGGCCCCCGCTGGTCACGGGCACCCCCTGACATGGGGTAATGTTCTTCCTGCGTCCGGGCGATTAGCTCAGTGGGAGAGCGCTTCGTTCACACCGAAGAGGTCACTGGTTCGAACCCAGTATCGCCCACCGGATCATCAGGCGGCCCGGCTCACGATCGTGAGCCGGGCCGCCTGCGTGTGTGGGTGCGTCCGGGCGCCCGGGCATTCCGCTTCCACCCGCCGTCACTCAACCGTGACCTGCCGTGCCGCCGGCCGCGGCGGGCCCGCCCGCGTTCGGCCCCTCGGTCACGCGGCGTCGACCAGGGAGTTCTTCCCGGCTGCCGGCAGGTGGCCGCTCAGGGGGCGGTCCGGTCGCCGAGGGGCGGCGCCCGGCAATTCCTGTCCGAATCATTGACGCGCCCCGGGGCCCTCCGTACCTTGTGCCAGCAAGCGCTTACTTGAAACGATTCATGAGGCGGACGCGACGTCGCGGGGAGGCTCGTATGCAGCAGGGCGGGAATGTGGAGAGGCGGACGATCCTCAAGGCGGCGGGGGCCTCGCTGGCCGTCGCGGGGCTGGGGGCGACGGCCACCGCGTGCGGCGGCGGCAGCGGATCCGGGGACGGAACGGTGACGATTCGTTACTCCTGGTGGGGTGCCGAGGACCGGGCGGAACGCATCAACAAGACCATCGCGCTCTTCGAGAAGAAGTACCCGAAGATCAAGGTGAAGACCGACTTCCAGCCGTACACCGACTTCTGGAAGAAGTTCAACACCCAGGCGTCCGGCGGGAATCCTCCGGACGTCTTCCAGAATGCCATCGGATTTCTCCGGAAATACGACGCCAAGAATGTACTGCTCGACCTGAGCGAACAGGTGAAGGCCGGCAATCTCTCCATGGACGGCTTCCGGGCGGGCCTGGAGAAGTTCGGCGAGATCGACGGCAAGCTCCTCGGCGTGCCCGTCGGTTCGAACTCGATGGCGCTCGTCATCGACAAGCCCGTCTACACCCGGGCCGGCGTCAAGCCCGAACAGGGCTGGACGTGGGACGACTTCGACAAGGCGATGACGAGCGTCCGGGACCGGACGGGCCGGGCCGGCGACAGCGGCATGTACGGCGTCATGTACCTCTACGACCTGTACCTGCGTCAGAACGGCAAGGCCTTCTTCACCGAGGACGGACTCGGCTTCACCGAGGCCGACCTGACCACCTGGTGGACCAAGGCGGAGAAGGGCGTGAAGTCCGGCCTGTTCGCCGACCCGAAGAAGGTCGCCCAGATCAAGCCCAAGTCGGCGCTCTCCGCCGAACTCGCCGGCAGCGAGTTCACCTGGGACAACTTCACCGTCCGCTACACCTCCGAGGGCAAGAGCGAGTACGGCCTCGCGCCCATCCCCACCACGGACGGCAAGCGCACCGGCCAGTACCTCGGCTCGCTGATGCTCAGCGGCTACAAGCGCACCGAGCACCCGAAGGAAGTCGCCCAGTTCATCGACTTCATGGTCCACGACCCCGAGGTCGCCAAGATCATGGGCTACGACCGCGGGGTGCCGACGACGCAGGTCCAGTACGACGCGTACCGGCCCACCGACCCGGTCAACAAGGCGATCGCCGCATACGAGCAGTCCCTCGTCGACGCGGGCGTCCTGGAGACCATCACCCCGCACCCCAACGGCGCCGACATCTGCGAGGCCGCCTTCCTGCGCATCGCCGAGGAGATGGCACTCGGTGAGCGCTCGGTCGAGGACGCGGTCAAGCAGTTCTTCTCCGAGTCGAAGACGGCTCTCGCCGGCTGATGGGAAGCGCCGTGACACACGCCCCCGCCGTGGAGGACCCGGTCAAGGACTCCGAGCCGCGGCACGGTCCGGCGAAGTCCCCGCGCCCCGCCGAACTCAAGCGGCGGGGCCGCCGGGAGAACCTGGCCGGCTACCTCTTCATGTCCCCCTGGATCGCCGGATTCCTGCTGCTGACGGCCGGACCGATGGCCGCCTCGCTCTACTTCGCGTTCACCGACTACAACCTGTTCGACGCGCCCCGGTGGATCGGCCTGGACAACTTCTCCGAGATGTTCGGCGATCCGCGCTGGCGCCACTCGGTCCAGGTCACGCTCTGGTACGTCGTCGTCGGCACGCCGATCAAGCTGATCGCCGCGCTCGGCGTGGCCCTGCTGCTGGCCCAGAAACGGCGCGGGCAGGCCTTCTACCGGGCCGCCTTCTACGCCCCGTCGCTGATCGGCGCGAGCGTGTCCGTCGCCATCGTGTGGAAGGCGATCTTCTCGGACGACGCGGTCGTCGACCGTACGCAGCAGTTCTTCGGGATCGACGCCGGCGGCTGGACCGGCGACCCGGACCTCATCATCTACAGCCTGGTGGCGCTCACCGTCTGGCAGTTCGGCGCCCCGATGGTCATCTTCCTGGCCGGCCTCAAGCAGGTGCCGCGCGAGCTGTACGAGGCGGCCGACGTGGACGGCGCGAGCAAGCTGCGGCAGTTCTGGAACATCACCCTGCCGATGATCTCCCCGGTCCTCTTCTTCAACGTCCTGCTGGAGACCATCCACTCGTTCCAGATCTTCAGCTCGGCCTACATCGTCGGCGGCGGCGCCGGCGGCAGTTCCTGCGGACCGGCCGACGGAACCATGGTCTACACCTGTTATCTGTACATCCAGGGCTTCGAGAACAGCCGCATGGGCCTGGCCTCCGCCATGGCGTGGATGCTGCTGGTCGCGGTCGCCCTGGTCACCGCGGTGCTGTTCTGGTCGCAGAAGCGCTGGGTGCACTACGAGGAGGGCGGCCGATGAGCACACAGGCCACCGACGTCACGCCGGTCCCGCCCGCCAAGGGCGCCCTGCGTCGCAGGCTGCCGGGCTCGCTCGCCTGGCACATCGGGTCGCTGGCGATCCTGGCGGTGATCCTCTACCCGGTGCTCTGGGTCATCGGCGGCTCCCTCAAGGAGAGCGGGGACATCGTCGGCAGCCTGGACCTGTTCCCGGCCGACCCGATCATCTCGAACTACACCGGCCTCGCCGACGGCATCGCCGACATCTCGATCTCCACCTTCTTCGTCAACTCACTGCTCCTCGCGGTGGGTTCGGTGATCGGGATCGTGGTGTCCTGCTCGCTGACCGCGTACGCCTTCGCGAAGATCCGGTTCGCCGGGCGCAACCTGCTCTTCACGTTGATGATCGGCACGCTCCTGCTGCCGTACCACGTGCTCCTCATCCCGCAGTACGTGCTCTTCCGCAACATGGACATGATCAACACGTACACCCCGCTGCTGCTGGGCAAGTACTTGGCCACGGAGGCGTTCTTCGTCTTCTTGATGGTGCAGTTCATGCGGAACCTGCCCAAGGAGCTGGACGAGGCGGCGCGTCTGGACGGCTGCGGGCACTTCCGCATCTACTGGTCGATCGTGCTGCCGCTGTGCCGCCCGGCCCTGATCACCAGCGCGATCTTCACCTTCATCAACTCGTGGAACGACTTCATGGGCCCGCTGATCTACCTCAACGAGCCCAGCAAGTACACCGTCTCCCTCGGCCTGAAGATGTTCGTGGACCAGGAAGGGCTGGCCAACTACGGCGGCATGATCGCCATGTCGCTCGTCGCCCTGCTGCCCGTCCTCGCCTTCTTCCTGGCCTTCCAGCGCTATCTGATCGACGGCATGGCCACGTCCGGCCTGAAGGGCTGAGGTGAACCGATCATGACCGAGGTGCGTGCGAAGGCCCGTGCGGAGCGGGCGGGGGAGCGGGGCGAGTCGCGGTTCGCCGAGGGGTTCGCGCTGTTCGCCGAGTGCCTGCTCACCGGCGTGTGGATCGCCGTGGCCTCGCTGCCGCTGGTCACCTACCCGGCCGCGTTCGCGGCGGGGGCGCGGCACCTCGGGCGCCGGCTCGCCCATGAGCGCGGTGGCTGGCGGGAGTTCACCGCCGACTTCCGGTCGGCGGTGCGCCGCGGGTGGCTCGTCGGGGTCGCCGGATGGGCCGCCCTGGCCGCGGTGTGGGTGGACGTGCATGCCGTGCGCAGCGGGTTGCCGGGCGGTCCGTTCGTGGGCGCCGTCGGGGTGTTCGCCCTGATCGGCGCCACCGTGGCCGGGCTGCGCGCGGCGGCGGCATGGCGCCCCGGCGCCTCCTGGCGTGCGCTGCTCGCGCGGGCCGGCCGGCGCACCGTGCTCGACCCGGCCGGTTCCTTCCTGATCGTCGGCGGGCTGGCCGTGGTGGTCTGCTCCGCCTGGTTCAGCGCGCCGCTGGCGGTCGCCGTCCTGGGCGCCGTCGCGGCGGCGGCCGTCGCCGTGGAGGAGCGCTACCGGCGCCGCTGACGGCCCTGCCTCCTGAAGGCCGGCGCTTCGGCGCCGAGCCTCTACCTGTCATGCCCTTGACATCTAAACCACCCCTCCGCATCCGCACGGAACGGAAAGGAAAGGCCATGTCCCCCATCCCCCGCAGGTCCCTCCTCAAGGCGGCCGCCGTCGCCGGAGCCGCCGCACAGTTCAGCTGGGCCCTCGGCGCCAAGGGCGCCCAGGCCGCCCCCGCCGCCGAGACGGCCGACGACAGCCCCGTCACCCTGACCTGGCTGGAGGACGGCGGCCTCGGCGCCGCCCCCGGCTCCACCGTCGGGGTCCCCTGGCCCAAGGGCACCTACCAGGAGGACCAGACCTTCGCCGTCACGGACGCGGACGGCAAGGCCGTACCCACCCAGTCCTGGCCCCTCGCCTACTGGCCGGACGGCTCCCTGAAGTGGACCGCCCACGCCGTCGGCTCCGGCAACGGCAAGCTCACCCTCACCGCCGGTGCCCCCGCCGCCCCCGCCAAGAAGGTCACCGTCGACCAGCGGGGCGGCACCATCGACATATCGACCGGTGTCATCACCGCCAGAATCGGCACGTCGGGATCGACCCTCGTCAAGTCCGTCACCAGAGGCTCCACCGAGATCGCGAAGAACGGCCGCCTCGTCCTCCTGCGCCAGCCCGAGATCGAGGACGGTGACCAGGGCACGGTGAAGTACGAGCGCTTCGACGGCGCCATCGACGAGGTGAAGGTCGAACAGGAGGGACCGGTCCGCGCCGTCGTCCGCATCGACGGGAAACACCGCAAGGGCCACCGCGGCTGGCTCCCCTTCTCCATCCGCCTGTACTTCTACGCGGGCGCCGACTCCTTCCGCATGGTGCACACCATCACCTTCGACGGGAAGCAGGAAGCCGGGAAGGCGAGCGGCGACTTCATCCGCGGCCTCGGCGTCCGCTTCACCGTCCCGATGCGCGACGAGTCCTACGACCGTCACATCCGCATCGGCGGCGAGGGCACCGGCCTGCTGCGCGAGGCGGTCAAGGGCATCACCGGCCTCCGCCGCGACCCGGGCGCCGCCGTGCAGGCGGCCCAGTTCGCCGGTGAGAAGCTGCCCGACCCCGCCACCTGGGACCAGCGCGTCACCACCCGGCTCCAGTACATCCCCGAGTGGGGCGACTACACCCTCTCCCAGCTCTCCGCCGACGGCTTCACCCTGCGCAAGCGCACCAAGAAGGGCCACGGCTGGATCGGCGCCGGCGGCGGACGGCGCGCCTCCGGTGTCGGCTACGTCGGCGGTGTGAGCGGCGGCCTCTCCTTCGGCCTGCGCGACTTCTGGGAGAAGCACCCCGCCCAGCTCGACATCCGCGACGCGCAGACCGACGAGGCCGAGGTCACCCTCTGGCTCTGGTCGCCCGAGGCCCAGCCCATGGACCTGCGCTTCTACCACGACGGCATGGGCCAGGACACCTACGAGGAGCAGCTGGAGGGCCTCAACATCACCTACGAGGACTACGAACCCGGCTTCGGCACCCCCTACGGCATCGCCCGCACCTCCGAGCTGCTCTTCTGGGCCAACGCCGCCACCCCGAGCGCCGAGAAACTCGCCGGACAGATCGAGGCCGTACGCGTCCTGCCGCAGCTCGCCGCCCCGCCCGAGCAGCTCATCAAGGCCGGCGTCTTCGGCCCCGGCCTCTACTCGAAGCCCGACCGCTCCACCCCCGCCAAGGCGAAGATCGAGGACCACCTCGACTTCCTCTTCACCTACTACAAGGACCAGGTGGAGCAGCGTCGCTGGTACGGCTTCTGGGACTACGGCGACATCATGCACACCTACGACGCCGCCCGGCACCAGTGGCGCTACGACATCGGCGGCTACGCCTGGGACAACTCCGAACTCTCCCCGGACCTCTGGCTCTGGTACGCCTACCTGCGCTCCGGCCGCGCCGACATCTTCCGCTTCGCCGAGGCCATGACCCGGCACACCGGCGAGGTCGACGTCTACCACCTCGGCGAATGGGCCGGCCTCGGCACCCGCCACGGCGTCCAGCACTACGCCGACAGCGCCAAGCAGCAGCGGATCGCCAACACCACCTACCGGCGCTTCTACTACTTCCTCACCGCCGACGAACGCGTCGGCGACCTCATGCACGCCAACGTCGACTCCGACGAGACCTTCCTCGCCCTGGACCCGCTCCGCAAGATCCGCACCGAGCCCTACACCCCCGACCGCAACGCCCTGTCGGTCGGATTCGGCACCGACTGGAGCGGCCTGGTCTCGGCGTGGCTGACCGAGTGGGAACGCAAGGGCCCCAAGTGGGAGAAGGCCAAGGCCCGCGTGCTGTCCACGATGGAGACCATCGCCGCCCAGCCCAACGGCTTCGTGCAGGGCAGCGGCCTCTACGACCTCGACACCGGCCGGTTCGCGATCGCCGGCACCCCGAAGGTCGAGGTCTCCCACCTGTCGGCCGTCTTCGGCCTGAACGAACTGTGCGCCGAACTCATCGACCTCGTCGACATGCCGGAGTTCAGCGAGGCGTACTACGACTACTGCCGCTACTTCAATGCCTCCAAGACCGAACAGGCGGCCCGCTACGGCAGCAATTTCGGCAGCCTCATCCTCTTCCAGGGCCACTCGCGCCTCGATGCCTACGCGGCCGTACAGACCGGGGACGACAAGCTCGCCGCCCGCGCCTGGCAGAAGTTCTACGACTCCGACGGCTACAAGGAGTCGGCGCCCTGGAAGACCGAGAAGGTGAGCGGCCCGACCGCTCTGGTGCCCGGCAGCGAGGCGACCTGGGTCGCCACCAACGACACCGCGCTCTACGGCCTCGCCGCCATCGAGAACCTGGCACTTCTGGGGGACCGGATGCCGTAGCCGGCCCCTGACGGGCGCGGGTGCGGGCACACTTCCCGGGTGGACTGGAACCATTACCGATTCCGCAGCCTGTGGACCCTGCCCGCGCCCGCCCCGGCGGTCTACCGGGAACTGGAACGGCTCGAGGACTACCCCCGCTGGTGGCCCCAGACCCGCGAGGTCACCCGCCTCGACGACACCACCGCCGTCCTGAGGGTCCGCTCACTGCTCCCGTACGACCTGACCACGACCCTGCGCGAGGGCAGGCGCGACCCGGCGGCGGGCGTGCTGGAGGTCGAGATGAGCGGCGACCTGGAGGGCTGGGCACGCTGGACGGTCACCGAGCACGGCTCGGGCACCCTCGCCCGCTACGACCAGGAGGTCGTCGTGCGCAAGCCGCTCCTGCGCCGCCTCGCGGTGCCGGGGCGGCCCCTGTTCCGGGCCAACCACCGGCTGATGATGCGGGCGGGACGGCGCGGGCTGGCCGCCCACCTGGAAGCGGTTTGAAGGAAGCCCGCCAGGACCTGTATTGTTCAGTGCGTTCCCGGGCGATTAGCTCAGTGGGAGAGCGCTTCGTTCACACCGAAGAGGTCACTGGTTCGAACCCAGTATCGCCCACCGGGAAAAGCCGGTCCGTCGCAAGCGGACCGGCTTTCTCATGTACTCACTCACGCCGCCGCCCGCAGGTCCGGCCGCAGCGGCCAGGCCGGGTCGACCGCCTCCTCGGTCCCGTTGAGCGCGAACCACGCCTGCAGACCCCGCGCCTGCCCCGCGTGCCACACCGCCTGCAGCGTGTGCAGCTCCGCGGCGGACAGACGCTCCAGCCGCGACGGGAAGCGGCGGCCCACCGCCCGTACGACCTCCAGCGCCGCCAGTGCGTCGGCCGCCGCGTCGTGCGCGCCGGCCAGCTCGACGCCGTAGTGCGCGCACAGGTCGGTCAGGGTGCGGCGGCCCTTGCGGTACCGGTCGAAGTGCTTGTCGAGCACCCTCGGGTCCAGCACGTGCAGCGACCTCTGATCCAGCCAGCGCCCTAGTGACGACGCACGGTGCCGGCGCAACTCCCGGTCCAGCAGCGTCAGGTCGAACGGGGCGTTCATCACCACCAGCGGGCGTCCGGCGCGTGCCTGTTCGCTCAGCGCCTCGGCTATCTCCCACATCACCGGCGCCGGCCACCTGCCGTGCCGGTGCAGATGCTCCTCGGTCAGCCCGTGCACCGCCGTCGCCGCCTCGGGCACCGGCACACCCGGGTTCACCAGCCACCGGGTGACCCGCGCCCTGAGCCCGGGGGCGTCCTGGACGACGAGGGCAGCCGACACGATCCGGTCGGTCTCGACGTCCACACCCGTCGTCTCCGTGTCGAAGGCGGCCAGCGGCCCCTCGAACCAGCACGTCATAGGGCACTCAACTCCTCGTCCCAGTACGGCAGCTGACGCGCCGTCTTCTGTCCCGGTTCGGTGATACCCGGGCTGTTTGCGCCGTACGCCGGAAGGACACAACAGGAGTGAGGGTCTTTGCAGTTCACAGGCCCGCAGCGGGGATACACCAGTTCTGGAAGGCTGTTGGTCATGGCCATAGCGCAGCCCGAACGGGGCGGGCTGCTGCCCGAGCGCACCGCGCCCACACGGGGCTCCCTCGCCACCACCGCCTGCATGGAGACCTTGCAGGTCGGCTACCTCCACGCGGTCGCCGCCGCGGCGGGCTGCTCGCTCTCCCAGCCCTTCCCGGACAACGGCATCGACTGGCACGTCAGCCACAGCGCCCCCGGGCACACGGTCGACGACGAGGTCACCATCAAGGTGCAGCTCAAGGCGACGTACCAGATACCGCCGAGCCCACCCGGCCGCTTCTTCTCCTTCACCCTCGACAACGATCACCTGGCGAAGCTCGCCCGCACCCCGGTCTCGGTGCACAAGATCCTCGTCGTGATGATCGTCCCCCGGTCCCGGGACCAGTGGCTGCGCGCCGGCCACGACCGGCTCGACCTCAGGCACTGCTGCTACTGGACCAACCTCGCCGGACACCCGGTCACCGGCCGGCGACGCACCACCGTGCGGATACCGACCGCGCGGATCTTCGACGACCGGGCGCTGTGCGAGATCATGACGCGGGTCGGGACGGGAGGGAAACCATGACGCACCGCCCGACCGGAGAGCCCCTGCGCGCCGTGCGGCCCCACCCGGCCGACGCCAGTGCCTGGTACGACGGCCGGCCGCCCGAGCCCGGTACCGTCGATCCGGCGGTGCTGACCGCCCTGCTCCACCGGCACGGCTGGCGGCGGCGCGGCGGCGCACCCGGCCGCTACGGCCGCTGGACCCCACCGGGGCCGGGCGCCGGCGCCACCAGTCTGCTGGTTCCCGTCAGCCGTGCCTTCCCCGACAGCGACGACCTGCTCGCCGAAGCCCTGCTCGCCCTCTCCCGCAGCGGCACCCCCGCCGCCCGCGAGATCCTGGTCTCCCTCGCCGTGCCCAGCGACGAGATCCGCTGGGGCCGCGACGTACCGGCGGCCGGGCCCGGTGACGCCGCGTCGTGGCCCGCCGAGGAGCAGTTGCGCTCCGCCGCCCGCCGGATGCTGCTCGCCGGAGCACTCGCCACGCGCGCACGTGCCGGCTACTACGGCGCCCGGCACCGGCGCTCCGCCGCCGAGGTCCTGGAGAACGTCCTGGTCGGTGCCGCCCCCGGCGGACGCCGCCTCACGGCGTTCGTGCCCGTCACCACCGGCCGCCCGCTCGCCGTACGCCTCCACCAGGCCCTGCACGCCGCCCGCGAGGCCGTCGACTACCGGCGGGC
Source organism: Streptomyces sp. CB02414 (assembly GCF_001905385.1). Lineage (GTDB taxonomy): Bacteria > Actinomycetota > Actinomycetes > Streptomycetales > Streptomycetaceae > Streptomyces. Next base: position 160,467 of record NZ_LIPF01000009.1, on the reverse strand, counting down.
CACCGGCGGCATGGAGGCCTTCGACGCGGCCGTGGCGGCCGGCGTCAGCCACGAACTCACCGACGCGCTCGTCGCCCTGGTCCGCGGCACCCAGGGCGCCCGCGTCGGCATCGACTGGGCACCGGCCGCGGGCGTCCCCGAGGGCTGCGCCTCCCTCTCCGAACCCGTCGAGTTCTCGCCCGGCGACCTGCCCGCCCTGCGCGAGGCCGCCGCCCGCTACCTGCGCGCCGAGCCCTCCGTGCCGGTGCGGCTCACCGGCACCGTCGTCCGCATGCGCCGACCGGGGCCGCGCGGCGCGGGCACCGTACGGCTGCGGGTGCTGGCCGGGGCGGAGGTGCCGCACGTGCGGATCACCCTGGACGAGGAGGCCTACCGGATAGCCGGGCACGCCCACCTCCTCGGGCTGCCGGTGCGGGTGCTGGGCCGCCTGGAGAGCCGGGGCGGCTTCCGGCGGCTCACCGGGGCCTGCGAGATAGCCCCCGTGCCCGTCGACGACGCGGAACGGGACCGGCTGCTGAAGGCGGTGCAGGAGCACGTCGAGGTGGCCGCCTTCTTCGAGGAGACCTGCGGCGGGGACGGCGACGACGGGGAGGACGGCGGCGACCGCGGATACTGATTTCGCGGTGGGCGGGCCCCGGTCGGTACGATCGCCCCTATGCGTGCGCTCCGGTATGGCGCCGCAGCCCCACCTTCAGTCAGGAGAGACCGGTGTCAGACGTCCGTGTGATCATCCAACGCGATTCGGAGCAGGAAGAACGCGTGGTGACGACGGGCACTACGGCCGCCGAGCTCTTCGCCGGCCAGCGCTCGATCATCGCGGCGCGGGTGGCCGGTGAGCTCAAGGACCTCGCCTACGAGGTCAAGGACGGCGAGACCGTCGAGGGCGTCGAGATCTCCTCCGAGGACGGCCTGAACATCCTGCGTCACTCCACCGCGCACGTCATGGCGCAGGCCGTGCAGGAGCTGTTCCCCGAGGCCAAGCTGGGCATCGGCCCGCCCGTCAAGGACGGCTTCTACTACGACTTCGACGTCGAGAAGCCCTTCCACCCCGATGACCTCAAGGCCATCGAGAAGAAGATGCAGGAGATCCAGAAGCGCGGCCAGCGCTTCTCGCGCCGCGTCGTCACCGACGACGAGGCCCGCGAGGAGCTCGCCGACGAGCCGTACAAGCTGGAACTGATCGGCCTCAAGGGCTCCGCCTCGCACGACGACGGCGCGGACGTCGAGGTCGGCGCCGGCGAGCTGACGATCTACGACAACCTCGACGCCAAGACCGGCGACCTGTGCTGGAAGGACCTCTGCCGGGGCCCCCACCTGCCCACCACCCGCAATATCCCGGCGTTCAAGCTGATGCGCAACGCCGCCGCCTACTGGCGCGGCAGCGAGAAGAACCCCATGCTCCAGCGCATCTACGGCACCGCCTGGCCGACCAAGGACGAGCTGAAGGCGCACCTGGAGTTCCTCGCCGAGGCCGAGAAGCGCGACCACCGCAAGCTGGGCAGCGAGCTCGACCTGTTCTCGATCCCGGAGCAGATCGGCTCCGGCCTCGCCGTCTTCCACCCCAAGGGCGGCATCATCCGCCGGGTCATGGAGGACTACTCGCGGCGCCGCCACGAGGAAGAGGGCTACGAGTTCGTCTACACCCCGCACGCGACGAAGGGGAAGCTCTTCGAGACCTCGGGCCACCTGGACTGGTACGCCGACGGCATGTACCCGCCCATGCAGCTCGACGAGGGCGTGGACTACTACCTCAAGCCCATGAACTGCCCGATGCACAACCTGATCTTCGACGCGCGGGGCCGTTCCTACCGTGAACTGCCGCTGCGCCTGTTCGAGTTCGGCACGGTGTACCGGTACGAGAAGTCGGGCGTCGTGCACGGCCTGACCCGCGCCCGGGGCTTCACCCAGGACGACGCGCACATCTACTGCACCCGCGAGCAGATGTCCGAGGAGCTCGACAAGACGCTCACCTTCGTCCTGAACCTGCTGCGCGACTACGGCCTGACCGACTTCTACCTGGAGCTCTCCACCAAGGACCCGGAGAAGTTCGTCGGCTCGGACGAGGCGTGGGAAGAGGCCACCGAGACGCTGCGCCAGGTCGCCGAGAAGCAGAACCTGGAGCTCGTGGCGGACCCGGGCGGCGCCGCCTTCTACGGTCCGAAGATCTCCGTCCAGGCCAAGGACGCCATCGGCCGCACCTGGCAGATGTCGACCATCCAGCTCGACTTCAACCTGCCCGAGCGCTTCGACCTGGAGTACACGGCGGCGGACGGCACCAAGACCCGGCCGGTCATGATCCACCGCGCCCTGTTCGGCTCCATCGAGCGCTTCTTCGCGGTGCTCCTGGAGCACTACGCGGGCGCCTTCCCGGCCTGGCTGGCGCCCGTCCAGGCGATCGGCATCCCGATCGGCGACGCGCACGTCGAGTACCTGGAGGAGTTCGCCGCGACGGCCCGCAAGCAGGGCCTGCGCGTCGAGGTCGACTCCTCCTCCGACCGCATGCAGAAGAAGATCAGGAACGCCCAGAAGCAGAAGGTGCCCTTCATGGTCATCGCGGGCGACGAGGACATGGCGAACGGAGCCGTCTCCTTCCGCTACCGCGACGGCTCCCAGGAGAACGGCATCCCCGTCGACGAGGCCATCGCGAAGATCGCGAAGGTCGTCGAGGAGCGGGCGCAGGTCTGAGCGACCACCGCGGAGGGCCCCCGGGGGGATCCCGGGGGCCTTTCCCTGTCACCGCACGCGACGCCATATGCTGCACGCATGACGAGTGAGCCCGAGCAGCAGATCGGAGTCGGGACGCAGGACGCGTTCCAGCGCCTGTGGACGCCCCACCGGATGGCCTACATCCAGGGCGAGAACAAGCCGAGCGGCCCCGGCGCCGACGACGGCTGCCCCTTCTGCTCGATCCCGGCCAAGTCCGACGAGGACGGGCTGATCGTCCGGCGCGGTGAGCACGTGTACGCGGTGCTCAACCTGTACCCGTACAACGGCGGCCACCTGATGACCGTGCCCTACCGCCACGTCGCCGACTACACCGAGCTGAACGCCGTGGAGACCGCGGAGCTCGCCGAGCTGACCAAGCAGGCGATGACGGCGCTGCGCACCGCCTCCGGCGCCCACGGCTTCAACATCGGCATGAACCAGGGCACGGTGGCCGGCGCGGGCATCGCCGCCCACCTCCACCAGCACATCGTGCCCCGCTGGGGCGGCGACACGAACTTCATGCCGGTCGTCGGCCACACGAAGGTGCTGCCCCAGCTCCTGGGCGACACCCGCAAGATGCTGGCGGAAGCCTGGCCCTCCAGCCCGTCCGGCGTTTGAGGACGAGGCCGTCCAGGCCGAAGCGGGGTCCGGGGACGGCGGCCCCCAGAGACGTCCGCCCCGGAAACCCCCGCCCGACCGCCGGAGGCCTACGCGTCGTAGACGTCCGCCTTCTTGGGCACCGCCTCCTGCACCGCCCCGCTCAGACCGCCCGCGCGGGCACCGAACTTCTCCGTGTCCACGCCGTTCTCCTTCAGCACCTTGATCGCCGCCGTGTGCACCGCCCGCAGGACCGGCGTGGCCGCGCGCAGCGCGTCGTCGGCCATGAAGCGGTGCCGCCACGGCCGGTCCGCCCAGGCGTGCCGCACACCGAAGGGCTCGGGCAGCGTGAGCTTGCCGCCCAGCCAGTACAGCAGCGGGGGATACCAGGTCAGCGGCGCCCGTGCGGCCAGCCGCACCACCTCGTCGGTGTCCACCAGCGGGAGCTTCACCGTGCGGGTCTCCCAGAACTTGACCGACTTCTGGACCGTCTTCTCCTTGGCCGCGGGCTTGCTCGTGAACAGGGAGTGCACCGGCCCGAGGGCGTGCCCGGTGACCTCGATGCGCAGCGTCTCGTGCAGCACCGTCACCGTGATCAGCATGGAGATGACCAACTGGCCGTCCCACAGGGTCCACTGGACGCCCAGGTAGTGCCGGTCGCCCGCGCCGAACTGCTGCTTGTCGCAGATCTCCTGTATCGCGTGCTGCTTGACCTGGTACGCCTCGACGTCGGTGCCCTCGGGCCGGGACACCGAGTCGGCGTTCTCCCCGATCGGGGTCACGATCCAGTGCCGTACGGTCGGCTTGGGGAAGCCGCCGGTGTGCAGCGGGCCCCGTTCCAGCATGCGCAGCCGGTCGTGGATGGCCTTGATGACGTCCCAGCTGCGGAACGGGTTGATCTCCCGGTCCGGGTCGACGGGGACCAGTTCCTCGGCGAGCTGCCAGCTGCCCCAGCGGGTGCCCATGCCGAGGATTCCCTTGGGACCGGCGTAGAAGACGGAATTCGACTGCTGCTCGGCGCTGAGGCGGGCCAGCGACTGCCGGAGCTCCTCGGCGGCCGTCTCGCCGGGGCTGCTCGGCACCGCCTCGGGCACCTTGGCACCCACGCCCGCGCCGGACAGGAGGCCGCTCCAGCGCTCCCGGAGGTCCCGCGCCGTGCGCTCGCAGATCCGCTTGGCCCAGAACCAGCCGATCACCGGGGCGACGACGCAGGCGCGCGCGTACCAGGCCCAGAAGCCGCTGAAGGGCATCTTGAGCAGGAACAGCACGGCGAGGACGGCCATCGCGACGAGCAGCGCGGTGGCGAGCGCGCCGGCCCGCTTGTCCTCGCGCCGGGCGACGGTGGTGCGGATCTGGAAGACCAGGAGCCAGATCAGCAGCCCGGGCAGGAACAGCACTCCGCACAGCACCATGACGGCACTGAGCCAGTTGTCCCGTTCCCTGCGAATGCGGTGCGCCGCGAGGCTGTGCTCCACGACCACCTGCGGCTGCGTCCCGAAGGACTGGATGAGCGGGGCCCGCTTGGGGCCCAGCATCCGGTCGATGATCGCCCGTGAGTACGCCTCGCCCAGGTTCGGCCGGAAGAGCTTGATCCGGGGCTTGCCCACGGCCGACTTGTGCCACTCGCTGTCGGCCTTGAGTATCTCCTCGGCCTCGCTGTCCCGGTAGGCGGCCGAGGCCAGCGCGAACGTGGCCGTCTGCCCGCCGTCGTCCGTACGCGGCACCTGCGGTCCGAAGAAGTCCGCGTAACCGCCGTCAACGGTCATTCCCGCCCCCGATCGCCACCACTGTCGCTCCTGCGGCCTTCCCGACTTCCCTGCCCCGCACACCTGTTGATCAGGTCATCAGCGTATCCGCAGGCACCGACATGCGTCACCGGACGGCCAAAGGCGCCCCCGCACGCGCTGGTCGGCGCAGGAGCGCGCCCTCGTGCGCCGGGGGGAGCGCGTCCGGCGCGGGGGAGGGGACGGGGAGCCCCGCGCCGGTCCGACAGCGCTACGACGCGGCCCGCAGTTCCTCCCGCAGGCGCTCCGCGACCTGCTGCGGCATCGGTTCGTGCCGTGCGTAGCGGCGGTCGAAGCGCGCGGTGCCGTGCGAGAGGGAGCGCAGGTCCACCGCGTACCGGCCGATCTCCATCTCGGGCACCTCGGCCCGGATCACGGTCCGCCCGCCGCTGGTCTGCTCGGTGCCGAGCACCTTGCCGCGCCGCCCCGACAGGTCGCTCATCACGGCGCCCACGTAGTCGTCGCCGACCAGCACGCTCACCTCGGCGACCGGCTCCAGCAGATGGATGCGGGCCTCGGCCGCGGCCTCCCGCAGCGCCAGCGCGCCCGCCGTCTGGAACGCGGCGTCGGACGAGTCCACGGAGTGCGCCTTGCCGTCCAGCAGCGTTACCCGCACGTCGATCAGCGGATGGCCCGCGGCGACACCCTTGGCGGCCTGTGCCCGCACGCCCTTCTCGACGGACGGGATGAACTGCCGGGGCACGGCGCCGCCGACCACCTTGTCCACGAACTCGATGCCCGAGCCGCCCGGCAGCGGCTCCACCTCGATCTCGCAGATGGCGTACTGCCCGTGCCCGCCGGACTGCTTGACGTGCCGTCCCCGCCCGGCCGCCCTGCCGCCGAACGTCTCCCGCAGCGAGACCCGGTGGGGTACGACGTCGACCTGGACGCCGTAGCGGCTGCGCAGCCGTTCCAGGGCGACGTCGGCGTGGGCCTCGCCCAGGCACCACAGGACCACCTGGTGGGTGTCCTGGTTCTGCTCCAGGCGCATCGTCGGGTCCTCGGCGACCAGCCGCGCCAGGCCCTGGGAGAGTTTGTCCTCGTCGGGCTTGCTGTGCGCCTGGATGGCGAGCGGCAGCAGCGGGTCGGGCATCTCCCACGGGGCCATCAGCAGCGGGTCGTCCTTGGCCGAGATCGTGTCCCCGGTCTCCGCGCGGCTCAGCTTGGCCACGCACGCCAGGTCGCCCGCGATCACGTGCGGGACCGGCCGCTGCTGCTTGCCGAACGGCGTGGACAGGGCGCCGATCCGCTCGTCGACGTCGTGGTCCTCGTGGCCCCGGTCGGCCAGTCCGTGCCCGGAGACGTGCACCGTCTGGTCGGCGCGCAGGGTGCCGGAGAACACCCGGACCAGCGAGATCCGCCCCACGTACGGGTCGGAGGACGTCTTGACGACCTCCGCGACCAGCGACTCGCCGGGGTCGCACATCCGCAGCTCGCGCGGCACACCGTCGGGCGTGGTGACCCGTGGCGCGGCGCGCTCCAGGGGCGTCGGGAAGCCCCGGGTGACCAGCTCCAGCAGCTCCACCGTGCCGAGCCCCTGCCGGGCGCCCTCGGCGGCGGGGGCGGCGGCCAGGACGGGGAAGAACACCCCGCGCGCCACGGCCCGCTCCAGGTCCTCGATGAGCGTCTTGACGTCGACCTGCTCGCCGCCGAGGTAGCGCTCCATGAGGGTCTCGTCCTCGCTCTCCGAGATGATCCCCTCGATCAGCAGGGAACGGGCCTCGTCGATCCGCGGCAGCTGCTCCTCGCCCGGCTCGGACTCCACGCGCTCGCCCGAGGCGTAGTCGAACAGCTTCCGCGTCAGGAGTCCGGTGAGCCCCGTCACGGGCGCGTGCCCGTCGGGCGCCGGCGGTCCGTGCAGCGGCAGGTACAGCGGCAGCACGGCGTCGGGGTCGTCGCCGCCGAAGGCCTCCGCGCAGATCCGGGTCATCTCCTCGAAGTCCGCGCGGGCGGCCTCCAGGTGCGTGATCACGATGGCGCGGGGCATGCCGACGGCGGCGCACTCGTCCCAGACCATGCGCGTCGAGCCGTCCACCCCGTCGGAGGCCGAGACGACGAAGAGGGCCGCGTCCGCCGCGCGCAGACCGGCCCTCAGCTCACCGACGAAGTCGGCGTACCCGGGAGTGTCCAGGAGGTTGACCTTGATGCCGTCCCATTCGACCGGCACCAGGGAGAGCTGTACGGAGCGCTGCTGCCGGTGCTCCATCTCGTCGTAGTCCGAGACGCAGCCGCCGTCCTCCACGCGGCCCGCCCGGTTCAGTGCCCCCGCGGTCAGCGCGAGGGCTTCCACCAGAGTCGTCTTGCCCGCTCCGGAGTGGCCGACCAGCACCACATTCCGTACGGACGTGGGGTGGTCGGCCGCCGTTGCCCTGCCGGCGGCTCCGGGGTGGGTGTGTGCCTTGTCGCCCATGTCCTTGCCTCCCGTGCACGGTGAGGTCACTGTGGGCGCGGACACGCGGGACCGCGTGCACTGGCGGCTCCGGCGACGCCCGCGGTCCTTCGAGCTTTCCACTCCCGTCACGCCGCGTCCATACGAACGACGGGACCCCGCCGCCCACCGGCCGCCCACCAGCGGGTCCGGGTGCCCGTCCGTCGCACGCGCGCGTGCGTGACTACGATGGGCCAGCCGGTGGCCAGCAGGGGCCGCGGCCACACCGACCGTCGGGAAGGCCATGCTGAACAAGTACGCGCGTGCATTTTTTACGCGTGTCCTCACACCGTTCGCCGCGTTTCTCATCCGCCGGGGCGTCAGCCCGGACACGGTCACGCTGATCGGCACCGCGGGTGTGGTCGCGGGAGCGCTGGTCTTCTACCCCATGGGCGAGTTCTTCTGGGGCACGGTCGTGATCACGCTCTTCGTCTTCTCCGACCTGGTCGACGGCAACATGGCCCGCCAGCTCGGCCGCTCCAGCCGCTGGGGCGCGTTCCTGGACTCCACGCTGGACCGGGTCGCCGACGGCGCGATCTTCGGCGGCTTCGCCCTCTGGTACGCGGGCGCGGGCGACAACATCGCGCTGTGCGCCGTGTCCATCTTCTGCCTGGCGAGCGGCCAGGTGGTGTCGTACACCAAGGCGCGCGGAGAGTCGATCGGGCTGCCGGTCGCCGTCAACGGCCTGGTCGAGCGGGCCGAGCGCCTGGTCGTCTCGCTGGTCGCCGCCGGGTTCGCGGGCCTGCACAAGTTCGGCGTGCCCGGCATCCAGTACCTGCTGCCCGTCGCCCTGTGGATCGTCGCCGTCGGCAGCCTGGTCACGCTGGTCCAGCGCGTCGTCACGGTCCGCCGCGAGGCCGCCGAGGCCGACGCCGCCGCGCAGGAGGACCAGGGCACCGAGGCGGCGAAGTGAGCGCTCAGGACCGGCTGGCCGACGCCCTGTACGGCGCCGGCTGGAGCACCGTCAAGAAGTTGCCCGAGCCCGTCGCCGTGCGCCTGGGCCGCACCATCGCGGACGTCGCCTGGAAGCAGCGCGGCACGGGGGTGCGGCGGCTGGAGGGCAACTACGCGCGCGTGGTGCCCGAGGCGGGCCCCGAGCGGCTCGCCGCGCTCTCCCGCGCGGGCATGCGGTCCTACCTGCGCTACTGGATGGAGTCCTTCCGTCTCCCGGCGTGGAGCACCGAGCGCGTCAAGGCGGGCTTCGCTCCCAAGGACCTGCACCACCTCACCGACGGCATGGACGCGGGCAAGGGCGTCGTCCTCGCCCTGCCGCACCTGGCCAACTGGGACCTGGCCGGCGCCTGGGTCACCACCCGACTCGGCATCCCCTTCACGACGGTCGCCGAGCGCCTCAAGCCGGAGACCCTGTACGACCGCTTCGTCGCCTACCGCGAAGGGCTCGGCATGGAGGTCCTGCCGCACAGCGGCGGCACCGCCTTCGGCACGCTGGCCCGGCGGCTGCGCGACGGCGGCCTGGTCTGCCTGGTCGCCGACCGCGACCTGTCCGCCTCCGGCGTGGAGGTCGACTTCTTCGGCGAGACGGCCCGCATGCCCGCCGGTCCCGCCCTGCTCGCCCAGCAGACCGGCGCACGGCTCCTGCCCGTGACGCTCTGGTACGACGACTCGCCCGTGATGCAGGGCCGGGTGCATCCGCCGGTCGAGGTCCCCGAGTCAGGTACCCGGGCCGAGAAGACGTCTGTCATGACACAGGCGCTGGCCGACGCCTTCGCCACGGGAATCGCCGAGCACCCGGAGGACTGGCACATGCTGCAGCGCTTGTGGCTGAAGGATCTCGACCCGGCCAAGGCACCCGGGGCGCGTGAGCGGGGCGACCGGTGAGGATCGGCATCGTCTGCCCGTACTCCTGGGACGTGCCGGGCGGCGTCCAGTTCCACATCCGGGACCTGGCCGAGTACTTCATCCGTCTCGGCCACGAGGTGTCCGTCCTCGCCCCGGCCGACGACGACACCCCGCTGCCCCCGTACGTCGTCTCGGCCGGCCGCGCGGTGCCGGTGCCGTACAACGGCTCGGTGGCCCGCCTCAACTTCGGTTTCCTGTCGGCGGCCCGGGTACGGCGCTGGCTGCACGACGGCGGCTTCGACGTCATCCACATCCACGAGCCGACCTCGCCCTCGCTCGGCCTGCTCACCTGCTGGGCCGCGCAGGGCCCGATCGTGGCCACCTTCCACACGTCCAACCCGCGCTCCCGCGCGATGATCGCCGCGTATTCGATCCTCCAGGCCGCCCTGGAGAAGATCAGCGCCCGGATCGCGGTGAGCGAGTACGCCCGCCGCACCCTCGTCGAGCACCTCGGCGGGGACGCGGTCGTCATCCCCAACGGCGTCGACGTCGACTTCTTCGCCGACGCCGAGCCCAAGCCCGAGTGGCAGGGGGACACCATCGGCTTCGTCGGGCGCATCGACGAGCCCCGCAAGGGGCTGCCGGTGCTCATGCGGGCCCTGCCGAAGATCCTCGCCGCCCGCCCGCAGGCCCGGCTGCTGGTCGCCGGACGCGGCGACGAGAAGGAGGCGGTGGCCTCCCTGCCCGCCGAGCTGCGCTCCCGGGTGGAGTTCCTCGGCATGGTCAGCGACGAGGACAAGGCCCGCTTCCTGCGCAGCGTCGACCTCTACGTCGCCCCCAACACCGGCGGCGAGAGCTTCGGCATCATCCTCGTCGAGGCGATGTCGGCCGGCGCCCCCGTGCTCGCCTCGGACCTCGACGCCTTCGCGCAGGTCCTCGACCAGGGGGCGGCCGGTGAACTGTTCCCCAACGAGGACGCCGACGCGCTGGCCGACGCGGCCGTGCGGCTGCTGGCGGACCCGGAGCGCCGGGCGGCGCTGCGCGAGCGCGGCAGCGCCCACGTACGGCGCTTCGACTGGTCCACGGTCGGCGCGGACATCCTGTCCGTCTACGAGACGGTGACGGCGGGCGCGGCGGCCGTGGCGACGGACGACCGGGCGACGGGCCTGCGCGCCCGCTTCGGACTGGCGAGGGACTGAGCGCGGGGCCCCTCGGCGAGGCCCTGGAGGGACGTCGGAATTCCCGGCCCGTCCGGGGTTGACTAGGGTTGCGGCCCGTGACCGCAACTCTCATCTGGATCCTGGTCGTCCTCGTGGCCGTCGGCCTCTACCTCAGCTGGACGGCCGGCCGCCTGGACCGCCTGCACGCCCGGATCGACGCCGCGCGTGCCGCCCTCGACGCGCAGCTGCTGCGCAGGGCGTCCGTGGCCCAGGAACTGGCCACTTCGGGCGTCCTCGATCCGGCCGCCTCCATCGTCCTGTACGAGGCGGCGCACGCCGCCCGGCAGGCGGAGGAGGAGCAGCGGGAGGTCGCCGAGAGCGAGCTGAGCCAGGCGCTGCGCGCGGTGTTCGCCGATCCGCAGCAGGTGGACGCCCTGCGCGAGGCGCCCGGGGGAGTGGAGGCGGCCCACGAGCTGGCCGAGGCCGTGCGACGCGTCCCGATGGCCCGGCGCTTCCACAACGACGCGGTGGGGGCCGCGCGCCGGCTGCGCGAGCACCGCAAGGTCCGCTGGTTCCGCCTCGCTGGGCACGCACCCTTCCCGCTGGCCTTCGAGATGGACGACGAGTCGCCGGCCGCCCTGGTCGAGCGGGCCGCGTAACGCGCCCCGGCGCCGAAAACGATCCACCGCCTTCCCATTGGCCCTTGCTGTGGCCTGGTCCGCTCACGTTTCCTCGTTGCTGCAGAAACCCCCTTCCCTCAGCGAGGTACCCGTGTCCAGCACGCTCTCCGAAAACCAGACCCCCGAGACCGGCACCGCCCGCGTGAAGCGCGGCATGGCCGAGCAGCTCAAGGGCGGCGTGATCATGGACGTCGTCACGCCCGAGCAGGCGAAGATCGCCGAGGACGCGGGCGCCGTCGCGGTCATGGCCCTGGAGCGCGTCCCCGCCGACATCCGCAAGGACGGCGGCGTGGCCCGGATGTCCGACCCGGACATGATCGAGGGCATCATCGAGGCCGTCTCCATCCCGGTGATGGCCAAGTCCCGCATCGGCCACTTCGTCGAGGCCCAGGTGCTGCAGTCCCTCGGCGTCGACTACATCGACGAGTCCGAGGTCCTCACCCCGGCCGACGAGGTCAACCACAGCGACAAGTTCGCCTTCACCACCCCCTTCGTCTGCGGCGCCACCAACCTCGGTGAGGCCCTGCGCCGCATCGCCGAGGGTGCCGCGATGATCCGCTCCAAGGGCGAGGCCGGCACCGGCAACGTCGTCGAGGCCGTCCGCCACCTGCGCCAGATCAAGAACGAGATCGCCCGCCTGCGCGGCTACGACAACAACGAGCTGTACGCCGCCGCCAAGGAGCTGCGCGCCCCGTACGAGCTGGTCAAGGAGGTCTCCGAGCTGGGCAAGCTGCCGGTCGTGCTCTTCTCCGCCGGAGGTGTCGCCACCCCCGCCGACGCCGCGCTCATGCGCCAGCTCGGCGCCGAGGGCGTCTTCGTCGGCTCCGGCATCTTCAAGTCCGGCGACCCGGCCAAGCGCGCCGCGGCCATCGTGAAGGCGACCACCTTCTACGACGACCCGAAGATCGTCGCGGACGCCTCCCGCAACCTCGGCGAGGCCATGGTCGGCATCAACTGCGACACCCTGCCCGAGACCGAGCGCTACGCCAACCGCGGCTGGTAAGGCACCGATCCCATGAGTGACACCCCCGTCATCGGCGTCCTGGCCCTCCAGGGCGACGTACGGGAGCACCTCGTCGCCCTGGCCGCGGCCGACGCCGTGGCCAGGCCGGTGAGGCGCCCCGAAGAACTCGCCGAGGTCGACGGCCTGGTCGTCCCCGGCGGCGAGTCCACCACCATCTCCAAACTGGCCGTCCTCTTCGGAGTGATGGAGCCCCTCCGCGCGCGCGTGCGGGACGGCATGCCCGTCTACGGCACCTGCGCCGGCATGATCATGCTGGCCGACAAGATCCTCGACCCGCGCTCCGGGCAGGAGACGGCCGGCGGCATCGACATGATCGTGCGCCGCAACGCCTTCGGGCGGCAGAACGAGTCCTTCGAGGCGGCCGTCGACGTCAAGGGCGTCGGGGGCGAGCCGGTGGAGGGCGTCTTCATCCGCGCCCCGTGGGTCGAGTCCGTGGGCGCCTCGGTCGAGGTGCTCGCCGAGCACGACGGCCACATCGTCGCCGTCCGCCAGGGCAACGCGCTCGCCACGTCGTTCCACCCGGAGCTGACCGGCGACCACCGCGTGCACCGCCTCTTCGCCGACATGGTGCGCGCGAACGGGGCCCCGGAGTCCTTGTAGGATTCCTCCGTTCGTACAAAGACGGGTTACGCGAAGGAGACAGGCAGATGTCCGGCCACTCTAAATGGGCCACGACGAAGCACAAGAAGGCCGTCATCGATGCCAAGCGCGGCAAGCTCTTCGCGAAGCTGATCAAGAACATCGAAGTCGCGGCCCGCATGGGCGGTGCCGACATCGACGGCAACCCGACGCTGTACGACGCCATCCAGAAGGCGAAGAAGCAGTCGGTCCCGAACAAGAACATCGACTCCGCCGTCAAGCGCGGCGCCGGCCTCGAAGCCGGCGGCGCCGACTACGAGACGATCATGTACGAGGGTTACGGTCCGAACGGCGTCGCGGTGCTCATCGAGTGCCTCACCGACAACCGCAACCGCGCCGCCTCCGACGTCCGCGTCGCCATGACCCGCAACGGCGGCTCCATGGCCGACCCCGGCTCGGTGTCGTACCTGTTCAACCGCAAGGGCGTCGTGATCGTCCCCAAGGGCGAGCTGGGCGAGGACGACGTCCTCGGTGCCGTCCTCGACGCGGGCGCCGAAGAGGTCAACGACCTCGGCGAGTCCTTCGAGGTGCTCAGCGAGGCCACCGACCTGGTCGCCGTCCGCACGGCCCTCCAGGACGCCGGCATCGACTACGAGTCCGCCGACGCCAACTTCGTCCCGACCATGCAGGTCGAGCTGGACGAGGACGGCGCCCGGAAGATCTTCAAGCTGATCGACGCCCTGGAGGACAGCGACGACGTGCAGAACGTCTTCGCCAACTTCGACGTGAGCGACGAGGTCATGGAGAAGGTCGACGCGTAACGCGTCCACTGGCTCAGCGGGCCGACGGGACACACCCCGTCGGCCCGCAGCTTTGTCAGTGCCACCCGATAGCCTGCACAAACAGGTGATCGATGGGAGGGGCCGTGCGCGTACTGGGGGTGGACCCCGGCCTGACCCGGTGCGGGGTCGGGGTCGTCGAGGGAGTGGCGGGCAGACCGCTCACCATGGTCGGCGTGGGCGTCGTCCGCACGCCGCCGGACGCGGACCTCGGCCACCGCCTCGTCGCCGTCGAGCAGGGCATCGACCAGTGGCTCGACGAGCACCGGCCGGAGTTCGTCGCCGTGGAGCGCGTCTTCAGCCAGCACAACGTCCGCACCGTCATGGGCACCGCCCAGGCCAGCGCCGTGGCGATCCTGTGCGCCTCCCGCCGCGGCATCCCCGTCGCCCTGCACACCCCGAGCGAGGTCAAGGCCGCCGTCACCGGCAGCGGCCGCGCGGACAAGGCGCAGGTCGGCGCCATGGTCACCCGTCTGCTGCGGCTCGCCGCGCCCCCGAAGCCGGCCGACGCCGCGGACGCCCTCGCCCTCGCCATCTGCCACATCTGGCGCGCCCCCGCGCAGAACCGGCTCCAGCAGGCCGTGGCGCTGCACGCGTCCCGTGCCCCCCGCACCCCGCACGTCCCGAAAGGCCGTACGACATGATCGCCTTCGTCAGCGGCACCGTCGCCGCCCTCGCCCCCGACGCCGCGGTGGTCGAGGTCGGCGGCGTCGGCATGGCCGTCCAGTGCACGCCGAACACGCTCTCCACGCTCCGCCTGGGCAAGCCCGCCAAGCTCGCCACCTCCCTCGTCGTGCGCGAGGACTCGCTCACCCTCTACGGCTTCGCCGACGACGACGAGCGCCAGGTCTTCGAGCTCCTGCAGACCGCCAGCGGCGTGGGCCCCCGCCTGGCGCAGGCGATGCTGGCCGTGCACAGCCCCGACGCCCTGCGCAGGGCGGTGTCGACCGGCGACGAGAAGGCGCTCACCGCCGTCCCCGGCATCGGCAAGAAGGGGGCCCAGAAGCTGCTGCTGGAGCTGAAGGACCGCCTCGGCGAACCGGTCGGCGCCCCCGCCGTCGGCGCCCCGGTCAGCACCGGCTGGCGCGACCAGCTGCACGCCGCCCTGATCGGCCTCGGGTACGCCACCCGCGAGGCCGACGAGGCCGTCACCGCCGTGACGCCCCAGGCGGAGGCCGCCGGGGGCACGCCCCAGGTGGGACAGCTGCTGAAGGCGGCCCTCCAGACGCTCAACCGCGCCCGCTAGCCGGCTAGGAGACTCACACCGTGAACTGGGACGACGACACGACCGGCACCGAAGCCGCCGACCGGCTGGTGGGCCCGGCCGCCGACGGCGAGGACCAGGCCGTCGAGGCCGCCCTGCGCCCCAAGGACCTGGGCGAGTTCATCGGCCAGGAAAAGGTCCGCGAGCAGCTCGACCTCGTCCTGCGCGCCGCCCGCGCGCGCGGGGCGACCGCCGACCACGTCCTGCTCTCGGGGGCGCCGGGCCTCGGCAAGACCACCCTTTCGATGATCATCGCGGCCGAGATGGGCGCCCCCATCCGCATCACCTCCGGCCCCGCCATCCAGCACGCCGGCGACCTCGCGGCGATCCTCTCCTCCCTCCAAGAGGGCGAGGTCCTCTTCCTCGACGAGATCCACCGCATGTCGCGGCCCGCCGAGGAGATGCTCTACATGGCGATGGAGGACTTCCGCGTCGACGTCATCGTCGGCAAGGGACCGGGCGCCACCGCCATCCCCCTGGAGCTGCCCCCCTTCACCCTCGTCGGCGCGACCACGCGCGCCGGGCTGCTGCCGCCCCCGCTGCGCGACCGCTTCGGCTTCACCGCCCACATGGAGTTCTACGGACCGGCCGAACTGGAACGGGTCGTCCACCGCTCCGCCGGCCTGCTCGACGTCGAGATCGACCCGGCCGGCGCCGCCGAGATCGCCGGCCGCTCCCGCGGCACCCCCCGCATCGCCAACCGCCTGCTGCGCCGGGTCCGCGACTACGCCCAGGTCAAGGCCGACGGCCTGATCACCCAGGAGATCGCCGCCGCCGCCCTCGCGGTCTACGAGGTCGACGCCCGGGGCCTGGACCGGCTGGACCGGGGCGTGCTGGAGGCGCTGCTCAAGCTGTTCGGCGGCGGCCCGGTCGGCCTGTCCACGCTCGCCGTCGCCGTGGGGGAGGAGCGTGAGACAGTGGAAGAGGTCGCCGAACCGTTCCTCGTACGGGAGGGCCTGCTGGCCCGCACCCCGCGCGGACGGGTGGCGACCCCGGCAGCATGGGCGCATCTCGGCCTCACCCCGCCGCGTGCGCAGAGTTCCGGAAACGGACAACAGGACTTGTTCGGGACGTGACGGCACCGTCACGAAGAGGACATTCGCCGGAGCAGGAACCCCGGTGCCATGCTGAGCGTTGTTCCATGCGCGCGGACTCGCTTAGACTCCGCCGATGCCGCCCTTGTCGGCGGCGCACACACCCCCAACCATCAGGCCGCTCACCAATTGCGGTCGTGTGAAGGAAGTACCGACCCGTGAGTCTCGTGACCCTCCTCCCGTTCATCGTGCTCATCGGGGCCATGTTCCTGATGACCCGGTCGGCGAAGAAGAAGCAGCAGCAGGCCGTCGACATGCGGAACCAGATGCAGCCCGGTTCCGGTGTCCGCACCATCGGGGGCATGTACGCCACGGTCAAGGAGGTCAACGACGACACGGTCCTCCTCGACGCCGGCCCGGGTGTGGAGCTGCTCTTCGCCAAGAACTCCATCGGTGCCGTCCTCACGGACGAGGAGTACAACCGCATCGTCCACGGCATCGAGCACGACCTGAAGTCCGACTCCGACATCGTCCCGGACGATGCCTCCTCCCTCACCGGGACCGACGCCTCCGCCGACGACGCTGACGCCTCCGGCGACAAGTCCGTCGACCTCGGCAAGAAGGACGCCGACGACACGCCGGCCGACGAGCCGACGGCCGACGCCACGTCCGCCGAGGCCAAGACCGACGAGCAGGCGAAGAAGTCCGACGGCGGTTCCGAGGCGAAGTAAGCCGTGCTCCGGGGTGCGCGGACCGTTCCCGCGCACCCCGTGCGATGCGCGGCTCGCACGGATCCCGACACCATGTGATGGCCGCCGGTGACGCCTACCCGGCGCGACGCGGCCCGAGAGGGAGTACGCAAAGGTGGTAGCACCTAAAAAGGGAAAGAATGCGAGCGCTCAGAGTAGGCCCGGGCGCTCGCTGGCCCTGATTCTGATCGCCATCGTGGCGCTCACCGGAGGCATGTTCGCCTCCGGACACACGACTCCGCGTCTCGGTATCGACCTCGCCGGCGGCACGAGCATCACGCTCCGTGCGGTCCCGGAAGAGGGCCAGGAGTCCGCGATCAACAAGACCAACATGGCAACCGCGGTCGAGATCATGGAGCGCCGTGTCAATGGTCTGGGTGTTTCCGAAGCCGAGGTCCAGACCCAGGGCGACCGGAACATCATCGTCAACATCCCCAAGGGAACGAACTCCAAGGAAGCCCGGGAGCAGGTCGGCACCACCGCCAAGCTCTACTTCCGCCCCGTCGTAGCCACGGAGCTGTCCGGCCCCGGCGCGACCGGCAGCCCCTCGCCGAGCGCCACCGGCAACGCCTCCGGCGAGCCGACGGACAAGGCGACGGACAAGGCGACGGACGGCGCGGCCGAGGACAAGGCCACCGACGGCGGCAAGGCGAGCGACACGCCGTCCGACGCCGCGTCGGCGAGCGCCAGTCCCCAGGGCCGCGCCGCCAGCGACGCCCTCAAGGCCGACCCGAGCCCCTCCGCCTCCGCCAAGGCGTCCGACGGCGCCTCCCCCTCCCCGAGCACCAGCGCCTCCGGCGACGACGCGGCCGCCAAGCTCCAGGAGCAGTACGCGAAGCTGGACTGCACCGACGCGGGCGCCCGCGCCAAGGCCGGTGAGGGTTCCAAGCCCGGCGACTCGATGGTCGCCTGCGGTCAGAACGCGCAGGGCCAGTGGCAGAAGTACATCCTCGGCCCCGCCGCGGTCGACGGCACGGACGTCGACGAGTCCGAAGCCGTACTGAACACCCAGACCGGCGCCGGCTGGACCGTGACGATGAAGTTCACGGACGAGGGCGCCAAGAAGTTCGCCGACATCACCGGCAAGCTCGCCCAGAACCAGTCCCCGCAGAACCAGTTCGCCATCGTCCTGGACAACGAGGTCGTCTCCGACCCCTACGTCAGCCAGGCGCTCACCGGCGGCAGCGCGGAGATCTCCGGCAACTTCGACCAGGAGGAGGCCGAGGGCCTCGCCAACATGCTCTCCTACGGTGCCCTGCCGCTGACCTTCAAGGAGGACAGCGTCACCACCGTCACCGCCGCGCTCGGCGGTGATCAGCTCAAGGCCGGTCTGATCGCCGGTGCGATCGGCCTCGCCCTGGTCATCATCTACCTGCTGGTGTACTACCGCGGCCTGTCGTTCATCGCCATCGCCTCGCTCTTCGTCTCCGCGGGGCTCACGTACGTGATCATGTCGCTGCTCGGCCCGGCCATCGGCTTCGCGCTGAACCTGCCGGCCGTCTGCGGCGCCATCGTCGCGATCGGCATCACGGCGGACTCGTTCATCGTGTACTTCGAACGCGTCCGCGACGAGATCCGGGAGGGCCGCTCGCTGCGACCCGCCGTCGAGCGGGCCTGGCCGCGCGCCCGGCGCACCATCCTGGTCTCCGACTTCGTCTCCTTCCTCGCCGCCGCGGTCCTGTTCGTCGTCACCGTCGGCAAGGTCCAGGGCTTCGCGTTCACGCTCGGCCTGACCACCCTGCTCGACGTGGTGGTGGTGTTCCTCTTCACCAAGCCGCTGCTGACACTGATGGCCCGCCGCAAGTTCTTCGCGAGCGGCCACAAGTGGTCCGGCCTCGACCCGAAGAGCCTGGGCGCCAAGCCGCCGCTGCGCCGCACCCGCCGTCCCGCGCGCCCCGTCGCCGGCCCCGTCGACCCGAAGGAGGCGTGAGATGGGAAAGCTCGGCAACCTCGGCGCCCGACTCCACCACGGCGAGGTCGGCTACGACTTCGTCAAGAACCGCAAGCTCTGGTACGGCATCTCGATCCTGATCACCATCACGGCGATCGTCGGCCTGGCGGTGCGCGGTCTGCACATGGGCATCGAGTTCCAGGGCGGCGCGGTCTTCACCACCCCGAAGAACGTGAGTGCCTCGGTCTCCCAGGCCGAGACCTACGCGGAAGAGGCCTCGGGCCACGACGCGATCGTCCAGAAGCTCGGCGACGGCAGCCTCCGCATCCAGATCTCCGGCACCGACACCGAGGCCTCGGACCAGATCAAGGAAGAGCTCTCCAAGGACCTCGACGTCCCGGCGGCGAAGATCGCCGCCGACCTGGTCGGCCCCAGCTGGGGTGACCAGATCGCCAACAAGGCGTGGCAGGGCCTCGGGATCTTCATGGTCCTCGTGGTCATCTACCTGGCCATCGCCTTCGAGTGGCGCATGGCACTGGCCGCGTTCGTCGCGCTGGTCCACGACATCACCATCACCGTCGGCATCTACGCCCTCGTCGGCTTCGAGGTCACGCCCGGCACGGTGATCGGTCTGCTCACGATCCTCGGTTACTCGCTCTACGACACGGTCGTCGTCTTCGACAGTCTCAAGGAACAGACGAGAGACATCACCAAACAGACCCGCTGGACGTACGGCGAGATCGCCAACCGCTCGATCAACAGCACCCTGGTCCGCTCCATCAACACCACGGTGGTCGCGCTGCTGCCGGTGGCGGGCCTGCTGTTCATCGGTGGCGGTGTCCTCGGGGCCGGCATGCTCAACGACATCTCCCTGTCGCTGTTCGTGGGCCTCGCGGCCGGCGCGTACTCGTCGATTTTCATCGCCACGCCGCTCGTCGCCGACCTCAAGGAGGCCGAGCCGCAGATGAAGTCCCTCAAGAAGCGTGTCCTCGCCAAGCGCGCCCAGGCCGCGGCCAAGGGCGAGCCGGTGGAGTCCGACGCCGACGAGCGATACGCCGACGAAGCGGCCGACGAGGCCGACGAGCCCGACGAGGCGGCCCCCGCCGTCGTCGGCCCGCGCAACCAGCCCGCCTCCCGCGCCCGGGGCCGCGGCCGACCCTCGGGGAAGCGCCGATGACCGAGACGACCGACCTCACGGAGCTGCTGCTCAGCCGCATCCGGGACGTGGTGGACTACCCGGAGCCGGGCGTGATGTTCAAGGACATCACCCCGCTCCTGGCGGACCCGGCGGCCTTCGCCGCGCTCACCGACGCGCTCGCCGGGGTGGCCCGGGACACCGGAGCCACCAAGGTCGTCGGCCTGGAGGCCCGGGGCTTCATCCTGGGCGCCCCCGTGGCGCTGCGGGCGGGCCTCGGCTTCATCCCCGTACGCAAGGCGGGCAAGCTCCCCGGAGCAACCCTCAGCCAGGCCTACGACCTGGAGTACGGCTCCGCCGAGATCGAGGTGCACGCCGAGGACCTGAGCGCGGGCGACCGTGTGCTGGTCGTCGACGACGTCCTCGCCACCGGCGGCACCGCCGAGGCCTCGCTGGAGCTCATCCGCCGGGCCGGCGCCGAGGTCTGTGGCCTCGCCGTCCTCATGGAGCTGGGTTTCCTCAACGGCCGGGCCCGACTGGAGCCGGCCCTGGCCGCAGCGCCGCTGAAGGCGTTGCTCACCGTCTGAGCGCACCTGCCGCGCACCTGGGGCGGGCCCGGAGGAATCCGGCGCCCGCCCCAGGCGTTTCACGGGTTGACGGCCCTCACATCGGCCTGAAGGCGATCCTGGGGTGCGGGATCGCTACCATGGGGACTCCGGAGCCTGACCGGGGGACCCGGATCGCGCACGAGGAGTCCTCTTGCCAGACGAGGCCCAGCCACTGACCGCCGCAAAGCCCGAGTCTTCCTCGGCGCCCGCGGCGAAGCCCGCGCCGAGCGCGCCCCAGGCGAAGAACGACACCCGCGGGCCGATCCAGCACGCCCCGTCCGCGCCCGTCGACAAGCCGGCCGAGCAGCAGCCGCGTCCCAAGCCCATGCCGCCCGAGCGCGAACGCAACGCGCCCGTGGTCCGCACCCCCGCCGGGCAGCCCGCCCGCTCCGGCTCCTCCAACCGCGTCCGCGCCCGCCTCGCCCGCCTCGGCGTGCAGCGCGCCAACCCGTACAACCCGGTCCTGGAGCCGCTGCTGCGGATAGTGCGCAGCAACGACCCCAAGATCGAGACGGCCACCCTGCGCCAGATCGAGCGCGCCTACCAGGTAGCCGAGCGCTGGCACCGCGGCCAGAAGCGCAAGAGCGGCGACCCGTACATCACCCACCCGCTCGCCGTCACCACCATCCTCGCCGAGCTGGGCATGGACCCGGCCACGCTCATGGCGGGCCTGCTCCACGACACCGTCGAGGACACCGAGTACGGCCTGGAGGACCTGCGCCGCGACTTCGGCGACGTGGTCACCCTCCTCGTCGACGGCGTCACCAAGCTCGACAAGGTCAAGTTCGGCGAGGCCGCCCAGGCCGAGACCGTGCGCAAGATGGTCGTCGCCATGGCCAAGGACCCGCGCGTCCTGGTCATCAAGCTCGCCGACCGCCTGCACAACATGCGCACCATGCGCTACCTCAAGCGCGAGAAGCAGGAGAAGAAGGCGCGCGAGACCCTGGAGATCTACGCGCCGCTCGCCCACCGCCTGGGCATGAACACCATCAAGTGGGAGCTGGAGGACCTCGCCTTCGCGATCCTCTACCCCAAGATGTACGACGAAATCGTGCGCCTGGTGGCCGAGCGCGCCCCCAAGCGCGACGAGTACCTCGCCATCGTCACCGACGAGGTCCAGCAGGACCTGCGCGCGGCCCGCATCAAGGCGACCGTCACCGGCCGCCCCAAGCACTACTACAGCGTCTACCAGAAGATGATCGTCCGCGGCCGTGACTTCGCGGAGATCTACGACCTGGTGGGCATCCGCGTCCTCGTGGACACCGTCCGCGACTGCTACGCGGCGCTCGGCACGGTCCACGCCCGCTGGAACCCGGTTCCGGGGCGGTTCAAGGACTACATCGCGATGCCCAAGTTCAACATGTACCAGTCGCTGCACACGACGGTCATCGGGCCCAACGGCAAGCCGGTCGAGCTGCAGATCCGCACCTTCGACATGCACCGCCGCGCGGAGTACGGCATCGCCGCGCACTGGAAGTACAAGCAGGAGGCCGTCGCCGGCGCCTCCAAGGTCCGCTCCGACGCGCCCAAGTCCGCCGGCAAGGGCAAGGACGACCACCTCAACGACATGGCGTGGCTGCGCCAGCTCCTCGACTGGCAGAAGGAGACCGAGGACCCCGGCGAGTTCCTGGAGTCCCTGCGCTTCGACCTCTCCCGCAACGAGGTCTTCGTCTTCACGCCCAAGGGCGACGTCATAGCGCTCCCGGCCGGGGCCACCCCCGTGGACTTCGCCTACGCCGTCCACACCGAGGTCGGCCACCGGACCATAGGGGCGCGCGTCAACGGCCGTCTCGTCCCGCTGGAGTCCACCCTCGACAACGGCGACCTGGTGGAGGTCTTCACCTCCAAGGCGGCCGGCGCGGGCCCCTCCCGCGACTGGCTCGGCTTCGTCAAGTCGCCGCGCGCCCGCAACAAGATCCGGGCCTGGTTCTCCAAGGAGCGCCGCGACGAGGCGATCGAGCAGGGCAAGGACTCCATCGTCCGCGCGATGCGCAAGCAGAACCTGCCGATCCAGCGCATCCTGACCGGCGACTCCCTGGTCACCCTGGCGCACGAGATGCGCTACTCGGACATCTCCGCGCTGTACGCGGCGATCGGCGAGGGCCATGTCTCCGCGCAGAACATCGTGCAGAAGCTGGTCCAGGCGCTCGGCGGCGAGGAGGCGGCCACCGAGGAGATCGACGAGTCGGTCCCGCCGGCCCGCGGCCGCGGCCGCAAGCGCCGGACCAATGCGGACCCGGGCGTCGTCGTCAAGGGCGTCGAGGACGTGTGGGTCAAGCTGGCCCGCTGCTGCACTCCCGTCCCCGGCGACCCGATTATCGGCTTCGTCACCCGCGGCAGCGGCGTCTCCGTCCACCGCAGCGACTGCGTGAACGTGGACTCGCTCTCCCGCGAGCCCGAGCGCATCCTCGAGGTCGAGTGGGCGCCCACCCAGTCCTCCGTCTTCCTGGTCGCCATCCAGGTCGAGGCCCTGGACCGCTCCCGGCTCCTCTCGGACGTCACCCGCGTGCTGTCCGACCAGCACGTCAACATCCTCTCCGCGGCCGTCCAGACCTCCCGCGACCGCGTGGCCACCTCCCGCTTCACCTTCGAGATGGGCGACCCGAAGCACCTGGGCCACGTCCTGAAGGCCGTACGCGGCGTGGAGGGCGTCTACGACGTCTACCGGGTCACATCGGCGCGCAGGCCGTCGTAGGCCGCGACAGACACGGCAGAGGGGCTTCCGTACGCGTCGTACGGAAGCCCCTCTCTCGTGAACCCGTCAGCCGCCGAACTCGTGCAGCCCCTTCAGCGCCTGGTCCAGCAGTGCCTGCCGGCCCGCCAGCTCACGCTCCAGCTTGTCGGCCTTGGCGTTGTTGCCCTGGGCGCGGGCCTGCTCGATCTGACCCCGGAGCTTGTCGACGGCGGCCTGGAGCTGACCGGTCAGACCCTCGGCACGCGCGCGTGCCTCCGGGTTCGTCCGGCGCCACTCGGCCTCCTCGGCCTCCTGGAGCGCCCGCTCCACGGCGTGCATCCGGCCCTCGACCTTGGGCCGGGCGTCGCGCGGCACGTGGCCGATGGCCTCCCAGCGCTCGTTCACCGAGCGGAACGCGGCGCGGGCCGCCTTCAGGTCGGTGACCGGCAGGAGCTTCTCGGCCTCCTCGGCCAGCTCCTCCTTGAGCTTGAGGTTCTCCGCCTGCTCGGCGTCGCGCTCGGCGAAGACCGAGCTGCGGGCGGCGAAGAACACGTCCTGGGCGCCGCGGAAGCGGTTCCACAGGTCGTCCTCGTGCTCGCGCTGCGCGCGGCCCGCGGCCTTCCACTCGGACATCAGGTCGCGGTAGCGCGCGGCCGTCGGTCCCCAGTCCGTCGAGTTCGACAGCGCCTCCGCCTCGGAGACCAGCCGTTCCTTGGTCTGGCGGGCCTCCTCGCGCTGGGCGTCCAGCTGGGCGAAGTGCTGCTTGCGCCGCTTGGAGAACGCCGACCGCGCGTGCGAGAAGCGGTGCCACAGCTCGTCGTCGGACTTGCGGTCCAGCCGCGGCAGACCCTTCCAGGTGTCCACCAGGGACCGCAGCCGCTCACCGGCCGACCGCCACTGGTCGGACCGGGCCAGCTCCTCTGCCTCCGCGACCAGCGCCTCCTTGGCGGCACGGGCCTCGTCGGACTGCTTCGCCCGCTGGACCTTCCGCTCCTCGCGGCGCTTGTCCACCAGCTCGACGAGCTTGTCCAGCCGGGTCCGCAGGGCGTCCAGGTCGCCCACCGCGTGGTGCGCGTCGACCTGCTCCCGCAGGTGGTCGATGGCGGTCTGGGCGTCCTTCGCCGACAGGTCGGTGGTCTTCACGCGCTTCTCGAGGAGGCCGATCTCGACAACCAGGCCTTCGTACTTGCGCTCGAAATAGGCCAGCGCCTCCTCGGGGGAGCCCGCCTGCCAGGAACCGACGACCTTCTCGCCGTCGGCCGTACGCACGTACACGGTCCCCGTCTCGTCGACGCGGCCCCACGGGTCGCTGCTCACAGCGCCTCCTCCACATGATGCCTGCGGAGGGCTTCGCTACCCCCGGGCATCGTCCACAGTTTCGTCACGGCCAACATAGGCGACCGGCGGGGGGCCTGTCCGCATCCCGCGCGACCGAACTTTCGCTGATGAGGGTCAGGATTTCGTGACGGTGGCCTTGTCGATGACGACCGTCGCGTTGGGCGCGGTGTTGCCGGTCGTCGGGTCCGCGGGCTGCGATCCCGCGGAGGCGATCTTCTTCAGCACCGTCATGCCCTCGTCCGAGATCGTGCCGAACGGGGTGTAGCTGGGCGGCAGCGGGCTGTTCTGGTACACGAGGAAGAACTGGCTGCCGCCGGAGTCCGGCTGGCCGGTGTTCGCCATCGCCACCGTGCCCGCCGGGTACATGTTGTCCTTGAGGCTCTTGTCCTTCAGGTTCTCGTCCGGGATGTTGTAGCCGGGGCCGCCGTTGCCCTGGGCGGTGGGGTCGCCGCACTGGAGCACGTAGATGCCCTCGGTGGTGAGCCGGTGGCACTTGGTGTGGTCGAAGTAGCCCTTGCCCGCCAGGAAGTTGAACGAGTTGACGGTGTGCGGGGCCGCCTTCGCCTTCAGCGCGATGTCGATGTCGCCGCAGGTCGTCTCCAGCTTCATCGTGTACTTCGCCGACTTGTCGATGGTCATCGCAGGTTCCTTCTCCCAGGTCTGCGTCTTGACCTTGCCCTCGGCCGGCTTGTCGCACGGGTCCGGCGCCTTGCTCGGCGCGGAGGCGCTCGGGGTCACCTCCGCGCTCGCGTTCGTCTTGCTGTCGTCGTCCTTCAGGACCACGCCGGTCGTGTACAGCGCGACACTGCCGATCAGGATCACGCCGAGCACCGACGCGATCGCGGCGTTGCGCGTACGCGCCTTGCGCCGCGCGGACGTGCGCCGCTGCTGCTGCCGCAAGAACTTCTCCCGGGCGAGCTGACGCCGCCGCTGCTCCTGGCTGACCACCGGGTTCTCTCCTCATGCGTCTTCGTGTGCCGACCGGTACGCGTGGGTGCGATGAGCCGACCGTGGGCGTGTAGCCCCGTACCGTATATGGGTTCGCTGAGGAATCGGCACCGCCGGTAGGCTCTGACCATGGGCGCGACCCGTTCGCAAGCCCGCCCGTACCGACCCAAACGAAGGACGATCGTGCTCATTGCCGGGTTCCCCGCCGGAGCATGGGGGACGAACTGTTATCTCGTCGCCCCGGCCGCCGGTGAGGAGTGCGTGATCATCGACCCGGGCCACCAGGCCGCCCCCGGAGTCGAGGAAGCGATCCAGAAGCATCGGCTCAAGCCCGTCGCCGTCGTCCTCACCCACGGCCACATCGACCACGTGGCCTCGGTCGTCCCGGTGTGCGGCGCGCACGACGTGCCCGCCTGGATCCACCCCGAGGACCGCTACATGATGAGCGACCCCGAGAAGGGGATCGGCCGCACCATCGGCATGCCGCTCATGGGCGAGCTGACCGTCGGGGAGCCGGACGACGTCAAGGAGCTGACCGACGGCGCGCGGCTGGAGCTGGCCGGCCTGAAGCTGTCGGTCGCGCACGCGCCGGGCCATACCAAGGGGTCGGTGACCTTCGGCCTGCCCGAGGCGGCGGACATCCCGCCGGTCATGTTCTCGGGCGACCTGCTGTTCGCCGGCTCCATCGGACGCACCGACTTCCCCGGTGGCTCCATGGACGACATGCTCGAGTCCCTGGCACGCGTGTGCCTGCCGCTCGACGACTCGACCGTGGTGCTGTCCGGACACGGCCCCCAGACGACCATCGGCCAGGAACGCGCCACCAATCCCTACCTGCGGCAGGTGGCGGCCGGCCAGGGAGCCCCCGGGGCTCCCCGACGAGGAATGTGACGAGAGACCTTCCGTGAGCACCTTCAAGGCCCCCAAGGGCACGTACGACCTGCTGCCGCCCGACTCCGCCAAGTTCCTGGCGGTCCGCGAGGCGATCGCCGCCCCGCTGCGCAACTCCGGCTACGGCTACATCGAGACGCCCGGCTTCGAGAACGTCGAGCTCTTCGCGCGCGGTGTCGGTGAGTCGACCGACATCGTGACCAAGGAGATGTACGTCTTCGAGACCAAGGGCGGCGACCGCCTCGCCCTGCGCCCGGAGACCACCGCCCCCGTGCTGCGCGCGGTCCTGGAGGCCAACCTGCACAAGGCGGGCAACCTGCCGGTCAAGGTCTGGTACTCCGGCTCGCAGTACCGCTACGAGCGCCCCCAGAAGGGCCGTTACCGCCACTTCTCCCAGGTCGGCGCCGAGGCGATCGGCGCGGAGGATCCGGCGCTCGACGCCGAACTGATCATCCTCGCCGACCAGTCGTACCGTGCGCTCGGCCTGCGGAACTTCCGCATCCTCCTCAACTCCCTGGGCGACAAGGAGTGCCGCCCGGTCTACCGCGCCGCGCTCCAGGACTTCCTGCGCGGCCTGGACCTGGACGAGGACACGCTGCGCCGCGCGGAGATCAACCCGCTGCGCGTCCTGGACGACAAGCGCCCGGAGGTCCAGAAGCAGCTCACCGACGCCCCGCTGCTGCGCGACTACCTGTGCGACGCCTGCAAGGCGTACCACGAGGAGGTCCGCGAACTGATCACGGCGGCCGGCGTCGTCTTCGAGGACGACCCGAAGCTGGTGCGCGGCCTGGACTACTACACCCGCACGACCTTCGAGTTCGTCCACGACGGCCTCGGCTCGCAGTCCGCGGTGGGCGGCGGCGGCCGCTACGACGGGCTGTCCGAGATGATCGGCGGCCCGTCCCTCCCGTCCGTGGGCTGGGCCCTCGGCGTCGACCGCACCGTCCTCGCCCTGGAGGCGGAGGGGATCGAACTGGACATCCCGTCCGCGACCTCCGTCTTCGCGGTCCCGCTGGGCGAGGAGGCCCGCCGGATCCTGTTCGCCAAGGTCACCGAGCTGCGCAAGAACGGCGTCGCCGCCGACTTCTCCTACGGCGGCAAGGGTCTCAAGGCCGCGATGAAGGCGGCCAACCGCTCCGGTGCCCGCTACACCCTGGTCCTGGGCGAGCGCGACCTGGCCGAGGGCGTCGTCCAGCTGAAGGACATGGAGTCCGGCGAGCAGACCGCGATCGGCGTCAACGAGATCGTCGCGGAGCTGGAGTCGCGGCTCGGCTAGCGGAACGGCACCCTTCAGGGGCACGCGCATTCGCTCGCGCGTGCCCCTGGGGAACGGGTGGTGGCCGGAACGCACCGCTCAGGGGTGATCGCCGATCCGTTCATAGGTTCATCGAACGGTGGTCATACAGGTCCGTGCGGCACAATGGCCCCTGCCCGAAGCAGGTC
Source organism: Streptomyces sp. CB02414 (assembly GCF_001905385.1). Taxonomy (GTDB): domain Bacteria; phylum Actinomycetota; class Actinomycetes; order Streptomycetales; family Streptomycetaceae; genus Streptomyces. Next base: position 132,895 of record NZ_LIPF01000009.1, on the reverse strand, counting down.
CGACCCTCCAGTGACGGAATCGGCGTGATGAGCAAGACGACAGTGAAGGACGTCTCCACCGTGGCAGAGTCCGCGCCGGACCCCGGCACCCGCACCCCGCGCGCCGAGGGCGGCAGCCGCGCCCTCGCACTGCTGCTGGTGATCACGGGCGCGGCCGGTCTGCTCGCTGCCTGGGTCATCACGATCGACAAGCAGAAGATCCTTGAGGCCAAGGTCGCCGGCACCACCTTCACGCCCGGCTGCAGCCTCAACCCGGTCGTCTCCTGCGGCAACATCATGGAGAGCGACCAGGCCTCCGTCTTCGGCTTCCCCAACCCGATGCTCGGCCTCGTCGCCTACGGCATGGTCGTCTGCGTCGGCATGAGCCTGCTCGGCCGCGCCCGTTTCCCGCGCTGGTACTGGCTCACCTTCAACGCCGGCATGCTCTTCGGCGTGGGCTTCTGCACCTGGCTGCAGTTCCAGTCCCTGTACCGGATCAACTCGCTGTGCCTGTGGTGCTGCCTGGCCTGGGTCGCCACGATCATCATGTTCTGGTACGTGACGTCCTTCAACGTCCGCAAGGGCTTCCTGCCCGCGCCGGGCTGGCTCAAGAGCTTCTTCGGCGAGTTCACCTGGGTCCTGCCGGTGCTGCACATCGGGATCATCGGCATGATGGTCCTGACCCGCTGGTGGGACTTCTGGATCAGCTGACGGGCCGGGCCCACCGAGCCGTCTCGTTGTCAGTGCGGTGATTTAGGGTTCAGACCGTGGAGCCCGACCTGTTCACCGCCGCAGCAGAAGAACGCCAGGAGAAGGACCCGACCGGCAGCCCCCTCGCCGTGCGGATGCGTCCGCGCACCCTCGACGAGGTCGTCGGCCAGCAGCACCTGCTCAAGCCCGGTTCCCCCCTGCGCCGACTGGTCGGCGAGGGCGGCTCTGGCCCCGCCGGGCCCTCCTCGGTCATCCTCTGGGGACCGCCCGGCACCGGAAAGACCACGCTGGCGTACGTCGTCTCCAAGGCCACCAACAAGCGCTTCGTGGAGCTGTCGGCGATCACCGCGGGTGTCAAGGAGGTCCGTGCGGTCATCGACGGCGCCCGCCGCGCGGTCGGCGGGTACGGCAAGGAGACCGTCCTCTTCCTCGACGAGATCCACCGCTTCAGCAAGGCCCAGCAGGACTCCCTCCTCCCGGCCGTGGAGAACCGCTGGGTCACCCTCATCGCCGCCACCACGGAGAACCCGTATTTCTCGGTGATCTCCCCGCTGCTCTCCCGCTCCCTCCTCCTCACCCTCGAACCGCTCACCGACGACGACGTCCGGGGCCTGCTCCGCCGCGCCCTGACCGACGCACGCGGCCTGGGGGAGGCCGTCACGCTCCCCGAGGACACCGAGGACCACCTGCTGCGCATCGCCGGCGGCGACGCCCGCCGCGCGCTGACCGCGCTGGAGGCCGCCGCCGGGGCCGCGCTCGACCAGGGCGAGGCCGAGGTCACCCTGGCGACGCTGGAGGCGACCGTCGACCGGGCCGCGGTGAAGTACGACCGCGACGGCGACCAGCACTACGACGTCGCCAGCGCCCTGATCAAGTCCATCCGCGGCTCCGACGTGGACGCCGCCCTGCACTACCTGGCCCGGATGATCGAGGCCGGCGAGGACCCCCGCTTCATCGCCCGCCGCCTGATGATCTCCGCCAGCGAGGACATCGGCCTCGCCGACCCGAACGCCCTGCCGATCGCCGTGGCCGCCGCCCAGGCCGTCGCCATGATCGGCTTCCCCGAGGCCGCCCTCACCCTCAGCCACGCCACCATCGCCCTGGCTCTCGCCCCCAAGTCCAACGCCGCCACCACCGCCATCGGCGCCGCCCTCGACGACGTACGCAAGGGCCACGCCGGGCCGGTCCCGGCCCACCTGCGCGACAGCCACTACAAGGGCGCCGGAAAACTCGGACACGGCCAGGGCTACGTGTACCCGCACGACCTGCCGGAGGGCATCGCCGCCCAGCAGTACGCCCCGGACGAGCTGAAGGACCGCAGCTACTACACCCCGACCCGGCACGGCGCCGAGGCCAGATACGCGGACGCGGTGGAGTGGACCCGCGGGCACCTCGGTCGCAAGCGGTCCTGAGCAGCCTGTAGAATCGCCTGGAGTGCCGAGTCCCGTGCAGTCAGAACGGGACAACCGGCCGGAACCCTTCGGGGTTCCAGGAGCGTCGCGCACCGTCGAAGGTGTCGCGGGCAGCCCACCACCACCCGGAGCTCCGGGAGAGGCCGGTGGGCCACTCGCGTGCTGCACGTATGTGCCCAGACCAGGGGAGCGGCTGCCCGGCAGGTCCCACACGGGCCCGGCGGGTTTCCCCGGCTGCGGATTGCGACCTCCCTCAACCCTGACAAGCCGGAGAACTAGGAAAGAGACACAGTGGCGAACCAGTCCCGCCCCAAGGTCAAGAAGTCGCGTGCCCTCGGCATCGCGCTGACCCCGAAGGCCGTCAAGTACTTCGAGGCCCGCCCCTACCCGCCGGGTGAGCACGGCCGCGGCCGCAAGCAGAACTCGGACTACAAGGTCCGTCTGCTCGAGAAGCAGCGTCTGCGCGCGCAGTACGACCTCAGCGAGCGTCAGCTCGTCCGCGCCTACGAGCGTGCCTCCAAGACCAACATGAAGACCGGCGAGGCCCTGGTCATCGAGCTCGAGCGCCGTCTCGACGCGCTGGTCCTGCGTTCGGGCATCGCCCGCACGATCTACCAGGCCCGCCAGATGGTCGTCCACGGCCACATCCAGGTCAACGGCCAGAAGGTCGACAAGCCGTCCTTCCGCGTCCGTCCGGACGACGTCGTGCAGGTGCGCGAGCGCTCCAAGGAGAAGACCCTCTTCACGATCGCCCGTGAAGGTGGCTTCGCCCCCGACGGCGAGACTCCGCGCTACCTCCAGGTGAACCTCAAGGCCCTGGCGTTCCGCCTGGACCGTGAGCCGAACCGCAAGGAGATCCCGGTGATCTGCGACGAGCAGCTCGTCGTCGAGTACTACGCCCGCTGATCCCAGCCCCGGCGCAGTACACCCGCGGTACCTCAGCCCGCCGTCTCCCCGCCCTTCCGGGTGGGCGAGGCGGCGGGCTTCGCCGTCCCCGCGCCCGCAGCGGTACGGCGCCCGCTCCCGCGCGGCACGGGCAGCGGCACCGGCGCCGTCCCGGGCCGCCTGAGCGCCCGCGTCACCACCTCCCGGCGGCCGAGCCGCGCCCCGTGCCGTACGCACTCCTCGTAGCGCTCGTCGCCCAGCTGCTCCCGCGCCGCCGCCTCGCACAACTCGTGCGGCGCGTTGTAGTGCGCCGAGCCGAACAGCGGCAGCCCCACCGACGGCCACATCCGCCCCGCCCCGCCCTGCAGCACCGCCGCTTCCGCGGCGTCGCCCTCCACCACGGTGACCAGGGCCAGCAGCTCCACAGCCAGCACCGAGCCCAGCTGGTCCCGGAAGCGGTGCGCACCGCGCAGACAGTCGACCAGCAACTCGCGGGCCCGCGCCGGCTCGCTGTCGTTCCAGGCCGCGTAGGCCAGTACGTACAGGGCGTAGCCCCGGGCCCAGCGCTCCCCGTGGTCCTCGCACACCCGGCGCACGTCCTCGCACAGGCGCACCGCGTCCGGCAGATCGCCCTGGAACGCCAGGGCCATCGCCAGCTCCACCTGGCCCATCAGGACGTTGCTGTTGAGCTCGCCGATCTCCCGGTAGCGGTGCAGCGCCGAGCGCAACAGCGTCTCCGCGCGCGGCATGTCGTCCGTGACCAGCGCCAGACAACCGGTGCGGTGCTCCGCGTACGCCACCGCCGTCGGGTTGGCCGACCGCTCGGCCTCCTCCCGGCACTCCTGGAGCGCCGCGAGCGCGTGCGCGGTGTCGCCCTGGAGGACCGCCACATAGCCGAGCACCCACAGCGCCTTGAGCCGGGACTGCTCGCCCGCAGTGCCCTCCGTGTCCAGCCGCACCGCCTGCTCCAGCCACCGCCGCCCCTCCGACAGCCGTCCGCAGCCGACCCAGTGGAACCACAGGGCGCCCGCGAGGTACTGGCCCAGGTGCGCCTCGTCCGGCTCGGTCAGGGAGTGCTCCAGGGCCCCGCGCAGGTTCGGCAGCTCCGCCTCCACCCGCGCGACGACCTCCAGCTGGCGCGGCGAGAACCACTCCAGCTCGCACCAGGTAGCCAGGCCCACGAACCAGTCCCGGTGCCGGCGCCGCAGCCGCGCCGCGTCCCCCGTCGCCTCCAGCCAGTCGGCGCCGTAGGTCCGCACCGTGTCCAGCATCCGGTAGCGCACCCCGGCCGGGGTCTCCTCGCGGCCCAGCACCGACTGGGCGAGCAGCGCGGACAACACGTCCAGCACCTCTTCGGCGGGCAGCCCGTCGCCGCTGCACACGTATTCGGCCGCCTCCAGGTCGAACGAGCCCGTGAACACCGACAGCCGCGCCCACAGCAGCCGCTCCCCGGGCGTGCACAGCTCGTGGCTCCAGCCGATCGTCGTACGCAGGGTCCGGTGCCGGGGCAGCGCGGTGCGGTCCCCGCCGGTGAGCAGGCGGAACCGGTCGTCCAGCCGTTGCAGCATCTGCCGCGGGGACAGCGCGCCCAGCCGGCCCGCCGCCAGTTCGATGGCCAGCGGAATGCCGTCCAGGCGCCGGCACAGCTCGCGCACCTCGCCGTCGCCCTCGTCCGCGGGGGCGCCGTACCCGTGTCCCGCGTACCGCTGCCCGGCCCGGACCGCCAGCAGCTCCACCGCCTCCTCCGGGCGCAGCGGCGCCAACGGCAGCACCCGCTCACCGGCCACCGCCAAGGGCCTGCGGCCGACCGCCAGCACTCGCAGCCCGGGGGCACGGCCCAGCAGCTCGGCCACCAGTGAGGCGCACGCGTCCACCAGGTGCTCGACCCCGTCCAGGACCAGCAGCAGCTCCCGGTCGGCGAGGTGCGCCAGCAGCGTCTCGCGCGGCAGCCGGGTGGTGTGGTCGACCAGGCCCAGCGCCTCCACCACCGCGTAGTCGACGAACTCCTCGTCGCGCACCGGAGCCAGCTCCACCCGCCACACCCCGTCCCGGGGAGCGCACCGCGCGGCCGTCCGCACCGCCAGACGGGACTTTCCGACCCCGCCCGCCCCGGTCACCGTCACCAGCCGCCCCGAACCCAGCGCCCGGGCCAGCTCCGCGAGTTCCGCGGCTCTTCCCACGAAGGTGTCCAGTTCCAGTGGGAGGTTGCCGTGGGGGATGCGGTCGCGCCGAAGGTCTCGCATGAGACACGGAGCGTACTGAACCGTATTCACTCCGTACAATCGCTTCGCCCGACTCCCTCGTTCGCCCCGGGACGCGGACGGTAATCCGGTACGGAGCTCCACGCCCGGCGCGATAGGCTCGGTGCACGACTTTTTGATGTTCAGGCACGTCTTTCAGGGAGCGGGTGCGACAGTGTCCGGTGGCGAGGTGGCCGGGATCCTGGTGGCCGTCTTCTGGGCGATCCTGGTCTCCTTCCTCGCCGTGGCACTGGCGAGGCTGGCCCAGACGCTCAGGGCGACCACCAAGCTGGTGGCGGACGTGACCGACCAGGCCGTCCCGTTGCTGGCCGACGCCTCGTCGGCGGTGCGTTCCGCGCAGACCCAGATCGACCGCGTCGACGCGATCGCCTCGGACGTCCAGGAGGTCACGTCGAACGCCTCGGCGCTGTCCACCACCGTGGCCTCCACCTTCGGCGGCCCCCTGGTCAAGGTCGCCGCGTTCGGGTACGGCGTGCGCCGGGCACTCGGCGGCCGCAAGGAGGACGCGCCCGCGGGCCCGGCCAAGCAGCCGCGGCGCACCGTGATCGTCGGCCGTACGATCCCGGCCGCGCGGCGGACGAAGCGGAAGAAGGACTGATCCAGCGATGTTCCGCCGTACGTTCTGGTTCGGCACCGGTGTCGCCGCCGGTGTGTGGGCCACCACCAAGGTCAACCGGAAGCTCAAGCAGCTGACCCCGGAGAGCCTCGCCGCGACCGCGGCGAACAAGGCGCTGGACGCGGGCACCCGGATCAAGGACCGCGCGGTGGGCTTCGCCCTCGACGTCCGCGAGAACATGGCCCAGCGGGAGGCCGAACTGGACGACGCGCTCGGGCTGAACGCCCCCGTCGACCGTGAACTGCCCGCACTGCGGCACCACGCCGCAATCGAGAACCGCAACGACCCGAAGTCCGTCGTCGACGTGCAGACGACGTACTCGTACAACCGGAATGAGGACCACTGATGGAGTCGGCCGAGATTCGTCGCCGCTGGTTGAGCTTCTTCGAGGAGCGCGGTCACACCGTCGTCCCTTCGGCGTCGCTCATCGCGGACGACCCGACTCTGCTCCTCGTCCCGGCCGGCATGGTGCCGTTCAAGCCCTACTTCCTGGGTGAGGTCAAGCCGCCCTTCGACCGCGCCACCAGCGTGCAGAAGTGCGTGCGCACGCCGGACATCGAAGAGGTCGGCAAGACCACGCGCCACGGCACGTTCTTCCAGATGTGCGGCAACTTCTCCTTCGGCGACTACTTCAAGGAAGGCGCCATCAAGTACGCCTGGGAGCTGCTCACCAGCGCCCAGGACAAGGGCGGTTACGGCCTCGACCCCGAGCGCCTGTGGATCACCGTCTACCAGGACGACGACGAGGCCGAGCGCATCTGGCACGACGTCGTGGGCGTCCCGTCCGAGCGCATCCAGCGTCTGGGCAAGAAGGACAACTACTGGGACATGGGCGTCCCGGGTCCCTGCGGCCCCTGCTCCGAGATCAACTACGACCGCGGCCCCGAGTTCGGCGTCGAAGGCGGCCCGGCCGTCAACGACGAGCGGTACGTGGAGATCTGGAACCTCGTCTTCATGCAGTACGAGCGGGGCGAGGGCGCGGGCAAGGACTACCCGATCCTCGGGGATCTGCCGAGCCAGAACATCGACACCGGGCTCGGCCTGGAACGCCTCGCCATGATTCTGCAGGGCGTGCAGAACATGTACGAGATCGACACCTCCATGGCCGTCATCAAGAAGGCCACCGAGCTGACCGGCGTGGCCTACGGCGACGCCCAGGCCTCGGACGTCTCCCTGCGCGTGGTCACCGACCACATGCGCACCTCCGTCATGCTCATCGGCGACGGCGTCACCCCCGGCAACGAGGGCCGCGGCTACGTGCTGCGCCGCATCATGCGCCGCGCCATCCGCAACATGCGGCTGCTCGGCGCCACCGGTCCGGTCGTCAAGGACCTGATCGACGTCGTGATCGAGATGATGGGGCAGCAGTATCCCGAGCTGATCACGGACCGCGAGCGGATCGAGAAGGTCGCCCTCGCCGAGGAGAACGCCTTCCTGAAGACGCTGAAGGCCGGCACCAACATCCTCGACACCGCCGTGAGCGACACCAAGGCCTCCGGCGGCACCGTCCTCGCCGGCGACAAGGCGTTCCTGCTCCACGACACCTGGGGTTTCCCGATCGACCTCACCCTGGAGATGGCCGCCGAGCAGGGCCTGTCCGTGGACGAGGACGGCTTCCGGCGCCTGATGAAGGAGCAGCGGGAGCGCGCCAAGGCCGACGCCCAGGCCAAGAAGACCGGCCACGCCGGTGCCGGCGCCTACCGCGAGATCGCCGACCAGGCCGGTGCCACCGACTTCGTCGGCTACACGGACACCGAGAGCGAGTCCACGATCGTCGGCATCCTCGTCGACGGTGCCTCCTCCCCGGCCGCCACCGAGGGCGACGAGGTCGAGATCGTCCTCGACCGCACCCCGTTCTACGCCGAGGGCGGCGGCCAGATCGGCGACACCGGACGGATCAAGGTCGACACCGGTGCCGTCGTCGAGATCCGCGACTGCCAGAAGCCGGTCCCGGGCGTCTACGTCCACAAGGGCGTCGTCCAGGTCGGCGAGATCACCGTCGGCGCCAAGGCCCACGCCTCCATCGACGACCGGCGCCGCAAGGCCATCGCCCGCGCCCACTCGGCCACCCACCTGACCCACCAGGCGCTGCGCGACGCCCTCGGCCCGACGGCCGCCCAGGCCGGTTCCGAGAACCAGCCCGGCCGCTTCCGCTTCGACTTCGGCTCCCCGGCCGCCGTGCCCACGGCCGTGATGACCGACGTCGAGCAGAAGATCAACGAGGTGCTCGCCCGCGACCTCGACGTCCGCGCCGACGTGATGGGCATCGACGAGGCCAAGAAGCAGGGCGCCATCGCCGAGTTCGGCGAGAAGTACGGCGAGCGCGTGCGCGTCGTGACCATCGGCGACTTCTCCAAGGAGCTGTGCGGCGGCACCCACGTGCACAACACCGCCCAGCTCGGCCTGGTCAAGCTGCTCGGGGAGTCCTCCATCGGCTCCGGTGTGCGCCGCATCGAGGCCCTGGTCGGCGTGGACGCCTACAATTTCCTGGCCCGCGAGCACACGGTCGTCGCCCAGCTCCAGGAGCTGATCAAGGGCCGCCCGGAGGAGCTTCCGGAGAAGGTCTCCGCCATGCTCGGCAAGCTGAAGGACGCCGAGAAGGAGATCGAGAAGTTCCGCGCCGAGAAGGTCCTCCAGGCCGCCGCCGGTCTCGCCGAGTCCGCCAAGGACGTACGCGGCGTCGCCGTCGTCACCGGCCAGGTCCCGGACGGCACCACCGCCGACGACCTGCGCAAGCTCGTCCTCGACGTGCGCGGCCGCATCCAGGGCGGCCGGGCCGCGGTCGTCGCCCTGTTCACCACGGTGAACGGCAAGCCCCTCACGGTCATCGCCACCAACGACGCCGCCCGCGACCGCGGCCTCAAGGCCGGTGACCTGGTGCGCACCGCCGCCAAGACCCTCGGCGGCGGCGGTGGCGGCAAGCCGGACGTCGCCCAGGGCGGCGGCCAGAACCCGGCCGCCGTCGGCGAGGCCGTCGACGCCGTCGAGCGCCTCGTGGCGGACACCGCCAAGTGAGCGACGAGGCGAACGGCCGGAGGGGCGACGGCCGGATGGACCAGCGGGCGGACCGCCGGACGGATGATCCGACGGACGGCGGCCCGGTCATGCGCCGCGGCCGCCGCCTGGCCGTCGACGTCGGGGACGCCCGCATCGGGGTCGCCTCCTGCGACCCCGACGGGATCCTCGCCACCCCGGTGGAGACCGTCCCCGGGCGCGACGTCCCGGCGGCGCACCGCCGGCTGCGCGCGCTGGTCGAGGAGTACGGGCCGATCGAGGTCGTCGTCGGCCTCCCTCGCTCCCTCAAGGGGGGCGAGGGCCCGGCCGCGGCCAAGGTCAGGCGCTTCGCGCAGGAGATGGCACGGGGCATCGCGCCGGTCCCGGTCCGGCTCGTCGACGAGCGGATGACGACGGTGACGGCGACCCAGGGACTGCGTGCCTCGGGCGTGAAGTCGAAGAAGGGCCGGTCCGTCATCGACCAGGCCGCCGCTGTGATCATCCTCCAGCAGGCCCTGGAATCCGAACGGGTGTCAGGCAGGCCACCCGGCGAGGGCGTCGAAGTGGTCATCTGATCGCGATACGGTAACGTTCCGCGCGATGCGGAGGCATTCGAACAGCCACCGCACAGCAAGAGGCGGAACGGAAGCCGGCCCCCATGACAGGCCGCGCGCCCCCGCCTCGCGGCTCTAGGGGATCGATGACTGAGTATGGCCGGGGCCAAGGCCCCGAACCGTGGCATCCGGAGGACCCGTTGTACGGGGACGGCGGATGGGGCGGGCAGCAGGCCCACACGGGTCAGCAGCCCCCCTACGGCGGCCAGCCGCAGCAGTATCCGGAGCAGCCGCAGTCGCAGCAGCAGTACGGCGACTGGGGCAACGGCGGCCAGCCCGCGTACGGTCACCAGCCGCAGTACGACCAGTACGGGCAGCAGCACCCCGAGCCGCAGTACGACCAGTACGGCCGGCCGCAGTACGACCAGTCGCAGTATGACCAGCAGCAGTACGGCGACCAGCAGTACGGCGAGCAAGCGCACTCCCAGCACCAGCAGGGCTACGGCGACGGCGGCTGGGGCTCCGGCGCCCAGGCCCAGGCGCAGTACCCCGCCGACCCGTCGGACCCCTACGGCCAGCAGGCCGCCTACGGCCCGGACCAGCCGGACTACTACGGCACCCCGGAGGCCTATCCGCCGCCGGAACCGCCCACGCGCCGGCGCAGCGAGCCCGAACCGCAGCGCACCGACTGGGACCCGGGCCCCGACGAGGGCGAGCACGCCTTCTTCGCGGGCGGGGACGCGGAGGAGGACGACGACGAGCCCGCCGACAACGGCCGCGGCGAGCGCAGGGCCCGGGGCGGCGGGAAGCCCAAGAAGCGCCGCAACGGATGCGCGTGCCTGGTGGTCTGCCTGGTGCTCGGCGGCGGCGTCGCGGGTATCGGGTACTTCGGCTACCAGTTCTACCAGGAACGTTTCGGCGCGGCCCCCGACTACGCGGGCGACGGCAACGGCGAGCAGGTCACCGTCACCATCCCCAAGGGCGCCGGCGGCTCGACGATCGGCCAGGAGCTCAAACGCAAGGGCGTGGTGAAGAGCGTCGACGCCTTCATCGCCGCCCAGCAGAGCAACCCGCGCGGCAAGAGCATCCAGGACGGCGTCTACACGCTGCAGAAGGAGATGTCGGCCGAGAACGCCGTCGAACTCCTGCTCAATCCCAAGAGCCGCAGCAACCTGATCATCGCCGAGGGCAAGCGCAACGTCGACATCTACAAGATGATCGACAAGCAGCTCGGCGTGGACGAGGGCACCACGGCCAAGGTCGCCAAGACCGAGTGGAAGAGCCTCGGCCTGCCCGAATGGGCCATGAACCACAAGGACGTGAAGGACCCGCTGGAAGGGTTCCTCTACCCGTCCAGCTACTCGGCGGCCAAGGGCCAGAAGCCCGAGGAGGTGCTGAAGCAGATGGTGGCACGGGCCACCGAGAAGTACGACGAACTGGGACTGGAAGAGAAGGCCGAGGAACTCGACCTCGAAGGCCCGTGGCAGCTGCTGACCGTGGCGAGCCTCGTTCAGGCCGAGGGCAGGAGCCACGAGGACTTCCGCAAGATGGCCGAGGTCATCTACAACCGCCTCAAGCCCGGCAACACGCAGACCAACGGGATGCTCGAGTTCGACTCGACGTACAACTACGTCAAGAACCAGAGCAAGCTCGACCTGTCGCTCAGCAAGCTGCGCAGCTACGACAACCCGTACAACACCTACTACTACAAGGGCTTGCCGCCCGGACCGATCAGCAACCCCGGTGAGGAGGCGCTGAAGGGCGCGCTCGCCCCGACCGATGGCGGTTGGTACTACTTCATCTCGCTCGACGGCAAGACGAGTGAGTTCACCAAGACCAACAAGGAACACCAGAAGCTGGTCGACAAGTGGAACGCCTCGAGGAAGAACTGATGTCCGCACGCCGTCGAGCCGCCGTCCTGGGCTCCCCGATCGCCCACTCCCTGTCCCCGGTGCTGCACCGCGCCGCTTACACGGAGCTGGGCCTGGACGGCTGGACGTACGACCGCTTCGACGTCGACGAGGCGGCCCTGCCGGGCTTCTTCGAGAAGCTCGGCCCCGAGTGGGCCGGACTGTCGCTGACCATGCCGCTGAAGCGGGCGGTCATCCCGCTGCTCGACTCGGTCAGCGAGACCGCCGCCTCCGTGGACGCGGTCAACACCGTCGTCTTCACCGAGGACGGCCGGAAGACCGGCGACAACACGGATGTCCCGGGCATGATCGCCGCCCTGCGCGAGCACGGCATCGAGAAGACCGAGAGGGCCGCGATCCTCGGCGCCGGCGCCACCGCCTCCTCCGCGCTGGCCGCCCTGGCCCGGATCTGCACCGGCGAGATCACCGTCTACGTCCGCAGCGAGGCACGCGCCGCCGAGATGCGGGGCTGGGCCGAGCGCCTGGGGGCCGACGTGCGCATCGCCGACTGGGCGGACGCCGAGGAGGCGCTGCGCGCCCCGCTGGTCGTGGCCACCACCCCCGCCGGCACCACCGACGCCCTCGCCGCCGCGGTCCCGGAGATGCCGGCGACCCTCTTCGACGTGCTCTACGACCCGTGGCCCACCACGCTCGCCGCCCGCTGGTCCGCGTACGGCGGCGCCGTCGTCAGTGGCCTCGACCTGCTGCTGCACCAGGCGGTGCTCCAGGTGGAGCAGATGACCGGCCGGTCGCCGGCCCCGCTCGCGGCGATGCGCGCGGCCGGGGAACGTGCGCTCGCCGGCTGACCTTCCTCGCGGGGCGGGGGCCCGCCCGCGCTCTTGTCCGTCCAGCGGACCGGTTCCGGACCGTACCCGCGGACGTGGGAGGATCGGAGGTGGCGGGCCGGGGCCGCGCACCCGGTCGGGCCGTTGCCGTACGTGGTCAGGACGCGTACGCAAGGCATAACCGGGGCGCGAGCACTGAGGAGCACCGTTGAGCAGGTTGCGCTGGCTGACCGCGGGGGAGTCCCACGGTCCCGCACTCGTCGCGACGCTGGAGGGTCTGCCCGCCGGCGTGCCGATCACCACGGACATGGTGGCGGACCATCTGGCGAGGCGGCGGCTCGGCTACGGCCGCGGTGCGCGGATGAAGTTCGAGCGTGACGAGGTCACCTTCCTCGGCGGTGTCCGGCACGGACTCACCCTCGGTTCCCCAGTCGCGGTCATGGTGGGCAACACCGAGTGGCCGAAGTGGGAGCAGGTCATGGCGGCCGACCCGGTCGACCCGGAGGTACTGGCCGGTCTGGCCCGCAACGCGCCGCTGACCCGTCCGCGTCCCGGGCACGCCGACCTCGCCGGCATGCAGAAGTACGGCTTCGACGAGGCCCGCCCGATCCTGGAGCGCGCCTCCGCGCGGGAGACGGCCGCCCGGGTGGCGCTGGGCGCGGTGGCCCGGTCGTACCTCAAGGAGACGACCGGCGTCGAGATCGTCAGCCATGTGGTCGAGCTGGCCGCGGCCAAGGCCCCCCAGGGCGTGTACCCGACGCCGGCCGACGTCGAGAAGCTGGACGCCGACCCCGTGCGCTGCCTGGACGCCGACGCCTCGAAGGCGATGGTCGCCGAGATCGACCAGGCCCACAAGGACGGCGACACCCTCGGCGGCGTCGTCGAGATCCTCGCCTACGACGTGCCGGTGGGCCTCGGCTCGCACGTCCACTGGGACCGCAAGCTCGACGCACGGCTCGCGGGCGCGCTCATGGGCATCCAGGCGATCAAGGGCGTCGAGATCGGCGACGGCTTCGAGCTGGCCCGCGTGCCCGGCTCCCAGGCCCACGACGAGATCGTGAGGACGGAGGAGGGCATCCGCCGGGTCTCCGGCCGTTCCGGCGGCACCGAGGGCGGCCTCACCACCGGTGAGCTGCTGCGGGTGCGGGCCGCGATGAAGCCGATCGCCACCGTGCCGCGCGCCCTGAAGACCGTGGACGTCACCACCGGCGAGGCCACGCAGGCCCACCACCAGCGTTCCGACGTGTCCGCCGTGCCGGCCGCCGGCATCGTCGCCGAGGCGATGGTCGCCCTGGTCCTGGCGGACGCGGTGGCGGAGAAGTTCGGCGGCGACAGCGTGGCCGAGACCCGCCGCAACGTGCGGTCCTACCTCGACAACCTGGCGATCCGGTGAACGCGCCGCTGATCGTCCTGGTCGGCCCGATGGGGGTCGGCAAGTCCACCGTGGGGCAGCTGCTGGCGGAGCGCCTGGGCACGGGCTACCGGGACACGGACGCGGACATCGTCGCCGCGCAGGGCCGGGCCATCGCCGAGATCTTCGTCGACGAGGGCGAGGCCGCCTTCCGGGCCCTGGAGAAGGAGGCCGTGCGGACCGCGCTCGCCGGGCACGAGGGTGTCCTCGCCCTCGGCGGCGGCGCGATCCTGGACGCGGACACCCGCGCGCTGCTCGCGGGGCGGCGCGTCGTCTACCTCTCGATGGACGTCGAGGAGGCCGTCAGGCGCACCGGCCTGAACGCCGCGCGCCCGCTGCTCGCCGTCAACCCGCGCAAGCAGTGGCGCGAGCTGATGGAGGCCCGCCGTCACCTCTACGAGGAGGCCGCCACGGTCGTCGTGGCCACCGACGGCCGTACGCCCGAAGAAGTGGCCGAAGCCGCCCTGGACGCACTGGAGTTGAAAGAAGCATGAGCGAGGCAGTCACCCGGATCCAGGTCGGCGGCACCGCGGGATCCGACCCCTACGAGGTCCTGGTGGGCCGTCAGCTCCTCGGTGAGCTCGGCGGCCTGATCGGCGACAGGGCCAAGCGCGTCGCGGTCATCCACCCCGAGGCCCTCGCCGAGACCGGTGACGCGCTGCGCGCCGACCTCGCCGAGCAGGGCTACGAGGCGATCGCCATCCAGGTGCCCAACGCCGAGGAGGCCAAGACCGCCGAGGTCGCCGCCTACTGCTGGAAGGCGCTCGGCCAGTCCGGCTTCACCCGCACCGACGTCATCGTCGGCGTCGGCGGCGGCGCCAGCACCGACCTGGCCGGCTTCGTGGCCGCGACCTGGCTGCGCGGCGTGCGCTGGATCGCCGTACCCACCACCGTGCTGGCCATGGTGGACGCGGCCGTCGGCGGCAAGACCGGCATCAACACCGCCGAGGGCAAGAACCTCGTCGGCTCCTTCCACCCGCCGGCCGGCGTCCTGTGCGACCTGGCCGCGCTGGACTCGCTGCCGGTCAACGACTACGTCTCCGGACTCGCCGAGGTCATCAAGGCCGGCTTCATCGCCGACCCGGCGATCCTGGACCTGATCGAGGCCGACCCGCAGGCCGCGCGCACCCCGGCCGGACCGCACACCGCCGAGCTGATCGTGCGCTCCATCAAGGTCAAGGCGGAGGTCGTCTCCTCCGACCTGAAGGAAGCGGGCCTCAGGGAGATCCTCAACTACGGCCACACCCTCGGCCACGCCATCGAGAAGAACGAGCGCTACAAGTGGCGCCACGGCGCCGCCGTCTCCGTCGGCATGCACTTCGCCGCCGAACTGGGCCGCCTCGCGGGCCGCCTGGACGACGCCACCGCCGACCGGCACCGCAGCATCCTCGAAGCGGTCGGCCTGCCGCTGCACTACCGCTACGACCAGTGGCCCAAGCTCGTCGAGAACATGAAGGTCGACAAGAAGTCCCGCGGCGACCTGCTGCGCTTCATCGTCCTGGACGGCCTCGCCAAGCCCACCGTGCTGGAGGGCCCCGACCCGGCCGTCCTCCTCGCCGCCTACGGTGAGGTGGGCGAGTAGTACCCCGGCGTACCTTCCGTCCGATTCGCCTTGCGTGACGGGCACTTCACACCGCCCCCGGCCGTTCACCAAACGACGGCCGGGGGCGGTACCGTTCGGTAGCAGCGGGCGGGTCACCCCCTCCCGCCGTCAGCGCCCATCGCCTGTACGAGACGGAGTGGCACCGGATGCAGCATGCAGTGGGTTCTCCGCTGCCGCCGCCCCCTCAGCCGGGGCACGGACCGGCCGTCGGCTGGTCCCCGGCCGCACACCACCCGGGCCCGCACCAGCCGGCCGCCCCGGTACCGCCGCCCGCGGCGCCTGGATACCCCGCGCAGGCCCCGGGCCCGCACCAGGCTTCAGGCCCCCACCAGGCCGCCCCCGTACCACCCGCGCCGGACACCACCGGCACCACCGGCCACGTTCCGCTGCCGCCCGGCGCTCCCGTGGCCGTGCCCAGCGTCCCGCCGGCCGCGACGGCTCTGCCCGACCCCGCCTCGGCCACCCTCGCGGTACTGCTCATCGGCCCCGCGGGCGCGGGCAAGACCAGCGTCGCCAAGTACTGGGCGGACCACCGCCGGGTGCCCACCGCGCACATCAGTCTCGACGACGTCCGGGAATGGGTCCGCTCCGGCTTCGCCGACCCCCAGACCGGGTGGAACGAGAACAGCGAGGCGCAGTACCGCCTCGCCCGCCGCACCTGCGGTTTCTCCGCCCGGAACTTCCTCGCCAACGGCATCTCCTGCATCCTCGACGACGCGGTCTTCCCGGACCGCCCGGTCGTCGGCCTCGGCGGCTGGAAGCGGCACGTCGGACCCGGCCTGCTCCCGGTCGTCCTCCTGCCGGGCCTGGACATCGTCCTGGAACGCAACGCCGAACGCAGCGGCAACCGCCGCCTCACCGACGAGGAGGTCGCCCGCATCCACGGCCGCATGGCCGGCTGGTACGGCTCCGGCCTCCCGATCATCGACAACTCCCAGCTCGACGTACCGGAAACGGCAAGAGTCCTGAACGAGGTCCTGTCCCGCTCGATAGCAAGCCCGCCTGCCTGGTAGACGCGGGGGAGCGCGCCGACCAAGGGGCGCGGGGAACTGCGCGACCAGCCCCCTCTCGCCGGCAGACGCCCCACAACAACCGCCCCCACCCCGGTTGGCGCACCCGGCATGCCCACTCGGCCCTCCCGAGCGGCGCCCTCCGAGCGGAGCTCATACGCTCGGCTCATGTCACAGGTGTACGCGGCCCGCCGAACCCGCCTACGAGAACGCTGCAACGCGGGCGGCAGCGCGGCGGCGCTCGTCTCCCGGCCCGCCAACGTGCGCTACCTCGCGGGCACCGCCCCGCACGGCGCCGTGCTGCTCCTGGGCAAGAGCGAGGACCTCCTGGTCTGCTCGGCCCCACCGGACGACCGGCCGGCCGACGGAAGGCCCGACGACTCACTCCCGGTGCGCGCGCTGCCCGGCCCCGGCGGCGACGCGGCCGTCGCGGCCACCGGCCTCGCGGCGGCCCAGGGCGCCGAGTCCCTCGCCACCGAGGACCACCACCTCACCGTGGTCCGGCACCGCGCCATGCGCTCGGTCGCACCGCGCCTGCGCCTGACCGACCTCGGCCAGGCGGTCGAGCAGCTGAGGGTGGTCAAGGACGAGGAGGAGATCTCCTGCCTGCGCATCGGCGCCGAGATCGCCGACCAGGCCCTCGGTGAGCTGCTGGAGTCCATCCTGGTGGGCCGCACCGAGCGGCACCTCGCCCTGGAACTGGAACGCCGCCTGGTGGACCACGGCGCCGACGGCCCCGCCTTCCCGACGTCCGTCGGCACCGGCCCGAACTCGGGACGCCGCGGCCACCGCCCCACCGACCGGCGGGTGGAGGAGGGCGACTTCCTCTCCGTCTGCCTGGGCGCCACCTACCGCGGATACCGCTGCGAGATCGGCCGGACGTTCGTCATCGGGACCTCTCCGGCCGACTGGCAGATCGAGCTGTACGACCTGGTCTTCTCCGCCCAGCGGGCCGGCCGGGAAGCCCTCGCACCCGGCGCGGCCTGCCGGGACGTGGACCGGGCCGCCCGCCAGGCACTGGATTCCGCCGGGTACGCTGAGCACCTTCCCGCCCTCACCGGTCACGGGGTCGGACTCGAAATCGACGAGGACCCGCAGTTGGCCCCCGCGGCCATGGGTAAACTGGACGCTTGTGTGCCGGTCACCGTCGAACCGGGGGTTCACCTCCCGGGCCGGGGCGGGGTCCGGATCGATGACACGCTCGTCGTGCGCCCCGAGGCGGACGGCGGACCCGAGCTACTCACCATCACGACCAAGGAGCTGCTCGCGCTCTAGCCTTCGCGCTGTGCGCGTGCCTGCACCGGGGTCGTCCACGTCAGTCCAGTCCAGGAGATTCCGCAACCGTGGCTTCCACGAACGACCTCAAGAACGGCATGGTGCTCAAGCTCGAAGGCGGCCAGCTCTGGTCCGTCGTCGAGTTCCAGCACGTCAAGCCCGGCAAGGGCCCGGCCTTCGTGCGCACCAAGCTCAAGAACGTGCTTTCCGGCAAGGTCGTCGACAAGACCTTCAACGCCGGCGTCAAGGTCGAGACGGCCACTGTCGACAAGCGTGACATGCAGTTCTCGTACATGGACGGCGACTACTTCGTCTTCATGGACATGGAGACCTACGACCAGCTGCACATCGACCGCAAGGTCGTCGGCGACGCCGCCAACTTCCTGATCGAGGGCTTCGAGGCCACCGTCGCGCAGCACGAGGGCGAGGTGCTCTTCGTCGAGCTGCCGGCCGCCGTCGAGCTGGTCATCCAGGAGACCGAGCCGGGCGTCCAGGGCGACCGCTCCACCGGCGGCACCAAGCCCGCCACCCTGGAGACCGGTCACCAGATCAACGTCCCGCTCTTCATCACCACCGGTGAGAAGATCAAGGTCGACACCCGCGACAGCAGCTACCTCGGCCGGGTGAACAGCTAACCGTGGCTGCCCGCAACACGGCCCGCAAGCGCGCCTTCCAGATCCTCTTCGAGGGCGATCAGCGCGGCGCCGACGTCCTGACGGTCCTCGCCGACTGGGTCCGGCACTCCCGGTCCGACACCCGGCAGCCGCCGGTGAGCGAGTACACGATGGAGCTGGTCGAGGGCTACGCCGAGCGCGCCGAGCGTGTCGACGAGCTCATCGCCCAGTACTCGGTCGGCTGGACGCTCGACCGGATGCCGGTCGTCGACCGCAACATCCTGCGCCTGGGCGCGTACGAGCTGATCTGGGTCGACGAGACCCCGGACGCCGTCGTCCTGGACGAGATGGTGCAGCTGGCGAAGGAGTTCTCCACGGACGAGTCGCCGGCGTTCGTCAACGGCCTGCTCGGCCGGCTGAAGGACCTCAAGCCTTCACTGCGTCGCGAATAGCTCCACGACGTGCCAAAACCGCCGGGGTGGCGGGAACCGAACGGTTCCCGCCACCCCGGCGGCACGTTTCTGCTGAGGCTGCTGCGGCTCAGATCTCCTCGTGGGACGCCACCGCGCGGCGCGCGTCCGCGTCCAGGACACCCCAGCTGATGAGCTGCTCGGTCAGGACCGAGGGCGACTGGTCGTAGATGACGGCGAGCGTGCGCAGGTCGTCCTGGCGGATCGACAGGACCTTGCCGTTGTAGTCACCGCGCTGCGACTGGATCGTGGCCGCGTAGCGCTGGAGCGGGCCCGCCTTCTCGGCCGGCACCGTGGCCAGCCGCTCCAGGTCCAGGACCAGCTTCGGCGGGGGCTCGGCGGCACCGCCCGGGGTGGTGCCCGGGAGCAGCTCCTGCACGGGAACGCCGTAGAAATCCGCCAGCTCGGCGAGGCGCTGCACGGTCACGGCGCGGTCGCCGCGCTCGTACGAACCCACCACCACGGCCTTCCAGCGGCCCTGGGACTTCTCCTCGACACCATGGAGGGAAAGGCCCTGCTGGGTGCGGATGGCCCGGAGCTTGGCCCCGAGCTGTTTGGCGTATTCGCTGGACATATGGCTCCCCGGACAAGGTGTCGACGCGGTCCGCACTGGTGCGCACCCGCGCGGCTGGTAACTCACTGTGAGGTTACGCAGCGTTACTCTTCTGCGTCAAGCCGAATGGTCCGCACCGACTCTTCCGTGGTATCCGCCGCCCGTTGCTCCGAACGGGTGGTGCCGGGGTGTCGTAAGGGTGACGCGCGAGCGTCCTGGGGGTCGCGAAGGCGGGTCTGTGGGCCTGGTACCGTGGACGGCGCACATCCCGACGTCCTTTAAGGTCCGTCCCGTGAGGCGGAGAAGGAGGTCCGTTTCGTATGGACAAGCAGCAGGACGCGTCTTCGGGCGCGCAATCCGATGCGCGGCCCGTTCTCGAAGGCCCCGACATCGCCCGGGTCCTGACCCGCATCGCCCACGAGATCGTCGAACGCGCCAAGGGCGCCGACGACGTGGTGCTCCTCGGTATCCCGACCCGCGGCGTCTTCCTCGCCCGGCGGCTCGCCGACAAGCTGGAGCAGATCACCGAGCGCAAGGTGCCGGTCGGCTCGCTCGACATCACCATGTACCGCGACGACCTGCGCATGCACCCGCCCCGCGCCCTGGCCCGCACCGAGATCCCCGGTGACGGCGTCGACGGCCGCCTGGTCGTCCTCGTCGACGACGTGCTCTTCTCCGGCCGCACCATCCGCGCCGCCCTCGACGCGCTGGGCGACATCGGCCGCCCGCGCGCGGTGCAGCTCGCCGTCCTCGTCGACCGCGGCCACCGCGAACTGCCCATCCGCGCCGACTACGTCGGCAAGAACCTCCCGACGTCGCTGCGGGAGACGGTCAAGGTCCAGCTCGCCGAGGAGGACGGTCGCGACACCGTGCTGCTCGGCGCCAAGCCGGCCGCCCAGGGCGCCCACCCGTAGCACCCGCGCGTACGCGCCCACTTGTGCCGTACGCCTGCTCGGTGTGCCCGCACGCACGCCCGGCCGCCCGAATTATCCCGCTCTTCCGCATGAATCGCCCTACGGAGCCTGACAGATGCAGCGTCATCTCATCTCGGCCGCCGACCTCACCCGCGACGACGCCGTCCTGATCCTCGACACCGCCGAGGAGATGGCCCGGGTCGCCGACCGGCCGATCAAGAAACTGCCGACCCTGCGCGGCCGGACCGTCGTCAACCTCTTCTTCGAGGACTCGACCAGGACCCGGATCTCCTTCGAGGCCGCCGAGAAGCGCCTGTCGGCGGACGTCATCAACTTCACCGCCAAGGGTTCCAGCGTCTCCAAGGGCGAGTCCCTCAAGGACACCGCCCAGACCCTGGAGGCCATGGGCGTCGACGCCGTCGTCATCCGGCACAGCGCCTCCGGCGCCCCCTACCGCCTGGCCACCTCCGGCTGGATCGACGCCCACGTCATCAACGCCGGCGACGGCACCCACCAGCACCCCACCCAGGCCCTGCTGGACGCCTTCACCATGCGCCGCCGCCTGGTAGGCCCCGACGCCGGCCTCGGCAAGGACCTCGACGGCCGCCGCGTCACCCTGGTCGGCGACATCCTGCACAGCCGCGTCGCCCGCTCCAACGTCGACCTGCTGCACACCCTCGGCGCCGAGGTCACCCTGGTCGCCCCGCCCACCCTGCTGCCCGTCGGCGTCGAGACCTGGCCCTGCGAGGTCTCCTACGACCTCGACTCCACCCTGACCAAGTCCGACGCGGTGATGCTGCTGCGCGTGCAGCGCGAGCGCATGAACGCCGCCTTCTTCCCCACCGAGCGCGAGTACTCCCGCCGCTACGGCCTCGACGGCGAGCGCATGGCGAAGATGCCCGACCACGCCATCGTGATGCACCCCGGCCCGATGGTCCGCGGCATGGAGATCACCGCCGACGTCGCCGACTCCGACCGCTGCACGGTCGTCGAGCAGGTCACCAACGGCGTCTCCGTCCGGATGGCAGTCCTCTACCTGCTGCTCGGCGGAGCCGAGCCCGCCGTCACCCACGCCCGCCCCACCGAGGAGAAGTAAGAACATGAGCAAGATCCTGATCCGCGGTGCGAAGGTGCTCGGCGGCGAGCCGCAGGACGTGCTGATCGACGGCACCGTCATCGAGGCGGTCGGCCAGAACCTGTCCGCCGAGGGCGCCGAGGTGATCGAGGCCGGCGGCAAGGTGCTGCTGCCGGGCCTGGTCGACCTCCACACCCACCTGCGCGAACCCGGCCGCGAGGACTCCGAGACCGTCCTGACCGGCACCCGCGCGGCGGCGAGCGGCGGCTACACCAACGTCTTCGCCATGGCCAACACCTTCCCGGTCGCCGACACCGCCGGTGTCGTCGAGCAGGTGTGGCGGCTCGGCAAGGAGTCCGGCTACTGCGACGTACAGCCCATCGGCGCCGTCACCGTCGGCCTGGAGGGCGCCAAGCTCGCCGAACTGGGCGCCATGCACGAGTCCGCGGCGGGCGTCACCGTCTTCTCCGACGACGGCAAGTGCGTCCACGACGCCGTGATCATGCGCCGTGCCCTGGAGTACGTGAAGGCCTTCGGCGGCGTCGTCGCCCAGCACGCCCAGGAGCCCCGGCTGACCGAGGGCGCCGAGATGAACGAGGGCGTCGTCTCCGCCGAGCTGGGCCTCGGCGGCTGGCCGGCCGTCGCCGAGGAGTCGATCATCGCGCGGGACGTGCTGCTCGCCGAGCACGTCGGCTCCCGCGTCCACATCTGCCACCTGTCGACCGCGGGCAGCGTCGAGATCGTCCGCTGGGCCAAGTCCCGGGGCATCGACGTCACCGCCGAGGTCACCCCGCACCACCTGCTCCTCACCGACGAGCTGGTCCGGTCGTACAACCCGGTCTACAAGGTCAACCCGCCGCTGCGCACCGAGCGTGACGTCCTGGCGCTGCGCGAGGCGCTCGCCGACGGCACGATCGACATCGTCGCCACCGACCACGCCCCGCACCCGCACGAGGACAAGGACTGCGAGTGGGCCGCCGCCGCCATGGGCATGGTCGGCCTGGAGACCGCGCTGTCGGTGGTCCAGGAGACCATGGTGGACACGGGCCTGCTGGACTGGGCCGGCGTCGCCGACCGGATGTCCTTCAAGCCCGCCAGGATCGGACAGGCCACCGGACACGGCCGTCCCGTCTCGGCTGGTGAGCCCGCCAACCTCACCCTCGTCGACACGGAATACCGTGGCCGGGTGGACCCCGCGGGCTTCGCCTCGCGCAGCCGCAACACCCCGTACCAGGGGCGTGAGCTGCCGGGCCGTGTGACGCACACGTGGCTGCGGGGCAAGGCCACGCTCGTCGACGGGAAGCTCACGTGACATCTGTAGCACCGGTAATCCTGCTGGCCGCCGAGAAGGAATCGGCGGAAGTGACCGACTGGGCCGCCCGGATCGGCTGGGTGGTCGGCCTCGGCCTGTTCGTCGCGCTCGTCTACTGGCTGATGCGCGAGGGCTGGAAGTGGCGCGGCACCCTCCAGGGCGACCTCCCGGAGCTGCCCAGCGCGCCGGACGCCCCCGGCCCGGCGAAACTGACCCTGAGCGGCCGCTACCACGGCTCCACCACCGCCGGGCAGTGGCTGGACCGCATCGTGGCGCACGGCCTGGGCACCCGCAGCCGGGTCGAGCTCACCCTGACGGACGCGGGCCTGGACGTCGTACGCCCCGGCGCGGACGACTTCTTCGTCCCCGTCTCCGCGCTGCGCGAGGCCCGGCTCGACAAGGGCATCGCCGGCAAGGTGCTCACCGAGGGCGGCCTGCTGGTCGTCACCTGGGAGCACGGCGACAAGCTGATCGACTCCGGCTTCCGCTCCGACCACGCGGCCGAGCACAACGAGTGGGTCGAAACCCTGAACGACATGATCAACAAGACGGAAACGGAAGGCGCACGATGACGACCTCCACCCGGGGAGCCGGCAAGGCTCCCGCCGTACTCGTCCTGGAGGACGGCCGGATCTTCCGCGGCCGCGCCTACGGGGCCGTGGGGGCCACGTTCGGCGAGGCCGTGTTCTCCACCGGCATGACCGGCTACCAGGAGACCCTCACCGACCCGTCGTACCACCGCCAGGTCGTCGTGATGACCGCCCCGCACATCGGGAACACGGGCATCAACGACGAGGACATGGAGTCCAAGAAGATCTGGGTCTCCGGGTACGTCGTGCGCGACCCCGCGCGCGTGCCCTCCAGCTGGCGCTCCCGCCGCACGCTGGACGACGAGCTGGCCGCCCAGGGCGTCGTCGGTATCTCCGGCATCGACACCCGCGCCCTCACCCGCCACCTGCGCGAGCGCGGCGCCATGCGCGTCGGCATCTTCAGCGGCGACGCCATCCAGGACGACGCCGCACTGCTGGCCCGCGTCCAGGAAGCCCCCGAGATGACCGGCGCCGACCTCTCCGCCGAGGTCGCCACCACCGAGGCGTACGTCGTCCCCGCGATCGGCGAGAAGAAGTTCACCGTCGCCGCCGTCGACCTCGGCATCAAGGGCATGACCCCGCACCGCATGGCCGAGCGCGGCATCGAGGTGCACGTCCTGCCCGCCACGGCGACCGTCGAGGATGTCTACGCGGTCGACCCGGACGGTGTCTTCTTCTCCAACGGCCCGGGCGACCCGTCCACCGCCGACCACCCCGTCTCCGTCATGCGGGGCGTCCTGGAGCGCGGCACCCCGCTCTTCGGCATCTGCTTCGGCAACCAGATCCTGGGCCGCGCCCTCGGCTTCGGCACCTTCAAGCTGAAGTACGGCCACCGCGGCATCAACCAGCCCGTGCAGGACCGTACGACCGGCAAGGTCGAGGTCACCGCGCACAACCACGGATTCGCTGTCGACGCCCCGCTCGACAAGGTCTCCGACACCCCCTACGGCCGCGCCGAGGTCTCCCACGTCTGCCTCAACGACAACGTGGTGGAGGGCCTCCAGCTTCTCGACAAGCCGGCCTTCAGCGTCCAGTACCACCCCGAAGCGGCAGCGGGCCCGCACGACGCCGCCTACCTGTTCGACCGCTTCGTTTCTCTGATGGAGGGCCAGCGTGCCTAAGCGCACCGATATCCAGTCCGTCCTGGTCATCGGCTCCGGCCCGATCGTCATCGGCCAGGCCGCCGAGTTCGACTACTCCGGCACCCAGGCGTGCCGGGTCCTGAAGTCCGAGGGCCTCAGGGTCGTCCTCGTGAACTCCAACCCGGCGACGATCATGACGGACCCGGAGATCGCCGATGCCACCTACGTCGAGCCGATCACCCCGGAGTTCGTCGAGAAGATCATCGCCAAGGAGCGTCCCGACGCGCTGCTGCCCACCCTGGGCGGCCAGACGGCCCTCAACACCGCGATCTCCCTGCACGGCAACGGCGTCCTGGAGAAGTACGGCGTCGAGCTGATCGGCGCCAATGTGGAGGCCATCAACAAGGGCGAGGACCGCGACCTCTTCAAGGAGGTCGTCGAGGAGGTCCGCAAGAAGATCGGCCACGGCGAGTCCGCCCGGTCCTACATCTGCCACTCCATGGACGACGTCCTCAAGGGCGTCGAGGAGCTCGGCGGCTACCCGGTCGTCGTCCGCCCGTCCTTCACCATGGGCGGCGCCGGCTCCGGCTTCGCGCACGACGAGGAGGAGCTGCGCCGCATCGCCGGCCAGGGCCTCACCCTCTCGCCGACCACCGAGGTGCTCCTGGAGGAGTCCATCCTCGGCTGGAAGGAGTACGAGCTGGAGTTGATGCGCGACAAGAACGACAACGTCGTGGTCGTCTGCTCCATCGAGAACTTCGACCCCATGGGCGTCCACACCGGCGACTCGATCACCGTGGCGCCCGCGATGACGCTGACCGACCGCGAGTACCAGGTGCTGCGCGACGTCGGCATCGCGATCATCCGCGAGGTCGGCGTCGACACCGGCGGCTGCAACATCCAGTTCGCGGTGAACCCCGAGGACGGTCGCGTGATCGTCATCGAGATGAACCCGCGCGTGTCGCGCTCCTCGGCGCTCGCCTCCAAGGCGACCGGCTTCCCGATCGCCAAGATCGCCGCGAAGCTCGCCGTGGGCTACACGCTGGACGAGATCCCGAACGACATCACGCAGGAGACCCCGGCCTCCTTCGAGCCCACGCTCGACTACGTGGTCGTGAAGGCCCCGCGCTTCGCCTTCGAGAAGTTCCCGAGCGCCGACTCCACCCTCACCACCACCATGAAGTCGGTCGGCGAGGCCATGGCCATCGGCCGCAACTTCACCGAGGCGTTCCAGAAGGCGCTGCGCTCGCTGGAGAAGAAGGGCAGCCAGTTCACCTTCGTCGGCGAGGCGGGCGACAAGAAGGCGCTGCTGGAGGAGGCCGTCCGGCCCACCGACGGCCGCATCAACGCCGTCATGCAGGCCATCCGCGCGGGCGCCACGCCGGAGGAGGTCTTCGAGTACACGAAGATCGACCCCTGGTTCGTCGACCAGCTCTTCCTGATCAAGGAGACCGCCGACGAGCTGGCCGGCGCCCCGGAGCTGACCGCCGACCTGCTCGCCGAGGCCAAGCGGCACGGCTTCTCCGACCACCAGATCGGCGAGATCCGCGGCCTGCGCGAGGACGTCGTCCGCGAGGTGCGCCACGCGCTCGGCATCCGCCCGGTCTACAAGACGGTCGACACCTGCGCCGCCGAGTTCGCCGCGAGGACGCCGTACTTCTACTCCTCCTACGACGAGGAGACCGAGGTCGCGCGCCGCGAGAGGCCGGCCGTCATCATCCTGGGATCCGGCCCGAACCGCATCGGCCAGGGCATCGAGTTCGACTACTCCTGCGTCCACGCCTCCTTCGCGCTGTCCGACGCCGGGTACGAGACCGTGATGGTCAACTGCAACCCGGAGACCGTCTCCACCGACTACGACACCTCCGACCGGCTGTACTTCGAGCCGCTCACCCTGGAGGACGTCCTGGAGATCGTCCACGCGGAGCAGCAGGCCGGCCCGGTCGCCGGCGTCGTCGTCCAGCTCGGCGGCCAGACCCCGCTGGGCCTCTCCCAGGCGCTCAAGGACAACGGCGTGCCGATCGTGGGCACCTCGCCCGAGGCCATCCACGCCGCCGAGGACCGCGGCGCCTTCGGCCAGGTCCTGGCGCAGGCCGGGCTCCCGGCCCCCAAGCACGGCACCGCCACCACCTTCGCCGAGGCCAAGGCCATCGCCGACGAGATCGGCTACCCGGTCCTGGTGCGGCCCTCCTACGTCCTCGGCGGACGTGGCATGGAGATCGTCTACGACGAGACCCGCCTGGAGGCGTACATCGCCGAGTCGACCGAGATCAGCCCGTCCCGGCCGGTCCTGGTCGACCGCTTCCTCGACGACGCGATCGAGATCGACGTCGACGCCCTGTACGACGGTGAGGAGCTGTACCTCGGCGGCGTCATGGAGCACATCGAGGAGGCCGGCATCCACTCCGGCGACTCGGCGTGCGCCCTGCCCCCGATCACGCTCGGCGGCTTCGACATCAAGCGGCTGCGCGCCTCCACCGAGGGCATCGCCGCGGGCGTCGGCGTGCGCGGCCTGATCAACATCCAGTTCGCGCTGGCCGGCGACATCCTCTACGTCCTGGAGGCCAACCCGCGCGCCTCGCGCACCGTGCCCTTCACCTCGAAGGCGACCGCGGTGCCGCTGGCGAAGGCCGCCGCCCGCATCTCGCTGGGCGCGACCATCGCCGAGCTGCGCGCCGAGGGCCTGCTCCCGGCGAACGGCGACGGCGGCACGCTCCCCATGGACGCGCCGATCTCCGTCAAGGAGGCCGTGATGCCGTGGTCCCGCTTCCGCGACATCCACGGCCGCGGCGTCGACACGGTGCTCGGCCCGGAGATGCGCTCCACCGGCGAGGTCATGGGCATCGACTCCGTCTTCGGCACGGCGTACGCCAAGTCGCAGGCCGGTGCCTACGGCCCGCTGCCCACCAAGGGACGGGCGTTCATCTCGGTCGCCAACCGCGACAAGCGCTCGATGATCTTCCCGGCCCGCGAGCTGGTCGCCCACGGCTTCGAGCTGCTCGCCACCTCCGGCACCGCCGAGGTCCTCAAGCGCAACGGCATCAACGCCACGGTCGTGCGCAAGCAGTCCGAGGGCACCGGACCGAACGGCGAGAAGACCATCGTCCAGCTCATCCACGACGGCGAGGTCGACCTCATCGTCAACACCCCGTACGGCACCGGCGGCCGCCTCGACGGCTACGACATCCGTACGGCGGCCGTGGCCCGCTCCGTGCCGTGCCTGACGACCGTCCAGGCGCTGGCGGCGGCGGTGCAGGGCATCGACGCCCTCAACCACGGTGACGTGGGAGTGCGCTCACTCCAGGAACACGCGGAATTCCTGACCGCGGCCCGCGACTAGCAGCCAGCCCCGAGGGGGACACCGGAAACGGTGTCCCCCTCTTCATGAGGACACCATGTACAAGATCTTCTTCTCCCTCGTCTTCAAGCGGATGGACCCGGAGCGGGCGCACCACCTCGCCTTCCGCTGGATCCGCCTCGCCGTCCGCGTCCCCGTCCTGCGCACCTTCGTCGCGGCCGTGCTCGCGCCCCGCCACAAGGAGCTGCGCACCGAGGCCCTCGGCCTGCGCATGCACGGCCCCTTCGGGCTGGCCGCCGGCTTCGACAAGAACGCCGTCGCCGTCGACGGCATGGCCATGCTCGGCTTCGACCACGTCGAGATCGGCACCGTGACGGGGGAGCCGCAGCCCGGCAACCCCAAGAAGCGGCTGTTCCGGCTGGTGAGCGACCGCGCGCTGATCAACCGCATGGGCTTCAACAACGACGGTTCCCTGACCGTCGCCGCCCGCCTGGCCTCCCGCACGCCCGTGTTCAAGACGGTCGTCGGCGTCAACATCGGCAAGACCAAGGTCGTCCCGGAGGAGGAAGCCGTCGGCGACTACGTGAAGTCCGCCGAACGCCTCGCCCCGCACGCCGACTACCTGGTCGTCAACGTCTCCTCCCCGAACACGCCCGGCCTGCGCAACCTCCAGGCCACCGAGGCGCTGCGCCCGCTGCTGACCGCCGTGCGCGAGGCAGCCGACCGCGTGGTCACCACGCGGCGCGTCCCCCTCCTCGTCAAGATCGCGCCGGACCTCGCCGACGAGGACGTCGACGCGGTCGCCGACCTGGCGGTGGAACTGGGGCTGGACGGCATCATCGCCACCAACACCACCATCGCCCGCGAGGGACTCGGCCTGACCTCCTCCCCGGCCCTCGTCCAGGAGACCGGCGGCCTGTCCGGCGCCCCGCTCAAGGAGCGCTCCCTGGCGGTCCTGCGCCGCCTCTACGCGCGCGTGGGCGACCGGATCACCCTGGTGGGCGTAGGCGGCGTCGAGACCGCCGAGGACGCCTGGCAGCGCATCCTGGCCGGAGCCACGCTGGTCCAGGGCTACAGCGCGTTCATCTACGAGGGCCCCTTCTGGGGCCGGGCCATCCACAAGGGGCTCGCCGCGCGCCTGCGGCAGAGCCCGTACGCCACCCTCGCCGACGCGGTCGGCGCCGATGTGAGGAAGCCCCGATGACCGGTACGAACGAGCCGTTCGGCGCGCGCCTGCGCCGTGCCATGGACGAACGCGGGCCGCTGTGCGTCGGTATCGACCCGCACGCCGCCCTGCTCGCGGAATGGGGTCTGAACGACGACGTGGCGGGGCTGGAGCGCTTCAGCCGCACCGTCGTGGAGGCCGTGGCCGACCGGGTGGCCGTCCTCAAGCCGCAGAGCGCCTTCTTCGAGCGCTTCGGCTCGCGCGGTGTCGCGGTCCTGGAGAAGTCGGTCGAGGAGGCACGGGCGGCCGGCGCGCTGGTCGTCATGGACGCCAAGCGCGGTGACATCGGCTCCACAATGGCCGCGTACGCCGAGTCCTTCCTGCGCAAGGACGCGCCCCTGTTCTCGGACGCGCTGACCGTCTCCCCGTACCTCGGCTACGGCTCCCTGAAGCCCGCCGTCGACCTGGCGCGCGAGAGCGGCGCGGGGCTGTTCGTGCTGGCGCTCACCTCCAACCCGGAGGGTGGCGAGGTCCAGCACGCGGTGCGGGCCGACGGGCGGAGCGTCGGGGCGACGATGCTGGCGCACCTGGCCGCCGAGAACGCGGACGAAACGCCCCTGGGCTCGTTCGGCGCGGTGGTCGGCGCCACACTCGGCGACCTGTCGTCGTACGACCTGGACGTCAACGGCCCGCTCCTCGCGCCCGGCATCGGTGCCCAGGGTGCGACGCCGGCCGACCTGCCGGAGGTGTTCGGAGCGGCGGTGCGCAACGTCGTGCCGAACGTCAGCCGGGGTGTCCTTCGTCACGGTCCCGACGTGACCGGGCTGCGGAACGCGGCGGACCGCTTCGCCGACGAGGTCAGGACCGCGGTGGCGGCCGCCTAGGCTTCCAGACCTTGGAAACATCCTCAAATCCGAGGCAATATGTCTGAAATGTCTGGCCTGACGGAGGCTGACCAGGACTTTTCCGCCGTTCTCGCTGACTCTGGCGGACTTGACCGCTAGTCTCCGTCGAGAGTCAACGGGCAAGCGTGTTGTTCGCGACTCCCCAGGTGTGGGGCGACTAGGTTCCTCACCGGTCCGTATCCGACAGTTCGACATCCGAGGTGACGTAGGCGTGGCTCTTCCGCCCCTTACCCCTGAACAGCGCGCAGCCGCGCTCGAAAAGGCCGCCGCGGCTCGCCGGGAGCGGGCCGAGGTCAAGAATCGACTCAAGCACTCCGGCGCCTCCCTCCACGAGGTCATCAAGCAGGGCCAGGAGAACGACGTCATCGGCAAGATGAAGGTCTCCGCCCTGCTCGAGTCCCTGCCCGGCGTGGGCAAGGTCCGCGCCAAGCAGATCATGGAGCGGCTCGGCATCTCCGAGAGCCGTCGCGTGCGCGGCCTCGGTTCCAACCAGATCGCCTCCCTGGAGCGCGAGTTCGGCAGCACCGGCAGCTGAGTCAGAAGCTGAGTCCGGACCACTGCGGAACAACTGGAATAATCGCCGCATGGCTGCAACATCCCGGGGGACGACCCCCGTACCCCCGGAATCACGTCCGCGGCTGACCGTGCTCTCCGGCCCCTCGGGGGTCGGCAAGAGCACGGTCGTCGCCCATATGCGCAAGGAACACCCCGAGGTCTGGCTCTCGGTGTCGGCGACGACCCGCAAGCCCCGCCCCGGCGAGCAGCACGGAGTCCACTACTTCTTCGTCACCGACGAGGAGATGGACAAGCTGATCGCCAACGGCGAGCTGCTGGAGTGGGCCGAGTTCGCCGGCAACCGCTACGGCACGCCGCGAGCTGCCGTGCTGGAGCGCCTGGAGGCGGGTGAGCCGGTGCTGCTGGAGATCGACCTCCAGGGCGCGCGGCAGGTCAGGGAGTCCATGCCGGAGGCCCAGCTGGTGTTCCTGGCCCCGCCCTCCTGGGAGGAGCTGGTGCGCAGGCTCACCGGCCGGGGCACCGAGCCTCCGGAGGTCATCGAGCGCCGCCTCGCCGCGGCCCGGATCGAGCTGGCGGCCGAGCCGGAGTTCGACCAGACCCTGGTGAACACCTCCGTCGAGGACGTGGCGCGCGAGCTGCTAGCCTTGACGAACGTCGTGTGATCGTCACTGGTCACCCAGCGGTCGTCCCGACTGAATCTTTCCCATCCATCGGAAGGTAGAGCGTGTCCTCTTCCATCTCCGCGCCCGAGGGCATCATCAACCCGCCGATCGACGAGCTCCTCGAGGCCACGGACTCGAAGTACAGCCTCGTGATCTACGCGGCCAAGCGGGCCCGCCAGATCAACGCGTACTACTCGCAGCTCGGCGAGGGTCTCCTCGAGTACGTCGGTCCGCTCGTCGACACCCACGTCCACGAGAAGCCGCTCTCGATCGCCCTGCGCGAGATCAACGCGGGTCTGCTGACCTCCGAGGCCATCGAAGGCCCGGCGCAGTAACCAGTGCCCCGCCGACATCGGCGGTAGTATTTTCAGCCTGAAGCTGACTTATCCACAGGCCCGGCAGTCCGACTGTCGGGCCTGTGGTGTGTGATGGGTCGTACGCGCTGCCCGAGCGCGTCATCCGAGCCGGGGAGAGACGGTGGACAAGCCCAAGGTCGTTCTGGGGGTCAGTGGCGGGATCGCCGCGTACAAGGCCTGTGAGCTGCTGCGCAGACTCACGGAGTCGGGGCACGAGGTCCGCGTCGTCCCCACCGCCTCCGCGCTGCACTTCGTCGGCGCCGCCACCTGGTCGGCCCTGTCCGGCAACCCGGTGTCGACCGAGGTGTGGGACGACGTCCACCAGGTGCCGCACGTCCGCATCGGCCAGCACGCCGACCTCGTCGTCGTCGCCCCGGCCACCGCCGACATGCTCGCCAAGGCCGCCCACGGCCTCGCCGACGACCTCCTCACCAACACCCTGCTCACCGCCCGCTGCCCCGTCGTCTTCGCCCCCGCCATGCACACCGAGATGTGGGAGCACCCGGCCACCCAGGAGAACGTGGCGACACTCCGCCGCCGCGGCGCCGTCGTCATCGAGCCGGCCGTCGGCCGTCTCACCGGCGTCGACACCGGCAAGGGCCGGCTGCCCGACCCGGGCGAGATCTTCGAGGTCTGCCGCCGGGTCCTCGCCCGCGGCGTGCGCGAACCGGACCTCGCCGGACGGCACGTCGTGGTCAGCGCCGGCGGCACTCGCGAGCCCCTCGACCCGGTCCGCTTCCTCGGCAACCGCTCCTCCGGCAAGCAGGGGTACGCGCTGGCCCGCAGCGCCGCCGCGCGAGGCGCCCGCGTCACCCTGGTCGCGGCGAACGCGTCACTGCCGGATCCGGCTGGCGTGGACGTCGTCCCGGTGGGCACCGCCGTGGAGCTGCGCGAAGCCGTGCTGCACGCCGCGGCCGACGCCGACGCCGTCGTCATGGCCGCGGCGGTCGCGGACTTCCGCCCGGCCACATACGCCTCCGGGAAGATCAAGAAGAAGGACGACCAGGAGCCCGCACCGATCGCCCTGGTGCGCAATCCGGACATCCTCGCCGAGATCGCGGGCGACCGGGCGCGCCCCGGCCAGGTGATCGTCGGCTTCGCCGCCGAGACCGACGATGTCCTCGCCAACGGACGGGCCAAGCTGAAGCGCAAGGGCTGCGACCTGCTCGTGGTGAACGAGGTGGGGGAGCACAAGACCTTCGGTTCGGAGGAGAACGAGGCGGTCGTCCTCGGTGCCGACGGCAGCGAGACCCCGGTGACACACGGTCCGAAGGAAGCACTGGCCGAAACCGTGTGGGACCTCGTGGCGGAACGGCTCGGCTGAATGACTCATTCACTCCACGGGCCCCGCCAACCCCGCGCATTCGAGCGTGGCGACCCTGGCCAAGGGCGCTCCGTTCTGGGCAGAATGCCCGTGCCGCAGGTCACAGCCCTTCCGACAGCCGAGACGGGTGGGCCCACGGCGATGCGCGACCGATAAACTGTTCTCGGACGTCGCCGGGTGCAGCTCCCCGTGCCGTCCACCAATGATCAGCCAGCAGCCGCTGCAACCCCAGGGAGCGTTGTGTCCCGTCGCCTGTTCACCTCGGAGTCCGTGACCGAAGGTCACCCCGACAAGATCGCTGACCAGATCAGCGACACCATTCTCGACGCGCTTCTGCGTGAGGACCCGACCTCCCGGGTCGCCGTCGAAACCCTGATCACCACCGGACTGGTGCACGTGGCCGGCGAGGTCACCACCAAGGCCTACGCGGACATCGCCAACCTGGTCCGCGGCAAGATCCTGGAGATCGGCTACGACTCCTCGAAGAAGGGCTTCGACGGCGCCTCCTGCGGCGTCTCGGTCTCCATCGGCGCCCAGTCGCCTGACATCGCGCAGGGTGTCGACACCGCGTACGAGAACCGGGTCGAGGGCGACGAGGACGAGCTCGACCGCCAGGGCGCCGGCGACCAGGGCCTGATGTTCGGCTACGCGTCCGACGAGACGCCCACGCTGATGCCGCTCCCGGTCTTCCTGGCGCACCGCCTGTCCAAGCGCCTGTCCGAGGTCCGCAAGAACGGGACCATCCCCTACCTGCGCCCGGACGGCAAGACGCAGGTCACCATCGAGTACGACGGCGACAAGGCAGTCCGTCTCGACACCGTCGTCGTCTCCTCCCAGCACGCCAGTGACATCGACCTGGAGTCGCTGCTCGCGCCCGACATCAAGGAATTCGTCGTCGAGCCCGAGCTGAAGGCGCTGCTGGACGACGGCATCAAGCTCGACACGGAGAACTACCGCCTCCTGGTCAACCCGACCGGCCGCTTCGAGATCGGCGGCCCGATGGGTGACGCAGGCCTCACCGGCCGCAAGATCATCATCGACACCTACGGCGGCATGGCCCGCCACGGCGGCGGCGCCTTCTCCGGCAAGGACCCGTCCAAGGTCGACCGCTCCGCCGCGTACGCGATGCGCTGGGTCGCCAAGAACGTCGTCGCCGCCGGCCTCGCCTCCCGCTGCGAGGTCCAGGTCGCCTACGCGATCGGCAAGGCCGAGCCCGTCGGCCTCTTCGTCGAGACCTTCGGCACCGCCAAGATCGACGCCGAGAAGATCGAGAAGGCGATCGACGAGGTCTTCGACCTCCGCCCGGCCGCCATCATCCGCGACCTCGACCTGCTCCGCCCGATCTACGCCCAGACCGCCGCGTACGGTCACTTCGGCCGTGAGCTGCCCGACTTCACCTGGGAGCGCACGGACCGCGTGGAGGCGCTGCGGCAGGCGGCGGGGCTGTAAAGAACCCCGACAGGCCACCGCCGTCCCCGCCGGACGGCACGTGACGAGGCCCGGTGTCCCGATGGGGACGCCGGGCCTCGGCGTGTCCGGTGCGGCGGGGCCGCATGGTCCGAGGCGGAGTCGGACCGTCGCTGGTGGGACGCGGTGCGGACCCGGGCGCCGTCGGTTGTCAGTGGCCTTTGGTAAGAATGCAGGCGTGAGCAGCGAGAACGAAGCGACGGGCGGTGGCGCGGGGGACGCGCCGCCCGAGCAGCTCGCGCTCATCCGGGAGAGTGTGCGCCAGGCGAAGACACCGCGGGCCAAGCCGAGGACCTGGCGCGGAGCGGCCCTCGCCAAGGAGCTGCCCGTCGCCCGGGTCCTCGTCGACAAGGGCGTGCTCCATCTCGACCGCTACTTCGACTACGCGGTGCCCGAGGAGCTCGACGCCGACGCCCAGCCCGGAGTGCGGGTGCGGGTGCGCTTCGGGGCCGGGCGGCACCGGGTGCGGGAGGGGCGGCGCGAGGGCGGCGGACTCGTCGACGGGTTCCTGATCGAGCGGCTCGCCGAGTCCGACTACTCGGGCCCCCTCGCCGCGCTGGCCCAGGTCGTCTCGCCCGAGCGGGTGCTCGACAGGGAGCTGCTGGGGCTCGCGCGAGCGGTCGCGGACCGGTACGCGGGCAGTCTCGCCGACGTCCTGCAGCTCGCCGTACCGCCCCGCAGCGCGCGCGCCGAGAAGCGGACGTCGCCGGACCCGCTGCCCCCGCCGCCCGTGCCGGAGCCCGGACCGTGGGCGCGGTACGAGCAGGGGGAGGCGTTCGTGGCGGCCCTCGCCTCGGGCGGTGCGCCGCGTGCGGTGTGGAACGCGTTGCCCGGCCCGCGGTGGGCCGAGGAACTGGCGCTGGCCGTCACGGCGACACTGGCCTCGGGACGGGGCGCGCTCGTGGTCCTGCCCGACGGACGGGCGGTCGCCCGCGCCGACGCCGCGCTGACCGCCCTGCTGGGCGAGGGACGGCACGCGGTGCTCACCGCCGACGCCGGGCCCGAGAAGCGGTACGCGCAGTGGCTCGCGGTACGCCGGGGGGCGGTGCGGGCCGTGATCGGGACCCGGGCCGCCATGTTCGCGCCGGTGCGGGACCTCGGCCTGGTCGCCCTCTGGGACGACGGCGACGACAGCCACAGCGAGCCGCACGCACCGCAGCCGCACGCGCGCGAGGTGCTGCTGCTCCGCGCCGCCCAGGACCGGTGCGCCTTCCTGCTGGGCGGCTGGAGCTGCACCGTCGAGGCCGCCCAGCTCGTGGAGACCGGCTGGGCCCGGCCCCTGATCGCCGCGCGCGAGCAGGTACGGGTCGCCGCACCGCTGGTGCGGACCGTGGGGGACCAGGACCTGGCCCGGGACGAGGCCGCCCGCGCCGCCCGGCTGCCGACCCTCGCCTGGCAGGCCGTCAGGGACGGGCTGCGGCGCGGGCCGGTGCTCGTGCAGGTGCCCCGCCGGGGCTACGTCCCGCGGATGGCGTGCGCCTCGTGCCGGACGCCCGCGCGGTGCCGGCACTGCGCGGGGCCGCTGGAGGGCCAGGAGTCCGGTTCCGCGCTGCGGTGCGGCTGGTGCGGGCGCGAGGAAGGTGCCTGGCACTGCCCGGAGTGCGGGGCGTTCCGGCTGCGCGCCCAGGTCGTGGGGGCGCGTCGCACCGCAGAGGAACTGGGGCGCGCCTTCCCGGCCGTGCCGGTGCGCACCTCCGGACGCGAGCATGTGCTCGACACCGTGTCCGAGGCGCCCGCGCTGGTGGTGAGCACCCCGGGTGCCGAACCCGTCGCCGAGGGCGGCTACGCGGCGGCCCTGCTGCTCGACGGCTGGGCGATGCTCGGGCGGCCCGACCTGCGCGCCGGTGAGGACGCGCTGCGGCGCTGGCTGGCCGCTGCCGCGCTGGTGCGCCCGCAGGGCGCCGGGGGCACCGTCGTCGCGGTCGCCGAGCCGACCCTGCGGCCGGTGCAGGCGCTGGTGCGCTGGGACCCCGTCGGCCACGCGCTGCGGGAGCTGGCCGAGCGGTCCGAGCTGGGCTTCCCGCCGGTTTCGCGGATGGCGTCCGTGGCGGGGCCCGCGGAGGCGGTGGCCGATTTCCTCCGGGCGGCCGGACTGCCGGGCGAGGCCGAGGTGCTCGGCCCCGTGCCGCTGCCGGTCACGGCCGTGGGGCGTCCGCGCCGCGTGGGCGCGCCGCCGCCGGGTGAACACTGGGAGCGCGCGCTGATCCGGGTGCCGCCGGGGCGCGGAGCGGCGCTGGCCGGCGCGCTGAAGGCCGTGCAGGCGGCGAGGATGGCGCGGGGGAGCGACACGGCGGTGTGGGTGCGGATCGATCCGCTCGACATCGGCTGAGACCGTCCGCACACGGCCCGGCCCTCCGCCTGCCCGGGGGAGCGGGGAGGCGGAGGGCCGGTGAGTCCCGGTGCGTGCGGCTCAGCCGTTGCGCGGGCCGGGGAAGGCCGTGGGCCGGACGTCCTCGCGCAGGGCCGGACTGCCCGCCGTCGGCTGGGTCGGCATCGAACGGGCCGCCGGGACGGTGGGCACG
Organism: Streptomyces sp. CB02414; assembly: GCF_001905385.1. Lineage (GTDB taxonomy): Bacteria > Actinomycetota > Actinomycetes > Streptomycetales > Streptomycetaceae > Streptomyces. The sequence continues at coordinate 96,664 of NZ_LIPF01000009.1, read as the reverse complement.
GCGGGCAGGCCGGGGCCCACGTTGACCGGGCGGGGGCCGGTCGGCTCCGGTGCGTGCTCGGTGGTCTCGGCCGCGGGCGCCGTCTGGGCGGCGGCACGGCGGGAGCCGTACCGGCGGTGCACCGCCTGCTTGGTGACGCCGAGCGCGGAGCCCACCGCGTCCCACGAGAAGCCGAGCGAGCGGTCGAAGTCCACGGCGGCGGTGACCAGGGTCTCGACACTGTCCCGGAGTTCCTGGGCGAGACGGACCGTCGGGGCGGGGGCGCGTCCGTAGACGACGAAGCCCGTGGAAGGGCCGGAGCGGCGCGGGCGGTAGACGTTGCCCAGCTGGGCAGTGAGGGTGCGCAGTGCGTCCACCTGCCGGCGGACCCGCTCGATGTCCCGCACCAGCAAGTGCAGGCTGGCCCGAGCCTGGGCGTCGTGGGTTGCGTGGTCGGCCATGAACAAGCCTCTCGAACCGGCGTTGAAAGGAATCGGGCCGCGCGGGCGGCCCGGTGGTCAACTCTTCCTTGACCAACGCGTGGGCGCTCCGCTGGTCACGGGGTGGGGGCGTGGCGGCATATGCGTGCGCCTGGTTTCGGGGGGTGTGCGCCTCGGCCTTCGGCCTTCGGCGGGTTCTCTCCCGCCCGCGCACCACTCGTTTCCAGTCGGCCGAGAAGCCGAGGTCTGCCGCGGGGGTGCGTCGCCGTCGGCGGCTACCCGTGTTCTCCGGGCTCGTAGACTGGTGCGCTGCCCGCTGTCCGCCCCTGCCCGAGAGGCCCGTCCCACCCATGAAGCTCGTCTTCGCCGGCACCCCCGAGGTCGCCGTTCCCGCCCTGGACGCCCTGATCGCCTCCGGGCGCCACGAGGTGGCCGCCGTCGTCACGCGGCCCGACGCTCCGGCCGGGCGCGGTCGCCGGCTGGTCGCCTCTCCCGTGGCCGAGCGGGCCGAGGAGGCCGGGATCGAGGTGCTCAAGCCCGCCAGGCCGCGCGAGCCGGAGTTCCTGGAGCGGCTGCGCGAGATCGGGCCCGACTGCTGCCCCGTCGTCGCCTACGGGGCGCTGCTGCCCCGCGTCGCCCTCGACGTGCCCGCCCGCGGCTGGGTCAACCTGCACTTCTCGCTGCTGCCCGCCTGGCGTGGGGCCGCGCCCGTGCAGCACGCGCTGATGGCGGGCGACGAGATCACCGGCGCGTCCACCTTCCTGATCGAGGAGGGCCTGGACTCCGGCCCCGTCTACGGCACGGTCACCGAGACCGTCCGCCCCACCGACACCAGCGGCGACCTGCTGACCCGGCTCGCCTTCGCCGGGGCCGGGCTGCTGGCGGCCACCATGGACGGCATCGAGGACGGCAGCCTGAAGGCGGTGCCGCAGCCCTCCGACGGCGTCACCCTCGCCCCGAAGATCACCGTCGAGGACGCCCGGGTCGACTGGTCCGCCCCGGCGCTGCGCGTGGACCGGGTGGTGCGCGGCTGCACCCCCGCCCCCGGCGCCTGGACCACCTTCCGCGGCGAGCGGCTGAAGCTCGTGCAGGCGGTCCCGGCCCCGGACCGGACCGACCTCGCCCCCGGGCGGCTCGCCGCGGGCAAGAACAACGTGTACGTCGGCACCGGCTCGCACGCCGTCGAGCTGCTGTGGGTGCAGGCCCAGGGCAAGAAGCCGATGCGCGCCGCCGACTGGGCGCGCGGCGTGCGGATCGCCGAGGGCGAGCTGCTGGGCGGCTGACCTGCGCCTGCGCACCACCGTTCACCGGCCCGGCGTACGCTGGTGAGCGCACTTCACCCCACACCCGGAGCACCTTTTTCGTGAGCGAGCAGCCCCGCCGTCCCCGCAAGCCCGGCAAGCCGTACCGCAGGCCCCAGAAGGACCCCGTCCGCATCCTCGCCTTCGAGGCGCTCAGGGCCGTGGACGAGCGGGACGCGTACGCCAACCTCGTCCTGCCGCCGCTGCTGCGCAAGGCCCGCGAGCAGGGGGACTTCGACGCGCGGGACGCGGCGCTGGCGACCGAGCTGGTGTACGGGACGCTGCGCAGGCAGGGCACGTACGACGCGATCATCGCCGACTGCGTCGACCGGCCGCTGCGGGAGGTCGACCCGCCGGTGCTGGACGTCCTCAGCCTGGGTGTCCACCAGCTGCTCGGCACGCGGATCCCGAGTCACGCGGCCGTGTCCGCCTCCGTGGAGCTGGCGCGGGTCATGCTCGGCGACGGACGGGCCAAGTTCGTCAACGCCGTGCTGCGCAAGGTCGCGCGGGACGATCTCGACGGGTGGCTGGAGCGGGTCGCCCCGCCCTACGACGAGGACCCCGAGGACCACCTCGCCGTCGTGCACTCGCACCCCCGCTGGGTCGTCTCGGCGCTGTGGGACTCGCTCGGCGGCGGCCGGGCCGGCATGGAGGAGCTGCTGGCCGCGGACAACGAGCGTCCCGAGGTCACCCTGGTCGCCCGCCCCGGCCGGGCCACCCGCGACGAGCTGCTCGCCGAGGAGGCCGCCGTTCCGGGCCGCTGGTCCCCGTACGCCGTGCGCCTGAGCGAGGGCGGCGAGCCCGGCGCCGTCGAGGCCGTACGGGAGAACCGGGCCGGCGTCCAGGACGAGGGCAGCCAGCTCGTCGCCCTGGCCCTGGCCAACGCGCCCCTGGACGGCCCGGACCGGCGCTGGCTGGACGGGTGCGCGGGCCCCGGCGGCAAGGCCGCGCTGCTCGGCGCCCTGGCCGCCGAACGCGGCGCCTTCCTCCTCGCCTCCGAGAAGCAGCCGCACCGCGCCGGTCTGGTGGCCAAGGCCCTGGACGGCAACCCCGGGCCGTACCAGGTGATCACCGCCGACGGCACCCGCCCCGCATGGCGTCCGGGCAGCTTCGACCGCGTCCTGGTCGACGTGCCGTGCACCGGCCTCGGCGCCCTGCGCCGCCGCCCGGAGGCCCGCTGGCGCCGCCGCCCCGAGGATCTGGACGGCTTCGCCCCGCTCCAGCGGGCCCTGCTGGGCAGCGCGCTCGACGCCGTCCGCGTCGGCGGCGTCGTCGCCTACGCGACCTGCTCGCCCCACCTCGCCGAGACCCGGGCGGTGGTCGCGGACGTCCTCAAACAGCACCCCGACACCGAACTCATCGACGCCCGCCCCCTCCTCCCGGACGTCCCCCATCTCGGCGAGGGCCCCGACATCCAGCTCTGGCCCCACCTCCACGGCACCGACGCGATGTACCTGTCCCTGATCCGCCGCACCGCGTAGACACGGGCCCACGCAGGCGCCGGCAGGGGAGCGCACCCAGCCCCCACCCGACCGACACCCGACGACCATCCCCCCCCCGGGGCCGGACAGAGCCGCTTCACTCACACCCCGCGCCCAGAAGGACACCCCCCAGGGGCGCGGGGAACTGCGCGACCAGCCCCCACCCACCCGCACCCGACAACCGACCCCCACCCCCCGGGACCGATGCCGCTCACCCCCGGAGGGCATGGCAGGCTTGGGGGCATGGCCGCGCAGATCAACCCCAGCATCCTGTCCGCCGACTTCGCCCGCCTCGCGGACGAGGCCAAGGCGGTCGAGGGAGCCGACTGGCTCCACGTCGACGTCATGGACAACCACTTCGTCCCGAACCTCACCCTCGGCGTCCCGATCGTGGAGTCCCTGGCCCGGGCGACGGACACCCCGCTGGACTGCCACCTCATGATCGAGGCCCCCGACCGCTGGGCCCCCCAGTACGTGGAGGCCGGCGCCGGTTCCGTCACCTTCCACGTCGAGGCGGCCACCGCCCCCGTGCGTCTCGCCCGCGAGATCCGGGCCAAGGGAGCCCGCGCCTCCATGGCGCTGCGGCCCGCGACGCCGATCGAGCCGTACGAGGACCTGCTCCCCGAGCTCGACATGCTGCTGATCATGACGGTTGAACCCGGCTTCGGTGGGCAGGCGTTCCTCGACATCATGCTGCCGAAGATCCGCCGCACCCGTGAGCTGATCAAGAAGCATGGTCTGGAGCTGTGGCTCCAGGTCGACGGAGGCGTCTCGGCGTCGACGATCGAGCAGTGCGCCGACGCCGGAGCGGACGTCTTCGTCGCGGGTTCCGCCGTGTACGGGGCGTCCGACCCGGCCGAGGCGGTACGTGCACTGCGCAACCAGGCCGACGCGGCCACCGCCAAGGCGTCCTGGGCGTGCGACCACTGAGGAACAGAACGTGAACGGCTCCCATCAGGGCTGATCAAGCGCGCCGAATCTGCAAGGATGAACGGCGAATCCAGAGTGTGAACAGCAGTGAGGAGAACGCCGTGTCGGGTATGTCGGCGGGCCGTTCAGCCATGCGGATGGGACCCGCTGAGCTGGTCCAGGCGGCGGCCATGGCCCGCCGCTTCTACCTCGAGGGCAAGTCCAAGATCCAGATCGCGGAGGAGTTCGGCGTCAGCCGCTTCAAGGTGGCCCGGGTTCTCGAGACCGCCCTCGAGAGAGACCTAGTACGAATCGAGATCCGGGTGCCGGCCGAGCTGGACGCCGAGCGCTCGGACGCCCTGCGGGCCCGCTACGGCCTCAGGCACGCCGTGGTCGTGGAGTCCCCGGCCGACGCCGAGGAGACGCCCGACCCGGAGAACCTGGGCGAGGTGGCCGCCGACCTGCTCGGCGAGCTGGTCAACGAGGGCGATGTGCTCGGCCTGGCCTGGGGCCGGTCCACCATCCACATGGCGGCGGCGCTGGACCGGCTGCCGCCGTGCACAGTGGTGCAGCTGACGGGCGTGTACGACGCCGGGACCGCCGAGCGCGGCTCGGTCGAGGCCGTCCGCCGCGCCGCCCAGGTGTCGGGCGGCGATGCCCACCCCATCTACGCGCCGATGCTGCTGCCGGACGCGGCGACCGCGCAGGCGCTGCGCCACCAGACCGGGATCGCCCGGGCCTTCGAGTACTTCGACAAGGTCACGGTCGCCTGCGTCTCCATCGGTTCCTGGGAGCCGGGCATCTCGACGGTGCACGACATGCTCAGCGACGAGGAGCGCGCGCACTACGCCTCGCTCGGTGTCGCCGCCGAGATGTCCGCGCACCTCTTCGACGCGGAGGGGCGCCGGGTCGGGCGCGACCTGGGGGAGCGGTGCATCACGGTCAAGGCCGACCAGCTCCGCCGTATCCCCGAGGTCGTGGCGATCGCGGGCGGGCAGCGCAAGGCGGCGGCCATCGACGCGGTGCTGCGTTCCGGGCTGGTCACCAGCCTGGTGACGGACACGTCGGCCGCCGACTACCTGATGACGGCCGGTCCGACGCCCAAGTCGACGCTCAACCGGGCCGACCCGGACGGCGTCTGACGGGCGTTCAGGAGAAAGGTGAGGGACGATGACCGAGGACCCCGCGGGGCGGCTCGTGGTCACGCTGGACCTCGACGGCGTCACGGACAAGGCGGGCCTGATGGACCGCTGCGCCCGCGACCTCGCGCTGCCCGACTGGTTCGGGCGGAACTGGGACGCGCTCGCCGACTCCCTCGCCGACCCCTCCGTCTGGCCCGAGGGAGCGCGGGAGCAGGGGCTGGTCCTGGTCGTCCGGGGCTGGCGGGCGTACGCCGAGGAGCGGCCGGACGAGTGGGCGGTCGCCGAGGAGGTCTTCGCCGAGGCGACGGACCGGGGCCCGGGGCTCTTCGTCGCCCTCGGCCCTGGAGGTTCCTCCAAGGAGGCCGCTGACCAGCCTGGATGATCTGCCCGGGGATTACCGGCCACCCGGCATGGGAGAATGAAGTACGTGCTCTTTCCCCCTGGCTGACCTGTCCGGGGGCCACCTCTGATCGACTGGGATGTGCAGCACGTGCGTTTCCTCAATGACATCCAGCCCTCGTACGACCTGACGTACGACGACGTCTTCATGGTGCCGAGCCGCAGCGCCGTCGGCTCCCGGCAGGGCGTGGACCTCGGCTCCCCGGACGGCACGGGCACCACCATCCCGCTGGTCGTCGCCAACATGACCGCCATCGCCGGGCGCCGCATGGCCGAGACGATGGCCCGGCGCGGCGGCCTCGTCGTCATCCCGCAGGACATCCCGATCGAGGTCGTCACCGACGTCGTCTCCTGGGTGAAGAGCCGCCACCTGGTCCTGGACACCCCCATCGTGCTGGCCCCGCACCAGACCGTCGCCGACGCGCTCTCCCTGCTGCCCAAGCGGGCGCACAACGCCGGTGTCGTCGTCGACGAGGACCACAAGCCGGTCGGCGTGGTCACCGACACCGACCTGACCGGCGTCGACCGCTTCACCCAGCTCGAAGAGGTCATGTCCAAGGACCTGCTCCTCATCGACGCGGACCTGGACCCGCGCGAGGCCTTCAACACCCTCGACGCCGCCAACCGCCGCTACGCGCCCGCCGTGGACGCGGACGGCCGCCTGGCCGGCATCCTCACCCGCAAGGGCGCCCTGCGCGCCACCCTCTACACCCCGGCCACCGACGCCAACGGCAGGCTCCGCATCGCCGCCGCCGTCGGCATCAACGGCGACGTGGCCGGCAAGGCCAAGCAGCTGCTCGACGCCGGCGTGGACACGCTCGTCATCGACACCGCGCACGGCCACCAGGAGTCGATGATCAGCGCGGTCAAGGTGGTGCGCGACCTCGACCCGCAGGTCCCGATCGTCGCGGGCAACATCGTCTCCGCCCAGGGCGTGCGCGACCTGATCGAGGCGGGCGCCGACATCATCAAGGTCGGCGTCGGCCCCGGCGCCATGTGCACCACCCGCATGATGACCGGCGTCGGCCGGCCGCAGTTCTCCGCCGTCCTGGAGTGCGCCGCCGAGGCGAAGAAGTACGGCAAGCACGTGTGGGCCGACGGCGGCGTCCGCCACCCGCGCGACGTGGCCATGGCCCTCGCGGCCGGCGCGTCCAACGTGATGGTTGGCTCCTGGTTCGCCGGGACCTACGAGTCCCCGGGCGACCTCCAGCACGACGCCAACGGCCGCGCCTACAAGGAGTCCTTCGGCATGGCCTCCGCCCGCGCGGTGCGCAACCGCACCTCCGAGGAGTCGGCCTACGACCGGGCCCGCAAGGCGCTGTTCGAGGAGGGCATCTCCACCTCCCGCATGTTCCTCGACCCGGCCCGCCCCGGCGTCGAGGACCTGATCGACGCGATCATCGCGGGTGTCCGCTCCTCCTGCACCTACGCCGGCGCCGGCTCCCTGGAGGAGTTCGCCGAGAAGGCCATCGTCGGCATCCAGAGCGCCGCCGGCTACGCCGAGGGCAAGCCGCTGCACGCCAGCTGGAGCTGACGCCGCGCGTCCGCGCCGCACGGCCCCCGTCCCTCCCGCCGCCCGGGAAGGGCGGGGGCCGCTCCCTTTCAGGCGATCGACCCGGCCGGTGGACGGGCCCTGACCAGGCTCGATCCGTCGGCAGCCGGGCCCGTGCGCAACGCTGTGCACCCTCCGCGCAACGAACACACGCCCCGCCCCGGGCAACGCAACGATCGTGCTCAGATGCGCAAGGTTGCTGCATTACCGGCGCGGCGCCCCCCTCGTAGTGTTCTGCGCTGTACGTGGCGTGGCGGGGACCCCGCTCGGTGGGTCTCCGTGCTTGTGCACGGCTGCCCGCCGCGTCCCCGCCGCTCCAGAGCCCGCCGCGAGCCCGTCCGCTCACACCGACGGGCCCGACCGGCAGCGACAAAGGAGTCAACGCGTGCTCGACCAAGGCGCACCCCCGCACCACGACACACCGGCCGGCCCCGCGTCCCCGGGCCTGGCCGCGCGCCTCATGCGCCGCAAGCCCGTGGAAACGCTGGTCGCCGAGGGCGGCCAGGGCGAGGGCGGCACGCTGCGCCGCTCCCTCGGCCTGTGGCAGCTCACGATGATCAGCATCGGCGCCACCCTCGGCACCGGCATCTTCGTCGTCCTCGGCGAGGCCGTCCCCAAGGCCGGCCCGGCGGTCACGCTCTCCTTCGTCATCGCCGGACTCACGGCGCTCTTCTCGGCCCTGTCCTACGCCGAACTGGCCGGCACCATCCCGGTCTCCGGCTCCTCCTACTCGTACGCCTACGCCACGATGGGCGAGCTGGTCGCCTGGGTCTGCGGCTGGTGCCTGGTCCTGGAGTACGGCGTGTCCGTCGCCGCCGTCGCCGTCGGCTGGGGCGAGTACCTCAACGAACTCCTCGACGGCACCATCGGCGTCACCATCCCGGCCGCCCTGTCCGCCCCGCCCGGCGACGGCGGCGTCTTCAACCTGCCCGCGCTGATCGTCGTGCTGCTCGCCATGACGTTCCTGCTCGGCGGCGCCCGCGAGTCCGCCCGCGCCAACACGATCATGGTGGTCGTGAAGATCGCCGCGCTGGTGCTCTTCTGCGCGATCGGCGTCCAGGGCTTCCGCTCCGGCAACTACGAGAACTTCATGCCGCTCGGCATGGCCGGCGTCAGCGCGGCCGGCGCCACGCTCTTCTTCTCGTACATCGGCTTCGACGCCGCCTCCACCGCCGGTGAGGAGGCCAAGAACGCCCAGCGCGACCTGCCCCGCGCGATCATGCTGTCCCTGGTCATCGTCACGGTGCTGTACGTCCTCGTCGCCGCCGTCGCCGTCGGTGCCCGCCCCTGGCGCACCTTCACCGACTCCGAGGCCTCCCTCGCCCAGATCATGACCGACGTCACCGGCCAGGACTTCTGGGGGACCCTGCTGGCCTTCTGCGCGGTCGTCGCCATCGCCAGCGTCGTCCTGACCGTGCTCTACGGCCAGACCCGCGTCCTGTTCGCCATGTCCCGCGACGGGCTGGTGCCGAAGGTGTTCTCCCGCGTCCACCCGAAGACCGGCGCACCCCGCGCCAACACGCTGATCGTCTCCCTGTTCTGCGGCGTCCTGGCCGCCGCCATCCCGCTCGGACAGCTCGCCGACGCCACCAGCATCGGCACCCTCTTCGCCTTCGCCCTGGTCAACGTGGCCGTCGTGGTGCTGCGCCGGACCCGCCCCGACATGCGCCGCACCTTCCGGGTGCCGCTGTCGCCGGTCCTTCCGGCGCTGGGCTTCGCCTTCTGCGTCTGGATGATGGGCAGCCTGTCCACCGTCACCTGGGTCGTGTTCGGTGTCTGGATGGCGGTCGGGCTCGTGATCTACTTCGGTTACGGCCACCGCCGCTCCCGGCTGGCCGCACCGGACACCGTGACACCAGAAGCGAAGTGAACCACCCGCAGTGCTGAACGATCTCGACGAACGCATCGTGCACGCCCTCGCCGAGGACGCCCGCCGCTCCTACGCGGACATCGGGCAGTCGGTCGGCCTGTCCGCGCCCGCCGTGAAACGGCGGGTGGACCGGCTGCGCGCCACCGGAGCCATCACCGGCTTCACCGTCCGGGTCGACCCCGCCGCGCTCGGCTGGGAGACCGAGGGGTTCGTCGAGATCTTCTGCCGCCGCAACACCTCGCCGGAGACCATCCAGCGGGGTCTGGAGCGCTACCAGGAGGTCGTGGCCGCGTCCACCGTCACCGGGGACGCGGACGCGGTCGCCCAGGTCTTCGCCTCCGACATGCGCCACTTCGAACGGGTCCTGGAGCGGATCGCCGGGGAGCCGTTCGTCGAGCGGACCAAGTCCGTGCTGGTCCTGTCTCCGCTGCTGCGGCGCTACTCGTCGGGCTCGCCCACGTAATCCCGGGACCGAGGCCGGGTCACCCGACTACCATCGGTGCCATGACCTGGCGACATTGATCCACCAGCCGCGCCTCCTCCCGAGGGCCGCCGCGGACGCCGTACCTCCGGTGTCCGATCCGCCCCCTCGGGAAGGCCTCATGACTCTCTCACCCGAGCGTGCCCCCACGACCGCCGGTGTCCGGCGGCTGACGCGCACGCTGTACGCATCCGCGTTCTGCGACGAGTTCGTCCTGCTCTACCCGGTGTACGCGCTGCTCTTCAGCGACACCGGTCTGTCCGTCTGGCAGCTGTCGTCCCTGTTCGCCCTGTGGTCGCTGACCGGCGTCCTGCTGGAGGTGCCCTCCGGCGCCTGGGCCGACGCGGTCTCCCGGCGCCTGCTGCTGGTGCTGGGCCCGCTGCTCACCGCCGCCGGCTTCGCCCTGTGGGTCCTCGTGCCCTCCTACGGCGCCTTCGCGCTCGGCTTCGTGCTGTGGGGCGCCGGTGGGGCGCTCGGCTCCGGGGCGCTGGAGGCGCTGGTCTACGACGAGCTGGACCGGGCCGGCGCCGCCGACCGGTACGCCCGGGTCATGGGCCGGGCGCGGGCGATCGGCATCGCCGCGACGATGGCCGCGATGGGCCTGGCCGGCCCGGTCTTCGCCTGGGGCGGCTACGACGCGGTGGGCGCGGCGAGCGTGCTGGTCTGCCTGGCCGGGGCGGCCGTGGCGAGCCGGTTCCCCGAGCACCGCACACCCTCCGCCGACGGCGACCGCTGGACCGCGACCCTGCGGGCCGGGCTCGCCGAGGCCCGCACCGACCGTTCCGTGCGCGGTGCGCTCCTGCTCGTCCCGGCCGTGACCGCGGTGTGGGGCGCGCTCGACGAGTACACGCCGCTGCTGGCCCACGACACCGGCGTGGCGCAGGAGACCGTCCCCTGGCTGCTGCTCGTGATCTGGGCCGGCGCCACGGCCGGGAGCCTGCTGGCCGGTCCCGCCGAACGCCTGACCACCACCGGGTTCGCCGTCCTGCTCGCCGGTTCCGCGCTGGCCCTGGCGGCCGGTGCCGCGGCGGGCACCCCGCCCGCCCTCGTCCTCGTCGCCCTGGCCTTCGGCGGCTTCCAGCTGGCGACCGTGCTGGCCGACGCCCGCCTCCAGCGGCGTATCGACGACACCGGACGGGCCACGCTGACCTCGGTCGCGGGCCTGGGCACCGAACTGGGTACCCTCGCCACCTACGGCGCCTACGCGGCGGCCGCCTCGGTGACGGGGCACGGCACCGCGTTCGTCTGGGCCGCGGTGCCGTACCTGGTGACGGCGCTGCTGCTGGCCGCCGCCGCCCGGACTACAGCCGCGGCTGCCAGGGCACGACCGTGAAGTCGCCGGTCCCCTTCTTGACCTTTTCGAAGGGCGCCGACGACACGCACCGGGGCAGCTCCCCGCCCTCGGCTGGGCTGCCCGTCGCGGCCCAGCTGTAGCCGAGCCGGTCGTGGTGGCCGCGGTCGTGGACGGTGACGCCGACCCGCTTGCCCTCCGCCCCGGGCAGGTCGGATTCGGTGATGACGCCGGAGACGACGGCCACGTCACCGCCGGTGATCAGACAGTCGACCTCGCCCTTCGCCCGGGCACCCCAGCCGTTCAGGTAGTGGCTGAACTCGAAAGTCCCGGTGGCCTTGAGCGGATCGTCGTTGTCCTTGGCCGCCAGGTGGGCGTCGAAGGTGAAGGTGATGTCGTCACCGGCCGACCGGTACAGCTTCGCGGTGCCGGTCAGCGCGGCGGCCTCCCGCGGGGGGCGCCCCTCGTGGGGGCCGGAGGCGACGGCCGCGCCCGAGGTGACGGCGGTCAGCAGCAGGGCGACGCAGAGCATGGCGGTCGTCGTACGGCGTTTCATGGCGGGTCCTCTCCCAAGGATTGAAGCCGGTGAACCGAACGGTCACCACTGTCCCGGCGCGGCGCCCGCTTCACATCGCGCTCAGGGCGGGAGCGGCCTCCGCCGCGCGGCGGGGGAGGGGCGGAGGGGTCCCCTTCTCGGGGATGACGGGAGGGGAGCACGGGGGCGGCACGGGGTGGCACGGGGGCGGCGCAACGAATCGCCGGGAGATGCCGGGCGCACGCAACGATCCGCTCACCGGCGCGCAACGCGTCCTTCTTGTCCCGCCGAGCGCGCCGACCGTACCGTCTATCTGGCCCACCGACCCCCTACCCTCCGGTGAGGAACACGCATGCGCACCGCCCTGCTCCAGAGCTCCGGCCGGCCCGGCTCCGTCGCCGAGAACCTCAAGGTCCTCGACGAGGCCGCCGCCCGCGCCGCGGCCTCGGGTGCCGGGCTGCTCGTCACCTCGGAGCTGTTCCTGACCGGCTACGCGATCGGCGACGACATCGCCGTGCTCGCCGAGCCCGCCGACGGCGACTCGGCCGACGCCGTCGCGGAGACCGCCGGGCGCCACGGCCTGGCCGTCGCGTACGGCTACCCCGAGCGGGACGGCGAGCGTGTCTTCAACTCCGTGCAGCTGATCGCCGCCGACGGCACCCGCCTGGCGAACTACCGCAAGACCCACCTCTTCGGCTGCTTCGAGCGCGACCACTTCACCCCCGGCGAACAGCCCGTCGTCCAGGCCGAGCTGAACGGTCTCACCGTCGGCCTGATGATCTGCTACGACGTGGAGTTCCCGGAGAACGTCCGCGCCCACGCCCTGGCCGGCACCGACCTGCTGCTGGTCCCGACCGCGCAGATGCACCCGTTCCAGTTCGTCGCCGAGTCGGTCGTGCCGGTGCGGGCCTTCGAGAACCAGATGTACGTCGCGTACGTCAACCGGACCGGGCCCGAGGGCGACTTCGAGTTCGTCGGGCTGTCCGTGCTCGCCGGCCCCGACGGAACGTCCCGGGCCCGCGCCGGGCGCGGTGAGGAACTGGTCCTCGCCGACGCCGACCCGGCCTTCCTCGCCGCCTCCCGCGAGGCCAACCCGTACCTGAAGGACCGCCTCCCCGGCCTCTACGGGTCCCTCGTCCGCAACCGCTGAACCACCAGAAGCCCAGCCCCCCGCTCCACCCCGCAAGGAGTCCGTACCCCATGACGTCCACCGTGCCCAACGCGATCGAGCACGCAGACGAGCAGCAGCCGCCGATCACCATGTTCGGGCCGGACTTCCCGTACGCGTACGACGACTTCCTCGCCCACCCCGCCGGCCTCGGCCAGATACCCGCCACCGAGCACGGCACCGAGGTCGCCGTCATCGGCGGCGGCCTCTCCGGCATCGTCGCCGCCTACGAACTGATGAAGATGGGCCTCAAGCCCGTCGTCTACGAGGCCGACAAGATCGGCGGCCGGCTGCGCACCGTCGGCTTCGACGGCTGCGACGAGTCGCTGACCGCCGAGATGGGCGCGATGCGCTTCCCGCCCTCCTCGACCGCGCTCCAGCACTACATCGACCTGGTCGGCCTGAGGACGAGCCCCTTCCCCAACCCGCTCGCCGAGGCCACGCCCTCCACGGTCGTCGACCTCAAGGGCGAGTCGCACTACGCCGAGACCCTCGACGACCTGCCGCAGGTCTACCGGGACGTCGCCGACGCCTGGGCGAAGTGCCTGGAGGAGGGCGCCGACTTCTCCGACATGAACCGCGCCCTGCGCGAGCGCGACGTACCGCGCATCCGCGAGATCTGGGCCAGGCTCGTCGAGAAGCTCGACAACCAGACCTTCTACGGCTTCCTCTGCGACTCCGAGGCCTTCAAGTCCTTCCGGCACCGCGAGATCTTCGGCCAGGTCGGCTTCGGCACCGGCGGCTGGGACACCGACTTCCCCAACTCCATCCTGGAGATCCTCCGCGTCGTCTACACCGAGGCCGACGACCACCACCGCGGCATCGTCGGCGGCTCCCAGCAGCTGCCGCTGAGGATGTGGGAGCGAGAGCCGGAGAAGATCGTCCACTGGCCGTACGGCACCTCGCTGAAGTCCCTGCACACGGACGGCGAGCCGCGCCCGGCGGTGACCCGGCTGAACCGCACCGCCGGCAACCGGATCACCGTGACCGACGCCGACGGCGACATCCGCACGTACCAGGCGGCGATCTTCACCGCCCAGTCCTGGATGCTGCTCTCGAAGATCGCCTGCGACGACTCGCTCTTCCCGATCGACCACTGGACCGCGATCGAGCGCACCCACTACATGGAGAGCTCCAAGCTCTTCGTACCCGTCGACCGGCCCTTCTGGCTGGACAAGGACGAGGAGACGGGCCGGGACGTCATGTCGATGACGCTCACCGACCGCATGACCCGCGGCACCTACCTCCTGGACGACGGCCCGGACAAGCCCGCCGTCATCTGCCTCTCCTACACCTGGTGCGACGACAGCCTGAAGTGGCTGCCGCTGTCCGCGAACGAGCGGATGGAGGTCATGCTGAAGTCGCTCGGCGAGATCTACCCGAAGGTCGACATCAGGAAGCACATCATCGGCAACCCGGTGACCGTCTCCTGGGAGAACGAGCCCTACTTCATGGGCGCGTTCAAGGCCAACCTCCCCGGCCACTACCGCTACCAGCGGCGCCTGTTCACGCACTTCATGCAGGAGGAGCTGCCCGAGGACAAGCGGGGCATCTTCCTCGCCGGCGACGACATCTCCTGGACGGCCGGCTGGGCCGAGGGAGCCGTCCAGACCGCGCTCAACGCGGTCTGGGGCGTCATGCACCACTTCGGCGGGCAGACCGACGCGACCAACCCCGGCCCGGGCGACGTGTACGACGAGATCGCGCCGGTCGAGCTGCCCGAGGACTAGTCGGCCGTTCTAGACCCCGGCCGCCCGTGCCTTCTCGTACACCTGGGCGGCCAGGTCCGTCAGCTCCCCGGCGTCGCGGGCCGAGCCCTGGAGGTCGATCAGGATCTCGTCGAGGCCGATTTCGGCGTGGGCGGCGAGGTCCTCGACGATCTGGTCGACGCTGCCGTGGAAGGGGCGGCGGTCGGCGCCCGTCCGGGCCGACGCGCTGTACCGGGCGTTGACCCGCAGCACCGTCCGGATCGGCTCCGTACGGCCGCGTTCCTCGGCCAGCTCGCGCAGCTGCCGCCACTGCCCGGCCACGGCCTCGACGCCGAGGGCGTTGGGCAGCCAGCCGTCGGCGTGGTCGACGAGCCTGCGCCGGGCCCTCCCGCTGCCCGCCGCCAGCAGTACCGGGATGGGCCGGGCGGGCTTGGGGCCCACCACGGCGGACGCGATCTTCGTGAGGTGCCCGTCGTACACCACCGGGTCCGGGCCCCACACCGCACGGCAGACCCCGATCAGCTCGTCCAGGGCCTGCCCGCGCTCGGCGAACGGCCGCACGCCCGCCGCCGCGTACTCGTCGTGCGACCAGCCCGTGCCGAGACCGGCCACCACCCGGCCGCCGCTCGCCGCGTCCAGCGAGGCCAGCGCCTTGGCCAGCTGGAACGGCCCGTGCAGCGGGGCGACCAGCACGCTGCTGCCCAGCTCCGCCCGTTCGGTGGCCGCGGCGGCGAGGGTCAGGGTGATCAGCGGGTCCGCCACGCTCCGGTACGCGTCCGGCCAGGGCAGGCCCTCGATGCCGTACAGGCCCTGGGTGGCGGGCTCGGGGAACAGGGCGCGCTCGAAGACCCACAGGCTCTCGTAGCCCATGCCCTCCGCCGCGCGGGCCACGTCGGGGACGTCCTTGCCGAGGTCGTACTGCCGCATCTGGGGGAGGCCGAGGCCGAGCCGGGTCGCCATGTCCGGGTGCTCCTTCGCCGTCGGGACGCGATGTCGCTCAAGGGTGCAACGTACAGCTACGGCACGGGTGTTCCGGACGTGCGCGCCGGGAACGGCCGGATCAGTCCGGCAGCGGGGTGAGCAGCATGCGGCCCGCGAAGCCGACCGCGGCGTCCAGCCGCTCGGTGAACTCCCCGGCGACGTCCGGCAGCCGGCGCAGCGCCCACAGCGCGCGGGCCGCCGCCCAGGTGGCGTCGCGGGCGCGCTCCAGGCTCCAGGAGCCGAGCAGATGGGTGAGCGGGTCGGCGATCTGGAGGAGGTCGGGACCCGGCATCAGCTCCTCGCGGACCCGCTCCTCCAGCGTCACGAGGAGATCGCCCACCCGGTCGAACTCGTCCTCCACGTCGACGGGTTCGCAGCCGAGCGTACGGCAGGTGTCCACCACGGCCAGCGCGAGATCGTGCCCGATGTGCGCATTGATGCCCGCCAGCGCGAACTGCAGCGGACGTACGCCGGGATGGCGGCGGAACTGGAACAGGGGCCGCCAGCAGGCGGGCGGGCGGCGGCCGTCCTCCACCGCGTCGACGGCCGCCAGATAGCGCTCCGCGAACCGCACGTCCAGCGCGATCGCCGAACGGGCGTCCGGGAACCGGCCGTCGTCGATGTGCCGGTCGACCGCCTCCGTGACGGTCAGGTAGACGCGGTTGAAGACCGCCACCCCGTCCCGCGCGGGCAGCGCCGCATCGAGGGCGCGCATCCGGGTCAGGACCGTGTCCACCGACCGGACGGCCGTCGGGACTTGCTCGCAGTGCGCCATGGCGGCAGGGTCGCAGCTTTAGGCTTGCGGGAGTGCCGGCGGGCCCGGTGCTTCCCCAGAACGGGGGAACGCGCCCGCCGTGCGGGGGAGGGGGAACCGTACGTGTCAGGCCTTCGTGCCCGGCGCCTGGCCGCTCGCAGGGCCGAGCGCAGGCGTGCCGCCCGTCGCAGCGCGATGGTCGCGGCGGCGTCCGTCGTCGTCGCGGTCGGCACCGCGACCGGCATGCTCACCGCGCTCGGCGACGGCGGCGGCACCGACGAGGCCCGGCCGGAGGTGACGCGCTCGCCGAGGCTGCAGTCCCTGCCCCTCGTGCCGTCCCCGTCCCCGTCGGCGAAACCGTCGGCCTCCGCCTCACCGTCCGCCTCCGCCTCGGCCCCGGCGAAGAAAGCGAGTCCCGGCCCCTCGCGGAAGAAGACACCGGAGGCGAAGTCCCGGGCGACCCCGGCGTCCACCCGGCTCTACCGGCATCCCGAGTCACAGGTCCTCGACTGGGTCCGGGCCCACGCCGACGACCCGCGCCAGGACGTCATACGGTCGCGGATAGCCGACCACCCGGCCGCCGTATGGTTCGCCGACTACACGCCCTCGACCATCACCTCCCGGGTCCGGGCCGTGACGTCGGGCGGTGCCGCCGAGGGCCGGGTGCCGGTGATCGTGCCGTACGCGATACCCGACCGGGACTGCGGCGGCCACTCGCAGGGCGGCGCGCCCGACCTCGACGCCTACGACGACTGGATCGACCTCTTCGCCGCCGGGCTCGGCTCCCGGGAGGTCGTGGTCGTCCTGGAGCCCGACTCGGTGGCCCAGGCGGAGTGCCTGTCCGCCGGGGAGCGCGCCGACCGCTTCGCCTCCCTGGCCCGCGCCGGCCGTGTGCTGAAGGACGCCAATCCCCACGCCCGCGTGTACTACGACGCGGGGCACTCCGGCTGGCACGCGCCCGCCAAGCAGGCGGGCTGGCTGAAGGAGGCCGGTGCCGCCTCGGCCGCCTCCTCCGACGGCATCTTCAGCAACGTCTCCAACTTCCACACCACCGCCGACGAGGTCGCCTACGACCGCGCGGTCCTCGACGCCCTGGGCGGACCGGAGAGCCTCGGCGCCGTCATCGACACCAGCCGCAACGGCAACGGCGCCCCGCCCGACGGCGAGTGGTGCGACCCGGCCGGCCGCAAGATCGGCCGCACGCCGACCCTGAGCACCGGCCTGGGCCGCATCGACGCCTACCTGTGGGTCAAGCTGCCGGGGGAGTCGGACGGCTGCAAGGGCAGACCGGGCACCTTCACGCCGTCCTACGCCTACGACTTGGCGCGCTGAGAACCGTCACCGGGCCCCTCGCCGCCCGCCGCCTTTTCGTCGTAGGACGACGTGCCCTCGTCCAGCAGCGGCTGCTGGGTCTTGAGGTGGGCCGGGGCGAAGGCGCGCAGCGCGTGGTAGCCGGTGATGACGACGAGGGTGCCGAGCGCGATGCCGCTGAGTGAGAAGTTGTCGGTGAACTCCATGCTGACGTTGCCGACGCCGATGATGATGCCCGCGGCGGCCGGCACCAGGTTCAGCGGGTTGCGCAGGTCCACCCCGGCGTTGATCCAGATCTGCGCGCCGAGCAGGCCGATCATGCCGTAGAGGATGACGGTGATGCCGCCCAGCACCCCGCCGGGGATCGCGGCGACGACCGCGCCGAACTTCGGGCAGATCCCGAAGAGGAGCGCGAAGCAGGCGGCGGCCCAGTACGCGGCGGTCGAGTAGACCCGGGTCGCCGCCATCACGCCGATGTTCTCGGAGTACGTGGTGTTGGGCGGACCGCCGACCGCGGTGGACAGCATCGAGCCGACGCCGTCCGCGGAGATCGCGGTGCCCAGCTTGTCGTCGAGCGGGTCGCCGGTCATCTCGCCGACCGCCTTCACGTGTCCGGCGTTCTCCGCGACCAGCGCGATGACGACCGGCAGGGCGACCAGGATCGCCGACCACTCGAAGCTCGGCCCGTGGAACGACGGCAGCCCGATCCAGTCGGCCTGCCCCACGGCGGAGAAGTCGAGGCGCCAGTGGTCGGTGACCTTGCCGCTGCCGTCCACCGAGTGGATCTTGCCGAAGATCCGGTCCAGGGCCCAGGAGAGCACGTACCCGAAGACCAGCCCCAGGAAGATCGCGATCCGGGACCAGAAACCGCGCAGGCAGACCACGGCCAGCCCGGTGAACAGCATCACCAGCAGCGCCGTCCACTGGTCCTGCGGCCAGTAGGTCGAGGCGGTGACCGGGGCCAGGTTGAAGCCGATCAGCATCACCACCGCGCCGGTGACGATCGGCGGCATCGCGGCGTGGATGATCCGCGCCCCGAACCGCTGCACCGCGAGCCCCACCAGGAACAGCGCCGCACCGACGACCAGCACCGCGCCGGTCACCGTGGCACTCGTACCGCCCTGGGCCCGGATGACCGCGGCGACACCGACGAAGGAGAGCGAGCAGCCGAGGTAGCTGGGCACCCGGCCGCGGGTGGCGAGCAGGAAGATGGCGGTCGCCACGCCCGACATCATGATCGCGAGGTTGGGGTCCAGGCCCATCAGGACCGGAGCCACGAAGGACGCCCCGAACATGGCCACCACGTGCTGGGCGCCGAGCCCGAACGTGCGGGGCCACGAGAGCCGTTCGTCGGGGCGGACCACCGCTCCGGGGGCGGGGACCTTCCCGTCCCCGTGCAGCTTCCAGCGCACGCCGAGGTCCATGGTGAGGTTTCGCTTTCTCTGTACGTGATGACTGTCCGGACCATTGTCGGGGGTGCCCGGCCGTGCGGCTGACCTGCACCCTTCCCGGACGGGTGTGCTGAGCGTCCGCTTAGGATGGGAGTGATCGCCCGTACGCCCACCGCACCGCGTACCACCCCGCACCACCCAGGAGCCCACCGTGACCGCCGAAGCCCCCGCCGCCCCCGCCGTGTCGTACGGCCGCCTCGTCCCCGTCACCGTGCACTTCGACGACCTCGACGCGCTCGGCCTGCTGCACAACGCCCGCTACCCGGTGATGGCCGAGCGCGCCTGGGCCGGGCTGTGGACGGAGTACGGCTTCCGGTTCGAGGGCGACTGGGCGGCGGCCGGCGACGCCTGCAACGCGGTGAAGGAGCTGACCATCACCTACGAGGCCCCGGTCACCCGGCCGGGCGCCTACGCCGTCCACCTCTGGCTGGACCGGCTCGGCACGACCGGGCTGACCTACGGCTTCCGCTTCTGCTCGGCGGACGGTGCCACCACGTACGCCCGCGGCACCCGGGTGCTGGTCCGGCTGGACTCGGAGACCCTGCGCCCGGCGCCGTGGAGCGACACCTTCAGGGCTGCCGGTCGGGCACTGCTGCGCTCGGCGGACTGACCTTCGGCCGGTCCCGGTCCCCGGCGCGCAGCACCTTCGCGAACACCACCAGGCAGCAGGCCAGCACGGTCACCAGGCCGAACGACACCACCAGGCTGGTCGCCTGGGCCAGGCCGCCGATCGCGCTCGGGGCGATCAGGCCCGAGGTGTACGTGATGGTGGCGACGCCCGCGATGGCCAGGCTCGGGTTGGAGCCGGCCCGGCCGGCCGCCGCGAAGCACAGCGGGACGACCACGGCGATACCCAGCCCCATCAGCGCGAAGCCGGCCATCGCCACCGCCGGATGGCCGCCGACGACGACCAGCAGGCCGCCGAGGGTTGCCAGCACCCCGCTCACGCGCACCGTGCGCACCGCGCCGAAACGGTCCACCACCTTGTCGCCGGCGAACCGGGCCACGGCCATCGTGAGCGTGAATCCGGTCGTGCACGCCGCCGCCAGTCCGGCCGACGTCTCCAGCTCGTCCCGCAGGTAGACCGCCGACCAGTCCAGGCTGGCGCCCTCCGCGAACACCGCGCAGAACCCGACCGCGCCGATCAGCACGGCCGACCGGGGCGGCAGCGCGAACCTCGGCGGCGGGTCCTCGTCCTCGGCGGGCTGGAGGTCCAGCACCCAGGCGCAGGCGACCAGACCGGCCACGGTCAGCACGGCGGCGGCCAGGACGTGGTGCAGGCGGGCGTCCGCGCCCAGGTGGGCGGCGAGCGTGCCGGCCGCCGAGCCGATCAGGGCGCCCGCGCTCCACATGCCGTGCAGGCCGGACATGATCGACTTGTCCAGCCGGTTCTCGACCTCGACGCCGAGCGCGTTCATCGCCACGTCCGACATGCCCGCCGTGGCCCCGTACACGAACAGGGCCAGGCACAGGGTGAGCAGGTCGGGGGCGAGGGAGGGCAGGACCAGCGCCAGCGTCCACAGGGCCAGCAGGCCGCGCAGGGCGGTGCGGGCGCCGAAGCGGTGGGTGACGCTGCCGGCCAGCGGCATGGCGACCGACGCGCCGAGCGCCGGGAAGGCGAGCGCCAGACCCAGCTGGCCCGCGCTCACGCCGGCGTGGTCCTGGATCCACGGCACCCGGGTCGCGAACGAACCGGTGACCGCGCCGTGCACGGCGAACACGGCCGCCACGGCGTACCGGGCGCGCCTCACCTGGCGTTGCTCGTAGACCACTGCGCTCATTCTCGGCCCCTCCGTCGGATCCGCACCGGCTCGTCTGCCTGCGCACCGCACACTGCCGCGCTGCGCCGGGTAAACTATCAGGGACCCTTCCTGATGGATAGGGGATATCAGGCGCGAGCCACCGCGCCGCCGATCTGGAAGGATCCCGGCATGCCCGCATCACCGCGCACCGCCCGGGCCATCAACGACCGGCTCGCCCTGCGTCTGCTCCAGCAGGAGGGCCCGCTGACGGCGGGGCAGCTGAAGCAGCTGACCGGTCTGTCCCGGCCCACCGTCGCCGACCTCGTCGAGCGCCTCATCGCCGCCGGACTGGTCGAGGTGGTGGGGGAGTCGGGCGAGCAGCGCCGCGGCCCCAACGCCAAGCTGTACGGCATCGTCGCCGGCCGCGCGTACCTCGCCGCCCTCGACGTGCGCACCGAGAGCGTCGCCGTCCTCGTGTCCGACCTGCTCGGCCGCGTCCTCGCCGAGGCGTCCGTGCCGATCGGCGACGACACCGGGACGGGGCCCGCGGTGGAGCAGGCGGTGAGCCTGGTCGAACGGGCGGCGAAGGAGGCCGGGGCCGACCGGCTGCACACCGTCGGTATCGGCGCGCCCGGCCTGATCGACCCGGCGAGCGGGGACCTCCGCCCGTCCACGGGCCTGCCCGCGTGGCACCGCCGGCTGACGGCCGCGCTGCAGGAGAAGTTCCCCGAGGCACGGGTCGGAGTGGAGAACGAGACGAACCTCGCCGCCCTGGCCGAGCAGCGCGACGGGGCGGCCCGGGCCCGGGACACGTTCGTCCTGCTCTGGCTCGGCCTCGGCATCGGTGCCGCGGTCGTCCTCGACGGCACGCTGCGCCGGGGCGTCTCCGGCGGTGCGGGCGAGATCGGCTTCATGCCGGTGCCGGGCACCGCGGGCCTGCCGTCGGCCACCGACTGCGACGGCGGCTTCCACTCCGTGGCCGGTGCGGCGGCGGTGAGCGCGCTGGCGGCGGAACACGGCGTGACGGCCGTGCCCGAGGGGCCCGAGCCGCACGCCGCCGCGCTGGTCCGGGAGGCGGTGCGCCGGTCGGACACGGCACCGGAGGCCGCCCGCTTCCTGGACGCCCTCGCCGACCGGGTCGCCCTCGGCGCGGCCACCGTCGTCTCCGTCCTGGACCCCGGCTGCGTGGTGCTGGCCGGCGAGATCGGCCGGGCCGGCGCCGACGCGCTCGCCGCCCGCGTCCAGGACCGCCTCACCCGCATGTCGCCGCTGGCCACCGAGGTACGGGCCACCGCACTGGGCGGCGGCGCCGTCCTGCGCGGGGCACTGCTGACGGCCCGGGACCGAGCGCAGGACGAGCTGTTCGCGCCGCCGGAGCGGTAGCCGGCGGACGGCACTCGCCGGGCAGCCCGGCGAGTGCGGGCCTGCCCCCGGACCGGGCCGCCGGCCTCGGTGTTGCCGGCACCCCACGGACGCGACACGCGGGTAACCGTTGAGAGACCCGGCGGCGGGCAAGGGCCGTCGTCACCGCCGCCGGGCCGGTACTGCCGGGGCTCAGCAGGCGCCGAGGTCCTGCCAGACGCCCCACTCGCCGGTGGTTCCGGGCTCCTCGCCCTTCGTCCACCACTTGGACTTCCACGAGTGCCCCTCGTGGGAGACGGTGACGCCCCCGCCGTACGGCGACGCCGCGTCCCAGGCCGGTGCCGTGCACTGCCCGGTGCCGCCCGTCGGGCCGGGCGTCGGGCTCGGCGACCCGGTCTCCGTCGGTGTGGGCGTCGGGCCCGGAGTCTCCGTCCCCGGTTCCACCACGGTCGTTCCCCGGGCCAGGTCACCCGCCAGGGCGTACGTCTTGCCGCCGAAGGACACCGTCCAGTTCGACGGGGTCGACACCGGCAGGTAGTAGACGAAGTCGACCGTCGTGGACGCGCCCGGCGCCAGCGACTGCCAGGCCGGCAGCTTCAGCGAGACGCGGTGGTAGTCGCCCTTCAGGCCGCCCACGTTGTCGCCCGTGTGGTCGCTGCGGATCACCGAAGTGCCCCAGCCGGACTGGTCCTTGGCGTTGCCGGGCGCGGAGGTGGAGTAGTCGAACTGGAACTCCGTACCGCCCGGCAGGGCCGTCTGCGTGTTGTTGGTGATCTTCAGCTTGGGGCTGATCGGGTAGTTGGAGTCACCGAGCGGGAACTCCCCGAACTCGACGTCGACGTCCAGCGCCTCGGCCGGCAGGTCGGTCGTGGCGCGCTTCGCACCGTACGGGGAGGCGTTCCTGAATGCCTGGTACATCGTGTCGGTGAGCGTCGAACCCGGCACGTACTGCCCCTTGCCGGCGTCCCAGGCGTAGTCGCCCGCGAGCTCCCACACCATCGTGCCGCCGATGCCGCGGTCGACGACGTAGTCCGCCTTGGCCTGGACCGACTGCTCGTCCTCGGTGGACAGGAAGACCTTCTTCTCGGCGTTCCACAGCCAGGGCGCGACCAGCGTGGCGTCGTAGTGGCGTTCGTACGTCCCGGTGAGCTTCGTGCCGGCCGGGAAGCCGTAGTCGGTGACGTAGTCGCCGACGATGCCCTTCTCCAGGTTCTTGGCGTGCCACATCGGGTTGGAACCGGCGGGCGACTCCTCGCCGGCGGTGTCCAGGTCGTGCCACAGGTTGTCGATGCCGACCGCGCCGTCGCCGCACTTGGTCAGGCCGGAGCCGGCCGGGCAGTCCGTGGAGGGTGCCTTGCCCCAGAGCCCGTTGGTGCCGCCGGTGACGTTCTTGAAACCGCGCGTGTAGTACGGCAGCCCGATGTTGATCCGCCCGGCGGGCATCGAACCGCGGAAGTAGTGGTACGCCCAGTCGGTGTTGAGGTAGCCGATGCCGCCGTACTGGGAGGTCGTGTACACGCCCGCGCCGGCGAGCTCGGGGTCCCTGCCGTCGTCGAAGAGCGAGGCGTTCGGGCCGACGTGCTCGTTCCAGGCGCCGTGCAGGTCGTACGACATGATGTTGACGTAGTCCAGGTACTTCTGGACCTGGAAGGTCTCCATGCCGCGCAGCAGGTACCCGGAGGACGGCGCGGCGACGGTGAGCAAGTAGTGCTTCCCGTCCGCGGCGCCCGCGCGGTCCAGCTTCCCGCGCAGCGTCTTCATGAGCGCCGCGTAGCCCTCGACCAGCCCGGCGCGGCGTCCGTTGGCGAAGGACCAGTCCAGCGGGTTGCCCGCGTCCTTCATCGTCGTCGGGTACTCATAGTCGATGTCGACGCCGTTGAAGCCGTACTTCCGGATGAAGTCGACCGCCGAGTCGGCGAAGGCGTCGATGCCCGCCTGGTTGACCGAGCCGTCGGCGTTGGTGGCCATCGAGTAGAAGCCGCCCGAGTCCACGCGGGTGCCGTCGTCGGCGAAGTAGCCGCCGGTCTCGGCCCAGCCGCCCACCGAGATCAGCGTCTTGACGTCCGGGTGCTGCTTCTTGAACTTGTTGAGCAGGTTGAAGTGGCCCTTGTAGGGGAGGTCCGGGTCCATCTCCGCGCCCTCGACCCCGGGCCACGTCATGCCGGTGGCGGGGTTCTTCGCGCTGTCCGAGCCGACGGAGAGCTTGTTGCCGCCGTCGACGTGCGCGAAGGCGTAGTTGATGTGGGTGATCTTGTCCCAGGGGATGTCCGAGGCGAGGTAGGCGGGCTTGCCGTCCTTGCCGGTGCGCCAGCCGGTGAAGTAGCCGATCACCCGGCGCTGGTGGTCGGCGCCCATCTTCTCCCGGCCGTCGGCGTCGTAGACCGAGCAGTACGGGACGTCGACGCCGGGCGTCCGGTAGAGCCCGTCGGGGCGGCAGGACTCCTGGTCGGCGGCGGCCTGCGACGCGGTCGCCGGGAGGCCGGCGAGCACCAGGCCCGCGACGGCGGCGGCCGCCGCGAACAGGGCCGGTCTCGCTCCGCGGCCGGTTCTGGAGCGTGAGGGGGAAGGCACAGTCGGTTCCTCTCCACGGAAGTTGCGCAGACCCTAGAGAGGACTAGACCAGTGAGTCAATAGGTATGGACCAATCTCAAGGCGCCCGGGTGACAGCCCAGTTGGGTCGCCATGGCGCGGTGGAGTCACGCCGGAGGAGCGCTCTGTGAGCCACCTCACACACTCCGTCCGCATGGGCGGTCATCGGGCGTGGCACACTGGCCCTGTACCAGAAGCAGCGCACTCCGGGGTCGGTGAAAGTCCGAACCGGCGGTTACAGTCCGCGACCCGGTCGCCTCCAGCGACCGGTTGACCAGGTGAAATTCCTGGACCGACGGTTAAAGTCCGGATGGGAGGCAGTGCGCGGCGGGCGAGCATGCGTGCGCGCCGCCGACCTCTGGGCTCGCCCGTCACGGGCGGGCCCCGTCCGGCGTCGCTCCCGGTGTCCTCGCTCGCGATCTCTGTCGCTCTCGACAGCCCCGGAGTCCGTGCCCGAAGAGGCAGGAGGACCCGGGAAGTGTTCACCGGAATCGTCGAAGAGCTGGGCGAGGTCACCGCCGTCGAGACCCTCGACGACGCCTGCCGCTTCCGCCTGCGCGGCCCCGCGGTCACCGAAGGGGCACGGCACGGCGACTCCATCGCCGTCAACGGCGTCTGCCTCACCGTCGTCGACCACGAGGGCGACGAGTTCACCGCCGACGTGATGGCGGAAACCCTGAACCGCTCCAGCCTGGGCGTCCTCACCACCGGCTCCCGCGTCAACCTGGAGCGCCCCACCGCCGTCGGCGCCCGCCTCGGCGGGCACATCGTGCAGGGCCACGTGGACGGCACCGGCGAGATCCTGGAACGCAAGCCGTCCGAGCACTGGGAGCTCGTCAAGATCTCCCTCCCGGCCGACCTCGCCCGCTACGTCGTCGAGAAGGGCTCCATCACCGTCGACGGCATCAGCCTCACCGTCGTGGACGCCGGCCCCGACTTCTTCACCGTCAGCCTCATCCCCACCACCCTCGCCCTGACCACGCTCGGCATCAAGCAGCCCGGCGACCCGGTCAACCTCGAGGTGGACGTCATCGCCAAGTACGTGGAGCGGCTGCTCGGCACCCAGGGAGGCACCCGGTGAACTGGCTCAACTCCGAGGCGTTCACCCTCTTCGACCAGCACATCAAGTGGTCGGACATGATCGGCAACGTGATCGGTCTGCTCGGCCTCGCCCTGGGCTGGCGGCGCTCGATATGGACCTGGCCCGTGCAGTTCGTCTCCGGGCTGATCCTCTTCACGGCCTTCGCCACCGCCCACCTCTCCGGCAGCGCCGGCAAGCAGGTCGTCGTCATGGTCGTCGCCGCCTGGGGCTTCTGGCAGTGGAACCGCGGCCGGCAGCAGACCCAGGACGGCTCCATCGCCGTCCGCTTCGCCACCTGGCGCGAGCGCGGCGCCCTCGTCGCGGCCGCCGCCGTCGGCACCCTCGCGGTCGGCGGCCTGTTCACCGCCTTCCCCACCCTGTCCTGGGATCCCTGGCCGGACGCGTACATCTTCGTCGGCACCGTCGTCGCCATGTACGCCCAAGCGCGCGGCATGGTCGAGTTCTGGTTCGCCTGGCTGCTGGTCGACCTGGTCGGCGTACCGCTGAACTTCGCCAACGGCTTCGCCTTCTCCGGCTTCGTCTACGTCATCTACGGCGCGCTCGTCCTGTGGGGCCTGCGCGATTGGTGGCTGCGCTCCCGCACCGCGGCGCGGCCCGTCCCGGAAGGAGCGCCCGCATGAGCACGGCACCCGTCCTCTACAGCACCGACGGCATCGAAGACCTCGTTCTCGACCCCGTCGAACAGGCCATCGCCGACATCGCCGCAGGGCGCCCGGTCGTCGTCGTCGACGACGAGAACCGCGAGAACGAGGGCGACCTCGTCATCGCCGCCGAGAAGGCGACCGAGGAGATCGTCGCCTTCATGATGAGCGAGTGCCGCGGCCTGGTCTGCGCCCCCATGGAGGGCGACGAACTGGACCGGCTGCGCCTGCCGCAGATGGTCGACGACAACACCGAGTCGATGAAGACCGCCTTCACCGTCTCCGTGGACGCCACCGCCGCGCACGGCGTCAGCACCGGCATCTCCGCCTCCGACCGCGCCACCACCCTCCAGCTCCTGGCGAGCGGCACCGCCGAGCCGACAGACCTGGTCCGCCCCGGGCACATCTTCCCGCTCCGCGCCCGCTCCGGCGGCGTCCTCGTCCGCGACGGCCACACCGAGGCCGCCGTCGACCTCGCCCGCCTCGCGGGCCTGCGCCCGGCCGGCGCCATCGTCGAGATCGCCGGCGAGGACGGGCGCATGCTGCGGCTGCCGGAGCTGATCCCGTTCGCCCGCAAGCACGGCCTGACGATCATCTCCATCGAGGACCTGATCGCCTACCGCCGCAGCGAGGAGCCCACCGTCCGCCGCGAGGCCGAGGTCCACCTGCCCACCCGGCACGGCGAGTTCACGGCGCACGGCTACCGCTCCACCGTCGATGGCGTCGAGCACGTCGCCCTCGTCCACGGCGAGGTCGGCGACGGCGAGGACGTCCTCGTCCGGATCCACTCCGAGTGCCTCACCGGCGACGTCTTCGGCTCCCAGCGCTGCGACTGCGGCCCCCAGCTGGACGCCTCCCTGGACCGTATCCAGGCCGAGGGCAGGGGAGTGGTTGTCTACCTGCGCGGCCACGAGGGACGCGGCATCGGCCTGATGTCCAAGCTGCGCGCCTACGAACTCCAGGAGCGCGGCCGCGACACCCTCGACGCCAACCTGGAACTCGGCCTGCCCGCAGACGCCCGCGACTACGGCGCCGGCGCCCAGATCCTCGACGACCTCGGCGTACGCTCCGTCCGCCTGATGACCAACAACCCGGACAAGAGCGACGCCCTGGAACGGCACGGCATCCAGGTCACCGGCCGCGAGCCGATGCCCGTCCAGGCGGGCGAACACAACCTCCGCTACCTGCGCACCAAGCGGGACCGGATGGGACACGACCTGCCCTGGCTGGACACGACGCCCGTGTCCACCTGCGGCAACCAGTAAGCAAGCAACGCGAGGAGAGACGTGAGCGGCAAGGGTGCACCGGACCTGTCCGTACGCAACGTGGGGGACCTGCGGGTCGCCGTCGTCGCGGCACAGTGGCACGACAAGGTGATGGACGGACTGGTCGACGGCGCCCTGCGCGCCCTGCACGAGCTGGGCATCGACGAGCCGACGCTGCTCAGGGTCCCCGGCAGCTTCGAGCTCCCGGTCGTCGCCAAGGTCCTCGCCGGCCGCGGCTACGACGCGATCGTCGCCCTCGGCGTCGTCATCCGCGGCGGCACCCCCCATTTCGACTACGTCTGCCAGGGCGTCACCCAGGGCCTGGTCCAGGTCTCCGTGGAGACCGGCGTCCCCGTCGGCTTCGGCGTCCTCACCTGCGACACCGAGGAGCAGGCCCTCGACCGGGCCGGCATCGAGGGCTCCAGCGAGGACAAGGGCCACGAGGCGGTGACCGCGGCCGTCGCCACGGCGGCTACGCTCCGTTCAGTATCTGAACCCTGGCGTTAGGTCGACCGGCACAACCCGTAGAGTGGTCGGCACCATGTCCAAGAAGACTTTCGAGGAGCTCTTCACCGAGCTCCAGCACAAGGCCGCGAACGGCGACCCCGCCACCTCCCGCACCGCCGAACTGGTGGACAAGGGGGTCCATGCCATCGGCAAGAAGGTCGTCGAGGAGGCCGCCGAGGTCTGGATGGCCGCCGAGTACGAGGGCAAGGACGCGGCGGCCGAGGAGATCTCCCAGCTGCTGTACCACGTCCAGGTGATGATGGTCGCCCGCGGCATCTCCCTGGACGACGTCTACGCCCACCTGTAAGCCGAACCCCCTTTTCTCCACCCCTTCACACAAAGGAAGCCGACCTCATGCTGCGCATCGCCGTCCCCAACAAGGGTTCCCTGTCAGGCCCCGCGGGGGAGATGCTGCATGAGGCCGGCTACCAGCAGCGCCGCGAGTCCAAGGAACTGCGCATCGTCGACCCGACCAACGAGGTCGAGTTCTTCTACCTGCGCCCCCGCGACATCGCGATCTACGTCTCCTCCGGCAAGCTCGACATCGGCATCACCGGCCGCGACCTGCTGATCGACTCCGGCGCCGACGCCGAGGAGATCCTCCCGCTCGGCTTCGCCCGCTCCACCTTCCGCTTCGCCGGCAAGCCGGGCACCGCGAACGGCGTCACCGACCTCAAGGGCCGCACCGTCGCCACCTCCTACGAGGGCATCGTCGCCGCCCACCTGGCCGAACAGGGCGTCGACGCCTCCGTCGTCCACCTCGACGGCGCCGTCGAGACCGCCATCGAGCTGGGCGTCGCCGAGGTCATCGCGGACGTCGTCGAGACCGGGACCTCGCTGCGCAACGCGGGCCTGGAGGTCTTCGGCGAGCCCATCATGAAGTCGGAGGCCGTCGTCATCCGCCGCTCCGGCGCGGACGCCGAGGAACCCAAGGTCCAGCAGTTCCTGCGCCGCCTGCAAGGCGTCCTGGTGGCCCGGACGTACGTGATGATGGACTACGACTGCCGGGTGGAGCAGCTGGAGAAGGCCGTCGCCCTCACCCCCGGCCTGGAGTCCCCGACCGTCTCCCCGCTGCACAACGAGGGCTGGGTCGCCGTCCGCGCCATGGTCCCCGCCAAGGACGCCCAGCGGATCATGGACGACCTGTACGAGATCGGCGCCCGGGCCATCCTGACCACGGCCATCCACGCCTGCCGCCTCTGAGCGGGACCCGGAGCCATCTCATGCCCGACACCACGCCGGACCTGCCGGCCCTGCCCGTCACCTTCCGGCCGGGCCGCACCCGCGCCGTCCTGACCGTCCTCGCCGTCCTCACCTTCGCGGCCATCACGGCGGTCGGCATGCTGCTGAACGGCCTCGGCACGGGGGAGCGCCTCAGCTTCATGCTGACCGCACTCCTCCTCGCCGGGGTCCTGTTCCTGCTGGCCCGACCCCACGTCACCGCCGACGAGACGGGCGTCACCGTCGTCAACCTCACCACCAAGCGGCGCCTGGCCTGGGCCGAGATCCTCCGGGTCAACCTCCGGCAGGGCGACCCCTGGGCCTTCCTCGACCTCAGCGACGGCACCAGCCTGCCCGCGCTCGGCATCCAGCCGGGCATCGCCCGGCAGCGCGCCATCCAGGACGCGCGCGCCCTGCGCGCCCTCGTCGAAGCCCGTTCCGGCGCCGCCCCCGAGGCACCACGCGGCTGACGCGGGAGCGCCGCCCCTGCCGCGGGCGCCCTTTTCGTGATTAATCTGGGAACGAGGACGCGGCCGTCGCGTCCTCGCCCCCGTCGCTCCGCCCGGTGCGCGGGGGTTCCCGCTACCCGAGGAGTGACTCCCTCCGGCGATGGACGGACCGTCCTGCAGTACCTGCGCCGCCCCCTGCTGTGAACCCCCACAGGCGGCGGCATCATGACCACCCCCCTGCTGCTCCTGGCAGCCGCCTTCGTGCTGATCCTCGCCAACGGCTTCTTCGTAGCCGCCGAGTTCGGCCTGGTGACCGTCGAACGCCCCGACGCCGAACAGGCCGCCGCCGACGGCGACCGGCGCGCCCGCCGCGTCGTCGAGTCCCTGAAGGAGCTGTCCTTCCAGCTCTCCGGCACCCAGCTCGGCATCACCATCACCTCCCTCGTCGTCGGCATGCTCGCCGAACCGGCGCTCGCCCGCCTCCTGGACGGTCCCTTCACGGCGATCGGCATCCCCGACGGTGCCGTCCCCGGCATCGCCGTCGTCGTCGGCATGCTGCTGGCGTCGGCGGTCCAGATGGTGATCGGCGAGCTGGTGCCCAAGAACTGGGCGGTGTCCAGGCCCCTCCAGGTCGCCCGCTTCGTCGCCGGCCCCCAGCACGCCTTCGCCCGCCTGTTCCACCCGGTGATCGCCTCCCTGAACGCCGTGGCCAACCGCCTGGTCCGCACGCTCGGCGTCGAGCCCGCCGAAGAGCTGGCCTCCGCCCGCACCCCCGACGAACTGGTCTCCCTGGCCCGGCACTCCGCCCGCGCCGGCGCGCTGGAACAGGACACCGCCGACCTGTTCGTCCGCACGCTGTCGCTGGGCGAACTGACCGCACAGCACGTCATGACCCCACGCGTGAAGGTCAGCGCCCTGCACTCCTCGGCCACCGCCGAGGACGTGGTCAACCTGACCCGCGCCACCGGCCTGTCCCGCTTCCCCGTCTACCGGGAGAAGATTGACGAGATCGTCGGCATGGTCCACCTCAAGGACGCCCTCGCCGTCCCCGCCCACGACCGGCTGCGCACCCCCGCCGGCCGCATCGCCCAGCCGGCGCTGCTGGTCCCCGAGACCCTGCCCGTCCGGCCCCTCCTCACCCGCCTGCGAAGCGAGCAGCCCATCGCGGTCGTCGTCGACGAGTACGGCGGCACGGCCGGCGTCGTCACCCTGGAGGACATCGTCGAGGAGCTGGTCGGCGAGGTCCGCGACGAGCACGACGGCCTGGACGCCCCCGAACTCGCCGCCGCCCCGCCCGAGGACGGCCGGCCCGCCTGGGACGTCGACGGCAGCTGCCGCGTCGACGCCCTGCGCCGCATCGGCCTCGACGCCCCCGACGGCCCGTACGAGACCGCGGCCGGCCTCGTCGCCGACCTGCTCGGCCGCATCCCGGCCGTCGGCGACCGCGCGGAACTGCCCGGCTGGCGCCTCTCCGTCCGCCGGGTCGGCCACTACCGCGCCGAGCGCATACGACTGGTGCGGACGGCACCGGTCTCCGTGCCGGAGGCCGCCCGATGAGCGTCCTGCAACTCCTCTTCGCCGCGCTGCTCGTGCTCGCCAACGGCTTCTTCGTCGGCGCCGAGTTCGCCCTGGTCTCGGTCCGCCGCAGCCAGATCGAACCGCTCGGCACCGCCCGGGCCCGCCAGGTGCTGTACGGCCTGGAGCGGCTGCCGCAGATGATGGCCGCCGCCCAGTTCGGCATCACGGTCTGCTCACTCACCCTCGGCGCGGTCGCCGAACCGACCGTCGCGCACCTGCTGGAACCGGTCTTCGAGTGGATGCACCTGCCGCACGGCGTCATCCACCCCCTCGGCTACGTCATCGCGCTGGCCGCCGTGGTCTTCTGCCACCTCGTCATCGGCGAGATGCTTCCGAAGAACCTCGCGATGGCCGCCCCCGAGAGGACCGCGCTGTGGCTGAGCCCCGGCCTCGTCGCCTTCGCCCGTCTCTGCAAGCCGGTCACCTTCGCCCTGGGCGCCTGCTCCCGGGGCATCCTGCGGCTGTTCCGCGTCGAGCCCAAGGACGAGGTCGAGGCCGTCTTCACCAGTGCACAGCTCAACCGGCTGGTGGAGGACGCCGGCCAGGCCGGCCTGCTCGACCCCGAGGAGCAGGAACGCCTGGAGGACGCCCTGGAACTGGGCTCCCGCCCGGTGACGGACGTACTGCTCGGCCGCGAGTCCCTGGTGACGGTCGGCCCGTCGGCCACCCCGGGCCAGATCGTCGGGCTCACCGCCCGCACCGGGTACTCACGCTTCCCGGTCGCGGCCGGCAAGGGCCCCTTCATGGGCTACCTCCACGTCAAGGACGTCCTCGACGCCGAGGATCCCGACCGGGCCGTCCCGCAGCACCTCTGGCGCCCGATGACGACCCTCCGCCCCGACCTCCCCCTCGACGACGCCCTCACCGTGATGCGCCGCGCCGCCACCCACCTGGCCCAGGTCACGGACGCGTCGGGCAAGGTCCTGGGCCTGGTCGCCCTGGAGGACGTACTGGAACTCCTGGTCGGCGAGGTACGGGACCCGGCCCACCGAGAGGTGACCTTGGCGACGTGACCGCCTTGGCCGCGGGCCTCACAGGGCCGACTGATCCCCCGGCCCCCTCCCCGACAGCACCTCCCCGTACGCCTGCATCAAGTCCGGCAACCGCAACGTCGCCAGGTCGTCCCGGCTCAACACCCCCGGATACACCGACAACCGCAGATCCCGGTACGCACAGCTCTTCTCGTACAGCGTCCGCAGGAACCGCCCGTTCCCCAGCTCGTCGATCCACCCCTGATCCACCACGTGCCCGGCGATCGACCGCAACTCGTCCAGCGCCTCCTCGTCCCACACGTCACCGTTCTCCGCCGCGAGCACCTCCCCGATCGAGGTGAGTTCCAGCGGCCGGTACGAGGGGAAGTCGACCCGCGTCGTGAAGCGCGAGGACAGCCCGGGGTTGGCGCCCAGCAGCCGGTCCATGCCCTCCGGATAGCCGGCCAGGATCACCACCAGGTGGTCCCGGTTGTCCTCGGCCCGCTTCAGCAGCACCTGCAGCGCCTCGTCGCCGTACGCGTCCCCCTTGCCGTACCCGGAGTTGGACAGGGAGTACGCCTCGTCCACGAAGAGGACGCCGCCGAGCGCGGAGTCGATCAGCTCGTTGGCCTTCACGGCGGTCTGGCCCAGGTACTCGCCGACCAGGTCGGCCCGCTGCGCCTCCACGAGGTGGTCGCCGCCGAGCAGGCCGAGGGCGTAGAAGACACGGCCCAGGATGCGGGCGACGGTGGTCTTGCCGGTGCCCGAGGGGCCGGAGAAGACGAAGTGACGTTTGGGCGGCTGGACCGGCAGCCCCTGACCGGCCCGCAGCCGCGCCATGTTCAGCTGGGCGGACAGCGCCTTGACCTGCCGCTTCACCGGTTCGAGCCCCACCATGCGCTCCAGTTCGGCGAGCGCCTCCTCCAGCAACGCGGGGTCGGTGGGACCGGTGGGCAGGGAAGGGTCCGTCCCGTCGGTCTTCTCGCGCACCGGCGGTCCGGACAGCGAGGGCAGCGGGGCGGGCGGACCGGGCTCGGGGACGGACAGTTTGAGGTCGCGTTCGTCGGCTCCGGAGAGGGGGTCGAGCCCGTCCGGGCCGTCCAGGCAGTCCGGTCCCAGGCCGGCCTGCGCCAGTCCCGCGAGGTCGGCCGCGTCGTCGTAGCCGTCGCCCTCGGCGATCGCGGCCAGCCGGGCGGAGGTGTCCATGAAGGCGGGGTCGACGCGGTGCACGGCCCGGTACAGCGGCAGCGCCGCCGCGCTGCGGCCCGTGCCCTCGTGCGCCCGCGCCAGCCAGTACCGCAGCTCCTTGCGCTGCGGCTGTTCGCTGCGGCACCGCATCAGGGCCGCCGACAGCAGCGGCTCGGCCTGCCCGTACATCTCCAGCCGCACCCGGGCCATGCCGCTGAACAGACCGGCCTCGATGCCCAGCAGGGCATCACCGAGCAGCGGGTCGGTGTGCCGGACGAGCTGCTCCCAGTCCTTGACCAGGTAGGCACGGCAGGCGTGCAGGAACCGGACCTGGGCGTCGGTGTCCACGGGCGGCAGCCCGGCCAGGGCCCGGTCCAGTTCCGGGACGTGACGGCCGTCCAGCCAGTGGGAGGCATGCGCGAGCAGCAGGTCGCGGGGGCTTTCCAGCACGGGCTGCACCCACCAGCCCAGCCAGTACCAGGAGTTGAGGGTCCGGCGGTGGCGGGCGCGCTGCTCGCCGAAGCGCTCGCGGTGCCGGAACATCCTGAGCAGGGCGTTGGCGGTGTCGACGCGCAGCGCGTGCAGTCCCAGCCAGCCGTCGGCCATCGCGGGGTCGATACGTACCGCGGCCCGGAACTCCTCCTCGGCCTGCGGATACGCCCCCATGGTGTAGGCGTCCACGCCGCGCAGCCAGGCGAGGTCGGCCGGGGCCTGTGGGCCCTGCGTGCCGAAGTCCATCCCGTCCCCCACGTACCGTGCCCCCGTCGGTATGCCGCCGGGCCGTCGCCCGCCGGCCGCCTCGGCCAACGGCTCTGCCGCGGGCCGGAGTTGCAAGGTGCGCGCGGCAACTGCGCTCCGGGTCGCACCGAGGGCATCGTACCCGCGGCGGTCTTCCCTCCGAAGGGCGCCGGGGAGGCCTGTTCCACGAGGTGGGAGCGGACGGGGCGCATACGAGAACGTCACCGAGGGTGAGCGGACAGCGTCGCGGAGCAGCCGCAGAACGCGCTCAGGGCAGAACGAAGCCCCCGGTCACGGGGGAACAACCGGGGGCTTCGCGACTGCGGGCGGCTTCGAACGGCCGCACAACCAGAACGTAAGACCTGTACGGGCCCTGGGTCAAGCGGAGTTGAGGCGTTCCGGCCCGGTGTCGCACAGCGATCTTCACGAGTTCAGCACATTGCGGACGGCTCGTCACTCTGGGTGAGAATCAGGGTCGGGAGACGAGTCCCGCGGGTCCCGGCAGCACCTCGTACCCCTCCTCGCGCTGCAGCACCAGAAGATGCGCGAAGGGGCGTGACGGGTCGGTGGCGAAGTGCCGGCGCTCCGCCTGGATCCACCCGTCCCAGAACGCCCGCTGCTCCGCTCCGTCGCGCGCCCGTCCGCGCCCCCATGCCTCCTCGCGCGGCAACTCCATCCAGAACAGCCGGGCCAGGTGCGGGCGCAGCGCCTCGCGCCCCGCGCCCACACCCTCGACCAGCACCACCGGGGCCGGCGGCAGAGGCCGGGGCGCGCAGAAGTGCCGGGCCCGCCAGTCGTAGGGGGCGTAGTGCGCGGTGTCGCCCCGCCGCAGGGGCTCGATCACCTGGCTCAGCAGCCGTCCGGTCCAGTCGAAGAGCTCGTCGTGGCTGGCGATGTCGTCGAGGTGCAGCACCGGCGCGCCTCCCAGCTCCGCGGCCAGCAGCCCGGCGAACGTGGACTTCCCGGAACCGGCGTGCCCGTCGACGCCGATCAAACGTACGGGGCCGCAGGACGGGGGAAGCCGGCGGAGCCGGTCTGCGAGGTCGTGGATGGCGGGTCCCGAGTGGTGCGAAGGGGCGGGCGGTGTTCGCACGCACCCTAACCGCGCCACTGGTAGACACCAATGTTCATGGCGTGGCGCGTGCAGAAGTGCTGGCAGGAGCGGACGCCTGCGGCCATAGTTGGCGCACGACCGTGCAACGGACCCGCCCGACTCGGACACCTGGGGGTTCTCCACCCATGAGCAGAGCCGAACAGCCGTCCCGCAGAACCGTATTGGCCGCCGCGGTCGCCGCCGCGGTGGCCGGCGGCGCGATCCCGGCCACCGCCGCCGAAGCCGCGGCGGGCGAGGGCGGCGGCCCGGCGGACGCCGGCCGCACCCCCGGCCGACAGGCCGACTACCGCGCCTGGACCACGTTCCGGGACTGGCGGTGCGGGACCGTGCGGGGTGCCCGCGCCGTCGCCGGTGCCCGGCCCGGTGTCGTGATCGGCACACCGGCGGGCACCGCCGACCACACCGACCCGCACACCGGCAGGACCGCGGCCTGGGAGTACGCGACCTGGACCTCGCCGGTCCACCGGCTCGCCGTGCCCGCGACCGAGGCCATCGCCTCCTGGAACGCGCACACCCCGTCCGGCACCTGGATCCAGGTCGAGCTGAAGGGGACCTACTCCGACGGCACGGACACGCCCTGGTACGTGATGGGCCGCTGGACGGCGGGCGACGGCGACCAGGACATCCGGCGCACCTCGGTCGACGACCAGGGCGACGGCCGCAGCAGCGTCTGGACGGACACCTTCTCGGTCGACGACGCCTCCACCGGCCTGCGCCTGGCCTCGTACCGGCTCCGGCTCACCCTGTACCGCCGCCCGGGCACGAGGGCCACGCCCACCGTCTGGCGGCTCGGCGCGATGGGCTCCGACGTCCCCGACCGCTTCACCGTGCCCGCCTCCACGCCGGGTCTCGCCCGGGAACTGCGCGTCCCGCGCTACTCCCAGGAGATCCACAAGGGCCAGTACCCCGAGTACGACAACGGCGGCGAGGCCTGGTGCAGCCCCACCTCCTCGCAGATGATCATCGAGTACTGGGGCGGCCGGCTCACCGAGGAGCAGCTCGCCTGGGTCGACCCCTCCTACGCCGACCCGCAGGTCTGCCACGCGGCCCGGTACACGTACGACTACCAGTACGCCGGCTGCGGCAACTGGCCCTTCAACGCCGCCTACGCGGCCACCTTCAAGGACCTCCAGGGCGTGGTCACCCGCCTCGGCTCCCTCACCGACCTGGAGACGCTGATCGCGGCCGGCATCCCGGCCATCACGTCCCAGTCCTTCCTGGAGGAGGAGTTGACCGGGGCCGGCTACGGCACCGCGGGCCACCTGATGACCGTGGTCGGCTTCACCGCCGACGGGGACGTGATCGCCAACGACCCGGCCTCGGACGACAACGAGGCCGTGCGCCGCGTCTACAAGCGGCGCGAGTGGGAGAACATCTGGCTGCGGACCAAGCGGTACAACGCCAGTGGCAAGGTCGTCTCCGGAACCGGCGGCGTCTGCTACCTGTACTTCCCGGCGCACCCCAGCCCGCGTCAGCGCAAGGCCCTCGCGGCGGTGGGCGTGCGCTGACCGGCCCCGCTGTGACCAAGCTCTCGGCCGCAAAAGCCGCTCACGGTGGCAAGGTGGACACCGTGAGCGGGGGGACCTCACCGAAGCCGAAGCCCGAGAGCAGCGAGAAGCCATGACCGCACACACCGCCACCGCCACCCGCGTCCGTACCGGCGGCCCCAAGGAAGACGGCCCGAAGATCCTCGAGCACGTCATGGGCTGGACCCTTGTCGTGGTGCTCGCGATGCTCGTGGTCCAGCTGGGCCTGCTGTGACGTGACCCGCATGTGACCTGCCCCACGACCCGGCCTGCCATACTGCGGATGTCCCGCCCCCCGTAGGAGACCAGGGTCGAAATTGAATATCAGTCAACAGCGCGCCGACGCCCGTCCCCAGGCGCGCGGCACCGAGCGTTCGCTCGCACGCCGCGCCGAACTCATCGCCATCGGGCGGAAGTTGTTCGCCGACACGTCGTACGACGCGCTGTCGATGGACGACATCGCGCGCCAGGCGCATGTCGCCAAGGGGCTGATCTACTACTACTTCCGGTCCAAGCGGGGCTACTACCTGGCGATCATCCAGGACTCCGTCGCCGACCTGGTCACCACCGCCGCGGGCGGCACCGAACTGCCGCAGGCGGACCGAGTCCACCGGACCATCGACGGCTACCTGCGCTACGCCGAGCACCACCAGGCCGCCTACCGCACCATCGTCAGCGGCGGTGTCGGCTTCGACGCCGAG
The DNA here is from genome assembly GCF_001905385.1 of Streptomyces sp. CB02414. Classification (GTDB taxonomy): domain Bacteria; phylum Actinomycetota; class Actinomycetes; order Streptomycetales; family Streptomycetaceae; genus Streptomyces. The sequence goes on along the minus strand of NZ_LIPF01000009.1, from coordinate 59,216 downwards.
GTGCACGCCATCCGGGACGGGGTGCGCGAGGCGATCGCCGTCACCATCGCCGAGGGGGCGTACGGCCGCTCGGACATCGGACCGCTGGCCCGCATGGGCCTGCTCGCCTGGGTGTGCAGCGTCGAGGGCGCCACCCTGGACTGGATCGGCCGCCCCGGGCTGCCCCGCGAGACCATGCGCGACCTGCTGGTGAAGTCGCTCGGCGGGACCTTGCGCGCCATCGAGGAGCTGGACCCCGCCTACCCGGCCCCGCCCGCCGCCCGCCGGGACTGACCGGAGGCGGGGCCCGCCGGAGCCCTACCGGCCCTTTCTCGAAGTAAGCGGTCGTTAACTGGTGACGCCGTGCCTCCGATCGGGCATACTCACAGGCCACAGCCGCTGGTCAGCCGCTTCCGCGACCCGGGAGTGCGAGCATCGGCCCAGCCGAACAGAGCCGGCGGAACCGCGTCCACCCAAGACGCCCTCCGCCGACGCGCCCGACAGGGAGGAGAGCGTCGCCATGCCCGACCGCGCCCCGCAGCCGGTGGACCGGCAACTGCCCACGGACGAGGCACGGGACCTGATCTCACTGGTCCGCGAGATCGCGCTCCGTGAGATCGCCCCGAGCGCGGCCGAGGAGGAGGACGCCGGACGCTTCCCGCGCGAGGTCTTCGCCCTGCTCTCCGAATCCGGCCTGCTGGGCCTGCCCTACGACACCGAGCACGGCGGCGGCGAGCAGCCGTACGAGGTGTACCTCCAGGTCCTCGAAGAGCTCGCCGCGGCCCGCCTCACCGTCGGCCTCGGCGTCAGCGTGCACACCCTCGCCTCCTACGCGCTCGCCGCCTTCGGCACCAAGGAGCAACAGGCCGAGCACCTGCCCGCGATGCTCGGCGGCGGGCTGCTGGGCGCCTACTGCCTCTCCGAGCCCGCCTCCGGCTCGGACGCCGCCTCCCTGCGCACCAAGGCGGTGCGGGAGGGCGACGACTGGGTCATCACCGGCACCAAGGCGTGGATCACGCACGGCGGCATCGCCGACTTCTACACGGTCATGGCGCGTACGGGGGAGGAGGGTCCGCGCGGCATCACCGCCTTCCTGGTCCCCGGCGACGCCGAGGGGCTGAGCGCCGCGGTGCCGGAGAAGAAGATGGGGCTCAAGGGATCGCCCACCGCGCAGGTCCACCTCGACGGCGTCCGGGTCCCCGACGCCCGGCGCATCGGGGACGAGGGCCAGGGCTTCGCGATCGCCCTGTCCGCGCTCGACTCCGGGCGGCTCGGCATCGCCGCCTGCGCGATCGGCGTGGCCCAGGCGGCGCTCGACGAGGCGGTGACCTACGCGGCCGAGCGGCGCCAGTTCGGCAAGCCGATCGCCGACTTCCAGGGGCTGCGCTTCATGCTCGCCGACATGGCGACCCAGATCGAGGCCGGCCGCGCGCTGTACCTCACGGCGGCGCGGCTGCGCGACGCCGGACTGCCGTTCGCCAAGCAGGCGGCCATGGCCAAGCTGCACTGCACCGACACGGCGATGCGGGTCACCACCGACGCCGTGCAGATCCTCGGCGGCTACGGCTACACCGCCGACTTCCCGGCCGAGCGCTACATGCGCGAGGCCAAGGTGCTGCAGATCGTCGAGGGCACCAACCAGATCCAGCGGATGGTCATCGCCCGTCATCTCGCGGGTCCCGAGGGACGCTGAAGTCACCGGTGACCCGGAAGTCACCGGTGGTGAAGAAGTCCCCGAGCCCGCGCGGGGGCGCCGCGAGCCTCACCCACTCGGGGTCGTCGCGCCCCGGCAGGGTGCGGCCCCGGTCGGCCCAGGTGCGCATCAGCTCACGGTAGATCGGCGGGTCCGGGAGCTGCGGAGCCGGCGGGACCGGACCGGCGGGCACCGGGACGAACACGCGGCGCCGAGGCCCGGTCGCCGAGTACGTGGGGGTCATACCAGGGCAACGCGGCACTGTGCGGACAGGTCACCGGCCCGCGGAATCGAGAGTGAGTTCGCGGGCGTCCGGCACCAATCCGTCCTTGCCGCACCCTGCCGACCTGGGCCGACGCGCCGCCCCCCATGGTTCGGGGGCGGCGCGCCGAACCGCGTCCTAGGCCGCCTCGCGCCGCATCGTCGGCACCCGCATCGGGCGCGAGCCCGGGCCGCCGACGTGGGAGAAGGGCTGGGTCCGCCAGTCGAGGCCGCGCGGGAGCGTCAGCAGCAGCGCGGTGTCCTGCTCGTGGGGCCGGAAGGACTCGTCGGCCGGGCGGGCCTCGGAGGCCCGACGGCCGGTGCCGGCGCAGACCGTGAGCCCGAACGGGTTCCACGGCGAGGCGCACAGCGCGTGCTCCGGCAGCACCCCCTCGTCCGCCAGCAGCGCGATGGGCTGCGCGCAGTCCGGGCAGATCACCCGGTACATCTCGAAGGTGTCGTAGGCCTCGAGTTCCTCGTCGTCGAGGGCGTCGGGTTCGACGCCCTCCGGTACGGGCTCGACGACCGGCTGCTGCCGCTTGGGCGCGGTACGACCAGGGCGCTTAAGACTCTGCATGGGATTCTCCCCCTCGGGCTGGGCCGTGACGGCACTGCGGCCTCGACCACAGCAAGCACTTCCCGTCCCCAATACGGGGTAATCACGAGAACATCACGGAGACCGTACGGAAGGTGTGGCCTTCGTCACATGCCGCTCGCAGGTGCCCGGCACCGGCTCGCTCGTCCGGCCGCAGGCCCACCCCCGCCACATCACGAACCGGGCATGACCCGGACCGCTCGGTATCCGAGGAGATCAACCGCACTGTAGGTTCTTGCGCCATGGAGGAGCTGGATCGACAGATCGTGCAGCTGCTCGTCAAGGACGGGCGGATGAGCTACACGGACCTGGGCAAGGCCACGGGCCTGTCCACGTCAGCCGTGCACCAGCGGGTGCGGCGGCTGGAGCAGCGCGGCGTCATCCGCGGCTATGCCGCGGTCGTCGACCCGGAGGCCGTCGGGCTGCCGATGACCGCGTTCATCTCCGTGAAACCGTTCGACCCCAGCGCACCCGACGACATCGCGGACCGCCTGGCCGGCGTCCCGGAGATCGAGGCCTGCCACAGCGTGGCGGGCGACGAGAACTACATCCTCAAGGTGCGTGTGTCGACCCCGCACGAGCTGGAGGAACTCCTCGCCCGGGTGCGCTCCCTGGCCGGCGTCTCGACCCGGACCACCGTCGTGCTCTCCACGCCGTACGAGGCCCGGCCGCCCCGGGTCTGACGGCGACCGGGTCCGACGGGTGGCGTGCGGGGCGACCTGCGTGCGGTGCGTACCCCGGGAGGGGCGAGACTGGTGTCCATGAGTGAGCCCACCGCCTCGTCCACCACCGCGTCCACGACCGTCCTGCTGCGCCGCGGCGAGGTCCACAGTCCCGCCGACCCCTTCGCGACGGCGATGGTCGTCGAACGCGGCCAGGTCGCCTGGGTCGGCTCCGAGGGCGCCGCAGACGCCTTCGCCGACGGTGTGGACGAGGTGATCGACCTGGACGGCGCCCTGGTCACCCCGGCGTTCACCGACGCACACGTGCACACGACGTCCACCGGCCTCGCCCTCACCGGCCTGGACCTCTCCGGTGCCCCCACCCGCGAGGCCGCCCTCGCCCTCGTACGGGACTTCGCCGCGGCCCGCCCGGCCGACCGGGTGCTCCTCGGCCACGGCTGGGACGCCTCCCGGTGGCCCGACGGGCAGCCCCCGGCCCGCGCCGAGCTGGACGCTGCCACCGGCGGGCGGCCCCTCTACCTCAGCCGCATCGACATCCACTCGGCCGTCGTCACCACCGCCCTGCTCGACCTCGTCCCCGGCGACGTCCCCCGCGCGGACGGCCCGCTCACCGCCGACGCCCACCACGCCGTGCGCGCCGCCGCCCTCGGGGCCCTCGCCCCCGCCCAGCGCACCGGGGCCCAGCGCGCCGCCCTCGCGCACGCCGCCTCCCTCGGCATCGGGACCGTTCACGAGTGCGCGGGCCCGGAGATCTCCTCCGAGGACGACCTCACCGGCCTGCTGCGGCTGGCGGCCGAGGAGGCAGGCCCGCGCGTGATCGGCTACTGGGCCGAACAGGACGTCGACAAGGCATGGGAACTGGGCGCGGTCGGCGCCGCCGGCGACCTCTTCGTCGACGGTGCCCTCGGCTCGCACACCGCCTGCCTGCACCAGCCGTACGCCGACGCCGGCCACACCGGCACCGCCTACCTGGACGCCGGCGCCGTCGCCGCCCACGTCGTCGCCTGCACCGAGGCCGGGCTCCAGGCGGGCTTCCACGCCATCGGCGACGCCGCCGTCGGCGCCGTGGTCCAGGGCGTGCGCGCGGCCGCCGAGAAGCTCGGCCTCGCCCGCGTCCGCGCCGCCCGCCACCGCGTCGAACACGCCGAGATGCTCACCCCCGAGGACATCGCGGCCTTCGCCGAGCTGGGCCTGACCGCGTCCGTCCAGCCCGCCTTCGACGCCCTGTGGGGCGGCGAGGACGGCATGTACGCGCGGCGGCTGGGCGCCGAGCGGGCCCGTGCCCTCAACCCCTACGCGGCCCTGCTGCGCGCCGGCGTGCCGCTCGCCTTCGGCTCCGACAGCCCGGTCACGCCCCTCGACCCGTGGGGCACCGTCCGGGCCGCCGCCTTCCACCGCACGCCCGAGCACCGCGTCTCCGTCCGCGCGGCCTTCACCGCGCACACGCGCGGCGGCTGGCGGGCGATCGGACGCGACGACGCGGGCGCCCTGGTGCCGGGCGCGCCCGCCGACTACGCCGTGTGGCGCACCGGCGAACTCGTCGTCCAGGCCCCCGACGACCGCGTGGCCCGCTGGTCGACCGACCCCCGCTCGGGAACTCCGGGGCTGCCCGACCTGTCCCCGGGCGGTGACCTGCCCGTCTGCCTGCGCACCGTGGTGGGCGGCCGGACGGTGTTCGTACGGCCGGGCGAGTGATCCACACGGCCGACGGGGCGATGATCTTCTCCCGTCCGCGACCTGCGCGTCCTCCGCGCTGACCTGGGGGTTGGCGGGGAAGCCGCAGGTCGAGCGACTGTTGACAGGCGACGGCGGGGGGCCGGTAGGTTCGGCGGAGTCCACCACCGGACGCCCGACCGGGGAATCCTCCGCGCGCGCGTCGCGGCGCCGCTGGGTCAGGGACGGTGTGCCGCACCGGGGCACCGTCACTGGGAGCCAGGCTCAGCGCTCGCGCCGTGACGACGGAACGTTCCGGCCGGTCGGGAGGTGTGACCCGGGTGGGGCCCGGGCGCTCAGTAGACAACGGCCCAGGTCGATCCGCAGCCGGCGGGTCCCGGGTCGGCCCGAAGGGCGCCGGGCCCCCATCCGCCGCGCAAACGGTCCCGAATCGCCTATCCCTACCCCGGTCCCGGGAAAACGACACCCTTTGCGGACGTCCTGTCACGTCCCCGCAGGCCGCGGCCATTATGGTGGTCCTCTGCGTACGGAGATGAAGGGACAGCGGTGAACGACGGCGACGGGACGCCCGCAGCGGCGGGACAGGGGAGGCGGTTCGGTCCCCTGGGCACGGCTTTGGTGATCATTCCGACCTACAACGAGGCGGAGAACATCAAGGCGATCGTCGCGCGCGTGCGTGAAGCGGTCCCCGAGGCGCACGTGCTCGTGGCCGACGACAACAGTCCCGACGGCACCGGCAAGCTCGCCGACGAGCTGGCCGCCGGGGACGACCACGTCCAGGTCCTGCACCGCAAGGGCAAGGAAGGCCTGGGCGCCGCCTACCTCGCGGGCTTCCACTGGGGTCTGGAGCACGGCTACGGCGTGCTGATCGAGATGGACGCCGACGGCTCCCACCAGCCCGAGGAACTGCCCCGTCTGCTCACCGCGCTCAAGGGCGCGGACCTGGTGCTCGGCTCCCGCTGGGTCCCCGGCGGCCGGGTGGTGAACTGGCCCAGGTCCCGCGAGTTCATCTCCCGCGGCGGCAGCATGTACTCGCGCCTCGCACTCGACCTGCCGCTGCGCGACATCACCGGCGGCTACCGCGCCTTCCGCCGCGAGACGCTGGAGGGGCTCGGCCTGGACGAGGTGGCCTCCCAGGGCTACTGCTTCCAGGTCGATCTCGCCCGTCGGGCGATCAAGGCCGGCTACCACGTCGTCGAGGTGCCGATCACGTTCGTCGAGCGCGAACACGGCGACTCCAAGATGAGCCGCGACATCCTCGTCGAGGCGCTCTGGCGGGTCACCACGTGGGGCGTGGGGGAGCGGGTCGGCAAGGTCCTGGGCCGCGACCGGCAGTCCGACCGGGCGGTGGACGCGCCGGCGGGCGACAAGCCGGCACAGGCGACGGACAAGAACGCCTGATCGCCCCCTTATGCCGCGCTGAGCCGGGGCCAGGCACACTGGGAGTATGACGACTGGCGCTCAGACCCCCAGTTCACCCGCCCGGCCCCCGCGCTCCAGGCTGCGCACCTTCCTGCCGCTGGGCATCGCCGCGTGGCTCGTCCTGGAGATCTGGCTGCTGACCGTGGTCGCGGGTGCCTCCAGCGGGTTCGTGGTCTTCCTGCTGCTGGTGGCGGGCGTCGTCCTCGGTTCCGTGGTGATCAAGGCGGCGGGCCGCCGGGCCTTCCGCGATCTCCAGGAGACCGTGCAACAGCAGCAGTCCGGCATCGCGCCCGGGGCCCGCCCGAACAGCGAGGGCAACGGCCTGATGATGCTGGGCGGACTGCTCATCGTCATCCCGGGCCTGGTCTCGGACGCGCTGGGCCTCCTGATGCTGCTGCCCCCGGTCCAGAAGGCCGTGAGCCGCTACGCGGAGCGGACGGTGGAGCGCAAGCTCCGCGAGGCGGGCCCGGGCACCCTGGGCGACGCCTTCCGCCAGGCCCGCATGCACCAGCCGGACGGCAAGGTCGTCCAGGGCGAGGTCATACGGGACGAGCCGGGTGACGCCCCGCAGGACCCCCGCCCCCCGCTGACCCACTGAGCGCTCCGCGCGCCGGCCGCCACGCCGCCGCGGACACACCGAAACCGCGGGTGCCGTACATGAGATCCATGTACGGCACCCGCGGTGTTCGATATGTGTCCCCTACGGTTTCCCGTCAGGAACGGTTGTCACGCACTCTTGCGGCTGTCTCGCGGGTGCACCGCGATGTTCATCGCGCCGGAGCGCAGAACGGCCAGCCGCTCCTCGAGGACCTCTTCGAGTTCCTCGCGGGTGCGCCGCTCCATCAGCATGTCCCAGTGCGTACGCGCGGGCTTGGCCTTCTTCTCCTCAGGGCCGTCGCCGTCCACCAGGAGTGCCTGGGCCCCGCAGACCTTGCACTCCCACTCCGGCGGGATCTCCGCCTCGACCGAGAAGGGCATCTCGAATCGATGCCCCTTCTCGCATGCGTACTCCACGGCCTGGCGCGGGGCCAGGTCGATGCCGCGGTCCGTCTCGTAGCTGGTCACCACGAGGCGCGTGCCGCGAAGAGCTCGCTCACTCATGAATCGTGCCTCCCGGGCTTGTCGCCCACAGGACAGGTGTCGCTGTCGTCGTCATCCGGTCAACGTCCGGGCGGCGGTAAAGATTCCCGTTCCGACTCCCGATCCGGGCCCTGCGTCGCCGTCGCAGCCGCAGCCTTGCAACCAGTGCAGTACCCGCCGACGTCCGGTTTGTCACCTCTGCTGGCAGATGTGACATAGCGATTCGGCACCTTTGACGCGCAGTAACGGTACGCCTGGCAGGCCAAACGCGTACACTACAGCCCTTTCGCGCCGAGTGCTAAATCCTTTCGGGTACCGGATTGCCCGCGTCGCCGATCGCCCGCCGCACCGGCACCCGCGCGAGGAGCACGAAACCGATCACGAAGAACGCCACCAGGGAGATGATCGCGTCGCGATAGCTCCCGGTCAGCTGGTAGGTGAGCCCGAACAGCAGCGGCCCCAGCCAGCTCATCCCGCGGTCGCTCAGCTCGTACGCCGCGAAGTACTCGGCCTCCTTGCCGGGCGGGACCAGGTGGGAGAACAGGGAGCGGGACAGCGCCTGACTGCCGCCCAGGACCAGCCCGATGCCGGCGGCCAGCACAAAGAACCAGGCCGGTGCCCCGGCCGGCAGGAAGTACCCGGCCGCCAGCGTGACCGTCCAGGCGACCAGCGACCCCAGGATCGTCCGCTTGGCCCCGTACCTCCGCGCCAGCCGCCCCAGCGCCAGCGCGCCCGCCACCGCGAGCACCTGGACCAGCAGCACCGCCACGATGAGCGTGGACTGGCCGAGGCCCAGTTCCTCGGAGCCGTACACGGACGCCTGGGAGATCACCGTCTGGATGCCGTCGTTGTAGACCAGGTACGCCAGCAGGAAGGCCAGCGTCAGCGGGTGGCGCCGCATGTCGCGGACGGTCGCGGCGAGCTGCCGGAACCCGGGCAGGGCGGAGCCCTCCCGCGCGGGAGCACGGCGGTCGCGCAGCCGCCGCAGCGGAATGAGCGCGAACGCGCCCCACCACAGCCCGGCGGAGGCCAGACAGATACGGACCGCCTCGCTCTCGGTCAGCCCGAAGGAGTCGTGGCCGGTGTAGAGGACCAGGTTGGCGACCAGGACCAGGGCCCCGGCCGCGTAGCCGAAGGCCCACCCCCGCGAGGAGACCGCGTCGCGCTCCTCGGGCGGGGCGATCTGGGGCAGGTAGGAGTTGTAGAGCATCATCGCCACGGACTGCGCGGCGTTGGCGACGACCAGGAGCAGGCCGCCCAGCAGGTAGCGGTCGCCGTCGAGGAAGAACATCGCGGTCGTGGCCGCCGCGCCGGTGTACGCGGCGCCGGCCAGCAGCGGCTTCTTGCGGCCCGAGCGGTCGGCGGCGGCGCCCACCAGGGGCATCACCAGCACCGCCACGATCACCGACAGGGACACCGAGTAGGCGAAGAACGACCCGGCGCGCACGGGTATGCCCAGCGGGTGCACGTAACCGTCCGCGTCCGCCGCCGCCTCCGCCACCGAGGTCAGATACGGCCCCAGGAACACGGTGACCACGCTCGTCGAGTAGACCGAGCACGCCCAGTCGTAGAAGTACCAGCCGCGCTGTTCGCGCCGCCGGCCGTCGGCGCCGTCGGCCGCGTCCGTCCGCAGGGTGTCGGTGCCCACCCGTGCCCTCGCTTCCCCGTGCCCGCGCCGCCCCCCGGGCCGGGCGGGGTCCTCAGACCCAGACGCCGCGGTCCTCCATGACCTCGCGCAGTGTGTCGATGTGATCGGTCATGATGCCATCCACTCCCAGGTCCAGGAGCCGGTGCATGCGGTCGGGTTCGTTCACCGTCCAGACGTGCACCTGGAGTCCGCGGGCGTGGGCGGCGCGCACGAAGCGGTGGTCCACCACCTGGATGCCCGACTGGACCTCGGGCACCTGAGCGGCCACCGCCGAACTCCGCAGCGCCGCCGGGACGCCCCAGGAGCGCAGCCGCAGGTTGAGGACGCCCCTGGTGCCGTACGAGGTGGCCAGGCGCGGCCCGGCCAGGCGCTGGGCGCGCACCACGCGCGCCTCGGAGAAGGAGCCGACGCAGATCCGGTCCCAGGCGCCCGTCCGCTCGATCAGCTCCAGCAGGGGCAGCAGTGCGGGCTCCGCCTTCACGTCGATGTTCCAGCGCACGTCGGGGAAGGCCTCCAGGAGTTCCTCGAACAGCGGCACCGGCTCCTCGCCCGCCACGCGCGCGTGGCGCACCCTCTCCCACGGCAGGTCGGCGATCCGCCCGGCCCCGTCCGTCACCCGGTCCAGGGTCGCGTCGTGGAAGGCGACGAGCTTTCCGTCCCGCGTGGCGTGGACGTCGGTCTCGATGTACCGGTAGCCCGCCTCGACCGCGCGCCGGAACTGGCGCAGCGTGTTCTCCAGGCCGTCCGCCGCCCCGCCCCGGTGGGCGAAGGCGATCGGACCGGGGTGGTCCAGGTAGGGGTGGCGCGGACGGCGTATCGGGGTGGTCACCGACGCAGTATCGCGCGCCGGGGTTGACCGGCGGCAACCACCGTGCTGCCGTCGGATGCCGCCGGGACGGCGAACACGCGCAGGAACACCTGGGCGAGCGGGCCGATCGACACGGCGTACAGGAGGGTGCCGACGCCGACCGTGCCGCCGAGGGCGAAGCCCGTCACCACCACGGTGATCTCGACGGCCGTGCGCACCAGGCGCACCGACAGCCCCGTACGCCGGTTCAGCCCGGTCATCAGTCCGTCGCGCGGGCCCGGACCGAAGCGCGCGGCGATGTACAGCCCGGTGGCCGCGCCGTTCAGGACGATCCCGGCCACCATCGCGGCGATCCGCAGCGTCCAGCCGTGGGCGTCGGGCACGACGGCCAGCGTCGCGTCCATCGCGGCGCCGATCACCAGCACGTTCGAGACCGTGCCGAGGCCCGGCCGCTGGCGCAGCGGAATCCACAGCAGCAGCACCAACGCGCCCACGATGGTCAGCACGACGCCCATCGACAGGCCCGTGCGCTCGGCGAGGCCCTGGTGCAGCACGTTCCACGGCTCCAGTCCGAGCCCGGACCTGACGAGCAGCGCCGAACTGGCGCCGTACAGCACCAGGCCGCCGTAGAGCTGAGTCAGTCGCCGTGCGAGATGCCGCTGCCCGGATCGCTGCCTGGACAAGAGGTGCCCCCTGTGTGGTGGTAGTGGCCTGCTGCATGACACCCTGTGGCTTGAGAGGCAGGGCCAACCATGGCCAATTCGGGGAAGGTGGACTGATTTCCATGGCGCAGTGGACTTCGGCCGTGGGGGCGGGGCAGCTCGCCCGGCTGCTCGGCTCCCAACAGGACCGCCCCGCCGGGCCCGGCACCCGCCGACCGCCCGCCTACCGGGCGCTCGCCGACGGCATCCGCCTGCTGGTGCTCGAAGGACGCGTACCGGTCGCCGCCCGGCTGCCCGCCGAGCGCGAGCTGGCCCTGGCCCTGACCGTCAGCCGCACCACCGTCGCCGCCGCCTACGAGGCCCTGCGCGCGGAGGGCTTCCTCGAGTCCCGCCGCGGTGCCGGCAGCTGGACGGCGGTACCGGCCGGGAACCCTCTGCCCGCGCGCGGCCTGGAGCCGCTGCCGCCCGAGGCCCTCGGCTCGATGATCGACCTGGGCTGCGCGGCGCTCCCGGCGCCCGAGCCCTGGCTCACCCGCGCGGTGCAGGGAGCCCTGGAGGAACTTCCCCCTTACGCGCACACTCACGGCGACTATCCCGCCGGGCTGCCCGCCCTGCGCGCGATGGTCGCCGAGCGCTACACGGCGCGCGGCATCCCGACCATGCCCGAGCAGATCATGGTGACCACCGGGGCGATGGGCGCGATCGACGCCATCTGCCACCTGTTCGGCGGACGGGGCGAGCGCATCGCCGTCGAGTCGCCCTCGTACGCCAACATCCTCCAGCTGATGCGCGAGGCCGGGGCCCGGCTGGTGCCCGTCGCGATGGCCGAGGGGCTCACCGGCTGGGACGTGGACCGCTGGCGCCAGGTGCTGCGCGACGCCGCGCCCCGCATCGCCTACGTCGTCGCCGACTTCCACAACCCCACCGGCGCGCTCGCCGACGACGACCAGCGGCGCCGGCTGGTGGACGCGGCCCGCTCGGCGGGGACGGTACTCGTGGCCGACGAGACGATGAGCGAGCTGTGGCTGGACGACGACGTCGAGATGCCGCGCCCGGTGTGCGCCTTCGACCCGGCCGGTTCCACGGTCGTCACCGTCGGCTCCGCCAGCAAGGCCTTCTGGGCCGGCATGCGCATCGGCTGGGTCCGCGCCGCGCCCGACGTCATCCGCAGTCTGGTCGCCGCGCGGGCGTACGCCGACCTGGGCACGCCCGTGCTGGAGCAGCTGGGCGTGAACTGGCTCTTCAGCACCGGCGGCTGGGAGCAGGCCGTCCGGGTACGGCGCGAGCAGGCCCGGCAGAACCGGGACGAGCTGGTGGCCGCCGTACGCCGCGAGCTGCCCGACTGGGAATTCGAGGTACCGCGCGGGGGCCTCACCCTGTGGGTGCGGACCGGCGGTCTGTCGGGTTCGCGTCTCGCCGAGGCGGGGGAGCGGGTCGGGGTGCGGGTCCCTTCCGGGCCGCGGTTCGGCGTCGACGGGGCCTTCGAGGGGTACGTCCGGCTGCCGTTCACCGTCGGCGGCGCGGTGGCCGAAGAGGCGGCGGTACGGCTGGCCGCCGCGGCCCGGCTGGTGGAGAACGGGGGTGTCGGGGGCGGCGAGCCGCCGCGGACGTTCGTGGCGTAGCGCATGCAGCACGCGGGGGCCGGGCGAGAGGGCGGGCGGGCGACGGGGAGGCGAGTCCTCCGGTCAGCTCCCGCGCGGCTGTTCCGCACGGGAGGCCGACGCTCCTCGCCGGTGGAGTGTCAGGTGGTCTCCGCCGCGACCGCCTTGGCGGCGACCGTTTCCTTGGGGGCCGGTTCCGCCGCCGCGGCCATCTCCTGCGGCGCCGCCTCCCCGGCCACCGTTGCCGGCTCGGCCTCCACCTCGCGTGACTCCGGCTCCGGCTCGTCCTTCTTCTCGGTGGAGATCTTCCTCTCCAGCTCCAGCTCCAGCTCCGCCTCCGCCTCCACCGGCACCGGGGCCCGTTCCCCGTCCGCCGGTGTCGTGCGCGGCGGAAGCAGGTCCAGTACCGCCCGGCGGTGGGCTTCGCTGGTCGCGTCGTCGTACGGGTCCGGGGTGGCCGGGACCTGGAGGCGGTGCACCGGGCCCATGCCCAGGCGGGCGTACCCACGGCCCGGGGGGACCTGCTCGACGGGGGTGGTGTGCGGGGGAGCCCCGAGCACGGCCGTCAGCTCGTCGGCCGTGGCCGGGCCGAGGACGACACGCGCGCGCGTGTGCTGCCGTACGGCGTCGCTGAGGCCGTCCAGGGCGTCCAGCTGGTCGGCGACGACCACCGTCACGTTCGCGGCACGGCCGTGCCGCAGCGGAACCTGGAGCAGGGACTGCGGGTCCCTGCGGCCTTCCGCGGCGGCCAGGTGGGAGAAGGCGCCGGGCCGGTCCAGGAAGACCCACAGGGGCCGCCTGGTGTCGTCGGGCGGGACTTCGCCCTCCTGCCGGGCCCGGTTGACGGCGATCAGCCGCCGCTCCGTCTCGGCGGCGGCCCACTCCAGACTGGTCAGTGCCCCGGTGAGCCCGCACTCGACGGCCAGCACGCCGTCCCGGCCGACCAGGCAGGCGTACTCGCCGGTGCCGCCGCCGTCGACGATCAGCAGGTCGCCGTGGTGCAGGGCCTGCAGGGCGACCGAGCGCAGCAGCGTGGACGTGCCGGTGCCCGGCTGCCCGAGGACCAGCAGGTGCGGCTCGGTGGAGCGGATGCCGGTGCGCCAGACGACCGGCGGCACGTCCCGCCGCTCCTCGCCGTGGGTGAGCGGGAGGGTGCGCTGGACCCGGGTCGGGTCGGTGAAGCCGAGGACGGTCTCACCGGGCGCCGTCACGAAGCGCTGGGCGGCGAGGTCGGTGGGCAGCGCCGCGAGCACGTCGACGGTGAGGTGGTTGGCCTCCTCGTTCCAGGTGAAGTGGTACTCCCGGCCCCGGCCCGCCTTGGCGGTGAGCAGGTGCTCGATGCGGGCCCGGGCGTCCGCCTCCCCGTCGGTGAAGTACGCGGGATAACGGATCACCAGGTGGGCGAAACGGCCGCCGTCGTCGAAGTCGTACGCCGGGAAGGCCTTCTCCCACGTGCCGCCGTGGGCGTACAGGGGGTCGGGATCCTCGGCGAGGGAGAAGTACGGGACCAGCGCCTCGTACAGCGACCGCAGGCGCTGGGACTGGGATTCGTCCGGGCCCTGTGGTGCCGGCGGGGTGCGGTCCCTGCCCTGCCAGGCTGCCGCCGCCATCAGGACGATGACGGCGAGCAGCGGACCGTACGGCATGAGCGCCACGACCAGGACCACCGAGGCCGCCAGGAACAGCAGCGCACCGCGCCGGTCCTTGGGGGTCTCGGTCCACCTGCGCCGCGCGGCCGCGGCCAGCCGGCGCAGACCGCGGCCGATCGTGATCAGCGGCTGGAGGACGTCGGTGGCGCTGTCGGCCGCCGTCCGGGCCAGCTCCCGGCTCCGGGCGAGCTGTGCGCCGCCGTTGCTCAGAATGCGGGGGAGGGGCCGCCGGGCCACTGCTGCCTCCTGGGAGTGCGTACGTGCGGATGTCGGGCGGGTCGGGGGGACGTCAGAACTTGATGCCGCCGAGGAGGCCCGCCAGGCTCTCGCCGCCCGCCTTGATGCTCGGGGCGATCGCCGTGGACGCGAGGTAGAACCCGAACAGGACCGCGACCAGCGCGTGCGAGGCCTTGAGGCCGTCCTTGCGGAAGAAGATGAAGACGACGATGCCGAGCAGGACCACGCCTGAGATCGAGAGGATCATGTGAGTTCTCCTGGTTCGCGGGGACAGTCACCATGAGTACTTCCAGGCTCACAGGATGTATCCGTACGATAAAAGGTGCAAATGGGGGAAATTCGGCGAAGTTGCCCCGAGTGGGGTAGGTGTGGCTGGGCCGGATGAGCAGTGCTGTTGCGCGCGGCCGGGTCCTTGCCGATCTTTACCCCCCGGCACTTCGGCTCACGTGCCGTGCCAGCCAGTACCCTGGCGATTCACTCGCACGGCCGCACCGCTCGCGGCCGTGCGCACCCGCAGTCCCCCGACGTCCGCACGGTGCGGCGTTCGTAGTGAGAGGTGGTCCGGCCGATGAGTGAAGCCCCCGACCCCGAGGTCGTGGAGCTGGCGACCAAGATCTTCGACCTGGCCCGGCAGGGCCGGACCGAGGAACTGGTCGCTTACGTGGACGCCGGTGTCCCCGCCAATCTGACCAACGACCGCGGCGACTCCCTCGTCATGCTCGCCGCCTACCACGGCCACGCCGACGCGGTGCGCGCCCTGCTGGCGCGTGGCGCCGAGGCCGACCGCGTCAACGACCGGGGTCAGACGCCGCTCGCCGGGGCCGCCTTCAAGGGTGAGACGGAAGTGACCAAGGCGCTCCTGGAGGCCGGCGCGGACCCTTCCGCCGGTACCCCGTCGGCCGTGGACACGGCGCGGATGTTCGCCCGGACGGAGCTCCTGGAGCTGTTCGGCGCCCAGTGACCGGACGCGGGGCCGGACCTGATCCGGGCTCGCTCCGCCCATTCTGACCAGGCGAAACACAAAAAACGGGGGAGGCGGTACCGGGCCGCCGAAATTTCGGTCGCGGCAGATGTGACCGCCGGGCCATCATGACGACGTGGTTCACGGACGTGATGGCTGGGCAGATGTTGCCGCACCGCGCGGGCCGTGACACGGCCCGCAAGGGCCACCGACGAGAGGCAGAGGAACATGGTCTTCAGCAAGCAAGAGACGGCGGGCGTTTCGACGTGTTGGCGCACGGCCAGGTAACGCGTGCTCCCCGGTTGCGTCGACGCTTGATGTGAGGCTGTTTCCCATGTTCGATCCGGTCATAGCGCCCAGCGGTACGCTGCTCGGCCTGCTTCAGCGGGGTCGCGGCGACGGCACGCTGCATGCGCTCACCGCTCCGCGCGCCGAAGCGCTCGCGGCACTGAACCACTGTGTGCTCCACGACCCCCGCCACGACTGGCAGGTCGAGAACCGCTCCCTCTACTACGCCCGCCTGTACCTCGACCTCGGCGGCGAGCTGGACGCCATCGAGGCCCACCTCTTCGACCCCGAGGACGTCCTGGACTCCGACGAGTCACGCACCGGCCTGGCCCTCGCGGTCCTCGGCCACCTCGCCTCGTACGGCAGGCTGGACGCGCTCCAGCTGCTGCGCAGGTACGCCGCCCACGGCGTGAACTGGGCGTGGGCCCTGGACGAGCTGGCGCTGCGCGACGACGACGCCGGCCTGCGGTCCCTCGCCGCGCCCGTCCTCGCCCGCTTCCCCCGTGACGCGGAGGGCGAGGCCGAGCTGGCCGTCGCCGTCCGTGACGCCTTCGAACCACGGCCTTGGCGTCTGTGGGCCGACGATCCGCGCGAATCGATCGCCACGCGGGTGCGCGCCGCCCAGGAGCGCGG
This sequence comes from Streptomyces sp. CB02414, assembly GCF_001905385.1. Classification (GTDB taxonomy): domain Bacteria; phylum Actinomycetota; class Actinomycetes; order Streptomycetales; family Streptomycetaceae; genus Streptomyces. The sequence goes on along the minus strand of NZ_LIPF01000009.1, from coordinate 43,342 downwards.
CTGTTTCGACCGATGGCAGCGGCAGCTGAACTCCACCGGGCCGCGCCCGGAGTGGAGCGTGCGGGCCGTGTTCGACTGGGCCGACCAGGGCGTGGAGCGCGGCGCCGCGCTCCACGTGCCGGCCGCCCGGTGCCTCGCGGCCGTCGCCGGCCCCGAGGACCGGTCCGAGATCGTCGAGGCCGCCCGGTCCGGCGGCGAGGGCGCCCGCTGCACGGCCCTGCGCTACCTCGCCGACGGCGACGATCCGGACGCCCTCGGCCTGATCGAGGGCGCCATGGCCAACGGTTCGACACCGGTCATGGAGGCAGCGGTGTCCTCCTTCGAGCGCATGCGCGGCCTCGCCGCCGTCGACCGTGCCCGCAGCTGGGTCCACCGGCCCGACGCCCTCGGCGCCGCCGCCGGGCGCGTACTGGCCTGCCGGGGCGGAGCGCAGGACCGCGACCTCGTCCTCGCCGCCCTGCGGGAGGCGATCCGCGGTGAGGGTCCCGACGCGCCGACCTTGTGGACCCTCGTCGACGGCACCGGCCGGCTCGGCATCGCCTGCGCCGCCCCCGTGCTGCGCCACATCTACCGCGAGACCGCCTCCTCCCACCTGCGCGGCCGTGCCGCCCGGGCGCTGGCGGCCACCGATCCCTCCTTCGCCGCCGGCTTCGCCATCGAATGCCTGTGGGACTGCGAGGAGACCACCCGCGAACTCGCCGCCCGCCACGCCGAGACCGGCGACAACCGCGTCGTCGAACGCCTGCGCAGGCTGGCCGCCGATCCGGCCGAGGAGGACGAGGTCCAGACGGCCGTACGCAGCCGCTTCGGCCCGGACGCGCCCGCGATGTGAGCGGGCCGGCGCGGGCTGAGCAGGCGCGGAGGCCTGGACGGTCCGGGAGGACTTGAGCAGGGTGCGGAGACGCGGGCGGTCCGGGAAGGCTGAGCGGGTCCGAGGGCTGGGTGGTCCGACCTGATCCGCCGGACAGGCCCCAGGGGCACGTGCGCCGGCCGAGGAGGTGGCGTTCGTGCCGGCGCTCCAGCCTGTGGGACGGTGCCCGCGGCCGTCCGGTCGCGGGTGGGGCCCGTACGTCCGTGCCGCCGCCGGGGCGTGCCGCGTAGGCGAGGCAGGGCCCCGAATCGCCGGGCGGCAGCCCCGCCGCGTGAACGACGGATGGCCCGCCGGTACGCCGGGCGTGGCCGCGGACTGACCCGCCCGGGTGGGCGGGCAACGCTCATGGGACGTTCCTCGCCCGGAAAGATCGACGTTGACGCGAGCACGTCCAGCCCGGCGACAACACGGGTATGCGTGTCGTCATCGTGACCGAATCCTTTCCCCCCGATGTGAACGGCGTGGCCCACTGCACGCTCCAGACCGCCCGGCACCTCGTCGACCGCGGTCACGACTGCGTGGTCGTCGCTCCGGCCACCGCCCCCGGCAACGACGCGGACACCTCCGCACCGTGCCCCCTCGTCCGGATCCCCTCCCTCCCGCTCCCCGGCTACCCCCAGGTCCGCGTCGCCCTCCCCAGCCGGCGCGTGGCCGCGGCGATCGCCGAACATCGTGCCGACCTCGTCCACCTGGCCAGCCCGTTCGTCCTCGGCGTACGGGGCATGGCCGCCGCCGCCCGCCTCAGCGTCCCCGCGGTGGCCGTCTACCAGACCGACCTGGCCGGCTACGCCCGTACGTACATGGGAGCGGGCGAGGCGGCGGCCTGGCGGCGCATCCGCTCCGTGCACTCCGCCGCCGACCTCACCCTCGCCCCGTCCGGCGCGGCCCTGCGCGACCTGAGGGCGCACGGCGTGCCCCGGGTCAGCCTGTGGCCGCGGGGAGTGGACACCGCCCGCTTCCGGCCCGACCGGCGCGACGAGGCGCTGCGCCGCGAACTCGCCCCGAACGGCGAGCTGCTCGTCGGCTACGTCGGGCGGCTCGCGCCGGAGAAGCAGGTGGAGCTGCTGTCCGGGGTCTGCGGGCTGGACGGCGTACGGGTGGTGGTCGTCGGGGACGGGCCCAGCCGCCCCGGCCTGGAGCAGGCGCTGCCGGGCGCGGTCTTCCTCGGCCGCCGCACCGGCGACGAACTCGCCCGGGTCTTCGCCTCCCTCGACGTCTTCACGCACACCGGTCCCTTCGAGACGTTCTGCCAGACCGTGCAGGAGGCCATGGCGAGCGGCGTTCCCGTCGTCGCGCCCGCCGCGGGCGGCCCCCTGGACCTCGTCGCCCACGGGCGCACCGGTCTGCTGGTGCCGCCGCGCGACGCCGCCGCCGTACGGGACGCGGTGTGGTCGCTGGCCGCCGACCCCGCGCTGCGGGCCGCGTACGGCGCCGCCGGGCGGGCGGCCGTCGAGGGCCGCACCTGGGCGGCCGTCGGCGACCGGCTGATCGGGCACTACACGGACGTCCTCGCCACCCGGAAGGCGGTGCTGGCGGCATGAGCGGCGCACTGCGGATCGTCCGGCTCGCGAACTTCGTCGCCCCGGCGTCCGGCGGCCTGCGCACCGCGCTGCGCGAGCTCGGCAAGGGCTTCCGGGCCGCCGGGCACCACCCCGTCCTCATCGTCCCCGGCGAGCGCGCCGACGACCGGGAGACCGAACAGGGCCGCGTCATCACCCTCCCCGGGCACCTGCTGCCCGGCACCGGCGGCTACCGCGTCCTCACCGACCGGCGGCGGGTGGCCGCGCTGCTGGAGGAACTGGCCCCCGACCGGCTCGAGGTCTCCGACCGCACCACGCTGCGCTGGACCGGCAAGTGGGCCCGGCGGGCCCGGGTCCCCGCCGTGATGGTCTCCCACGAGAGCGCCGACGGTGTGCTGCGCACCTGGGGCCTGCCCGAGCGGACGGCCCGGCGCACCGCCGACGCCCTCAATCTCCGTACGGCGCACACCTACGCGCGCGTGGTGTGCACGACGGAGTTCGCCGAGCGGGAGTTCGTCCGCATCGGGGCCCGTAACGTCGTACGCGCTCCGCTCGGCGTCGACCTGGCCGGACGGCACCCCGCGCTGCGCGATGCGGCGCTGCGCGCCCGGCACGCGCGCGTGGACGAGACCCTGCTGGTGATGTGCTCCCGGCTGTCCGTGGAGAAACGGCCCGGCACGGCGCTCGACGCGCTCGCGGCGCTGCGGCGGCGGGGTGAGCGGGCGGTGCTGGTGGTGGCCGGGGACGGCCCGTTGCGTCCGCGGCTGGAACAGCGGGCGCGGGAGCACAGGCTGCCCGTGACCTTCCTCGGGCACGTCGCCGACCGCGGACTGCTCGGTGCCCTCCAGGCGTCCGCCGACGTGTGCCTGGCGCCCGGACCGGCCGAGACCTTCGGGCTGGCCGCGCTGGAGGCGATGGCCTGCGGTACGCCCGTGGTGGCCAGCGCGTCGTCGGCGCTGCCGGAGGTGATCGGCTCCGCCGGTGCCGTCGCCGCCGGTCACGGGGACGGCTTCGCCGACGCCGTGGCCCTGCTCCTCGGCCGCCGGGAGGGGGCGCGACGGGAGGCGGCACGCGCGCGTGCGGAGTGTTTCGGCTGGGACGCGGCGGTCCGGGCGTTCCTGGCCGCGCACGACGCGGCGCTGCCCGCGCACCCCGCGCTGCCGGAGACCGTGTCATGAGACGCGTCCGGTTCGTGGCCCTCGGAGACTCGCTGACCGAGGGCGTCGGCGACCCGGTCGGGGGCGGGTGGCGCGGATGGGCCGCGCTGCTCGCCGCCGGACTGGCCGAGGAGCCCGCGGAGTTCACCAACCTCGCCGTCAGCGGGGCGCAGACCCTCGACGTGGCCGGGCGGCAGCTGCCCGCCGGCCTCGCCCTGCGGCCCGACGTCGTGTCCGTCGTCGTCGGCGTCAACGACACCCTGCGCCGCACCTTCGACGTCGGCGCGGTCGCGGCCCGGCTGGACACGGTGTACGCCGCGTTCACCGCTCAGGGCGCGCTGCTGCTCACCGCCTGCCTGCCGGACCCCGGCACGATGCTCGGGCTGCCGGGGGCGCTGGCCCGCCCGCTGGGCCGGCGGCAACGTGCGGTCAACGCCGTGGTGCACGCGCTGTCGGACCGGTACGGGGCCGTGCACCTCCACGCGTGCGAGGGCGACTGGACCACGGACCGTGCGATGTGGAGCGCGGACCGGCTGCACCCCGGCGAGCGGGGTCACCGGCAGCTCGCCCGGCGCTTCCACACCCTGCTCGCCGAGCGCGGCGCCGCGACCGGCCCCGCGCCCTCGCCCGACGCCGAGTCCCCCGCCCCCACCAGGTCGGCGAGCCTGTGGTGGCTGGCCACCGCCGGTACCGGCTGGGTGGCCCGGCGCTGCACCGACCTTCTGCCCCAACTGCTGACCCTGGCCGCCGACGAACTGCGCCACCACGCGCGCGGCACGAGCGCCCGCCTCGACCTGCGCACGTCCGCCGCGGTCTCCGCCGCGCTCACGGCCCTGTCGGCGACCGAGCGGCCGGAGGCGGCGTGACGGGGGCGGCGTGAGGGGAAACAACGTCCTGACGGGCGTTCGACCGAGGTCCGCTCTGCGGTGTCTCCCCTCTCCGGCGCCCGTCGGGGGCGTCCGGGACTCAGACCACGCGGTACTGCTCGTCCCGCGCGTCGGTGAGGAACATCTGCCCCGGCGCGTGGGTGAGCGCGAAGGGCGGACGCGAGGCCATGACCGCGGCCTGCGGCGTCACGCCGCACGCCCAGAACACCGGGATGTCGTCCGGCTCGGCGTCCACCGGGTCGCCGAAGTCCGGCCGGTCCAGGCCGGCGATGCCGAGCGCCGACGGATCACCGCAGTGCACCGGGCTGCCGTGCACCGCCGGGAGCAGACCGGTCTCGCGGATCGCCGCGTCCAGGTGCGCGGGCGGCACCGGACGCATGGACACGACCATCGGACCGCGCAGCCGCCCGGCCGGCCGGCACTGCCGGGTGGTGACGAACATCGGCACGTTGCGGCCCTGCTCGACGTGGCGGACGGGAACGCCCGCCGAGAGCAGCGCCCACTCGAAGGTGAAGCTGCAGCCGATCAGGAAAGTCACCAGGTCGTCGCGCCAGTGCGCCCGTACGTGCGTCGGCTCGTCCACCAGTTCGCCGTCCCGCCACACCCGGTAGCGCGGCAGATCGGTGCGCAGGTCCGCGCCTTGGGCGAGCGTGGTGGTCCATGCCCCGGCGTCCGTGACGTCGAGCACGGGGCAGGGCCGCGGGTTGCGGGCGCAGAAGAGCAGCATGTCGTACGCCCAGTCGGCGGGCACCGAGATCAGGTTGGCCTGGGTGTGGCCGGCCGCGACCCCGGCAGTGGGGCCGGTCAGCCCTTCCCGGAAGCGTGCGCGGGCCGTTCTCGGGCTCCACGCGCGCGCGTGCTCGTCGACGAGGACGACCGGCCGGTCCTCGGCCACGGGGTGCGGGGAGGAGTACGTCACGACAGTTCCCTTCCGCGTGTCTCCGGCAGGCCCAGAAGGGCCAGCGCCGCGATGCCGTAGCCGATGGCGCCGAAGACCAGCGCGCCGCCCACACCCCAGCTGTCGGCCAGGAAGCCGACTGTGGTCGGGAAGACGGCGCCCACGGCGCGCCCGGTGTTGTACGTGAAACCCTGGCCCGCGCCCCGCACCGCCGTCGGGTACAGCTCGCTCAGGTACGAGCCGAAGCCGCTGAAGATCGCCGACATGCAGAAGCCGAGCGGGAAACCGAGTATCAGGAGCAGGGTGTTGGCGCCGCTCGGGATGTTCGCGTACGTCAGGATGCAGACCGCCGACAGCAGGGCGAAGAGCCAGATGTTGCGCCTGCGGCCCAGCCGGTCGGTGAGGTAACCACCGGTCAGGTAGCCGATGAAGGCGCCCGAGATCAGGAACGTCAGGTAGCCGCCGGTGCCGACGACCGACAGGTCGCGTTCGTCCTTGAGGTACGTCGGCACCCAGGTGGCGAGCGTGTAGTAGCCGCCCTGGACGCCGGTGGAGAGCAGGCTCGCGAAGAGCGTCACGCGCAGCAGGCCCGGCGTGCCCGCGGTGCCCCGCCTGAAGATCGCCGCGAACGAGCCCTTCCCCGCGCCCTGCTCACGGACCTCGGTGGCCCTGGGCGCGTCGTGCACGCTGCGCCGCACCCAGACCACGAGCAGCGCGGGCAGCGCGCCCGTCCAGAACATCACGCGCCAGGCCAGGTCGTCTCCGGCCAGCGAGAAGACCAGCGTGTAGACGACCACCGCGAGCGCCCAGCCCACGGCCCAGGAACTCTGGATCGCGCCGAGCGTGCGCCCCCGGTGCTTGGCGCTCGCGTACTCGGCGACCAGGATCGCCCCGACCGCCCACTCGCCGCCGAAGCCGAGGCCCTGGAGGGCGCGGAAGACCAGCAGCGTCTCGTAGTTGGGCGCGAACCCGCAGGCCACCGTGAACACCGCGTAGGTGATCACGGTGAGCAGCAGGGCCTTGACCCGGCCGACGCGGTCCGCCAGGACGCCCGCGAGGGCACCGCCGACGGCGGAGACGACCAGTGTGACGGTCGTGAGCAGCCCCGTCTGACCGCTGTCCAGGCCGAAGTAGGCGGACAGCGCGACCATGGTGAGCGGCAGCGTGAAGTAGTCGTACGAGTCGAGGGCGTAACCGCCGAACGCGCCGCCGAAGGCACGTCGGCCCCGCGGTCCCAGGGCGCGCAGCCAGCCGAACGGGCCGTCGTCGGAGGGGCTTTGACCAGGTCCGGAACCGGCTTCGGCGGACACGGCCGGCGGGGGAGGGGGGGATGTGCTCATGGGCACCTCGCAGGGGGAGGGCGGGCGATCGGGCGCTGGGCACTTCACGGCACCGTAGGGGATCGTTCAACGATCCCTCAATACCCCTGTTGTTTCGTCCTGGCATCTGCGATTGAATTCCGGGCATGGCAGAGCAGTTGACGGGACTGGCGGACGACCGCGCCCTCCTCGGGCGGACCAGCACCGCGGAGCGGGTCTCGGACATCCTCCGGAGCCGGATCGCCGACGGCTACTTCCCGCCCGGCACCCGCTTGTCGGAGGACAGCATCGGCGGTGCGCTCGGGGTCTCCCGCAACACCCTGCGCGAGTCGTTCCGGCTGCTCACGCACGAACGCCTGCTCGTCCACGAGCTGAACCGGGGCGTCTTCGTCCGGGTCCTGACCGTGGAGGACGTCGAGGACATCTACCGCACCCGGGCCCTCGTCGAGTGCGCCGTCGTCCGCGGCCTGGGAGATCCGCCGTACGCCCTGGACGGACTGGCCGAGGCGGTCGAGGACGGGCGCCGCTCGGCCCGCGAAGGTGACTGGAAAGGGGTGGGTACGGCCAACATCCACTTCCACCGGGAACTGGTGGCCCTCGCCGGCAGCGAACGCACCGACGAGCTGATGCGCAGCGTCTTCGCCGAACTGCGCCTCGCCTTCCACGTTGTGGACGACCCGCGGCGCCTGCACGAGCCCTACATCGCGCGCAACGCGGAGCTCCTCGACACCCTGCGGACCGGCGAACGCGAGCAGGCCGCGCGACTGCTCGCCGTCTACCTCGACAACTCGCTGGAGCGGGTCGTGGAGGTCTACCTGCGGCGGGTCGGGGACGAGGGCTAGCTGCCGGGGCGGGCGCGCCGGGCCGCCTGTCGCGTCGGGGCGCATCTGTGCCGTTTGGGTCGTTGTCAGACCGAGGACCTAGTCTGTGCACCGTGACTTCGCCTGCATCGACGGACAGCGTTCCGCCCCAGCTCAGCGCGGGGCCGCGCCCCGCACCGGGCCCGGCCGCCGACGAGGGACTGGCGCGGCGGCTGCGCGCGCTCGCCTGCACGGCGCCGCTGCACGACCTCGACGCGCGCAAGGCCAACCTCGCGGGCGAGTACTCGGTGTACGGCATGGCGGAGGTCGCCCTGGCCGCCATCGACCTGGTCACGCTCAACATGGACTTCGACACGGGCGCCGACCACGACCAGATCGTGGCCCGGCTGATCCCGCGCGTCACCGCCCAGGCCCCGGCGCGGCCCGCCGCCGAGCACGAGCGGGTGGCCCGCTGGGTCCTGGAGAACCTGATCAACGTCGGCAGCGTCGACCGCGGCTTCCGCGCGGTGTACGGCACCTTCGGCCCGGACGGCACCTACGTCCGCCGCGACTACGACTTCAAGCTCCTGGAAGAGGTCCCCGGCCCGGGCGGCACCGTCTACCTGCGCACCACCGACGAGGCGGTCAACGTCCTCGTCGGCGCCCTGGACACCGACGTCACCAGCGCCCAGATCGCCGCCGAGGTCAAGCTGGAGGTGCTGATCAGCCGCGGCCGGCTCGCCGACGCCCAGCTCGCCGCCGAACAGGCCCGGTACCGGACCGTGCAGTACTCGGAAACCCTGCGCAAGGCCCTGGACGCCACCCGGCGCAACGTCCGCGCGGTGGACTGGCTCACCGCCGTCCCCGACATGATCGCCGAGGCCCTGGACCACGTCGCCGACCGGTACCGCCACGAGAACGCCATCCTCACCAACATCCGCAAGGCCCGCGACGAGTCCGAGGACCCCGAGCACAAGCGCCGCGCCGCCGAGCTCGTCGACATCGTCAAGGACTGCATCCGCCGCCACACCCAGCTCCAGTCCCGTCTCCTGGAGGCAGGCCCGCTCTTCCGCGCCGAGCAGGACCGGCAGGCCTTCGGCACCCCCCTGACGACCTCGGGCCTGGACCTGTACGGCCACCTCGTGGCCCCCGTCCTGCCGCTGCCCCTGGAGCAGGCGCTCCGCGCCACGGACGCCTTCTTCGCCCGCGGCACCGGTCTGCGCACCCCCGTCTCCGTCCGGGTCGGCGACCTCGTCGACATACTGCTGACCCCGCCCGTGGAGCGGGAGCACCTGGGCGCCGAGATGCCGGAACCCGACCTGATCGCCACCCCGGACGACAGCCGCTTCAGCGAGGAGCAGCTCGCCGCCGCCATGGAGCTCCTCGACCTGCCGCACGACGCACCGCGCCGGCTGTCCGGACTGCTGGCCGACGCCCGCGCCCAGGATCCCGAACTCCCCTACCTCGTCGCCCTGCTGGCCGTCCACGCCGCCAGCCCGCCGGTCGGCACCGCCTACCGGCAGGGCGAGCCCAAGCTGCTGTTCGCCGTGGACGACGGCACCGAGCTGGACGACCCGGAGTTCGGCGGCGCCGACCTCGTCGTCGGCACGGCGCTGCTGGACGCGGCCGGAATGGCCGCCGACCGCACGGAGGCGGCATGAGCACACGCCGCCGGCCCTGCCCCGGGCCCCCAGAGCACCACCACCAGCACAGCCGGCACCAGCACAACGAGGAGAACCGACCGTGACCGAGCACGTCGACCGGAGCGAACCGGAAGCGGGCCCCGCGCAGGCCACCGCGGCCGTCACGCCCGCCGACGCCGCCGACGCGGCGCGGCTCGTCGCCTTCGGCCTCCAGCCCAAGCTGCTCCCCGCCCGCGACCAGGAGTACGCCGACCTGCTGCGCCGCTACCGCGAGGACCCGCCCTTCGCCCGCCTCGCCGACGCCGTGGCCGCGGGCCTCGGGCTCGTCGTCCTGGAGGTGTCCCCGCGCGCGGGGATGGCCGTCACCGCCGCCGAGGACTCGGTGTTCGCCGTCCGCATGGGCGACTACGCGCGTCGCGCCGCCACCGACTCCGGCGACCGCTTCCTGCACGGCCTCGCCCACCTCGCCGTCGCCGCCATGGCCTTCCCCCGTCCCGAGGACCTCGCCGACGACGGCTACATCGGCCGCGTCACGGTCAACGGAGTGGACGCCTTCGTCCGCCAGGCCTGCCGTCGCCTGGAGGAACGCGCGGAGGAACAGGGCGAGAACACCGACCCGGCCACCGACGCCCCCGGCCTGGAGGCCGCCTGGCGGATCTGGGCCAGACGCAGTTCGACCGGCGCCACCAAGGACGCCCGCAGACTCCCCGGCTCCACCACCGGCATCGTCGGCAAGGCCGCCGCCTTCCTCACCGAGTCCGGCTTCCTCCAGCGCACCGGTGACGACAACGGCGGCACGTACCGCACCACCGCCCGCTACCAGCTCCAGGTACGTGACATGGCGGGCAGCGCCGCCATGGCCGAACTGCTGGAGCTCGGCATCGTCCCCGTCACCGACGGCACGGCGACGCTGCTGCCCGCCGACGAGACGGACGACCTGGAACTGGTGGCCGACGCCGGCCTGCCCTTCCACGGCTCCTGACCACCCGCCCGCTCACCGCCCGCGCCTCACCTCCCCGACTACCCGAAGACTTACGAGAGTCCGCCATGTACGAGCTGTCCCGGGTCCGCCTCTACTCGATCGGACCCGCCGGTGCGCGCTACGCCGACACCGTGCTTGACCTGCGCGGGGTGGGCGAGCCCGTGCCCGACCCCGCCCCCACGCAGGCGGAGTTCTTCGAGGAGGAGCCGGTCGGCCCGCCGCGCCGGCCCGCGCCCGCCGGCGTGCTGTTCCTGGAGAACGGCGGCGGCAAGTCCGTGCTGCTCAAGCTGATCTTCTCGGTGATGCTGCCGGGCCACCGCAACACCCTGGGCGGCGCCAGCTCCGGCGTACTGCGCAAGTTCCTGCTCGCCGACGACTGCGGACACGTGGCGCTGGAGTGGCAGCACGTGCAGACCGGCGAGTGCGTCGTCGTCGGCAAGGTCAGCGAGTGGCGCGGGCGCCAGGTCTCCAACGACCCGAGGAAGTTCGCCGAGGCCTGGTACTCCTTCCGGCCCGGCCCCGGACTGACCCTGGACAACCTGCCCGTCGCCGAGGCCACCGCCGTCCGCCCGCCCGTCGAGGGCGTCTCCGGTGCCCAGGGGCGCCGGCGCACCATGAAGGGCTTCCGGGACGCCGTCACCGAGGCCTCGAAGGCCTACCCGCACCTGGAGGTGCACTGGGAGGAGATCCACGACCGCTGGATCGAGCACCTCGGCGACCTCGGCCTGGACCCCGAACTCTTCCGCTACCAGCGCGAGATGAACGCCGACGAGGGCGAGGCCGCCGGCCTCTTCGCGGTCAAGAAGGACTCCGACTTCACCGACCTCCTGCTGCGCGCCGTCACCGACACCCGCGACACCGACGGACTCGCCGACCTGGTCGGCGGCTTCGGCAACAAGCTGGGCCGCCGCGCCGAACTGATCGCCGAACGCGACTTCACCGCCGGGTCCGTCGACCTCCTCGGCCGGATCGTCGAGGCCACCGACGCCCGCGCCCGCGCCCGCGACATCCACACCGCCGCCGAACGCCGGACCAGGACCCTCGCCCGCCGGCTCGCCGCGCGCGGCGCCCGGGAGCGCGTCCGGGCCGGCGACCTCGCCCAGCGGGTGACCGCCGCCGCCTACTCCGTCACGCACGCCGAATCCGCCCGGGACCGCAGCGCCCTCGTCGCCGCCGAACTCGCCTACCGGCATGCCTCGCTGGCCCTGACCGCCGCCGAGAAGTCCGCCGCCGCGCAGAAGCGTGAACTCGCCGACGCCCGCACCCTGCACTCCGCCTGGCAGGCCGCCGAAGCCGTCCTGCGCCACCGCGCCGCGGCCGACCGCGTCGCCCGCGTGTCCGCCGCCATCCAGGAGGCCGAGCGGGACGCGGCCCCCGCGCTCGCCGCCCGCTCCGAGGCCGCCGTCGACCTCGTCCGCGCTCTGCACGCGGCGGCCGGCAAGGCCGAGCACCACGCCAACGAGGAGGAGGAGCGCTCCGCCGCCCTCCAGGAAGTCAGCGACGCCGCCCACCGGGACTCCACCGCCGCCGCCACCGAGGCCCAGCGGGCCCGCAGCGAGGCCGGGCACCTGCGCCAGCGCCTCACCGAGGTCGAGCAGGAGACCGCCGAGGCGGTCCGGGCCGGCTGGCTCGACGACAGCGCACCCGACGCCGACCCCGCGCGGGCCGCCCTCGCGGCCAGCGACGCCGAGAAGACGACCGTCGAGGCCTGGGACACCGCCCGGGAGGCGGCACGCCGGGCCACCGAGCACGCACGCGAGGCCGCCGCCGCCGAGAGCCGTGCCGAACTGACGGCGGCCCGCGCGGCCGACGCGGCCACCGCGGCCGGGAACGCCCACGAGACCGAGCGTCGCACCGCCGAGTCGCTGGCGGCCGAGGAACGCCTCGCCGACCTGCTGGGCCTGGCCGCCGGCTCCCGCCCCGGCATCCCGCAGCCCCGCCAGGACACGGACGGCGGCGATCCGGCCACCGCACACCACACGGCCGACGGGGCACTGACCGCCGAAGAGCTCGACCGCTTCGCCGACGAACTGCGTGAACTGCTCGACGACACCGTCTCCGCCGCCGAACGCCAGCTGTTCGACCTGCGCACCGCCGCCGCCGACGACTCCCGCATCCTCGGCGCCCTCGGCGACGGCGGACTGCTGCCGCCCGGCCCCGACGTGCTGGCCACCGTGGAGTTCCTGGGCGAGCACGGCATCCCCGCCCTGCCCGGCTGGCGCTACCTCGCCCAGGCCGTCGACCCCGCCGACCACGCGCGCGTGCTGGCCGCCCGGCCCGAGCTGGTCGACGGCGTGATCATCACCGATCCCGACTCGCACACCCGCGCCCGCGAGGTCCTCGGCGACGCGGCCCTGCTGCCGCGCTCCGCCGTCGCCGTCGGCACGGCCGCCGCCCTGCTCGCGCCCACCCCGGCCCCCGACTCCGGCACCGGCACCGGCGATGTATTCCTCGTACCGCCGAACCCCGCCATGCACGACGAGCACGCCGCCGACGAGGAGCGGCAGGCGCTGCGCGCGCGGGCGACGGAGCGGGACGACGAGATCCGCACCCTCGCCGCGCGGCTCGGCAAGGACCGGGAGCTGGCGGCCCGGCTCGCGTCCTGGCGCACCGGCTGCCCCGCCGGACGCCTCGCCGAGCTGGCCCGCACCGCCGAGGAGGCGCAGGCCTTCGCCGAGGAGGCCGAGGCCGAGCTGACCGAGGCGCGCACCGCGCGGGCCGAGGCGGAGGAGAGCGCCGCCGAGGCCGTACGGGTGCGCGACGAACGGCAGGAGGCCGCGCAGAAGGCCCGGCGCGCCGCCGACGCCCTCGCCGGACTCGCCTTCCGGCTGCGTGAGCGCGCCGGCTGGCAGGCCAGGCTCCGCGAGCTGGCCGACGAGGGCACCGAGGCCGAGGCCCGCGCGCAGGCCTGCCTGGAACGGGCCCGCGCCGCCGACGAGGACCGCCGCGCCGCCCAGCGGGCCGCCGACGACGCCCGCCGCACCGCCCGCGCGCTGCGCGCCGAGCGCGCCGAGATCGCCGGCGCCCCCGACGACGTACCGGAGGAGGCACCCGAGGACGGCCCGGACACGCCGAGGGCGAAGGCGAGCCTGCCCGACCTCCGCGAGGCCTACCGGGCCGCCTCCCAGGTGTACGAGAAGGTCGGCGTCGGCGCCGACCTGCGCGCCGAGCAGGCCCGCGCGGAGAGCGACGAGAGCGCCGCCCGCGCCGAACTGGACCGGCTCAGCAACAAGGTCCGCACCCGGGCCGCCCAGCTGCTGGAGTCGCCCGACGGCTCCGACGGACCCTCCCGGCAGGCCGCCGCCGCCCGCGCCGAGGAGCTGGTCCAGCTCCTGGAGACGCGGATGTCGCACGCGAGCGAGCAGCTCGGCCGGCTGCGCGGCGAGGCCGAACGCCACGCACCCGAGGACGGCGACGCCCACACCGAACTCCCCGAGGAGCTCCTGCCGCGCGACGCTGAACACGCCCAGACGCTGCTGCGCACCGCGACCGCCGAACTCGCCTCCCGCACCGAGGCGCTGTCCCAGGCCCGCGAGGCCCACGCCGGACTGCTCGACGCCCACCGGGCCGCCGAGGACGCGGCCGGCGGCTTCGACGAGGTCGCCGCCCTGCTCCGCGACCTGCTGCGCGAGCACGCCGAAGACGAGCAGGAGGAACCCGAGCCCTACCCGGACACCATGGAGCAGGCCCGCGGCTCGGCCGCCGAGGCCCGCCGTTCCCTGCGCGGCTGCGCCGCCGACCTGTCCGCCGCCGAGGCCGCCGTACGCGAGGCGAGCGACATCCTCGTCCGGCACGCCAACTCCACCCGGTACGAGCAGGTCCGCACCCCCGCCCGCCAGCAGATCCGCGAACTGCCCGCCTCCGCGCTGCCCGAGCACGCGGCCAAGTGGGCCGAGGCCTTCGCGCCCCGCCTCCGCGTCCTCACCGACGAGCTGGCGCAGCTCGAACGCAACCGCGACTCGATCGTGGACCGGCTGCGCGGCCTGGTCGAGTCGGCCCTCGCCACCCTCCGTTCCGCCCAGCGGCTGTCCCGGCTGCCCGAAGGCCTCGGCGAGTGGTCCGGGCAGGAGTTCCTGCGCATCCGCTTCGAGGAACCCGACCAGGCGACGCTCACCGAGCGGCTCGGCGAGGTCGTCGACGAGGCCACCCGCGCCGCCGTCAGGAAGAACTCCGACCTGCGCCGCGACGGCATGTCCCTGCTGCTGCGCGGTGTCGCCGCAGCCCTCCAGCCCAAGGGCGTCGCCGTCGAGATCCTCAAGCCCGACGCCGTACTGCGCGCCGAGCGCGTCCCCGTCGGCCAGATGGGCGACGTCTTCTCCGGCGGCCAGCTGCTCACCGCGGCCATCGCCCTGTACTGCACGATGGCCGCGCTCCGCAGCAACGACAGGGGCCGGGACCGGCACCGGCACGCCGGCACCCTGTTCCTCGACAACCCCATCGGCCGCGCCAACGCCACCTACCTGCTGGAGCTCCAGCGGGCCGTCTCCGACGCGCTCGGCGTCCAGCTCCTGTACACCACCGGCCTCTTCGACACGACCGCGCTGGCAGAGTTCCCGCTGGTCATCCGGCTGCGCAACGACGCCGACCTCAGGGCGGGCCTGAAGTACATCAGCGTGGAGGAGCACCTGAGGCCGGGCCTGCCCCAGCCGGCCCCGGCCGGTGACGGCGAGGCCGAGACGGTGCACAGCGAGATCACGGCGACCCGCATGTACAAGCGTCCCGCACAGTCACCGGCCTAGGCCGGCGGCTGCCCGCCGAGCCGGCCGAGCAGCCACTCGTGGAAGAGTCCGATGTGGTGCTCGGTCGGCACCAGCACCCCGCCCGCGCGGTAGGCCCGGGACGACATCGCCGGCTGGGTCCGCTCGCAGGCGGCGAAGTCCTGGACGTTGACCCGGTGGAACAGCTCGACCGACTTCGACAGGTCGGCCCCGGACGCCACGACCTCCGGCGCGTACAGCCAGTCGCACTCGACCACCGTGCGGTCCTCGGCCATCGGGAACATGCGGTGCAGGATCACATGGTCCGGCACGAGGTTCACGAAGACCGTCGGCCGCACGGTGACGGCGTAGTAGCGCCGGTCCTGGCCGTCCGACACCTCGGGCAGCCTGCCGAAGCCCTCGCTGCCGTCGACCGTGAAGCCCCGCACCCCCTCGCCGAACTCGGCACCGTGGCCCACGTAGTACTGGGCCGCGTAACCGTCGGCGAACTCGGGCAGCACGTCGGTGAGTTCCGGGTGGATGGTCGCGCAGTGGTAGCACTCCATGAAGTTCTCGACGATCAGCTTCCAGTTGGCCCGTACGTCGTACGTCACCCGCCGGCCCAGTGCCAGCCGCTCCGTCCCGTACCGCTCGATCGCGGCCGGGTCGCCGAGCCGTTCGACGGCCGCGCCCCGCACCGTCTCCTCGAAGGAAGGCGGCTCGTCGGCCAGGCACACCCAGGCGTAGCCGAGCCATTCGCGCAGGGCGACCTCGACCAGGCCGTACGCGGAACGGTCGACGTCCGGCATCTTCGTGAGGTTGGGCGCGGCCACCAGCCGGCCGTCGAGGTCGTACGTCCACGCGTGGTAGGGGCACTGGAGGGTGCGCCGCACCTCGCCGGACTCCTCCAGGCACAGCCGGGCGCCACGGTGGCGGCAGATGTTGAGGAAGGCGCGCAGCCCTCCGGTGCGAGTACGCGTGACGATCACGTTCTCGCGGCCGACCTGCACGGTGCGGAAGGCGCCGGGCCGCTCGAGGTCGGCGCCGCGCACCGCGCAGACCCACATCGTCTCGAAGACGTGCCGCTGCTCCTGACGGAAGACCTCCGGGTCGGTGTAGTAGCGGCCCGGAAGCGTCGAGATGAGGCTGGGGGAGAGGGGAGTCGTCGTCACGTGCGTACTCCTCGGAGGGGATCGAAGAGGCCGATGGGGTGCGCGGTGGTGCCCGTAAGGGCCAGGTCGGCCAGGATCTCGCCGACCACGGGCACGAACTTGAAGCCGTGTCCGGAGAAACCGCAGGCGACGGTGACCGATCCGGGGTGCGCGGGGTGCCGGGCGATGACGAAGTGTTCGTCGGCGGTGGTGGTGTACATGCAGGTCGCGGCCTTGAGGAAGGTCCCGGGCAGGTCCGGGACGCGGGTGGACATGTGGTCCGCCATCGCCTCGACCTCGTGGTCGTGCACGGTGCGGTCGATGGTCTCCGGCGTGGTGGCGTTTCCGTTGCGGAAGAAGGCGACCTTGGCGCCTTGCCCGGGGCCGTCGATGGCCGGGAACCCGTAGACCTGGACGCCGGCCGCGTCCTCCCAGACGTAGATGGGCTGGCGCCCGGGGCGGAAGGGGCGGACGCCGTTCCTCGGCTGGAACCAGTACATGACCTGGCGTTCGACCGTGAACGGCACCTCCAGGTCGGCCAGCAGCCGGGGCGCCCAGGCCCCCGGGCACATCACCAGCTGCGCGGCTGTGTAGGTGTTGTCGGCGGTGTGCACCCGCACGCCGTCCCGGTACGGCTCCCAGCGCGTCATCGGTTCGTCGAAGTGCAGGTCGGCGCCCTGCCGGGTGGCGAGCTGGAGGTGGGCGGCGACCGTGTTCTCCGGGCGCAGCAGGCCCGCCTTGGCCTCGTACAGGGCGACCTCGTCGTCCGCCGGAGCGAGGGTGGGGAAGCGGTGGCGGATCTCCCGGGCGTCCAGCATCTCGTGCGGCAGGTCCCACTCACGGGCCGAGCGCAGCGAGCCGGAGACGGTCCAGGAGTCGGGCCGCCCGACCATCACGCCGCCGCACAGGAGGGCGATGTCCCGGCCAGTGTCCCGCTCCAGCTCCTCGTACAGCTCGTAGGCACGCAGGAGCAGCGGCACGTAGGCGGGGTCCTCGAAGTACGACTGCCGGGTGATCCGGGAACCGCCGTGGCTGGAGCCGCGGTTGTGCACCGGGCCGAACTTCTCCAGTCCCAGCACGCGGGCGCCCCGCGCGGACAGGTGGTGCGCGGCGGCGCTGCCCATGCCGCCGAGGCCGATGACGATCACGTCGTAGGTGGGGGACAACGGACGGCCCTCCTAGCGTTCTGGTGCCCGGGATTTCCCGGTGTCCTGGATGGCTAGCGGCGGATGCGGGTCATCCGCGGGTCGAAGAGCGGTTCGTCGGCGACCGTGGCGGGCACCTTCTCGCCGAAGTACTCGATGTGCACACCGGTACCGGTGGCCAGGCCGGCCGGCAGCCAGGCGTAGGCGACGCAGCGGCCGAGGGTGTAGCCGTACGCGGCGCTGGTCACGTGACCGACGGGCACGCCGTCGACGTGCACGGGCTCCTTACCGAGGACCACGGCCGCCGGATCGTCGAGGAGGAGGGGCGTGAGACGCCGGACGGGCTCCCCCTTGAGCTCCAGCGCCGCCTTGCCGGTGAAGTCGGGCTTGTCGCGGCGGACCGCGAAACCGACACCCGCCTCGTACGGGGTGTGCTCGTCGGTCATGTCGGTGCCCCAGGCCCGGTACCCCTTCTCCAGGCGCAGGGAGTTGAAGGCGGACCGCCCGGCCGCGATCACTCCGAGGTCCCGGCCGGCCTCCCACAGCGTGTCCCAGAGCCGGAGCCCGAGGTCGGCCGTGGTGTACAGCTCCCAGCCCAGTTCGCCGACGTAGCTCAGGCGCAGGGCCGTGACCGGGACGTGGCCGACGTACGTCTGCCTGGCGCGGAAGTAGCCGAACGCCTCGTGCGAGAAGTCGTCCGGGGTGAGCGGCTGGACGAGGTCGCGGGCGAGCGGCCCCCAGACGCCGACGCAGCAGGTGCCGGAGGTGACGTCCCTGATGTGGACGTCGGCGGGCGCGTGCCGGAGCAGGTGGTCGAGGTCGGCCGGGGAGTTGGCGCCGACCTGGAAGCGGTCGGGCGCGAGGCGGGCGACGGTGAGGTCGGAGCGGATGCCTCCGGTCTCGTCCAGGAGGAGGGTGTAGGTGACCGCTCCCGGCTTCTTGCGGAGGTTGTTGGTGGTCGTGCGGTCGAGGAAGTCCAGGGCTCCGGGGCCGGTCACCTCCAGGCGGCGCAGCGGGGTCATGTCGTACAGCGCGACCCTCTCGCGGGTGGCCAGTGCCTCGGCCGCCGCGACGGGGGACCAGTGCCGGGCCGACCAGGCGTCGCGGGCGGGGAGCCGCAGGCCCTCGGCGAGACCGGCGTTGGCCTCGTACCAGTGCGGGCGCTCCCAGCCGCCGCCCTCCAGGAAGTGGGCGCCGAGCTGCTGCTGCCGGGCGTGGAAGGGGCTCACTCGCAGCGGCCGCGGCCGGTCCATCGGCTGGAGCGGGTGGACGACGTCGTACACCTCGACGAACTGCTGTGAGCCGCGTTCACGGACGTATGCCGGTGAACGCTGTGCTTCCTCGAAGCGCGTGAGGTCGCACTCGTGCACGTCGATCCCGGGCCGTCCGCTCACCATCCACTCGGCGACGGCCTTGGCGACGCCGGCCGAGTGGGTCACCCAGACGGCCTCGGCCAGCCAGAAGCCGCGCAGCGTGCGGGATTCACCGAGGACGGGCATGCCGTCCGGGGTGAAGGAGAAGACGCCGTTGAAGCCCGACTCGATCCCGGTCCCGCGCAGTGCGGGCATCAGCCTGCGGCAGTCCTCCCAGCTCGGCGCCCAGTCCTCGGAGGTGAAGGGGTAGGACGAGGGCATGTCCATGTTCCGGGAGCGGGCCTCGTCGTAGGCGGGGACGGCGAACGGGTCGACGGGCAGCGGCCGGTGGGCGTAGGAGCCGATGCCGATCCGGTCGTGGTGCTCGCGGAAGTACAGGTCGCGGTCCTGGTGGCGGAGGATCGGCCTCGAAGCCTCCGCCGCGGCCCCGCTCAGCTCCGGCAGCGGACCGGTCCTCGCGTACTGGTGGGCGAGGGGTTGCAAGGGGACGTCGACCCCGGCCATGCGGCCGACGACCGGCCCCCAGAAACCGGCCGCGGAGACGACGTGGTCGGCGGGGAAGGTGCCCCGGTCGGTGACCACGCCGGTGACCCTGCCGTCCTGCCGTTCGATGCCGGTGACCGTGTGCCGGTCCAGGAAGCGGGCGCCCCGCGCGGTGGCGCGGTCCAGTTGGGCGCGGGAGGCGTGCAGGGCGTGGGCCAGGCCGTCCCCGGGGGTGTGGAAGCCGCCGAGGACCACCGACTCGTCGAGGAGGGGCCAGAGTTCCTTGCAGCGGGCGGGGCCGACCACCTCGCCCGTCACGCCCCAGGCGGCGGCGTACCCGGCGCGCCGGTGCAGGTCCGCCAGGCGCTGCGGGGTGGTGGCCAGTTCCAGGCCGCCGACCTGCCGGAAGCACGGCTCGCCGTCCGCTTCCAGGGACGTGAACTTCTCGACGGTGTACTGGGCGAACGCGGTGAGGGTCTTGGAGGGGCTGGTCCGGAAGACCAGGCCGGGGGCGTGGGACGTCGAGCCGCCGGGGGCGGGCAGGGGGCCCTGGTCGAGGACGGTGACGTCGGTCCAGCCGCGGGCGGTCAGCTCGTCGGCGAGCGAGCAGCCGACGATGCCGGCGCCGATGACCACCACACGGGGAACGGACCGGGGGCCGCGGGAGCTCGACCCGGGGCTGTGGGCGCTCACAGGACCACCACCGAGCGCAGCACCTCGCCGCGGTGCATCTTGGCGAACGCCTCCTCCACCCCGTCCAGCGAGGTGGTCTCCGAGACGAAGGCGCCGAGGTCCAGCTGCCCGTGCAGGTACTGGTCGACGAGGAACGGGAAGTCGCGGCTCGGCAGGCAGTCGCCGTACCAGGACGACTTGACGGCGCCGCCCCGGGAGAACACGTCGATGAGCGGCAGCTCGACCGCGGTGCCCGGTGCGGGCACGCCGACCTGGACCAGTACGCCGGCGTGGTCGCGCATGTAGAAGGCCTGGCGGAACGTCTCCGGGTGCCCCACGGCGTCGATCGCGAGGTCCACGCCGTGGCCGTCGGTGAGGGCGCGGACCGCCTCGACGGGGTCGGTGCCGCGCGAGTTGACGGTATGGGTGGCGCCGAACCGTTCGGCCCGGTCCAGTTTCCCCCCGTCGACGTCGATGGCGATGATCTTCATGGCGCCGTTCAGGGCGGCGCCCGCGATGGCCGCGTTCCCGACGCCGCCGCAGCCGATGACGGCGACCGAGTCGCCGCGGCCGACGCCGCCGGTGTGGACCGCGGCTCCGTAACCCGCCATCACACCGCAGCCGATCAGGCCGGCCGCCTCGGGCCGGGCCGCCGGGTCGACCTTCACCGCCTGGCCCGCCGCGACCAGCGTCTTGGCGGCGAAGGCGCCGATGCCGAGGGCGGCGGTCAGCGGGGTGCCGTCGAGGAGCGTCATCGGCCGGGCGGCGTTGCGGGAGTCGAAGCAGTACCAGGGGCGGCCACGGCGGCAGGAGCGGCACGCGCCGCAGGGGGCGCGCCAGGCGAGGACGACGTAGTCGCCCGGCTTCAGGTCGGTGACGCCCTCCCCGACCGCCTCGACCGTGCCGGCCGCCTCATGGCCCAGCAGGAACGGGAAGCCGTCCGTGATCGCGCCCTCCCGGTAGTGCAGGTCCGTGTGGCAGACCCCGCAGGCCTGTACGGCGACGAGGACCTCGCCGGGGCCCGGGTCCGGGACGACGATCGTCCGCACCTCGACCGGTGCGCCCTTCTCGACAGCGACTACGGCACGGACCTCGTGTGTCACGACAAGCTCCTCAGCTGTTGCGCAGTGCACGATGGGTTGCGCTATGAGGAACATAGTGGGAAGGCCGGAGAGTGGCCGTCAAGAGGTGCGGGACAACGCCCGGGAGAACCCCCTCGGCGCCGTGCCGCGCCACGCGGGCGCGTGCCCGGTCAGCCGCCGTAGCCCATACGGCGGGACAGCTCCACCCCCGCCGCCAGGGTCCGCTCGGCCAGGTCCGCGAGCCGCTCCGGAGTCAGCCGGTACACCGGGCCCGAGACGCTGATCGAGGCGATCACCTTGCCGTCGTGGGAGCGCACGGGAGCCGCCACGGCGGCGAGCCCGATCTCCAGCTCCTCCTGCGTGATCGCGTAGCCCTGGTCCGCCACGGTCGCCAGCTCGCCGCGCAGCACCGCCGCGCCGGTGACGGTGTGCTCGGTGAACCGGTGCAGGGGGCGGGCCAGCAGGCCTTCGCGCAGGGTGGTCGGCAGGTGGGCCAGCAGTACCTTGCCGCTGGCGGTGGCGTGCAGCGGGGTGCGTCTGCCGAGCCAGTTCTGCGCCGTCACCGAGGCGGTGCCGCGGGCCTGCATGATGTTGACCGCCGCGTCGTCGTCGAGCACCGCGATGTTCGACGTCTCACCCAGTTCGTCGGCGAGTTCGCGGCAGACCGGAACGCCCTCCTGCGAGATGTCCAGCCGCACCGCCGCGGCCCCGGCGAGCCGCAGCACTCCCGCCCCCAGGTAGTACTTGCCGCGCTCCTTCTCCTGGGCGACCAGGCCGCGGTTCTCCAGGACGCCGAGCAGGCGGAAGGCGGTGGACTTGTGCACGTCCAGCTCGTCGGCGATCTCGGTGACGCCGGCCTCGCCGTGCCGGGCGAGGATCTCAAGGACGCTCACGGCGCGGTCCACCGACTGCACACCGCTCGCCGCGCCTCTGCCGGCCTGCTTGTTCTCCACGCGGTCCTCACCATGGTCGGGCTGCTTGTGCGTGCGGGGCATGGCTCGACTCCCACCACCTGACGGCCCTTTCGGGCCGCGTCCGCGGGAAGCCCTTGACGCCAAGGGCGCCCGCCCGGATTCTGTTGCGTATAGCGCTCTCCAGTGCGCCATGTGAAACATCATGTTACCGAAGCGTCCGGATCGCGGAAGGGTACGCGTGCCGCCCCCTCCCCACCACGCGGTCCGTACCGAGAGGGGAGCCCATGATTCCCGTCTGCCGTCTCGAAGACCTCCCCAAGGGTGAGTCCGTCCGCGTCGCGACCAGTCCGCCGATCGCCGTCTTCCACACCGACGACGGCGACCTCTACGCCGTCGACGACACGTGCAGCCACCAGGACGCCTCCCTCTCCGAGGGCTGGCTGGAAGGGTGCCTGGTCGAGTGCCCGCTGCACGCCGCTTCCTTCGATCTCCGCACCGGCCTGCCGACCTGCCTCCCGGCCCGCTGGCCCGTCCGCACCCACGGCGTCGTCGTCGAGGACGGTGTGGTCCACGTCCGTCTCGCCGCGCAGGAGGGCAGCGCCGCATGAGGACCGTCGCCGTCGTCGGCGCCTCCCTGTCCGGCCTCTACGCCGCCCGCGAACTGCGGGCCCAGGGCTTCGACGGCCGCCTGGTGATCGTCGGCGACGAACCCCACCGCCCCTACGACCGGCCTCCCCTCTCCAAGGGCTTCCTCACCGGCCGCACCGGCGAGGAGCAACTGGCGCTCACCGACAGTGAGGAGACCGCCGCTCTGGACGCGGAGTGGTTGCTCGGCGTGCGCGCCCGCGGCCTGGACGCCCGCGGTCGTACGGTGCTGCTCGACGACGGCCGCACCGTGTCCGCCGACGGTGTCGTCGTCGCCACCGGCGCGTCGGCCCGGCGCCCCCCGGTCCGCGACCTCGCCGGCCTCCACACCCTGCGGACCCTGGACGACGCCCGCGGCCTGCGCGCGGAGCTCACCCGCGGCCCTCGCCGGGTCGTCGTCGTGGGCGGCGGCTTCATCGGCGCGGAGACCGCCTCCTCGTGCGCCGCCCTCGGGCACACCGTCACCGTCGTCGAAGCCGCCCCGCTGCCACTCGTGCCCCAACTCGGCGCCGCCATGGCCGCCGTGTGCGCCGGGCTGCACCGCCGCGCCGGTACGGAACTGGTGACCGGCGCGACCGTCACCGCGCTGCGCGGTACGGCCGCTGTCACCGGCGTGGCGCTCTCCGACGGCCGCACCCTCCCCGCGGACGTGGTGGTCTTCGGCATCGGCGCCGCGCCCAACACCGCCTGGCTGGCCGGTTCGCCGCTGGTACGGAACGACGGAGTCCTGTGCGACGACGGCTGCGTCACGTCCCTGGCGCAGGTGGTCGCCGTCGGCGACGTGGCCCGCGTCGGCGGCACACGCGCGGAGCACTGGACCTCCGCCACCGGGCAGCCCCGCGTCGCCGTGACCAACCTGCTCGCCGGGCGGACCGTGCGGAGCGCCGTAGAGGAGCCGTACTTCTGGTCCGACCAGTACGGCGCCCGCATCCAGTTCACCGGCCGGCGCCGGCACGGGGACAGCGTCCGCATCACCGAGGGCGGGATCGCCGACGGCGTTCCGGGCCCGGACGGATTCCTCGCCCGCTACGAACGGGACGGACGGACGACCGCGGTGCTCGCGGTGGACAGGCCGCGCTCCTTCACGCGGGCCCGACGCGAACTCGCCCGAGAGGCCGGACTGGTCCGATCCGCTCAGTCGTGAACGGAGCCCTCCCCGGGCCCGGCCGGCTCAGGGGTGCGACAACTGCCCCGCGCCGCCCCGCCTGCGTATCCGCTCCTGTGCCCGCTCCGCGGACCGGGCCTGTCGCCTCGCCCGCCGCCGCTCGCGCCGCATCGCCCGCGCGGTGCTGCTCGGCACGGAGACCACGCCGTGCCGCTGGTTCCAGACCTGCCGGGTCACCCACACGTCCAGCACGCCCCACGTGGCCACCACCGTGCCCGCCACGCTGCCGAGCACCATGGGGAACGCCAGCCAGGACCCGGCCAACGTGCACAGGAAAGCCACCATCGCCATGATCAGCGTTACGGCTACGACCAGCACCGCCCGCACGGCCGCTGTACGCACTGGATCCGGCAGCCGGCGCCGCCGGGCGGGCTCCTCCGTCCACAACGGCCGGTAGGCCGGCCGCTCTTCACGCTCTGCGTGCCGGTCCGCCCGAGTCCGCCGCTCGGGCCCCGGTGCGTCCGGTTCCGCCGGGACCGGTCCCGCCGACGGAATGTCGCGATCCGGCGCCTCGCGCACCGAGCGGGCCGTCGACCCGGCCGCACCACCGTCCTCGGGCGCCTTGCGCCGCTCCGCCGTGCCCATCACCATGTCACTCCCCACCGCCTGCAGACCGCTCGCCCGTGTCCGAGGACACGGCTCCCCTCTGGCTGCCCGGCTTGCGCTGCTTTACGCCGCCCGGGGGCGGGATGCGGCTCCTGTGGCCGATTCCGCCTCCATTTCCCGTAGTGAAGGACGAACGACGGCCGCTCAAGATTCCCGGGAAGCCCGCCCGGCCGAAAAAATCCGGCCAACCCACCCGCTCTCAGGGCGGGGCGCCGCACCCCGCCCGGCGTCGGATCCCGGTGGGCAATCTCCCGCAATGGCCGGACAACTGGCCATCACCGTACGGCGGTGCGGAGGTTCGGATTCCGGACAGGTCTTCGAGTTACCTGTGTGTCAGTAGTAGGCTCGCGCCGTTTGTTGACGCACATGTGTACCCCCTGCCGGTGGGGGACGAGCTGGGGGAGGCCATGCGCTTTCGCGGGAAGTCGATCCGCCGGAAGATCGTGGCGCTGCTTCTCGTGCCGCTGGTCTCCCTGACCGCGATCTGGGGCTTCGCAACGGTGCTCACGGGACGCGAGGCGAGCCGCCTGTTCGACGTCACCACCGTCGTCGAGGAGATCGGCTACCCGGTCGAGGACACCATCCGCGTCCTCCAGCAGGAGCGCCGCCAGACCCTCGTCCACCTCGCCGACCCGCGCGCCTCCGACGGCCTGGCCGCCCTGGAGCGCAGCCGCACCGCCACCGACGAGGCCGTCGCCGAGATCCGCCGGGGCGCCGCGGACGCCGACGTCCGCGACGCGATGGGCCGGGCCGAACAGGAGCGGCTCACCGCCGTACTGGACGCCTTCGACGGCATCGGCTCGCTGCGCCGCAGCGTCGAGGACGGCACCGTCGACCGGGCTCAGGCCCTCGGCCTCTACAACCGGCTCGTCGACCCCTGCCACGAGCTGCTCGCCAACCTCCACGTCGTGGACGACGTGAACCTGGACAAGCAGTACCGCGCACTCGTCAACGTCTCCCGCGCGCGCGAGCTGCTCTCCCGCGAGGACGCCCTCCTCGGCTCCGCCCTGGTCACCGGCCGGCTCACCCGCGCCGAGGCCCGTGACGTCTCCGACCTCGTCGCCCAGCGGACGATGATGTACGACATCAACCTCCCGCTGCTGCCCGCCGCCGAACGCGGCCGTTACCAGCGCTTCTGGAAGAACGCCGCCTCCGCCCCCCTGCGGACCGCCGAGCAGGCGGCCGTCTCCACCGAGGCCGGAATGCCCCGCGGCGTCACCGCCCAGAGCTGGGACACCGCCGCGGGCAGCGTCCTCGACGAACTGGGCGACCTCGACGACCACGCCGCCGACCGCTACCAGGACCGCGTCGACCCGGTCGCGACGAACACCATCGCCAAGGTGGTCGTCGCCGGCGCCCTCGGCCTGATCGCCCTGCTGTTCTCCCTCTTCCTGTCCGTGCGCGTCGGCCGTTCCCTCATCCGCGACCTCAGGCAGCTGCGCCTGGAGGCCCACGAGGCGTCCGGCGTCCGCCTGCCCAGCGTGATGCGCCGCCTCTCGGCGGGCGAGGAGGTGGACGTCGAGACCGAGGTGCCGCGCCTGGAGTACGACAAGAACGAGATCGGCGAGGTCGGCCAGGCCCTCAACACCCTCCAGCGCGCCGCCGTGGAGGCCGCCGTCAAGCAGGCCGAACTCCGTGCCGGCGTCTCCGAGGTCTTCGTCAACCTCGCCCGGCGCAGCCAGGTGCTGCTGCACAAGCAGCTCACCCTGCTGGACACCATGGAGCGCCGCACCGAGGACACCGAGGAACTCGCCGACCTCTTCCGCCTGGACCACCTGACCACCCGCATGCGCCGGCACGCCGAGGGCCTGGTCATCCTCTCCGGCGCCGCCCCCTCCCGGCAGTGGCGCAAGCCGGTCCAGCTCATGGACGTGGTGCGGGCCGCCGTCGCCGAGGTCGAGGACTACGAGCGCATCGAGGTCCGCCGGCTGCCCCGCGTCGCCGTCACCGGCCCGGCCGTCGCCGACCTCACCCACCTGGTGGCCGAACTCCTGGAGAACGCCACGGTGTTCTCCCCACCGCACACCGCCGTACAGGTCCTGGGCGAGCGCGTCGCCAACGGCTTCACCCTGGAGATCCACGACCGGGGCCTCGGCATGGCGGGCGACGCCCTCCTCGACGCCAACCTCCGGCTCGCCGAGACACCGGAGTTCGAGCTGTCCGACACCGACCGCCTCGGCCTGTTCGTCGTCAGCCGGCTCGCCCAGCGGCAGAACGTCCGGGTGTCCCTGCAGCCTTCCCCGTACGGCGGCACCACGGCCGTCGTCTTCGTCCCCGACGCGCTCCTGACGGACGACGCCCCGGACACCAACGGCGTCGGCTTCCGTCTCGACCGCCCCCAGCACGTGACGGAGAAGAAGCGGGAGGAGAGCCGCCGTTCCGCCTTGGCCCACGTTCCCGCACGCCTGCCGGGACGGCCGTCCCCGTTGCTGGACGGGCCGGTGGAACTGGAGGCGCCCGTCGACCTGGACGCCCTCGACGACCTGGCGGGCGGGCTCGGCGACCAGGACAGCGAACGGGGCGGCCTGTTCCGCCCGCGCCGCTCCCTCGTCACCGCGGACGACGACGACCCGTCGGCTGCCCGCCGCTCGGACGGGCGCCGCCAGGACCGGAACGACGACGCAGCGTCACCCGGGGGCGAGGAGGCGGCGAGCGGGCCGGTCGCGCCGCCCCGCCGCCGGACCCCGAAACTGGTCAGCTCGCACGGGCGGCCGGTCCCCGAACGGGCCGGCCCGGACGACGTGGACGAGACGCCCACGAAGGACTCGGCCCGGAGGGAAGCCCGGACGACGCCGCGGGAACGACCGGACGAGCCCCCCGCGCTCCCGGCCCGTCGCCGGCGCGAGAACCGCGCCGAGGACCGTACCGCCGGCCGCGACGGCGGCCGGGGCATCACCGGCACCGACCGCGCGGAGACCGACGCGCTGCCGTCCCTGCCGGCCCGCCGCCGCGGCGCGTCTCCCATGCCACGGGGCTCTTCGGCCCACGACGGCGAGCACCGCGCCCGGGGCACCGCCCCCGAGCCCGGCGCCCCGGGCACACCGCCCGCCGCCGGACCCGGGACGGGCGCCCTGCCCCGGCGCGTACGGCAGGCCAACCTCGCCCCCCAGCTCAGGCAGAGCGCCGAAAGACCGGCCGAGGACCGCCCCGACCCCGCCGACCGGGACGCCGAGGAGGTACGCAGCCGTATGGCCTCGCTCCAGCGCGGCTGGCAGCGCGGCCGCCGGGAGAACGCCGCCGGGGACGACGTCCCCGGCGGCACAGCACCACAAGCACCACGAGGAACGACTAAGGGGGACGGTCGATGACCGCACCGAAGGCGACCGGCCAGACCACCACCAAGTCCGGCGAGCTCAACTGGCTCCTCGACGACCTGGTGGACCGTGTCGCGAGCATCCGCAAAGCCGTCGTCCTGTCCGGCGACGGACTGGCGACCGGGGCCTCCAAGGACCTGACCAGGGAGGACAGTGAGCACCTGGCGGCCGTGGCGTCCGGCTTCCACAGCCTCGCCAAGGGAGTGGGCCGCCACTTCGAGGCGGGCAGCGTCCGGCAGACGGTCGTCGAACTCGACGACGCCTTCCTGTTCGTCACCGCGGCCGGCGACGGCAGCTGCCTCGCCGTCCTCTCGGACGCCGACTCCGACGTCGGCCAGGTCGCCTACGAGATGACCCTCCTCGTGAAGCGGGTCGGCGCGCACCTGGGCACCGCCCCGCGCACCGATCTGCCCTCGGGTGGGTAAGCAGGATGACATGAGCGCAGACGGTCAGGGAAGCAACCACTGGTTCGACGACGAGGCCGGCCCCGTCGTCCGTCCGTACGCCATGACGCGCGGCCGCACCTCCAGTGCGGGCCAGCACCGCCTCGACCTGATCGCGGTGGTCGTCACGGAACCCCACGCGGACGACCCGGAGGCGGATGTCACGCTCGCCCCGGAGCACGTGGACATCGTCGGACTGTGCCGGCACACGCCCCTGTCGGTCGCCGAACTCGCCGCCGAACTGGACCTGCCCGTCGGGGTCGTACGGGTCCTGGTCGGTGACCTCGTGGACAGCGAACTGGTCCACGTGAACCGGCCCGTGCCCCCGGCCGAACTGCCGGACGAGGGCATCCTGCGCGACGTGATCAACGGCCTGAGGGCACTGTGAAGGGGCACGGGAGCGCCGCGAACCGGCCCGGGGACACGGCAAGCGGCACGTTAAGGAGAAGAGATCGATGATCTTCGGGCGTTCTCAGCGCGGCAAGCCGCCGGTCGAGCCCGTCACGCTCAAGATCCTGGTGGCCGGCGGCTTCGGCGTCGGCAAGACCACCCTCGTCGGCGCGGTCAGCGAGATACGGCCGCTGCGCACCGAGGAACTGCTCACCGAGGCCGGACGGCCCGTCGACGACGTCAGCGGGGTGGAGGCCAAGCACACCACCACCGTCGCCATGGACTTCGGCCGGATCACCCTGCGCGAGGACCTGGTCCTGTACCTCTTCGGCACGCCTGGCCAGGAGCGGTTCTGGTTCATGTGGGACGAGCTCTCCGAGGGCGCGCTCGGCGCCGTCGTCTTGGCCGACACCCGCCGCCTGGAGGACTGCTTCGCCGCCGTCGACTACTTCGAACGCCGCTCCATCCCGTTCCTGGTCGGCGTCAACTGCTTCGAGGGATCGGCCCGCTACCCGGCCGAGACCGTCCGCCAGGCCCTGGACCTCGACCCGGACGTGCCACTGGTGATGTGCGACGCACGCGACCGGGAGTCGGTCAAGGAGGTCCTCATCGGAGTGGTCCAGCACGCCATGGCCCAGGCCGCGGACCGCCGCCGGGCCGTCACGACCTGACGGCCCCGGAGCATCGGGGCACGGAGACGTTCCGCACGCGCGCGTGCCCCGAGCCCCGGCTAGCCCTCGCCGTCGCCGTCCTCCATCCACCCGAAGCTCTTCTCCACCGCCTTGCGCCAGTTCCGGTACTCCCGGTCCCGCACCGACGCCTCCATGGCGGGCGCCCACTCGGCGTCCGGACGCCAGTGCGCCTTGAGCTCGTCGAGGCCATTCCACACACCGGTGGCCAGCCCGGCCGCGTACGCGGCGCCCAGGCAGGTCGTCTCGGAGACCCGGGGCCTGATCACCGGCACGCCCAGGACGTCCGCCTGGTGCTGCATCAGCAGACCGTTCCCCGTCATGCCGCCGTCGACCTTCAGGGTCGTGATGCGCACTCCGGAGTCCTGGTACATGGCGTCCACGACCTCGCGCGTCTGCCAGCTCGTGGCCTCCAGCACCGCCCGCGCGAGGTGCGCCTTGGTGACGTACCGGGTGAGCCCGGTGACGACCCCGCGCGCGTCCGAGCGCCAGTAGGGGGCGAACAGTCCGGAGAAGGCGGGCACGATGTACGCGCCGCCGTTGTCCGCCACGCTCGCCGCGAGGGGCTCGATCTCGTCGGCGTCGCGGATGATGCCCAGCTGGTCGCGGAACCACTGCACCAGGGCCCCCGTGACGGCGATCGACCCCTCCAGACAGTAGACGGGCGGCTCGTCTCCGATCTTGTAGCCCATCGTGGTCAGCAGCCCGCTCTTCGACGGCACCGGCCGCTCACCGGTGTTGAGCAGCAGGAAGCTGCCCGTGCCGTAGGTGTTCTTCGCCGTACCCACGTCGTAGCAGGCCTGGCCGAACACGGCCGCCTGCTGGTCGCCCAGGGCGGAGGCCACGGGGACGCCGGCGAGCTGCCCGACGGCGGTGCCGTACACCTCGGCGGAGGACCTGATCTCCGGGAGCACGGCCTCGGGGATGTTCATGGCCGACAGGATGGCCGGGTCCCACTCCAGGGTCCGGAGGTTCATCAGCATGGTGCGCCCGGCGTTGGTCACGTCCGTGACGTGGCGGCCGCCGTCGGTGCCGCCGGTGAGGTTCCAGATCAGCCAGGAGTCGATGGTGCCGAAGGCGATCTCGCCCCGCTCGGCGCGGGCCCTGAGCCCGGGCACGTTGTCGAGCAGCCAGGCCGCCTTCGGTCCGGAGAAGTAACTGGCCAGCGGCAGCCCGGTCTGCTCGCGGAAACGGTCCTGCCCGTCCGTGCCGCCCAGCCGGCGGCACAGCCCGGAGGTGCGCGTGTCCTGCCACACGATGGCGTTGTGCACGGGCTTGCCGGTCGCGCGGTCCCAGAGCACGGTGGTCTCGCGCTGGTTGGTGATGCCCAGCGCGCTGAGCTGGCCGGCGCGGAGTCCGGCCTTGGCGAGCGCTCCCGCGACCACCGCCTGCACCTTGGACCAGATCTCGGTGGCGTCGTGCTCCACCCAGCCGGGCTTGGGGAAGATCTGACGGTGCTCGCGCTGGTCCACGGCGACGATCGTGCCGTCCCGGTCGAAGACGATGCAGCGGCTCGAGGTGGTGCCCTGGTCGATTGCGGCGACGTACTTGGCGGAGTGGTCCGTCATGGCTACCCCTTGGGCTTGGCCGGTGATGGAGGAGTGCTGCGGCGGCGGCCGGTCAGAAGGCCGCGTTGTAGATCAGCCCGGCGAGCGCTCCGCCGATCAGCGGGCCTGCCACCGGGATCCACGCGTAACTCCAGTCGGAAGTGCCCTTGTTCGGGATCGGCAGGAACGAGTGCACGATGCGCGGGCCGAGGTCGCGCGTCGGGTTGATGGCGTAGCCGGTCGGCCCGCCGAGGGAGAGACCGATGCCGACGACGAGCAGGGCGACGATCAGCACCAGCGTCCCGGACTCGCCGAGCCCCTCCGTCAGTCCGAAGGCGAGGATCGGCAGGACGAGCCCCACGGTCGCGATGATCTCCGTCATCAGGTTGGCGACCGGGTTCCGGATCTCCGGGACGGTCGAGAAGATGCCGAGCGTCGGCACCGGTTCGTCCGCCGTTCCCTCGGTGGTGCCGGTCTTGCGCACGTTGGCCTGGAACTGCGCGAAGTACGTGAGGTAGCACAGCACGGCGCCCAGCATCGCGCCGACGAACTGCCCCAGCACGTACACCCAGACCTTGCCCCACTCACCGGTGTCGACGGCGATCCCGAGCGTGACGGCCGGGTTGAGGTGTCCGCCCGAGAGCGGGGCCGCGGTGTACGCGCCGGCCAGCACGCCGAACCCCCAGCCGAACGCGATCACCACCCATCCCGCCGCGCGGGCCTTGCTGTACCTGAGGGTCACGGCGGCGCAGACACCCGCGCCGAACAGGATGAGGATCGCCGTGCCGATGATCTCGCCGACGAAGATGTCTCCGTTGCTCATGACGGCTCCTAGGCCCCGGCCGGGACGACCGGTCCCGGTCCGCACGTGCGGGTGCGCTTTCCCATGGCGTCCTGCCCCGAGGGGGCGTGAGTGACGAGCGTGCCGTAACAGCCGAACCGGCCGTGGGGGAGTGGACCTCGAAGCACAGGAGGACCCGCGCGACGCAGTGCCGGAATACGCCGAGATGTACGGCGATGTCGACTGACACCGGAAGTGTTCACCGGCACCCGCGGAGCGTCAAGGTGGCCGACCGCAACGGTTCGCGAGCCGTGCCGCGGCCGTCCCGGGCCGGTTCCGGTCGGAGGGCGCGGTGCCGCTCAGCCGGCCTGTGCCGCTGCCTCCGGGGGGGGGCGTTGTGGGCGGGATTCCCGGTGGCGGGGATGTCCGTGAGCGGGTTCGTGTCGCCGGCCTGGGTGTTCCGGGCCGACTTCCGTCGGAGGGGGAGCGGCTCCTCAGTCGGTCTGCCCGCTGCCCCGGGGCTGTCCCGCGTGGATTCGCGCCGGCGGGAAATCGTCCGTGAGCGGGTCTCGGTCGCAGTTCCAGGAGTCGGTCCCCCCGGACGGCCTCCCCGCCGCCGGGGAGGCCGTCCGTCAGCCCGTCTGCGCCGCTGTCCGGTTCGAGCCGCGCCGGACCTCGTGCCCCGGCGTTCCCGCCCGGCCCAGCACCCAACTCGCCCCGCCCAACGCCTTCGCGGCCTCCTTCAGCGGGGCCAGACAGGCCGCCGCCTGCCGATGGTCCAGGACGCTCCCGGGCAGACACAGGACGGTCGCCAGGGACAGCGTCACGGACCGCCCGCCGGCCGACCACGGCACGTCCAGCACGGACGCGGCCAGCGGATCCAGTTCCTCCGGATCGGTGAGCACCAGGAAGTCGTCGCCACCGATGTGCCCCACGTCGGTGGCCCCCGACGCCGACCGCAGCAGCGCCCGGCCGACGGCCCGGATCAGCTCGTCGCCCGCCGCGAACCCGGCCCCGTCGTTCACCTGCTTGAAGCGGTCCACATCGAGCCAGCTCAGCGCGAAAGCCCGCCCCTCCGCGATCCGCCGGTCCACCTCACCCGTGATCGCGTCCGAGCCGGGCAGCCGGGTCAGCGGATTCAGCCCGGCCGCCTCCTCCACCCGGCTCTCGGCCAGCGCCCGTACGAGATCCGCGAGCCGCACGACGCCCACGCACCGTCCGTTCGCGTCGACCACGGCGACGTCGTCCGAGGTACGGCCCCGGCCGCCGACCGCCACGACGTCCAGCACCTCCCAGGCCGTCGCGTCGACGCCCACCGTCCGCGGCACGTCGCCGAGCTTGGCCGCGGGCCGGTCGGCGTACAGGGCATGCCCGTAGCGCCCCGACATCGACAGCAGGAAACGGGACCGGTGCACCGACCGCACCGGGACTCCGTTCCGGTCCACGAGCAGCACCCCGGACACGTCCGGCGACCCGGTCAGCAGCGCCCGTACCCGCCCCGCCGACGCCGTCGCGGGCAGCAGCGCGGCCGGCCGCACGAACTGCCGCACCGACGGACCTGAACGCCGTGCCGGCGGGACGCCGGGGGAGCCGGGCGGAACGTACACGTCCGCCGCCGGCAGCCGCGCCGGCGGCGCGAACAGTTCCCCCTGCGCCCACTGCGCGCCGGCCGACCGCGCGGCGGCGTACTGCGCCTCCGTCTCCACGCCCTCGACGGACAGCAGCGCCCCCAGTCCGTCGCACAGCACCCGCATCGCCCGCACCGCCGCGGGCCGCGCCAGCAAGGAGGCATCGAGCTTCACCAGCTCCGGCGCCAGGTCCGCCAGCAGCCGCAGCGGCGCGTCGCCGTCACCCACCCCGTCCGCACAGATCCGGAATCCCTGGCCCCGCACCGTGGACACCGCCTCCAGCAGCGCCCGCCGCGGCACGTGCGCGTACGGCGGGCAGACGTCCAGCGTGACCTCCCAGGGCATCCGTCCCGCCTCACGCACGGCGTCGTACAGGGGCTGGAGACCACCGAGGTCGGCCAGCGTGCCCGCGAACACGTTGACGTGCAGGGGCAGCAAGGTCTCCTTGCGCACCGCCGCGCGGAACGCGGACACCGCCAGCCGTGCGTCGAGTTCGGAGTCGCGGCGGGCCTCGGCCAGGATGTCGCCGCTCTCCGGGCGGGCGAGTATCTCCAGCGCCGCGACCCCGCCGGTCGTCAGGTTGACCACCGGTTGGAAGGCGAAGCGGAGACTGTCCGTCCAGGAGCGCACGGGAGCAGGATGGCGTCTCCCGCACCCGACCGGGCCCAGTTCATGAGACGTTCACGCATGATTCCGAATCGCTCACAGAGCGTACGCGGCGGGGGTGCCGCCGGTCCGCCCACTTCCCCCGCGCCGCTCCCGCCTGATAGATGCAGGGAACATGACACGTATCCCCACCGCGTTCCGTGGACTGGTCACCGCCCTCGCCGCTCTGGTCGCCGTGACCGCCGCCCCCGCCACCGCCCAGGCGAAGCCCGAACCCAGGGCGCCCGAGGACTTCGTGTCCCTGAGGAGCGTCGACCCCACGATCATCCAGGAGATGCGCTACGTCACCCGGCACAACTTCGTCGGCGAACCGATCGACGGCTACCGGCAGCGCCTGTGCATCCTCACCCGCCCCGCCGCCGAAGCCCTGCACCGGGCCCAGACCCGCCTGCTGCGTCAGGGCTACTCCCTCAAGGTGTACGACTGCTACCGGCCGCAGCGCGCCGTCGACCACTTCGTGCGCTGGGCCGAGGACCTCGACGACCAGCGGATGAAGGCCGAGTTCTACCCGGAGGTCGACAAAACCCGCCTGTTCGCCGACGGCTACATCGCCGAGAAGTCCGGCCACAGCCGCGGCTCGACCGTCGACCTCACCCTCGTCAAGGTCCCGGCCAGGCCGACGCGGCCCTACCACCCCGGACAGCCCCTGGTGCCCTGCTTCGCTCCCCAGGAGGAGCGCTTCCCCGACAACTCCGTCGACATGGGCACCGGTTACGACTGCTTCGACACCCGTTCCCACACCCTCGACCCCCGCATCCAGGGCAACCAGCGAGCCAACCGGCTGCTGCTGAAGAACACCCTGGAGAACGTCGGCCTGGTGAACCTCCCCGAGGAGTGGTGGCACTTCACGTACAAACCCGAGCCGTACACGGACACATACTTCGACTTCCCGGTCTCCGCCAAGTCCCTCGCCGGCCGCCGCTGAGCCGCCTGCCGGAGCCGCCCGCCGAGCCATTGGATACAGTCCGCCGCGTGTCCGAAAATCAATCCTCCGTTCCCGACTCCGCGCCCGGCTCCCACTGTTCGAGCTGCGGATCGCCCTACGGAGAGGGCGTCTCCGGCTGGCCCCGCACCTGCCCGGCGTGCGGCACCGCGGCCTACCGCAACCCGCTGCCGGTCGCGGTCGCCCTCCAGCCCGTCTACGACACCCAGGGCACCGCCCTGGTCGTCATCACCCGAACCGTGTCCCCCGCGCGCGGGGGCGTGGCACTGCCCGGCGGCTACGTCGACGACCGGGAGGACTGGCGGCAGGCCGTCGTCCGCGAACTCAAGGAGGAGACGGGCATCGACGCCGCGAGCCGCGACGTACGCCTGATCGACGCCATGAGCTCGCCCGACGGCCACCTGCTGCTCTTCGGACTCCTGCCGGAACGGCCGGCCGAGAGCCTCCCGCCCTCCGCCGCCACGAGCGAGACCGAGGGCTGGCACCTGCTGCGCAGGGCGGAGGAGCTCGCCTTCCCGCTCCACACCCGGGCCGTACGGGCCTGGTTCGAGGGCCGCTACGTCTGAGCTGCCGCTACATCTGGGTGGCCGCTGTCCGACTCGCCGCTACCCCGGGCCCGAGCACTCCGCGAGCCCGCGGACGCGGACCGGGCGGGACGGCTCGCACACGCCGTCCTCGCCCTCCCGCTCCACCACCACCCGCCGACCATCCCAACGCGAGCCGTACCGCTCGATCTCCGGTTCCTCCCAGCCGTCGCCCGCGTCCGGTACGACCAGTCCGCCGCCGGTCCGCCCCCGCGCGGGCGCCCACACCTCCAGCACCGTGCCACCGCCCTCCCCGCGCACCGGAATCACGGCACCCGCGCGGGCGAACACCGGGATCCGCGCCACGGGGGCGTCCACCAGAACCTGCGCGGGCCCCTCGTACGCCCGCTCCGTCGCCGTGTCGTACCAGCGGCCCCGAGGCAGCCGCACCGCACGCCGCTCCGCCCCCGGGTCCAGCACCGGCGCGACCAGCAGGCAGTCGCCCAGCAGGAAGGCGTCCTCGCAGTCCCGCAGGGCCCGCTCCTCCGGAGCCGACCACCACAGGGGACGCACATAGGGAGCGCCCGTACGCCGGGCCAGGTGCGCCAGCGTCACGAAGTACGGCAGCAGTCGCCGCCGTCCGTCGAGCACCACGCGCGCGTGCTCCAGCACCTCGGCACCGAAGCCCCACGGCTCACCCCGCGTGCGGAACAACGGCAGATGAGCCGCCAACTGCAGCCACCGCAGATACAACTCCGGCGAAGCGCTCCCGTCCGCCCCGCCCACGTCCGGCCCCGCGTAGGGCACCCCGCACAGCCCGAGCCCCGTCACCACCGCCAGCGAGGCCCGCAGCCCGGGCCAGCCCGCACCCGCGCCCCCGGTCCACACACCGCCGTACCGCTGCATGCCGGCCCACCCGGAACGGGACAGGACGAACGGCCGCTCCCCGGGTGTCAGAGCCCGCAGCCCCTCGAACCCGGCGCGGGCCATGCACAACGCGTACACGTTGTGGGCCTCCCGGTGGTCGCCGTCCCGGCCCTCCAGCGAGTGCCGCGCCGACAGCGGCAGCGTCGGCTCCCCGAACGCGGCGAACGACGTGGGCTCGTCCAGGTCGTGCCAGAACCCGGCGAAACCCCGCCCGAGCCGCTCCTCGTACCACCCGCCCCACCACTCGCGCACCCGCGCGCGCGTGAAGTCGGGAAACACGACCTCCCCGGGCCGCGCCACGCCGCGCACGGGGGACCCGGAGGCGTCCCGCACGAACACGTCCTCTCCCGTCCCGCCGTCGTACAGGGCGTTGCCGGGCACGGCCGGGACCGTGGGATCGACGACCGACACCAGCCGGACACCGTCCCGGCGCAGTTCCTCCGCGAGAACGGGCAGCTTGGGGAACCGCCTGTCGTCCACGGTGAACACCTGCCGGCCGTCGAGATGCCCGGCGCCCAGGTGCACGGCGTCCAGCGGCAGGTCACGCTCCTGGAAACCGGCGACGACCCGCCGCACCTCCTGCTCGTCACCGGAACCCGACCGCGCATGCTGGTGACCGAGCGCCCACACGGGCGGCAGCGCGGGTGCCCCGGTGAGCGAGGCCCAGGCGAGCAGCACCCGCGCGGGGGTGCCCACCGCCACCCAGCACCGCAACGGACCCCCCTCCATCCGCAGCACGCTCCGCCCCGGCCGGTCGTGCCCCGACCCCGCCCCCTCCTCGCCCTCCCGCAACGCCACCGTGCCGTCCCACGAACTGTCGTGGAACACCAGGTGCGTCCCCGCGTCCGCCACCACCAGCTGCACCGGCATCGCGACCGACGACCGGTCCTCACCAGGCGCGAAGCCCGGTTCCCGGCTGCCGTTCCACAACCGGTACGTGTTCTCCCGCAGCCGGGGACCCGCGGACCGCCCGCCCAGCCCGAAGAACCGGGCGTCCGCCGCCACCTCCGACCGCAGCGTCCAGCGCGCCGGACCGCCGCCGGCCGGCTCCCACCAGCGCGGCGGCGCCTCCCGGCGCAACACCACACCCCCGGGCGTACGCACCTCGACCGCCCCGTGCCGGGAGACGGCCACCGTCGCCCGCTCGGCCACCACCCGCCAGCCGCCGCCCTTGTCCGGCTCCAGCACCGCTCGCGGGTCCGGCTCCGGGCAACGGCCCGCCAACGCGTACGACGGCTCCGGCCCGGCCCCGTCCCACCCCCAGAACACCGCCCCGTTCACGGCGACGAGGACGCGCAGCTCCGAGCGGGCGAACCGGACCGTCCCGCCCCCGGGCCCGGGCTCGACCTCCCGCATCGCCCCCGGCACCCGGGCACGCTCCGCACTCCGCGGCGGCAGCCCCGCGGCGTCCGCCCGCCGCCTGCGCCACGCCGCCCGCACGGTACGCAACCCCTGCGCAGCCCCCGCGGAACCGACCGCTTTCATCGAACGCACCAGGTCACGACCGTCCATGCTGCTCACCCTGCCACCGACCGGCACCCGCGCGGGACGCGTTCAACTGCCGTTCACCCGTGATGCCACCACATCTTCATGACGCCGACTATGTGGGGCGCGCCCTGGTGCGGAAGTCGATCACATGGCATCGTCCCTGTCAGCCGCGTCACGCGCACACCCCAGCCCGTGCGCGGAGGACGCACACGACGCGCACAGTCCGGGAGCCGCCCATGTCGACCCTGAACCCCCAGCCGCTCTGGCAGCCGGATCCGCAACGCATCGCGCGAGCCCGGATCACCGCGTTCCAGGCCTGGGCAGCCGAACACCACGGCGCGCCCGCCGAAGGCGGCTACGCGGCCCTGCACCGCTGGTCCGTCGACGAGCCCGACACGTTCTGGAAGGCGGTCACGGACTGGTTCGACGTACGCTTCACGACCCCCTACGCGCGCGTACTGGGCGACCGCACCATGCCCGGCGCCCAGTGGTTCCCCGGCGCCACGCTCAACTACGCCGAGCACGCCCTGCGCGCGGCGGCCACCCGCGCGGACGAACCGGCCCTCCTGTACGTCGACGAGACCCACGAACCCAGCCCCGTCACCTGGGCCGAACTGCGCCGCCAGGTCGGCTCGCTCGCCGCCGAACTGCGCGCCCTGGGCGTACGCCCGGGCGACCGCGTCAGCGGGTACCTCCCCAACATCCCCCAGGCCGTGGTCGCCCTCCTCGCCACCGCCGCCGTGGGCGGCGTCTGGACCTCCTGCGCCCCCGACTTCGGCGCCCGCAGCGTCCTGGACCGCTTCCAGCAGGTCGAGCCCGTCGTCCTGTTCACCGTCGACGGCTACCGCTACGGCGGCAAGGAACACGACCGCCGCGAAACGGTCGCCGAACTCCGCCGCGAACTGCCCACCCTCCGCGCGGTGGTCCACATCCCGCTCCTCGGCAGCGAGGCCCCCGAAGGCGTGCTGGAGTGGGAAACGCTGACGGCCGCGGACACGGAACCGGTCTTCGAAGAGCTGCCCTTCGACCACCCCCTGTGGGTGCTCTACTCCTCCGGCACCACCGGCCTGCCCAAGGCCATCGTCCAGTCACAGGGCGGCATTCTCGTCGAGCACCTCAAGCAGCTCGGCCTGCACTGCGACCTCGGCCCCGAGGACCGCTTCTTCTGGTACACCTCGACCGGCTGGATGATGTGGAACTTCCTCGTCTCCGGCCTCCTCACCGGCACCACGATCGTCCTCTACGACGGCAGCCCCGGCTTCCCGGACACCGGCGCCCAGTGGCGCATCGCCGAACGCACCGGCGCCACCCTCTTCGGCACCTCCGCCGCCTACGTCATGGCCTGCCGCAAGGCCGGCGTCCACCCCGCCCGCGACCACGACCTCTCCAAGGTCCAGTGCGTCGCCACGACCGGCTCCCCCCTCCCGCCCGACGGCTTCCGCTGGCTGCACGACGAGTTCGCCGCGAGCGGCGCCGACCTGTGGATCGCCTCCGTCAG
This sequence comes from Streptomyces sp. CB02414, assembly GCF_001905385.1. Lineage (GTDB taxonomy): Bacteria > Actinomycetota > Actinomycetes > Streptomycetales > Streptomycetaceae > Streptomyces. The sequence goes on along the minus strand of NZ_LIPF01000009.1, from coordinate 4,494 downwards.
CGGCGGCACGGACGTCTGCTCCTGCTTCGCGGGCGCCGTCCCCACCCTCCCGGTGTACATCGGCGAACTCCAGGCTCCCGGCCTCGGCACCGACCTGCAGTCCTGGGACCCCAGCGGTAAACCCCTGACCGACGAGGTCGGCGAACTCGTCGTCACCAACCCCATGCCCTCGATGCCGATCCGCTTCTGGAACGACCCCGACGGCAGCCGCTACCGCGACAGCTACTTCGACACCTACCCCGGCGTGTGGCGGCACGGGGACTGGATCACCGTCACCTCACGGGGATCGGTCGTCATCCACGGCCGCTCCGACTCCACCCTGAACCGGCAGGGTGTCCGCATGGGCTCGGCCGACATCTACGAAGCCGTCGAGCGGCTGCCCGAGATCAGGGAATCCCTCGTCATCGGCGTCGAACAGCCCGACGGCGGCTACTGGATGCCCTTGTTCGTGCACCTCGCCCCCGGCGCCGCCCTCGACGAGGCCCTGCTGACCCGCATCAAGCAGACCATCCGCGAACAGCTCTCCCCGCGTCACGTCCCCGACGAAGTCATCGAGGTGCCCGGCATCCCGCACACCCTGACCGGCAAGCGCATCGAGGTCCCGGTCAAGCGCCTCCTCCAGGGCACCCCGCTGGACAAGGCGGTCAACCCCGGCTCCATCGACAACCTCGACCTGCTCCACTTCTACGAGGAACTCGCCCGCAAACGCACCTGAACAGGCACTTCGCGAGCCGGCCAGGCATCCGACGGCCGGCTCGCGACGCCTGCCCCGACGCCGTTGTCAGTGCCGCCGGTTACTGTGAGTGAGCATTGATCGACTGCGCACAGGGGGAAAGATGGCGCACACCGACCAGACCACGCGACGCGTCCTGCGCCGGGAAATCGCCGGCACCATCGGACTGCTCACCGACGAGCACGACTTCCGCGCCATGCGGCGCTACCGAAGTTTCACGTTCGACGACCACGCCGCATATCTCCACCAGGTGGAAGCCCTGCTCAAAACACGCGCGGCACAAGGCACCCACACCACGATCGCCCTCTTCGACCCCGAGGAGTACGCCGAGTACTGCACGGCGGCGGGCCTCGACCCAGACGCCCCCGCCAGCCGCAGCCGGTTCACCGCCGAACTGGCGGCCGGCGGCCCCACCGTCCCCTACGACGGCCGGCCACTCGCCGACCTCCTCCCCGCCCTCGTCGACGAAGCGGTCCGCCAAGCCACCCGGGAGTACGCCGCCACCCTCCTCGCCCGCCTCGGCAGCTGCGCGACCTGCGGCGAGGACCTGGGCAGGGCCGCCTACACCCGCGCATCGCGGCTCCTCCTGCGCGTCCTCGAAACCGCCCCGCCGGGCAGCCGCCACCTTGTCTGCAGCGTCTCCGGCTCCCCGGAAACCCTCGTCTCCGTACTCCACGCCGACGACGAACTCGACGGCACTCCGCACGTCGACGAGGCCGAAGCCGTGGAATTCACCGGCGTCCTCGCCCTCGGCCTGGCCACCCACAGCCCCGGCGGACTCGTCATGCGCGTCAGCACCCCGGGCGGCCCCGACCGCATCCACGGCTGGCGCCTGCGCGGATACGGCCTCGAACCCCTCACCGCCGGAGAGGTCTTCGACGCCTACTGCACCGACATCGAGTCCGGCGACCTCATCTCCCCGGAATCCAACGTCGACTACTGCGCACCACCCGACCTCGGAAACGACCACATGCCACCGGGACACCACCACTGAACGCGCGCGGGGCGCCCCACCCGAAGATGGAGCGCCCCGCACCGCGGCCAAGCAGACGGCCTCGCCCGGCCCTACTCGCCGGACAGCACCCCCTGAGCGGCGCTGCGCGCCTCCTCGGCGCTCTCCGCCGCCCGGGCGGCCGCCGCCGCACGCTCACACTGAGCGAGCGTGAACTTCGCCAGCGTCGCCCGCACAAACGGCAGCGACGCGGCGCCCATGGAAAGAGAGGTGACGCCCAGACCCGTCAGCACACACGCCAGCAGCGGATCCGACGCCGCCTCACCGCAGACACCGCAGCTCTTGCCCTCGGCCTTCGCCGCCTCCGCCGACAGCGCGACCAGGTCGAGCAGCGCCGGCTGCCACGGGTCCTGCAGCCGGGACACCGCGCCCACCTGGCGGTCGGCCGCGAAGGTGTACTGCGCGAGGTCGTTCGTCCCCAGCGACAGGAACTCGACTTCCTGCAGCACCGAGCGTGCCCGCAGCGCGGCCGACGGGATCTCCACCATCGCGCCGAACTTCGCCCGCAGCCCCGCCTCGCGGCACGCGTCCGCGAACGCCTTGGCATCGGCCCGGTCCGCCACCATCGGGGCCATGACCTCGAGGTAGACCGGCAGGCCCTCCGCCGCCTTCGCCAGCGCGGTGAGCTGCGTGCGCAGCACCTCCGGGTGGTCCAGCAGCGTCCGCAGCCCGCGCACACCCAGCGCGGGGTTCGGCTCGTCGCCCGGCGTCAGGAAGTCCAGCGGCTTGTCCGCTCCGGCGTCCAGCACCCGCACGACCACCCGGCCCTCCGGGAAGGCCTCCAGCACCTGCCGGTACGCGGTGACCTGCTTCTCCTCGGACGGCGCGTTCTTGCTGTCGTCGAGGAAGAGGAACTCGGTACGGAAGAGACCCACACCCTCCGCACCGGCCTCGACCGCGGCGGGCACGTCGGCGGGGCCGCCGATGTTCGCGAGCAGCGGCACCTTGTGACCGTCCGAGGTCGCGCCCGGCCCCGTCGATGCGGCCAGCGCGGCCTTGCGCTCGGCCGCCTCAGCCTCCATCCGCGCCTTCTTCTCCGCGCTGGGGTTCACGAAGAGCTCGCCGGTGCTGCCGTCCACGGCGACGACCGTGCCCTCGGGAAGCTCCCCGGCACCGGGCAACGCCACCACGGCGGGCACCCCGAGCGCCCGCGCGAGAATCGCGCTGTGGCTGGTCGGTCCACCCTCCTCGGTGACGAAACCGAGCACCAGCGTCGGGTCGAGCAGGGCCGTGTCCGCCGGCGCGAGGTCGCGCGCGATGAGGACGTAGGGCTCGTCGCTGTCCGGCACGCCCGGCATCGGCACCCCGAGCAGACGCGCGACGATACGGTTCCGCACGTCGTCGAGATCCGCCACACGACCCGCCAGGTACTCACCGGCACCGGCCAGCAGGGCGCGATAAGCGGCGAAGGCGTCGTACGCCGCCCGCTCGGCCGTGCTGCCGACCGCGATCCGCCGCTCTACGTCCGCCATCAATTCGGGGTCCTGGGCCATCATGGCCTGCGCCTCGAGCACCGCCTGGGCTTCGCCCCCCGCCAGGTTGCCGCGCGCCATCAGATCGGCGGCCACCGCCTCCACGGCCTTGCGGGCGCGCCCCTGCTCACGCTCGGCGTCCTCGGCCGGAATCTGCTTCGCCGGCGGCTCGAGCACCGCCGTCCCCATGTGCCGAACCTCGCCGATCGCCACGCCGTGGCTCACACCGACGCCTCGCAGCGTTGTCTCCATCTCACCCGTCCCGATAGTGCGGCGGGTCCCGCCGCCGCGGTGGTTGTCCTACCAGCCGTCCTGCGACGGCGCCGGCGTCACTTCCAGAGGAAGAGACTCTCGCCGGCCTTCACCTCGCCGTCCTCACGGAGCTCGGTGAGGGCCTCGGCGGTCGCTTCGAGGGCCACGATCGGGCAGACCGGCGACTTGCCCGCGGCCTCGACGGCGGCCGGGTCCCAGCGCACCACGCCCTGCCCGCGCACGACGGTGTCCCCCTTGTTCACCAGCAGCTCGAAGCCCTCCCCATTGAGCTGCACGGTGTCGATACCGAGGTGGGTGAGAACGCCGTGCCCGCTCTCGTCGACCACGACGAAGGCGTGCGGGTGCAGAGAGACGATGACCCCATCCACGGGGGCCACTGCCTCACCGGCCTCCCGGACGGGGTCGATGGCGGTACCCGGGCCGACCATGGCCCCGGAGAAGACGGGATCGGGCACGGCGGCCAGTCCGATGGCACGTCCTGCGAGTGGGGACGAGACGGTGGTCATGGGAAGCCTCCCAGGGGCGGGGATGTATATGGGCCGTCACTGCCTGTCCCGGACGGCGCACTGTGCAGCAGGGTATGTCATAGGAAGTACCGGTTCCGCATGAGTGTTCCGATTAGAGGTCTAGACCACACTCCCCCCGGATTTGCACCCGTTCCGCGGCCCCGTGTAGAGTCGTAACTCCTGCCTGGGGCTGAGCGACGCGAAGCAAGCGTCCTCGCAACGGCAGCATCCAACTTGTCAGATCCTATCGCTGGATCGCCTTCTGCATGCCCGCAGGACGGTGGTCAGAAGCACCGGGAAAGCCTGATAGTGTTGGAAACACCGAAGGGAAGCGCCCGGAGGAAAGCCCGAGAGGGTGAGTACAAAGGAAGCGACCGTTCCTTGAGAACTCAACAGCGTGCCAAAAGTCAACGCCAGATATGTTGATACCCCGTTACCAGCCATCAGGCTGGTACGAGGTTCCTTTGAAAAAACACAGCGAGGACGCTGTGAACGGTC
>NZ_LIPF01000008.1 GCF_001905385.1 Streptomyces sp. CB02414 | reverse complement strand
CAACCTGTCCGGTCAACACAGCTAGGGCCTGTCCGGCGGATCAGGTCGCAGGACAGCGACGGCGCCTGATCAGTGCCGGTGAGCGGGGGCGATGGTGGCCCCTCCCGCGCGAGCGAAGCCGAGCGGGCAGTGGGGTGAGGGCGTGCCAGGCCCCGCGTCTCGGCATGATCCGCCGGACAGGCCCTGGTGCCCGACGAGCTGACGGGCCGGACGCGGCGGGCGTCCTGACAGGCCGGTAGCGCCGGCGCCCTGACGGGTCAGGCGTGCGGGGCCGTGACGGCCGTGGCGACCAGGCCGTGCCGGGCCGTCCAGCGGCCGTCGAAACCGGACAGACGCCGGCCGCCCACGGTCGGTCCCGGCACCAGGAGCGAGGCGCGCAGGGTGCCGCGGCGCGGGTCCCCCGGGTCCACGGTGATCTCGATGTCGGCCTCGGTGAAGTCCAGCCACCGCCCGGTGAGGGGGAACCACGTCTTGTAGACGGACTCCTTGGCGCTGAACAGCAGCCGGTCCCAGTGGACACCGGGGTGCTCCCGGGCCAGTAGGCGCAGCCGCTCCGCCTCCGTGGGCAGGGACACGGCGGGCAGGACGCCGTCCGGGAGCGGGCCGTCGGGTTCGGCGTCGATGCCGAGGGAGGCGAGATCGGTGACCCGGACCAGTGCGGCGGCGCAGTAGCCGTCGCAGTGGGTCATGCTGCCGGTCAGGCCCTCGGGCCAGACGGGCGCCCCGCGCTCCCCGTTCAGCACGGGCTGCGCGGGCACGCCCAGCTTCGCCATGGCCCGGCGGGCGCAGGACCGCACCACGGTGAACTCCCGGCGGCGCTTGGCGACCGCCCGCGCCACGAGCGGCTCCTCCTCCGGGAAGAGGGGCAAGTGGCCCGCGTCGTCGTCGCCGTGGGCCTCGACGGTGACGACGGTGCCGGGCAGCAGTTCCTCGATCACCGGGCCGCCTCCTGCCGGGCCGGCGAGGGCAGGATGCGGCGAAGCTCGCCCGGCGGCCCACTCCGCTTGCGCCATTCACGGGGGTAACCCACCGACACCTCCTCGAAGCGGACCCCCTCGTGCCAGGTGGTCCGGGGGATGTGCAGATGACCGTAGACCATGGTGTCGACCCGGAACCTGCGGTGCCAGTCGGCGGTCAGCCGGGTGCCGCACCACATGGCGAACTCGGGATGCCACAGGACCTCGGTGGGGTGCCGGTCCAGCGGGTAGTGGTTGACGAGGACGGCCGGCAGGCCGGCGGGGAGCTCGGCGAGCCTGCGCTCGGTCTCGGCGACGCGGGCCCGGCACCAGGCGTCCCGGCTCGGGTAGGGGTCGGGGTGCAGCAGGAACTCGTCGGTGCACACGACGCCGGTGCCCTGGGCGTAGGCCAGTCCCTCGTCCTTGGTCGCGCACCCGGCGGGCAGGAACGAGTAGTCGTACAGCAGGAAGAGCGGCGCGACCACCGCCGGGCCGCCGGGCCCGTCCCACACGGGGTAGGGGTCCTCGGGCGTCGTCACGCCCAGCTCCCGGCACACCTCGACGAGGTGCGCGTAGCGGGCGGCGCCGCGCAGGGTGACGGGGTCCTCGGGGTGGGTCCACAGTTCGTGGTTGCCGGGGACCCACACGACCCGGCGGAAGCGTTCCGCGAGGGTGCCCAGTGCCCAGCGGATGTCGGACACGGTCTCCGCCACGTCGCCGGCCACCAGGAGCCAGTCGTCGTCGGAGCCGGGGCGCATCCCCTCCACGAGTGCGCGGTTCTCCGGATACCCGATGTGCAGGTCGCTGATGGCCCACATGCGCCCCGGGCCACCGGTCGCCGACGCCATATCCACCCCTTCCGGAAGCACGTTCGACGCCACGAGATCACATCCCGCCACCGGTCACAAGCGAATCCCGCCGGGTCCGGCCAGGGGCTTCCGGCCGCCGCGCCCGGGCGCTGTGGCGTCCGAGTGGCGCACTTTGCACTCGCAGGCGTGCGTACCCCTATGATCGCCCCAACACCACCGCCCCGATTCACCCTTCGCGCAGGGCGGCTCGGTGTCCCTCCAACCCCCTGGCCGGGCACGGCCCGCTCCGCCCTGCCCGCGAACCGTGAAAGGCGGCCTGCATGGTTTCTCCCGTACGCGTCTGGCTCAACCGCACGTACGCGGAGAACGTCTTCTTCATGGATCAGCTGCGACGAAATCCCGCCGACCGGGCCGTCGAGATCCACGCCACGCACGGCGACCCGGACTCCCCCGTGCTGGCCGCCGCCGACACCGCCGACCTGGAGCCGGAGGGCCTGTCCGCGGCGGGCTACGTCGAGTTCGCGCTGGACCAGTGCGCGCGGCGCGGCATCGACGTGTTCGTCCCCCGCCTGCACCAGACGGCGATCGTCGCCCACCGCGCGGAGTTCGAGGCGGCCGGCACGGCCCTGCTGGCGCCGCCGCCCGAGGCCGTGGCGGTCTTCCAGGACAAGGTGATCGCCTACGAGGCGGTCCGGGCGGTCGGTGTGCCGGTGCCGCCGTGGTGGCGGGTGCGCACGGCCGACGAGCTGGTGGCCGCCGTCGAGGAGTTGGAGGCGCACGGCCACCAGGCGTGCTTCAAGCCGGCGTCCGGCGCGGGCGGCGTGGGCTTCCGGACCGTCACCCGGGACCCCTTCTCCCTCACGCACCTGAACGGCTTTCCGAGCCCGTACGTCCCGTTGCCCCTGGTCGTCGAGGCGCTGCGGGCGGCCGAGGAACCGGTCGACTGGCTGGTGATGCCGCGGCTGGAGGAGCCGGAGGTGTCGGTGGACTGCCTCACCGGTCCCGACGACCGCGTGCGCATGGCCGTGGGCCGCACCAAGAACGGCCGCCGCCGCGGGTTCACTCTCCAGGAGCAGTGGCTGGCCCCGGCCCGGCGGATCGCCGAGACGTTCGGGCTGCACCACCTGTCCAACGTGCAGTTCCGCATGTACGGGGACCTGCCGGTGCTGATGGACGTCAACACCCGCCCGGCCGGGGGGCTGCACCAGCTGGCGCTGTGCGGGATCAACGCGCCGTGGGCGGCGGTCCGGCTGGCCCTCGGGGACGATCCGGGCGAGGTGGCACCGCCGTTCCTGGGCCAGGACTACTCGGTGGTGTCCGGGCCGCGTCCACTGCGCCCGGTCCCCGTGCCCCACCCGCGCACGGACCTCACCGCCGCCCCGGCCCCGGCGCCCGTGAACCGCCGGGCGCCCGGCGCGCCGCGCACCACCCCGGCCGGCGCCGCCGCCCCCGACCCGGCGGCGGGCGCCCCCGCGTAGGCGCTCCGCGCGGGGACGAGCGGCCTCCAGGGTCAGGCCCCCGGGTGACCGGTCCTCAAGCGCCGGGCGACTGCCCGCAACCCACAGATGACTCGCCATAGGCACCGAGTGACCCGGCCGCAAGCACCGGAGGCCTCGCCCGCGGGCACCGAGTGACCGGCCGGCAGATGCCGGGACCCCGCGCGCAGGGCCCGACCGCCCACCACGCCGCCTCCCGCAGCCGTACGCCATCACGACGTCCGGCACCGGTCGTCGCACCCCGGCCTCCGGGGCGGCACGGTGCACCACCTCCCTCCGCATCGACACGGAGGCGGGCGGTGGGGTTCCACGACGCCGCCGCACCGGCCCGCAGGGGGGCCTGCCCCCCGCCCCCGGCGGTCCCGCTCAGAGGCGGCTGTGAGGCCCGCCCGGAACCGGCGCACCGGGGCCCCTACCGCAGGTACGCCAGGCCCGGATGGACCGCTGTGTAGCCGTCGACGAGGCGGTGGGCGACGTTGACCGAGTCGACCAGGGGGTGCAGGGCGAAGGCGCGGACCGCCGACGCGCGGGAGCCCGAGTCGGCCGCCGCCAGGACTTCCCGTTCGACCGCCTTGACGGCGCAGACCAGGCCCGTGGCGTGACCCGGCAGCGGGTCCACGGCCACCGGGTGGGCGCCGTTCGCGTCGACCAGGCACGGGACCTCGATCACGGCGTCGGCGTCGAGGGCGGACAGCGTGCCGCGGTTGCGGACGTTGAGGATCAGGGTGGCGCGCTCGTCGCGGGCGACGGCCCGCATCAGCGCCAGCGCCACCTTCTCGTAGCCGCCGGACAGGTCGTCGGCCTCGCGCTCACCGGCGCCCGCCGTCTCCCGGTTCTCGGCCATGTAGGTGGCCTCGCGTTCGTGACGGGTGCGGTCCCAGGTGGCCAGCGCGGGGGCGTCCGCGTGGCGCATCCGCTCGTAGAAGCGTGCCTGCTGATCGCGGAGGAACGCGCCGCGGGTACGGTCGGCCTCCTGGTAGGCGCGGACGGTCTCGCGGTTGAAGTAGTAGTAGTGCAGGTACTCGTTGGGGACCGCGCCGAGCGAGCGCAGCCACCCGGGGCCGAAGAGCCGGCCCTCCTCGAAGGAGCCGAGCAGCGCGGGGTCGGCGAGCAGCCGCGGGAGTTCGTCCCGGCCGGCGACACGCAGGCCGCGGACCCAGCCGAGGTGGTTGAGGCCGACGTAGTCGATGAAGGCCCGGTCCGGGTCGGCTCCCAGCACGCGGGCGATACGGCGGCCGAGCCCGACCGGCGAGTCGCAGATGCCGATGACGCGGTCGCCGAGGTGCCGGGACATGGCCTCGGTGACCAGACCGGCCGGGTTGGTGAAGTTGATGACCCAGGCGTCCGGCGCCAGCCGGGCCACGCGGCGTGCGATGTCGACGGCGACCGGGACGGTCCGCAGGCCGTAGGCGATGCCGCCGGCGCCGACCGTCTCCTGCCCGAGGACGCCCTCGGCGAGCGCCACCCGCTCGTCGTCGGCCCGCCCTTCCAGGCCGCCGACGCGGATCGCGGAGAACACGAAGCCGGCGCCGCGCAGCGCCTCGTCCAGGTCGGTGGTGGCGGTGACGGCCGGCGCGTCCGGCACCCCCGCCGCCTGCTCGGCCAGCACCCGGGTCACCGCAGACAGCCGGTCCGCGTCGAGGTCGTGCAGGACGACGTCGGTCACCCGCCCCTCGGCGCGGTCCCCGAGCAGCGCCCCGTACACGAGCGGCACCCGGAATCCGCCGCCGCCCAGAATCGTCAGCCTCACGCCCGTACCCCTCCGTCGCCGGCCCAAGTGCGTCCGGCGCCGATCATGGCACGTCCGTCCCGGCTTCCGGCCGACCCCGGCCCCCCTGTGCGGGGCCCGGCGCGGACCGTACGCTCTGCCGGAACGCCGCCCCGCCCTTCCGGAGAGGTGCCCCGCCATGACCACCGTCCCCGAGTCCCGGCCGCTCCCCCACGCCCGGCACCGTGCGCGCGGGGGTGCCCCCACCGCGGCGGGCCGGCTGCTGTCCGTGCTCGCCGCGTTCGACCACGAGCATCCGGCGCTGTGCCTGACCGACATCGGCCACCGGGCCGGGCTGAGCCTGACCACCGCGCACCGGCTGGTGGGAGCGCTGACCGAGTGGGGCGCACTGGAGCGGGACGAGTCGGGCGTCTACCACGTGGGGCTGCGGCTCTGGGAGATCGCCGCGCTCGCCCCGCGCGGTCTCGCCCTGCGGCAGGTGGCGCTGCCGTATCTCGAGGACCTGTACGAGGCGACGCACGAGAACGTGCAGCTGGCGGTGCGGGACGGTGACGAGGTCGTCTACACCGAGTGGCTGGCGGCCCGTTCGTCGGTCGGCGTGCACATCCGCGTCGGCGCCCGCTGGCCGCTGCACGCCACGGGGGTCGGCCTCGCCCTGCTCGCGCATGCCGGGACCGAGTACCAGGAGGCGTACCTCGCGGGCCCGCTGGCCTCGTTCACCCCGTACACCCTCACCGATCCGGCCCGGCTGCGCCGGGTGCTGGCCGAGGTGCGGCGCACCGGCACCGCGGTGAGCGACCGGCAGATCACGGACGACGCCCTGTCGGTGGCCGCTCCGGTGCACGGCCCGGACGGCGCGGTGACCGCCGCCGTCTCGGTCGTCGTCCCGTACGCGGGCGCGCGGGTCCCGGCGCTGGTGCCCGCCGTGCGACTGGCCGGGCGGGGGATGTCACGGGCGCTGGGGTGGCGCCCGGCGGACGCGGGAGCGGCGGGTGCCCGGGGCCTGCCGTCCGGGCAGCCGGTCGGCGAGGACCGGCTGGCGGACTGACCGCTGCCCGGGTGGAACGACCGTACGACAGCCGCGCCGGATCGACCGCGTACCGGACGCCCTGGCACCGAATATCCCTCGCACCGGTGAGGACGCGCCCCCGGCGGCCTCCCGATACTGGGACGGCCTTTGCCCCGAGGAGCCGCCCATGCCTGCCCGGTCCCCGCTCGCCCGGTACCCGTTCACCGCGCTCGCCCCCGTCGTCGCCCGGCTGCGCACGACGCACCCGTACGCCGTCGACGCGGCCGTCGCCCTGCTGGTGCTGTTCGCCGTCTCCCTGCAGTGGCTGTTCCCGGACGAGGGGGACGACCCGCTCTCCTGGCAGGGCTGGCTGCTCGGGGCGGCCACCGCGCTGCCGTTGGTGTGGCGGCGCGCGGCGCCCTTCGCGACCGCCTGTGCCGTGTCGGTGGCCACCCCCGCGCAGGCGATGCACCACGCGCCGCCGCCCGACCTGATGTACGGCGGGTTCGTCGTCCTGTACACGCTGGCCGCCCTCGGCCGGCCCTGGCAGCGGCGGCTGATGCTGGCGGGCTGGCTCGTCGGGGTGGCCGTCACCATCCGGCACAACGAGGACGCCGAACCCTTCGAGTACGCCTTCCAGTTGCTCAGCATCGTGTGCGCGTACGCCCTCGGCGTGCTCGCCCGGACGCAGCGCGCCTACACGGCCGAACTGGAGGACCGGGCCCGGCGGCTGGAGCGCGAGCGGGCCGCCGACACCGCGCGGGCCACCGCGCAGGAACGCGCCCGGATCGCCCGCGACATGCACGACATCCTGGCGCACGCGGTGAGCCTGATGGTGGTGCAGGCCGAGGCGGGTCCGGTGGTGGTGCGCAGTGATCCCGCGCGGGCGGAGGCCGCGTTCGACGCGATCGCGGGCACGGGGCGGGACGCCATGTCCCAACTGCGGCGCATTCTCGGTGTGCTGAAGGAGGCGCAGCCGGGCACCGGGCCGCGGCTGCCGCAGCCGGGCGTGGACGGGCTCCGGGGCCTGGTCCGGCAGGTCGCCGAGTCGACCGGGCTGCGCGTGGAGCTGCGCGTGACGGGCGAGCCGCGGCCGCTGCCGCCGGACACCGGGGTCGCCGCCTACCGCATCACGCAGGAGGCACTCACCAACACGGTCAAACACGCGTACGCTTCCTCCGCGACGGTCGGACTCGACTGGGGGGATGAAGAGGTGACCCTGACGGTGACGGACGACGGGCGGGGGCCGTCCCCGGCGCCCGGGGGCGGCGGGCACGGGCTGATCGGCATCCGGGAGCGGGCCGCCGCCTGCGGGGGCGACGCCGTCACCGGCGGCGGACCGGACGGCGGCTTCCGCGTCGCCGTGCGTCTGCCGGTCGCGGCCGGACGGCGGGCGGCGCTCGGGTGAGCATCCGGGTGGTCGTCGCCGACGACCAGGAGCTGGTCCGCAGCGGGTTCAGCATGATCCTTCAGGCGCAGCCCGACATCGAGGTCGTCGCCGAGGCCGGGGACGGCGCCGAGGCGGTCGCCGCGGTCGAGGCGCGGGTGCCCGACGTACTGCTCCTGGACATCCGCATGCCGGTCATGGACGGCCTGGAGGCGGCCCGGCGGGTGTGCGCGCGGTCGGCCTGCAAGGTCGTCATGCTGACCACCTTCGACCTGGACGAGTACGTGTACGAGGCTTTGTACGCGGGTGCCAGCGGCTTCCTGCTCAAGGACGTGCGCCGGGACGACCTGGTGCACGCGGTGCGGGTGGTCGCGGCCGGCGACTCGCTGCTGGCGCCGGCGGTGACGCGCCGGCTGGTCGCGGACATCGTGCGCCGCCGGCGGGAGGAGGCCGTCCCCGACGTCACCCCGCGGCGTCTGGAGGCGCTGACCGCCCGCGAGGTGGAGACGCTGCGGCTGCTGGCGCGCGGGCTGTCCAACTCCGAGATCGCGACGACCCTGTTCGTGAGCGAGCACACCGTCAAGACCCATGTGAGCAACGTGCTGGGCAAGCTCGGTCTCAGGGACCGGGTGCAGGCGGTGATCTGCGCCTACGAGTCCGGCCTGGTGGCCCCGGGCTCCCCCTGACGGGTGAGGCGGGCGCCCGTCTCCCCCGCACGGGCGAGCCGAACAAACCGCTCTTCCCGGCGATCCGGCGGCACACCGCCCGGCACGAGTCTGTCAACGATGCCGAACGACGCGTCGAAGGTCGGACGCGTCCCGTGCCGTACGACCACCGCCGGGAGGAACCGTGCTGTCCACACTCGCCCGGGCGGCGACCCGCCGCCCGCTGACCGTGATGCTCCTGTGGGGCGTGTTCCTGCTGCTCGGCTTCGGCCTCGGCACGGGCGTCTTCGGGAAGCTCTCCGACGACGTGCCCGAAGTCCCCGGCACCGAGTCGGCGGTGGCCGCCGAGTACCTGGACGGCCTCGACCCGTCCGGCGCTTCGATCACCGCCGTCGTCGAGGCCGCCGCCGTCACCGGGCCCGAGGTGCGCGCCGAGGTGGGACGGGCCGTCGCCGACCTGCGGGAGCTCGCCGGCGTCGCCGCCGTGCCCGACCCGTACGCCACGCGCGGTCTGGTCGCCGAGGACGGGCGGGCGCTGCTCGTTCCCGTCGAGTTCGAGGGCGGTCTGGGGGACGGGGCCGAGGAGGACGCGGTGGCGGCGGCGGCCGGGCGGCTGCACGGCATCGACGCGTCCGCGGTCCACGTCAGCGGCGGGCCGCTGCTCGGCGAAGAGCTCGGGGAGCGCGCCCAGGAGGACGTGAAGAACGCCGAGTTGATCTCGCTGCCGGTCGTACTGGTGCTGCTGCTGGTCGTCTTCGGCGGGCTGCGCGCGGCCGGGCTGCCGCTGCTGGTCGCGGTGGCGGGCATCGCGGGCGCCTTTCTCGGCCTGTTCGCGTTCAGCCAGTTCACCGACATCTCCGTCTACGCGATCCAGGTCACGACGATGCTGGGGCTCGGCCTCGCCGTGGACTACGCCCTGCTGATGCTGGTCCGCTTCCGCGAGGAGCGCCGGGAGGTGGCGAACGTGGTGGAGGCCGTGCACCGCACGGTCGCGGCGGCCGGGCGGACCGTGCTGTTCTCCGGGCTGACGGTGGCGGTGAGCCTGGCCGGGCTGCTGGTCTTCCCGAGCACCTTCCTGCGCAGCATGGGTCTGGCGGTGGCCGCGGTGGTGGTCGTCGACATGCTCGCCGCGCTGACCCTGCTGCCCGCGCTGCTGGCCAGGTTCGGCGGGCGGATCGCCCCGGCGAAGGTGCGGCCGGAGGGCGAGGAGGGCCGGCTCTTCGCCCGCCTGGCCCGCTTCGCCGCCCGCCGGCGCGTGGCCGTCCTGGCGGTGGCGGTCCCGGTCCTGCTGGTACTGGCGCTGCCCGTCACGGGGATGCGCGTCAACATCGGCGACGCGCGGCAACTGCCCAGCAGCACCGAGGCCCGGCAGCTGTACGACGCCGTGGAGGCGCACTTCCCGCCGGGCACGGGGGTCTCACCGGTCACCGTGGTCCTGCGGCCCGGCACCGATGCCGCGACGGCCGACCGGATCGGCGCGCTCGCGCCGGGCACCGAGCGCCGTGAGCTGCCCGGTGGCACGACCGTGCTCGAACTGCGCCCGGCCGGCACGGTCGACGGAGCCGCGGCCACCGCACTGGTCGAGCGGGTACGTGACCTGCGCGGCGACGCGCCCGTGCAGGTCACCGGCACCGCGGCCCAGTTGGTCGACTTCCGGCAGATGCTGGCCGACCGGGCGCCCTGGGCCGCGCTGACCGTGCTGGCCGGGATCTTCGTGCTGCTGTTCGCGTTCACCGGGTCGGTGCTGCTGCCGCTGCGCACGATCGCGACCACGCTGCTCAGTCTCGCCGCCGCGCTCGGCGCCGTGGTGTGGGTCTTCCAGGACGGCCATCTGGCCGGGCTGATCGGTGCGGAGGGGCTGGGCGCGCTGAGTCTGACGGCACCGCCGCTGATCATCGCGATCGCGTTCGGACTCGCCATGGACTACGAGCTGTTCATCCTGGCCCGGATGCGGGAGGCCCGGGAGCACGGCGGCGACGACCGGGAGGCCGTGGTGACCGGGCTGCGCCGCTCCGGCCGGGTGGTGACCTGTGCGGCGCTGCTCCTGGCCGTGGTCTTCGGTGCCTTCATGACGGGCGGTTTCTCCCCCATCCTGCAGATCGGGCTCGGTCTCACCCTGGCGGTGCTGATCGACGCGACGGTCGTACGGATGCTGCTGGTCCCGGCGAGCATGGCGATGCTCGGGCGGCACGCCTGGTGGGCGCCGAAGCCGCTGCGCCGGGCGCACGAGAGGTTCGGGGTGCGCGAGGAGGCCGCCGCCCCGCGGACGCCGGAGCCGGCCCACCGCTGAGCAGCGACCGCCCCGCCCCGGAGGAACGTGGGCTCCGCGCGCGCGTGGAGCCCACGTTCCCCGCGCGCGGTCAGCGCAGCTCCGCCCGGAACGCCGCCGGCGTCTGGTCCGTGTGCTGCTGGAAGAACTTCGAGAAGTTCGCCGCGTCCGGGAAGCCGACCGCCGCGCCGACCCGGCCGATCGGCATGTCCGTGTGGGCGAGGAGCCGCTTGGCCTCCAGGACGACGCGTCTGTCGATGAATCCCTTGGGCGTCTGACCGGTGGCGGCGCGCACCGCGCGGACGAGGGTGCGCCGGGAGTAACCGAGCGCGTCCGCGTAGGCGCTGACGCTGTGGTTGGTGGCGAAGCCCCGCTCGACGGCGTCGCGGAAGAGGGTGAACGTCGTGTCCCCGGACGCCGACCCCGGGCTCGCCTCCCGCGCGGAGCTGGCCGCGAGGTGCGCGAGGCGCAGCAGGAACGCGGAGAGCGTGTGGCGCAGTACGGCGGTGTGCAGGCTCAGCGGCAGGGTGGTGGCGTCCTCGTACTCGCGACGGAGCTGGTCGAGGGAGGCGGTGAGCCCGGCGAGCCGGGCCTCGTCGGGGCGGAGCAGGGGCGGCAGGTCGTAGCGGTAGAGGCCGGTGGCCTCCACGGTGGCGCGGGGCAGGAAGCCCGGCTGCATGGTCAGCACCGTTCCGCGGTACTCGCTGTCCGGCGAGAAGCGGTGGACCTGTCCGGGCCGGATCCACAGCAGCTCGCCGGCCGTCGCCTCGTACTCGGCGAAGTCGATCATGTGACGGACCGGGCCGCCGGTGAAGAGCATGACGACGTGGAAGTCGATGCGGTGCACGCGGTGCAGCGGGGCGTGCGCGTGCCAGGTGCGGCCGGCGCCCATGGGGCCCACCTGCATGCCGACGCCGAGGAGGCTGAGATCGACCGGGAAGGGGAACGTTCTGATCCCGTCGCCGCTCTTCGGGCCATCGCCGCCGTCTTGTTGGTTTTCGTCCGCCATGTCCTTCTCGTGCCGTCCCGCCCGTGCGCCCGCGCGCCGGGGCGTGTCCCAGTTTCACCAAAGGCTGGCACACCACGACCTTCACTCTCAAAAGTCAGACTTTTAAGTTTGAACACGTCAGACCAGCTACCCAGCTCCGATCGAGGATTTCTTGAAGATGAGCACGCACACAGTGGACAGCGCGGACCGCTTCGAATGGACCGAACTCGACCGGCGTGCCGTCGACACCGCCCGCGTTCTGGCGGCCGACGCGGTGCAGAAGGTCGGCAACGGCCACCCCGGCACGGCGATGGCCCTTGCTCCGGCCGCGTACACGATCTTTCAGAAGGTGATGCGGCACGACCCGGCCGACCCGGAGTGGACCGGCCGTGACCGCTTCGTCCTCTCCCCCGGCCACACCTCGCTGACCCTCTACACCCAGCTCTACCTCGCCGGGTACGAGCTGGAGCTGGACGACCTGAAGGCCTTCCGCACGCACGGCTCGAAGACGCCCGGCCACCCCGAGTACGGGCACACGGCGGGCGTGGAGACGACGACCGGCCCGCTCGGCCAGGGCGTCGCCAACGCGGTCGGCATGGCGATGGCCGCGCGCTACGAGCGCGGCCTCTTCGACCCCGGCGCCCCGGCCGGCGAGTCCCCCTTCGACCACACCGTCTGGGCGATCGTCTCCGACGGCGACCTCCAGGAAGGCGTCTCCGCCGAGGCGTCGTCCCTCGCCGGACACCAGAGGCTCGGCAACCTCGTCTTCCTCTACGACGACAACCACATCTCCATCGAGGGCGACACCGCGACCGCGTTCTCCGAGGACGTGCTGAAGCGGTACGAGGCCTACGGCTGGCACGTGCAGCGTGTGGAGCCAGCCGAGAACGGCGACGTCGACGTGCACGCCCTGTACGCGGCCCTGACGGCGGCGAAGGCGGAGACCGGCCGCCCCTCCATCATCGCCATGCGCACGATCATCGCCTGGCCCGCCCCGAACGCCCGGAACACCGAGGCCTCCCACGGCTCCGCCCTCGGCGAGGACGAGGTCGCCGCCACCAAGCGCGTCCTCGGCCTCGACCCCGAGAAGTCCTTCGAGGTCGCCGACGACGTCCTCGCCCACACCCGCCGGGCCCTGGACCGGGGCGCGGAGGCGCACGCCGCCTGGGACAAGCGGATCGCCACGTGGCGGGGCGAGCGGCCCGAGCACGCGGCGCTGTTCGACCGCGTGGTCGCGGGCCGGCTCCCGGAGGGATGGGAGGACGCCCTGCCGGTGTTCGAGACCGGCAAGGCGGTCGCCACCCGCGCCGCCTCCGGCAAGATCCTCCAGGCGCTCGGCCCGGTACTGCCGGAGCTGTGGGGCGGCTCGGCCGACCTGGCCGGCTCGAACAACACGACGATCGACAAGACCTCCTCCTTCCTCCCCGAGGGCAACCCGCTGCCGGAGGCCGACCCGTACGGGCGCACCGTGCACTTCGGCATCCGCGAGTTCTCGATGGCCGCGGAGATGAACGGCATCGCCCTGCACGGCAACACCCGGATCTACGGCGGCACCTTCCTGGTGTTCTCCGACTACATGCGCAACGCCGTACGCATGTCGGCGCTGATGCAGCTCCCGGTGACGTACGTGTGGACGCACGACTCCGTCGGCCTGGGCGAGGACGGTCCGACCCACCAGCCGGTCGAGCACCTGGCCTCGCTGCGCGCCATCCCCGGCCTGAACGTGGTCCGCCCGGCCGACGCAAACGAGACCGCGATCGCCTGGGCGGAGATCCTCAAGCGGCACTCCACCCACCCGGCCCCGCACGGTCTGGCCCTCACCCGGCAGGGCGTGCCGACGTACGAGCCGAACCCGGACGCGGCGCGCGGCGGCTACGTCCTCGCCGAGGCCTCTACGGGCGGCCCGGAGGTGATCCTGATCGCCACCGGTTCCGAGGTCCAGCTCGCCGTGGCCGCGCGGGAGGCACTGGAGGCCGAGGGCACGCCCGCACGGGTGGTGTCGATGCCGTCCGTGGAGTGGTTCGAGGAGCAGACCCGCGAGTACCGGGAGAGCGTCCTGCCGCCGTCGGTGCGGGCCCGGGTGGCCGTGGAGGCCGGGACCGGCCTGACCTGGTACCGCTTCGTGGGCGACGCGGGCCGCATCGTCTCGCTGGAGCACTTCGGCGCCTCCGCCGACGCCAAGACCCTCTTCACCGAGTTCGGCTTCACCGCCGAGCACGTGGCCGCCGCCGCCAGGGAGTCCCTGGCCGCCGCACGCGGCTGAGCCGGACGCACGCAGTACGCACACGCAGAAAGAGAAGATGATCACTGTGACCGAAGCAACCGCGCCCGCAGGAGCACTGCGACGCCTGTCCGAGGCGGGCGTCTCCATCTGGCTGGACGACCTGTCGCGGCGGCGGATCGAGTCCGGCAACCTCGCCGAACTGATCGGGACGGAGCACGTCGTCGGCGTCACCACCAACCCGTCGATCTTCCAGGCCGCCATCGGCTCCGGCGAGGGGTACGAGGAGCAGCTCGCCGACCTGGCGACCCGGGGCGTCACCGTCGACGAGGCCGTCCGCATGATGACCACCGCCGACGTCCGCGCCGCCGCCGACGTGCTGCGCCCGGTGTACGAGGCGACCGGCGGCCGGGACGGACGGGTCTCCATCGAGGTCGACCCGCGCCTCGCCCACGACACCCGGGCCACGGTCGCCGAGGCGCGCCAGCTGGCCTGGCTGGTCGACCGCCCGAACGTGATGATCAAGATCCCGGCGACGAAGGCCGACCTCCCCGCGATCACCGAGGTCATCGGCGCCGGCATCAGCGTCAACGTCACGCTGATCTTCTCGCTGGAGCGCTACCGCGAGGTCATGGACGCCTACCTCGCCGGTCTGGAGAAGGCGCAGGCGGCCGGGCTGGACCTGGTCGGCATCCACTCCGTGGCCTCCTTCTTCGTCTCCCGCGTCGACAGCGAGATCGACAAGCGGCTGACGGTGCTGGGCACGGACGAGGCCCTGGCGCTGAAGGGGAAGGCGGCGCTGGCCAACGCGCGGCTGGCCTACGAGGCGTACGAGAACGTCTTCGCCGGTGACCGTTTCACCGCGCTGGCCGGGGCCCGCGCCAACGCCCAGCGTCCCCTGTGGGCGTCGACCGGGGTGAAGGACCCGGCATTCCGGGACACCCTGTACGTGGAGGAGCTGGTCGCCCCCGGCACCGTGAACACGATGCCGGAGGCCACCCTGCGCGCCGCCGCCGACCACGGCGACGTGCGGGGCGACACGGTCACCGGCGGTTACGCCCAGGCCCGGGCGGACCTCGCGGCCGTGGAGCGGCTCGGCATCTCGTACGACGAGGTGGTGGAGCAGCTGGAGCAGGAGGGCGTGGCCAAGTTCGAGGTGGCCTGGCAGGACCTGCTGGACGTCGTGACGAAGTCCCTCGACAGCAAGGGAGTTGACGGGGAATGAGCGAGGACCTTCCCGCCGAGACGGTCGGCGAGACCAAGGCGACGAAGGAGGCCAAGGAGGCCGGGACCGCCCGGGAGGCGGCGGGCCCGCTGCACGCCCAGGAGGCCGAGGAGTCCCGCGCGGCCGGGGAGCCGAAGGCGGCCAGGGCGCCCGGGGCCGGCCGGGGCCGGAAGAAGACCGGGGCCGCCGGTGCCGCGAAGGGCGCCAAGGCGGCGGAGGCGGACGAGAAGCCCGTCGAGCCGGTCGCGCCCCTCGACTGGAGCAACCCCCTGCGCGATCCCCAGGACCGCCGCCTCCCCCGGATCGCGGGCCCGTCCGGACTGGTCATCTTCGGCGTCACCGGCGACCTCTCCCGCCGCAAGCTGATGCCGGCCGTGTACGACCTGGCCAACCGCGGCCTGCTGCCGCCGGGCTTCTCCCTGGTCGGCTTCGCCCGCCGCGACTGGGAGAACCAGGACTTCGCTCAGGTCGTGCACGACGCGGTCAAGGAGCACGCGCGCACGCCGTTCCGCGAGGAGGTCTGGCAGCAGCTCGCCGAGGGCATGCGCTTCATCCCCGGCGACTTCGACGACGACGAGGCGTTCGAGCAGCTGCGCAAGGCCGTCGAGGAGCTGGACACCTCGCGCGGGACCAGCGGCAACTACGCCTTCTATCTGTCGGTGCCGCCGAAGTTCTTCCCGAAGGTCGTCCAGCAGCTCAAGAAGCACGGGCTGACCGACGCCCCGGACGGCTCCTGGCGCCGCGCGGTGATCGAGAAGCCGTTCGGGCACGACCTGGGCAGCGCCCGTGAGCTGAACGCGCTGGTGCACGAGGTGTTCGACCCGGAGCAGGTCTTCCGGATCGACCACTACCTGGGCAAGGAGACCGTCCAGAACATCCTGGCGCTGCGCTTCGCCAACCAGATGTACGAGCCGATCTGGAACCGGTCCTACGTGGACCACGTGCAGATCACCATGGCCGAGGACATCGGCATCGGCGGCCGGGCCGGCTACTACGACGGCATCGGCGCCGCCCGCGACGTCATCCAGAACCACCTCCTCCAGCTCCTCGCGCTCACCGCGATGGAGGAACCCGCCTCCTTCGACGCGCCGTCGCTGCTCACCGAGAAGCTGAAGGTGCTCAGGGCCGTGCGGCTGCCGGACGACCTCGGCGAGCACACCGTGCGCGGGCAGTACGAGGGCGGCTGGCAGGGCGGCGCGCAGGTGCCCGGCTACCTGGAGGAGGAGGGCATCGACCCGGCCTCCGCCACCGACACCTACGCGGCGATCAAGCTGGGCATCGACAACCGGCGCTGGGCGGGCGTCCCCTTCTACCTGCGGACCGGCAAGCGCCTCGGCCGCCGGGTGACGGAGATCGCGGTCGTCTTCCAGCGGGCCCCGCACTCCCCCTTCGACTCCACGGCGACGGAGGAGCTGGGCGAGAACGCGATCGTCATCCGCGTCCAGCCCGACGAGGGCATGACGGTCAGGTTCGGCTCGAAGGTACCGGGCACGTCGATGGAGATCCGGGACGTGTCCATGGACTTCGCGTACGGCGAGTCCTTCACGGAGTCCAGCCCGGAGGCGTACGAACGGCTGATCCTGGACGTCCTCCTGGGCGACGCGAACCTGTTCCCCCGTCACCAGGAAGTGGAAGAGTCCTGGCGGATCCTCGACCCGATCGAGGAGTACTGGGGCACGCACGGCAAGCCCGCGCAGTACGCCTCGGGCGGCTGGGGACCGCGGGAAGCCGACGAGATGCTCGCACGAGACGGACGGAGCTGGCGCAGGCCATGAGGATCGACCTGACCGACACCACGGCAAGCAAGATCAACAAGGCGCTGGTCCAGGGGCGCCGCGCCATCGGCACGCCGGCCGTGGGCATGGTGCTCACGCTGGTGATCGTCACGGACGAGGAGAACGCCTACGACTCGATCAAGGCGGCCGAGGAGGCCTCGCACGAGCATCCCTCGCGCACCCTGGTCGTGATCAAGCGGCACCCGCGCAACCTGCGCGACCGCACCCGCTCGCACCTCGACGCCGAGGTCCGGGTGGGCTCGGAGGCGGGCACCGGCGAGACGGTGGTGCTGCGGATGTACGGCGAGGTCTCCGAGCACGCCGACTCGGTCGTGCTGCCGCTGCTGCTGCCGGACGCCCCGGTCGTCGTGTGGTGGCCGGTGGACGCGCCCGACGACCCCGCGGGGGACCCGCTGGGCGCGCTGGCCAAGCGCCGCATCACCGACCTGTACGCGGTGGAGCGCCCGATGGAGACCCTGGAGCGCCGGGTCCGCACCTATGCTCCGGGCGACACCGACCTGGCCTGGACCCGGCTGACGCTGTGGCGTTCCATGCTGGCCGCCGCCCTGGACCAGGCCCGGGTGCCGGTGACCTCGGCGACCGTGGAGGCCGAGGCGGACAACCCGGCGGCCGAGCTGCTGGCCCGCTGGCTGGAAGCGCGGCTGCACGTCACGGTCGACCGTGTGATCACCGACGGCCCGGTCGTCACGGCCGTCCGTCTCGGGACCGCGAACGGGGAGATCGTCATCGACCGGCCCGAGGGGCCGATCGCCACGATGACCCTGCCCGACCAGCCTCCGCGCTCGCTCGCGCTGAAGGTCCGTTCGACCGCCGAACTCATCGCCGAGGAGCTGCGGCGCCTCGACGCGGACGATATGTACGCCATCGCCCTGCGCGGCGAGGCCGGCAAGGAGACGCCTGCCCATGTCTGACACCGACACTCCGAAGCTCGACCGGCGTCCCGAGTGGACCGCGCTGGCGGACCACCGCAAGGACGCGCTGCCGCGCCCGGACCTGCGCGAGCTGTTCGCCGACGACCCCGGGCGGGCCGAGCGGTACGTCGTGCGCGTCGGCGACCTGCGCATCGACTACTCCAAGAACCTGGTCACCGACGAGACGCTGGCCCTGCTGCGGGAACTGGCCGCCGCGACCGGCGTGTTCGAACTGCGCGACGCCATGTTCCGCGGCGAGCGGATCAACATCACCGAGGACCGGGCGGTCCTGCACACCGCGCTGCGCGCCCCGCGGGACGCGGTGATCGAGGTCGACGGTGAGAACGTCGTCCCCAAGGTGCACGCCGTCCTGGACAAGATGGCCGGCTTCGCCGACCGGGTCCGCTCCGGCGAGTGGACCGGCCACACCGGCAAGCGCATCAAGAACGTGGTCAACATCGGCATCGGCGGCTCCGACCTCGGTCCGGCGATGGCGTACGAGGCGCTGCGCGCGTTCACCGACCGCTCCCTCACCTTCCGGTTCGTGTCGAACGTGGACGGCGCCGACCTGCACGAGGCGGTGCGGGACCTGGACCCGGCCGAGACGCTGTTCATCGTGGCGTCCAAGACGTTCACGACGATCGAGACGATCACGAACGCGACCTCGGCCCGCTCCTGGCTGCTGGCCGGCCTCGGGGGCGAGGAGAAGGCGGTCGCCCAGCACTTCGTCGCCCTGTCGACGAACGCCGAGAAGGTCGCGGACTTCGGCATCGACACGGCCAACATGTTCGAGTTCTGGGACTGGGTCGGCGGCCGCTACTCGTACGACTCGGCGATCGGTCTCTCCCTGATGATCGCCATCGGCCCGGACCGCTTCCGGGAGATGCTCGACGGCTTCCGCATCGTCGACGAGCACTTCCAGAACGCCGAGGCCCCGGCCAACGCCCCGCTGATCCTGGGCCTGCTGGGCGTCTGGTACGGCAACTTGATGGGCGCCCAGTCGCACGCCGTGCTGCCGTACAGCCACTACCTGTCGAAGTTCACGGCCTACCTCCAGCAGCTGGACATGGAGTCCAACGGCAAGTCGGTCGACCGCGAGGGGCGGCCGGTTCAGTGGCAGACCGGGCCGGTGGTCTGGGGCACGCCGGGGACGAACGGGCAGCACGCCTACTACCAGCTGATCCACCAGGGCACCAAGCTGATCCCGGCCGACCTGATCGGCTTCGCCCGGCCCGTCGCCGAGCTGAGCGACGAGCTGAAGGCCCAGCACGACCTGCTGATGGCCAACCTGTTCGCCCAGGGGCAGGCGCTGGCCTTCGGCAAGACCTCCGACGAGGTCCGCGCGGAGGGTGTGCCCGAGGAGCAGGTGCCGCACCGCACCTTCCAGGGCAACCACCCGACCACCACCGTCCTGGCCACCGAGCTGACGCCCTCCGTCCTCGGCCAGCTGATCGCGCTGTACGAGCACAAGGTGTTCGTCCAGGGCGCCGTCTGGAACATCGACTCCTTCGACCAGTGGGGCGTCGAGCTCGGCAAGGTCCTCGCCAAGCGCGTCGAGCCCGCCCTGACCGAGGGCGCGGACGTGCCCGGCCTCGATCCGTCCACGGCCGCGCTGGTGGCCGCCTACCGTGAACTGAAGGAAGTGCACTGACATGCAGATCGGTCTTGTGGGTCTCGGCAAGATGGGCGGCAACATGCGCGAGCGCCTGCGCAACGCCGGCCACACGGTCGTCGGATACGACACCGACCCGGAGAAGGCCGACGTGGGCAGCCTCGTCGACCTCGTCGAGCAGCTGGAGCGGCCGCGCGCGGTCTGGGTGATGGTGCCGGCCGGCGCCGCCACCCAGGGCGTCATCGACCAGTTGGCGACCCTGCTGCGGCACGGCGACACCGTCATCGACGGCGGCAACTCCCGCTGGACGGACGACGAGAAGCACGCCGAGGAGCTGGCCAAGCACGGCATCAACTTCGTCGACGCCGGCGTCTCGGGCGGCGTGTGGGGCCTGAAGAACGGCTACGCGCTGATGGTCGGCGGCGAGAAGGAGACCGTCGACGACCTCAAGCCCATCTTCGACGCGCTCAAGCCCGAGGGCCCCTACGGCTACGTCCACGCGGGCAAGGTCGGCGCCGGGCACTTCTCCAAGATGGTCCACAACGGCATCGAGTACGCCATGATGCAGGCCTACGCCGAGGGCTGGGAACTGCTGGAGAAGGTCGACTCCGTGGACAACGTCCGCGAGGTCTTCCGGTCCTGGCAGGAGGGCACGGTCATCCGCTCCTGGCTCCTCGACCTGGCCGTCAACGCCCTCGACGAGGACCACCACCTGGACAACCTGCGCGGCTACGCGGAGGACTCGGGCGAGGGGCGCTGGACCGTCGAGGCGGCCATCGACAACGCGGTGCCGCTGCCCGCGATCACCGCCTCGCTGTTCGCGCGGTTCGCGTCCCGGCAGGACGACTCTCCGCAGATGAAGATGATCGCCGCGCTGCGCAACCAGTTCGGCGGCCACGCGGTGGAGGCGGCCAAGAAGTAGGCGTTCTCCGGGCGCCCACCGGGGCGGTCCGGAAAGCGCGTTGACGTGATCGGCCGGTTCGGGTCAGAGTCCATCCCTGATGGAGATCAACGACCTGACACCGGCCGAGACGCGCGTCTGGCGGGCGTTCGCCACGGGCGCCCTCGTGGACTTCCGCGCGGCCGACGACGAGGACCCCGCCGACGGCGGCACCTGGGGCGCCGGACGCACCGTCCGCGCCCACGTGCTGAGGGCGCTGCTCCTGGACGGTCCGCGTGCGGACGGCGAGGTGCCCGCGCTCAATCTGGCAGGAGTGCGCGTCACCGGCGCACTGGAACTCCAGTACGCGACGGTCGACCACCCGGTGCGGTTGCGCCACTGCCACTTCGAGGACGTGCCGCGCCTGTACGGAGCGCGGTTGCGCGAGGTGAACCTGAGCGAGTCCGTGCTGCCCGGGCTGATCTCGCACGCCGTCCGGGTGGAGGGCGTGCTGCGGCTGACCCGCGCCCGGTTCTCCGGGATGGTGAGGCTCGGGGGCGCGGAGGTCACCGGGAGCCTGTACCTGGAGAGCGCCCGGAACGACGCGCCGGACAGCGAGGGGCCGGTGCTCCAGCTCAACCAGGCGGTGCTCGGCGCCGACCTGTGGGCACCGGGCCTCGTGGCGCGCGGCGAGGTGCGGCTCGACGGCGCCCGGGTGGCCGGGACCGTCAATCTGACCGACGCGGTGCTCGACCGGCCGGGCGGCACCGCGCTGAAGGCGGAGACGCTGGCGGCCGAATCCGACGTGCTGATGCGGAACGCCGAGGTGCGGGGCCGGCTGGAGCTGCGCGGCGCGCGCATACCCGGCCGGCTGGACCTGTCGCACGCGCGCCTGGCCAACCCGGGCGGTACCGCGCTGCGGGCCAGCAGTTGCGTCATCGGTGAACTGTGGCTGCGGCAGGGTCCGGTGGTGGAGGGCGTCCTCAATCTGCGCCGCACCCAGGTGGACGTGCTGTTCCTGGAACCGGAGGTCGTGCCGGACTGGGTCCAGCTCAACGACCTCACGTACACGTCGCTCATCCCGCACGAGCCGGCCGAGCGGCGGCTGCCGATGCTGGAGAAGGGCGACAGTTATCTGCCCTTCATCTACGAGCAGTTGACCGCCTCCTACCGCAGGATCGGCGACGACGACGCGGCCCGCAGGGTCCAGCTCGCCAAGCAGCGGCGGCACCGGCGCACCCTGCCCTGGTACGGCCGGCTCTGGGGGCATCTCCAGGACGTCACGGTCGGGTACGGTTTCCGGCCGCTGCGCGCGGGCGGCTGGCTGCTGTCCCTGCTGGCCGTCGGATCGGTCGCGTACGCGCTGCACCACCCGCCGCCGCTCAAGCCCGCCGAGTCCCCCGACTTCGACCCGGTCTTCTACACCCTGGACCTGCTGCTGCCGGTCATCTCCTTCGGGCAGGAGAACGCCTTCGCCCCGCAGGGCGGCTATCAGACACTGTCCTACGTCCTGATCATCACGGGCTGGATCCTGGCCACGACGGTGATCGCGGGCCTGACCCGCACCGTCAGCCGCCAGTGAACCCGCGTACCGCGTGCTGCGCCGCCAGCCGGACCGGGGCGTTCGCCGCGCCGTAGCCCCGGTAGCCGCCGTCGCGCTGGACGAGTTCGAAGAAGACCCGGCCGACGGTGTGCGTGTAGCAGTGCCGGAAGGTGCCGTGCGCGTCGCGGTCGTAGAGGATGCCCAGCTCCCGGTACGTCTCCAGCTCCCCGTCGGCGAACTCGAAACGGGCGGCGAGGTCGTCGTAGTAGTTGGCGGGGATCGGCAGCGGGGTGCCTCCGGCCGCCCGGTAGCGGCGGGCGGCGGCGACCACGTCGTCGGTGGCCAGGGCGATGTGCTGGGCGTGCGCGGTGTCGTCCGTGGGTGCCGGACCGACGGTCAGGACGATGCGGACCGCGCCGTCGTCCGTGCTGACGGCGCGGCTGCGCAGCAGCCCGTAGGGGTCGGCGACGTCCACGCTCTCCTGCGGGCGCAGCCCGAGCACGGCGCGGTGGAAGAGCGCCGCCTCGTCGAACTGGTGCCAGGGCTGGGTGAGGGAGAGGTGGTCGACGCGCCGGGGTTCGCCGTCGTGGGAGAGGTGTGCGACGTCCTCGAAGTCGGCACGCCAGTCGGGCAGTCCGGGGCGTCCGGTCGCGCAGAAGAACAGCTCCGTGCCGTCGGGCGCGGCGACCGCCTCCAGGGCCGCGTCCCCGGGCGCGCGGCGGCGCGGCAGCACCGGGGCGAGCAGGGCCTCGGCGCGGCGGGCCGCGCCGGCGGGGTCGGGCGACTCCAGGCCGACGGCGGCCAGCCGGGTGCCGTCGCGGCGTTCGGCCGGGCCGGTGTTGACCAGGACGCGGGCGTCGCCGTGCTGCCACAGGTCGACGGGCTTGCCCCGGTGCCGTGCGGTCCGGGTGAAGCCCAGGGCGCCCAGTACGGCGGAGACCGGGGCGGCGTCGGGCGTGACCAGTTCGGCGAAGGCGATCCCGGTGGGCGGGGCGGGCGCGGGCGGGGCCGCGAGGCCGACGGTCTCCTGGAGGGTCAGCAGGGAGCGCCGGGCGTCCACGGCCGTCGGACCGGCCTCGGACTGCCGGAAGACGTCGTTGAAGACCTCCAGGGAGAGCGGGCCGTCGTACCCGGCGCGCAGCACGTGCCGCACCAGCCCGGCCACGTCGAAGCCGCCCTGGCCGGGGAAGCAGCGGTAGTGGCGGCTCCACTGGAGGACGTCCATGGCGAGCAGCGGCGCGTCGGCGAGCTGGAGGAAGAAGATCTTCTCGCCGGGGATGTCCTCGATGCCCTTGGGGTCGCTGCCCCGGGAGAGGATGTGGAAGCTGTCCAGGCAGGTACCGAGCGCGCGGTGCCCGGCGCTCTTCACCACCTGCCAGGCGTGGTCGTAGGTGCTGATGTGCCGGCCCCAGGCGAGCGCCTCGTAGGCGACGCGGATGCCGTGGTCCTCGGCCAGACCGGAGAGGCGGCTCAGCTGCTCGGCGGCGAGGGCGTCGTCGTCCAGGGCGTGCGGGGAGACGCTGGAGCAGACCAGGACGGTGTCCGCGCCGAGCCTGCCCATCAGCTCGAACTTGTGCCGGGCCCGGCGCAGGACGCGGGCGAACTCCTCCTCGGGCAGCGCCTCGATGTCCCGCATGGGCTGGTAGAGGTCGATCGAGAGGCCGAGGTCGGCGCAGCGGGCGCGGATCTCCTCGGGGGTCAGGGGGCTGGCCAGCAGGTCGTTCTCGAAGATCTCCACGCCGTCGAACCCGGCCCGGGAGGCGGCGGTCAGCTTCTCGGTGAGCGAGCCGCTGAGGGAGACGGTGGCGATGGACGTCCGCACGTCGGTACCTCTTCCTACTTCGGGGCGCCGACCACGCCGGCCAGGTCGGCGATGTCGGCGAGCATCCGCACCGCGTCGGGTTCCCGCCCGGTGAACAGGCGGAACGCGTCGGCCGCCTGGAAGACGGCCATGCCGCCCCCGTCGAGGGTGGCGCAGCCCAGCGCGCGGGCGGTGCGCAGCAGCTCGGTCTCCAGCGGGCGGTAGACGACCTCGGCGACCCACAGTCCGGGGTGGAGCAGCGCGGCGGGCAGGGGCAGGCCGGGGTGGGCGGCCATGCCGGTGGGGGTGGCGTGCACGATGCCGTCGGCGGTGGTCAGCAGCGCGGGCAGCCGGTCCGGGGTGGCGTGGGCGGCGCGTCCCTCGCCGAAGTGCCCCTCGAGCTGGGCGGCGAGGGCGGCGGCCCGGTCGGGCAGCGCGTCCACGACGGTGACCTGTCCGGCGCCCAGGGTGAGCGTGGCGTGGGCGACCGCCGCGCCCGCGCCGCCGGCACCGAGCTGCACGACCCGCTCCAGCGGCGCGTCGGGCAGGCCCCGGGCGAAGGACGCGGCGAAGCCGGTGACGTCGGTGTTGTGACCGGTCGCCCGGCCGGTGTCGTCGAAGACGACCGTGTTGACCGCGCCGAGCGCCTCGGCCGGCGGGGCGAGCGCGTCCAGGTGCTCGATGACGAGCTGCTTGCACGGGTGGGTGATGTTCAGCCCGTCGAAGTCGAGGTCCCGGGCCGCGCGCAGCAGGTCGCCCACCGCCTCGGGCGGCACCCCGAGGGTGTCGATGTCGATCAGCCGGTACAGGTAGCGCAGACCCTGCCGGCCGGCCTCGCGCTGGTGCAGTGCCGGGCTGAGCGACGGGCCGATGCCGGAGCCGATCAGCCCGACGAGATACGAGTCCTTGGCCACCGGGGACCTCCTGAGCGGCTCGGGTCCGTGCCCGAGCAACCAATGTACGAACCAGTACGTTAGTCATAGTCATAGCAGGAGGCCGGGGCGGAGGGGAAGGCCGGGGCTTCTACAATCACCGCACGCCCCTCGACCGCAGCCGCCTCCCCCGCCCGCAGTTCCGCCCCGGCCCCCGAAGGAACCCGATGACCAGCGTCGACGAACCGGCACGACCCGGCACGCGCACCCGCGACGCCGCCCGCACCCGGGCCGAGATCCTCGACGTGGCCACGCGGGAGTTCGCCCGGGCCGGCTACGACGGGGCCCGCGTCGACGAGATCGCCGCCCGCACCCGCACCACCAAGCGGATGATCTACTACTACTTCGGCGGCAAGGAGCAGCTGTTCACGGCCGTGCTGGAGCGGGCGTACGGCGTGATCCGGGAGGCCGAGCAGCAGCTCGACGTCGAGCACCTGGACCCGGTGGCGGCCATCCGGCGCCTGGCGGAGGTGACCTTCGACCACCACGAACGGCACCCGGACTTCATCCGCCTGGTCTCCATCGAGAACATCCACGACGCCGAGCACATCGCGTCCTCGGAGATGCTGGCGAGCATCGGCTCCCCGGCCCTCGACGTGATCCGCCGCATCCTGGAGGAAGGGCAGCACTCCGGCCTGTTCACGGCCGACGTGGACGCCGTCGACCTGCACGCGATGATCAGTTCCTTCTGCTTCTTCCGGGTCGCCAACCGGCACACCTTCGGCGCCCTGTTCGGCCGCGACCTCATCGCCCCGGACCAGCGCGAGCACTACCGCAGCATGCTCGGCGACATGGTGATCGCCTACCTGACGGCGGAGCGCGCGGCGGACTGAGCGTCCGGGCTCCGGGGCGGCGGGACCCCTTGACACGCGGGAGACGTGCGCGCAACATCCCTTCCCAACCGCGACTAACTACCCAGTGGGTTAATTAGCCGATCGGCACTTCTCCCCTCCGCTCACTCCGCCTACCGTGGAGTCCCCCGAAGGAGCAACGCCGTGTCCGTCCCCGCCCCCGCCTCCCAGGGCGCCGCCCCGCCCGGCCAGCCGAAGAAGGCGGCGACCGCCGCCTGGATCGGCAGCGCGCTCGAGTACTACGACTTCTTCATCTACGGCAGCGCCGCCGCCCTGATCTTCCCCGAGATCTTCTTCGACGAGTCCGACCCGGCCACCGCGACCCTGCTGTCGCTGGCCACGTTCGGTGTCGCGTACGCCGCCCGCCCGGTCGGCGCGTTCTTCCTCGGCCACATCGGCGACCGCATGGGCCGCAAGAAGATCATGGTGTTCACGCTGATCCTGATGGGCGTCTCGACGTTCCTCATCGGCTGTCTGCCCACGCGCGACCAGGTCGGCACGCTCGCCCCGGTCCTGCTGGTGCTGTGCCGGATCCTCCAGGGCATATCGGCGGCGGGCGAGCAGGCCAGCGCCAACTCGATGACGCTCGAACACGCGCCGCCCGGCAAACGCGGCTTCTTCACCAGCTTCACCCTCAGCGGCACCCAGGGCGGGCAACTGCTCGCCACCCTGGTCTTCCTCCCCGTCGCCGCCCTTCCCGAGGAGCACCTGCTGGCCTGGGGCTGGCGTGTGCCGTTCTGGCTGAGCGTCGTGGTCGCGGTCGTCGGCTACGTCATCCGCCGCAGGCTCGACGAGACGCCGGCCTTCACGCAGCAGACCGCCACGGAGGGCGTCGTGAAGATGCCGCTGGCCGTGCTGGCGCGCGACCACTGGGCGGACGTGCTGCGGGTGGTCGCGGGTGCGCTGATCGCCTCGGTCAGCACGATCTTCACGGTGTGGGCGCTGGCGTACGCCACCAGCGACTCGGTCGGCATGTCCCGTACCGCGATGCTGTGGGTGGGTGCCCTCGCCAACGTCGTCGCGCTCGCCGCCATCCCCCTGTGGGCGACGCTGTCCGACCGGATCGGCCGGCGCCCGGTGTACCTGATCGGCGCGGTGGGCAGCGCGGTGACGATGTTCCTGTACCTGTGGGCGATCTCGACCGGCTCGTACGCGCTCACCTTCCTCACCGGCATCATCGCCTTCGGCGTCGTCTACAGCGCCGCGAACGGCGTGTGGCCCGCCTTCTACGGCGAGATGTTCTCCACCCGGGTCCGGCTGTCCGGCGTGGCGATCGGCACGCAGATCGGCTTCGCGGTGGCCGGGTTCGCGGTGACGTTCGCGGCGCAGATCGCCGGTCCGGACGGCGACGACTGGTTCGCGGTGGCCCTGTTCACGGCGGCGCTGTGCGTCCCCCCGGTGATCGCCGCGCTGTCGGCCCGGGAGACCCACCGGGTGCCGACGGAGGAGCTGGGCGAGCGGGTCCCGGCTCGGAGCACGCGGCCGGAGACGGTGACGGCCTGAGGCGATGGCCGCCGGCCCGCCGCCCGTGACGCGGCCGCCGGCGGCTTCACGCGGGCATGACGGCGGCGTCCAGCAGCGGGCCGAGTTCGCGGGCGACGGTCGTCAGCGCCCGGACGTCCCGCTCGGCGCGGGCGATGACGACCGCGCCCTCCAGGGCGCTGATCATCAGCGTGGCGAGCGGCTCGGACCGGGCCGCGGGCACGCCCATGCCGGTCAGCGCGTCGGCGACGGGCCGGGTCCAGGTGGCGAAGGCGTCGGCGGCCGCCTCGCGGGTGGCGTCGCTGCTCCCGGCGCAGTCCACCGCCGCCGCCGCGACCGGGCACCCGGCGGCGAAGCCGGCGGTCTCGTACTCGTCGGTCCACTGGGCCACCATCGCCGCGAACAGCCCGCTCGGCGTCGGCCGCTCCATCGCCGCCAGGAAGCGGTAGACCCTCTTGGCCGCGTACCGTCCCGCCCATCGCAGGGCCTCGCCGACCAGTTGTTCCTTGCCGCCGGGGAAGTAGTGCTGGAGCGAACCCCGGGGCGCCCCGGCATGCGCGGCGACGTCGCGCATCCCGGTCGCCTGCACGCCGTCGCGGCGGATGAGCTGGGCGGCGCTGAAGACCATCCGCTCCCTCGGTCCCCGTTCGGGCTTCCCCATCGCCGGCCTCCCTGCACCGTCGCGCGCCGTCCACCGCGCCCGCGGCGGCGCGCGACCACTCTATGACGGCCGTCATGAACAGAGCTACTATGACGAGTGTCATAGCCCGAGGGCGCACCGAGCGGCGTGCCCGTGGCGGACGGACGGGTGGTGCGTCATGCGGGTCGGTTTCATCGGTCTCGGCGTCATGGGTCAGCCGATGGCGCTGCGCCTGGCGGACGCCGGGACACCGCTCGTGGTGTTCAACCGCACGGCGGCACGGGCCGAGCCCCTGCGCACGGCCGGCGCCGAGGTGGCGACCGGTCCCGCCGAGGTCTTCGAGCGGACCGGCACGGTGTTCCTCATGCTCGCCGACGAAGCGGCGACGGACGCGGTCCTGGTACGCGGAACGCCGGGGTTCGCGTCCCGCGTCACCGGGCGCACGGTCGTCCACATGGGCACCACGTCACCGCAGTACTCACGCCGCCTGGAGGCCGACGTCCGCGCGGCGGGCGGACGCTACGTCGAGGCGCCCGTCTCCGGCTCCCGCGTACCGGCGGAGAACGGCCGGCTGGTGGCGATGCTGGCCGGCGAGGAGAGCGCGGTGGCCGAGGTCGCGCCGCTCCTCGCTCCCCTGTGCCACGAGTCGTTCGTGTGCGGCCCGGTGCCGGACGCGCTGCTGACGAAACTGTCGGTGAACCTGTTCCTGATCACTCAGGTGACCGGCCTCGTCGAGGCCTTCCACTTCGCCGAACGCCAGGGTCTGGACCGCGGCCGCTTCCTCGACGTGCTCGAAGCCGGCCCCATGGCCAGCGCCGTCTCCCGCATGAAGGCGCCGAAGCTGCTGGCGGGCGACTTCAGTGTGCAGGCCGCGGCCCTGGACGTCCTGAAGAACAACCGGCTGATCGCCGAGGCCGCCCGCGGGGCGGGGCTCGCCTCCCCCCTCCTCGACGCCGCCCACGCCCTGTTCGAGGAGACGGTGGCCCTCGGACACGGCGGCGAGGACATGGTGGCGGTGCTGCGCGCGATCGAGGCGCGTACCGGCGCGCGCGGCGGGTCCTGAGGTCTGAAGGCGCCCCCGCGGGGTATGCCGGACGCACCTCGGTGAACGACAGGGAGGCGATGGGCATGGCACCGCTGCGGCAGGAGACCGACGCGGACGCGGCAGGACTGGACGCGAAGGCGCTGGACCGGCTCGACCGGCACTTCGCCGGGCAGGTCGACGAGGGGCGGCTGCCCGGGTTCCTGGTGGCCGTCGCCCGCGGCGGGCGCGTCGCCCACCTGACCGTGCACGGCCTGCGGGACGTCGCGGCCGGGCTGCCCGTGACGGCCGGCACGCTGTGGCGGATCTACTCCATGACCAAGCCGGTCACGGCGGTGGCCGTGCTGATGCTGGTGGAGGAGGGACGGCTGTCGCTCGACGACCCGGTGGACCGGTACCTCCCGGCGTTCGCCGAGCCCCGCGTGTACGTGGAGGGGCCCGCGGACGACGCGGTCACCCGGCCGGCCGCCGGGCCGGTCCTCGTCCGGCATCTGATGACCCACACCGCCGGGCTGACCTTCGGCTTCTACCACGCCCACCCGGTCGACGCGCTGTACCGGGCGGCCGGCCTGGAGTCGTCGGTGCGGCCGGGCGCCGGCCTGGCCGAGACCGTCGACCTGTACGCCGGGCTGCCGCTCCAGTTCGAGCCGGGCACGCAGTGGAACTACTCGGTGGCCAGCAATGTGCTCGGGCGGCTCGTGGAGGTGGTGTCCGGGCAGCCCCTCGACGCGTTCTGCGCCGAACGGATCTTCGGCCCGCTCGGCATGACGGACACCGGGTTCCACGTGAGCGACGAGCAGGCGGACCGGCTGGCCGAGCTGTATGGCGAGACGGACGACGGCGGCATCGAGCCGGTCCCCGGACTGCCGCTGCGGGGCGGCCGGCCGCGGTTCCTGTCGGGCAGCGGCGGCCTGGTCTCGTCGGCGTACGACGTGCACCGCTTCGCGGAACTCCTGCGGCGCCGGGGCGAACTCGACGGTGCCCGCCTGCTCGCCCCCGCGACGGTGGACCTGATGACCCGCAACCACCTGCCCGGCGACGCCGACCTGCGCGCCTTCGGCAGCCGCCCGGCGCACGACCGGCCCGGCAACGACGGTGTCGGCTTCGGCCTCGGGGTCTCCGTGGTGATCGACCCGGGCCGCACCCAGGCGCCGTCCGGGCTCGGCACGTACGGCTGGAGCGGGGTGGCGACGACCACCTTCTGGGTCGACCCGGAGCACGACCTGACGGTGCAGTTCATGACGCAGGTGCGGCCGAAGTCCTCGCACTCGGTCTACCCGGACCTCAAGCGTCTGGTGGCGGCCGCCGTGGTGGACTGACCCTCTTTTCGGCTCAGGACGACAGGTGTGCCACCGCGTCGAGGTGGGGCAGGTGGTGGTCGAGCCGTTCCCGCTTGGTGCGCAGGTAGGTGATGTTGCTCTCGCACGGCGGTATCAGCAGCGGCACCTGCTCGGTGACCTCGATGCCGTGCCGCACCAACGCCTCCCGCTTGCGCGGGTTGTTGGACATCAGACGCACCGAACGCACCCCCAGGTCGGCCAGGATGCGGGCGGCCACGCCGTAGTCGCGGGCGTCCACCGGCAGGCCGAGGGCGAGGTTCGCCTCCACGGTGTCCAGGCCCTCGGCCTGCAACGCCATCGCACGCAGCTTCGCGAGCAGCCCGATGCCGCGCCCCTCGTGCCCGCGCAGATAGACGACGACACCGCTTCCGGCGGCGGCCACCTCCCGCAGCGCCGAGGCGAGTTGGGCGCCGCACTCGCAGTGCCGGGAGCCGAAGGCGTCGCCCGTCAGGCACTCGGAGTGCAGCCGGGTGAGCACACCGTCGGTGCCCGGATCGCCGTGGACGAGGGCGACTTGCTCGTCACCGCGCTCGTGGTCGACATAGCCGTACACCCGGAATTTGCCGTACACGGTGGGCAACGGTGTCACCACGACGCGCTCCACGTCCGTGCGCTGCGCCGCCTTTTTGCCGAGTACACCAATTTTTTCGGTCATCATTCTCGCGTTCCTCAACAGATGCTCTAATGGCTCAACAGTTTTTTCGACCGAGACGAAAGGCCGTGCGGAAATGGATGTCTCACTGGTGCCGGCGGACACGACCGAGGACGTGCGCGGGCGGGGCGCCGGAGCGCCGCGCCAGGTCGCGGTGCTGCCGGTGGGCAGTTACGAGCAGCACGGGCCGTATCTGCCGCTGGCGACCGACACGCTCGTCGCCTGCGCCATCACCCGCCGCATCGCCGCCGCCTACCCGGTGCACCCGCTGCCGCCGGTGACGATCGGCTGCTCGCACGAGCACGCGGACTGGCCGGGGACCGTCAGCGTCTCCGCGGTGACCCTGCACGCGGTGGTGCGGGACATAGCGGAGTCCCTGCGGCGCTCGGGTGTCGACGCCCTGGTCGTGGTGAACGGCCACGGCGGCAACTACGTCCTGGGCAACGTCGTCCAGGAGGCCTCCGCGCGCGGCGAGCGGATGGCGCTGTTCCCGGCCGCGGAGGACTGGGAGACGGCCCGGGAGCGGGCGGGGGTGGCGACCTCGCTGCTCACCGACATGCACGCGGGGGAAATAGAGACCTCCGTTCTTCTGCACACGCATCCCGAATTGGTCCGGCCCGGTTACGAGGCGGCCGATTTCGTCGCGGACGACCGGCGTCATCTGCTCTCCCTCGGTATGTCCGCCTATACGGATTCCGGTGTCATCGGGCGCCCGTCACTCGCTTCGGCGGAAAAGGGGAAGGAACTGCTGGCGAGCCTCGCGGATTCCTTCGGGGCGTATTTCTCGGTCCTGACGGCGGCGGACGTGCCCCGGCAGGGGGGCGAACGCGGGTAGTGCCCGCCGGGGCCGCCCTCGGCCGCCGCCGGCACCGCGCGTGTCCCCCCGTACCGGCGTGCGACGAGGAGGACGGCGCCGGGCAGGCTCGCCACGAGGCTGAGCACCCCGTACACCGCCGCCACGCCCAGTCCGGTGCCGGCACCGAGCCCGGCCGCGCCGAACGCCCAGGCGGTGACGCCCTCCCGGGGGCCCCAGCCGCCGACGTTCAGCGGCAGCGTCATGGCGAGCAGCGCGAGCACGGCCAGCGGTGTCAGTACGGCGACGGGGGCGCCGCTGCCGGCCACGCGGGCGGCGAGGACGAACATCGCGAGGTACCCGGCCAGGACGACGGCCGACGACACCGCGACCCACGGCAGGTTGCGCCGGGACAGCAGCGCTTCGCGCGCCTCGGCGAGCATCGCCCGCCGCCTCCCGTGGGAGGGCGCACGACGCACACGCAGGGCGAGGACGACGGCGAGCGCCCCGGCCAGCGCCAACCCCGCGAGCGGCGCGATCTGCCGGGCCCCGGCCAGCACCGGGGACGGCATGGTGAGCAGCACGACGACCGCGACGAGCATCAACGCCACCTGCCCGGCGGCGCGTTCGAGGACGACGGACCGCACTCCGCGCCCCAGGTCTCCGGCGATACGCCCGTACCGCACCGCGCGGTGCACGTCGCCCAGGACACCGCCGGGGAGGGCGGCGTTGAGGAACAGTGCTCGGTAGTAGTCGGCGACGGCCGGTCCGAGCGGCAGCCGGATGCGCAGCCCCCGGGCCACCAGGGCCCAGCGCCAGGCGCTGAACACGGTGGTGACGAGCCCGATGCCGAGCGCCGCCAGCAGCGTGGGCCCGTCGATCCCGCGCAGCCCGCTCAGGAGGGGACCGGTCCCCGTCCGCCACAGGAGCACGCCGAGGATGATGAGGCCGGCGAGAGTTCCCAGGCGGGTGCGCAGGGCGGCCCGGCGGCGGGGCGGGGCGCCGTCGCCGCCGGTGGTGACGGTGGTGGTGGTCGAGGGGTGCCGGCGCGTCGCCACCGCCGGCGCGCTCACGGCGTACCGCCCGTGGGCCGGCACAGCGCCAGCAGGTCGGTGTGGTGCACGACGACGCCCAACTCCCCCGCGGCACAGGCGGCGAGACGCTCCTCCAGGTACCGGCGGGCCGGCTCGCCCAACTCCGGCCGCTGCTCCACGGCCGCGCCGACCCAGCCGCGCAGCCACTGCTCGGCGAGCGCTGCCTCGTCCGGGCCCAGCCTCCATTCACTGGGGTGCTCCCGTACGGTGGCACCGTGCGCGGCGAATGCCTCCGCGGCGCAGGTCACCGCGTCCGGACCGAGCATGCCGGCGCGCCGTTGATGCTCGTTGAACGCCTCGACGATCTCGGCGTCCAGGGGGTGGGCGGGGGTGAGTTCGACCCGCCCGGCGACGGAGAGCGTCAGCAGAGCCGGGCAGCCCACCGCGGCGCAGGCGGCGGCGAGGGCGCCCACCTCCTCCGCGGTGAGCACGTCCAGCAGCGCGGACGCCGTCACCAGCCCGGCGCCGGCCAGCGCGTCCGGTGTGAGCCGGGCGAGGTCGCCGCGCCGGGTCTCGACGGTGACGCGGCTTCCGTCCGCCGCCGAACGTGGTGCGCCGACGGCGGCGAAGTGCAGGAGGTAGGGGTCGCGGTCGTGCAGCACCCAGTGCTGGGCGCCGTCGAGAAGCGGGGCGAGCCAGCGTCCCATCGAGCCGGTGCCGCAGCCCACGTCGTGCACGACCAGCCCGTCCGCCCGGCTCGGCAGGTTGGCGAGGCGGATGCGGAGCGGGTCGAGCAGATCGTGCGCCCGAGCGGCGCCGTCGGCGGGCTCACGGAGCCGCAGCCACTCGGGCGCGAAGCGCGGCGGGGCGTCGGGGTGTTCGGGGGTGCCGGGGGCGGCGGGGGCGCGGAGGCGGAGGGTGGCTCGCTCGGCGGCGGGCGGGGCGGGGCCGTCGGTGAGCTGCCGTCCCGTGACCGGCGGGGCGGCGGGTGCGGTGGGATTGTGGGCGAGTGCTCCGGCCCGGTCGATGCCACTGCCGTCCGCGAGCCCCTCATCCTGCCGTTCCTCGCATCGGCCGGGACCGTCCTCGCTCCGCGTGCCCCCCGGGTCCGCACGCTCGCTCGGCCGTCCGACGGCCCAGGCGGCGGGCCAGCCGGCGGACACGGCGGGCGAGGCCGGCTCGTCGGCCACGGCGGGCAGGTCCGCGCTCCGCGCCCCCTGTCGTCCCCCGGCGGACACCCCCCACGGCTCCGCCGGTCGTCGCGTCGGCCGGCCGCCGGCCGGTCCGGCGCCGGGGAGCACACCGTTCGTGGACTCGGCGGCGTCCTGCGGGCCGGGCTGGGCCGGAATGGCTCCCGCGGCCGGTGCCGTCGTCTTCCTCATGCCGCCCTCCGGGGTCCGTCCGTCAGCCGGTGCAGTACCGCGGCCAGGTTCCGGGCCGTGACCGCCCAGCCGTTCAGGGCCGCGCGGCGCCCTCGTGCCGCGGCCTTGAGCCGGCGCCGTACGTCCGCCTCGCCGAACCAGCCCCGCAGTTCGGCGGCGAGCGCGGCGGGCTCCTCCGGCGGGACGAGGATGCCGGGCACCCCGCCGTCGGGGGCGCGCCCCACCGCCTCCGGCAGGCCGCCGACGTCGGTGGCCAGCACGGGAATGCCGCGCGCGAGGGCCTCCGTCACGGCCATGCCGTACGTCTCGGCGTAGGAGGTGAGGACCAGGAGGTCGGCGGTGGCGTAGGTGGCGTCCAGTTCCGCGCCGGAGCGCGGTCCGGCGAGCACCAGCCGTTCCGCCAGGCCGTGCCCCGCGATCCGCTCCCGCAGCCGGCCGACGTACTCGGGGTCGTGCCCGAGCCCGCCGACGCACACGCAGCTCCACGGCAGGTCGGCGACGGTCGCCAGCGCCTCCACCAGCCGGTGCTGGCCCTTGCGCGGGGTGACGGCGGCGACGCACACCAGCCGGGAGACGCCGTCGGTGCCGGGCGCGAGGGGCGCGATGTCGGCGCCGGGCGCGGCGACGTGGACGCGGGCCGGGTCGAGCCCGTGGTGGGAGACGAGCCGGCGCACCGCCCAGTCGCTGGTGGCGACGACCGCGGGGACGGCCCGCAGCACCGCGCGCTCGCGGGCGTCCAGCCCGGCGGCGACGGCGGTATCGAGGCCGGTCTCGTCGCCGAGCGGGAGGTGGACGAGGACGGCCATGCGCAGCCGCTCCGCCTCCGGGACGACGATCTCCGGTACGCCGCAGGCGACCAGCCCGTCGAGCAGTACGACGGCTCCGTCCGGCAACCGCCGCAGGGCACGGGCGAGTCCGGCGCGTGCGGAGTCGTCCGGCCGTGGCCAGGCCCCGCCGACGGGCAGCCCGCGCACCCGCCAGCCGAAGCCGGGCAGGTCCAGCCGCACGCGCCGGTCGTAGGCGTTGCCGCCGCTGGGCGCGGCCGGGTCGTCGACCCCGCCGGGCATGACGAAGTGCACGGAGCGCAGGGACATGGGGACGATTCCACCGTTCCTCGGGGCGGCCGTCGTCTGTGCGGGCACGTAGGCGAGACGAGCGCGTCCCGGAGTCGGCGTCGGGGGAACCGCCGGTTCGGTCGACATGTCCGTCACAGCGTACGCTCGTAACTCGCCCAGGCGACGTGCGACTCGTGCAGGGTCACGGTGAGGCCGGCCAGGCCCCTGGCCCCCTCGCCGAGCGCGCCCTTGCGCACGCGCTCGGCGAGCCGGTCGGCGACGACCTTCGCCAGGAACTCGGTCGAGGTGTTGACGCCGGCGAAGTCCGGTTCGTTGTCGAGGTTGCGGTAGTTCAGCTCGCTGACGACGGCGGCCAGTTCCCGGGTGGCCAGTCCGATGTCGACGACGATGTTGTCGTCGTCCAGCTGCTCGCGCCGGAAGGTGGCGTCCACCAGGAACGTCGCTCCGTGCAGGCGCTGCGCCGGCCCGAAGACCTCGCCGCGGAAGCTGTGGGCGATCATGATGTGATCGCGGACGGTGATGCTGAACAACGGACGACCCTCCAGGTGTGGCACGTCTGGTCTGGTCCCCCGCCTGTCGCTGCGCGGGGTACCGTCCTTTACGGCCGGGTGCCTGCCCGTGTTCAGCGGCCGCGGCTCTTTCTCAAGGTCAGGCGCCGATGACTCGGTGCGGCCTCAGTCGTCGTCCCCGGCATACCTGATCCGATGGCACAGGGCGGGGACCTCACCGGAGGCCAACCCCGGCATGACGTCGGGCAGTTCGGCGAACGCGGACTCGCCGGTGACGAGCGCGTCCAGCGCCGGGTCGGCGAGCAGGTCGAGGGCGAGGGCGAGCCGGTCGGCGTAGGTACGGGTGGCCGCGCGCACCGGGGAGACGGTGCCGACCTGGCTGCCGCGCAGGGTCAGGCGCCGGGAGTGGAAGGCCTCGCCGAGCGGGAGGGCGACGCTCCGGTCGCCGTACCAGCTGAGTTCGAGGACGGTCCCCTCGGGCCGCAGCAGCTCCAGCGACCGGGCGAGTCCCGCCTCGGTCGCGCTGGCGTGCACGACGAGATCGAGGCCGCCGAGGGCGTCGCCGGGGGACGCGAAGCCGACACCGAGCGCGTCGGCGGCCTTGGCACGTTCCGGGTCGGTGTCGACCAACTGGACGCGGACGCCCGGGAAGCGGGCCAGCAGCGCGGCCACCGAGCAGCCGACCATGCCGCCGCCGACTACGGCGATCCGGTCCCCGACCAGGGGCGCCGCGTCCCACAGCGCGTTGACGGCGGTCTCGACGGTGCCGGCGAGCACGGCCCGCCCGGCGGGCACGGCCGGGGGCACCGGGGTGACGGCGGCGGCCGGGACGACGTACCGCGTCTGGTGCGGGTACAGGCAGAAGACGGTCCGGCCGACGAGGTCCCCCGGCCCCGCCTCCACCACCCCCACGTTGAGGTAGCCGTACTTCACCGGCCCCGGGAAGTCGCCCTCCTGGAACGGCGCGCGCATGGCGGCGTACTGGCTCTCGGGCACCCGGCCGCCGAAGACGAGCGTCTCCGTGCCCCGGCTGACCCCGCTGAAGAGCGTACGCACCAGCACCTCGTCCGCCCCCGGCTCGGGCAGCCGCACCTCGCGGATCACGCCCCGGCCGGGCGAGTCGAGCCAGAACGCACGTGCGGTGCCTGTCATCGGATGTCCTCCTGAACGATCGCGAAGCCGCCCACGTACCGAGGGATGCACGAGCCGCGCACAGTAGCGGCGTCGATCGACTCTGTCACTCGGCCGGAGGGTGTTCGGTGGCCCTGAACAACACGTACGACGCTTACGGAACCTACGACGCGAGGCCCGTTCAGCAGGAGACCGCGGTGGGGGCGGCCGCGCAGATACTCCTGCTCGCGCTGCTCGGTACCGCGATCGGCATGGGCACCGCGGGCTGGCTGACCGGCCTGGCCTTCGCGCTGGCGTCCTGGGCGGTGCTCTCCAGGGCCCTGCACCGCTCCCGGCTGCCGTCGTTCGGCCCGGCCAACCGGGTCACCCTCGGCCGGGCCACCCTGGTCGGCGGGGTGACGGCACTGGTCGCGGACTCCTTCAGCGGCGCACCGCCCGTCTCCCTCCTCGTCGGCCTGACGGCCGTGGCCCTGCTCCTGGACGGCGTGGACGGCAAGGTCGCCCGCCGCACCGGCACCTGCTCCCCGCTGGGCGCCCGCTTCGACATGGAGGTCGACGCGTTCCTGATCCTGGTGCTCAGTGTGTACGTCGCGGCGGACCAGGGCCCGTGGGTACTGCTGATCGGCGGCATGCGTTACGTCTTCGTCGCCGCGGCCCGCGTGTGGCCGTGGCTGACCGCCCCGCTGCCGCCGAGCACGGCCCGCAAGACGGTGGCCGCGCTGCAGGGCGTGCTGCTGCTGGTGGCGGGCGCGGACCTGCTCCCGCGACCGGTCAACGCGGGTGTGGTGACGCTGGCGTTGGGGCTGCTGGTGTGGTCCTTCGGCCGGGACGTGCTGTGGCTGTGGCGGACGTCGCGGATGCCGCGGACGACACTGGCGCGGGCGGCGGTGCGGGAGCCCGTCGCCCGGTGAGCCGGGTCGCGGAGCCTTCCCCTCGTTCGCCATCGGCAGCTTGCTGTTCCGCCTAGGGTGTCGATCGTGTTCAAGTCAGGGGTGGGATTCCTCGCGTTGTTCGGGCTGGGCTGGTGGCTGCTGGCCTCGAGTGCGTTCGACGGCTCGGTGCGGCCGGCCGGGGTCGTGGCCGGTTGTGCCGTCGCGGTGGGGCTGATGCTCGCCGCGCGCCGCGCTCTTCCCGCGTCGGCGGGCGGCCCGTTCCCCGCCGACCGGCGCCGGCGATTCCTCCAGATCAACGTTGTCCAGTGGCTGTTGATCCTGATCACCGCCCAGGTGTGCGCTCGCGCCGGGGACCCCGTACTCATTCCCCCGCTGATCGCGATCGTCGTAGGGCTGCACTTCCTCCCGCTCGCGGCGGTGTTCGAACAGCCTCGGCTGCGCGTACCGGCGGCCCTGCTGAGCGCGGCCGGAGCGGCGGGCGTGGCCGTGTGGCTCGTGGACGGACCGGACCGGACCGTCCGCCTCGTGGTGGGCCTCGTCTCCGCGCTCTCCCTGTGGGGCATGGCGATCTGGACGGTAACGGGCGCGGCATCCGCCCCCGGCCGTGGCGTGAGGGAGTGAGGGTGCCGGCGGCACCGGAGGAACTCAGTGCCGCCGGGGCAGCAGCCCCGCCGCCACCAGCGGTACGACGGCCAGGACCAGCCACGGCACGGCGCTCGGCAGCCCACCGTCCAGCAGCAGCCCGGTCGCGGAACTGCCGACGAGCACGATGAGCCCGGAGACCGAGGACAGTGCCCCCGTGTACAGCCCGAGCCGTCCGTCCTCGGCCAGGTCCGGCACCCAGGCCCGGGCGACGGGCGCGACCAGCATCTGCCCGAGAGTGAGCAGGACGACGAACCCGGCGGCGGGCACCAGCCCACCCGTTCCCGTCCACCCGGCGGGCCGGGCGACCGCCACGACACCGAACCCGGCCGCGACC
The DNA here is from genome assembly GCF_001905385.1 of Streptomyces sp. CB02414. Classification (GTDB taxonomy): domain Bacteria; phylum Actinomycetota; class Actinomycetes; order Streptomycetales; family Streptomycetaceae; genus Streptomyces. Next base: position 409,171 of record NZ_LIPF01000008.1, on the reverse strand, counting down.
AGCACCAGCCCCGCCACCATCGACCGGCGCGGCGCCAGCCGCTCCCCCGCCCACCGCGTCACCGGCAACTGCGCCGTGACCACCAGCAGCGAGGACAGCGCGAACAGCCAGGCCAGCGGTGCCTGCGAACCGGCGGCCCGCTCGACCTCGGCGGGCAGGGCGAGGTAGAGCTGGTTGTAGGCGAGCAGATAGGCGCCGTACGCGCAGCACAGCGCGAGGAAGCGCCGGTTGCGCAGCAGCAGCCGCGCCCCGCCCTTGACCCGTACCTGGGTCCGCCCGGGTATGCGCTGCGGCAGCAGCCACGCGTGCCCGGCGAGGACCAGCACGAAGACACCGGCCCCCGCGAGGCAGGCGGTACGGAAGTCGACGGCCAGCAGCAGCGCGCCGAGCAACGGCCCGACGAAGGCCCCCGCCTGCCCGGCGACGGTGAACAGCGCGAGCACCCGGGTCCGGTCCCCGCCTCCCGCCTCCTCCCACACCACCGCCTGCCGGGCCACCTCGGACTCGACGGCCGGGGAGAAGAGCGCGGCGGCGAACCCGATGAGCAGCACGGCCGCCACTACGGCCCAGGTCCGCTCGGCGAATCCGAGCCAGACGAACCCGGCGATCCGCAGCACGCACCCGGCGAGCACGACGGGCCGGATGCCGTACCGGTCGGCGAGCGCTCCGCCCACCACGAACAGCCCCTGCTGGCTGAAGGTCCGCAGCCCGAGCACGAACCCGACCAGCCACCCCGCCATGCCGATGCCCTGCCCCAGATGCTCGGAGAGGAAGGGCAGCACGGCGAAGAAGCCGATGTTGAAGGCGAGCTGGGTGAGGACGAGGAGGCGCAGCAGCGGCGAGAGCGGCGCGGCCGCAGGGCCGGCGGCGGTGCCTTCCTTCCGTCCGGCCTTCCGTCCGGCCTTCCGTCCGGTGAACAGCGAGATCATCGCGCTCCGGCCATTTCCCTGTCCGCGTCCTTGTCCGCGTCCTTGTCCGTGGCCGGCTGTCCGGCGACGACCGGGCCGGCGCCTCCGCGTCGCCACCGGGGCCGGCGCAGTCCGCCCGCCGCGGTGACGGCGAGGGCGCCGAGCAGGGCGAGTACGGCGGCGGGTGCGAGGACGGCCCAGGGGGCGCGTTCGGCGTAGGGCTGGTTCTCGGCGAGGAGCAGTCCCCACTCGGGCGACGGCGGCTGGGCGCCCAGCCCCAGGAACCCGAGCGAGGCGAGGGAGAGGGCGACGGCGGGCAACCGCAGCAGCGCGTGCCGCAGGACGGGCGGCAGCACGGCCGGCAGCAGTTCGCGCCGCAGCAGATACCATCGTCCCGCCCCCAGCCCCCGGGTGGCGGTGATGTGCAGGGTGGCGCGTTCCTGGCGCAGCAGCGCGGCGGTGTGCGCGGCGAGCGGCGCCCAGGCGACGGCACCCACGGCGAGGGCGGGCGTGGCCGCTCCACTGCCCGCGACGGCGGTGACGAGGAGGGCGACGAGTACGGGCGGCACGGCGTTGACGGTGTCGACGAGCGGCCCGGACACGCGGGGCACGAGCCCGAGGAGTACGCCCGCGAGCAGCGCGGCGGCGCTGATGCCGGAGGCGAGCAGCAGGGTGTCGAGCGCGCCGTGCCCGACGCGGGCGAGCAGGTCGCGCCCGAGGGAGTCGGTGCCGAAGGGATGGTCGAGGGAGGGCGCCAGCAGCCGCTCCCCCGTGTCGAGGGCGAGCGGGTCACGCGTCAGCCCCACACCCACGACGGCGAGCAGGACGGCACCGTAGACGAGGGGGAGCACGCCGCCGGCGGGCGGGGTGGGCCGGTGCAGGGAGGACAGGGCGCCGTCGCGCAGGGCGGGCCCGGTGAGCAGGCGGGCGGCGAGGCGGGTGGCGCCGGTGGCGAGCGCGGCGAGGATGACGAGGGCGAGGGTGCCGGCCTGGAGGACGGGCAGGTCCTGGGCGAGGGCGGCCTGGAGGGTGGTGCGCCCGAGGCCGGGAATGTCGAAGACCTGCTCGACGGCGACGGCACCGCCGGTGAGTCCGACGACGAACAGCCCGAGGTTGGGCAGCAGCGCGGGCACGCACCGCCGCAGCGCCTGCCGTGCGATGCGCCGGCCCGTCAGCCCGCGGGCGGCGGCGGCCAGCGCCCACGGCTCACCGAAGGCACCCGGCAGCAGATCATCCAGCAGCCGCCCGATCACGGCCCCGGCGGGCAGCCCTAGCGCGAGCGCGGGCAGCACGGTCCACTGGGGCCCGTACCACCCCAGCGCGGGCAGCCACCCCAACTGCACCCCGACGACGGTGGCGAGCACGGAGGCGACGAGGAACTCGGGCAGCGAGGCGATCACGGCGGACCCGCTCCCCCCGCGCCGCCGCCCACCGAGCCGCCGCCGGGCGCCCAGCCGCAGTGTGCGGGCGCAGATCAGCCCGGCGGTGAGAGCGGCGACGACGAGCGCGACGGACATGAGCAGCAGCGAGGCCCCGAGCGCTCGCAAGACGTCGGGCAGGACGTCGCTCCCGGAGATCCACGACTGCCCGGCGTCCCCGCGCACCAGCCCGCCGAGCCACCGCCCGAGCACGTGCAGCGGCCCGCCGTCGAGGCCGAGCTGTGCGCGTATGCCGGCGAGTACCTCGGGCGTGGGCTCACGCTCGGCGGACCGCGCCTTGAGCACGGTGTGGGCGGGATCGGTCTGCGTCAGCCACGGCAGCAACCCGACCCCGCACACCAGTCCCGCCGCCAGCACGACCCGCCACACCACGGTGGCCACCCGCTGCCGCACGGCTCAGCGCCGGGTGCCGGTGCCGACGAGGGTGCGCTCGTACGGGTCGAGGATCACGCCCTGTACGGAGTCGGCGACGCCGGTGATGATCCGCTGGTGCACGAGCGGCACGACGGCGTCGCTGCCGAGGATGCGGGCCTCGGCGGCCATGGCGCCGTCCTGCCGCTTCGCCGTGTCGGCGATCTTCTCGGCGTCGGCGACGGCGCCGTCGACGTCCTTGTCGCACAGCTGGGCGATGTTGAACCCGCCGTCGCAGGTGTAGTCGCTGGCGAGGACGGCGACGGGGTCACCGGTGTCGAGGAGGGTGTTGCGGGCGAGCACGAAGGCGTCGAACTTGCCGTCGAGTGCGTCCTGCTCCAGCCGCGAGTACTCCCGCACGGTGAGCTTCACCTTGAAACCGGCCTTCTCCAACTGCTGCTTCACCACCTGGGCGACCTCGGGCAGCTCGGGCCGGTTGTCGTAGGTGGCGAGGTGGATGGTGCCCCCGCCGGGCTCGGCCGCCTCCGCCCGCCCGACGGGCGCGGTCCGCTTCCCCTCGGCCCAGGTCACGGCGGGCCCGTAGATCCCGGCACCGGGGTCGGCGTACCCCTCGTACACGTCCTTGGCGAACACGGAGGTGTCGATGGCGGCACGCGCGGCGGCCCGCTGACCGGCGTCCTTGAAGGACCCGGAGGAGGCGTTGAGGAGCAGGCTGGTGGTCCGGGTGGTAGCGGTGTCGCGCCGCGTCTTCTCGTCGAGGGTCGCCGCCTGAGCCACCGGAACGGCCTCGGCGATGTCGAGCTCCCCGGTGCGCAGGGCGTTGGCGCGCGCGGTGCCGTCGGCGATGAAACGGGCTTCGATGCCGGAGGCCTGGGCGCGCCCGCCCCAGTAGTCGTCGAACCGGTCGAGGGAGGCGGAGGTGGCCCCGTTCACCTCGGTCAGCTCGAAGGGACCGGTGGCGTGCCCGACGGGGTCCACACGTCCGCCCTTCTCATAGGCCTTAGCGGAGAGGATGGCGAGGCTGGGGCTGGACAGCCGCAGCGGCAGCACGGGGTCGGGCTCGGCGGTGGTGATCCGGACCACCCGCTCCCCCTGCGCCTTGGCACTGAGGGTGACCCCGGCGAGGGCGGCGGGCGCGGGCTCGGCGTCGGTGGCGTGAGTGAGGGAGTCGGCGACTGCGGCGGGGGTGACGTCGCCGCCGTCCTGGAAGGTGGCGTCGCGGAGGGTGAACTCCCAGGTCTTCTCCCCGTCCCTGCGCCAGGACTCGGCGAGTGCGGGGGCGGCGGAGCCGTTGGCGTCGAGGGCGGTGAGGCCTTCGGTGACACCGAGACGGCTGAGGAGGGTGGCGTCGGCGCCGTACGGGGAGAGGTTCTCGGCGGGCGGGAAGGCGAGGGCGACGTGGAGACGGGCCCCCTCCCCGCCACCACCGTCTCCGGAGCCGTCACCACCTCCGGAGGCGAAGCAGCCTGCTATCAGCGGGGCGAGCATGAGGGGGGCGAGCAGCCGGGAGCGGCGGTGGGAGCGCATGGTCCTCGGATCGGTCGGGGGGCGTGGGGCGGGGAGGCCGGGCAGGAGGCAGGAGGCAGCGAACGGGAGATTACATGAGAACGATTTTCACAACGAGCTCGGCCCACGGAAATTCGGAAAGCTCAGAGACTCAGCCCATGGGAACGTCGAAGTGCACGATGCCCTGCCCGCCTCCCGCGTCCTCCCTCTCGTCGTGCACGACCTTGGCGAGCGAACGCCAGAACGGCTCGGCGCCGGTGACGGCGGGGTCGGTGTGCAGATACACGGCCCGGTACCCGCCATCGGCGGCGGCGAAGGCGAGCAGCTCGTCCACAAGCCGCCGCGCGAGCCCGCGCCGACGGTGCTCGGGCCGGACGTACACGCGGCGCAGCTGCGCGGTGACGCCGGAGGGGTAGCGCTCGGCGACGTGCACGGGGTTCGGGGGGTGCGCGGGGCCGCGACTGTCGAGCGCCCCGGTGGCGACGACCTCGCCGTCCCTCTCGTCCACGGCGACGAGGAGGGTGTGCCTGGCCGGCTTCAGGTAGGAGCCAGCCAGGTCGATGATGTCCCGGTGCCAGCGGGGCACGTATCCGGTCCCGAAGTCCCGGTAGACGATGTCGAGCATCACGGCCCGGGCGGCGTCCAAATTGTCGGGGGTGGCGGGGCGGACACAGTAGTCGTCATTAGCGAGCACTTGCACATGGTACGCAATAAGGAGAAGGTGCTGTTCAGGGGCTTCGGTGCGGGACGCGTCCGCGCGTCGGCCCTGACGACGCGGCGCGTCCCGGCCCGTCCATCGGAGCGCCGGGCAGGGAAGCGGATGATCAGCGGTGCCGCCAGAGTCGGTAGAGCTGGAAGACCTCCATCCGCCGGTGCATCTCGAGGGACTTCTCCGGTACAAGCTCCCGGCCGAGGCCGGTCTCGTGGCTGCCGCGGTATGCGAGTTCGAGCGCTGCCGTGACCACTCGGTCGCGGCGCGCGCCACCGCGCAGGAGTATGCCGGTCAGGGCTGGGCAGACCTGCCGCCGCACCTGCCCCGGCGGCCAGAGGCCGCGGAGTAGGCGCTCGGTACTCTCGCCCCCCCGGCGCCGATTTCACCGTTCATGGAAGTCTCGGCCATGCCCGGCAATGGCGTGCGAGCGGGTGGGGCGGATGATCGAGCGCGCCCGCAAGGAAAGGGCGGCGTGGAACCCGAGAACGACAGGGACAGGTAAGGGAAAACCCGGCGCGGGGATGGCACCGCTGAAGGACGCCTGCATCTCGATGTCCCCTGCGCGGACAAGAGGCCAAGAAGCAGCTCGGCGCGCGATGGGGTCCCGCCCGCCACAAGTGGTAGGTGGATGCCGCCAAGGTCAGTCGGAAGCAGGCCGCGCGCTGACTGCCATCGTCGTGATCCTTGCCAGGCGGTGAGCGACGATTGGCACGGGGCCGCACGGCCAAGGGCTCCTCTCCTTCCACGGCCGCACAACCAGTTGTGCAGTAGAGTGACTTGTGCTGTGCACCTTCCCCGAGGGGTACGCGTGCAGAGTTCATGCGCCAATCAATGGCATGTGAGCATCATGGTGTATCGCCGTACGTGTTCGTGCGGTGTGTGAGCGGATGCCCGGTGGGCTGTCCCCCCACCATTCCTGCTCATCGCCAAGGAGTGGTCACGTATGGACCCTGTCGAGTACCAGCCTGCGCGTTACGCCCGGATCCGCAAGGTCCTGACGGACGTCGCCATCAGTGTGGTCGCCAACCTTTTGGTGGCGGCCATGATGTCGGCAGCGCACCTGCTCTTCTGAAGCAGGCGAGTGGCGGGCGCTCGGGGGCCCGCCACTCCACCTTGTAGCAGAACGCTTAGAACAGCATCATCTCGTTCTTCAGTTTCGCCTTGTTCCGTGCACGTCGGGCCCTGCGCCCCCGCGACCCACCAACATGACGGAGAGTCCTCAGCTCGGGCGGGATGGACTTCTGAGTGGGCCTGAGTCCGTGGACGTCGGTCTCACCAACCAGCTTCTTGAGGTACTTCCTGGTCTCCTCGTCCGTGGAGTAGACCACGGTTGCTCTGCTCGCCCTGGTCAACAGGACGTGGTATGCATGCCGAACACAGCGCTCGAAGTCGTCGTTGTCGAGTGTGCTCACACGCACCTTCGGATCGACCGATCCCCGTTTCGCCACTCGCTGCACCCCGGTTTCCCGGTCCTTTCGCAGCTTCCCCCTCTGGAAGACCCAGCGGTCACTGCGCCAGACCATGTCGTCGCCCATGATGACGCCGCACCAGTCCCACTCGAGCCCTTGCGCCGTGTAGACGCAGCCGATCTGCCCGATTCCCGCGTCGTGCACGGACCAGATCTTCGACGGTGGCTCGCCGTTGGCGCAGAAGGACGCGCTGTCTGCATTCCACGGACGGTGCCACCCCTCGATACGTACGTCGTTCTCGAGGTTCTTCTCCTTGTCCGGCTTGCTCCAGGGCCAGCAGAAGCCGGCCACCATCCGAGCAGTCGCTCCGGCTTCGAACTCGGTACGGACGATGTGCTCCATCTCGTCGGGCGTATCAACGACCTCGACGTGCATGAGCCCGTCCGGGACCCAATCGTGTGCCTTCTGCGGCGAAACACCGAGCAACGCCCGGACCCAGCGGAGGTAGGCGTCGCTGCCTCCGCACCGGTACTGCTCCACCAGATGGTATTGACGCAAGACGGCATCATGGCGTTGTGCTGCATCTTTGATGAGCTCCGCTGTTCCCACGTCATGCGGGCGCACCGTCTGTGCTCCGTCGAGAAAGAACACGGTCAAGCGGGATGCCTTGAGGAGTTCGTCCACCTGTGGTTCCGTGCCCTGCTTCTCGGCAGGAAGGCGCCAGTTCTTCGACATGTCCCGCAGCCGGTGTGCCTCGTCGCAGATGAGCACGTCCAACGGCGGCTTCGGCGTCTCGACGAAAGCGCCGAAGTGCGTGAAGCGCTTGCGGAACTCTGCGTCGGTGAATCCGACGTTCTCCTTGATGGCGGCGTTGAAGGCTCGCGATCCGCTCGCGTATTTCACCGTTCGCCCGGCGCCTTCGAGGTCGGCTCGCAGCTGAAGCCCGATCGCGCTCTTCCCAGTACCGGCTCCCCCGGTGATCAGGAAGACGGCGCGCTGTGGTCGGGGGACGAGTGCCTCACGGTCCGGGCTGTCCAGAATCAGCTCCGACGCCTCGAGCACGTCGTCGGCCACGTCCTTCTGCCTGTCCCTCAGGGTGAAGACGGTGTCCTCCCCGTTCGATCTGACCATGGCGTCGAGGAGCGGGGTGTTCCGGAGGTTCATCCGGTGCAGGATGTATTCGGCGGAGGAGTAGTCGTCGCTGGCGGCGAAGTGAGCTTGCAAATCCTTGAGGAGTCTGCCCCGGGTGTCCTTGGTGTACGTACGGGCGTACGGTCCCGTAGGGGCATCGACCCCGAGCAGTGGCCGGACCGAGTCGTCCGTGGCGTTGTGGAGATACGCGAAGCCACCGCATTCGAACTGAAGCCCGTTGAGCGGTCCGGTGGGACCGGTGAACAGTGCGTGGTATTCACCGAGCTGAAGAGCAGGGTGTGCAACGGGATCTTCGATCCCCGGCACGTACACGAGGTCAGCTGTCGCGGACTCCACCCTCGTCACCGACGACCATTGCTTCAGCTCGACAAGTTGTACGGAAAGGTTCCCTTTCACGGGATGTCGGCCCACGAGGACCACATCAATCTGGCCCAGCCCGTTCGCCCCTTCGGACGCGTCCACCGTCGGAGAACACTCAACGATCATCTCGACGTTGCCGCGCTCGGCGGCAACCAGGTCATGGGTGAGCGAGACGAGACTTTCAGCCCATGCTGAGCGCTCGCCGTCAGACGATTCACCCCGTTGGAAGTGCACCCAACGGGCAGCCAGGTGGGGCACCAGGCGACGCCGTTCATTCAGGGCAAGCAAGTCCTGTGCTGCCAATCGCAGCAGGAGCATGGACACGAGGACGATCCCCCAGAGCACGAGTGACTCGTGCGGGTGGGGGCGTGTCCATGCAGGAAGCCCGTCGGGCCGCAACCGGTATCGGGGATCTTAGCGGGCGGAAACGGTCAGACGGAGACGGTGACCGAGTCGAACCTCCCGCCAGCTGACGCAGCTTCTCCCTGGTCTCGGGGTCCGTCGAGAAGACGACCGTGCCGACCATCCCCCGCGTCAGGAGCACCTTGTAGGTGTTGCGGATCAGGCGGTCGACGTCGTCGTCGGTAGTCGACTTCTTGAAGACCGGGTCCTTCGACGCCGTACGGTCAGTGATCCAGCGGTCGCCTCGCCACAGCAGGTCGGGGCCGATGATGACGCCGGACCAGTCGTACTCGAAGCCCTGGGCGGTGTAGACACAGCCGACCTGGCCGAACCCTGCCGGGTCGGTGGCCCACAGGGCTGCCGGTGGGGCACCAGAGACGGAGCGGTCACCGCGCAGGTTCCAGGGGCGGGCCCAGTCGCCGATGACGACGTCGGGCGGGAGAGGACTTCCGGGCTTGGGTTCCGGCGACCAGCGCCAGCAGTAGCCAGCGGACATACGGGCGCCGTAGCCCTGGGCGCGGCGCGCCTCGAGGAACGTCTCCATCTGCTGCGGACTGTCGGCGACCAGCAACTGCATACGGTCGTCGGGTTCCCAGACGACGGGCTCACCGGGTTCGAGGCCGAGCAGTCGGACTACCCAGCGCAGGTAGGCGTCGCTGCCGCCGCAGCGAAACTGGCTGTCCAGAGGGACTACGTGGCAAGGGATGTCCCGCCTTGCCGCAGCCCTTTTGATGTCCGCCACGGTGCCCATCTCACCAGGACGCACAACCTGATGCTCGTCCAGGAAGAAGACGGGAACATAGGCGACATCGATGAGTTCGTCGATCTGTGCCCTGCCGGTACGGAGCGCGGCTCGGGTGTATCGGTTGGCCGAAGTCTCCCGGATACGGTGGGCCTCGTCGCAGATCAAAGCACCCAGACTGTTCTTCTCTGCCGTCATGAAGCTGTTGAAGTACTTGAAGAGGTCCTGGACCTCTCGTTTGCGGGCACCGGCAATCTTCCTCATCGTCTTGGTGAAGGATTGGGAGCCGGTGGCGTGCAGTGCGGGTACACCGCGGCGGTACAACTCGCCGAGCAACTGGAGCGCGATGACACTCTTGCCCGTTCCCGGCCCCCCCGTGACGACGACGACTTCCTTGCGGTCGGCGTTCTTTGCCTTCTGCACAGCATTGAGCACCATGCGGTACGCGACCTGCTGCTCGTCGAGGAGTACGAACTGCGTGCGCTCTCGCACCTCTTCGGCAGCCACCGTCATCAGCTGCTTCGAGGGCACCGCGACGCCGTCGCACAGTTCGTCCGCTGCGCGAGCGCCCGAGTGCCTGTCGCTGAGTTTCGTGCGGAGATGGTCGAGGAAGGCACCTCGGCGTTCCCCGGTGAAGAGCAGACCGTGGCCGTCGCGCTCGATCTCCCGCAGGCCAGTCACCCCGAACTCGGTGGCGTTGTGCAGGAACGCTACCCCGCTGACCCTGTGGCCGTGCTCCGCAACGGCTCCGTTGAAGTTCACCAGGTACTCGCAGTACCGGCGTACTTGCTCAATGGGGTTGAGGACGGGGTGGGAATAGGCATCCACTCGGCACAGGGTGGGGTCGTCCTCGTCGGGGAGTGCCTGACTCCACTGCTTCAGTTCCACCACCACGTACGACGGTTCGCCCGTGTCGGGGTGCACGCCCGCGAGCACGGCATCGGCCCGCTTGCTGTTCAGCGGGAGCGCGTATTCGATCAACACCTCGACATCGCCGAGACCCGCGTCGATCAGGGCCGCCGTCAGCGCGGGGATGCTCCGTTCCCAGGATCGCGCCTCTGCGGCTCCGGGTCGATATCCATGCATGTGGACGAACTGCTCGGTGAGGTGGAGATACAGCGAACTGTCGAGCGTCCTCGCGGCGATCGACTTGGCGGACTCGCGGAACAGCAAGAACTTCCCCCAGGCAGCACGAAATGACTCGTGCGGGTGGGGGCATGTCCTTCGAGACTCCACCGGGGCGGAGCGGAAGCCCGTCGGGCCGCTTTGACGATGTGTGTGACATTACCTGGTGCCACTGACAGAGGTCGCTGGTGGCCGCCTGGGCGGCGGGGAAGCCAGCCCGGCTCGGGTTCGCCCCGGCCGCCGAACGGACCGCGCCCGTCGGCGGTGTGACGGCGCGCGGCGACGCCGCCCGCCATGTCGGCGCCTACGGCTCCCCCTGGAACGGCTACGCGTCCAGCACACTAAGGGTTGCAATGGCCGACGCAGCCCTGACGGACGCAGCCGTCTCTCCGTCAGACCACCCGGACACGACAGCCACACGGCACCTACTGACCTACCTCCTGACGGGGCCCCGTCATCCGCCGTCTCCCAACGCCCCCAGCAGCATCGGCAACGAAGCATGCAGCTCCCGCTCCCAATACGCCCACCCATGAGTCCCCGGCCCGTAGAAGTTGGTCGTCAGGTGCCGCGCCCCCACGCGGCGCAGTTCCGCGGCCAGCGCATGATTCTGCCGATTGAAGTCGGCCTCAAGGGCACTGGTGGCACCCGGCGCGTCCAGCGGCCCCGTCGTCCCGTCTCCGCAGGAGAGGTACACCGGGATGTGGCGGAGCCGCTTCGCGAGGTGGAAGGGGTCGTGGGACTCCCAGATCCGGCGTTGGTCGACCGGGTGTCCCCAGACCCTCAACGGGTCGTTGCCCTGGCCGGCGAAGAAGCCCAGGAGGCGGTTGACCGACTCGTCGTTGAGGAGGGGGTGGGCCGAGCCGGAGTAGGAGGCCGTCGCCTTGAACATGCCCGGGTGGCGGGCGGCGTACAGGAGGGCGCCCTGGCCGCCCATCGAGAGGCCGGCGACGACGCGGTCGCGGCCGGCGCCCCAGTCGCCTTCCAGGAGGTGGCGCAGCTCCTTGGTGTGGAAGGTCTCCCAGGCGGGGTCGCCGCCCCGGCCGTGGTTCCACCAGTCGCTGTACCAGCCGTTCCAGCCGGCTTCCGGCATGACGACGAGGACGTCGCGGAGGGCGTCGGTCTCCGCGACGTCCGTCATCGTGGTCCACGACGTGTAGTCGCCGCAGCAGCCGTGCAGGAGCCACAGGGTCGGCCAGTGCTGTCGTGGTCGGTCGTCCGGGTTCCAGCCGTCAGGGGTCAGGAGGCGGACCTTGACGGTGCGGCCGCCGAGGGCCGTCGAGCGGACCGAGAGGTCGACCTGGCGGTCCGCGACCTGGGTGACGGCTACGACCTCTGCGCCGTGGGAGGACTCGGAGGGGCGGGCTGCCGCCAGGGCCGGGGCGGTGGGGGTCAGGGTGGTGAGCAGTACGGACAGGACGAGTAGGACTCGGGTTCGGAGGGTTGTTCGTCGGGTCGGGGCGGTAAGCACGTTCGCGAACACGGCGGCTCCCTGGGTGGGTTGCGGTTCTCGCGTGCGGGGCGGGGGGGCGGTGGGCGTCAGTGGTGCTGCCTGCGGGGCAGGACGAGTAGCGCGTCGCCGACCGGGCGTTCGCCGGCTGCGTCGGACGGGTCGTTGACCACCGTGCCGCCCGTCACCATCGTCGTGGAGCCGCCGCCGTCGAGGTTGACGGCGTCGCGCAGGCCCAGGGATTTGGCGACCTCGGCGCTCTCGACGATGCTCAGGCCGAGGGACTCGGTGCTGCGGCCGTCGGCCGTGACGAGGACGGTGCGGCCTGCCGTGTCCACGCCGGCCAGCGTGCGCGGGTTGCGCTTGTGGACCCAGCCGTAGTACCAGCTCGGGTCGTCCGGGTGGACCATGCCGTCGGTGGCCGGGGTGACGTGCAGGCGTCCGTCGCGGACCAGTTCCGGGCCCGCGTTCAGGATGTGCGTCTTGGGTGTGGGCTGGACGCGGCGGCCTCGTTCGTCCAGGAGGGTCGTGGTGATGCGGAGACGGTCGCCGATGTGTGCGAGGGCGGTCAGGTCGGCGACGCGTCGGCCGGTCGCCTGGACGGAGCTGCCGCCGGGCGGGAGGGTGCCGCCTCGGGGGGAGCGCAGTTCGACCACCCGGTCGTGGGCGTCCAGTACGGCTTCCACTCCGTCACCGGGTGGTGTCGTGTCGCCGTACTCCGAGGTGAAGGTGACCAGTTCGTCGGGGTTGGTGCAGGTGACGTCGTGGAGGGGCAGGGAAGTCGGGGCGTCGCCGGGGGTGCCGCCGCAGTTTCTGATCAGGCCGGGTACTCGGTTGATGCCGTTCAGGGGGAGGGAGGCGGTTCCTGTGCTGACCCGGCCTCGCCAGGTGAGGCGGGTGACCTGCGTGCGTCTGCCGTTGTCGTGGAGTACGAGTCCGGGGCGTCCGTTGACGGGTTCGCTCAGGAGGCGGCCGTCGTAGACGCCCACGCCGGCCGGGTCGCCCGGGGCACCCGCCTTGGGGTCGAGGACGAAGAAGCCGGCGTTCACCGCGGCCGTCGCGCCGGCCCTCGTGGACAGGTCGCTGGTCGTTTCGCGGTTCTCCAGGTCCGGGCCGTACGACGCGTCGAGGCTGCCGCGGAACTCGCGCGGGTCGATGGTGAGCACGTCGACGTGCCATGGGCCGCGGGCATCGGCGGCGCCGTCCCAGCCGGTGTAGACGGCGGATCCCGTATGGCCGGCGGCCCTCAGGCGTGTTCGCTCGGCGGTCGCGGCGGACTGGGAGTCGAATGTGCCCACGCGGACCCGCCAGCCGAGGGTGCCGCCGGCGTAGTCGGCCGTGCGCGGTGTCCTGACCTGCTCCGCGCGGGCCTGGAAGCCCTTCGTCCTCAGCTCGGTGGCCAGTTCGTCGGCGCTGGCCCGGTCCTTGAGGGTGGTCGGCGGAGCGTCGGGGTCCGGTGAGGTCTCGCCGCCGGGGATGGAGACCTCGACCGTCCAGTGCAGGGCGCGGTCGGTGGTCCCGCCGCCGCCCCGCGCGATGCGGGTGAGCGTCACGCCGGGCTGGAGGGTGGTGACGGTACGGGTCTCGGTGAGGTCGGAGGGGCCGAGGGGCAGTGCGTGCCGAGTCGGCTGGGTTCCTGGCGGGAGGCCTGTGCCGGCTGTACGCCCACCGTGACGAGGACGCCGAGGACGCCGAGGGCGGCGCCCGCACCGCACAGTCTCTTCTTCATCTGCACCGCCTGGATCGTGGACCGGTGACGAACATGCGCCATCCTCTCCGCTCTCTGCTGACACAGAAGTGGACAACTGCCCAACGCCCACTGCACAAGTAGCGACCGGTTCCGAGCCCCCGTCAAGAGCGCGGCGGCGGACGCGGAGGGCGTTGTCAGTGGTCGCCGATAGATTCGATCTCGTTCCGCCGAGGTGGCGTGAACGCCCCCTTCGCCTGCATGGGAGATGGTGCGTTGTCGGTCTGGGAAAAGTCGAGCACGGCGCGGGTGGTGCCGTCCGCGCGGCCGCGGAAGCTCGCCAAGGTGCCGTTCGTCGAGTTGGCGGACGGACGGTTGCAGGGTGTGGTGTCCAGCGGGTCGGACATCGGGCGCGTGTACGTGTCGTCGATCGCGACGGGGTCGTACGCGTACGCGTGCAGTACCAACAACAACCGTCCCTGTGGCGGGGCGCGCGGTTCGTTCTGCAACCACATCCGGGCGCTCGTCGGTGAGGCGGTGCTGCAGTACGGGGCCGAGCGTGTGGGCCGGTATCTGAAGGTCGACGCCGATGAGGCCGCCGACGCGCACGTCCTCACGTCCGCCATGACGGCCACGCGGCCGGGGGCGGATGACGGCTCGGCTGCGGCGCAGGTGTTCAGCCGGTTTCTGCGGCACCTCGCATACCTCGAACTACCGGCGAGTACCGATCCGTTGCCGGAGATGCAGTGGTTTCCGACGGGCGGGGCGGTGGCGGCCTGATGCGTACTGATCTGCTTGCCGATGTCGTGGACGGGCTCGACGAGGCGCTTGCCGCGGTGGACGGTTTCGATGCCGTGCTCGTGGGTGGGCTGTTGCGTCCGCAGCCCGGGCAGGCCGGGGGGTTGGCGGGGCTCGCCGACGCCGTCGCGGGGACGCCGCTCGCGTCGCGGGTGGCCGAGGCCGCCGACAAGACGACCGCCGGGACCGGTGACGAGGGGCACTTCGTCGCGCTCGCCGCGGCTCGCACGGCGTTGCTCGGGTCCGTGCACGACGCTCTCGTCGCCCGGGTGGAGGAGGCCACCGGGCGGTCGGGGGCCGTGGCCGACGCGGGTGGTGGCTCTGTCGCCGGTGAGGAGCATGCGGGCAATCTGTGTGCCGCCGCGCGCAGTTGGCTGTGTGATCTGGCGCGGGCCGGCTGGCAGGGTATCGATCACGACCTCGTCGGCGGGGCCGCGTCCGTGGTCTCCGCGATGCTGCCCGACCCGGAGCTGCGTCGGCTCGCGACGCTCCTCGACGGGTTCGCCGCCGAGCTGGCCGCGTCCTGTCCGGGAGCGTCTCTGGAGCGAGTGCCGGTGCGTCGCTGGGCAGATCTGTGGTCGCGGGCCCTGTTGCTGACGTTGCCCGGGGCCGGCTCCACGTCCTCGGTGGGTGAGGTGAGCGGGCGTCTGCTGCCGCTCGGCGTCGACGTCCAGGAGCACGCCACCGCCGTTCAGGCGCAGGTGCACGCGGTGTTCGAGCCGTCGGACGGGGGTGCGTCGCGGCTGGTGCGGGCCTCGGTGTCCGCGCCCAAGCCCGACACGGTCGTCGGGGCCGGTCTGTGGCAGTTGCTGCGGCCGCACATGTCCCTGTTGGAGGCCGTGAGCGAAGGACGCTCCATGGAGCTCGACGCGATGCCGGTCACCGCCGAGGGCGACCTCATATGGGACGACGCCCGCGCCCGGGCGGGCGAGCCCGCCGACGCGTTCGTCACCGCCCGGGTGGCCTTGCCGGCCGCCGTCGCGTTCGCCGTCTCGCCGCTCGACCGGCATCCGGCCCGGATCGCGGTGCCCGTCCTGCTGGAGGGGTACGGCGTGGAGGAGGCCGAAGAGGACGGCGGGCTCGTGTTCGAGGTCGCCGGGTGCCGTATCGGGGTCGACGCCGGCCGGGTGCCGGCCGCCGGGCCGCTGACGCCGGAGGTGGTGGCCTCGTCCGGGGCCTGCCTCGGGCTGCTGCGCTGGGACGCCGGGGCGTTCCTGCTCCAGCCGCTCGCCGTCGAGCGGACCGTGCGGAAGAAGGCCGTCGCCGTGCATGCCGGGGCCTGGGCCGGGGGTACGACCGACAAGGCGGGGGTCCGGGCCGAGAAGGCCGCCACCGACGCCGTCAAGGTACTGCGCGAACGCGCGGGGAAGCTGCTGCGGAAATGACCCACCAGACTGGCGAACACGGAGCGGGCGCGGACGCCGCGGCCAGCGTCCCCGACCCGAACGACAACCGTCGGCAGGTGCTCTACTGGCGCCTGCTCGCCCGGCTCTTCGACCACGAGGAACAGCCCGCCCTGGAGTCGGCGAGTCTCGCCGTCGTCGAGGACATCGGACTGCCGTCCGCCCTGCTCGACCCGGGGGCGTCCGTCGGCTCCGTCGTGCAGCGGCATCCGGAGCTCGCCGCCGAGTTCGACGGGTTGATGACGCCCGAGCCGGAGGAGGACGGTGAGCGTGACCGGGCCGCCGAGGTGCGGCGTGCGGCGCTGGCGTCGAAGGTGCTGCTGAACGTCTTCGCCTCCAGCCCCGGCACGATCACCGCCGAGCAGCTGGCCCGCTGGCAGTCCGACGCCGAGTGGCTGGAGCGGGCCCTCGGCTGCCGGCCCGGCGAGCTGCGGGGCGGGCGGGGCAGTGCGGGACGGGCGATTGCCGGGGGCGGTACCGGTGTCAGCCCGACGGGCACCGGCGTCGGTGGGCCCACGCCCGACCTCAGCCGCCTGATCCCCGCGATCGGCCCGGAGCTCGGCTCCATCGAGGCCGGTCTCGTCAAGCGCATGCACCTGCGTGAGGTGCTGGCCGATCCCGCGCTGGCGGCGCGGCTGACGCCGAGCATGTCGCTGATCGAGCAGTTGCTGCGGGACAAGGACAACCTGTCCGGGGTGGCCCTCAGCAACGCCAAGGCGCTGATCCGGCGTTACGTCGACGAGGTCACCGAGGTGCTGCGCACCCAGGTGGAGAAGTCCACGGTCGGCGAGCTCGACCGGTCCGTGCCGCCGAAGCGGGTCTTCCGCAACCTCGACATCGACCGCACCATCTGGAAGAACCTGACCAACTGGAGCCCGGAGGAGGAGCGGCTCTACGTCGACCGGCTCTACTACCGGCACACCAGCCGCAAGACGACACCCCAGCGGCTGATCGTCGTCGTGGACCAGTCGGGGTCGATGGTCGACTCGATGGTCAACTGCACCATCCTGGCGTCGATCTTCGCCGGGCTGCCGAAGGTGGACGTCCATCTGATCGCGTACGACACCCAGGCGCTGGACCTCACTCCCTGGGCGCACGACCCGTTCGAGACGCTGCTGCGCACCAAGCTCGGCGGCGGCACCGACGGCACGGTCGCCATGGCGCTCGCCCAGCCGAAGATCGCCGAGCCGCGCAACACCGTGGTGGTGTGGATCTCCGACTTCTACGAGTGGCGGCAGCAGGAGCTGTTCGACAGCATGGCCGCCGTCCACCGCTCCGGCGCGAAGTTCATCCCGGTCGGGTCGGTGACCAGCTCCGGACGCGGCAGCGTCAACCCGTGGTTCCGGGAGCGGTTCAAGGACCTCGGCGCGCCGGTGATCTCCGGCCACATCAAGAAGCTCGTGCACGAACTCAAGACGTTTCTCACCTGATCGCCGAGTACGTCTCCTTCGTCTCCTCCATCCCCTTCCTCTCCTTCGTCTCGTATTGATCACCGTACGGAAAGGCCCTTCCCTCATGTCCGACCTGCTGCGCGCGCCCGCCGAGATCAAGTACGCCGAGGAGCTCGACTGGCTGGAGTCGATCGACGACAACCCCAAGCCGTTCTCGTGGCGTCTGTCGCCGAAGATGGTCCGGCTGTTCATCCTCGGCTCCGAGCGGTCCGACGGCCTGGACCGGGAGGTCTCGCAGAAGTGGTTCGGTGACCGCAGTTTCGTGGAGCGGTCGATCGTCACCCTCGCCTCCGACCGCGGCCTGCTGCTCATCGGCGACCCCGGCACGGGCAAGAGCTGGCTGGCCGAGCTGCTGTCCGCCGCGATCTCCCGCAACTCCACGCTGGTGGTGCAGGGCACGGCCGGCACCACCGAGGACCACATCAAGTACTCGTGGAACGTCTCCATGGTCATCGCCAAGGGGCAGTCGCGCGAGTCGATGATCCCCTCGCCGATCATGACCGCGATGGAGGCCGGTTCCATCGGGCGGTTCGAGGAGCTGACCCGGTCGACCAGCGACGTCCAGGACGCGCTGATCTCGATCCTCTCCGAGAAGTACATCTCCGTTCCCGAACTGGAGAGCGGCGGCGGGGACGACAACATCGTCTTCGCCAAGCCCGGCTTCTCGATCATCGCCACGGCCAACAGCCGCGACCGGGGCGTCAACGACCTGTCCTCCGCGCTCAAGCGCCGTTTCAACTTCGTACGCATCCCGGTCGTGACGAACAAGAAGAGCGAGGCGGAGATCGTCCGCTTCCGCACGGAGGAGCTGCTGCGACGGCACTCCATCGACCTGGACGTGCCGCCGACCCTGCTGGACGTGCTGCTGCAGAGCTTCGCCGACCTGCGCGCCTCCGCCGCCGCGGCCGGCAGCGACGACGAGAAGCTGGAGTCCGCCCTGTCGACGGCCGAGCAGATCGGCGTGCTGGAGGACGCCGTCCTGCACAGCAACTTCTTCGGCGAGCGCGCGCTGACCGCCCGTACGCTCGCCTCGTCTCTCGTCGGCTCCCTCACCCGGCGCGAGCCCGAGGACCTGGCCATCCTCAACAAGTACCTGCACGGCGTCGTCGAGCCGCGCAGCAAGGAGGAGGGCGGCTCCTGGCCCGAGTTCCTGGAGGGCGGCCGCGACGCGATCGCCACGCTGTCATGAGCGGGCCCCAGAAGAGCGGGCCACAGAAGAACGGTCCCCAGCAGAACGGTCCCCAGGAGAGCACGTCGTTCGCGGCGCTGCGCGGGCAGTTGCAGGAGGCCGCCGCAGCCTTCGCGGGCGGGCCGGACGCGCTGGAGGGCATCCTCCTCGGACTGGTCGACGACGTCGACCGCGCGGTGCGCGAGCCGCTGGAGATCTTCCCCGTCTGCCACCACTCCCCCGCCTCGGCGACCGCCATGGCCCGCCGACTGCGGGAGAAGCAGCCCAAGGTCGTGTACCTGGAGCTGTGCGAGGACATGGCGCCGCTGCTGACCGAGCTGCGCAACTGCCGGCTGCCGGTGGCGGTGCAGGCGTTCGCCGGTGACGTCGACGGCTTCCCCCAGGAGTGGGCGCCGTTGTCGGTCGTCGCGCCGATCACCGAGGCGTCCGCCGAGTACCAGGCGATCGCGTACGCGCTCGACACCCCGGGCGTGGAGCTGGTCCTCGTCGACCGGTCGGCGGACCACGTCTTCCAGTGGGACAGCAGGGGAGAGACGGCCGCCGAGGGCGGCGAGACCCCCGAAGCCCCGGAGGAACCCGAGGCCGCCCTGCACGGCGAGGCCGTCGGCGTCGAGATCGGCGACCTGCGGCCGCGCTTCGCCGAGCTGGAGGAGCACCTGCTGCGCCACGGCAAGGTGCGGCACTGGTCGGAGTGGTGGCACCAGTACGTCGAGGTGCCGCTCGGCGACAGCGCGGCCGATCACGACACCTACCGCCAGGTCATGTTCCTCATCGGCAGCCTCTTCCGGCGGCTCGCCCCCGGCGACGGGGCCCGGGTCCGCGTGGACGAGGACCGCGAGCGGTACATGTGGACGCGGATGCGCGAGCACATGGGCGCGACCGGGACCGATCCGGCGGACGCGCTGTACGTGTGCGGGGCCTTCCACGCGGCCAGCCGGGTGGCCGAGTTCGGGGTGGACGGCAGTGACACGTTCACCATCTCGCCGCGCTCCGGCACCACCTGGAAGTACGGGCTGATCCCGTCGAGTCACGCGGCGATCGAGGCGCAGTTCGGCCTCGCCGCGGGCTCGGTGTCGATCGCGGCGACGGAGTGGGCGAAGAGCCTCAAGCGCACCCGCGTGCAGGCTTACCGGCTGGCGGGGCAGACGGGGGCGAAGAAGCGCCCCGCGAAGAAGGCGGTGGCGGCCCGGCGGACGCAGCCCTCGCCCGTCCCGGCGCCGGACTCCGCCGCCGAGGACCGGCTGTCCGGGTTCCTCCAGCGGCCACCCGTGATCGACACGCTGGACGAGGCGGAGCTGCTCGGCTGGTCCGTGGACATCGTGCGCGCCGCGCGGCGGGCCGGCTACCTCGCCTCCACCGCCGACGCCATCGCCGTCTTCGAGACGTCGATCCTTCTCGCCGGCATGCGTGACCGGGCCAAGCCGACGCCGTACGACTTCCAGGACGCGGCGGTCACGTGCATCGAGAAGGACGTCGTGCCCGGGCGGCGGGACGTGCGGCGGCTCGTCGAGATCATGATGGGCGGCGACCGGATCGGCCAGGTGGGTTACGAGGCGCTGCCGCCGCTCGCCCGTGACGTGCACGACCGGCTGGCGCCGCTCGGGCTGAAGCTCCAGCAGCGCGGGGTGCAGCGGGCACTGCTCGACATGGCGTCCCGGCCGGAGCTCGAGGCGTGTTCCGACGTGCTGTGGATGCTGCGGCGCCTGATGCCGCACGGGACGGCGCGGCCGATCATGGGTGAGCGCAAGCTCGGCGAGCGGTCGATCCAGGAGTCCTGGGACCTGGCGCTCGGCACCCATCAGCGGGCGCTCATCGAGCTCGGCTACGAGGGCGTGAGCATCGAGCAGGTCCTGGAGCAGCGGCTGCGGCGCGACGCCTACGGGCCGCGGGCGACGACGGCGACCGTGCTGGCCGCCGTCGAGGACGCGACCCTGTACCTGGGCAGCCGCCGCCTCGCCGACGAGCTCGGCACCCACGCGCTGAAGGTGCTCGCCACCGAACGCAGCGTCGACGGCGCGCCGGAGGTACTGCGCCGGGTGCGCACGCTGCTGGCGTACTACCGGACCAGCGAACCGGTACTGCCGGCGTGGATCGAGTCGTTCGTCAAGACCGGGTACGCGCACTACTGCACGCTGCTGCCGACGGCGTTCCGGGACGAGGACGCGGCGGTCGGGCAGGTCGCGGCGATGCTGGGCTTCCTGTTCAGCATGGAGAGCCTCGCCCTGACGCTGGGGTGCGACCGCGCCCAGCTCGAGCTGGCGGTCGCCCAGTCGCATCCGGAGGACCCGTCCAAGACGGCCCTGTTGTGGGCGGCACAGGTGCAACTGGGCACGCTGTCGCGGGCCGAGCTGCGGGCCCGGTGCGCCGAGTTGCTGGACAACCCGCTGGTGGTGCCCTCGTATCCGCGCTACCTCAGCGGCTTCGTCCACGCGCTGGAGCCGGTTCCGGGGCTGGCGGACGTGGTGGTGGAGGCGGTGTCGAACGCGTTCGGGCGGCTGCCGGACCGGGTGCTGCTGCCGTGGCTGCCGCTGCTGATCACCACCCTGCGGTCCGGCGCCGCGGAGCTCGCCCCGCTACTGATCCGCGAGGCCGGGCGGATCTTCCCCGGCCGGCTGGAGGCGCTGGACGCGTGGGTGCCGCCGTGGCGGACGCCCCCGGTCACTGCCGGGGCCGGGCGGGCCGATGCCGGCCGCCGGGGGGCGGCGTTGCTCTTGGCGCACCCGGCGACCTGCGACGCGGTGTCCGGCCTACTGGGCTGTACCGAGGGGTGGGCGCGCTCCGGGGACCCGGTGGGAGCGGCGCGGTCGGGGATCGAGTTGCTGGCCGCGCATCCGGCGACCTGCGACGCGGTGGCGCAACTGCTCGGCTGCGACGGGGAGTGGGCGGCGCAGGTCGGCGGCGACCGTTCGCCGGGGGCTCTGCTGGCGCGTCGTCATCCCGCTACGCCCGCGGCGCTGGAGGCGCTTCTGACGGGCGGGTGAGGGGTGCGTGAGAGGAGGGCCCGCCTCAGATGCGCTCCTGAGCCTCCGATCAGCCTGAGGCTGCCCCCGCCGGCCTGAGGCTGCCCCCGCCCGGCGAGGGCGGGGGCAGTCTCAGGCGCTACCGCGCTACCGCGCCGGCACGGTGGCCGGCGCCGGCGCGTAGCCGGTCGGGCGGGCCGTGAAGGTGCCGCGGCCCTGCGTGCGGCTGCGCAGCCGGGTCGCGTAGCCGAACAATTCGGCCAGCGGCACGGTGGCCGTGACGACCGCCGCGCCGCCCCGAGTGCCGGAGCCGGTGACCCGGCCGCGGCGGGCGGCGAGGTCGCCCAGTACGCCACCGACCGCGTCCTCGGGCACGGTGACCGTGACCTCGACGACCGGCTCCAGCAGGACCATCGCCGAGACGCGCAGGGCGTCGCGGAGACCGAACCGGCCGGCGGTGCGGAAGGCGGTGTCCGAGGAGTCCTTCACATGGGTCTGGCCGTCGGTGAGCGTGACCCTGAGGCCGGTCACCGGGTGCCCGCCGAGGGGCCCCTCGGCCAGCGCGTCCCGGCAGCCCGCCTCGACGGCCCGCACGAACTCCTGCGGCACCCGCCCGCCGACCACCGTGGAACGGAACTCGAAACCGCCCTCCTCCCGGGGCCCCACGTCGAGGACGACTTGCGCGAACTGTCCGGCCCCGCCGTCCTGCTTGACGTGCCGGTGGACGAACCCGGTCACGCCCTCGCCGACCGTCTCGCGGTACGCCACGCCCGGCCGTCCGACGGTGACCTCGAGGCCGTGCTCGCGGCGCACCCGCTCCACCGCGACCTCGAGATGCAGTTCACCCATGCCCGACAGGACGGTCTGCCCGGTCTCCGGGTCACTCCGCACGGCCAGCGAGGGGTCTTCCTCGGTCAGCCGCGCCAGCGCCGAGGCCAGCCGGTCGGTGTCGGTGGCGCGCCGGGCCTCGACCGCGACGTGCACGACCGGCTCGGCGACGCCCGGCGGTTCCAGGACGAGCGGGGCACCCGGCGCGCACAGGGTCGAACCGGCGCGGGCGGCCTTCAGCCCGATCACCGCGACGATGTCTCCGGCCACCGCGCGTTCCAGCGGGTCGTGGCGGTCGGCCCGTACCCGCAGGAGGCGGCCGACGCGTTCGGTGCGGCCGGTGCCCGTGTCCCGCACGGTGTCTCCCTTCTCGATCGTGCCCGAGTACACCCTCAGGTACGTCAGCCGCCCCGTCGGGGTGGCGTTCACCTTGAACGCCAGTGCCGCCATCGGTGCCGCCGGGTCGGCGGGCCGTTCCTGCTCCGTGCCGTCGTGGGTGCCTCGTACCGGAGGTACGTCCAGCGGGGACGGCAGGTAGGCGATCACGGCGTCCAGCAGCGGTTCGACACCGCGGTTGCGGTAGGCCGAGCCGCACAGCACCACCACCCCGTCGCCTTCGCGGGTCAGGTCGCGCAGTGCGCCGGCGAGCGTGTCCGCGGTGAGCGTCTCCCGGTCGCAGAACTCCTCCAGCGCGGCCGGGTGCCGTTCCGCCACCGCCTCTTCCAGCAGTCGCCGCCTGCGGGCCGCCTCTTCGCGCAGGGCGTCGGGCACCGGCCCCTCCTCGGCCGTCTCCGCACCGTCCGTCCATACCAGGGCCCGCATGCGCAGCAGGTCGACCACGCCGGTGAACTCGTCCTCGGCGCCGATGGGCAGCTGCACGACCAGGGGAACCGGGTGCAGCCGCTCGCGGATCGAGGCGACGGCGGTGTCGAGGTCGGCGCCCGCGCGGTCCATCTTGTTGACGAACGCGATCCTCGGCACGCCGTGCCGGTCGGCCTGCCGCCACACGGACTCGCTCTGCGGTTCCACGCCGGCGACGGCGTCGAACACGGCGACCGCGCCGTCCAGTACGCGCAGGGAGCGTTCGACCTCGTCGGCGAAGTCGACGTGCCCCGGGGTGTCGATCAGGTTGATCCGGTGGCCGTCCCAGGAGCAGCTGACGGCCGCGGCGAAGATGGTGATGCCGCGGTCGCGTTCCTGCGGGTCGAAGTCGGTGACGGTGGTGCCGTCGTGGACCTCGCCGCGTTTGTAGGTGGTGCCGGTGGTGTAGAGGATCCGCTCGGTGACGGTGGTCTTGCCGGCGTCGACGTGGGCGAGGATGCCCAGGTTGCGGACGGTTGCGAGCGGGTTGGTGTTGGTGCGCACGGCCCGTGGCCTTTCGCTGTGTGTGAGCAGGGCGGCGCGATTCCCGGGAGGAGGACGGAGCGAGTACGGGGCTCGCCGCACGGCGGCGGGAGCGGTCGCTCGTCAGATGCTCGTCGCGGGCTTCCGGTGCCGGCCGCGCTGCGGACACCGGACGGCCCGGGACACGAGGATCACCTCGTACCGGGACGGGGGAACGACGGCAGCGGTGCGGATGCGCACGGCCCGGCTCCCCTCACTCGATCTCGATGTCGTGGTGAGTCTAGGGAAGCGGGGCGGGGCGCCGCAGCGCATTTTCGCGGCACCGGCTGCGTCGTCCGCACCCCACGGCGCCGTACGGCGCGCACAACGCGAGATGCCGGCCGGGATCTCTCCCGGCCGGCATCTCACTCGACCTGATCTGTGTCCGAGGGGGGACTTGAACCCCCACGCCCGATAAAGGGCACTAGCACCTCAAGCTAGCGCGTCTGCCATTCCGCCACCCGGACTAGGTGTCTGCCGCCTGCGCGGGCTTTCCCCCGCGGCGACATGGACAACCATACCAAGGTTTCGCAGTGCCTTTCACCTGCGTTTCCTTCCCCTGAGCGCCGGTCCGGGGCCGGCGGCCCCACTGCGCCTAAGGTCACACCATGAGTGACTGGTCGGTTACCCAGAGCCCGCTTCCGCGTCGTCGGCCGCGCGCGCTGTCGCCGCTCAGGGAGCATCTGCGGGACACGTTCTGGTTCGCGCCCACCGCCGCCATGGTGGGTGTCTTCGTGGTGTGGCTGGTGGCCCAGGAACTGGACGCCGCTCTCGTCCGGTCGCTGCAGGACGACGGCGACTACGAGACGGTCGCCGAACTGCTGCGGTTCGCGGACGACGCGAAGACGGTGGTGTCCGCGGTCGGCTCGGCGATGATGACGTTCATCGGTGTGGTGTTCAGCATCTCGCTGGTGGCCGTGCAGATGGCGAGCGGTCAGTTCACTCCGCGGGTGGTGCGGCTCTTCGTGCGCAGCCGGATCACGAAGGCGACGTTCGCGGTCTTCCTCGCCACCTTCGTGCTGACGCTGCTCGTCCTGACGAGCTACGACAGCACCCCCGACCCCCGGGCCACCACCTCCGTCCCGCTGGTCCAGTCGGTACTCACGCTCGTCATGGTCGCGCTGAGCCTGCTGCTCTTCGTGATGTACGTGAACGCGACGCTGCGCCTGATGCGGGTCAGTCATGTGATCGCCCGGATCGCGGCGGAGTCCTTCCGCGTGGCGGCGCTGATGCCCGCGCCGGTGGAGGACGGGCGGGGGCCCGCTCTCGGGCCGGTGACCGCGTGGGTCGACCACGGCGGGCAGGCCGGTGTGCTGCGGGACGTGCACATCGCGCGTCTGGTGCGGGTGGCGCGCAAACACGGGGTGGTGCTGCGGCTCGTCCCGCGCATCGGTGACTTCCTGGTACCCGGCACCCCCGTCCTGACGGTGCACGGCGGGCAGGCGCCCCCGCGCCGGGTGCTGCGGTACGCCCTGAGCGTGGGAGTGGAGCGCACCTTCCACCAGGACCTGGCGTTCGGACTGCGCCAGCTGTCCGACATCGCGCTGCGGGCCCTGTCCAGCGCGGTCAACGATCCCACGACCGCTGTCCAGGCCCTGGACCGGATCGTCCAGATCCTGGCCTCCCTGTCCCGCCGGCCGCTGGACGCCGTCGCGCACCGGGACCGGCGCGGTGCCGTCCGGCTGGTGCAGCCCGTGCCGGGCTGGGCGGAACTGGTGGACCTCGGGTTCACCGAGGTCCGGTCGTGCGGGGTGGGGAACGCGCAGGTGACGCGGCGGATGCTGGCCGGGCTCGACGATCTGCTGCGGCTCGCCCCGCCGGAGCGGCGCGAGCCGCTGCGCCGCCACCGCGAGCTGCTGCGGCAGGCCGTCGAGCGGGTCGCGCCTACGCCGGCGGACCGGGCCTTCGCCCTGCTCCCGGACCGTCAGGGCATCGGCTGACCCGCGCACGCGCCGCGCGGAAGCCCGCGGGGGTGGCCGTCATGAAACAAAGCCACGAACTACGGCACGGTCTGCAGGTCGAAGCCCGCCTCCGGGCCGGCCGAAGGCCAGGCGCGTCACGCCCGACCCCCGGCCACTGGGTGAGGGATGAGACGACGGAGCCTTCTCGCACGGACCGGGCGGCCCCTCCCCGGCACGCGGGAGGGGCCGCCCGGGCCGTGTTCCGGGTCAGCGGCGACGCCTGCGCAGGGCCGCCAGGTTGTCGTAGCTGATCTTGGCCTCGCGCAGTGACTGCGCCGGGTCGGTGGCGCTCGGGGAGTTGTCGTCCTCGATCATCGGGTTGTGGTAGTTCCGCTGTCCGACGCGTGAGAAGAACGTCGTGTAGTCGATGACGCCGGTCCCGAAGGGCACCATGTCGTAGCCCATGCCGTTGGTCGTGCTGACGACGCCGTCCTTGGCGTGGAACAGCGGGTAGCGCCTGTTGTGGCGGGCGACGAGACCGGCCGGGTCGAAGACGTTCTTCCGGGTCGAGCCGTCGTGGGCGGTGTAGGTGTGGAACTTGTACTGGGCGACGTGCGCCCAGAAGATGTCCATCTCCAGCCAGACCAGCCTGGGGTCGGTGACCTTCAGGAAGTACTCGAGCTTGCGGATGCCCGAGCTGCGGGTCGGGCGGCCCTGGTCGTCCAGCGGGCCGCCGTCGAGCAGGAAGCCGTAGGCGCTGTCGTGGTTGTGGGTGTAGAGCTTGATGCCCTCGCGGCGGGCTATCTCACCGAGTGCGTTCCACTTGTCGGCGGCGACGTCCCAGTCGGCGCGGTAGGAGCTGCCCGTGGGGTCGCCACCGGTGCCCATGTGGTCCATGCCGATGATGTTGGCGATCTCCAGGTGCTTCTTGAAGGTGTCCTTGTCCGCCGTGGTGAGCGGCCAGGAGGGCGGGATGAAGCCGTGGTTGCCCTGGGCGCGCAGCCCGTAGTCGTCGAGCCAGCGGCGCAGCAGTCTGGCGCCCTCGACGGACTCCAGGCTCGCGCCGCCTGGGGCGTTGGCGTGCTGGCGGTAGCCGGCGAATTCCACCTGGCGGTAGCCGTGGCGGGAGAGCTGCTTGAACACCTCGCGGAAGCCGGAGGGCAGGTGGGTGGCGAGGGGGTCGCGGGCGGTCGCGTCCCGGACCGTGTAGAGGATGATGCCGCGCTTGTCCGCCGGGACGAGGACGTGTCCGCGTCCGTGTCCGTGGTCGCGGTCCCGGTCGTGGTCCCGCTCGTGGTCTCTGTCCCGGTCGTGGGCCAGGGCCGGTGCGGCGCCGAACACGGGTGCCGCGACCGCGCCGGCGGCGACGGCGGTGCAGGTGCTGAGGAAGCGGCGCCGGCCCACGCCGAGGCTGCGGCGCAGGCCCTCGTCCGGGCCGTCGGCGGACGGGTCCGCGGTGGCGCCGGTGCGGGCGGGGTCTGAGAACAGGGTCACGGGTGCCTGCCTTCTGGGTCGTGGCCTGCCCCGATGCGGCTGGAGCGGGCCGTTGTCAGTGCCGTGTGTTTCACTCTCAGTAGTCGGATCTCGGCGGGGTTGCCGGGTGGTGCGTCAGCCGAGTCCGGCCAGCCGGAGCAGGAGTTGTTTCACGTCGGTGGCCGCGACGCGGTCTCCGACAGCGCGGGGGGTGGAGCAGATGAGGAGCGGACCTTCGTCGTCGCTCGCTGGGAGGCGGCCGTGGCTGCCGCGAATAGGTGAGGCGTCCAGCGGCACGACCGCCATGCGGTAGCGCATGCCGAGCTTCTTGCGGGCCAGGGCGGTGGCCGCCTTGACCTTGACGTAGGGGTCGAGGGGGTCCATGAACAGCTCGACCGGGTCGTAGCCGGGTTTGCGGTGGATCTCGACGAGCTGCGCGAAGTCGGGCGCGTGGTCGTCGTCGAGCCAGTAGTAGTACGTGAACCAGGCGTCGGGCTCCGCGACGGCGATGAGTTCGCCGGCGCGGTGGTGGTCGAGGTCGTGGGCCTTCTTGCCCTCGTCGTCGAGGAGCTGCTCGATGCCCGGCAGTCCGTCGAGGGCGGCCCGGGTGGCCTCCAGGTCCTCGGGGCGCCGGACGTACACGTGGGCGATCTGGTGGTCGGCGACCGCGAAGGCGCGGGAGGCCATCGGGTCGAGGTACTCCATGCCGTCCTGGGTGTGCACCTCGAGCAGTCCGGCGCGGCGCAGGGCGCGGTTGATGTCCACGGGCCGGCTGACGGGGGTGATGCCGTACTCGGACAGCGCGACGACGGTGCGTCCCTCGGCGCGGGCGTCGTCGAGGAGGGGGGCCAGGGCGGCGTCCAGGTCGGCCGCCGCCTTCAGGGAGCGGGGGTCGTCGGGGCCGTAGCGCTGCAGGTCGTAGTCGAGGTGAGGGAGGTAGCAGAGTGTCAGGTCGGGGTGGCGGGTCGCCATGATGTGGCGGGTGGCGTCGATGATCCACTGGCTGGAGACCAGGTCGGCGCCGGGGCCCCAGAAGTGGAAGAGGGGGAAGGTGCCGAGTTTTTCCGTGAGTTCGTCGTGCAGGGCAGGGGGGCGGGTGTAGCAGTCGGGTTCCTTGCGGCCGTCGGCGTAGTAGACGGGGCGGGGGGTGACGGTGATGTCGGTGTCGGCGCCCATGGCGTACCACCAGCAGATGTTGGCGACGGTGTAGCCGGGGTGGGCGCGGCGGGCGGCGTCCCAGAGTTTGTCGCCGGCGACGAGTCCGTTGTGCTGGCGCCACAGCAGGACGTCGCCGAGTTCGCGGAAGTACCAGCCGTTGCCGACGATGCCGTGCTGGGACGGGTGGGTGCCGGTGAGGAAGGTGGACTGGGCGGCGCAGGTCACGGCGGGCAGGACGGTGCCGAGCGGGGCCCGGGAGCCGGACTGGCCGAGCGCCTTGAGGTGGGGCATGTGGTCGAGGAGACGGGGAGTGAGGCCGACGACGTCCAGGACGAGGAGGGGGGTCGGTTGCCCGGAGGGTGCCGGTATGCCGGAGGAGGTGGTGGAGGTCATGGCAGTTCCTTCAGGCCGAGGTCGGTCAGCAGGTCGCGGGCGAGGGTGAGCTCGGCGGCGATGCCGTCGGTGAGCTGGGCGCGGGCGCGGGGCCGCAGCTCGGGCGGGAGGGCCTGCCAGGTGTAGGTCTCGACCTCCAGGTGGCGGGTGAGCGGGTGCGGGCCGCCGACGAGGCGGGTCAGCGCGGCCTTGAGCACGGGGAGTGTGGAGGTGAGGGGCGCGGCGGGCGCCGCGTGCAGGGGGACGTGGAAGTGGGCGCGCCAGGGTGCGGTGCCGGGCAGCGGGCCGTCGTCGGCCAGGGCCTCGTCGAGGTCGTCGGTGCCGCGCAGGCCCGCCGTGGCCACCGTGGCCGCTGTGGCGGCGGGGCCGGTCGGGGTGACGGTGCGGGTCTGGTGCAGGAAGCGGGGTTCGGCGAAGGCGGCGAGGGCGTCGCGCACTTCGGGACGGGAGGGGTGTTCGGCGTGCAGGGCGGCGGAGAGCTGGGACTTGACGACGGGGACGCGGGCCGCGGTCAGCGCGTCCAGGGCGGTGTGCGGGTCTTCGAAGGAGGTGGCGAGGTGGCAGGTGTCGACGCAGATGCCGATGCGGTCGTGCGCGATCGCGGTCAGCGGGGCGATGGCGTCGCGGGTGGTCTCGACGACGCAGCCGGGTTCGGGTTCCAGGCCGACGCGGATGGAGCGGCCGGTCAGGTCCTGGAGGGCGTCGAGGCGTTCGGCGAGGGTGGCCAGCGCGGCGCGGGCCTTGTCGGCGCGGGTCTCGTCGTAGGCGGTGCGCCAGGCGAGCGGCAGGGTGGAGATGGAGCCGTCCGTGACGTCGTCGGGCAGCAGTCCGGCGAGGACACGGGCCAGGGAGGTGGTGTGCTCAAGGCGTTCGGGGTCGGCCCAGTCCGGCTTGTAGACGCGGTACTTGACCTCCTCGGCGCCGAAGCCCTCATAGGGGAAGCCGTTGAGGGTGACGACCTCCAGGCCGCGCCGGTCGAGTTCGGAACGCAGGCCGCGCAGCGCGGAGGGGTCGGTGACCAGGGCGTGGGCGGCGTCCCTGGCGAGCCACAGCCCGATGCCGAGGCGGTCGCGGCCGAGGCGGCGGCGGACCGGCTCGCAGTGGTCGCGGAGCTGGGCGAGGACGCCGTCGAGGGTCTCGGCGGGGTGGACGTTGGTGCAGTAGGCGAGGTGGACGGTGGAGCCGTCCGGGTGCCGGAAGCGCATGGCTCACTCACCGCCGCGCAGGATGGAGTTGCCCTCGTGCGTGGCGTCCTGCGAGGTGACATCCAGGCTCAGGCGTCCGCTGAGGCCGTAGAAGGCGACGGGGTTGCGCCACAGCACACGGTCCACGTCGTCCTCGCTGAAGCCCTCTTCGAGCATCAGGTCGCCGACCTTGCGGGTCTTGAGCGGGTCGCTCTTGCCCCAGTCGGCGGCGGAGTTCACCAGGACCCGTTCCGGGCCGTACTCGCGCAGCAGGGCGACCATGCGGGCCTCGTCCATCTTGGTGTCCGGGTAGACGGAGAAGCCGAGCCAGGCGCCGCTGTCCTTCGCCTCCTTCACGGTGGTCTCGTTGAGGTGGTCGACCAGCACCCGGTCCGTGGGCAGCGCGGACTCGCGCACCGCGTCCAGGGTGCGGCGCAGGCCGGCGAGCTTGTCGCGGTGCGGGGTGTGCACGAGGGCGGGCAGGCCGTGGTCGGCGGCGAGCTGGAGCTGGGCGGCCAGGGCGGCGTCCTCGGCGGCGGTCATGGAGTCGTAGCCGATCTCACCGACGGCCACGACGCGGTCCTTGACGAGGTAGCGGGGCAGTTCGTCGAGGACGGGGGCGCAGCGGGGGTCGTTCGCCTCCTTGGGGTTGAGGGCGATCGTGCAGTGGTGGGCGATGCCGTACTGGGCGGCGCGGAAGGGTTCCCAGCCGAGCAGGGCGTCGAAGTAGTCGCGGAAGGAGTCGGGGGAGGTACGGGGCTGGCCGAGCCAGAAGGAGGGCTCGACGACGGCGCGGACGCCGGCGGCGTGCATGGCCTCGTAGTCGTCGGTGGTGCGGGAGGTCATGTGGATGTGGGGGTCGAAGATGCGCATCAGGACTCCTTGCCGTGGGGGTCGACCGGGCCGGGAGCGGAGGGCTCGGACTCGGTCAGGGCCAGGACGCGGTGGAGGTCTTCGGGGACGGGGCGGCCGGCGGCGGTGCGTTCGGCGGCGTAGTCGGCGAGCATGCGGGCGAGTTCCGCGTCGGCGGCGGCCCGTCGGGCGAGGTCCGCCACGTGGTCGACGGGGACGCCGGTGAACAGGCACTTGAGCACGGCGTGCCGCCACTGGTGGGCGTCGAGGTGCCGGGCGGCGTACGGGCCGAGTGCGGCGGCGACCAGCCGGGTGTCGTTGGTGCGCAGGGCGTCCTCGACGAGCGCGAGGGCGTCCGGGCCGGGGACGAGGTGCGGCAGGGCGTGCAGGACGGCGCGGCGTTCGTCGGCGGTGCCCTGGTAGTACACCCGGGTCAGGGCGTCGGCGCCGGCGCGGGCGGCGTGCAGGACCAGGACGCGGGCGGCGTCCGCGTGAGCGGGGCCGCAGCGGCGGCCGGCCTCGGCCAGGCGCAGCTCCCACACCGAGATGGGGCCGTGGGTGCCGGGGTGGGCGGCGGCCTCGTCCAGGGCCTGGTCCAGCCAGGCGCGGGCGGCTCCGTCGAGTACGGCGGTGAGGGCGGCGCGCAGGTCGGCGGGCGGGGTGTGGGCGGGCGACATGGGGGCGGGGGCGGTGCCCTGGGGGTTCCGCTCGTCGAGGGGGCCGTCGGCGGACCGGGTTCGCGATGTGCCGTGGGTGGCGTGTGGCTGCGTCATGGGTGTGGCTCCCTTCGGTGGGTGGCGGCGGGCTCGCCCGAGCGGTTCGTGCGGGGTGCGGGGGCGGCGGCCCGGAGGAGGAAGGGGAGGGAGCGTTCGGCGAAGTGGGGGCCCGCGTGGGAGTGGCGGGGAAGTTCGACGACGGTCAGGCCTTGGTAGCCGGTGGCGGCGAGGGCCTCGAGGACGGGCGGGAAGTCGATCTCGCCGTCACCGAAGGGGAGGTGTTCGTGGACGCCGCGGCGCATGTCCTCGATCTGGACGTGACGCAGCCAGGGAGCGGCGGCGCGTACGCAGTCGGCGGGAGGGAGGGGTTCGAGGCACTGGCAGTGGCCGATGTCGAGGGTGAGGCCGAGGGGCTCGGGGTCACCGAGGGTTCGCCGCAGCCGGTGGAAGCCGTCGAGGTCGGCCAGGAGGTGCCCCGGTTCGGGCTCCACCGCGAGCGGCACACCGGCGGCCGCCGCGGCGTCCAGTACTGGAGTGAGGGCTTCCGCGAGGCGCTTCCAGGCCGTCTCCTCGTCCGTCCCCGGCGGGGTGATGCCGCTGAAGCAGTGCACGGCGTGCGCACCGAGGTCGGCGGCGACGCGCACGGCCCGCAGCAGCAGGTCCGTGCGGAGCGCCCGGTCCCCGGGGTCGGGGTCGAGGAGCGAGGGACCGTGCTTGCGGCGCGGGTCGAGGACGTAGCGGGCGCCGGTCTCCACGGTGACCCCGAGTCCGAGTTCCGTCAGCCGGTGCGCGACCCGCCGGGTGCGGGCGGCCAGGTCGGGAGCGAGCGGGTCGAGGTGCATGTGGTCGAGGGTCAGGCCGACACCGTCGTAGCCGAGCTCGGCGAGGAGGGCGAGGGCGTCGTCGAGACGGAGGTCGGCGAGTCCGTTGGTGCCGTAGCCGAAGCGGAGGGAGCGCGTGGAGTCCCCGGCCCCGTCCCGGTGTGTTCGCGGGCCGGGCGCCGTCCGCCCCTGCGGTCCTTGAGCGGGGTGCGTGCTCACGTGATGCTCACCTTCCTCATGCCGGCCCTCCGCGCGAACATCCGGCCCGCCGGGGCCAGGGCGGCGACCAGCAGGGAGGTGACGGGCGCGCCGGAGCGGGCGGCGAGTGCGGCCTGGAGCGGGACGGTGGCCCGGATGCCGCCGCCGACGGCGCGTTGGGTGAGTGGGGGCGAGGGGTTGAGGGTGGCGTGGAAGTAGGGGCGGGCGGCGGTGGCGGCGTAGGCGGCGGCCAGTGCGGTGGTGAGGGCGCCGGTGGTCCGGGACGGCCGGGCGGCCGGGGTGGAGCCCGGCAGGCCGGGGGCGGCTGCTGCCCGCCGGCCTGCCGGGAGTCGAATGCGGCCGTCGGTGACCAGGCGGGTCAGCGTCCCCGTCGTCGCGAGGGCCGCGAGCGGGGCCAGGACCGAACCGCCGGTCGTCTCCCGCCGGGACACGGCCGTGACCGCGAGGGTGTGGCTGCCGAGCAGCGCGGCGGAGGGCAGGGCTGCACGGGTGCCGCCTCCGGTGGCGGCGGCGCCGAGGAGCAGGTCCAGTCCACGGGCGGCGGCCATGGCCGCCGGTCCGGCGGGAGTGTGCTTCAGGGCGAGGTCGTAGGCCCAGACGGTCGCCGCCAGGGGCGCGGCCACCGCGAGGGCGGGGCGTCCGGCACCGGCGGCCAGCGCCAGTCCGGCGCCGGTGAGGGCGCCGGCCGCCGCGAGGGCGGCCGCCGGGCGGATGCGGCCGGACGGCAGGGGGCGGTGCGGGCGTTCCACGGCGTCCTCGGCGCGGTCCGCCCAGTCGTTCAGGGCCATGCCGGCCTCGTACAGGCACAGGGAGGAGCCGATGGCGAGCAGGGTTCGGGGTCCCGGCCGGGCGCCGGCCGCCGCCGCGCCGGCCAGGGCGTCGCCGGGGACGGTGAACAGGGCGGGCAGACGGAGCAGCTCGGCCCAGGCGCCGGCGCCGCCGTGTCCCGGGCGGTGGCGGGAAGCGCGCGACACGGCGCCGGAGGAGGACGCCGGGGCGACGGCGCCGGGCGTCGGGCCCTGCCCCGGAGCGGAGGGGTCCGCCGCGGCCCCGGCCCGCGCCGCGGCTGCCGTGCGGCTCATCGCTGCTCACCGCGCTCGTCGGCGCCCGTCCGGGGCCCGCCGGCCCCCGCGTCCACCCCCGGATTTCCGGCCGTCCGGCCCCCGGCCCCACCGTCCCCGGACGCGCCGTCGCGGGGCACGCCGTCCCCGGCCCCAAGGTCCCCGGACGCGCCGTCGCGGAGCGCGCCGTCCTCGGACGCGTCGTCGCGGGGCGCGCCAGCCCCGGCCCTGCCGTCCCCGGGCGCGCCGTCCCCGCGCACGTCCCGGTACGCCTCGGTCTCAGCGGCGCCCAAGGCCCCACCGTCCCCGGACGCGCCGTCGCGAGGCGCGCCATCGCGGGGGGCGCCAGCCCCGGGCGCGCCACGGTACGCGTCGATCCCGGCGGCGCCCAAGGCCCCGGCCGCGCCCCGGCCTCCGTCGTCCCCCCGGACGTCCGAGCCGTCCCCCTGGACGCCGGCGTCGTCTTCCCGCACGTCCGCGCCGTCCCGCAGTCTCGCGGCGAAGCGTTTCAGCTCGGTGTACTGCTCGGCCAGTGACGCGGGGCCGTCACCGACCGGGTCCTTGAAGTAGAAGCCCAGTTCGCCCAGCGGACCGGACAGGCCCCGCTCCCGGGCGCGGGCGGTCAGCCGGGCCAGGTCGAGGACGAGCGGGGCGGCGAGCGCCGAGTCGCAGCCCTGCCAGGTGGTCTGCAGGAACATGCGGGCGCCGAGGAAGCCGTCGAAGGCGATGTGGTCCCAGGCGGTCTTCCAGTCGCCGAGCGAGGGCACGTCGTCGATGTGGACCTCGCCCTCGGGCACGGCACCGAGGGTGTCGGAGAGGACGCGTTCCTTGCCGGCGTTCTTCGCGGCGGCCGCCGCCGGGTCGGCGAGGGCGGCACCGTCGCCGCCGCCCAGCAGGTTCGTGCCCGACCAGGCCCGGACCGCCAGCGCCCGCTGCGCGAACATCGGGCCCAGCACCGAGCGCAGCAGGGTCTGCCCGGTCTTGCCGTCGCGGCCCGCGTACGGCAGGCCCGAGGCCTCGGCGAGCGGGGCCAGCGCCGGGTGGTGCAGGCCCGTGGAAGGGGTGAAGTTGACGTAGGGGCAGTCGGCGCGCAGGGCGGCCGCCGCGTAGAGGGAGCTGGGCGGCAGCAAGCCGTCGGTGGGTGCCGGCTCGGTGGAGGCGACGTTCACCACGACGGCGCCCGCGAGCTGGTGACGGCGGACGAAGTCGCGGATGTCGGCCGCGAACACGTCGATCCAGTCGTCGTCGGTGCGGGCGGGCCCGCCGTCCAGGTCGCCGGGCACAGGGCCGCCGGGCCTGATCTCGCGGTCGGCGGCGACGAGTTCGGCGTGCACGGCGGAGGGCAGCCCGTGCGGCAGGACGCCGCCGGCGGCGAGGTGCTCGGCACGCTTGGGCAGGGGGCAGTCGAGGGTGTCGTGACCGCCGAAGACGAGGGACGACAACGATGGCAGACCGCACCCGGCGAAGTCGGGGGTCTCGGTGACCATGCCGGCCGGCGGGTGGAGCCCGGCGGCGACGGCGGCGCAGCCCGCGATCGCGGTCGTGGCCACGGAGCCACGCGCGCCGATGAGCCAGACGCCGAAGCGGGGGGCCGTGGAGGGGACGGGCAGGAACGGTTCGGCGGACATGGGCAGCCTCCTTGTCGTACGCGAACCTGGTGCGAGCGCCGGAAGAGGGGGATGCCGGGCGCGGTGGCTCCGGCGGGACGGCGGGCGGAGGTCCGGCGTCCTCCGCCCGCCGCCGTTCCGGTTGCCCCCGGAGGGGCGGGCAGCCCTAGGAGGGCAGTTCCTTCAGCTGGATGTTGCGGAAGGAGACCTGGTCGTCGGCGCCGTGGTTCTGCAGGCCGATATAGCCGTCGGTCAGGCTCCGCTCGGGGTCCTTGTTGGTGAAGTCGTTGATCTTGACTCCGTTGAGGAACACCTGGAGGCGTTCGCCGCGGACCCTGATCTCGTAGGAGTTCCACTGGCCGGGCGGCCGCAGGACCTGGTCACGGGCCTTGATGTTCGCCGACTTGAACGAGTAGACGGAGCCCGTGGTGCGGTCGGGCGCGTCGGTGGCGTCGATCTGGATCTCGTAGCCCTTGTTCACCGCGGACCAGGGGTCGTCGGAGGCCGGGAAGCCCACGAAGATCCCGGAGTTGTCGTCGCCCCGCATCTTCCAGTCGAGCTTGAGGGAGTACGACTCCAGCTCCTTGGCCTGGTACCAGAGCAGGCCCATGCCGCCCTCGGACTGCATGGTGCCGTCCTTGACGGTGAACTGGCCGGGGCCGGCCTGCTTCCAGCCGTCCAGGGTCTCGCCGTTGAAGATGTCCCGGTAGCCCTTGGCCGGCTTGCAGTCGGCCTTGACCTGGCCGGTGGCGTACTGCATGCCGCCGAGCAGGTGGGCGCGGAAGGCGTCGTCGGCGTAGGACTCCTTGGTGTGGCCCATACCGGTGTAGAAGGAACGGCCGCCGCCGTAGCTCTGGCACCAGGCGATCGGGTGGTCGCCCTTCATGTTCCCGCCGTCGTAGGTGGTCTCGTCGAGGGTGGCGAGGACCTTGGCCTGCTCACGCGGGTTGGTGCGGTAGTTGTACCACTCGTCGGTGCGCTCCCAGGTGTCGCCGAGGTGCGCGGTGGACGGGTGGTCGTGGTCGTGGACGCGGACGGTGGCCTTCTGGATGGCCGGGTGCGAGTCGAAGTAGGCGCCGACCAGGCCGCCGTAGAACTCCCAGTCGTACTCGGTGTCGGCGGCGGCGTGGATGCCCATGTAGCCGCCGCCGTTCTTGACGTAGTTCTCGAACGCCTTCTGCTGGTCGGCGTTGAGCACGTCACCGGTGGTGGACAGGAAGGCGACCGCGTCGTACTTGGCGAGGTTGGCCGTGGTGAACTGGCGGGCCTCCTCGGTCGCGGTGACCGAGATGCCGGCCGGGGCGCCCAGCTCCTTCAGGGCGGCGATCCCCTCCGGGATGGAGTCGTGGCGGAAGCCGGCCGTCTTGGAGAAGACCAGGACCTTCTTGCCCTTCTTGAACGGCTCCTTGGAGAACTCGAAGTCGTCCACGTCGTAGAGCGCGCCGTCGCCGCCGCGGAAGACCAGGTAGATCTCCGTGGTGCGCTTGGGAAGCGACCGCAGCGGCACGTCGACGTTCTGGAACGTCTCCCAGCTGCCGGTCGGCGGGATGTACGCGGAGCCGTGCAATTTGCCGGTGGGCGAGCCGGTGCGCAGCTCGATGAAGCCGCCGGAGCCGCCGGAGGAGGCGCGGACGGTCAGCTTCTTCTGCCCGTCGAACTTGTAGGGGCTGAAGGAGATCCAGTCGCCGTCGTTGATGTCGCCGACGGTCTTGCCGCCGTTGGCGCCGGTCTTGTCGTACGTCTTGATGCCGGACTGGGTGGTGAAGTGCTCGGCCTGGCGGTGCGGGGGCTGGATCACGGTGCGCGCGGTGCCGGTCAGGGCCTCCTGGCCGCCTGCCCCGCCGTCGGTGTAGCTCGCGCCGACGACGCCGTAGATGTTGGCGTTGGGGTCGTGGCCGCCGTCGCCGGGCGGCGGGTTGAGGGTGCCCTCACAGCCCGTCTCGCTGGTCAGCTCGTGGGCGTGGGAGTCGTGGCCGAGGCTGTAGGCGACCTTGACCTTGGAGCAGTCGACCGTCTCCTCGGGGTCGGTGACCTTCACCTTGAAGGGGATGGGCTCCCCCATGGGCAGCAGGGTGCCGTTGCCCGGGACCTCGATCTTCACCTTGGGCTCGGTGTTGCCGACGACGACGCGGACGCTGGCGTTGCCGGTGTTGCCCTCGGGGTCCTCGGCGGTGAAGGTCGCGGTGTAGGTGCCGGCCTTCTTGTACTTGTGGGTGGGGGTCAGGCCCTCGCCCTTGGTGCCGTCGCCGAAGTCCCAGCTGTAGGTGAGGTCCGGGGAGTCGGCGTCCTTGGCCGAGGCGGTGAACTTGACCTTCAGGCCGGCCGCGCCGGACGTCTTGTCGGCACTGACCTCGGCGATCGGTGAGAAGCCGTCCTCGGCGTTCTCAATCCGGTACAGCGCGGAGTTCTCGTCGCCCTGGAACCAGGAGACGCCGTAGTCGAGGACGTAGAGCGCGCCGTCGGGGCCGAACTCCATGTCCATGATCTGGGTGCCGGTCCACGGGAAGTCGTTGATCTTCGCGACCGTACCGTCGGCATTCTGCTCGATCCGCTTGATCCAGCGGCGGCCGAACTCGCCCGCGAAGAAGTCGCCGTCGAACTCCTCCGGGAACTTCACCGAGGAGTCCAGCTCGGGGTCGTAGCGGTAGACCGGGCCGGCCATCGGGGACTCGGAGCCGCTGCCGAACTCGGGGACGCTGCCGCCGTCGTACGGGATCCAGGCGGGCTGGGCGGGCGGCAGGTCGACCAGGCCGGTGTTGTGCCGCGAGGTGTTCTTCGGGGCGGCGCAGTCGAACTTCTCGCCGGAGGTGCCGGTGGCGAAGTCGTAGTCGACGTAGGCGTCGTTGGCGCCGGTGCAGAACGGCCAGCCGAAGTTGGCGGGCTCGGTGACCTTGGCGAACTCGACCTGTCCGGCCGGCCCGCGGTTCGGGTCGGCGGAGCCGGCGTCGGGACCGTAGTCGCCGACGTAGATCGTGCCGGTCTTGTCGTCGACGCTCATGCGGAACGGGTTGCGGAAGCCCATCGCGTAGATCTCGGGGCGGGTCTTCTCGGTGCCGGGGGCGAAGAGGTTGCCGTCCGGGATGGTGTACGAGCCGTCCTCGGCGACCTTGATGCGCAGGATCTTGCCGCGCAGGTCGTTGGTGTTGCCGGAGCTGCGGCGGGCGTCGAAGGCCGGGTTGCGGTTCTCCCGCTCGTCGATCGGCGTGTAGCCGTCGGAGGCGAAGGGGTTGGTGTCGTCGCCGGTGGACAGGTAGAGGTTGCCCTCGGCGTCGAAGTCGATGTCGCCGCCGACGTGGCAGCAGGTGCCGCGGGAGGCCGCGACGTCCAGGACCTTCTTCTCGCTGGCCATGTCCAGCGTGCCGTTGGGGTTGAGGACGAAGCGGGAGAGGCGGTTGACGCCGTCGAACTTCTTGAAGTCCTCGGCGGTGCCGGTCTCGGGGGCGTCGCCCGCGGGGGTGTCGAGCGGCGGGGCGTAGTAGAGGTAGATCGCCCGGTTGGTCTCGAAGTCCGGGTCGACGCCGACGCCCTGCAGGCCCTCCTCGTCGTGGCTGTAGACGTCGAGCTTGCCGGCGACCTTGGTGACGCCGCCCTGGTCGGTGATGCGCAGGGTGCCGTCGCGCGAGGTGTGCAGGACGCTGCGGTCCGGGAGGACGGCGAGCGACATCGGCTCGCCCATCTCGGGCTCGCCCTTGGCGAGCGGTACCTGCTGGAACTGCCCCTCGGCGGCGGGCTCGTCGGCCGCCGGCTGGGCTCCGGCGACGGTCGCCGGGGTGCCCACGGCCAGCATCAGGCCGGTGACCAGGGCGAGCGCGGTGCGGAACGCGGGACGCCTCGTGGTGCGGGTGCCTTTGGGTCTGCTTCTGTGCACGAAGTCCCTCCGGGAACGGGATGGGCCGTACGGGATGGTGCGAAGACGTGCGGTACGTGCGAGAGGAGACGTGCGGTGCGGGCGCCGGGGTGCGCCGTCACCCCGGAGGCGTGAGTGTCCTGAACACTTCAGCGACGGTAGCCGCGTTCGTCCTGGGTCAACAGTCCCGGGACCGGAAATAGTTGAACTTCATCTCATCGCAGGACAAAGCGGCATCCGGGCAGGCCGGACCGGGAACCGGCAGGGGCGCTTCCGGCCTCCGGTCCCCGTCCCGACCTGCTGCCGGGCGTGCGGATCAGCTGTTGAACGCGGCGTCGAAGGACGCGGTCGGCGGCTCGAAGTCGAATGCCTTGAGCCGGGTGAGGGCCTCGGGGGCGCCCTGGAGGCGGTCCATGCCGGCGTCCTCCCACTCCACGGAGACGGGGCCCTGGTAGTCGATGGAGCGCAGCATCCGGAAGACGTCCTCCCAGGGGACGTCGCCGTGGCCGGCCGACACGAAGTCCCAGCCGCGGCGCGGGTCGCCCCACGGCAGGTGGGAGCCGAGCCGCCCGTTGCGGCCGTCGAGGCGCCTGCGGGCCTCCTTGCAGTCGACGTGGTAGATCCGGTCGCGGAAGTCCCACAGGAAGCCGACCGGGTCGAGGTCCTGCCACACGAAGTGCGAGGGGTCGAAGTTGAGACCGAAGGCCGGTCGGTGGTCCACCGCCTCCAGCGCCCGCTGGGTCGTCCAGTAGTCGTAGGCGATCTCGCTGGGGTGGACCTCGTGGGCGAACCGCACGCCCTCGGCGTCGAAGACGTCGAGGATGGGGTTCCAGCGGTCGGCGAAGTCCTGGTAGCCCCGTTCGATCATGGACTCCGGGGCGGGCGGGAACATGGCGACCAGGTGCCAGATCGCCGATCCGGTGAAGCCGATGACGGTGTCGACGCCGAAGCGTGCGGCGGCCCGCGCGGTGTCCTTGATCTCGGCCGCTGCCCGCTGCCGTACGCCCTCGGCGTCGCCGTCGCCCCAGATGCGGGCGGGCAGGATGGCCTCGTGGCGTTCGTCGATGATGGCGTCGCAGACGGCCTGGCCGACCAGGTGGTTGGAGATCGCCCAGCACTTCAGCCCGTACTTGTCGAGCAGCTGGTGGCGCGAGTCCACGTAGGTCGGGTCGGCCAGCGCCTTGTCGACCTCGAAGTGGTCGCCCCAGCAGGCGAGTTCCAGACCGTCGTAACCGAAGTCGCGGGCGAGCCGGCAGACCTCCTCCAGCGGCAGGTCCGCCCACTGGCCGGTGAAGAGAGTGAAATTGCGTGGCACGGGACGCTCCTGTTCAGACCACGATCGGGGTGTAGACGGAGTTCTTCTCGGCGCTCTCCTCGACCGCCGCCAGCACGCGCTGCACCTGCAGCCCGTCGGCGAAGGACGGTTCGGGCCGGCGGCCCTCGGCGACGGCGTGGACGAGGTCGCGCGCCTGGTGGACGAAGGTGTGCTCGTAGCCGAGGCCGTGGCCCGGCGGCCACCAGGCGTCCAGGTAGGGGTGCTCGGGTTCGGTGACGAGGATGCGGCGGAAACCGGCGTGCTCCCCCGGTTCCGTACCGTCGTGGTACTCCAGCTCGTTGAGCCGCTCCAGGTCGAAGGCGAGCGACCCGCGCTCACCGTTGAGTTCGATGCGCAGGGCGTTCTTGCGGCCGGTGGCGTAGCGGGTGGCCTCGAAGGAGACCAGGGCGCCGGAGGTGAGGCGGCCGGTGAACACGGCGGCGTCGTCCACGGTGACCTGTCCGGTGCTGCCGTCGGCGGAGCCCGCCGACAGGCCCCGGGCGGCGCCCTCGGGCAGCGGGCGTTCCCGTACGAAGGTCTCGGTGAGGGCGGAGACGCCCGCGATCCGCTCCCCCGTCAGGTACTGCGCGAGGTCGACGATGTGGGCGCCCAGGTCGCCGAGGGCTCCCGAGCCGGCCAGTTCCTTGCGCAGCCGCCAGGTCAGCGGCGCCTTGGGGTCGACCAGCCAGTCCTGGAGGTACGTCACCCGCACGTGCCGCAGCCGCCCGACGCGGCCCTCGGCCACCATCCGCCGGGCCAGCGCGGTGGCGGGCACCCGGCGGTAGTTGAAGCCGGCCATGGCCAGTTGGCCGCGGGCGCCGGCCTCCTCGGCGGCCCGGGTCATCGCCTCCGCCTCCGCGACCGTGTTGGCCAGCGGCTTCTCGCACAGCACGTGCTTGCCGGCGGCGAGCGCGGCCAGCGCGATCTCGGCGTGGCTGTCGCCGGGGGTGCAGATGTCGACGAGGTCGATGTCGTCCCGTTCCACCAGGGTCCGCCAGTCGGTCTCGGTGCTCTCCCAGCCGTGCCGGTCGGCAGCCGTGCGGACGGCGTCGGGGTCCCGGCCGCAGATGGCCGCCTGCACCGGGTTCAGCGGCAGGTCGAAGACGCGGCCGGCGGTGCGCCAGCCCTGGGAGTGTGCGGCGCCCATGAAGGCGTAGCCGACCATGCCGACGCGCAGCGGCGGTCTGGTCGCGGACGCCCCCGTCGCTCCGGTCCCGGTTCCGTTGCCGGCCCCGCTCCCGGCGGCGGATTCGTGCTCCCCGGCCCCCTCGGGCTGCTGCGGCTGTCCCATGCGGATGTCCTCCTCGTCGTCGTGGCGCGGTGGGGGGTGGACCCCGCCCCGGCCGGCTGGTCGGGCCGGTCCGGGGCGGCGGCCCTCACTTGAAGCCCGTGGACATGTACTGGTCGACGTTCTCCTTGTCGACAACGGCCGAGTAGCAGGTGACGGTCGACGGGATCTCGAACTCGGCGAGGCCGCTGACCCCCTTGCCCTGGCCGAGCGCACGGGCGAGGTCGATGGCGGAGGCGGCCATGGTCGGCGGGTACAGCACGGTCGCCTTCAGCACGCCGCTGTCCGCCTTGATGGCCTGGAAGGCGGAGAGCGCGCCCGCGCCGCCGACCATCAGGAAGTCGTCGCGCCCGGCCTGCTCGATGGCGCGCAGCGCGCCCACGCCCTGGTCGTCGTCGTGGTTCCACAGGGCGTCGAACTGGGACTGGGCCTGGAGCAGCTGCGCCATCTTGGCCTGTCCCGACTCGACGGTGAACTCGGCGGCCTGGCGGGCCACCTTCTGGATGTTCGGGTAGTTCTTCAGGCCGTCGTCGAAGCCCTTGGTGCGCTGCTGGGTCAGCTCCAGGTTGTCGAGGCCGGCCAGCTCGATGACCTTGGCGTTCTGCTTGTCCTTGAGCTTCTCGCCGATGTAGTGGGCCGCGTTGAGGCCCATGCCGTAGTTGTCGCCGCCGATCCAGCAACGGTAGGCCTGCGGGCTGTTGAAGATGCGGTCGAGGTTGACGACCGGTATCCCGGCGCGCATCGCCTTGAGTCCGACCTGGGTCAGCGCCTTGCCGTCGGCGGGCAGGATGACCAGGACGTCGACCTTCTTGTTGATGAGGGTCTCGATCTGGCCGATCTGCTGGGCGGTGTCGTTGGAACCCTCCGTCACCTCCATGGTGACGTCGGAGTACTTCTCGGCACGCTTCTCGGCCTGGTCGTTGACGGCGTTGAGCCAGCCGTGGTCGGCCAGCGGGCCGGCGTAGCCGATGGTGACCTGCTTGCCCGGCTTGTCGTCGGCGGCCGGCTGGGTGTCCGCGGCCTTGTCGCCGCCGTCGTCGGGTTCGTTGCTCGTGCACCCGGTGAGGACGGCACCGGCGGACACGGCGGCGGCTCCGAAGAGCAGCCCTCTGCGG
Organism: Streptomyces sp. CB02414; assembly: GCF_001905385.1. Taxonomy (GTDB): domain Bacteria; phylum Actinomycetota; class Actinomycetes; order Streptomycetales; family Streptomycetaceae; genus Streptomyces. The sequence goes on along the minus strand of NZ_LIPF01000008.1, from coordinate 366,948 downwards.
CTCGTGAGGTTCGTCATGACGGTGGACCCTTTCCTCAATGCGTGCTTGCGGTACGGCGCTGGACCAGCACGGCGGCGACGATGATCGCTCCCTTGGCGATCTGCTGGACGGCGGTCTCGAGGTTGTTCAGGGCGAAGATGTTGGTGATGGTGGTGAAGATCAGGACGCCGAGCACCGAGCCGACGATGGTGCCGCGGCCGCCGCTGAGCAGGGTGCCGCCGATGATCGCGGCGGCGATGGCGTCGAGTTCGTAGAGGTTGCCGTTGGTGTTCTGGCCGGAGCCGGCCAGGACGATCAGCAGGAAGGCGGCGATGCCGCAGCACAGCCCGGACAGCAGGTAGAGGTAGAGCCGCTGGCGGCGGACGTCGATGCCGGCGAGGCGGGCGGCCTCCGCGTTGCCGCCGACGGCCACGGTGCGGCGGCCGAAGGTGGTCCGGTTGAGCACCAGCCAGCCGATGACGGTGACGGCCGCGAAGACCAGGACCAGCGGCGGGATGCCGAGGACGTAGGAGTCGCGCTCGCCGAGGTCGAGGACGCTGGGCACCGTGACGACCTGGGTGCGGCCGTCGGTGATCTGGAGCGCGAGGCCGCGGGCCGAGGCCAGCATGGCGAGGGTGGCGATGAAGGGGACCATCTGGCCGAAGGCGATGAGCACCCCGTTGACCAGTCCGCAGCCCACTCCGACCACGATCGCCGTGAAGAGGATGCCGACGAATCCGAACTCCTGGGTGGCGACGGTGGTCGCCCACACCGACGACAGGGCGACGATGGCGCCCACCGACAGGTCGATGCCCCCGGAAATGATCACGAAGGTCATGCCGACGGTGACGACACCGATCACGGACGCCTGGGTGAGCACCAGTTGGAGGTTGCGGGTGTCGAGGAACGAGTCGGGCTGGGTGATGCCGCCGATGAGGACCAGTGCGGCGAGCACGCCGAGCAGGGTGAGGGTGCGGACGTCGGCGCGGCCCAACTGGACCCGCCAGGCGGGCGGACCGTCCACCGGTGCCGCCTTGCCGGTGCCGTCCCGGGGCGGGGACACGTGCTGCGTCATGACGCCGGGCTTCCTTCCATCACGAGGTCGAGTACGCGGTGTTCGTCGAGTTCGCGGGCGGGGGCCTCGTGCACGACCCGGCCCTCGCGCAGTACCAGCACGCGGTCGGCGAGGCCGAGCACCTCGGGCACCTCGCTGGAGACCAGCAGGACGGCGAGGCCCTCGTCGGCGAGGCGGCGGACGACCGCGTAGAGCTCGGCGCGGGCGCCGACGTCGACGCCGCGGGTGGGTTCGTCGAGCAGCAGGACCTTGCAGCCGCGCAGCAGCCAGCGGGCCAGGACCGCCTTCTGCTGGTTGCCGCCGGACAGGGTGCGCACGGGCACGGAGGGGTTGTCGGGCCGCAGGGACAGCTCGCGGGTCGCCGCGCGGGCCGCGTCCAGTTCGGCGCCGCGGTCGAGCCAGCCGCCGCGCGAGAAGCGGGACATGGCGGAGACCGACACGTTGCGGGTGACGGACTCCAGCATCAGCAGGGCCTGCGCCTTGCGCTCCTCGGGGGCGAGCCCGAGCCCGGCGCGGACGGCGGCGCGCACGCTGCCCGGCCTGAGCGGGCGTCCCTCGACGAGGACCTGGCCGGTGCCCGCCTTGCGGGCGCCGTAGACCGTCTCCAGGATCTCGGAGCGGCCGGAGCCGACGAGTCCGGCGAGGCCTACGATCTCGCCGGGCCGGACCTCCAGGTCGAGGGCCTCGAACTCGCCCTCGCGGGACAGGCCCTTGACGCTCAGCACGGGCTCGCCCGCGGGCGGCGCGGCCGGCCGTTCCGGGAAGACGTACTCGACGTTGCGGCCGGTCATCAGCGCCACGACGTCGCGGGTGGGCGTCGACTCGGCGGGCAGCCCGCCCGCGACGGCCCGCCCGTCCTTGAGGACGGTGACCCGGTCGCCGATGCGGCGGATCTCCTCCAGGCGGTGCGAGATGTAGACGACGGCGACGCCGTCGGCGGTGAGGTCGGCGACGATGCGGAAGAGGTTGTCGACCTCGTCCGGGTCGAGCGCGGCGGACGGCTCGTCCATCACGATGAGCCGTACGTCGTGCGAGAGCGCCCGCGCCATGGACACGATCTGCTGCTGCGCCGCCGAGAGTTCCCCGACCAGCCGTCCGGGGTCGACCTCCGGGTGCCCGAGCCGCGCCAGCAGCGCGGCCGTCGACTCCTTGGCGGCCTTCCCGCGTACGACGAAACCGGCCGAGGTCGGTTCGTGGCCGAGGTGGACGTTCTCGGCGACGGACATGTGCTCCACCAGGTCGAGTTCCTGGTAGATGGTGGCGATGCCGAGGCGCATGGCCGCGATGGGCGAGCGCAGCGTGACGTCCTCGCCGCGCCAGCTGATGGTGCCGGTGTCGGGCTGGTGGGCGCCGGCCAGCACCTTGATGAGGGTGGACTTGCCGGCGCCGTTCTGGCCGAGCAGGCAGTGCACCTCGCCCGCCTGGACGTCGAGGTCGACGCCGTCCAGGGCCCGGACTCCGGGGAACGACTTGGTGATGCCGGACATGCTGAGCAGCGGTGGTTCTGGTGCCATGTGAGGTCCCCTCGGCGGGCATGCGGGCCGGTGTCAGGGCAGAGCAGGGCAGGGCTGAGCGGATCTTGGACAGGACGGGATGTAACAGGGCATACCGGGGTAGGGCGGTGTGCCGGGTGGCGCTGTGCGGCCCGTGAAGGCGGACGGTGCCTACGCGGGTGAGAACAGGTGGTCGCTGATCAGCCGGGCTCCGCCGATGACTCCGGCGGAGGGGCCCAGCTCGCCCAGGACGATGGGCAGGTTGCCGGTCGCCAGCGGCAGCGACTGGCGGTAGACCTGGGTGCGGATCGCGGCGAGCAGGTTGTGGCCGAGGCCGGTCACCCCGCCGCCGATCACCACCAGGCCCGGGTTGAAGAAGCTGACCAGTCCGGCGATGACCTGGCCGGTGCTCCGGCCGCCCTCCCGGATCAGGTCGAGCGCGGTGGCGTCGCCCGCGGCGGCCGCTGCGGCGACGTCGGCGGCGCTGAGGCCCCCGCTCGCCTCCAGCCGGCCCGCGAGTTCGGCCGACAGTCCCTGCTGGGCGGCCTCGGTGGCGTCGCGGGCCAGGGCCGCGCCGCTGAAGTGGGCCTCCAGGCAGCCCCGGTTGCCACAGGCGCACTGACGTCCGTCGGGCACGGCCTGGATGTGCCCGATGTCGCCCGCGCTGCCCGTCGTACCGCGGTAGACCTCACCGCCGACGACGATGCCGCAGCCGATGCCGGTACCGATCTTGACGACGAGGAAGTCGTGCACGGTGCGGGCGACGCCCGCGTGCTGCTCCCCCAGCGCCATCAGGTTCACGTCGTTGTCGACCATGACCGGGCAGCCGAGTTCCTGGCTGAGCGCCTCCCGCACGGGGAAGCCGTCCCAGCCCGGCATGATCGGCGGGGCCACCGGCACGCCCTCGGGGAAGCGGACCGGCCCCGGGACGCCGATGCCGGCGCCGTCGAAACCCTCCGCGAGCCCCGAGGCACGCAGCTTGGCGGCCATGGACAGCACCTGCTCGAAGACCGCGACCGGTCCCTCGCGTACGTCCATGGGCTGGTTGATGTGCCCGAGGATCTCCAGCTCGGCGTTGGTGACGGCGACGTCGACCGAGGTCGCGCCGATGTCGACGCCGAGGAAGCGCAGTTCGGGGTTGAGCCGGACGTTGTGGCTTCGGCGTCCGCCGCGCGAGGCGGCGAGCCCGTCGGCCACGACCAGCCCGGTCTCCAGCAGCCGGTCCACCTCGACGGCCAGCTTCGACCGGGAGAGGTCGACCTGGTCGCCGAGCTGGGCACGGGAGTTGGGTCCCGAGTCGCGCAGCAACTGGAGCAGTCGCGCCTGGTGGGTGTTGGCGGGTCGTGCGGTCATGCGTCTCACGAGCCCCTCCCCGCCTCAATCGGCCTTGAGTGTACCGGTTTCCGGCCACGTTCCTTGGCTTGCTTTCGGAGGGAACGTAGCAGTGGGCGCCCGGCGTGGGAAGAAGTCACGCACGAATTCCTGCGAACTTTCTCCACTGAGTGGACAAAGGCGAGTCGGGTGTTCGGGGGCCAGGGACGCGACAGGGCCGCCCGGCCATCCCGCCGGGCGGCCCGTGCACAGCCGCTGACCTCGTGTTTTCCTCCGCGATCCCTGCGCTTCACCGCGCGCGTGGCACTGATCCCGGCCCGGCAGGCGGTGTTCAGGGGCAGCGGACGACCTGTCCGGCGTAGGAGAGGTTGCCGCCGAAGCCGAAGAGCAGCACCGGGTCGCCGGTGGTGATCTCGCCCCGCTCGACCAGCTTGGAGAGGGCGAGGGGGATGCTCGCCGCCGAGGTGTTGCCGGACTCCACGACGTCGCGGGCGACGACGGCGTTCACGGCGCCGATCTTCGCGGCGAGGGGTTCGATGATGCGCAGGTTGGCCTGGTGCAGGACGACCGCGGCGAGGTCGGCGGGTGCGAGCCCGGACCGCTCGCAGGCCTGGCGGGCGATGGCGGGCAGCTTCGTGGTGGCCCAGCGGTAGACGCTCTGGCCCTCCTGCGCGAACCTCGGCGGAGTGCCCTCGATGCGGACCGCGTTGCCCATCTCGGGCACCGACCCCCACAGCACGGGCCCGACCCCGGCCTCCTCGTCCGGCGCGCAGGCCTCCACCACTACCGCCCCCGCCCCGTCGCCGACCAGCACGCAGGTGGTGCGGTCCGACCAGTCGGTCACCTCGGACATCTTGTCGGCGCCGATGACCAGCGCCCGGTTCGCCGAGCCGGCCCGGACGGCGTGGTCGGCGGTGGCCAGGGCGTGGGTGAAGCCCGCGCACACCACGTTCACGTCCAGCGCGGCGGGCCCGGGAATGCCGAGGCGGGCCGCGACGCGGGCGGCGGTGTTCGGGGAGCGGTCGATCGCGGTGGAGGTGGCGACCACCACCATGTCCACGTCGGCAGGCGTCGCCCCGGCCGCCGCGAGCGCCTTGGCGGCGGCGTGGCCGGCCAGCTCGTCGACCGGCTCGTCGGGCCCGGCGATACGGCGGGAGTGAATGCCGACCCGGCTCCTGATCCACTCGTCGCTGGTGTCGACCATGCCCGCCAGGTCCTCGTTGGTGAGGATTCCGGCGGGCTGGTAGTGGCCGACGGCGGTGATGCGGGAGCCGTGGTGCATGGGTGGAGTCCTCGCTGCCTCGGGTACGGGATCCACCAGTGTGATCAGTGACCGACGGGTACGAGGGCAGGTGAAGCGACAGGAAACGGGCGTCCGCCTTGTCGGCTTCGGTCAGCATCCCGGAGGCTTCTCGGGCGTCACCCGGTGAACAGCTGGGTGGCCTTGCGGACGAGTTCGTACAGACCGTAGCCGAGCGGCGCCCCCACCCACAGCCACGTGAAGGCGATCAGCGGCCGCCGGGAAGGCAGGTCAGGCGGACTCTGGCTGCTGTCGCGGGACATCGACGGCCTCCTTCCGCGCCGGGGCGGCGGACACGTGGTGGCGGGGGTGGACGGGGCGGACGAGTTCGTTGGCGACGAAGCCGACGACCAGCAGCCCGATCATGATGACGAAGGACGTTCCGTACAGGGCGGCGCCGTGCTTGCCGGCCTCCTCCTGCCGGTCGGCGATCCAGTTCACGATCAGCGGCCCGAGGACGCCGGCCGCGGACCAGGCGGTCAGCAGCCGGCCGTGGATCGCGCCGACCTGGTAGGTGCCGAAGAGGTCCTTCAGATAGGCGGGGGCCGCGGCGAAGCCGCCGCCGTAGAAGGAGAGGACCACGAGGGCGCACAGCACGAACAGCGGCTTGGAGGAGTCGCCGAACAGGGCGACGAGCGTGTACATCAGCGCGCCGACGCCCAGGTAGACACGGTAGATGTTCTTGCGTCCGATGAGGTCGGAGGCCGAGGACCAGCCGATGCGGCCCGCCATGTTGGCCGCCGACAGCAGTGCCACGAACCCGGCGGCGGCCGTCACCGAGACCGGTGCGGAGGTGTCGGCGAAGAAGTCGGTGATCATCGGCGCGGCCTTCTCCAGGATGCCGATGCCGGCCGTGACGTTCATGCAGAGCACGACCCACAGCAGCCAGAACTGCGGGGTGCGCATGGCGCCGCGCGCCGAGACCTGGACGCCTTCGAGGGCGGCCGGTTCGCCGTCCGCCCGTTCCTTCGGGCGCGGTACCCGCACCAGCAGCACGCCCAGGAGCATGAAGACGGCGTACGCGAGTCCGTGCACGAGGAAGGCGAGGGCGATGCCGGAGTTGTCGGTGCCGAAGGACTTCAGCATCTGCGCGGACCAGGGCGAGGCGATGAGCGCGCCGCCGCCGAAGCCCATGATGGCGATGCCGGTGGCCATGCCGGGGCGGTCCGGAAACCACTTGATGAGTGTCGAGACCGGCGAGATGTAGCCGATGCCCAGGCCGATGCCGCCGACGAAGCCGTAGCCGAGGACGATCAGCCAGTACTGCTCCACCGCCGCGCCGAGCGCGGAGAGCAGGAAGCCGGACGAGAAGCAGACCAGGGCGACGGTCATCGCCCAGCGCGGGCCGTGCCGTTCCACGAGTGTGCCGCCGAAGGCGGCGGACAGCCCGAGCATGACGATGCCGAGCTGGAAGGGCAGTGCGCTCTGCGTGCCGCTGAGGCCGAGCGCGGACTCCAGGGGCGGCTTGAACACGGACCAGGCGTAGGCCTGGCCGATGGAGAGGTGGACGGAGAGTGCGGCGGGGGGAACGAGCCAGCGGCTCCAGCCCGGGGGTGCGACGGGGGGACTCATGGGTCCCCAACCGTAGGCACATGGAAAGCGGTTGAGAAGACATGTGCGGGTACCGCGGTGCGGGCTGCGACCTCGCCCTCCACGTGCGGGACAATGACACACATGGGACGAGTCACGGAACGACGCAAGGTCATCCGCATCCGGGGCGGGGCGGTCTCCACCCGGCCGGACACGCTCGTCGCCGAGGAACCGCTGGAGATCCGGCTGAACGGCAAGCCCCTCGCGATCACGATGCGCACCCCGGGCGACGACTTCGCGCTGGCGGCCGGTTTCCTGGTGAGCGAGGGGGTGCTCGCCGGGCAGGACGACCTGCGGAACATCGTCTACTGCGCGGGCGCGACGGAGGACGGATCGAACACGTACAACGTGGTGGACGTGCGGACCGCCGGGCACGTGCCGGTGCCGGACATCACCCTGGAGCGGAACGTCTACACCACGTCCTCCTGCGGCCTGTGCGGCAAGGCGAGCCTGGACGCGGTGCGCACGACGGCCCGCTGGCCCATCGCCGACACTCCCCCGGTCCGCGTCGCCCCCGGACTGCTGGCGAGCCTGCCCGACCGGCTGCGCGCGGCCCAACGGGTCTTCGACCGCACCGGGGGCCTGCACGCGGCGGCCCTGTTCGACGAGGGCGGCGAACTGGTGGACGTACGGGAGGACGTGGGCCGGCACAACGCGGTCGACAAGCTGGTCGGCCGCGCCCTGCGGAACGGGGACCTGCCGCTGTCCCGGTCGGTGCTGCTGGTGTCCGGCCGGGCCTCGTTCGAGCTGGCGCAGAAGGCCGTGATGGCGGGCATCCCGGTGCTGGCCGCCGTGTCGGCGCCGTCCTCGCTCGCGGTGGACCTGGCCGCCGAGACGGGACTGACCCTGGTGGGCTTCCTGCGCGGCGACTCCATGAACGTGTACGCGGGTGAGGACCGCGTCGTCCTCGCGGCCGCGGCCGCCCGGGGCTGACCGGCTCCCCGCGGTCCCCGGCGCCGGTGCGCCGGGCGCGCCGTCCGGCGACACGCGAGTGATCGAATGGGATGTATCAGACACCTGACGCCCTGATCTACTGATGCCCTGACGACCGGCTCCGACCAGCCGCCTGAAGGGCAGACCGCTCCATGCCGTCACCTCCCCGCACGCGTCCACGCTCCCCCCTGCTCGCCCTCGCCGCCCTGTTCGCCCTGGCCGCCTCCGTGCTGCCCGCCCCCGCCGTCCACGCCGAAGGACACAGCAGGGCCGGGGAGTTCGAGCAGCGGGTTCTCTTCCGGGCCGATCAGGACCCCGGCGGCTACGCCTGCTTCCGCATCCCGGCGATCGTGCGGACGACGGAGGGCACCCTGCTGGCCTTCGCCGAGGGGCGCGTCCTCGACTGCGGGGACGCCGGCGACATCGACATCGTCGTCAAGCGCTCCACGGACGGCGGGCGCACCTGGGGTCCGCTCCAGGTCGTCAACGAGGGCGGCGGCGACACCCACGGCAACCCGGCGCCGGTCGTCGACCGCACCACCGGGCGCGTCCTGCTGCTCGAGACCTACAACGCGGGCCGCACGGACGGCGGCAACTGCGCGGTGCCCTGCGCCCGCACGCCCCACCTCCAGTACAGCGACGACGACGGCCGCACCTGGTCCGCGCCCCGCGACCTGAGCGCCCAGATCCTGCCGCCCGACTGGAACTCCTGGTACGCGACCGGCCCCGTGCACGGCGTCCAGCTCACCGGCGGCGTCAACGCCGGGCGGCTGGTGATCGGCGTCAACGCGGAGACCTGGGACGACGGCCGGGTCACCGCCAACCACGCGGCGCTCGTGGTCAGCGACGACGGTGGCGAGCACTGGAGGGTCGGGGCCACCGACACCTGGCCGGTGGCCGCCGACGGCACCTTCCGGCAGAAACCGTCCGAACTCACCCTCACCGAACGCGCCGACGGCTCGCTCCTGATCAGCGGCCGGGAGGAGAACGGCACCGACCTCGGCCACCGCACCCAGGCCGTCAGCCGTGACGGCGGCGACAGCTTCGCCGCGCCGTTCCGGGCCCTGCCGGACCTGTACACCCCGCAGGCGCAGGGCGCCGTGCTCCGCCTCGGCGACCGCCTCCTGCTGTCCGCCCCCGCCGATCCCGACCGCCGCCGCACGATGACCGTCCGCTCCTCCTACGACGGCGGGGCGACCTGGGACAGCGTGGACCGCGGCACGGTCGTCACCCGGGACTGGTCCGGCTACTCCGACATGGCGGCCGTGGACGACGACGGGACGGTGGGCCTGCTGTACGAGGCCGGGCCGGTGGACGCCCGGGACGAGATCCGCTTCGCCCGCTTCACCGAGGACTGGCTCCAGCCACGCAGGGGCGCCGGCCCCACCACCCCCGACCTCGGCTTCGGTGCCGCGCCCGCGGCCGTGCTCGGGGGCGCCGGGACGACGGACGGCGCGGCGGGCGGCGCGCTCGCCCTCGACGGCGCCGACGACGCCGTACGGCTGCCGTACGACGGGCGGCTGCCGCTGGGGAGCGGGGACTTCACGGCGTCGCTGTGGTTCCGGTACTCGGCGGACGACGGGGAGCAGCCGCTGCTGTGGATGGGCGGGATCGGCACCCGTCAGCCCCAGGTGTGGTTGCGCGCCGAGCCCGGCAACGACCGGATCCAGGGACTGATCACCGCGCGCGACGGCGGGGCCGCCCCGCGCTCGGCGTGGGTGCGTGCCGAGGGTGCCCACAACGACGGCCGCTGGCACCACCTGGCGCTCCGGCGCGGCGGTGGCCGGCTGACCCTGTTCCTCGACGGTGCGGCGGCCGGCGCGGCGGACGTTCCCGGTTCGGTGAGCCGCTACTCGCCGTTCGGTGTGCACATCGGCGAGCGGATCGACGGCCGGGCCCGCTTCACCGGCGCGATCGACGAGGTGCACGTGTGGAACCGGGCCCTGACCGACGAGGAGATCGCCGCCGGCAACCCGCCCTCGGCGCTGGGGAACACCGTGCTGCACCTGCCCATGGACGAGGTGGCGCCGGGCGGGTGAGACTTCCGCCCCGGGTCAGCGGTCGCCGGTGCCCGCTGCCGCGCGTTCGGGAGGGGCGGCCCCCTCATCGGCGGCCCTCGCCTCGGCGTCCGCCCCCGGGTCGTGCGACCGGCGCTTGGCGATGACCGCGCACACCATGAGCTGCATCTGGTGGAAGAGCATCAGAGGCAGCACGGCCAGCGAGGCCTGGGCGCCGAACAGGACGCTCGCCATCGGCAGTCCGGCGGCGAGGGACTTCTTCGACCCGGCGAACTGGATCGCGATCCGGTCCGCCCGGCCGAACCCCAGCGCCTTCGCCCCGTACCAGGTCAGCAGCAGCATCACGGCGAGCAGCACGGCCTGGACCGCCAGCAGCCCGGCCATCTGCGCCGGGCTGACCTGGTGCCAGACACCCTCGACCATGCCCTCGCTGAACGCCGTGTAGACGACGAGGAGGATCGAGCCTCGGTCGACGAGCCCGAGCACCTTCTTGTGCCGGGCGACGAAGCCTCCGATCCAGCGGCGCAGCACCTGCCCGGCGACGAACGGCACCAGCAGTTGCAGCACGATCTCCACCACCGAGTCGGCGGAGAACCCGCCTCCGTCGCCGCCCAGCAGCGCGGCCGCCAGCAGCGGCGTCACGACGATGCCGACCAGCGAGGAGAAGGAGCCCGCGCAGATCGCGGCGGGCACGTTGCCGCGGGCGATCGAGGTGAAGGCGATCGACGACTGGATGGTGGACGGCACCAGGGTGAGGAAGAGCAGGCCCTGGTAGAGGGGGTCGGTCAGCAAGGCCGGGACGAGTCCCCGCGAGGCGAGGCCCAGCAGCGGGAAGACGACGAAGGTGCAGGCCAGCACGGTGACGTGGAGCCGCCAGTGCCGCAGGCCGTCCATCGCCTCCCGAGTGGACAGCCGGGCCCCGTAGAGGAAGAAGAGGAAGGCGATCGCGGCCGTGGAGGCACCGGAGGCGACGTCCGCGCCGGTGCCCCGGGCCGGCAGCAGTGCCGCGATGCCCACCGTCCCGAGCAGCAGCAGGATGTACGGGTCGATCGGCATCCAACGCGGCCGTCGCAGGCGTCTCACGGTGCTCCACTTACTTGTTCTGCTCGGTCTGCTCGTCGTACTCGTCTGTCGCCCTCGCGGGGCTCACGGGTTCCCGCTCCATCCTGCTCGCTCGCCCAGCGATCGGGAATCCGGCATACCGCTCTGACTGCCATCACGATCAGCGATAGGCTGGCGGCATGTACGAGCCGTCGCACCTGCGCACTTTCCTGTCGGTGGCGCAGACGCTGAGCTTCACGCAGGCCGCCCGGCGGCTGGGGCTGCGCCAGTCGACCGTGAGCCAGCACGTGCGGCGGCTGGAGGACGCCGCCGGCCGGCAGCTCTTCAGCCGCGACACCCACTCCGTGGAGCTGACGGAGGACGGCGAGGCGATGCTCGGGTTCGCACGCCGGATCCTGGAGGTGCACGAGCAGGCGACGGCCTTCTTCACCGGTACGCGGCTGCGCGGGCGGCTGCGGTTCGGGGCGTCCGAGGACTTCGTACTGACCCGGCTGCCGGAGATCCTGGAGGGCTTCCGGCACGACCACCCCGAGGTCGACCTGGAGCTGACGGTGGAGCTGTCGGGGACGCTGCACGAGCAGCTGGCCGCCGGGAAGCTGGACTTGGTCCTGGCCAAGCGGCGGCCCGAGGACCCGAGGGGCGAGCCGGTCTGGAGCGACCGGCTGGTGTGGATCGGCGCGGAGCGCCTGCGCATCGACCCGGACCGTCCGGTGCCGCTCATCGTCTACCCGCCGCCGGGCATCACCCGCGCGCTCGCCTTCGACGCCCTGCAGCGGCAGGGCCGCGAGTGGCGCGTCGCCTGCACCAGCGGCAGCCTCAACGGGCTGATCGCGGCGGCTCGCGCCGGCCTCGGCGTGATGGCGCACTCGCGGGGACTGATCCCGCCCGGCCTGGTGCGGGTGCCGGACCGGGCCGGGCTGCCGGAGCTCGGCCGCGTCGACTTCGTACTGGTGCACGGCAGGCGGCATCCCTCGGCGCAGGGCGCGGCAGACGCCCTGGCGGCCGCGATCCTGGCGGGCGGCGACCGCCTGCACCGGTCCCGGCGGACCGCTCTGGGGTAGGTGAGACGGCCACGCCGTCCCCTTACCGGCGGCAGGCGGGTCGTACAGATTCGGTGGAGATTACGGCACCGAAACTTACTCAAACGTCAGGAACGTGTCCGACCCTTCCCCATGTGAGCGCATTTCCTCCCGCTGACCAGCGCGGACCTGAGCACCGCTCGCGTTCGGCGCCCCTGCCGCCGCCCTTCCTCGTGGGGTAGCTTTCACCGCGCTGTGCGGGGCGTCACCCGGAACCAGGGAGCCAGGAGCGGGGAGCGGGGTTTGCGCGAGTTCACCAGTCCTCCGTCGACGTCGGCACCACCGGTGGGCGGTCTGGCCGACGTCGTCTTCGGGCATGCCCAGGAGGACCCGGGACACATCGCGCTCGGCCGCAAGGACGACGCCGGGCAGTGGCGGGACGTGACCGCCGGCGCGTTCCGCGACGAGGTGCTGGCCCTCGCCAAGGGACTGCTCGCCCAGGGCGTCCGCTTCGGTGACCGGGTCGCCATCATGTCCCGCACCCGCTACGAGTGGACACTCTTCGACTTCGCCCTGTGGACGATCGGCGCCCAGGTGGTGCCCGTCTACCCGACCTCCTCGGCCGAGCAGTGCCTGTGGATGCTCCACGACGCGGAGGTGACGGCCGCGGTCGTGGAGCACGAGGACCACGCGATGACGATCGCCACCGTCATCGACCGGCTGCCGCGCCTGCGCGGCCTGTGGCAGCTCGACTCCGGCGCCGTCCAGGAGCTGTACGACGCGGGCGCCCACCTCGACGACGAGGTGGTGCACCGGCACCGCAAGGCGGTCACGCCGGACACGGTCGCCACCGTCATCTACACCTCGGGCACCACGGGCCGCCCCAAGGGCTGCGTGCTGACGCACGGCAACTTCATGTACGAGGCGGACACCGTCATCGAGCGCTGGGAGCCGGTGTTCCACTCCAGGAAGGGCGACGAGGCGGCGACCCTGCTGTTCCTGCCGCTCGCCCACGTCTTCGGGCGGATGGTGGAGGTCGCGGCGATCCGCGGGAAGGTCCGCTTCGGCCACCAGCCGCAGCTCAACGCCGCCGCGCTGCTGCCCGACCTGGCCGCGTTCAGGCCGACGTTCATCCTGGCCGTGCCGTACATCTTCGAGAAGGTGTTCCACGCGGCCCGGCGCAAGGCCGAGAAGGAGGGGAAGGGCGGCCCCTTCGAGAAGGCCGTGGACGTGGCCGTGAAGTACGCGGAGGCGGTGGAGGCGAGGGCCTGGGGCATCGGGCCGGGACCGTCGGCGGGCCTGCGCGTGCAGCACCAGTTCTTCGACAAGCTCGTCTACGCCAAGGTGCGGGCCGCCATGGGCGGACGCATCCGCAACGCCATGTCCGGCGGCTCGGCGATGGACCGGCGGCTGGGGCTGTTCTTCGCGGGCGCGGGCGTGCAGATCTACGAGGGCTACGGCCTGACCGAGTCCACCGCGGCGGCCACCGCCAACCCGCCCGAGCGCACCCGCTACGGCACCGTCGGCCGGCCGATCCCGGGCGTCACCGTGCACATCGCGGACGACGGCGAGATCTGGCTGAACGGCGACAACGTCTTCCAGGGGTACCTGAACAACCCCAAGGCCACCGACGAGACCCTGCACGAGGGCTGGCTGGCCACCGGCGACCTGGGCGCGCTGGACGAGGACGGCTACCTCACCATCACCGGCCGCAAGAAGGAGATCCTGGTGACCTCCGGCGGCAAGAGCGTCTCTCCCGGCCTGCTGGAGGAGCGCGTCCGGGACCACCCGCTGGTCAACCAGTGCATCGTCGTCGGCAACGACCGCCCCTACGTGGCCGCCCTCATCACCCTGGACACCGAGGCGGTCGACCACTGGCTGGCGATGCGCAACAAGCCCCGGATGTCCCCGGCCGAGCTGGTGCACGACGCCGACCTGGAGACGGAGGTGCGGCGCGCAGTCGTCGCCGCCAACACGCTGGTGTCCCAGGCCGAGTCGATCCGCACCTTCCGCATCCTCGCCCAGCCGTTCACCGAGGAGCACGGGCTGCTCACCCCGTCGCTCAAACTCAAGCGCAAGGCCATCGAGAACGCCTACGGCGCCGAGGTCGAGGCGCTTTACGGAGCGTGAGTTCGCCGGTCAGGAATGCGTCACGGCCCGTGATCGTTGACGATGGGAGTACCACCTGACCACAACCGAAGGATCAAGAGCTCGTGAGCAGCAAGGTCCCCCCGATCATCCTGAACAACGGCGTCGAGATGCCCCAGCTGGGCTTCGGCGTCTGGCAGGTGCCGGACGACGAGGCCCGCACGGCCGTCGCCCAGGCGCTGGAGGCCGGGTACCGCAGCATCGACACGGCGGCGATCTACGGCAACGAGGAGGGCACCGGCCAGGCGATCGCCGCCTCCGGCGTCCCCCGCGAGGATCTGTTCGTCACCACCAAGCTCTGGAACAAGGACCAGGGGTACGACTCCACCCTCCGCGCCTTCGACACGTCGCTGGCGAAGCTGGGCCTGGAGTACGTGGACCTGTACCTGATCCACTGGCCGATGCCGGCCAAGGAGCGCTACGTCGACACGTACAAGGCGTTCGAGAAGCTGCACGCCGACGGCCGCGTCCGGGCCATCGGCGTCTCCAACTTCCTGCCGGAGCACCTGGAACGGCTGATCGGCGAGACGTCGGTCATCCCCGCCGTCAACCAGATCGAGCTGCACCCGCACCTCCAGCAGCACGCCGCCCGCGAGTACCACGCGGAGCAGGGCATCGCCACCGAGGCGTGGTCCCCGCTCGGCTCCGGCAAGGGCATCCTGGAGATCCCGGCGATCGTGGCGATCGCCCAGAAGCACGGCCGCAGCCCGGCCCAGGTGGTGCTGCGCTGGCACCTCCAGGTCGGCAACGTGGTGATCCCGAAGTCCGTGACGCCGTCGCGGATCAAGGAGAACATCGACGTGTTCGGCTTCAGCCTGGACACCGAGGACCTCGCGGCGATCAGCGCGCTGAACGAGGACCGGCGCACCGGCCCGGACCCGGCGGAGCTCAACGGCGAGTGAGACGACGCCCGCGTGTGAGGGGTCCGGCCGTCGCGCCGGGCCCCTCACGTGTGTGCGGGCCGGGCGGTCAGGCCGGCCGCACCGCCGTGTAGACCGTGTGCGCCACCAGCACGAACAGGTCCTGCCGGCGGTGCGCGCTCGCCTCGTCGGCGGGGTCGAGCAGCCGGTCGAGGGTCTCCCGGTCGGTGGCGTCGAGGCCGTCACCGAGGCGGTCGCGCAGGCGGGACAGGGATGTGGTGACGTAGGCGCGGGCCTCGTCCGACAGCGGCGCCGGCAGGTCCAGCAGGAAGCTGCGGGTGCCGGTGTGCTTCAGGCCGGCGGCGGTCAGCATCGCCGGCCAGTCCTCGGTCTCGGGCACGGAGCCCGGCGTGTTCGCGCGCATCTCGGCGAAGGCGTCCTCCTCCACGGCGTGCATCCTGGCCTGCAGCCCCGGGCGGCCGATCCCGATGTCGCGGGGCAGGAACCGGGCGGGCAGCCCGCCCTCCAGGACGGCCAGGGTGCCGCCCGGTGCGAGGTGCCCGGCGAGTGCGGCCACGGCCGCGCGCTGGTCACCGAGGTGGTGCAGGCTCTGGCTCGCCCACATCAGGTCGGCCGGGTAGTCGAGCTCGCCCAGTACTCCGGGCAGCTCGCCGGCGAGGGTGCCGAAGCGGTCGGCGGCACCGAGGCGGGCGGCGCGGTCGCGGGCCCGCTCCAGCAGGGGCTCGGCGCCGTCGGCGGCGAGGACGCGGGCGCCGGGGAAGGTGTCGGCGAACAGGCAGGAGACGACGCCGGGGCCGCTGCCGACGTCGACGACCAGGCCGGGATCGGTCACCTCGCGTGCCAGCCAGGCCATGGCCTGCCGGTACAGCGGCGTGTACAGCTCCGCCTGGGCCTCCAGCAGCGGGGCCATCTCGGCCCAGTCCATGTCGGTGTGGTCGTGGCCGTGGCCGTGACCGTGACCGTGTCCGGTGTCGTGCCGGTGGTGGGTGTCGTGGTGGTCGTGCGCCATGGTGATCAGCCTCCCGTTCGCGGTGCCGTCAGAGTGCGACGACGCACCGCGCGGAGGCAAATGAAGTTGCCGCGACCGCAAAAAATACCGTCGGGGCCCGGCCGGGGAGGGCCGGGCCCCGACGGCGTCAGCTACGCCGCGGTCCGCTCAGGACAGGGGCGGGTAGGCGTTCTTCATCAGCTCCTGGAACTGCGCGGAGAACCAGTGGCCGGAGACCGGTGCGTCGGGCAGCGCACCGGAGGGGCTGTTGCCGTTGCGCGCGTTGCCCTCGTAGGTCGGGTCGCACATCCGGTCGAAGCCCTTGCCCTCGTTGTTCGGGATCTCCTCGCTCGCGCCGTCGGACTCACCCGGGGGCTTCATCCACACGTACGCGTCGATCCCCGCGGCGGGGCTGGCCTGCGGACGCTCACCGAGACCGGCTCCGGACTGGTTGCACCAGTTGCCGAGGTGGATGCGGCGGTCGTAGCGCCCACCGTCCACGTAGGTGTTCACGTCGGTCATCGCGCCCGGTCCGCTGGGCCGCGCCTCGCCGCCCCAGCCGTTGCGGGAGGTGTCGATCAGCATGCCGAGGTTCTGGTCGAAGCCGATCGAGACCAGCTTGTCGCGCATGGCCTGGGCGTAGGACAGCTCGTCGGTGTACTGGTTCCAGTCGATCCAGTCGGACTGGCGCACGGTGGTTCCGTTGACCGAGTCCGTGATCTTGAAGTTCTCCTCCTTCAGCGCGCTGTAGTTGGCGGTGTTGACGATGAAGCCGTGCACGTCGTCGACGGTCGCGCCCTCGGTGGTGGCGGCGGTCTTGAACATCTCGGCGGAGGGATCGAAGTTGCTGTCCCAGCCGAGCCAGCCGTGGTGGCCGGCGTCGACGTAGTTGTAGACGTTGCCGACGTCGCCGAGCTTGTTCAGGGCGTATCCGACGCCCTTCTGGTAGTTGCCGTTGGCCTTCATGATGTCGCAGTTCTCCGTGGCGGTCGGCCGCCCGGAGACGTTGGTGACCAGGTTGGGCAGCGAGTCGATCTCGACCGTGGTGACGATCCGGAGGTCCGCGTACTTCGGGTCGGCGAGGATCTCGGCGATCGGGTCGATGTACTCGGTCTTGTACCGGCCGATCTCCTCCGGGCCCAGCTCGCCGTTGGACGCGAGGGCGGCGCAGTCGCGTCCGGGCAGGTTGTAGATGACGAGCTGGACGACGAGTTCCCCGGAGCCCTTCTGTGTCAGCGCCTCGTCGAGGTGGTCGCGCAGCCCCATGCCGCCGTTGACGCCCTCGATGGCGGCGGTCCGGTCGAGCCACACACCGGTGGGCTGGTCGGCGATGCGGTCGCCGCCGGGCTCGGCCGCCGCGTTGGCGCTCCACTCGGGGTTCACGTAGACCTTGGCACCGTCGTAGGGGTTGTCCACCCGCTCGCCCTGCTCCGGCGGATCGGTCGGGTCCGGCGGGTCGGTCGGGTCCGGGTCGGTCGATCCGCCGTCGTCGACGTTGCAGGTCGCGCCGTTGAGGGTGAAGGTGCCGGGGATCTCGTTGCTTCCGCTGTAGGTGCCCTGGAAGCCGAAGCTCGCCGAACCTCCCGTGGAGAGGGTGCCGTTGTACGACTCGTTGGCCACGGTGACGGCGGCGCCGCTCTGGCTGACCTTCGCGTTCCAGCTGTTGGTGACCTGTTGACTGCCGGCGAACGTCCACCCCAGGGACCAACTGGAGGTCGCGGCGCCGTTGTTGGTGACGGTCACGGCTGCGGTGAAGCCGCTGCCCCAGTCGTTCTGCACCTGGTAGTCGACGGTACAGGGGACGGCCGCCGCGCCGGCGCCGGCGGACTGCGCGGCGAAGGCCGTGCCGGAGGCCCCGGCGACCAGCGCCAGGGCGGCGAGCATCGCGGTTCTGCTGCGGGTCATGAGTGCGGGTTCCTTCTTTCGTCAGGGGTGCGCGTGCGTTCGGTCAGGGGTGCGCGTGCTGTTCGGTCGAAGGTGCGCGTGCTGTTCGGTCGAAGGTGCGCGTACTGGACGTCCGGGACCGCGCGCACCGGCGCGGCCCGCTTCCGGACGGCATGGGGGTGCCGTCGCGGACGGAGGTCAGGAACGGCCCGCGGGCACGGTGGAACCGCCCGGGGGGTGTGCGAGCCGGCACGCCGGCCGATGACGCGCCGGACGCGCCGCGGGCGCGGCTAAAAGTCCTGAACGCGGAAGGTGGTGCGGGGGGTGGCGCATGAGCGACTCCTCGCAGTTCGGGCGCGCCGTGACGGACGCGTCGACTGATGGAACCGCTCCCACTGGTGCCGATGAAGGTAGCGCCAAGTGACGGTGAAGAACAGAGGAGTTACCGACTTTCTCCCGACAGCACCCGTCGAATCTTTTCGACTCTCCACACATCTTGACCGCACTGACCCCCCTCCTCACTATGGGAGCGCTCCCACTGGTTCAAGGCTTGTTGCTCCGCCCCCACACTCCCCGAGCCGCAAGGAGGAACCAGCACCATGCATCCCGCACCCAGACGCAGACGCCGCACGGCGCGGCGGCTGTGGACGGCCGCCCTGGCCGCCCTCGCGTTACCCCTCACCATGCTGGGCACCGGTTCGACTCCCGCCCGGGCGGCCGCACTCCAGTGCAGCGTGGACTACCGGACCAACGACTGGGGCTCCGGCTTCACCGCCGAGCTGACACTCACCAACCGCGGCGCCGACGCCATCGACGGCTGGACGCTGACGTACGACTACGCGGGCGACCAGAAGCTGGCCAACGGCTGGAACGGCACCTGGAGCCAGTCCGGGAAGACGGTCACCGTCAGGAACGCCGCGTACAACGCCCGGGTCGCGGCCGGCGCCGCCGTCACCACCGGCGGGCAGTTCACCTACAGCGGCACCAACACCGCGCCGACGAGCTTCGCCGTCAACGGCACCACCTGCGCCGGGGCCCATCAGCCCCCGATCACCGTGCTGACCAGCCCGGAGCCGGGCTCGGTCTACTCGCAGGGCGAGGCCGTCCCGCTGGCCGCCACGGCCGCCGCGGCCGACGACGCCACCATCAGCAAGGTGGAGTTCTACGACGACACCACTCTGCTGGGCACCGACACCAGCGCGCCCTACACACACTCGGCCTCTGGCTTGACCGTGGGCAGTCATTCACTGGTGGCGAAGGCGTACGACAGTATGGGCGCCTCCGCCGCCTCGGTGCCGGTCGGCATCACGGTCGCCGCGGGACCGACCGTGGTCGCCACCCCCGCACAACTGGGCGTCCAGCAGGGCGAGTCGGGCACGTACGCGGTCAAGCTGTCGAAGGAGCCGGCCGCGGACGTCACGGTGACGACGGCCCGCACGAGCGGCAACACGGGCCTGTCGGTCTCCGCCGGGGCGAGCCTCACCTTCACCCCGGCCAACTGGGACACCGCCCAGGAGGTGACCGTCGCGGCGGACGCCTCCGGCACCGGCTCGGCGGTCTTCGAGTCGACGGCACCCGGTCACGGCAAGGCCGCGGTCACCGTGACCCAGCTGGGCGCCCAGAAGGACTACGACGCCCGCTTCCTGGAGCTGTACGGGAAGATCACCGACCCGGCGAACGGCTACTTCTCCCCCGAGGGCATCCCGTACCACTCGGTCGAGACGCTGATCGTGGAGGCGCCGGACCACGGGCACGAGACCACGTCCGAGGCGTACAGCTACCTGCTGTGGCTCCAGGCCATGTACGGCAAGGTCACCGGCGACTGGGACCGGTTCAACAACGCCTGGGAGATCATGGAGACCTACATGATCCCCACCCACTCCGACCAGCCGACCAACTCGTCCTACAACGCGTCCGAGCCGGCGACCTACGCGCCCGAGCTGGACACGCCGCAGGAGTACCCGGCGAAGCTGGACGGCACGGTCTCCGTCGGCCCGGACCCGATCGCCGGTGAGCTGAAGTCGGCGTACGGCACGGACGACGTCTACGGCATGCACTGGCTCCAGGACGTCGACAACACCTACGGCTACGGCAACTCGCCCGGCAACTGCGAGGCGGGTCCGTCGGACACCGGCCCGTCCTACATCAACACCTTCCAGCGCGGCGCGCAGGAGTCGGTGTGGGAGACGGTGCCGCAGCCGACCTGCGACGCCTTCAAGTACGGCGGCCCCAACGGCTACCTGGACCTGTTCACGGGTGACGCCTCCTACGCGAAGCAGTGGAAGTTCACCAACGCCCCGGACGCCGACGCGCGGGCGGTGCAGGCGGCGTACTGGGCGGACGTCTGGGCCGAGGAGCAGGGCAAGGGCGACGAGATCGCCGGGACCCTCGACAAGGCCGCCAAGATGGGCGACTACCTGCGCTACGCCATGTACGACAAGTACTTCAAGAAGGTCGGGAACTGCGTGGGGCCGTCGAGCTGCCCGGCCGGCACCGGCAAGGACTCCTCACACTACCTGCTGTCCTGGTACTACGCGTGGGGCGGCGCCGTCGACACCTCGGCGGGCTGGGCCTGGCGCATCGGCTCCAGCCACACCCACGGCGGCTACCAGAACCCGCTGGCGGCGTACGCGCTGAGCACGTACGACGACCTGAAGCCGAAGTCGGCGACGGGTGCGGCGGACTGGGCCAAGTCCCTGGACCGGCAGATCGAGTTCTACCGCTGGCTCCAGTCCGACGAGGGCGCCATCGCGGGCGGCGCGACCAACAGCTGGGCGGGCCGGTACGCCACCCCGCCGGCCGGTACGCCGACCTTCTACGGCATGTACTACGACGAGAAGCCGGTGTACCACGACCCGCCGTCCAACCAGTGGTTCGGCTTCCAGGCGTGGTCCATGGAGCGGGTCGCCGAGTACTACCAGCAGAGCGGCGACGCGCGGGCGAAGGAGGTCCTGGACAAGTGGGTCGACTGGGCGCTGTCGGAGACGACGGTCAACCCGGACGGCACCTTCCTGATCCCGGCGACGCTGAAGTGGTCGGGGCAGCCGGACACCTGGAACGCGTCCTCCCCCGGTGACAACGCCGGCCTGCACGTCACCGTCGCCGACTACACCAACGACGTCGGTGTGGCTGCGGCGTACGCCAAGACCCTGACGTACTACGCCGACCGCTCCGGCGACACCGAGGCGGCGTCCACCGCCAAGGCGCTGCTGGACGGCATGTGGGAGAACAACCAGGACGCGCTCGGCATCGCCGTCCCGGAGACCCGCGCCGACTACAACCGCTTCGACGACCCGGTGCACGTGCCGGACGGCTGGACCGGGACCATGCCGAACGGTGACACGATCGACGCGTCGTCGACGTTCTCCTCGATCCGCTCCTTCTACCAGGACGACCCGGCCTGGTCGAAGATCGAGAGCTACCTCGCGGGCGGCGCCGCGCCGACGTTCACGTACCACCGGTTCTGGGCGCAGGCGGACATCGCCCTCGCCATGGGTTCGTACGCGGAGCTGCTCGAATAGTCCCCCGCGAAGCGCTCCGCGGGTCGCGCGGGTTTTCGGCTGCGGGCCGTTCGTGGCTGGTCGCGCAGTTCCCCGCGCCCCTTGGGGGCGCTTGACGGCTCCGTGTGCGCGGTTCCGCCACCGGACGGTGGAACCACCTGCCGGGCGGCCCTCGTTCACGCCGAGGGTCGCCCGGTTTTCACGACCAGTGCGCCCGTTTCGCGCCCTTGTGGCCCTGCCGCCCACGTTCGACCGTTGAGGTGTGTGGGAGTGGAACCGAGGACAGGGGTCCGCATGGCGCACAAGTGGGAGGGCACGGCAGGGCTGTTGCTGCTCGGGCTGGCGGTGCTGCTGCACCGGGCGGTCACGGCAGAGGCCGCGAAGAGACGGTTCGAGCACTGGCGCAACGCCGCCCTGCGCGCCGCGTACCGGCGTGGCGTACCCGTGGAGGTACTCGCCTCCCGGACACGGCTGACGCAGGGGTGGGTCAGGAAGGTGGTCACCGGCGGGAAGAAGCTCCCGCCGGTGGACGAGGCCGCGTGAGGACGCGGCGGCGGATCAGGGCGTGTACACCGTCGGCCTGGGTGCCGTCGTCATCCCGTCGCCGATGAAGAAGCTCGGGTGCGGGGGCTGGTTGTAGGCGGTGTTCTGCCAGGCCAGGGCCGTGCGGTACTGGGTGTCGTGGAGGAGGGTCGTGATCCTGCGGTCCGTCTCGTGCGGGGTGGAGTAGATGCGCAGGGCCGTGTTGTTCGTCGTGCGCCAGACGATCTCCTCTCTCCAGTCGCCGAGGATGTCGCCGGACAGGACCGGGGTGGCCTTCGTGCCGTTGTTGGAGGCGACCGAGGAGCCGGTGAGCAGGCGGGTGTCGCCGGAGGTTCCGTACTTGTCGACGCGGGTGCCGTCGAGGAGTTCGCGGACGGGGTCGCCGTCCCACCAGGACAGGAAGTTGGTGCTGGAGGGCTTGCGGCTGTTGACCACCGTGCCCTTCGGGGCGCGGATGCCGCTCTCCGCCGACGACCAGGACTCCGCGCCCGCGCTGCCGGACCAGATGTCGGCGGAGACGCCCCGGCCGTTGTCGCCGCTCGCGCCCGTGGCCCAGATGATCTGACCGGTGCGGGCGTCGGCCATCCAGGAGGAGGGCTTGGAGCTGTCCTCGTCGACCTTGAACTCCTCCAGGCCGGGGCGGGACGGGTCGAGGTCGCCGACGTGCATGGCGTCGCCGTGGCCGTTCCTCGTGGTCCACAGGGCGTGGCCGTTGTCGTCGACGGCCATCGCGCCGTAGACGATCTCGTCCCTGCCGTCGCCGTCGACGTCCGCCACGGAGAGCTGGTGGTTGCCCTGGCCGTCGTAGCCCCTGCCGGCGTTGGTGGAGGAGTTGGTGTCGAAGGTCCAGCGGCGGGTGAAGCGGCCGTCCCGCCAGTCCCAGGCGGCGATCACCGAGCGGGTGTAGTAGCCGCGCGCCATGATCAGGGAGGGACGGGAGCCGTCCAGGTAGGCCGTGCCGGCCAGGAAACGGTCGACGCGGTTGCCGTAGGAGTCGCCCCAGGAGGAGACGTTGCCCCGGGCGGGGACGTAGTCGACCGTGCCCATGGCCCTGCCGGTCCGCCCGTCGAACATGGTCAGGTACTCGGGGCCGGTGAGGATGTACCCGGACGAGTTGCGGTGGTCGGCCGACGGGTCGCCGATGACCGCGCCCGTGCCGTCCCTCGTGCCGTCGGCGGTCTTCATGGCGACCTCGGCCCTGCCGTCGCCGTCGTAGTCGTACACCTGGAACTGCGTGTAGTGGGCGCCGGAGCGGATGTTGCGGCCGAGGTCGACGCGCCACAGCCGGGTGCCGTCGAGGCGGATGCCGTCGACGATCGTGTTACCGGTGTGGCCGGACTGGGAGTTGTCCTTGGCGTTGGTCGGCTGCCACTTCAGGACCAGGTCGAGGGCTCCGTCGCCGTCGAGGTCGCCGACGGAGGCGTCGTTGGCCTCGTAGGTGTACGAGACGCCGTCGGGGGTGGTGCCGCCGGCGGGCGGGGAGATCGGCACGTCCTTGTAGCCGGCCCGGAACTGGATCGCGTGGACCGAGTCGCCCTGCTCGGTGCCGTTCACCACCGCGCGGACCGTGTAGTCGGCGTGGGAGGGGGCGCCGGCGTGGAAGAAGGTGGTGGAGCCGGTGACCGGCGTGGAGTTGACCTTCGTGCCGGCGCGGTAGACGTTGAAGGAGACGTTGTCCGGGTCGGTGGCCAGCCAGCGCCAGCCGACCAGGTTGCCGGCGCCGGTGTGGACACTGACCACGCCCCGGTCGAGGGCCTCGGCCTGCCGGGCGGTCGCCGCTTCGGCGGTGTCGGTGGTGAGCGTGGTCAGGCCGGTGCCGACGAGCGCGGTGGCGGCGAGGGCCGCGCCGAGGACGAGCGGACGGCGTCTGCGGTACTTGTGGGGGTGGCTCACGGGACGGACCTCCTGGAGGACGGATGGGTTCCGCCTCTTGGTCGCCGCCCGGGGCGGCCGGGTTGCCGCCCATCGGCCGCGGTTTCCTACGGCTTCGCGAACGCCCTCAGCGTGAACACCGGGTCGGGCCGGGGCCGGTCCTGGTCGGGCAGGGCCGCGAGCCGGTCGGCGTAGTCGTCCGCGAGCGGGTCGCCCGGCGGCAGCGTGACGAACCAGCCGCGCCTGAGGTCGGCGATCGTGCGGCGGGGGCTGCGGCCCTGGCCGTGGCCGGTGAAGCGGGCGTGTCCTGCGGGGAGCAGGCCGTGGGCGCGGGCGTGGGACTCGACGAGGTCGGCGGCGTCGTGCGCGGTGCTCGGCGGGCGGGTGGCCAGTACGGCGTCGATGTCGCTGCCCACGTTGTGCGAGGCGCCCTTGTCGACCGTGGTCACGTACACCCCGCCGGGGCGCAGGACGCGGGCGCACTCGCCGACGATCGCCCGCACGTTCGCGCCGCCGCCCGCCAGGTGGAGCAGCCAGACGCTGCTGACGGCGTCGAACTCGCCGTCCCTGAAGGGCAGCCTGCGGCTGTCCGCGAGCACCACGGCGCCGGGCAGCCTGGCGGCGGCGCGCCGGGCCATGGCGGGCGCCAGGTCGGCGCCGGTCAGGCGCAGGCCCTCCCGGCCGGCCGCGAGCCGCCGGGTGACGATGCCGGTGCCGCAGGCGACGTCGAGCAGGCTGCGCGCCCGCGGTGGTACGAGGCTCAGTACGGCCCGTGCGGCGGCCTCGGCGCGGGGCTCGCCGCCGCGGGAGGCGTCGTAGACTTCCGCTTCCTTGTCGTAGTCGAGCACACCGTCAGTGTGCCCCGTGGCCGGCGGCCAGGTCTTCCACCCTGCGGGCGAGCTCCACGTCCTTCTCGGTGATGGCGCCGCCCGCGCTGTGGGTGTGCACGGCGAGGGCGACCGTGTTGTAGCCGAGGGTCAGGTCGGAATGGTGGTCGAGCTCCTCCTGCACCTGGGCGACGTGGACGACCATCGCGGTCGCCGCGAAGTGCGAGCCGAGCCGGTAGGTGCGGGTGAGGCGGCCGTCGTCGAGGGACCAGCCCGGCATCCCGGCCAGCCGTTCCTCGATCTCCTGCTGCGGCAGCGGTTCGACGGGCATGGGCTGCGCTCCTCTCCTGGGCGGCCGACGGCTCGGCGGACGGCTCGGTTGCCGCATCACCTTCACCTTCAGCCTGCCACAGCCGGGCCGTCCGGGCCCTGGTCAGGAGGGCCGGCCCACCCCTTGAGGGGCCCGGGTCGGCTACCGTGCGGGTATGACCGCACTCGTGTCAGGTACCGCCCCCACCGCCCAGGGCGTGGGTCCGCTGCTGCGGGCCTGGCGGGAGCGGCGACGGGTCAGCCAGCTGGAGCTGGCGCTGCGCGCCGACTCCTCCGCCCGGCACATCAGCTTCGTCGAGACGGGCCGCTCCCGGCCGAGCGAGGAGATGGTGCTGCGGCTCGCCGAGCACCTGGAGGTGCCGGTGCGCGAGCGCAACGCGCTGCTGCTCGCGGCCGGTTACGCCCCGCGCTACCCGGAGACCCCGCTGGACGACCCGGCGCTGGACGCGCTGCGCGAGGGCATGGAGCGGCTGATCCGGGGCTACGAGCCGTATCCCGCGCTGGTCGTGGACGCGACGTACCAGGTGCTGGCCGCCAACCGGGGCATCCTGATGCTGCTGGAGGGTCTGCCGGAGCACCTGCTTCAGCCGCCGGTCAACGCGATGCGGCTGACCCTGCACCCGGAGGGCCTGGCGCCGCGCATCCGCAACCTGCGCGAGTGGCGCGGGCACCTGCTGGAGCAGATGCAGCGGCAGATCGCCCTGCACCGCTCGGAGCCGCTCCGGGCGCTGTACGAGGAGGTGGCGGCGTACCCGGTACCGGAGAGCGGCGCGGGCGAGGAGCCGGCCGAACCCGTGCCGTACTTCGCGCTGCCCATGCAGATCGAGCACGAGGGACGGACCCTGTCGTTCATCTCGTCCATCTCCACCTTCAACACGCCGATGGACGTGACCGTCGCCGAGCTGGCCATCGAGACGCTGCTCCCGGCCGACCCGGCGACGGTCAAG
Source organism: Streptomyces sp. CB02414 (assembly GCF_001905385.1). Classification (GTDB taxonomy): domain Bacteria; phylum Actinomycetota; class Actinomycetes; order Streptomycetales; family Streptomycetaceae; genus Streptomyces. The sequence continues at coordinate 341,227 of NZ_LIPF01000008.1, read as the reverse complement.
TACCTTCAGACGCTGCTGTCCTGACGCTGCCTCAGCGCGGCGTACTGGAGCAGCGCGAATCCGGCGACGGTGAGTGCCTGGAGGACGGTCCACACGGCGCCGGCCGTGGTGGGCGTCAGCCACAGGCCGAGGGCGGCGAAGCTGACCGCGGCCCAGGCGAGGTTGGCCTCCACGACCGCCCGCACCCCGAGGGCCGGCGGCCGGGGGCGCGCGGCCAGCAGGGCGACGCACCCGGCGTACACCGCGAGGAACGCGCCGAGGGCGAGGAGCAGCCCGGAGCCGGCGCCGAGGAACCGGCCCAGCGGACCGGAGAGCGCGAGGTAGGCGACCGCGTTGGCGCCGGTCACCACCGCGTCGAGGGCGAGGAAGCGGCGCAGCATCAGCTGCGGTTCGGTGGTGCGGGCGAGGACGGCCAGCTGGTTGGCGGACATGACGAGTCATCCTCCGTCGGGGTCGGGGCGCTGCTGCGGGAACCGGGTCCGGACCGGAGTGCGCCGGCCCGGAACCCGATGGCTCCACGATCGCGTCCCGGCCGCGCACGGTCGATTACCCGGCAGGTAATGATGTTGATCCGCGAACACCCCTTGTGAGACTGACAGGGGAACATGACAGACTGCGGTGAGACTTGGGCGCGTTGGGGAGGCGTGGCGTGAGTGAGCGGCGGGCCGCACCCACCGTGGGCCAGGTGGTCCTGGGCAGGCGGTTGCAGGAACTGCGGGAGACGGCGGGCCTCAAGCGCGAGGAGGCCGCCAAGGTGCTCCGGGTGGCCCCGGCGACCGTGCGGCGCATGGAGATGGCCGAGGTCGCGCTGAAAATACCGTACGTCCAGATCCTGCTGACGGCGTACGGGGTGCCCGCGGCGGAGGTCTCGGCGTTCGTGGCGCTGGCCGAGGAGGCGAACCAGCCGGGCTGGTGGCAGCGGTACCACGACGTGCTGCCGGACTGGTTCAGCATGTACGTGAGCCTGGAGGGCGCCGCGCGGATCGTCCGCTCCTACGAGCCGCACTTCGTGCCGGGGCTGCTGCAGACCGAGGACTACGCGCGCGCGGTCATGGAGGCCGGGACGATCGCCAACGCGGGCGGTGAGGCCGTCGAGCGGCACGTGTCGCTGCGCATGGAGCGGCAGCGGCTGCTGGAGCGCGCGGACCCGCCGCACCTGTGGGTGGTGATGGACGAGACGGTGCTGCGGCGGCCGGTGAGCATCGACGCCGGGGTGATGCGCGGCCAGCTGGACAAGCTGCTGGAGTTCGCGACCCGGGACCGGGTGACGCTCCAGGTCGCCGAGTTCGACGACGGGCCGCATCCCGGGACGTACGCGCCGTTCACCCTGTTCCGGTTCGCGGAGCCGGAGCTGCCCGACATGGTCTTCACCGAGTACCTGACGGGCGCCCTGTACCTGGACTCCCGTACGGAGGTCTCCGCGCACCTGGAGGTCCTGGACCACATGACGGCGCGCGCGGCCTCGACCCAGCGCACCGAGAAGATCCTGCGCGCGTACCGCGAGAACTTCTGAACCGGCAGTCCCGGCAACCACGACCCCTGACGCCCCGGCACCGAGGAGACCACCGCGCATGACCGGATCCGACGCCACGCCCGCAGCCGCTCCCGTCGACACCGGCCGGCCGCACCCGGCCCGCGTCTACGACTGGTGGCTGGGCGGCAAGGACAACTACCCCGTGGACGAGGAGCTGGCCCGCAAGATCCTCGCCGCGGACGACACGGCGGTGCGCGGGGCGCGGGCCAACCGCCGGTTCATGCACCGGGCGGTGCGGACGCTCGCCGAGGCCGGGGTGCGCCAGTTCCTGGACATCGGCACCGGCATCCCCACCGAGCCGAACCTGCATCAGGTCGCACAGGCCGTGGCGCCCGAGGCGCGGGTGGTCTACGCGGACAACGACCCGATCGTGCTGCGGCACGCCGAGGCGCTGCTGCACGGCTCCGCTGAGGGCTCCACGGAGTACGTCCACGCGGACGTCCGCGACCCGGACACCATTCTGCGGCCGGCGGCCGAGTCCCTGGACTTCGCGCGGCCGGTGGCGCTGTCGCTGGTGGCCCTGACGCACTACCTCGGGGACGCGGCCGACGGCGACGACGTGCACGGCCTGCTGAAGCGGTACGTGGACGCCCTGGTGCCGGGCAGCTACCTGGTCCTCTCCCAGGTCACACCGGATCTCAACCCGGAGGCGGTGGGGAAGGCGGCCGGGCTGTTCGCCCGCAGCGGCACGCCGTTCTACCCGCGCTCGCTCGGCGAGTTCTCCCGCTTCTTCGACGGACTGGAGCTGCTGGGCCCCGGCGTCATCCCGGTCACCGGATGGCGGCCGGAGCCGGAGGACGTGGCGGCCCAGGCGGAGGGCATCGTGCCGGTGTACGCGGGGGTGGCGCGCAAGGTCTGACGGGACCGGCCGGCATCCGCCCTGACCCGTACGGGCGCCGCGAAAAGGTGCGCTCCCGCGCCCGCCCCTAGGTTCGGAAGCCAGGGCCCGGTCGATCAAGGGAGCGCACGTGACCGACACGCGGACACCGCCCACCGAACCGGGCGCGGCGCTGCTGCGCGCGGGCCGGTTCTTCCGGCCCGGCACCGCCGCCCCCGACCTGCACAGCATCGGGCTGGTCGGCGGCCGTGAGTCGGACGCGTTCTACCGGGACCGCTGGAGCCACGACAAGGTCGTCACCTCCACGCACGGCGTGAACTGCACGGGATCGTGCCGCTGGAACGTGTTCGTCAAGGACGGCATCATCACCTGGGAGACCCAGGCGACGGACTACCCGTCGGTGGGCCCGGACCGCCCCGAGTACGAGCCGCGCGGCTGTCCGAGGGGCGCGGCGTTCTCCTGGTACACGTACTCGCCGACCCGGGTGCGCTACCCGTACGTGCGCGGGGTGCTCCTGGAGATGTACCGGGAGGCGAAGGCCCGGCTGACGGACCCGGTGCTGGCCTGGGCCGACATCCAGGGCGATCCCGAGCGGCGGCGGCGCTACCAGCGGGCGCGCGGCAAGGGCGGCCTGGTCCGGGCGAGCTGGGACGAGGCGGTCGAGATGGTCGCCGCGGCCCACGTCCACACCATCCGCACCCAGGGCCCGGACCGCATCGCGGGCTTCTCTCCCATCCCGGCGATGTCGATGGTGTCGCACGCGGCGGGCGCCCGCTTCCACTCCCTCATCGGCGCCCCGATGCTGTCGTTCTACGACTGGTACGCCGACCTGCCGGTGGCGTCCCCGCAGGTCTTCGGCGACCAGACGGACGTGCCGGAGTCCGGCGACTGGTGGGACGCGGCCTACCTGATCATGTGGGGGTCGAACGTCCCGGTGACGCGGACGCCGGACGCGCACTGGATGGCGGAGGCCCGCTACCGGGGCCAGAAGGTCGTGGTCGTCTCCCCCGACTACGCCGACAACACCAAGTTCGCCGACCAGTGGCTGCACCCGCACCCGGGCACGGACGGCGCGCTGGCGCTGGCGATGGGGCACGTGGTGCTCAAGGAGTTCTTCGTCGACCGGGAGACGCCGTTCTTCGACGACTACGTGCGGCGCTTCACCGACCTGCCGTTCCTGGTGACGCTGACCGAGCGGGACGGGGCGTACGTGCCGGCGAAGTTCCTGCGCGCGGCCGACCTGGGGCAGGAGGGTGCGGACGCCGCCTGGAAGACGGTGGTGCTGGACGACGCGACGGGCCGCGCGGTCGTGCCGAACGGCTCGCTGGGCTTCCGCTGGAACGAGGCCGACCGGGGGAAGTGGAACCTCGACCTGGGTGACGTGCGTCCCCGGCTGAGCCTGCACGGCCATGAGATGGCGTCGGGCGTCGAGGTGCTGCTCCCCCGCTTCGACACCGAGGGCGGCGCGCACGCGCAGGGCCGCGGCGAGGTGGTGACGCGGGGTGTGCCGGCGACGCGGCTGGGCGGGGCGACCGGTCCGCTGGTGACGACGGTGTTCGATCTGCTGCTGGCCCAGTACGGGGTGGCGCGGCCCGGAGTGCCGGGCGAGTGGCCGGCGTCGTACGAGGACGCGGACGCGCCCGGCACCCCGGCCTGGCAGGAGACGCACACCTCGGTGCCGGCGGCGGCCTGCGTGCGGATCGCCCGGGAGTTCGCGCGCACGGCCGAGCGCTCCAAGGGGCGCTGCATGATCCTGATGGGCGCGGGCACCAACCACTGGTTCCACTCCGAGACGATCTACCGGGCCTTCCTCGCCCTGCTCCAGCTCACCGGCTGCCAGGGCCGCAACGGCGGCGGCTGGGCGCACTACGTGGGCCAGGAGAAGTGCCGTCCGGTGACGGGCTGGGCGTCGCTGGCCGCCGCCTCGGACTGGTCGCGTCCGCCGCGCCAGATGATCGGCACCGCGTACTGGTACCTGAACACCGACCAGTTCCGCTACGACCGGTTCGGCGCCGACGTGCTGGCCTCCCCGCTGGGCGAGGGCCGGTTCGAGGGCATGACGGGCGCGGACTGCCTGGCGCTGTCGGCGCGGACGGGCTGGATGCCGTCGTACCCGACCTTCGACCGCAACCCCCTGGAGCTGGGCGAGACGTTCGGCGACCCGGTGGCGAGCGCGGTGGCCGAACTGCGGGCGGGCACCCTGAAGTTCGCCTGCGAGGACCCGGACGCGCCTCGGAACTGGCCGCGGATCGTGACCCTGTGGCGGGCCAACCTGCTGGGCTCGTCGGCCAAGGGCGCCGAGTACTTCACCAAGCACCTGCTGGGCACCCACTCCTCGCTGCGCGCCGAGGAGGCCGCACCGGACCAGCGGCCCCGGGACGTGGTGTGGCACGAGGAGGCGCCCGAGGGCAAGCTCGACCTGCTGCTGTCGCTGGACTTCCGGCACACCTCCTCCACCCTGCTGTCCGACGTGGTGCTGCCGGCGGCGACCTGGTACGAGAAGCACGACCTGTCCAGCACGGACATGCACCCCTACGTGCACGCCTTCTCCCCGGCCGTGAGCCCGCCGTGGCAGACGCGCACCGACTTCGACACGTTCAAGGTGCTCGCGGAGAAGCTGAGCGAGCTGGCCGCCGGCCACCTCGGCGTACGCAAGGACCTGGTGGCGGCGCCGCTCCAGCACGACACGCCGGGCGAGATCGCCCAGCCCGGCGGGGTGGTACGGGACTGGCGGCGCGGGGAGTGCGATCCCGAGCCCGGGAAGACCATGCCGAACCTCGTCGTCGTGGAGCGGGACTACACGGCGGTCGGCGCGAAGTTCGCGGCGCTGGGCCCGCTGGTGGAGGCCAAGGGCCTGCCCGCGAAGGGGATCACGCTGCGGCCGGACGAGGAGGTGGCGCGGCTTCGGGAGCTGAACGGCGCGGTGCGCGGCGGCCCCGCCGACGGCCGCCCGGCACTGGACACGGCGGTGAAGGCCGCCAACACCATCCTGGCCCTCTCCGGCACCACCAACGGCCGTCTGGCCACCCAGGGCTTCCACACCCTGGAGGCGAAGACCGGGCAGGAGATGGCCCACCTCGCCGCCGAGCACGAGGGCAAGCGGATCACGTACGCCGACACCCAGTCGGCGCCCGTGCCGGTGATCACCTCGCCGGAGTGGTCGGGCAGCGAGGCCGGCGGCCGACGCTACACGGCGTTCACGCTCAACACCGAGCACCTCAAGCCCTGGCACACCCTCACCGGACGGCAGCACTTCTTCCTCGACCACGACTGGATGCACGAGCTGGGCGAGGCGCTGCCCGTGTACCGGCCGCCGCTGGACATGAGCCGGCTCTTCGGCGAGCCGCAGCTCGGCCCCGACGGGCACCGCGAGGTGACGGTCCGCTACCTGACCCCGCACAACAAGTGGTCCATCCACTCCGAGTACCAGGACAACCTGTTCATGCTGGCGCTGTCGAGGGGCGGCCAGACGATCTGGATGTCCACGCGGGACGCGGAGGCGATCGGGGTCTGTGACGACGACTGGATCGAGGCGGTCAACCGCAACGGCGTGGTGGTGGCCCGCGCGATCGTCTCGCACCGGATGCCACCGGGCACGGTCTACATGCACCACGCGCAGGAGCGGACGGTCAACGTGCCGCTCGCGGAGACCACCGGGAAGCGCGGCGGCATCCACAACTCGCTCACCCGGCTGCTCCTCAAGCCGAGCCATCTCATCGGCGGCTACGCCCAGTTGTCGTGGGCGTTCAACTACCTCGGTCCGACGGGCAACCAGCGCGACGAGGTCACCGTCATCCGCCGCCGCAGCCAGGAGGTCGAGTACTGATGCGTGTGATGGCCCAGGTCGCGATGGTCATGAACCTCGACAAGTGCATCGGCTGCCACACCTGCTCGGTCACCTGCAAGCAGGCGTGGACCAACCGGCGCGGCATGGAGTACGTCTGGTTCAACAACGTGGAGACCCGCCCGGGGCAGGGTTACCCCCGGCGCTACGAGGACCAGGAGAAGTGGAAGGGCGGCTGGGAGCTGAACCGGCGCGGGGCGCTGAAGCTCAAGGCGGGCGGCCGGATCAAGAAGCTCGCCGGAATCTTCTCCAACCCGAGGCTCCCGGAGATCAAGGACTACTACGAGCCCTGGACGTACGACTACAAGAACCTCACGGACGCCCCGCTCGGCTCCGACTACCCGGTCGCCCGGCCCGTCTCCCAGATCGACGGCAAGCCGATGAAGATCGGCTGGTCCTCGAACTGGGACGACGACCTGGGCGGCGCCCCCGCCTACGGCGACCTCGACCCGATGGTGGAGCGCACGCGGCAGCAGGCCTCTCAGAAGGTGCGGTTCGCGTACGAAGAGACCTTCATGTTCTACCTGCCGCGCATCTGCGAGCACTGTCTCAACCCGTCGTGTGTCGCCTCGTGCCCGTCCGGGGCGATGTACAAGCGCTCGGAGGACGGCATCGTCCTCGTCGACCAGGACCGCTGCCGGGGCTGGCGGATGTGCGTGACCGGATGCCCGTACAAGAAGGTGTACTTCAACCACCGCACCGGCAAGGCCGAGAAGTGCACGTTCTGCTACCCGCGCATCGAGATCGGGCAGCCGACGGTCTGCTCGGAGACCTGCGTCGGCCGCCTCCGGTACCTGGGTGTGGTGCTGTACGACGCCGACAAGGTGACCGAGGCCGCCTCGACCGAGAACGAGCAGGAGCTGTACCAGGCCCAGTTGGGCGTCTTCCTCGACCCCGAGGACCCCTCGGTACGGCGGGCGGCGGAGGAGGCGGGCGTCCCGTTCGACTGGATCGAGGCGGCCCGGCGCTCCCCCGTGCACGCGCTGGTGAGCAAGTACCGCGTCGCGCTGCCCCTGCATCCGGAGTACCGGACCATGCCGATGGTCTGGTACATCCCGCCGCTGTCGCCGGTGGTGGACGCGCTGACGGAGACCGGGCACGACGGCGAGGACGCGGACAACCTGTTCGGGGCGATCGACACGCTCCGCATCCCCCTGGAGTACCTGGCGGAGCTGTTCACGGCGGGCGACACCGGCCCGGTGCGGGCGTCGCTGGAGAAGCTGGCGGCGATGCGCTCCCACATGCGGTCGGTCAACCTCGGCGAGGACCCCGACCCCGGTGTCTGCGCGAGTGTCGGCTTGAGCGCCCAGGAGGTGGAGGACATGTACCGCCTGCTGGCGCTCGCCAAGTACGAGGAGCGGTACGTCATCCCGACGGCGGCCGTCGGGGACGCGCACCGGCTGGAGGCGTCCGCGCTGCCGGACACGTGCAGCCTCGACACCGACGGCGGGCCGGGGATGGGCGGGGACGGGCCGTTCGGCCGGGACTCGGGGCGCAAGCGGCTGCCGTTGGTGCCGGTGGAGAACTTCCACATCCTGCGCAGGCGGCAGACCGCGGACGACGAGAGGGAGGTCTGATCCGATGCCCGGCTTCGAGGTGCTGTACCAGGCGGCGGCGCTCTGTCTGACATATCCCGACGACGACTTCCGCGTCCGGCTGCCACTGCTGCGCGAGGCGGCTCCGCAACTGCGCGGCTTCACCGACCACGCGGCGGCGACCGGGCAGGGCGAACTCCAGGCGCACTACGTTGAGGTCTTCGACTTCAAGAACCGGCACAGCCTGTACCTGAGCTGGTGGACCGACGGCGACACCCGCAACCGCGGGATGTCCCTGGTCCGCTTCAAGGAGCTGTACCGGGCGCACGGTCTGGAGTTCACCGACGAGGAGCTGCCCGACTTCCTGCCGGCGGTGCTGGAGTTCGCCTCCCGCACCGGGGACATCGGCATGCTCACCGAGCACCGCGAAGCCCTGGACCAGCTCCGCTCCCGGCTGACCGCCTTCGGCACGCCCTACGCGTGCGTCCTGGACGCCGTGTGCGCCACCCTGCCGCCCGCACCCACCGGAGCCCGCCCGTGACCGTCTTCCTCTGGGGCGTGCTGCCCTACGCCGCCTTGGCCCTGCTGATCGCGGGCCTGGTCTGGCGGCACCGCTACGACCGCTTCGGCTGGACGACGCGCTCCTCGCAGGTCTACGAGTCGAAGCTGCTGAACATCGCGTCGCCGGTCTTCCACTACGGCATCCTGTTCGTGCTGGTCGGGCACCTCGTCGGGCTGTTCGTCCCGGAGTCGTGGACGGACGCGCTGGGCGTGAGCGAGCACGCGTACCATCTGCTGTCGCTGTACGGCGGCACGGCGGCCGGGGTGCTGGCGGTGGCCGGCATCCTGATTCTGATCTACCGGCGGCGTACCAACGCGCCCGTGTTCCGGGCGACGACCGCCAACGACAAGGTCATGTACGTCTTCCTGCTGGCGGCGATCGTCCTCGGCATGGTCGCCAAGCTCGCGCACTCCTCGGGGACCGGCTACGACTACCGGCACACCATCGCGCCCTGGTCGCGCAGCCTGTTCACGCTCCAGCCGAAGACGGAGCTGATGGTGGGGGTGCCGGTGCTGTACCAGGTGCACGCGGTGGTGGGGATGCTGCTGATCGCCCTGGTGCCCTACACCCGGCTGGTGCACATGTTCAGCGCGCCGGTGCAGTACCTGACCCGGCCGTACGTGGTGTACCGGTCGCGCGACCCCAGGCAGCTGGGGCCGCGCCCGGACCGGCGGGGCTGGGAGCGCGCGGGCTCCTAGCGCCCTGTCCGACTAGGCCAGCTTGGCCGTCAGGGTGATGGTCGTGCCGGTCAGGGCCTGGCTGACCGGGCAGTTCTTCTTGGCGTCCTTGGCGGCGGCGACGAACGCGTCGTTGTCGAGGCCGGGGACGGTGCCCTCCACGGTGAGGTGGATGCCCTTGATGCCCTCACCCGGCTGGAAGGTGACGTCGGCGGAGGTGGTGAGCTTGGTGGGCGGGGTGCCGGCGCCGGCCAGACCGTGCGACAGCGCCATGGAGAAGCAGCTGGAGTGGGCGGCGGCGATCAGCTCCTCGGGGCTGGTCTTGCCGTTCGCCTGCTCGGCGCGCGACGGCCACGACACCGGCTGCTCGCCGATGCCGGACGAGTCGAAGGTGACGACACCGTTGCCCTCGAGCAGGTTGCCTTCCCAGACGGTGTGTGCGGAGCGCGTGGTTGCCACGGCGGGTCCTCTCGAATTCTCTTGCTGTGGTTGGGCGGTGGGAGCCCGGCGGCCGGGTCCCCACCCCCATCCGATCACACTCCGGCTCAGCTCACCCGGAAGACCGGCCCCCTGGCGGCGAACGGCAGCCGTGCGCCCTTCGGGATCAGATAGGCGTGCTCGCGCCTGACCCGCAGCACGTCGCACCAGCCGTCGGTGATGACGAGGACCGGCGCGGTGGGCGGGAAGTCGTCGGCGCGCAGCAGCAGGTCGATGCCGGGCTGGAGGACGGTGCCGCCGCGCCCGTGCACCCGCACCCGGCCCGCGATGTTCGTCACCGGCACGTATCCGGCGTCGTGCGGTGCCGCGTCGCAGAACACGACGCGGGCGGCGGGCACGTCGCGGGCCTCGGCGTAGGAGGCGATGGCGCCGAGCGCCTTGCCGAGCAGGGTGCGGTCCATGGAGCCGGAGGTGTCCAGGACGACGCCGAAGGTGCAGCGGGCGATCTCCTCGGGCGGGAAGTACCGTCCGGCGCGCGGGATGTCCGGGGTGGCGGCCTGGCGCCGGGAGGGGCGGGCGTAGGAGCGCACGGGCTCGGGGCGGGGCACGAACTCGTCGAACCAGCGGGCGAGCCGCGCGTCCCAGGGCAGCGGCGGGTGGCTCAGGGCGCGGATCTCCTGGACCAGGCCGCCGGGCAGGAAGCCGCGCTCCTGCTGCTGGTGCAGGTCGAGGCCCTGAGCGAGGCCGCGCCGGTAGAAGCCGTCGAGGTCGACGTAGTCGCGGGGTGAGCCGAGCGGGCCGCCGAGGATGTCGCCGGCGCCCTTGCCGCGCAGCGTGGACAGGCGGCGCATGCGGCGCAGGTCGCCGGCGATGCGGTCGTAGACCTCCTCGGCGGAAAGGCCGGCGAGGGCCGGGTCGTGCAGCAGGCCCTCGGGCATGGTGCCGACCTGCATCTCGACGAGCCAGCCGTTGATGACGTAGTCGCAGGCGACGTTGAAGAGGTAGGGATCGCGGGTGCCGCAGCGGTCGCCGTGGCGCAGGGCGGCGTGGAGCATCTCGTGGGCCAGGACGAAGCGCCATTCCTCGTCGTCGTACCGGCGCAGGGGGTTGACGTAGATCTCGCCGGCCTCGGCGTTGACGGCGGCGACGGAGATGCCGTGGGCGCGGGCCAGTTCGGCGTCGGCGACGAGGGTGATGCCGGCGGCGATGCCGCCGAGGAGCGGGTACGAGGAGACGAACCAGCTCAGGGCCTGCTGCCAGGGGTGCAGGCGGGTGGGGCCGCCGAGCATGTCGTCGCGCCGGCCGCCCGCGAGGTCGAGGGCGGTGGACATGGTGCGGGTCAGCGCGTGGGCGAAGGCCAGCTGCCAGTCGGGAGCCTGGCCGTTGTACTCGTCCCAGGGCACGAGGAGTTGGTCGGGTTCGGCGCCCGCGGTGCCGCAGCGCTCGTAGACGGCCGGGATGCCGCCCTCGCGGCGCCAGGCGGCGGCGATGCGCTCCTCGTCGCCGTCGGGGTACGTCGGCGGCAGGTCGTCCGGGGTGCGGCCGACCGGGAAGGTCTGAAGGAAGCGGTTGACGACGACGCAGCGGGCGGCGAGGTCGTAGCGGTCGGGCTGGTCGCGCTCACCGGTCGCGGCGGGGACGTGGCCGAAGCCGAGGTGGATCAGCGCGTGGGCGACGGCCCACGCCCACTCGACGGGCTCGGCGTGGCGGGTGTGGCTCAGGTGGACCCGGCCGTTGGAGCTGACGCGGACGAGTCCCTGCCGGGGCGCGACCTGGCACTCCTCCTCGCGGCACAGCTTGACCTCCATCGCCGCCAGCGCCGGGTTGGCCCACACCAGCTGCACACCCTTGGCGCAGTCCTCGGCGGCCGGGTCCTTCTTCTTCCGCTGCTGCTTCTGTCTGCGGGTGCGGCTCATCGGCGGGCCTCCACCAGCCGGGGCATGTCGCGGGCGGCCTCGACGAGGAACCAGGCGGGCAGCACCGGGTTGCCGTCGGCGTCGGAGGCGATGACGCTCTGGGCGACCTCGACGGAGATCTCGGCGAGCTGCACCAGCAGCGACTTGGCGCGGTAGGCGGTCTGGCGGCCGTTCGCCGACATGTGCTCCTTGCTCGCGGGCAGTTCCTTGACCAGCCGGCCGCGGAACGACTCGGCGAGGTAGTAGAGCAGGTCGCGGTCCTGGAGGCGGCTGGGCCAGCGGGCCTCGCCCTTGAGGATCGCCTCGATGCCGAACCGGCTGCGCACGATCTTGACGTAGCCGCAGAAGGCGGTGGCGTGGGCGGGGGTGAGCGTGCCGTGGGCGAGGACCTTCAGGGTGCCCTCGTCGAGGTCGCGTCCGAAGGAGTGCAGGGCGTCGGAGAGCATGTGCCAGGAGCGCGGGGTGGAGAACGGCTCCTCGGTCTTGGGCGGCTTGGACCACAGGTGGTCGGGGCGGTCGGTGAGGTGGTCCGTGATCCAGGGGTGGATGCCGTTCTCGCCGGCCCAGGTGAGCCAGTCCTCGGCGGAGGCGTCCAGGTGGACGTGGGTGAGGCGGTTGACCAGCGCGGAGGCGATGGGGCGGGCCAGGGCGTTGTCGGTGGCGCGGTTGCCGGCGCCGATGACGATGGAGCCCTTGGGCAGCTCGTAGGTGCCGACGCGGCGGTCGAGGATGAGGGAGTAGAACGCCTTCTGCACGTCGGGGGTGGCCGCGTTCAGCTCGTCCAGGAAGAGGCAGTACGGCTCGTCGCGGGCGATGGACTCCGGCGGGCAGAACACCGACCGGCCGTCCCGGATCTGCGGTACGCCGATCAGGTCCTCGGGCGCGAGCTGGGTGCCGAGCAGGCTCACGCACTCCAGGCCCAGCGAGTCGGCGAAGTTCCTCACCAGGGAGGACTTGCCGATGCCGGGTGCGCCCCACAGGAAGACCGGCCGCACGGTGGCGAGGCCGAGCAGCAGTTCCGGGAGTCGGGCGGGAGTGACGGTGACGGCTGCCTGCACGCAGGGGCTCCTCGAGAGGGGTGTCGGAAGGGGACCGCACCAGTGTGGGTCCCCCGCCGGTCCCGCGCAGCCGAATTACGGTGCGGCGGGACCCTCCGCGCGCCGCCTGCGGGCTGCCATCACCGCGTACACGAGCACGCCCGCGAAGAGGAACAGCACGCCCTGGTAGACCGCCGCGTAACCGGCGCCCGCGACGAGCCACAGGGAGAAGGCCGCCGCGACCGCCGCGATCACGCCGTCCCGGACCAGCCGGGTCCGGTCGACCTTCTCGCCCTGGCCGGAGAGCAGGTGGAAGAGCTGGGCGGCGGTGGCCAGCAGGTACGGCACGGTCGCGGTGAAGGTGGTGACGAGGACCAGGATCTCGAAGACCTTCGCCGAGCCGGCCGTGTAGTTGTAGACGGTGAGCAGGGAGGCGAGGACGACGGTGACGCCGACGCCGACGGTGGGGACCCCGCGCCGCTTGCGCGCGAACGCGGCCGGGAAGAGGCCGTCCTTGGCCGCCGCATACGGGGTCTGGGCGCTGAGCAGGGTCCAGCCGTTGAGGCAGCCGGTCATGGAGACCAGGGCGGCCAGCGCGACGGCCCAGCCGCCCCAGGCACCGCCGAACATGGCGTCGACGGCGTCCGAGAAGGGGGCGGTGGAGTCGACCAGGCGGTCGTGGGCGACCGTGCCGAAGACCGAGAGGGTGCCCAGCAGGTAGACGAGGGCGGCGCCCGCGGTGCCGATGACGGTGGCGCGGCCGACCGTGCGGCGGGGGTCCTTGACCTCGCCGGCGCTGACGGCGGCGGACTCCACGCCGAGGTAGGAGAAGAGCAGGATCGCGGCGGCGGCCGAGACCGCGCCGATACCGCTGCCGCCGGTGGCGTTGAACGGGCCCAGGTTGTCGGCGTCGAAGAAGAACAGGCCGCCGACGGCGACGAGCAGGAGCGGCGCGAACTTCAGGACGGTGGCGACGAGCTGGACGGCACCGACGTAGCGGGTGCCGGCGAAGTTGGCGAGCGCGGGCAGCCACTGGATGACGAGGGCGGCCAGGCAGGCGGTCCAGCGATGGTCGCCCACCGGGATCAGGACGTCGAGGTAGCCGACGGCGGCGACGGCGAGGGCCGCGTTGGACACCCAGGTGGTGATCCAGTACGTCCAGGCGGCGAGGAAGCCGGCGAAGTCGCCGAAGGCCTCGCGGGCGTAGACGTAGGGGCCGCCGGTGCGCGGGTCGCGCTGGGCGAGGCGGCCGAAGACCAGGGCGAGCGCGATGGCGCCGACGGTGAGGACGCCGAAGGCGAGCAGGCTGATGGTGCCGAAGGGGGCGACGGAGGCCGGGAGCAGGAAGATGCCGCCGCCGATGATGTTGCCCATGACCAGGGCGGTGGCGACGGGGAGCCCGAAGCGGCGGGCGTGCCTGGTGCCCTCGGGGGCGGGGGTGGAACCGGGGGCCGCGGGGGTCTCCTGCGGGGCCGGAGCCGGTGGGGGGACGGTCCCGGTGTCGTGCATGGGGTGGTGCGCCTTCCTTGGAACTGGTGCCCGGGATCGCCGGGACGGCGCCCATGGTCCGGCACGGCCGGGCACGGCTCCAAATCAGGCACTTTTGTCCTGCACGACCCCGTCCGGGACCGGAAAAGGTCCGCCGCCGACGGCCCTGGGCCGGGGATCCTCCACGGGCACCTGGGGTCCGTTGGACTCGCGCAGCCAGCGGCGCAGCACCCGGTGGACGGCCTCGGCGCCGGAGATCTCCGTGCCGTCGTCGGCCGGCGCGGACAGGACGACCGGGGAGAGCAGGAAGGCCCGGGACTGGGCGCCGCCGAGTCCGCCGTGGGAGCCGATCTGCTCCTCGAAGGCGAGCACCTCGCCGTCGGCCGGGTCGTGGAAGGAGTTGACCATGATGTCGGCGGTGTGCGGGAAGGAGTGGGTGCGCCGGACGGCGTCGGCGGCGCCGGGGCCGAAGGGCGCGAGCGGGCCGGGGTCCTCGTCGAGCCGGTCCAGCGGGATCTCCGCGCCGCGCGCGCCGAGCACCACACCGTCGTGTTCCTCGCTGTCGACGAGCAGGAAGCCGATGCCGGGGTGGTTGGCGAGGGTCGGCAGCAGGGCCGGGTAGCGGGCGTCGATCTCCTCCCGGGTCATCCGGTGGTGGACGTCCGGGAAGGAGACCAGGCCCAGGTTGCCGGAGGCCAGCACGATCGGGTCGGAGCGGCGGCCGCCGGGACGGTCGGCGGGGCGCTGCTGCTCGGCGCCCTCCTCGACGGGCCGGTGCAGGGCGGCCCGTACGGTGTTGCGGGCCTCGGCGCCGCTGCGGGTGCGCTGGGCGCGGCGGGGCACGGGCAGCCCGCAGCCGGCCCGGACCAGGTCGCCGAGGGTGAGGCCGTAGCGGGCGCGGAAGGTCTCGCCGGGGCTCTGGCCGTGGTCGGACAGGACGACGATCCGGTACTTGCGGGGGGCGTGCTCGGCGACCTTCTCGATCAGTGCGAGGGACCGGTCGAGCCGCTGGAGGACCTTCGCGGCGTCCCGGCCGCGCGGTCCGGAGTGGTGCGCGACCTCGTCGTAGGCGACCAGGTCGGCGTAGACGGCGGTGCGGCCGGCGAGCATGTCGCCCATCACCGCGGCGACGACGACGTCCCGTTCGACGACGGTGGCGAAGGCGCGGACGAAGGGGTAGAGGCCGCCGCGGGAGACGCGGGGGCGGACCTTGTGGACGCGGGCGCGGGTGGACTGGCCGATCTCCCGGCACACCTCGGCGACGAAGGACATCGCGGTGCGCACCGCGTTGGCCGGGTCGGAGAAGTAGGCGAAGTAGCCCGACCGGGAGCGGTTCTCCTTGCTGCGGCGGCGGGTCGCGATGGACAGGACGAGGGCCTGTTCGTCGGCGCCGCCGCTGAAGAGGTTGCCGCGGCTGGCGCCGTCGAAGGTCAGCAGCCCCCCGTCGCCGGTGTGCTCGATGGCGCGGCGCTGGAGTTCGGCGGCGCTGGTGGGGCGGTTGCAGACCACGACCTCGCCGGTGTCCTTCTCGAACCAGCGGAAGGCGGGGACGTCGTGGTTGGAGCCGTGCAGGATGCCGAGCTGGCTGGCGCCGGTCTGGCTGGACCAGTCGGTGCGCCACGGGGCGAGGCGGTGGGTGGCGGAGTCACCGTCGCGGCCGAGCCAGCGGGCGACGGTCGGCATGTGCCCGGCGTCGACGGCGTCCAGCAGGACGTCGTGGCCGACGCCGTCCAGTTGCAGGAAGACGGTGCCGGGGCCGGCCGGGCAGGGCGGGCCGGATCTGCGGCGGCGGTCGGCGAGGCGGTAGAGCCGGCGCCGGTAGGCGTCGTCGTCGCGCACGGCCAGCGCACCGCCGGTGGCGGAGGCGACGGCGGACATGACGGCGGCCACCACGACCGCCGTCTCGGGGGCGACGCCGCCGCGCCCGGCCGGGTTGATGTCGATGGCGAGGAGCAGCAGCCCGCCGTTGAGGAAGAAGACCAGCAGCCCGAGGACGAGCGTCGGTACCAGGAGCAGCAGCCGGACCATCAGCGGCCACACCAGGGCGGACAGCAGACCGAAGGCGCCGGCTCCGACGGCGGCGGTCACGGCGATGTCGGTGGCGCTGTCCCCGTCCGGCGACTGGAGCCGGAAGTCCGGCAGGATGCCGGCGAGCGCGAGCATGGTGAGGGTGGACACGGCCCACACCGCGACACTCCGGCCGATCTGACTGGCGACCCGGCGCCAACGCCCTCCACCCACGCTCCGCACACCTCACGTCCCGGCCCGTGGTCGGCACGGGCCTTCCCCACCCTGCCACAACGCTCCGGAGCGCCCGTTTGTCCCCCCGGGTCCGGTTCACCCCCCGCAGCGAGGTGTCAGCGGCCGTCGTACCCGGCCGTCGGCATGGACAGGCGCCGGTGCACGCACGCCTTCATCCGGGCGTCGTACGCCGGTTCGGCACGGCCGACGGTCTCCACGCGGACGCCGCGCCGCGCGCACTCGGCGGCGAACGCCTCCACGGACGACAGCGCGCTCTCCAGCACCCGGCGGCTGGGCGCGACGAACAGGTCGTGCCCGGGGCGCACCCCGTCCCACAGGGCGTCGTGGTCGGGCCGCAGTCCGCGCACCAGCAGTTCTCGCGCGACGACGTAGCCCTGTTCCGCGGCCCAGCGGGCGCACATCGCGTGCTGGCTGCGGGAGTCGACCAGGAAGGGGTCGTCGTCCAGCTGCTCCAGCGGCGTCAGACTCGCGATCGCCGTCACCCTCACCAGCCCCATGGTGTCCCCCTCACCTCCCGTTTCGCCGCCGACCCTACTCCTGGACGTAGGCTTCGGGGAGTCGCGCGAAGGAGGCAAAGAGGTGCCGGTGGAGCTCACGTGGTGGGGTCACGCCACCTGCACGGTCGAGGACTCGGACATACGCGTGCTCACCGATCCGCTGTTCGTCCGCCGGCTCGCCCACCTGCGCCGCAGACGGGGCGCGGTGCCGCCGCCGGACGCCTGGCGCGCGGACCTGGCGCTGGTGTCGCACCTGCACGCCGACCACCTGCACGTGCCGTCGCTCGCGCGGCTCGCGCCGGGCACGCGCCTGCTCGTGCCCCGGGGCGCGCCGCGTGCGGTGCCGGGGATGCGCAGGCTCGGGCACCTGAAGCTGACCGAGGTGGCGCCCGGCGACGAGACGACCGTCGGTGACCTGCGGGTACGGGCGGTGCCGGCCCGGCACGACGGGCGCCGGCTGCCACTCGGCCCGCACCGCTCCCCCGCCCTCGGCTACGTCGTCGAGGGCGAGGCCCGGACGTACTTCGCCGGGGACACCGGCCTGTTCGACGGCATGGAGAAGGAGGTCGGGCCGGTCGACGCGGCGCTGCTGCCGGTGGGCGGCTGGGGGCCGTACCTGGGCTCCGAGCACCTGGACGCGGGGCGGGCGGCCGAGGCGCTGGCCCGGCTGGCGCCGCGCACGGCGGTGCCGGTGCACTACGGCACGTACTGGCCGATCGGGATGGACGCGGTGCGCCCGCACGAGTTCCACACGCCGGGTGACGAGTTCGTGCGCCTGGCGGCGCTGCGTGCGCCGGGCGTGGCGGTGCACCGGCTGGGGCACGGTGAGAGTGTGCGCGTGGAGGTCGCGCGGTGAGCACGCTGGGCACCGCCGTGACGAGCATTACGACCGAGCCGGCCCAGCAGGCGTTCGGTTATCCCTCGCTGTTCCTGCTGGTGCTGATCGGGGCGCTGGTACCGGTGGTGCCGACGGGGGCGCTGGTCAGTTCGGCGGCCGTGGTGGCGATGCACCAGACGCTGCCGTTCTCGATGCTGATGGTGTTCGCCACCGCGTCGCTGGCCGCGTTCTGCGGGGACATGGCGCTGTACTGGCTGGGGCGGCGCGGGGTCGGTTCGAAGAACGGCTCGCGCTGGCTGGAGGCGATCCGGTCCCGGGCGCCCGAGGACCGGCTGGAGCAGGCGCAGGAGAAGCTCGCCGAGCACGACGTCGCGGTGCTGGTGCTGTCGCGGCTGGTGCCGGCGGGCCGCATACCCGTGATGCTGGCCTGCCTGCTGGCCGAGTGGCCGTTGCGCCGCTTCGCCCGGGGCAACCTCCCGGCCTGCCTGGCCTGGGCGGTGACGTACCAGCTGATCGGCATCCTGAGCGGCGCCCTGTTCAGCAAGCCGTGGGAGGGCGTGGCAGCGGCGATCGCCCTGACGGTGCTGGTCAGTGGCGCGCCGAGCGTGTGGCGGCGGTTTCGGGGGCCCGCCAAGGCGTAGGTCTCCGGCGGTGGGACGGGGAGCGGGGCTGGGGATGGACGTCGGCAGGCGGTCACCCTGCGAGTGCGGGGGCGTGCCGGGGACGCGGGGGCCGGTCGCTGCGTCCGGGCCCCGCGTCCGGGCGTCGTACCCGAGTCTCGTGTCCGCGCCTCGCGTCTCGCGTCTCGCGTCCAGGCATCGCGTCCCGGCCTCATGTCCAGGCATCACATCCGAGCGTCGCGTCCGTGTGTCGCGTCCGGATCCCGGGTCTGGGCAGTCCGTCCGGGCAGGGGCTGCGGCTCCCCGCGCGATGTCATCCCAGTACGCGGGAGCCGCCGACCGGGAGGTCCCACAGGTGCTCGCGGGGCAGGCCGGCGCGTTGCCAGGCGGTGCGTACGCGGGTGAGGGGTTCCAGGACCGGTTCCGCGGACAGGACGAACGTGCCCCAGTGCATCGGCGCCATCCGGCGGGCACCGACGTCCTGGGCGGCCCGCACCGCCTCCTCCGGGTCGCAGTGGACGTCCCGGAGCCACCAGCGGGGATCGTAGGCGCCGATGGGGAGCAGGGCGAGGTCGATCCCGGGGTAGCGGCGGCCGATGCGGGCGAACCAGTGGCCGTACCCGGTGTCGCCGGCGAAGTAGACGCGCCGGCCGTCGGGCGCGGTGAGGACCCAGCCGCCCCACAGGGTGCGGCAGGTGTCGGTGAGGGTGCGCTTGGACCAGTGGTGGGCCGGTACGAAGTCGAAGCGGACGCCGCCCAGCTCCGTCGCCTCCCACCAGTCCAGCTCGGTGACGCGGGTGAAGCGGCGGCGGTGGAACCAGCGGCCGAGCCCGGCCGGCGCGAGGACGGGGGTGTCGCGCGGGAGCCTGCGCAGGGTCGGGGCGTCCAGGTGGTCGTAGTGGTTGTGGCTGATGACGACCGCGTCGATGCGCGGCAGGGCGCTCCAGGGAACGCCGACGGGCGTGACGCGGGCCGGGGTACCGAGGATGCGGCGGGACCAGACCGGGTCGGTCAGCACGGTGAGCCCGCCGATCCGCACCACCCAGCTGGCGTGTCCCGCCCAGGTGACGGCGACGGTGCGGGCATCCACTCGGGGCAGCGGGCCGGGCTCGTACGGCAGCCGGGGGATGTCGGCGAGGCCTTCGGGGCCGGGTCTGACCGCCCCCTCGCGGGCGAATCTCGCGATGGCCTTCAGTCCGGGCAGCGGTGCGGTCAGCCGGTCGTGGAAGGTGCGCGGCCAGACCCGGTGCTCGGCCGGCGGCCGGGGATCGGCGAGCGGCGGGGAGGGCGAGGGGGCCGGGGAGGGTTCGGCCGGCGGCGCGTCCGCGTCCACGGCGGGAGTGGGGGTGCTCGCGGTCGACCGGGGCTGCTGCGTCATCGAGGAGGCTCCCATCGCTGAGCGTCGCGCAGGTCGCCGAAGACCGACTCCAGACGGACCAACGCGCGTTGCACCTGTGGCAGTTCCAACGGGTCGGGGGACGTGAGGCATTCCGCGCGCCGCTCGCCGGTGCCGCTGCCGAGCAGGGGGCCGGTGGCGAGCCGTACGCGCAGGGCCGGCAGGTCGTCGCCGAAGCGGTGGCCGCCGGGGGCGGGCATGCCGAGCCGGGCGGTGAGGAAGTCCTCCAGTTCCTGGGCGTCGCCGACGCCCTCGGCGGCGAGCGCGTCGCGCAACGGGCCGAGGTCGGCGTAAAGGTGGCGGCCGGCCTGCGGGGGCCGGGCGGTGGCGCCCGCGGCGACGACGGCCGCGTGCGCGGCGGCGGCCAGTCGCGCGTGCAGGCGTACGGCGGCCGTCCGGCGTTCGGTGACCGGTTCGGGTTCGCCGAGCGCGTACCCGGCCGCGGCGGCGACGGGCGCGGCGACACGGGCGCCGAGCGCGGTGAGCACGTCGAGGACACGCGCGTGCAGGCCGTCCCCGGCGGCGGACGCCGGGAAGCGGGCGACGGCGGCGGGCCAGGCCGCCGGCAGCAGCGCGCCGGCCAGGCCGGTGACGACGGTGACCCGCTCGCGCAGCATCTCGGCGGGGCTGAGGATCACGGTGGCGTGGGGATCGTGCAGGGTGTCGCGCCAGGTCTCGTCGCTGACCAGGTGCAGTCCCTCGCCCGCGGCCGCCTCCACGGTCTCGTGCAGCAGCTCGGGCGGCGCGACGGTGCCGGTCGGGTCGTCGGCGACCGACAGGACGAGCAGGCGGGGGTCGCCGCCCTCGGCGCGGACCCGGCGGACGGTCTCCAGGAGGGCGTACGGATCGGGGACGCCGCCGGACTCGGCCGGGGTCGGCACGTGGAAGACGGGTCTGCCCAGCAGCCGCGCGTACGGCGCCCACCAGGCGGCGCAGGGCCGGGGCACCAGCACGTCGCCGCCGAGCGCGGCGGTCAGCGCGAGCAGCAGGGCGCCCGCGCCGGGGGCGGCGGCGACGTGGCCGGGGTCGGTGGTCAGTCCGCGCCGGTCCCAGTAGCCGCAGGCGGCGTCCAGGAGGGCGGGCGCGCCGCCGGCGGGTTCCTCCTGGGCGCGGCCCGCGGCGGCGGCGAGTACGGCGGACAGCTCGGGCAGGACCGGCAGCCCGTCGTCGGGGAAGTGCGGGCCGTAGCGGACGGGACCGTGTCCCACCGGGCCATGGTCGTGACCGTGGGGGCCGTGCCCTCCGGGGTCCGTCCGCCGCATGCGTGCCTCCGCGCAGTCCGTGGTGCCGTGTCCCGTCGCCGCCGGCACGATTCGTCCGGTCGTTGCTCCAAGTACCCACCGGGGCGCCCGGCCATGGCCGCGGCCCCCGGTCGTACGGATCACCGCGGCCCGGACTCGGTGCGGGTCAGCGGTGCTCGGCGTCCCCGCGCGGCCGGAACCGCAGCAGCCGGTGCGCGGCGGCGGCTCCCGCGCCCGCGATGAGGAGTCCGCCGGCGGCCAGCACGGGCACCGAGTCGGTGAACGTTCCGCCCGCGCCGGCGTGCACTCCGTGCTCCGCGGTCGCGCCGCCGCACTCCTTCCGCCGCGCGGAGGTCCCGTCGTGCGGGGCAGCCGGTTGGGGGCACGCGGGTTTCGTGGTGGCGCAGGACGTGCCCCGGGAGGAGGTTCCGCCGTGCCCGGCCGTCGCTCCTGGGCAGGGCGGTGCGACGGCGCCGGCGCCCGCCTCCGGCACGGCCGCCGGCTCGTCCGGCACCGGCAGCGGTTCGTCCGGCACCGTCATCGGCGCCTCGGGCGCGGTCATCGTCGCGCTCCAGGGGGCGCCCTCCTCGCCGGACGCCTCGGGGCAGGCGCCGTCGACCGTCCACGCGTCCTCGGAACCCGCCGCGTCCGGGGCGCTCGTGACGTCCTCGGCCGCGGCTATGCGGGCGGTGCCCCGGTAGGCGGCCCCGGCCGTCGCCTCGTTCTCGCCGCCCACTTTGCGCAGCTCCACCGTGCCCGACTCGAAGGCCGGTGAGGTGGCGGCGAGGGTCGCGGGCGCGGAGCCGCCGGTCGGGGCACAGGTCACGGAGACGGTGACGGTGTCGCCGGGGGCCACGTCGGCCGGGCTGACCTCGGCGACGGGTTCACCGACGCCGATGGGGGGCGGGGGGACGCCGGGGTCGGCCGGGGCGGGGGCCGCGAAGACTCCGAGGGCGGCACCGGCCAGGACGGTGGTGGACAGGGCGCGGGCGGTGCGGCGCATGGGTCGGGCTCCTTCGAGCGACGGCTGCGGGGGCACGGCACTCGCGCCCCCTCGGCCATCACAGCCCTCCCGGCACGGGCCCGCGCGCCGCCGTGCGCCGTTCGCGGGAACGGAGCGCCCGAGCGGGTGAGGCTCAGGTTTGGCACCCGCCCTCGCCGGTGCCGTCGCCCACGGCACGGCAAGGCCAGCCGCACCGCACGCCCCGCCACCTCGTCGGCCCTGAGCACGGCCGGCGCCTGGCTCAGGCCGCCGGGTCGCGCAACACCTGCTCCCTCACCCGGTCGCAGCAGCGGCTGATCAGGCGGGAGACGTGCATCTGGGAGATGCCGAGCTGTTCGGCGATGCGGCTCTGCGTCATGTCGTCGAAGAAGCGCATGTAGAGGATGGCCCGTTCACGCTCGGGCAGGGCGGCGAGACGGTCCTTCACTGCCTCGCGGTCGACGACGGTCTCCAGGGCCGGGTCGGAGGCGCCGAGGGCGTCGCCGAGTGAGTAGCCGTCCTCGCTGCCGGGAAGTTCGGCGTCCAGGGACAGGGCCGTGAAGCTCTCCAGGGCCTCCAGGCCGACCCGCGCGTCCTCCTCGCTCATGTCGGCGTGTTCGGCGATCTCGGCGACGGTGGGCCTGCGGCCCGAGATGGTCTGGGACAGGTCCTGCCCGGCGTGGCGGACCCGGTTGCGCAGGTCCTGTACCCGGCGCGGCACGTGCAGGGTCCACATGTGGTCGCGGAAGTGCCGCTTGATCTCGCCGGTGATCGTCGGCACGGCGTAGCTCTCGAAGGCGTTGCCGCGCTCGGGGTCGTACCGGTCGACGGCCTTGACCAGGCCGAGGGCGGCGACCTGGCGCAGGTCCTCGTAGCTCTCGCCGCGGCTGCGGAAGCGTCCGGCGAGCCGTTCGGCCATGGGGAGCCAGGCCTCGACGATCCGGTCGCGGACCGCGTCGCGTTCCGGACCGTCGGGAAGGCTGGTGAGCCGGCGGAAGGCGTCGGCGGTGTCGGGGGCGTCGTCGTGCGGGTGCTTCACGCTGGCGTGGATCGGCATGGTGCGTCGCAACTCCCTCGGAGCGCGGGGTCCTGTCGTCGCGCCGGGCGGCGGCCCGGTCGGCACCGCCGAACGCGGACGGCACACGGAGTTCGTCGAACCCCCGCGTCACCGGTGCGACGACACGGCCCTTGGGTCGGGCGGTCACCGTGGGAGGGCGTCCGGCCACCGGACGGACGCGTCCGTGGCGGCGTCCCGCCGCTCCCACGGACGTGCCTCCTGTCCGAAGCACTGACCTTGCGCCTGCCCCCTTCGCCCCACGGCAAACACCCGACTTCCCGGCTTCCGGCTACCGCTTGCGCGGCTGGTTGAAGCGGAGCATGTTGCCGGCCGGGTCGCGGAAGGCGCAGTCGCGGACTCCGTAGGGCTGGTCGACCGGCTCCTGGAGGACCTCGGCGCCCGCGGCCTGGACGCGCTCGAAGGTGGCGTCCACGTCGTCGGTGGTGAAGATGACGCCGCGCAGGAGGCCCTTGGCGAGCAGCCGGTCCATGGCCTCCTTGTCGGTGGCCGAGGCGTTGGGGTCGGCGAGCGGGGGTTCGAGGACGATGTCCACGTCGGGCTGGGCCGGGGAACCGACGGTCACCCAGCGCATCCCTTCGAAGCCGACGTCGTTGCGGACCTCCATGCCGAGCACGTCCCGGTAGAAGGCGAGCGCCTTGTCGTGGTCGTCGACGGCGATGAAGCACTGCGAGAGGTTGATGTCCATGTGCCTCACGCTAGGGGCCCGGGTGCGGGCCTGGCTTCTCCGTTCCTGACCGGTCGGGTGTAGACCTTGGCGACGCAGGCCGGGATGGCGGCGCCGTCCGAGTGGTCGCGGGCCCGGTAGGCGCTCGGGCTCTCGCCGACCAGTTCGGTGAAGCGGGAGCTGAACGAGCCCAGCGAGGTACAGCCGACGGCGAAGCAGACCTCGGTGACCGACATGTCGCCCCGCCGCAGCAGGGCCTTGGCCCGCTCGATGCGGCGCGTCATCAGGTAGCTGTACGGGGTCTCGCCGTAGGCGGCGCGGAAGCTGCGGGAGAAGTGGCCCGCCGACATGAGCGCGACCCGGGCCAGCGCCGGGACGTCGAGCGGCTTGTCGTACTCGCGGTCCATCAGGTCGCGGGCGCGCCGCAGCCGGGCCAGGTCCTCCAACGTCGTCACGCCGCCCACGATCCCACAGCGCCGGACACCACCGGTACCGGCGCTGTGGGATCCGTCCCGGGTCAGGCGCCGACGTAGGCCGCCAGGTGCTCGCCGGTGAGGGTGGAACGGTCGGCGACGAGATCGGCGGGGGTGCCCTCGAAGACGATCCGGCCGCCGTCGTGGCCGGCGCCGGGGCCGAGGTCGATGATCCAGTCGGCGTGCGCCATGACGGCCTGGTGGTGCTCGATGACGATGACCGACTTGCCGGCGTCGACCAGGCGGTCCAGCAGGCCGAGCAGCTGCTCGACGTCGGCGAGGTGCAGGCCGGTGGTGGGCTCGTCGAGGACGTACACGCCGCCCTTCTCGCCCATGTGCGTGGCCAGCTTCAGCCGCTGCCGCTCGCCGCCGGAGAGGGTGGTGAGCGGCTGGCCGAGGGTGAGGTACCCGAGTCCGACATCGGTGAGCCGCTGGAGGATCTTGTGCGCGGCGGGCGTACGCGCCTCACCGGCGCCGAAGAACTCCTCGGCCTGGGCCACCGACATCGCGAGCACCTCGCTGATGTCCCGGCCGCCGAACCGGTACTCCAGCACCGAGGGCTGGAACCGCTTGCCCTCGCAGTCCTCGCAGGGGCTGGCGACGCCGGCCATCATCGCCAGGTCGGTGTAGATGACGCCGGCGCCGTTGCAGGTGGGGCAGGCGCCCTCGGAGTTGGCGCTGAACAGGGCGGGCTTGACGCCGTTGGCCTTGGCGAAGGCCTTGCGGATCGGGTCGAGCAGGCCGGTGTAGGTCGCCGGGTTGCTGCGCCGGGAGCCCTTGATGGGGCTCTGGTCGACGGCGACGACGTCCGCGCCGGCGGGTACCGAGCCGTGGATCAGCGAGCTCTTGCCGGAGCCCGCCACGCCGGTGACCACGCAGAGCACGCCGAGCGGGATGTCGACGTCGACGTCCTGGAGGTTGTGGGTGTTCGCGCCGCGGATCTCCAGCGCGCCGGTGGGCTCGCGCACCGTCTCCTTGAGCGAGGCCCGGTCGTCGAGGTGGCGGCCGGTGACGGTGCCGGCCGACCGCAGGTCCTCGACGGTGCCCTCGAAGCAGACGGTGCCGCCCGCCGTGCCGGCGCCGGGGCCGAGGTCGACGATGTGGTCGGCGATGGCGATCGCCTCCGGCTTGTGCTCGACGACGAGCACGGTGTTGCCCTTGTCCCGCAGGCGCAGCAGCAGGTCGTTCATCCGCTGGATGTCGTGCGGGTGCAGGCCGATGGTGGGCTCGTCGAAGACGTACGTCGTGTCGGTGAGCGAGGAGCCGAGGTGGCGGATCATCTTCACGCGCTGTGCCTCGCCGCCGGACAGCGTGCCCGCCGGACGGTCCAGCGAGAGGTAGCCGAGGCCGATCTCCACGAAGGAGTCGAGGGTGTCCCGCAGGGCGGTGAGCAGCGGCGCCACCGAGGGCTCGTCGAGGGTGCGGACCCAATCGGCGAGGTCGCGGATCTCCATCGCGCAGGCGTCGGCGATGCTGACCTTTCCGATCCGCGACGACCGCGCGCCCTCGCTGAGCCGGGTGCCCTCGCACTCGGGGCAGGTGGTGAAGGTGACGGCGCGCTCCACGAACGCCCGGATGTGCGGCTGCATCGCCTCCTTGTCCTTGGACAGGAACGACTTCTGGATCTTCGGGATCAGTCCTTCGTAGGTGAGGTTGACGCCGTTGACCTTGACCTTGACCGGCTCGCCGTAGAGGAAGTCGCGCAGCTCCTTGTCGGTGTACTCGCGGATCGGCTTGTCCGGGTCGACGAAGCCGGACTGGGCGTAGACCTGCACGGTCCACTGGCTGTCCGACTTCCAGCCGGGGATGGTGAAGGCGCCCTCGGCGAGCGACTTGGAGTCGTCGTAGAGCTGGGAGAGGTCGATGTCGGAGACCTTGCCCCGGCCCTCGCAGTTGGTGCACATGCCGCCGGTGCGCTCGAACGTCGCCTTCACGGCCTTCTTGTTTCCGCGCTCGACGGTGATCGCGCCGCTGGCGCGGACGGAGGCGGTGTTGAAGGAGTACGCGCTGGGCGGGCCGATGTGCGGGTCGCCGAGCCGGCTGAAGAGGATGCGCAGCATCGCGTTGGCGTCGGTGGCGGTGCCGACGGTGGAGCGGGGGTCGGCGCCCATCCGCTGCTGGTCCACGATGATCGCGGTGGTCAGGCCGTCGAGGACGTCGACCTCGGGGCGGGCCAGGGTCGGCATGAAGCCCTGGACGAAGGCGCTGTAGGTCTCGTTGATCAGCCGTTGCGACTCGGCGGCGATGGTGTTGAAGACCAAGGAGCTCTTGCCCGACCCGGAGACACCGGTGAAGACGGTCAGCCGGCGCTTGGGGATCTCGATGCTGACGTCCCTGAGGTTGTTCTCGCGGGCGCCGTGCACACGGATCATGTCGTGACCGTCGGCCGGGTGCGGGGCGGCCGCTCTCGGGTCCGTCCTCTTGGCGCTGCTCATCGTGTCTCCATCCGTCGGCGGGTCGGCAGGAACACGCTAGACGGCACGCGGCGGGCGGCGCTTCTCGATTACTGATCTGTCCGGCCGTCGGTCCGGGCGGCCGTTTCGGCGTCGTCGGACGGTGGCGCGGTGCCCGGCAGCACCAGTTCCTCGTAGCGGCCCATGGCCAGCACCACGCCGAGCATGAGGACCGGGATGCACACAGCGAGCAGCACCGCCATGATCCGTCCTTCCCGATGAAGGGTGGGCGTGGGGGGTGGTGGCGCGGGCCGGGTTCCCCGTCCCGGCCGGGCAAACCCGCCGTGCACGGTGCCGCACGCACCGTGTCCGCGGGAATCGGAGTGGACCCGTCCGGATGAATCCGTGTCGGCCTCCGGTGTCCGGGTACGCGGTCGGCACCCCTGAAGGACCTGGAGGGAGACATGCAGCGAGGCAGTGACCGGATGAGCGTCCACCGCGACGACGAGATGAAGCACGAACTGCAGGGTCTGCTCCGGTCCGGGCACCCGACCCGGACCGAGGAGTGGCACGACCCGGAGCCGGCCGCGGAGGACGACCCCGACGTCATGTACGGGCCGGTGACTCCGGGCCGCGGTCCCACCTACCTGGAGGCTCTCCGGCTCGAACTGGCCCGGAACCTGACCCGCGGCACCTTCCCCGCCGGCCCGCGGGAACTGACCCGGGCGCTGCGCCGCGGCAACGCACCGGACGCCCTCGTCGAGGGACTGGAACGACTGCCGCACAAGGCGCGCTACGACAACGTCCAGGAGCTGGCGGTGGCCCTGACCGAGAGCGGCGGGCCCGGACCCGCCGGTACGCAGGGCGCGTAGCCGCCGGGAAGGGTGGCCTCCGTGGCCGAGTACGTGAGGGAGGTCATGACCCCGGGTGTGGCCGCCGTCCGCCCGGACTCCTCCGTCGTCGAGGCGGCGCTGCTCATGCGCACGCAGAACATCGGTGACGTGGTGGTGGCGGACGGGCAGGACGTCGTGGGCCTGGTCACCGACCGTGACATCACGGTGCGGGTGGTGGCCGAGGGCCTCGACCCGATGGCGGTGGGCGTCCGGGCGGTCTGTACCGACGCCCCGTTGCTGGTGTCTCCCGACGACCCGGTGGCCGACGCGGTCGCGCTGATGCGCGAGCACGCCGTGCGCCGGCTGCCGGTCGTGGAGGACGGGCTGCCGGTGGGGGTGGTGAGCCTCGGCGACCTGGCCGAGGCCCACGACCCGGCCTCGGCGCTCGCCGACATCAGCCGCGCGGAACCGGACGGCCCATCCGGGCCGGAGCGGCCCCCGCCGACCCAATGACACACGCGCGCCGGACGGCGACCAAAGGCCGGCGCGCCGGGAAAGGACTCGGAAACCACATGCGCATCGCATTTCTGACCGCGCCCGAAGGCGTGGAGCAGGTCGAACTGACCGAGCCGTGGCAGGCCGCAAAGGACGCGGGTCACGAACCCGTGCTGGTCTCCACGCAGTCCGGTGAGGTCCAGGGCTTCGACCACCTCGACAAGGCGGACACGTTCCCGGTGGACGAGGTGGTGGGCGACACGTCGGCCGACTCGTTCGGCGGGCTGGTGCTGCCCGGCGGGGTGGCCAACCCGGACTTCCTGCGGACAGACGAGAAGGCCGTGGCGTTCGTCAGGGACTTCTTCGAGCAGGGGCGTCCGGTGGCCGCCATCTGCCACGCCCCGTGGACCCTCGTCGAGGCCGACGTCGTACGCGGCCGGGTCGTGACCTCGTGGCCCAGTCTGCGGACCGATCTTCGCAACGCGGGCGCCACCTGGGTGGACGAACAGGTGAAGGTCTGCGACCACGGGAACAACGTGCTGGTCACCAGCCGCAAGCCGGACGATCTCAAGGCGTTCTGCGAGACCTACCTCGCCGAGTTCGCCAAGGCGGGCGGCTGAGCGGACCCGGCGTCACGCCGTCGCACCGGAGCCCGGCCTCCGACGCCGCCGCCATCGGCGTCGGAGGCCGGGCTCCGGTGTGCGCCCGGCTCCGCGCGGGCCGGTTCCGTCCTCCGGCTCAGCCGCCGGGCGCCGCCGACTCCCCGCAGCCCCGCTCCCGGGCCCCCTCGCGGGTGCGGCCCGCGGCCACCGGGCGGCGCGGGTTGCGGCGCAGCCACTCGCCCTCCAGCTGCGCCATGCGCTCGTTGTGGGCCCGCAGCGCGTCGTTCGACCCGTAGAGGAGGGTGTCGTGGCGCGTGCGGTGGATGGTCTCCAGCTCCTTCATGAGCTGCTGGTCGTCCAGGCGACCCGGGTCCACTCCGGTCATGGTGTCGTCCCGTGTGTCGTGTTCGTTCATGCGGGCCGGGTACCCGCCCCGCAGCACTACCACCCCCGAGCGGCACCCGGGAGGGAGCCACCATGGATCTCGCGTTTCTGCACCCCCTCTACGAACATCAGGGACCCTGGGCCTCCGTGTACGTGGACCTGTCCCGGCACACGGAGGACACCCCCCACGAGCGTGAGCTGACGGCCGCCGCGGTGGCCCGGGAGCTGGCGGAGCAGGGCGCGGACGACGCGACCTGCCGGGCCGTGCGGGAGGCGGTGGAGGGACTGCGCCACGCCACCGACCCGCACGGGCGGGCCCTGTTCGCCTGCGCCGGCCAGGTGGTCCTCGACCCGCAGCTGGCCCGTCCCCCGTACGGCGGGACCACGGCCGACTGGGCGCCGTTGCCGCACGTGACGCCGCTGCTGGACCTGGCCGGCGAGGACCCGGTGTGCGTGGTGGCGTACATCGACCGCAAGGGTGCCGACTTCGAGCTGCGCAGCGCGCTGGGGAGTTCGGACGCGGGCGGCGTGACCGGCCGGCAGTGGCCGGTGCACCGCACGAGCAGCGTCGACTGGTCGGAGCGGCACTTCCAGCTGCGGGTGGAGAACACCTGGGAGCACAACGCGGCGGAGATCGCGGACGCGCTCGCCGTGTGCCAGGAGGAGACGGGCGCGGACCTGCTGATCCTGGTGGGCGACGACCGGGAGCGGCGGTCCGTGCACGAGCGGCTGCCGAAGCGGCTGCAGGAGCGGATCGCGGAGGCCTCGCGCGGTGCCGGCAGCAGGCTGCTGGACGACGAGGTGGAGCGGCTGCGCGACGATCACGTGCGTTCGCGGGCGCGGGACGACCTGGGCCGCTTCCTGGCCGCCCGCACACCGGACGGCGAGGGCCGGGCCGGCGCGGCGGAGGGCGTGCCCGCGCTGGTCGAGGCGGCGCGGGAGCACCGCATCGACGAGCTGCTGGTCATCCCGGACGCCCCCGACACCCACCGCGAGGTGTGGATCGGTGAGGACGCCGACCAGCTGGCGATGCGCCGCACCGAGCTGAAGACGCTCGGTGAGCAGAACTCGTGGTCGGCCCGCGCGGACGACGCGCTGCTGCGCTCGGCGGTGATGACCGGCGCCCCGGCGATCTCGGTGACGCCGGCGCTGCCGTCCAAGGCGTCCGAGGACGCACCGGTGGGTGGCCTGGGGGCCCTGCTGCGCTGGAAGTGACCCCGGCCTTCCGGCACCCGGGCACCGACTCCCGGGCTCCGCCTCCCGGCCACCAGCCACCAGCCTCCGGCCCCTCAGCTCCGGGCTCCCGGCTCCCGGCTCCGGGACACCGACCTCCGGCCTCCGGCCCAGGTCCCCGGGCTCGGGGCACGGGGCTCGGGGCTCAGGGCACGGGGCTCGGGGCTCGGGGGTAAGGGCTCGGGGCTCCAGCCCTCAGCTCCAGCCCCCGGCTCTCGACTCCCGGACACCAACCCCCGCCCTCCGGCCCAGGCCCCCGCGCTCAGGGCTCCAGCCCCCGGCTCCAGCCCCCGGCTCTCGACTCCCGGACACCGGCCTCCGGCCCAGGCCCCCGCGCTCAGGGCTCCAGCCCCCGGCTCCAGAGCCCCAGCTCTCGGCTCCCCCCGGCCTCCGGCCTCCGGCTCCGGGGCTTCGGCCTCCGGCTCGAGCCCCCTGGCACCCAGCCTCCAGCTCCAGGGCTGGGGCTCCCGGGTGCCGGCTTCCGGGGCTCCGGAGCCCCGGAGTTTCGGCCTCCAGCTCCAGATGCCGCGGCTCCCGGCCCTGCCCCCGGCCCTCGCGTGGGCGTCAGCGGGCCCGCTCCACCCGTCGTTCGTCCCAGACCGGCTCCGGCGTCTCGCGTACGCGTCCGTCACTGCCGAAGACGAGGTACCGGTCGAAGGAGCGGGCGAACCAGCGGTCGTGGGTGACCGCGAGGACGGTGCCCTCGAAGCCCTCCAGGCCTTCCTGGAGGGCTTCGGCCGACTCCAGGTCGAGGTTGTCGGTCGGCTCGTCGAGCAGCAGGGCCGTGACACCCTGGAGTTCCAGCAGGAGGATCTGGAAGCGGGCCTGCTGGCCGCCGGAGAGGCGGTCGAAGGTCTGCTCGGCCTGCTGGGTCAGTTCGTAGCGGCGCAGCCTGGACATGGCGGCGCCCCGGTCCTGGGCGTGTTCGGTCCACAGGATGTCCAGGAGGCTGCGGCCCAGCAGCTCCGGGTGGGCGTGGGTCTGCGCGAAGTGTCCGGGCACCACGCGCGCGCCGAGCTTCCACTGCCCGGTGTGGGCCACGTCGTCGCCGGCCAGCAGCCGCAGGAAGTGCGACTTGCCCGAGCCGTTGGAACCGAGGACGGCGACCCGTTCGCCGTAGAAGACCTCCAGGTCGAAGGGTTTCATCAGGCCCGTCAGTTCCAGCTGCTCGCAGGTGACGGCGCGGACGCCCGTGCGGCCGCCCTTCAGCCGCATCCGGATGTCCTGCTCGCGCGGCGGCTCGGGCGGCGGCCCGGCCTCCTCGAACTTGCGCAGCCGGGTCTGGGCGGCGGCGTAGCGGGAGGCCATCTCGTGGCTGACCGCGGCCGCCTGACGCAGGGTCAGGACGAGCTTCTTCAGCTGCGTGTGCTTCTCGTCCCAGCGGCGGCGCAGTTCCTCGAAGCGGGCGAAGCGCTCGCGCCTGGCCTCGTGGAAGGTGGCGAAGCCGCCGCCGTGCACCCAGGCGTCGGCGCCCGCGGGACCGGGCTCGACGGAGACGATCTTCTGGGCGGAACGGGCGAGGAGTTCCCGGTCGTGGGAGACGAAGAGCACCGTCTTGCGGGTCTCCCTCAGCCGCTCCTCCAGCCAGCGCTTGCCGGGTACGTCGAGGTAGTTGTCCGGCTCGTCGAGCAGCAGCACCTCGTCGTTGCCGCGCAGCAGCGCCTCCAGGACGAGGCGTTTCTGCTCACCGCCGGACAGGGTGCTCACCTGCCGCCACTGGGCCTTCTCGTACGGCACCCCGAGCGCGGCCGTGGTGCAGATGTCCCACAGCGTCTCGGCCTCGTAGCCCTGCGCCTCGGCCCAGTCGGCGAGCGCCTGGGCGTAGCGCATCTGGGCGGCCTCGTCGTCGACGGTCATGATCGCGTGCTCGGCGGCGTCGACGGCACGGGCGGCCTCGCGGATGCGGGGCGGGGCCACGGAGACGAGGAGGTCGCGCACGGTCGTCTCGTCGCGGACGGAGCCCACGAACTGCCGCATCACCCCGAGGCCACCGCCGACGGTGACGGTGCCGCCGTGCGGTTTCAGTTCCCCGGACAGCAGGCGCAGCAGGGTGGTCTTGCCCGCGCCGTTGGGACCGACGAGGGCCACGACCGCCCCCTCCCCCACCCGGAAGGAGACATCGCCGAGCAGCGCCCTCCCGTCGGGGAGGTAGTACTCCAGGTGCGCGGCTTCGAGGTGTCCCATGCGACCGGATTCTCCAGCTCCGGCCGCGCTCGGAGCAAACGCATTTCCCGGTGCCGTGACACGGGCCACGCCGGCCGCAGGAAACGCCGTCGGCAGGGTATGCGGTGGGCATGAGCCCCGACGTAGACCTCACCGCCCCGACGCCCGGCCCGCATCCGGTCCGCAACGGCTTCCTGCGACTGGACCAGCGGGTGTTCGAGGCCGTCGCCGCCCGTACCTGGCCCGGCGCCGACCCTCTGCTGCCCCGGCTGAGCCGCAGCGCCAACCACGGCGTGCTGTGGTTCGGGGCGGCCGCCGCGCTGGCCGCGTCCCGCACTCCGAGGGCGCGTCGCGCCGCCGCCCGGGGACTGGCCTCGCTGGGCCTGGCCTCGCTGACCATCAACACGCTCGGCAAGCGGTCGGTGCGCCGCTCCCGGCCGGTCCTCGACCCGGTGCCGCTGGTGCGGCAGCTGAAGCGGCAGCCGATCACCACGTCCTTCCCGTCGGGGCACGCCGCCTCGGCCGCCGCGTTCGCGACCGGCGTCGCCCTGGAGTCCCCGGCGTGGGGTGCGGCGGTGGCTCCGGTGGCCGCCGCGGTCGCCCTCTCCCGTGTCTACACCGGCGTCCACTTCCCGAGCGACGTGCTGGCGGGTGCGGCGCTCGGGGCGGGGGCCGCGTTCGCCGTACGGGGCATGGTGCCGACGCGTGCCCAGCACACCCCGCCGGCCCGGCCGCGCGCCGACGTGCCGGCGCTGCCCAAGGGCGAGGGCCTGGTCATGGTGGCCAACGTCGGCTCGGGCACCTCGGACCGGGTGCGGGCGCTGTGCGACGCGCTGCCCGACGCCGAGGTGGTGGAGTGCGACCCCAAGGACATCCGGTCGGAGCTGGAGCGGGCCGCGGGTCACGCCCGGGTGCTCGGCGTGTGCGGCGGCGACGGCACCGTGAACGCCGCCGCCGGGATCGCCCTGCGCCACGGGCTGCCGCTGGCCGTGCTGCCTGGCGGCACGCTCAACCACTTCGCCTACGACCTCGGCGTGGAGGACGTCCGGGATCTGTGCCGGGCGCTGGAGCGCGGTGAGGGCGTGCGGGTGGACGTGGGCCGGTTCGCCTCCGGCGGGCAGCGCGGGATCTTCCTCAACACCTTCAGCCTGGGTGTGTACCCCGAGCTGGTCAACGAACGGGAGCGCTGGTCGCCCCGGATCGGCGGCTGGCCCGCGGGGGTGCTGGCGGCGGTACGGGTGCTGCGCGCCGACCGGCACCCGCTGGAGGCGGAGGTGCGGGGACGCCGGCGTCCGCTGTGGATGCTGTTCGCGGGCAACGGCACGTACCACCGCAGGGGCCTCGCCTCCGGCCGCCGCCTCGACCTGGCGGACGGGCAGCTGGACGTGCGGGTGGTGCACGGTGGCCGCCGGCCCGCCCTGCGGCTGCTGTCCGCGGCGCTCGCGGGTCCGCTGACCCGCTCCCCCGCCCACGCGGCGGTGCAGGTGCACCGGCTGCGGCTGTCCGGTGTCGCGCCCGGCACGCTGATGGCGTACGACGGTGAACTCACGGAGACGGAGGGCGACCTGACGCTGGAGAAGCTGCCCGAGGCACTCACGGTGTACCGCCCGCTGCCCGGTGACGGGCTGCTGCCCGACTTCACCTGATGCACCGTCAGTCCGCATGATGATATCGAGGTCTCAGGATGTGGCCGGTGGGCGTACGGTGAGCCCACTGTCGGGAGAGCCGGAAGAGGGGCCGTCATGCCGAAGCCGCAGGAGACCGCCGTATACACGCACGGACACCACGAGTCCGTGCTCCGCTCGCACACCTGGCGCACCGCCGCCAACTCCGCCGCGTACCTGCTCGGTTCCCTCAAGCCCCACATGCGCGTCCTGGACATCGGCTGCGGGCCGGGCACCATCACCGCGGACCTGGCGGAGCTGGTCCCGGACGGACACGTCACCGGCGTGGACCGGGCTCCGGAGATCGTGGAGCGGGCCCGGGCCACGGCTGACGGACGCGGCCTGGCCAACACCGACTTCGCGGTCGCGGACGTGCACGCGCTGGACTACCCGGACGACACGTTTTGCGTGGTCCACGCCCATCAGGTGCTCCAGCACGTGGGCGACCCGGTGCAGGCCCTGCGGGAGATGCGCAGGGTGGCGCGGCCGGGCGGAATCGTCGCCGTCCGCGACTCGGACTACGGCGCCATGACCTGGTACCCCGCCTCCCGGGGCATGGACGACTGGCTGGCCCTGTACGAGCGGGTGGCCCGCGCCAACGGCGGCGAGCCGGACGCCGGACGGCGGCTGAAGGCCTGGGCGCTGGAAGCGGGGTTCACGGACATCACGGCGACCTCCGCCACCTGGACCTTCAGCACGCCCGAGGAGCGGGAGTGGTGGAGCGGCCTGTGGGCGGACCGCACCCTGGCGTCGGCGTACGCGGAACGGGCCACTGAGGGTGGCCACGCGACGGAGGAGGAGCTGCGCGCCGTGTCGGCGGCCTGGCGGGAATGGGGAAAGCGGCCGGACGGCTGGTTCAGTGTCCTGCACGGCGAGATTCTGTGCCGAAAGTAAGCCCCGCCTGCGCCTGATCCGCGCATTCCGGGAAACCAGTACGACAGGAGGTTCAACATTATGGTTCCGCTTCTGCTCGTACTGCTTCTCGCAATCATTCTTTTCGGCGCCGGATTCGCCGTGAAGATTCTCTGGTGGATTGCCTTGGCAGTCCTGGTCCTGTGGCTGGTGGGTTTCCTGGCCCGCGGGACGACGGCCGGCGGCGGAAGGGGCCGCTGGTACAGGTGGTGAACGACGCGTAGTGAACGACGTGTGACGAGGCTGCTGCCCCGGGAGGCTCACTCCCGGGGCAGCAGCGGTCCCAGCGGCCCGAGGTCCAGGTTCAGGTCCTCGGGCCGCAGTCCGTAGCGGTCGCGCAGCTCGGTCATGCGGTCGTCGAGGAGCATCAGGGTGAGCCCGATCCGCTCCTCCTGGTCCTCGCTCAGGTCACCCTCGTCGACGCGGCGCAGCGCCTGGCGCTCCATGAGCTGGCGCAGCAGCTCGACGACGGTCAGCACCAGCTTGATCAGGTCGCGCTCGACCGTGTCGGGCTCCAGTTCGAGGCGTTTGCGGGGTTCGGTCACGTCGATCAGTCTCCGAACGGCGACGGGACATTGCGGTTGACCGAGCTGATCAGCGCGTTGAGGTCGATGCGGACCAGGTCGACGTCCGCGATGCGCAGCGTGACGTCGCCGGTGATGACCACGCCGCCGGCCAGGAGCCGGTCGAGCAGGTCCACGAGGGCGATCTCACGGCGTTCGACGACCGTCATGACCCCTCCCCCGTTCCTTCCTCGCCGGCGAACGAATAGGCCGCCCACGGACCGGTGAGTTCCACGCGAATTCCAGGAGCATCATCCTTGGTGCGGTCCACCATTTCCACGAATTCCTCGGACGCCTCACGCCGCACCAGATAGGCGGCGTTGAGGACGTTCCGTCCGGCGGCGCCGGAAAGGCTGGGATTCTGCGGCGCGTGCAGACGTGCGTCGTCGGCCCGCGCGGACAGCGACTCGTGCAGGCGGGTCGCGAACTCCTCGGCCCTGCTCCACAGGTCTTCACTGGCCCGCGTCTGCCGGCGCCGCTGGCGCAGGTAGTCCCGGCCCGAGGCGGGCTTCGGGGCGGGCTCGGCCCGCTCGGCGCTCTGGTCGGGGCCGGCCTCGACGAAGATCTTGACGCCCCATTCCACCCGCCCCTCCAGGCGCCCCAGCGTGCGCCGGAAGGTCTCTTCCCGCTCCTCCATCATCACGCGCACGCCGCTGTCGTCACGGAAGACGGTGGCCAGCCGGAGCGGCAGCGGGGTGGTGACGGCGGTGAGCGCGTCGATGACCTGCTGGTGGGCGCGGGCGGTCGCGGCGAGCCAGTCCAGATCCTCCAAATGGGTCCGCAGCGACTCCTCGCTGAAGTCGGCCTCCGGCACATGGCTCACGACGGCGACCAGCCCGCCGTGGGCCAGCAGCCGGGGCGGGTCGCCCGCCACCCCGGTCAGCTGGGACTGGAGGGCCGCGTCGAAGGGGCGGCAGACGGCGTAGACGTACCGCAGTCCGGTCACGGTGCCTCCCTCGGTACCCGGCCCGGGTCCAGCTCGCGCAGGCGTTCGCGCAGCGCGGCGTTCTCCCGGGTCAGCTCGTCGTGCCGGGCGCGAGAGGAGAGCGCGGGGTCGCTCTCCCACCAGTCGATGCCCATCTCCTTGGCCTTGTCCACGGAGGCGACGACGAGCCGCAGCTTGATGGTGAGCAGCTCTATGTCGAGCAGGTTGATCTTGATGTCGCCCGCGATCACGACTCCCTTGTCGAGCACCCGCTCCAGGATGTCGGCGAGGTTGGCGCTCTGTCCCTGGCCGTAGGGATCGGGCAACCGGCTGGGGGTGGTCATCGACGGCTCCCGCGGTCGGCGTCCTCGGGCTCCTCGTACTCGTCGTACTCGTCGTACTCGCCACGGGACGCGTACTCGTCCTCCCCGGCTTCCTTGTCCTCCTCCTCGTACTCGCCCTCGGGCTCCTCCTCGTACTCGTCTTCGTACTCGCCCTCAGGCTCGGTCTCTTCCTCCGCCTCGGAGGGCTCGTGCTCCTCCTGTCCCTCCTGTCCCTCCTGTTCCTCCTGTCCTTCCTGTTCCTCCTGTCCTTCCTGTTCCTCGGCGAGGGCGTCCTCGTGGCTGCGGACGACCTCGCCGTCGCGGATCTCGCCGCGCCAGCCGTCGTCGGCCTCGCCCTTGAGGGTGATGTGCCGGACGTAGTTCTTGAGGTCGAGACGGGCCCGGCGTCCCTGGGCGCGCCAGATGTTGCCGGTCTTCTCGAAGAGGCCCTTGGGGTAGTACTCGATGACCAGGACCACGCGGGTGAGGCTGTCGGCGAGCTTGTGGAAGCTGACCACGCCCTTGGTGGTGCCCTTGGCGCCCTCCGACGTCCAGGAGATCCGGTCGTCGGGGACCTGCTCGGTCGTCTTCGCCTTCCAGCTGCGGTTGGACCAGAAGACCTTCAGCTGCCAGTCGGACGACGTGTCGTCGGCCCGGTTCGCGCTCTTGACGCCCTTGGCGAAGGTGCTGAAGTCCTGGTACTGGGTCCACTGGTCGTAGGCCGTGCGCAGCGGCACGCCGACATCGACGTACTCGATGATGACCGTCGGCTTCTGACCGCCGCCGCCCTTCTTCCCGCTCTTGCCGCCCCCGAGGTTCTTGAAGGCGCCGACCACGTTGTCCTTGACCTTGCCGGCTCCGACCTCGAACGCGGCCCGCACCGGGCTCTTGCCCTCGGCGAGCTTGCGTCCGCCGTCGAGGGCCAGCTTGGCGAAACCGGGGCTGTTGCCCTCGGCGATGTCGTTCAGCTTGCCGGTGGTCTCGCCGAGTTTGGTGCCGACGCCGGTCAGCAGCCGCGTGACCTGGGCGGCCAGGTAGTCCTGCACCTCCGCCTTGAGGCGGTCGGCCGCCTCGCTCTGCGCCACGTCGGTGAGCGGGTTCTTCTTCGCGGCCTTGCCCGCCGTGGAGGCCGCGGAACCGAGGGTGTCGGTCATCGCTCACCACCGCCCTTCGACTGTCGGTTCCCGGTGGCGCCGCGCGCGGCGCTCCTGGCTCCGGCGGTCTTCTTGCCGGCCGCCTTCCGGGCGGGCTGGGCCCGCTTCGCCGCCGCCTTCTTGGCGGGCGCCTTCTTGGCCGCCTTGCGCGCCTGGGGCGGGGCCTTCTTCGGGGCTCGCTCGCTCCGCTCCCCGGGCTCCCCATGCTCGTCGGCCTCCTCGTACGGCTCCGAGTCCTCCGAGGCCTCGGAGTCGCGGGAGGAGTCGTCGGAGCCGGCACCCGGTACCGTCGACGCCACGCCCGAGAGCTGGTCGCGGACCTGTGCCGTGCGCCCGTGCAGACGGTCGGCGAGCGCGTCCATCTGCCGCTCGACCAGCGCCCCGGAGGCCGCCTTGCCGACGCCCTGCATATCGGTGCGCAGCTGGTCCCCGATCTCCTTGAACTGGGGGTTGTTCTGGAGCTGCGAGTTGACCAGCTCCGCGATGCCCTTCGGAGTCAGGTTCAGCTTCTTGCCGGCCACCATGGTGCCCACGGCGACCGCGAGTTTCAGCTTCTTCGTGCGTCCCAGCAGATATCCGGCCCCTACTGCGAGGCCCAGTCCGACTCGGTTCATGGTGCCGTCCCGTTGCCCAATCCCGCGCTCGTGCGCGAAGCGATCTCCAGCCGGTCCAGAAGCCCGTCCTCCTGTCGGTCGAACTCCTCCTCCGTGATCTCACCGGCCTCCAGCTGCTCTTCCAGGCGGGCCAGTTCGGCTCGGACCGTGGCGGGGTCGTAGTAGATCCGCTCGGCCTCGTTCAGCACCTGTCTGATGGCCCAGGCGCTGCCGCGCACCGGGGCGAACGGCAGCAGCAGGACCTCCGAGATCAGTCCCACGTCCTCACTCCGTTCCGACGTCCATTCCGCCGGCCGCGGTGCCCGCGGGCTCGGCGGGGCCGGGCTCGACGAAGCTGTACGGCGGCAGCGGGCCGTTCACCCGCACCTCCAGGTGCGGCATGTCCCCGCGGGCCCGCTCCACGGCGGCCAGGAACTCCTCGGCCGACTCCCGGTTCACCAGGAACGACACGTTGGCCAGCCAGCCGGTGGACTCGGGGCCCGTGCTCACGGCGTCGGCGGCGGGCTCCAGGGCGCGCTCCAGCGCCGTGGCGTCCTGCGCCTCCTTGCCCTTCACCGCGGCCGCGACCATCTCGCCGAGCTGGATCTTGTTCTCGTAACTTCCGCCGCCCTGCTGCCGGTTGGACTCGGCGAGGGCGCGGACCTCCGGGTTCTCGGCCATCACGTGGTGCAGGACGGCCTCCTCCACGTGGTTGGCCTTGATGTTGTACTCGACCCGGCCGTCCAACGCACCGAGGCGTTCCCGGTAGTGCTCCGCGCGCTCGGCGAGCACGGCGGTGACCGCGTCGTCGTCCGGGGCGACGCTGCCGAAGCGCATGGGCAGCACGCAGCCGGCCGCACCCACCTCGCTGAGCACGTTCTGGTGGGCGAGTAGTTCCCGGCGCTTGGGACGCAGCCCCTCGGGCGCGTCGCTGACCACGGCCGTCAGCTCGCCCGCCTTCAGGACGCGCACCCGGCACGGCGGGTCACCGACGCCGGTCAGCTCCTCGGGCGGCGAGGCGTGCGAGCCGGCGGTGATGCCGTAGACGTACGTACTCACTCCTGCTCCTCCTTCCGGCGCGAGGGCGCGGCCTTGCGGGCGCGCGGACGGGACGCCGTCTCGCGTTCGGAGCCGCCCTCGTCACGGGCCTGCTTGAACGCGTCGGAGATGGTCTCGGCGGCGCCGGACAGCGCCCCCTTGGACTTGCCGCGGGCGCCGGACTCGGTCATCTCCCCGACCAGGTCGGGCAGCCCCGGGTCCTTGCGGGGCCCGGCCTCCAGGTCGAGCCGGTTGCATGCCTCGGCGAAGCGCAGATACGTGTCGACGCTGGCGACGACGACGCGGACGTCGATCTTCAGGATCTCGATGCCGACCAGGGAGACGCGCACGAATGCGTCGATGACGAGCCCCCTGTCCAGAACAAGCTCAAGCACGTCGTAAAGGCCGCTGCTGCCGCCTCCGCCGCCGGTCTGTTGTGCCGGTACGACAGTCATGCCAGCTGTTCCTCCATCTTGTCTGTGGGTGTGGGTGCGGGTGCGGTCCGGCCTAACGGCCGCCGCGCGAGTCGGCCCGGCCGCGTTCGTAACGCCGGACGCGGCGGTAGCCCGTGAGCTGCCCCTCGGAGTCGAGCTCCACCTGATAGCTCCCCATCAGGCTCATCGTGTCGGGCACGCGCTCGAGCTCGAGCACCTCGACCTCCAGCGACCAGCCTTCCTCCGTACGCTCGAAGGACGACACGGTCTCCGCGGTCATGCCGGTGAGTTCCGCGAGTTGGGCGCGTGCCTCACGCAGCACCTCCATCGGCCGGGGCCGACGCGACTCATGTGACTCGTGTGACTCATGCGACTCCTGCGAGTCTTGTGAGTCATGTGACTTCTGTGGCTTTTGTGATTTGCGTGAGCTCTGTGGGCTCTGTGAACTCCGCTGTGAGCCTTGCGATTCGGACGTGTTGTTCGTGTTCGACATGGCCACCTCCCCCTCCGTGTGGCCGCAAGAGTGTTCGCCAAACCTGTACCGGCGCACGCATGTGCCCGCCCCCGTCCCCCGCGCTCCGCCCGCGACCGGGCTCAGCCGCGCAGGGCGTCCAGCCGCCGCCGGGCGGGACCCAGATCCCGGGCGCGGCCGGCGATCGAGGCCCAGGGCCGGGTGCGTGCCTGGTCGGCGGCGTCGGCGATCGTCCAGCGGCGGGCGTGCAGCGCGGGGTCGTCCAACTGGTCCCAGGAGATCGGGGTGGCGACGGGGGCGCCGGGCAGGGCCCGCACGGTGAAGGGGGCGACCGCGGTCTGCGCGTAGGCGTTGCGCTGGATGTCGAGGTAGAGCCGGTCGCCCCGGTCCTTCTTCCGGGCGGCGGTGGTGAGACGGTCGGGCCGGTCGGCGGCCAGCACGTCGGCGACGTCCCGGGCAAAGTCCCGTACCTCGTCGAAGTCCTGACGGCCAGCCAGCGGAACGACCACGTGAAGCCCCCGGGATCCGGTGGTCATCAGTGCCGAGGGCAGCTTCAGCTCGTCGAGCAGTTCGCCCAGCAGCCCGGCCGCCTCCCGGACCGCCGGGAAGTCGTCGCCGGCCGGGTCGAGGTCGAAGACCATACGGTCCGGCCGGTCCACGTCCCCGGCCCGGGACAGCCAGCGGTGCAGGGTGAGGGCGGCCTGGTCGGCGAGGTAGAGGAGGGTGGCGGTGTCGTCGCAGACGGTGTGGCAGACGGTGCCGCCCTCCTTGCCCACCTCCACGCGGCCGATCCAGTCCGGGTAGTGCTCCGGGGTGTTCTTCTGCATGAAGCGGGGGCCGTCCACACCGTCCGGGTGCCGCTCCAGCATCAGCGGACGGCCCCGCAGGTGCGGCAGCATGAAGGGGGCGACGGAGTGGTAGTAGTCGACGAGGTCGGCCTTGGTGTACGCGTCGGTGCCGCTCTCCCCCTTCGGGAACAGCACCTTGTCCGGCCGGTGCACCTCCACCGTGCGCCGGCCGGCCCGGACGGTCCGTACGGCGTCACGGCTCACGGGACGATCGCCTGCTCCACCAGCATCCGTCCGGCCGCCTCGATGGACTCGGCGTCGATCCCCGCGGCGTGCAGCTCCTCGGCCGGGCTCGCGGAGCCCGGCATCATCTCGACGGCGAGCCGGACCAGGCGGGGCACGGGCCGCCCGTCGGCGAACGCGTCGAGGACCGCGTCCCCGATGCCGCCCTCCCGGCGGTGGTCCTCCACGGTGAGCAGGCAGCCGGTCTCCTCGGCGGCCCGGCGCAGGGTGGCCCGGTCGACGGGCTTCACCGAGTAGAGGTCGATCACCCGGACCTCGATGCCGTCCTGCGCCAGGGCGTCGGCCGCGGCGAGCGCCTCGTGCACGGTGACACCGGCCGCGACGACGGTGAGCCGGTCGCGGTCGGAGGAACGCAGGACCTTGCTGCCGCCGACGGGGAACTCCTCGTCGGGGCCGTAGATCACCTTGCTGCCGCCGCGCGAGGTGCGCAGGTAGCGGATGCCCTCCAGGCCGGCCATCTCGGCGACGAGCCGGGCGGTCTGGTTGGCGTCGCAGGGGTACAGCACGGTCGAGCCGTGGATGGCCCGCATCATCGCGATGTCCTCCAGGCCCATCTGGCTGGGCCCGTCCTGGCCGATCGCGACGCCAGCGTGGGAGCCGACGAGGTTGATGCCGGAGCCGCTGACGGACGCCATGCGCACGAAGTCGTAGGCCCGGGTCAGGAAGGCGGCGAACGAGGTGGCGAACGGCACCCAGCCGCGCGCCGCCATCCCCACCGCGGTGGCGACCATCTGCTGCTCGGCGATGTAGCACTCGAAGTACCGCTCGGGGTGTTCCTTGGCGAAGAACTCGGCGCGCGTGGAGTCGCCGACCTCGCCGTCCAGGGCGACGACGTCGCCGCGGGCGGTGCCGAGGGCGGCGAGCGCCTCGCCGAAGGCGTTACGGGTGGCGACCTCGTCGTCCTTGTCGTAGCGGGGCAGTTCGATCTCCCCGGTGCCGGCCGAGTGCAGCGCCCGGGCGGCGGGCGGCTCCTGAACCCGGACCGTGAGGTCGCGCGGGCCGCCCAGCTCCGCGATGGCCTCCTCTGCCTCCGGCAGCGGCTTGCCGTGCTGTCCCTCACGGTCCTCGACGGCCTCGACGCCCTTGCCCTTGAGGGTGCGGGCGATGACGGCCGTGGGCTGGCCCTTGGTGGACAGGGCCTCGCCGTAGGCGCGGTCGACGGCGTCCACGTCGTGGCCGTCGATCTCGATGGTGTGCCAGCCGAAGGCCCTGAACCGGCGCGCGTACGCGTCGAGGTCATGGCCGTGCCGGGTCGGGCCGCGCTGGCCGAGCCGGTTGACGTCGACGATCACGGTGAGGTTGTCGAGCTGCTCGTACCCGGCGTGCTCCGCGGCCTCCCACACCGACCCCTCGGCCATCTCGCTGTCGCCGCACAGCACCCACACGCGGTAGTCGCTGCGGTCCAGCCGCTTGCCGGCCAGCGCGATCCCCACGCCGACGGGCAGTCCCTGGCCGAGCGACCCGGTGGCCGTCTCGACCCACGGCAGCCGCTGCGGGGTGGGGTGCCCCTCCAGGCGGCTGCCCAGCTTGCGGAAGGTGAGCAGCTCCTCGTCGTCGATGGCGCCGGCCGCCTTGTAGGCGGAGTAGAGGAGGGGCGAGGCGTGGCCCTTGGAGAGGACGAAGCGGTCGTTGCCGGGGTGGGCGGGGCGCTCGAAGTCGTAGCGGAGGTGGTTGGCGAGCAGTACGGCCATCAGGTCCGCGGCGGACATCGAGGACGTCGGGTGCCCGGAGCCCGCGGCGGCGGACGTCCGTACGCTGTCGACGCGCAGCTGCTGTCCGAGGTCGACGAGTTCTCCGGTGTTCATGAGTCTCCTTCCGCGGCGCGGCCGTCGGTTCGCTTGACGGGGCCGGGGGCGATGTCGGGTCCGGGGGGCGGCTGGTTCGCCGGGGGTTCGGGTCCGGGGTCGGCGGGCGGGCGAGCGGAACGGCTCGGCGCGGGAGTGCCGGGGGACCGCGACCGGGTGGCGCCGGGAGCCCTGGAGGACTTGGCCCGCTTGGCCCGCTCGGCCTGCTCGGCCACGGCGGAGGGCTTGGGGGCGGTGGACGGCTTGGACGCCTTCCGCGGCTCGCCGGGCGCGCGGGCGGCCGGACGGGACCCGGCGGGCTCCCCGGGCTCCCCACCGGGGCGGGCCCTGGGCGCGGTCTCCCCACCGGTCTGATTCTTCGCAGGCTCACCACCGGGCTGGTTCTTGGCAGGCTCACCACCCGGCTGATTCTTCGCAGGCTCACCACCCGGCTGCGCCTTGGCCGACTCACCACCGGGCTGCGCCTTCGCAGGCTCACCGCCCGGCTGCCCCTTCGCAGGCTCACCACCCGGCTGATTCTTCGCAGGCTCACCACCCGGCTGCGCCTTGGCCGACTCACCACCGGGCTGTCCCTGCGCGGACTTCCCACCCGGCCGGTCCTTTGCGGCCTCACCACCGGGCTGCGCCTTCGCCGGCTCACCGCCCGGCTGGTTCTTCGCAGGTTCCCCACCCGGCTGATTCTTCGCGGGCTCGCCACCCGGCTGCGCCCTGGCAGGCTCACCGCCCGGCTGCCCCTTCGCAGGCTCGCCACCCGGCCCGTCCTTCGCGGCGCCGGTTTCGGACCGCCGCACGGTCGGGTCTTCGCCCGCCCGGGTCCCGGCGGGTTCGCCGTCCGGCCGCCCCGGTACCCGCGCCACCTCCGGCGACGCCGACTCCAGGGGCACGGACCAGGAGCGCACGAGGCCCAGCTGGACCGCCTGCCGGGGCAGCACCGCGTCGAGCAGCCAGTCCGCGGCCACCCGCACCCGGTTGCCCGGCATCGCCGCGAGGTGGTAGCCCCGCGTGACCGCGCCCGCCGCCGGGCCGGACATCGGCACCCCCAGCGGGTTGGCGGCGGCCTTCGCGCCGCCCAGGTCCACCACGAACCCCATGTCACGGTGGCGGTAGGCCCGCCGCTCGCCGCCGATACCGAGCGACGCGGCGACGTTCTGGGCGCAGACCTTGCCGTGCCGCCAGGCGTGCTGCGCGGTCATCGGCGTGTACTGGCCGGGCTGGTTCAGGTCCGGCACGGCCGCCACGTCACCGCACGCGAACAACTCGGGCCGCCCCGGCACCTGGAGGTGCGGGTCGACGAGGAGCCGGCCGCGTTCCATGGGCAGCCCCAGCGACTCCACCAGCGGGTCGGGCCGCACGCCCACGCACCACACCAGCGTGCGGGTGTCCACGGTCGTCCCGTCGGTCAGCAGAACCCCGTCGTGCGTGGCCTCCTTCACGGAGGTCCCCATCCGCACGTCGACGCCCCGCTGCCGCAGCACCCGCTCGGCGGTGCGGGAGAGCCGTTCGTCCATCTCGGGCAGCACCCGTTCCGCCACGTCCAGCAGCATCCAGCGCGGCCGCATGCCGGTGCGCATCGGATGCTTGCGCACCTGGGCGTCGGTGTACATCTGGCCGTGCGCGGCGACCTCCGTACCGGTGTATCCCGCACCGACCACGACGAAGGTGCACCGGGCGGCGCACTCCTCGCGGTTGCCGGCCGCGGCCGCCAGTTCCACCTGCCGGGTCACGTGGTCGCGCAGATACAGCGCCTCCGGCAGCCCGCGGAAGCCGTGGGCGTGCTCGGCCACGCCGGGGATGGGCAGCAGCTTGTTGACGCTGCCCGCGGCGAGCACCAGCCGGTCGTAGGACAGGGTGCCCCCACCGCCCTCCGGGTCGGTGTAGTGCACGGTGC
Source organism: Streptomyces sp. CB02414 (assembly GCF_001905385.1). Classification (GTDB taxonomy): domain Bacteria; phylum Actinomycetota; class Actinomycetes; order Streptomycetales; family Streptomycetaceae; genus Streptomyces. Next base: position 296,342 of record NZ_LIPF01000008.1, on the reverse strand, counting down.
GCGCGTCGAGGTCGATGTCGTCGGCCTCGCCGAGCACCAGCCGGACGCGCGGCAGAGTGCCGGACAGGGAGACGCTGACCCGGCGCGGTTCCAGGATTCCGGCGGCGACCTGTGGCAGCAGGGGCAGGTAGAGGAAGTAGTCGGTCGGGTTGAGCAGGGTGATGTCGGCCTGGTGCCGGGTGAGCCGGGACAGGGTGCGGGCCGTCCGGTACCCGGCGAAGCCGGCACCGACGATCACGATGCGGGGTCGGCTCACGGTTCGCCTCCGGGCTGTCGCGTACCTCGGGAGCCTTCCGCGTCCCCTTGACCAGGGTGCCCAAACGTCCGGCGGGCGGCCGCCGCCCCCGGTTTCCCCCCGTCCGCCCGGGTACTCGGCCCGGGACCCACCCGCCCCATGTTCCGGAGGCAACCCCACATGCCCGAGTACGGCTATTTCCTCTCGTGCGAGCAGTACGGTCCCGCGGAGCTGATCGAGCAGGCGCGGATGGCCGAGCAGGCCGGGTTCCAGGCACTGTGGATCTCGGACCACTACCACCCGTGGAACGGCGAGCAGGGGCAGAGCCCGTTCGTGTGGTCGGTGATCGGCGCTCTGTCCGACGCGGTGTCCCTGCCCGTCGAGACGGCGGTGACCTGCCCGACCGTGCGCATCCACCCGGCGGTGGTGGCGCAGGCCGCGGCGACCAGCGCGGTGATGACGGACGGCCGTTTCCGGCTCGGCGTCGGCACCGGGGAGGCGCTCAACGAGCACATCCTCGGGGACGCCTGGCCGGCCGCGCACGTGCGCCTGGAGATGCTGGAGGAGGCCATCCTCATCATGCGCCGGCTGTTCACCGGCGAGGAGGTCAACCACCACGGCACGCACTACACGGTGGAGAACGCCCGCCTCTACACCGTTCCGGACGAGCCCGTCCCGATCGACATCTCCGGCTTCGGACCGGCGGCGACCAAACTCGCCTCGCGGGTGGGCGACGGCTACATCACGATGATGCCGGACACGTCGATGGTGGAGCAGTACCGCAAGGGCGGGGGCGGCGGGAAACTGGTCAGCGGGGGCACCAAGGTCTGCTACGACACCGACCGGGACGAGGCGGTACGGACCGTGCACCGGCTGTGGGCCAACGAGTTGCTGCCGGGCGAGCTGGGCCAGGTGCTGCCGTCACCGAAGCACTTCGAGCAGGCGCAGACCCTGGTCACCGAGGACATGGTCCGGGACAGCCGGGTCTGCGGCGACGACGCGGACGAGCACGTCGCGGAGCTCAGGCAGTTCGCCGACGCCGGTTTCGACCGGGTCTACGTCAACCAGATCGGTCCCGACCTGCGCGGCTTCTTCGACTTCTACCGCACCAAGGTGCTGCCGCAGTTGCAGCGGAGCGCCTGATCCGCGCAGCAAGGCGCCTCCCGGACCGGGCCCGGGGGGCGCCTTCCTGTCAGGTTCCGCGACCGGTCAGCCGCGGCGGTGCGGGGCCTCGGGGTCGATGTCGTCCTGGCGCGGCGCCACCGGCCCGGTGGCGCCCGGCGCGGGCGTGCCCGCCCCCGGAGCTCCGGTCGCGCCGCCGGCACCGCCGGGTGCGACCGGCGGCATCGGCGGGTACGGCACGCCGAGCCCGTTCGGCGGAGCGGCCGGCGCGCCACCACTGAGGGTCTGGCCGTGGCCCGCTCCGTGGGCGGCCCCCGGCCGGGCCGCGCCGCGCAGCAGGTAGGCGGCGACGCCCAGGAGGGCGGCCGTGATCAGCGCGGCGGCCCAGTCCGGCAGGCCGACGGCGAGGGCCAGGCCCACGGTGAGCGCGAGGGCCGCGCCCGCGTACAGGGCGGCGGCACCGGACGCGGCGTACAGCGTGGCCTTGCGGCGCTGCTTGCGTGTCTGTTGCCGCAGCTCGTCGCGCACGGTCTCGCGTGCCACCTGCGCCAGTTCGTCGACCAGATGCTTGTCCAGGTGTTCCAAATGATCCATGCGGTCCATGTGTTGCGGGTACCCGCGGCCACGATGTCCATGGGCGGGACGGTGGCCCGGGGCCGCGCACCTCCCAACTAGGCTCGTCCGCATGGACATTCTGGGAGCCACACTGCGCATCTACGTCGACGACCTGGAGAAGGCGATCCCCTTCTACGAAGGCCTGGCCGGCGGCCAGGCGCACCGCTTCGAACGCGGCGGCGTCCAAGTCGCCGCCGTCGGCTGCTTCCTGCTGATGAGCGGGCCCGAGTCCCAGCTCGAGGTGTTGCGCAAGGTGACCGCGACGGTCGCCGTGACCGACGTCGAGGAGACCCACCGGGTCCTCAGCTCGCTGGGCGCGGACATCATCGCGGGACCGGTTGCGACGCCCGCCGGCCGCAACCTGATCGCCCGGCACCCGGACGGGACGATCTACGAGTACGCGGACCGGCGCGCGTAGTCCCGGGCCGGGCGGGGCTCACTCCCCGTCCGGCCGCATCCTGAAGTCGTGCCGGGCGGGGAGCGGTTCGTCGGTGAGCCGGGACCACAGCCGGCCGACGACCTCGTCGCCCTCCCGCAGGTCGGCGACCTCGAAGCCCTCATCGAAGACGGCCCGTGCCTCGGCGTTCCGGCCCTCGGCGGCCAGCAGCGCCGCCTCGGTGAGCCGGAACCGGCCGCGGGCGCGGACGGCGGGCTCCAGCCACTCCCACACGGACCGGGCGTCCGCCGTGCGCCCGACCGCGAGCAGCGCTCCGATCGCCTCGCCGCCGAGCGCGGCCGTGACCGCCGTCCAGGGGTCCGCCTTCCCGGGGTCCGCCGCGTCCGGCTCGGGCCGGGAGGCGGGCGACCCGTCCCGTACCCGTGCGCACAGGTCGTCGAAGGCCTCCGCGTACCGGTCGGCGGCCCGCTCGTGGTGGCCGTCCTCCCGGTCGGCGACGGCGAGGCAGCGCAGCAGCGGCCAGCGGGCGGTGGCCTCCTTCAGGCCGCGCTCCCAGCTGCGCACCGCCTGCGCCCGGTCGTCGCCGTGCCACTGCGCGACTCCGAGGTGGTACTCGGCGGTCGGTGTGGCCGCCGTGGTCTCCAGCATGTCCCGCCAGGGCCGGGCGACCAGTGTGCCCCCGGGCGGTGCGTGGTGGTCGGGCTCCGGCAGCGCCCCGGCGTGCAGGAGGTGCAGCCAGGGCCGCTGCTCCTCGCCGAGGGTGGCCTCCTCGAAGGGCGTGCCGGCCAGTTTCCAGCCCGCACGGAGCACTTCGAGTGCGCCCCACCCCGATCCGGTGGCCAGGCGCTCGCCGGGCTCGGCGTCGGCGTACGGCCGCCAGGCCTCGTAGGCCGCGTCCACGCCGGTGCGCGGCAGGACCGCCTCCAGCCGGTCCTCGGCCCGGTGCAGCACGGTGTGCCACTCCCCCCGCGGGTCCGCGTCGAGCGGCCCGTACGCCTCCAGCCAGGACACCTCGCTCTCCGCCTCCAGCTTGACGTGTTCCAGCTGGGTGCGGGCGAGTCCGGCCTGGATCTCGCAGTAGCCGCCGGTGCCGGGCTCGGTGAGCCACTCCTGCCAGCGCCGCCCGCCCGGCCCCGTGCCCCACACGAACAGCTTCCGGCCGCGCAGCACGTCGGTCGACGTCTGCACCAGCCCGTGCCCGTGCTCGTCGAGCGCGGCGATCCAGCGGCGCCGCCCGTCCGGCACCTCGTAGAACCAGTCGGCGGGGTAGCGGCTGTTGCGCGGGTAGGTGCGGTCGGCGCCGTCGTGGCACGGGACGGGCACGCGGCGCAGCCGCCTCTCGTAGCCGAAGAGCCAGGCCTCGTCGGCGGGGGCGAGGACGCGGCGGTCCTCGGGCACGGCGATGTTGGACCACCAGTACGTGGGGAGCGGGCGCTCGTGCGGGTTGCGGACGCGGACGCCGACGTGGAGGAAGTCCGAGCCCTCGGGAAGCCACAGGTCGACCTGGAAGGGCAGGTCGCGCAGCCGCTCCCACTCCCACAGGCGCAGCATCGGTCCGCCGTCGGGGGCGGGCACGCGCGCGGCGTGCACGGGCGAGCAGGAGAGGGTGGTGTGCCCGGTGGCGCCGATGTTCCACTCGATGCCGCCGGAGAACCAGGCGCCGTTGAGGGCGAAGTTGGCGGGCTGGAGGACCGGGTTCACGTAGAGCAGTTCGCGGTCGGTCGGTTTGTGGAAGAGGGAGGTGACGCGGCCGCCCAGGGCGGGCAGGACGGTGGCCCGCAGCCGGTCGTTCTCGAGGACGAGGGCGTCGAACTCGCGGGGCTCGCGCACCCGCCCGTAACCGTCCCGGACCGGCGCGGGCAGCAGGCTGCGCAGTGGTGCGTAACCGACCTGGCGGGCCATGTCGCGGGGCAGGCCGGCCCGGTCTCGTTCGTCGATGCGGTGGGCTTCGTCCAGGGGGCGCAGCGGCGGCAGGGGGTTGTCCGGGCCGAGCGGGGCGGCGGGCAGCGTCAGTACCTCACGGCGGATCGTCGTCACGCTTCCCCATGGAAGCCGGTCCCGGGCCCGCTGAACAGGGCGCCCACGGACATTCGGCGGGGGTGGTCAACCGGAAGTCAGGCTCTCGGCGGTGATGGCCCAGCGCTGGTGGTCCCGCCAGGCGCCGTCGATGTGGAGCATGCGGGGCGAGAAGCCCTCCAGGTGGAAGCCGCAGGCGCGGGCCAGCGCGATGGAGGCGGCGTTGCCCGGCTGCACGTTGATCTCCAGCCGGTGCAGCCGCATCGGCCCGAAGGCGTACCGGACGACGAGGTCCAGCCCCTCGCGCATCAGCCCCCGCCCGGCCGCGTGGGCGAACGCGCCGTAGCCGAGCGCGCCGCTGAGGAAGCCGCCGTGCACGATGTTGTTGATGTTGACGAACCCGGCGATGGCGCCGCCGTCCGCCGTTCCCGAACCCTTGTCCGCGTCCTTCTCGCAGATCAGGAACCCGGCCTTGGTGGGGTCCTCGATCAGCCGGGCCGCGTAGGCCTCGTACGCCTGGACGCTGTCCGGCGGGAAGAGCCACGGATGGTGCAGGTCCTTGCTCTCCCGGGCTCGGGCGGTGAACTCGGCACCATCCTCGTAGGTGAAGTGCCGTATGCCCACGCGCGGGCCCTCGGCGAGGTGGCGGGATGCGTTGTGCGGCATTCCGCCAGCCTACGACGGGTGGGTGCGGGGCGCGGCTCAGCGCAGGGCCGGTTCGTCCAGCGTCAGGGTGCCCGCGTCCGCGTCGAGTTCCGCCGCGACGCCGAACGGGACGGTCAGCGCGCCCTCGCGGTGTCCGAAGCCGAAGTCCTCGACGACCGGCACGCCGAGGCCGCCGAGCCGGTCGGCCAGCATCGGCCGCAGCTTCTCGCGGGGCTCGCACTCGTGCCAGGAGCCGAGCAGCACCCCGGCGACCCCGTCGAGCAGGCCGGCCCGCAGCAGCTGGGTGAGGTAGCGGTCGAGCCGGTACGTCTCCTCCCCCACGTCCTCCAGGCACAGCAGCCCGCCATGCGCGGAGGTGCGGGCGTGCGGGGTGCCGATCTCGGCGGCGAGCAGGGCGAGGCAGCCGCCGAGGGTGACGCCCCGCGCCCGGCCGGGGACCATGGGCGTGCCGTCGGAGGCGATGACGCGGACCGTGTCCGGGACGAACAGGGTGTCCTTCAGGTGCTTCTGTGCCCGCGCGTTCTTGAGGAAGTCGATCCCGGCGGCCATCGGCCCGTGCAGGGTGACCAGACCGAGGCGGGTGGCGAAGGCCTCGTGCAGCGCGGTGATGTCGCTGAAGCCGACGAACACCTTCGGCCCGGCCGCCCGCATCGCCTCCCAGTCGAGCAGGTCGGCCATGCGCTGGGCGCCGTACCCGCCGCGGGCGCACAGCACGGCGTCGACGGACGGGTCGCACCAGGCGGCCTGGAGGTCGGCGGCGCGGTCAGCGTCGGTGCCCGCGAGGTAGTCGAAGGACGGGTGCCGGTCCAGGACGTGCGGGGCCACGACCGGGTCCAGGTCCCAGCCGCGCAGCATGTCCAGTCCCGCCTGCAGCCGCTCCTCCGGTACGGGCCCGCTGGGCGCGACGACCGCGATCCGGGCGCCGGGGGCGAGCCGGGCCGGCCGGTTCAGGGGCTTCACCTGGTCAGCTCCAGGGTGGGGATGTCCGGCCGGTTCAGGCCGAAGACCTGGGCGTAGAGGGAGAGTTCCGCCTCCAGGGCGCGCACCATGGTCCGAGCCCGCCGGAATCCGTGTCCCTCGCCCTCGAAGGCGAGGTACGCGTGCGGCACCCCCCGGCCCGCCATGCGGTCGAGGAACCGCTCGCACTGCACGGGGGGACAGATCACGTCGTCCAGCCCCTGGAGCAACAGGAAAGGCGCGGTGACCTGGTCCGCGTGTGCGACCGGCGACCGCTCCGCGTACCGGCCGGGCACCTCGGCGTGCGGCCCGATCAGGCTCTCCAGGTACTGCGACTCGAAGTCGTGGGTCCCTCCCGTGGCCCAGCCGGTCAGGTCGAGGACCGGGTAGATGACGGTGCCGCAGGCGTAGACGTCGGTGGTGGCGAGGGAGGCGGCGGAGGTCCAGCCGCCGGCGCTGCCGCCGCGCACGGCGAGCCGCTCGCGGTCGGCGGCGCCCTCGTCGGCGAGGGCGAGGGCGACGGCGGCACAGTCCTCGACGTCGACGACGCCCCACTGCTCCCGCAGCCGGTTGCGGTACTCCCGGCCGTACCCGGTGGAGCCGCCGTAGTTGACCTCGGCGACGCCGATGCCGCGGGAGGTGAAGTAGGCGATCCCCAGGTCGAGGACGAGGGGCGAGCGGCCGGTGGGGCCGCCGTGGGCCCAGATCACGTACGGCGGCAGTTCACCGTCCGGTGCGCGGAAGCCGGGGTTGTGCGGCGGATGGACGTGGGCGTGGATCTCGCGGCCGTCGGGGCCGGTGAAGGTGCGGCTGTGCGGCTCGGGGTAGTACGCCGGGTCGACGGCGTCCTCGTGCGGGGCGCCGATCACCCGGGTCCGGCCGGTGCGGGCGTCCAGCTCGACCACCTCGTAGGCGCTGCGCGGGCTCGCGCCGACGGCGACGACGCGCTCGCCCTGGACGGCGAGGCTCGTGGTGAACTCGGTCCAGGGACCGGCCGCGTCGACGACCTCGCCGGTCTCGGGGTCGAGTATGCCGAGGGCGGTGGCGCCGCGGCCGTGCACGACGGCGATCAGGCCGCTGTCCAGCGGCGCGAACCAGCGCTGCCCGAGCTTCCACAGCGGTCCGCCGAACTCCTCCTCGCGGGCGCACAGCGGCTGTCCGTCGCGGTAGAGGTTCCACCAGCCGGTGCGGTCGGAGGCGTACAGCAGGGCGCCGTCGGGCGCCCAGTCGACCTGGGCGACCGACTCCTCGGGCCCGCCCGCGACGGTCCGGGCGTCCCGGAAGGTGCCGTCGGCGCCGACGTCCGCGACGATCAGCTCGGTGCCGTCCCAGGGCATACGGGGGTGGTCCCAGGCGAGCCAGGCCGCGCGCCGCCCGTCGGGCGAGGGACGGGGCCCGGTGACGAACCGGTGGCGTTCACCGGTGAGTTCGCGCACCGCGGTCCGGTCCCCGGCGGCCGAGCCGTCCAGCGGCACCGCGACGGAGACCCGGCGCACGTCGGTGGGCCCGTCACCGGTGAACTCCTCCAGGACGCACCACACCTCGCCGCGCTCGGGTCGCAGCTCCGGCTCGGCCCAGCGCAGCCCGCCGCCCACCGGGGAGACGGGCGTCAGCGGACGCGGCTCGCCGACGCCCGGCTCGTAGGAGTACAGGCGCTGGTCGGCGAAGTGCACGAAGACGGCCAGCGGCCCCGCGTCGGTCAGCTGCGCCGCCCAGGGCCGGCCGCCGTACTCGAGGACGCGGCTGCGCACGTTCCACGGCGCGGGCAGCACCGGCTCCTCCGTGCCATCGGGGTGCCGCCGCACGAGCGTGCGCCGGCCGCCCTCGGCGGGCCGGGGCGCGGTCCACCACACCTCGTCGCCGACGAAGGCCACGTCGTCGGGCCGCCCGTCGTGCGCGGCGGCGAGGGCCGCGTCGACCGGCGACGGCCACGACCCGTACGGCAGGGTCTGCACTGACTCCCCCACTCTTTCCTCCAGCTCCTTCTCGGTGCGGTCCCCGGCCGTCGCCTAGGCCGTGCGCAGGAAGCGGTCGAGGACACGCACGCCGAAGTGCAGCGCCTCGACGGGGACGCGTTCGTCCACTCCGTGGAAGAGGGCCTGGTAGTCGAAGCCCTCGGGCAGCTTCAACGGCGCGAACCCGTAGCCGGTGATCCCCAGCCGGGAGAACTGCTTGGCGTCCGTGCCGCCGGACATGCAGTACGGCACCACGTGCCCCTCCGGGGCGAACTCCTCGACGGCGGCGCGCATCCTGGCGTACGTCGGCGAGTCCACCGGCGCCTGGAGGGCGACCTCGCGGTGGGCGAACTCCCAGGTGACGTCCGGGCCGGTGAGCCGGTCGAGGGTGGCGCGGAACTCGTCCTCGCAGCCGTGCAGGAACCGCCCGTCCACGTAGGCGACGGCCTCCCCGGGGATGACGTTGACCTTGTAGCCGGCGTCCAGCATGGTCGGGTTGCTGCTGTTGCGGACGGTGGCCTCGACCAGCTTGGCGGCGGGGCCCAGCTTGTCGAGCAGCGCGTCCACGTCGTTCAGGTCGGTGTCGATGCCGTAGACGGCGGCGAGTTCGCCCAGCGCGGCGCGCACGGTCGGGGTCAGGCGCAGCGGCCACTCGTGGTCGCCGATGCGGGTGACCGCCGCGGCGAGGCGGGTGACCGCGTTCTCCGCGTTCACCTTGGACCCGTGGCCGGCCCGCCCGCGCGCGGTGAGCTTGACCCAGCCCGTGCCGCGCTCACCGGCGGCGATGGGGTAGAACTGCCGTCCGGCGCCGTCGTGGAAGGTGAACGCCCCGGACTCGCTGACGCCCTCGGTGCAGCCCTCGAACAGGGCGGCGTGCCGGTCGGCGAGGAAGCCGGAGCCGTCCTCGGCGCTGGCCTCCTCGTCCGCGGTGAACGCGATCACGATGTCCCGCCGGGGCCGTACTCCCTGCCGGGCCCAGTCGCGGACGGCGGCCAGGATCATCGCGTCCATGTTCTTCATGTCGACGGCGCCGCGACCCCAGACGACCCCGTCGCGGATCTCCCCGGAGAACGGGTCGACGCTCCAGTCGGCGGCCTCGGCGGGCACCACGTCCAGGTGCCCGTGCACGAGGAGCGCGCCGGCCGACGGGTCGGTGCCCTCGACGCGGGCGACGACGTTGGTCCGGCCCTCGGTCCGCTCCAGCAGCGTCGGCTCGATCCCTGCCTCGGCGAGCCGCGCGGCGGCGTACTCGGCGGCCGGGCGCTCCCGGCAGTCGCCGCCGCCCCGGTTCGTCGTGTCGATCCGGATGAGGTCGGACGTGAACCGCACGACCTCGTCCAGCGCCTGTGCGCCCGTCTGCCCGGACTGCTGCTCAGCCATACTGCTCCTCCACGGCGGCCGAGGCGATCGTGGTGACCGCCTTGAAGGTACGGATCGCCTCGAACATGGTCTCGTGGGTGTACGCCACCTTGCGCTCGCCGATGCGGGCCACACCCGGCACGACGGTCGAGGCCGCCGCCAGGTGCTCGGCGTCGAACTCCACGGCGACGGTGAAGGGCCCGCCGCTGACCGGTTCGTGCCGCACCGCGAGCGCGGCCGCCTCCTTGGCCGCCGCCCGGATGTCGGCGGCGGTCCTGGCCGGCGTACGGCACACGGCCGCGTACCGCGACACATGGTCCTTGACCGCGACCTTCAGTGCCCCGGGCGCGTACCCGAGTGCGTCCTCGCAGGCCACGTCGTCCCCGGTGACCAGCACGACCGGCACCCCGTACTCGGCGACGACGTGCGCGTTGAGCAGACCCTCACTGGCCCGTACGTCGTTCAGCCAGACACCGGTGATCTGGTTGGCGAGGAAGGTGTGCGCGAGGACGCCCTCCATACCGGCGCCCGCGTGGTACCCGATGAACGCGATGCCGTCCACGTCCCCGTGCTGGACGCCCTCCACCATGGACAGCGCCTTGTGCCGGCCGGTGAGCATCTGCGTCCGCTCGTCGAGCTGCTCCAGGAGCAGATTGCGCATCGTCCAGTGCGCCTCGTTGACCAGCACCTCGTCGGCCCCGCCGTCGAGGAAGCCCTGGACGGCCGCGTTCACGTCCGAGGTGAACATCGAGCGGCACCGCTCCCACTGCGGAGTCCCCGGCAGCACGTCGGCCGGCCAGGTGACACCGGTGGCGCCTTCCATGTCGGCGCTGATGAGGATCTTCATGCTGCGCCACGTTACGCGGTCGCGCCGCCCGCCAGCCAGGCCTGTGGATAACTCTCACCGGCCCAGACCAATGGCTGGTCGGGGCGCTCGGCCGCCCTCATCGCCCCCTTCCCGCCACCACCCACGCCGACGGCAGTTCGATCCGCGTGCCGTCCGCCGTGTACTCGGTGCTGACCAGCGGGAGTTCACCGCTCGCCAGGACGGTGAGGCCGGCGGCGCGGAGGTGCTCCGGTACCGCGTCGTCGGGGGCGGCGCCGGGAGTCAGTCCGTGGCGGAGGACGGGCGCGAGTTTGGCCGGTGGACCGCCGGGCCCCTGGGCCAGCCCCATGAGGACGGTCTTGGCGGCCTGGCAGGGCTCCACCAGGAAGGCCCGGCCGCGCTCGCCGACGAGAGCGGAGAGGGCGTCGGCCAGTGGCTGCCGGTCGTCCGGCTCGCACTGGTGCAGGACGCCCCGCACATAGACGTTGGCGTCGCCCAGCTCGGCGTGCAGGGTCTCGGCCTCCGCCTTGTCAGCGGCGTCCAGTTGCCGGTAGGCCGCCTGGCCGGCGGGGTCGGCGCGGCGGGCGTGGTCGAGGGCGGCGGCGGACAGATCGGCGCCGACGACGTGCCCGAACCGCTCGGCGAGGTAGCGGGTCTGGGTGCCGTTGCCGCAGCCGAGGTCGATCATGGGCAGGCCGGGGTCGACGAGGTGCGGCTCGAAGTGGGCCAGGTGACGGCCGGCGGTCAGCATCGGCTCCGCGTCCCAGAACACCGCCCCCTGTCCTTCGGGCGCCTCGCTCCAGAAGCTCTCCCAGGCGTTCCGGTACCGACTCGTCACGCTCATGCGCGTCTCCCCAGGTGCGACGACGTACGGCCCGTCGGCGGTGACGGGCTCGTACGGTGTACCGCGCCCGGCGCACGGCCACAAGCGCCCGGCGCATTCCTTCACCGGACGTGCGAACGCCGCGCGCCCCCGTCGACGCGCGACGGCCCGGCGGTCCGGGACGGTTCAGCGACGCGGCAGCGTCAGTTCGAACCAGACGGTCTTGCCGGTCTTCGTCCGGCTCGCGCCCCATTCGCGGGCGAGGGTGCTGACCACGCGCAGGCCTCGGCCGGCCTCGTCGGTGGGGCCGGCGCTGCGCAGGGCGGGCAGGTCGTGGTCGTCGTCGTCCACCTCGCACAGCAGCGTGTCGGCGCGCACCAGGCGCAGTTCCACGGGCCGGGCGTGGGCGTGCCGCACGGCGTTGGTGACGAGTTCGCCGGCCATCAGCCCGGCGGCGTCGGCCAGTTCGGCCAGGCCCCAGTCGTGGAGCTGCTCGCGGACGGCCGCGCGGGCCCGGCTCACCTCGGCGGGGTCGCGGGCGAGGCGCCACTCGGCGACGGCGTCGGTGTCGATGCCGCCGAGCCTGGCCATCAGCAGGGCCACGTCGTCCTTGCGGCCGCCGCGGGTGCCCAGCGCGCGGATGATGGTGTCGCAGGCGTCGTCCATGGAGGCGGCCGGGTGGGCGGCGGACTCGCACAGGGCCGCCAGGCCGGTGCCGATGTCCTCGCCGCGCACCTCGACCAGGCCGTCGGTGCACATCACCAGCCGGTCGCCGGGCGCCACCGGCACCCGCACCGCCTCGAAGGGCACCCCGCCCACGCCGATGGGCGCCCCCGTGGGCAGCTCGATCAGCTCGCTGCCGCCGTCGGCCGCGCGGACCAGGACGGGCGGGATGTGGCCCGCGTTGGCGAGGTGCAGTTCACCGGCGACGGGGTCGTGGACGACGTACAGGCAGGTCGCCAGGTAGGTGTCGCCGAGCCGCTGGGCGAGGTCGTCGAGGTTGCGCAGGAGCTGGGCGGGAGGCAGGTCGAGCCCGGCCATGGTCTGCACGGCGGTCCGCAGCTGTCCCATCATGGCGGCGGAGTTCAGTCCGTGTCCCATGACGTCGCCGACGACGAGGGCGGTGCGGGCGCCGGGCAGTTTCACCGCGTCGAACCAGTCGCCGCCGACGCGGCCGAGCAGCGTGCCCGGCAGGTAGCGGGTGGCGATGTCACAGCCGGCCATGCGCGCGGGGATGTGCGGCAGCATGCTGTCCTGGAGCGTCTCCGCGACGTTCTCCTGGTACGTGTACATGCGCGCGTTGTCCAGCACGAGCCCCGCGCGGGCGGCGAGTTCGGCGCCGGTGACGCGGTCCATGTCGTTGAAGACGGGCCGCTCCGGGTGGCGCAGCAGGATCATGAAGCCGAGGACGACGTTGCGCGCCTTCAGCGGCACCAGGAGCATGGAGCGGCCGGTGATGAGCGGTCTGATGTCCCGCTTCTCGAACTGCGAGGCGATGGCGTGGCCCATCTCCTCGGTGATGCGCGGCACCAGGACGGGTTCACCGCTGGTCATGCACTGGAAGAAGGGGGTGTGCGCCGGAAAGGGCATGGCCTCGCCGACCGGTACGACGTCGTCCCAGCGGCCGGGTTCGTCGGTGTGTTCCAGGGCGACCCGGTGCCACATCGTGGTGGTGTCCGGCACGCCGTCGTCGAAGCCCTCACCGGCGACGATCTGTTCGCGCAGGTAGGTGCCGGCGACGTCGGTGAAGCGGGGGACGACGGCCCGGCTCACCTCCACGATGGTCCGCGAGAGGTCCAGGGAGGTGCCGATCCGCCCGCTGACCTCGTTGAGGAACTCCAGGCGTTCGCGGACGGCGGCGTACTCGAGGTCCTCGGCCTCCTCGCGCACGTCCTCCGGGACCGGTTCACCGGCCGCGAGGGCCCGTGCCGCCCGCTCCCGGCGCGCCCTGCGCCCGGCTCGCCGGGGCACGCCCCAGTCGGGGGTGACGGGCACCCGGTCGTGCCGGCTGAACTCCAGGACGGGGTAGCCGAGTTCCAGGACCTGGGCGACGATGCGGGCGCTCTCGCCGACGCTCATGCTGGGCATGATCTCGGGGAGGCGGCGGGCGAGTTCGTCGGCTCCGGGGAAGTCGGTGTGCAGGGCGAAGCCGGGGGCGATCCGCTCGACGGCCGCCGCGGCGGCGGTCCCGTACGGGTCCTCGCCGGGCTCGCCGGTGACGTGGTCCCGGCGCAGCGCGTCCGCGTCGGCCGCCAGTACGAGCAGGCGCTCGGGGCCGGGGCCGACCAGGGGGTAGGCCCACCAGAGCACGTCGACCCGGTCGTCGTCCGGCACGGTCAGGCGGGCGCGGCCCGCCGCCGGGTAGGACAGCCGTCCGTCGAGGGAGGACTCCAGTCCCGGTCCGAGACCGTCGTACGCCGCCCAGGAGTCGTAGGCGTCACCGGCGTCCTCGGTCCCGGGCAGCACGCCGGAGACGGGGAGCAGGTCGGGGGCGGGCCGTCCGATCGCCTGTTCCTTGCGCAGGGCGAACAGCCGCCGTGCGCCCCGGCTCCAGTGGGAGACCAGCCCGTCGCGGTCCACCACGACCACGGCCAGCGGGACACGGCCCGCCACGGGGTCGGCCCGTACGGCGCCGGGTCCGGCGCCGCGGCCGGGGGGTGTGTCCCGCTCGGTGCCATGGCTCATGGCGTCAGGCCCTCTCTCCCCACGGCTCCACGAGATCTGTGCCGCCGTCACCACCGTACGGCGGTGGCGGGTGACCATGTGCGGCAACGGGGGAATCGGTGGCGCGCGAACACACCGGCGCGCGCCCGCGCGCCGGTGTCAGTCCTCGTGTCCGAGCTGGAGGTCGCGTTCCGTACGGCCGCCGCCGGCCACCTGGAGGACGGTGGCCACGGGCGGGTAGCCGGCGGCGATGACGGTGTACTCGCCGGACGAGAGGTCGACGAACCGGAAGGTGCCGTCCTGGCCGGTGGTCAGGGTGTCCACGACGTTGCCCGCCGCGTCCAGCAGCGTCACGCGCGCGTCCTCGACGACGCGTCCGCCACCGGCGCGCACGGTGCCGCGCAGTACGGCCCCGCCGGCCAGTTCGACGTCCTGGCGGGTCTCCCGGGCCGCCTGGACGCTGACCGGCAGTGCGGCGGGGCGGAAGGCGGGGGCGCTGGCGGCGAGGGTGTACTCGCCGGCCACCAGCTCGGTGATGACGTAGCCGCCCTCCCGGCCGCTGCGGGTGGTGGAGACGACCTCGCCGTGGACGTTGGTCAGCGTGACGATCGCGTCGCGCACGGGGCTGCCGTCGGCGGTGAGCACGCTGCCGGCGAGGCGGCCGGCGCCGCCGAGCACGACGTCCAGCTCCACCGGGCGTTCGCCGACGGTCACGGAGACCGCCTGCGGCTGGTGGCCGCCGGCCGCCGCGATCAGGACGTACGACCCCGAGCCGGGCGTGGCCAGCGCGTACCGTCCGTCGTCGCCGCTGGCGCCCCGGCCGATCTGCCGGCCGCCGACGTCGATGAGGGTGAGCGCCGCGCGGGGCACGACGGTGCCGTCGGGGTGCTGCACGGTGCCGCAGACCGGGACGCCCGCGGCGTACGGCGACCTGGCCTGCGGGACGGGCGCGACGGACGGGACGGGCTGCGCGGTTTCCGGGTCGGTGACGGGGGCGTTGTGGGACACCAGGGGTTTCTCCTTGAGGAAGAAGGCGATGAGCAGGCCGAGGGCGAGGACCGGCACCAGGTAGAGGAAGATCCGCGGCATGGCGTCGGCGTAGGCCCCGATGTAGGCGTCGCGCAGCGCCGGGGGCAGGGAGTGGACGAGCTGGGGGGTGATGGCCTCCGCGTCGGGCAGCCCGGCGCCCGCCTCGGCGGGGACGCGGTCGGCCAGGGCGTCGGTGAGGCGGTCGGCGAAGAGGGTGCCGAAGACGGCGGCGCCGACACTGCCGCCGATCTGCCGGAAGTAGTTGTTGGCGCTGGTGGCGGTGCCGAGGTCGGAGGGGCGCACGGAGTTCTGCACGGCGAGGACCAGGACGGGCATCACCATGCCGATGCCGGCGCCGAGGACGGCCATCCAGATGCTGTAGTGCAGTCGGGGCGTGTCGGCGTCGAGCCGGGACAGCAGCCACATGCCGACCACGGACAGGGCGCTGCCGATGATCGGGTGGGACCGGTAGTGCCCGGTGCGGCTGATGAGCTGTCCGGAGATGATCGAGGTGCCGACGATGCCGCCCATCATCGGCAGCATCAGCAGGCCGGACTCGGTGGCGGTGGCGCCGTCGACCATCTGGAGGAAGGTCGGCAGGTAGCTGGCGGCGCCGAAGAGGGCGATGCCGATGACGAGGCCCACCAGGCCGGTGACGTTGAAGACGGAGTCACGGAACAGCCGCAGCGGGATCAGGGGTTCGGGCGCGAAGTGTTCGGCGATCAGGAAGAGGACGGTGGCGGCGACCGCTCCCGCGGCGAGGCCGAGGATGACGCCGGAACCCCACGCGTACTCGGTGCCGCCCCAGCTGGTCAGCAGCACCAGGCAGGTGGAGGCGGCGGCGAGCAGCAGGGCGCCGAGGATGTCGAGGCGGGGTTTGGCCGTCGGTTTGGGCAGCTTCAGGACCACGGCCACGACGGCCATGGTGACCAGGCCGAAGGGGACGTTGATGTAGAAGCACCAGCGCCAGGAGAGGTGGTCGGTGAAGTAGCCGCCCAGCAGGGGGCCGGCGACCGAGGCGAGTCCGAAGGCGGCGCCGATCAGGCCCATGAACCGGCCGCGCTCGCGGGGCGGCACGATGTCCGCGATGATCGCCTGTACGCCGATCATCAGGCCGCCCGCGCCGACGCCCTGCACTGCGCGGAAGGCGATCAACTGATCCATGGTCTGGGCGCGGCCGGCGAGTGCCGAGCCGACGATGAACACCAGGATGGCGAACTGGAAGACGCCCTTGCGGCCGAAGAGGTCGCCGAGCTTGCCGTAGATCGGCAGGCCGACGGTGGAGGTGAGCAGGTACGCGGTGATCGCCCAGGACATCTTGTCCAGGCCGTGCAGCTCACCGACGATCTTCGGCAGCGCGGTGGCGACGATCATCTGCTCGAGCGCGGCGAGCAGCAGCGCCAGCATCAGTCCGACGAAGACCAGCCGCACCCGGCGCGGGCTCAGCCCGGCTCCCGGCTCGGGCCCGGGTGCGGGGGGCTCGGGAGGCGTGGGTGGTGCGGTGACCGGTTCGTCCTGCACCAGAGTGATCCCGCCCATGTTCCGCTCCCCTCGTCACACCTGCTCACAATTGCCGCCTGATGCGGCAACTGCGAACAAGTGCGACGAGTTACGGAAGTACGGTGGTTTCGGGCGGAGATCACTCGAACCGGTGAGACGGCCAACGACCGCCCCGCGCCTGCCTCTTGGCTGCTTCCGCTACTTCTCGACCTCGGCCGCGAGCTTGGCGAGCATGGCGTCGTAGATGCGGGCCAGACCCTTGGGGGCGAAGGTCTTCTCGAAGAAGCCGCCGACGCCGCCGGCACCCTGCCAGGCGGTGTGCACGACCACCCGGGACTTGCCCTCGCCCGCCGGCGTGACCCGCCAGGTGGTGACCATGGAGGAGTTGCGGTCCTTCTCCACCAGCTCGCCGTCGGACGGCTCGGTGACCTCCAGCAGGCAGTCGCGGACGCGCTTGCTGGTCGCCTGGAGCTTCCAGTGCACGAGGGTGCCCTCGCCGTCGCCGCCCTCGCGGACCTCGTACTCGCTGAAGTGCTCGGGCAGCAGCTTCGCGCGGGTGCCGCTGTAGTCGGCGAGGGTGTCGAACACCGTCTCCGCGTCCGCCGCGACGATCCGCTCCGTCTCCGCCTCGACCTGCGCCATCGGGTCCCTCCAGGGCCTGGTTCTCGGGGTCGGGGCAAGCCAACCACCCCGCCGCCCGGCCACCAAATCGGGGGGCGTGAAGCGGCCCCGTGCGACTGGCCCAGAGACCGCCGGGCGACTGGTCCGCACGATCAAGGGAACAAGTGTTCTATTGTGGCGTTTGCAGCACTACCGAGGAGGCGCCATGCGCTGGGAGAACCTCACGGACTCCGACCACGCCCGGGCCGCCGACCCCGCGCTCTTCGGCGCGGACGCGGTCACCACCCGCACGTTCGACACGCCCGAGTTCCGCGGCATCACCTTCCACGAGGTGCGGGCCCGTTCGATCCTCAACCGGGTGCCGGGCGCCTCGCGCATGCCGTTCGAGTGGACGGTCAATCCGTACCGAGGCTGTTCGCACGCGTGCGTTTACTGTTTCGCCCGCAAGACGCACAGCTACCTGGACCTCGACACCGGCCTCGGCTTCGACTCCCAGATCGTCGTCAAGGTGAACGCGCCGGAGCTGCTGCGCCGCCAGCTGGCCTCGCGGCGCTGGCAGGGCGAGCACGTCGCGATGGGCACCAACGTCGACTGCTACCAGCGCGCGGAGGGCCGCTACCGGCTGATGCCGGGCATCATCGAGGCGCTCACCGAGCGTGCGAACCCCTTCTCGATCCTGACCAAGGGCACGCTGATCCTGCGCGACCTGGACCTGCTGACGCGGGCGGCACGTGTGACGGACGTGGGGATCTCGGTCTCGGTCGGCTTCACCGATCCCGAGCTGTGGCGCACCGTCGAGCCGGGCACGCCCGCGCCGGAGCGCCGCCTGGAGGTCGTACGGGCCCTCGGCGAGCGCGGAATCGGCTGCGGCGTGCTGATGGCGCCGGTCATCCCCTTCCTGAGCGACGAACCGGCCCAACTGCGCGCGACCGTGCGGGCGATCGCCGCCGCCGGCGCCACCTCGGTGACGCCCCTGGTACTGCACCTGCGGCCCGGCGCCCGGGAGTGGTTCATGGCCTGGCTCGGGCGGCACCATCCGCACCTGGTGCGCCGCTACGAACGGCTGTACGCGGAGGGCGCGTACGCCCCGAAGTGGTACCAGCGCCGGATCACCCGCCAGGTGCACGGTCTGGCGCGGGAGTACGGCATCGGTCCCACGCACGCGGGGACACCGCGGCGGATCGCGGAGCCGCGGGCGGAATCCGCTCCGAGTGAACCGGTGCAACTTTCGCTCATCTGAGGCGCACTCACCGGCCCAATTGGGTCAAGTATGAACAGAACGCGTTCATCCGGCGGCGCTCCCCGGGACGATGAACGCCATGAGACAACGCGCAGCCGCGCTGTGCGGCGCCGCCGTGATCGCCGCCGCCACGGTCGCGGCCGTTCCCGCCGAGGCGAGCGCACCGCGCTCCGGGGCCGCTCCGGTCGCCCCGGCCCTCGACTGGAGCGAGTGCGGCACGGCCGACTACCCGACGCTCCAGTGCGCGTCCCTCACGGTGCCGCTGGACCACGCCCGTCCGGAGGGGAAGCGGATCACACTGGCGCTGTCCCGCGTCCCGCACACCGCCGACGAGTACCAGGGCCCCTTGCTGGTCAACCCCGGCGGGCCCGGCGGCAGCGGACTGACGCTCGCCGGGTTCGTGGCGTCCTCGCTGCCCGGGGAGGTCGCCGCCCAGTACGACGTCATCGGCTTCGACCCGCGCGGCGTGGGCAGGAGCGAGCCCGCGCTGAACTGCCGGCCCGGCCACTTCGACCCGGTGCGCCCCGACTCGCTGCCGGCCGCTCCGGGCGTCGAGAAGGCCAATCTCGCGCGCGCCAAGTCCTTCGCCCAGGCGTGCGGCGAGAAGTACGGAGACATGCTGCCGTACATCGACACGGTGAGCGCCGCGCGGGACGTGGACGCCGTCCGCGCGGCGCTCGGCGCCGAGAAGGTGAACTACTTCGGCTACTCGTACGGCACCTACCTGGGCGCCGTCTACGCCAAGCTGTACCCGGAGCGGGTACGGCGCCTGGTCCTGGACTCCGTCGTCGACCCGACCGACGTCTGGCACGACGCCAACCTCAACCAGGACCTCGTCTTCAACGACCGCCACCGCGCCTTCCTCGCCTGGATCGCCAGGCACGACGCGGCGTACGGGCTGGGCACCGGCCCGGAGCGGGTGGAGGACGCCTGGTACGCCATGCGGACGGCGCTGTCCAAGGAGCCCGCGGGCGGGAAGGTGGGCGCCTCCGAGCTGGAGGACACCTTCATCCCGGGCGGTTACTACAACGGCTACTGGCCCTATCTGGCGGAGGCGTTCGCCGCGTACGCGAACGACGCGGACACCGGGCCGCTGGTCGAGGCGTACGAGAACTTCGGTGCCGTGGACGCGTCCGGGGAGAACGGCTACAGCGTCTACGCGTCGGTGCTGTGCCGCGACGCGCCCTGGCCGCGCGACTGGGACGAGTGGCGCGACGAGAACTGGGACGTGTACGAGAAGGCTCCCTTCATGGCGTGGAACAACGCCTGGTACAACGCACCGTGCGCTTTCTGGCCGACGGAGTCGCGAGAGCCGGTGGACGTCGCCAACGACGCGCTGCCGCCGGCCCTGTTGTTCCAGGCGACGGACGACGCGGCAACCCCGTACGAGGGCGGCGTCACCGTGCACCGTCTGCTGCGCGGTTCGCGCCTGGTGGTCGAGGAGGGCGGTGGGAACCACGGCATCACGCTGAGCGGGAACGCCTGCCTGGACCGGCACCTGGCCGCCTACCTGACCGACGGCACCGTGCCGGACGGTGCGGGCACCGGCGAGGCGGACGCGGTCTGCGCGGCGCTGCCCGCCCCGAAGCCACTGGAGTCCAAGGCGGCGTCGACGTCGTCGCGCGGGTCGACGCTGCACGGGCTGCTCGGCTTCCGGAATTAATGCCGGGGCGTTGTCAGTGCCATGGTCCACCATGGGGGCATGAGTGAGCTGACCAGGATCTCCGCCCCCGAAGGCGTCGCGCCCGCCGCCCAGTACACCCATGTCGTCCTCGGCACCGGACGGTTCGTGGCCGTCTCAGGTCAGCTCGCCCTGGACGAGGACGGCGAGCCGGTCGGTGCCGGCGACGCCGCGGCCCAGGCCCGCCAGGTCTTCGAGAACCTGCGCCGGTGCCTGGCGGCGGCCGGAGCGACCTTCGACGACGTGGTGAAGCTGACCTTCTTCGTCACGGACATGGCGCACATGTCCGCGATCCGCGCGGCGCGCGCCGAGCACATACCCGACGACCGCCTGCCCGCCGCCTCCGCGGTACAGGTCGCGGCGCTGGTCCGGCCGGAGTTCCTGATGGAGATCGAGGCGTTCGCGGTCGTGTCCTCGTGAGCGGGAACGGGCTCCTGGTACGGGAGATGACGCTCGCGGACTGCGACCGCGTGTCCGACATCCGCGTCCGGGGCTGGCGCACCGCCTACCGCGGCCTCATGCCGCAGTCGTACCTCGACGGGCTCGACGCCGCCGAGGACGCCGGGCGGCGCCGCGCGCTCTTCGCCCGGACCCCGGGCGACATGGTGAACCTGGTCGCCGAGGAGGAGGGCGGCGAGGTCGTCGGCTGGGCCTGCCACGGTCCGTACCGGGACGGGGAACTGCGTACCGAGGACGCGGAGTTGTACGCGCTGTACGTGGACGCCGCACGCTTCGGCACCGGCGTCGGGCGGGCCCTGCTGCGGGAGTCGGTGCGCCGGTGCGCGGAGGCCGGACACGGGCGCATGCTCCTGTGGGTGGTCGAGGGCAACGCCCGCGCCCGGCGCTTCTACGAGCGGGCGGGTTTCCGCGCGGACGGCGCCGAGGAGCCCTTCGAGGTCGCCGGGGCGGTGGTGCCCGAGGTGCGGTACGCCAGGGCCCTGCCCGGCTGACGGCTCACCGCTGCCCCGGGATCCGCGCCAGCGCCCGCACCGCCGCCTGGGCCAGTGCGGGGTGGGCCAGGGCGTCGTTCAGGACGGGTGCGGCCCGGTCGTCGCCGAGCGCGCCGAGCCCTTCGACGCAGGCGAGGGCCACGCGCCGGTACGGGTCGTGCGGGCGCAGCCGCCGTTGCAGCGTGGTGATCAGGGCGGGCACCGACTCGGGGGCCCGCAGCTCGACCAGCAGCCGTACCGGGTGCAGGGCGTAGGCGACCCGGAGTTCGTTGGTGGCGAGGGCGGCGGCGGCGCGGGCGGTGCGGGGGTCGCCGAGACGGGCGAGGGCGTGGGCGGCCGAGGCGCAGCGCGGCGGGTCGCGGTGGTTGAGGAGCAGCACGAGGGACTCGAAGGCCCGCCGGTCCCCCGCCATGCCCAGCCGGAACGCCGCCAGTTCCCGCGCCCACAGCGGCTGCCCCGGCTCGGTGAGCACCGCCGCCAGCTCGTCCCGGTCCCCGGTCGCCACCAGACGTGCGTACGCCGCCGGGGCGCCCGGCACACCCGATGCCGCCGACTCGGCCCGTAAACGCTCAGTGAGCGCTCGCAACTCTTCGTCCATGACACCGAGGTTAGGGGCGTCACAGCACCCTTGGGACGTACATCACGAACACCGGGGGCTGGCGCGCTCGTTACCCGCGAGTTAATCTCAGACGAGCGAGTCACCCACTCGCACAACTCCTCACGACGGTCTGGTGACGCGGCCGGCGTGAGGTGGCAGAGCAGTCGGTTCGGTACCTGATCCTCGGGTACCGCAGTGCGACTCGGCCTCGGGACAGGGCCGGTCGGCAACCGCCGCCGGGCGGGCGTGTGCACGCCCCCCGCGTCGGCACCGGGCGTGTGCGCGAGTCGGCCCGGCAACACCCGCACTTCCTCCCACACGCACCCGGTGCGCCCCTCGGCGCACCCGGGCGTGTTCCCGTCGTCACCCTCATTCCTGGAGTCCCGCGATGGCCACTCCCCTGTCCGACACCCCTCTGTCCCCGCTGCGGACCATAGCCGTCGTCGGCCTCGGCACGATGGGCACCGGCATCGCCGAAGTGCTCGCCAGGGCCGGCCGCGACGTCGTCGGTATCGACGTCGGTGAGGCGCAGGCCGCTACGGCCCTCGCCGCGCTGGAAGCCTCCACCGCCCGTGCCGTCGAGCGCGGACGCCTCACGGCACAGGAACGCGCCGACGCCCTGGCCCGCGTCCGCACCTCGACCGACCTGGCGGCGGCGGCCGACGCCGACCTGGTGATCGAGGTGGCCCCGGAGTCGTACGAGATCAAGCAGCAGATCTTCCGGGAGCTGGACGGGATCGTGCGCCCCGAGACGATCCTGGCGACCGGCACCAACGCGCTGTCCGTGACCCGGCTGGCCGCCGACTCGGCCCGCCCGGAGCGGGTTCTGGGCCTGCACTTCTTCAACCCGGCGCCGGCGATGAAGCTGGTGGAGGTCGTCTCCTCGGTGCTGACCGCGCCGGGCGCCGTCACCGCGGTCACCCATCTCGCCCTGGACCTCGGCAAGGAGCCCGTCGCGGTCGGTGACCGGCCCGGGTTCGTCGCCGACGGGCTGCTGTTCGGGTACCTGAACCAGGCGGCGGCGATGTACGAGGCGAACTACGCCTCGCGCGAGGACATCGACGCGGCGATGCGGCTCGGCTGCGGGCTGCCGATGGGCCCGCTGGCCCTGCTGGACCTGATCGGCGTGGACACCGCCCGTACCGTCCTGGAGGCCATGTACGCCGCCTCCCACGACCGTCTGCACGCGCCGGCGCCGATCCTGCGGCAGCTCAGCGAGGCGGGCCTGACGGGACGCAAGGCCGGGCGCGGCTTCTACACGTACGAGGCGCCCGGCAGCGCGGTCGTGGTGCCGGACGCCCTGACCCCGGGCACGGGGGGCACGGAGGTCCCCGGGCGTCCCGTCCGCGCCGTGGGCGTCGCCGGTTCGGGCACCATGGCGTCCGGCATCGCCGAGGTGTTCGCCAAGGCCGGCTACGCGGTGGTCCTCGCCGCCCGCAGCGTGGAGAAGGCGCAGACGGCCAAGGCCCGCATCGGGAAGTCCCTGGCCCGCAGCGTGGACAAGGGCCGGCTGACCGCCGAGGCCGCCGCGCGGACGCTGGAGCTGATCACGCCGACGGGCACCTACGACGACTTCGCCGACGTGGACCTGGCGGTGGAGGCGGTCGCCGAGGACCTGGAGGTCAAGCGGCAGCTGTTCGCGACCCTGGACAAGGTCTGCAAGCCCGGCGCGGTGCTGGCCACCACCACCTCCTCGCTGCCCGTCGTCGCCTGCGCCCGCGCCACCTCGCGCCCGCAGGACGTCATCGGAATGCACTTCTTCAACCCGGCGCCGGCCATGAAGCTGGTCGAGGTGGTCCGCACGGTGCTGACGGCGGACGACGTGCACGCCACCGTCCGGGAGGTCTGCGCGAAGATCCGCAAGCACGCCGTGGACTGCGGCGACCGGGCCGGGTTCATCGTGAACGCGCTGCTGTTCCCGTACCTCAACAACGCGGTGAAGATGGTCCAGGAGCACTACGCGACGCTCGACGACATCGACGCGGCGATGAAGCTGGGCGGCGGCTACCCGATGGGCCCCTTCGAGCTGCTGGACGTGGTCGGGCTGGACGTCTCGCTCGCCATCGAGAAGGTGCTGCACCGCGAGTTCCGCGACCCGGGCCTGGCCCCGGCGCCGCTGCTCGAGCACCTGGTGGCCGCGGGCTGCCTCGGCCGCAAGACGGGCCGCGGCTTCCGCGAGTATGCCCGCCGCTGAGGGAGTGGGCGACTGGTTCCGTACCGAGGAAGACTGGGGCGGGCTGCTCGACCCGGCCGGGTTCCCCACGCCCGGCCGGGCAGGGTCTCCCCCGCCGCCCCCGGCCGGGTCTCCCCCGCCCTCCGCGGGCGGGGGAATCCCCGGTCACGCGCATGATTGCGGGCGCATGCAGTACGTTCATGGCATGTCCCAGCCCGCCAAGTCCTCACGTACACCAGCCACGCCCGACGCGCCGGAGAGCGCGGCCGGCAGCCGAGCCGCCGCCCAGCGGCTCAAAATGCGCCGGGAACTGGCGGCGGCGGCGATGGAGCTGTTCGCGACCAAGGGGTACGAGGCGACCACCGTCGACGAGATCGCGGCCCGGGCAGGGGTCGCGCGCCGTACCTTCTTCCGGCACTTCCGCTCCAAGGAAGAGGCGATCTTCCCGGACCACGACGACACCCTGGTCCGCGCGGAGGCCGTGCTCAACGCCGCGCCCGCGCACGAGCACCCGCTCGACACGGTGTGCCGCGGCATCAAGGAAGTCATGAAGATGTACGCGGCCCGGCCGGAGATCTCGGTCGCCCGCTACAAGCTGACCCGCGAGGTGCCCACCCTGCGCGAGGCCGAAATCGCCTCGGTGGCCCGCTACGAGCGTCTGTTCACCCGCTATCTCCTCGGCCACTTCGACGAGCACGCGCACGACGACGACGCCAACGACGACCCGCTGCTGGCCGAGGTCGCCGCCTCGGCCGTGGTCACCGCGCACAACCACGTGCTGCGGCGCTGGCTCAGGGCGGGCGGGCAGGGGGACGTGGAGGCGCAGCTGGACCACGCCTTCGCGATCGTGCGCCGGACGTTCGGCACCGGCATCGGCGCCGGGCGCTCCACGGCCGCCGGCGCACGGCCGGCCGCCTCCTCGGCCTCCGTGCGGGGCGAGGTGCTGGTGACGGTCGCGCGCACCGACGCACCGCTGCACGAGGTCATGCGCACCATCGAGCAGGCCCTCAAGGAGCGCTGAGCCTCCCCTTCGCCTCTGTGACGACGGCCACCCACCGGGTGGCCGTTTTTGCATGTCAACGCCCCTTTCCCTCCCCTCACCGGCCCCCATTCGATCGATCATCGCTCATCTGTAGCGTAAAGATTTCATCTGAGTGGAACTTCTGGCACTCAGTGCCTTGCGGGGTGACACGCGGTGTCATACGTTGAAGGTGTCCGGGCTGTCCCCGCACTCATCCCCTGCGCGCCCGAACGCCTGCGTCACAGGCACTTTCACACCAACTCCCAGCAGCACCGACGTGACCCTCAGCGCCCCTCCCTCAGGGCGCTCTTCGCCGGAGGCAACACCGTGACCGTGAAGGACATCCTGGACGCGATCCAGTCGCCCGAATCCACGCCGGCCGACATCGCCGCCCTGCCGATCCCCGAGTCGTACCGCGCGATCACCGTGCACAAGGACGAGACGGAGATGTTCGCGGGCCTGGAGACCCGCGACAAGGACCCGCGCAAGTCGATCCACCTCGACGAGGTGCCGGTGCCCGAGCTGGGCCCGGGCGAGGCCCTGGTGGCCGTCATGGCCTCCTCGGTCAACTACAACTCCGTGTGGACCTCGATCTTCGAGCCGCTGTCGACGTTCGGGTTCCTGGAGCGCTACGGCCGCACCAACGACCTCGCCAAGCGCCACGACCTGCCGTACCACATCATCGGCTCCGACCTCGCGGGCGTCGTCCTGCGCACCGGCCCGGGCGTCAACGCCTGGCAGCCCGGTGACGAGGTCGTCGCGCACTGTCTGTCCGTCGAGCTGGAGTCGTCCGACGGCCACAACGACACGATGCTCGACCCCGAGCAGCGCATCTGGGGCTTCGAGACCAACTTCGGCGGCCTCGCCGAGATCGCCCTCGTCAAGTCCAACCAGCTGATGCCGAAGCCGGACCACCTCAGCTGGGAGGAGGCCGCCGCCCCGGGCCTGGTCAACTCCACCGCCTACCGCCAGCTCGTCTCCCGCAACGGCGCCGGCATGAAGCAGGGCGACAACGTCCTCATCTGGGGCGCCAGCGGCGGACTCGGCTCCTACGCCACCCAGTTCGCGCTGGCCGGCGGTGCCAACCCGATCTGCGTCGTCTCCAGCGAGCAGAAGGCGGACATCTGCCGGTCGATGGGCGCCGAGGCGATCATCGACCGCAGCGCCGAGGGCTACCGGTTCTGGAAGGACGAGCAGACCCAGGACCCGAAGGAGTGGAAGCGCTTCGGCAAGCGCATCCGCGAACTCACCGGCGGCGAGGACATCGACATCGTCTTCGAGCACCCCGGCCGCGAGACCTTCGGCGCCTCCGTCTTCGTCACCCGCAAGGGCGGCACCATCACCACCTGCGCCTCCACCTCGGGCTACATGCACGAGTACGACAACCGCTACCTGTGGATGTCCCTGAAGCGCATCATCGGCTCCCACTTCGCCAACTACCGCGAGGCCTGGGAGGCCAACCGCCTCATCGCCAAGGGCAAGATCCACCCCACCCTCTCCAAGGTGTACTCCCTGGAGGACACCGGCCAGGCCGCCCACGACGTCCACCGCAACGCCCACCAGGGCAAGGTCGGCGTGCTGTGCCTGGCACCCGAGGAGGGCCTGGGCGTGCGCGACCAGGAGAAGCGCGCCCAGCACCTCGACGCCATCAACCGCTTCCGGAACATCTGAGGGCGACGGAGGCCACACATGACTGAGCGTCAGAAGGACCGGCCGTGGCTCATGCGCACCTACGCCGGTCACTCCACGGCCGAGGCGTCCAACGAGCTGTACCGGCGCAACCTCGCCAAGGGGCAGACGGGCCTGTCGGTCGCCTTCGACCTGCCGACCCAGACCGGCTACGACTCCGACCACGTCCTCGCCCGCGGCGAGGTGGGCCGGGTCGGCGTGCCGGTCGCGCACCTCGGTGACATGCGCCGGCTGTTCCAGGACATCCCCCTGGAGCAGATGAACACCTCGATGACCATCAACGCCACGGCCATGTGGCTGCTGGCGCTCTACCAGGTCGTCGCCGAGGAGCAGGGTGCGGACATCACCAAGCTCCAGGGCACGACCCAGAACGACATCGTCAAGGAGTACCTGTCCCGCGGGACGCACGTCTTCCCGCCGGGGCCCTCGCTCCGCCTGACGACCGACATGATCGCGTACACGGTCTCCCACATCCCGAAGTGGAACCCGATCAACATCTGCAGCTACCACCTGCAGGAGGCGGGCGCCACGCCGGTGCAGGAGATCGCGTACGCGATGTCCACCGCGATCGCCGTGCTCGACGCCGTGCGCGACGGCGGCCAGGTGCCGCAGGAACGCATGGGCGACGTGGTCGGCCGCATCTCCTTCTTCGTGAACGCGGGCGTCCGCTTCGTCGAGGAGATGTGCAAGATGCGGGCCTTCGGCCGGATCTGGGACCGCGTCACGCGCGAGCGGTACGGCATCGAGAACCCCAAGCGCCGCCGTTTCCGCTACGGCGTCCAGGTCAACTCCCTCGGCCTGACCGAGGCCCAGCCGGAGAACAACGTCCAGCGGATCGTGCTGGAGATGCTGGCGGTCACCCTCTCCAAGGACGCACGCGCGCGTGCCGTGCAGCTGCCGGCCTGGAACGAGGCGCTGGGCCTGCCCCGCCCCTGGGACCAGCAGTGGTCGCTGCGCATCCAGCAGGTACTGGCGTACGAGAGCGACCTGCTGGAGTACGGCGACCTCTTCGAGGGCTCGAAGGTGGTCGAGGCGAAGGTCGACGAGCTGGTGGAGGAGGCGTTCGCGGAGATCGAGCGCATCCAGGAGATGGGCGGCGCGATGGCGGCCGTCGAGTCCGGCTACCTCAAGTCGCAGCTGGTCGCCTCGCACGCCGAGCGCCGGGCCCGGATCGAGTCCGGCGACGAGAAGATCATCGGTGTCAACGCCTTCGAGGGCACCGAGCCCAACCCGCTGACCGCCGACCTGGACACCGCCATCCAGACGGTCGACCCGGCCGTGGAGGCCCGTGTCGTCGCCTCGCTCCAGCACTGGCGGGACACCCGCTACCAGCCGCCCTTCAACCACCCGCGCCCGTGCAAGGCGCTGGAGAAGCTGAAGGAGGCAGCCAAGGGCACCGACAACCTCATGGAGGCCACCCTGGAGTGCGCCCGCGCCGGCGTCACGACCGGCGAGTGGGCCGGGGCGCTGCGCGAGGTGTTCGGCGAGTTCCGCGCGCCGACCGGGGTGTCCTCGGCGCCGGTCGCGGTCGCCGCCGAGGAGGGCTCGGCCCTGTCCGAGGTGCGCCGCAAGGTGGAGCTGACGGCGAAGGACCTGGGCGTCGGCAAGCTGCGCTTCCTGGTGGGCAAGCCCGGCCTGGACGGCCACTCCAACGGCGCCGAGCAGATCGCCGTGCGGGCCCGCGACGCCGGGTTCGAGGTGGTCTACCAGGGCATCCGGCTCACCCCGGAGCAGATCGTGGACGCCGCCCTCGCCGAGGACGTGCACGCGGTGGGCCTGTCCATCCTCTCCGGCTCGCACGCCCAGCTCGTCCCGGACGTGCTGGAAAGGCTCCGTGTGGCCGGTGCCACAGACATCCCGGTGATCGCCGGTGGCATCATCCCGAACGGTGACGCCGAAGAACTGCGGGCCGCGGGAGTGGCCGCGGTCTTCACCCCGAAGGATTTCGACATCACCGGCATCATCGGCCGGATCGTCGACGAGATCCGGAACGCGAACAAGCTCGACCCCCTGGAGGTCCCCGCATGACGACAGTCGACCGCCTTCGCCCCCGCCGCTCCTGCCTGGCGGTCCCGGGAAGCAACCCGCGCTTCCTGGAGAAGGCCCAGGGCCTCCCGGCCGACCAGGTCTTCCTGGACCTGGAGGACGCCTGCGCGCCGCTCGCCAAGCCCGAGGCACGGCACACCATCGTCAAGTTCCTCAACGAGGGCGACTGGACCGGCAAGACCCGCGTCGTGCGCGTCAACGACTGGACGACCGAGTGGACGTACCGCGACGTCGTCACGGTCGTCGAGGGCGCCGGCCCGAACCTGGACTGCATCATGCTGCCGAAGGTCCAGGACGCCCAGCAGATCGTCGCCCTCGACCTCCTGCTCACCCAGATCGAGAAGACGATGGGCTTCGAGGTCGGCCGGATCGGCATCGAGGCGCAGATCGAGAACGCGCAGGGCCTGAACAACGTCAACGAGATCGCGCAGGCGAGCCCGCGCATCGAGACCATCATCTTCGGCCCGGCCGACTTCATGGCGTCCATCAACATGAAGTCCCTGGTCGTGGGCGAGCAGCCGCCCGGCTACCCGGCGGACGCCTACCACTACATCCTGATGAAGATCCTGATGGCCGCCCGCGCCAACGACCTCCAGGCGATCGACGGCCCCTACCTCCAGATCCGCAACGTGGACGGCTTCCGCGAGGTCGCCGGCCGGGCCGCCGCGCTCGGCTTCGACGGCAAGTGGGTGCTGCACCCGGGCCAGGTCGACGCCGCCAACGAGGTCTTCTCGCCCTCGCAGGAGGACTACGACCACGCCGAGCTGATCCTGGACGCCTACGAGTACTGCACGTCCGAGGCGGGCGGCAAGAAGGGCTCCGCGATGCTCGGCGACGAGATGATCGACGAGGCCAGCCGAAAGATGGCCCTGGTCATCGCGGGCAAGGGCCGTGCGGCGGGCATGCGGCGCACGTCGAAGTTCGAGATCCCGGAGGGCTGAGGGCGATGCAGTTCGGACGCACCTACGAGGAGTTCGAGGTCGGTGCGACGTACAAGCACTGGCCGGGCAAGACGGTCACGGAGTACGACGACCACCTCTTCTGTCTCCTCACCATGAACCACCACCCGCTCCACATGGACACGAACTACGCCGAGAAGACGACGGACTTCGGCAAGAACGTGGTGGTCGGCAACTACGTCTACTCGCTCCTGCTCGGCATGTCGGTCCCCGACATCTCCGGCAAGGCGATCGCCAACCTGGAGATCGAGTCGCTCAAGCACGTGGCGCCGACCTTCCACGGCGACACCATCTACGGCCAGACGACGGTGCTCGACAAGTGGCCGTCGAAGTCGAAGAACGACCGCGGCATCGTCCACGTCGAGACCAAGGGCTACAAGCAGGACGGCACGCTGGTCTGCGTCTTCCGCCGCAAGGTGATGGTGCCCACCGAGACGTACATCAAGGAGCGCGGCGGCGAGCAGCCGGGCCGCCCCGAGCTGAAGGAACAGGGGAAGTAGATGAGCCGCCTCGCCCAGACCCACGGCCTCACGGACGTCCAGCGGGAGATCCTCTCCACCGTCCGCGACTTCGTGGACAAGGAGATCATCCCGGTCGCGACCGAGCTGGAGCACCGGGACGAGTACCCGCAGGACATCGTGGACGGGCTCAAGGAACTCGGCCTGTTCGGCCTGATGATTCCCGAGGAGTACGGGGGCCTGGGCGAGTCTCTCCTGACGTACGCCCTGTGCGTGGAGGAGATCGCCCGCGGCTGGATGTCGGTCTCCGGCATCATCAACACGCACTTCATCGTGGCGTACATGCTCAAGCAGCACGGCACGCGGGAGCAGAAGGACCACTTCCTGCCCCGCATGGCCGCGGGCGACATCCGGGGCGCCTTCTCGATGTCCGAGCCGGCGCTCGGCTCGGACGTGTCGGCGATCTCCTCGAAGGCGGTGAGGGACGGCGACGAGTACGTCCTGAACGGCCAGAAGATGTGGCTGACGAACGGCGGTACGTCGTCCCTGGTCGCCGTACTCGTGAAGAGTGACGAGGGTCACCCCGAGGGCACGGCCCCGCACAAGTCGATGACGACCTTCCTGGTGGAGAAGGAGCCCGGGTTCGGCGAGGTCCGCCCCGGCCTCACCATCCCCGGCAAGATCGACAAGATGGGCTACAAGGGCGTCGACACCACCGAGCTCGTCATGGACGGCCTGCGCGTTCCGGCCGACCGGGTGCTCGGCGGGGTCACCGGCCGAGGTTTTTACCAAATGATGGACGGCGTCGAGGTGGGCCGCGTCAATGTGGCGGCCCGTGGCTGCGGCGTCGCTCAGCGTGCCTTCGAGCTGGGTGTCCAGTACGCCCAGCAGCGTCACACTTTCGGCAAGCAGATCGCCCAGCACCAGGCCATTCAGTTCAAGCTCGCGGAGATGGCTACCAAGGTCGAGGCGGCGCATGCGATGATGGTGAACGCTGCACGCAAAAAGGACTCGGGCGAACGAAACGACCTGGAAGCGGGGATGGCCAAGTACCTCGCATCCGAGTATTGCAAGGAGGTCGTGGAGGACGCCTTCCGGATCCACGGCGGGTACGGCTTCTCCAAGGAGTACGAGATCGAGCGCCTCTACCGCGAGGCCCCGATGCTCCTGATCGGTGAAGGCACCGCCGAGATCCAGAAAATGATCATCGGCCGCCGACTGCTCGAAGAGTATCGATTCCAGGGTTAGATGTCCGGATACGGGGTGTTTTCTTGGAGAACAAGGTCACACCCCGTAGGCAGTGTTCGGCCGCCGACTCGGCTTCCTGGCTTACCCAGTTGCGGCGGAGAGCCGCTACGATCGCCGGAAAGCCGCCGTCCCCCGTCAGTGCGCGGCATCATCCGCTACGAAGGTCATCCATGCCCCACAGCCAAACCTCTGCATCTCGCGACAGCCTGGCCGGCGTACGCCTCGCGCGCGGAGCATCGCCGTGGCTTCTGCCGACCGTCGCCACCGCAGCCGTCAGCCTGGTCCGTGCCCGCCGCTCGGGCGTGGCCAAGGCCGTCGCCGTCCCCGCCACCGCGCTCGCGGCGGGGATGCTGTGGTTCTTCCGCGACCCCGAGCGCGAGATCACCCGGGGCCGGGTCGTCTCGCCCGCCGACGGAGTGGTGCAGAGCATCATGCCGTGGAAGGACGGCCGCACCCGCGTCGCCATCTTCATGAGCCCGCTCAACGTCCACGTGAACCGCGCCCCGCTGTCGGGCACGGTGACGTCGGTCGAGCACGTTCCCGGTGGCTTCGTTCCCGCCTTCAACAAGGAGAGCGAGAACAACGAGCGGGTCGTGTGGCACTTCGACACCGAGCTGGGCGACATCGAGATGATCCAGATCGCGGGCGCGGTGGCCCGCCGCATCGTCCCCTACGTGCCGCAGGGCACCAAGGTCGAGCAGGGCGAGCGGGTCGGCCTGATCCGCTTCGGCTCGCGCGTCGACCTGTACCTGCCGGAGGGCGTCGAGGTGGATGTCGAGGTGGGCCAGAAGACGGTGGCTGGGGTGACTCGAATTGACCGTGATTGATCCGCAGACCCAGGCCGGGTGGGTGCCCGAGGCCGACGAGGTGGACGAAGAGGAGGAGATGCCGCTCTCGCTCCGCCTGTCGATAGCGGACACCCTCACCCTCGGCAACGCCACGTGCGGCTTCATGGCGGTGTACTTCACCACCACCGGCATCCTCATCCCGCACCTCATGGGCAGCGAAGAGTCCGGCATGGCCCGCCACAGCGCGGCCACGGCGGTCATCCTGATGCTGTGCGCGGCGATCTTCGACCTGTTCGACGGCCTGGTGGCCCGCAAGCTGCGCTCCTCCCCCATGGGCGCGGAGCTGGACAACCTGTCCGACCTGATCAGCTTCGGGCTGGCGCCGGCGTACTTCGTCCTCGTCTACGGCATGGTCGCCGACGACGCCTACCAGCGGGTGGCGGCGGTGGGGGCGATCGTGGTGCTGCTGGCGGTGGTGCTGCGGCTTGCCCGGTTCTCCTGCGTCACCGTCAAGGACGGCACCTTCCAGGGCATGCCGTCGCCCTTCGGGGCGCTGACGGTGGTGTCGATCGTGCTGCTGGAGCTGCCCTTTGTGGCGACGCTGCTGGCGATCATCGGTACCGCGTGGCTGATGGTGAGCCGGGTCGAGTACCCGAAGCCTCGGGGGCGTCTCGCGGTGGCGATGCTGTCGTGGATCGTCCTGTCGATGGGGCTGCTGGCGGCGTGGGCGTTCGACGCGCCGAGCGGGCAGCTGCTGCTGCAGACGGGGTGCGCGCTGCAGCTGGTGATGGGGGCGGTGATCCCGCTGTTCGCCACGGCTCGCCGGGTGAACAATTTCCGTGACAATCGGCGGGAGGCGCGGGCCGCGCAGCTTCCGTGACGGTGCGTTTTCGGTGGGCCCCGAACCTGGGTTGGGTTCGGGGCCCTTTCGTTTGTGCGTCCCCGGCGTCGGTGTCGGCGTCCCTGGGGGCTTCGCCCCCAGACCCCCGGGCCTATGCCCACCACCACCCGACTCGGTGGGCTGGAAGGGTGCCGCACCCCTCAGCCCGTCCGGCGATTGAGGACGAGGCCCGTTCAGGGCCGAAAGGGGGTCTGGGGGCGAAGCCCCCAGGGTCGGGAACGGGAAGGGGCGGCGGGGGCGAAACTCCCCTAGGCCAGGAAGTCCCGCGCGATCCGTTCCGCCACCCGCTCCAGGATCGGCCCCGCCTCCGCGATGCACTTGGCCACGTCCGGCTCCACATCCGTCAGCGGATACGCCCGCCGGATCCCGGCCCGCCCCAGCACCTCCGGTGCCAGCGCCAGCCGCCCGCACACCGCGACGACGTCCTTGCCCGCCGCCCGCGCCGCCGCGGCGACGCCCGCGGGTGCCTTGCCGTGCAGCGTCTGTTCGTCCAGCGAGCCCTCCCCCGTGATCACGAGGTCCGCCCGCTCCAGCGCGGGCGCGAAGCCCAGCACGTCCAGCATCACCTCGATGCCGGGCCGGAACCGCGCCCCCAGCAGCATCGCGCCGAACCCGATGCCGCCCGCCGCACCGGCCCCCGGAGAGGCGGCGTACTCGGCGGCGCGCGCACCCACGGTCTCCGTGCCCTCCAGCACCTTCGCGAAGTGCGCGAGGGCCGCGTCGAGGGCCTCCACGTCCTGCGGCGAGGCACCCTTCTGCGGGCCGTACACGGCGGGCGCGCCCTTCGGCCCGGTCAGCGGATTGTCGACGTCGCTCGCGAGCACCAGCTCGACGCCGGACAGCCTCGCGTCCAGGCCCGACAGGTCGGCCGAGGCCACGTCGGCGAGGCCGCCGCCGCCCGGCGCGACCGGCTCCCCGTTCCCGTCCAGGAACCGCGCGCCCAGCGCGGCCAGCATCCCGGCGCCGCCGTCGGTGGTGGCGCTGCCGCCGACCCCGAACACGATCGTCCGCGCCCCCGCGTCCAGCGCGGCGCGCAGCAGCTCGCCGGAGCCGTACGTGGACGACGTCAGCGGCGCGAGGACACCCTCCGGAAGCCGATGGAGGCCACTGGCCTCGGCCATCTCCACCACCGCGGTGCCCTCGCGCAGCGCGTACGCCGCCGTCACCTCGTCACCGAGGGGCCCGGCGACCCGCACCTGGCGGCGCTCGAACCCGGCCGCGACCGCCGCGGCCACCGTGCCGTCACCGCCGTCGGCGACGGGCAGCGCCTCCACGGCGAGGTCCGGCACGACCCGGCGCAGACCGGCCGTCACCCGCTCGGCGACCTCGACGGCCGTCAGCGAACCCTTGAACTTGTCCGCGGCGACGAGCACCCGGCGGGCCCCGTCCACTGCAGCGTCAGCCACCTTGATCTCCCCTTGCTCTCCGAGCCTTGCGCACGTCAAGGCAGTCGCGCCGCTGCGACCTTAACCGGAGGACACCCGTGCCGTCATGCCCCGCCCACCACATGGAACGGCTCGTTACCCTTCACCGATGAGCACTCCTGACTACGCCGCCTACATCGCCGGCCTCCCCCGCGTCCTCGCCGGTGCCGCCGCTGTCCTCCGGGACGCCGAGGGTCGCGTACTGCTCGTCGAGCCGAACTACCGCGAGGGCTGGACGCTGCCCGGCGGGACCATCGAGTCGGAGGACGGGGAGACGCCGCGGCAGGGCGCGCGGCGCGAGACCGCTGAGGAGATCGGGCTGGACGTCCGGCTCGGACGGCTGCTCGTGGTGGACTGGTCGCACGGGGCGGACCGGCCGCCGATCGTGGCGTACCTGTACGACGGCGGCGTGCTGACCGACGACGACCTCAAGGCGATCCGGTTGCAGGAGGAGGAGCTGCTCTCCTGGCGGCTGGTGCCGCGCGAGGAGCTGGGCGACCACCTGCTCGGTTCCCTGCACGGCCGGGTCCTCGCCGCACTGGACGTACTGGCGGAGGGGGCGGGCACCGCCGAGCTGGAGAACGGCCGCCGGGTCGACGGGTGACGGCGCCTACCGTGCCGGAACAATCCGCTCGCCCGCCGCACCCTGGCGCCCTACCCTCGACCGCATGACCGGCAAGCCCCTCGTCGCCATCCTCAGCGGTGCCGGCGTCTCGACCGACTCCGGCATCCCCGACTACCGCGGGCCCAAGGGGCTGTGGCGCAGCGACCCGGAGGCCGAGAAGCTCGTCACGTACGAGTACTACATGGGCGATCCGGAGATCCGGCGCCGCTCCTGGCGGATGCGGCGGGAGACCGGGGCGCTGCGGGCCGAGCCGAACGCCGCGCACCGCGCGGTGGCCGAACTGGAGCGCTCCGGGGTGCCGGTGCGGGTGATCACGCAGAACGTGGACGGGCTGCACCAGCTCGCCGGTCTCCCCGCCCGCAAGGTGCTGGAACTGCACGGCACCGCGCTCAGCTGCGTGTGCACCGTTTGCCACGTGCGGGGGCCGATGGCGGACGCGCTGGCCCGCCTCGACGCGGGCGAGGACGATCCGCCGTGCCTGGAGTGCGGCGGCATCCTGAAGCCGGCGACCGTGATGTTCGGCGAGCGTCTCGACCCGGTGGTGCTCGGCGAGGCGGTCGCCGTCACCAAGGCCTGCCAGGTGTTCGTCGCCGTCGGCACCAGCCTCCAGGTCCAGCCCGCCGCCGGGCTGGCCGGTGTGGCCGCCGACCACGGTGCGCGGCTGATCGTCGTCAACGCCGAGCCGACGCCGTACGACGATCTGGCGGACGAGGTGGTCCGGGAGCCCATCGGCACCGCCCTGCCCGCGCTGCTGCGCGGGCTGGTCGCGGGGAACGACGGGACGGAAGAACGGGACGCGACGGGTGCCTGATCACGTGGACGAGGAGGCGATCCCGGTCCTGCGCGTGGCCGACGCCGCCGCGGCCGTGCGCTGGTACGCGCGGCTGGGCTTCGCCGCGCAGTGGGAGCACCGCTTCGAGCCGGGTCTGCCGGCCTTCGTGGAGGTGGCACGCGGGCGGGTGCGGCTGTTCCTGTCGGAGCATGCCGGGGACGCCCGGCCGGACACGCTGGTGTACCTGCGGGTGACCGACGTCGACGCGGTCGCCGCCGAGTTCGGCGTGCGGGTCGGGGAGGTGCCCTGGGCGCGCGAGGTCGAGTTGCGCGACCCGGACGGCAACCGCCTCCGTGTCGGCACTCCGAGCGGATGAGGTGACCGGCCGTGCCGTCCGAGCTCTCGCCCCGTCTCGCGGCGATCGTGGACGCGCTGCCGCTGACGCCCGCGGCGCGGGTGCTGGAGATCGGGTGCGGGCCGGGGGCCGCCGCGCGGGCCGTCGCCGCGCGGCTGGTGTCGGGGCACGTCGTGGCCGTCGACCGTTCGGCGCGGGCGGTCGCGCAGGCGGAGGCCGGGTCGGCCCGCGAGATCGCCTCGGGCCGGATGAGCGTGCGGTGCGTCGCGGCGGAGGACTTCGTGCGGGAGCCCGGTGAGGGGCCGTTCGACCTGGTGTTCGCCGTCCGCGTCGGGGCGCTCGACGGCCGTCACCCGGAGGCCGGACGGCGGGTCCTGGAGCGGGTCGCCGCCGCGCTGGCGCCGGGCGGCCGGCTGTTCGTCGACGGCGGGGACCCGCTGCGGGAGATCGCCGTCCGGCCCCGCCCCGCCCACTGAGCCGGACGGAGCCCTCGGGGCGCCCGGTGGCTAGAACAGCGCCGTCCCCCGTTCGAAGTCCAGCAGCCGCCGCTTGCGTTCCAGGCCGCCGCCGTAGCCGGTCAGGCTGCCGCTCGCGCCGATGACGCGGTGGCAGGGGACGATGATGCCGATCGGGTTGCGGCCGTTGGCGAGGCCCACCGCGCGGGAGGCGGCCGGGTTGCCGAGGGCGTCGGCGAGTTCGCCGTAGGTGCGGGTCTCGCCGTAGGGGATCTTCCGGAGCTGGTCCCAGACCGTGCGCTGGAACGGGGTGCCGTTCAGGCGCAGGTCGAGGGTGAAGTCCTTCAGTTCGCCGGCGAAGTACGCCGTCAGTTGCTCCTCCACCCGCGCGAACGGGCCGTCGTCGGCCGTGCCGAAGGTCTCCTCCGGTGGGCGGTGGCGCTGGTCGGTCATGTAGAGGCCGCACAGGGCGCCGTCCTCGGCGACGAGGGTGAGGGCTCCGTAGGGGCTGTCGATCACGGTGTGCTGTTTCACGTGGGTTCCTCGTACGGGCTCGCGGCGGCTTACACGGGCAGGAAGTTGATCGGGTGGTCGTCGGTCGCCCACAGGTACTGGACGGCGTACGCCCGCCAGGGCCGCCAGGCGGCCGCGCGGGCGGTGAGCGCCGCCGGGGTGGAGGGCAGGCCGAGTTCGCCGGCGGCGCGGCGGATGCCGAGGTCGGTGGAGAGGAAGGCGTCGGGGTCGCCGAGGGCGCGCATGGCGATGACGTCGGCGGTCCAGGGGCCGAAGCCGGGCAGGGCGAGGAGCCGGGCGCGGGTCTCGGTCCAGTCGGTCTCGACGCCCAGGCTGAGCGAGCCGTCGGCCAGATGGGAGACGAGGGTGGTGAGGGTCGTGCGACGGGTGCGCGGCATGGCCAGGGTCCCGGGGTCCACCGAGGCCAGCGCCGTCGGGGACGGGAAGAGGTGGCTCAGGCCGCCCTCGGGGTCGTCGACCGGGTCGCCGTGCGCGGTGACCAGGCGGGCGGCGTGGGTGCGGGCGGCGGCGGTGGAGACCTGCTGGCCGAGCACGGCCCGTACGGCGAACTCCGCCTCGTCGACCGTGCGCGGCACGCGCCGTCCGGGGGCCTTGTCGACGAGCGGCGCGAGAAGCGGGTCGGCGCGCAGCCGGCCGTCGATGGCCGTCGGGTCGGCGTCGAGGTCGAGCAGGCGGCGGCAGCGGCTGACGGCGACGGTCAGGTCGCGCGGGTCGCTGAGGGTGAGGCGGCAGGCGATGTGGTCGGGGGTCGGAGTGAGGGCCACGATGCCGTGACCGTACGGGAGGCGCAGAGTGCGCCGGTACGCGCCGTCCCGCCACTCCTCCACGCCGGGTACGGCGGTGGCGGCGAGGTGGCCGAAGAGGTTGTCGGGGTTGAGGGGGGTGCGGAACGGGAGGCGGAGGGTCAGCGTGCCGGGCGCGTGGTCCGCCGCTCGGTTCTTCGGGGCGCGGGTGCGCAGTTCGCTCGGGGAGAGGGCGTAGACCTCGCGGACCGTGTCGTTGAAGGTGCGGATGGAGGAGAAGCCCGCCGCGAAGGCGATGTCCGCCATCGGCAGCGCGGTGGTCTCGACGAGCAGCCGGGCGGTCTGGGCGCGCTGAGCGCGGGCGAGGGCGAGCGGGCCCGCGCCCAGTTCGGCCAGGAGCTGGCGTTCGACCTGGCGGGTGCTGTAGCCGAGGCGGGCGGCGAGGCCGGGCACGCCCTCGCGGTCCACGACACCGTCGGCGATCAGGCGCATGGCGCGGGCGGTGAGGTCGGCGCGCTCGTTCCACTCCGGGGAGCCGGGGCTGGTGTCCGGGCGGCAGCGCTTGCACGCCCGGAACCCGGCCTGCTGGCAGGCCGCCGCGCTTCGGTAGAAGGTCATGTTCGCGGGCTTGGGCGGCACCACCGGGCAGCTGGGCCGGCAGTAGATGCGGGTCGTCAGTACGGCGGTGAAGAACCAGCCGTCGAACCGCGCGTCCTTCGACTGCACGGCGCGCACGCAGCGCTCGGTGTCGGTGTGCATTCCCGTCTGCATGCGTCCAGGATGGCCCGCCGGCCGGGTGAGGGCTGGCGGGAATCCGACATGAACGTCACGCTTCCTGGGCTCCTGCGGATCGCCTCGGCCGCCAGGCCGACTCGCGCAGCAGCCGCAGCCCGTTCAGGCCGACCAGCACGGTCGATCCCTCGTGGCCCGCGACGCCGAGCGGCAGCGGGAGGTGTCCGATCAGGTCCCACAGGACGAGAACGGTGATGAACGTACCGGCGATGACCAGGTTCTGTACCACCAGTCTGCGCGCGCGCCGGGAGAGGTCGACGACGGCGGGTACGGCCGCCAGCTCGTCCCGCACCACGACCGCGTCCGCCGTCTCCAGGGCGAGGTCGGAGCCGGCCCGGCCCATGGCGACGCCGGCGTGCGCGGCGGCGAGGGCGGGCGCGTCGTTGACGCCGTCACCGACGAAGAGCACCTTGCGGCCGGTCCGTTCCAGGTCCCGTACGGCCTCGACCTTGTCCTCGGGCAGCAGGCCGGCGCGGACGTCGGTGATGCCGGTCGCGTCGGCGACGCGGGCGGCGGCGGGCGCGTTGTCGCCGGTGAGGAGGGTGGGAGGGGTGCCGGTGAGGGCGGTGAGCGCGGCGGTGGCCCCGGGGGCGTCGGCACGCAGGCGGTCGGTGAGGGCCAGGGTCCCGACGGGGGTGCCGTCGCGGGTGACCCGGACGGTCGTCTCGGCACCCTCGGGGGTCTCGGCGCGGCCGACGTGCACCTCGTGGCCGTCGACGACGGCGGTGACGCCTCGGCCCGGAGTCGCCGTGAAGTCCTCGGCGGGGGCGATGCGCAGGTCGCGGGCGCGGGCGGCGGCCACGATCGCGCGGGCCAGCGGGTGCTCGCTGGGGTGCTCGGCCGCCGCGGCGAGGGCGAGCAGGGCGTCCTCGTCCAGGCCGGTGCCGGGCTGCGGGCGTACGGCGGTGACCTCGGGGGTGCCCTCGGTGAGGGTGCCGGTCTTGTCGAGGGCGGCGGCGTCGGTCTCGCCGAGGCGCTCCATGGCGACCGCCGACTTCACCAGGACACCGTGCCGGCCCGCGTTGGCGATGGCGGAGAGCAGGGGCGGCATGGTCGCGAGGACCACCGCGCAGGGGGACGCGACGATCATGAAGGTCATGGCGCGCAGCAGGGCGTCCGTGAGGTCGGCGCCGAAGGCGAGCGGGATGCCGAAGACCGCGAGGGTGGCGACCACGATGCCGACCGCGTAGCGCTGCTCGATCTTCTCGATGAACAGCTGGGTCGGCGCCTTGGTGCGGGACGCCTCCTCGACGAGGGTGACGATGCGGGCGATGACCGAGTCGGCGGGGTCCCGGTCGACGCGGACGCGCAGGGAACCGGTGCCGTTGAGGGTGCCGGCGAAGACGTCGTCGCCGGGGCGCTTGAGGACGGGGACGGACTCGCCGGTGATGTTGGCCTGGTCGACCTCGCCCTCGCCGCCGAGGACCGTGCCGTCGGCGCCGATCCGCTCCCCCGGCCGGACCAGGAGGACGTCGCCGACGGCGAGGCCGGCGGTGGGGACGGTCTCCTCGCGGTCGCCGGTCACCCGGGTCGCGGTGGTGGGCGCGAGGTCGAGCAGGCCGCGCACGGAGTCGGCGGTGCGGGCGGTGGCCAGGGCCTCCAGGGCGCCGGAGGTGGCGAAGATGACGATCAGCAGGGCGCCGTCGAGGACCTGTCCGATGGAGGCCGCGCCGAGCGCCGCGACGATCATCAGCAGGTCGACGTCCAGGGTCTTCTCGCGCAGCGCCCGCAGGCCCTCCAGGGCGGGCTCCCAGCCGCCGGCGGCGTAGGCGACGACGTACAGCGGGCCGTACGTCCAGGCGGAGGCGCCGCCGAGGTCGAGGGGCAGGGCGAGCAGGAACGCGACGAGCGAGACGAGCGCCCAGCGGGCCTCGGGCAGGGCGAGGATGCGGGTGCGGCGGCGGGGCGCCCGGCTGACGGGCGCGGGGACGGGTGCGGGGGCGAGCGTGGTGGACACGCGGCACACCATACAGGAACAGATGAAGACTCATTCATGCGTTCATGTGGGGTGAGTAGGATGAGCGCATGGGTCACGGAGCCGCCACCACCGCGCAGGACGCCGCCGCACGCGTGCGCCTGGACGCGGACAACGTCGCCAAGGTCGCCACCACACTCCAGGCCCTGTCCACCCCCTCCCGGCTGCTGATCCTGGCCCGCCTGCGCGAAGGCCCGCTGCCCGCCACCGAGTTGGCGGCCGAGGTCGGGATGGAGCAGTCGGCCTGCTCGCACCAGCTGCGGCTGCTGCGCAACCTCGGCCTGGTGGTGGGTGAGCGGCGCGGCCGTTCGGTGGTGTACGCGCTGCACGACGACCATGTCGCCGGGCTGCTCGACCAGGCCGTGTACCACGTGGAGCACCTGCGGCTGGGGATCAGCGACGCGGCGGAGTGAGCAGCTCCCGCATGGTTTCGGCGGCGCGCACGGCGGCGTCGGCGCAGCAGTTGTTGAAGAGCACGTGCAGCTCGTCGGTCTGTGCGGCGGCACGGCGCAGGCGGGGCGTCCAGGCGCCCAGTTCGGCGGCCGAGTAGTCGTACCGGAAGCGGTCCTCCTTGCTTCCCCTCCCCCACGCCGTGCTGCGCCCGTGGAAGCGCACCACGGCGAGGGACCGCCGGGTGACCGGCACCACGGGCGGCAGCGACGACGGCAGTCCCCGGGCCATGTCGGTGCCGACGGCCGAGGCGCCCAGCGCGGACAGCAGGGCGTGGGTGGTGTCCGCCCGTTCCGCCTCCCACCACCCGGGGTGCCGGAACTCCACGGCGATCGGCCAGCCCTCCGTACGCCGTGCGCACGCTTCGAGCGCCGCCTCGGCCGGGGAACCCGGCGAGAACCACGGCGGGAACTGGAACAGCACGGTGCCGAGCCGCCCGTCCTTCCGCAGCGGCTCGACCGCCTCGGCGAAACGTCCCCACACCTCGTCCAGCAGACCGTCACCCGCCTGCCCGCACCTCAGCCGCCCGGCGCCGGCCCCGCGCAGGTCGGCGGGCAGTGCCTCCGGGCGGGTGGGGTGGCCGGTCAGCAGTGAGAAGGCCTTGACGTCGAAGCGGAAGCCGTCGGGCGTGCGCTCCAGCCACAGCTCGCTGTTGCGCCGGCTCGGCAGCGCGTAGTACCCGGCGTCCACCTCGACGACGGGCAGCCGCGAGGCGTAGTGCCGCAACCGCCCCTCGGCGTCCCGCCGTCCGCGCGGGTACCAGCCACTCGCGACCAGCTGCCGGTCCGTCCAGGAACACGCTCCGACCAGTACGTCACCCATGAGGGCCCGGTTACCCGGGCCCCGGGCCCAGGGAACCGCTACTCGGTCGCCGTGGGCCGCCGCGATGCCGCCGTCGCCTCCTTCACGTTCCGCAGCGGGCGCAGCCGGTAGGTGTAGGAGTAGTCCCGGTCGGCGAAGAGCTTGAACTCGTCGTGCGTGTGCGCGCCCCAGCTGTTGTCGCCGCCGACCCCCATCTGGCGGTGGCTCAGCCGCAGTACGACCGCGTCCCTCGGCGTGAGCTGGTAGTCGTGCCGCACCCCGCCGGAGAGGTCCTCCGGGGTGAAGTGCGAGGCGTTGACCTCCAGCAGCGGCTCCCCGGAGGCGAGCAGGCCCACGCCGTGCCGGTCGGTGAGGGCGACCCAGCGGACGTCGGTCTTGTTGCCGTTCTCCTGCGGGCGGATGTAGGGCGTCCACTGCTCGGCGACGGTCCCGGAGTGGAGGCCGACGTCGGTCCCGGTGTTGCGGTCCCAGTGGTTCTCCTCTGGCCCGCGGCCGTACCAGTGCATCCGGTCCAGGCCGCGCGGCAGGAACAGCATCGTCCCGACCTCGGGGATGTAGGGCAGGTTCGCGGCGCCGGGGTGCAGGGTGTTGTCGACCTTGATCTCGCCGTTGCCGAACACCGTGTACGTCGTGGTGTACGCCGACTCCACGGTGGTGGGCAAGGTGCCGCCGACCTTGATCTCGACCGCCCGCCCGTCCAGGTCCCGCACGGTGACGTCCGTGACCTCGCGCCGGGCACCCGCGTCGCGCCAGGTCTGGTTGCGGGTGTGCTGGCCGTTGCCGTGGTCGTTGTCGGTGGGCGCCCGCCAGAAGTTGGGCACCGGCCCGGAGGTGATCAGCCGCCTGCCGTGCGCCTCGTACGCGGTGATGGTGCCGGTGCGCTTGTCGACGGTGACCGAGAAGTCGCGGCCGTCGACGTCGACCTCATCGTCGCGCTCCCGGTGGCGCAGGGACGGCACCCGGTCCAGGGGCACGGGGGTCACGGTGGGGACGTCCGGGTCGAGGGCGAGCTGCTGCCGGGCGACCTCGAAACCCGCCTTCGCCCAGG
Source organism: Streptomyces sp. CB02414 (assembly GCF_001905385.1). Lineage (GTDB taxonomy): Bacteria > Actinomycetota > Actinomycetes > Streptomycetales > Streptomycetaceae > Streptomyces. The sequence goes on along the minus strand of NZ_LIPF01000008.1, from coordinate 253,810 downwards.
GGGTGTCGTCCTTGGTGGTGAAGGACAGCTCCAGGAAGTACTCGGTGCCCGGCGCCGGGTCGCCCGGCAGCCGTACGGGCACGGTGATGTCCTTGCGGGACAGCGGCTCCACGTCCAGCTGGTCCCGGGTGAGCCGCCCGCGCCGCACGGTCTTGCCGTCGGCGACGAGTGCCCAGTGGCCGTCGAACTCGCGGAGGCTGGTGAACAGGTACTCGTTGACGAGGCTGACCGCGCCCGCGCCGCCGGACCGCTTCTCGACGCCGACCGCCTGGTAGACGCGCTTGACCTCGGCGGCCTTGCCGGTGTGGCCGCGGTCGGCGAGGACGACGCCGTCGGCGACGAAGTTGCCGTCGTTGGGGTTGTCGCCCCAGTCGCCGCCGTAGGCGAAGAAGTTCTTCTCCTTCGTCCGCTCCCTCTCCACCTCGACGGTCTCCGCGTCGAACCAGAACCGCACCCCGTCGTCGTCGGACTCCCGGTCCGTGTCGGCCAGTTCGCCGGCGGTCAGCGCGCGGGCGTAGACCCGGGCCCGGCGGATGGTGCCGCTGAACTCGCGGACCTGGTTGTCCGAGTCGGTGGCGAGGGAGAGGGAGGCCGTGTTGTCGGTGGGCCGCCGGTCGGTGGTGCGGGTCGCCCGGCGCTCGCCGTCGACGTACAGGGTGAGGGTGCCGGAGTCCGCGTCGAAGACGCCCGCGATGTGGTGTTCGCGGCCGGTCCAGTCCTCGGGCACGGTCCACGTGGCGGTGATCCACTGACCGCCGGAGTGGATGAAGAACTCCAGGGTGCGGCCGTTCTGCTTCAGGGCGTACTGGGTGTCGCCCTTGGCGATGATCGGCTGGTGGTAGCCGGTGAAGTGCGGGGTGGCCCAGGCCTCCAGGGTCAGCGAGCCGGTGAGGTCCAGGCTCGCGTCGCGGGCGAAGACCGTGCCGCCGGACAGGCCCTTGCCGCGCTCGAAGGTGCCGGAGGCGGCGAGGATCTCACCGCGCAGCCCGGCGGGCCCCTCCTCGGTCAGCAGGGTGCGCCGCGGGACGGGCCAGGTCAGCGATTGGTCGACGAAGTCCCAGATCCAGCCGCCCTGGAGCACGTCGTACGAGCGGACGACGTCCCAGTACTTCTTGAAGTTGCCGTTGGAGTTGCCCATCGCGTGGGCGTACTCGATCATCACGTACGGCCGCGTGTCGGAGGTGTCCCTGGCCCGCTGCTCGACGCGCTGCGGGGAGTCGTACATCTCGGAGCGGATGTCGCTGACGCCCGGGCGGTCGTCGCCCTCGTACTGGATGACGCGGGTGGCATCGTAGGAGCGGATCCAGTCGTGCATGGCGGTGAAGGTGGAGCCGCCGCCCGCCTCGTTGCCCAGCGACCAGATGACGACCGAGGCATGGTTCTTGTCCCGGTGGACCATGTTCTGGGCGCGGGCCACGCAGGCCTCGGTCCACTCGGGGTGGTCGCCGGGGTACTCGTCGCGGATGCCGTGGGTCTCCAGGTTGGTCTCGTCGACGAGGTAGAGGCCGTACTCGTCGGCGAGTTCGTACCACAGCGGGTTGTCCGGGTAGTGCGAGGTGCGGACGCTGTTCATGTTCAGCCGCTTGATGATCGCGATGTCCTCGACCATGTCCTCGCGGGTGAGCGCGATGCCGCGGTCCGGGTGCATCTCGTGGCGGTTGGTGCCGCGCAAGGAGACGGGCTTGCCGTTGATCCGCATCAGCCCGTCCTTCAGGGCGAACTCCCGGATGCCGACCCGGTGGGACAGGGTCTCGACCACCTTGCCGGCCGGGTCGCGCAGGCGCAGGACTGCCGTGTAGAGGTGCGGGTGCTCCGCCGACCACAGCTTCGGCTCCGGTACGGCCTTCGCCGCCCGTACGGTGACGTCCTGGCCGGCGCCCGCCCCGGTGAGGTCGGCGGGCTGCTCCAGCGGCCGGGACCAGACGGCGTGGCCGCGGGCGTCGTACAGCTGGGTCTCGACGGTGTACCGACCGGCGTCCTTCGCCGCATCGCCGTACGCCCGCACGCTCGCGGTGACCGCCAGCTCGGCGGCCGTGTACGTGTCGTTCAGCGGGGTGTCCAGCTTGAAGTCGCGCAGGTGCACGGCCGGGATGGAGTAGAGGTGGACCGAGCGGAAGATACCGCTCAGCCTGATCATGTCCTGGTCCTCCAGCCAGTCGCCGTCGGCGTAGCGGTAGACCTCGACGGCGATCTGGTTGGTGCCGGGCTTGAGGTGGTCGGTGATGTCGTACTCGGACGGGGTGAACGAGTCCTCGTCGTAGCCGGCCAGCTCGCCGTTGATCCACACGTAGTGGGCGGACTTGACGCCCTCGAAGTGGAGGAAGGTGCGGCGGCCCTTCCAGTCGCGGGGCACGGTGAAGGTGCGCCGGTACTGGCCGACCGGGCTGTAGCGGGTCGGTGCGGTGGGCGGCTGCGGTTCCTCGCCGCGGCCGTTGGCGCCCCAGTACGGGTAGGTGATGTTGAGGTAGATCGGGTAGTCGTGGCCGTGCAGCTGCCAGACGGACGGTACGGGGATGGTCCCCCAGTCGCCGTCGTCCAGGTCGGTGCGGTGGAAGTCGGCGTCCCGGTCCTCGGGGCGGTCGGCGTAGGCGAACTTCCACGTGCCGTCGAGGCTGAGCCGGTACGGCGAGTCGGTGCGGTCGGCGGCGAGGGCCTGGCGCACGTCGGCGTACGGCATGAGCGTGGTGTGCGGCGGCTCGGTGCCGACCCGGAAGACACCGAAGTCGTTCCACTCCGGCGTCCCCTCGGCCGCCGCCCGCCGGCCGGCCGCCTGGGTGGCGACGGGGTTTCCGGAGAGGGCGAGCGCGCCGAGGACGGCGGCACCGCCCTCCAGGAGGCGGCGGCGGCTGACGAGCGGCCGGGGGCGGGGGGCCGGGAGTCCGGCGGGTGACACGGGCGAGTGCGGCATGACCGTGGCCTTCCGTGGGCTTCGGGGGCGGCTCAACGCACGGTGCTGTGAAAGCAGTTGACGTGGGGGTGGTCCACAACTGCCGGTGACGCAGCGACTACTGAGTCAGGCACACCCTAGAACCCGAACACAACCGAATCAATTACCCCGTCGGACTTTGTTGGTTCCTGATGGAGGTCGGCGCTCAGGCCTCCTGGACGCCGGGCACGCCCGCCTCGATCACGAACGACTTGTCGGTGCGGACCGGGGCGCCGGGCCGGGTGACGTAGTCGACCACGCGGTAGTCGGCCGTGTACTGCCGCTTGGAGACGGAGCAGCGGACGTAGCCCCGGCGGCTGCTGTAGTACTTGGTGTGCGGGTTCTCGTCCCAGTACACCTGGCCGGGGTCGTGGGTGGCCGAGCCGTCGCCGCCCGAGGTGATCGACGTGGTGACGAACTCGCTGCCCAGCAGCCGGGTCTCGGGGCGCTCGAAGTCGCGGCGCAGGTCGTTGGTCCAGTTGTTGTGCACGTCGCCGGTGAGGACCACGAAGTTGTCGACGCGGCGCTCCTCGACGTAGCCGAGGACCCGGTCGCGGGAGGCGCGGTAGCCGTCCCAGCCGTCGTTGTAGCCGCCGTCGTCCGGGCCGGCGACGGCGTCCCAGTTCGCGAAGTAGATCTGCTGCGGGACCACGTTCCAGGTGGAGCGGGACCGGGCGAGGCTCCGCTCCAGCCAGGCGTGCTGCTCGTCGCCGAGGATGGTGGCCTTCGGGTCCCACTGGTCCGGCCCGGAGACCTGCCACTTGTCGCCGTAGGGCTGATTGGTGCGGTACTGGCGGGTGTCCAGCACGCTGAAGGTCGCGGTGGACCCGTACTCCAGGCGCCGGTACAGCGGCAGCGCCGTGTCCACCGGCTTGCGGAAGCGGCGCAGCGGCATGTGCTCCCAGTAGGCCTGGTAAGCGGCCCGGCGGCGGGCGGCGAAGTGCGCGGTGGTGTCGTTGCCCTGGCCGGCGTCGTTGTTCTCGGGGCTCAGGTCGGCGTAGTTGTTGTCGGTCTCGTGGTCGTCCCAGGTGACGACGAAGGGCGCGGTGGCGTGCAGCAGCCTGAGGTCGGGGTCGGTCTTGTACTGGGCGTGGCGCTGGCGGTATTCGGCGAGGGTGTTCATCTCGTCGCCGTGGTGGGTGCGCACCTTGCCGTTGACGCCGGCGGCGTACTCGTAGAGGTAGTCGCCGAGGTGGAAGACCACGTCGGGGCGCTCCTCGGCCATGTGCCGGTACGCCGTGAAGTGGCCCTGTTCCCAGTTGGCGCAGGAGGCGAAGGCGAAGTCGACCGTGGGCGAGGTACCGGGGGCCGGGGCGGTGCGGGTGCGGCCGACGGGCGACACCGCGTTTCCGGCGCGGAAGCGGTAGTAGTACTCGTGGTGCGGGCGCAGGCCCCGTACGTCGGCGTGGACGGTGTGCGCCTCGGCGGGCACGGCGTGCTCGACGCCGCGCCGGACGACCTTCCGGAAGCGCTCGTCGAGGGCGATCTCCCAGCGCACGGCGACGGGGCGGTTGGGCATGCCGCCGTCCTCGTCGAGGGGCTTGGGGGCGAGGCGGGTCCACAGCACCACGCCGTCGGGGAGCGGGTCGCCGGATGCGACGCCGAGCTGGAACGGGTCGCCCGGGACGCGTCCCGGGGTGGCGGAAGCGACGGGCGCGGCACCGGTGCCGAGCAGCACCGCACCGGCGCCGGCGGCACCCGCGATACCGAGGAAGCCCCTTCTCTTCAGCGAGTTCGGGGAGCTGGTGCGCGGCGGGGTCATCGAACCTCCAGTGGACGGACGGCCGGACGACAACCAGGCAAACGGCGCCGGGTGAACCCCGGCTGCTGTGCTCGTGGACCGCGCTTGACCGATGCATGTCGAGCGGAGGCTCGGATTCTGGCCCAGGGAGGGCGGGGCAGGGGGCGGGACAGGGGTGCGGGTCAGGGGTGCGTCAGGGTGTCCCACTCGACGGTGCGGTCGCACCAGCGGTCGAGGAGGACGCGGTCGTGACCGACGGTCAGCAGCCCCGCCCCGGTCTCGGCGCGGTAGTCCTCCACGACACGGACCAGCGCGGCGGTGGTCGAGGCGTCGAGCATCGCCGTCACCTCGTCGCACACCAGCCAGCGCGGGCGCAGCACGAGGGCGCGGGCGAGACAGGCGCGCTGCAACTGTCCGTCGCTGACCTCGTGCGGGCGCCTGCCGAGGAGGTCGGCGGTGAGCCCCACGGTGGCGGCGAGTTCGGCGACCCGGCCGGCGGCCTCCTCGCGCCGGCCGGTGGCGCGCAGCGGCTCGGCGATCAGGTCGGTGAGCGCGAGGCGGGGGTCGGCGGAGAGCCTCGCCTGCTGGAAGACGACACCGAAGGCGGTGCGCTGCGCGCGCGGGGCGCGGTGGCGCCAGCGGCGCACGGGGGTGCCGTCGACCACCAGGGCACCGGAGTCGGGGTGGTGGAGCAGGGCCGCGACGCGGGCGAGGGTGGACTTGCCGCAGCCGCTGGGGCCGAGCAGCCCGACGGCCTCGCCCGGCTCGACGGACAGCGAGACGTCCCGGAACACGGGCGCGTTCCTGGCGTATCCGGCGGTGATGGCGCTCAGTTCAAGCACGGTCGGCGGCCTCCGTGAGCGCGGCGTGCGGGTGGTGGCAGGCGACCGTGGCGGTCAGGGGCGGCAGGGCGGTGCAGGCGTCGGTCGCGCGGTCGCAGCGGGCGGCGAAGGCGCAGCCGTCCGGGAGGTCGCCGAGTTCCGGCGGCAGGCCGGGGATGGGGGTGAAGGCGCGGTCGGGCAGGGCGTCGAGCAGGCCCCGGCTGTAGGGGTGGCGGGGGCCGGGGGCGCCGAAGAAATCCGCGGCGTCGGCGAGTTCGACGATGCGACCCGCGTACATCACGGCGATCCGGTCGGCGATGCGTTCGGCGGCGGCGAGGTCGTGGGTGATCATCAGCAGGGCGCGACTCTGGTCGTCCGTCTTCTTGTCGACATGTCGCCGCAGCTCGTCGACGGTGCGGTCCACGAGGTCCCGGTCGAGTCCGGTGGTCGGCTCGTCGGCGAGCAGCAGCGGGGCGTCGCCGACGAGGGCCAGGGCGGTGGCGGCGCGCTGGGCGAGGCCCCCGGAGAGTTCGTGCGGGTGGTGGTCGAGGTGGTCCACCGGGAAGGCGGCGCGCTCGGCGGCGGCCTCGGCGGCGGCGCGCAGGGCGGTGCGGCCGCGGACGTCGGTGAGCTGCGCGACCGTCTCCTCCAGCTGGGAGCGGATGGTGCGTACGGGGGTGAGGTGGGCGGCCGGGCTCTGCGGGACGAGGCCGATGAGCCGGCCCCGTACGGTGCGGGCGAAGGTCCGCTCGTCCGCGGTGAGCAGGTCGAGGTCGCCGAGGCGGGCGGCGCCGGCGGTCCGGGCGTTGCCGGGCAGCAGGCCCAGCAGGGCGGAGGCGAGGACGGACTTGCCGCAGCCGCTCTCGCCGATCAGGGCCAGGCACTCGCCGGCCGCCACGTCGAAGTGCGCGTCGGTGACGGCGGCGACACGGCGCCCGCCCGGCATCAGGAAGCGCACCGACAGACCGCGCACCGACAGCACGGGGGCTCGCTCGGTCACAGCATCAGCTCCGATCGGCGACGGGGGTTGATCCGCTCCCGCCAGGCGCCCGCGAGACCGGCGACGGCGAGGGTGGGGACGATGAGGAACAGGCCCGGGAAGAGGGTCGGCCACCACTGCCCGGCGAGCAGCGAACCGCGCGCCTCCTGGATGAGGTTGCCGAGGCTCGCGGTGTGCGTGGGCAGTCCGAGGCCGAGGAAGGACAGCGCCGACTCGTGCCACATGGCGTGCGGCACCATCAGTACGGCGGCCAGCGCGGCCTGGGGCAGCACCCCCGGCAGCAGGTGCCGTACGGCCACCCGCCAGCGGGAGGCCCCGCCGGAGACGGCCGCGTCGACGTAGGGGCGCGAGCGCAGGGACAGCACCTCGGCGCGGACGATGCGGGCGGTGGACAGCCAGTGGGTGAGGGCCACGGAGATCACCACGGGCCACACGCCCGGCCGGAACATCGCGACGATGAAGATGCCGAGCAGCAGGTGGGGCACGGAGGAGATGGTGTCGACGACGCGCATGACGGCGCGGTCGACCCAGCCGCCCAGCGCCCCCGCGGTGGCGCCCACCGCGGTGCCGACGACCGTCGCCGTCAGGGCCGCGGCGACCCCGACGAGCAGCGAGACGCGCAGGCCGTAGACGCAGCGCAGCAGCAGGTCCCGGCCCACGTCGTCGGTGCCGAACGGGTGGGCCCAGCTGGGCGCCTGCAGCTTGGCGGCGAGGTCGACGGCCTGCTGGTCGAGCTGCACCAGCGGCGGCACGAGCAGCACCGCGAGGACCGTCAGCGTCAGCAGTGCGGCGGAGACGCGCAGGCGCAGGGTGCGGGTGGAGCGGCGGTCGGTGCCGCGGGCGCGCCACAGGGGGCCGGTGCCGGGGTTCTTGTCGGCCTTCTCGGACCTCTCGGCCTTCTGCGCGGCGATGTCAGTCATCGGAGTCACATTTCACTGAGCTTCACCCTCGGGTCGAACAGTCCGTAGAGCAGGTCGGCGAGCAGGTTGCCGGCGAGGACGGCGGCGGTGGCGAGCACGGTCAGGGCGGCCAGCAGCGGGAAGTCGACGGCGGTGGCCGCCTCGACGGTGGCCGCGGCGATGCCCGGCCAGCTGAAGACGGTCTCCACCAGCAGGGCCCCGGTGATGAGTTCGGGAACGCGGGAGCCGATCAGGGTGAGCACCGGCAGCAGGCCGGAGCGCAGGGCGTGCCCGAACAGGACGGTGCCCTCGCCGATGCCGCGCGCCCGCGCGCCGCGCACCGGGTCCTCCGCGAGGGCGTCGCCGACGCCCTGGCGCACGTACAGCGTGAACCACGGCAGCTGGGAGACGGCGAGCACGCCGGCGGGCAGCACGAGGTGGCTGGCGACCTGCCCCGGGGTGACCTGTGCGCTGGCGGTGTCCGTCAGTCCGCCCGCCGGCAGGACGTCCCACTGGAGGGCGAACAGCCACACGGCGAGCAGCGCGATCCAGAAGACCGGCGCCGCCTCCAGGACGTACGCGAGGGAGGTGACCGCCCGGTCGAGCATCGAGCCGGGGCGGCGGGCGGCCAGCACACCGAGGAGCGTGCCGGCCAGGACGGCGACGGCGAAGGCCACGGCGCACAGCAGGGCGGACCAGACGAGGCGCTCGCCGATCACCTCGGCCACCGGCTGCCGCATCACCGGGGAGTGGCCGAGGTCGCCGGTGAGGGCGGCGGTCAGCCAGTCCCACCAGCGGACGACGAACGACTGGTCCACACCGAGGTTGTCGCGCAGCCGGTCCAGGGTCTCCTGGTCGGCGCGGAGCGCGGCGGTACCGGCGTACGCCTTGACGGGGTCGAACGGGGAGGCGGCGGCGATGGCGAAGACGCCGAAGGTGACGACGAGGACGGCGGGGACGGCGAACAGCGCCCGCCGGCCCGCCAGCCGTGCCATCGCTCCCCAGGGCAGCCTCCGGGGGGATCGGGTCACTTCTTCGGCTGCCAGTCCTCGAGGTTCCACCAGGGCCCGCTGGCGAAGCCGTGCTCGTGCGGCTCCAGCTGCGTGGTCAGCCCGTCCCAGCGGTCGGCGAGGACGTAGAGGTGGTCGATGTGGGTGAGGAAGGTGCAGCCGGGGTCCTCGACCAGGGCCTGCTGGACCTTGTCGTAGGCGGCCGCGCGCCGCTGAGGGTCCTGGGTGCGGCGGCCGGCGTCCAGCGCCTCGTCCACCACCGGGTTGTCGTAGCCGGCCATGTTGTTGAAGCCGTCGTAGGCAAGGGAGGAGTGCAGCATCGTGTAGAGGCCGAAGTCCGGATCGCCGACGCTGCCGAGGCCCGCCAGGACGGCGTCGTGCTTCATCCGCGGCTCGATGACCTCCCAGGTGGCGCCCTCCACCTTGACCTCGATGCCGGCCTTCTTGGCGTCGGAGGCGTAGGCGAGGGCGTGGTCCTGGCGGACCTTGTCGCCCGTGGGGTAGTAGAGGGTGAAGGTGGCCCGCTGCCCGTCCTTGGCGCGGATGCCGTCGGAGCCCGTCTTCCAGTCGGCCTCGTCCAGGATGCGCTTGGCCTTGGCGAGGTCGTGCGGGCGCTCGATGCCGCGGTCGTACCAGGGGTCGTCGACGGGCAGCGGCCCGTACGCCGGCCGGCCCGCGCCGTTCAGGATCTGGTCGACCATGGCCTGGCGGTCCACGGCGGCGTCCAGGGCGCGCCGGATCGCGCGGTCGCCGGTGACCTTGTTCTCGGTGGGCAGGGTGACGGCACGGAAGTCGTACGACCGCGCCTGGTAGGTGCGCTTGTCGTCGTCCTTCTCGAAGGTGGCGGCGAGGTTGGGCGGCAGGACGGCGCCGTCGAGGTCGCCGGAGCGCAGCCGGGTGGCGCGCACGTTGTCGTCGGCGACGATCGCCATGGTGAACGACTTCACCGCGGGCTCGCCGCCCCAGTAGTGCGGGTTGGCCTTGAAGGTGAGCTTCTCGCCCTTGCTCCAGTCGGTGAGGACGTACGGCCCGGTGCCGACCGGCTCGGTGTTGAAGTCGCCGGTGTTGGGGTCCTGGCCGCCGGCGACGTGCTCGGGGACGATGGGCAGCACCGTGCGGGCGGCGAAGGGCGCGTACGGGTACTTGAGGGAGAAGACGACGGTGTCGTCGCCCTTCGCGCGGACGTCCTTGACGGCGTCCAGCTCGCTGCGGGCGGTGTTGTTGGTCTTCTCGTCGAGGACGGTGCGGTACGTGTAGACCACGTCCTCGGCGGTCAGCGGTTCGCCGTCGCTGAACTTCACGCCGTCGCGCAGGTCGTACGTGTACGTCTTGCCGCCGTCGGTGATCTTCGGCAGCGCGGTCGCGAGCGCGGGCTTCAGCTTCAGGTCGGTGTCGCGGGCCAGCAGCCCGTCGAAGATCTTGGAGTTTCCGTCCTTGCCGTAGCCCAGCAGCGGGCTGAGGGTGTCCGGCTCGGAGGCCACCCCGATCACCACGGACTCGGACGCCTTGGCGTCGCCGCCCGCCCCGCCGTTCCCGGGCGCGGAGCACGCGGTGACCCCCGCGGCGAACGCCGCCACGGCGGCGGCACTCCGTATCCGACGGGTCCGACGGGTCCGACGGGTCCGACGCGTTCGACGGGTTGTCATGTCTCCCCCACATTTGTTGTTGGTGCGGGGTTATTGCACATCAGTCGCAATAGAAGCGTCAAGCCAGGTGGGGGAGCGTGCGGGGCGCGCGGGCGGGCTCCTCGCGCGTGAGGGCACCCTAGGGCCTGTCGTCGCCGGGCAGGCGGGAATTTGACGACAGGACCTAGGGCCTGTCGTCACCACGCGAACGACCCATGTCCACGACGTACTTTCCGTGCACGCCTCCCGCCTCGAGCCCGCGGTGGGCGTCGGCGATGTCGTCCATCGGCAGGGCCGCGTGGACCACGGGCCGGAGGTCCCCGTTCTCGACGCGCCGGGTGAGTTCCGCCAGGCGCTCGGGAGGCGGGTTGTTGCTGAACAGCTTGATCCGCCGCGGCCGGAGGGCGGCACGCAGTCCGGTGGTGAGCATGGAGGCGACGACGCGGTCCGGGTCGAAGGCGAGGGCGATCATGCGTCCGTTCCGGGTGAGCCGGGCCTGGTAGGCGCCGAGTCCGGTGCCCACCAGGTCGACGATGACGTCGAAGCGGCCGAGGCCGTCCGGCCGGGTCGCGCGGTAGTCGAGCACCGTGTCGGCGCCCAGTGCGGCGACCCGGTCGAGGTTCCGGGCGCCGGCGAGCGCGGTGACGTGCGCACCGAGCGCCTTGCCCAGTTGCACGGCGAGGCTGCCGACGCCTCCGGCGGCACCGCGGACCAGGAGCCGCTCGCCGGGAACGAGGCGGGCCTTGTCCGTCAGCGCGGTGAGCGCGGTGGTGCCCGACACCGGGAGGGCGGCGGCTTCCAGCAGGCCGATATTCCCGGGCGCCGCGGCGAGCCGGTCCGCGGGAACGGCGACGTACTCGGCGGTGGCACCGAAGGTGAAGTGCGGCATGACTCCCCACACCCTGTCCCCGGGCTGGCGACCGCGCACCTCCGCGCCCACCGCCGCGACCCGGCCGGCGAAGTCGCCGCCCGTACCGCGGGGGAAGGCGGTACGGGTGATGCCGCGCATCCGGCCCGCGCGGAAGGCGGTCTCCCCCGCGTCCACGCCGGCCCCGTACACCTCGACCAGCACCTCCCGCCGCCCCGGGACGGGCTTCGGCACCTCGGCGACGTGGAGCACGTCGGGCGGGCCGAAACGGTCGTACTGCACAGCACGCATGCGGTTCTCCTGACTCTCCGCGGTCCCCACGCCAGAAACGGGGTGGGCCCCCACTTATGCCGGGTACGATAACCGGAGCGGCACCCCGTTTGGCAATCCTGGAGGTCATGGTGGTCGGCAGCAGGGCGCGAGGTCCCATGCGCGCGGACGCCCGGCGCAACTACGAACGCATCGTCGTCGCGGCCGAGGAGATCTTCACAGCCCACGGCGCCGACGCCTCCCTGGAAGAGATCGCCCGCCGCGCCGGGGTCGGCTCCGCGACCCTGCACCGGCACTTCCCCTCCCGGCGCTCGCTCCTGGAAGTCGTCTTCCGCGACCGCGCGGAGGCACTGTGCGCCCGGGCACGGGAGCACGCGGCGCACGGCGAGCCGGGCATCGCGCTCTTCGCCTGGCTGCGGGACTTCACCACGTATGCGGCGGCCAGCCGCGGTCTGGTCGGGTCGTTGCTGCGCGACGGCCGGGACGCCGACCTGCTGGAGGAGAGCGACGGCTGCGCGGCGATGATCACCGCCACGGCCGGTGAACTGCTCGACCGGGCCCGGCAGGCGGGCACCGTGCGGACCGGCGTCCGGGCCGATGATCTTCTCGCGCTGGTCAGCGCCATCTCGCTCGCCTCGCACGAAGGCGAAGGCGAAGGCGATGACGGATCGCAGGCGGGCCGGCTTCTGGACCTCGTGATCGAGGGGGTGCGCACCCCGCGCGCGCCCGCCGCCGCGGCGTCTGCGTCTCCTGCGGCGTCATGATGCGCGCCTGGATCCCGCCGACGCTGCTCGCGCTCTGCGGCTCGGTCCTCGCGACCGGTCTCTTCCTCAAGGGGGACACCGGCACGGCCGCCGTACTCCTGCCGGCGTTCCTGGCGCTCTCAGCCGTGAACTCGCCCCTGATCTTCCCGAGGTCGATCGGTGCGCGGGAGGCACGACGCCGCAGCCTGGCCGACGGCCGGCCAGTCGTCTACTGGCGTCCTGGCTGCACGTACTGCCTACGGCTGCGCCTCCGGCTGGGCCGCGGCGCCCGCCGGTTGCACTGGGTCGACATCTGGCGCGACCCGGACGGAGCCGCGGTGGTGCGGGCCGCCAACGACGGCAACGAGACCGTGCCGACGGTCGTCGTGTCGGGCCGGCCGCACACCAACCCCGATCCGGCATGGGTGCGCGAACAGATCTCCGGCAGCGGCCCTCAGCAGTGACGGGCGAACGCCTCGTACGCCCGGTCGTCGAAGAGCACGAACCTCACCTCTTCGACGGCGGTCGGCGTGTGCCGCACCGTTTCGACGGCGATGCGGGCCGCGTCGTCCATCGGCCACCGGTACACGCCGGTGGAGATCGCCGGGAACGCGACCGTACGGGCGCCCAGTTCGTCGGCCACCCGCAGCGACTCCCGGTAGCAGGAGGCGAGCAGCCCGGGATCGCTGCCCGAGGCCTGGTGCACCGGGCCGACCGTGTGGATCACCCAGCGGGCGGCCAGGTCGCCCGCGGTGGTGGCGACCGCCTGGCCGGTGGGAAGGCCCTTGCCGTACTGCGAGGCGCGGAGCCTGCGGCACTCCGCGAGGATGGCGGGGCCGCCGCGCCGGTGGATGGCGCCGTCGACGCCGCCTCCGCCGAGGAGTGAGGAGTTGGCCGCGTTGACGATCGCGTCGGCGCTCTCGCGGGTGATGTCACCCTGGACGAGGGTGATGGTGGTCATGTCCGGTGTCCGGTCATGGGGGGTCTCCGATCGGCTCCGGTCCGCGGTCAGGTCTGCCGCAGTCTGCGCCAGACGGCCTTCGCCGCGTTGTGCCCCGACATGCCGTGGACGCCGGGGCCCGGCGGGGTGGCCGACGAGCAGATGTAGACGGCCGGGTGCGGGGTGGCGTACGGGAACAGGGACAGCTTGGGGCGCAGCAGGAGCTGGAGGCCGGAGGCGGCGCCGGCCGCGATGTCCCCGCCGACGTAGTTGGCGTTGCGGGCGGCCAGTTGGGGCGGGCCGGCGGTGGCGCGGGCCAGGACCCGGTCGCGGAAGCCGGGCGCGAAGCGCTCCAGTTGGCGTTCGATGGCGTCGGTGAGGTCGCCGGTCCAGCCGTTGGGGACGTGTCCGTACGCCCAGAAGACGTGCTTGCCCTCGGGGGCCCGGGTGGGGTCGGCGACGCTGGGCTGCGTGGTGATGAGGAACGGCGCGTCGGGGGCGCGGCCCTCGCGGGAGGCGGCGTTCAGCGCGGCGCCGACCTCCGCGCTGCTGGCGCCGATCTGCACGGTGCCGGCGGTGCGGGGCTCCTCGGCGGTCCACGGGACGGGGCCGTCCAGGGCGTAGTCGATCTTGAAGACACCGGGCCCGTACCGGTAGCCGGCGTAGTGGTTGCCGAGGCCGGCGATGCGGGCCAGGGCGGTGGGCGAGGTGTCGAAGACGTAGGCGCGGGCCGGCGGCAGGTCGTCGAGGCGCTTGACCTCGTAGTCGGTGTGGACGGTGCCGCCGAGGTCCATGAGGTAGGCGGCGAGGGCGTCCGAGATGGCCTGGGAGCCGCCGCGGGCCACGGGCCAGCCGCGGGCGTGCGCGGCGAGGGCGAAGACCATGCCTATGGCGCTCGTGGCGAAGCCGCCGAGCGGGGCCATGACGTGCGCGACGAGCCCGGCGAAGAGGGTCTTGGCCTTGTCGTCGCGGAAGCGGCGCATCAGCCACGTGGACGGGGGCAGGCCGGTCAGGCCGAAGCGGGCGAGGGTGACGGGGTCGCGGGGCAGCGCGGTGAGCGGCAGGGACATGAAGTCGCGGGCCAGGGTGTCCCAGTGGGGCAGGAAGCGCTCGACGAGTCTGCGGTAGGCGCCGGCGTCGCGCGGTCCGAAGGAGGCGGCCGTCTCGCCGACCGACCGGGAGAGCACGGCCGCCGAACCGTCCGGGAAGGGGTGCGCCATGGGCAGCGCGGCGTGCAGCCACTGGAGTCCGTACCGCTCCAGGGGCAGGTCGCGGAAGGCGGGTGAGTTGATCCCGAGCGGGTGCGCGGCGGAGCACGGGTCGTGCCGGAAGCCCGGCAGGGTCAGTTCCTCGGTGCGGGCTCCACCGCCCACGGTGCCCTGGGCCTCGAACACGGCCACGGAGAAGCCGCGGCGGGCCAGCTCCACGGCAGCGGTCAGCCCGTTCGGCCCCGCTCCCACCACGACCGCATCGAGCATCGACGGCACCTTCGGACCCCTTCGTCAGCCGATGGCCACTGGGGATCAGGATATGCCCGGGGTCCGACAGCCCGCGGTCGCGGGTGGGCTCACGCCGCCGCGGCGGCCCGGAACCCGCTGGGGCTCAGTCCCCGGTGGCGTTTGAAGGCGGCGCTGAAGCCGAAGGCATCCGCGTAGCCGATGGACTTGGCGATCTCGGCGATGCCGAGGTCGGTGTCGGCCAGCAGCGCCTCGGCGTCGGCCATGCGGCATTCGGTGAGGTAGGCGAGGGGCGGCCGGTCCATCACCTGGGTGAAGCGTTTGGCGAACAGCGCCCGGGAGACACCGGCCCGCGTGGCCAGCGACGCCACCGTCCAGGGCTCGGCGGGCCGGTCGTGGAAGGCCTGGAGGGCGGGGCCGAGGACCGGGTCGGCGAGGCCGCGGTACCAGCTGGGCGCGGCGGCGCCGGCCTGGTCGAACCAGTTGCGCAGGGTGCACACCAGAGCCCAGTCCAGGAGCCGGTCCATCAGGGCCTGGGAACCGGCCGTGCGCTGGGCGGCGTCGGCGGCGGCCGCCTCCAGCCAGGCACAGACCTCGACGTCCTCGTTGATCACCAGGACGGGCGGCAGGGCGCGCAGGAGCCGTTCGTGGCGGTGGCCGGAGGCGCGGTAGGCGCCCACGATCAGCGCGGTCGCACCGTCCGGGTCGGTGCCCCAGCGGATGCCGCCGAGTTCCTGTGCCGTGCATTCGGCGTCCGGGGTGAAGCATGCGATCTCGTACTCGGCGTGCGGGCGGTGGACGGTGTCGGCACGGTCCGCGAGGCAGAAGGGTGCGGGACCGCGCACGACGGCCGTGTCGCCCACGCCGACGGCCCGCTCGGTGCCGTCGGGCAGCAGCAGGGTGCCGCCGCCGCGCAGCACGCTGACCATGGTGAGCGGCGCGCCGTCGGCGAAGCGGACGGTCCAGGGCGCCGTCAGCACGGCGTGGCTGACGACCGAGCCCTCGGCCCGGATGCCGCTCAGCAGAGAACTCAAAGGATCCACGGAGCACATCGTAGACGATCTCCTATGTTTCGGAGAGTTTCTCCCATGGATCATCTACGTGACCGCGGCTGTACTGGACTCGTCGAACTGATCGAGAACGACCTGATCGAGAACGAACCGATCGCGGACAGCCGGGAGACACCGTGACGCAGCACAGCAGTGACGCCAGGACGGCCCTCGTGGTCGTCGCCCACCACCGTACCGACTCCCTCACCGCGCACACCGCCCGTCGCACCGTCGGCCGGCTCGAAGCCGCCGGGTACCGGGGCGACCTGCTCGACCTGCACGCCGAGGGGTTCGACCCGCGGATGACCGTGGCGGACCAGCCGGACTGGGGCAACCGGGAGAAGCGGTACTCGGACGAGACGCACGCCCACATGCGGCGCATCCTCGCCGCCGAGGTCGTCGTCGCCGTCTTCCCGGTGTACTGGCAGAGCGTGCCCGCCATCCTCAAGGGATGGATCGACCGCGTGTGGAACTACGGGTTCGCCTACGGCCGCAGCAAGCCCCGCCTCGCGGGCAAGCGCATCCTGTGGCTGGGACTGGCCGGCGCCCCCGCCGACGACGTTGTCGTGGAGGGCATGCGGTCCGTCCTGGAGGCCAACCTGAGTGAGGGCATCGCCTACTACTGCGGCTTCTCCCGCTCCACCGTCGGCCTGCTCACCGACGCGGAGGAGCGCCCGCAGCGCATCGACGCCGAGGGCAACCTGCTGGTGGGCGACGCGGTCGCGGGCGCCGAGCGGGAGGCGCAGTACGCCGACTTCGACCGTCGCGCGCGGGAGTTCGTGGAGAAGTTCCTCGCCGAGGAGACGGTGGCGGCCTGACGGGACCGGTGCCCGGCCGGTGGCGGCCGGGTACCGGCTTCGGCCGTCACAGGTCGAGCTGGTACTCCAGGGCCTTGCGGGTGGGGACGTAGCCCAGGGCGTCGTTGATGCGCCGCATGTGGGTGTTGTCGTCGGCGGTGTCGGTGACCAGGCCGGCGAGTCCGGGGTGCCGGGTGCGGGCGAGGCGGATCGACTCGGCCTTCATCCAGCGGCCGAGGCCGTGGCCGCGGTGCTCGGGCAGTACGCCGGTGCCGTAGTGGAGCCCGTCGCCCTTGCCGTCGCCCGGCACGACGAGCTCCGAGAAGCCGGCGATCGAGCCGTCGGCCTCGTCGACGGCGACCACCGTGGTGAGCAGGTCGCCGCGGTCGGCGACGGCCTTGGCGGCGGCCAGGACCCGCTCGACGTCCCAGACCACGACGCCGTAGTCGGTGTCCCCCATCGGCATGTCGTCCAGCGCGCGGCGGGAGGCGGCGAAGGTCCGCGCGAGCTCGTCGGGGACGGTGCCGCGCCATGACAGGAGGCGGTAGCCGGGGTGCGGCCGGTCGGCGATGGCGTGGATCGCGTCGGTCCGGCCGGCGTCGAGCTCGTCCAGGGCGAGCCGGGCGTAGGTCAGGCCCAGCACCTCGCGGAAGCCGCGCGCGGCGAGGAAGTGGTCGCCGGGCGTGTCCGCGTCGGCCTGCGCGACCACCGACCGCCGGCCGTCCTCCCGCGCGGCGGCCACCGCGGTGTCGAGGAGCCGGGTCCCGGCCCCTCGGCGCCGCTCGGCGGTGTGCACGTGCAGCGTCAGCTCGGCCAGGTGTTCCTGGCCTTCCTTCGTGAACAGGCGCAGGAACTCGTACCCGAGCGGGGCGCCGTCGTCCCCGCAGGCCAGCCACGCGAGGCGATGGCTGGACGGGGTGCGGTCGGGGTCGGCGAGGGCGGTGACGTGTATGGGCAAGGTGACTCCGGTCCGTCCGGTGATGACTGCCTGGGCCGACAGTCGATCACGCGACGGGGCACCGGGGCACGGGGATTTGCCGATACGCCGATCTGCCGTGCGGAGGGAAACTTCTCCCCGGTGGTCAGGCCTCGCCCGCCAGCAGTGCCACCACCCGGCGGGCCGTGGCCGCGTCGCGGGCCGCGGTGAACGGCAGCTCGTTGCCGCCCGTGACGCGGAAGGGCTCGCCGGTGCGGGTGAGGTGGGTGCCGCCCGCCTCTTCCACCAGGAGCAAGCCGGCCGCGTGGTCCCACGCCGCTTCCCAGCTGAACGCCGTGGCGTCCAGCTCACCGCGGGCCACGGCCAGGTACTCCAGGCCCGCCGAGCCGCAGGGGCGGGGGGCCACGCCCGGGGTGCGCAGGCCGAGCAGGGCCTGCTTCTGCTCGTCGGTCGTGTAGTCCGGGTGGGAGGTGGCGACGTCGAGCTCGCGGCCGGGCTCGGGCGGTCCGGCGTGCAGGCGCTCGCCGTCCAGGAAGGCGCCCTGGCCGCGTACCGCCGTGGCCAGCTGGTCGGGGACCGGGGCGTAGGTCCACGAGGCCCGCACGACACCGTGGTGGGCGAGGGCGACCAGGGTGCAGAAGCCCGGGTCGCCGTGCACGAACTGCCGCGTCCCGTCGACCGGGTCGACGATCCAGACCGGCGCCTCGCCGCGTATCGCCTCGTAGGAGGCGGGGTTGGCGTGCACCGCCTCCTCGCCGACCACCACCGAGCCCGGCAGCAGTGCGGACAGGGCGTCGGTGAGGAAGAGCTCGGCCTGCCGGTCGGCGTCCGTGACCAGGTCGTGCGGTCCGGCCTTCTCGTCGATCTCGTGGGACGCCAGCCGGCGCCGGCGCGGCATGATCTCCTGGGCGGCGGCCTTGCGGACGGCCTCCGCCACGTCGTCGGCGTGCCGGGCGAGAAACTCGTCGATGGTTTCGTTGTTCTCGATCATGACTCCATGAGAGCACGCGCCACTGACAATCCCCACCCGGGTGGTGTACTCCGGGTGGAATCGGCGCGAACAGGCGGTGCGGGGTCAGCGCCCGACCGCGTACCCCTGCATGCCGCGCGGGTTCGCCGCCGCCGAGAGCACGCCCGTCCCGGGGTCCCGGGCGACGGCGCACAGCCGGCCCTCCGACCAGGCCCCGCCGACCGTCACGTCGTGCCCGCGGCGCCGCAGCTCCTCGACGACCTCGGCCGGCGTGCGGGACTCCACGGTGACGCTGCCCGCCCGCATGCCGCGTGGGAAGAAGGAGCCGGGGAAGCTGTCGTTGTGCCAGTTCGGGGTGTCGATGGCGCCCTGGAGGTCGAGGCCGCCGCGCACCTGCGCGCGCAGGGCGACCGCCAGGAAGAAGTGCGTCTGCCACTGGTCCTGCTGGTCGCCGCCGGGGGTGCCGAAGGCCATCACCGGCACCCCGTCGCGCAGCGCGACGGAGGGCGTGAGCGTGGTGCGCGGCCGGCGGCCCGGCGTGAGCGAGTTGGGCAGGCCCTCCTCCAGCCAGGTCATCTGCAGCCGGGTGCCGAGCGGGAAGCCCAGTTCCGGCACGACCGGGTTGGACTGGAGCCAGCCGCCGCTGGGCGTGGCCGAGACCATGTTGCCCCAGCGGTCGACTATGTCCAGGTGGCAGGTGTCGCCGCGGGTGCCCCCGTCGGCGGCGACCTCCGGTTCGCCCGGCACCGGCGACGTCGGGCTCTTGGCCACCGTCGGCTCCCCGACGCCCAGGGCGTCGAGGCCCTCCCCCTCCACGGCCGCCACGCGCGCGTGCGCGCTGAGCCGCGGAACGCGCCCGCCCGGACTGCCGGGCCGCAGCTCGTGGGAGGCCTTCTCACCGACGAGCACCCGCCGTGCCGCGTTGTACTCGGGCGACAGCAGGTCGTCGAGCGGCACCGCGTCAGCGCCGTCCGCGTCCCCGTACCAGGCCTCCCGGTCGGCCATGGCGAGCTTGCAGCCCTCGATCAGCAGGTGGACGTAGTCCGCCGAGCCGTACCGCGGCAGCTCGGGCGGGAGCAGCGCCAGCTGCTGGAGCAGGACGGGGCCCTGGCTCCAGGGGCCTGCCTTGCACAGGGTCCAGCCGTTCCAGTCGTACGTAGCGGGAGCCTCGTAGTGCGCGGACCAGCCGGCGAGGTCGGCGGCCGTGAGGGTGCCGGTGTGGCGGACGCCGCTGGTGTCCATGGTGGGCCGGCCGGCCTGCCGTACGAGGGCGTCGGCGACGAACCCGGTGCGCCAGACATCCCGTGCCGCGTCGATCCGCGCCTCGCGGTCCCCCGCACCGGCGGTCTCGGCGAGCAGCCGCTTCCAGGTGGCGGCGAGAGCGGGGTTGCGGAAGGGCACGCCGGGGCGGGGCGGGCGGCCGTCCGGGAGGTAGATGTCGGCCGAGGAGGTCCACTCCGTCCCGAAGAGCTCCCGCACGGTCTCGACGGTCTCCGTCATCCGCTCCACGGGCGGGTGCCCGTGTTCGGCGTACCCGATGGCGTACTTCAGTACGTCGGGGAGCGGCTTGGTGCCGTGGTCGCGCAGCAGCGTCATCCAGGCGTCGAAGGCGCCGGGGACCGCGGCGGCGAGCGGGCCGGTGCCGGGGACGAGGTCGAGGCCGAGCCCCTTGTAGTGCGCGATCGTCGCCCCGGCCGGTGCCACGCCCTGTCCGCACAGCACCCGCACCTCGCCGCCCGCCGGTGCGAGCAGGATCGGCACCTCCCCGGCGGGCCCGTTCAGGTGCGGCTCGACGACGTGCAGCACGAAGGCGCCGGCCACGGCGGCATCGTAGGCGTTGCCGCCGTCCTCCAGCACCGCCATCGCCGACTGCGAGGCCAGCCAGTGGGTGGAGGAGACCATGCCGAAGGTGCCTTGGAGGGTGGGACGGGTGGTGAACATATGGCCTCTCACCTCGTTGTTTCCGTGTCGCGGCCCAGAGGATGGGCAGTCAGGACGGGGCCTCTCCCGCTCCCCCAGAAGGCTATCGATCGCCCTGCACCCCTTCTGCCCAGCCTCCGGCATGAAGTGGGCGTAGTGGTCGAGGGTGATGGTCGGCGACGACTCCTTCCGGCCCGGCCGCATACGCAGGTCGACGACGGTGTTCGGTACAGATCATCGCCGACGAAGCCCCCGCGCGTGACGGCTACTCGATGGCCCGCCCGCGCGAGCTCGTCGAGCGCGAGATTCGCTCTTCCGCGCCCCCGTCTCCCCCCTTCACCTCCACCGTGCCGTTTTCCGGACGCGCCCCCACGGCGATCGGGTCGGCCGCGACCGCGTTCCCAGGCCGCTCGCCGAATGCGCGGGTGCGCCCGGCGAGCAGCAGACACAGGGCCGCGGCGACCGAGGCGAGCCCGCCCCCGTACAGCGCGCTGCGTGCACCGAAGTCCGCGGCGAGCCGGCCGACGAGCAGGGCTCCCAGGGGAGTGGTGCCCTGGAGGATCAACGTGTAGAGGGCGAGGACGCGCCCCCGGTACCGTGGGTCGCAGCCGAGCTGGACGCGGTGGTTCGCGGCCTGGGCGAACCAGATCGACGCGAAGCCGGTGAGCGCGAGGAGGACGACCGCCTCCCCGAAGCCCGCGGCCCAGCCGGTCGCCGTCTCCAGGACGCCGAATGCGAGCGCGGCGCCCGTCACCGTACGGCTGGAGGGTCTGCCCCGGCGGGCGGTAGTGGCGAAGGCGGCCAGCAGGGAGCCGGCCGCGAACGCTGTGGTGAGCAGCCCGAACGAGGCCGCGTCCGCGTCGAAGACGGTGCGGGCGAGCAGCGGGATCGTGAGCTGGAAGTTGAGCCCGAACAGACTGACCAGTGCGACGAGCAGCAGACAGAGCAGCAGGTCGGGGCGTGAACGGGTGTACCGGAGCCCGTCGACGACCCGTACCCGGCCCTTGGGCGGCCCGCCCCGCAGCAACTCGGCCGGGCGCATCATCCGCAGCGCGGTCACGGTGGCCAGATAGCTCGCGGCGTTCAGGACCATCACCGGCCCCGTCCCCCAGGCGGCGATGACGAGACCGGCGAGGGCCGGGCCGATGACCCGGGCGAGGTTGAAGTACGCGGCGCTCAGCGCCGACGCGTTGGGGACCAGCTCCGGACCGACCATCTCGCTCACGAACGACATGCGGGTCGGCACCTCGACGGAGTTGACCGTCCCGAGGCAGAACGCGAACAGATAGAGATGCCACAGTTCCAGCGCCCCGGCGAGGACCAGGGCTGCGAGGACGACGGCGTACGCGCCGGAGGCAAGGTTGCACAGGGTGAGCAGCAGCCGTTTGTCGTACCGGTCGGCGAGCCGTCCGCCGTACAGCGTGAGCACCAGCATCGGCGCGAACTGGAGCGCGGTCACCACGCCCAAGGCCGTGGCGGAATCGCCCGTCATGGAGAGCACGAGCCAGTCCTGCGCGACGACCATCATCCAGGTGCCGGCCACTGAGACGATCTGACCGGCGGCGAAGAGCCGGAAGTTGCGGACGGCCAGGGAACGGAAGGTGGTGCGGAGTCGTTCGCGCATCGGATCAGGAGACCGCCGCCGGCCGCCGGGCGGGCGACGCCTCGCGGGCCACGAGACAGGATTCCAGGAAGGCGAGCGCGCGCAGATGGTAGGCGCGGGCCGCCCAGCCGAGGCTCACGTTGTGGCCGGCGTCCGGCTGCCGCTCGACGAGGACCCGCGGCGCGGCGGAGAAGGCACCGGCCAGTTCGGCCAGGGATGCCTCGTCGTGCCGCCACCACGCCTCGTACTCGGCGAAGGTCAGCCGCACCGGTACGCGGACCCGCGGCGCGATCTCGTGGAAGCGCCGGGGCCACATGGCGGCGTCGGCCCTTTCCTGTGCCGGCATGGGTGCGACGAGTGCCCCGCTCGTACGGAAGGTGTTCGGCGGGTAGAGCCGCAGCGGGCCCCAGTGCTTCGCCCACTGGCGCCGGGCGGGCGCGCTATGCCCCGGGGAGTCGGGAATGTCGTGACGCTCGACGGCGTAGAGATGGCCGCAGCCCGAGATGTCGACGCCCAGCAGATCATGACCGGTCAGGTCCCGGCCCTCCAGGTCGGCAGCGGCGGTCAGCGCGACCTTGCCGCCGTAGGAATGGGCGAGCAGGAAGAACCCGGCGCCGACTTCGTACCGGGAGGCGAAGTCACGCAGGGCCGCGCGCAGCGCCCTGCCCTGCGCGGCCAGGGGCTGCCCGGCGGGGAGTTCGGGGGCCGAGCGGCGGTATCCGGGGCGGTCGACGGCGAGGACGGTGTAGCCGAGGCTCGCCCCCAGGGTCAGCAGGGACAGCTGGGGGCTGGCCTGGCCGTCGAAGTAGCCGGCGTTCATGCCGCCGCCGTGGACGGCCACGACGACCGCCCGGGCACGGGTGTGCCCGGGCTCGCTGAGGAGGCCGGAGAGGGCGACCCCTCCGGCGTCCAGGGTGATCTCGCGTACACCGCAGGAGAGTTGCGGAGCCCTCGTCGTCATGTTCGTCTCCTCGGGGTCGGGTCAGAGCGAGGGAAGGTGGGGCTCCAACTCGCGTACGGCGTCCGAGCCGTAGGACGCCTCGATGCTCGCCAGCATCTCGGTGGCGGACAGCTTGTACTCCTGCGTGCCGACGACCTGGAGCACCACGGTCGCCAGGGCGCATCCGAGCCGGGCCGCCGGCTCGTACGACAATCCCCCGGCCACGCCGGCGAGGAAACCGGCGCGGAAGGCGTCGCCGACCCCCGTCGGCTCGCCGACGGCCGTGGTGGGGACGGCGTCGACGTGCAGCCAGGGCTGGCCGGACCGGCCGATGTCCACCCCGGCCGCGCCACGGGTCAGCAGCCAGACGCCGGCCTGGCGCAGTACCTCTTCCTCCGTCCAGCCGGTGCGCTCCTGGAGCAGGGCCGCCTCGTACTCGTTGGTGAACAGGAAGCGGGCGCCGCGCACCAGGCGGCGGGCCTCCGGGCCGGACAGCCGGGCGAGCTGCTGGGAGGGGTCGGCGGCGAACGGGATGCCCAGACGCCGGCACTCGCGGGTGAGAAGGAGCATCGCGCGGGGGTCGTTCGGGCCCACCAGGGCCAGGTCCAGCCGCCCGGTACGCTCCTGGACGGATGTCAGGGTCGCGTGGACGGCCTCAGTCATGGCGCCGGCGTAGAACGTCGCGATCTGGTTGTGGTCGAGGTCCGTGGTGCACACGAAACGGGCGGTGTGGAGGGTTTCGCTGAGATGGACGTGGGCGGTGTCCACGCCGTTGTCGCGCAGCCAGCTGCCGTACTCGGCGAAGTCCTTGCCGGCGGCCCCGACGAGTACGGGGGCGACGCCGAGGCGGGCGAGGCCGAGGGAGATGTTCGCGGCCACTCCCCCGTGGCGCACTTCGAGGCTGTCCGCGAGGAAGGAGAGCGAGACTCGGTCGAGCCGGTCGCCAAGGAACTGCTCGGTGAAGCGGCCCCGGTAGGCCATGAGATGGTCGGTGGCGATCGAGCCGGTCACGGCGATGCGCACGGGTGGGGGTCCTTCCGAGTCAGTTCTTCGCAGCCTTCTTCAGCTCGTCCACGCGGTCGGTGCGCTCCCAGGTGAAGTCCGGCAGCTCGCGGCCGAAGTGGCCGTAGGCGGCGGTCCGGGCATAGATCGGGCGGAGCAGGTCGAGGTCGCGGATGATGGCGGCCGGGCGGAGGTCGAAGACCTCGTCGATCGCCTTCTCGATCTTCACGGTCTCGACGGTGTGGGTGCCGAAGGTCTCGACGAAGAGGCCGACGGGCTCGGCCTTGCCGATGGCGTAGGCGACCTGGACCTCGCAGCGGGAGGCGAGGCCGGCGGCCACGACGTTCTTGGCGACCCAGCGCATGGCGTAGGCGGCGGAGCGGTCGACCTTGGACGGGTCCTTGCCGGAGAAGGCGCCGCCGCCGTGGCGGGCCATGCCGCCGTACGTGTCGATGATGATCTTCCGGCCGGTCAGGCCGGCGTCACCCATCGGGCCACCGATCTCGAATCGCCCGGTCGGGTTCACCAGCAACCGGTGGCCGTCGGTGTCGAGCTTGAGACCGTCCTCGTCCAGTTGGTTCAGCACGTGCTCCACGACGAACTCGCGAACGTCGGGCGTCAGCAGCGACTCCAGATTGATGTCCGAGGCGTGCTGCGAGGAGATTACGACCGTGTCCAGGCGGACGGCCTTGTCACCGTCGTACTCGATCGTGACCTGCGTCTTGCCGTCCGGGCGCAGGTACGGGATCGTACCGTTCTTGCGCACCTCGGTCAGCCGGCGCGACAGCCGGTGAGCGAGGTGAACCGGCAGCGGCATCAGCTCCGGTGTCTCGTCCGACGCGTAACCGAACATCAGCCCCTGGTCACCAGCGCCCTGCTTGTCCAACGCATCACCCTCGTCACCTGCGGCGGCACGCTCGACCCGGGACTCGTACGCCGAGTCGACACCCTGCGCGATGTCCGGGGACTGCGACCCGATCGACACCGACACGCCGCAGGACGCACCGTCGAAGCCCTTCTTCGAGGAGTCGTACCCGATCTCCAGGATCTTGTTCCGGACCAGGGTGGGGATGTCCACCCATGCCTTGGTGGTCACCTCACCGGCGACGTGCACGAGACCGGTGGTGATCAGCGTCTCGACGGCGACACGGGAGGTGGGGTCCGCACGCAGAAGCGCGTCGAGAACGGTGTCGCTGATCTGGTCGGCGATCTTGTCGGGGTGACCCTCGGTCACGGACTCCGAAGTGAACAGACGTGTGGCCATACGGATTCCTCGTGGTGTGGCGGCGGGCGGACGTTGACATCCGGAGCTTGGCGGGGGGTCAGTCCTTGATTTCGCAGATCGGGGCGCCGGTGGTGAGTGAGACGCCGACCTCGGCGGTGAGGCCCTCGACGGTGCCGGTGCGGTGGGCGTTGAGGGGCTGCTCCATTTTCATGGCTTCCAGGACGACGATGAGTTCGCCTTCTTGGACGTGCTGGCCCTCCTCGACGGCGACCTTGACGATGGTGCCCTGCATCGGGGAGGCCAGGGTGTCGTCGGAGGCGGTCGGGCCGGACCTCTTCGCGGCGCGGCGCTTGGGCTTGGCTCCGGCGGCGAGCCCGTTACGGGCCAGGGACGTGCCCAGCGAGGACGGCAGGGACACTTCGAGGCGCTTGCCGCCGACCTCGACGACGATGGTCTCGCGGCCGGTCCCGTCCTCCTCCGCCTCCACCGCACCGGCCGGGGCGTAGGGGGCGATGGTGTTGACGAACTCGGTCTCGATCCAGCGGGTGTGGACCGTGAACGGGACACCGGTGAAGGCGGGGTGGGCCACGACGGCCTGGTGGAAGGGGATGGCGGTGGCCACGCCCTCGACCTTGAACTCGGCAAGCGCGCGGGCGGCGCGCTGGAGGGCCTGGTCACGGGTGGCGCCGGTGACGATCAGCTTGGCCAGCAGACTGTCCCAGGCCGGGCCGATCACACTTCCGGTCTCCGCACCCGCGTCCAGGCGGACACCGGGACCGGCGGGCGGGGCGAAGGCGGTCACGGTGCCGGGGGCGGGCAGGAAGTTCCGGCCCGGGTCCTCGCCGTTGATCCGGAACTCGAAGGAGTGTCCGCGCACCGCCGGGTCGCCGTAGCCGAGGGCCTCGCCGTCGGCGATCCTGAACATCTCCCGGACCAGGTCGATGCCGGTGACCTCCTCGGTGACCGGGTGCTCGACCTGGAGACGGGTGTTGACCTCCAGGAAGGAGACCGTGCCGTCCGGACCGACCAGGAACTCCACCGTCCCCGCACCGACGTACCCGGCCTCCTTCAGGATCGCCTTCGAGGCCGCGTACAGCTCCGCGTTCTGCTCCGGGGTCAGGAAGGGGGCGGGGGCCTCCTCCACCAGCTTCTGGTGGCGGCGCTGCAGCGAGCAGTCACGGGTGGACACCACGACCACATTGCCGTGGCTGTCCGCCAGACACTGGGTCTCGACGTGGCGGGGCTCGTCCAGGTAGCGCTCCACGAAGCACTCCCCCCGACCGAACGCGGCCACCGCCTCGCGGACCGCGGATTCGTACACCTCGGGGACCTCCTCCAGGGTGCGGGCGACCTTCAGGCCACGCCCACCGCCACCGAACGCGGCCTTGATCGCGATCGGCAGACCGTGCTCCCGGGCGAACGCGACGACCTCGTCCACGCCCGCCACCGGGTCGGGGGTGCCGGCGACCAGCGCGGCACCGGCACGCTGCGCGATATGCCGGGCCGCGACCTTGTCACCCAGGTCCCGGATCGCCTGCGGCGGCGGGCCGATCCACGTAAGGCCCGCGTCGATCACCGCCTGCGCGAAGTCCGGGTTCTCGGAAAGGAACCCGTACCCCGGGTGGACCGCGTCCGCGCCCGTGTCCTCGGCCGCCCGCAGCACCTTGCCCACGTCCAGATAGCTGGCCGCCGGGGTGTCACCGCCCAGCGCGAACGCCTCGTCGGCCGCGCGGACATGCAGAGCGTCCCGGTCCGGATCCGCGTAGACGGCAACGCTCGCGATCCCCGCATCCCGGCACGCCCGAGCGACACGGACAGCGATTTCGCCACGGTTGGCTATGAGCACCTTACGCACGACGGAGCCCTTCTGCCCGGCCGGGCGACTGGGGTCAACGGTCCTTGTGACCGATGATCAGGACATCGTCCTGGGAGTTGGCGAGGCCTACGGTCTCGGGGCGGAAGCCGGCCTCCTTCAGCCAGCCGTGGCAGTCCTCGACCGAGTACTCGTGGCCGCCGGCCGACCAGACGAGCATGCTGAGGCTCGCCATCACGGCGAACAGCGGCGGGGTGTCGTCGCTCACCATGGGGTCGTAGATGATCACGGCCCCGCCGGGGCGCACCGCGTCGTAGGCGCTCCGCAGCAGCTTGAGGCGGTCTTCCGTTCCCCAGTTGTGCAGGATGTGACCGAAGATCAGCGCGTCGGCTCCGGGCAGCGGGTCGCTGAAGAAGTCGCCGCCGTGGAAGGTGATCGGTTCGACGGGCGCGAGGGCCGCCATGTGCTTGTCGAAGGCGCGGGCGAGTTGGGGCAGATCGAAGACGCCCGCCTTCAAGTGCGGGTGTGCGCAGGCGAGGTGGTGCGCCAGGTTGCCCCGGGCGCCGCCGACGTCGACGAAGGACTCGTACCGGCTCCAGTCGAGGGCCGCGACGCGGGCCGCGATCGGGGTGTTGAACATGTCCATGCTGGCGAGGAAGGAGTCGGTGGCCTCCTCGTCGGCGTAGAGCGAGTGGTAGGGATTGCTGCCTGCGACGGCCGCAGCGTTGTGCGGCTTTCCGGTACGCAGCGACTGGCCGAGGCCGTCCCACGCCGGATTCAGTTCGCGGTCGCAGAACTGGAGGTAGCCACCGATGAATTCGGGGCGGCCGCGCACCAGGAACCGTTCCGCGGCCGGGGAGTTGCGGTACCGTCCGTCCTGCGATTCGAGTAGACCCAGGCCGGCCAGGGCGAGGAAGAAGTCGCCGGCGCCGGGCATCACGTAGCCGAGGCGCTCGCTGAGCTCGGCCGCCGTGGCCGAAGTGCCCGAGAGCTGGGTGAACAGGTCGGATTCGGTCGCGGTGATGAGCATCCTGGTCTGCCAGTAGCCGGACAGAATTCCCATGACCTGGCCCGGGTCGGGCTGCTGAGAATCCTGGGGGTTCGTTGCGTTCATGGGCCCGGCTCCTCCTGGGAACAGAAATTCGGGAAGTCTTTGCCCTCTCATTCTCGACGGCTTCCGTCGGGTGACCAATAGCCCTTGCTCCAGGGCTTCTTGAAAGAACATCAGAGGTTTCCCCGGAAATGCCCGGTGAAAGTCAGGGCAATGTCAGGATTGCGTCAGAAGGCGTGGTGGGAGGGGCGGCGGGACGGACCGCACGACGTCAGCCCCGTACCGGCATCGAAACCGGTACGGGGCGGAAAACGCGTCGACCCCGCGCCAGGTACGGGGGATGAAGACCTGGCGCGGGGGCTGGGGGGAGACGAGGTCCGGCTCGCGAGTCCGGAGTCCGCCTCAGCGGGACGCGGAGGCGTCGACGGACGGTTGGCCGGGGGCGCTCTGCGGCTCGTCGTCGGGCGGCCCGACAGCAGTCGGCGTGGCCTCGATGCGCCCGGGCAGGAAGAGCGTGGCGACGAGCAGCACGGCGAGGGTGCCGATCGCGAACCAGTACACGCCGTGGATGCCCTTCATCACGTCGGTGTCGCCGATGGTCTTGAGGATGACGGTGACCAGGGCGATACCGATCGCCGCGCCCAGCTGGTTGAGCATGTAGAGCACGGAGCTGCCCTGCGGGACGAGGTGGCCGGGCAGGGTGCGGTAGAGCGCACCCATGGTCGGGGCGCCGACGAAACCAAGCCCGAGACCGACGACCAGCGCGGCGATCGAGGTCAACCACACGCTGGTGTCGGCACTGACCTGGGTGAGGCAGAACGCCCCGAGGACGGTGACGACGGCACCGCCCTGTGCCAGACCCCGGCTGCCCATCTTGTCACTGAGGCTGCCGGCCAGCGGCATGGCGAGGGCCGCGCCCAGACCGATCGGGGTGACCAGGAGTCCGGAGGCGAACGTGCCGAGGCCGTGTGCCTGCTGGTAGTAGAGGGGCAGGGCGAAGAGGCTCGCGAAGGTGGCGAGACCACTCAGCGTCATCACGGTCACGCTCGCGGTGAAGCTGGTGTTCTTGAACAGCCGCAGGTCGATCAGCGGCGGGGTGGAGCGGCGCTCCCGCAGCGCGTGGATGCCGTAGGCGAGCAGCATCACAACGCCGAGGATCAGCGGGGTCAGCACCTGCCAGGTGGCGAACGCGACGCGTTCGGCGGACTGCGTCATGGCGAGGACGAGCACCGCGAAGGCCGGGCCGAGCAGCGCGAGACCGATGACGTCGAGCCTGCTGAACGGCTCGTCGGAGCCGCGCGGCGGGTCGGCCGGCACGACCTTCACCGCGAGGAGCAGCGCGATCAGGCCCACAGGCAGGCTGAGCAGGAACATCCAGCGCCAGGACAGCCCCTCGAGGATGGCGCCGCCTGCGATCGGTCCGAGCACCGGCCCGAGGGAGAGGACGACACCCATCAGGCCCATGACGCGACCGGCCCGGGAGGGGCCCGCCGCACGGGCGAGGAGGACGAGCACGAGCGGGTCGAGGATGCCCGCGCCGACGCCCTGCACCGCCCGGAAGGCGATGAGGCTGCCGACGTCCCAGGCCAGGGCACAGGCGAGCGAGCCGCCGAGGAAGAGCAGCAGGCCGGTGATCCACATGCGCTTGCTGCCGAACCGGTCAACCGCCCACGAGGTGAACGGAATCATGGCGGTGACGGCCAGCAGGAAGCCGGTGGAGGCCCAGCCGATGGTGTTGAGAGACGTGTCGAACTCTTTGCTCAGGGGGTCGATCGCTACGGCCACCATCGTGCTGTTGAGGATGCCCAGCATCCCGCCCAGCAGGACAACGGCGATCAGCCGCACCAGCGCGGGTTCCAGACGGTCATCCCGTACTTGCGTCATCGCTTCTCCGGTTGAGTTCTCAGATCCATATTGAACCAGCGGGTTCAATCTAGTGATCCTCCTAGTCCGACGCAACCGCACTGTCCATAAATTTGAACCGGCCGGTTCAGCCAGACACACCCAGCGGTACGATGGCGGGGTGACCGGAGCGAGTACGACCACGGCGTCGAGGCCCAGGACCTCCCGAGGACGCATCGACAAGCGGCAGGCGATCCTGGACGCCGCGTTCACCGTGTTCGCCCGCGAGGGGTACTCGAACGCCTGCGTGAAGGAGATCGCGGCCGAGGCGAACGTCGCCAAGCCGACCGTCTACAACCACCTCAGCGACAAGGCGAACCTCTTCCGCAACGCGATCGAGGTGGCCGCGGAGACCGCGCAGGCCGAGAATCTCGCGGTCGTCGAGCAGCTCACCGAACCGGGCGACGACCTGCGGGCCTCGCTTCAGAACGTGGGACTGCGGCTGCTCCAGTGCTACTCGAGCGACCGCTCGTGGGCCCTCCGCCGCCTGCTCTACGCGGAGGTCGCCCGCTTCCCCGACCTGCTGGAGACCGTGCGCGGCGGCGGGACCAACCGTGTGACCGGGGCGCTTGCCGACCGGCTCGCGCGCCTCACACTCGACGGCCGGCTGCGGACGACCGACCCGACCCAGGCGGCGGAGCAGTTCATCGCGCTGCTGACCGGCCCGGTGGAGGCACGGTCGAAGTTCGGTACGGAGCAGCTCCCCGAGGAGGACCTGCGCGAGCTGGCGGAGGGCGCGGTCCGCACCTTCCTCAAGGCGTTCGGTGCCGAACCCGCGAGGGCCGTCGAAATGCAGTGATTGTCAAAGGTTTGCGAAGTCGACAAGGCGGCGTCAACTTCGTTGGCATCGGCCCGACACTCCCGGATAGCGTCACCATCCGTTCCCACCCCGCGCAACCCTGACCTGGTGCGCCGCGCCCGGCACGCGTCGTCGCGACGCGCCGGGCGCGCGGTGGGCGAACGTCCGTGAACGCCGGCAGAGTGCCGCTACATCCGGAGGTCCGCGCCGATGACTGCCACCGAGTCCGAAGCCCCCGCATTTCCCCTCGCCGCCACCGGGTGCCCGATGGACCCGCCACCGCTCCTCGGCGAGCTGCGCCGGGACAAACCCGTCACCCGCGTCACCCTCTGGGACGGCAGCCGGCCGTGGCTGGTGACCCGGCACGCCGACATCCGCGCGGCGCTGCGCGACCCCCGGCTGAGTTCCGACGTCCGCCGCCACGGCTTCCCGTTCCTCTCCGCCGCACAGGCCGAGGCGATCGGCGAGGCCCTCATCACCTTCGTACGGATGGATCCGCCCGAGCACACGGCACAACGCCGCATGCTTACCCAGGAGTTCATCGTCAAGCGCATGGAGGCCATGCGCGCCGAGATCGACGCCACTGTGGACGCTCTGCTCGACAGAATGACGGCGACCGCATCGCAGGCCGATCTGATGGAGGCCTTCGCGCTGCCGCTGCCCTCGATGGTCATCTGCCGGATGCTCGGCGTGCCGTACGAGGACCACGCCTACTTCCAAAAGCGCAGCCAGATGGTGCAGGACACCACGGCAGCGCCGCAGGACGTGAACACCGCGCTCGGCGAACTCGCCGAGTACCTCGTCCGGTTGGCCGGCGAGAAGGCGGAGAAGCCTGGCGACGACGTGATCAGCCGGCTCGTCGCCGAGCAGGAGACACCCGGTCGTCTCAGCCGCCACGAGGTCGCCGGGATGGCCCTGAACCTGCTCATCGCGGGCCACGAGACGACGGCCAACCAGATAGGCCTGGGCGTCCTCGCCCTGCAACAGCAGCCCGGGCAGTGGGAGAAGCTCGTCGCCGACCCCGAGCTGGTACCGGCCGCCGTGGAGGAGATCCTGCGACACCAGAGCATCGTCCCCACCGGACTCCAGCGGGTCGCCCGCGAGGACATGGAGATCGGCGGCACCGTCATCCGGGCCGGTGAGGGCGTACTGCTCCAGATCGGCGCCGCCAACCGGGATCCGGACGCCTTCGACGATCCCGACACTCTGGACATCGAGCGCAACGCGCACCGCCACATGGCTTTCGGCTTCGGTGTCCACCAGTGCCTGGGCCAGCCCTTGGCCCGTATCGAACTCCAGTCCGCGCTGGCCGGCCTGCTGCGTCGGCTGCCCGGCCTGAGGGTCGCCAAGCCGCTGGAGGAACTGGATTTCCGGCACGGCGGCAACATCTACGGGCTCTTCACGCTCCCGGTGGAGTGGTGAGCGGCATGGGCCTGTTGCTGAGCACCGACACCGACAAGTGCTGCAGCTCCGGACAGTGCGCCTCGGCGCTGCCGGAGATCTTCGACCAGGACGACACTGACGGCCGCGTGCTGCTGCTCGTCGAGCGTCCGTCCGCCGAGCTGACCCGCGAGGTGTACGCGGCCGTCGACTGCTGCCCGGCGGGGGCCATCACGGTACGGGAAGAGGCCTGACCCGTGACGAACCCCTCCGTCCCAGCCGTGAACGGGCGACCGGCCACCCGGCTCCCCACGCTCACCGGAATGCGCGGCATTTCGGCGCTGCTCGTCTTCTTCTTCCACATCTCGACCTCCGGCCTGTTCCACAGCACCGAGCTGAACCAGGACGTGCAGTTCGTGTTCAGCGCGGCGGGCGGGGTAGGCGTTTCCTTCTTCTTCGTCCTCAGCGGCTTCGTCCTCGCCTGGTCGGCACGGTCCGATGACACCAAGGGCCGGTTCTGGCGCAGGCGTTTCGCCAAGATCCTCCCCAACCACTTCGCGACCTGGGCCCTGGTGGTCCTGCTGATGGTCACCACCGGTATCGCGGCCTCCCCGTTCGAGACCGTGCCGCACCTCGACGACCTGGACGGCTGGCTGCCGAGCGTCGCAAGCCTCTTCCTCCTCCAGGCCTGGCTGCCGGAGGTCTCGTACTCGGTGGCGGGGAACCCAGTGAGCTGGACCCTCGCCTGCGAGATGCTCTTCTATCTGAGCTTCCCGTGGCTGATGCGCGCCCTGTCGAGGATCCGGCCGGAGCGCCTGTGGGGCTGGGCACTGGCCACCGTCGCGCTGATCGTCACGCTGCCTGCCGTGGTCCGGGCACTGCTGCCGGGGAAACCCTTGCTGCCCTGGGACCCAGCCGTCTCGTCCTGGCACCACTTCGCGATCTCGTTCTTCCCGCCGGTGCGGCTCCTCGAGTTCGCGCTCGGCATCCTGATGGCGCTGATCGTGCTCGGCGGGAAGTGGATTCGGCTCGGTGTCGCGCCCGCCTCCCTGCTGCTGCTCGCCGGCTATGTCACGGCGCTGTACGTGCCGTTGGAGTACGGCCTGGTGGCGGCGGCCGCCCTGCCGCTGGCGCTGCTGATCCCGGCGGCCGCCACGGCGGACGCCGAGGGCCGGACGGGCTTCCTCGGCGGCCGGATCATGGTGTGGACGGGCGAGGTCTCCTTCGCCTTCTACATGGTCCACATCGCGGTGATCGCGTACGGCCATCAGCTGATCGGCGGACGGGAGCGCACCTGGCCGGTGGCCGCGGGCTTCGCCCTGATGGCCGCGTTCTGTCTGTCGGCTCTGGTGCTCGCGTGGGTGCTGTACCGGACGGTGGAGGTACCTGCCATGCGCCGCTTCGGCCGGAGCCGGGTGCCCTCGCCCTCCCGGGCCGGGGCCGTGCCCGGCGCGGCGTCCGCCGCCGTCGTGCCCGCGCAGCGAGACGGGCACGGGTCCGCTCCGCCGAGGGACGAGCAGGGTACGCCTTCCTCGCCCGTGCTGCCCGGGTGACGGCCGTGCGCGACCGTCGCTTCTTCGTCCTGCTCGGACCGGACGGCGCGGGCAAGTCGAGTGCCATGACCGAGATAGCCGAACGATGGCCGCGGTGGCGGCTGCTGTCCACGGACAGCCGGTTCGTGGACGCCGAGCACGCGCTCATACCGGAACTCCGGCGCGGTGTCGTGCGGGACGTCCTGCCCGGTCTCGGCCGAACGTACTCCATGGACTTCCTGACCAGCCTGCTGCAGACGGCCGTGGT
Organism: Streptomyces sp. CB02414; assembly: GCF_001905385.1. GTDB lineage: Bacteria > Actinomycetota > Actinomycetes > Streptomycetales > Streptomycetaceae > Streptomyces. The sequence continues at coordinate 220,322 of NZ_LIPF01000008.1, read as the reverse complement.
CCATCTCCGGGACCGGGTCGAGGCGCAGGACGCGCACACTCCGGTCCTGGTGGACTCCTACTACTACAAGATCCTCGCCAAGTGCCGGATCTTCGGGGCTCCTCACAACCCCATGTACACGTGGTGGCGTTCCTTCCCCCAGCCGGCCGGGGTGGTGTTCCTGGACGTCTCGCCGGAGACGGCGTGGCGGCGCAGCCGCGCCGGTGAGCTGCTCAATCCGCTGGAGTACCTGGGGGAGACCCCCGAGTGGTTCTCGTTCGAGAGCTATCAGAAGAGCCTGCGGAAACTACTCCTCGAAGAGGTGCGGCACCTGCCGGTGACCGTGATCGATCAACAGCCCGACCCCGCGCGGGCCGCGGAGGCCGTCATGGAGGTGATCTCCGCATGAGCGCGACGAGTGTGTGGACGCGTCCCGGGCACGGCGACCGCTACCGGGACCGGGTGTTCGCCGAACGCGACCGGCTCATCGGCGCCCTCGCCGACCTGCGCGGGCATCAGGACCGGGTGCTCGCGGATCTCCTCGCCTTCAACGCGGGAACGGAATTCGGACGGCGCCACGGTTTCGGCCGTATCCGTACGGTGGACGACTTCCGCGAGGCCGTTCCGGTGCAGGACTACGCGGCCCACGCGCCCCTGATCGAGCGCATGGCGGCCGGTGAGCCGAACCTGCTCTCCAGCGACACGCCGGTCGTCTTCTTCACCAGCAGTGGCAGCACCGGGGCGCACAAGAAGATCCCGGTCACCGCTCGCTTCATGCACACCACGTTCCTACCGTTCTACTACGCGGCCTGGGCTCCACTGATCGAGCAGGTTCCCGAGATACTGCGGCGGCCGGACGCGGTGCTCAACCTCAAGCACGACCCGCTCGGGGCGCCGCCGACGACTGCGAGTGGCCGGCCCCATGTCGGCGCCAGTCAGGTGGACTTCGGGTCGAGGTTCGGTGAACCGCTCGCCGCCGAGGTGGGCACCGGGGCGCCGTGGGCCACGCTGCCGGTGGAGGTCGCACCGGACGACCACCTGGAGAAGATGTATCTGCGGCTGCGGATGGCCGTGCAGAGCGATCTGCGCTCTCTCGTCGGCATCAACCCGGCGATGGTCGCAGCCGTCCCCCACCAGCTGAACCTGTGGTGGCCACGGATCGTCAAGGAACTCCGCGACGGCACCGTGGGAGGCGCCCCGCGTCTTCCGCCCGCCCCCGAGCGGGCCGCCGAGCTGGAGCGGCTCGCCGAATACTACGGAACGGTGCGGCCCGCGCAGGTGTGGCCGCGGATCGAGGCCCTGTTCGCCTGGACGACGGGGATGGCCTCGCTGTATCTGCCGGGCCTGCGGGAGGAGTTCGGAGTCGGTGTGCGAGCACTGCCCGCTCCGGTGGCCGCCTCGGAGGGTCCGGTGGGAGTGGCCCTGGACCGGCACGCCTCGGCGGGCAGCCTCGTGCCGACGGCGTCGCTGTACGAGTTCGTACCGGCCGACGAGGACCTGACGCCGGACGTGCGGACCCTGCTGCCCGAGGAGTTGGAGGCCGGACGCGACTACCACGTCGTCTTCAGCCATGTCGGCGGTTTCTACCGCTACGCGGTCGGTGACGTCGTCCGGGTGGTGGACGTCGCGGGCGGGGTGCCGCGCGTGGAGTACGCGGGCCGAGGCACCCGCTCCGACGCGGCCGGGGAACGGCTGCGCGACGCGCAGGTGATCCGGGCGCTGCGGAGCGCGCTGCGCGGCACCGGACTCGGGCTGCGCAACGCGGCCTGCCGGGTGGAGCCGGGACCCGGGGAGGTCCCACGCTACCGGTTCGCGGTCTCCCCCCGTACCCCTTGGTTCCCCGCGGAGACCGAACGCTTCGGCGAGCTGCTCGACGCCGCTCTCGGCAGGGAGTCCGCAGGATACGCGGCGGCGCGCCGGGAGGGCCGACTGGGCCCGGCCGTCCCGCAGTTGCTCGACGCATCCGCGTTCGACCGCGACTGGCACGCGTCCGTCGCCGCCGGGGTCCGGCCGACTCAGGTCAAGGACCGGCTGTTCCGGCAGGACGAAGCCCTGTGGCAGCGGCTGACCCGCACGAATGCCGTCCGAGGAGAGAGCGAAGATGACTGACCCGCTGAACCCCGTCGAGCGGACGGCGCTGCTGACGGCCGCGCTGCGTTCCGCCGAGACTCTGCGCGGGGACCGGCTGTACGAAGACCCCTACGCGGCACGACTGGTGGGTGACGTCGGTCCACGGCTGCTGGCCGAGCTACGGGCGGCGACGTTCCCCGCCGACCGGCCGCGCACGCTGCCGAGCACTCCCGACTACAACGCGATCCGCACACGGTTCTTCGACGAGTACCTCCAGCGGGCGGTGGCGGAGCGGGAGATGACGCAGATCGTGCTCGCCCCGGCGGGGATGGACTCGCGCGCCTACCGGCTGCCCTGGCCGGCGCACATCCGCTACTTCGAGGTCGACCGCCCCTCCGTCCTCACCTTCAAGGCCGACCGGCTGGGCGGCGTGGAGCCCCGGGCCGACCACCGCACGGTCGCGGTGGATCTGACTGCGGACGACTGGGAGAAGGAACTGATAGACGCCGGTTACAACCCGTCGCTGCCGTCGACCTGGCTGCTCGAAGGACTGCTCTACTACATTCCCGAGCCCGACGTGCACCGGATGCTGGAGCGGGTTGCGGCCATCTCCGCACCGGGCAGCCGGATCAGCGCCGACATCGTCAACAGGGCGGCTCTGACTTTGCCTCACATGCGAGCCCTGCTCGACATGTTCGCCAGGTGGGGCTGCCCGTGGGTGTTCGGCGAGGACGAGCCGGAGCAGCTGTTCGCGCGGCACGGCTTCGAAGTCCGGGCGGTGCAGCCGGGTGAGCCGGGAGCCGACTTCGGGCGGTGGCCCGACCCGGTGCCGCCCCGGGAGATCAGGGAGGTGCGCCGGGTCTTCTTCGTCGAGGGGCGGCGCACGGGAGGTCTCGGCCGGGCATGACGAGAACCGTCATCGTGGGAGGAAGCCTGACCGGCCTGGCCACGGCCCTGGCCCTCGGCGAGCGCGGTCACCGGGTGACCGTACTCGAACGGTCCGCGCCGCCGCCCGAGGGGCCGCCCGGCAAGGCCGCCGACGGCTGGGAGCGCCCGCTCGTCCCGCAGAGCCAGCAGTCGCACACTCTCACCTCGCTGGGGGTGAAGGTGCTGGCGGAGCGGGCGCCCGCGATCCTCGCCGACGCTCTGGCCGAGGGCGCGCGCATGCACGCGGTCGGGGACGCGGCACCGCCCTCGCTGTCGCGTTCCCCCGAGGCCGCGAACGATCCCGAGCTGCGCGCGCTGGCGGTCCGCCGGGCCACCCTCGAACTCTTGCTCCACGCGGCCGTACGGACCATGCCCGGGGTATCGCTGCGCCACGGCACCACGGTCCGGGGCCTGGTCGTTGCCCCGGCCGGACGCGCGGTCGCCGGGGTCCTCACGGACCGGGGTGAGCGGATTCCCGCCGAGACCGTCGTGGACGCGACCGGGCGGCGGGCCGAGCACCGACGCTGGCTGGAGGCCGCCGGGCTGCCCTCGGCGACCGACCTGACCGGGCCCACCGCGCTGCGCGTCTTCAGCCGCTTCTACCGGCTGCGCGACGCCACCGCGCCCGCGCCCGGCCCGCTGAACCGAGGCAATGCCGCGGGCGGGATCTGGGACCACTACGCGGCGGTGCTGCACCCCGCCGAAGACGGTGTCTTCGCCCTTTCCTTCGGCGTGCTCCCCGGCGACCCGGCCACCACGGCCCTGCGCGATGCCGGAGCCTTCACGGCCGCCGCTCGCCTCTCACCGTATGTGGCGCCCTGGCTGGAGCCGGGCGCCTCCGAGCCCCTCGCCCCGGTGCGGGTCATGACCGTGCCGCCGAATCTGCTGCGCGGGACGGTCACCGCCCGGCAGCGTCCGGTGCACGGGCTCTTCCCCGTGGGCGATGCCGCCTGCGTCACCGATCCGATCTTCGGGCGCGGAATGTCGCTGGCCTTCGCCCATGCCTTCCGGCTCGCGGACCTGCTCGACGCGGAGCCGCGGCCGGGCGATGCGCAGAGCGCCGGGGCGGTCGGCCTCGTCGACGAGCTGCTGCGTCCCTGGTTCGTCCACGACTCGGGCGAAGGAGTGGTGCGCCGCGTGCGCTGGCGTGCGGCCACGCGCGGCGCGGAGGCTCCCGCGCCCACTCCCGTTCCCCTTGCGGCGCCGGCCGGACGGGGCCGCCCGGCGCTGTCCGAGGTGGCGGCCGCGGCGACAACCGACGGCCTGGTGTGGCGGGGGCTGCACCGGGTCCTGATGAGTCTCGACCCGCCGGGCACGGTCTTCGACGACCCGGTGTTCCGCGAGCGGGTGCGGACCGCTCCCCCGGCGCGGCCCACGCCGGGGGTACGACCACCGAGCCGGGCGGAGCTCCTGGAGGCGCTGAACGCAGGGAAAGGAGCTTGAGCGTGCCGATCCCCCCGAAGGTGCTGATCGCACCCGTCACGGTGACCCCTTCCAAGCCTCTGACCCCGAGTCACCTCAAGGGCCTGCTGTGGGCGGACACCATGCACCGAGCGACGGCGCAGCTGGCCGAGGTGACCTTCCGCTACAGCCCGACGACCTACCACAGCACCGAACAGACCCTGGGTTTCTGGGAGTTCGTGGACCGAGTCGAGGGTGACACCGACTACTCGACGCACTCCGAGGAGCAGATCGGGGAGCTCTACGTCCGCTACCGGGCGGCGGACACCCGACCGGGCGCCGAGGCCCTGCGGCCCTACGCCGAGGCCGTCGAGCACGGCTGGGTCCACCCGGCCGGTGCCCGGGTCCTCCGGTTGTGGGCGGAGCACTACGCACGCCTCGGCATGCACGACCCCGGTCTCGAACGGCACCAGCCGCCGGGGCTCGGCCTGGAGGAGATGATCGAGCGGCTGCGCGGGGCGGGGCTCGGCATCGACCAGCGCCCGACGGGCGGTCCGGTGTACCTCGACGCCACCCGGTACGGGCTGCCGCTGCGCCGCATCGTGTCGTACGACGGCCGCCCCAACTATCTGGCCTGCGCACTGCGCGAACTGCTGCCGGTGGTCGCGGAGTTCGACGAGGTGGTGTTGCTGTACGACCGGGAGCTCGACCCCGACTACCAGCTCCTGGAGCGGGTACTGGCCGCGCACGGCCCGACGGTCCGACGGGTGCCGTTGGGCCGGGTACCCATCGACGGCAGGATCACCTCCGCCCGGCACGGCGGCTGGCAGGACCACTCGGCCGGGGCGCTGCTGGGTGCCGCGCTGCCGGATCACTCCCCCGAGGCGCTGCGGCTCGGCATGCGGCTGTACTTCATCGCCACGCTCGGTCCCGGGGACAAGCAGTCGTTCCGGCACGATCTGCTCCACCAGTCCCTCCGTCGCGCGGAGCGGATCCTGGCCCGGTCATGGGACGCGGCGGGGCCGCCGGCCCCGCCGCCGTCCGAGGCGGTGGGACGGCACCGACGCGACCACCTCCATGTCGACCCCTACCGGCTGACCACGTCCCTGCTCGGGCGGGGACGATCCGCACCCGATGTCACGCTGTTGAAGGAGGTGTATCTGTGACCGTCCGGTTCCTCTCCCCCGAGCTGCTGCTCGATCTCGCGGTGGAACGCGTCCGCTCCGCCCGGCCCGATCTGCCGGCGGGACTGGATCTGTCCACCCCGCGGGCGCTCCAGGAGGCGAAGGCCGCGCTCGCCGGGTCCGCGTCCGACGGGCTCGCGGAAGTCGCGGCCGTCTGTGTGGTGGACCGGTTCGACCTGCCTCGCTGGGTGAGCGACACCTGCGCGTTCGTCCTGTCGCTGCCGGAGGAGAGCCACGGCCCGTGGCGCCGTTCCTTCACCCGTACGATCCATCTCGCCGGACGGCCCGCGAACCTGGCGGGGCGGTTCGTCTTCGCTCATGTCGCCGCCGACGGCTCGGCCGCCTGGGCGGCCCCCGCGCCGGAACCCGCGACGTCGGGACTGCGGAGACTTCTGAAGACCTTCGAGGGCCGCCGCCCCTTGGCCGCCTGGGAGCCGACGACGCTCACGGTCCCGGACGGCCCCCGCGACAGGGCTCCTGGCCGGGCGCGGCGGCCGGTCCGGCGCGATCTCTACATCGCCACCAGCGGGGTGACGGTCGCCGACGCGCTCGTCCAGGTGAAGCACCTGGTCGCCGAGGCCGTGCTCGACCGGCTCATAGGGCCTGGCGACCGGCTCACCCTCCGTTCCCTGCCCCGGCTGACCGGCCTGCGGGTTCCCTTCGCTGCGCTCCGCGTCGACACCGACATTCACCGGCCGTACGAGCTCCAGGCGTTCGCCGGGCTCACCGAGGAGTTGTGACCGTGTCCCGAACATCCGCCACCGAGGCCCGACGGCTGCGCTTCGGCGTCCACGGTTCGTACCAGCTCGCCACGAATCTGCTCGCAGCGGTCCGGCACGATCCCGAACAGGTCACCTTCGTCCCGTACGACGTACGGGAGCCGTTCGCCGGTCTGCGGGCAGGCGACATCGACGTCATGATCGTGAAGTACGCCCTCCAGGAGCCGGACGTCGCCTTCAGCGCGACCGTCGCCTTCGACGGCAGGGCCGTGATCGTGGCCGAGGACCACCCGCTGGCGGCACGTGAGGCGGTGTCGGTCGAAGAGGTCGCCGACTACGACGCGTTCGACCGTCCCGGCACGTTCCCTCCGTACGTCTGGGACCAGGTCGTGCCGCCGACGACACCGCTGGGGCGGCCGATCCGCCGAGTACCCCGCATGACCACGATGGAGGAGACGGCGGCGATCCTGCGGCGGACCCGGGCCGTTCATCTGTCCTTCCGCTCCCTCGCGGCGGCCGCCCTGCCGGGGATCACCGTCGTCCCGGTGCACGACCTGCCGCCCGCCCCCGTGTCGCTCGCCTGGTTGCGGAACCGCAAACTTCCCGCGTTCGTACGGGAGTTCATTACCGAGGCGGAGAGGAGCGCGCAGCGATGAGTACCGAGCCCCCGCCCGTGGTCCTGTTGCACGCGCTGCCCTTCGACGCTTCCATGTGGCGGGAGCAGACCGCGGCACTCACCGCCCGGGGCCACCGCGTCCTCGCCCACGACCAGCGTGGTTTCGGGGGCACGAACCTCGGGGACGAGCCCCCGTCCCTGGACCTGGTCGCGGACGACGTCGCCCGAGCCATGGACGAGCGGGGCATGGACCGGGTGCTGCTCGCCGGCTGCTCGATGGGCGGGTACGTGGCGCTGGCCCTTCTCCGTCGCCACCCGGACCGGGTGCGAGCCCTCGCCCTGCTCAACACCAGGGGGACGGCGGACTCCGACGAGACCGCGGCCGGGCGTAAGGCGTTCGCCGAGCGGATCATGGACGGGGCCGTCCGCGGGGAGGTGGTCGCGGCGACCACTCCGCTGCTCCTCGGCGCCACCACCCGGGCCGAGCGGCCCGACATCCTGAACCGGGTCATGGCCGCCGCGCAGGCCGCGCCGCCCTCGGCGGTGGCCTGGGCGCAGCGCGCGATCGCCGCCCGGCCGGACGCGCTGGACGTGCTGCGGGCGACCGGGGTGCCTGCGGTCGTCGTCGCGGGTGAGGAGGACACTCTCGTCCCGTTGGACGAGGCGGCCGAGCTGGAACGGGCCCTGCCCCGGGGGCGTCTGGTTCCCGTTCCCCGGGCCGGGCACCTCCTGCCGCTGGAACGGCCGGACGTCGTCACGGAAATTTTGGTCGGCCTGGTGGAGGACCGCACGACGGACGAGAGGCGGACGGCATGGTGACGCAGGATCACAGCGCTTGGGGGTACACGAGCTCCACCGGGCTCGGATTCACCCACGAGGAGATCGTCGACGCCCACTTCGCGGCCTGCGCTCCCTCCTATCGCGCCGCCCTCGACGAGGTCGGCATCCGGCCGGGGTGGCACGTCCTGGACGCGGGGTGCGGCACCGGCGCCTTCCTGCCGTGGCTCGCCGAACTCGTCGGGCCAGGCGGAAAGGTGTCGGCGATCGATATCGCCGTGGAGAACGCGGCACTCGCGCGGGAGCGCGTGGAGCGGGCCGCCGCCCCGGGACCCGCGATCGAGGTCCGCCGGGGCGACCTGCTGGAACTTCCTTTTGCGGACGACACGTTCGACGCCGTCTGGTGTGCCAACACCACGCAGTACCTGAGCGACGAGGAACTGCACCGCGCCTTGCGGGAGCTGCGCCGGGTGGTCCGGCCGGGCGGCCTGGTCGCGGTCAAGGATCTGGACGCGAGCCTGATCACCGTACGCCCGGCGGACCCCTTCCTCTTCACGGACTTCTTCCGGCAGGCCTCGGCTTCCCCCGGTTACGCGCGGCAGCTGTTGCGCGGCCGCGACCTGTACCGGTGGCTGGTCGAGGTGGGCCTGGAGTCGGTTCGCGGGCGGACTCTACTCCTGGAGCATCGCGCTCCGCTGAAGCCGGCGGCGCGGCACTTCTACGGTCTCGCCTGTGCCCGGATCGCCCGGCAGGCGGTGGACCTGGGGTTCGAGGGCGATTGGCAGCCGTTCCTCGACCCCGCGGACCCGGACCATCCGCTGCTCCACCGACACGGGTACATCAGCGAGGGCAACACGGTCGCCGTGGGCGTCGTACCGGGAGAACTACCAGGTGACCGGTAGTTCACGGGGGCCGCGCACCGCGCGGTTCTCCGTCCAGACCACGTCGTCCGCCGGTACGGCGAGCCGCAGGCCGGGCAGACGACGGATCAGCGTCTCCAGGACGACCTGGAGCTCCAGCCGGGCCAGTGGGGCGCCGAGGCAGTGGTGCGGGCCGTGACCGAAGGTCACATGGGAGGCGTCCGCCCGGGAGAAGTCGAGCTCGTCGGGGTGGTCGAAGACGCTCTCGTCCCGGTTGGCGGAGGCGTTCTGCGCGACCACGGCGTCGCCGGCGCGGATCGTCCGCCCGCCGAGCTCGACGTCCTCGGTGGCGATACGGGTGAAGCCGAGACCGCCGACGCTCGCTTCGAGGGGTGTGAGCCTGAGCAGTTCCTCGACCGCTGCCGGGACGAGGGCCGGGTCGGCGACGAGAGCCTCCCAGCGCTCCCGGCGGCTGAGCAGGGTATAGACGAAGTTCCCGATCTCGCCGGCGGTCGTCTCCTGACCTGCGATCAGGAGATTGACGCCGAAGGTGACGAGCTCCTCCTCGCTCAGCCGGTCCCCCTCGTCACGGGCCAGCACCAGCTCGCCGAGCAGGTCGTCCCGCCCCTCCCGTCGACGTTCGGCGATCATCCGGGTCAGATAGGCGTCCAGGGCGTCGTCCGCCGCCTTGATGATCTCCGGGTCGTGGGCGGAGAGGGCGACCGACTGCTCGATCCACTCGCGGAACTTGTCCTGGTCGTCCAGCGGGATGCCCAGCACGTCGCAGATCACGGTCAGCGGCAGCGGCCAGGCGAGGGCGGAGACGAGGTCACCGGTCGACCCGTTCTCGGCCATGCGGTCGAGGAGTTCGTCGACCACCCGCTGGATGCTCTCGCGCCGGGACCTGACCCGGCGGACGGTGAAGGCACCCGCCACCAGGCGCCGGAGCCGGCTGTGCTCCGGGGGGTCCAGGCTGAGCAGGGAGGCATTCTGCTGGTCGGGCAACGGCAGGCTGCGCGCTATGTCGCGTCCGGCGGCCGCCGCCCGACTGAAGCGGGGGTCGGCCAGGACGGTCTTCACGTCCTCGTAGCGGGTGACGAGCCAGGCGTCGCCGCCGTAGGGCATGGTCACGCGGGTGACGGGGGTGTTCTTGCGGAGTTCGGCGTAGCGCGGGTCGAGATCGAGCCGCTCGGCGGTGAAGTCGGTGTGGGGAACCGGGCACGTGCTGCGGTCGGGCATCGAGGGCCTCCTCACAGGGGTCGGAAGCGTCGGCGCGCATCGTTCGCGGGACGCGCGGGCCCCGGACGGGCACCCTTGAGTGGTGCCCGTCCGGACCGCCTCGCGTCAGGAGGCGAGCAGCTCCTGGGTGACCTGGGCGAGGCGGACCGCACCCTTCTTGTCGAAGAGGGCCGGGTGGTCCACGGCGATGCGCTGGCCCTCGACGTACGCGCTCAGCGGTTCGGCCGGCGGTGCGTCGATGACCGCGGTGATCGGGGCGACGGCCTGGGCGACCGGCTTGCCCATCCGCTTCATGGCGTCGACCTGCTGCTGGGTCACCGGGTCGTAGGCGCCGGCGAAGCTGGTCGCCGTCGAGCCCGGGTTGACCAGTACGTAGCTGGTGCGGCGGTCGCCCCGCTTGGCGGCGTAGTCGACACCGAGCAGGTCGTTCGCCGTGCCGGCCTGCATCTGGGCGGCGATGCCGCTGTAGCTCTGCCGGGACTGGAGGTCGTTCCAGCGGATGCCGGGCTTCTGGATGCCGGGGCCGGCCACATTGACGATGACCGGCGCCTCCGACTTCTCCAGGGCCTCGGTCAGCCCGTGGCTCAGGAGATAGCGGCTCAGGTACTCGAGGGCGAAGGTGTTCTCGTACCCCTCGGGCGTCTCGTAGCGGGCCGAGCGGAAGAAGCGGGCGCAGAGCACGAGGACGTCCACGACCGGGAACGAGGCCGTGATCTCCTCGACGACACGCTTGTTCTCAGCCACCAGGCTCAGGTCCGCGGCGATGAAGAAGGCACGGTCGGCCGCGTCGCGCGCGGCGGCGGCCTCCAGGAAAGCCTTCCCCTTCACCTCGCTCCGACCGAGGACGACCACCTGGTCGCCGCGCTCGAGACGAGTCAGGGCGAGACCCCTGCCAATCCCGTCGTTACCGCCAGAAATCACAACAGTCTTCACCCAGAGTCTCCTAGAGCGCTTCGTGCACAGCAGGGATCGCACCTAAGTCATCAACTGATGACATAGCTCAACGTAGGCGGGCCTCCACTACGATGTCAACAAGCGATGACCACAGGGAGACACGGTGACTCAGCACCCCAAGCGCAAGCGCGACCGCACGGCCACCAGAGCCGCGCTGCTCGCCGCCGCCCGGGCCCGCTTCGCCCTGGTGGGCTACGACGCGACGAGCGTGCGGGACATCGCCCGGGACGCCGGAGTCGACGCGACGCTGATCTTCCGGTACTTCGGATCGAAGGAACGGCTCTTCGAGGAGGCCTCCCGCCCGGACGAGGACCAGGCCGGGATCGCGGCCGAGGACGGCGCCGAGGATCTGCCGACGCGGCTTCTGCACGCCACCATGCGGCAGGACTGGCCGGGAACGGCCGGCGGCCATCCGCTCACCGCCCTGCTGCTCTCCTCGGGACGCCGGGAATGCCGGGAGCGGCTCAATTCCCAGCTCAGCGATGTCTACGTGCGCAATCTCGAGCAATTGGTCGACCTGCCCGACCGTGAATTGCGCGCCGAGCTGCTCACGGCCCTGCTGCTCGGTATCAACGTGGCCCGTTCCATCGCCCACACCCCGGCGCTCTCGGAAGCCTGCGTCAACGACATCGCGCCCTACTTCGACCAGGTCGCGGCCATGCTCCTGGGCACCTCCACGCAGCCGCCCGCACCCGCGGCCACAGACTGAGCCGGCTTCTGTGGCTCTCGCCGGCCTTGCCGGGCCGTGCTCACGATCTAACCGCCGCACGACCGCGCGCCTACCTCGGCGCCGGCTCTGAGCCACCGCCATCCGCCGCCCGCCCAACGGCGAACCGTCACCGACCGAACGGACGCTGAACCGGGCACTCGGGCCTTCCGCCGGAGCCGCTGCAGCCCGAGCCGCATGACGGACATCGCCGCCGCGCGTCACCCCTGCGTGGTGATCGACGCGGAAGGCCATCGGCTTCTGTCGCGCGCTGACGTCCTCCGCCTCAGCAGCGACCGCGGCGAAGGCAAGACGGACGCCCGCGACGCGGCGGTCATCGCCGGCCAGGCGGCCCCGGGACGAAAGCACGGTGGAGCTGAAACCGCTCACCGCCCATCGCTCCGACCTCGTGGCTGACCGTACCCGGACGGTCAACAGGATCCGGGACCTGCTGACGGGCTACCAGACGCCGGCATGGACACGCTCCTCGGAGCCGAGTTCCTGGCCGGCGGTGGGAATCACTGACTTCACCGGGAATTGTGATTCCTCTGACGGCACGACAAAGTTCTGAAGCTCCTTGTCGGTCTTCTGGACGACGGACGATCCGGGAATTTCCGTGGTTCGGCCGAGACTGGAGATCCGCATGGCCCTGCCGCGGGCCCCTGCCGTGAGGAGTTGTGGATGCCCAGCACGTCCGAGACCCGTCCCGTCGTCAGCCGTCCCGAGGTGGACTCCGTCGTCGTCCGGGTGGTGAACGCGGGCAGCCTCGAGCGTAGAAGCGCGGTGGCGGACGCCGTCGTCGCGCACTGGCGGTCCGCCGACTGGCCCGAGGGGCTCGTCGCGCTCAACTGCTTCACCAGCACCAAGGACGACGCCGTCCTCACCTTCGAGCAGTGGACCTCACAGGAGGCGCTGCGGAAGTCGCTGGACGACGCCTCGGGCCTCTCGCGGGCCAACCCTGGCCTCGCCCTCGCGGAGCGGGCCGAGGAGCCCGTCGCGTACCGCCTGCACAAGGTCGTCCGCGGCACCGCCGTCGGGAACCCTCCTCCGCCCGCGCGGAGCTTCCCCATCGCCGCCTTCCCGATGGAGAACGAGGCGACGGCGCGACAGTGGATCGAGGATCTCCTCAAGGCCGAGGAGGCCGTCGCCGGCGCGGACCGGGCGTACCCCGGAGCGATCGCGGCGAACATCCACATCAGCCTGGACGGCACCAGCGTCCTGATCTTCTCCGAGTGGCTCTCGGAGGAGCAGGCGATCACCCATATGCAGATCCTGACCAAGGCGATGCTGACCGACGTCGGCAACAGCGAGGACGAACTGGGCGGCCTCTACCGCCACCACGCGACCCTGACGCGCTCCTCCGGCTGAGGCCCTCAGGGCGCCGCTTCGGGCCCTGAGGACACGGCTCTGGCGCCCACACGTCCCGCGTGGGCGCCAGAGCCGTTTGCCGGGTGGAGCCGGTTCAGACGCCGAGGGCGTGATGGAGGTGGTACCGCTTGAAGCCGATGGGCCGTACCCCCGGGGTGGCATCGCTGACACGCCGGGTCGCGCCGTGCGTCGCCCCCTCCAGGAAGGCGATGTGCGCCGCGTCCGAGGTCCACTCGGCGTAGTTGAGCACCCGCGTGCCGTCCTCGCTGACATGGAAGTTGGCCGAGAGCATGCCCGGGTGGCGGTCGGCCGCCTCCGCCACCGTCGCGGCGATGGAGTCGATGATCAGCTGCTGCCGGCCGGGGCCGTCCACGTCGAACATGGCGACGATCACGCACCCGGGTTCGCCGGGGTTGAGGACCAGCGAGCGGTGCGGCCGGTACGCGACGGGCTCGGCCGCGGCCGGGCCGCCGACGGAGTCGAGCAGCGCCCGGTAGGCGTCCGGCTCCGCGCACTGCGCGTACGTCAGCACGGTGTCCTCGTCCGTGTTGAGGAAGCAGCTCAGGGAGAGGACGCCGGCCGGCCAGGGGACCTCGCGCCACTGATCCACCATGCCCTGGAGCGCGGTGAGCCCGGCCGCACGGCCTGGTACGTGGCGCGCGGCCACGAAGACGGCGGAGGCGTCCGGACGGCGCACGTCGGGCAGGCCGCGGGACTCGGGCCGGACGGCAGGGGACGAGGCGGGGCGGATGGAGGTCATGGGGCGCCTCCCTCAGCGCTCGTAGGGGTGCTCGGCCCGTGCCCGGCGGAGCGAGCGGCCCCACCACACGAGCCGGTCGATCATGACCTTGGCGGCTCCGGACGCTTCCTGCGCGTCGCGCGGGCGGCCGACCTCGTCGAACACCTCCCACGCGTTGTGGAAGCTGACCGACTCGCGCACGGAGACTCCGTGCAGCTCGGCGAAGACCTGGCGCAGGTGCTCCACCGCGCGCAGGCCGCCGCCCATGCCACCGTACGAGACGAAGCCCACGGGCTTGGCGGCCCACTCGTCGAAGAACCAGTCGATGGTGTTCTTGAGGGCGGCGGGGCAGGTGTGGTTGTACTCGGGCGTCACCACGACGAAGGCGTCCGCGGCGGCCAGTCGCGCGGCCACTTCGTCCCGTATCACCGCCACGTCGGGCGCCGGACGCCGGCCGGGTTCGGGCATCGTCAGAGGGAGCGGGTGGTCGAGCACGTCGAGCACGCTCACCTCCACGTCGGTGTGGGCGCGTGCCTCCTGGACGAACCACTCGGCCACGGTGGGGCCGAACCGGCCGTCCCGGACACTGCCGACGACGACGAGCAGTGAGAGGGGGCGTTCGGCCGCGGCGGCGCCTGTGGTCATGGCGGTCATGACTGAACCTTTCTTGAGGTGGGCGCCCCGGGTCCGCGGAGCGCGGTGAGGGCGACGAACAGGCCGAGGCCGGAGGCCGCGAGGACGAGCAGCAGCGCGGGGCGGTCGCCGTCGTACCGGGTCAGCAGCACGGCCGTCAGCGGCAGCAGCACGATGGCGCCGAGCTGAACGGCGGTCTGGTACAGCGGCACGGCCATCGGGCGTTCCTGGGGGGCGATCGTCGAAGTGGCCTGCATGTTGAGGGCGGCGAAGGCGAAGACGAGACCCGTGCCCAGGAGCAGCAGCGCGGGCAGAGTGCCCACGGCGTACGGTGCATCGGCCGGCCGCCAGGTGTACAGCGCGCAGCCGGCGCATGTGCTGAGGGCGCCGAGCGCGATCGGCCGAGCCGTCCCGAAGCGGGTGACGAACCGTCCCGCGAACGGCACCGTCACCGCAAGGGGCACACAGGCGGGCAGCAGCGCCAGCGCGGTCTGCCAGGGGGTGAGGCCCAGTCTCGACTGGGCGGCGAAGGTGACGGCCACGAGCAGGCAGTGGTAAGTGCCGTTCAGCGCGGCCGCACCCAGCGAGGCGCGCAGCAGAGGGCCGTTGCGCAGCAGCGCGAGGCCGGCCGGCGGCGTCGTGGCTCGACCGGTGTCGCCGGGGATCAGCCGCAGCCCGAAGACAAGCAGGACCAGGGCGACCGGGGCCGGGAAGAGAAAGGTCCAGCGCCAGCTCGCCTCCAGGAGGATCCCCGAGAGCAGCAGCCCCAGCGTGAACCCCGCGGCGCCGAACAGGGAGTAGACGGAGACCGCACGCCGTTGCTGCGCCCCTTCCTTGAAGGTGGTGCTGATGATCGCGAGGCCGGTGGGGGCGGTCAGAGCCGCGCACGCCCCCTTGACGACACGTGTGGCGATCAGCAGGGCGGCACTGTCGGTGAGCCCCCCGGCGACCGACGCGGCGGCGAAGACCACCATCGCGGCGAGATAGGCCCGGCGCCGTCCCCAACGGGCGTTGATCCGGGCGCCGAGGACGAGCACGGTGGCGAAGCCGAGCGCGAAGCCGCTCATCACCCACTGGACGTGGAACAGAGAGAGGCCGAGCTCGGCGCCGATGGTGGGAAGGGCGACGAGCACCACCGACACCTCGAGGGCGTCGAGAATCATGTTCCCGGAGAGGACGAACAGAATGCCCCATCGTCGCGCGGCCCGGCGGTCCGCGCCGCCGGACTGCGCGGCCGGCGGTTGGGAGGGGAGCGCCGTCATGAGCGCAGCAGCGGCGGCAGCTTCTCGCTGACCAACTCGATGTTCCGGGCGACCAGGTCGTCGGGCATGCCGGCGATGCTCGCCCAGAAGATCAGATGCCGGACCGGGAGGTCCTTGGTCATCTCCTTGATCTGGGCGGCAGCGTCCTCGGGGGTCAGGATCTTCAGCGCTCCCCAGGGCGCGTTGGAGGTCCGGTTGCGGAACTCCTCGGGGTGGATGATCGGGGGCCTGGGCTTGTCGGTGCCCTCTACGGAGGCCTGCTGATAGCTGTTCACCTGGTGGGCGAGGTAGGGGGCGACACGTACCCATGCCTCCTCCGGGTCGTCGGCCAGGATGATCGGCAGCAGGTCGGAGACACGGGCGGACTCGGGGTCGTGACCGCCCTCGATCAGGCCCTCGCGGTAGAACGCGAACTTCTCGTGCGAGATGTGCAGCAGTCCGATGCCCAGCCGTCCCGCCATCCGGGCTCCGCGCGGGCCGTAGAAGCCGCCCCACAGAGGGACGGGGTCCTGGATCGGCCCGGGGGTGATCCCGCCTTCCTCCCAGAGCCTGCGGACTTCACGGATGTGCTCCTCGGTCCGCCGGAAGCGGTTCTTGAAGTCCCCGTCCATGAGGGCGTATTCGGGGACCCGGTAGCCGGCGCCCATACCGAGTTCGAGGCGGCCGCCGCTGATCAGGTCGACGATCGCCGCCTCCTCCGCCAGTTGGGCGGGCTTGCGCAGCGCGGGCAGCAGGACCGAGGTTCCGATCCTGATCCGGCGGGTGCGGGCCGCCGCGGCGGCGGCCAAGGTCAGCGGCTGCGGCAGATAGCCGTCCTCGAAGAGGTGGTGCTCGGTGAACCAGAGACCGCCGGCGCCTCGCTGGTCCGCCTCTTCGCAGAATTCCAGGGTCCGCGCGTAGTGATCCGCCCAGGGGCGCTTCCATCCCTCGGGGTTGCGCAGATCGAAGAGAAGTCCGACTTCCATGGCTGGGTCCCCATTCATAGGCAGTATTTCTGTGGTGGGTGCGGGGCCGCAGGCGGCTCAGCGGACGCCGTTACGCCAGGCCCTCGGGCTCTCGAAGGCCGTCTGCCGTTCCAGCCGGCGCCAGCCTGCCGTGGCCCGGGCGTGGGCGGACGTCGCCGCGTGGTCTGCGGGCCGGGCGGCCGCGCGGGCGAGCAGTACGGCCGTGATCGCCGCGAGCTCCTCGGGGCCGGCGTGGCCCTTCTCGACGCGGAGCAGGGTCGCGGAGGTGGTCATGTCGCAGCTCCTCTCAAGGCGCTGGTTCCGGGTTCACTGGGGCGGGTTGCCGTGCTTGCGACGGGGCAGCTCGGCATCCTTCGCCCGCAGCATCGAGAGCGAACGGATCAGGACCGATCGGGTGTCGCGCGGATCGATGACGTCGTCGACCAGTCCGCGCTCGGCGGCGTAGTACGGGTGGACGAGCTCGGTCCGGTACTCCTCGATCTTCCGGGCGCGCATCGCCTCGGGGTCGTCGGCGGCGGTGATCTCCCGGCGGAAGACCACGTTGGCGGCTCCCTCGGCGCCCATCACGGCGATCTCGTTGGTGGGCCACGCGAGGGCGATGTCGGCGCCGATGGACCGGGAGTCCATGACGATGTACGCGCCGCCGTAGGCCTTGCGCAGCACCACCGAGATCCGGGGCACGGTCGCGTTGCAGTACGCGTACAGCAGCTTCGCGCCGCGCCGGATGATGCCGTCGTGCTCCTGGTCGACACCGGGCAGGAAGCCGGGCACGTCGATGAGGGTGACCAGCGGGATGTTGAAGGAGTCGCAGAACTGGACGAACCGCGCTCCCTTCTCGCTGGCCTTGATGTCCAGGACTCCGGCGAGAGTGCCGGGCTGGTTGGCCACCACGCCGACGACATGGCCGTCGAGGCGGGCCAGGGCGCAGATGATGTTGGGGGCCCAGGCGGCGTGGATCTCCATGTACTCGCCGTCGTCGACGAGCTCCTCGATCACGGCCCGCATGTCATAGGAGCGGTTGCCGTCGGCCGGCACTAGGTCGAGCAGCGCGTCGCCCCTGCGGTCGACGGGGTCCTCGCAATGGTGCGCGGGGGGCAGTTCGCGGTTGTTCTGGGGGAGCATGGACAGGAGGTAGCGCACCTCGGCGATGCAGGTCTCCTCGTCGTCGTACGCGAAGTGCGCGACACCGCTCGTCTCGGCGTGCACGTCCGCGCCGCCCAGGCCGTTCTGGCTGATCTCCTCCCCCGTGACCGCCTTGACGACGTCCGGCCCCGTGATGAACATCTGCGAGGTCTCGCGGACCATGAAGACGAAGTCCGTCAGCGCCGGCGAGTACGCCGCGCCGCCCGCGCACGGGCCGAGCATCACCGAAATCTGCGGGATGACGCCGGAGGCGCGGGTGTTGCGCTGGAAGATGCCGCCGTACCCGGCGAGGGCCGAGACGCCCTCCTGGATACGGGCGCCCGCGCCGTCGTTCAGGGACACCAGAGGCGCCCCCGCCGCGGTCGCCATGTCCATGATTTTGTGGATCTTGGTGGCGTGGGCCTCGCCCAGCGCGCCGCCGAAGATCCGGAAGTCGTGCGCGTAGACGAAGACCGTCCGGCCCTCGACCG
Source organism: Streptomyces sp. CB02414 (assembly GCF_001905385.1). GTDB lineage: Bacteria > Actinomycetota > Actinomycetes > Streptomycetales > Streptomycetaceae > Streptomyces. The sequence continues at coordinate 202,310 of NZ_LIPF01000008.1, read as the reverse complement.
TGCCCCAGCCCGTCACCACGCCGTCGGTGTACGGCTTCTTGGCCTCGAGGCCGAAGCCCTGGGCCCGGTGCCGCCGCAGCTGCTCGACCTCATTGAAACTCCCCTTGTCCATGAGGAGTTCGATGCGCTCACGTGCGGTCAGCTTGCCCTTGGCGTGCTGGGCGTCGGTCGCCCGCTCGCTCGGCCCGCGCCGGGCCAGTTCCTTGATCTCACTCAGTTCCGTCAGCCGGTCGGGCCCGGCGGCGGTCGCGGGTACGCTCATTCCTTGTCTCCCCCAGTCGCGATGGTGCGTGTGTGCGGTCGCCGGGCGCCGCGGCCCCGTTCACCAGGACAGACGCTGCCCATCCGGCGTGGAGTCCTCGCCCACGAACGTGGCTGTGGGGCCGTCCTCGCCCAGCGTGGCCAGAAGTACGGGGATCCGCGCGCCCTCCTCGGGGGTGAGCACGCCCTGGTGACCGTTGATGTCCGTGGCGACGAAGCCGGGAGAGACCGCGTTGACCAGGATGTCGGTGTCGCGGAGCTCGTTGGCGTAGGTGATCGTCACGGCGTTGAGCGCCGCCTTCGAGGTGTTGTAGTCGAGCAGCGCGGGGAACACGCCCGGCGGAAAGACGCCGGTGGGGTCCTGGCGCTCGGCGGCGTGGGTGAGGGAGCCGAGCACACTGCTGACGTTCACGATGCGGCCGGCCGGGGACTTTCTGAGCAGGGGCAGCATCGCGTTGGTGACGGCGATGACTCCGAAGACGTTGGTCTCGTACGTACGGCGCACCTCGCTCAGCGGGGTGAGGCTCGGCGGCACGGGCGGGCCGCCGACCCCCGCGTTGTTGACCAGGGCGTCGAGGTGCCCGGTCTCCTCCTCGACCCGCTTCGCCGCCCGTTCCACGGACGACTCGTCGGTGACGTCGAGCCGCAGGAAGCGGACGTCCAGACCGTCGGCGCGCAGCTCTCGCTCGGCCGCCAGGCCACGGCTCTCGTCGCGGGCGCCCAGGTACACGCGGAAGCCGAGCACGGCGAGCCGGTGCGCGACCGCGCGTCCGATGCCCTTGTTGGCGCCGGTGACGACCGCCGTTCGGAGCTGGGGGGCCTGGGCGCTCATCCGAGGAGGGTCCCGCCGGTCGCGTCGACGAAGGACCCGGTGATCCAGCGGGCCTCGTCGGTGGCGAGGAAGGTGACGACGTCCGCCACGTCGGCGGCCTCGCCGACCCGTTTGAAGGCGGAGAGCTGTGACATCTGCTCGACCGCCTCCGGGATGTCGAAGACGGCGCTGCCGTTGTTCGTGATGCCGGGTGCCACGGAGTTGACGGTGATGTTCCGCGGGGCGACATGGCGGGCGAGGTGCAGGGTGAGTTGTTCGACGGCACCCTTGGTCATCGAGTAGGCGATCTGCTCCGGGTTGGCGAACCGGGTGAGTCCGGAGGAGATGTTGATGATCCGGCCGCCGTCCGGCATCACGTCCAGGGCGCGGAGCACTGTGTAGTACGGCGCCTTGGCGTTGACGGCGAAGTACTTGTCGAACTGCTCCGGGGTGACGGCCTCGGGGGCCACTCCGTTGGTGGTCTCACCCGCGTTGTTCACCAGGATGTCCAGCCGGACCTCGCCGATGCGCTCCTTCAGGCCCTGCTCCAGGCCGAGGAAGAGCTCGTGCACGTCGCCGGGCACGCCGAGCTCGGCGCGGATCGCGAAGGCGCTGCCGCCGTCCTTCTCGATCCGGGTGACGGTCTCCTGCGCGGCCTTCTCGTTGTGCGCGTAGTGCACGGCGACGAGGGCGCCCTCGCGGGCCATCGCCAGGGCGGTGGCCCGTCCTATGCCGCGGCCGGAGCCGGTGACGAGGGCGGTCTTGCCGGTGAGCCTGTTCATCAGGGAACTCCCGTGGTTCGGTGGGGTCTTGTACGTGTGGCGCGCCCGGGCCGGACCCGGACCGCCGGAGGGCGCACCCGGTGCGGTCTCGAGGCCGCTGATCATGCGGGCGAGGTGGCGGCGCACGGACGCGCTCTCCATGAGTTCGCCGAGGACCTCGCGCAGCCCGTCGACCTCCGGTCCGCCGAGCAGCAGGCGTGCCTGCGCCTGGATGTTGTCGAGCGTCCGGGCGCCTACGGGCCTGCGCTCCTCGTCGTACCGGTCGAGCAGGCCCTCCGGTGCCCGTCCCACGATCTCGTCCGCCAGCTTCCCTCCGAGGTTCGCGGCGTCCTGGAGGCCGAGGTTGAGTGCCTGACCGCCGACCGGCATCTGGACGTGGGCGGCGTCGCCCGCCAGCAGGACGCGGCCGCACCGGTAGGAGGTGACCTGCAGGCGGGTGTTGTCGAAGGCGTTGAGCCACACGGGTGTGCCGCCGCCGATGTCCTCTCCGGTGACCTCCGCCCAGGCGGCGGCGACCTCCGCGAAGTCCGGCTCCTTCGTGCGCGCCCTCGGCCCGCCCCGGTGCAGGTGGACCATGACGCGGGTGGTGCCGTCGGGCCAGCGGAAGGCGGTGGCCAGGCCGTTCGGCAGCCGCTCGAAGCGACGGTCCGGGATGTCGATGCCGGCCACGTCGGCGCGGAGCATCTCCCGGGTCGCCTCGTCCCGGTCGGCCTGGAAGCCGGCGAGCTGACGCACCGTACTGGTCTCGCCGTCGCAGCCGACGACGTAGGAGGCGGTCAGCCGGTACGGCTTCCCTCCCAGCGGCGTCACCGCGAGCTCCACCATGGCCTCGCGCTGGGCCAGGCCGGTCACCACGTGGCCGCGCCGTACCGTCGCACCCGCTTCGACGGCCCACTCGTGGAGGACGGCCTCCAGACGGGTCTGCGGACACTTCCACTGCCCCGCGTACGGATGGTCCGGGTCCGCGGCGGTCAGGTCGAGCGGCAGCCCCCCGAAGTGGCCGGGGCCGCCGCTCGGGAGGGGGCCGAGGCGGTCGAGCAACCCGCGCCCGGCGAGGATCTCCATCGTCCGTGCGTGCAGCGTGGAGGCCCGGGACTCGGTGGTCGGCTCCATGAGCTGTTCCAGGACGGTCACCCGTGCGCCGCCGGCGCGCAGCTCACCGGCGAGCAGCAGCCCGACGGGGCCTCCTCCCACGACGAGGACGTCCGTGTCGGGTGCGTCCGTGCCCGGTGCCTCCACACCCTGCTGCGCCCGGTCCCGTGCGTCGTCCATGGTTCAGCGCCGCGCTTCCGCGTGGTCCTTGGCGTGGCCGAGGGTGGCCCGGCTGTTGGTGCCCAGGGCGTTGCGGATGTACGCGCGGGCCTCGGCCAGGCCTGCCTCCGGACCGAGGATCCTGGTGATGTTCTCGGTTCTGATGACCACGGTGTGCTGGGAGGTGGCGGTGGTGACGCCGTCGGCGTCCTCGTCCAGCTGCCAGTAGCCGGTGTGCAGGTCCATCAGGGCGGGCAAGGTGGTCTGCTTGTACGCGATCCGGTGGTGCGGGAAGCAGACCCGGACCGACTCGGTGGTGTGGGAGGAGCCGTCCTTGGTGAGCGTGTCCATGCGCAGCACCTGCAGCCCTGGGGTGTCCTCGGTGAGCCGGACCTCGGCGACGTGCGGCAGCCGCTCGGACCAGAGCTGGGCGTCGTTGAGGAACTCGTAGACGTCCTTGGCCGATCCGTCGATCCGGACGCTGTCCTCGAAGGAGAGGGTCCGCTCGTCCGCCTGGGCCGCGAGCTCCACATTGGCCTTCAGGGAGGGGAGCTCGGCGCGGCTGTTGGTGTCCACGGCCTTGTCGATCCAGGCCAGGCCCTCCGGGTCGTCGTCGACGGACCGGAAGGAGTGCAGCAGCCGGACCCGGGTCTCGGTCGCGGAGAGCGGCTCGAGGATCCAGGTGCCGTTCATCTCGGCGACCGGCGGGGTGAAGACCTCCTGCCGGAAGGTGATGCGCAGCGCCTCGGCGTCCAGCTCACGGCGCGACGTCCAGCTCTTCACCTCACCGTTGGCGGTGGCGAAGATCCGGATGCGCTCGGTGTCGTCGTCGTTCTTCTCCAGGTACTCCACGAAGACCGAGGGCGGGAAGAGCCGGGGCCAGTTCTCGACCTCGGCCAGCAGGCGGTAGACGTCCTGCGCGGCCGCCCGCACGGTGATCTCGTGCTCCACCTCACGCGGTTGCTGCTGGGTCATGCTCATCTCCTTGGTCGTCGCGCCGCGTCAGAAGTTGCCAAGTCCGCCACAGACGTTCAGCGCCTGGGAGGTGATGGAGGCGGCCGTGTCGGAGGCGAGGTATCCGACGAGTCCGGCGACCTCCTCGGGGGTGGAATACCGCCCGAGCGGGATCTTGGCCTGGAACTTCTCCAGGATCGCTGCCTCGGACGTGTCGTACGCGTCGGCGTACCCCTGGCGGACGCGTTGTGCCATGGGAGTCTCGACATAGCCGGGGCAGACGGCGTTGACGGTGATTCCGGTGGGCGCGAGCTCATTGCCGAGCGCCTTGGTGAAGCCGACCACGCCGTGCTTGGAGGCCGAGTAGGGGGCGCCGAGCACGACGCCCTGCTTGCCGGCCGTCGAGGCGATGTTGATGATCCGGCCACGCGCCTTGTCGCGCATGCCGCCGGTGGTCAGCACCTCACGCGTCATCAGGAAGACGCTGTTGAGGTTGGTGTTGATGACGTCCAACCACAGCTCGTCCGTGATGTCCGCGGTGACGCCGCCGCCGCTGCGGCCGGCGTTGTTGACCAGGACGTCGATGGTGCCGAAGCGATCGACGGCGGCCCGGACGACCCGCTTGACGTCGTCCGTGGAGCCGACGTCGGCGGCGGCACCGTCCACGTCGTGGCCCTCGCCCTGGAGTTCCTTGACCGTACGGGCCACGGTGTCGGCGTTGCGGGCGCAGAGGAAGACCCGGTGGCCCTGCTCCGCGAGGAGCCGGGCGGCGGCCAGGCCGATTCCACTGGTGCCGCCGGTGACCAGGGCCACCTTGCGTCCGTCGTGCGTCATGTCTTGCCTCTCCTGGAAGTCGGGTGCCGGGTGGTCAGTTGGCGCTGACGGCCGTGAGGTGCGCGGTGACGACCTCGATGAGCTGGCCGGGCGTACGGACGGTGCCAAGGGCGTCCTCGTCGAGGGTGATGCCGTACTCGCGCTCGATCCGGGTGTACGTCTCGAGGAGCGCGAGGGAGTCGTAGCCGAGGAGTTCGAACTCCCGGTCGGCGGTGATCTCACCGGCGTCGCCGGCGCCCTCGCGGAGGATGCGGGCGAGGTCGTCGAGAGTGAAGGGGGAAGAGGTGCTCACGGTGTCTCCTCGTGGCGAGGTCGGATGTCGTAGTGCGCGGGAGGGAAGGTGCGGCGCCGGCTCACCGCTCGACGGAGCGGACGACCATCGCCGCGTTGAAGCCGCCGTAGCCTCGGGCGACGACGAGCGCGGTGCCCGGCCGGGCCTCCCGGGCCGCGCCGGTGACCAGATCGATGTCGTAACGGGAGGAGAGCGAGGTGTGGACCGTCGGCGGGATGACGCCGTCCCGCAGGGAGAGCAGCGCGGTGGTCACGTCCAGCGGGGCGGCGCCCGAGTAGAGCCGGCCGGTCATCGTCTTGGGGGCGGTGACCGGCACACCGCGCGGCCCGAACACCTTGGTCAGCGCCTCCGCCTCGATCCGGTCGAGCTCGGGCACGGCGGCCGCGTCGGCGAAGACGACGTCGACGTCTCCGGGGAGCACGTCCGCGTCCGCGAGGGCCAGTTCGATCGCCTTGCGCAGGGCCGGTTCGCGCCCGCTGTCCGGTGCCGGGTCGATGGTGGAGGCGTGTCCGGCGATCTCTCCGTAGACCTGGCGGACACCCCGGTCACGGGCGTGCTCGGCGTCCTCCAGGACCAGCAGCGCACCCCCCTCGCCGGGGACGTGGCCGCAGGCGGTGGCGTCGAACGGTACGTACGCGCGCCGCGGGTCCTCCTCCCTCGACAGCCGGTCGCTGGCGAGCTGTGCCACCCAGCCCCAGGGGCAGATGGACGCGTCGACGGCGCCGGAGAGGATCAGCGGGGTGCCCTTGCGGATCTGGCGGCGGGCCTGGGCGAGCGCGTCGAGGCCGCCCGCCTGGTCGCTGACGACGACGCTGCTCGGGCCGCGCATCCCGTTGCGGATCGAGATCTGACCGCTGTTGACGGCGTAGAACCAGGCGAAGGACTGGTAAGCGCTGACGTACTGGCCGCCCTTCGACCACAGCGCCCGCAGTTCGTTCTGGCCGAACTCGAAGCCGCCGGAGGAGCTGGCGGTGATGACGCCCATGTCGAACTCGGGCAGCTCACCCGGTACCACTCCGGCGTTCTCCAGCGCCCAGTCGGCGGCCACCAGCGCGATCCGCGTCATACGGTCGGTCTGCGGCAGCAGCCGTGCGGGCAGGTGGTCCTCCGCGACGAAGCCGTCGATCTCGCCGGCGAGTCGCGCCGGGTAGGAGGCCGGATCGAAGCGGGACACCGTGCCGATGCCGCTCTCGCCGGCCTTGGTGGCCTCCCAGTACGCCTTCAGGCCGAGCCCGTTGGGCGCCGCGACGCCGAGACCGGTCACCCAGGTCGCCGTGGTCACCGAACGCTCCTCTCGGGCTTGGCGAGTACGACCGCGCTCTGGAAGCCGCCGAAGCCGCTGCCGACCGACAGAACGGCGTCGGTGCGCCATTCCCGTGCGGTGAGGGGGACGTAGTCCAGATCGCACTCGGGGTCGGGGGTGTGCAGATTGGCGGTGGGCGGCACCACGTCGTGCTCCATGGCCAGGAGGGAGGCGGCGATCTCGATCGATCCGATCGCGCCGAGCGAGTGGCCCACCATCGACTTGATGGAACTGACCGGAGCCCGGTAGGCGTGGTCGCCGAGGCTCCGCTTGAAGGCCGCGGTCTCGTGGCGGTCGTTCTGCTTGGTGCCGGAGCCGTGTGCGTTGATGTAGTCGATGTCCTCGGGGTTGAGCCGGGCCTCGTCGAGAGCGACCCTGACCGCCTCGGCCATCTCCCGGCCGTCGGGACGCAGTCCGGTCATGTGGAAGGCGTTGGAGCGGGTGGCGTACCCGGCGACCTCGCCGTATATGCGGGCGCCGCGACGGCGGGCGCTCTCCAGCTCCTCCAGGACGAAGACCGCGGAGCCCTCGCCGAGGACGAAGCCGTTGCGGCTGGCGTCGAAGGGACGGGAGGCGGTCTCGGCCTCGTCGTTGCGCGGGGTGGTCGCCTTGATGGCGTCGAAGCAGGCCACGGTGATCGGCGAGATCGGGGCGTCGGTGGCGCCGGCGATCATGACGTCCGCAGAGTCCTCACGGATGACCTCGGCGGCGTAGCCGATGGCGTCGAGACCCGAGGTGCAGCCGGTGGAGACGACCGTGCTCGGCCCCTCGGCGCCGGCCGCCCAGGCGACCTCGGCGGCGAAGGAGCTGGGGACCAGGTAGTTGTACAGGTGCGGGACAGCGTAGCTGTGGTCGACCAGTTCGAGCCGGCCGCCGTCGCTGACCGTGCGGTACTCCTGGTCCAGGCCCATGGTCGCGCCGACAGCGCTGCCGATGGTGACGCCGGTCCGGTGCGGATCGACCGCGCCGAACTCCAGGCCGCTGTCGGCGATGGCCTCGCGCGCGGTCACGACGGCGAACTGGGCGGCACGGTCCATGCGCCGGATCTGCTGGGGCCCCAGCCCGAGCAGCTCGGCGTCGAAGTCGGCCTCAGCGGCGATCTGGGAGCGGAAGGAGGACGCGTCGAAGAAGGTGATCCGGCGGGTGGCGGTCCGGCCGTCGGTGAGCAACTGCCAGAAGTTCTTCACACCGATGCCGCCGGGAGCGGTGACTCCGATGCCGGTGACGACGACTCGGCGCCCAGCGCTCACTTGGCGCTCCAGTGGTAGAACCGCTGCGCCATCGCGTCGGCCGGGGACCGCCAGGTGGCGGGATCGTACGCCTCGATGAAGGGCTTGAGGTCCTCGCTGACAGCGATGAACCGCGAGTCCGTCTTGGCGTTCTCGATCCGCTCGCCGCCGTCCTCGGAGTCGAAGTCCTGGAGGTGGAAGTAGAGCCCCTTGTACGAGAAGAGCTGGCGCCGCCGCGTGCCCATCAGGTGCGGCATCTCGGTCTGGTCGAACTCGTTGAACAGGCGGGCGACCTCGGCCGCGGATCCGGGTTCCATTCGGGCCACGATCAGCGTGCTGTGCATGTTTCCCTCTCTCCGGTGCGAATCGGTCGTGCGGTGCCTGGTGGCGTGATCGTCATCGCGCAGGCCCGAACCATCGGGTCAGTGCCGTGTGCAGGTCGTGGTGGCTGCCGGGTGCGGCCCAGGCCACATGGCCGTCGGGGCGTAGCAGCACACCGCCGGTGTCCGCCAGGGGCCCGTCCTCCGGAACGGTGGCGGGGCGGGCGGTGACGATGTCGATCCGGTCGGACCAGGCGGCGGCCCTGCGCCGCAGGTGCGCGTTGTCCTCCAGGTCGAGCAGGACACCGCGGCCGGCACGCAGCAGCGCGGTGCTGCTGGTGGGGCGGACGGGGCCGTCCAGCTCCAGTCGGGGCATGCGCAGACCCAGCAGGGGGTGGCCGCCGCCGCCGACGTCGTAACGGATGTCGAGGCCGCCGGCCTTGGCGGCGAGGTGCCGGGCCACGTCCTCGTAGGCGGTCAGCTCGGCCAGGATCCCGCGCAGCGGCTGGACCTCGTCGCCGCCCAGGATGAGCAGGCTCTGCGCCCGGGTGTTGAGCAGCAGCCGCCTGCCCACCTCGTGGCGCTCGGCGTGGTAGGTGTCGAGGAGTTCGGCCGGTGCGGTGCCGCGCAGAACGGCGGCCAGCTTCCAGCCCAGGTTCACCGAGTCCTGGATGCTGGTGTTCATGCCCTGGCCGCCGGCCGGCAGATGGACATGGGCCGAGTCCCCGGCGAGGATCACGCGGCCGCGCCGGTACTCGGTGACCTGACGGGCCGCATCGCCGAAGGCGCTGACCCAGACCGGCTCCGCGTGGGAGATGTCACCGCCGGTCAGTCGCTTCCATGCGTCGGCGACCTCGGTGAACGCGGGCGGTTCGGTCCGGCGCCGCGGTGGCGCACCGTGCTCGCTGATGATGATCCGGTGAACCCCGTTGCCGAGATCGGCGGTCATGACCATTCCACCGGATACCCGGTCGGAAATCATTCGCTGTTCGATATCGGCACCGCGGATGTCGGCGAGAAGGAGTTCGGTGGTGGCGGCGGTTCCGGGAAAGTCGAATCCGGCCGCCCTCCGTACACCGCTGCGACCGCCGTCACAGCCCACGAGATAACGGGAACGCAGCACCCTTTCACCGGACGCGCCGCGCACGCGCACCTCGACGCTGTCGCCGAGATCCTTCAGCGAGAGAAATTCCCGGCCACGCCGGATGTCCGCTCCCAGATCCCGCGCCCAGGCCTCCAGAACGGTCTCCGTGGTGGACTGCGGAATGTTGCGGGCCGCCAGGTGGCCGGGCCCGAGCACGCCCAGATCCAGCGGAACGCCGCCGAAATGGGCGAACGTCCCGGTCTCCAGGTCGCCGAAGCGCGGCAGCAGACCGCGCTGGTCGAACACCTCCATGGTGCGGGCGGTGAATCCGATGCCGCGCGATTCCCCGGTACGTCCCGGAAGGCGCTCGAGAACGATGACGTCGATTCCCGCGAGACGCAGTTCTCCCGCCAGCATCAGGCCCGACGGGCCGGCACCCACGACAATGACCGAAGCATCCATTCAACTCTCCCGACCGTTCCCCGGAAAGACATGAATATCCTCATCGCTGGGACACGGGCTTCTCAAGCAAAGATCTCAAGGACCTCCGCAAGGAAGTGTCAGGAGATTGTCAACTCGACAAGGGAACGCCAACCGCCGTCCATCAGTGGCAAAACAGCGCGGGCGGACGGACGTCGGAGGGCCGGGCGACGGGACGGGCCGGTGCGTGACCGACAGATCCGGGGGCGACTCAGTGATCTGCTGCGGCGTAGAGGCGCTTGAGCAGGCCGGCCGCGTCACTGCCCGGCGCGGCGGTGTGGGTGACGATGCGCAGATCGCTCTCGGGGACCATCAGGACGTGGCAGTCGAGTTCCAGCGGCCCGACGACCGGGTGGTGCAGCGTTTTGCGGTTCTTGGTGTGCACGGCGACCACATAGGCGTCCCAGAGCTCCGAGAAGCGGGCGCTGCGGCTGCGCAAGTCGTCGACGAGCTGCGCGAGTTCAGAGTCCTCCGGGTAGCGGACGGTGGCGGCTCGCAGATCGGAGACGAGGGCGGTCTCCAGGGCCTCCTCCTGGTCCTTGCTGTGGGTGACGATGCTCGACGAGTCGGTGAACTGACGCCACACCACATTGCGTTCACGGTCCCGCGTCCCGGAGGGGTCCCCGCTGAGCGCCACCCAGCGGTGGTTCCAGGCGATCAGCGTCCAGGCGGCGTCGTACGCGCTGGCCGCCACTCCCTCGAGCTGCTCGACCAGGCCCTGCGCGCTCGATGTGAGGGCCTCGCTGCGGCGGTCGCGGGGCGGGTGGTGACCCGCGAGCAGATACAGGTGTCCGCGCTCGGCGTCCGAGAGTCTCAGGGCGCGGGCCAGGCCGGCCAGGACCGGCGGGGACGGGGAGACGGACCTGCCCTGTTCGAGTCGGGTGACGTAGTCCACCGACACCCCGGCCAAGAGGGCCAGTTCCTCGCGCCGCAGTCCGACCGCGCGACGCCGCTCGTCGCCGCCCGGGGCCGCGGTCAACCCCGCGTTCTGTGGCGTGAGCCGGTCTCGCCACCGGCGTAATGCGACACCCAACTCCCCCGAACCCTTCATCTCACCAGTATGCAGAGGGATCTGTCACGGCGCATCCTGGTACTGCCGTTCCCAGGAAGCAGGGGGCACTACCTGACATGTGCCGCAGGGGTGAGGCTGGCCGCATGCCCATCACACTGATCACCGGAGCGAACAAGGGACTTGGCAGGGAAACCGCCAGGCGGCTGGTGGAGGCCGGCCACACCGTGTACATCGGGTCCCGGGTCGAACGGAGTGGCCAGAAAGAGGCGGCGAGGCTGGGCGCTCGCTGTGTGCCGATCGACATCACGGACGACGAGTCGGTGCGCGCGGCGGCGGAGTCGGTCGGCCGGGAGGCGGGCCGGCTCGACGTGCTCGTCAACAACGCCGGGGTCATCGGCTGGGGCAACGACGCCCTGGCGGCGACGGCGGAGGCGGTGCGGCGCACGTACGACACCAATGTCTTCGGTGCGGTACGGGTCACCAAGGCGTTCCTGCCTCTCCTGGAGGCGAGCGAGGCGCCAGTGATCGTCAACGTGAGCAGCGGCCTCGGGTCGTTGAGCATCGCGGGTGACCCCGAGAGTTACAGGGGCCAGCTTCCGGCCTACTACCCGGCGCTGGCCTACAACTCGTCGAAGGCGGCGCTGAACATGCTGACCGCCCAGTACGCGCGGATGTTGCCCGGATTCAGGATCAACGCCGTCGACCCCGGGCACACCGCCACCGATCTCAACGGCCACACCGGACCGCAGACCGTCGCCGAAGGCGCCGACGTCATCGTCCGGATGGCCACGGTCGGCCCCGACGGGCCGACCGGAGGGTTCTTCGGCAACGGGGGTCCCGTCCCCTGGTGAACGCCGGACGACTGCGCATTCATCACATCACCCTTGTATGCAGGTCCGTTCCATGAAAACGGACCCGTGATTTCTGGCCATTCATCTGCCCTCCGCAGGATGTGACGCTGCCAACATAGCTGTTGCCCGTGACATGTCCCGCAGGAGAAGATGTCCTGCGTTTGCGGCGCTCCGGCGCCGCCACCAAGCTCAACACAGTGCGCGAAACGGGGGAATCGTGGACACATGGGTATTGGGTACGGCTGCCGTGCCCGTCGACCGGACTCGCAGGCGTGGACACCCCTGCCGTCAGACGCCCCGCAGGAGATAGTGAGCGCGCGACTCCCGCGACAGAATCGACATAAATCTACCGGCGATTTCGCGGATGTCACCGCGACGTCATGTGCTGGGAACGTAGCCATTCAACATTGAATGGCAGACCACGTACACAGCTTCAGTCGACTCGCCGTATCACCCCCACACTTACAGGCGTGGCCTGATCACGGGAATGTCCGCGTTATGCGTGCCCATTCGCATCCCTGTGACACCTGGACCACGTGCCCAAGCTTGGAAGGTGTTATGCAACTCCTCGTCGTGACAGGTCAAGAATTTTCCAGCCAACCGCTCGCGCCACGCCTCGAGCGGCATGGATACGACGTCGTCACCGTCACCACCGGAGCTGCCGCCCTCGACGCGTGCGGCAGCGCGGAGCTGGTCCTGCTCGACCTCGAACTCCCCGACATCGACGGCCTCGAGGTCTGCCGGCGCATCCGGAACACCATGGACACCCCGATCATCGCGTTCACCGACAGCGGCGCCGATCTCGACCGCGTGCTCGGGCTCCAGGCCGGCTCCGACGACTGCCTGGAGAAGCCGTACGAGTTCCGGGAGCTGATGGCCCGGATCGATGCGGTCATGCGCCGCGCCTGGCGGCCGAGAAGCACCCCCCGTACGGTCACGGGCTCGCTCACGGTCGGCGACATGTGCATCGACGGCGCCTCCCGCGAGGTCCGGCTGCGCGGCACCCCGATTCAGCTGACACGCAAGGAGTTCGATCTGCTCTACTACCTCGCCCGGCACTCGGACACCGTGGTGACCCGGCGCCGACTGATGACCGAGATCTGGGACGACTCCTCGGCCCACGCCCTCAGCCCGCGCGCCAGCCGAACCATAGACACCCACGTCAGTTCGTTACGGAGCAAGCTGGGGAGCAGCGGCTGGATCGTCACCGTACGCGGGGTGGGCTTCCGGCTGGGGCAGGGCCGGAGTCAGGGGCGGCCGGCGCTCCGCTGAGCCGGCCGCCCGTGCCCGGCGCGGCCGGCTCAGCGGAACAGGTGCACCGGAGCGGTGACGGAACGTTTCTTCACCGCACCGCGCTCCTCAGGCCGCCGCGGGCCCCAGTTCGAGGCCGTCGTCCGCGGCGAGCACGGCCCGGTGCAGCTCGCGCAGCGCCCGGCCGGGCCGCACCCCCAGTTCCCGGTCGAGAACCTCCTGTGCGCGTCGGTAGGCGAGGAGCGCGTCGCTCTGCCGCTCAGAGCGGTAGAGCGCCAGCATCAGCTGGCGGTGGAACGCCTCGCGCAGCGGATGCTCGGCGACGAGGCGGTACAGACCCCCGACCAGTTCCCGGTGCCGCCCGAGGGCGAGGTCCGCGTCGTTCTTCCGTTCAACCGCCTCCAGACGGGCCTCCTCCGCCCAGGAGGCGAATTCGTCGACAATGGGACCACCCCGCAGGTTCTGGAGAACCGGGCCGCGGAACAATTCCAGGGCGCCGCCGAACTCCGCCGAGGCCGATTCGTACCGTTGCAGCCGCAGGGCACGCCGTCCACGGGTAAGGAACCGCTGCAGGACGATGGAGTCGACCTCGTCCTCAGGACCGGGCAGCAGCACATACCCCGGAGAACGGGTCACCAGCGGTTCACGGCCGTCGGTCACTTCCCTCAGGAACTTACGGAGCTGCGAAACATGGACGTGCAGAGCGGCCGTACGGCGACGCGGCGGTCTGGCCCCCCAGATCTCGTCGCCCAGTTCGTCCACGGACACCGTCTGCCGAAAGCGAATCAGCAGACTCGCCAGCACAACTTCCATTTTACGCGCGCTGATGAACGAACTCCGCGTGTAGTCCCTCACCTCAAGGCTACCCAGCAGTACGTACTTCATCAAAGCCTCTCCTCAGAAATCCGGCACGAGCCAGCATGCCCGCACGTTCGAGACCGCACATCGGTGAATGTACGTAACTCCTCGCAGGCTCCGACGTTTTCGGGCAGGGAACAGAAGGGAACGCACGGTGAGCCTTGGCGGCGGAATCCGCACGGGTGACCAGGGAAGTGTCAGGGAGGCGGAGGAACACCTCCTCGTCCGGGCACTGGACGGCCTGGAACACGGAGTCGGACGGGTCATCGAGGTGGCCGGTGAGCCGGGCACGGGCAAGACCCACCTCCTGTCCCTGCTCGCGGAGCGGGCAGGCTCCCGCGCACTGTCCGTGGCGCACACCCGCTGCGTCGCTTCCGAGCTCAGGCCGCCGCCCGGCCAGATCTTCGCGGACGTCCTGCGGGAGGCCGCGCAGCAGGCGCAACCGCGGGCGGTGCCGACCGCTGAGCGCTGGGCCCCGCAGGGTTGGGGCGGGAGCGACCGGACGTCGGCGCGTGGGGCCGTACGGAGTCTGCTGCGCGACCACGCCCGTACGCACGACGGTTTCGTTCTGCTCCTGGACGACTTCCACTGGGCCGACGAGGAATCCGTCGGGATCGTCGAGGAGTTGCTGCGCGTCCCGCTGGACGCTCCCCTGCTCCTCGTCCTCGCCCACCGCGTGCACCAGGCTTCGCCCCGGCTGCGTGGCGCGCTGGCGCACGCGGTGGCCTTTGGGCACGCCGAACGGGTCGCACTCGGCCCGCTGACCGTCGGCCAGGCGGCGCGGCTCGTCGGCCTGCCCCACGACAGCGATGAGTTACGGGACCTCCACCGACAGAGCGGCGGCAACCCGTTCCGGCTGCGCCTCGCCCAGGCGGAGCGCCGGCGCGAGCCCGACGGCAGGGCCTTCGAGAACCTGCCGCTGCCCGAACCGTTCGCCGCGGCCCTCGCCGGCGAGATCGACACGCTGCCGCCCGGCCCGCTGTCGGTCGCACGGGCGGCCGCCGTCATCGGCACGCCCTTCGGCATCGGTGCCGTCGCCCGGCTGACCGGCCTGGACCGGCAATCCGTCTGCCGGGCCGTCGCCGAGCTCTGCGCCCGTGACGTCCTGCGCCCGGTGGAGCGCACACCCGACTTCGCCTTGCGCGGCCAGGAGTTGCTCCGCCAGATCCGCAGCACCCTCCCCCCGGTCGCGCGGGCGTCGCTGCATCTCAGCGCGCTGGAGCTGCTGGCCGACCGCGACGCGCCCGCCACCGAACAGGCTCCGCACATCGAACAGGCCCTCGCCGAACCGTCCCCCCGGGAGCTGACCACCCTCCTGCGCGCCGCCCGCGACGACCTGGGAGCCGTACCCGGGCGCGCCGCACGCTGGTTACGCGCGGCTCTGCGCGTCCCGGTGCCGTACCTCTCCGCACCCACGCGCCACGAACTCCGCAGGCTGCTCGTTCTCGCGCTCGGCGCGGCGGACAGGGCGGGCGGGACCGCCGCGCACTCGGACCTCCTGGACGGCGTGCTGCACCTGGCCCCTGCGGAACCGGGCCCCGACCGCACGCACGCTGTCGTCCTCTGTTCACTCCTGAGAGCATGTCAAGGCCATGAGGAGGAGGCCCGGTCGCTCGTCGAGGCCGAACTCGCCGTCCTGTCCCGTTCCGTACCGCTCCTGGTCCAGCGTGAGATACTGCGGCTCCTCGGCCAACGACTCCCCGATCCCGTACAGGTGGAGCTCGTGGTGCGGATCGCACGAGACCACGGCGACCGTACGGAGCAGGCGGGAGCGCTCGCGCTTCTCGCCCTCGTCCGGGCCCTCATGGCGCCCCCGGAGCAGGCCCGGCTCGCCGCCGACGAGTGCGCGGCCGTGCTGGACGCCCTCTCCGAGGCCGAGACAGGCAGCTTCCCCGAGTATCCGGCCCTGCTCGGCTGGGCGGAAGCCCTTCTTGGGCTCGGCGCCCGGGCGACCGGCCACCTGGAGCGAGCCGCCGCGGCCCTGGCCTACGCCGGCCGGACAGCCCTGGCTCCCCTGGTCCTCCAGGGCCTGGCCCTCGCCCATCTGTGGTCGGACGTCACGGCGACGCGCAGGAGGGCGGCAGAGGCGGCGCGGGCCGTCCGGGACGGGGGCGGCGCGGAACTTCCGGTGCTGACCGCGCTCCTGAACACCTGCACGGCGTTCCTCGCCGGCACAGGGCGGCCGACAACTGACGCGGAAGACCGGTCCGCCCACCTCGAACATGGCGATCGCCCCCGTCGCGCCACGCTCCCCGGCCTGCTGGCTCTCGCGTGCGACGCACGGCACCGAGGAGATGCGACGACCGCCGTGTCCGCGGTGCTCACGGCGGGCGGCGGGCCGGAGCTGCGGAAGATCCCGCCCGTTCTGCGACCCGTGGTCTACGAGACACTCGCCGCTCTGTCCTCGCCCACCGTCACGCCGTCCCCGGCCCAGTGGGCCGCACTCGCCGAGCGCTCGTGCGAGGGCACCGGACTGCCACTGGCCCGCGCGTTCGGCACCATGGCCCGGGCGCACGGACTGCGCGGACGCCCCGCCGACGCGGCGCGGCTCCACCAGCGGGCGTCCTGCCTGTTCGCCTCCCTCGGCGCCACGTGGGCCCAGGCGTGGGCGATGACACACGCCGCCGCCTGCGTCGCGGCGGACGGCCGCACCCCCGAGGCCCTGTCCCTTCTCTCGTATGCCATGGAGCTGGCCGACAGTGCCGGCGCCGCCCGGCTCCACGCCGGGGCCTTCGCGCTGCGCGCCGAACTCGTGGGAGACGGCGGGGGGCCCGGTCCGCTGTCCATGCTCACCGTGCGCGAGCGTGAGGTCGCCGACATCGCGGGGGTCGGGAAGAAGACGCGGGAGATCGCGCGGGAACTCAGCGTCAGCCCCCGCACGGTCGACGCCCATCTCTCCCGTATCTACCGCAAACTCAACATCCATTCACGCGCCGCGCTGGCCCGGCTGATGGCGGAGACCGGCTGAGCACGCCATGTCCCGGGCGGCGAGCCACCTCCTGCGCCGGCGCCGTTCAGCTCATCGCGAGCGCCGCGTCCCAGCCGGCGGTCCGGGGCCCGTCGGCGTCGGCGGCTTCTTCCCGTCGCGTGTCCGCGTAGGAGGCCAGGACCAACGCGACGCCGGCCGCGCCGTCGAGGAGTGAGGGGCTGTCCAGCTCGACCGCCCCGTCCGGTGTCCACAGGTGCTGCCGGTAGCCGAAGGCCGAGTCCTCGGTGAACGCGGCCACCAGGGCCGTGACGCCCTCGTCCACGTCCGCCCACAGGGCGTCGTCGCCTGTCGCGGCTGCCAGTCGCGCACCGGCGTGGACCATCCCGGCCCTCCCGTGACACACCCCCGCATCGGCCGCCGTCGCGCGCGGCAGCGGCCGCCGCAGGGCCCCACGCATCGCGGCCAGGGCACGCGAGGTCACGGCCTCGTCGCCGAGGGCGGTACCGGCGAGGTGGAGTGACCAGGCGATGCCGGTCACGCCGTAGCACCAGCCGGCCCGGGCAGTCCGCGCGCTCCCATCGGCCCGGGCGGTCCGGCTCTCCTCCGTGCCGGGAGCGACGAGGCCCTCTGCCGTCTCCTCCTCGAACGCCACCCGCCCGGGCCAGTACGGTCCCCACGCATCGGTACGCTCCTTGGCCAGTACCCACTCGGTCATACGTCGGACGGCCTCCCGACCGCCCGGCACCCGGTACCCGGCCCGGTCCGCGAGTGCCAGCAGCGCCAGCGGGCCGCTGATGCCGTGGGCCACCCCCACGTTGAAGTCGCCCTCGGGGAACTCCGCCCGGTCCCGGGGGACGGTATAGCGGGCCGGATCACACCACCATCCAGGCACCTCGCTGCCCCGGACCCGCACCGGACGGGCCAGGCCGGCCAGGAACCGCAGCACCGCTTCCAGCGCTGCGGCGCTTCTCCCGTCGCCCGGCCCCGCCACATCAGGCAGGAGGGAGCGGCCCTGTCGGGTCAGCCCGGCGATCACGTCGTAGTCGAGGTAGGAGAGACCCGGGCCGTTCTGGTCGAGGCGTGCCCGGAGCCGTTGCACGCTCCCCTGCGCCCGGGCCGCGTGCACCTCGGTGCCCCGCGTCAGTAGCCGCTTGTAGCCTCCGAAACGGGCCGCCTGCAGGCGGGCCGGCAAGAGCAGATCACCCGCGGCGGCGGCCCCCGCCTCCGGGACGGCTGCGGCCGCGGCGGACAGATGGGCGTGGGCGACAGGTGCCCACGCGCCGTCGTGCCGGGCCAGCAGGGTGTGGAGCAGGGCGATGCCCGCGTGCCCGAGGAGCAGCGAGGCCGGCTGCCAGCCCGGCAGCATCAGCTCGTCGGGCGCGGCGCGGAAGGTCTCGCTCGTGACGCGGGCGACGCGCTCCGGGTCCCGGAGGAGACGCGCCACCCGGTACGCCGTCTCCCGCGCCGCGTCGCGCGGCGGGGGCGCCTCTTCCTCCCGCGACCGGACCGGCATCATCGGCCGTGCCGCTTTCGTCCGAGGTGCAGGGAGAGCGCCTCGCGGGCGGTCGCATGGGCGAGTACCTCGTCGTCCTGCCGGATGCCGAGACAGCGGTTGCAGTGCATGTGGGCGAGGCTCAAGGCCACTTCGGCCCGCCGGGGCCCGCCCTCACCCCCGGTGACGGTCAGCGCCTCGCGCAGGGCGTCGAGCGCCCGGGCGCGCTCCGCCCACAGTTCGGTGAGTGTCGCCGGCCCGCGTCGCCGTGCGAACAGGTCGGCCACCGCCTTCTTCTCGGCACGCGGCACCTCTCCCCGCCGTGCCAGGACTCGTTCACCGCCCAGCCACTCCAGGGCCTCCTCCTCCGAACCCAGTCCGGCGAGGACTCCGAGGATGCCCAGGGCGGCCAGTCCGCCGTCCGTCAGCCCGTCCAGTTCTCCGCCAGGCAGGGCCAGTTGGGCCACGGCGGCCTCGCTGTCGGTCCGGAAGACCCGTTCGACGTACCTTTGGACCTCCGCGCCGCCGTACCGCTCGATCTCCGGGTCGTAGGTGTCGAGGACCATCCGTTGGGCGAGACCCCCGTCCCGCAGTTCCTCCGCCCACCGGTTCAGGGCGGGGAGCAGGACCGGCCAGAGCTGTCCCGGTTTGCCGTGGAAACGAAGCCGCAGATGCGGGTCGGGATCCGCGTACCGGAGGAAGAACCACGTGTCGACGCCCGCGGCTTCCAGCAGGGCGGGGGCGGCAGGTCCGGCCGGGAGCCCGGCGAGGACGGCCGCCTGGTGCGCGGCCGGTACGTACATCTTGGCGTACAGCCACTCGCCGCCAGGGAGATGGGTGGCCGAGCCACGCCCCTCCAGAGGTACGGAGGGCGGCGCCGACCGCCCTGACGGAGCGGGCCGTTCGGCGACCGCCGGTCCACCCCGCCGGGCGACCAGCGGGAGGACGAGTTCCGCGGCGTGCGCGCCGTCCGGTCCCGTCAGCCAGCCGTCGCCCTCCTCCGCACCGTACCGCTCCACGACGGTGAGGCCCTGCGGCCGCTTCAACTCCTCCCGCAGGACGAGGAGGTGCAGCGCATCGTCCAGGTCGACGGCGATCCGGTTGTCCGCGCGGGTCAGCAGCACGTGCCGGGGAACCCCCCAGCGCTCGCGCCACCGGGCGGCCGCCGTACGGAAGCTCCGGTCGCCGTCGTCGCCGGAGGCGGCCCGCCGTACGGCATCGTCCGGCAGCCACCGGGCGGGGGACAGCACGGTCCGGCGGTGGCGGACGCGTGGCTGGGCCGGGGCCGCGGACCAGGCACCCCAGTTCCAGGGGATGCACCAGTCCTGGCCCTCCTGACCCAGTTCCAGGAGGAAGCGGGCGACCTGGGGCAGGTGCCCCGTGGCGGGGTTGAGCATCGAGTACGACACCGGTCGCACCCGCCGCCCGGTGGTGAGGTCGATCAGCCGCAGGCAGTCGAGATCGGCGTGGACGGCCAGGTTCTCCACACGGAGGTCGGTCACGGTGGGGCTCTCCGCGGGCCCGTCCGCCGCCGGCCCGACCCCCAGCGGAATGCGGTGCGGCAGCCACTGGGGGACGGTGGCCACGTTGGCGGAGCGGACGACCCGGGGGCGGTAGAAGACCGCCGCGGCCAGTTCCTCCGGCGGCCTGCCGGCCTCGCCGCGCCGGACCAGTTCCGCAATCCGGTCGGCCTGCGGCCCGAGGACGGAAGCGAAGCGGCTGAAGGTGGCGCCCGCCAGGGGAGAGCCCGGGTTGGCGCCGAGGACGAGGTGGAAGTCGCCCGCGCAGAGCTGCTGCCAGTCGCGCGCCACGAGTTCGGCGCCGAGTTCCAGGGAGGCTGGAGGCATGCGGGGGGCGTCGGTGCTGAGGGCGCTGAGGACGGAAGCGTCGAGGACCACTTCGGCCGGCTCCGCGCCGCCCCCCGGGCCGTCGCCCGTGGGGCGGCCGGGCCTGGGCCGGCGGTGCACGGCGTCGAGGAAGAGTTCACCGAGGATTCGGTCGCGACGTTCGACGTCTGGGTGCGGCTCGGGCCTGACGGTGCCACGGGTGCGGTAGGGCTCGGGCACGCCGAGACCCCGTCCCTCGTCCAGCAGTTCGAGGACGGGTACGGCGCGGTCGGTGCCGTACCGCTCCAGGAAGGCGAGGTGGTACGCGCGCAGATGCGGGCTGCCTGGGCGGATCAGGGAGGTCCGCCAGAGGGTGTGCACGGCGTGCTCTGCCTCGCGGGCCACCTCCTCGGGCAGCACGAGCTCGACGTCGAGGGCGAGGTCGGACTGGACGACGTCCACCGCGCAGTGCAGTGCTCGCATCCGTTCCGTGGCCGTCGCGAGCGCGGGCGCCCGGTCGTCCGGCGGCGCCGCGTCCAGTGCGGTCAAGGCGAGTTGGACGTCGCGGAGCATGTCGGCCACCGGGTGTTCCCACCCCTGGAGGCGGGTCAGGACATGGGCGAGCGGGGTGGCGCAGTCGGGCGGCGGGGTGAGGTCGCTGAGCAGGAAGTGGTGCTGTGCCAGCCGGTCGACACACTGCTCGACGGCGTCTTCCGGGGCCTGCGGGAACCGCTCGGCGAGTCGGGCTACCAGCTCGGGCCGGGCAACGGGCTCGGCCGCGTACTCCAGCGCGTGCCGGACGACGGCTGTCAGCCGTACGGAGTGGGCCAGTTGGCGCTTGCCGTCGGCGTCGTACCGGTCGGTGAGGACAACCCGGCCGTCCCGCTCGGTACGCAGCGTGTTGGCGACCAGACGGGTGCGGTCCAGCACTCCGGGGAGCGGGAGGAGCGTGTCCAGGACGGCGTCGAGCCAGGCCGCGTCGGGCCGGCTGACGCTGCGGTGGCCGGTGCCGAGGCCCTGTGCCGGTTCCGGACCGAACGCGGCGAGCGCGACGCCCGCGAAGAATCCGAAGGGCGTGGCCCGGTAGGTCATCCTCAGCCGGTATTTGACGAGCGACACCACGAGCCTGCGCAGTCGCCTGTCCTTGACGGGTTCGCCCGCAGCCACCCGGCGGGCCTCCCCCGCCAGGCTCGGGCTGGCCAGCTCGACGGCGGCCATGAACACCGGGTCACCGACCATCCGGGCCACCTCGGCGCGCTGCGCGCCGGGCTCACCGGGGTCCGCGTCCGGGGCCCGCCCGGAATCCGCTCCGGGGCCCCGCCCCCCGTTCGTGCCGGGCAGCGGAAGGACTGCTGCCCGCAGCAGGACCGGCCCCACGGCGTCGAATGCGCTGTCGTCCCTCATCCGCACCTCCTCCACCCCACCTGTTCAGGTCGCTCGCCTGCGTGTACGGACGCCGGTGCCTGGCGGCGGGCACAGGGCCCCGCCGCCAGGCACCGGCGGTCTGATCAGCAGTGCCAGGAGGTCACCGGGCAGGAGAGGCAGGTGCCCGTGCCCGTGAAGGACTTGGCCTCCATGGCGGGGGCTTCCTCGACGACGATGCTCAGGTCGAGGTCCAGGTCGAACTCGGTTTCGGGGGCGATGTTCACGGTGCGTCCCTTCGTCGGAATTCCAGCCGGCCCGGCAGCCGCGGAGCGACCGCCGGCCGGGGCAAACAAGACGCTCCGATCCTGTCCCGGCCCGCTAAGGCAGTTCTTAAGGCTTCCTCAAGCGCGGCTCGACTTGCTGTCGGCGGGCACTCCCCCGGTGGGGCTCACAGGCACTTCGCCCGGCATCGTCGTGTGCTCAGGCAGGCCCCCGGCGAGGACGGCGGCGCAGGGGCCGATGCCCACGCCTGCCCCTGACCCCGCTCCGGGGCCCGGTCCGCCGAGGCGCGGGTGGTGAGCTGCGGGCCGCGCGGCCTTGGAGGCCACCCGGCAGCCCGGCCGTGCACCGGGGTGGACAACTTCATGCCGACGGCGCCCTGGATCGTGGGTGCGTCGTCGGGTCGCACTGGACTCCCGTACCCACTTGGGTGTCCGAACACCGCCCGGGTCAGGATCGTGCCGGTTCCTCCCCCGCGACATTCTCGACGGCGCGGCGGAGGGCGTCCTCGTCGGTGCGGGCGTCATAGGCGACGAGCCGGGGCAGGGCGGCGGTGAGCAGACCCACCGCGGCGACGCAGGCGAGTCCGCCGGTCCAGATCGCCGGGCGGGCGCCGGTCCAGCCGGCCATGGCTCCGGCGCGGACCTGGCCGAGCTGCGGACCGACGCTGTAGGAGAGGACCTCGATGCCGGCGAGCCGGCCGCGCAGCCGGTCGGGGATGGTCTGGTTCCAGATGGTGGAGCGGCCCAGTCCGCTGAGCATGTCCCCCGCTCCCGCGAGGCCGAGGCACGCCAGCACCAGCCACACGTTCGACGTCCAGCCGGCCGCCGCCATGGCCACGCCCCAGCCGGCGGCGCCGAACACCACGAGCAGGCCGTGCCGCCGGGTGCGGGAGACCCAGCCGCTGGTCAGGCTGACCAGCAGGGAGCCGACGGACCCCGCCGCGTACATCAGGCCCAGCGACCAGTCGGCGTCCAGTTCGTCGGCGAGGAAGGGGAAGACGGTGTTGGGGAAGGCGAAGAACATCGCGGCGAGGTCGATGGCGTACGTGCCCAGCAGCACCGGCCTGGAGCAGGCGTAGCGGGCGCCTTCGACGATGCCGCGCAGGGAGGGCCGGGCCGCCTTCTCCCGCGGCGGCACGGGTGAGAGGCGGCGGCACATCAGGACCGACGCGGCGAAGCAGACCACGGTGGTGGCGTACGCGGGGCCGTTGCCCGCGTACGCCACGACCAGCCCGGCCAGCGCGGGTCCGGCGATGGCGCCGGCCTGCCAGCGCAGGGCGTTCAGCGCGGCGGCCGCGGCGAGCTGGTCGTGCGGGACAATGCGGGCCAACAGCGAGTCCATGGCGGGCCGTTGGAGTCCGGCGAGTGCGGCGACGCCGGCGGCGACCACGTACAGCGGCCACAGCATGGGGTTCGGCAGCAGGGTGTTCAGCAGCAGGATCAGGGCGAGCAGACCGAGTCCCGCCTCGGTCAGCACGATGACCTTGCGGCGGTCCACCGCGTCGGCGAGCGCGCCGCCGTACAGGCCGAAGATCACGAGCGGGACGAGTTCGACGGCTCCCATGGCTCCGACGGCGAGCGGGGAACCGGTCAGGTCCTTGATCTGGAGCGGCAGCGCGATCAGCGCCATCACGCTGCCGAGGTAGGTGACCAGGCCCTGTATCCACAGGAGGCGGAAGTCGCGGGAGGAGCGCCAGGGCGCCAGGTCGGGCAGCACCGCGGCGAGCTTGGCGGTCATGACCGGTGGCTCCCGGCGGCCGGGGCCTCGGGTGCGCGGCCGTGCGGCTCCACCGGGGCGGGCGCGCCGAGGCGTGGGGTTCTCATCGACCCGGTACCACTTTCGATTCGGGGTGCCGGGGGCTCGCGCGTCCGGGGTCGCCGGACTGTGCGAAGGGGAGCAGGGCACCGGACTCTCTACGGCAAGTTAGGTGAGACTTACTTGCCTGCACAGCGTAGGGAGCCGGGGCGACCGGATCAATCGAGATTTCCTGACAGTCCCTGTAGCGATCGGGACACCCTGCACGGCTCCCGCCACTCCTGTTCAGAGCGCCCGGAACCGGCCGGGCGTCATGCCGGTCGTCCGCCGGAAGGCCGCGCCGAAGGCACTCGCCGAGCGGTAACCGACCGCCTCGGCCACCACGTCGACCTCGAAACCCTGGGCCAGGAGCCGGACGGCGTGCTGGGCGCGTACCGAGGCGACCCAGCGGACGAACGTCGTGCCCGTCTCCGCCCGGAACGCACGGGTCAGCGTGCGCGTGCTGCACCCGAGGGCGGTCGCCCAGGCGGTCAGCGTCCGCTGGTCGGCGGGGTCGGCGCGCACCACGTCCACGACGGGCCGCAGCAACGACGAGGTGGGCAGCTGCACCAGCAGCGCCCGGGGCGACGGCCGCAGCACGTCGAGGACCATCGCCTCGGTCACGGCCCGGGACGCCGTCGACAGGTCCGGCTCCTCGAGGCGCTCCATGAGGAGCCGGAGCAGCGGAGTGATCTCCACGGCCACCGGTACGTCGGGCAGGGCCGAGACCGTGCCGTGGCGGAAGAAGTGGGCGCGGTAGGCGGTGCCGGCGACCGCGGAGGCGGAGTGCGGAAGCACGACATCGACGCCGTTCCGGACCTCCACTGGGAGGTCAAGGAGCTGCTGTTCGACCGGGACCGGATCGCCGTGCGCGCGGTCAACACCGGCACCCCGGTGAAGGAGTGGCTCGGCGTTCCTCCCTCCGGCGCCTCCTTCGAGATCACCGAGCACGCCATCTACAAGGTCCGCGACGGTCGCTTCGTACAGATGACGGCGCTGCACGACTCCTCCGACCTGCTGCGGCAGCTGACCGCCTGACCTCCGTCGGCGTGACGTCCTGCGTGAAGAGGGCGAGGCCTACGCGAGCAAGCTCCGCGCCGCCGGCGTCCCCGTCACCCGTTACCAGGGCATCATCCACGACTTCGTCATGCTCAACGCTCTCCGCTCCACCCAGGCCGCGGAAGCCGCCATCACCCAGGCCGGCACCACACTCCGCTCGGCCTCGGAGCGGGCCAACCCCGTCCCAGTGCCCCTCACGGACGAGCCGCGAGGCAATGGCCACGCCAACATACCCGGTACCACCGGTAAGAAAGACGACATGGTGAGTCTCCGGCAGGGTGTGATCTGGGGCTTCCACAGCGCGGCGCTGGGTGTGGAGGGAGGCCAGGGATACGGCCAGGGTGGCACGACGATGCCGAAATGCCATTCTCGGGACGAGGGCCGGTCTGCCCGTCGAGTGCGTCGACGAGTGGGGCGGACCCAGGCGCGGAGCTCTGGGCCGCACGGCCAGCCTGTAAGGCTGGGGGTCCGAGCCACGGGCCCGTCGCCCTGAGAACTGCTCCGGCCTATCGGTCCGGTGCACCGCGTGCCGGTAGTGGCTGGCCTCCAGGGAATGGAGAAGGCCGGGGCACCGTTGGTCAGTTGGAACTCGACGAGAAGTCGAGTATCGGCTAGTCGGTGAGCCGGGCACGGGTCCGCCATCGCGATAGCCGTCACCAGGACATGCAGGTCTGCTGTTGGAGGACGAGCTGTGTCGACCATTGTGATTGTGGGGGCCGGGCCGCAACTGGGGTTCGCCATCGGGGCGAAGTTCGCTGAGAAGGGCGGCTTCAATGTCGCGCTCGTTGCGCGACGTGAGGCGCAACTCGCAGCCATGGTCGACAGATTCCGGAACGCAGGAGTGTCTGCTGCCGCTTTCGCGGCCGATGTCACTGACCGCCCGAGCCTCGAGAAGGCACTGGCTGCCGCAGAAGAACACTTCGGATCCATTGACGTCCTGGAGTACTCACCTGCCCCGACACCGTCGGACTTGGCGGACCGGCCGCTCGTCTCCGCGGTCGATCTCACTGTCGAAGCGGCATTGGCCGAGCTCGAGACCAACTTCTTCGGCGCGGTCGCCGCTGTTCGCCAGGTGCTCCCCGGCATGATCGACCGCGGTGCCGGCACCATCATCGGTACGAGCGGTGCCGGGTCGGGCCCGATGGTCGTCCCGCAGGTGGCCAACGCGAACGTCGCGAATGCTGCCATGCGCAACTGGTTCCTCGCACTGAACGAGTCACTCGCCGACCGCGGAGTGCACGTCGCGCACGTCGCCCTGGGCGCGAGAATCGGGAGTGGCCGGCCGAACTCGGAGCCGGACGTGATCGCCGACCTCTACTGGAAGGCCCACGTCGAGCGCGACGTCCCCGAGGTCTTTCACCACGACCTGCCCGAGGAGTTCGAGTTCCAGCTCGCCGATAAGTTCAGGGTCGACTGAGTTCGGCTTGGAGTCTCGTGGACCACGTGGCGATGCTCGCTCCGGTGGCGGATGGCGTGCTGGGCAGCGCCGGCTCGTCGTACGGCAGTTCAACGTACCCGCGGCTCCGATGGCGCCCCCGCTCCTGGCGCCGGCGGCTGAGCTGGGCTGAGGTGCGAGCTGAGGAGGGTACTGGCGTTGGTGGTCGGCCGCGTCGTGCCGTTGGTCGTGAGGGTGCTGAGCAGGGCGGGGTGTCCCGCCCGGAGGGGCGGGACACCCCGCTTGTGCTGCGGCTCTGCGTCGGTCGAGCCTGACCGGGTCAGCCTGCGAGCTGCTTCTGCATGGTTTCGGCGTCGTGGACGGCTGACATGTGAAGGAACTTTCCGTCGTGGACCCGGTAGATGGCGTACTCGACGATCTCGATCGCCTTGCCGGTGGGAGCTGCGCCGAGCCACTCCTTGGCGGGGGTGCCGGTGTTGATCGCACGGACGGCGATGCTGTCGCCGTTGATGGCGAGCTCCTGGACCTCCCAGTGGAAGTCGGGAACCGCGTCGACGATGCTGTTCAACTGCGCGACGAGGGCCGTGCGGGAGCTCGGCTCGCTGTGCATGACGATGGATTCGTGGACGAACTCGTCCATGCGGTCGAACTCGCGGGCGTTGAGCGCGTCGACGTAGCGCTGGTAGAAGTCGCGCAGGTCGGTGTCGGACATGAGTCTTTCCCTTTCTGTGGTGCCCCGGGCCCGGGGCCTGGGCGGGGGTGAGCGGCGTCTCGTCGTGAGACTCACCCGTGGAGAGCCTGGCCGGGCAGCGCCGGCGTGGTGTGGGTTCAGGCGGTGTGGAGGGCCGAGCGGAGTGTGGTGCCGGCCTGGGTGATGGCGGCTTCCGCGGCCTGGGTGGAGCGGAGAGCGTTGAGCATGACGAAGTCGTGGATGATGCCCTGGTAACGGGTGGCGGTGACGGGGACGCCGGCGGCGCGGAGCTTGCTCGCGTAGGCCTCGCCCTCGTCACGCAGAACATCCGCCTCAGCGGTGATGATCAGCGCTGGCGGCAGTCCGGTGAGTTCCTCGGTGGTGGCACGCAACGGGGATGCGGTGATCTCGGCGCGCTGTGCGGGGTCGGTGGTGTACTGGTCCCAGAACCACTGCATGCCGTCGCGGCGCAGGAAGTAGCCCTCGGCGAACTGGTGGTAGGAGCCGGTGTCGAAGCTCGCATCGGTAACCGGGTAGAACAGCACCTGCTGCACCAGCTGGACGTCGCCGCGTTTCTTGGCCATCAGAGTCAGGGCGGCGCTCATGTTGCCGCCCACGGAGTCACCCGCGACCGCGATGCGCGAGGCGTCCAGGTCATTGTCCGCGCCTTCGCGGACGACCCACTGGGCGACGGCGTAGTTCTGCTCGATGGCCACGGGGTAGCGGGCCTCGGGAGAGAGGTCGTATTCGGTGAAGACGACGGCGGCTTCCACGTCGGTGGCCAGTTCACGGACCAGGCGGTCGTGGGTGTGTGCGTTGCCGAACACCCAGCCGGCGCCGTGGATGTAGAGGATGACGGGCAGGGGCCCGATGGAACCGGCCGGGCGGACGATACGGGCCCGGACACTCCCGGTCGGGCCGCCGGAGACGGTGACCCACTCCTCGTCGATCTGCGGCTTGGCGATCTCGCCGGACTGCACCTCGTCGACCG
Source organism: Streptomyces sp. CB02414 (assembly GCF_001905385.1). Lineage (GTDB taxonomy): Bacteria > Actinomycetota > Actinomycetes > Streptomycetales > Streptomycetaceae > Streptomyces. Next base: position 174,912 of record NZ_LIPF01000008.1, on the reverse strand, counting down.
TCTTGCGCCCCTCGGCGGGGCCCAGATCGGACAGGTAGGGCGGGGTGGCGGTGGCCGCGGCGAACTGAGCGGCGGCGGTCTCCAGAACGGGGGCCGGTGGGTGATCCGACATGACAGGACTCCTTGGAAAGGGGCAAGTGTGATAGAGCGACATCAGCTGGATGCCGCTTCCCGCGTCAGTGACGTTGCTTCGCTGGCAAGTCCGCCCACCGTGGGTCGGTCGGCGCCTGCTCAGGAACCTGGCTCCAAAGCTGAGAAGTTGCGTCTGGTCCGCGGTCTTCGGGACTGTCGCGGCGGCGCGTCACCAAGGGAGCACACCGGCACGGTCGGTCACCGTGCCAGTGGGTGTGTTCGGTCCGAGGGTGGCGATACGCACCGCTGCCTCGGCGCCCTCCTCGACACTGTGCCCGATGCGGCCGGTGAATTCGGTCGCGGTCTGGCCGGGGTCGACCGCGTTGAAGCGGACGTCAGGGATCGCCTTGGCGTATTGCACGGTCAGCATGGTGACCGCGCTCTTCGACGAGCCGTAGGCGGCGAGCGGATACTGCGACTCGACACGCTTCGGGTCCTGGACGAGTGTGAACGACCCCAGCCCGCTGGTGACGTTGATGACGGAGGGAACGGCCGCTGCTCGCAGCAGAGGCAGGAACGCGTGCGTGACGCGTACCAGCCCGAAGACGTTGGTTTCGTAGACGTGGCGGACCTGGTCGGCCGTCATCTTCTCGGGCGCGGCCACTTCACCGAGTATCCCGGCGTTGTTGATGAGGACGTCCAGATGGCCGGCTGCGCGCGCAGCGTCTCGACCGCCGCGTCGACCGACGCGTCGTCGGTGACGTCCAACTGGACGAAGTCGGCACCGAGCCGCTCGGCGGCCTTGCGGCCGTTCTCGGCGTCCCGTGCTGCGACCCACACTTTCTGGCCCGCCTCGATGAGCTGGCGCGCCATCTCGTAACCGAGCCCTCTGTTGGCACCGCTGATCAATGTTGTCGTCATGTCTTGCTCTCCTGTGCGCGTTCTCGGTGCGGGTGCTCCCAGGCAGCGGTTGCCGGGAGCACTCACGAGGTCGGTTCGTGGGGTGCGGCTGGTCGGCACCGGTGCTGACCAGCCGCGGGACGAGTTCCCGCATCCAGAGCGCGGCGAGGTGGGCGGGGGGCCTGCGGGTCGTGGATTACGGGCGAGCCGGTCTACCGGTACCGGACCGGTGTCAGCTCTCGATGAAATCGAGGAGGTCGGCGTTGACGGTCTCGGCGTTCACGGTGGCCATTCCGTGCGACAGCCCCGGGTAGAGCTTCAGGCTCGCGTTCTTGACCAACGTGACCGCCTTCTCGGCGGAGCCGGCGATCGGAACGATCTGGTCGTCGTCGCCGTGCATGATGAGGGTGGGCACGTCGATCGCCCGGAGGTCGTCGGTGAAGTCGGTCTCCGAGAACGCTTTGATTCCCTCGTAGTGCGCCTGCGCGCCACCTGCCATCCCCTGGCGCCACCAGTTCCAGATGACACCCTGGGACGCATCCACGCCCGGGCGGTTGTACCCGTAGAAGGGCCCGGAGGCGAGGTCGAGGTAGAACTGGGAGCGGTTGCTGGCCACAGCCTCGCGGAAGCCGTCGAAGACCTCGACCGGCAGCCCTCCCGGGTTGGCTTCGCTCTGGACCATGAGCGGCGGGACCGCTCCGATGAGGACGGCCTTGGCGACTCGTCCGGCACCGTGCCTGGCAACGTACCGGGCGACCTCTCCACCACCGGTGGAGTGGCCGACGTGGACGACGTCGCGCAGGCCGAGGTGCCCCACCACGGCAGCGGCGTCCGCCGCGTAGTGGTCCATGTCGTGCCCGTGGCCGACCTGGGCGGAGCGCCCGTGCCCCCGGCGGTCGTGGGCGATGACGCGGTAGCCCCGCTGGATGAGAAACAGCAGTTGGGGGTCCCAGTCGTCCGAGCTCAGCGGCCAGCCGTGGTGGAACATGACGGGCCGGCCCGAACCCCAGTCCTTGAAAAAGATCTCGGCTCCGTCGCCGGTGGTGACGTACGGCATGAGCTACTCCTCGTGGGTCCCCGCCCGCGTGCCGGGCGGATTCGATGTCTCCACGAGAATCGCTCAGCCACCGTGCCGACAGCCTCCGTCAGCTGACTGACATCCGGCCGACGGACTGCTTAGGTCAGGGCCGGGGCAGTACTACGGCTCGGCCGGCGGCTCGGCGGGCAACGCGTCCAGAGCATCGCGGAGCTCGGCGCGTGAGGTGATGCCCAGCTTCGGGAACACGCGGTAGAGATGAGACGACACCGTCCGCGGTGACAGGAACAGACGCGAGGCGATCTGCGGGTTCGACAGCCCCGTCGCTGCCAGCCCGGCGACCTCCAGCTCCTGTGGAGTCAGGGCATCGCCCGCCTTGCCCCGTGCCGTGCGGGTCAGTCCGGTGGCCCTCAGTTCCGCCGCGGCCCGTGCCTCCCACGGGAGGGCCCCGAGCTCCTCGAAGCGCCTGCGGGCGGCGGTCAGCTGCGTCCGGGACTGACGGTTGAGTCCTTGACGGCGCAGTTCCTCACCGTATGCCAGATGAACGCGGCCTACCTCGAAGGGCCACTGTTCGGATCCCGGCAGCGCCAGAGCCTCCTCGAAGCACCGGGCCATGTCCTCGGGAGGCGATGTCATCGCCATGACCGTGGCCACCGTCAGCGCGAATCGCGACGACAGACGGCCGACGCCGGCGTCGCGAATCGCTTCCGCGTGCCGTCGCGCTTCCGCGTGCCGCCCGGACCGCAGGGCGGCTTCGACGAGGTCGGGCGCGGACAACACCGCATCGGGGTTGAAGGGCGGCAGCACACCGGGGGCGCAGATCACCGTGGCGTGCCGGTAGGCCGTCTCGAAGTCGGCGGTGCCGACGGCTGCCCGGGCCGCCGCCTGGTGGGCGTGGTTCACCAGCCGCCGCAGCCGCCTGGGCCCCGACCAGTCCCAGATGCTCCGGCAGTGCTCCTGGCACACGTCGAAGTCGCCGCGCTGGGCTGCGGCCATCGCGGCAAAGTAGTGTCCCACTTGAGCAAACAAGTGGTATCCCGTCTCCTCGCACAGCGCGATGAGTTCGGCCGCGGCGTCGGCCGACGCCTGCCAACGGCTGGCGTACATGTGGTCGACGGCGACGAAGATCAGGCCCGGCATGCTCGCGCCCACGGCTCCACCGTCGCGGATGACCCGCGACACAGCCTCTCGACAGTCCGGGAGCCGATCGAAATACTCGGCCACCAAGGCGGTGCGGATGACTACGTCGGCGTCGGTCTGGCCCTTCAGCCGCGAGATCTCCTCATCCAGGCGGCGCAGCATGTCGTCGGTGACGGAGCCGATGTCGTGGTGGATGCGCCCCAATGACGCCGCGGCGGACGGCGATGCTTCGGGAAGCCGGGCGAGCACGTCGACCAGAGGTCGCCAGTGCTCCTCCCGGCCCGAGAAGGTGCTGGTGAGCGTGAGGGTGAAAAGCGCGTTCTCCAGCTCGTCCTGTGGCAGGGCGGCCGGGGCCGGGGCCTGCTCGATCGCCTCCATCAGGAGCGAGTGGGCGGTGTCGGCGTCCCCCTCCGTGACGAGCACCAGGAAGCCGGAGGCCGCGGCCGCCGAGAGCGACCGGGCCACCGGATCGCCCTGCACCTCGCGCATGATCTCGTACGAGACGTCCAGGTGGCCCGCGACCCAGGCGGCGATGTACGCGGCCCGCGACTGGCGGCGCCTGCGGTCCATCCGGTCGGGACTCAGTTCGGCCGCGCGCCGCAGCCTGGTGACCGCACCGTCGGCATCGCCGCGCCGCAGGCTTCTCTCGGCCGCCGACTCGATCACGGCGGCGACCGCCTCGTCGGGCACCGTCGTGGCTCTCGCAAGGTGATCACCGCGACGCTCGGGCTGGTCCACCAGCGCGTCGGCCAGCCGACGGTGGGCGCTGCGCCGCTGCTCGCCGGTGGAGCCGTCGACCACCGCGGACCTGACCAACGGATGCCGGAAACGCACAGCACGGCCGTTCTCCGCGACCATGACCAGATGGTCGCGTTCCGCCGGAGCGAGTCCCTCGAGCCCGCCCGGCCCACCTGCCACCTCAAGAACGCCGATGTCCCCGGAACCTTCGAGAACGGCGAGCAGCAGCAGGTCGCGGGTTCTCTGCGGCAGCCGTTCGACGCGGGCGCCGTACAGTGCACGGACGTCGCGCCCCGGGCCGCTCCACCTCACATCGTTGCCGTCCCAGTTGCCGGACACACTGGTGGACCCGGCGAACTCGAGCAGGGCGAGAGGATTTCCCTGCGCCTCTCGCGCCACGGTCGAAAGGAGCCGCTGGGGGAGGTGAGCGAAGCGCCGGGACAGCAGTCGCAGTGCGTCCGTGTCGCTCAGGGGTCTGACCTCGACCTCTGTCAGGCCGGTAGCCAGGAAGGGCTCCTCGGCCTCCGCACGCTGGGCCCCGATCAGCCCGATGCGGCGACCGCCCAGTCTCCTGGCGACGAATCCCACTGCGGACCGGCTCGCGTGGTCGACGACATGGAGATCGTCGACCACGAGGAGCAACGGCTGCTCCTTCGCGGCCTCTTCGAAAAGCGACAGTGCCGCGTTCAGGACGGTGATACGGCTCGGTGCGGGACCGACGCCGAGACCGAGCGCAACCTCGAGGGACTCCCTCATGGAACGCGGCAGAAGAGCAAACTCGTGCGACAGCGAGGCGACGAGCTGATGAAGCCCCGCGAAACTGATGTCCGTCTCGTACTCGACGCCGCTCCCGCGGAGGACCCGGGCTCCCTTCGCGAGCGCCAGCTCAGCGGTCGCGTCGAGGAGCGCCGTCTTCCCCACCCCCGGTTCACCGGTGAGCACGACGGTGGCTCCGGCCGTGACAGCCTTGTCCAGGAAGATCGCGAGCTCACCGAGCTCACGGTCTCGTCCGATCAGCCCGGTCGGATCGAAGCCCACGCCTGTCACTGAACCCGCCCGCCTCACATCCGCTCGCCCCTCCTCCTGCCGCGCGAAGCATTCGAACGACCTGCCACGCACATGGCCGAAAATTATCTCATCAGCGGACGGCATGTGCGAGGGAACGCGCTCTCGGCGATACCGACGGCCGGTGTCCAATGCCGTGGCGCAACTATGGGGCTATGACGAGGACAGTCATGGGGCGCGCCCGGGGAGGAGAGAGGTCGAGCGCCTGATCGCCGGTCAACGTGAAGGGACACTACGCTGCCGACAAGTCTTTCCTGGGAAGTCGGTGTGCTTCACTGCACGTCCGAAAGCTTCTCAGCAGGTGGGGTGAACCGGCGCGGTCAGACGTCAGACTCAGCCTCGCACGGGGTATCTGATCCTGCGCGCGTTGGCCAGGTTGGCGGCGAGTTGTTCGCGCGTCTGGTGGGCGTGCGACTGCCAGGCGGGCTGACCCGGACCGCTCCGCCATGACTCGCTGAGTGGGCTGTTGTCGACGGTGTCGAATCCGAACTCGTCGTACAGGCGCGTGACGAGGTCCACCGCCTCGGGGTAGTTGCTGGAGACCGAGAGAGCGTGCCGATCGGGAGTGCCCGGGGGGCTTGCGGAGAGGAAGAGGCGCGGTGCCTGGACGTGCGTGAACGCCTTGGCGACCTTGGAGGCGGGCAACTGCTCCTGCCGCAGCTCGTGCACGGTCTTCTCCCCGGAGTCGATGGCCGGGAAGTGGCCGTCGCGCCAGGGCATGTAGTTGTTGGTGTCGAGCACGATCTTGCCGGCCAGTTGCTCCACAGGCATGTTGTTGACCAGCTTGAGAGGGGCGGCGATGATCACGAAGTCGCCCGCTGCGGCGGCGTCTGCCGCTGTCGCGGCACGGGCCGAGGGCCCGAGTTCGTCGACGAGGCGCTTCAGCGTTTCCGGTCCTCGCGAGTTGGCGATGACCACCTGGTAACTGTGGGCGATGGCTGCGCGGGCGAGTTGGCCGCCCACCTCACCTGCTCCGATGATGCCGATTGTCCTCACGCGTCGCTCCTCGGAGAAGAGATGATGCCGGCGACCTCGAGCTTGGACTCGTCCTCGCTGCCCGGAACCGCCGTATACGCAACGACCTTGAGGTCGGTGTCCCCGTCCGTCAGGACGTCGCAGTCGACGCGCACTTCCCCGATGTCGGGGTGCCGGATGGTCTTGCGGTCCTCAGCGTGCCGGCCCACGGCGGCGTCCGCCCAGAACGCGGCGAACCGGGGGTTGCCGGCGACCCTGCTGGCCACGAGCTCGGACACGCGCGGATCATCGGGGAACCGGGCCGCGGCTCGACGCAGGTCGGCCACGAGGGCCCGGTCGGCGGCCTCGGCGTTGACCGGGATCACCGGCCAGCTCGTCAGACGGCCGCGGTCCGAGGCGACCGGGAAACGCAGCCGCACCAGATTGCGTTCCTCGGCCCCGATCCGCGTGGGATCGCCGAACAACGCGGCCCACCGGGGGTTCCACCAGACCAGTTGCCAGTCCGCGGCGAAGACCGCGACCGGCGTGGAGTCGAGCAGGGTCAGCAGCCGTCGCATGCTCGGCGGGATGTCGTTGACGACCCGCTGGTCCTGCGGCGGCCCGAACCCCGCGAGACGGTGAAGGTGGTCTCGTTCGTCCTGGGAGAGCTGCAGCGCGCGGGCCAACGAGACGACGACCTGCTCGGAGGGACTGACTGCCCGGCCCTGCTCGAGTCTCACCAGGTAGTCGACGGAGAGACCGGCAAGCTCGGCGAGCTCCTCACGCCGCAGGCCCGGCGAGCGACGCGCTCTGTCCACCGGCAGTCCGATGGCTTTGGGCGAGAGCCGGTCCCGCCAGGCCCGAAGCGTCGCTCCCAGTTGATTGTCGACGGCATGTCCATGGTTCACCCTTGCATCGTAAGCATCCGCACGTCCGACTCGGTGCTCGTCGGGTGGTACTGCTGGACCTACCGAGAACCGTTCCCTGGCTGGTCCCGACAGGATCGGCAATGGTTTGGGGCATGTCCAAGACCACGTTCATCACCGGCGCCAACAAGGGCCTCGGTTTCGAAACCGCCCGCCGCCTCACCGAACTCGGCCACACCGTTCTCATCGGCGCCCGCGACGTCGATCACGGACGCCGTGCGGCGACGGAGCTCGGTGCCCGCTTCGTCCAGATCGATGTCACCGACGATGCGTCGGTTGCGGCCGCCGCTGCCGACGTCGCGGCCCACGAAGGCCGGATCGACGTCCTGATCAACAACGCCGGCATCACCGGCGGCGTCGTGTCCGCCGACGAGCTGACCGGCGCGGAGGCCGCGCGAGTGCTCGACACCAACGCGGCCGGCATCGTGCGGGTCACCGCTGCCTTCCTGCCGCTCCTGCGCGCCTCCGGCGCTCCGGCCGTCGTCAACGTCACCAGCGGACTGGGGTCCGTCGCGCTCACCCACGACCCCGAACGGGTCGAGTCGAAGGTGATCGCCCCCGCCTACGCGGCCTCCAAGGCCGCCGTCACGATGCTGACCACGCAGTACGCGAAGGCGTTCGGCGACGTCCGGTTCAACGCCGCCGATCCCGGCTATACCGCAACCGACCTCAACGGCCACACCGGCACCCAGACCGTGACCGAGGGAACCGACGCCATTGTGACGCTGGCGACCGAGAACCCCAGCGCCGGGACCGGTCGGATCATCGACCGCTACGGCCTCCTCGTATGGTGAAGTGGACCGGACGGCACTTGGCTTCTTCTCCAATTTCACCGGCGCTTGGAGCGGCCGCGGAGCGGGATGCGACCGTCGTACGCTGCCGCGACCGGACACGCGTGCGGACTCTCGCTCGAATCACCGAGCGGCCCGGAGGAAGACACCTGCGAGGTGGAGACCGGCCAGGTAGATCGTGGCTGTCTCCTCGGGACGCGATAGCTCGGGGCAGGCTCAGTCAGGAGCAGAGCGCCATGACAGGTCGCAGCACGATGCCGATCAAGGCGTGGAGACCTCGCGTTCGACACCGGCCGCGGAGTGGACCGCGCAGCCCTGAATGAGGACCGTCACGAACCGTCAGCGCCCCGGTTTCCAGCGCCGTCCGGAAATCACCTCCTGAACCGTTCGCGCCATCTGCAATGCCTTCGCCCCCTACAGGCGTTGGTCTCGCTCACCGCCGAGTGAGTCCTGGCGGACCGCGCCGGGTCCACCCACCTGGAACCACCATGACCGCCAAAGGCACGTCAGCTGGACCGATCTGCGCAACGCCCGGTTCGTCGCCCATGCACGTCCGTGATCACGGCTCCTGCCCCAGCACCACAACACCGAAAGGAAGACTTATGACCGCACAACCACTCAAAGGCAAGACCGCGTTGGTGACCGGAGGGTCACGAGGAGTCGGCGCCGGCATAGTCGCGCGCCTGGCAGCCGACGGCGCAGCAGTGGCGTTCACCTACGCCCGGTCCGACGAGCGCGCGGAAGCCGTAGCGGCCGAGGTCGTCGCGTCGGGAGGCACCGCGCTCCCCGTCCGCGCCGACAGCATGCACGAACAGGACGTCGAGGCCGCCGTCACGCGGACCGTCGAGCGGTTCGGCGGCCTGGACATTCTCGTGAACAACGCCGCCGTAGGCTACGTCGCACCGATCACCGACCTGACGATGGACGAGATCGACGCGATGCTCACGATCAACGTACGGTCCGCCGTCGTCGCGATCCGCCAATCCCTGACTCACATGGGCGCAGGCGGGCGGATCATCAACATCGGCAGCATCAACGCCGACCGCACGCCGTTCCCCGACCAGTCGATCTACGCACTGACCAAAGGCGCGCTGGCGAGCCTCACCCGCGGCCTCGCGCGTGAACTGGCACCACGCCGGATCACCATCAACAACATCCAGCCCGGACCGATCGACACCGATGCGAACCCCGCCGACGGACCCACCGCGCAGGCCATGCTCGGTGTCATGGCGACCGACCGCTACGGCACCGCCGCAGAGGTCGGCGCCCTCGTGTCATATGTCGCTGGGCCAGACGCCGGCTACATCACCGGCTCCAGCCTGAACATCGACGGCGGCTTCACCGCCTGACAGCCACAGTCATGGGGCTCTCGTACGGATCGCCGAGCGCACCAAAGGAGGGTGCCTGTAGGTCTGCCACGACCTGGGCATCAGCGGGCCCTTCGCCCGCCCCTGGCAGCCCCGGACCAACGGCAAGGCCGAGTGCTTCCGCCGTAGCCTGCTCGACGAGTGGCCTGCGACCGGCCGTCGCCGCCCTTCGAGACACTCCCGTGCGGGCCCAGAACCGAGCCGCCGAGCGGGCACCCCGTCTCTCGCAGTGCCGGAGGCTCTTCCGCTGACCGTCGAGGCCCCCGGGACGGGGGTGCACTTCGAGGGCCTGAGTACTGCCTGGCAGCAGGCCACAAACGACCAAGGCGCGACCGGCAAGCTCACCCGCATCCACCGACCGCAGCATGGCAAGGCCGAGCGCTCCAGCCGGACCCTGGAGGCCCTGATGGTCACCGACGTAGCCCGTGCTTCGCCTGACTGGGCCACCGAGCCATCCTGTGCCGGGGCGCAGGAGCGGGAATACGGCCGGGGCGCGATCGCGTTGCCGCTTCCGCGGTGGACGATCGTCGGCGCACGTCGTCGAGGACGTAGTGGCTGTTCGGCGCCTTGACTGAGCTGCGCTGCGGCTCCCTAGCCAGCGGTGACGGTGGGGAGCGGGCTCGCCGGGCACCGTGCAGGACTCCAGGTACAACGCGGTGGGCCGTGGCCCGGCCCGGGGGAAGGCTTTGAAGGTGACCATTCGTCAGTTCGAGTACGCCCTGGCAGTGGCGGAGGCAGGCTCGGTCACGGCAGCGGCGGAGTCGCTGCGTGTTGCCCAGCCATCGGTGTCGCAGCAGATACGCGGCCTGGAGCGGGAACTCGGTGTGACGCTGTTCGCCCGTACGTCGGCCGGGCTGGTACCCACCACGGTCGGTCGCGCGTTCCTCCGGGACGCGGAGGCCGCAGTGAGGGCGGCACGGCGCGCGAGGGCGACAGCGCGGGCCGGTGCCGATGAGCTGGAGGGCGAACTGGTGGTCGCGGCACAGATGGGACTGGGCACGCGGCAGCTGCCGGGCGCCCTGAGCGCATTGCGTCGCCGTTTCCCGCGGTTGGAGATCACCGTGTTCGAGGAGGCGAATCCCGCGGAGCTGGAGCGGCTGGCCCGCCGGGGTGTGGTGGACCTCGGTCTGATGAGCGGACCCTGTGAGGACGGCCTGTACGAGGGCCACCACCTCGGCGACGAAGAGTTCGTCGTGGTGCTGGGCTCCGAGCAAGCGCGGCTCGCTGCGGACCGGGTCGAACTACGCGACGTAGCGCGGGAGCCGTGGATCAGGTTCGACCACGGCAGCGCGCTCGACGGCGTACTGCGGGACGTCCTGCGGGACAACGATCTTGCCCCGACCACGGTCGCCCGCGTCTCCCAGACGGCGACGGCGGTGCGCTGGGCCGCCCACGGACTGGGAGCGACCCTGGTGCCGGCGTCCGCGGTGCCTCCCGGGTTCGAGCACCTCACGCGTCCCGTCCTTCCCGCCGTTTCCATGCCCACCGTCGCTGCGGTCCGGCCCGGCGCGGGCCCTGCGGAAATGGCCCTGCTCGACTTTCTGCGTCAAGAGACCTGGCAATACACCGGCTTTTCCGATAACAGGTCAGGGCTTGCTTACAACTGGGTGGCGCCTCCGTCCACTACCAACTCGGCGCCCGTGGTGTAAGTAGCGTCGAATGCCAGGAACGCCACCGCCCTGGCGACTTCTTCCGGAGTCCCGAAACGGTGCATGGGGTTCGCCGCGACCCGTTCCGCCTTGAACTGATCCGCGGCCTCTTTGGTCATCGTGGTCTCCAGGATCCCCGTATCGACCGGGCCGGGGCTGACCGCGTTGACCCGGATTTCGCGCGGAAGGAGCTCGCGGGAGAGGCTGCGGGCCATGGAGCGCAGCGCCGCCTTCCCGGCCGCGTAGACGCTGGACTCGAGCAGGCCCATGACGTTCGCGACCGAGGTCGTCAGGACCACGCCGGCGCCCGTGCTCAGCAGCGGGGCGAGCTTCTGCACGGCGAAGAAGGCACCCTTGACGTTGATCGCGAACGATTCATCGAACATCTCCTCGGTCGTCGAAACGAATGGGGTGGGGATGGTGACACCCGCGTTGACGAACAGGGCGCCCACTGTTCCGAGTTCGTCCCGTACGTAAGCAGCCAGAGCGTCGAGGTCGGGTAGCGAGGCCACGTCGCTCCGGAAAGCCAGCGCGTTCTCGCCGAGGCGCTCCCTGGCGGCGTCGAGGGTGGTCTGGGAACGTCCGGTGATCACCACGCGCGCTCCGGCGTCCACCAGCAGCTTCGCCGTTGCGAAACCTATGCCACTGCTGCCGCCCGTGATCACTACGTTTTTGCCTCTGTACGTCTCGCTCATTTCAGGACCCCTACTTCTTCATTTCCTTGTCCGGTTCCTTTGCCTACTGCATCGGCGTCAGCCCACGGGGAACTCGCCGCCGTCCACCGTGAGGGTCCTTCCGGTCAGCCAGCTCGCCCGGACCGATGCAAGAAACAGCACCGCGTCCGCGATGTCGTCGGGCCGGCCATCACGCCCCAACGGAGGGGTGGTGTCGTCCTGGCCCGCCCCCTCGTCAAGACTCATCTGCTGTTCCCGCGTTGCCTCGCCGCCGGGTGTGGCGGTCCTGCCGGGAGACACCGCGTTGACCCGGACCCCGAACGGAGCCAGCTCCAGAGCCAGTCCCCTGCTGTAGTTCTGCAGCGCCGCTTTCGCCGCCGTGTAGTGCAAGAAGCCCGGCGCAGAGGTGGGAACGGCGGCCGAGGAGACGTGCACGACCGCACCCGAACGCCGTTCCCGCATCCCCGGAGTCAACAGCGAGTCCAGCCGCACCGACGCCAGGTAGTTCAGATCCAGCTGGTCCTGCCACTCCTCGTCGGGGATGGCCAAGGCGCTCCTGAAGGGACGCGCTCCACCCGCGTTGTTGACCAGAATGTCCACCCCGCCGAGGGCCTCCTGCGCGGCCTCGGCGACTGCCTTCACTCCGGCCTGCGTCCGCACATCGGCCTCCACGAAGGCGGCGCCCTCCGGCACCGTGCTCGCCCTCGACCTGGCGGTAGTGAGCACCTCGGCGCCCGCGTCCAGGAACTGGCGCACGACAGCCGCACCGATTCCGCGCGAACCGCCAGTGACCAAGACTCGCTTTCCTGCGAATTCTCGCGCCCTTGAATCAATATTGACTGTGGTCATTCCGCTTGCCCTCTCAAATACGAATCGGTCCGCTCGACTGCAAAAGGGAGGCAAGTACGAGGGCTCTGACTCCAGGAAACCACCACGTACGCATCTTGCCTCGTCGAGAGGTTTCACCGTAGAGCCGGAAAGGATTGGGAGGCAAAGACGAAAAATGAGCAGCTGCTATAGGAGTTACCTATAGGCAGGTCACCTGGAGGTGCGACTGGCCTCGCCGGGACGGAGGTCGGCGATCCGCCGGTTCGCTGGCTTGTCGAACTACTTCTTCCCGGCCTGACGTCTGGCCGTGTCGGTGATGCGCGCACATGCCGACGCCCTGGCCCAAGAAGACGCCCACCTCGCCGGTGCTCGATGAGTGCCGGCCTCGGCGGCGGGGTCGCTGGCAGGCATCCACGTCGCACAGACGCGCCGCCCGCGAGCGACTGGGCACTGCGCTCGGCCAGGCGGTGGTAGGGCAGCTGAATGGCGTCTTGGGCGGCACCCCTACGCCCGGCGACACCATCCCCAGGTCGTCTGTTCGAGAAGGAGAAAACAGCACGCCAGCCCCCCGGGGGGGGGGCCGGCAAAGCGTCAGAGGCCCGCTTCTTCTTCCCGCATGTCGAAGGCTGCGCGTGCGCCTGCGATGGCGGGCATGTTGTGCGAGGCCCATGCCAGCAGCACGTCGATGGGGTGTCGAAGGGTCTTACCGAGGGGCGTGATCCGGTACCTGACCGCCACGGGCCGGGTGGAGACGACCTCGCGCTCGATCACACCGTTGCGTTCGAGTCGCCGAAGCGTCGCGGTCAGCGACTTCTGTGTGACCTGAGGGATGGCCCGGCGCAGTTCGTTGAAGCGGCACGGGCGTTCGCACAGTTCGTTGAGGACGCTGAGCGACCACTTGTCCAGGACCTGGTCGAGCAGTTCACGGTGCGGGGCATCAATGCGGAGGTCGGCGTCGGTATCCATGGTGAAACCTGGTCTCGTTGAAGTGTCCTTCGTCTACTAGGTAGCTTACGGATACCTACTGTGGAGGAGAAGACCATGACTGTGCAGCACTTCACCCCGGACGGCATGCTGCAACCGACCCCGTACCACCACGTCGCCGTGGGCACCGGGACGAAGCACATCCACGTCAGCGGTCAGGTCGCCCGCCAGGCCGACGGGACTCCGGTCGCACCCGGCGATCTGGCCGGTCAGGTCGCACAGGCGCTGCGCAACACGTCCATCGGCCTGACGGGGGCGGGCGCGTCGTTCGCGGACGTGCTGCGCCTGACGTTCTACGTGACTCGGTGGAGCCCGGAGAAGATCGGCGACTTCATGGCAGGAGTCGAGTCGGTTGCCGACGAGATCGGACTCAGCCTTCCCATGGCTCCGGCCTCCCTCATAGGCGTCGAGTACCTCTTCGAGCCGGATGTTCTCGTCGAGGTCGAAGCAACCGCGCTCCTCAGCTGAAGTCTCAGTCGGTTTCACCTCCCGAACTTCTGCCGGGATGGCGCGCCGTTGGCAGTGAGGCATGGCGGACTTCGATGTGGCACGTGTTCATCTGCCGTGGCGAGATCAGGCCCACGGCCTGCTGGTGGGGCAGCGGTGGTACGGATGGTGTCGCGTGTCGCTCATGTCCTCGCGGCGGCCGGGGTGGCGGGCCAGGGCTTGCCGGTTCGCCGGATGGCCGGCGCCGTGCTCGACACGGAGACGGCGTGAGGACGGCACCCTCACTGCCGCTCGCGCGTCTCCTCGTACCGCTCAGGCGCACTTATTGACGGGGTGCTGTGACGTCAACGCCCGGCCGCGAGGATCTCGGCCAGTGTGAGGCCCGGGGCGTGCCACTGTACGTCGGCCTCTCGAAGAGGACCGAACGGTGCCGGGCCTGTCATGAGAGGCCGACGAGGTCGGGCAACCGATTTGCCGTCACGAACGTGCCAGTCTGGGGCGAGGCCGGGGTTTCGTGGATGTCGTCGCGTCGTTCCCCGGCGGATGCCCAGGCGGCGGAAGCCGTGCCGCCGGGAGATCGTTCGCCAGCGCGTACACGCGCTGCGGCCGTTCCTCGGCACCGTGTTTGCTGTGTCGAGGTCGACGGCGACAGAGCGGAGCGAGCAGGCCCCGGAGCCACCCCGCCTCGCCGTCCCTGGGACTTTCCGCCGCCTAACGCGGCAAGCCGCCAGAGATCAGAAAGGGCCTCCGTCGCAGATCTGAGGCCCTTCCAAGGAGAAGCCGCAGTTGGCGGCAGACGCGTCGGGCTGTACGCCGGGTTCTGTTCCCCACGAAGAGGCAGCCGCCGGACAGCATGTCGGCATCCTTCCCTCTCCAGTTCCTTCGGGGCTACGCATCGCCCGCTGCGGACGAGCATTAAGGTGCAATCCGAAAGATGTACGCATCTGTCCGACCGCCAGAGCAGCAGGCTCAGGACACGTACAGCGCACTGGAAGGAAACGAAGCCGTGCATGGCGAGTACAAGGTGCCCGGCGGCAAGCTGGTCGTCGTGGATCTGGATGTCGAGGACGGTGTCCTGCGCAACGTGCGAGTCGCCGGGGACTTCTTCCTGGAGCCGGACGAAGCGATCCTCTCGATCAACACAGCCCTAGAGGGTTCATCCTCATCGACGGACGCCGCAGGGCTGGCCGCCCGGATCACGGCGGCGCTGCCGGAGTCGACCGTGATGCTCGGGCTGACAGCAGAGGGCGTCGGCATCGCCGTCCGGCGCGCTCTGGCCCACGCGACCGAGTGGAGCGACTACGACTGGCAGCTGGTGCACATGGAGCCGCAGGCACCGGCCCTGCACATGGCGCTGGACGAGGTGATCACCGCCGAGGTGGCCGCCGGGCGGCGGGCCCCGACCCTACGGGTATGGGAGTGGGCCTCGCCTTCCGTGGTGATCGGCAGCTTCCAGTCCCTGCGGAACGAGGTGGACCCCGAAGGGGCCGCGAAGCACGGGATGACCGTGGTGCGCCGCATTTCCGGTGGTGGGGCCATGTTCGTAGAGCCCATGAGTACGATCACGTACTCCCTGTCCGTGCCGGACTCCCTGGTCTCGGGCCTCTCCTTCGCAGACAGCTACGCCTACCTCGACGACTGGGTGCTCGGCGCACTCGGCGACATGGGCATCAAGGCCTGGTACCAACCCCTGAACGACATCGCCACCGAGGCCGGCAAGATCGCCGGTGCGGCCCAGAAGCGCGTGGTCGGCCCCGATGGCGGCCCTGGAGCCGTCCTCCATCACGTGACGATGTCCTACGACATCGACGCCGACAAGATGCTCGAGGTGCTCCGCATCGGCAAGGAGAAGATGTCCGACAAGGGCACCAGGAGCGCCAAGAAGCGTGTCGACCCGCTCCGTCGGCAGACGGGCCTCGCGCGGGAGCAGGTCATCGAGAACATGGTCGCCTCCTTCCGCAACCGCTACGGACTGACCACCGGCGAAGTCACGGCGGAAGAGATGGCCCGCGCCGAGGAACTGGTGCGGACGAAGTTCGCGACCGAGGAGTGGACCGCGCGCGTGCCGTGAACGCCGCGCCCTGCCGGGTGCCGACTCGCACCCGGCAGGGCGAGTAGGCCCTTGCCCGTGATCACGCCGGCTCGCCAGGGCCTCTCCTTCCAGGACAGCTACGCCTACCTCGACGACTGGGTGCTCGGCGCACTCGGCGACATGGGCATCAAGGCCTGGTACCAACCCCTGAACGACATCGCCACCGACCAGGGCAAGATCGCGGGCGCCGCGCAGAAGCGCGTGGTCGGGCCCGGGGGCGGCCCGGGCGCGCGAAGAAGCGGGTGGACCCGCTGCGCCGGCAGACCGGTCTGCCGCGCGAGGCCGTGATCGACCGCATGATCACCTCCTTCGGCGGCCGCTACGGGCTCACCCAGGGCAAGGTGACCGACGAGGAGCTGACCCGGGCGCGGGAGCTGGCGCGCGCCAAGTTCGGTTCCGCGGAGTGGACCGCGCGGGTGCCCTAGGGGGTGTCGAAGGTGTGCGTCTGGCGTCGCCGCGCCTCCACCAGTCCCGACTCGTAGGCGAAGACCACCAGCTGTGCCCGGTCCCGGGCGCCCAGCTTGGTCATCGCCCGGCTGATGTGCGTCTTGGCGGTCAGCGGGCTGATCACCATGTGCGCGGCGATCTCCTCGTTGCTCAGTCCGCGTGCGGCGAGCGCGGTGACCTCGCGTTCGCGGCGGGTGAGGCCGTCCAGGCCGGGGGCGGTGGCCCGGTCCGGGGGACGGGCCACGAACTCGCCGATCAGGGTGCGGGTGACGGACGGGGAGAGCAGGGCCTCGCCGCGCGCCACCACCTCGATGGCCTGGAGCAGGTCGGCCGGCTCGGTGTCCTTGAGGAGGAAGCCGCTCGCGCCCGCCCGCAGCGCCTCGAAGACGTACTCGTCCAGGCCGTAGTTGGTGAGGATGACCACGCGCACGGCGGCGAGGACGGGGTCGGAGGCGATGCGGCGGGTCGCCTCGATGCCCGACAACACCGGCATCTGCACGTCGACCAGCGCGATGTCGGGCACTTGGGCCCGCACCAGCGCCACCCCTTGCTCCCCGTCGGCGGCCTCGCCGACCACCTCGATGCCGTCCTCGGCGTCCAGCAGGGCCCGGAAACCGGCCCGCATCAGCGCCTGGTCGTCGACGAGCGCCACCCGCAGGATCTGCTCGCTCATCCCCGCTCCCCCAGCGGGAGCCGGGCCCGCACCGCGAATCCGCCCTCCGCGCGCGGGGCGGCGCGCAGGCTGCCGCCGAGGGCCGTGACGCGTTCGTCCATGCCGGTCAGGCCGGTGCCCGGCGCCGGCGGCCGGGCCGGGTCACCGGCGCCGTCGTCCTCCACGAGTATCGTCAACTCCCCCTCCTTCTCGGTGCCGTGGTCGATCCGCACCGTCACCTTAGCCGGTCCCGCGTGCCGTGCCGCGTTGGTCAGGGCCTCCTGGACGATGCGGTAGGCGGCCCGGTCGACGGTCTGCGGCAGCGGGCGTTCCGCACCGGTGACCGTGAGGTCGACGGCGAGGCCGGCCGCGCGGGCCCGCTCCACGAGCAGCGCCGGGGTACCGGCCGGCTCGTCGGCGCGCAGCACCTGGAGGGCGGAGCGCAGCTCGCGCATCGCCTCGCCGCTCGCCTCCTGGATGGCGAGCAGCGCGGGCGGTACCTCCTCGCCCCGTTTGCGCGCGAGGTGGACGGCGACGCCCGCCTGTAGCTTGACGATGGAGATGCTGTGGGTGAGCGAGTCGTGCAACTCCCGGGCGATGCGCAGGCGTTCCTCGCCGGCCCGGCGCAGGGCCGCCTCCTCCCGGGTGCGTTCCGCCTCCAGGGCGCGCTGCTCGGTCTGGCGCAGGTACGCCTGCCAGTTGCGGTCGGCGAGCCCGGTCACCACCGCGCACAGGAACCAGCCGGCCAGCAGCCCGGCCCGCTCAGCCACGTCCTGCGTCCCGGGCCCGGTCGCCACGTATCCCGCCAGGAACACCGCGCCGCCGGCCGCCGCGACGCCCCGGTGGCCGACCCGGGCCGCGGTGTGCACGGCGGCCAGGACGGGCAGTGCGGACAGCGGTCCGGGGTGGGCGTGCACCACGTACGCCGTGCCGAGCGCGGTGGCGACGGCCAGCACCGCGCGCGGGGCGGCGCGGTGGAAGGCGAGGGCCGCCGAGGCGAGGGCGACGAGCGCCTGGTCGAGGACGGTGGTGTCGTCGTCGAAGGCCGCGACGGTCATGCCGAGCGCGCCGACCACGACCGCGAGGATCGCGTCGGCGAGCCGGTCGCGACCGGTCCACGATGTCTGACGCCCACTCATGCCCGCACCATAGACGGGTTCGCCGACGGCCGCGTCGGCCCTGTGGACGGCTTGTGGACTACTCCCGGCGAAGTAGTGGCCGCCCGGGACGGGCTCCGGCGGCGCAGCGAGGACCGTCTCCGGCCGTACGACGACCGCGGGCGCCTCCGCGCCGCACTCTGCTGTCCATGCCCACCACCTTCCGTCACACCGAGCCCCTGCCCCCGAAAGCGGCCACCGGCCGCGTCGCGGAGCTCTACGAGCAGATGGCGCGGGACTTCGGCATCCCCGAACCCGCCCCCTTCGTGGTCCTCTCCTCCGCCCCCGCGCTCCTCGCTCCCGCCTGGGCGCTGATGCGCGAGTCCCTGCTCGCCGGCCCAGGCGACCGGACCGGCAAGGAGGTCGCCGCCTTCGGGGTGTCGCAGGCCAACGGGTGCCGGTTCTGCGTGGACGCGCACACGATGCTGCTGCACGCGACCGGCGACCACGACCTGGCCGAGCGGCTGGCCCGGGGCCGGGAGCCGGCCGACGGGCGGCACGCGCGCGTGCTGGACTGGGCGCGCCGCACCCGGGTTCCGGGCGCCGCGCGGGAGCCGTACCCGTTCCCGCGCGAGGAGGCGCCCGGCTATCTGGGCACCGCGCTGGCCTTCCACTTCATCAACCGGATCGTGTCGGCCCTGGTGACCGAGAGGCTGCTCCCGGCCGACGCGCAGCGGCTGCGTGCGGTGCGGAGTCTGGCGGGCCGGTCGCTGTCCCGCACCGTGCGCCGCCCGGCCGTGCCCGGCGCGTCCCTGCCCCTGCTCGACGACCCCGGCCCGGGACCGGCGTGGGCGGGGGACACGCCGGTCGGCCCCGCGTACGCGGCCCTGCGCACGGCCGCCACGATGGGCACGGGCCTCCTCGGAGCCGACGACCAGGCCCTCGTGCGCACGGTCGTGCGTGACTGGGACGGGTCGCATCCGCCCTTGGACCCGGACCCGTTCCCCGACCGCCGGGAGAGGCCCGGCGCCCGGCTGGCGCTGCTGGCCGCGCTCGCGCCGTCCCGGATCGCGGAGGCGGACGTCGCCGCGTGGCGCCGGCCCGAGCACACCGACCACTGCCTGGTGCACCTCGTGGCGTACGGCGCGTTCACCGCCGTGGACCGCGTCGAGACCGCCCTGACCGCACCCACCGTGGAGGAGACCTCATGACCTTCGTCGCCAACCCCTGCCGGGCCGAGGCCTGGAACGACCCCGTCGGCGCCCACCGGACGGCTCACCAGGACCGGTACGACGCGATGCCCGCCGGTGCGAACGACGCCCTGTTCGAGGCGGCGGCCATCGGCCCCGGCGACCGCGTCCTGGACGTCGGCTGCGGGGCCGGCGCCACGACCCGGACCGCGGCCCGGCTGGCCGCCCCCGGGCACGCGGTGGGCATCGACGTCTCCGCGCCGCTGCTGGAGCGGGCCCGCGTGAACACCGCCGCCGAGGGAATCGAGAACGCCTCCTACGTGTGCGCCGACGCGCGGGTGCACCCCTTCCCCGCCGGTGGGTACGACGTGGTCGTCAGCCGGGGCGGGGTGCTGTTCTTCGCCGACCACGCCGCCGCCTTCCGCGATCTCGCGCGGGCGCTGCGGCCGGGGGGCCGGCTCGCGTTCGTCTGCCCGCGGCCGCCGGGGCCGCACTGGGAGGACACGGAGCGCGTCCGGGAGGTCCTGGCCGGGTTCGAGGAGGTGACGGTCGAACCGGTCACGGTGGAGGCGGTCCGGGGCCGGGACGTGCCGGACCCCGTCGAGTTCCTGCTGTCGCCGTTGCCGGGCGGCGCGCTGCCCGCCTCGCGGCTGGCCGGCCCGGAGGAGGTGCTGCTCCCGTTCGCCGCGGGCAGGAGGCCGCGGACGCGGGCGGGCGTATGGCTGGTGACGGCCGTCCGGCCGTGACGACGGCCGCCGCGCGCCTTCACCCGGCCGGCACACAATCCACTCCGCCCGCACGCCTCGCCCCAGCCCGCCGGTACGTCTGCGTCACCGCCCGCGCACGCACCGAGTTCGCCCTTCCGCCGCACAGGGACTCGTGTGACACTGGCGTCCCGTCCGCAGTGCGGACCTCCCTCCGCACCATCCCCCACGAGAAGTGCGCCGTGCGTCCTCTTCCCCTGCCGTTCGCCCTGACCGCGCGTCTGGCGCCGGTCGCCGTGCTCGCCACGGCGGGCTGGGCCCTGTCCTCCGGGCCGGACACGACACCGGCCGCCAAGAACGAGACGCCGCCCGACACCACCAACCGGTCCGCCTCCGCCCCGGCGACCGAGGCGGTGACCCAGACGTACGCCGCCGCCCCGGCGCCCTGCGAGAGCCTGGCCGAGAAGACGGTCACCTCGCTGGTCCCGGGCGCCAAGGCGGCCGGCAAGGAGATCCCGTCGACGGACACCAAGGTCCGCCGCACCTGTTCCTGGAACGCGCTCAAGGGCTACGACTACCGCTGGCTCGACGTCTCCTTCGAGGTGATGAAGACGGACGAGGCGGCGCAGAAGTCGTACAAGGAGCGGGTCGCCGACCGGAGCGGCGGAGGCGCGGTGCCGGGGCTCGGCGACGAGGCCTACTCCGTCGTGAACCTCACCACCGAGGACGAGCAGCAGACGCGCGAGGGCACCGTGCTGGTCCGCGCCTCCAACGCCCTGGTGATGATCACGTACAACGGCAGTGACTTCGAGTCGAAGAAGGCGCCGAGTACGGAGACGATCAACAAGGGGGCCATCAAGGCGGCCAAGGAGGCGGTGGCCGCCCTGGAGGACGGTCAGGGCTGAGCAGCCTGGAGGGCCCCCTTGCCCGGACGCGTGGCGGGCAGCAGCATCAGCGCCAGGTACAGCACCATGGAGGTGCCGAGGCCCACCGCCCAGCCGTAGTCGGCCAGCGGTTCGAGGAAGGGCACGGGACGGCCGTCGACCAGCGGGTGGAAGTCGGCGCCGCCGATGGCCAGGACGCCGCCGGCCAGGAAGGCGACGACCGCCCGCCAGTTCCAGCCCCGGTCGTACCAGTAGCGTCCGCCGGTGCGGTACAGGTCCACGAGGTCGAGGCGGGCGCGGCGCAGCACCCAGTAGTCCGCGATGAGGATGCCGGCGACCGTGCCGAGCAGGCCGCCGACCAGGCCGAGCCAGGTGAAGATGTAGCCCTGCGGGTCGGAGTACAGCTTCCACGGGAAGATCAGCACGGCGAGGACACAGGTGACGATCGCGCCGGCCCGGAAACTGACCTTGCGCGGCGCGACGTTGGAGAAGTCGAAGGCCGGTGAGACCAGGTTGGCCGCGATGTTCACGGACAGGGTCGCCACCAGGACGGTGACGAGGGCGAAGAGCAGCCCCACGACGTTGTCCGTCTTCGCGGCGAGCTTCACCGGGTCCCAGATCGGCTCCCCGTAGACCGCCTGCGATCCGGAGGTGACCATCACGGAGAGGAAGGCGAACAGCGTCATCGTGGTCGGCAGGCCGAGGGCCTGGCCGCGGGTCTGGGCCTTCTGGCTCTTCCCGTAGCGGGTGAAGTCGGGGATGTTCAGGGACAGCGTGGACCAGAAGCCGATCATGCCCATGAGTGAGGGCCAGAACAGCTTCCAGAAGTCGCCGCCCCAGCCCAGCCGCGACGGCTGGTCGAAGAGCGGGCCGAAGCCGCCCGCCTTGTCGGCCATCCACCACAGCATCACGAAGGCGCCGACCAGGACGAAGGGCGCCGCCCAGTTCTCGAACCGGCGGATCGTCTCCATGCCCCGGTAGATGATGGCGACCTGGATCGCCCAGAAGATCGCGAACGACAGCCACATCGTCCAGGCGTAGCCGCCGAACGTCGCCGCGTTGGTCCAGCCGTCGCCGATCAGCTTGCCGGCCAGGAAGTAGATCGCCTCTCCGCCGATCCAGGTCTGGATGCCGAACCAGCCGCACGCCACCAGCGCCCGCACCACGGCGGGCAGGTTGGCGCCGCGGATGCCGAAGGAGGCACGGGCGAACACCGGGAAGGGGATGCCGTACTTGGGTCCCGCGTGCCCGGTGAGCAGCATCGGGACGAGCACGATCACGTTGGCCAGGGCGATGGTGAACACCGCCTGCTTCCAGTCCATGCCGACGGCGATCAGACCGGAGGCGAGAGTCCAGGAGGCCGTGTTGTGGGCCATGCCGACCCACAGGGCGGAGAAGTTGTAGGTGGTCCAGGTGCGCCCCTCGACGGGGACCGGCAGCAGGTCCTCGTTGGCGTAGGGGCCGCTCGGCGGCGGGGAGCCCGGGGCGAGCTCCACGCGCCCGTCGGGGAGGGTGACTTGGGCGGACGGCGGTATCGCCGTGGGCGCGGTGTCGGTCATGGGCAGGCCAATCGTGCGGTGGGACGGGAGAGGCCGTGCGTGCGGTGCCGAGGGGGGTGCGCGGGTGCGCCCTGGGCCCCTCCCCCGAGGGGAGAGGGAGGGGGTCGGTCAGGCGTTGACGGCCGGGATGATCCGCGTGCCGTAGGCGTCGATCACGGACTCCTGCGCGTCGTGCATGTCGTACAGCGCGAACTGGTCGACGCCGAGGGCGCGCAGGGCCTTGAGTTTCTCGATGTGCTTCTCGGCCGGTCCGACCAGGCAGAACCGGTCGACGATCTCGTCCGGCACGAACTGGGTGTCCGGGTTGCCGCTGCGCCCGTGGTGGGCGTAGTCGTAGCCCTCGCGGGACTTGATGTAGTCGGTGAGTTCGTCGGGGACCGCGCCGGTGTGGGCGCCGTACTTGTCGACGAGGTCGGCGACGTGGTTGCCGACCATGCCGCCGAACCAGCGGCACTGCTCGCGCGCGTGGGCCAGCGCCTCGGGCGAGTCGTCGGCGGTGACGTAGGCCGGGGCGGCGACGCAGATCGTCACCTCGTCCGGGTCGCGTCCGGCGGCGACGGCGGCGTCCTTGACCGCCTTGACCATGTACTGCGTGAGGTAGAGGTCGGCGAGCTGGAGGATGAAGCCGTCGGCCTCCTCACCGGTCATCTTCAGGGCCTTCGGGCCGTACGCCGCCATCCACACGGGGACTTCGGCGCCCGGCTTGATCCAGGGGAAGCGGACGACGGTGCCGCCGCCGAGGTCGGCCTCCTCGCCCTTGCCCAGCGCCCGGATGATTCCGATGGCCTCGCTCATGCGGGCGAGGGTGTTGGGCTTGCGTCCGGCGACGCGCATCGCGGAGTCGCCGCGTCCGATGCCGCAGACGGTGCGGTTGCCGAACATGTCGTTGAGGGTGGCGAAGGTGGAGGCGGTCACCTCCGGCGTGCGGGTGCTCGGGTTGGTGACCATCGGGCCGACCACGAGTTCCGAGGTCTGGGCCAGGATCTGGCTGTAGATCACGAACGGTTCCTGCCACAGCACGGCCGAGTCGAAGGTCCAGCCGTAGCGGAAGCCGTTGTGCTCCGCCCGCTTCATCAGGTCGACGACGCGGGAGGCCGGCGGGTCGGTCTGCAGGACGAGTCCGAAGTCCATGGGCACCGCTCCTAGTTCAGGTACTGACAGGTGGCGCGCGGGGTGTAGACGCCGTGGCCCTTGCGCCCGGTGTACTCCCGCTCGGTGACGACCGGTACGCCGCGCGAGAGCACGGTCTCCACCCGGCCGGTGATCCGCCTGCCCTCGTACGCCGAGTAGTCGACGTTCATGTGGTGGGTCTCGGCGGAGATGACCTGCTCGGCGTGCGGGTCGTAGACGACCACGTCGGCGTCGGCGCCGGGCGCGATGGTGCCCTTCTTCGGATACAGGCCGAACATGCGGGCCGGGGTGGCGCAGGCGATCTCGATCCAGCGGCGACGGCTGATGTGCCCGTCGACTACGGCCTGGTGCAGCAGGTCCATGCGGTTCTCGACGCCCGGCATCCCGTTGGGGATCTTGGAGAAGTCGCCGCGGCCCAGCTCCTTCTGCCCGGTGAAGCAGAAGGGGCAGTGGTCGGTGGAGACCACCTGGAGGTCGTTGGTGCGCAGGCCCCGCCACAGCGCCGCCTGGTGCTCCTTCGGCCTGAGCGGGGTGCTGCACACGTACTTGGCGCCCTCGAAGTCCGGCTCGGCGAGGTTGTCGGTGGACAGGAACAGGTACTGGGGACAGGTCTCGCCGAAGACGGGCAGCCCCTCGTCGCGGGCGCGGGTCAGCTCGGCCACCGCCTCCGTCGCCGAGACGTGCACGACGTACAGCGGCGCCCCGGCGACCTGCGCGAGCCGGATGGCGCGGTGCGTGGCCTCGGCCTCCAGCAGCGCCTTGCGGACCTCGCCGTGGTAGCGCGGGTCGGTCTCGCCTCGGGCGAGGGCCTGCTCCACGAGGACGTCGATCGCGATGCCGTTCTCGGCGTGCATCATGATCAGCCCGCCGTTGCCGGCGGCGCGCTGCATGGCCCGCAGGATCTGGCCGTCGTCGGAGTAGAAGACGCCCGGGTAGGCCATGAACTGCTTGAAGGAGGTCACCCCCTCCTCCACCAGCAGGTCCATCTCCTTGAGCGTCTTCTCGTTGACGTCGGAGACGATCATGTGGAAGGCGTAGTCGATCGCGCAGTTGCCCTCGGCCTTGGCGTGCCAGGCGTCCAGCCCGGAGCGCAGGGAGTGCCCGACGCTCTGGATGGCGAAGTCGACGATCGTCGTCGTCCCGCCCCAGGCGGCGGCCCGGGTGCCGGTCTCGAAGGTGTCGGCGGCGTAGGTGCCGCCGAAGGGCATCTCCATGTGGGTGTGGCCGTCGACGCCGCCCGGGATGACGTACTTGCCGCTCGCGTCGATGGTCCGCTCGGCCGTGAACGCCTCGGCGGCCGGGGTGCCGGTGGCGGCGAGGGCGGCGATGCGGCCGTCCTGGATCAGGACGTCGGCGTGGATCTCGTCGGACGCGGTGACGACGAGGCCACCGCGGATGACGGTACGGCTGCTCATGCTGCTCTTCCCTCCTGTCGGGGCCCCGCCCGGTCAGGGCGCGGTCAGCGGCGAGTACGCGCCGGGCGCCCGGTCGCGGTAGAACTGCCAGCGGTCGCGGACTTCGCGCAGCTTGCCCATGTCGAGGTCGCGGACGACAAGTTCGGTCTCCTTGTCGCTCGCCACCTCGCCGACGAACTGGGCCTCGGGGTCGACGAAGTACGAGGTGCCGTAGAAGTCGTTGTCGCCCAACTCCTCGACGCCCACGCGGTTGATGGCGCCGACGAAGTACTCGTTGGCGACGGCCGCCGCCGGCTGCTCCAGCTGCCACAGGTAGCCGGACAGGCCGCGCGAGGTGGCCGACGGGTTGAAGACGATCTCGGCGCCTTCCAGACCCAGCGCCCGCCAGCCCTCCGGGAAGTGCCGGTCGTAGCAGATGTAGACGCCGACCTTGCCGACGGCGGTGTCGAAGACCGGCCAGCCGGAGTTGCCGGGGCGGAAGTAGAACTTCTCCCAGAAGCCGCGCACCTGCGGGATGTGCGTCTTGCGGTACTTGCCGAGGTAGGAGCCGTCGGCGTCGATGACGGCGGCGGTGTTGTAGAGGACGCCGGGCTGCTCCTCCTCGTACATCGGGAGGACCAGGACGATGCCGTGCTCGCGGGCGAGCCGCCGGAAGCGCTCGACGATGGGGCCGTCGGGGACGCGTTCGGCGTAGGCGTAGAACTCGGGGTCCTGGACCTGGCAGAAGTACGGTCCGTAGAACAGTTCCTGGAAGCACAGCACTTGTGCGCCCTGGGCGGCGGCGTCGCGCACCGCCTGCTCGTGAACCTGGATCATGGATTCCTTGTCGCCCGTCCAGGCGGTCTGGAAGAGCGCGGCACGGATCACTCGGCTCATCTTCGGCCTCCACTCGCTCGGTGTACGGCGACATTAGGGGCGGCGGGCGGCGGGACTGAGTGGCACGGTGTCACGTCTGATGGGGTCGGGCATTGCACGGTGTCACCCCTGTTGCGCGTCGTGGGCGAGGAGCGCGATGTGTACGGAGGCGGCCTGCTCGAAGTCGTCCAGGTCGACGCCGAGCCGGCTCTGTATCGCTTCCAGGCGGCGGTAGAGGGCGGGGCGGGAGACGTGGTGGAGCTGGGCGGTGCGGGACTTGTTGCGGCCGGTGGCGAGGTAGGTGCGCAGGACGGCGAGCAGATCCTCGTCGGGGCCGGCGAGCAGCCCGTCCAGCTCGCGTTCGGCGAAGGACTGCACGTGCGGGTCGTCGCGCAGCAGCCGTACCAGTCCGCGCAGGTGGACGTCGCGCAGCCGTACGACGGGCGGCGGGTCGAGGCCGGGCGCCGAGTCGGCTACGGCGTCGGCGACGTGCCGGGCCTCGCGCAGGCCGGCGGGGACATCGTCCCAGGCGCGGGCGTCGGCCGCCGCGACCACGGCGCGGGACGCCTCCGGCTCGGAGCGCAGCCGGGCCGCGAGGTGGGCGGTGAGCGCCCTGGCGTCCTGGTCGGGGGCGAGACTGAGCAGGACGGCGGCGCGGTCGTCGTCGAGCCCGGCGGCGACCCCCGGCAGGCCGAGCAGCCGCAGTACGCGGTCCAGGCGGGCGGGCTCACCTCCGCGTACGACCAGCGGGACGAAGATCCGCCGGTTGACCGGCAGCCCGGCGGCCCGCGCCCGGGGCAGCAGTTGCCGTGCCGGTACGGCGCCGGTGACCAGGTCGGTGAGCAGGCTCCGCGCGGACTGCTCCGCCCAGGAGTCCCAGGAGCCGCCGGAGGTCCGGGCGTGGGTGCCGTCACCGGCGAGCATGCGGTGCAGGACCAGTGCCTCGGCGGCCCGGTCGGCGAGCAGGCGCCCGGCGGCCCTCTCGCCCCGGTAGCCGCACAGCACCAGCCGGCCCCAGCGTTCCCCGCGGCAGCTCAAGTCGGCGCGGATCCAGCCGTCGGCCGACCCGGCACCGGCCTGGCGGGCGATGCGCTCCCAGTCCCGCAGCACGTCGTCGACGGCCGCCCGCTCCCCCGCCGTGGCGAGGACGCGGTGGGCGAGGTTGGTGACGACGACGGGGCAGCCGCCGTGCCGGGCCACCTCGTCGAGCAGGCGCTGCACGGGGGCGCCGGCGGTGATCAGGCCGGTCAGTTCGGTGCGTACGGCCTCGGAGAGGCTGACGGCGGCGTACTTGCGCCGCAGCAGCCGGGACTGGACCTCCTCGGTGAGTTCGGCGAAGGGGAAGGGCCGGTGCAGGACGACCATGGGCAGTCCGCATCGCTCGGCCGTCGCGCGCATCCCGTCGGGCGGGGCGGGGAAGGCCCGGCCGAGGCCCAGCACGACGGCCGAGGCCTCGGCGCGGTGCAGGGAGCGGACGTACTCGCCCTGCTTGTCCTCGTCGCCGGCGAGCAGCACCCCGGTGGTGAGGACCATCTCGCCGCCGCTGAGCATCACGCCGACGTCGGCCGCCTCGGCGACGTGCACCCAGCGCACGGGCCGGTCGAGCCGGTGGGCGCCGGCCACCACTTCGGGCTGCCCGGCGAGCACCCGCTCCAGGCCGAGGACCTGGCGGACCGACAGGGCGGGTTCCCAGTGCTGGTCCCGGTACCGGGTGGTGGTCATGGCGGCGCCTCCTCGGCTCGGGACGCGGCTGTCGGGTGTGGTGCGGGCGCGTGCGTCAGATGTTGCGCAGGGCGCGTTCGAGGATCGCCGCGCCCTCCTCGGCCTCCGCGACGGTGAGGGACAGCGGCGGGGCGACGCGCAGGACGCTGGTGCTGTGGCCGCCGCCCTTGCCGACGAGCAGCCCGCCCGCGCGGGCCTCCTCCAGGACGGCGGACGCCGCCTCGGGGGCGGCCTCGTCGGTGCCGGGCCGGGTCAGCTCGACGCCGATCATCAGCCCGCGTCCGCGCACCTCCCGTACGTGCGGCACCTGGGCGGCGACGGCCCGCAGCCGTTCGATGAGCAGTCCGCCGACGCGCCGGGCGTTGCCCTGGAGGTCGTGCTCCAGGAGGTAGTTGAGGTTGGCGAGGCCGGCGGCCATGGTGACCTGGGTGCCGCCGAAGGTGGAGATGCTGTTGGCGTCGAGGCAGTTCATGATCTCGGCGCGGGCGATGACGCCGCCGACCGACATGCCGTTGCCGATGCCCTTGGCGAAGGTCACGATGTCCGGCGGGCCGCTGCGTGAGTGGGCCTGCCAGCCCCAGAAGTGCTCGCCGGTGCGGCCCCAGCCGGTCTGCACCTCGTCGGCGATCCACAGGATGCCCCGCTCGTGCAGCACCTCCCGGAAGGCCGCGTACAGGCCGTCCGGCGGGGAGGTGAAGCCGCCGACGCCCTGGACGGGTTCGGCGATCAGCGCGGCGGGCGGGCGGGTGTGGCCGAGGATGTCCAACAGGTCGGCGACGCAGGCGTCGATGAAGTCGCGGTCGTCGAGGTGGGCGTAGGGGCCGCGGGTGCGGACGCCGCCGTGGACGTAGAGCGTCTGGAGCGGGGAGAGCGAGCTCGGGGACCAGCTCCGGTTGCCGGTGATGCCGACGGAGCTGAAGCTGCGGCCGTGGTAGCTGTTGCGCATCGCCAGGACGGTGTTGCTGCGCCGGTAGGCGGTGGCGAGCAGCAGGGCGGTGTCGTTGGCCTCGGTGCCGGAGGTGGTGAAGAAGACGCGGGCGTCCGGGATGCCGGAGACGTGGGCGATCCGTTCGGCGAGTTCGACCATGGGCCGGTTGAGGTACAGGGTCGAGGAGTGGATGATCCGCCCGGCCTGCTCGCTGACCGCCTTGGTCACCTCGGGCAGGGCGTGCGCGGTCATCGTGGTGAGGATGCCGCCGAAGAAGTCGAGGTACTTGTTGCCGGCGGAGTCCCAGACGTGCCGTCCCTCGCCGTGGGTGATCTCCAGCGGGTCCTCGTAGTAGAGGGCGAGCCAGTCGGGCAGGACGGAGCGGTGCCGGGCGTAGAGGTCCTTGGTCACGGCTGCACCAGCCCTTCGTAGGCGTCGGGGCGGCGGTCGCGGTAGAAGGCCCACTGCTGCCGCACCTGCTCGATGAGGTCGAAGTCCAGGTCGCGGACGACGAGTTCCTCCTTGGTGTCGCTGGCGACGTCCCCGACGAACTGGCCGCGCGGGTCGACGAAGTACGACGTGCCGTAGAAGTCGTTGTCGCCGTACTCCTCCTGGCCGACCCGGTTGATCGCGGCGACGAAGTACTCGTTGGCGACGGCCGCCGCGGGCTGCTCCAGCCGCCACAGGTGGGCGGAGAGGCCGCGGTGGGTGGCGGAGGGGTTGTAGACGAGCTGGGCGCCGCCGAGGCCGAGTTGGCGCCAGCCCTCCGGGAAGTGCCGGTCGTAGCAGATGTAGACGCCGACCTTGCCGACGGCGGTGTCGAAGACGGGCCAGCCGAGGTTGCCGGGGCGGAAGTAGAACTTCTCCCAGAAGCCCTTGACCTGCGGGATGTGGTGCTTGCGGTACGTGCCGAGGACGGTGCCGTCGGCGTCGATCACGGCCGCGGTGTTGTAGTAGAAGCCGGACTGCTCGACCTCGAAGACGGGGACGACGATCACCATGCCGGTCTCACGGGCGAGGGCCTGCATGCGGCGGGTGGTCGGGCCGTCGGGCACGGGTTCGGCCCAGCGGTAGTGCTCGGGGTCCTGGACCTGGCAGAAGTAGGGGGCGTTGAAGACTTCCTGGAAGCCGATGACCCGGGCGCCCCGCCGGGCGGCCTCGCGGGCGTGCTCCTCGTGTTTCGCCACCATGGACTCGGTGTCGCCGGTCCAGGTGGCCTGGACCAGAGCGGCGCGTACGACGTTGGCCATGAGCTGCTCCTTCGACACGACGTCACGACGTCAGAGCCTCTACGCCCGTAGAGCGGCCGTAGAGGGACGAACGTAAGCCTGGCTGGAGGGGCTTGCCAAGACCATCGTCGTCAAGGCGCGGTGTCGATCGCGTTTCGCACTCCTGTGGGTGAGTGCGGGAGCCTCAGGCCGCCGCCGCGGGCTCGCACCTCCCGACCAGGTCGTCCATGGACAGCCCCAGCGCGCCGGCCAGCGCGGCCACGGTGAAGAACGCGGGCGTGGGTGCCCGGCCGGTCTCGATCTTGCGCAGGGTCTCGGCGGAGACGCCGGCAACGGCGGCGACCTCCGTCATGCTCCGTTCGCCGCGGGCCGCGCGGAGCAGGCGGCCGAGCTGTTCGCCGCGCTCGCGCTCTTCGGGGGTCAGGGGGGTGCGCACCATGCCCGTCATTCTAATACCGGTCCCGCGCGACCGCTCCAATTCAAATACCGGTATAGTAATTGGCATGGTGGAACTGAAGACAGACACATCGATCGACGCCATGCACGCGGCCGGCCAGGTCGTCGCGCGCGCCCTGACCGCCGTACGGAAGGCGGCGGACGTGGGCGTGTCCCTGCTGGAGCTGGACGCGGTGGCACGTGAGGTGCTGCGGGAGGCGGGCGCCGGGTCGCCGTTCCTCGGCTACCGGCCCTCCTTCGCGCCGACGCCCTTCCCCGGTGTCATCTGCGCGTCGGTGAACGACGCGATCGTGCACGGCATCCCCGACGGCTACCGGCTGCGCGACGGCGACCTGGTCTCGGTCGACTGCGGGGCGACGCTGGACGGCTGGGCCGGTGACTCGGCGGTCAGCTTCATCGTGGGCACCCCGCGCGCGGCGGACGTGACGCTGATCGAGACCGCCGAGCGCGCCCTCGCGGCGGGCATCGGGGCGGCCGTCGTCGGCAACCGCGTCGGCGACATCGCGCACGCCATCGGCACGGTGTGCCGGTCGGCGGGCTACGGCATCATGGAGGACTTCGGCGGCCACGGCATCGGCCGTCACATGCACGAGGACCCGGGGGTACCCAACGAGGGGCGGCCGGGGCGCGGGCTCCCCCTGCGGCACGGCATGGTCATCGCCATCGAGCCGATGCTGATCAGCAGCGGCCGGGACGACTACCACCCGGCCCCGGACGGCTGGACCCTGCTCACCAACGACGGCTCGCGGGCGGCCCACGTGGAACACACGGTGGCGATCACGGACGCCGGCCCCCGCGTGCTGACGTCCCGGGACGGCCTCTGACGACGCCGGGGGCCGGGCGCCGCGAGGATCCCACGAGGGCCAGGGGCGGAAGCGGCCCCGTGGCCCCCGGGGCGGGGCGCGACACCATGGCCCCGGTGAGGGGCGCAGCACCGGGGGCTCGGCGAGGGACCCAGCACCGTGCCTCCGATGCGGGACGCGCACCACGGCCGGGGCAGGGCGCAGCCTCGTGGGCCAGCAGGAGACCCGCCCACGGGGCGGTACGGGACGCAGCACCACGACCGACAGCAGACCCGACCCCACGGCCGAAACCAGACGCAACGCCGTGACGCGGTAGACGCGCCCGCGGACCGAACACAGGACCCAGCACCGCACCCCCGACACACGACCCCAGCCCCACCCCTCCCGGGGCCCGGCACCACCACGGCCCAGGCGGGAGCCTGCGCCGTTGCCCCGAGGGGGCGGCCGGATGCCCCGGCGCGAGACGGATTCGTACCTCCGCGTGGGACAGCCACGTGAGCCCGGGAGGGATGATCCCCGCGCCCCGGGGCAAGTCGGACGCCACGCCCCAGGAACAGACGAGCCCCGCCCAACCCGGCACACGGCGTCCGCCGCCCCGCACAGGGCGCCCGCAGCCCCCTCCCACCACGCCACGCGCCCGGCCGCGAGGCCCTCCGCCCGCCCGGGTTGCCGGACATGCCCGCCGGAGCAGAACGTGTCATGTTGGGCATGACCGCGCCCCGACCGGGTTACCCGGCCCCGGCACGTCGACAGCGATGCAGCGGAGGTCCGTACACGATGACCAGCGGCTACATGGGCCCGGAGGGCGACCCGTTCGCGGAATTCCTGGCACGCTTCTTCGGCGGGCCCAGGCCGAGGCAGATCGACATCGGCCGGCTGCTCAGCCAGCCCGCCCGGGAGCTGGTGCGGGGGGCCGCGCAGTACGCCGCCGAGCACGGCAGCCGGGACCTGGACACCGAGCACCTGCTGCGGGCGGCACTCTCCACCGAACCGACCCGGGGGCTCCTCAGCCGCGCCGGCGCCGACCCGGACTCGCTGGCGTCGCAGATCGACGAGCGCAGCGGCCCGGTGCAGCACCCGCCGGGCGAGGTGCCGCCGCCCACCTCGCTGTCCCTGACCCCGGCCGTCAAGCGCGCCCTGCTGGACGCGCACGAGCTGGCCCGGTCGACCGGCACCGGCTACATCGGCCCGGAGCACGTGCTCAGCGCCCTGGCCGCCAACCCGGACTCGGCCGCCGGGCACATCCTGAACGCGGCCCGGTTCGCACCGTCGGGTCTGCCGACGGAGACGCCGGACGCGGCGAAGGGGCGTACGGAGGGGCCGCAGGCCACCAACACGCCGACCCTCGACAAGTACGGCCGCGACCTGACCGACCTGGCCCAGCAGGGCCGGATCGACCCGGTGATCGGGCGCGAGGACGAGATCGAGCAGACCGTCGAGGTGCTCTCCCGGCGCGGCAAGAACAACCCGGTGCTGATCGGTGACGCGGGCGTCGGCAAGACCGCCGTCGTGGAGGGGCTCGCCCAGCGCATCACCGACGGCGACGTCCCCGACGTGCTGATCGGGCGCCGGGTGGTCGCGCTCGACCTGACCGGCGTGGTCGCCGGCACCCGCTACCGGGGTGACTTCGAGGAGCGGATGAACAACATCGTGGGCGAGATCCGCGCCCACTCCGACCAGCTGATCATCTTCATCGACGAGCTGCACACCGTCGTGGGCGCGGGCGGTGGCGGCGAGAGCGGTTCGATGGACGCCGGGAACATCCTCAAGCCGGCCCTGGCCCGCGGCGAGCTGCACATCGTGGGCGCAACCACGCTGGAGGAGTACCGCCGGATCGAGAAGGACGCGGCTCTCGCCCGCCGCTTCCAGCCCATCCTGGTCCCGGAGCCCACGACCGCGGACGCCATCGAGATCCTGCGCGGTCTGCGCGACCGTTACGAGGCCCACCACCAGGTCCGCTACACCGACGAGGCGCTGGTGGCGGCCGTGGAGATGTCCGACCGCTACCTCACCGACCGCCGGCTCCCGGACAAGGCGATCGACCTGATCGACCAGGCCGGCGCCCGGGTGCGGCTGCGGGCGCGCACCAAGGGCACGGACGTACGGACCATGGAGCGCGAGGTCGACCAGCTGGTCCGGGACAAGGACCAGGCGGTCGCGGACGAGCAGTACGAGCAGGCGACGCAGCTGCGGGACCGGATCGTCGAGCTGAAACAGCGGATCATGGAGGCCGACGGCGGCGGCGAGGCCGACGAGGGCCTGAACCTGGTGGTCGGCACCGAGTCCATCGCCGAGGTGGTGTCCCGGCAGACCGGCATCCCGGTCAGCAGCCTCACCCAGGAGGAGAAGGATCGCCTGCTGGGCCTGGAGTCCCACCTGCACGAGCGGGTGGTGGGCCAGGAGGAGGCCGTACGGGTCGTCGCCGACGCCGTACTGCGCTCCCGCGCCGGTCTGGCCAGCCCCGACCGGCCCATCGGCAGCTTCCTCTTCCTCGGCCCTACCGGCGTCGGCAAGACCGAGCTGGCGCGGGCGCTCGCGGAGGCGCTGTTCGGCAGCGAGGAGCGGATGGTGCGGCTCGACATGAGCGAGTACCAGGAGCGGCACACGGTCAGCCGCCTGGTCGGCGCCCCGCCCGGTTACGTCGGGCACGAGGAGGCCGGCCAGCTCACCGAGGTGGTGCGCCGGCACCCGTACTCGCTGCTCCTGCTGGACGAGGTGGAGAAGGCGCACCCGGACGTCTTCAACATCCTGCTCCAGGTGCTGGACGACGGGCGGCTGACCGACTCGCAGGGCCGCACGGTGGACTTCAGCAACACGGTCGTCGTGATGACCAGCAACCTGGGCTCCGACGTGATCACCCGACGGGGTGCGGGCATCGGCTTCGGCTCGGGCGGCTCGGAGGCGGACGAGGAGGCCAGGCGCGAGCAGGTGCTGCGCCCGCTGCGCGAGCACTTCCGGCCCGAGTTCCTCAACCGCATCGACGAGATCGTCGTCTTCCGCCAGCTCAGCGGCGAGCAGCTGCGGCAGATCACCAGCCTGCTGCTGGAGGAGACCCGGCGCATGGTGCACGCGCAGGGCGTCACGGCCGACTTCACGGACGCGGCCGTGGACTGGATCGCCGAGCGCGGCTACCAGCCCGAGTACGGCGCGCGTCCACTGCGCCGCACCATCCAGCGCGAGGTCGACAACGAACTGTCCCGGCTGCTCCTCGACGGCCGCGTCACGGAGGGCGGCCGGGTCACGGTCGACGTCGAGGACGGGCGGCTGACGTTCCGGACGCCGCAGCAGCCCGTCCCCGAACTGTGAGGTCTAGCGGACCGGCCTGACGACCATCGCCGACCCGCCGCCGCGTCGTTCCTTCTCGGCGGCGGCCAGCCACTTGCCGTCCGGCAGCCGCTGTACGCCGGTCGCCGCGCCGATCTCGGGGTTGCGATTGAAGGAGTGCCCGATGGCCTCCAGTTCCTCCCGCAGGCCACTGTCGTAGAGGCCGGGTTCGAGATCGGTCCGGGCGGCGTTGCGCTGGCTGGCGCGCGGGGCGGCGATCGCGTCGACCAGCGGGAGGCCGCGGTCGATGACGCCGGTGAGGGTCTGGAGCACGGTGGTGATGATGGTGGCGCCGCCGGGCGAACCGACGGCCACGACCGGCTTGTAATGCTGATCCAGCACGATCGTCGGCGCGATGGAGGAGCGCGGGCGCTTTCCAGGGCCGGGCAGGTTCGGGTCGTGGACTGCCGGGTTGGCGGGGGCGAAGGAGAAGTCGGTCAGCTCGTTGTTGAGCAGGAAGCCCCGGCCGGGCACGGTGATGCCGCTGCCGCCGGTCTGCTCGATGGTGAGCGTGTAGGCGACGACGTTCCCCCACTTGTCGGCCACGGTCAGGTGCGTGGTGCTCTCGCCCTCGTACGTCGTCGGCGCCGCTGTGCCGCCGTCCGCGCAGGGGGCGGGATCGCGGGGGTCGCCGGGTGCGAGGGGGCTGGTGAGGACCGCGTCGTCCTTGATCAGGCACGCGCGCGAGTCGGCGTACCGCTGCGACAGCAGTTCCTTCGTCGGTACGTCCTCGAAGGCCGGGTCGCCGACCCAGCGGCCGCGGTCGGCGAAGGCGATGCGGCTCGCCTCGATGAAGCGGTGCAGGTAGCGGGCCTTGCTGGCCTTGGAGAGGTCGGTGCGCTCCAGGATGTTGAGGGCCTCGCCGACCGTGGTGCCGCCGGAGGAGGAGGGGGCGATGGAGTAGACGTTCAGGCCGCGGTACGAGGTGCGCGTGGGCGCCTGGAGCTTGGTCTCGTAGGCCGCGAGGTCCTTGGCGGTGAGGTCGCCGGAGCGGGCGTTCCAGCCGGATTCCGGGTCGACGGGCGGCTCGCCCACGGTGTCGACGATGTCCTCGCCGAGTTCGCCGTGGTAGACCGCGTCGACGCCCTCGCGGCCGAGTTCCCGGTAGGTGCGCGCGAGGTCCGGGTTCTTGAACGTGGAGCCGACGACGGGGAGTTCGCCGCCGGGGAGGAAGAGTTCGGCGGTGTCCGGGAAGTAGCGGAACCGCTGCTCGTTGGCGGCGGTCTGGGAGCGGAAGGTCTCGTCGACGGTGAAGCCGCGCCGGGCCAGGCGCTCGGCGGGCTTGAGCACCGAGGACAGCTTCCGGCTGCCCCACTCGTCCAGGGCGGTCTGCCAGGTGGCGGGCGTGCCCGGGGTGCCGACGGCGAGGCCGCTGCTGACGGCGTCGGCGAAGGGGATGGGCTCGCCGTTCTCCGTGAAGAGGTCCTCGTCGGCGCTCAGCGGCGCGGTCTCGCGGCCGTCGATCGTGCGTACGGTACGGGACTCGGCGTCGTAGTAGACGAAGTAGCCGCCCCCGCCGATGCCGGCGGAGTAGGGCTCGGTGACGCCGAGGGCGGCCGCGGTGGCCACGGCCGCGTCGACGGCGTTGCCGCCCTTGCGCAGCACCTCGATGCCGGCGGCGGAGGCGTCCGGGTCGACGCTGGCGACCGCGCCGCCGTACCCGACGGCGACCGGGGTCTTGGGGACGGCGGGTCTGCTCTGCGCGGCGGGTGGCGCCGCCGCCCCCACCGACACCACGGCGGCCGATACCGCCAGGACCGTCAGATTCCGTGCGACAGGGCGACGCATCCGCACCTCCAGGGAAGGGCCGTTCGGGCAGCTTAGTTGATCGTCATGGTCGCGTCAGGAACGCCGCGAGAACGCGTACGACACGGTCCCGACGCAGCCCGTCGAACACGGGTACGCCGACGCCCGCTAGCATGCCCGCCCATGACTGACGACGTACGCAACATCGTCCTGGGCGTGGTCGCGGCGGGCATCAGTGCCGCGCTGGGCTGGCTGGCCCGTACCTACCTGTGGAAGCGCAGACTCCGCCGCAAGCAGGCGTTCTTCGGGCTGCCGGACAGCTCCGAGTCACTGCTCGTCGTCAACCGGGACCCGGCCGCCACCGAACCGGCGGTCCACCGCTTCGACGTCTTCGCGCTGCTGGAGCTGGCCGCCCTCATCAAGGACTGCGGCGCGCATCTGCAGGTGGTGACCCAGGACATGGTCCACCAGGGCTTCGGCGAGCGCACGGAGTTCTGCGTGGGCGGGCCCGGGTCGAACCGCCGGATGGTGGCCCACATGGCGGCCATGCTGCCCGGGGTGCGGGTCAACGTCGATCCCGAACCCGGCCCGGACCGGGGCGCCTTCCAGATCGGCGGCGAGCGCTACCGCATGGACGCGGGCATCACCGAGTACGTCCTGCTCGCCCGGCTGACGGCCGGGGACCGGCGCGAGGCGCGGCCCGCTTTCCTGTTCTGCGGGCAGCGCGCCATCACCAACCAGGCCGCCACCCGCTATCTCGCCCGGCACCACGAGAAGCTGGCGCGCAAGCACGGCACCAACTCCTTCGTGCTGCTGCTGAAGGTGGTCAACTCCCAGGCGTACGGCCCGGACGTCGTCGAGCTCGTCGGAGACGTGACCCGGGCGGCGACCAGCCCCCTGCCGGTGCCGGCACAGACGCAGGCGACCCGCAATTCCCACCGGGCTTCCTGAACCAGGTGTGCAGCTGACCTTCTCCTCGGCCGCGGACACGCCCTCGTGGTGTCCGTTGCGCGCGAGCAGTGATCTCCGGCTGCACCTTGCGTGTGCCCCCGTGCGTGAGTGTGTGGCCCGACCACCGCAACGTACCGGGATGAAAGCCGCCTTCGCCGACGACACGCACCTTCCGGGCAATAGCCCTATTTACGGCAGCTCACGCTTCCGCGACCTCGCCGTACAGCTGCGAGAGTTCGGGCGCGCCGTCCTCCGCCCAGGCGTGGCCGGAGGCCACCACGTCGAACTCCCGGCCGGAGGCCAGCCGGACGACGGGCTGCCCGTCGGACCGGATGGACCAGGCGGCGCCCGGCACGGTGCGCACGATCACCGTGCCGAGGTACAGACCGGCGTCGTTGCCGAGCCAGTCCAGGATCTCGGCGTCGCCGCGCCACCGGGGCAGCATCTGGTCGAGACGCTCCAAGGAGACCTCGGAGTCGTCGAGTCGGACACCCTCCCGCAGCGCCTGCGAACGCAGCAGGTCGCAGTCGGCGAGCAGCTCGCCGATTCCCTCGGCGTCGTGAGCCCGTCGGTCTTCGCGCCGCCTGCCGAGGAAAGGGATGTTCATACCTACAGATTGTCATTCGTGCCCCGGTGCGCACCACAGGGCGCGCGGAAGCGCCGGGCGGGGCGGGCGGCGGGTGGGGCGGACGGCGGGTGGGCGGGGGCTACACCTCCAGGTCCACCACGACCGGTGCGTGGTCCGAGGCGCCCTTGCCCTTGCGCTCCTCGCGGTCGACGTAGGAGTCGGTGACGGCCTTGGCGAAGGGCTCGTTGCCGTAGACCAGGTCGATGCGCATGCCGCGGTTCTTGGGGAAGCAGAGCTGGCGGTAGTCCCAGTAGGTGTAGGGGTGGTCGTACTTCAGCGGGCGCGGCACCACGTCGGACAGGCCGGCACCGCGCAGGGAGGCGAGGGCGGCGCGCTCGGCGGGGGTGACGTGGGTGGATCCCTCGAAGGCGGCGCGGTCGTAGACGTCGTCGTCCGTCGGCGCGACGTTGTAGTCCCCCATCACCGCGAACGGGCGGCCGCCGGCCGCGTCGCTCTCGACGGCGGCCCGCAGCGCCTCGAACCACTGGAGCTTGTAGGCGTAGTGCGCGTGCTCCACCTCGCGGCCGTTGGGCACGTACACCGACCAGACGCGGACCGGGCCGCAGGTGGCGGAGATCGCTCTGGGCTCCTGGACGCCGTCGTAGCCGGGGTCACCGGGCAGGCCCTTGACGACGTCCTCGAGGCCGACGCGGGAGAGCACCGCCACCCCGTTCCACCGGCCGGTGGCGTGGACCGCCGCCTCGTAGCCCTGCTCGCGCAGCTCGTCGAAGGGGAACTGCTCCTCGGAGACCTTGGCCTCCTGGAGGCACAGCACGTCGGTGCCGCTGCTCTCCAGCCAGGCCAGGAGCCTCGGCAGGCGGGCGGTGATCGAGTTCACGTTCCAGGTCGCGATGCGCATGTCCCACAACCTACCGGGCGGGACTGACAACGCGGCCCCGGTCCCGGGCCGGCCCGGACGTCGGTGTTCTCACACCGCGGTGCTCACACCCGCGCGTAGTCCCCGGGCGTCAGCCGCAGGTGCTCCGCGCCGCCCAGCTCGCCGATCTGGCGGTCGTAGATCGGGCGGGCCAGGTCGGTGAGGAGCGCGTCGTGGATGTCGTAGGCGCGCTGCGGCTTCACCTCGCGGACGTAGTCGATGACCTCGGAGATCTTGTTCCACGGCGCCATGACGGGGAGCATCAGCGTCTCGACCGGGTGGTCGGGGACGGTGAGGGCGTCGCCGGGGTGGAAGACCTTGCCGCCGTCGACGAGGAAGCCGATGTTGGTGACGCGGGGGATGTCCGGGTGGATCACCGCGTGCAGCTCGCCGTGGACCTGCACGTCGAATCCCGCGGCGGTGAAGGCGTCTCCGTGGCCGACGGTGTGCACGCGACCCGGGAACGCCGCCGAGATCCTCTCCGCGACCGACCCCAGCGTCCAGATCCCGGCGGCCGGGTTGTTCTCCATCGCGGCGCGCAGCCGCAGCTCGTCGAAGTGGTCGGGGTGCTCGTGGGTGACGAGGATCGCGTCCGCGCCGAGGGCCGCGTCCTCCTCGCTGAATCCGCCGGGGTCAAGGACGAGCGTCTGCCCGTCCTTCTCGAGGCGGACGCAGGCGTGCGACTTCTTGGTGAGCTTCATGACTCCATCCTGCCGCCGCACGCCGTCCCCCGGCTCGCCAGGACTCACTCGGGCGGCGTGGTCTCCTCCCGGATGACCTGCTGGGCCACCCGGAAGGCGCCGTTCGCGGCCGGTACGCCGCAGTAGACGACCGCCTGGAGCAGCACTTCCTTGATCTCGGCCGGGGTGAGCCCGTTGCGCAGGGCGGCCCGGATGTGGGGCGGCAGTTCCTCGAGGTGGCCGCCGGCGACCAGGGCGGTGAGGGTGACACAGCTGCGGGTACGCCGGTCCAGACCGGGACGGTCCCAGACCTCGCCCCAGGCGTACCGGGTGAGGAACTCCTGGTAGTCCCCGGAGAACTCGTCCGCCTGCGCCAGGGCCTGGTCGACGTGCGCGTCGCCGAGCACTTCGCGGCGCACCTTGAGCCCGGCGTCGTACGGATCGGGCCGCCCCTGTCCGGCGGTCTGCGCCGGTACCGCGGGGGCCGGAGCGATCTCGGCGACGGGCGCGGCCTGCGGCGGGGGCGGCGCCATGGCCGGCTGGACGGGGGCGGCGGAGGCCGCGAGGGCGGGCGGTCCGGCCACGGGGGCGGCGGGTACGGCCACCTGGGCGGCCGGGACCGCGATCTGGCCGGTGGAGGAGTCGTGGGCGGTCTGCCAGGCGGTGGAGAAGTGCCGCACCAGCAGGTCGGTGACGGCTCCGGGCTGCTCGACCGGGACCAGGTGGGAGGCGCCGGGGACGACGGCGAGGCGGGCGTCCGGGATACCGGCGACCAGCGTGCGGGCCTCGGCGGGGCCGGTGACCTGGTCGTCGGAGCCGACGAGGACCAGGGTGGGCACACCGACCTGCCCGAGCTCGCCGCGCACGTCGAACGCGGCGAGCGCCTCGCAGGCGGCGATGTAGCAGCCGGGGTCGGTGGTCCGCACCATCTGCACGGCCCACTCGGTGATCGCGGGCTGGGCGGCGGCGAAGCCCCCGGTGAACCACCTCTCCGGCGAGCTGCGGGCGATGGGGTCGAGCCCGTTCGTACGGACTATCACGCCACGCTGACGGAACTCGTCGGCCGTGCCGAAGCGGGGCGAGGCGGCGATCAGGGCGAGGGAGGCGAGCCGCTCGGGGTGGCGCAGGGCCAGCTCGACGCCGACGGCGCCGCCGAGCGCGCAGCCCGCGTACCCGAAGCGCTGCACGCCGAGCCCGTCGAGGGTGGCCAGCAGACGCGAGGTGAGGTCGGCGACGGAACCCGCCGGGTGGGCGGGGGCGCCGCCGTGCCCGGGCAGGTCGAAACGGAAGACCCGCCACTGCTGCGCCAGCTCGGGCACCTGCCGGTCCCACATGTGCCATGTAGCACCGAGGGACGGCCCCATGACGAGGACCGGGGCCTGTTCCGGCCCGTCAAAGCGGTATTGCATGGTGTCGACGTTCTTCTCACTCACCCGTTCACGCTCCCACATCTCACATTCTCTTCGTGAACGGGGGCGGAGCCACTCGCCAGACCTCCCCACGTGTCCGCCGCAGGCCGCAGGTCCTCCACATCCGGTTTCACGTACCAGCGCTTCGTGGTCCGGGCGTCGGCGTGACCGGCCCACCGGGCGAGAAGGTGGTCCGGGACCCCGTGGTTCGCCAGGTACGTCAGGCAGCTCGCACGGGCGTCGTACAGACGGAGCCGACGCAGCCCGCTGCGGTCCATGACCTTGTAGGCCCGCTCACGCAGCTGCCGACCGTTGAGCACCCTGCCCCGAGCGTCCACGAGAACGTAGCCGCTGCCTTCGTACCCCTGCCCGGCCACCGCCCTCTCGTCTGCCTGAGCAGCCCGGAACGCGGTCAAGGCAGCCGCAACCGGAGCCGGCAGAGGAAGTTCCCGCTCACCGGCGGGTGACTTGGTGTCCTTCTCCACCACGATGTCGTTCCCCATGACCGTCCGGGTGTTGGTGATGGACACGGTGGCTTCGTCCAGGTCGACGTCCGTCCAGCGCATGCCACAGATCTCCGCCGGCCGAAGGCCCATCAGAGCGAGAAGGAACGGTGCCTGCAGGCGGTCGCCTGCGATCGCACGGACAAAGGCGTGTACTTCCGCGACGCTCCACGGCGGCACTGCCGCCGTGGCCCTGCGCTCTGCCTTGCGTGCCTTACGGGGAACGGTCACCTCGCGAGCGACGTTGACCCGGACCAGGCCCCGTGTCACTGCCCGGTCAAGCGCCTCCTTCAGCCGGGCCAGCGACATCTCGACCGAGGTCGCCCCCAGGCCGGTGCCCGGCTTCCCTCCCCGCCCACGCCCCTCCTGGAGCGCCCATCGCATCCATGCCGTCACATGGTCCTCGGTGAGGTCCTGGAGCCTGATGTGCCCGAGCCTTCCGCGGACCCGGGCCAGGGTCATGGTGTAGCTGTAGGCAGTGCTCTCTTCCAGATCCTCCGCCTTCATGGCCAGCCACTGATCGAGCCACTCGCCCACCGTGACCTGACTGAACGGCGCCTGCTCCGCCTCGTAGCGACGATGCACGATGCTCGCGTACTCCGCCTTCGCCTCCCTCAGCGTGGCGACGGTACGTGTCACCTGTGTGCGCTTCCCGGTGACGGGATCGGGCCCTGTATCGACCACGAACCGGTACCGGACCTTCCCCTTGGCATTGGGGGCAAGCTTCTTGATCGGGTAAGACAGGACTACTCGCTTTCCTTGGAGTGTGGGAGCCCCAGCGCAGCCTTCTGTGTTCATGTCGAACACCAAGCCCCGGGGGGCTGACGAGCTCCTCCAAGGATTGCCGTGATCGCCGGTTTGGCCAACCGGCGATCACGGTCTATGTTTCGCTCGTCGCCAACCGGGGCCGGGCCTCAGTAGCCCCATGAGAGTGGCCATCCCATCGATGCTGTGCGGGTACGGCCCCTCCCGGGAGACCGGTGTCCACCCGCCATCTCGGCTGAGACAGCCACGTCGCTGTGAAAGTCCCGCGCGGCGAGGTGGGGCCGATGGGTTCACCCCTCCCGGACGGTCTACCCAGCAACGTGACCGTTCGCGACAGGAGCAACACGTCCACTGTCCAGCCATTGATCCTGACACCGACCAGAAGGCTCTGGCCGACTCTTACACACAGTTGTGCGATGCCGAGGAGATTCTTTCGGGTACCCGAAGAAGGCCCGGTCTTCTACCTCGGCCTGCGCATCGGCGACACCGACCTCGGTCTAGTGGCCAAAGCAGACGCGGAACCGAGGCAGCGCCGCGGATCCCGCTGAGCATCGACGTCGACAGCGTCGACGGGGACTGTAAATCGTTCGGTGTAACTCCCGATCATGGAAGATGCATCGATGACCAGTGAGAACGTAGCCGAGCAGGACGCTGCCGAGTCGGCAGCGGCTGTGTCGGCGAAGGCCGTGGACGACCAGCTGATCGACGATTTGGTGAGCCGGGCCCAGGCCGAGGGCCTGCAGCTGACCGGCGAGGGCGGGCTGCTGCAGCAGCTGACCAATCGATTGCTGGAGTCCGCCCTGTAAGGCGAGATCACCGACCACCTCGGCTATGACAAGCACGATGCGACGGGCAAGAACGGCGGCAACTCCCGCAACGGCAAACGCTCCAAGACGGTGCTGACCGATGTCGGCCCGGTGGAGATCGTCGTGCCCCGCGACCGCGACGGCTCCTTCGAGCCGAAGATCGTCAAGAAGCGGCAGAAGCGCCTGACCGGGGTCGACGAGATGGTCATCTCGCTGGCCGCGAAGGGCCTGACCACCGGCGAGGTGCAGGCCCACCTGGCCGAGGTCTATAGCGCCGACGTCTCCCGCCAGGCCATCTCCACCATCACCGACAAGGTCCTCGAGGGCATGGCCGAATGGCAGAGCAGGCCCCTCGACCCGGTCTATCCGGTCGTCTTCATCGACGCCATCCACGTGAAGATCCGGGTTCTGTCGACGATCTTGTGATCTGGTGGGTTGGGGCTCATCGTGTGAGCAGAACGCGTTTGCGAAGGAGATCAAGGCTGGCGCGGCCGAGCATCTGGCGTTTCAGCATCTTCAGTCGGTTGATGTTGCCCTCGACGGCACCGGAGTTGTGGGGCAGGGACAGTCCGTTGCGGACGGCGTCGAAGTCGCGGCGGAGGTTGCAGGCGAAGCCAGCAAGCGGAGCCAGGCTGTCTCGTTCGACGTCGGTGATCCAGTCTTCGAGGCGGTCGCCGTGGTGGCCGGTCATCATCGCGGCGAACTTCCTGACGTGAAGGGTGAGCCGGTCGAGTTCCAGATCGCGCTCACGCAGCCGACGCAGCTTGTCGGCGTCCTCGGCCCGCAAGTGCTCGGGGTGGGTCATGATCCAGGAGGTGACCTCGCGGACCGACGGAGGCTTGGGTCCTGGGGCGGGTGCGTGTCCGCGTCCGGTCCGGTAGCGCCGCAGGTGGCGCTGGACGGCCAACTCGCCTCCCGGATAGCCGAGCTCTTGGATCTCCCGGTAGAGCTGGGCGGCGTTTCGGATGCCTTCGTTCCAGCCCTGGTGCAGGTGGCCGACGTATGGGTCGACGATATGCGCCCGCTGCAGGCTCTTGGCGACGACGTCGTCGGCGGAGCGGGCGCTCACCAGCTTGCGGACGGTCGCCTGGTGCAGTCCGAGTTTCCGGCCGATCGCTGCCTTTGACATCCCCTGTTCCCAGAGCTCATGGGCGGCGGCGTGCTGCTCACGCAGCCGGGCGACGATCTTCAGTTCTTTCGGGGGCCGTACCACCTCGGGCTTCACCGAGGGGGTGTCGTGGCTGCTGGTCCGTGCCGGAGGCGGTTCCGCCAGGCGGGAGCGATGGGCGTTGACCGTCTGCTCGACGGCCTGGCCGAGGTTGGCCCACAGGTGATAGCGATCCGCGACCTGTTCGGCCTGCGGCGCCCCGACCCGAGCGCCCTCCCCGTATCCGCTGGAACGGTCCCGACAGATGACCGTCACCTCGGGGTGCTCGCGGAGCCAGGCAGCCAGGTCCTCCCCGTCGCGGCCGTCGTAGAGGTGCAGCGGCCGGTGGGTG
This sequence comes from Streptomyces sp. CB02414, assembly GCF_001905385.1. GTDB lineage: Bacteria > Actinomycetota > Actinomycetes > Streptomycetales > Streptomycetaceae > Streptomyces. The sequence goes on along the minus strand of NZ_LIPF01000008.1, from coordinate 130,989 downwards.
GCCATGTCGATCAATACCGTGCCGTAGTGGCGGCCCTTGCGGAAGGCAAAGTCGTCGACGCCGAGGACCTCCACCTTGCCGATTTCCGGCTCGGGCAGGGACCTGACCAGTCGCAACAGCGTGTCCCTACCTATGGTGAGGCCGACCGCGGACGCCAGTCGGGCTCCTGCCCGGCCGGCCAGGGCCAGCCCGATCTGCATCAACATCTCGCGCAGCAGCGGGGTATGCCGACTGTGCGGGGTGGTCAGTCCCAGGACCTGCTCGGCGAACGTCACCGCCGTGCAGGCAGGGTTCTCGCAGCGGAAGCGGCGCACGCATAACTCGATCACGACACCGAGCCCGCCAACGGCGACATCACGCAGCCTGCGTACGTACCGACCGTGCACCCGGGTCGAGCTCTGGCCGCACCGACAGGCCCCAGTCGTCGCCCGCACCCGCGCTCTCAGCACTACCTGGTCCGGCCGTCGTTCGACTTCCTCGATCACCAACGCGGACAGGTAGGGAAACAGCTCCAGGAGCACATCATGAGAGCACGCGATGCATGATCGTGAACAGGCGGAGCGACAAGCTCATCCGTCCGGATCACAAGATCGTCGACAGAACCAAGATCCGCGACGGCGCGGTCGCCAACCGGCCGATCTACGTGGCCCTCGCGGTCACGGTCGAGGGCCGGCGGGAGATCCTGGGCTTGTGGGCCGGCGACGGTGGCGAGGGTGCCAAGCACTGGCTGCACATCCTCACCGAGATCAAGAATCGCGGCGTCAGCGACGTCCTCATGCTGGTCTGCGGCGGGCTCAAGGGGCTGCCCGAGGCGGTGGAGACCGTATGGCCGAGGACGATCGTGCAGACCTGCGTGGTGCACCTGCTGCGGAGCTCCTTCCGCTATGCCGCCCGCCAGGACTGGGACAAGATCGCCCGCCTCCTCAAGCCCGTCCACACGGCTCCGACGGTGGAGGCCGCCCTGGAGCGGTTCGCGGAGTTCGCCGGCGCCTGGGGCCGGAAGTATCCGGCGATCGTGAAGCTGTGGGAGAACGCCTGGGAAGAGTTCACCCCCTTCCTGCGGTTCGACACCGTGATCCGCCGGATCGTCTGCACAACGAACGCGATCGAGTCGGTGAACGCGCGGATCCGCCGTGCGGTCAAGGCCCGCGGCCACTTCCCCAACGAGCAGGCCGCCCTCAAGTGCGTCTACATGGCGATCACGTCCCTCGACCCCACCGGCAAGGGCCAGACCCGCTGGACCATGCGCTGGAAGACCGCACTGAACGCCTTCGACATCACCTTCGACGGCCGCCTGTCAGCCGCCCGCCAGTAACCCCAACCACCCTAGTTACACCGCTCGTTTGACAGACCCGCAGCAGGCTGCACACCCGAGATTACCGAGCCCCCATGGGGCCAGCCCAGTCGACGGTCAGCTAGTCGCCGACCGTTTCGTGTCCGGGGCGGCTTCCTGGGTGGCGGCCCAGGTGGCGAGCAGACGCAGTCCCTCCTCGGAAGGTGAGCCGGGCTCGGCGGTGTAGATGGTGAGGGTGAGACCGGGGGCGGCGGCCATCTCCAGGCCCTCGAAAGCGAGCGAGAGGGCGCCGACGGCGTGGTGGTGGAAGTGCTTGGTGCCGGTGCCATGATGGCGGACGTTGTGCGCACCCCACCGGGTACGGAACTCATCACTGCGGGTACACAGCTCACCGACCAGATCGTGCAGCTCCTTGTCGTGCGGGTTACGGCCGGCTTCCGCACGCACGATGGCGACGGTGATGTCGGCGAAGGCGTCCCAGTCCGGATAGAAGCGGCGGGCGGCGGGATCGAGGAAGGTGAAGCGGGCCAGGTTCTGCTGGTTGCCGGACGTGGCGTAGACGTCGGTGTAGAAGGCGCGGAAGAGCTGGTTGGCGGCGAGGATGTCCATGCGGCCGTTGCGGACAAAGGCGGGTCCGGCGGTGATCGCGTCCAGGGTCCATTGCAGGCTGCGGTGCGGCTTCCACTGCTCCTTGGTACGCCGGCGGCGGGGGCGGGTGAGCGCGTCGGAGCCGTCGGCGGCCTGGGCAAGGTTCACCAGGTGGGCGCGCTCGGCCTCATCGAGCTGGAGGGCGCGGGCGAGGGCTTCGAGGACGGCCGGGGAGACTCCGGCGAGGTTGCCGCGTTCCAGTTTGGAGTAGTACTCGACGCTCATGTCGGAGAGGGCCGCGACCTCGCTGCGGCGTAGGCCCGGCACCCGGCGGCGGGATCCGGAGGGCAGTCCGGCCTGGTCGGGGGTGATCTTCGCGCGCCGCGAGGTGAGGAACTCGCGGACCTCCTCACGGTTGTCCATGTCTTCGACGGTACGTCCCGCACGCCGCCATAGGGATGTACTGCCGGTACACCCCTTGTCAGTGACTCGCTGCGCGTGTGAAGAGGGGGTTACCTGGAAGGCGTGGTGCTTCTCCTTGGGGCCACCAAGGCAGCGAAGACGCAGCTCCACGCCCCCTCTCGGGCGGTCCGCCGCCCGAGGCTCCGGGGCCGCACCTGCAACCCGTAGGCAAAGGAACCTCTCATGCGCGGCGCAGTGATCCACTCCCCTGGCGACATCCGCTTCGAGACTCTGGAAGACCCGAAGATCGAGCATCCGACCGACGCGGTCATCCGCACGGCGGTGACCTGTGTCTGCGGGTCGGATCTGTGGCCGTACCGGGGGGCAGAGCCGACCGAGCAGGCACATCCGATGGGCCACGAGTACGTCGGCTTCGTGGAGGAGGTCGGCTCCGAGGTCACCTCGGTCCGGCCCGGCCAGTTCGTCGTCGGCTCGTTCGCCACCTCGGACAACACCTGTGCGAACTGCCGCAACGGTTTCCAGTCGAACTGCCTGAACCGCGAGTTCATGTCCACCTGCCAGGCAGACTACGTCCGGATCCCCAACGCGCAGGGCACTCTCGTGGCCACCGACGGTGTTCCGGACGAGCGGTTCTGGCCGGGGCTTCTGGCCGTCTCGGACGTGCTGGGCACCGGCTGGTGGGCCGCCGACGCCGCCGAGGTCAAGCCCGGTGCGACCGCCGTTGTGGTCGGCGACGGCGCGGTCGGCCTGTGCGGCGTGATCGCGGCCAAGGAGATGGGTGCGGAGCGCATCATCGCCATGTCCCGCCACGAGTCCCGGCAGAAGCTCGCCCGTGCGTTCGGCGCCACCGACATCGTCACTGAGCGCGGCGAGGAAGGTGTCGCCCGGATCAAGGAGATGACCGGCGGGATCGGCGCGGACTCCGTGCTGGAGTGCGTCGGCACCGCCCAGGCCATGCAGCAGGCCCTGCACTCCGCCCGCCCCGGCGGCAACGTCGGCTTCGTCGGCGTCCCGCACGAGGTGGCCGTCGACGGCCAGGAGCTGTTCTTCTCCCACGTCGGCCTGCGCGGCGGGCCCGCCCCGGTACGCCGCTACCTGCCCGACCTGATCGATCGCGTCCTGTCGGGTCGGATCGACCCGGGCAAGGTCTTCGACCTCACTCTGCCCCTGGACCAGGTCGCCGAAGGCTACAAGGCCATGGACGAGCGCCGCGCCATCAAGACGCTCCTCAAGCCCTGATCCCCCTGTCCCCCGTACCCCCCGTACAAGGAGCTTTTCGTGCAGATCACCCGCAGCTCGATCGACACCGTCAAGGGTCCGGCGGACTGGTTCACCGGCGACGTCTACATCGACGCCGTGGCCGCGGCCCCCTCACCGTCCCGGGTCACCGCGTCGCTGGTGCACTTCATGCCCGGTGCCCGCACCCACTGGCACCGCCACCCGCTGGGCCAGACCGTCTTCGTCACCGAAGGCGTCGGCCTGTGCCAGCGCCGTGGCGGACCGGTGGAAGTCATCCGGCCTGGCGACCGCGTCCTGTTCGAGGCCGATGAGGAGCACTGGCACGGTGCCGCGCCGAACCGGCTGATGGTCCACCTGGCCATCAACGAGGGCGACGACGATCACGATGTCGTGCACTGGCTGAACCCTGTCACCGACGAGGAGTACGCCGCAGCTCCGGCCGCCGGCTGAACACGGGCCCCCTGGTTCAGGTCGTCAAGGGCTGCGCGGCGTCGACGAACGCGCGCCATCCAGAACCACCCCTCGCGAATCGCACGGCTCTTTCCGCGGGCTCCCTGATTCGGCCAGCCCGCCACCACGTTGTTGAGGAGAACTACCGTGACCACCTTCGCCCTCGTCGGCGCCGGCCCCGGCCTGGGGCTGGCTGCCGCCCGTCGCTTCGGCAAAGCGGGCCACAGCGTCGCCCTCCTCTCGCGCAGCGCCCAGCACCAGGACAACCTGGCAGCCGAACTGGCGAGGGAGAACGTCCACGCCCGCGGCTTCACCGCCGACGTCCTCGACCCCGCCTCCCTCACCGCTGCCCTGCGTGAAGCTGCGGACACGCTGGGCACCGTCGAGATCCTGCAGTTCAGCCCGGTGCCCCGGGGCGACTTCATGAAGCCGGTCCTGGAGACCACCGCGGCCGACCTGGACGACCCGTTGGCCTTCTCCGTCAAGGGCCCGCTCACCTGCATGAACACGGTCCTGCCCGGCATGCGGGAGCTCGGGCGGGGCACGCTGCTGTTCGTCAACGGCGGCAGCGCGGTACGCCCGCACCCCGACCGGGCCGGCACCTCGATCGCGTTCGCCGCCGAGAGCGCCTACGCGGCGATGCTCCACACCGCGCTCGCCCCGGAAAACATTCACGCCGCGCAGCTCATCGTCCCCGGCGCGATCAGCCCCGACTCCGCGACCTCCAGCCCCGAGGCGCTTGCCGAGCTGCTGTACGGCCTGCACACCGACCGCAAGGGTTTTCGCCACTACGCCGAGCCCATGCCCGACCCGCAGGCCAGCACCCCATGACCCACACCTTTCGCCAGGCCCTGACCACCACCGCCATCACCGGCGTTCTACTGCTGGCCGCGACCGCCTGCTCCGACGACCCACCTGCAGGGTCGACCCCCGCCACAACAACCTCCGCCGCGTCGTCCGGGCAGCCCCCGACCTCGGCGTCAGCAACCGCGTCCGGATGGGACAGGAGCACTGCGATGGATATCCGCCTCACCATCGACGGCCGACCCGTCGACGCCACCCTGAACGACAGCCCTCCCGCCCGCGACTTCGCCGAGCTACTCCCGCTCACCCTGGAACTGGAGGACTTCCATCAGGCCGAGAAAATCGTCGACCTTCCTCGTCGGCTGTCCACCTCCGGTGTCCCGGAGGGAGCCGCCCCGAAGGCCGGTGACCTCGGCTACTACGCACCCTGGGGCCAGCTGGTCCTCTACTACCGCGATGTCCCCTACGCCGACGGCATCGTCATCCTCGGCCATCTCGCCGACGACGGTGACATCGGCCGGCTGGCCACCGCCTCCAAAGTGACCGTCGACGTGGTCCGCTGACCGGCCCGAACCGCCGCTGCCTCGCCCGCCCCCCGTATCTCGAACAAGGACCCCCGCATGCCCCCCGCCTCCGGTACCGCAACCGGCAAGCTGCCCTTCGTCGTCTGGGTGCTCGCCGCCGGCACGTTCCTGATGGGTACCACCGAGTTCGTCATCGCCGGATTGCTGCCCGAGATGGCCGCCGACCTGAACGTGAGCGTGTCGCACGCCGGCCTGCTGATCACCGCGTTCGCCGTCGGCATGATCGTCGGCGGGCCCGCGATGGCCATGGCCATCCTGCGCCTGCCGCAGCGCCACACCCTCATCGGCGCACTCGCCGTCTTCGCCCTCGGGCACGCCGTCGCCGCCCTGAGTACCTCATTCACCGTCGTGCTCACCGCCCGCGTGGTGACGGCCCTGGCCACCGGAGCGTTCTGGGCCGTCGGCTTCGTCATCGCCACCACCACCGCCGGGCCCGCCGGTGCCACGCGCGCGGTCGGTGTCATGATGGGCGGCCTCACGCTGGCCAACGTGATCGGGGTGCCGATCGGCTCGTTCGTCGGCCACTACACCGGGTGGCGAGGCCCGTTCTGGGCGCTGGCCGTCCTCGCCGCGCTGGCCGCCGCGTTCGTCGGCCGGTTCATCCCCCGCACCGAGCAGCGGGCCGAGGTGTCGGTGCGGGCCGAGGTCCGGGCCCTCAAGCAGGGGCGGCTGTGGCTGGCGCTCGGCGCAGCCGTGCTGATCATGGGCGGAGTCCTGGCGACGCACACCTACATCACCCCGCTGCTGACCGACCGGGCGGGCATCCCGGCCGGGGCCGTGCCGCTGGTGCTGATCGCCTTCGGTATCGGGGCGCTGGGCGGCACCGCCATCGGAGGACGTCTCGGGGACCGCCGCCCGATGGTCACGACGATCACCGCGTCGGCGGCCACCGCCCTCATCCTCCTGGCTCTGATCCCGGCCTCCAGCAGCCCGGTGGCCGCCGTGGTCCTGGTCTTCGGCATGGCCGCGGCCGGGTTCACCGTCAACCCGGTCGTCACCTCCCTGGCCGTCCGCTTCGCCGGGGATGCCCCCACCCTCACCTCGGCGCTGACCACCTCCGGCTACAACACCGGCATTGCCGCCGGCTCCCTCGTCGCGGGCCGGGCCCTGGACTCCTCGCTCGGCCTGACCGGGCCGGCCCTTGTCGGCGCTGTCTTCGCCGCGCTCACCCTGCTGCCGCTCATCGCGCTCGCGCTCAGCGGCACCGGCCACCGCACACGGATTGTCGCCCAGCGCGCTGCTGCGGCCCCCGTGCGGGACGACGCCTCCACACCGGCACACCACTGACATCCGCCCGGACGAGCCACCGTTCCGCCATCGAGGGAGAGACTCCCATGACCGTCGCCTACGACTTTCGCGGCAAGAGCGCGTTCGTCACCGGCGCAGCCTCAGGCATCGGCCGCACGACCGCCCTGGCCTTCGCCCGCGCCGGCGCGCAGGTCGCCCTCGTCGACCGGTCCGCCGAGGGCCTGCGCGAGACCGCCCGCCTCATCGAGGCCGACGGCGGCAAGGCAATCGCCCTGACCTGTGATGTCACCAGCGAGACAGACGTCCAGACTGCTGTCGAGCGGACAGTCGAACGTTTCGGGAGCCTGGACGCCGCGTTCAACAACGCCGGGGTAGAGCAGCCCGTCCAGACGGCCGCCGATACCGCCAAGGACGACTGGGACCGCATCCTCGCTGTCAGCCTCACCGGTGCGTTCCTGTGCACCAGGGCGCAGGTCCGCCAGATGCTCCGGCAGGACGGCGGCGGGGCGATCGTCAACGTCTCCTCCGGAGCCGGCGTCAAGGGGTTCAAGGGCCAGGCCGCCTACGCCGCCGCCAAACACGGGATCATCGGCTTCACCCGCTCCGCGGCCCTCGACCACGCCGCCGAGGGCATCCGCATCAACGCTGTCTGCCCCGGCATCATCGACACCGAGATGATCCGCCGCTTCGGCGACACCCGACCCGGCGGGCGCGAAGGACTCATCGCCGACGAACCCGTCGGCCGCCTGGGCAAACCCGAGGAGATCGCCTCCGCCGTGCTGTGGCTGTGCTCCGACGACGCCGCCTTCACCACCGGCACCGCCCTCGTCGTCGACGGCGGCCAGACCGTCTGACCCGCCGGAACCCCCAGGGAACACCAGTCGCCGAAACCCGACGTGAGGAGTCCACTCCATGAACCCCACCTACGACTTCACCGGCCAGGTCGCCTTCATCACCGGCGCCTCCTCCGGCATGGGCCTGGCCAGCGCCCGCGCCTTCGCCGCCTCGGGAGCCGCCGTCGCCCTCGCCGACATCAACGAAGACGCCGTCAACCATGCTGCCAAGCAGCTCGCCGAGGAGGGCCACCGAATCCTCGCGCTGGTCTGCGATGTCACCGACGAGGACCAGGTCGCCGCCGCCGTCGACCGCACGGTCGAAGCCTTCGGCCGGCTCGACATGGCCTACAACAACGCCGGGATCATGCCCCCGCCCACCGACGCCGCAGACGAGAGCGCCGAGCAGTTCGACCGTGTCCAAGGCATCAACCTGCGGGGCATCTGGGCGAGCGTGAAGCACGAACTGCGCCACATGCGGGCCCAGGGCAGCGGCGCGATCGTCAACTGCTCCTCCCTCGGCGGTCTCGTCGGCAACCCCGGCCGCGCCGCCTACCACGCCACCAAGCACGGCGTGATCGGTCTGACCAAAAGCGCCGCCCTCGAATACGGCTCCCGCGGCGTCCGGATCAACGCCGTCTGCCCCGGCACGATCAGCACCCCGATGGTCGACGCCATGGTCGAAGGCGGAGAACTCGACCGTAGCCAGGCCGAAGCGGGCCAGGCCATCGACCGGCTCGGCACCGCCGACGAGATCGCCCAGGCCGTCCTGTGGCTGTGCAGCGACGGCGCCAGCTACGTCACCGGCATCGCCCTGCCCGTCGACGGCGGCTACACCGCCCAGTAACCCGCTCCCGGGCCGGATACGACACGACGTCCGGACCCAGCTCTCCTACGAACCGAACCCGCGTGAGCCTCCTTGCCGCCAGGAGGCCATCGGGCCATGCCCTCCCGCACGGGCGCCACCGCTGTGCTGTTGACCCTGTCCACGACGCGAAGGTCTCCCCACATGCCCACCGAACCCGTACCGCAAGAACCCGTCGCCATACCCGCCGACCCGCAGTCGCGCATAGCGCCGACCCGGCGCGCCTTCATCGCCACCGGCACGGCCGTCGGGACCGCCGTGGTCGCCGGTACCGTCCTCGGCACCGACCTACTGTCCGAGTCCGAAGCGGCAGCCGTCCCCTCGGCGCCCTCCAGCCGCCTCACCGTGACCGTCAATGGCACCCGCCACACGGTCACGGTCGACAACCGCACCTCCCTGCTGGACCTGCTGCGCGAGCACCTCGATCTGACCGGGGCGAAGAAGGGCTGCGACGCCGGTGCCTGCGGGGCCTGCACCGTCCTGGTCGACGGACACCGGCAGAACGCCTGCCTGACCCTCGCGGTCCGTCTGGAGGGGGCCGAGGTCACCACGGTCGAGGGCCTGGCCGACGGCGACCAACTCCACCCCTTGCAGCAGGCGTTCATCGACGAGGATGCCTTCCAGTGCGGCTACTGCACCCCCGGCCAGATCCTCTCCGGCGTCGGCTGCATCAAGGAGGGCCATACCGACTCCCCGGAGGAGATCCGGGAATGGATGAGCGGCAACATCTGCCGCTGCGGCTGCTACGTCAAGATCGTGCGCGCGGTGGAACACGCCGCGGGCCGGAAGTGAGGGCCCCGCATCATGTATCCCTTTGACTACACCCGTGTCTCCGACACGGAAGAGGCCCTCGCCGCGGGCCGTCGCGGAGGCCGCTACATCGCCGGCGGCACCACCCTGGTCGACCTGATGCGCGAGACCGTCGAGCGCCCCGAGATGCTGGTTGACATACGCGGCCTGCCGCTGGACGAGGTCACCGCCACCGAACGCGGCGGCCTGCGCATCGGCGCCCTGGTCACCATGTCCGCAGCGGCCGCCCACCCCAAGGTGCGCAGCCTCTTCCCGGTCGTCTCCCAGGCGCTGGAGCTGAGCGCGTCGGCGCAGCTGCGGAACATGGCCACCATCGGCGGGAACATCATGCAGCGCACCCGCTGCACCTACTTCCGCGACGTGACCGCCAACTGCAACAAGCGCGACCCGGCTTCGGGCTGCGCCGCCCGCGAGGGCTACAACCGCTCCCATGCCATCCTCGGCACCTCGGATGCCTGCGTGGCGACCCATTCCTCCGACGTGGCGGTGGCGTTCGCCGCCCTGGAAGCCCAGGTTCATGTGCTGGGCGCCGACGGGCAACGGCAGATCCCGTTCGCCGACTTCCTGCTGCGCCCCGGCTCGACCCCGAACCGGGAACAGGCACTCGAGAGCGGCGAGTTGATCACCGCAGTGGAGATACCCGCTCTGCCCCGCCCGCTCAGGTCCGGGTATCTGAAGGTCCGTGACCGGCAGTCCTACGAGTTCGCCCTGACGTCGGCCGCCGTCGCCCTGCACGTGCGCGGCGGAGTGATCCGCGAGGCCAAGGTCGCGGCCGGCGGCGTGGGCACCGTCCCATGGAAACTGCCCGCCGTCGAACAGCACCTCCTCGGCGAACGCCCCTCCCCCTCACTGTGGGCCGCCGCCGCCGAGAAGGCCGCGGACGGGGCCCGCCCACTGGCCCACAACCGGTTCAAGACCGACCTGCTGAAGCGGACCGTCGAACGCCAGCTGCGCATCGTAGGAGGTACGAAGTGAGCCCCCAGCCACAGGCAGCCGTCGGCGCCCCGCTCTCCCGCGTGGAGGGACGGCTCAAGGTCACCGGCAAAGCCCCCTACGCCGCCGAGCACGACATCAAGGGCGTCGTCCACGCGGTCATCGTCGACGCGAGCATCGGCCGTGGCCGCATCACCTCCATCGACACCCGTGACGCCCTGGCCCAGCCGGGCATGCTGGCGGTGATCCACCACGGCAACGCGCCGAAACTCCCCTACAAGGACAACCCCGCCTCGAACAACCCGCCCGGCGGGCGCAGACTGCGGGTCTTCCAGGACGACAAGGTCCTCTTCCACGGCCAGCCCATCGCCGTCGTCGTCGCCACCACCCTGGAGGCCGCGCAGCACGGCGCAAGCCTGGTCAAGGTCGCCTACGACGCCCAGAAGCCGTCCACCGACCTGACGAAGGCGAAGGCGGACAAGCCGACCAAGTACGCACGCGGTGACGCGGCGGCGGCCCTGCGCTCGGCGCCCGTGCGGATCGATGCGACCTATCAGATGGCGCGCAACCACCACAACGCGATGGAGCCGCACGCAACCATCGCCCACTGGAGCGGCAACAATCTGACCGTGTGGGACAAGACCCAGTGGGTGGTCGGCACGCAGACCGAACTGTCCACCGTCTTCGGCCTGCCCGCCGACTCCGTGCGCGTGATCTCCCCGTACGTCGGCGGCGCGTTCGGCAGCGGACTGCGCTGCTGGCCCCACACCATCATCGCCGCCCTGGCCGCCCGGGAAACACGACGCCCGGTCAAACTCGTCCTCAAGCGCAAGCAGCAGTACTTCAACACCGGCTTCCGCCCCTCCTACGAATACCGGCTGAAGCTGGGCAGCAACCGGCAGGGCCGCCTGACAGCGATGGCCCACGAGATGGACGCCGAGACCTCCTCGTACGAGACGTTCACCGAATCCATCCTGATGCCAGGACAGATGCTCTACAGCACCCCGAACGTCTGCCAGGCGTACCGGACGGTGCCGCTGGATGTGAACACCCCGCTCTACATGCGCGGCCCCGGCTTCGCCACCGCCTCGTTCGTCATCGAATCGGCCATGGACGAACTCGCCGCCAAGCTCGGCATCGACCCGATCGAGCTGCGCCGCCGCAACGAACCGTCCGAGGACGAGTCCAAGAACCTGCCCTTCTCCACCCGCCGGCTGCGCGAGTGCTACACCACCGGCGCCCGCCAGTTCGGCTGGGACCAGCGCCGAGCCAAGCCCCGCTCGCGCCGCGAGGGTGACTGGCTGATCGGCATGGGCATGGCCGCCGGCGTCTACGACACCGCCCGCATGCCCGCCCAGGCCCGCATCCGTCTGAACGCGGACGGCACCGCGGTGGTCGACGCCGCCGCCAGCGACATGGGACCGGGCACCTACACCTCCCAGACCCAGGTCGCCGCCGACGCCCTCGGCCTGACCATGCGCACCGTCACCTTCCGCCTCGGCGACTCCCTCTTCCCGCCGACCCCACCGCACGGCGGATCGATGACCATGGCGAGCGTCGGTTCCGCCGTCCTCGACGGCTGCAACCAGGTCCGCCGCCAGGCCATCAAACTGGCCGTCGAAGACCGCCAGTCACCCCTCTACGGAGTGGATGCCGAGGACATCGTCGTACGGGGCGGGCGGCTGCACACCAAGGACAACCCGGCGCGCGGCGAGACGTACAAGAGTCTGCTGACCCGGAACAGGCGTTCCCACCTGGAAGCAGACGGCGCGTACGCCGGGCCCGCGGCGAAGGAGCGGCACTCCTTCTACGCCTACAACGCCACCTTCGCCGAAGTCGCCGTCGACGCCACCCTCGGACTGGTGCGGGTGCGGCGCATGCTCGGCGTGTACGACGCGGGCCGCATCATCAGCCCCAAGCTCGCCGAGAGCCAGGCGATCGGTGGCATCACCGGTGGCATCGGCACCGCCCTGCTGGAACACACCGTCACCGACCACCGCGATGGCCGGATCGTGAACGCGAACCTGGCCGACTACCTCGTGCCCGTCAACGCCGACGTCCCCGACATCCAAGCCATCTACCTCGACGGCGAGGACCGCGAAGCCGACCCGCTCGGCGTCAAGGGCCTCGGCGAAGTCGTCCACGTCGGCGTCGCGCCTGCCATCGCCAACGCCGTTTTCAACGCCACCGGCCACCGTGTACGCCAACTCCCCATCACCGCCGAAGCACTCCTGTAACCCGTGCACCCCGCGGTGCACGCCGATCCGTCCGGCAGACACCCAGTCACACAGCGTCTGCCGGATCGCCGGGCGCCGCCGCTCCGTCCCCCGTCGGACGGCGGCGGCCTACCCACCTCGTCCAATCACCGTGCTTCACCTGCGGAGAGAGCCCATGCTGAACATCGCGGCCCCACTGCACCACTGGTGCCGTGAGCACCGCCCCTTCGCCCTGGCCACGATCGTCGGTGTCACCGGCAGCGCGCCCCTGCCCGTCGGAACCTCGGTCGCGGTCGGCGAAGACGGCACGGCCGTCGGCAGCATCTCCGGCGGATGCGTCGAAGGCGCCGTGTACGAGCTGTGCCGACAGATCCTCGAGGACCGCACGGCTCCGCAGCAGGCCCGGTTCGGCTACTCCGACGAGGACGCCTTCGCCGTCGGCCTGACCTGCGGCGGTCAACTCGACGTCCACGTGCAGCGCATCGACCCGGCCGCACAGCCGTACCTAGCCACCGCCCTCGCCGACGCGGCGAACGGTGGACCCACCGCCGTGGCACAGGTCGTGAACGGCCCCGCGCACATCCTCGGCGGCCTCCTCGTTCTGGACAGCGACGGCCGCCTGACCGGCACCGACCTGGACGCGGACACCAGCCGCGTCGTGACCGACCACGCCCGGGCGCTGCTGCGGGCCGGGCGTACGGCTGCCGACCGTCTCGGCGGTGACGCCGCGACCTGCCCCGAGCAGCTGACCGTCCTGGTGCACGTGGCGGCCGCCCGGCCGCGCCTGCTCATCTTCGGCGCCGTCGACTTCGCCGCCGCCCTCGCCCAGGCCGGTCGTTTCCTCGGATACCGGGTCACCGTTTGCGATGCCCGGCCCATGTTCGCCACTGCCGCCCGGTTCCCGCACGCGGACGAGGTCGTCGTCGACTGGCCCCACCGCTACCTGGCGCAGACCGCCGTCGACACCCGCACCGCCATCTGCGTCCTCACCCACGACGCCAAGTTCGACATCCCCCTGCTGCGACTGGCTCTCGCCCTGCCCGCCGGCTACGTCGGCGCCATGGGCTCCCGCCACACCCACAGCGAGCGCCTGCGCCTCCTGGACGAGGCTGGCATCACGGCAGAACAGCTGACCGCACTCCACTCGCCGATCGGTCTCGACCTCGGGGCGCGTACCCCCGAGGAGACCGCCGTGTCCATCACCGCGGAGATCATCGCCCACACCAACGGCACCAGCGGCCTGCCCCTGTCCCAACGCCCCGGCCCCATCCACCGGACTGCACCACACCACGGACCCGACAATCGGCCCACCCGACACGACGCGGCGGCCCGAGCAGTCGCCTACCGCTCCGCCTCATTGCCCACGCCACTCCCCGCAGGGCGCGCCGCCACTGCAGCGCCCCATTCTCGACGCGGAGCGCCTAGTGGCGCCAACTCCGAGGTAGACCACTACGGTTTGACATCCGACCTAGTCGGCCCAGGTCAGAAGGCCACACACGACTAACTTCGCTGTCAAAGGACACGAACTACGGCGGCCCACCCCTGTTGTGGGATCTCAAGTTTCACGGACGCCCCTATAACGCAGGGGTGTGGGAAACCGGTCTGACCAGGTTGAAGTCCTCTCGGGCTGTATATCGCTTGAGGCATCGGATGATCTCACGTCGGGTCTTGCCCTCCTGGGTGCGGCGTTCGTAATACGCTGGGTGCGCGGGTCGTGGCGCAGGCGGGTGAAGACAATGCGGTGCAGGGCGGCGTTGGCCTGCCGGTCGCCGCCGTAGTTGAGCCGGCGCGTTCTCCGACGCCCGGAGGAGTACTCGATGGGGCTGACTCCGCAAAGGGCAGCAAAGGACGCCTCCGTGTTCAGCCGCTCGGGATTGTCCCCCAGTGATCAGGAGAGTGACGGCGCTGTCCGGACCGATGCCTACCGGCACGAGCAGCTGTGGGGCGTGACGTTCGACGAGCCGGGTCAGGCGTTGGTTGAGCTCATTGATCTGGCCGGTGAGCTGTTCGATGCGTTCGGCGAGCATGCGCAGCGTCATGTGGGTGGCCTCGGCTACCGCGTCCTCGTCTCCCCCTCCGGCGGTCGCGCCGAGGGTCGCGCAGGTGCGGAACAGCTCGGCGTTGCCCAGGCTGGACAGCCGTTCCCGGAGGGTGGGGTCGGCGATGACCAGGACGGCCTTGAGCTGGTTGATCGCCTGGGTGCGGGCCTTGACCGCGGAGTCCTTGGCAAGTTTGTAGATCCGGGCGCTGTGCACCGGACCGTCGCCGGATTTCGCCCAGGCCCGGGCGCGACCACTGAGCACGGCCCGTGCGGCAGCCTGCGCATCGAGCGGGTCCGACTTCCCCAGCAGACGGCGGGCTGTGCGGTTGGGCCGATTCACTTCAAACACCTGGACGTGCTGGGCCAGCAGGTAGCGGGACAGACCCGCACCGAAGGTGCCGGTGCCCTCCACGCCGGCCCGGCGCACCGTGCCCCGCTTGCGGGCCCAGACGAGCAGCTGACGGTAGCCGGCCGCCGTCGCCGGGAAGGACTCGGTGCCCAGGATCTTTCCCAGCGGAGAGATCACGGCCGCGACATGGACTTCGCCGTGGGTGTACACGCCCAGGACGACCTCGCGCCGAACGGGAGGATCCGTGCTCGAGAAAGTGCTGCGTTGCCGGGTCGTCATAATGGTTCGCCTCCCGCTATGTGAGATGCAGGGTGGACGGCACCGGCCTGCTCGGGCGGTCTGAACCGTGATGGCGCCTGATCGGCAAGGCCCCTATAGGGACACGCCCTCTGGCTCGGTGGCAGGCAGCATCCCGCAACGATGGCCGACATGCCTGTGACTGGACACTTCGGTCAAAAATCTCACGAGTCAGACCCCGTCCGGGATGGCACTGCACAACCGTCCCATCGATGCCGGTACAGCGGCATGACTCGATCATTTCCGGATGGCTTCGGCCGAATCGGTACTCAACCTGATTGGGCGAGCTGACAAGGCGTTGCCATTCGTCCGCTCCTGACCGGTCTTGACGGAGAGGCGTCAAGCGAGGTGGTGATCTCACCGGCTGCGGCACCTACTCCGTGATCAGCACCCGGTGGCTAACTCACCGGAAGAGGACTCTTGCCGTTTGCCTCCACTGCGGTAGCCGCCGCCGTGTCGGCCATGTTGCGCGCATACCTCACCCAACACCTTGTGCCCGGCGAACACGGGGCACCGCCGCAAGACCGGTGGCCTGCTCCTTGTCGGGCGGCGGGAGGGGTTTGCGGCGCGGAGTATCTGGTTGACGTGCACGGTGTCGAGGGCCCTTTCCCAGCGGGCGATGACCGGCTGACCAACCTCGCAGGCAACAGCGTCGCCACTCCCCACCTGGCGAGCAGGTGATCCGGCACCCCGTTGTTGGCGAGGTACATGAGGCCAGCCGGCCGAGCATCGTACAAACGGACCCGCGAAGGCCGTTTGCGTCCAATACTTTGTAGGCCCACGTTCGGAGCTGCCGACCTTTCAGCACGCACCCAAGTTCATCCACGAGCGCATACCCGCCGCACTCGCACCCCTCACCCACTGCCTGCGTGGCGCGGAACCTTTTCAGCGCCTCCCGTACGAGGCTCGGGAGCGGCAACATACGCTCCCCCGCCATGCTCTTCGTGTCCTTCTCCACCACCGTGCGGCGCCCCATCATGGTCCGGGTGTTGGCGATGCTGAGCGTGGCAGCGTCCAGGTCGATGTCCGACCACCGCAGGCAGCAGACCCCCCGCCGGACGGAGCCCCATCACGGACAGCAGCAGCGCGAACAGGCGGTCGCCCTTCATCGCAGCATCGAAGGCACCCACCTCCGAGGCGTTCCAACTGAATGGCGTCTGAGGCGGACAGCCTGGCCGTGGCCGCACGGCCCCACATGCGCCGTCCATGCACCCGTCGCCGCGAAGGCGCTCCGCTCGCCCGAGCCCGGTTCGGGTGCTCACGTCGGACCGCGAGGACTGGTTGAAACCGTGCGGCGCCCCCATGCAGGCGGAGATGTCTGAGCAAGATGTTCACGCGCTGGAGGGTGTCGGCCCGCGCATCGCGCACCATCCCCGACGCTCTGCGCTGAGTGAAGGTAGACGACGAGATCACTGCCGGAGTCGTCACCTGACTCAAGGGATGCCGAGGCACCTGGTCGCGCTGGACGAAGCGGCACCCAGGCGGCCCGAATTCGGAATCTCACGTCCGTGGCCAACGCCTGGCGTCACCGTACGGCCGAATGCCCCGCCCCCTGGGACTTCCCCTGGGCGGGGCACTACCGCATCCGCCAGTCAGCGATCCGCCGCGCCGCCCCGGACGACACAGGACCGGCTGTTCTCCCAGCCCCACCCGTCACCGTCGGGATCCGAGGCGCTGCCGTTGGCGCAGTACGAGTACCCGTTGGGCGCGAGCCCGCCCGGGACCACGCACGAGCGGCTGTTCTCCCAGCCCCACCCGTCGCCGTCCGGGTCGGAGGCGCTGCCGTTCACGCAGTACGGGTAGCCGTTGGGAGCGGTGCCGCCCGTGCTGCCGTCGTCACCGCCGCCGTAGACGGTGGCCGTCTTGGACGTGGCGGCGATGCCGTTGCTGCCGTTGAAGAAGCGGTCACCCCAGCTGGTCAGCGAGTTCGGGTCGAAGCCGTTGACCATGTCGAGGTACTCGACCCCGCTGCCGTTGCCGCTCCAGGACCAGCCGATGTAGCCGATACCGAGGGACTGGGCCGTCGCCATGATGGCGTCCTCGTCGGGGTTGCCGTCGCTGTGCTGGTCGCCGAACTCGCCGACGACGATGGGGAGTCCGTTGTCGACGAAGGCGTTGAGGTAGTCCTGTACCTCGGCGGCGGTGTCGTAGACCCCGTACATGTGGATGGAGAAGATGGTGTTGCGGTCGGGGTCGGAGGCGAAGACCGAGGCCGCGTTGGACCGCATCGTGCCGGACCAGTCCTGGCCCCAGTTGGGTGCGTCGACCATGAGGGCGTGGTCGATGCCGGCGCCGCGGAGCTTGGTGATGGCCGCCTTGGTGGCGTCGGTCCACGCGGTGTAGTTCGTGTTGCCGAAGGGTTCGTTGCCGATGTTGACGACGACGTAGTCCTCCTGGCCCTCCAGCGCGCTCTTCACGCTGATCCAGTAGTCGGCCGCCTGGTCCAGGCTGGTCGCGGCGCCGTCCTCGCCGTACCCGGTCGTGTCGTGCACCTCCAAGACGCAGATGACCTTGTTCTCCTTGCACTGCTCGATGAGCGTGGAGACTTGGGACGCGTTCGTCTTCGTCCAGCGGCCGCCACTGCCGAGCACGACGCGGACGGTGTTGGCACCCTTGGCCGCGATGTCGGCGATGGAGCTGGTCTGCTCGGGGTACCAGGTGTAGGCGTGGTTGACGCCGCGCATGACGAATGCGTTGCCGTTGCCCTCGACGACGCGTCCGTCGCTGACGTGGATACCGCCGTCCGCCGCCTCCGCCTTGCCGGTTGACGGCCCGGCGAGTGAGAGCAGCAGGCCGAGGACGGCGGCGAACGCCATCCCCGCCGTCGTGATGAGTGTGCTTCCTGGCTTTCGCATGTGTCTCCTCGGGGGTGAGTGGGACGGGGTGACGGCACCTGACCGGGTGCGCTGAACGCGGTGCCGGCGCATGCGGATGACAACGATGTCAGACGGCGGGAGGGGCCGCCCGACACAGGCCCTCACAGGCGTCGGGGGTTGCGGAGCAGGCGCCGGACTAGCGGCGTGACGGGGACGACGAGGCAGCCGGAGGGGCTGCGGACCACCCAGCGCCACACCATGAGGCACCGGATGTTCCATCCATGTCAATAGACCGTTCAAGATTCGCCTCAGCAAGTCCAGAAGCTCTGGCGTACTAAACCGCTAAACGCGCTGCCCAGCACCAAGAGACGGTCACGAGTGGGCAGTTACCAGCAAGAACGCACTCTGCGCGATTGATTGACAGTCGAAGTAGACGCCCCTACGTTCCTCCCCGGTTAACCGGTACATGCAAGTCACCTCCGAACGAGAGAGCCGCTATGCATGCTCACCCCCTCCCCTCATCCAGACGGTATGTGACGCCTCTGGTGCTCCTGCTCGTGGCCGCGTTGGCGGGCGCGTGTCTGTCGCTCATGCGCCCGCCCCCGGCCTCGGCCGCAGCCGAGGACTCCTTCGTCACGCGCTGCGGGATCCGCTTCTGCCTCGACGGCGAGGAGTACTACGTCGCCGGCGCCAACGCCTACGACCTGTTCACCTTCGGCTCGGGCTCCGGCGACACCGAGACGCAGTACATGGACAAGGAACGCATCGACGCCCACATGGCACGCATGCGCGACGACGGTGTCGACGTCGTCAGGCTGTGGATGTTCAGCCACGAGAGCTGGCACGGCTTCGAGAAGTCCGAAGGCGTCTACGACGAGCAGCAGTTCGCGCTCTTCGACTACGTCATCGAGTCCGCCAGGACGCACGGGCTGCGCCTCATGCCGGTCTTCGAGAACTACTGGGAGGCATACGGCGGCATCGACACGCGCCTGGGCTGGGAGGGACTGTCCGGTGGGCAGCCCGCCCGTGCCGCGTTCTTCGACAAGGACCGCTGCCCGGGATGCTTCACGTCCTACAAGAACTACGTGAGCCACGCCCTCAACCGGACGAACCACTACAGCGGTGTCAAGTACAAGGACGACCCGACCATCTTCGCCTGGGACCTGATGAACGAGCCGCGTTACGAAGGCCAGAGCGACGAGGAGAACGTCGAGGGGACCACACTGCGAGCCTGGGTCGACGAGATGGGGGCCTTCGTCAAGGAGATCGACCCCAACCACCTGCTCGGCGGCGGCATCGAGGGACACGGCACGCAGTACGGCTTCGGCGGCGACGAGGGCAACCCCTTCGTCCACCTCCAGCAGTCGCCCTACCTGGACTTCACCTCGGCGCATCCCTACCCGACCGAATACTGGGCCGACCTGTCCCTGGACGAGACGAAGGAACTGGTCCGGGCCTGGATCACCGACTCGCACGAGAAGGTCGGCAAGCCCTTCTTCATGGGCGAGTTCAACGTCCACAACGTCGACCGGGCGGCCTGGTGGAGCGAGATCTACGCCGACTTCGAGGCGGCCGGCGGTGACGGCAGCGCCTTCTGGTGGTACCAGGACCGCGAGATCGACGGGAAGTTCGGCGTCACCCAGGGCGATCCGGAACTCGACGTGTTCCGCGCCCACTCCGCCCGCATGGCCGCCAAGAGCGGTCACACCTCCCCGACCGGCACCCCGACCTCCTCGCCCTCCACCGGAGAGCCGACGACGACCCCCGAGCCGACCACCACACCGGACCCGACCGGCACACCCACCGCGTCCCCCACGACCGGCACACCGTGCCGGGTCGACTACCGGCTGTCGGACTGGGGAACCACCTTCAACGCGGACGTCACGATCCACAACACCGGCAGCACGGCGGTCGACGGGTGGGAGCTGTCGTTCACCTTCCCCGGCGGCCAGTCCGTCACGCAGATCTGGAACGCCACCCGCATCCAGGACGGTCGCAGCGTAACCGTGACCCATCCCTCGGGCTACAACACGTCCATCGCATCCGGAGCGACCGTGAACTTCGGGTTCAGCGGCGCCTCGCAAGTCGGCACGAACGGCGTTCCGGACTCCTTCACGCTGAATGGAACAGCCTGCTCGTCAGTGTGACGGAAAGCCGACCGGACCAACTATACCGGTTCAATAACGGGACCCGGGCAGCTCACGGAATCTGTTCAGACACGGTTAACGTACGACCGTGGATCTACTTCAACCGATCATCAAGCCATACGCATGGGGTTCACGCGACGCATTGGCCCGGCTGCAGGGGAGGGACACCCCGTCGGCCGGGCCGGAGGCGGAGTTGTGGATGGGCGCGCATCCGTCCGGCCCCGCGGGGTTGACCCGCGACGGACGGGCCACGACACTCCTGGACGCCGTGGCCGGCGATCCGGACGGGGAGCTGGGGGGCGCCTGCGCCCGGACGTTCGGAGGCAGGCTGCCGTTCCTGCTGAAGGTGCTGGCCGCCGAGCAGCCGCTGTCCATCCAGGTGCATCCGGGCCGGGACCAGGCCCGCTCGGCGTTCGCCGCCCAGCAGGCCCACGGCGGTCACGGCCCCTACGCGGACGACTGGCCCAAGCCCGAACTGCTCTACGCGCTCAGCCGCTTCGAGGTCCTGGCCGGATTCCGCGACCGCGAGGAGGCCGCACACCTCCTGGAGAACCTCGGGGTCGACGGCCTTCGCCCGGTGATCGGACTACTGCGAGCCGGCACCGGTGAGCAAGCCCTCTCCGAGGCCCTGCGCGCCCTGCTCGAACGGGCGCCGGACGATCGCGCGCCGCTGGCTTCCGCCGTCGTGGCGTCGAGCCGCCGCCTGGCGCGGTCCGCGCACCCTCATGCGGCCGCGTACGCGGCGGTGGAACGCATGTCAGGGCATCATCCCGAAGACCTCGGCCTGGTGGCTTCCCTGTTGCTGGACCACCGGGTTCTGGAGCCGGGCACCGCCCTGTTCATGCCGGCGGGCGGACTGCACGCCTACGTGCACGGGGTCGGCCTGGAGCTGCTCGCCAACTCGGACAACGTGCTGCGCGCGGGACTGACGACCAAGGAGGTGAACGTGCCGGAGCTGCTACGGATCACCGACCCGACGGTGCGCGTGCCGGTGGTCGTGCCCAGGAGCGTCCCGGGGCCGGGTCCAACCTGGCTGTACGACTGCCCGGTGGCGGAGTTCGCGCTCTACAGGACCGAACTCGACGGCTCCAGCGGGCCCCTCGTACCCGCGTCCGGCCCCCGCATCGCCTTCTGTGCGGACGGATCGACCCGACTGAGCACGAGGACCGGGTACTCCGAGCCGCTGCGCCTCGGCCCCGGCGCCTCCTGCTTCCTTCCCGCTTCGGACGAGGAAGTCCTGGTCGAGGGCGAAGGAACGCTGTTCGTGGCCACCGTGGGCCTGCTCCCGGACGAGCACAGCGCGATCGCCCAGAATTCGTTCGCTTCTCTGCAATGACAACGTTGTCGCATCATTGGTTTCCTCATCGCGTCCACATCCTGCTTCGAGGTTTCCGGTGACCGACTGGAGAAAGGACCACATCGGTGTACGCCGCCCTGGACATCGGAGGGACAAAGATCGCGGGAGCGCTGGTGGACGAAGGGGGGTCCGTCGTCCACCGAGCCGAACTCCCCACGCCCGCGAGGGAGTCCGCCCAACGCATGGCACGGACGATCGACGCCGTGATCGACACCCTGTCGGCCGCCCCGGCCTGGGGCACCGTGCGTGGTGTGGGCGTCGCCAGCGCGGGCCCCGTCGACACAGCGGCCGGCACGGTCAGCCCCGTGAACATTCCCGCCTGGCGGGACTTCCCCCTCGTCGAGAGCGTGCGCGCCCATCCACTGCTCCTCACCGGCCTCGAACCGGTCCTGCTCGGGGACGCCGTGGCCATGGCCGCTGCCGAACACTGGCTGGGGGCTGCTCGGGGCGTGGACAACGCCCTGTGCATGGTCGTCTCGACCGGCGTCGGAGGCGGATACGTCCTGGGCGGCCGACTGCATCCCGGCCCTTCGGGCAACGCCGGGCACATAGGCCACATCTCCGTCGGCATCGACGGACCGCCCTGCGCCTGCGGGGCGCGGGGATGTGTCGAGGGGTACGCCAGCGGTACCGCCATCACCCGTTACGCCGTGCAGACGGGCTGGTCGCCGGGGCCGGGTTCGCAGCCCTCGGCCGCCGCGGTCGCCGCGTCCGCACGCGAGGGCGACGAGCGTGCCCTGGCTGCCTACGACCGTTCGGCCCGGGCGCTGGCCGCCGCGATCGCGGGCAGCGCGGCGCTGCTGGAGATCGAGGTCGCGGTCATCGGGGGCGGTGTCGCACAGGCGGGCGAGACGCTGTTCACGCCCCTGCGCCGCCATCTGCGCGCATTCGCGGTCCTCGACTTCGTGCGTGATCTCAAGGTGCGTCCCGCCGCTCTGGCACGGGACGCCGGGCTCATCGGCGCGGCTGCGGCGGCCCGGCAACAGTTCGCAGAACGGAGCGGGGCGGCAGCGCCCGTCGTTCACGAAACCAATGCTTAACCGGTTTCGTGACACTGTTGTCGCAGTGCGGCTCACGGGGCAGCTCTTCGCTCTCATTTGCAGTACCCACTTGCAGTGCCCTTGGGTGAAATTCCCTGTGGAACTACCGCGGTCCGGGTGGCATTTCACAGCGAAGCTCTCGGTGACACGCGAAGGGGCGCGGCATGACGCCGCGCCCCTGGACCGTCCCTGCCCGCCGCTCTACGACGGGGGCGGCGCGGTCGACGCCCGCGGAACCAGCGAGGGCGTCGCGACGGGCCCGGAGGTCACGTCGTGGCCCGCCAGTACCTCGAACAGCACTCGCGCGACCTGCGCACCGAAGCCGTGCACGTCGTGACTCATCGCCGAGAGCGTCGGATGTGTGAGCCGGCACAGCTGGGAGTCGTCCCACGCCAGCAGTGACAGGTCGTCCGGCACGGAGACGCCCATCTCGGCGGCGACACCGAGTCCGGCGACCGCCATGATGTCGTTGTCGTAGAGGATCGCCGTGGGGCGCTCGGCGGACAGCAGCAGGGAGCGGGTGGCCCGCGCGCCGTCCTCTCCCGAGAAGGCCGTCTCGACGTGCGGACCGCCGTCGAGGCCGAGTTCGCTCATGGTCCGTTCGAACGCGGTCGTCCGGATGGCGCTGTGCCCGAGCCCCAGGGGACCGCCCACGTGCGCGATGCGTCGGTGCCCCAGCACCGCCAGGTAGCGCACCGCCTCGGCGACGGCCGCGTCGTCGTCGGTCCACACCGACGGGAATCCGCCCGTGAGGGACGGGTGACCGACCGCCACAGCAGGGAGGCCGATGCGCCGCAGCGGGGCGATCCGTGGATCCTCGTGGTGGAAGTCGACCAGGATCGAGCCTCCTACCTGCCGCTCCCGCCACCAGCGTTCCTGCAGCCCGATCTCCTCGTCCAGCGAGCCGACCAGGCGCAGCAGCAGTGAGCAGTCCCGCTCGGCCAGCACGCTCTCGATGCCGGAGATGAACTCCATGTAGAACGGCTCCAGGCCGAGCAGCCGGGCGGGCCGGCAGATCGCCAGGCCGACGGTGTCGACGGACTGGCGCGACAGGCTGCGGGCCGAGGAGTTCGGGGCCCAGCCCAGTTGCCGGGCCGCCGCGAAGATCCGCTCCCGGGTGGCGTCGGACACCCCCGGCTTGTCGTTGAAGGCCAGGGACACGGCACCCTTGGACACGCCGGCGGCCGCGGCGACGTCCTTGATGGTGACGCGTACGGACGGTGCGCTCACGCCGGTTCCACGCAGAACAGCGCCGCCCGGACGGCATTGGCCCCGGTGTCGGTCGCGCCCGTGACCCGCAGGCGGAGTTGTTCGCCGGGGAGGAGGGTGCGCAGTCCGGTGTCGCAGACGGCGTCCGGTCCGAGCCGGTCGGCCTGTAGGAGGAGGTCGCGTACGAGGGTGTGTGCGGTTACCACGACCTCGACATTACCCGTCCCGGCACCCATCGGGGACTCCACGGCCACGTCGTAGTGCGGGACCGGATAGGCGAACTCGCGGTCCGTCACAGGCAGGTGCACGCTGCGCAGATCCTCGCTGTCCGCGACGAGGAGCTCCTTGGTGGACCCCTGGGCGGGGGCCAGGTCCTGCGGCACGGTCCGGCGGTGCACCGCGCGGGCGGCGACGGTCACGTCGAGCACGTGCTCGGCCACCTCGGTGCCGTCCGCCCGCAGGCGTCGCAGTGTGATGCGTGCCTGCCAGGGCTCGGCGGACTGGTTGACGGCGGCGAGTACGAGGCCGTCGTCGCCGTCGCCCGGCTGGAGCGTGAGGAGCCGGTCCGCGTAGACCCGGCGCAGCTCGTGGTAGAGCGGCTTGAGCCGGCCGTCGCCGTCGATGGCCGACCAGGAGCTGACCGGCCAGCAGTCGTTGATCTGCCACACGATGGTGCCCGCGCACACGGGCCAGTGCGAGCGCCAGTGCTCGATCCCGGTGGCGATCGCGCGGGCCTGCACGACTTGGGTGAGGTAGTGCCAGCGGTCGAAGTCGCCCTCGGGCAGGTCGAAGTGGCGCGCCACGCCCCGGTTCAGCTTGCCGTTGCCGTCCTCGGCCTTCTGGTGGTGCAGCATGCCGGGCGAGTCGGGCGCGAGTCGTTCGCCGGGCAGCGCGCGTCGCAGGGTCGCCAGGGCGGGCGGCGCCTGCCAGCCGAACTCCGACACGAAGCGGGGCACCGAGTCGCGGTACTCGGCGTAGTCCCGGCGGTTCCAGACCTCCCAGGAGTGATACGTGCCGTGGGCCGGGTCGTTGGGGTGGTGGTCCCAGGAGCCGGACCAGGGGCTGCCGGCGGTGTAGGGGCGGGTGGGGTCGAGTTCGGCGACGATCCGCGGGAGCAGGTCCAGGTAGTAGCCGCCGCCCCAGGAGTCGCCGCGCAGCTCGGGCTCCCAGTCCCAGTCGCGAAAGCCCCAGAGGTTCTCGTTGTTGCCGTTCCACAGCACGAGCGAGGGGTGGGGCATCAGTCGGACAACGTTGTCGCGGGCCTCGGCCTCGACCTCGCCGCGCAGCGGCTGCTCCTCGGGGTAGGCGGCGCAGGCGAAGAGGAAGTCCTGCCAGACCATGAGGCCCATCTCGTCGCAGGCGTCGTAGAAGGCGTCGTCCTCGTAGATGCCGCCGCCCCAGATCCGCACCAGGTCCACGCCCGCGTCGGCCGTCTGGCGCAGCCGCGTGCGGTAGCGCTCCGGGGTGATCCGGGACGGGAACACGTCGTCGGGAATCCAGTTGACCCCGCGCGCGAGAATCCGTTCGCCGTTGACCACGAGGGTGAAGCCGGTGCCGTGCTCGTCCGCCGAGCGGTCCAGTTCCACGGTCCGGAAGCCGATGCGCCGGTGCCAGGAGTCGAGGGGCCGCTCTTCGGCGCCCGGACCCGCGGCTTCCTCGGTGAGCTCGAGTTCCAGGTCGTACAGGGGCTGGTCACCGTATCCGCGAGGCCACCAGAGGGCGGCGTCGGGCACCTCCATCGTCAGTACGGCGTGTGTCCCCTCCACCACGCCGCGCGCCTCGGCCAGGCCGTCCCCGACGGTGGCACGTACGGTGAGCGGGCGGGCCGTCCCCTGCGCGGTTCGCTCGATCTCGACGCGTATCTCGACGCGGCCCGTGCCGCCCTCGACCGTCACCAGCGGGCGTACGTCGGCCAGCCGGGCCGTCGACCAGCGTTCCAGCCGGACCGGGCGCCAGATGCCCGCGGTCACCAGGGTCGGGCCCCAGTCCCAGCCGAAGCTGCTGGCCATCTTGCGGATGTACTGGAACGGCTCCGGGTAGACGTTCGGTCGCTCCCCCGTCAGCGCCCGCACCGAGGCCGCCTCGTCGTAGGCGGAGGCGAAGTCCACCTCTAGGCGCCCGTGGCGGCCGGTGACGTCGAAGCGGTAGCGCCGGTGCATGTTCCGGGTGCGGCCCACCTCCCGGCCGTCCAGCGTGATGGTCGCGGCGGTGTCGAGTCCGTCGAAGACCAGGTCGGTCCGCTCGTGCCCCTCCCCTGCGGTGTCGGAGCCCGGCAGGTCGCGGGCGTAGGTCCAGGCCCGCTGTCCGACCCAGGCAACAGCGGGTTCGTTGACGCCGAGGAAGGGGTCCGGGATCAGCCCGGCCGCGAGCAGATCGGTGTGGACGCAGCCGGGGACCTGGGCGTGCAGCAGGTTGTCGCTGTAGCTCAGGCTCCAGCCCTCGGTGAGCGGGAGGACTTCCTTCATGTACGGCTCCTTCGGCGGGACGGGCCCGGTGTCGTATGAACGCGGCTCAACCTAACCCCACAGAAGTGAACCGGTCTAGCCCTCCTTCCTTGCCAGGAGTCCACGCCGAAGCACAGTTGGCGCCTCAATAGCCCGACTCGGCCTCTCACCTCAGGTAACGATTGAGTATCGCGAAGGTTTGGGCAGCTTTACCGGTTCACGAGTGCCTGACATAGTCGCCGTCAACCACCACCGGAGCCCGAGCCGTAATCCTTGGAAAGGAGCTGGGCACATGGGGAAGAGGACGCTGAGCGTCGCACTGCTTGCCACCGCGATGATGACCGTCGCGGGGTGCAGCGGAGGGGGAAGCGCGGACGCCGGCGAGACCGCCGCCGCACCGGTGAACCCGGACGGCGTCTCGGGGGACATCACCGTGCTCACCAATCGCACCGACCTTGTAGAGGACGGGACGATGAAGAAGTACGCCGCCGAGTTCAACAGAACCTACCCCGACGTGAAGGTCGAGTTCGAGGGCCTCACCGACTACGAGGGCGAGGTGAAGATCCGCATGAACACGGAGGACTACGGCGACGTCCTGCTCATCCCGTCGGCGGTCGCCAAGGGCGACTATCCCAAGTTTTTCGCGCCGCTCGGCGAGACCTCCTCGATGAAGCCCACCTACCGCTTCACCGACAAGACCGACGTCGGCGGCAAGACCTACGGCATCGCCACCTTCGGAACCGCCAACGGCCTGGTCTACAACAAGGCGTTGTGGAAGAAGGCCGGGATCACCGACTGGCCCACCACCACCGACCAGTTCCTCGCCGACCTCAAGGCCGTCAAGGACAAGACGGGGGCGACCCCGTACTACACCAACTTCAAGGACGGCTGGCCGCTGGAGAGCCCCTGGACCAACAGCGTCGGCTCCATCAGCTGCGACATCCAAGGCCACGACAAGCTCGCCGACATGGACAAGCCTTGGGCCAAGGGCAACGACCTCAACACCCTTGACACCCTGCTCTACGACATCGTCCACCAGAAGCTGTCGGAGAAGGACCCGGCCACCACCAACTGGGAGAGCTCCAAGACCCTCCTGGCCAAGGGCAAGGTGGGCAGCATGGTGCTCGGCTCCTGGGCCATCAACCAGATGCGGGACGCGGCCGAGAAGGCCGGCGAGAACCCCGACGACATCGGCTTCATGCCACTCCCGTCCCAGAAGGACGGCACGTTCTGCTCCACCCTGGTCTCCGACTACCAGCAGGCCGTGAACATCCACTCCGACCACAAGGAAGCCGCCCGGGCGTGGATCGACTGGTTCACCGAGAAGTCCGGCTACGCGGCCAAGGAGGGCGCCGTCTCCGCCCTGAAGTCCGAGGGGATGCCGGAGACCCTCAAGGACTATGTTGACAACGATGTCAAGACGATTGAGCGTTCCGCGGCACGGACGGCCGAGGTCGACGCCATCGACAACGCCTCCGAGATCGGACTCAACAAGCCGGACTACCGCAAGAAGCTCATCGACATCGCCCGCGGTGCCACGGACGGAACACTCGAGGGCTACTTCGACGACCTGAACAAGCGCTGGTCCGAGGCCAGGCAGACCGTCGGCTCCTGAATCCGGCACCCGTCTGAACCCCGCACCCGCCGGGTCCCCTCCCCGCCTCCCCGGAGAACGGGACCCGGCGCCCAGTGCCCTCAGCGGACGACGAAAGGCCCTGGCTCCGCAATGACCCGAACCGCTTCCACCGCTTCACCGCCCACCCCGGCCGCCGGGACGGGCCCAACCGGCAAGCAACCCACCCGGCATCGCGCACGGGCCGACGCCTCGTGGCGCGACCGGCCGCTGCGCAAACTCACCCCGTGGCTGTTCCTGCTGGCCCCCCTCGCCCTGCTGATCACGTTCACCTACGTGCCGGTGGGCAACATGATCTACTACAGCTTCACCGACTGGGACGGCGTCAGTCCCGACCGCAACTACGTCGGCGCGGAGAACTACACCGAGATCTTCACCCGCCCCGAACTGTTCCGGGTGTTCACGGTCAGCTTCTACTACCTGGCGGCGTCCGCCGTACAGATCGTCATCGCCCTGTACTTCGCCGTCGTCCTCAGCTTCGACCTGCGCTTCAGGAACCTGTTCAAGGGCATCCTGTTCTTCCCGTACCTGATCAACGGCGTCGCGATCGGCTTCGTCTTCCTGTACTTCTTCCAGGACGGCGGCACGCTCGACTCGGTCCTGTCCTGGTTCGGCGTCGGCACCGACCACGCCTGGCTGGGCACTCCCGAGTCGGCCAACACGTCCATGGCCGGCGTGTCCGTGTGGCGCTTCACCGGCCTGAACTTCGTGTTGTTCCTCGGCGCGATCCAGTCGATCCCCGGCGAACTCTACGAGGCCGCCCAGTTGGACGGCGCGAGCCGCTGGCAGCAGTTCCGGCACATCATCGCGCCGAGCATCCGGCCGGTGCTGAGCCTGAGCGTCATCCTGGCGATCTCCGGCTCCCTCTCCGTCTTCGAGATCCCCTACATCATGACCGGCGGTGCGACGGAGACCTCGACGTTCGTCATCCAGACGGTGAAGTACGCCTTCCAGTTCAACAAGACCGGCCTGGCCTCGGCCTGCGCGGTGGTGCTGCTGGCGATCATCCTGGTGATCACCTGGATCCAGCGCCGCCTCGTGCCCGACGAGAAGGTGGACCTCGTATGACCCTCACCGCCCCGACCCGCCGCGCGCAGGAGCAGACGCGCCGCCGCCCGCGCGTCAGCACCGCCCTGACGTACCTGTCGCTGGTCGTCGCCTCACTCGTGGTGCTGCTGCCGCTCGCCGTGGTCTTCCTGACCTCGCTGAAGTCCTACGGGGAGATCTCCGACGGCCAGGGCGCGCTGGCCCTGCCGGACGACTGGCTCAACTTCTCCAACTACGCCACGGCCTTCAACGACGGTCACATGCTGCAGGCTTTCGGCAACACGGCCTTCATCCTGCTGTTCTCCATCACCGGCACGGTGATCATCGGCTCGATGACCGCGTACGCGATCGACCGCTTCGACTTCCGCTTCAAGAAGCTCGTCATGGCTCTCTTCCTGATCGCCACGCTGGTGCCGGCCGTGACGACGCAGGTGGCCACCTTCCAGGTGGTCAACAGCTTCGGGCTGTTCAACACCCGGTGGGCCCCGATCCTGTTGTACATGGGCACGGACATCGTGGCCATCTACATCTTCCTGCAGTTCATCCGCGGAATCCCCAGGTCCCTCGACGAGGCCGCACGGCTCGACGGCGCCAACTCCTTCACCATCTATCGGAAGATCATCTTCCCGCTGCTGAAGCCGGCTATCGCGACGGTGGTCATCATCAAGGGCATCACCACGTACAACGACTTCTACATCCCGTTCCTTTACATGCCCAAAGAGGATCTCGGAACCATGTCGACGGCCCTGTTCCGGTTCAAGGGGCCGTTCGGGGCGCACTGGGAGAACATCTCCGCGGGAGCCGTTCTCGTCATCGTGCCGACGCTGGTGGTCTTCCTGTTCCTCCAGCGCTACATCTACAACGGCTTTGCCCAAGGGGCCACAAAATAGCGAAGCCCCCGCCGCGTCGGATCTGCCGGACGAGGCGTTCGGGCGAACTGAAGGCGACGTCGGAGCCGCCCGCGCCGCAAGGGCGACCAGAAACCTTCGAAGAGGCGCAGCCGGCTCCCGCAGGGGACGGCCGTGGCATGAAGTCGTCGGCTGTAAAGACCAGCGTCTCAACGGGACCTGGTCCGCGACCGTTGCCCCTGACCGGTCGCAGACCAGGCACTCGTGCGTGGCAAGTGATCGGTTCTCGTTCCGAGGGGAACCGATCCGGCCAAGATACGGCGGAACCTCGGACAGGCAACGGTTGGACGGCGGGCGGAGCCGACCGGGATCGGCTGGAAGTGGCCGTTGTTTCACACGCGCGGTGGCATGCCGGGGGGAGGCACTCCGCCGGGCGTCTCGCCCTCCCCCACCGCTTGGGCACCGGGGACGTGACGCGCTGACGACCGCCGGGCCCACGATGGTCGGGGGCCTCGCCAAACTCAAGTACGTCCGCTGGGTGAAGGCCCGGCCGCTCCGGACACCACCAGGTGGCACCACCGGACACCCGTGTACGCCGGAACCGAACCCCGCTTCGAAGACGGAAACGCTGTCGGCCCGACGCCGGAACGGGCCCGGGCCAACTGGTAGCGACCTCGTCGTCCAAGCCGGGTGCCGCAAGGCTCTCTCCGGACTCCGCCGGGCCCGCTCGCACAGGAATGGGGCAATGGCCGGAATGGACATGCCCCGCAGAAACGACGTCACGGTCGTCGGACAGGGCGACGGAGTGGCGCTCTTGCTGCCGCGCGATTTCGAGTGTGACCAGAACATGTGGCGCCTGGCCGTGCCGGCCTCGCGAAGCGGCACCGCATGGTGCAGTTCGACCACGTCGGCTCCGACGGATCGGACCTGTCGGCCTGGAGCCGCGAGCGGTACTCGTCCCTGGAGGGTTACGCCCGCGACGCAGCGGAGGTCTGCGAGGCACTCGACCTGGAACGGGCCGTGTTCGTCGGGCACTCTGTCCGCGCCATGGCCGGGGCGCCGGCGGCACGCGCCGGCAGAGCCACTCCCGACTCCTCACCAGGACCGGGCGGTGTGGCCGGGGAGGGCGGCGCGTGGGCATCCGGCATACCGCTTGGCCTGCCCGAGCAGGGCACAGTGCATCAACCCTCCAGCCGACAGAGCCCGCCCAGTTGCCTGGCGAGCCACGTCGTCCGTCATGTCTGCGATCGCAAATCTAGCGCCCCCGAGAACAGCGCTGGAAGACCAGACTGCATGACGAGCCGAACGCGTCACGCGTGCACGCACAGTCAACTCCACGGTGATGCCCCACCGGAGCGCTCCGGTGGGGCACCGTCTCATGGCTTCAGGAAGAGGCCCGCCAAGGATGCTCCCCGGCGGGGCCTCGATCTATCACCGGCGCTGTCACGCGTCTGTCACCAACTACGCCGACGCCCCCGGACCGCAACGCGCTGACCTGCCACAACTCGCCCAGTCTGGACTGACGTGGACGCCCAAAGACGGTCTCTACAACCTGTGCCATGTGGTACCCAGCGAGGGACCCAGGATCAGGACCGGGGCGTCTTCTGGCCCGTCAAAGCGGTATTGCAGGGTGTTCGGCGGTGTCTCACTCACGCCCCAGACCCTCTCACGTCTCACGAAATCGCACACAGCCCGGGGAAGCCGGCGGCTCGGGCACCCGCGGCGTGTACGCGCGCCCCTGACGCAGCGTGGCCGGCCGGCCGCGCTCTCGCCCGGTCCTCACGTCAACGCCGCCGAACTCACGCACGACCCTCCGCCTCACCGTGCAGGCCATCCCATGTAGTGGCGGCTTCGCGGAGGTCCTCCACATCTGGCCTGCAGAAGACACGGCAACCCGCGCTGGGCCCTGTTCGACTGCGGTATGGCCCAGGCCACGTTCACATGTACGCCGGCAACTGATCCTGGAGGGTCGCTGCAAGTCGCTCCAGGCCATGGCCCCCAGGCTGCCGGACGGCAACGAGCAGAGCCGGCAGCGGTTCGTGGACTAGGGGGTGTATCTGGTCGTGATCATGTGACTGCGCAGTTCGGTTGCGAGCAGGGCGCCAGCCGCTTCTCTCACCTGCGATTTCGCCCATCGGGTGTCCTGAGAGATGCTGACTCGCATGCACCACTCGCTCACACACCGGGACAGTCCCTTCATCAACTTCAAGGACTTCGAGTTTCCAGACGGCCGTGGACACGGATTCCGGTGGGTGCACATCAAGCGGTTCCACCTGTCAGCCGGCACGCCAACCGACCGGGAGCTGTTGGCCGCCCTGATCGCGCACCCCGAGTTCCGCGACACCTACGACGGAGCCGGCGTCTGGCTTGAACCACGACACGGCCAGTGGTGGTCGGACCGGATCACTCCCAGCGCATACACGGCCATCGACGAGTCGACCGCGGCCCGCACGATTCACACCTGGGCCACCGATGGCGTCCCCCTTCCCCCAGGTCTCGACACGAGGTTGCGCGAGGCGGTCTACGAACCGATCCGCCAAGCAACGAGCCTGTATGCGCTCGGGGCCCTCCCCGAAGACGCGCGCCACGACTACGGCCCGATCCACATCGAGTTTCACGAGCTCGTCCTCATCGACCGCCGAATGGGCACTCTCGCCCTCCTGGTTGCTGGCGACGACTGAAACAGTTGCCTCCACCACAGTCGCAGGCACCGCGGACCGAACACATCGATTCACCCTCGTGGCGAACCCGGGCGCGATAGATCGTCTTGCGTGACGCGGGTGCGACTGACTGACGAAGAGCGGAAGTTCATCGGCCCATACCTGTCGATCGGCGAGTGCAGCCCGTGTCCCGAACGCCCGCGGCAGCAGTTCGAGGGTGTGATCTGGCGTTCAAGACCGGCGGGCAGTGGCGGGAGATGCCGCAATAGTTCGGGGCCTGGTCGACCGTCTCCAACCGCTTCCGGCAGTGGCGCGACCTACACGTGTTCGAAGCCCTGTTGGAGCGGCTGATCGCGGAGGCAGCAAAGCGGGGCGAGGTGGATCTGTCGCTGGTCAGCATCGACTCCACGACCGTGCGGGCAGGGGGCGGTCCTGGACAACAGAACGGGCAGGCCATTGAAGCGGATCCCGAGCGGGCTGAACGACGACGCGTACAGCGCCGCCGAAAGCTCCGACCGAAGGCCGCACTGCCGGACGCTCGCGGGGCGGGCAGACCAGCAAGGTTCACCTCGCCGCCGACCGTAAGTGCTAGGGAAGATCCGCGTCCGTGGCCCGGTCGGCCGCCCCGCACCCGGCCGGACGTCCACCTGCGGTAACGCCAGATCAAGACGGTCATGGCCGAGAAGTCTGACCAGGCCGCGAACCGGAAGCAGAAGGGTGCCAAAGGCGGCCGGCCCGTCGGCCACGACGCCGACCTCTACGAGGAGAGGTGCGCCGCTTCGACCGGGTCGACGCCCGGCCGCAGCACACCTGGAAGCCCGGAGGAGACCGACACGTGCCTCCTGGGCGCCACCATGCGCGAGGCCGAGGCGGAGCTCCAACCTGTGGCGTCCAATGGCCGCCCGCGCACTGCTGCCCACGCCGCTCACCGCGCCCTCGTCACGGGCCTGAGTAGCCGGGCGCCCAGCGAGCGGGCGCGGTGTCGCCGCCTTGCGACGCTGCGCGTTGTCCTCTTCCTCGCCCTACGGTCAGCGCCGCAGGGTGAGGACGCCCGGTCGCCAGGGCAGTTGGTTGTAGGGACCGCCCGCGTTCGGGGACTTGCCCTGATAGAGGAACCGCAGGTTGCAGGGGTCGATGGTCATGGTCTGGTCGGGGTTGTCGCGGACCAGGTCACCGTGGCTGATGTCGTTGGTCCAGGTGGCGCCGCTGTTGGCCTTGCCCGCGAAGGGGTTGCTCTCGGTGGCGGCCTGCGGAGTCCACGAGCCACTCAGGCTGGAGGCCGTGAAGGAACGGAAGTAGCGTCCGTTCGCGCCCATCGCCTCGACGATCATGAGGTACTGGTTCTGGCCCTGGACCTTGTAGACCTGCACGCCCTCGAACAGGTTGGCCTTGGTGTCACTCATGATCGTCGTGTACGACGAGCCGAAGTTGCCCGGGAAGTTCCCGATCGGCATGCTGGCCCGGTAGATCTTGCCGTTGTCCCCCGCGAAGAACAGGTACATGTTCTGGCCGTCGGCGATCAGGGTCTGGTCGATCGGACCGGTGTCCGAGCCGGAGATGCTGCCGGTGAACAGCGGCTGCGGAGCGGACCAGCCGTTGGGGTCGGTGGGGTCGCTCGACGTGCGGTAGATGAAGGGCCACGAACCCCACTGGTACGCCAGCACCCAGATGTCCTTGGGGGCGAAGTAGAACAGCGTGGGCGCCACCGCGGCCTGGCTCATCCCGGTCTGGCCCGCCGACGCCATGTCCGACCAGTCGGTGAAGGGGCTGAACATCATCGAACCGTACGACGATCCCGACACGTTCGACGCGTAGACCAGGTGCTTGCCGTTGTGGGTCACGGTGGTGAAGTCCTTGACCGCGGCCCACCCGTTCGCCGGCTGCGCCAGCACACCCGTCGACGACCAGTTGTAGGCCGACGGCAGGGAGCACGTTCCGTCCGTCGGCGGCCCGGACAGGCCGGACCACTTCTGGTGGCTGCCACCACCGCACCTGCCGATCTGCACCGCCGTACTGTTGGCCGTACCGGCCCCCGCGACCTCCAGGCACAGCCCGGACTCCACGCCGACGACCGTACCGTCGGCGTTCACCCGCCACTGCTGGTTCGCGCCGCCGGAACAGCTCCAGATCTGCACCCGGGTCCCGGGCGCGGTGGCGTGACCGGGAACGTCCAGGCACTTGTCGCCGTACACGGTCAGCTGCCGGCTGTCAGTCAGCGTCCACTGCTGATTGGACCCACCCCAGCAGTCGTATATCTGCAGGTACGTGCCGTTGGTCTGGACGGCGCCCGGCACATCGAGACACCGCCCCGAACCCGTACCGCGCAAGGCGCCACTGGCGGCCGCCTGGGCCGGGGCGACGGTGAGCAGCGCCGCCAGCACGGCGACGGCCGCGGCCACGGCGGCGAGCACCGCGGACGGGTGTCCGCGGGTGAGACTTCCTCTGCGCATGGGGACTTCCTCTACCGTGAGTGGGCGGTTGGTGCGTTCGAGATGGCGAACAAAGGCCGAAGTGTCGAGCAGCCTGAATGCTAGGGAGCCGAGGACCGACGTCAACCCCTCTCGCATCTATCGCTCTGAGAATCGAAACATTCAGGCCTCGCCGCTCGCACCGCACAGCCACCCCGTTGGGACCCACAACCCAGAACGACGGACAATGACTCACGGAACCGCTGCCGAGGACCGGCATGACGCACCGTCGACCTCGCCGCGACCCCGAATCCTCGCTAGCCAGGGACGACACCTCCGAAGCCGCCCATCCGACCCATCCAGGTTCGAATGTTTCGGTCTCACAGTAGAAACTTTTTCGCGACCGAGTATTGACGATGCATCGTCAACACCTCAATCATTCCTGTCGCCGACCGGCGATCCGCCGGTGATCTCTGCTTTGGAGGCACAGTGATGGGCTCATACGCCCTCCCCAGACCCGACATCCGCCGCAAGCTCCGCGGCCTGTTACCGGCGATGGTCGTCGGCGTCCTCGGTGCGGTCGCCGCCCTGGTGGCGCCGCCGACCGCGCACGCCGCCGAGAGCACCCTCGGCGCAGCGGCGGCGCAGAGCGGCCGCTACTTCGGCACCGCCATCGCCTCGGGCAAGCTGGGCGACTCGACGTACACGACGATCGCCAACCGTGAGTTCAACTCGGTGACGGCCGAGAACGAGATGAAGATCGACGCCACCGAACCGCAGCGAGGGCAGTTCGACTTCACCGCAGCCGACCGTGTCTACAACTGGGCGGTACAGAACGGGAAGGAGGTGCGCGGTCACACCCTGGCCTGGCACTCCCAGCAGCCCGGCTGGATGCAGAGCCTCAGCGGCAGCGCACTGCGCCAGGCGATGATCGGCCACATCAACGGCGTGATGTCCCACTACAAGGGCAAAATCACTCAGTGGGACGTCGTGAACGAGGCGTTCGCCGACGGCAGTTCGGGAGCCCGGCGGGACTCCAACCTGCAGCGCACCGGCAACGACTGGATCGAGGTCGCCTTCCGCACCGCGCGCGCCGCCGACCCGGAAGCCAAGCTCTGCTACAACGACTACAACGTCGAGAACTGGAACTGGGCCAAGACCCAGGCCATGTACGCCATGGTCCGGGACTTCAAGCAGCGCGGCGTGCCGATCGACTGCGTGGGCTTCCAGTCGCACTTCAACAGCGGCAGCCCCTACAACGCCAACTTCCGCACCACCCTGGAGAACTTCGCCGCGCTCGGCGTCGACGTGGCCATCACCGAACTCGACATCCAGGGCGCCTCACCCACGACCTACGCGAACGTGGTCGAGGACTGCCTGGCCGTCGAGCGCTGCCTCGGCGTCACCGTCTGGGGCGTGCGCGACACCGACTCCTGGCGATCGGAGCAGACGCCGCTGCTGTTCAACGGTGACGGCAGCAAGAAGCCCGCTTACACCGCCGTCCTCGACGCCCTCAACGGCGGCGGCTCCACCACGCCCCCCGCGGATTCCGGACAGATCAAGGGCGTCGGTTCGGGCCGCTGCCTGGACGTGCCCGACGCCGTCACCACCGACGGCACCCAGCTCCAGCTGTGGGACTGCCACAGCGGCACCAACCAGCAGTGGACGTACACCGACGCCGGCGAGCTGAGGGTCTACGGCGACAAGTGCCTGGACGCCGCCGGTGCCGGCAACGGCGCCAAGGTCCAGATCTACAGCTGCTGGGGCGGCGACAACCAGAAGTGGCGCCTCAACGCCGACGGCTCCATCGTCGGCGTCCAGTCCGGCCTCTGCCTCGACGCCGTCGGAGCCGGCACCGCCAACGGCACCCTGGTCCAGCTCTACTCCTGCTCGAACGGCAGCAACCAGCGCTGGTCCCGCACCTGATGGTGCCTGCCGCGCGGTAGTCCGGGGTCGCCGCCGTGGTGGCGGCGACCCTCGCGACCGGCACCACCCGGCGCTTCGCGGTGTTCAGGGGTTGGCGTGCATCTGGACGGTGACCCGGTCGAAGCGGCGGGCCGCGAGGTCCTGGCGGGTGATGGTCCAGTACAGGATCGACATGGGGAACCCCACCCACTGCGCGAGCAGGACCCAGTCGTCGGGGTCCGTGACCTGTTCACCCACCTCCGGGTAGGCGGAGGCGGGCACCGGGTCGCCGTAGTCGTCGAAGTTGGCGGCGTGGCCGCCGAGTTGCCAGTCTCCGCCGCCGTCGGTCTGGTCGGACCAGACGTCCCGAAGGGTCTCCGCGTGGGGATGCCGGGCGAGCGTCTCGTCGTCGGGCGGCGTGGACGGCAGGGACACACCGGGCGCGAGTCGCAGCTCGCCGGCGCTGCGCAACTCGGCGTCCAGGTCCTCCGGGCTGTCGTACTCGTAGATCTCGTAGTCGGGGGACGACTCCCGTTCCTCCACCGGGACTCCGGCCGGTACGTACACGGCGCCGCCCGCGGGCCAGGGTTCCAGGTCGGCGTTGACGAAGAGGAGCAGCGTGCCGTCCGGCGGGAGCGGCAGGTCGGTCGCCCCGTCGGGGACGGCGGAGAAGTCGAGCGTCAGGATGAGCTGGTGGTGGTCCTCGTATTCCTCGCCCGCCGGCCCGTGGCTGTCGCCGGGTGTGGGGAGATCCGGCGGGAGCATCAGCGGCCCGCCGAGCCTGCCCACCACCGGCCCGCTTCCGTCGGGAGCCGTCCGCAGCATGGGGCGGGCGAGCCCGAGCCACCGGTCCACGTCCGGCACCGGAACGCCTCGTTCCAGCGCTTGCTCCCTGAAGCGGTCGAGCCACCAGAGGGTTGCGGCGGGCAGGGTCCGGGTGGCCGGGGACAGCACCCCGTCGCCGAACTCCCAGCCGGGTTCCGGTGCCGCGACGCCCGGCTCGCCCAGGCCGGCCAGCCACTCCGCCGCCGACCTGCGCGTCATCCCCTCCGCGCCGTCCAGCGCCGCCCGCGCGGCGGCCCGGACGCCCGGGTCGTCGCCGAGCACCCGGCGCGCGGCCAGGCGGTGCCGTGAGACGCCGAGCGCGATCGACGTCAGGCGAGGGGCCAGCGTCTTCGGGACTTCCGGGAAGCACTCGAGGATCGTCAGCATCATGTGGGTCGTGTCGACGGCCTCGTCGTCGGGGTGCCTCCTGGCGTCGAAGCCCTCCAGGTACTCGTCCACCAGGTCCGGCCGCTCGGCGAACAGCGGCCACCACCGCACCGCGTCCTCGAGGGTCAGAACCGCCCCGATCCTCCGGCCGAACGCCCCGGTGCTCCGGGTCGTCAGGAGCGCCATGACCCGGCGGTCGGCGTCGGTCATCCCGGCCTGCCGCAGTGCGTTCCGCAGCACACGGACGTCGGGTATCCGCGCCAGCCGCTGCTCGACGCCGGGCCAGAAGTAGTCACCCTCCAGGCGGGCGGCGGCAGGTCGGGTGTCCAGCTCCGTCAGGAGGTCGGCGTCGGCCGGCGGCGCGGTCGGCGGGAGGGGGACGACGGCGCCGGGACCCTGCGCGAGAGACGCCCGGCCGGCCGCCCGGCGCAGCGACTCCGCGCGCTCCGCGTCGAGCGGGTGCCCTTCCGGCGCCCGCAGTGCTTCCCCGATCGCCGCGGGACCGCCGTCGATGTCGGACAGGCGCCTCAGGACTCCGGTGAGACGGTCCGGTGCCGCCGTCCGCAAGTGCGGGCGCAGCAGCTCCACTTGCCGGGCCCCGTCGAGCCAGGCCAGCGCGGCGAGCGCCTCGGCCCGCACGGAACGGTCCTCGTCGACGGTCAGGGCGGCGAGGAGACCGGCGTGTTCTTCGGCGTCGCGCGCGCACCGGAGCGTCAGGAGCCGGCGGGGGCCGGGGCCCGCCACCGTGGCGATCTCGGCGAGGACATCGGCGTGCCGGGCGAGGAACGTGTCGCCGGCGTCCGTCGCCAGAAGTGCGTACCGGTGCGTCGAGTACCTGTCGTCGTCGATGTGCAGCAGCGTCGTCAGCGTCGCGTGCGCGGGCGTACGGCCAGGCGCACCGCCGGCCCCGGCGACCTCGCTCACCAGGTCGGGGGTCCATCGGGTGCGCGCCTGGTGGGACGCCTCGGACCGGGGCCCGGTGGCTTTGAGGACGTTGTCCGTCAGCGTGGCGAGCCAGGTGGTGGAATCCGGCCGGTCCGAAGGGGCGATCGCGTGCAGCAGGTGCCCGAACCGGGCGAGTACGTCGACCGGTGCGTCGCGGTAGACGACGAGCCGAGCGGCGTCTGCGTTCTCGGAGCTCCATCCCGGGTGCAGGTCCGCGACGGCGGTGACGCGCTCGTCCGACCAGTTGCCGCCGGCGGACACCATTCTCCCGGCCGTCGTGGATCGTACGTCGTCCAAGGCGGCCAGGACCTCCGGTCCCGTGCCCCGCTGGACGTACTCGACCGCGCCGTCGAAGGTCTGGCACAACCCCAGTGGCGCGAGGCAGGTGCGTAAGGCGGTCTCGAGGTCGGCCGGTGTGCCCGTCGGGAGCTGAGCGGCCCTGGTCTTTTCCATCTCGTCCTGCGGCATCCGGGGAGCCTATCGAGCTCCGGGCAGCCCTCCGACGCCGGGCACCGCGCCTGCGCGCGGCTGGTCCGCACAGGACGTCACCGATCTGACTGATCCGCAAGTCAGGCATCTCAATCCCACCATTCATCTGCTACTTCGCTGGCACCTGTGTTGAGTTTTCCGCAACGTATGCCTAAGGTCGTGCCTCGTGGAGACCGACGACGCCCCCGAAGGCACACCGACCGCCGCCGCCCGTGTACGCGAGGTCATCGCGGCCGCGGGTGTCAGCCAGCGCGAGTTCGCGCGCCGGGTCGTCATGGACCCGTCCAAGCTGTCGCGTTCGCTGAGCGGCACCCGCCGCTTCACGGCCGCGGAGCTGGCGCGGATCGCCGACGAGGGCCGGGTGGACGCGGGCTGGCTGCTCGGCACCCGCCCCCGTGAGAAGGACTCGGCGCCGGCCGCGGGCGTCGAGGGCGGGCGACCGCTGCAGATCGTCCGCGAGACGGTCCGGCTGATCGCGGAGCACGGCTTCCACGCGGTGCGGGTCGCCGACATCGCTCGCGCCTGCGCCACCAGCAGCGCCGCGATCCACTACCACTTCCCGGGCCGCGCCGAACTCCTGGAGGCGGCCGTGCGCTGGTGCATGGACGAGGACACCGCACGGCGTGCCGCCCGTCTCGCCGAGGCGGACGACGCGGCTCAGGAACTGCGTCAGCTCATCGCGCTGCAGACGCCGCGCACCGAGCAGCAGCGCCGCCAGTGGGCGGTGTGGCTCGACCTGTGGGCCGAGGCGGCGCGCTCCACGACGGTCGGCCGGCTGCACTCCGAGTACTACCGGCAGTGGCGGGAGACCGTCGCCGACGTCGTACGCCGAGGTGTCGGACAGGGCGTGTTCCGCGCCGGGGTCGATCCACAGGCAGCGGCACTGACGCTGACCGCGCTGATCGACGGCCTGGCGACACACGTCCTCTCGGTGAGCGGGTCGTCGTCCGCCGCGGCCGCGGACGCGATGCACGCCGCACTGACCGCTCACGTCAACCACACGATTCTGGCCCCATAGTCCCATCCCCCCGCCACCGAAGCCCCACCCCGGAGGCCCCGCATGCCCATGACCGAGAACGTCATCATCACCTGCGCGCTCACGGGCGCCGGCGACACCGTCCGCAAGAGTCCCCACGTCCCCGTCACCCCGGAGCAGATAGCCAGGAACGCCGTGGAGGCGGCCGCCGCCGGAGCAGCCGTCGTCCACATCCACGTACGCGATCCGCGGACCGGCGATCCGTCCCGCGACCCGAAGCTGTACCGGGAGGTCGTCGAACGCATCAAGGAGACCGGCACCGACGTCGTCATCAACCTCACCGCCGGCATGGGCGGCGACCTGGTCATCGACCCGGACGACCCGCTCACCCACCTCCCCGGCACCGACCTCGTCAGTGGTCTGGAGCGCCTCCCGCACGTCGAGGACCTGCTGCCCGACATCTGCACGCTGGACTGCGGCTCGCTCAACTTCGGCGACGGCTCGAACCTCTACGTCTCGACGCCCGACATGCTGCGTGCGGGCGCGCGGCGCATCCAGGAGCTGGGTGTGCGGCCCGAGCTGGAGATCTTCGACACGGGTCAGCTCTGGTTCGCCAAGCAGCTGCTCGCCGAGGGTCTGCTCGACGACCCGACCGTTTTCCAGCTGTGCATGGGCATCCCGTGGGGCGCGCCGGCGGACCCCGGCGTGCTCCAGTCGATGGTCAACATGCTTCCGGACGGCGCGCGTTGGGCGAGCTTCGCGCTCGGCCGGATGCAGATGCCGTGGGTCGCGCAGTCCATCCTGCTCGGCGGGCACGTCCGCGTGGGCCTGGAGGACAACCTGTACCTCGGCAAGGGCAACAAGGCGACCAACGCCCAGCTCGTCGAGCGGGCCGTGACCATCACCGAGTCGATCGGCGCCCGCGTCGCGACACCGGACGAGGCCCGCGCCACCCTCGGCCTCAAGCCGCGCAAGTAGCCCGAAGCGACGACGAAGGACCAACACACTCATGACCTCATCCGAGACGACCTCGCCCGAGCCGATCTCGCCTGGGCGGACCTCGCCGGAGAACGCCCGCCGCGTCGCCTGCGTCGGCGCCGGAGTCATCGGCGGCGGCTGGGTCGCCCACTTCCTGGCGCGCGGCTACGACGTGACCGCCTGGGACCCGGCGCCCGATGCCGGGCAGAAGCTGCGCCGCCTGGTCGACGCGGCGTGGCCGGCGCTCACCGCGCTCGGCCTGGCCGAGGGAGCGTCGGCCGACCGGCTCACCGTGACCGACACCCTCGAAGAGGCCGTGTCCGGCGCCGAGTTCGTCCAGGAGAGCGCGCCCGAGAAGCTCGACCTCAAGCGCGACCTGCTGGCCCGCCTGGACGCGGCGACCCCGCCCGGCGTCGTCATCGCCTCCTCCACCTCCGGGTATCCGATGACCGACATGCAGACGGCGGCCGCGGACCCGTCGCGCCTGGTCGTCGGCCACCCGTTCAACCCGCCCTATCTCATCCCGCTCGTCGAGGTCGTCGGCGGCGAGCGCACCGACGCGAGCGCGGTCGCCTGGGCCTCGCGCTTCTACGAGGTGGCGGGCAAGTCAGTGATCACGATGGACGACGAGGTACCGGGCTTCATCGCGAACCGCCTCCAGGAGGCCCTGTGGCGCGAGGCGCTGCACATGGTCGCCAACGGCGAGGCGACGGTCCGGGACATCGACCTGTCGATCACCGAGGGTCCCGGGCTGCGCTGGGCGGTGATGGGGCCGATGCTGACCTTCGCCCTCGCGGGCGGCGAAGGCGGCATGGCGCACATGCTCGACCACTTCGGCCCGTCCCTGAAGTCGCCGTGGACGCGCCTGGAAGCGCCGGAACTGGACAAGGAGCTGTACGACGCCGTGGTGGCGGGCTGCGACGAGGCGGCGGACGGCCGTTCCATCGCGGACCTGGTGGCCGAACGCGACCGGGGCGTCATAGAAGTGCTGCGCGCCACCGGCCGCCTGGGCCGCGCGGAGGACTCGCGATGACGAAGCTCCCTCTGCTGCACAGCACGGTCCGCCCGGAGTGGATCGACTACAACGGTCACATGAGCGAGGCCTTCTACGTCCTCGTCTTCGGTCACGCCACGGACGCGCTGATGATCGAGACGGGCCTGGACTCCGGCTACCGCGAGTCCACGGGCTGCTCCCTCTACACGGTCGAGTCCCACATCCGCTTCCTCCGGGACGTGCCCGAGGGCGCCCATCTGGCCATCCGCACGCGCGTGCTGGGAGGGGCGGCGCGCAAGGCACGCTTCACGCACGAGATGTACGTGGTGTCCGGACCGGAGTCGGAGCCGACGCCCGACGCGGCGCCGGTGGCGACGACCGAGCTGCTCGCGGTCCACGTCGACCAGCAGGCGGGCCGGGCCGCCGAGTTCCCGGACGCGGTCCGGCACCGCTTCACGGAGCTGACCGAACCGGCTCCTGAGTGGGCGGGGCGCTCGATCGGTGCCGTGGCCTGACGGACGAGGGCCAGATCTGCACGAGACAGTAGAGATCCCTGCCGTTCAGCCTGTCGTCCCGCACCGGGGGAACCTCCAGCGTGCGCCAGGAGAGCGGTGAGGTGAAGGGACCGCTTTCGCTGTTGAACATCCACTGCCACCGCATCAGGTACTGGCCGGGCGAGGGCAGCACCAGCGGAACCTCCTGGCGCCCGCCGTCGACGGTGTGGAGGGCGAGGTCACCGCCGGGAAGCCGGATACCCACCTCCTCACGGCCGAACCACCGGACGTCCTCTTCCGGAGGCGGAGTGGACCAGCTTTCCAGCCGTACCGCGGCCCGGATCACCTGGGACGGCACCTGCATGTACACGAGGCCAGGGGCGGAGAGCAGCCACTTCGTGGGATCCGCCTCCAGTCCATAGGGGTCGACGGATGTGTCATGGAGGCCGAAGACGCGGTAGCTCGGGGACACGCGGGCGTCGAACGCGTCCAGCAACCTGCTCACGAGGTACCTCTCGCATCGTCGGTCGGGTCACGGGCAGCACGTCAGAGGTCACCGGACGCGCCCAAGCCGGTCAGCGCGCCGACCGGGTCGAGGTCCGGGGTGCCGCGCGGCCACCAGTCGTCGCGGCCCGGCTCCGACTCGTAGGCGTACCAGAGCCCGGTGCGGCCGAGCCGGAGCTGGACGTGGCCCTGGGGGTGGGTGAGGCGGTTGCGCCAGGGGCGGAAGGCGGGGAGGTCGGCGGCGAGCAGCAGGGGGCGGGCGCGGTCGAAGCGGCCGGCCGGCGGGTCCCAGGCCTCCTCCAGGACGTCCAGGCCGTCGAGTCCGCCCTGGCGCCAGGCGGCCACGGCTCGGGCCAGCTCCGCCGTGTCCCGGCCGACGGCCCCGGCGAGGGACGCGTACAGCGCCCGGGTGCCGGCGGTGAGGCCGGAGCCGGGGCGGGCCGCGGCGAGCCGGACGGCGTCCTGCCACAGCGTCAGCCCACCGACCGGGTCGCGGCCCGTGGTGAGCAGGGCGTGGGCGCGGGCGGCGGCGTCGGTGGCCAGTTGGTCCAGCGCGAAGGGGTCCGGTCCGCCCGGGGCCGCCGGATAGGCCGGGGGCTGTTCGGGGTGCGGGGGCGCAGGCAGCGGCGACGGGAGGGGCGGCGACGTGCGCGCCGCCAGGGCCTCGGTGGCGCGCACGCCGGGCAGCGGCGCCGGCCCTCGGTCCTGGGCGGCGCGTGCCGTACGGGCCGCGTTTCTCCGGGACAGGTCGTCGAGCAGGGTGCGTTCGCCCCGGCCGCGCAGCAGGAGCAGGACGAAGGGGTCGGCGTCGAGCAGGCGTGCCGTCTGGTAGCAGAGCGCCGCGGCGTGCTTGCAGGGGTGCCCGGAGTCGGGGCAGCTGCACTGCGGGACGAGATCGCCGGGGCCGGGGAGCAGGGGGACGCCGCAGTCGGCCAGGGAGTGCGGCAGCTCCTTGTCGAGCAGGGCGGCGATGTGCCCGGGCCGTTCGACGGCGGCGTCCAGGAACCGCTCCCAGTCGGTGTCGTGGAGCGTCCGCAGCCGCACCTGGACCCGGTACGGGCGGGGACGGCTGCCTTGCAC
Source organism: Streptomyces sp. CB02414 (assembly GCF_001905385.1). Lineage (GTDB taxonomy): Bacteria > Actinomycetota > Actinomycetes > Streptomycetales > Streptomycetaceae > Streptomyces. The sequence continues at coordinate 86,829 of NZ_LIPF01000008.1, read as the reverse complement.
GTAGGCGAGGACCAGGCCGGGGGTCACGGTGATCGCGTCGACGTTGCCCCGCTCGGCGTACCCGCGCCCCCGGAGAAGCCGAGCGGTGTCCAGGGCGCCTTCCTCCAGAGCGGTCACCCAGGCATTGCCCCACCAGGTCGCGGCGAAGCCGTCCTCCGCCGACGACCGGGGCGGCAGGGCGGGGAAGGTGCGGCGCAGTTCGCCGTCCCGGTCCGGGGCGGCCATGGAGCCGGGCGTGCGGGGCTGCGCGGGTGGCTCGTGCGCTTCTCGGCGCGGGGGCCGGCGCGGGGCCGGGTGGGCAGGCCGGTACGGCGGACCGTCCGGCACCGTCGGGGCGCGCTCCAGCTCCGGTACCGACGGGTGCCGTCGTGGCGAGGGATCGTACGACGAGGGGGGCGGGGTCGGTGGACCGGCCGAAGAAGCCTGCGCCTGCGCGGGGCCCTCCGAAGCGACGCCGGTGGGCTCGTCGGCGCGCGGGGGCTCCACCGAGGTCGCCGCCTCCTCGGGGGACGTGACCTCGCCCGCGGCGTCGGCCTCCGGAGGCAGTCGGAAGGCGCCCGCGGCGAAGTCCCGTACGGCACGAGCACGAGCGGCGGCGGTGCCCGTGCCGCCGGTCCGCTGCGGAGCACGGGCCGGGCCGGCCGACCGTCGTGGCGTCGCCGTCCCCTGGGCCGCCGGATCCGGCCTCGGCTGCCGGCGGGCCGCCCGCAGCGCCTCACGCGCCACGTCCGCGGGCCGGCTTCCCGCCGCGCGGTCGGAACGGTCCGCCGGGGTGGTGGCAGTCGCCGCGTCCGCGGTGGACGGCTGGGTGGGCCGAGTCGCCTCTTCGGGTCGGTCCGCTTCTGTTCCCCGGCTGCCGGGTGGGTCCGGCGGACCGTCCGGGGCAGCGTCCGGTCGCCCTGCGGTCCCGCCCGGGACGCGGGCGTTGCGCAGTGCCTCGCGTGCGACGTCACCGGGGCGATTCCTGTCCTGCTGCCGAGCCGGTTCGCGGGCCGTCGCGTGCTCGCGCGTACCGGTTCCGGCAACAGCGGCGGCGTCCGTGTTCGTGTCGGCGGTGGTGGTCCGGGTCTCCTCACCGCGCCCGCGGGCCTCCCGCAGGGCGCGGCGGGCCTCGTCGGCGGGGCGGGGGGTCATGACGGCCTCCGCAGGGACACCAGGTCGGACAGTTCACGGGCCGTCAGCTCGGTGAGGGCCGCCTCACCGGAGCCGAGGACCGCGTCGGCCAGGGCGCGCTTCGACTGGAGCATCTCGGCGATGCGGTCCTCCACTGTGCCCTCGGTGATGAGTCGGTGGACCTGGACCGGCTGGGTCTGGCCGATGCGGTAGGCGCGGTCGGTGGCCTGTTCCTCGACGGCCGGGTTCCACCAGCGGTCGAAGTGCACGACGTGACCCGCGCGGGTGAGGTTCAGGCCGGTGCCGGCTGCCTTGAGGGAGAGGACGAGGACGGGGATGGCCCCGCTCTGGAAGCGGTCCACCATCCGCTCGCGCTCCGGGACCGGCGTACCGCCGTGCAGCAGGTCGACGGGGACCGCGCGGGCGAGCAGGTGGGAGGTTATCAGGCGGGCCATGCCCACGTACTGGGTGAAGACCAGTACCGAGCCGTCCTCCGCGAGCACCGTGTCCAGCAGCTCGTCCAGGAGGGCGAGTTTGCCGGAGCGGGCGGTCAGCCGGTCGGCCCCGCCCGGCGGGTGCTCCTCCTTCAGGAACAGCGATGGGTGGTCGCAGATCTGCTTCAGTGAGGTCAGAAGCTTGAGCACCAGGCCCCGGCGGCCGATGCCCTCGGCCGACTCGATGGCGAGCATCGACTCGCGCACCACCGCCTCGTACAGCGCGGCCTGTTCGCGGGTGAGCGGGACGGGGTGGTCCGTCTCGGTCTTCGGCGGCAGCTCCGGGACGATGCCCGGGTCGGACTTCCTGCGGCGCAGCAGGAAGGGGCGGATCAGGCGGGCGAGGCGGTCCACCGCCTCCTCGTCCTCTCCGTTCTCCACCGCGCGGGCGTGCCGGGCGCGGAAGGACTTCAGGGGGCCGAGGAGTCCTGGAGTGGTCCAGTCGAGCAGTGCCCACAGCTCGGAGAGGTTGTTCTCCACGGGTGTGCCGGTCAGCGCCACGCGCGCGGGGGACGGGATCGTGCGCAGGGCCTTCGCCGTCGCCGAGTACGGGTTCTTGACGTGCTGGGCCTCGTCCGCGACGACCATGCCCCAGTGCTGCTCGGCCAGTGTCGCCGCGGCGGAGCGCATGGTGCCGTACGTGGTGAGGACGAAGCCGCCGGTCAGGCCGTCCAGGGTGCGGTCGGGGCCGTGGAAGCGGCGGACGGGGACGCCGGGCGCGAACCGGGTGATCTCCCGCTGCCAGTTGCCCAGCAGGGAGGCGGGGCAGACCACCAGGGTCGGTTCGGTGCGCGCCCGCTTGAGGTGCAGGGCGATGACGGTGACCGTCTTGCCGAGGCCCATGTCGTCGGCGAGGCAGCCGCCGAGGCCGAGGGACGTCATAAGGTGGAGCCAGGCCAGGCCGCGCAGCTGGTAGTCACGGAGGGTGGCGTGGAGCCCGGGCGGTGGCTCCGCGGGGCTCACCCCGGCCGTGAGGCGGTCGCGGAGGGCGGCCAGCGCGCCGACCGGTACGACCTCGACCGTCTCGCCTTCGGCCTCCGCGCTGCCGGTCAGGGCGACGGACAGCGCGTCGACCGGGTCGAGCAGGCCGAGGTCCCGCCTCCGGGCCCGGCGGACGAGGGCGGGGTCGACCAGGACCCAGCGGTCGCGCAGTCGCACGACCGGGCGGTGGGCCTCCGCGAGGGTGTCCATCTCGGCCTCGGTGAGCGGGTCGCCGCCGATGGCCAGCTGCCAGCGGAACTGGAGGAGGTCTTCGCTCTCGAAGAAGCCGGTGCCGTCCGTCGCCGAGCCGGGCGCGGGCCGGACGACGGCGGTGGCGGTGAGGTCCTGGGCGAGGTCGCGGGGCCAGTGCACGGCGACCCCGGCGGCGGAGAGGCGGCCGGCCGCCACGCCGAGCAGGTCGGTCACCTCCTCTTCGGACAGGCCGAGGACGTCGGGCACGTCCTGCTCGCCGAGCCGGTCCAGCGGCGGCCAGACCCGCGCCGCGCGCCGCACCGCGAGGGCCGCGTCCACACGGGCGCGGGGACCGAACGCCGCGTCCGCCGCCCCCGACCACAGGTCCGCGGCGTCGGCGACGAGGGTGGGGTCGGCGAGGCTGTGCACCTGCACGACCGCCGCCCCGGCGTTGCGCGCGCCGCCGCTGCCCGCCCCGTCTCCGTCGAAGAGGTCGTACGCCGACAGATCGAGACGCAGGGAGATCCGCACACCCGCGTCCATGCCGGCGGCCACCTCGGCGGCCCAGTCGTGGGCGCCCGGCATGGGCTGGGCCGCCCGGTCGGCGAAGGGCCGGCCGGAGGCGTGGGGCGCGGCCGGCGTGCGCGGCAGGGTGTCGGCGACCGCGTCCAGGAAGGCGCGGATCAGTGCTTCCGGCTCGGGCAGCCTGATCGGGCCGGGGCCTTCCAGCGGGACCGCGTGTCCTTCGGGGGGCATGGCCGCGGCCACCGCCCGCAGGTGTGCGACGTCGTCGGGGTCGAGCGGGCCGGAGCGCCAGGCGTCGTGCCCGGCCGGCGTCAGGCCGGGCAGCAGACGGCCGCGCGCGGTGAGCCGCAGGGCGTGCAGGGCGGCGGCGCCCCAGCAGGCGGCGGCCGGGTGGGCGGCCGGGTCGTGCCGGGCCCGCACCAGCAGGGGCAGGGCCTCGGTGATCGGGAGCGAGAGCGCGGGCGCCGTCCCGCGCCGCGCCCCAGCGCCGTGCCGCCGCACGACGGTGAGCTCCGTGAGCCGGGGGGCCGCGTCGGCGGCGGGCCCGTCCCCGGCGAGCACGTCGACGGCCGACGCTTCCCCGGGCGCCTCGACGGGCCCGGGATCCTTCCCCGTGAGCGGCTCCGCCACGCCGTCCCCGGGCGCCGCCTCGGCCGCGGTCCCGCCGTCGCGGGAGACTCCGGAAGCCGCCCCGTACTGCGCGAAGGCCTCGATGCCGGAGCCGTCGCCGGGGTCCCAGAACGCGATCCGTCCGTCGCGCGGGAGCGGTGCGGGCAGGAAGACGGCGGCGAGCCGGACGGGGACGAACGGAACAGTGTCCTCCGGCTGCCCGGTCCGCCCGAGCCCCGCGGCTCGCCCGGCGACCGGCATACCCGCCACGGCCACGTCGCTCATACGTCCTGTCACCTCCCGCCCGTCCACCCGGATCAGATGTCTTCGACTCTACGGGCGGGGTCTGACAATCGGTCCCGGCTGCCTGCCGGGTCCGGACGCTCGGGCCGGTCAGGGCACCGTGCGCGAGACGACGTACACCATCGGGTAGTCCGGGTTCTTCATGTTCACCATGACGTCCTGGGTGGGCGCCGGGTTCTGCTGCTCGTTGACCAGGCCCCACCAGGGGCCGGACCGGCCGAAGTCCCAGCCGGTGACCCGCTGGGCCCGGTCGCTGATGGCGATCTTGTCCTTCTTCAGTGCGTCCCGGTCGACGCCGAGGCCCGCCAGGAAGGCGTCGAGACCGGCCTCACTCGTCTCGAACTGGACGTAGAGGCGGCTGGTCTTCCAGTTGTTCGTCTCGTAGTACGCCGTCTTCTTGGCCGGCAGCGGGACGGGCACCTCGTAGATGCGGCGCTGGAGCTTGGACGGCCAGCCCCGGGTCATGCCGGTCGCCGCGTACTTCGCCTCCTTCTCCCTGCCGCTGTCGCGGCTCTGGTTGGCGGAGATCACGAGGTAGCCCGCCGGGATGCCGATGAGCAGCACGATGATGAGCAGGGTGAGCGACCGGCGGCGGATCATGTGCCGGCGGTCCTCACCCCCGGGTCCGGGCTCGTCCGGGGGGCCGGCCTGGTGGGGCAGGGAGTCCGTCACAGCGACTCCCGGGCCGTGCGGCGGGCCTCCGCGTACCGCTCGTAGCGCTCGTAGCGCTCCACCCGGCGCCGTTTGGCGCGGCGGAACCGGCGGGCGACCAGGCGGGCCAGGTCGGCGGCGCCGACCATGCCCGCCTCCGGGCCGAGCTGGGCACGGACGATGTGTGCCTCGGGGCGGTAGCCGCGGCCGGTGAGCTGGCGCTTGAAGGCGTCGCGGGCGGGCCCGATCAGCAGGTCGTCGGCGGCGCTGACCCCGCCGCCGATGACGAAGCAGGACGGGTCGAGGGCCGCGGCGAGGTTCGCGATGCCGACGCCGAGCCACTGTCCGATGTCCTGGAGCAGCTCGACGCACATGGCGTCGCCGTCGCGGGCCAGGTCGGTGATCATCGGGCCGGTGATGTCGCCGATGCTTCCCTTGACGTGCTCGATGATCCCGTACGCCACCGGCGAGTCGGCGGCGGCCAGCTCGCGGGCCTCCCGGACCAGGGCGTTGCCCGAGCTGTACTGCTCCCAGCAGCCGCGGTTGCCGCACGGGCAGCGGTGGCCGCCGGGGACGACCTGCATGTGGCCGAACTCTCCGGCGACGCCGTACTTGCCGCGCTTGACCTGGCCGTCCTCGAGGATCGCGCCGCCGATGCCGGTGCCGAGCGTGATCATGACGAGGTGGTCCTCGCCGCGGCCGGCGCCGAAGCGCCACTCGGCCCAGGCGGCGGTGTTGGCGTCGTTGTCCACCAGGACGGGGACGGCGAGGCGGCCGGCGATGCGGTCGCGCAGAGGTTCGTTGCGCCAGGACAGGTGGGGGGCGAACAGGACGCGGTTGCGGTCGGCGTCGACCCAGCCGGCCGCGCCGATGCCGACGGCGTGCACGTCGTGCCGGTCGGAGAGGTCCAGGACCAGTTCGACGATGGTGTCCTCGACGACCTTCGGACTCTTGGACTTGTCCGGGGTCTCCGTGCGGAGCTTCTCCAGGATGTTGCCGTCGGCGTCCACGACGCCCGCCATGACCTTCGTGCCGCCGATGTCGATGCCGACCGTCGGCACGCGGGGTGCCGTCAGGTGCGATCGGCGTTCCCTGGTGCCCACGGTGCGCAGGACCGGGGCGCGGCGGGAGCCGATGGGGGCGGTGAAGTCGCGGTAGGTGCTCATCGGGTGCGATTGTGCCGCACGGCTGTGCCGGGTGCCGAATGGGACAGGGGGTGGCGTGATCGGTTCGTTGCCGGGTGCGGGCGCGTCGTGGTTACTCGCGCCGTTCCCCGCGCCCCTGGGTCCGCTGCAGCTCGTGGCGTAGATCGTCCAGCTCCGTTCCGCCTGCCATCTGGGTCGTCAGCTCGTCCAGCGTGATGTGCTCCCGCTCGTGGTTGCCCACCATCGTTCCGCGCTTCAGCAGGACGAACCGGTCCCCCACCAAGTACGCGTGGTGCGGGTTGTGGGTGATGAGGACGACACCCAGGCCCTGGTCGCGCGCCGCCGCCACGTACTTCAGCACGACTCCCGACTGCTTCACGCCCAGCGCCGCCGTCGGTTCGTCGAGTACCAGTACCTTCGCGCCGAAGTGCACCGCGCGGGCGATCGCCACGCACTGGCGCTCGCCGCCGGAGAGGGTGCCGATGGGCTGGTCCACGTCGCGCAGGTCGATGCCCATGCGCAGGAGTTCCGCGCGGGTGGTGCGGCGCATGTGGTCGACGTCCATGCGCTTGAAGGGCGCGACGCCCTTGCGCGGCTCGGAGCCGAGGAAGAAGTTGCGCCAGACCGGCATGAGCGGGACGACGGCCAGGTCCTGGTAGACGGTGGCGATGCCGCGGTCCAGTGCCTCGCGCGGGGAGGAGAGGCGGGTCTCCTCGCCGTCGAGGGCGAGCGTGCCGCCGTCGTGCTGGTGCAGGCCGGCGATGATCTTGATGAGCGTCGACTTGCCGGCGCCGTTGTCGCCCAGCACGCAGGTGATCTCACCGGCGTGGACCTCCAGGGACACCCCTTCGAGGGCGCGGACGTTGCCGTAGTTCTTGCTGACGCCGGACAGCTCGACGAGCGCCGCGCGGGTATCGGTCTGCGTCACTTGGTGGCCTCCGCGCGCTTGCGGACCCAGGCGTTGAGCAGGGTCGCGAGGAGCAGCATCGCTCCGAGGAAGAACTTGAACCAGTCGGGGTTCCACTCGGCGAAGACGATGCCCTTGCTGGTCATGCCGAAGATGAACGCGCCGACCGCCGAGCCGACCGCGCTGCCGTAGCCGCCGGTGATCAGGCAACCGCCGATGACGGCCGCGATGATGTAGATCAGCTCGTTGCCCACGCCCTCGCCGGACTGGACGACGTCGTAGGAGAACAGCAGGTGCTGGCCCGCGATCCAGGCGCCGAGGCCGACGCCCATGTAGAGGCCGATCTTGGTCTTGGTGACCGGGACGCCCACCGCGCGGGCGGCGTCCTTGTTGCCGCCGACCGCGAAGATCCAGTTGCCGGCGCGGGTGCGCAGCAGGATCCAGCTGGCGACGGCGACCAGGGCGAGCCACCACAGGATGGTGACCTTGAAGCCCACGCCGCCGACGGTGATCGTGGAGGCGAAGACCTCGCGGGCGGAGTCGAAGCCCTCCATGTCGGCGATCGTCTTGGTGGAGACGGTGCCGTCGATGAGCTTGGTGAAGCCCAGGTTCATGCCGGTCAGCATGAGGAAGGTGCCCAGCGTGATGATGAAGCTGGGCAGCTTGGTGCGGGTGAGCATGAAGCCGTTGAAGGCGCCGATGGCCAGGGTCACCAGCAGGGAGACGCCGACGCCGACCCAGACGTTGGCGGTCATCTGGTAGCTGAACATCGACGACACCAGGGCCGAGGAGGTGACCATGACGCCCGCGGACAGGTCGAACTCGCCGCCGATCATCAGCAGCGCCACCGGCACGGCCATGATGCCGATCGTCGAGGCGGCGTAGAGGACCGTGCTGAGGCTGGTGGCGCGCAGGAAGCTGTCGGCGAAGAAGGCGAAGAACACGAAGACCGCGATCGCGCCGACGACGGAGCCCAGCTCGGGGCGGCCCAGGAGCTTCCGCAGCGGAGAGGCGTGCAGAATCCTTTCGTCAGCGTCGGTTTCCTTGACCTGCGTGGCGCTCATCGGGTGCCCCGCCTGGTGTAGTCGGCCAGCTCGGCGGCGTCGTCCTTGGTGATGATCTGCGGCCCGGTGAGCACCGGCCGGCCACCGCCGAGGACGTCGGCGTTGTACTTGTACAGCCACAGCAGGTCGACCGCCTCGTAGCCCTGGAGGTAGGGCTGCTGGTCGACGGCGAAGCCGAGGGAGCCGTCCTCCAGTCCGGCGGCCACCTTCGCGTTGAGGTCGAAGGTGTCGATCTCGGCCTCGCTGCCGGCGCTCTGCTTGGCCTTCACGGCGGTGGCGGCGTACGGCGCGCCGAGGGTGACGACGGCGTCGAGGGACTTGTCGGTCTGGAGCTTGGCCTCGATGGCGGACTGCACGTCGGGCATGCTGGTGCCGTTGACGTAGAGCCGCTGGACCGTGCCGTCGAAGGTCTTCTCCACGCCGTCGCAGCGCTGCTCGTGGCCGACGTTGCCCTGCTCGTGCAGGACGCAGATCGCCTTCTCGCGCCCCCGCTCGTTCAGCTCCTCGCCGACCGCCTCGCCGGCGATGGTCTCGTCCTGGCCGACGTGGGTGAGGGCGCCGAACTCCTTGGACTCGGCCGAGCCGGAGTTCACGGTGATCACCGGGATGCCCGCCTTGTGCGCGCGGTCCAGAGCGGACTTCATCGCGGCGGGCTTGGCGAGGGTGACGATGATCCCGTCGACCTTCTTGTCGATGGCCGCGTTCACGAGCTGCGCCTGCTGCTGCGCCTCGTCGTCGTGGGAGTACAGGAAGTTGATGTTGTCCTTCACGGCGGCCTGCTCGGCGCCGCTCTGGACGATGTCCCAGAAGGTGTCGCCGTCACCCGAGTGGGTGATCATGGCGAAGGTCCAGCGGGGCGTGTTCACCGCGGCCTTCCCCTGGGCCGACGCGGCCTTGCGGGCGTCCTCGGCGCGCTTGCCTCCCGTGCTGCTGCAGCCGGCCAGGGACAGCGACAGTGCCCCTGCCAGCGCGATGCCCACCCATGTCCGAAACCGTGCCACGAGGCCGTGCCCTTCTTGCTGTGCCGTGCTGTGCGTGCCGGGTTCCGCGGGCGCCCCGACCGGGCTCCGGAAACCACAAACGCCCCATTGTCCGACATGGCGAACGAGCGCCCGGCGCCGGGGAGCAGACGTCGGTCACATTGTCCGGACATTGCGACGAACTCGCACGGCGAGCCGCAGGGCATCGGCGGGCACCGCCGGGCACCCGGGCGGCGCAGGTCAGGAGCGTACGAGCAGCTGGAACTCGAAGGAGTAGCGGGACGGCCGGTAGGTGTGGGTGCCGAACTCGACCGCGCGCCCCGTGTCGTCGAACGTGGTGCGCTCCATGGTGAGCAGCGGCGCGCCCTCGTGCTCACCGAGACGTTCGGCCTCGTCCGCGCTCGCGGCGCGGGCGCCGATGGACTGACGGGCGCTGTGCAGGGTGATGCCGGCGGCCCGCATCAGCCGGTACAGGCCGGTGGCCTCCAGCTGCCCGGTGTCCAGGTCGACGAGGCCGGGCGGCAGGTGGTTGCACAGGTACGCCATCGGCTCCCCGTGCGCCAGCCGCAGCCGCTCGACGCGGTGCACGTCACTCTCCTCGGCGACGCCGAGCGCGGCGGCGACCTCGGCGGTCGCGGGGACGACCGTGTTGACCAGGACTTTCGTGGCCGGGCGCTGTCCCGCCGCCTCCAGGTCGTCGTAGAGGCTGCTCAGTTCCAGCGGACGCTTGACCTTGCTGTGCACCACCTGGGTGCCGACGCCGCGGCGGCGCACCAGCAGGCCCTTGTCGACCAGCGACTGGATGGCCTGGCGGACCGTCGGCCGGGACAGGCCGAGCCGCGCGGCGAGCTCGATCTCGTTGCCCAGCAGGCTGCCGGGGGTCAGCTCGCCGTGCTCGATCGCCGCCTCGAGCTGCTGCGCCAGCTGGAAGTACAGCGGCACGGGGCTGCTGCGGTCCACGCTGAGGTCCAGCGACACGGTCGGGTCCACTTCTGGTTTCGGCACGGGCCCGAGCGTAGCTCCGTGCGCTGATGACGGGAAGTTGCGTAGTTCGATTGTCCGGACATACGCATTGACAGGGTGCGGGCTGTGAGCCCACTTTGATTCCATGCGCATCGGGGTCATCGGTACGGGCCGCATCGGCACCGTTCACGCCAACACGCTCAGCCGCCACCGGGACGTCGGGTCCCTGATCCTCACCGACGCCGACCTGGCGCGGGCCCAGGATCTGGCCCACCGGCTCGGCGAGACGGCGGCGCCCGGAGTGGACGAGATCTTCCGGTGGGGCGTGGACGCCGTGGTGATCACGACGGCGACGCCGGCCCACGCGGAGTTGATCGGCCGGGCGGCGCGCTCGGGGCTGCCCGTGTTCTGCGAGAAGCCCATCGCGCTCGACGTGCCGGGCACGCTCCAGGCGATCGCGGAGGTGGAGGCCGCCGGGACGATCCTGCAGATGGGCTTCCAGCGCCGCTTCGACGCCGGCTACACGGGGGCGCGGGAGGCCGTGCGGTCCGGGCGGCTCGGCCGGCTGCACACCGTCCGGGCGGTGACCAGCGACCAGGCGCCGCCGCCGGCCGCGTACCTGCCGCAGTCGGGCGGGCTCTACCGGGACACGCTCATCCACGACTTCGACGTGCTGCGCTGGGTGACCGGCCGCGAGGTCGTCGACGTGTACGCCGGCGGGTCCGACGCCGGGCCGCCGATGTTCCGGGCGGCCGACGACGTGGACACCGGTGCGGCGCTGCTGACGCTGGACGACGGCACGCTCGCCACGGTGACCGCGACGCGGCTGAACGGCGCGGGGTACGACGTGCGCATGGAGCTGGCCGGCGAGCTGGACCAGATCGTCGTCGGGCTGGACGACCGTACGCCGATCGCTTCGACGGAGCCGACCGGGCCGCCGGCCGCGGACAAGCCGTGGACCGGTTTCGTGGAGCGGTTCGGACCCGCCTACGAGGCGGAGCTGGCCGCGTTCGTGGAGGTGGTGCGCGGGGAGCGGGCCAACCCGTGCGACGGGCGCGAGGCGCTGCGGGCGCTGCTCATCGCCGAGGCCTGCGACGTCTCCCGGCGCGAGCGCCGGCCGGTGCGGCCTGCGGAGGTCGAGGCGGCCGCGTCCTCCGAGTCGGGGTGAGCGGCCCGTACGCCCTCCGGTGCCCGGTTCTCAGTGCTCGTCCTCCTCGTGCGCGTCGTATTCGTCCAGGAGGCCCGCGTCGTACGTCAGGAGCGCGATCTGCACCCGGTTGCCGAGGTCGAGTCTGGCGAGGATGCGGGAGACGTGGGTCTTGACGGTGGCCACGCTCATGAAGAGCTCCGCCGCGATGGCGGCGTTGGCCAGGCCCCTGCCGACCGCGACGGCGACCTCGCGTTCGCGGTCGTTGAGGGCGTCGAGGCGCTGACGCGCGCGGGTGCGTCGGGTGTCGGCGGAGCCGCCCGCGGCGTGCTCCATCAGCCGCCGGGTCACCGCGGGCGAGAGGACCGGGTCGCCGGCCGCGACCCTGCGCACCGCGTCGAGGATCTCCGCGGGCGGGGTGTCCTTCAGCACGAAGCCGGCGGCGCCGGCGCGCAGGGCCCGCAGCACCTGCTCGTCCGCGTGGAAGGTGGTGAGGACGACGACCTGCGGGGCGTCCGGGCGGCCCCGCAGCCGCTCGGTGGCCGTGAGGCCGTCCACTCCCGGCATGCGGATGTCCATGAGGACGACGTCGGGGCGGGTGCGGTCGACCAGCTCCGCGACCTGGCCGCCGTCGGCGGCCTCGCCGACGATCTCCACGTCCTCGGCGCCGCCCAGCATGAAGGAGAGTCCGGCCCGCACCAGCGGGTCGTCGTCGACGAGGAGCAGTCTGATCGCAGTCATGGCGCCTACGTAATCATGGTTGCCGGTGGCCGACTTGGTCCTGTGGACGACTCGGCTCCTGTGGACAACGCCCTCCGCCCTGGGTCGCCCCGGCTCATCCCCACGGCAGCCGCGCCCGCACCGCGAAGCCGCCCTCGGGAGTCGGGCCGTGCTCCAGGGCGCCGCCCGCGAGCGTGGCACGCTCGGTGAGCCCGATCAGTCCTTGCCCGGAGCCGGGTACGTGGGGGATGTCCCCCTCGGGCGGGGTGTTGCGCACGGTGAGCGCGAGGCCGTCCCCCGGTGCTCCGGCGACCGAGACGGTGACCTCGGTGCCGGGCGCGTGCTTGCGCGCGTTGGTCAGGGCCTCCTGGGCGATGCGGTAGGCGGTGCGGCCGACGGAGGCCGGGACGGCGGCGGGGTCGGGGACGCCGCTCGCGAGGGTGACCTTCATGCCGGCCTGGCGGCACTCGGCGACCAGCGCGTCGAGTGCGCCGAGCGTCGGCTGGGGGCGGCCCGCGTCGTCGGACTCCCCCGCGCGCAGCACGCCGATGATCTCCCGCAGGTCCTGGAGGGCCTCGTGCGCGCTCTCCCGGATGACGCCGGCCGCCCGCGCCACCTCCTCGCGGGACGCGTCGGGCCGGAACTCCAGGGCGCCCGCGTGCACGCTGAGCAGGGTCAGCCGGTGCGCCAGTACGTCGTGCATCTCCCGCGCGATGGCCTCCCGGGCGAGCCGCTGCGCCTGTTCGGCCCGCAACCCGGCCTCCGCCTCGGCATGCCGGGCACGGTCGCGCAGACTGAGTAGGAGCCGGCGCTTGGAGCGGACGAGCAGGCCCCAGCCGATGACCGTCACCCCGAGCAGCATCGCGATGACGAGTGACGCCAGGTAGGGCAGGCCCGGTTCCGGGCGCATCCAGTAGTACAAGGGCGTCAGGGCGAGGCTCGCGCCGCCGATCCAGGCCACGTACCGGAAGGGACGGTGGACGGCGAGCGTGAACAGGGAGGCGAGGACGGCGCCGCCCGCGGTGGCCGAGACCAGCGAGACGGGCACCATCGCCACCGCCAGCCCCACCGGCCACCTGCGCCGGAGCCAGACGGCGGCGCAGGCCAGGGCACCGATCACCTGGTCGGCGACGGCCATGGCGGCCGACAGGTCGGGTTCCTCGTCCAGCACGTCGGCGGCGAGCAGACCGATGGTGACCGCCAGCAGGAAGCAGGCGAAGTCGACGAACCAGTCGCGCGCGGTGCGCCGGGGTCTGCCGCCGGGGCGCCGCGGTTCCGGGTACAGGTCCTCGACCAGCGCCGCCGGCAGCACCCAGCGCCGCTTGGCGAACGCCGGGGGTACCGTGGCCTGCTTGTCACTGTTCACAGTCGACAAATCTACGCAGAGGCCGAGGCCTGGACGGCCGGGCGGAGGGGATCGCCGACCAAAGTCGCGGAACCGGCGACTTTCGACGCGCCGCGGCAGGCACGACGCCACCTTCCGGCGGGCAGGACTCGCCCCGCGGCCGATGCGTGTGGGGGGACCGCGGGGCGAGGGTCGGGGCATGAAGGAATTGCTGGAGTTTCTGGGCCTGATGGCCGTGATCCAGGGTGTGGCGGGCCTGGTGCACGAGTTCACCGACTGGAACTGGGGCCTGGTGCAGCGGATCGGTTTCCTCGACGGCTACGAGGTGTACGCGAGCATCGTGCTGCTCGCGCTCGGCGGCGCGCTGTTCGCCGCCGCCGAGCGCCAGAGATCCGGGTGAGCCGCCCCGGAGCGGCGGTGGCCGCCGCCCTCAGCAGCCGTGGTCGACGAGGTCGAACGAGGCGTAGTGATCGGCCGTGTAGTAGTCCTCCTGGTAGTCCTCACCGGTGACGATGCGGCGGGCGCCCCGCGTGTCCGAGCCCGGCGTGATCACCGTGTACTCGTGGTAGTAGCCAGTGGACTGGCTGGGCAGGATGCCCTCCCGGTTCTGGAAGACGGTGCCGTCCTGCTCGAACGGATAGGGGCCGCCCTGCTCGATCAGGTCGAGCGTGTCGTGGGCCTGGGAGGGCAGGTCGCTGTAGCAGATGTCGCCGACCGCGGCGGGGGCGGCACCGGCCGTGGTCGCGGAGACGGTGCCGCCCACGAGGAGGGCGGACAGGACTGCGGCTGCTGCGCCGGACCGAGCGACGCGTGGGGGGAATCGCATGACCTCATGATGACGCGCGTAGACAGTGGCATGTCAATGACAAGACGGTGGAGTTTTCCGGGAAGTCATATGTGTTTTCGGGGTGTTCACACAGGAGTGGCGCCCGCCCACCAGGTCGGTGTCCGTTCGCCGCCAGCGTCAGGCGGGGCGGGCCGGTGGGATGGAGCCATGAACACGAGCGCGAGCATGAACACGAACACGAACCCTTCCACCCACGTGCCGGCCCCCCTGGCCGGCCGCACCGCCCTGGTGACCGGCGGCAGCCGCGGTATCGGCGCGGCGACCGCGTTGCGGCTGGCGCGGGAGGGCGCCGACGTGGCCCTGACCTATGTGAACCGCAAGGACGCGGCCGACGACGTCGTCCGGGCCGTCGAGGCGCTGGGCCGCCGGGCGGTGGCACTGCGCGCGGACAGCGCCGACGCGGACGAGTCGGCGGAGGCGGTGGAGCGAGCCGCCGACGCGCTGGGCCGGCTCGACGTGCTGGTCAACAACGCGGGCGTCGGGCTGCTCGGTCCCGTCGAGGGCTTCACGGTCGCCGATGTGGACCGGGTGCTGGCGGTCAACGTACGGGGCGTCTTCCTCACCGCGCGGGCGGCGGCCGCCCGCATGACGGAGGGCGGGCGGATCATCACCGTCGGCAGCTGCATGGCCCTGCGGGTGCCGGGTCCCGGCGGGACGCTGTACGCGATGAGCAAGGCGGCACTGATCGGGCTGACCAAGGCGCTGGCCCGGGAACTGGGCGGGCGTGGCATCACCGCGAACATCGTCCACCCCGGGCCGATCGACACCGACATGAACCCGGCCGACGGCCCCTACGCCGACGGGCAGGCGGCGCTGACCGCGCTCGGCCGCTTCGGCAGGGCCGAGGAGGTGGCGGCGACCGTCGCCCACCTGGCGTCGGCCGGGTACGTCACCGGTGCGGAGTTCGCGGTGGACGGCGGCCACGCCGCTTAGGCCTGTCCGGCGGATCAGGTCGCAGGGAGCTGACGGTGCCTGATCAGTGCGGGTGAGCGGAGGCGACCGAGGGCTCCTCCCGCGCATGGGGTCCCCCGCTCGAGCGGAGCCGAGAGTGGGGAGCAGTCGAGCGGTGAGGAAGTCGGCAACCGACGACAACGCCGCAGAGGGCGTGCCAGGCCCCGCGTCCGCGGCATGATCCGCCGGACAAGGCCCTGACGCCGACCGTGCGCGGCGACGACGGCCCGGCCGCCGCCCGGCCCCGCGCCGACTCTGCGGCCGCTCGTCCGGTGGGTGATCCTCCGGAGTTGGCCGGCCGCCCGGCCCGGCACCGGCGGCACCGGCGCCACGCACGGCAGCCGCCCCGGCACGACACCGACCGCACGCACGGCAGCCAGCGGCCGACCCGGAGAAACTCGCGACAGTCACCCGGTCCCAGGCCGGCCGCGCGAGCGGACAGCGCGGTCAGTCATCCCCAGGCCCCGCCGGGCCGGCGGCGTTCGTTGTGCGGGCATGCGCGTGGGGCGCGCCGGTGCTGTCCAGGCCGGGCGCGCCCCACGGGTTCAAGGGGTGGGTCAGCCGCCCAGCTCCTGGTGACGGGCGGCGAGGTGGGCCGCGCCGTCCTCCGTCAGGGAGCCGAACAGGCGCAGGCGGGAGATGCCACCGTCGGGGTAGATGTCCACGCGCGCGTGGGTGCCGACGGCCGCCTCGGGCAGGACGAAGCGGTGGTTGGTGTCGGGCTGCATGCGGGTGCGCGGCAGCGCCTCGCGCCACTCGCCGGACTCGCCGTCCTTCACGGACACCGAGGCCCAGCCGGCCGAGTTGCCCTTCAGGTACGCCGTGTCGATCTCGATCGCGCGGATCTGGACGCGGTCCACCAGCCGGTAGCTGATCCAGTCGTTGCCCTGGTCGCGGCGGCGGCGGGTCTCCCAGCCGTCGTCCATCTTGCGGGAGCGGCCCGGCTGGATGGTGTTGGTGGCCGGCGAGTAGAAGAGGTTGGAGGCGTCCTCGACCTGGCCGCCGTTCTCCAGGGCGACGACGTCGAAGGTGCCGAGGGCGGCGAGCCACGCCGGGTCGGGCACGACCTCGCCGTGGACGCGCAGGCGGGCGATGCCGCCGTCGGGGTGCTGCTTGAGCCGCAGGTGGGTGAAGCGCTGCTCGGCCGAGACGGCGAAGCCGTT
Source organism: Streptomyces sp. CB02414 (assembly GCF_001905385.1). Taxonomy (GTDB): domain Bacteria; phylum Actinomycetota; class Actinomycetes; order Streptomycetales; family Streptomycetaceae; genus Streptomyces. The sequence goes on along the minus strand of NZ_LIPF01000008.1, from coordinate 70,729 downwards.
GGCCGCGTGGCCGCCGACCGCGGTGCGCGGGACGAGGGTCGTCCACTTCACGTCGTCCGCGAGCAGCTCCTCGGGCGACGGGGAGCCGGCGACCGAGGTGCCCTCGACGGAGACGGCCTGCGGGTAGTTGCCGCGGAAGTGGGCGGTGTCGACGACGATGCCGCGGATCACGCCGGGGGCGCCGAGGCGGATGAGCGCCCAGTCGTGGTCGTCCTCGGTGGGCCAGGGGTGCTCGGCCGAGACACCGCGCCGACGGCGGGTCTCCCAGCCGTCCATGACCTTGCCCTTGTGCCCGAAGTGCTCGGGGTCGAACTCGGCGCGCTCGGGCACCAGCAGGTTCTCGCGCTGGGCGAAGAACTCGTCGTTGGCGGCGACGACACCCGCGCCGAGCTGCCGGTCGGCAAGGTTGGCGTACTGGGTGAAGGGGAGGTCGGCGGTGCGGTAGTCCGCGTACGGGTCGCCGCCTCCGTAGGGGTTCGCGTCTCCGGTGAAGCTGGCCAACGACGTGTTCTGCTGGGCCGTCACGGTGATCAGGTGTTCCTTTCGGGGTCGTTCGATGTGTGAGTTGGGGCAGGTCCGGACATACGTCACTGGGTCCGGGTGAGGAGCTGTCCCTTCGGATCGGTGAACGCGCCGTCCGCCACGATGCGCGCTCCGCGCAGCCAGGTGGACTTCACGACGCCGTACAAGGTCTTGCCCGCGTACGCGGTGACGCGGTTGCGGTGCTGGAGGGCGGCCGGGTCGACGGTGAAGGTCTCGTCGGGGGCGAGGACGGCGAAGTCGGCGTCGTGGCCGGCGGCGATGGCGCCCTTGCGCCCGTCGAGGCCGACCTGGCGGGCCGTGTTCACGGACATCCAGCGCACGACGTCCTCCAGGCCGAGGCCACGCTCGCGGGCCTTGGTCCACATCGCCGGCAGGCTGAGCTGGAGGCCGGCGATGCCGCCCCAGGCGGTGGCGAAGTCGTCGGTCTTCAGGTCGGCGGTGGACGGCGAGTGGTCGGTGACCACGCAGTCGATGGTGCCGTCGGTGAGCGCCTGCCACAGCAGGTCCTGGTTGGCGGCCTCGCGGATGGGCGGGCAGCACTTGAACTCGCTGGCACCGTCCGGCACTTCCTCCGCGGTGAGGGTGAGGTAGTGCGGGCAGGTCTCGACCGTCACCTGTACGCCGTCGGCGCGGGCCTCGGCTATCAGCGGCAGGGCGTCGCTGGAGGAGAGGTGCAGGACGTGCACGCGGGCGTTGAACCGCTTGGCCTGCGCGAGCAGGGTCGCGATCGCGGTGTCCTCGGCGTCGCGCGGGCGGCTGGCGAGGAAGTGCGAGTACTTGGGACCGCCCTGCTGCGGCGCCGCGGCCAGGTGGTGCGGGTCCTCGGCGTGGACGATCAGCAGGCCGTCGAAGGCGGCGATCTCCGCCAGCGACCGGGCGAGCTGCTCCTGGTCGAGGTGCGGGAACTCGTCCACGCCCGACGGAGACAGGAACGCCTTGAAGCCGAAGACCCCGGCCTCGTGCAGCGGACGCAGGTCCTTGACGTTGTCGGGCAGCGCGCCGCCCCAGAAGCCGACGTCGATGTGTGCCTTGTCGGCGGCGACCTCGCGCTTGGTGCGCAGGTTGTCGACCGTGGTGGTCGGCGGAATGGAGTTCAGCGGCATGTCGACGAGGGTGGTGATGCCGCCGGCCGCCGCGGCGCGGGTGGCGGTCCAGAAGCCCTCCCACTCGGTGCGGCCGGGGTCGTTCACGTGCACGTGGGTGTCGACCAGGCCGGGCAGCACGACGTGGTCGCCCACGTCCTCCAGCCGGGCGCCGTCCGGTACGGGGGCGTCGTACGGCAGGACCGCCGTGATCTTCTCCCCGGACACCGCGATCGACGCGGCGCGTGTCCCCTCGGGGGTGATGACGCGCGTCGAGCGCAGCACCAGTTCAGCTCCGGACACCCGAAACCCCTCTTTCTGCCGCCGAGATTTTCAACGTTCTGTTGAAGCCTCCTGCTGAAGGAGTCTTCATTCCCGCCTCCGTGCCGTCAAGAGGCACCCTTTGTGCGGGCATGCCCACGGCTCAACCCTGGACGTTTCCACAAAGCGGAATTAGAATTCCAGCAAGCAGAACGTAGCTACGTACAAGCCGGTAGTCAACCGGCTGCCGGGTACGCTTCTTTCCTCCCGCCAGCCCCGAAAGGAACGTGCCGTGCCGACGTCCAGCGCCAGCACCACCGACTCCGCCAGGTCCGCCACAGGTGGCGTCCAGTCCCTGGAACGCGCCTTCGACCTGCTCGAACGGATGGCGGACGCGGGCGGCGAGGTCGGCCTCAGCGAGCTCTCCGCGAGCAGCGGACTGCCGCTGCCGACCATCCACCGCCTGATGCGCACCCTCGTGGCCTGCGGCTACGTACGCCAGCAGCCGAATCGCCGGTACGCGCTCGGCCCGCGCCTGATCCGGCTCGGCGAGTCGGCCTCCCGACTGCTCGGCACCTGGGCCCGCCCGCACCTGGCCCGCCTGGTCGAGGAGACCGGCGAGACGGCGAACATGGCGCTGCTCGACGGCGACGAGATCGTGTACGTCGCACAGGTGCCGTCCAAGCACTCGATGCGCATGTTCACCGAGGTCGGCCGGCGCGTCCTGCCGCACTCCACCGGCGTCGGCAAGGCCCTGCTCGCCGACTTCCCGGCAGACGAGGTGCGGGCCCTGCTCGGCCGCACCGGCATGCCGGCCGCGACCGACAAGACGATCACCACTCCGGACGGCTTCATCGCCGCGCTGGAGGAGGTGCGGCGCCAGGGCTACGCGATCGACGACAACGAGCAGGAGATCGGCGTGCGCTGCCTGGCCGTCTCCGTGCCCGACTCCCCCACCGCCGCCGCGATCTCCATCTCCGGCCCGGCCGGCCGGGTCACCGAGACCGCGACCGACCGGATGGTGCCGCTGCTCCAGCAGGTGGCGGCGGAACTGTCCGAGGCCCTGCTGACCTCGAACGGCAACCCCGCCGCGTAGACCGCGACCCGCCGCTCAGCGACGCGGCGGGTCGCCGAAGAGTTCCACGGCGTGACGGACCTCCGTCAGCCCCCGCGACAGGGCGCTGACGGAGCCGATCGCGCCGGCTATCAGCAGCAGGGAGCGGTGCAGCCGCGGCACCTCCGGCACACCGTGCGCCGACATCGCGGCGAGGTCGGCGAGTTCGTCCTCGGCGATCACCCGGTCCGGGAAGTCGGCGGGCAGCACGGCGAGCTGGCGGCGCAGCCGCGCCACCGCGGTGCGCAGCGCGACCACCCTCACGTCCTCGTCGCCGACGGTCACCTGCCCCTGCCCCAAGCTCCGCAACACAGCCCTCCCCCTCGCACCCCGTTGTGCGCCCCTGCGCGGTGAACGTGCCGAGCGCCCCCTCGCACTGGCCGGGCGCCGGGGACGCGGGCCAGTAAACGCCACCCCCTGCCGAACGCGCCACCGCGCGGACCGAAATTCAGCCTCCCGAATCCATCCCGAATCCCTGCCCGTACGCCGGGGTTTGGCGAGCCGTCAGGTATGCAGGACGCATGACGGAGACCGAAGAGCAGGTTGCGGGGCTGCTGCTCGCCGCCGGAGGCGGGCGGCGGCTCGGCGGACGGCCCAAGGCCCTGCTCGAACACCGCGGACATCCACTCGTCGAACACGCGATCGCCGCGTTGCGCGCCGCCGGATGCGCCCGCGTACACGTGGTCCTGGGGGCGCGCGCCGACGCCGTACGCGAGCGGGCGGCGCTCGACGGCTGCGTGGTCGTGGAGAACCCGGACTGGGAGCGGGGCATGGGGTCGTCGCTGCGCGCCGGACTGACTTCTCTGACCGGGACCGGGGTACGGGCCGCACTGGTCTCCCTGGTGGACCAGCCCGGCATCGGGGCCGAGGCGATGGCCCGGGTGCGCGGCGGCTTCCGGGACGAAACCTCCCTCGCGTCGGCGGCGTACGCGGGCGCGCGCGGCCACCCCGTTCTCCTCGGCGCCGGCCACTGGACGGGCGTCATGGCGACTGCCACCGGGGACCGTGGGGCACGCGCCTATCTGAGGGAACACGAGGCGGAGATCACGCTCGTCGAGTGCGGGGACGTGGCGCGGCCGTACGACATCGACACCGAGGCCGACCTGCGCCACCTTGAGTGAGGGGTGTGGCACTGGGCGCCACTGTCCCTCGACTCAGAGAATCTCGACATCAACAAACCATTGAAGTTCCACGATGAGGAAACTACTATCCACTGACCAGAAGCACTCGACCGCACAGCGAGTGCGTTATGCCCTATACGCGCCATCTGGCACCCGGTGCCACCGCTGAAGGAAGTGACAGCTCATGTCCGCACCAGCGCCGTCCACGCTGGCCATCGTCGACGCCGAGCCCCTGCCCCGGCAGGAGGAGGTCCTCACCGATGCGGCGCTCGCCTTCGTGGCCGAGCTGCACCGGCGGTTCACGCCCCGGCGTGACGAGCTCCTCGCCCGCCGAGCGGAGCGCCGCGCCGAGATCGCCCGCACCTCCACGCTCGACTTCCTCCCGGAGACCGCCGCGATCCGCGCGGACGACTCCTGGAAGGTGGCCCCCGCTCCGGACGCGCTCCAGGACCGCCGCGTCGAGATCACCGGCCCCACGGACCGCAAGATGACCATCAACGCCCTCAACTCGGGCGCGAAGGTCTGGCTCGCGGACTTCGAGGACGCCTCCGCCCCGACCTGGGAGAACGTCGTCCTCGGCCAGCTCAACCTGGCCTCCGCCTACACCCGCACCATCGACTTCACGGACGAGCGCACCGGCAAGTCGTACGCCCTGCGCCCGGCCGAGGAGCTGGCGACGGTCGTCATGCGCCCCCGCGGCTGGCACCTCGACGAGCGCCACCTCCAGGTCGACGGCCGCCCGGTCCCCGGCGCCCTGGTCGACTTCGGCCTCTACTTCTTCCACAACGCGCAGCGCCTGCTGGACCTCGGCAAGGGCCCGTACTTCTACCTGCCCAAGACCGAGTCGCACTTGGAGGCCCGCCTCTGGAACGAGGTCTTCGTCTTCGCGCAGGACTACGTCGGCATCCCGCAGGGCACCGTCCGCGCCACCGTCCTGATCGAGACGATCACGGCCGCGTACGAGATGGAGGAGATCCTCTACGAGCTGCGCGACCACGCCGCCGGCCTGAACGCCGGCCGCTGGGACTACCTCTTCTCCATCGTCAAGAACTTCCGTGACGGCGGCGAGAAGTTCGTCCTCCCGGACCGCAACGCGGTGACGATGACCGCCCCGTTCATGCGCGCGTACACCGAACTCCTCGTCCGCACCTGCCACAAGCGCGGCGCGCACGCGATCGGCGGCATGGCGGCGTTCATCCCGTCGCGCCGGGACGCCGAGGTCAACAAGGTGGCCTTCGAGAAGGTCCGCGCCGACAAGGACCGCGAGGCCGGCGACGGCTTCGACGGCTCCTGGGTGGCCCACCCCGACCTGGTCCCGATCGCCATGGAGTCCTTCGACAAGGTCCTCGGCGACAAGCCGAACCAGAAGGACCGCCTGCGTGAGGACGTCGACGTCAAGGCGGCCGACCTGATCGCCATCGACTCGCTCGACGCCAAGCCGACGTACGCGGGCCTGGTCAACGCCGTGCAGGTCGGCATCCGCTACATCGAGGCCTGGTTGCGCGGCCTGGGCGCGGTCGCCATCTTCAACCTGATGGAGGACGCGGCCACCGCCGAGATCTCCCGCTCGCAGATCTGGCAGTGGATCAACGCGGAGGTCGTCCTCGACAACGGCGAGCAGGTCACCGCCGAGCTGGCCCGCAAGGTCGCCGCCGAGGAACTGGCGGGTATCCGCGCCGAGATCGGCGACGAGGCCTTCACGGCCGGCAACTGGCAGCAGGCCCACGACCTGCTGCTGACCGTCTCGCTCGACGAGGACTACGCCGACTTCCTGACGCTGCCGGCATACGAGCAGCTGAAGGGCTGACGCCCGATTACCGCATGCCCGCGCCCCCGGTACCGCACAGCACCGGGGGCGCGGTCGTGCGTTCAGCCCAGGTGTGCGGACCAGTCCTGCTCGGCGGGCGGCTTGCCGTGCAGGTCGGGGACGCGCTTGAGCCAGTCGGGCCGGCCGCGCCGGGTGCGCTCCGCGCGAGCGGCGTTCTCGGCGGCGAGTTCCTCGCGGGTCGGGAACCCGGTCGGCAGCCACTGCCGGGAGGCGCGGGCGCGGGTGAGCAGGTACTCGACGTAGGCGGCACGCACCTCGTCCGGCGTGCCCAGACCGGTCTCGCAGGTCAGCCACGCCTCCGGCACCCGCCCCACCACCTCGCGCAGCAACTCCTCCGTCACCTTCGGCGCCAGCTCGGCGTCGGCGGCCCGGACGTCGGGCGCGTAGTGGCCGAGGGCGTGGTGGCGGAAGTCGTACGCCTTCTCGGGCGGGGAGGCACCCCAGCGGTGGTGGAAGACCAGGGCCGCGCCGTGGTCGATGAGCCACAGCCTCGGGGGCACCGTGCCGGAGGTGGGCCAGACCATGAGGTTGGAGCTGTGCACCGTGCGGTCGACGTTGACGGTGAGCGCGTCCAGCCAGACCACGCGCCCGGCCTCCGCCGAGTCCACCGGGAACACCTCGGCCAGCTCGGGCGTGAGGTCGGCGCCGCCCGACAGGTAGTCCATGCCGAGGTTGAGCCCCGCGCTGGCGTCCAGCAGGTCCCGCACCTCCTGGTGCGGTTCGCCGGCGCCGATCGCCGGGTCGAAGTGCGCGAGCACCAGCTCCGGCACCCGCAGCCCCAGCTCCCGGGCCAGCTCCCCCACGATCACCTCGGCGACCAGCGCCTTGCGCCCCTGCGCGGAGCCGGTGAACTTCAGCACGTAGGTGCCGAGGTCGTCGGCCTCGACGACGCCGGGGACGGAGCCGCCGGTGCGCAGGGGCTCGACGTAGCGGGTGGCGGTGACTTCGGTGAGCATGGGGCGAGCATATGCACGCCGGCCACGCGGGGCGCGGCCCCGTCGCTCACCGGAGCGGCAGGTCCAGTTCCGCGCGGACCGTCTTGCCGACGGGTACGCGGTCGAAGACGCCCCACCGGTCGGCGAGCGCGTCCACGAGCAGCAGACCCCGGCCGCGCTCGGCCTCCGGCGCCACCGTGCTCTCCGACTTGCCCGGCCGGCGCTCTCCCCTGCTGTCGGACACGTCGATCCGCAGCAGGTACGCGTCCAATCGCAGCCGCACCTCGATGTCCCGCCCCGGCACCCGGCCGTGCGTCACGGCGTTCGCCGTCAGCTCCGCGACGAGCAGCGCGGCCGTGTCGGAGACCGGCGAGCCGTACGGGACACCCCACGCGTCCAGGCGGTGCAGGGCGAGATGCCGGGCCAGTCGTGCACCGCGCGGGGTGGAGCTGAACCGCTGCACGAACACACGCGCGGTGACCGGAAGTCGGGGGGTGGAGGCTGCTCTCATGCCGCCCATCCCACCTGCGGCGATGACCTCGCACCAGCGCGGCGACCGGTACGCAGGGTCAGCGTACGGGTACGGACGGTGGACGGTAGGGGTAACCATCCGTGACCATGGGCCCGTTCGGTGGGTTTGCCCGAGTGGGTGTACGTGTGGGAGGTGCCCTGGATGTCGGACGGTGCGGGTGGCGCGGAAGCGCCTTGTGGGGGCGGGGAGCCGGAGCGGTCGGACAGTCTCAGGACCTTCGGGGAGGTCCTCAAGGCGTTCCGCAAACGGGCAGGGCTGACGCAGGAGGAGTTCGCACCGCAAGTGCGGTACTCGGTGCCGACGGTGGCCTCGATCGAGCAGGGGCGGCGGTTTCCGCCGGTGGACTTCGTGGAGCGCGCGGAGGAGGTTCTCGACGCGTTCGGGGCGCTGCGGGGTGCGGCACGGCACCTGTCGCGGCAGCCGGGGCTGGCGAGCTGGTTCCGGCAGTGGGCGCGGTTCGAGGCGGAGGCGGTGAGTTTGTATACCTATGAATGCCGGGTGGTGCCGGGGCTGTTGCAGACGGAGGGGTATGCGCGGGCGGTGTCGTTCAGCGTGCCGCCGCTGCCCGCCGAGAAGGAGATGAACGACCGGATCACGGCCCGGATGGCCCGGCACGAGCTCCTGGCGACGAGCCGGAACCCGCCGACGGCGTTCAGCTTCATCGTGGAGCAGGCGGTCCTGGAGCGCGGCACGGGCGGCGAGGAGGTGACGCGCGAGCTGTACGACCACCTGCTGGGCGTGGTCGAGCGGCACTGGAACGTGGAGTTCCAACTGATGCCCCTGCGCCAGCCGGTGCACGCGGGGCTGGACGGCCCGATGCAGTTGGCGGAGACGCCGGACAACCAGTGGTTCGGTTACTCGGAGGGACAGAAGAACGGGCGGCTGATCACCGATCGTAAGGAGATCAGCGTGCTCCACCAGCGCTATGCCAAGATGCGTTCACAGGCCCTGACCCCCGAGGACTCCGTGGGCCTGTTGAAGCGAATGCGAGGAGCGCTATGAACACGTCCGGACTGGCCTGGTTCAAGAGCAGTTACAGCGGCTCCGAAGGCGACAGCTGCGTCGAAGTGGCGATGACGTGGCACAAGTCCAGCTACAGCAGCGGCGGCGACGGCGACTGCGTAGAGGTCGCCGCCTGCCCCGGCACCGTCCACGTCCGGGACTCCAAGGTGCGCCACGGCGACCAGCTCGCCGTCTCCCCGGAGGCCTGGGTCCACTTCCTCACGTACACGACCGGCCACTGACGCTCACGCCCCCCGCAGCGGATTGGGCAGCAGACGGTACCGCGCGTCGGCGCCGTCCGCGCCGGTCCAGCGGAGCAGGAGGTTGGTCTTGGCGGGGAGCGTGGGTGCGGTGAGAAGGGCCGGGATCTCCGGCAGGTCGGTGTGGTGGGCCAGGGCCCGGCGGGCCGCGGGCCAGGGATCGAACCCCGAGTGGTGCTCGGCCAGGGCGGCGGCGATCTCCACGAGGTGGTTGACGACCAGGCAGTACACCAGCCGCTCCCACCCGGCCGCCCGCGAGGTCTCCGGCAGCAGCTTGACGCCCTCCGCGTCCCGGAACAGGGCCTGCACCGGCATCCCGGCCGCGTCCACGGCGACCAGCGTGTTCTGGAGGTGCGCCTCCAGGACGACGCCGTCCTCGGCGAAGGCGGTGAGGACGGGCGGGACGACGGCCGCGAGGTACGCCTCCCACCATGCCGCCGGGTCGGCGGCGGCCTCCAGGGGGCTGCCCTCGAAGCCCTCCACCAGGGCGGCGGCGAGCAGCGGGGTGGCCCCCGGCAGGACGCGGTCCCGCAGTCCGTCGCGGACGACGACGGCCAGTTCCTCGAAGGCGAAGTCCGCCGTGCGGTAGCCGCGGTCGGCGAGCCAGGCGGCCGGTGCGCCGATGGCGTCGAAGGCCTCGGTGACGGCGGTGTCGGTGCGGCGCAGTTTCAGCAGGTCGTGGCGCCACAGGCGGCGGATGTCATTGGTGATGCGTACGTCGAGGCTGAACTTGAGGAAGAGGTCGGGATCGGGGGCGTACACCGTGCGGATCGCGGCCGTCGGCCAGACGAAGCCGCCGGTCGTGCCGAGGCGGATGAGGCGGCCGTCAGCGAAGGCGGGGGCGAGGGCGCCCGCGGTCAGGTCGAGCTGCCAGGGGTGCGCCGGGAGCAGCCGGTAGCCGGGCGGGGCGTCGGCCAGGGCGTCGAGGGCGGTGGTGTCGCCCTCCTCGACGATCGTGTCCTCTCGCACGGCGAGCAGGGTCAGCGGGAAGCGGGCGTGCGCCTCGGGCGCGTACGGCAGCCAGGCGGCGTGCGGGCCTCCGCCGCGCGCTTTGGGCGCGGGGTGGTGGGTGTGGCCGGTGATCAGGGCCTGTTCGGAGCGGAGGTAGAGGTCCTGGGGCGGGGTGGCGCGGGCGCGGGCCGTGAGCAGGGCGGCCACCGTGTCGCGGCTGTCGGCGATCTCGGTGGGCAGTTCGTGGTTGGGCAGGCCGGTGTGGTGGCGCAGTTCCTCGGCGACGAGTTTCACCAGTGCGGTGTGGCCGACCGGATGCCAGCCACCCGCCGCCGTGGCGACCTCCGGCTCGGCGGGGCGGCGGCCCGCGCGCACCCGCAGCAGCCTGCCGCCGGGCAGCCGGTACACGGGCCGGGGGCCGGGGTCCGGCAGGGGTTCGGCCACCTCGCGCAGCAGGCAGTTGAGCAGCGGCACCGTCGCGTAGGCGTCGGCCGATTCGGCCACGCCCGGGCGGGGGGCGGCGTCGGCGCCGGTGGGCGGGGGCAGGAAATCCACGCGTTCCACTCGTTCCCTACGGTCTGTCCATGACGGAGAGGCGGAGACGATCAGTATGTCTGTCGTGATGCCCGTCTTCGTCCCTGTGCCGTGACCTCCTACTCGTACCGACTCGTACCCGAGGAGCCCGCCCGTGCATCGTCCCCCCACCGCGGAGACCGAGGTCGCCGAAGAACTGGCCGTCGTCCGTCCCGGTCTGCTGTCCGAGTTCACGGCCGGGCTGCCCGGCGCCCGCGCGGCGGTGCTGACCCGGCTGTGGCGTGCCTTCGCCCATGAACCGCTGCCGTGGGTGGCGGGCCGGGAGGCGGTGCGCGACGGGCTCGTGCTGCGCCTGCGGGACGGCCGCCGGCTGGCCGGTCCGGCCGCCGACCCGTACCGGACGGACGCGTACGTCCGTGTCGTACGCCTCGACGACGTGTCCTACGACGATCCGGCGCGGCTGACGACGGACCTCGCCGTGCCGCACTCGGCGGGGTTCGCGGCGGAACTCGGGCACAGTGTCGCGTCGTTGGCGCTGTCGCGGACGGCCCCGGAACTTCACCCGGACGAGTGGCCGGACAGCGACTGGGGCTGGGAGCAGCGAGTGGTGGACGGGCATCCCTACCACCCGGGCTGCCGCTCCCGTCCGGGTTTCTCGGTGGCGGACCAGCTCGCGTACGGGCCCGAGCACCGGCCGGTGGTGGGGCTGGGTCTGGTGCCCGTGCCGGCCTCGGCGTGCCTGGTGACGGGGATGTGGCCGACCGACCTGCGGGACGGGGCGAAGGTGCTGCTCCCGGTGCATCCGTGGCAGGCGGCGCACGTGCTGAAGCGGCCCTGCGAGGAGCGGATCGCCGCCCGTCCGCTGATGTCCCTGCGTACGCTCGCCGTGCCCGACGGACCCCACGTAAAGACGGCGCTCAGCGCCCGGCTCACCTCCTCCGTGCGGGACATCTCGGTCGCCTCGATCGCCGCGTCGGCGACCCTGTCGGCCTTCGGGGAGGAGCTGGCGGCGCGTACGGACGGCCTGCTCCACATGACCCGCACCCTGGGGGCGGCCACCGCCCACTCCCCCGACCTGGCCGCCGTGCTGCGCGAGTCGCCCGAGGTGTACGCGAGCGGCGGCGAGCGCGTCGTTCCGGTGGCCGCCCTCGCCACCACCGGGCTGCCCCGCCGCCCCGGCTGGGCGGCCGCCTTCGCCCGGCTCGCGCTCACCGTCGGACTGCGCGCCCTGGAGCTGGGTGTGGCCCTGGAGGCGCACGGCCAGAACCTGCTGGTGGTGCTGGACCGGGCGGGCGAGCCCCGGCGCCTGGTCTACCGCGACCTCGCCGACATCAGGGTGAGTCCGGCACGCCTGGCACGGCACGGCGTCCCGGCCCCCGACCTGCCGCCGCGGATGCTCACGGACGACCCGGCGGTGCTGCGCCGCAAGTTGTTCGGTTCGCTGGTGGGTGGCGCGCTGGCGGCGACCGTGGGGTCCGGCCCGGCGCTGCGGGAGGCGCTGGAGGGGGCCGTGCGCGAACTGCCGCGCACACCGGACGTCGTGGCGCTGTGCGAGGAGCCGCTGCCGGTCAAGGCGCTGACCCTGATGCGTACTTCACCGGAGAGCGGCGGGGACCTCTGGGCCTGGCTGCCCAATCCGCTGCACTGGGGGTGAAGTCGGGGCGTCCGCGCGGTCTCGTTTTGGAACCCGGCACCACTGATCAATAAGATCCGCCGATGATCACAAGAACACGGCTGGCGGCGGGTGCCTGTGCCCTGCTCGCCGCGCTGACGGCGGGGTTGGCGTTCCCGTCCGGCGCGGCCGCCGGTGAACCCACGGGCGAGGACGCACCGAAGGTCGATCTCGTACTCGACGTCAGTGGGTCGATGCGGACCCGGGACATCGACGGCGGGACGCGGATGGCCGCGGCGAAGCAGGCGTTCAACGAGGTTCTCGACGCGACGCCCGAGGAGGTGCAGCTGGGCATCCGCACGCTGGGCGCCGACTACCCGGGCGACGACCGCAAGCGGGGCTGCAAGGACACCGCGCAGCTCTACCCGGTGGGCCCGCTGGACCGCACCGAGGCCAAGACCGCGGTGGCGACCCTGTCGCCCACCGGCTGGACGCCGATCGGTCCCGCGCTGCTCGCGGCGGCCGGCGACCTCGAGGGCGGCGACGGTTCCAAGCGGATCGTGCTGATCAGCGACGGCGAGGACACCTGCGCCCCGCTCGACCCGTGCGAGGTGGCGCGCGAGATCGCCGCGAAGGGCATCGGGCTGACCATCGACACGCTCGGCCTGGTCCCGAACGCCAAGATGCGGCAGCAGCTCAGCTGCATCGCCGAGGCGACCGGCGGGACGTACACCTCGGTCGAGCACACCGACGAACTGACCGACCGGGTCAACGAGTTGGTGGACCGCGCGGCCGACCCCGTGGTGACGCCGGTGGCCGCCGAGGGCGCCGACTCGTGCGCGAAGGCACCGACGTTGGAGTCTGGGCTGTACACCGACCGCGAGGAATTCGGCCAGCAGCGCTGGTACCGGGTGGACGTGCTGCCCGGGCAGGAACTGCGCGCCTCGGTGAGCGTCGGCGCGGACCGTGCCGTCAATCCGTCCCACGGCGTGCTGCTGCGGGCGGTGACGGTGCACGGCCGGGAGATCGTGCGCGGTGAGGCGGCGGGCAACGGCCGTACGGACGTGATCTCGACCGGGCTGCGGTATCCGAAGGCGGAGAGTGACGAGACGGACGGGGACAAGCCTGCGGCCGAGGCCGTGTGCCTCCAGGTCACCAACTCCTTCTCCGTCGCCTCCGGTGTGAAGACCACGCCGGGGCTGCCGCTGGAGCTGACCGTCGACGTCGTGGACGGTCCCGGCGACGCCGACGACGTGGCCTCGTTCGGTCTCGGGCGCGGCTGGTGGCTGCTCGGCGTGCTGGTGCTCGTCGGTTTCCTCGCCGGTCTGCTGTGGGGCTGGCTGTCGCGCTGGCGGTTCGCGGTCTGGAGGACCAACTGATGCGTGCTGTACGAGTCCTGGGTGCTGCGGTCCTGCTGCTGGGCCTCGCCGCGGCCCCGGCGGCGGCCGACTCCTCGCCCTCCGCGGGCCCGTCCGGGGACGGTGACGCGCCGACGACGGCGGGCACCTCCTTCCGGACGGCGACCGAGATCGAGCAGGGGCAGCGGGCGACCGCGAACGGTGCCGCCGGTGACTACCTGTACTGGTCGTTCCCGGCCGACGCCGGCCAGCGTCCCACGGTGCGGGCCACGGTGAAGCTGCCCGAGACACACGCGGCCCAGACCTGGCGGGTCGACGTGTACGACGGTCTGCGGCGGCGCCAGGCCTGCCAGTGGGGCGCTCAGACCCGCACCGCGGCGGCGGACGCCTCCTCCGTGGAGCTGGCCTGCGTGCTGCGCACCGTCCGCGCCTGGTCCGAGCCGTGGGCGAACGACCCGCTGCCGGGCACGTACTACGTCCGGCTGACGGTCGTGGACCTGCCCACCTCCGACCTCGGCGTCCGGGTGGGCGCCGAGGTCGAGGTCGGCTCGAAGGACATGGGCGGGGCGGCGGCGGTGGACGGTTCGCTGTCCGAGCCGCTGGTGCCGGGCGTCGCGATGAAGTCCGGTGCGGACGAGGACGAGGAGGACGGCGGCGCGGTGCTGTCCGCGATCGAGCCCGAGGACGGCTGGTCCTCCGGCTGGTGGTCCGACCGGTGGGTGTGGACCGGGATCGGCGGCGTGCTGGCCGCGCTCGCGGGCGTCGGCGGCTACGCGCTGACGCGCGGGTCGGGGCGGCCGTCGAGGGTGCCGCCGGGCGCCTGATCGACCGTCACGCCCGTAGAAGGCCCGCCTCGCGGCGGGCCTTCCGCCGTCTCACGCCTCCCTGAGCGCCTTCGCCGCCGTGCCCTCGCCCGTCACCTCGACACGGCCCTCGCGCACCGCATCCCGCAGACCCAGCTCCCCGCGGCAGACGGCCGCGCAGGCCCCGGCGTCCAGCACGAGCCGGGCGTCGGGCTCACCGGGGGCGGGCCCGTCGCCGTACACGGAACCGTACCCGCGGCCGAGATCGCTCTCCCCGTCACCGGCGTACAGGTGGAAGGTCCCTTCCTCCAGCCGGACTTCGACGACCCCCTCCCCCGCCCCGGCCTCCCGCAGCGCCCGCCGCAGGGGCAGCGCGGACCAGTGCGCCCGGACGGCGTCCGTGGGCCGCCGCTCCCCCAGTTCGCGGGCGCCCCACGCGCCGAGCGCCTCCAGCACCGGCAGCAACCCGCTGCCGCGCTCGGTGAGTTCGTAGACGTACGCGGCTCCGGGCGGGGGCAGCCGGCGCCGGGTCGTCAACCCCTCGCGCTCCATGTCCTTCAGCCGTGAGGCGAGTACGTCCGTGCTGACGCCGGGCAGGTCGGCGTGCAGGTCGGTGTAGCGCCGCGGACCGGCCAGCAGCTCGCGGACGATCAGCAGGGTCCAGCGGTCGCCGACGGCGTCGAGGGCGCGGGCGGCGGAGCAGTACTGGTCGTAGCTTCGGCGAGGACGAGGTGACATGCGACGCAGTGTAGACAAGTTGTTGGACTTTCCAAGCTGCTACTTGGTAAAACCAAGCAACACCAGATTCCGGAGGGGTAGCGGCGCATGGAGTTCCGGCAGTCGAACAAGCTCAGCGAGGTCTGTTACGAGATCCGCGGCCCGGTGATCGAGCACGCCAACGCGCTGGAGGAGGCGGGGCACAGCGTGCTGCGCCTGAACACCGGCAACCCGGCCCTCTTCGGCTTCGAGGCGCCGGAGGAGATCCTCCAGGACATGATCCGGATGCTCCCGCGGGCGCACGGCTACACCGACTCGCGCGGCGTCCTCTCCGCCCGCCGGGCCGTCGCCCAGCGGTACCAGGCGCTCGGCCTGGAGGTGGACGTGGACGACGTCTTCCTCGGCAACGGCGTGTCCGAGCTGGTCTCCATGGCCGTACAGGCGCTGCTGGAGGACGGCGACGAGGTACTGATCCCCGCCCCCGACTTCCCCCTCTGGACGGCGGTGACCACACTCGCGGGCGGCAAGGCGGTCCACTACCTGTGCGACGAGCAGGCGGAGTGGTACCCGGACCTGGCCGACATGGAGTCGAAGATCACCGACCGCACCAAGGCGGTCGTCATCATCAACCCCAACAACCCCACCGGCGCGGTCTACCCCAAGGAGATCGTCGAGGGCATCCTCGACCTCGCCCGCCGGCACGGTCTGATGGTCTTCGCCGACGAGATCTACGACCAGATCCTCTACGACGACGCCGTCCACCACTCGGCCGCCGCCCTCGCCCCCGACCTCGTCGTCCTGACCTTCTGCGGCCTGTCCAAGACGTACCGGGTGGCGGGCTTCCGCTCCGGCTGGCTGGTGGTCACGGGTCCGAAGCAGCACGCGAAGGACTACCTGGAGGGCCTGACCATGCTGGCCTCCATGCGGCTGTGCGCCAACGCGCCCGCCCAGTACGCCATCCAGGCGGCGCTCGGCGGCCGCCAGTCCATCCACGAACTGACCGCACCCGGCGGACGCCTGCGCGAACAGCGGGACGTGGCCTGGGAGAAGCTGAACGAGATCCCCGGTGTGTCGTGTGTGAAGCCCAAGGGGGCGCTGTACGCGTTCCCGCGCATCGATCCGGCCGTGCACAAGATCCACGACGACGAGAAGTTCGTCCTGGACCTGCTGCTGAGGGAGAAGATCCAGGTGGTCCAGGGCACCGGCTTCAACTGGCCGAGCCCGGACCACTTCCGCATCCTGACGCTGCCGCACGCGGAGGACCTGGAGGCCGCCATCGGGCGGATCGGGCGGTTCCTCAGCGGATACCGGCAGTAGCCGCCGCTTCAAAACCCGGGGAGTGCGTCCTTGGTGCGGCCGTCCCCTGGTCGAGCGGCAGGCTGGAGACCGTGAAGGGGAGGCTCTCCGGTGGAAGACCGGCGACCCAGCGGTTGTACTGGCTGTTCACGACGAGAAGGCGGTCGTGGTCGGTGAGGGCCGCGGCGGACGGATGCAGGAGCCCGTCCGGCGGCACCAGCCGGTCGACGAAGCGGCCGTGGGTGAGGTCGTCGTCCATCTCGACGACGGCGACCTGCGGCTGGGTGCCGGGATCGGCGTACAGGTTGCCCTGGGTCACGTAGAGGCGGCCGTCCCGCCAGGCCAGGGCGTCGCCGTTGGCCAGGGTGCGTCCGCCGAGGTCGACCTCGGCGGTCCGGCCGGTGGAGCGGTCGATGCGCCACAGCTTGCCGGTGTTGCTCTGCACGGCGAGCAGGTGGCCGGTGCCGACCGCGACGATGCCGTTCAGGTTGTGCTGTCCGGCGACCCAGTCGATGCCCGAGGCGGCGACGTCCAGCCAGTGCTCCAGTTTCCACCGGCCGCGCTCGTCCTCGGTCAGGCGGTACACGACCGGCTTGAAGGAGTCTGTGACGTAGGCGGTGCCGTCCGCGGCCACCGTGACGTCGTTGACGAAACCGCCCTTCGCGCCGTGTTGTGTGGTCAGCAGGGTGCCGGTCGCCGTGTCGTAGACGCGCAGCGTGCCGGTGCCGCCCCCGTTGACGTAGAGCCGCCCCTCGCTGTCGATGGTCATGCCTGCGGTGAAGGAGCGTCCGTCCCTCCCGGCGGGCGACCAGACCCGTGCGGTGGGTTTGCGCACATGCCCTCGGTAGAGGGTCCCGTCCTGGGCGCTGCCCACGTAGTAGTGCCCGCTGCGCGGATCGTAGGCCACGCCGGTGGGGAAGGCCTTCTCCCCCGGGATCACATAGTGGTCGGGGAGCCGTGCGGCGGCGGTCCCGGACCCGGTGGCGGGTGCGGAGTCGCTGGCGGGTGCGGAGCCGGTGGCGGCCTGGGAGCCGGTGGCGGCGGTGAGGGCGAGCGCGGTGACGGCTGCCAGGGCGGACGCGAACAGGCGCATGGAGGACCTCGCGGGGCCGGTGGGGCGGATGGTCCTGTCATCCTGGTCGGGTCGCGGCCCGGCTCCCTCCGCTCTGTCTCACCGAGGGCACGCCGAACCTGGGTACTCCCAGTCCCCCCTCACCGGCCTAGGCCTAGGCCTTGGCCATGACCCGCAGAGCCTCCTCCTCGGGCGAACCCGGAGCCGCCGTGTAGACCAGGAGGCTGAGTTCGGGGTCCTGGGGGAAGTGGGTGATCTCGTACGAGAGGGTGAGCGGGCCGGCCTCGGGGTGGTCGATGCGTTTGAGACCGTGGGACTTGGTGCGCACGGTGTGCTGCCGCCAGTGCCGCCGGAACTCCTCGCTGCCCTCGTTGAGCTCGTCGACCAGCCGCCACAGTTCGGGATCCTCGGGAAAGCGGCCCGCAGCGATGCGGAGATGGCCCACCGCCTCGCGGGCGATCATTTCGCGGTCCGGGTAGCGGCGGCCGATCTCGTCGTTCAGCAGGTGGAGCCGGCACAGGTTGCGCTCGGCGACCGGCAGTGCGGCGAAATCGGTGATGAGGGCGCACAGGGGCCGGTTCCAGGCGAGTACGTCCATCCGGCGGCCCATGGCGAGCGCCGGAGCGGTGATCCAGTCCAGCAGCCGACGCACTCCGGGGCGCGTCGCCCCGTCGACGGCCTCCTCCCGCGCAGTGTCCGGTTCCGGCTGCCGGGGCCGCGCCAGCCGGAAGAGGTGGGCGCGCTCGTCATCGTCCAGCCGCAGCGCGGCGGCCACCGCCCCGAGCACGGCGTCCGAGGCGCTGCGGTTGCGGCCCTGCTCCAGGCGTACGTAGTAGTCGATGCTCACCCCCGCCAGGTGCGCCAGCTCCTCACGGCGCAGCCCCGGCACGCGCCGCAGGCCCGAGCCGGAGGCGAAGCCGACGTCCTCGGGCCGGATCCTGGCCCGCCGCGAACGCAAGAAGTCCCCCAACTCGCCGCGTGACTGCATGATTTCATTATCACCTTCCTGCGCTCTCACCGTCCGCGGGCTGTGCGTCGCAGGCGCCTGCGCACCGATCGCCGGGCCTGCGACCGTAACCTGGGCGCCATGGGTGATCTTTTTCTGATCCGGCACGGTGAGACCGAGTGGTCGCGGTCCGGGCGGCACACCGGGCTGACGGACGTGCCGCTGACCGAACACGGGCGGGAGCAGGCACGGAGTCTGGTGCCGTTGATCCGGTCGCACCGCATCGGGGCCGCCTTCGTCAGCCCCTTCCAGCGGGCCCGGGAGACCGCCGAGTTG
Organism: Streptomyces sp. CB02414; assembly: GCF_001905385.1. Taxonomy (GTDB): domain Bacteria; phylum Actinomycetota; class Actinomycetes; order Streptomycetales; family Streptomycetaceae; genus Streptomyces. The sequence continues at coordinate 52,426 of NZ_LIPF01000008.1, read as the reverse complement.
ATCGGACTGCAGTCCGACGAGCTGCGCGTCGATCCGGACCTGCACGAGTGGGACTACGGCGGGTATGAGGGGATCACGACCGTCGAGATCCACCGGAGCCGGCCGGACTGGTTCCTGTTCACGGACGGGGTCGACCCCGGGCCGCCGGAGCATCCCGGGGAGACGCCCGAGCAGGTCGGCGAGCGGGCCGACCGGGTGCTGGCCAGGGCGGAGGCCGCGTTCGCCAACACCGAGGGGTGCGTGGTGCTGGTGGCGCACGGGCACTTCCTGCGGGTGCTGACCGCGCGGTACCTGGGGCTGCCGCCGTCCGACGGCGCCCTGTTCCAGCTGGGCACGGGGACGCTGTGCCGGCTGGGCACGGAGCACGCGCGTCCGGTGATCGCCGCGTGGAATGTCAGACCCCCGTCGTAACCTTCCGAGGTGTGGGCCAGGAGGGGAGGAGGACGCCGTGGCACTGTCGCCGACCGCCGCGCAGCGGCGTGTCATCGCCGCCGCCGACCCCGTGACCGGGCGGCTGAAAGGCACGGACGCGCAACTCGCGGCGCTGGTGAAGCGGGGGCTGGCCTTCCGGCATCCCCGTCCGCCGCACGATCACTTCCTGACCCCGGCGGGGCACCGGATGCGGGAAGCCCCGGCGGGGGATGCGGCGCCTTCGGCCGACCGGCCGTCCTCCCCGGACTCCGGTGGCGTGTTCGCCGCGCGGGTCGGCGGCGAGGATCCCGCGCCGGCAGGCGGTCCGGCGCGGCTGCGCGAGGTGCTCAGCGCCTGGCAGGGACTGCTGGAGCTGCGCCGGATGACGCATTCCGACGGGGCGACGGACCGGCCGTGCGGGTGGGAGCGTACGCATCTCGTGCCGGCCGCCGCGCTCGCCCTGGAGGCCGCCGGGCACACCCCGGCGACGGGTGACGGTCACGGTTACCGGGTGCGCGCGACGCCGCAGCCCGAGGCCGTCGCCGTGTACGAGCCCGACGGCACAGCGCTGCGGGCCTGTGCGGCGACGCTGGAGCGGGCGGGCTGGCAGGTCGGGGAGCACACCGAGCCGCGCAGCAGGGCCCGTTATCTGCTGGCCTCGCCGCGGAAGGTGTGACGCCCGCATGTCAGGATCGGCCGGTCAGCAGACGCAGTACGCGCAGTACGTGTGTGAGGAGAGGCAGCAGCCGTGAGCGAACCGTTCTCCGTGCCCGTGACCGTCCGCGGGTACGAGACCGACACACAGGGCCATCTCAACCAGGCCGTGTACCTGAACTACGCGGAGCACGCCCGCTGGTCGCTGCTCCAGGCCGCCGGCATCCGGCAGGCCGACCTCGTGGCCCGGGGTGTGGGGCCGGTCGCCCTGGAGACGACGATCCGCTTCCGGCGGGAGTTGTTCGCCGGTGACGAGGTAGAGGTGACCTGCGCCTTCGAGTGGGGCGAGGGCAAGACGTTCCGGATCGTCCAGGCCGTCCGCAAGGCGGACGGCACCGTGGCCGCCGAGATCGAGGGGGTGGGCGGGCTGATGGACCTGAACGCCCGCAGACTGGTGGCCGATCCGCTGCGGCGGTTCGCGGAACTGGCCGCGGAGCCCGGAGTCCTCGGACTGTGACCCGCGGCCCCCGGGCCTCCATGGACGGGTGCGGGTGACCGGCGCCCGAACGGCCCCCAGGGCCGGCCCCGAAGGCGGCCCAGCCCGGTATCGGCACCGGGACGTTCAGGGGCCGTCCGGCCGGTCATCCTCATGTGGCCTCAGTCGGATTCGGTCAGCCTGTGACGCGGATTTCGACCAGAACGGACTGCTTACCCCCGGAAGGAAGGTCTCCCTCGCCCACGGTGACGAACTGCCCCTCGGCGACATTCACGGTGGTGGTCTCGCCCTCGGCGGTCAGGTCGGCACTGATGGGTCGGTCCGCGGCCTCCAGAGCGAACACGCGCGGAAGTTCCAGGGTGATGTAGCCGGACGCGCCAGTGGCCTTGAAGCAGTACAGCTCTTTCCGGCCCACCGTCGGGTCAGCGACGGTCTGCACCCGGATCTGATCGACCGAGAAGTCACAGTCGGCCAGCGTGACGTGGCCGTCGCCCCTCTTCAGGAGAATGCCTTCCTCTTCGAGGACACGCTCCGCGTTCGGGTAGTTGAAGTCCTCGACCGCGAACGGGGGCGAGTCCGCCGCTGCGGCGCCCGCCGAAGCCGAGGACGGGGGCGACGCGGCGAAGGCGATCGAGGTCACCCCTGCCACGGACACGGCCGTCGCAGCGATACCGACCAGCATGCGTCTGCGTACGCGTGATGTCATCAAAGGTCCTTTCAGGCAGCGCGGGGTGACACCAAGTCCGAAACGGCGCACCCAGACCCTTGCCTCCCGTCACGCTGTACCAGCTGACGATCAGAATCCCGCTGAAGATTAACTTACCGTCAGGTGGCGCCGCCTGTGCGATCCGTCACATGCGAGGCCACTCGCCTTCCGGAATCGATCACCTTCCCGGCGGCGTCCGACAGCGAAGGCCGAAACACACCGCTTTACCCAACTACCCCCGCCGCGCACTCTTCTCACAAGCCGTCACCCGAAGCCTAAGATCACGCGACACCGTGATCGGCAGCCGGTGAGAGCTGCCTCGGACGAGACGAGTATCTGGTGAACCGAAGAACCCAAGGGCCGAGAGGCCCGCGCGGGACCTGGCGTGTGATACGCGCCTCCGCGCTGGGCTTGTTGCCCTTCGCCCTGACCGTGAGCCTGCTGGGGTCCACACCCGCCGTGGCCGAGGAGGCGCCGGCGTCGGCGGTGCAGCTCGCCATCCTGGCGGAGGCGACTCCCACGGACCGCGGCCGGGTCGTGGACTACTGGAAGGAGGGCGGCCCCGGGGTCAAGGCAGCGGCCGAGGCCGCCCTGACCGGGACCGATGCCGACCTCCAGGCGTTCCTCGCAGCTGTGGACGGGATCGCGCACCAGGACAACCGCGTGACCACCGCCCAGATGGCCAGTGTCGGCGGCACGGAGCTCCTGACCGCCGCACGAGCCGCACTGTCCGACACCCCGGCCGCGCTGGAAGACTTCCTGGACGACGGCTGGCAGGATCCGCTGGAGCAGGATCAGCGTGTTCAGGTCGCGCAGATCATCAGCACCGCGGGGCCGAACGTGCAGGACGCGGGGCGGGCCGCGCTGAACGGTACGGCGGAGGACGTCAGCGCGTTCCTCGGCGAGGGTCAGTACACCGCCCGTGAGCAGGACGAGCGGGTGCAGGTCGTCCAGATCATCAGCGTGGGCGGCGCCAATGTGCAGGCCGCGGGGCGTCTGGCGCTGTACGGCACACCGGAGGACCGCCGGGAGTTCCTGGAGGTCGGCCAGTTCGTCGCGCGCAACAAGGACGTGGAACACGCCACGGTTGCCCAACTGGCCCGGCAGACGCAGGAGGCGGGCCGGCAAGCGGCCAAGGAGACCAAGGCTGCCAAGAAGGCATCGGCGGAAGCGATCGAGGCGTCCAAACTGGCCAAGGAAGCGGCTCTGAAGGCCGCAGCCGAGGCCGAGGCCGCCAAGGACGACACCGACAAGGCCGCCCGTGCCGCGGGCCGTGCCGCCAAGGCCGCCACCCAGGCCGCCGCCGCGGCCCAGAAGGCGATCAACGCGGCCCGGGCCGCCAACAATTCCGCGCGCGTAGCGGCGAACGCGGCCTCTCAGGCGGCGGCCGCCGCGGCTGCCGCGTCGCAGGCCGCCGCACGCGCCCAGGCCGCGGCAGCCGACGCCGCCGTCGACGCGGACAACGCGGACGCCGCGCGCACCGCCGCGGAGAACGCGCGCAACATCGCCAAGGGCGCCGACCTGGCCGCTGACGCCGCCGACGAGGCATCCAAGGCAGCCACTGCGGCCGGTGACGCCGCCGCCTCGGCCAAGAGCGCGGGCAGCAATGCCAATCTCGCGGCTGACGCCGCGACGGCGGCCAGTGGCTACGCGGGGGACTCCAGCGCCGCCGCCGCCGAAGCGCGTGCCGCCGCTGCGGCCACCAGGCGCCACGCGCAGGAGGCCAACCGCGCCGCCGCTGAAGCGGAGAGACTGGCCCGCAAGGCCGCCACGGCCGCGGGGGACGCCCGCGACGCCGCTCGATCGGCGGCGACTCACGCGAGGAACGCCGCGACCGCGGCGGACGATGCAGCCGAGCACGCGGGTGACGCCGCCACGGCGGCCACCAAGGCCACCGCGCACGCCAACGCCGCCACCACGGCAGCGAACACGGCGTCGACCACCGTGGCCAAGGCCCAGGAGATCTACACGCTCGCTCGCGAGGTGGAGGCCGCGGAGCTGCTGGGCCGCACCAACGCCGGCATCGAACGTGCCAGGGACCAGAAGGCGGCGTACACCGCCCACGCCGAGGGCCAGGCGGAGTTGGAGCAGGCAGTCCTGGACCGGGACGCCGAACGCGACCGGCTGGTGGCGCAGGCCGCCGAACCGGGCGCCGACCGGGCCGCGACAGCGACTCAGGGCCGGAAGCTGGCCGTGCTGGCGATGAAGAACGGAACGGCCTGGGGACGAGCGGCAGCCGAGGCCGCACTGGCCGGTCCGGACGACGTCGTCCTCGACTACCTGGAGAACGGCTGGGAGACCGCCGAGCAGCAGGAAGCGCGCTCCTACGTCGCGCGCCTCGCCGAAGAGAGCGCGACCCCGGAGATCCGGGCAGCGGCCGAGGCCGCACTGGACGGTGACGCCGCGACCATCACCGCCTTCATCAACGGCGGCCAGTACCAGGCGGCCGCCCAGAGCATGCGCGTGGCCATCGCACAGATAGTCTCCGAGGCGGGCCCGGTCGTCACCGAGACGGGCAGGGCGGCGCTCAACAGCGGCGACCCGAAGAAATACAGTGAGTTCCTGGTCGAGACGCAGTACACCGCGCGGAATCAGGACGAGCGGGTCGCAGCCGCGCAGCTGGTCTCCGTCGGCGGGCCCGAGGTCAAGTCCGCGGCCCGGATCGCGCTGGAGGGCTCGCCTGCGACGCTGCACGCCTTCATTGCCTCCGGCCAGTACAAGGCGGCGCGCAAGGACCACCTCACGGCCACTCACGTGGCCCAGGTCCAGAAGCTGATCGCCGACGCGTCGAAGGTCGCGGCGAACGCCCAGAAGGATGCCGCGCTCGCGCAGAAGGTGGCCGCCACGGCCCGTAAGGCCGCCGAGGAGGCCAACGGCTGGGCGGCGAAGGCGGACGAACACGCCGACCGGGCCCAGGGATACGCCGACGAGGCGGCCCAGCACGCCAAGGACGCCGAAGCCTCGGCGGCCAGCGCTGCCGAGTCCGCCGCGACCGCACGCTCCGCAGCCCGGGACGCCGACCTCGCAGCCGAGGACGCCGCCCTGTCCGCCACGGACGCCACCCTCTCCTCGGAGATGGCTCAGGTGTCGGCGTCCCGCGCATGGGTCGCCTCCGACCAGGCACGCGCCTCGGCGATCGCCGCCGGCAAGGACGCCGATGCCGCACTCGCAGCCGCCACCGAGGCCTTCACCATCGCGGTCAAGAAGTATCGGGAAGAGGAGGAGGCCCGCCGCAAGGCCGCCGTCGCCGCCAAGCAGGAGGCGATGAACGACCCTGGTGCCCAGGCCCGCAAGCAGTACCGCTGCGGACAGGCGATCGTCCCCTGCGACCCGCAGGAGTTCGCCCGCTGGTGTCAGCACAACGAGGTCTACTGCGACATCATCGCCTACGGGGACGAGTTCGGCGACGCCATGGAAGAGCTGTGGGGCGTCACCGCAGAACTCACCGGCCTCACGGAACTCGAAGCGTGCCTCGACAAGAAGGACCTCTCCAACTGCGGATCCCTTGCGGTGGATGTCCTCATCTCCAGCAAGCTCAAGGCACTGAACAAGGCCTACGAGGGCCTTACCTGGGCCAGGCGCGGCTGCAAGGTCGTCTCCGGTGTGACGACCATGATGGCCGCGCAGGCGGCGGGAGTCGGCAAGGGCTGCCTCGAGGGCAAGAAGGACTACGATGTGTTCGACCCCGACACGGGGAAAAAGATCACAGACATCGACCTCTTCGAGGACGACGTCCTGTGGGAGGACAAGAGCGTTCTCGGCTACTGGGCCGACGAGGGCTGGCTCAATAAGCACATCGAGGAGAAGTTCGAGAAGTACCTGAAGGCCCGCAAGCAGCTTCCCGAGCACTACCGGGATGCCTCGATCGGCTTCCGGTTCACCCGGCCGGACCAGGACCCGAAGTTCGTGGAGGCGGTCGAGGCCCGGTTCCAGAAACTGAGGGAGAAGTACCCGGACGTGCACATCATGACGAAGTGGTTCTGATGGGTTACCCGTTCCAAGCCGCTGACAGGTCAGGGACTCTGTGGGATCCGGCACTCAGGGTGGGAGAGGCCTATGTGGCGCTCGCCCGGCAGGCCGGTGAACTGCACGGTGAGCAGACGGGCCTGACCGAGAACGAGCGACTCGGTGGCAGTGATGTGGACCTGGCGGTGTTCCAGCAGTTCACCCAAGGGCTCTACGACAGATACTGCTCCACGAACAACCTCGTCCTGCACGGTCTCCTGCGCGGGCTCTTGCTGCCCGCGATCGTGATGCTCGACAAGGGCGGCGCCTCGATCACTCGGACCCCCGAGGACGAGGATGGTCTGCTGGAAGACCTTGACTCCTACGTGCGCGCCATGTGGACGGACTGAGCCGGCCTTCGTGTGAACTCAGTGGCGGCCGGGCAGCCGGTCGCCCGCCGTACCGCCCCCGGAGCGCGTGTGCTTCGACGCCGGAACACGTGCGGGCCGGCGCCTCCGATCGAGGCGCCGGCCCCTCTGTAACGCCCGGGGTTCGCCCGGTGCCGGCCTCACGGGGCGGCCGGGGCCCGGGTGGCCTCGGTGATCTCCTCGCCCGCCTCCATGGGGTGGGTGACCTCCTCCGCGTCCCGCTTGCGGCCGCCGATGTGGTTGAAGACCAGGTTGAGCAGGACGGCGACGACGCAGCCGGTCGAGATGCCCGAGTCCAGGATGATCTTCGCGTTCTCCGGGAACGCGTGGTAGAACTCCGGCTCCGCGATCGGGATGATGCCGACGGCCAGGGAGACCGCCACGATCAGGACGTTGTTGTCCTTGTCCAGGCTCGCCCGGACCAGGGTCTGGATGCCGCTGGCCGCGACGGAGCCGAAGAGGACAATGCCCGCGCCGCCGAGTACCGGGCGGGGGACGACGGCGATGAGCGAGGCGGCCATCGGACACAGGCCCATCAGCACCAGGAACCCGCCGCCCGCGGCGACGACGTAGCGACTGCGGATCTTGGTCATCGCGACCAGCCCGATGTTCTGGGCGAAGGCGCTGCACATGAAGCCGTTGAAGAGCGGGCTGACCGCCGAGCCGAGGGTGTCGGCGCGCAGGCCGGCCGCGATGGTCTTCTCGTCGGCCTTGCGGTCGACGATCTCACCGAGGGCGAGCATGTCGGCGGTGGACTCGGTCATCGAGACCACCATCACCACGCACATGGAGAGGATCGCGGCGACCTGGAACTGCGGGGCGCCGAAGTGGAACGGGGTCGGGAAGCCGACGATGCTCGCGTCCGCGACCGGCCCGAAGTCCGTGACGCCGAACGGGATCGCGATGAGCGTGCCCGCGACCAGGCCGAGGAGCACGGCGATCTGCTTGACGAAGCCCCGGGTGAAGCGGCGCAGGACGAGGACGATGACCAGGGTGATGGCGGCCAGGCCCAGGTTGGTCGAGGAGCCGAAGTCGTCGGCCTCGGGGCTCGGTCCCTGTGCCCACCCGAAGGCGACGGGCAGCAGGGACACGCCTATGAGGGTGATGACGGTGCCGGTGACGACCGGCGGGAAGAACCGGATCGCCTTGCTGAAGAAGGGTGCCGCGAAGAAGCCGAGGAGTCCGGCGACGATGACGGCGCCGAAGATGATCGGCAGCGCGTCGGACTTGTCCTCGGTGGAGGCGACGATCGCGGTCATGGGGGCGACACCGGCGAAGGTGACGCCGTTGACGAAGGGCAGCCGGGCACCGATCTTCCAGATGCCGAGCGTCTGCAGGAAGGTGGCGAGGCCCGCGGTGAACAGGCAGGCGCCGGTGAGGAAGGTCAGTTCGGTCGCGGAGAGGCCGATGGCCGCACCGACGATCAGGGGCGGGGCGACGACTCCGGCGTACATGGCGGCCACGTGCTGCAGGCCGGTCGTCGCCATTTTCAGTGGCGGGAGTTTCTCGTCAACAGGGTGGTCGGCCACGGCGGCGTTCCTCCGGTCGGTTACACGTCGGCATTGACGCGGGTGTCAGGGAGGTGGTGCGGGTGGTCGTGCGGGACCGGGACGGACCCCGTTCGGGGAAACGGGAACCGCTCCGGGGGCGTGCGTATGGGACGCACGCCCCGGAGACGGCCGCCATGGGCCCCGCTCGGGTCCATGGCTACCGGCCGGGAGCCGTCCCTCCCGGCCGGAGATCAAGTGGTGTTCGGTTCTTCGGTGTTCAGGTCTGTGCGGCCATCGTCGCCAGTCGTCGTGCCTCGTCCCGGGTGGAGCGGGCCACGGCGTCCTCGTCGACCGTGAGCAGCCGGCCGTCCTCGACGATCTGGCGGCCGTCGGCGAACGACGCCGTGACCGGCGCCGCGGCGCCGAAGACCAGGGCGGTCACCGGGTCGGCGATCGAGGAGTGGGCGAGCGTGTCCATCCGCCACAGCACCAGGTCCGCGAGCTTGCCGGCCTCCAGGGAGCCGGTCTCGGCGGCGCGGCCCAGCACCCGGGCCCCGCCGTACGTGCCCAGGCGCAGCGCCTTGCGGGCGTTCAGCGCGGCCTCGCGGTGGGCGCCGAGGCGGTTGACCAGCAGGGCGCCTCGGAGTTCGGTGTGGAGTTCGCCGGACTCGTTGGAGGCGGTGCCGTCGACGCCGAGGCCGACCGGGACGCCGGCGGCGAGCATGTCGGGGACCCGGGCGATGCCCGCGGCCAGGCGGGCGTTGGAGGACGGGCAGTGGGCGACGCCGGTCCCGGTGCGGGCGAAGGCGGCGATGTCGGAGTCGGTCATGTGGACGCAGTGCGCCATCCACACGTCGTCGCCGAGCCAGCCGGTCGACTCGAAGTAGTCGGTCGGGCCCATGCCGAACAGCTCGTGGCAGAACTTCTCCTCCTCCACGGTCTCCGACCCGTGGGTGTGCAGCCGCACGCCCAGCCGGCGCGCCAACTCAGCTCCCTGGCGCATCAGTTCGGTGGAGACGGAGAAGGGCGAGCAGGGCGCGACGGCGATCTGCGTCATCGCGTCGAAGGAGGCGTCGTGGTGCTTCCGCACGGTGGCCTCGGTGGCGGCGAGCGCGTCGTCCAGGCTCTCCACCGCGAAGTCCGGCGGCAGTCCGCCGTCGGACTCGCCGCGGTCCATGGAGCCGCGGGCGAGAGTGAAGCGGACGCCCGTCTCGCGGGCGGCGCGGATGATCGCGCCGGACAGGTCGCCGGCGCCCCGGGGGTGGATGTAGTGGTGGTCCGCCGCCGTGGTGACGCCGCCCCGGGCCATCATCGCGAGGGAACCCTGGGCCGCCGCGTACGCCATCGGCTCGTCGATGCGCGCCCAGGTCGGGTAGAGCGCCACCAGCCAGTCGAACAGGTTGTGGTCGGTGGCCAGGCCCCGGGTGAGCCACTGGTAGAAGTGGTGGTGGGTGTTGACCAGACCGGGCGTGACCAGGTGTCCGGTCGCGTCGATCCGGCGTACGACGTTCTCCAGGTCCTCGGGTGCCCGCCCCGCGCCGACCGTCTCGATCCGGTTGCCGGCGAGGACGACGTGGCCCGAGGCGTACTCGGTGTCGTCCGCGTCGACGGTCGCGATGGCGCAGTTCTCGATGACGATGCGATCGGGTGCCGTGGTGGCGGCGACGCGATCGGCTGCCGCTGATGCTGCCATGCTGCTTCCTTCTCTTTCGGTGCGGCCCGCGGGCGGGGAGTCGAGTACCCGCGGGGAGGGCACGGCAGGACCCTAGGAGGATTTGAGTGCCGCGGCCGCGGGGCGGCCTCGGGTGCCGAGATGGTGGAAGAACAGGTTGAGCGTGACCGCGACGAGCGCGCCGGCGCTGATGCCGGAGCCGAGCACGGTCTGCGCCCAGGCGGGGAACTCGGCGTAGAAGGTCGGGGCGGCCAGCGGGATGATGCCCGCGCCGAGCGCCACGGCGACCAGGATGATGTTGGAGCTGTCGTCGAGCCCGGCCTCGGACAGCGTACGGATGCCGCTGACCGCGATCGAGCCGAAGAGGACGATGCCCGCGCCGCCCAGGACCGGCATCGGCACCAGGGAGACCACGGCGCCCAGGACGGGGAAGGCACCGAGGACCAGCAGGGTGGCGCCGGCGACGGCGACGACGTAGCGGCTGCGGACCCGGGTGAGCGAGACAACGCCGACGTTCTGCGCGAAGGCGGAGGTGGGGAAGCCGCCGAAGACGGGGCCGACCAGGGTGGCGAGGCCGTCGGTGCGCAGGCCGCGGGTGATGACCTTGGAGTCGGCGCGGCGGTCGCAGATCTCGCCGAGGGCGAGCATGCCGGCGGACGACTCCGTCATCAGGACCAGCATCACGATGCACAGCGACAGGATGGCCGCGGGCTGGAACTCGGGGGCGCCGAAGGCGAAGGGCGTGGGCAGGGCGGCGACCGGCGCGGACTCGAGGCCGCTGAAGTCGGCCATGCCGAACGGGATGGCGGCCAGGGTGCCGATCAACATCCCGAAGAGCAGGGCGACCTGCTTGACGAAGCCCTTGCCGAAGCGCTGGATGACGAGGATGACGCCGAGGGTGAAGGCGGCGAGCGCGAGATTGCGCATCGAGCCGAAGTCGGCGGCGGCCTTGTCGCCGCCCTGGGCCCAGCCGACCGGGACCGGCATCAGCGTGACGCCGATGAGGGTGATGACCACGCCGGTGACCAGGGGCGGGAAGAAGCGCAGCAGGCGGCCGAAGAAGGGGCCGACGGCGAGGCAGAAGACGCCGGCGACCATCACCGCGCCGTAGATGGCGGGGAGTTGGCTGCCCTCGCTGTTGGTCTCGGCGATCGCGAGGATGGGCGCGATGCCGGCCGAGGAGGCGGCGTTGACGAAGGGCAGGCGGTTGCCGACGAAGCCCTTGACGCCGATGGTCTGGATCAGGGTGGCGATGCCCGCGATGAGCAGGCTCGCCGCGATCAGCCGGGTGCGGCCCTCGATGTCGAGGCCGACGGCCTGGCCGATGATGAGCGGAGGAGTGACAACGCCCGCGTACATGGCGGCGATGTGCTGGAGCGCGGCGGGGACGAGCCGCGAGGGGTGGAGCTTCTCGTCGACCGGGTGCACGGACGTGACGGCGTCCTTCGTGTGCTGTGGTGACGGGGTGGAACTTGAGCCTTTCGCCGGCTCCGTTGCAGGCTGTGCCATGGTGTTCCCTCCGGTGTGGCGCGCCACCGGCCCGAGCGGCCGGGCCGGTGGCGCGCGTCCCGCGTCAGAGGTTGGTCATGTCGACCGGGATCAGCTGTTCGGCGCCGTCCCGCAGGATGGTGGCCTCGATCAGGCCGTAGGGCCGGTCGGCGGCGTAGTACACGGCGCCGTCCTTGGCCTCGTTGTCGATCCCGAACGGCGACAGGTCCGAGCGGAAGTGGTGCTTGTTGGGCATCGAGAAGCGGATCTCGTCGACCTCGTCGCGCGAGTTCAGCACCCGCACACCCATCTCGAAGAGGGTCTGCTGGAGCGAGTACGAGTACGTCTCGGCGAAGGCCTGGAGCGCGTGCTTGCGCACCCCGTTGTACGACCGGTCCCAGTCCGGGGCGTGCGAGTCGACGCCGTCCCAGTTGTGCCGCCACCAGGTGGAGACGGTGGTGGCGAGGATGCGGTCGTAGTCCTCCTTGAGGGTGGTGTACTTGTCCTTCAGGTAGCCGAAGAACTCGGAGTTGGTCGAGTTCAGGACGGTGAGGTCCTTGAAGCCGGAGAGCACCTGGATGCCGTGGCCGTCGTAGGTGATCTCCGCGACGCGGGTCTCCTGGCCCGTACGGACGAAGGAGTGGGCGATCTCCTCGGAGCCGACGAAGCGGGCGCCGCCCTTCGAGGTCTCGATCCGCTCCCAGCCGAACTCCTCGATGCGGATGCGGGCCCGGTGGATCGGCTCGTTGTTGTCGACGAAGTGGCGGGCGAGCTTGACGCCGAGGTCCTCGGCGCTCTCGATCCCGTGCTCCTTGGCGAAGGCGAACACCGTGTTCTTGGTGGTGTCGGTCGGCAGGACGTTCGCGTTGGACCCGCTGCGGTGGACCTCCTCCATGTCGCCGGAGAGGGCGACGGAGACGTTCAGGTCCTTGATGTGGTGCGTGTCGCCGTCACGCGTGATCTTGACGACGCGGTTCTCTGCCTTGCCGTACTGGTTCTGTCCCAGGACGAAACGGGTCATGTGTCGGTCAGCTCCCTCGGTAAACGGAGTAGCCGAACGGGTTGAGCAGCAGCGGAACGTGGTAGTGCTCCCCGGGCACCACCGCGAAGGTGATGGTGACCTCGGGGAAGAACACCGGCCGGCCGTTCTCGCTGTCCCGGAGCGCGGGGGCGTCCTGCTGGGCCGCGGCTTGTTTCTTGGCGAAGTACGTCTCGGTGTCGAAGTCGAGCCGTACGTGTGTGGTGCCCTCCGGCAGGGCCGGGAGGTCCTTGCACCGGCCGTCGGCGTCGGTCGCGGAGCCGCCGAGCGTCTGCCAGTCCGCGTCGCTGCCCGAGCGGGCGGCGAGCTGGACGGCGACTGCCTCGGCGGGGCGGCCGACGCTGGTGTCCAGGATGTGCGTGGACACGGAGGCGGTGGTGCTGGTGCTCATGGTCAGGCGTCCTGTTCGACGAGTCGGGAAAGGCGGATGCGGTTGATCTTCCCCAGTTCGGTGCGGACGATCTCGCGCTCCTGCTCGGGCGAGTTGCCGATCCGCTCCTTGACCGCGTCCCGCATCTGCTCGCCGGTCCGGCCGGTGGCGCAGATGAGGAAGACGTGGCCGAACTTGTCCTGGTAGGCCAGGTTGAGTTCGAGCATCTCCGCCTTGAGTTCCTCCGAGGCGCCGGCCATGCCGGCCTGCTCCCGGGAGGAGGTCGGGTCGCCCGGCTTGGGGCGGCCGATGGGCGGGTGCCCGGCCATCGCCTCGGCGAGGTCGTCCGCCGTCAGCTCGGCCATGGCGGCGTCGCTGGCGGCGTACAGGTCCTCGGTGGTGGCGCAGGGGCGGGCGGCGAGCAGGTGCCGGGCCCACGCCGTCGAGGCACACGCCTCGTGGAGTTCCGCGAGTGCCGCGGACTCCTCGAGAGCGTTGAAACGGGCCAGGCCCGACGCGGAAGTGGACGTCACGGGAGCCTCCGTGGCCTTGTGCTGAACGGGCGTGCCGATAGCTAACGCCCTCGGAAACAAGGCGTCAACACTTTGTTGAAAATTCGCTGTGACGAAAGCCGCCGTCCGGATACCGGACGGCGGCTCGTGATGCGCGGCTCCCGCGCAGGTCAGGAGTCCTTCTCGCGGTTGAGGTAGTTGTAGACGGTGAAGCGGCTGACGCCGAGGGCGCTCGCGACGGTCTCCACGCCGTGCCGCACCGAGAAGGCGCCGCGCGCCTCCAGGGTGCGTACGACCTCCTGCTTGGCCCGCCGGTCCAGGTCGGCCAGCGGCCTGCCCTGCCGGCGCTCCATGGCGGCGAGGATGTGGTCCAGGGAGTCGGCGAGCTGGGGCAGGCGCACGGCGACGACGTCGGCGCCCTCCCAGGCGAGGACGACGTCGTCCTGGCCCGCCTCGTCCGGCGGCAGCATCTCACCCCCGATGGCGTCGACCAGGGGCTTCACGGCCGCGATGAAGGGCTCCTCCCCCGGTCCGCTCACCGCTCGTCCTCCCCTTCGGCGTCCTGCCCGACCACGTTGACCTGGAGGGAGATCCGGGTGGCCCCGGCCTCCAGGGACCGGCGCAGCAGCGCGTCCACGGCGGTGAGCACCGCGTCGGCGCCACCCTCGGCGGTGTTGCCGAACGGGCCGACGTCCACCTCGTCCAGCTCCGCGGCCTCGACGACCTCACGGGCGACCACCGCGTGCGCGGGCGCCTCGTCCAGGTCGAAGGGCTCGGTCGTGAACTCCACTCTCAATCGCACCCGGTCAACCTAACGCGCGGTGACCGTTTTACGCCGCCCCCTCTTGACAAGTGTGGAGCTCCACCGGCAATCTTCCATTACGCAGAAACGAACTTCCGTAATGCGGAACAACGAACGAAACGGAAGGGAGCGCGGCACCCGATGGGCTTCGCAGATCAGCGCTTCAACGTCAACCTGTCGATCCTCTTCACGGAACTCCCGCTCCTGGAGCGTCCCGCGGCCGCCGCCGCGGCCGGCTTCACCGCGGTCGAGCTGTGGTGGCCCTGGATCGACTCGCCCACCCCCGAGCAGTCCGAGCTCGACGCCCTGAAGAAGGCGATCGAGGACGCGGGCGTCCAGCTCACCGGGCTGAACTTCTACGCGGGCAAGCTGCCCGGCCCCGACCGCGGCGCCCTGTCCGTCCCCGGCGAGGAGTCGGACCGCTTCCGCGCCAACATCGACGTGGCCGCCGACTTCGCGAAGTCGCTCGGCTGCACGGCGCTCAACTCCCTGTACGGCAACCGCGTCGAGGGCGTGGACCCGGCCGAGCAGGACAAGCTGGCGCTGGAGAACCTGGTCCTCGCCGCCCGCGCGGCCGACCGGATCGGCGCGATCCTGCTGATCGAGGCGCTCAACAAGCCCGAGTCGCCGCTGTACCCGCTGGTGTCGGCGCCGGCCGCGATCGAGGTCGTCGACAAGGTCAACGAGGCCACCGGGCTCGGCAACGCCAAGTTCCTCATGGACCTCTACCACCTGTCCATGAACGGCGAGGACCTGCCGCAGGTGATCGACGCGTACGCCGCGAAGACCGGACACGTACAGATCGCCGACAACCCGGGCCGCGGCGCCCCCGGCACGGGCTCCCTCCCGCTCCAGGAGCTGCTCGACCAGCTGAAGAAGGCCGGTTACGACGGCTGGGTCGGCCTGGAGTACAAGCCGGGCGACAACCCCAGCGCCGAGGCCTTCTCCTGGCTGCCGGCCGAGGCCCGCGCGGCCCGCTGAGCGCCACCCGCAGGAATTTTTCGCAGATTTTCAGAGAGGTACCCATCATGAGCACGCTCCCCAAGGTCGCCTGGGTCGGTCTCGGCATCATGGGCTCCCCCATGTCCGAGAACCTGATCAAGGCGGGTTACCAGGTCACCGGCTTCACCCTGGAGCAGGAGAAGCTGGACCGCCTGTCCGCCGCCGGCGGCACCGCGGCCGGCTCGATCGCCGAGGCCGTGCGCGACGCCGACGTCATCGTCACCATGGTGCCCGCGTCGCCGCAGGTCGAGGCCATCGCCTACGGCCCCGACGGCATCCTGGAGAACGCGAAGTCCGGCGCGCTGCTGGTCGACATGTCCTCGATCACGCCGCAGACCTCGATCGACCTGGCGAAGGCCGCCAAGGACAAGGGCGTCCGCGTCCTGGACGCCCCGGTCTCCGGCGGCGAGGCCGGCGCCATCGAGGCCGTGCTGTCCATCATGGTCGGCGGTGAGCAGGCCGACTTCGACGAGGCCAAGCCGCTGCTGGAGGCGCTGGGCAAGACCATCGTGCTGTGCGGTCCGCACGGCTCGGGCCAGACCGTGAAGGCCGCCAACCAGCTGATCGTCGCCGTGAACATCCAGGCGTGCGCCGAGGCCGTGGTCTTCCTGGAGAAGTCGGGCGTGGACCTGAAGGCCGCCCTCGACGTCCTCAACGGCGGCCTGGCCGGCTCGACCGTGCTGACGCGGAAGAAGGACAACTTCCTCAACCGCGACTTCAAGCCGGGCTTCCGCATCGACCTGCACCACAAGGACATGGGCATCGTCACCGACGCCGCCCGCAACGTCGGGGCCGCGCTGCCGGTCGGCGCCACGGTCGCCCAGCTGGTCGCCTCGCTGCGCGCCCAGGGCGACGGCGGCCTGGACCACTCGGCCCTGCTGCGGGCCGTGGAGCGCCTGTCCGGCGCCCAGGTCTGACCTGCGGTCCCACGAGACCTCCGGGCGGCGCCGTCGCTGACACCTGTCCTGTCGCGCCCGAGCGGCGGCGCCACCCGGAACCCACTTCAACAAACTGTTGACGTGTATGCCGCCCAAACTTAGGCTCCACGAAGCGGAAACAGTTTTCCGCTGACCCCTCGCACGGAAGGTCCCCGATGTCGCAGCGCGTGCTCACGACAGAGTCCGGCGCCCCGGTCGCCGACAACCAGAATTCTGCCTCCGCCGGCATCGGCGGCCCCCTCCTGATCCAGGACCAGCACCTCATCGAGAAGCTGGCCCGTTTCAACCGCGAGCGCATCCCGGAGCGCGTGGTGCACGCCCGCGGCTCCGGCGCCTACGGCCACTTCGAGGTGACCGACGACGTCACCGGCTACACGCACGCCGACTTCCTGAACACCGTCGGCAAGCGCACCGAGGTCTTCCTGCGCTTCTCCACCGTGGCCGACTCCCTCGGCGGCGCGGACGCGGTCCGCGACCCGCGCGGCTTCGCGCTGAAGTTCTACACCGAGGAGGGCAACTACGACCTCGTCGGCAACAACACCCCGGTGTTCTTCATCAAGGACCCGATCAAGTTCCCCGACTTCATCCACTCGCAGAAGCGCGACCCGTTCTCGGGCCGCCAGGAGCCGGACAACGTCTTCGACTTCTGGGCGCACTCCCCCGAGGCCACGCACCAGGTGACCTGGCTGATGGGCGACCGCGGCATCCCGGCGTCGTACCGCCACATGGACGGCTTCGGCTCGCACACCTACCAGTGGACGAACGCCAAGGGCGAGTCGTACTTCGTCAAGTACCACTTCAAGACGGACCAGGGCATCCGCTGCCTGACCGCCGACGAGGCCGCGAAGCTGGCGGGCGAGGACCCGACCTCGCACCAGACGGACCTGGTGCAGGCCATCGAGCGGGGCGTGTACCCCTCCTGGACGCTGCACGTGCAGCTGATGCCGGTGGCCGAGGCGGCGAACTACCGCTTCAACCCGTTCGACGTCACCAAGGTGTGGCCGCACGCCGACTACCCGCTCAAGCGCGTGGGCCGGCTGGTGCTGGACCGCAACCCGGACAACGTCTTCGCCGAGGTCGAGCAGGCCGCGTTCTCCCCGAACAACTTCGTTCCGGGCATCGGCCCCTCCCCCGACAAGATGCTCCAGGGCCGCCTGTTCGCCTACGCGGACGCGCACCGCTACCGCCTGGGCGTCAACCACACCCAGCTCGCGGTCAACGCCCCGAAGGCCGTGCCCGGCGGCGCCGTCAACTACGGCCGCGACGGCTTCATGGCCTCCAACGGCCAGGGCCGGGACGCCAAGAACTACGAGCCGAACTCGTACGAGGGCCCGGCCGAGACCGGCCGCCCGCTGGCCGCCCCGCTCCCGGTGTCCGGCCACACCGGCACCCACGAGGCCGCGCAGCACACCAAGGACGACGACTTCTTCCAGGCCGGTGAGCTGTACCGCCTGATGTCCGAGGACGAGAAGAAGCGCCTGATCGCGAACATCGCCGGCGGCCTGTCCCAGGTCTCCCGCAACGACGTGGTCGAGAAGAACCTCGCGCACTTCCACGCCGCCGACACGGAGTACGGCAAGCGCGTGGAGGAGGCGGTCCGCGCCCTGCGCGAGGACTGATCCACCAGCTCGCGTACGGAACCCGGCGGGGAGGCCGGGACCGTGCGCGGCCCGTGAAGGCACCGGAGCGGCCCGGATGAGGGGTGGCCGCCCGGGGCCGGCACGGGCAGGGCGAGGACCGCGGCGGCCTGCGAGCCAGTGCGGTGGTGAAAGGCCCGGACGCTTCTCCTACGACCTGAGGGGAGCGGCGTCCCGGACCCGTCGCACCGCCGCGGTCCCAGCCACCCGCCCCTTCGAGCAGGGGCCCCAGAAACTCCGTCCGGCGGCGCGAACGACCTGTCGCGCCCAGCCTCGCGCTGTCGGACGGACACCATGTGAAGAACCTTCACCGGCTGAGCAGCGCCGGATGCGGACGGTCCCGCATCCGGCGCTTCTCGGCGTTTCCCGGCGCTTCCCGGCCTGCACCGGGTGCGGATTCCCGCCCCCCGCAGCAGCCTGGAGACATGGCAACGGCACACCCACCCGAGCACCCGCACATCGTCGTCCACGCCCCCGCCCTGGACGGCTCCCGCCGGGTCACCTCCGGCGACGAGACCCTCGGTGTCGCCTCGCACGCCGACGACGTCGCCGAGCTGCTGCGGCTGGCCGACCTGTACGTGACCGACGTCGAGGAGAGCGACCTGGTCGAGTGGCAGGGCGGCGGCCCGGACGACTGGCCGGGGCTGCACGAGCACCACGAGCACCATCGGGGCTGAGCACGCGTAGCGGCCCCCGGCAGCGGGCACAACCCCGGCACACGGGGGTGGTGTCGTGGACGACGACAGGACGGTCCGGCTCGAACCGCACGAGGTCGCGCTGCTGCGCGGCGGCCCCCGCGCCGCCGTGACGGTCGCCGTGGTCGACCTGTACATGCGCGGGGCCGTCGAAGCCGGCCCACCGGCCACCGTGCGTGCGCTGGGCTCCGAACCGGGGGCGGCAGCGACTCCGTTGCCGCCGCTCGCGGAGACGGTGCTGCGGTGCCTCGACGAACCGCTGAGCATACGGAGGCTGGCCCGGCGGCCGGACGTCCGCCTGGCCGTGGCGCTGATGCGGATGCCGCTGGCCGAGGACGGGATGCTGCGCTACCCGCTGCTCGGCCCGACCCGGGCCGCCCGCCGCCGGGTGCGGTCCCTCCAGGAGCGGCACCCGCTGCCGACCGGCCGACGGGGCCTGACGGCCGACGACCGGCTGCTCGCCGTTGCCCTGCACGACGTGGACGCCCTGCGCGCCCTCTTCCCCCGCTTCGCCCTGCGGGCCGGACTCGTGGAGCGGGTGGAGGTGGGCGGAAAGCCCCTCCTCAAGAACTCCCCGCGGGACTCGGGGAGCGGATCGGCGGGCGGCATGGCGTACTACTGCGGCGGCGGGGGCGGGGGCGGCGGCTCCGATTGAGAGCGGGCACGTGAAAGAGCGGCCCGTCCTCCGGGGACGGGCCGCTCTCGGGTACTTCGCGGGTCAGGCCTTGAGCGTCCTGACGGCCGTCGGGGCGTGCCCCGGCTCGGTCGCCAGCTCCTCGAACTCCATGACGTTGCTGATGTCGTTGGTGCCCGACATGGAGATGTTGGTGACGCGCTCCAGGATGGCCTCGACGACGACCGGCACCTGGTGCTCGGCGGCCAGCTTCTTGGCCTGCTCCAGGGCCGCGCCCAGCTCGTTCGGGTCGGTGACCCGGATCGCCTTGCAGCCCAGGCCCTCGGCGACCTTGACGTGGTCGACGCCGTAGACGCCCAGCTCCGGCGAGTTGATGTTCTCGAACTCCAGGTTGACCTGGAAGTCGATCTCGAACGCCCGCTGCGCCTGGCGGATCAGGCCCAGGTAGGAGTTGTTGACCAGGACGTGGACGTAGGGGATCTTGTGCTGCGCGCCGACGGCCAGTTCCTCGATCATGAACTGGAAGTCGTAGTCGCCGGAGAGCGCCACGACCTGCGCCTCGGGGTCGGCCTTGGCGACGCCGAGCGCGGCCGGGACGGTCCAGCCGAGCGGGCCGGCCTGGCCGCAGTTGATCCAGTGCCGCGGGCGGTAGACGTGCAGCATCTGGGCGCCGGCGATCTGGGAGAGGCCGATGGTGGAGACGTACCGGGTCTCCGGGCCGAAGGCCTTGTTCATCTCCTCGTAGACGCGCTGCGGCTTGATCGGGATGTCGTCGAAGTGCGTACGGCGCTGGAGGGTGGCCTTGCGCTCCTGGGCGGAGGCGGCCCACGCGGTGCGGTCGGGCAGCTTGCCGGCCGCCTTCAGCTCCTTCGCCACCTCGACGAACAGCTCCAGAGCCGCCTTGGCGTCGGAGGCGATGCCGTAGTCCGGGGCGAAGATCTTGCCGATCTGGGTCGGCTCGACGTCGACGTGGACGAACTTGCGGCCGGCGGTGTAGACGTCCAGCTTGCCGGTGTGGCGGTTGGCCCAGCGGTTGCCGATGCCGAGGACGAAGTCCGACTCCAGGAAGGTCGCGTTCCCGTAGCGGTGCGAGGTCTGCAGGCCGACCATGCCGGCGTTCAGCTCGTGGTCGTCGGGCAGCAGGCCCCAGCCCATCAGGGTGGGCACGACCGGGGTGCCGGTCAGCTCGGCGAACTCGACGAGGAGGTCGGCGGCGTCGGCGTTGATGACACCGCCGCCGGCCACGATCAGCGGGCGCTCGGAGGCGTTGAGCAGGCCGATGGCCTTCTCGATCTGGGCGCGGCTGGCGGTGGGGCGGTAGACCGGCAGCGGCTCGTAGGTCTCCGGGTCGAACTCGATCTCCGTCATCTGGACGTCGATCGGCAGGTCGATCAGGACCGGGCCGGGGCGGCCGGAACGCATCAGGTGGAAGGCCTGCTGGAAGACGCCGGGGACCTGCGCGGCCTCCAGGACGGTCACCGCCATCTTGGTGACCGGCTTGGCGATGGAGGCGATGTCGACGGCCTGGAAGTCCTCCTTGTGGATCACCGCGGTCGGCGCCTGGCCGGTGATGCACAGGATCGGGATCGAGTCGCCGATCGCCGAGTAGAGGCCGGTGATCATGTCGGTGCCGGCCGGACCGGAGGTGCCGATGCAGACGCCGATGTTGCCCGGGTGGGTGCGGGTGTAGCCCTCGGCCATGTGCGAGGCGCCCTCGACGTGCCGCGCCAGGGTGTGGTTGACGCCGCCGGAGGCCTTGAGCGCCGCGTAGAAGGGGTTGATCGCCGCGCCCGGCACACCGAACGCGTCGGTGACGCCCTCGCGCTTGAGGATCTCAACTGCCGCTCGGGCAGCGGTCATACGAGCCATCGAGTACTCCTGCTTCGGCTGTCGGATTCGCACTCCCGTCGCGCCCCGCGGTGAGCTCTTCCGTAGCGACTTTGCGATTTCCGTATAGTGGAAAATGGTTTCTACGATCTGGAAGTAATGTAAGTGGGCAGCCGGAGGCCGTCAAGGGAGGACGATGGGCGTCATGTCCGAGACCGTCTCGGTGTGCTGCACCGCCTGCGGGCGCCGGCACCGCTACACGGCACCGTCGTACCCCTGTGCGTGCGGGGAGCCCGTCACCCCGGAGCTCGATCCGCGCCGGGCCGCCACTCCCGTCACCCACCGGAGCTGGGAAGAGGAGTGGATCGGGCTGCGCTGCGCGGCCTGCGGGGCGCGGAGCCGGTGGCCGCGCCCGGAGCTGGGCTGTCCGTGCGGGACCGTGCTGCGCGTGCCGGTGGACCCGGCGGCCGCCGGCCGGTCCGGGCGTACGCCGGGGTCCCGGGTGCCGGCCCACCGGTCCGTACCGATCCGCACCGCCCGCGACGCGGTCACCGCGGCGGTGCTGTATCTGCGCGGGCTGGGACACCGGGACGTCCGGCGCGCCGACCAGCGGCCCGTGGCCGGCATCGGACTGGCCGCGCCCGGTCTCGTGGTCCAGGTGGACCCGACCGTGGGCCCGGCCTCGGCGCGGGACGTGGAGTGCCTGTGGCTGACGGCCATGGCGGAGTCCGCGGCCCCCGTCTACTTCTCCCTCACCGGGTACGCCGAGCAGGCCCGCGCCCGCGCCGACCTGCTGGGCGTGCCGCTCTTCGTCCTGGACCCGGCCGGGGTACCGCGCCCCGTCAACGCGTCGGCCGTGGCACTGGACGCCACGGCCCGCTGAAACTCGGAATATCGCCCGGAAACGACCGCCGGGCTATTCACCGCCGCCGATCGCCGTGAAGCCGCCCGCACATTCCGGCATTCCGCGAACCCGGGGACCCGGCAGCGCCTCTCCCTGCCCCGAATTCATCGAGAACCGTCCGGAAATCGCCGGTGTTCGAGGTACCGGTTCCGCCGGTCCCTGCCATGACATCGTGCACCCGCCGGTCGCGTCCACCGCATGAAGTACCGCAAAAAGGGCCCTACTTGAAGAGGGTGTGTGACGTCCGCCATCTTCCGGGAAGGTTGTGCACTCGAATGTGAAGATCTCGCGCAGAGCCGATGATGCGGCCGCTCCGCGCACCTGACACTCCCTCAACTCCCCTTCGGTGACGTTGATTTCCCATTCGCGGCGCCTTTGAATGGGTTCAGCTCGAACTCACATTCGCTGTTGCTCATCACAGACGACGAGGACGACTTTCTTATGCAGACGATGTTCTGGAGCCGCAGACGGCTCCTGACGACGGCCGCCGCCGTGGCCGCCGTCGCCTCCACTCCCTTGTCGCTCGCGCTGCCCACGCGCGCCTCGGCCGCGGACGCGGACCCGGCCGACTCGCTCACCCTGCCGGACACCGACCGCGCGAAAGTGGTCAAGGCCTGGCTGACGGGCGGCCGGGCCACCAAGGCGGCGGCGGCGTACGTGCTCCACGGCACCGACGCCGAGGTCCAGACGTTCCTCTCCGAGACCCTGCCCAGGGTCAGGACGGAGGACAACCGGGTCGCCGTCACCCGGTACCTCGCCCGTTCCGGCAAGGGCCTGCGCCGCGAGGCGGGCACCGCCCTCGACAACGGGGACGCCGCCATCGCGGCCTTCCTGGACGAGGGGTTCAAGGACGCGCTGCTCGAGGACCTGAGCGTGGCGACGTCCACGGTGCTGGCGAGCGGAGAGCGGGCCGTCCGGCGGGAGGCCTCGGCCGCTCTGGAAGCCGGCACCCAGGAGGCGTTCGAGGCGTTCCTCGTCGACGGCCAGTACGAGGCCCGCCTGGAGGATGCCAGGGTCCAGGCCTCGGCGATGCTGGTCGACGCCGGGCCCGAGGTGCGCAAGTACGCGGGCCGCGCCCTGAGCGGCACGGCGGCGGACATCGAGTGGTTCCTCGACACCGGCCAGCACATCGCCCGGGCCCGGGACCAGGAGTCGGCCACCATCGCGGAACTCGTCGCGGTCGTCGAACGGGAGGGCAAGCGGGCGCAGGCCCAGACCGACCAGGCCGTCGAGGCCGCCGCGCGTGCCGAGACCGCCGCCGCGAAGGCCAAGGAAGCCGCCGAGAAGGCGGTCGCGGAGGCGGCCGCCGCCAAGGAGGACGTGAAGAAGTCCGCCGCGGCGGCCCGCAAGGCGGCGAGCGCCGCCAAGGGCGCGGCGAACGCCGCCCGCAACGCCATCGCCGCCTCCAACGCCGCCGTGACCGCCTCGCGCCGTGCCTCGTGGGCCGCGGCGGCGGCCTCCCAGGCGGCCGCGACGGCCGGCAACGCGGCCTCGCGCGCCTACAACGCCGCCATCGCCGCCTCCAGGGACGCCGACAACACCGAGGCGGCCAAGAACGCGGCGATCGCCGCCCGCAACGGGGCCGCGAAGGCCCGGTCCGCGGCCAGGGCCGCCGACTACGCCGCGGCCGCCACCGCGCAGGCCGCGAACGCCGGCCACTCGGCCGCCAACGCCGCCCGCAACTCCGCCGCGGCCGCCACCGCCGCCGCGCAGGCCGCGGCGGCCTCGGGCGCCGCGCAGTCCGAGGCCGCCGAGGCCAAGCGCCAGGCCTCGATCGCGACGACCGCCGCCAACCGCGCCACCAACGCCGCCTCCACCGCCCAGGCCCTCGCGAACACCGCCGCCGCGGCGGCACGCACGGCACGCGACGCCGCCAACTCCGCAGCCGCACACGCGGAGAACGCGGCCGAGGCCGCCGAGGAGGCGGTGAAGTACGCGGGTCAGGCCGTCGACTACGCCAACAAGTCCACCGCGCACGCGGCCAAGGCCGTGGAGGCCGCCGACAACGCCACCAAGGCGGTCGAGGAAGCGATGGCGGTGGAGAAGGCCGCCCGGGAGGCGGAGCTCGCCCGCCTGGAGCAGGACAAGCTGCAGGCCATGGACGAGGCCCGGCTGCTGGCGCGGATCGAGGCCGACGAACAGGCCGAGTTCGAGGACAAGAGGAAGCAGGAGGAGCAGACCGAGCAGGCCGTCAAGGACCTGATCGCGGCGGCCGAGAAGGCCCTGTTCGAGACCGGCGACCTGGCGCTCGCCGTCACGCTGGGACGCCGGGCCGCCACCGGCCTGCTGGAGGCCAAGGGCTCGTGGACGCGGGAGGCGGCGCGGTTCGCGCTGGCCGGCGGCGACAACGAGGTGCTCTCCTGGATCGACCTCGACCGGGCCCTCGCCCAGCACCAGGACGACCGGGAAACCGTCCTCTACCTCGCCCAGATATCCAGCCCCGCCATCGCGGAGGCGGCCCACGCGGCGCTGGCGAGCTCCACCTCCACGGCGGTGGGCGACTTCCTCACCTCGGGAGTGATCCGGGCCTCGCAGGACGACAACCGGGTGCAGATCTCCCGCATCATCGGCCAGAACCCCGGCAGGGCGGTCATCCGGGCGGCCAACGACGCGCTGGACAAGAACACCCCCGAGGCACTGCAGGACTTCTTCGACCGCACCTACCCCGAGGCGATGCGGGAGGACGACGCGGTGGCCACCGCGACGGCGATCGCCAACGGCGGCGAGTACGTCAAGTCGCACGGCGAGGTGGCCCTGGAGGGGCCGACCTGGATGCGCCGGAACTTCGTGCAGAAGGTGCAGTACAAGGCGGCGCAGCTCGACCACGACTCCGCCACCCACGTCGCGGCGGTCCGCGGCGCGATCGCGGCCGCGGCCAAGATCGCCTACAAGGCGCAGCAGAACGCGGCGCTGGCGTCCGAGGCGGCGGCCAACGCCCGTAAGGCCGCGAGCGAGGCCCAGGAGTGGGCCGACAAGGCGGTCGACGCGGCGAACACGGCGAGCGAGTACGCCGACCAGGCCAAGAACAACGCCGCCGCCGCGGACAGGTCGGCGGCGGCGGCGCAGACCTCGGCGAGCCAGGCCTCGTCGGCGGCGGCGACCGCGCGCAACGCCTCCCGGTCGGCGAACTACTCGGCGAACAAGGCCATCGACGCGGCCCGCTCGGCGCAGCAGTCCGCCTACAACGCTCAGGCCTCCGCCGCGAGTGCCCGCCAGTCCGCGCTGGAGGCGGGCCGGGACAAGGCCACCGCCGCCGCGGCGGCCAGTGAGGCGCGCCGCATCGAGGTGCAGAAGCGCGAGGCCGAGGTCCGGGAGGCGGCCCGGAAGGCCGCCGAGGAGGCCCAGCGCCAGCGCGAGGAGGGGAGGAACCCGGCCGACAGCGAGCAGAACGACCAGGTGAACCCGAACGGCACCGGTGAGGAGAAGGAGGACTGGTGGTCGGACGCCGGCTGGTGGGCCGACGCCGCCAACACGGTCAGCACCGCCTCGGGCCTGATCGCCGCCGGTCTCGGACTGGCCTCCCTGGCCTTCCCCCCGCTGGCGGCGGGCGCGGCGTTCTTCGCCGGGGTGTCCGTGGTCGCCGGCGGTCTGGGCACGCTCTTCACCGGCATCGAACACGGCTTCACCAGCGGTGAGTTCATCAGCTCCCTGGGGATGTCCGCCCTGAACCTGGCCACCCTCGGCCGGGGCAGCCTGCTGAAGCCGGTCATCAACAGGGCGAAGCCGGTGATCAGCAAGGTCGCCGAGGAGGGCAAGGAGCTCGTCTCCGACATCATCTACGTCCTCGCGGCCTGACCGGCCGGAGCTTCCCGGCAGTTGACCGACGACGGGCCGGCCGTGACGGCCGGCCCGTCACCCCTGAAAGGACAGTCGCACGATGAGACCGTCGTTCCGAATACCGTGCTTCAGACCGCCGCGACCACGGCGCTCCCGAGCGGCCCGAGCAACCCGGTCCCGGCGCGTGGTCCTCTCCCTGCTGGCCGTCATGGCGCTGGGCGCCACCACGACGGCCATGGCCCCGGCGCAGGAGACGCCGAAGGCGCCGGAGCAGCTCGGGCGCCAGGTCGACCGGATCGACCTCGCCGACCTGCCGGACGCCTCCGCCCCCGTCGAGACCGAGCCGGTCCCGGTGACTCCCGGGGAGCACTGCCGGCCCACGCCGGCCGGGTCCCGCGAGCGCAGGGCGGGTGCGGTGGAGGCCTGCGTCACCATGAGCACCACGCCGGTGACGCGAGCCGGCCGGCAGCCCCTCGCCGCCGCGCAGCAGTCGGCCCCGGCCGCCGCCAACGAGGCCACCTGCGAGATCACCAACCCCGGGCAGTGGAACTACAGCCGCTTCGGCTACTGCGTGAGTGGCCTGACCGTGCTGTACGTGCTCAAGGACAGCACCGGGAAGCAACTGGGCACCGGCACGCTGAGCGTCGCCACGAGTGCCCTCCTGCCCGCCGAACTCGCGAAACCGAAGTGGAACGAGTACGTCACGGTGGCCATGACCGGCGCGACCGGGGCCGTCACGTCCCTGACCGCGAAACTCAGAGCCGCGTGCACGACCGGCTGCAAGGTGACCAAGCCCGCCCCGTGGTGGGGAGGCGACCTGGTCAAGGGCAAGTCCGTCAACGGCTACGTGACCTACTCCTCCTCCCCGGGCGCCGGGAAGGCGGCCGAGTTCACGACGTCCTACCAGCTGTACGTCACCTCTCCCGGCGCCCAGATCACGGACCCGAACGCCTCATGGAGCAACCCGAGGAAGATCTCTGGGGCCGTGACAAGCCGCTGACCCGGGCGAAGAGCGGCATCGCCGACCGCACGAGCAGGACCTGCGGAAGCGGGAGTTCGAAGCCGTTCCAGGCCCGGACGGACGTCCCGGGCGACAGCTGCGGCGCGTTCCCCTTCGCGGCCACCCACGAAGGAGGAACCGACGGCGCTCAGTGCACCGAGGTCATCCCCAACTACAGCAGCGGAGGGTGGGACGTCTACGTACTGGACGGCGGCACCGGCAGCCCCTGCGTGCGCGCCCACGTCCCGCTCGCGGACAACCGGTCCGCCGAGCAGCAGCTCTCCGACGGCTTCGCGAACCAGCGAGTGCTGGAAGCCGAGCAGTTCATGGTGAACATCACCGCGTCGGCACCCGAGCCGCAGGGCGACTGCCTCAAGAACTGGTCGACCGGGGCGCTGCCTTCCGGCAACGGGTGGATCAAGAACACCACCGAACCGGTCCCCCACACCAACAAGACCACCAACCCGCTCGGTCCGGCGGGTACCCGGGCGTCCACGGCCCAGGCGTGCATCGGAAAGCAGCTCGGCACGGGCAGCGACGCCGAGGGGGACATCACCGGCTGGGAGGACGCACGGCTGTACCGCGACCAGCACTTCCCCACGACCGGGCTCGCCCGGTGTCACCTGATCGCCAACATCCTCGGCGGAAAGGGCGGGCGCACGGACGGCGGTCCGGACAACCTCACCCCGTGCTGGCAGGTGGGCATGAACACCGGAACACCCAGCATGCGAACCTATGAGTTCGCGGCCCAGAAGGCGGTGGCCAACAGCGCCTTCGGACCGAACGACGCGATCCTGTACCAGGTCACGCCCGACTACCAGGACACCACCAGCACGATCCCGATGGGGGTCACGATGACCGCTACCATCCAGCGGGCGGACGGAACGTCGCAGCCGCTGTTCCCCGACGTCTACATTCCCAACACCAAGGGCAAGACCGGGAAGTACAACCTCGGAAACTGAACCAGCCGATTCACGCCACCGGGAGCCAGTATGAGTCGCACCACCCCGCCGCGGCCGCTCGTCGTCACCGCGCTCTTCCCTCAACTGGCCCCCCTGGCGCGCACGGCGACCCGGCTGCACCCTCGGGCCGGGTCGCCCTCCCGGCACGACAGTTCGGTCGGCGGGCCGCTGCTGTGGCCCGCCGACGAACCCTGGCCGTTCTGCGAGGGCCCGCACACCTGCGACCAGGTGGGCGCCGCCTTCTCCCTGGAAGGGGAGCGGGAGGACCGGGGCATCGTGGCGCCGGGCACGCGACGGGACGACCACGACGCGTACGACGAGCACGAGGCCGGCGACTGGGCGTTCGAAGACCTGGCCGACGGCGACCAGCCGTGGCCCGGAGGGCCGATCGCCATGCTGCCCGTGGCCCAGCTGTACCTGCGGGACATCCCCTCGCTGCGCCCGCCCGGGCAGGTCGAGGCCGATCTGCTCCAGGTGCTGTGGTGTCCCTTCGACCACCCGGAGCACCCCAGGACCGCGCTGTTCTGGCGGTCCGCCGCCACGGTCACCGATGTCCTCGAAGCACCCCCCGAACCGCCCGCGGTCGAGTTCCCCGGCTACCTTCCCCAGCCGTGCCTGCTCTCGCCCGAGGAAGTCACCGAGTACCCCGGTTTCCCGGAGCTGGGCAAGGAACTCCAGGAGCAGCTGGCGGACTGGGACAGGTGGCAGGCGGCCGGAGCGGCGGTGGACGCCTCCTACGCCGTGGCCCCGGACTCGTTCTACACGAACAAGCTGTCCGTCTCCCCCGGCTGGAAGGTGGGAGGCTGGTCCCGGTGGGGTCTCACCGATCCCGTGCCCCGGACCTGCTCCGCGTGCGGCGCGGGGCTGGAGCCGCTGCTGACCATCGCCTCGACCGAATGGAACAGCGGCACCGAGAGCTGGGCCCCCGAAGGGGACCGGGCCCGCGACCCGCTTCCCCCCGGTGTTCCGCCGGCCAACTACACCCGTACCGTCATCGCCGGCGGCCACAGCCTGCAGCTCCACGCCTGCCCGGTGTCCGCCGACCACCCGCACCTCGAACTCATCCAGTGAGGGCCGGGCCCGTCAGCCGCCGTACCGCTGCCTCAGCTCCACCTTGCGCACCTTCCCCGAGACGGTCATCGGGAAGGTGTCGAGGAGCTGCAGGCGGCTGGGCACCTTGTAGTGGGCCAGCCGGTCCGCGCAGTAGGCGCGCAGTTCCTCCAGGGTGAGCGGGTCGGCCGCGTCGCGCGGGATGACGCAGGCCAGCACCTCCTCGCCGTAGCGCTCGTGCGGTACGCCGACGACCTGGACGTCCGCGATCTTCGGGTGGCCGTAGAGGAACTCCTCGACCTCGCGGGGATAGATGTTCTCGCCGCCCCGGATGATCATGTCCTTGATGCGGCCGACGATCTCGACGTAGCCGTCCTCGCGCATCACCGCCAGGTCCCCGGTGTGCATCCAGCGGCCCTCGTCGATGGCCTCGGCGGTCTTCCGGGGCTCGTCCCAGTAGCCGAGCATCACGCTGTAGCCGCGGGTGCGCAGTTCACCGGCCTCGCCGCGCGGCACGGTCACGCCGGTCACCGGGTCGGCGACCTTCACCTCGATGTGGGGCAGGACGCGGCCGACGGTGCCGGTGCGGTGTTCGAGGTCGTCGTCCATCCGGGTCTGGAGGGAGACAGGGGAGGTCTCGGTCATGCCGTAGCAGATGGAGACCTGCTCCATGTGCATCTCGGCGACCACCCGCTTCATCACCTCCACCGGGCAGGGCGAGCCCGCCATGATGCCGGTGCGCAGGGAGGTGAGGTCCCAGGAGGCGAAGTCCGGGTGGTTCAGCTCCGCGATGAACATCGTCGGTACGCCGTACAGGGACGTGCACCGCTCCCGCTGCACCGCCTCCAGCGTGGCGGCCGGCTCGAAGGACGGGCCGGGGATGACGATGCAGGCGGCGTGGGAGGTGGCGCCCAGGTTGCCCATGACCATGCCGAAGCAGTGGTAGAAGGGGACGGGGAGGCACACCCGGTCCTGCTCGGTGTAGCCGACGGTACGGCCCACCCAGTAGCCGTTGTTGAGGATGTTGTGGTGGGAGAGGGTGGCGCCCTTGGGGAAGCCGGTCGTGCCGGAGGTGTACTGGATGTTGACCGGGTCGTCGCAGCTCAGCTCGGCCGCCGCCGCGGTCAGTCGCTCCGGCGGCACGGAGGCGGCGGCCGCCGTCAGCGCGTCCCAGGACGGGTCGCCGATGTAGACGGTCTCGCGCAGCGCGGGGCAGTCGCCGCGGACCTGCTCCACGATCGCCCGGTAGTCGCTGCTCTTGTGGGCGAGGGAGGCGACCAGCACGGTGATGCCGGACTGCTTGAGGACGTACTCCAGCTCGTGCGCCCGGTAGGCGGGGTTGACGTTCACCATGATCGCGCCGATGCGGGCGGTGGCGTACTGGACGAGGACCCACTCGGGGCAGTTGACCGCCCAGATGCCGACCCGGTCGCCCTTGGCGACGCCCTTCGCCAGCAGTCCGCGCGCCACCTCGTCGACGTCCGCGCCGAACTCGGCGTAGGTCCAGCGCCGTCCGGACGGTACGTCGACCAGGGCCTCGCGGTCCGGGTGGGCGGCGATCGCGCGGTCGAGGTTGGCGCCGATGGTGTCGCCGAGGAGGGGCGTGGCGCTGGTGCCGTGGGCGTAGGAGAGTTCGGTCACCGGAAGTCCTCCTCGCGGTACTCGTCCTGGGAGCCGGCCGCCGTGGCCTCGCGCAGTTCGATGCGGCGGATCTTGCCGGAGACGGTCTTGGGCAGCTCGCCGAACTCCAGGCGGCGCACCCGCTTGTAGGGGGCGAGGGCCTGCCGGGCGTGCTCGAAGAGCACCTTCGCGGTGTCGGGGCCCGGCTCCCAGCCGGCAGCCAGCACGATGTACGCCTTCGGCACGGCCAGGCGCAGCGCGTCCGGGGCCGGTACGACCGCCGCCTCGGCGACCGCCTCGTGCTCCAGCAGGGCGCTCTCCAGCTCGAAGGGACTGATCTTGTAGTCGCTGGCCTTGAACACGTCGTCGGCCCGGCCCACGTAGGTGAGGTAGCCGTCCTCGTCGCGGGCGCCGATGTCGCCGGTGCGGTAGTAGCCGCCGGCCATCGCCTCCGCCGTGCGGTCGGGGTCGCCGTGGTAGCCGGTCATCAGGCCGACGGGGCGGTCGGCGAGGTCCAGGGCGATCTCGCCCTCGGTGGCGCCGGGCACGCCGGTGACCGGGTCGAGGAGTTCGACGCGGTAACCGGGGCTGGGGCGGCCCATCGAGCCGGTCTTCAGCACCTGGCCGGGGCTGTTGGAGACCTGGACGGCGGTCTCGGTCTGGCCGAAGCCGTCCCGGATGGTCCGGCCCCACACCCGGCGGACCTGCTCGATCACCTCGGGGTTCAGCGGCTCGCCGGCGGCGACGACCTCGCGGGGCGGGGTGGCGAGCTGCGCCAGGTCGGCCTGGATGAGCATCCGCCACACGGTCGGCGGGGCGCAGAAGGTGGTGACGCCCGCCCGGTCCATCTCGGCCATCAGGCGGGCCGCGTCGAACCGCGTGTAGTTGTAGAGGAAGACGGTCGCCTCGGCGTTCCACGGCGCGAACAGGTTCGACCAGGCGTGCTTGGCCCAGCCGGGCGAGGAGATGTTCAGGTGCACGTCGCCGGGGGTCAGCCCGATCCAGTACATGGTCGCCAGGTGCCCGACGGGGTACGACACGTGGGTGTGCTCGACGAGCTTGGGGCGGGCGGTGGTGCCGGAGGTGAAGTACAGCATCAGCGGGTCGTCGGCGGCGGTGGGGCCGTCGGGGGTGAAGGCGTCGGAGGCCGTGTGCACCTCCTCGTACGCCCGCCAGCCCTGCTCCGTCGTCCCGCCGACCGCGACGCGCGTGTAGTCGCCGGGCACGTCGGCGAACTTGCCGGTGTCCTCGGAGCGCACGATCACGTGCCGCACCCGGCCCCGGTCGACGCGGTCGCGCAGGTCGGCGGGGCCGAGCAGCGGGGTGGCCGGGATGACGACGGCGCGCAGTTTCATCGCGGCGAGCGCGGTCTCCCACAGTTCGGCCTGGTTGCCGAGCATGACGAGGATGCGGTCCCCGGGGCCGACACCCCACGCGCGCAGCCGGTTCGCGACCCGGTTCGAGCGGGCGGACATCTCCGCGAAGGAGACCCGGACCTCGGAGCCATCCTCCTCGACGATGTGCAGCGCGGTGCGTCCGTTGCCCTCGGCGATGGCGTCGAACCAGTCCAGCGCCCAGTTGAAGTGCTCGGGCCGGGGCCACCGGAACCCCTCATAGGCGGCGGTGTAGTCCTCGCGGTGCTCCAGCAGGAAGTCCCTCGCGCTGCGGAACAGCTCCGTGGCCGTCGTCATGTGTCCTCCTTCGTGCCGGACCTTGCCGGGCGGCTTGCTGCCATCGTGTAATCCGTGATGCAGGTCTCACTACCCCCGAACGGGGGTGCGCGCCCCGGGACGGGCGCGGGGAAGGCGGAACGAGTGGCGGTGGACGCGGCCGACGGGGTGGAGATCCGCAGCGCGCTGGTGCGGCTGCGGCGTACGACCGGGCTGCCGGTCGCCTTCGGCGGGCTGGTGGAGTCGGGGCGGCGGCAGGTGCGGATCAGCGAGCTGAGCGGCACCGCGACGGCCGCGCTCAGCGCCCTGGCGGTGACCTCCGGCAACGGCCTGGGCGGCAAGGCGGTCGCGCTGTCGCGGCCCTGCGCGGTGACCGACTACTCGGTCTCCCGGCAGATCAGCCACGAGTACGACCTTCCCGTCGCCGCCGAGGGACTGCGCTCGGTGGTGGCGGTGCCGGTGGTCGTACGGCGCCGGGTGCGCGGGGTGCTGTACGGCGCGCTGCGTTCGGCCCAGCCGCTGGGCGACCGCACGCTGGGCGCGGCCGTGGCGGCGGCGCGGGACGTGGAGCAGGCGCTGGTGCTGCGGGACGAGGCGGACGAGCTGCTGGCGGCGGCCCGGCCGCAGCCGGTGCGCGAGGCCGCGGGTTCCGCCGCCGCCTGGGAGCAGGTACGGGAGGCACACGCGGCGCTGCGGGCGCTGGCGCCCCGGATCGCCGACCCGGCACTGCGGGACGAGCTGCTGCGGGCGTGCGGGCTGCTGGCGCCCGCGACCGGGCCCGGTGCGCCCGAGGTCCGGCTGACGCCGCGCGAGGTGGACGTGCTGGCCTGCGTGGCGGCGGGCGCGACGAACGCGGCGGCGGCCGAGCGGCTCGGGGTGGGCCCGGAGACCGTCAAGGGCTATCTGCGCTCGGCCATGCGCAAGCTGGGGGCGCGGACCCGCGGCGAGGCCGTCGCCGCCGCGCGCCGGGCGGGCCGGCTGCCGTGACGCCGTCACGGGGCAGCGGGACAGCGCCGTTCGCGGCGTGTTATTTCCCTCACCTCGTCGTCCCGCCGTCATGCACGCGACGTTTGCCTAACATTGCCCGGGACACGACATGCGGAGGGGAGCGGTCACCGTGCGACGGGACTTCGCGGAGTCTGCCGGGCGCCGTTCCGACCTGGTCATCGGGCGGGAGGAGTCGTTCGGCGCGGCGCGCGAGCAGCTCGCCCGGGGCGGAAGCGTGCTGCTGCACGGGCCCGCCGGAATCGGGAAGTCGACCGTGCTGCGGACGCTGGCCGCGGAACATGCCCGCACCACGCCCACGGTGTTGCGCTGCTCCGCCACCGAGTCCGAGTCGCACCTCCCCTTCCTCGCCCTCGCCGACCTCCTGGGCATGGTCCTGGACCAGGTGTTCGACGCCCTGCCCGCCGCCCAGCGCACCGCCCTGGAGTCGGCGCTCACCGGCCGCGGCGAGTCCACGCTCCAGCGCGACGGGCTGGCGCTGCGCCTGGCCGTGCTCTCCACGCTGCGCGCCCTCGCCGCCGAGGGGCCGGTGCTGGTCGTGGCCGACGACCTCCAGTGGCTGGATCCGGCCAGCGCCGAACTCCTCGGCTTCGCCGCCCGCCGCCTGGGCGACACCCCGGTACGGCTGCTGTGCGCGGTGCGCACCGAGGAGCCCCGGGCGGAGGGCGCGGAGTACGACCGCCACCTGCGCGCGTCCCCGCCGGACACCCGCGCGGTACGGCTCGGCCCGCTGACCCGTGCGCAGGTGTCGGCACTGCTCGACGAGCGGGGCTACTCGGGCCTGCCCCGCTCCACGGTCCGCGACATCCACCGCACCAGCGGCGGCAACCCCCTGTTCGCGCTGGAGCTGGGCCGGGCGCTGGCCGAGAGCCCCACCCCGCCCCGGCCGGGCGAGCCGCTGCCGGTGCCGACCTCACTGCGCGCCCTGGTCCTGACCCGCCTGGAGATGCTGTCGGACGAGGCGCGCCGCACCCTCCTGGTCGCGAGCGCCGGCGCCCGTCCCACCCCGGCGCTGCTGCACGCGGCGGGCCGGGAGAACGCCGAGGCCGAGACGGCGCAGGCGGCGACGCTGGGACTGCTGGCGACCGACCCGGAGGGGCCGGCCGTACGGTTCGCGCACCCGCTGATCTCGGCCGCGCTGTACGCGGAGGCGCCGGCGCCGGAGCGGCGGGCCGCGCACGCCGCGCTGTCCACGGCGGCCTCCGACCCGATCGAACGCGCCCGGCACCTGGCCCTGGCCACCACCGGCACCGACCCGGAGGTGGCGGCCCGGCTGGCCGAGGCCGCCGCGCTGGCCCGGGACCGGGGGGCGCCGTCGGTGGCCGCGTCACTGGGGCTGCTCGCGGCCCGGCACACCCCGCCGGACAGCGCGCCGGGGCCGGACGAGCGCCGGGTCACGGCCGCCGAGGACGCGATCACCGCCGGCGAGCCGGACCTCGCCCGGGACATCGCCCGCGAGGTGCTGACCCGGGCCGGCGCGCCCGGCGAGCGGGTACGGGCCTGGATGGTGGTGATCGAGGCCGCCGGGCAGGCCATCGGCGACGTCGACGCCGCCTTCCCGCAGGCCCTCGCCGACGCGGGCGACGACCCGCGCCTGCTCGCCCTGGTCCACTACCAGCTGGCCTGGCGTTCCCTGGTGGTGCAGGGCGACTTCGCGCAGGGCCGCGAGGAGGCCGCGCACGCGGCGCGGCTGGCGGCCGAGGCCGGGGACCGGCGCAGCGAGCTGCTCGCCCTGGCGTTCCAGGCGCAGGCCGAGACGCTGATGGGGCATCCGGACGCCCCGGCGACCATCGGGCGGGCCCTGGCGGAGCCGCAGGACGCGCGGGTGGCCTGCCACCACAACGGGGCCGGTTCCACCCGGTTCCGGTGGCTGGTGATGAACGACCGGCTGGCCGAGGCGCGCACCGCCGTCACCGGGCTGCTGCGCGAGGTGCGCCGGCGCGGCATGGCCGAGAGCGAGGTCCACTACCTGCGCTTCCTGGCCGAGACCGAGCTGCACTCCGGGCACTGCGGCCGGGCCCTGGAACTGTCCCGGGAGAGCCTCACGCTGGCCCGCGACGCCGGCATCGGGGAGGGCGCGGGCGCGATGCAGGCCGCGCTCGCCGAGGCGGCCGGCGGGGACGTGCGGCGGGCGGTCACGCTGGCGCGGGAGGCGGTGCGGCGGACCGAGGAGGAAGGCGACGCCGTGTACCTGTCCCGGGCGCTGGCCGCGCTGGGCCACGCGAGCCTGGTCGCGGGCGACGCGGAAACGGCGGTGCGGGCGCTGCGCCGGGTACGGGAGCTGGAGGCGGGCGCGGGGATCACCGACCCGGCGCGGGGCCGGTGGCAGGGCGACCTCGCGGAGGCGCTGGTGCGGACCGGGGAGCCGGCCGAGGCCCTGGACGTCATCGAGGTCACGCGCGCGCACGCGCTGCGGCTCGGGCGCGGGAGTGTGCTCGCGGTACTGGACCGGGCCGAGGCGCTGGTGCGGGCGGCGCGCGGCGAACACCGGTCCGCCGTCACGCGGTTGACGTCGGCGCGGGAACGGCTCGCCGGGCTGGGCTACGGCCTGGAGGAGGCGCGGGCCGCCTTCGCGCTGGCGGAACTGCGGGCGGACCGGCCGGGACGGGCGCCGGGGGCGGGGTCGTACGACGAGGCTGCCCGGCTGTTCCGGCGCTGCCGGGCGCTGCCCTGGCTGCGACAGGTGGAGGCGGCGGTCGCGGCCCGCACGGCCGAGCCGCTCCCGGCACCGCCCGCCGTTCCCGACGCGCTGGCGGGGCTGGCCTCGATGGAGCGTCAGGTGGCGGCGCTGGTCATGGAGGGCGCCACCAACCGGGAGATCGCGGGCCGCCTGTTCGTCAGCGTCAAGACCGTCGAGGCGACGCTGACCCGGGTCTACCGCAAGCTGGGGATCCGTTCCCGGGTCGACATCGTCAGACTGGCGGCGGGCCGGCGCGAGGAGTGACCCGGAGTCAGAGGGGTGACCGGCCGGTGTTTGGCGCGCGCCGACCGAGGGTTTTCCCTTCCGGGCTCACCTAGGGGGTTCCCTCATTGGGGGGTCTCCGCCGCCGGTTCTAGCGTGTGCACGTGCCGCTCGCCCGGGCATACGGGGGTCTGTCCCGAGACCCCCGTGCAACCCCCCACGCCCGTGCGACCCCCCACCGGCAAAGCTTGAGGAGACTCATGTCCGGGATCGTCCGCACCAGACCCGCCGCTCCCTCCGCCGCCGCGCCCGCGTGCCCGGCGGGGACGCCCACAGCGTGCCGGCCGCGCAAGGCTCCTGAGTAACCCTCAGGCGACAGACCGGGGGGCGCTGCGGGCCTCCACGAGCGGCCCGCAACGCCCCCTCTCCATGTCAGCCGCGGATGCCGTACGCACCCTCCGAGGTCATCGGGCACGCCGTTCACGGCGGGACCGGACACCCATCCGGACGTGCTGCGTTCCCGGCGTCCCGTGGCGGACCTGGACAGCGTGCCCGAGCCCGTCGCGCCGGACCACGTCGCCTCCCCCGCACGGGCCGCCGAGTCGCACGCCGCCGCGGCGGAGCTGGGGCGGTCGCTGTCCGCGCTCTCCGCGGAGCAGCGGGTGTGCTGGGTGCTCAGAGAGCTGGAGGGCCCGTCGTACGAGACCATCGCGGAGACGGTCGGGATCAGCGAGGACCCGCGCCCGCGCGCCTGCCCGCACTGCGCGGCGGCCGTGCGGCAGTTGGACCTGCTCGGCGCGGCCGTGCGCGAGGCCTCGCGCGACGAGCGGGAGCCGGACTGGGACGCCGGGGCGCTGACCGCGCGGGTCATGGACGTGGTCCGGCTGGAGCTGCGGCCCGGGCGGCCGCTGCCCCTCGGGGAACGGGAGGAGCACCTGTGGGTGCGCGAGGCGATGGCCGCCAAGGCGCTGCGGGCCGCCGCCGAGACCGTCCCCGGGGTGCGCGCTGGCTCGTGCCGCATCCGGCCCGGCGAGCGGGGCGGCACGCCCACGCGCGGGCCGGCCCGGGTGCGGCTGGAGGTCGTGGTGCCGCTCGTGCCGGGGCTGCACGACCCGGCGGAGGAGATCCGCCGACGGGTGCGCGGGGTGGCGGACGACACCCTCGGGCTGCCGGTGGAACACGTGGACGTACACATCACCGACGTGGTCGACACCACGGAGGAAGCAACGGAAGAAGCATCGGAAGAAGAAGGAGAGGTGCGACCGTGACCGCTGCCGCCACCGGCCGTGACGCGCTCGCCGGCACCGTCGCGCGGGTCGCCGCCGAGGTACCCGGTGTCGCGTTCCTGCGGCCGGGACTCGCCGAGCTGATCCGCGGTTCGCCGGACGGACGCCCGCCGGGGTGCGGGTGACCCGGGGCTCCGGGACCGGACCGTGGGAGGTGGACGTCCAGCTCGTCGTCCGCCGCGGCCACCGCGCCCTGACCGTCGCCCGCGCCGTCCGCGACGCGGTGACCGCCGCGCTGGCCCGGACGGCACCCGGCGCACAGGTGACGGTCACCGTCACCGGCGCCGTGTGAACCGGCTCCGCGTGCACCGGCCTCGCCGGTGATTGCCGCATCCGCCCCGGGGCACCCGTGCGCACTGTGCACGGACGAGACAGGATCCTGGTGACCGGCTGGTTCAGCTTCCTGCACGGGGAGGCGACCGCCGGGGACGTGCTGGCGCTGCGGCGGGTGGAGGAGGTGCTAGGGGGCGCCGGGCTCGCTTACGACGTCGTGTGGAGCCCCGGTTTCAGGGCGGACGGACTGCACTTCGCGGACGTGGACCCGGCGGCGTACTCCCGGCTGGTCTTCGTGTGCGGGCCCGCGCACGGACCGCAGGTCGAGGAGTTGCACCGGCGGTTCGCGCACTGCCTGCGGATCGCCGTCGGTGTCTCCGTGGTCGACCCCGGCTCCCCGGCCGTCACCGGTTTCCACCGGGTGCTGGCACGGGACGCCGCGGGCTCCGCTCCGACCCTGGACCTCGCCGCCCGCGCGCCGGCCCTGCCCGCCCGGCCCGTGGTCGGGGTCGTCCTCACCCACGGCCAGCACGAGTACGGCGGTCAGCGGCGGCACGAGGAGGTCGCCGCCGGGCTGACCGGCTGGCTGGCCGGCAAGGACTGCGCCCGGCTGGAGCTGGAGACCCGGCTCGACGCGCACGACTGGCGGCTGTGCGGCACGCCGGCCCAGCTGGAGGCCGTACTGGCCCGGCTGGACCTGGTGGTCACCGACCGGCTGCACGGGCTGGTCCTGGCGCTGCGGGCCGGGACGCCGGCGCTGGCCGTGGACCCGGTCGCGGGCGGGGCGAAGGTGACGGCGCAGGCCCGCGCCTGCGGCTGGCCGGCGCTGGTCGCCGCCGACGGGCTGACGGACGGGGTGCTGGAGCACTGGTGGGACTGGTGCCTGACCGGCGGGTGGGAGGAGGCCGGGCGGATCGGCGCCGGGTTCCGCGCGGCGGACGCGGCCGGGGACGCCGCGGACGGTCTCGTGACGGCGCTGGAGGCGGCGCGGCCGACCGGTTAGCCACCGGTCCCCCGGGGCACTCGGTGGCCGTCGGTCCGCCGCCGGGAGGAGACATCGTGAGCATCGGCCGACTCCCCGAGCACGAGCAGCGCATACTCGACGAGGTGGAGCGGGCACTGAGCCGCGACCGCCGGCTGGACCGGCGCCTGCGCACCCTGCGGCTGAGCCGCCGCCCCGACCCCGCCCGCCTGCTGTCCTACCGCCCGCGCACCCTGACCGTCCTCCTGCTGCTCGCCCTGTCGGTCACCTTGCTGGTCACCGGCATCGTCACGTCCGCGCCCGGCGTGATCTGGGCGTTCGCCGCGGTGTGGCCGGTGACGCTGTTCGCGTCGTTCCGGCTGCTGTGCAGGTGGACGGAGGGTTAGGGCCTGTCCGTGCGGCGGTGGGCGGCGGTTTGCCTCGCGGTGGGGCCGGGGACCCGGGCGGCACAGGAGGTGATCGTCGTGCCCGAGCCCGGAAGCAAGAAGTACGACACCCGGCGGGCCCGGCTCCGCAAGGAGGCCGAGCGGTCGGGGATCTCGGATCAGGACGCCAACCGGGCAGCCAACGAGGAGCTCCAGGAAGGCGGCGAATGGGGCAGCCGCGGACCGCGCACGGAACGCGGCCGGGGCCCGAAGGGCGAACGCCCGTCAGGCTCCGACTGACCCCCCGGAACCGGCCCCGCGTCCCCTCGGCGCGGGGCCGGTCCGTGTGATGGCCGGCTGTGGTGGCCGGCGGCCGGGTCAGCCCGTGTAGCTGCGGGCCTTCGAGTCGCGCTGGGCGGGTTCCAGCGAGCGCAGGCGTGCCTCGACCTCGGGCGGCAGTACCCGGCGTTCGCGCAGCACCCACGGCAGGGCGGCCGTCGCCTCGGCGAAGGCGCGCAGGGAGGCGGCGTCGCGGGGGACGGTGCGGGCCAGGTGGAGGGTGCGGCGCAGGGCGGGACCGGCCGGGCGGCGCAGCCAGGTGAACCACAGGGTGTTGCGGATGCCGTGCGCCCGCCGCAGGGTCGAGTCCCGTACGACGGACGGGTGGTGGTGGATCGTCAGGTCGTCGGCGTACGTCAGCCACCAGCCGTCCGCCGCCAGGTCCGCGGCGAGCAGTTCCTCCTCGCCGCCCAGCCACAGCCGGGGGTGGAAGCCGCCCGCGGCCCGGAAGGCGTCGGCGCGCAGCACGGTCGCGGCGGCCAGGAACGACCCGAGGGCCGGTCCCGGGAGCCAGTCGGGCCGGGGTACGGGCGAGTCGCGCAGTTCCTTGACGATGGGGTCCTCGGTGCCGTCCGGTTCGACGAGGATGCGGGCGGTGACCGAGCCGACCGCCGGATACCGGTCCAGCAGGTCGGCGGCCCCGGACAGGGAGCCCGGCGCCCACCAGGAGTCGTCGTCGCAGAAGGCGACGTAGGGGGTGCGGACCTGCCGGACGGCGAGGTTGCGGCCGACGGCGCCGAGGTTGCGGCCGGGGCGCAGGAGTTTCACCTGCGGGTGATGGCGGGCGACGGCGGAGGCGGTGCCGTCGGTGGAGGCGTTGTCGGTGACGATCACCGGGGGCCGTTCCGGGAGTTCGGCGAGGCGGTCCAGGGTGCGCAGGAGTTCGGGGCGCCGGTTGTGGGTGATGACGACGACGGTGGTGCGGGTGTCCGTCATGAGGTGGCTCCGTTCGCTCCGTCCAGCAGGCGGGCGGCGCGCTCCACGTGCGGGGGCAAGGGCCTGCGGGCGCGCAGGGCGGCGGGCAGGCGGGCGAGCGTCTCGCGCAGGGCGCGCCGGGCGTGCGGGTCGTGGCGGGCGTCGGCGGCGAGGTCGCGGGTGCGGGCCAGCGCGTGCGGAAGGGGGCGGCGCAGCCAGGCGGTGAGCAGTTCGTTGCGGCGCACGACGGCGGAGCGGCCGGTGCGGGGGCCGGGGTCGGGGTGGTGGTGGGCGGTGACGTCGGGGCAGTGGGTGACACCCCAGCCGCGGGCGGCGAGGTCGTAGGCCAGGAGGGTCTCCTCGGCGCCGAAGAAGAGCAGCGGGTGGTAGCCGCCGGCGTCGAGGTAGGCGGTGCGGCGGGCGACGGCGGCGCAGCCGAGGAAGCCGAGCACCTGGGTGCCGGGCAGATCGGTGGCGGTGCCGAGGGGGGAGTCGGCGAGCAGGTCGTTGAGGGGGTCCGCGTCGTCGCCGGGCCCGACGAGGGTGCGGGCGGAGAGCAGGCCGAGCCTCGGGTGGGCGTCGAAGTGCCGGGCGGCGGCGGCGAGGGCGCCGGGTGCCCACCAGGAGTCGTCGTCGCTGAACGCCACGTACGGGGTGTCGAGGGCGCGGACGCCGTGGGTGCGGGCGAGGGCGCCGCGGTTGAACGGCAGGGAGACCACCCGGACCTGCGGGAAGTCGCGGGCGAGCAGGGCGGTGGTGTCGTCGGTGGAGGCGTTGTCGACGACGAGGATCTGGGGCCGCTCGGGCAGGGCGAGCAGGTTCCGCACGGTGACGGCGAGGCTCGCCGAGCGGTTGCGGGTGGCGATGACGACGCCGACGGGGGCGGCTTCGGTGCGGTCGGCGCGGGTTCGTTCACGGGTGGTCGAGGGGCCGTGGCCGGTGGCGTGGTTCATGGTGCCTCTCCCAGGGCGTCCAGGGCGTCGAGCGCGTCCAGGACGTCGTCGGTGCCGATCCGCAGCAGCGCGGGGTCGGTGTCGTGGCCGTGCGGGTCGCCGTCGGGGCCCGGGTGCCACAGGGCGCGGTGGCGGGGGTGGTCGGGCGGTCCCCAGCGGCTGGGCGGTACGGGGCCGAAGAGGGTGACGGAGGGCGTGGCGTGGGCCACGGCCAGGTGGGCGATGCCGGTGTCGCCGCTGACGACGGCGCGGGCGCCGGCCACCAGGGCGGAGAGCCGGTCGTAGGGCAGGCCGCCGCCGAACACGTCCGTGTCGGGCAGGCCGGCGCGCTTCGCCAGCCGGGCCACGAGGTCGCCCTCGTCCGCTCCCCCGGTGACGACGACCCGCCGCCCCCGTGCGCGCAGCGCTTCCGCCACGGCCGCGTACCGTTCCACGGGCCAGCAGCGGGAGGGGGCGCCGGCACCGGGGTGCAGGACGACGGCGCCGGGCGCGGGGGACGGCGCCTGCGGGCGGGGCAGGCGCAGGTCGGCCGGGTCGGCCTCGATGCCGTACGCCTCCAGCAGCCGGCACCACCGGTCCCGCTCGTGTTCCTCGGCGTACCAGGGCGGCCCGTCCACCTCGGGTGTCTCCGGGTGCGCGAAGGCCAGCAGCTCGCGCGGGCTCAGTCCCATGAGCAGGCGGTGGCTGGGCGGTCCGTTGCCGTGCAGGTCCACGGCGACGTCGGGCGGCGGGCCGGTCCAGTCGAGCGAGCGCGGGACGGCACGGCCGGGCTCGGCGGCGGGCAGCAGCCGGTCCACGGCGCCGGTCGCGGCGGCCACCGGCGCCAGCTCGGCGGGGGCGGCCAGCACCAGTTCGTGCGCGGGGTACGCGCGCCGCAGCGCACGGAGCGCCGGCACCCCGGCGAGCAGGTCGCCGAGCCCGAGGGCCCGCAGTACGAGCACCCGGGGCTCCGGCGAGCCGCCGCCGGGCTCGGCGGAGGCGGACGGGTCGCCGCCGCCCGTTCGGGCCGCCGTGCCGTGGGTCATCGCACGCCCTCCGCCGCGCGTGCCATCAGGGCCGTCGAGGAACGGCCGTCCAGGTAGGGCAGGAGGACCGCCTGGCCGCCCCACTCCTGGAGGAGGGCGGCCTCGGGGAGGTCCGCGCCGGCGTAGTCGCCGCCCTTGACCCACACGTCGGGGCGCAGGTCGCCCAGGAGGCGTTCGGGAGTGTCCTCGTCGAAGACGGCGACCGCGTCGACGCAGGCGAGGGCACGCAGGACGCGGACGCGGTCGGCGAGCGGGTTGACGGGGCGGCCGTCGCCCTTGCGGCGCTGGACGGAGGCGTCGGAGTTGACGCAGACGACCAGGCAGTCGCCGAGCCGCCGGGCGGCCTGGAGGAGGCCGACGTGTCCGGCGTGCAGCAGGTCGAAGCAGCCGCCCGCGGCGACCACCGTGCCGTGCTGGGCGCGGACGCGGTCGGCCAGGGCGTGCGGGTCGTCGGTGTCGGGGGCGGCGGTCGCCGGGCCGTCGGCGGCGGGGGGCAGGGCGCCCGCGCCGCCGGCGGCGACGAACGACGTCGCGGCGGCCACCGCGCCCTCGACGGCCTCCCCCACCAGCGCCCCGTCGGCGAGCAGCCCGGCCGCGGTGGCGGCGAAGCGGTCGCCGGCGCCGCAGGAGTCGCCGTGGTGGGCGGCGGGTGCGGGGACGAGGAGCGGGTGTTCGCCGTAGGAGAGGAGGGCGCCGCGGGAGCCGAGGGTCACCGTCACCGCGGCCACCCGCCATTCCCGTACGAGGGCGGCGGCGTGCTGCGCGGCGGCGCGCAGGCCGCCGCCCGGGTGGCCGTCGCGGGGTGCGAAGCCGTGCGCCTCCTTCTCGGCGGGCGTCACCAGCCGGGTGCCGGCGACCGGCGGGCCGCCGCGCGGGTGCGGGTCCCAGACGAGCGGCGGGCGCTCGGCCAGTACGTCCCGCAGGGCGTCGGCGGCGCCGCGGCCGTAGTCGGAGACGAGGACGGCCCGGGCGGAGCGCAGCGCCGCGCGGGCCTCGTCGGTGGCCTCGCGGACCCGGCCGCCGCCGCGGTCGAGGCGGACGACGGGACGGTCCTGCGCCAGGACGCGGGTCTTCTCCGGCAGGGTGCCGGCCAGGGGCAGCGGGACCAGCGTCAGCCAGGGTTCCAGCAGTTCGCGCAGGGCCCGGCCGGCCGGGTCGTCGCCCAGACCGGTGATCAGCGTGACGTCGCGGCCGTCGCGGGCGGCGAGGTACGCGGCGAGGGCCGCGCCGCCCGGCCGTACGCGTTCCGCGCACTCGGCGACCACCGGGACCGGCGCGTCGGGGGCGAGGCGGTCGGCGGAGCCGGTCAGGTCGCGGTCGAGCAGGGCGTCACCGACCACGACCAGGGGGGCCTTGCCGGTCGTGCGTCCCGTCGTCGTGCGTCGCGTCACCTTCCCGGCCCCTTTCCGCTTGCGCCCCGTTCCAGGGCCGCGTCGAAGGCCGCGCAGATCATGTGGACGGCGACCAGGTGGATCTCCTGGACGGTGGCCGTCGAGGCGGCGTCCACGCACAGCGACTCGTCGCTGCCCGCCATCAGCGGGTTGGGCGCGCAGCCGGTCAGCGCCCACACCCGTACGCCGGCCGCGCGGGCCGCGTCGGCGGCGGACAGCAGGTTGGCGCTGGCGCCGGAGGTGGACAGCAGCATCAGTACGTCGCCCTCGCGGCCGTGGGCGCGGACCTGGCGGGCGAAGACCTCGTCGACGCCGTAGTCGTTGGCGATGGCGGTGGTGGAGGAGGTGTCGGCGTGCAGGGCGATGGCGGAGAACGGGGGCCGGTCGTCGCGGTAGCGGCCGACGAGTTCGGCGGTGAGGTGCTGGGCTTGGGCGGCGCTGCCGCCGTTGCCCGCGGCCAGCAGCCGGCCGCCGCCGCCGAGGACGGCCGCGAGCCGGTCGCCCCAGCGCTGGGTGACGTGCGCGGAGGCGCGGAACGCCGCCAGCGCGTCCTGGAGTTCGTCGCAGTGCCCCACGACGGGCGGGTGCACGGTCATCACGCCACCTCCTTGGACAGTGCGTGGTCGGCGAGGGTCAGGCGGTACACCTGTTCCGCGCCGTCGGCGACGCGCGCCCAGGTGTAGTGCCGAAGGACGCGTTCGCGGCCGTTCCTGCCGTACTGGCGGCGCAGCCGTTCGTCGGCGAGGAGTTCGCGGGCGGCCTCGGCGATGGCGCCGGGGTCCTGCGGGGTGACGAGGCGGCCCGTGGTGCCGTCGGCGACGGAGTCGCGGTGGCCGCCGACGTCGGTGGCGAGGACGGGCACGCCGCAGGCCATCGCCTCCAGCGGCACGATGCCGAAGGGCTCGTAGAGGGGGGTGCACAGCACCAGGTCGGTGCTGCGGAGCAGGGCCGGCATGTCCTCGGGGTCGACGGCGCCGAGCAGCCGGACCCGGTCGGCGACGCCGGTGCGGTGCGCGAGCGCGGTCAGGCGCCGGGCCTCGGGGTCGGCGTCGAGGCCGCCG
Organism: Streptomyces sp. CB02414; assembly: GCF_001905385.1. Lineage (GTDB taxonomy): Bacteria > Actinomycetota > Actinomycetes > Streptomycetales > Streptomycetaceae > Streptomyces. The sequence continues at coordinate 8,200 of NZ_LIPF01000008.1, read as the reverse complement.
GCGGGCGGGCCGCCCGCGATGAGGAGTTCGGTGTCGGGGACGTCGGCCAGGGCGCGGATGGCCTGGTCGTAGCCCTTGCGGGGCACGAGCCGGCCACAGGCGAGCAGCCGGTGGCGCTGCTTGCGGTCGGGGGTGCGGCCGGTGTCGGCGGTCGGGCTGAAGTGCTCGGCGTCCACCCCGCAGGGCACGACGGAGACCTGGCGGGGCGGTACGCCCATGTCGCCGAGTTCCACGACCTCGTCGGTGCAGGTGGCCAGGACCCGTTCGCAGGAGCGGCCGATCTGCCGTTCGATGCCGATGCGTTCGTACGGGCTGGTGTCCCGCATGCCCTGGTGGCGGCGCTTGACGGTGCCGAGGGCGTGGAAGGTCTGCACGAGGGGGATGCCGAGGGGCCGGGCGCCGATCTGGGAGGCCATCCCGGACATCCAGAAGTGGGCGTGCGCGACGTCGGGGCGCTCCCGGGCCCAGGCGCGGGCCAGGTGGGCGCCGAAGGCGGGCATGTGCGGGAAGAGTTGGTCCTTGGGGACGGCCGCGGGTGGTCCGGCCGGGACGTGCTCGACGACCGCGCCGCCGGGCAGCGGCACCCGGTCGGGCAGGTCGGTGGCGTCACGGCGGGTGTAGACCGTGACGTCGTGGCCGCGCTTGGCCAACTCCTCGGTGAGGCGGGCCACGTAGACGTTCTGTCCACCGGCGTCGACGCCGCCGAGCGCGGCGAGCGGGCTCGCGTGCTCGGACACCATGGCGATCCTCATCGGGTCACCTCCTTCAGCAGCCGCTCCCAGTCGTCCAGGAAGCGGGACAGCCCGTAGCGGGACAGGGCCGCCGCACGGGCCCCGTCGCCGACGGTCCGCGCGTGCAGCGGGTCGGCGAGGAAGTCGCGTACGGCGTCGGTCAGTACGTCGATGCGGTTGGAGACCACCCCGGCGCCCGGGGGCACGGCCTCGGTCACCTCGGTGGTGGCGAGGGCGACCACGGGCATGCCCAGGTGCATGGCCTCCAGCAGGGACAGCCCGAGGGAGGTCCAGCGGACGGGGTGGACGTAGACGCGGCGGCGGGCCAGTTCGGTGTGCAGGTCGCTCTGGGGGACGTCCTGCGTGCGGCAGCGGCCGGGGTCGACGCCGATGTGCTCGGCGAGGCCTTCGGTGCGCATGCCGAACACGTCGAGCGGGGCTGCCCGGGCGAACTCGGGCAGCAGGTCGGTGCCGGTCGTACGCCCGCGCCGGATCGGCTCGTTGACGACGACGGCGGCGCGCTCCAGCTCGCCGGTCCAGCGGTGACCCGGGTCGACGATGCCGTGCTCGATGACGGTCGTCTCGGCCCTCCCCGCGTCCCACATCAGCCGGTTGAAGTGGGTGACGTGGACGAGGGTGACGCCGGGGAGGTCCGCGGCGGGATGCCGGGTGTCGGGCACGTCGCCGTCGGGGGCGTTGTGCTCCAGGTACACGATGGGCGGCCGACGTCCCAGCCACTGGTCGACCAGGGCGATCTCGTGGGGCCGCTGGACGATCACGAGGTCGACGTGCTCGTCCCGCAGCCGCTCCGGCGGTACTTCGACGACGGAGGCGGGCCAGTCCCAGGTGCGGGCGCGGCCGAGGCCGTCGGGTCCGCGGTCCGGGGTGACCGGGACGAGGTAGGTGTGCGGGCCCTGCACGAAGGCCGTGGTCCACGACCCGTGCACGTGCCAGATGAGGATCCTCATGCCTCCCCCAGGAGTTTCTCGACGGCGGCCGCCACGTCGGTGGCCGTGACGGTGTTCAGGCAGGGGTGGCCGGGGACGGGGCAGTCCCGGGCCCGGCTGTCGGCGCAGGGCGCGTCCTGGTCGCCGAGCAGGGCGTACGGGACGCCGTACGGCCGCCAGCGCTCCGCCGGTACGACGGGGGCGAACAGGGAAACGACCGGGGTGCCGACGGCCGCCGCGAGGTGGGCGGGCGCGGTGTTGCCGGTGACGACGACGGACGCGCCCGCGAGGACGCCGGACAGCTCCGGTGCCTCGGTCCGGCCGCCGAGGTCGGTGCCGTGCTCGCCGGCGACGTAGGCGGTGAGGTCGCGTTCGTCGGGGCCGCCGGTGACCAGGACGCGGTGCCCGGCGGCGGCCAGTTCGCGTACCGCCTCGGCGCTGCGCTCGGCGCTCCAGGCCCGGGCGGGGACGCTGGCGCCGGGATGCAGGACGACGTACGGGCCGGGGCCGGTCAGGTCGTCGGTGCGGGGCGGTGTGCGCACCCGCAGCCGTCCGTCGTCGGGCCGCGGGAAGCCCGCCGCCTCGGCGAGGTCCAGCGCCGCCTCGGCCTCGTGGGCGTGCGGGGCGCGCTGGTGGCGCAGATCGAGCAGGGAACCGGGGTAGTCCACGCTGTCCGCGGCGATGTGCCGGACCCCGGCCAGGCGCAGCACCAGGGCGGTGGGCAGCGGGGACTGGTGGAAGGAGGTGAGGACGAGTGCCGCGTCGGCGTCGATCCGTGCCACCAGCGCGTCGATGTCGGCCCGGTCGACGTCGGGCGGCCGGAACCCGCCCCACGGCGCGTCCCAGACCAGCACCTCGTCCACGCCGGGCAGCAGGCGGGCGGCGGGCGCACCGCGCGATCCGCACAGCATGGTGACGTGGCCGGCCCGGGCGGCGACGGCGCGCACGGCGGGCCCGGCGAGCAGCACGTCGCCGAAGCTGTCGAGCCGGGTGACCAGTGCCTTCATCGCGGCCTCCCGCGGGTGTCGACGGCGGCACGCGAGCGGGCCGCTTCGGCGTCGGGGGCGGCCCGGCGGGGGACGTGGGCGGAACCTGGGGTGCTCGCGTCGAACGCCGCCTCGATGGGCCGCTCGTCCACCAGGACCCGGCCCTCGGGCGGGCCGTCCAGAACCGCCCGAACGGCGGTCAGGAGGTCCGGGGCGACATGGGCCGCGGTCCTCGTCTCCTCGGGGCGGGTCTGGTCGTTGGGGACGAGGATGCCGTGGGCGCCGGCGCGTTCGGCGGCTTCCATGTCGGCGCCGATGTCGCCGATGACGACGCAGTCGGCGGGGCCGGCGCAGACGCGGCCGGCGGCCCAGAGGATCATGCCGGGCTGCGGCTTGCGGCAGTGGCAGCCGTCGTCGGGGCCATGCGGGCAGACGGCCCACACGTCGAAGGGGCCGACGAGTTCGTCGATCCGCCGGTTGACGTGACGGACGTCGGAGTCGGTGATCAGGCCGCGGGCGACGCCGGACTGGTTGGTGACGACGCCGACGCGGATGCCGTGTTCGCGCAGCAGCGCCACCGCCTCGCGGGCGCCGTCGACGGGGCGGACCCGGTCGGGGTCGCCGTTGTAGGGCACGTCGTGGACGAGGGTGCCGTCGCGGTCGAAGAGGACGGCCTTGACGGGGCTCATGAAGCCACCTCCCGCCAGGCGGGGGCGCGGCGGTGCCGCCACTCGCCGGTCAGCCGGTGCCAGGTGGCGGCGGGCGGGATGAGGGCGCTGGTCGTCAGCATCGTGACGATCTCGTCGCGGGTGCGCGGTCCGGGGGTGATGCGGGCCCAGGCGAACTCGGCGGTGCCCGCGGCCCAGGCGAGCCCGGCGGCCGCGGCGGCCCGGGGGCGGCCGGCGGCGGTGAGGGCGAGGGCGGCGAGTCCGGCGGCGGTGATCGCCGCGTGGCGGCGGATGCGGCCACGGGGGGCCACCGCCTTGGCCCACCAGTCGGGGCCGTGCAGCCGCCGCATCAGCGCGTCGTCGGCGTTGCCCCGCTGCTGCTTGAGGGACACCCAGCGGGAGGCGTCGCGCACGGGGTGGCGGGTGGTGCGGCGGCCCCGCCGGATGCGCCAGCCCGCGTCCAGGACGCGCAGCGCCAGGTCGGCGTCCTCGCGGAAGGCGCGGGGGAAGCGTTCGTCGAAGCCGCGCACCTGCTTCAGCACGTCGGTCCGGTAGGCCATGTCGGCGGTGATCCAGCGGGCCTGTGCGAGGCCGGCGGTGCCGCGCTCCCAGTCGGTGGGGCGGCGTTCACCGGGCAGCGGCACGGCGATCACGCCCTGCACGGCACCGGTGTCGGGGGCCGCCTCGGCGAGGTCCTGGACCAGCTGGTCGCACCAGTGCGGGCCGACCTGGACGTCGTCGTCGAGGAAGGCGGTCCACGGCGAGGTCACCGCGCGGATGCCGGTGTTGCGGGCGGCGGCGGGGCCCCGGCCCCCGCTGCGCAGCACCACCGTGCGCTCGCGCAGGTCGCCGAGGACGGTCAGGGGGTGTTCCAGCGCGGCCGGGTCGGCGTCGGGTCCGGGCCGGTCGTCGACGAGGACGATCTCGTCGGGCCCGGGGCCGGTCGCGGCGGCCAGCGCGGCCAGGCAGTCGGCCAGCGTCGCGCGGGCGAGCGTGGGGACGACCACGGCGTAGCCGGTCATGGCGCCCCCGGTCACGGGATCGCCGCTCATCCGAACGCCCTCCCCCGGCGCACCGCGAACGGACCGATGGCCAGCAGGTCCACCGGTGCGGAGCCGAAGCACTCCAGCGCGTCGCGCGGGTCGTCGACCATGGGGCGCCCGGCGGTGTTGAGGCTGGTGTTGACGACGACGGGCAGTCCCGTGCGCTTCTCGAACGCGGCCAGCATCCGCGCGACCAGCGGCTCGCGGCGCTCCTCGACGGTCTGGATGCGGGCGGTGCCGTCGACGTGGACGACGGCCGGGATGCGGTCCCGCCAGGCGGGGGCGACGTCGTGCACGAAGAGCATGTACGGGCTGGGGACCGGGCCGGTGAAGATGTCGGCGGCGCGGTCGGCCAGCACCATCGGCGCGACGGGCCGGAACTCCTCGCGTCCCTTGACGTGGTTGAGGCGTTCCAGGTTCTCCGCGCGGCCGGGGTGGGCCATCAGCGAGCGGTGCCCGAGGGCGCGCGGCCCGAACTCGCTGCGGCCCTGGAACCAGGCGACGACCCCGTCCCGGGCCAGTTCCTCGGCGACCGTCTCCGCGATGTCGTCGGGCTCCTCGTACGGAATCGCGGCCGTCTCCAGCCAGGCCCGGATCTCGTCGTCGCTCCAGCCCCGGCCGAGGTCGGCGCCGGGCATCGGCTCGGGAGCGGCGCCCTCCTGGGCGGCGGCGACGTGCAGGGCGCCGCCGAGGGCGGTGCCCGCGTCACCGGCGGCGGGCTGCACCCACACGTGGCGGTACGGGCCGCGCGCGGCGATCTTCGAGTTGGCGACGCAGTTCAGGGCGACGCCGCCGGCCATGGTCAGGGCCTGGCCGCCGGCCTCGCGGTGCAGCCAGTGGACGAGTTCGAGGAGCAGTTCCTCCAGGACGGCCTGGGTGCTCGCGGCGAGGTCGGCGTGGGCCTCGGTCCAGTCCTCGCCCTTGGCGCGCGGCGGCGCGAGGGCCGCCCAGTCGACGCCATGGGCGCGAAAGCCGCCGTCGCCGGTGGCGTGGACGTGCTCGCGCAGCTGGTCCACGAACCGGGGCTTCCCGTAGGAGGCGAGGGCCATCACCTTGTACTCGTCGCTGCTGCGCAGGAAGCCGAGGTGCTCGGTCAGTTCCTCGTAGACGAGGCCCAGCGAGTGCGGGAGCGCCTGCGTGGCGAGGGTGTCGAGCTTGCCGTCGCGGTAGCGGCCGGCCAGGTGGGAGGCGGACTCGCCGCGTCCGTCCAGGACGAGGACGTCGTTGTCGGGGTGCGGTGAGGCCGGTCCGGCGGAGGCGGCGTGCGCCACATGGTGCGGGACGAAGACCACCTGGTCGGGGTCGAGGCCGGGCAGCGCCTCGGCGAGGAACTCGGGCGCCCGGCGGGCGTACTCCAGCCGCAGCGGGTCCCAGGGGTCGTCGAGACCCATGTCGCGGGCGGGACGGGCGAGCTTGGGATCGAAGGAGTACGCGACGGCGTCCAGCTCCTCGGGCCGCACCCCGGCGTGCTCCAGGCACCACCGCGCCGACAGCTCCGGCACCTCCCACGCAGAGAACGGCACCGGCCGCTTGCCGTGCTTGCGGCGGCTGAAACGCTCTTCCTCGGCGGCCGCGACGGTCCGGCCGTCGACGACGAGCGCGGCGGCCGGGTCGTGGAACAGGGCGTTGATACCAAGGATGCGCATGGGTGGTGCTCCGTCCCGGGCGACTGCTGGGGTCTCTCCGACGTCAGTGGTCTCTGCCGTCTCGCGGGTGCCGCAGTGCGGCTGGGTCAAACACTTGGAGACAGCTCAGTTCCAGAAATGAACGGACATGTCACGTAATGTGATGGTCTGTGGGTCCGCTCTCGGGGGCCTACGCGGCGACGGAGTGCGCGAACCAGCCGATGGTCCGCTCCAGCCCTTCGCTCCAGCCGACCCGCGGCTGCCAGCCGAGCCGCTCCCGGGCCAGGGTGGTGTCGGGCTTGCGCCGGCCGGGGTCGTCGACGGGGCGGTCGACGAAGCGGATGCGGGAGCCGGAGCCGGTGAGCTCGACGACGCGGCGGGCCAGCTCCAGCATGGTGATCTCGTCGGCGCCGCCGATGTTCACCGGCCCGGTCTCGCCGGACGCGGCGAGGGCCAGGACGCCCTCGACGGTGTCGTCGACGTAGCACAGGGAGCGGGTCTGGCCGCCGTCGCCGGCGACGGTGAGTGGCATGCCGTCCAGGGCTTGGGCGATGAAGGTGGGCACGGCGCGGCCGTCGCCGGTGCGCATGCGGGGGCCGTACGTGTTGAAGATCCGCACGATGGCGGCGTCGGTGCCGTGCACCTGACGGTGGGCGGTGACCAGGGCCTCGGCGAAGCGCTTGGACTCGTCGTAGACGCTGCGCGGGCCGATCGGGTTGACGTTGCCCCAGTACGTCTCGCGCTGCGGGTGCTCCAGCGGGTCGCCGTAGACCTCGGAGGTGGAGGCGAGCAGGAAGCGGGCGCCGTCGGCGCGGGCCCGTTCCAGGGCGTTGCGGGTGCCGGTGCTGCCGACGTCGAGGGTCTCCAGCGGCAGCCGCAGGTAGTCGGCGGGCGAGGCCGGACAGGCGAAGTGCAGGACCAGGTCGAAGCGTCCGGGCAGGCGGCGCAGGGCGGCCGGGTCGGTGGCGTCGGCGTGGACGAACCGGAAGCCGCGGTGCCGCTCCAGGTCGGCCACGTTGGCCCGGGAGCCGGTGGCCAGGTTGTCGAGGCACACGACGTCCGTGCCGGCGTCGAGCAGCCGGCCGCACAGGTGGGACCCCACGAATCCGGCGCCGCCGGTCACCAGGGCCCGTCGCCAGAAGCTTCCGCTCACCGGGCTGCCGCCCACCGGGCTCTCGCTCACGGGGTCCTCCTCACTCTCAGCGTCACTTGCGTGTCGGCTGAGTAACCCGGTGAGGGCCCCCACTACCTCGAACCTGCGTTCGACAGGGTCACTATAAACTGCGTATATACTCGCTGTGTATAGTCCTCGCATGCTTTCGCTGACCAGGAAGATGACGAAAACGGGGACCGGGTTGCGCGCTGCCGCGACCCTCGCGGCAGCCGCCTCGCTGACGCTCGCACTGAGCGGCTGCACGAAACTGGAGACGACCTCGCCCAGCTCCGTCCGGGGCGCGTCCGGCCCTCAGGCGCGGGCGGCCGATTTCGGCACCGTCGACTGCCGCCACACCAAGTGCATCGCGCTGACCTTCGACGCCGGACCGAGCGAGAACTCCGCCAGACTGCTCGACATACTCAAGGAGAGACAGGTCCCGGCGACCTTCTTCCTGCTCGGCAAGCGGCACATCGACACCTATCCCGAACTTGTCAGGCGCATGGCTGACGAGGGCCACGAGGTGGCCAGCCACACCTGGACCCACAAGATCCTCACGGACGCCGAGCCGGACGAGATACGCGAGGAACTGGAGCGCCCGAACAAGGAGATAGAGCGCCTGACCGGGAAGCGCCCCACCCTGATGCGCCCGCCGCAGGGCCGCACGGACGACACGGTCCACGAGATCTGCCGCGAGCTGGGGCTGGCGGAGGTGTTGTGGAGCGTGACCGCGAAGGACTACAAGACGAACGACTCCGACCTGATCACGGAGCGCGTGCTGGACCAGTCGTCCCGGGACGGCATCATCCTGCTGCACGACATCTACGACGGCACCGTCCCGGCGGTACCCGGGATCATCGACGCGCTCAAGGAGCGGGGGTACGTGTTCGTGACGGTGCCCCAGCTGCTGGCACCCGGGAAGGCGGAACCGGGCAAGGTCTACCGCTAGGCCCTGTCGTCAAATTCCCGTCGTCCGCCCGGAGGGCGTGCCAGGCGTCGCCGGGCAGGCGGGAATTTGACGACAGGGCCTAGGTGTGCTGTCCCGCG
>NZ_LIPF01000007.1 GCF_001905385.1 Streptomyces sp. CB02414 | reverse complement strand
GGGTGGATCGGGGGGAGGTAGACGACGTCGAAGCCCATCGCGGCGATCTCGGGCAGGCGGCGGGCGGCGGTGCGGAAGGTGCCGTGGGGCTGCTGGGGGGTGCCCTCGGAGCGGGGGAAGAACTCGTACCAGGCGCCGTACAGGGCGCGTTCGCGCTCCACGAGCAGGGGCAGCGGGTCGGAGGTGGTGACCAGCTCCCGCAGCGGATGCCGGGCCAGCACCGCGTCCACCTCCGGCGTCAACGCCGCCGCCAACCGGGTGGCCACCGGCAGTGTGTCGTCGAGCAGCGTCTCGGCCGCGGCCCTCACCACGGCACGCCCGGCGTCCTCCGGCACCCCCTCGGCGGCCCGGCGGTACAGCTCGGCGCCCTCCTCCAGGACCAGCCCGGTGTCGATGCCCGCCGGCACCTTGATCCGGGCGTGTCGCCGCCAGGTGGAGACGGGGTCGCTCCAGGCCTCCACCCGGTAGGTCCAGTTGCCCGGGGCGCCAGGGGTGACCTCGGCGCCCCAGCGGTCGCTGCCCGGGGCCAGTTCCCGCATCGGGGTCCAGGGGCCCGGCCGGCCCTCGGGGTCCTTCAGTACGACGTTGGCGGCCACCGCGTCGTGCCCCTCGCGGAACACGGACGCGGTGACCTCGAACGTCTCTCCTGCCACCGCCTTCGCCGGGCGCCTGCCGTGATCCACCACCGGGTGGACGTCCCGTACCGGGATACGCCCGATTTCCACGGTCGTGCTCATCCGTTCTCACCTCCGCCGTGCTCGGGGCCGGGCGCCGGCCCGGCCGATTGGGTCAAGCAGCGCCGGAGGGGGTCTTCCGCCCCGACGGGGAGAGCAGGTCCGGCTGCTCCTGCGCACAGGTGACCAGGTTCGTCCGCAGATACCGTTCGGCCGCCTCCGCGGCCTCGCGGGCGCACCGCTTTCCCATCAGCACGCACAGGGTGTAGCCGCAGTCCTCGAAGGTCGCCCGGACGCCGACGTCCGAGGGGGACGCCAGCATCGAACGTTCCCAGGCGCGGTAGAGCCGCAGCTGCCGGGCGACCTCTGACTTGGCAGGGAGCAGCATGGCCGGTCACCTTCCGGACGGTCCGGTACGGACGATCGAGTTCTTCACACATGGTGCACGCACGGTGACTCGCCGTCTTGTTGGATCTTCAACCGCTTCCTCGTGTTGCACGAATGGGCTACGGCTCCCACTCTGGAGTGACTCAGAAGCGATCAGCGCTCACGCTTCGTGTTCGGGGAGCCCGTCCCCCAAGGGACGAGGAGGAGCGGGAGCCTTCGCGGTGAGGAGCCACGACGATGAAGACCGCAGTGCCCTGCTACTACCACCTCGACGTGGAAGTGAGCCCGGAACGGGTCGGACAGGTCAGGCGCATCCTGGCCGCCCACCTCCGGTTCTGGGACCTGGAGAACCTCGTCGAACCCGTCTGCACCGGAGCAGAGATGCTGCTCCGGGCGATCGACGAGCACGCGAGCGACAAGAACACGTCGATCGAGATGTGGTGGAACCGCCAGCACCTCATCACGGCCGTGGGGGGCAACGACCACGCGCTCCGTCCCGACCAGGACCTGCGCACCTGCTTGCAGCACCTCGCCGCGACCAGCGACGGCTGGGGCTGCTGCGCGGCGGACACGGGGGCCAAGGTCATCTGGTTCTCGCAGCGTGCCCGGGCCGGCGAGCGGGTGCCGCTGGTCGCGACGGCGCCGGAACCGATCACCCAGGAGGGGCTGGAAGTGCCGCGAGAGATCATGCCGATGGCCCGGCTGGGCCGTCCCGCCGACATCGTGAACGGCGTTCTGGAGGAGGCCCGGTGACCCGCTCCCGGCCGAGCTGGAAGGGGGCGCCCGTGTGGAGCGGGCTCCCCTGTCCCCTGGGGGCCGTGTACGACGGGCAGGGCACCAACTTCGCCCTGTTCAGCGAGGTCGCGGAACGCGTCGACCTCGTCCTCGTCGGCGACGACGGCACCCACAGCACGATCCCGCTGCCCGACGTCGACGGCTTCGTCTGGCACTGCTACCTGCCCGGCGTCGGCCCCGGGCAGCGCTACGGCTACCGGGTCCACGGTCCGTGGGCCCCGTCCGTGGGCGACCGCTGCAACCCGAGGAAGCTGCTCCTCGACCCGTACACCCGCGCGGTGGACGGAATGGTGGACAACGACGCCTCCCTTTACGAACGGGCCAGGGGCAGGGCCGACCCGGGCGACAGCGCCGGGCACACCATGCTGGGCGTGGTCACCGACCCCTTCTTCGACTGGGGCGACGACCGCCCGCCCCGGCGCCCGTACTCCGAGACCGTGATCTACGAGGCCCACGTGCGCGGCCTCAGCCGTACCCACCCCGGCGTGCCCGAGGAGCTGCGCGGCACCTACGCCGGGCTGGCGCACCCCGCGATCGTGGACCACCTCACGTCCCTCGGCGTGACCGCCGTGGAGCTGATGCCGGTGCACCAGTTCGTCCACGACGGCCACCTCCAGGACCGGGGACTGTCCAACTACTGGGGCTACAACACCATCGGCTTCTTCGCGCCGCACAACGGCTATGCGGCCTTCGGCACCCGCGGCCAGCAGGTCACCGAGTTCAAGTCCATGGTGAAGACCCTGCACGAGGCCGGCCTCGAAGTGATCCTCGACGTGGTCTACAACCACACCGCCGAGGGCAACGAGAAGGGCCCCACCCTCTCCTTCCGGGGCATCGACAACGCTTCCTACTACCGCCTGGTGGACGGCGACTGGCAGCACTACTACGACACCACCGGCACCGGCAACAGCCTGCTGATGCGCCACCCCTACGTCCTCCAGCTGATCATGGACTCGCTGCGCTACTGGGTCACCGAGATGCACGTCGACGGCTTCCGCTTCGACCTCGCGGCCACGCTGGCCCGGCAGTTCCACGAGGTGGACCGGCTCTCCGCGTTCTTCGACCTCATCCAGCAGGACCCCGTGATCAGCCGCGTCAAGCTGATCGCGGAGCCCTGGGACGTCGGCGAGGGCGGCTACCAGGTCGGCAACTTCCCGCAGCTGTGGTCGGAGTGGAACGGCATGTACCGGGACGCGGTACGGGACTTCTGGCGCGGCGAGGACCACACCCTCGGCGAGTTCGCCTCCCGGCTGACCGGCTCCTCCGACCTCTACCAGCACAGCCGGCGCCGCCCCCGCGCCAGCGTCAACTTCGTCACCGCGCACGACGGGTTCACCCTGCGCGACCTCGTCTCGTACAACGACAAGCACAACGAGGCCAACGGCGAGGGCAACCGGGACGGCGAGAGCCACAACCGGTCCTGGAACTGCGGCGCGGAGGGCGAGACGAAGAACCCGGCCGTCCGGGAACTGCGCGGCCGCCAGCAGCGCAACCTCCTCGCCACCCTGCTGCTCTCGCAGGGCATCCCGATGCTCTGCCACGGCGACGAACTCGGCCGCACCCAGCGCGGCAACAACAACGCCTACTGCCAGGACAACGAGATCTCCTGGATCGACTGGCGGCTGGACGACGAACAGCGCGCGCTGCTGGACTTCGTCCGGCGTCTTATCGCGCTGCGCGCCGAACACCCCGTGCTGCGCCGCCGCCGCTACTTCCGCGGCGAGACCGTCACCCACGCGGAACAGCCGCTGCCCGACCTCGTGTGGCTGCGGCCGGACGCGCGGGAGATGACCGACGACGACTGGCGGCGCGGCGACGCGCACACCGTCGGCGTCTTCCTCAACGGCGACGCCATCGCCGAACCGGACTCCCGCGGCCGGCCCGTGACCGACGACTCCTTCGTCCTGCTGCTCAACAGCCACTGGGAGCCCGGCGGCTTCCGGCTGCCCGGCGCCGCCTACGGCGAGCGCTGGACGACCCTGATCGACACCGCGGACCCGGAGGGCGTCCCCGACGAGGCCGAACACAAGGCGGGCACCCTGGTCCACGTCGAGCAGCGCAGCCTGGTGCTGCTCTCCCGGCCGTCCCGCAGCGGCCGGTGAGCAGTCCGTGAGGTCAGCCGCCGAAGCGGCGCGCGGTCACCGTGAACTGCGCGCCGTCGGTGTCCCGCAGCACGGCCTCGTCGTCGCCCAGCGACAGCACGCTGCCGCCGTGCCGTTCCGCGGTGCGGGCGCAGGCCGCGACGTCCTCGACGGCGAAGTGCACCTGCCAGTGCGGCCGGATGGCCGGATCGGGCGCCGCTTCCAGCGCGCCCGACTCGATGCGCGCCACCACGTCCCCCTGGCTGCGCAGGACCACCTCGTCGCCCTCGTACTCGACCTCGCAGCAGCCGCCTGGCTCCGCCCAGTCGAAGATCCCGCCGTAGAACATGGCGGCGTCGAAGGCGTCGCGGGTGTGCAGCCTGATGAAGGCGGGGCGCGAGGCGCGCCAGGTCTCCCAGTCGCTGAACAGCTCGCCCTCCCAGATGCCGAAGGTCGCGCCGTCCCGGTCGGCCAGCAGGGCCGCCCGCCCGGGCGGCAGGGAGATCGGCCCGACCGCGGCCGTGCCGCCGCGCTCGGCCGCCCGCGACACCGCCTCGTCCGCGCTGCGCACGGCGAAGTACGGCGTCCACGCCACCGCCATCTGCCACATCGCGGCGACCGCGGCGATCCCGGCCACGGGCACCCCGTCGGCCAGCGCGATGCGGAACGGCTCGCCCAGCTTGGCGGGCCGCCACTGCCAGCCCAGCACGGCGGAGTAGAACTCCTCGGTGACCTTCAGATCACGGCTGGTCAGGCTCACCCAGCAGGGAGCCCCGTACACGGAGTGCGTGGACAGGAGGCTCTCCCCGCCGGCGGGGAAGGGCATGTCGTGTTTCATGGCAGTCGCGTCCTGGTCTCGTCCACCGGCAGCCACCGGCTCGACACCAGTGTCCGGCCGGGAGTGCGGCGGGCGCCTGCCGAGTACCCCGGGCGCGGCACCGAAACGGTGGTGGAACGGCCCCGGACGGCCCAGTGGCGCGGGCCCGCACATGTGGCGACGATGGACGCGTCGGAGCCGTACCGCTCGGCACAGGCGGCGGTGACCCGCCGGACCCGGAGGTGACCATGCCCGCGGACCTTGGCTCGGACCAGATCTTCCAGCTGCAGGAACAGGTCAGGCAGCTGAAGGAGGCGGTCGTCTCGCACGCCGTCGTCGACCAGGCGATCGGAATGATCGTGGTCCTCGGCCGCGTCACCCCGGACGAGGGGTGGATCGTACTGAAGGAAGTTTCCCAGCATACGAACATCAAACTGCGCAATGTGGCAGAAATGATACTCATCTGGGGGCGCACCGGAGTGATGCCGCCGGAGATCCGGGCCGCTCTCGAAGACGCCCTGGACCGGCACGCCCCGACCCAGGTCCCCGGCTCCCCGCCGCAGACCGGCTGACGGTCAGCGGGCCTCCGCGAGGATCTCCTCCCGGATGCGGTCGAAGCAGCCGCTGAGCAGCCGCGAGACATGCATCTGGGAGATGCCGAGCTGCTGCGCGATGCGGCTCTGCGTCATCCCGCCGAAGAACCGCAGGTAGAGAATGGTGCGCTCGCGCTCGGGCAGCGCTTCCAGACACGGCCGCACCGCCACCCGGTCCACCACGGCGTCGAAGGCCGGGTCCGGGGCGCCGAGCGCGTCCCCGAGGGCGTACCCGTCGGTGCCGGGCATCTCGGCCTCCAGGGAGAGCGCCGAGAAGCACTCCAGGGCCTCCATGCCGGTACGCACCTCGACCGTGGTCAGCTGCGCGTGCTCGGCGATCTCCTCGACCGTGGGGGCGCGTCCCGGCGTGGTCTGCGCCAGCTCCTTCGCGGATCTGCGGACCCGGTTGCGCAGGTCCTGGATGCGGCGCGGCACGTGCAGGGTCCACATGTGGTCGCGGAAGTGCCGTTTGATCTCGCCGGTCACGGTCGGCACGGCGTACGCCTCGAAGGCGTGGCCGCGTTCCGGGTCGTAGTGGTCGACGGCCTTGACCAGGCCCAGGGCCGCCACCTGGTAGAGATCCTCCAGGTTCTCGCCGCGGCCCCGGAAGCGGACCGCGATCCGCTCGGACATGGGCAGCCAGACCCGGATCAGTTCGTCCCGCAGTGCCTGGCGCTCGGGGCCCTCGGGGAGCCCGGCGAGCCGGTCGAACGCCGCCGCCGTGTCGGGGGCGTCGTCGTGGGGGTGGGGCTTGGTTCTGCCGGCGCTGTGCATCAGGCGCACCTCCCTCAGCAGGGGTGCTGGCAAGTCCTCATATATATGGATACTGAGCGCGAAAGTCCCGGGCTGCCACCCGAACGGCTGCGGACCGGTGACCGGGACGCCGGCGCCGCCGGACGTGATGTGCGGCACGCCGCGGGTGATCGCCCCGTACCGGTCTCGGCGGATCGTTGCTGGGCAGCGCTTGATCATCGATCAAAAGGGGCGAATCCCCTGGCCACAGCGCATTCCGCTCATTTGACAGTGCGCTGAGCGCACAGATAGGAAGCAGCGTCGAGAGGTCGAGAGGGGCACCGTGTACGAGCCGAACGTGGTCGGGGACTGGCAGGAGTACGACGGGCACGCCGGGCTGCGGGTCCGCGTCCACCGTCTCGAGCCGGCCGAGCCGCCGCGTGGACGTGACGACGCCGCCGAGGGGCTGACGTACTTCTGCGTCCGGGTGACCGTGGAGAACCGGGGTGGCCGGCAGACCGGCATCCACCTGGAGGACGGTCAGGTCGACGTGCGGATCGGCCCCGACGGGGAGAGCGCCTTCCTCGACTGGCGAAACTCCCAGTTCATCGAGGGCTTCGACGTCTACCCCCTGCGCCGGGCCACCGCCGTGCTCTACGCGGCCGGGCCCGAGGCGAGTCTCGGCCAGATCGACGTCCAGGTGCAGTTGCGGGTGGACGAGGAGTGGGCCGACCGCCGGCTGTGGACCGGCGGACTGGGACTGCCCGACGGGGGGTGCGGAGCGCTCCCCGGTACGGTGCGCGAGGACGGGCTGGCGCACCAGGTGAGCGCCTTTCTGCGCGGCCAGGCGGAGGAGGGAACCGGCTGATCTCCGGGCGCCCGGCGCTCAGTGCGCGATGCCGTCGATGATCTCGCGGGCGCCCTGCCGCAGCAGTGCCACGGCCACCGAGGTGCCCAGGGTCGCCGGATCGAGCCGGCCGGCCCACTCGTGGGCGTTCAGCCGGGTCTTGCCGTCGGGGGTGAACACGCAGGCCCGCAGGGAGAGTTCCCCGCCGCGGTCCACTCGGGCGAACCCGGCGATCGGGCTGTTGCAGTGCCCCTGGAGGACGTGCAGGAACATGCGCTCCGCCGTCGCCTCCCGGTGCGTGTCCGGGTCGCCGAGGCCGCTCACCGCGTCGATCAGCTCGGTGTCGCCCTCCCGGCACTGGAGGGCGAGGATGCCCGCCCCGATCGGCGGCATCATCGTCTCGGGGGAGAGGACCTCGCTGATCACGTCCCGGCGGCCGATGCGCTCCAGGCCGGAGACCGCGAGCAGCAGGGCGTCCGCCTCACCGGCCGCGAGCTTGGCCAGCCGCCGGTTGGCGTTGCCGCGGAACGGCACGCACCGCAGGTCCGGGTGGGTGGCGGCCAGCTGGGCGACGCGGCGCACCGAGGAGGTGCCGATCCGGGTACCGGCCGGCAGCTCGTCCAGGGTGAGTCCGCCCGGGTGGATCAGGGCGTCCCGGATGTCGTCCCGCTCCAGGAACGCGGCGAACACCGTGCCCGCCGGCAGCGGCCGGTCGGCGGGCACGTCCTTCACACAGTGCACCGCGAGGTCCGCCTCGCCCGACAGCAGCGCGGCGTCGACCTCCTTGGTGAACGCGCCCTTGCCCTCCACCTGCGACAGGTCGCCGAGCCATTTGTCGCCGGTGGTCTTCACCGGTACGACCTCGGTGCGCACGCCGGGGTGCAGGGCCGCCAACTCCGCCCGGACACGCTCGACCTGAGCCAGCGCCATGGGGGAGTCACGGGAGACGATGCGGATCAGTTCGGGGACTGCCATGCGGACACGATAGTGCTCCCGGGGTCGATCCGGTCTCGTCCGTCGCTCGATCGGCCCCGGGGGAATCCGGCCGTCTCAGGCGTTCGGGTCGAAGGGAACGCCGGCGGGCTTGGCGGCGGCCAGGTGGGAGGCGAAGCTGCCGTCCTTCAGGCCGAAGTTGGCGCTGCCGAAGTCGTAAGAGGCGAGCTTCTCGCGCACTCCGGCGGGATAGCCGTTCCAGCCGACCAGGGCCGGGTACCGCCACGTGCCCGCGTGGTTCTCCGGCGGCTCGTCGCCGGAGGTCGCCAGGCGGAAGCAGTGGGTGCTGATGCCGTCCTTGTGGTAGACGATCTTCGGGTGGGTGCCGTCGAAGCGGATCTCCGACCGCGCGTGCACGTCGAACGAACCGTGGCTGGAGGTGGAGACGTACTCGACGGCCCCGTCCCGCACCCACACCACGACGTGCTCCCAGTCGTGCCGGTGGCCGCCCAGGCCGGTGCCGGGCAGTGCCTGGTCCTTCTCGAAGTAGAGGCCGTACATGTAGGCGCACCACTCGCCGTCGCACTTGGCGCGCGCGTATCCGTTGGTGTTGTCCAGGTCCGCGGCGTCCCGGCAGTTCCCGTTGAGGGCGCCGGCCGGCTTGAGCCCGCCGTTGACCGTCCCGTCGCCGCCGATCGCCGGTGTCGGGTAACAGCCGTCGGTGTCGTAGTCGTAGGCGGGCTGGTACGTCCGTTCCAGGCTGTCGGCGTTGCCGGGCAGTCCCGGGGGCGGGGCGGCGAAGGCGGTGGCGGGGAAGGCCACGACGAGGGCGAGGGCACCGAGCGGGGCGGTGAGCCATCTCCTGCGGCGGGCGGGGGTGGCGGCACGCGACGGCATCGCGTCCTCCTCAGAATCCGGGCAGCCCAACGGCTGTGGGGGGAAGGGGAGTTCAGGATCCCGCCGTTCCACTTCCATGCCAAGGGCGCACGAGTGTCCCCCTGGTGAAGCCCGGCCCAACACCTGATCGCGCGTCACACCATGTCGTCGGGAAGATCGGCGGCCGATTCCTCGGGGGCCAGGTCCGGGCGGAGCCGGAGCCAGGAGGGCTGGCGCAGCATGCCCTCGCGCGTCCGGGTGCTGTAGCGGACCTCGCCGACCAGCCGGGGCACGACCCAGTGCGCCCCGGGCACCGGCGGCACGGGGTCGAAGGGGCACACGTCCGTCGCGGCGGTCCGCAGCAGCGCCGCCAGTTCGGTGCGCTCGGCCGCGCTCCAGCCGGTGCCGACCCCGCCGACGTAACGCAGGCGGCCCGCGGCGCGCTGGCCGACCAGGACGGCGCCCGGGAGCCCGGTGAGCCGCCCCTTGCCGGGGAGCCAGCCGCCGACCACGACGTCCTCGCTGCGCATGTTGCGGATCTTGATCCAGGCGCGGGAGCGGACCCCCGGCTCGTACACCGAGTCCAGCCGCTTGCACACCAGGCCCTCCAGGCCGTGCTCCCGGGTGGCCCGCAGGGCCTGCTCGCCGTGGCCGACGAGTGCCGCCGGGGTCGACCAGGACGGGCCGCCCAGGCCGAGGTCCGTGAGCCGTTCGCGGCGGCGGGTGTAGGGGAGGCGGAGCAGGGACTCGCCCGCCAGGTGCGGGGCGTCGAAGAGCACCAGGTGGACGGGGGCCTTCGCCGCCCGGTGCGCGGCCCGGCCGGGGGCGTGTGACAGGCCCATGCGGGACTGCAGCAACTGGAAGTCGGCGCGGCCCTGTTCGTCCAGGGCCAGTACTTCCCCGTCCAGTACGGCGGGGGTGGCGCCGAGCGCGGTGGCCAGCGGCGCCAGTTCCGGGTAGGCGGCCGTGATGTCCTGGCCGGAGCGGGCCCGCAGCAGCACGCTCCCGTCGCCGGGCAGGTAGACGATCACCCGCTGGCCGTCCTGCTTGGTCTCGTAGGCCCAGCGTGCGTCCTGCGCGGCGGACGGCAGGGTGCCGGAGACGGCGAGCATCGGAGGGATCAGCGGCAGCTCCACGGGTCAGTTCTCGACGCGCCCGGGTGCCGTCACGCGCGTTGCCCGCCAGGTTCGCCTGAACGGCGCCGGTCCCGCCGCCGGGACCGGCGCCGTCGCCGTCAGTGGACGGAGGCGGCCTTCGCACCGGTCCCGGCGGCCGGCGCGGGACGGGCCGCGCTCCCGGCACCGGGCCGGTGCCGCGGGATGAAGGACGCGAGCAGGAAGGCGAGCAGGGCCGCGCCGGCCCCGATGCCCATGACCACCTTGAAGGCGTTCTCGGACGGCAGGGCGAAGCCGCCGAGACTGATGGTCATCTGGGCGAGGACCACGCCCGCGAGCGCGCTGGCGAGGGACGTGCCGATGGAGCGCATGAGGGTGTTGAGGCTGTTCGCGGCGGCCGTCTCGCTCGCCGGCACCGCACCCATGATCAGGGCCGGCATCGCGCCGTAGGTGAAGCCGATGCCCGCGCTGATGACGCAGGAGGCCAGCACCAGCTGCCAGACCTCGGCCATCAGCACGATGTTCAGTCCGTAGCCCGCCGCGACGATCAGGGCGCCGGTCATCAGGGTCACCTTCGGGCCCTTGGCCTTGGAGACCTTGGCGGAGACCGGGGCGAACGCCATCATCACCAGACCCGACGGCGCCATCACCAGGCCCGCGGTCAGCAGGGAGCGGCCGAGGCCGTAACCGGTGGCCTCGGGCAACTGAAGGAGCTGTGGAAGGACGAGGGACATCGCGAACATCGAGAAGCCGATGGCGATGGACGCCAGGTTGGTGAACAGCACCTGACGGCGGGCGGTGGTGCGCAGGTCCACCAGCGGCTGCGGGGAACGCAGCTCCCACCGGCCCCACACCAGCAGGATCACCACGGCCGCCGCGAACAGACCGAGGGTGGTCCCGCCGGTCCAGCCCCAGTCGGCGCCCTTGGAGACCGCCAGCAGCAGACAGACCAGGCCGGCCGCCATGCCGATGCCGCCGGGCACGTCGAAGCGGCCGCCGGTGCGCACCGCCGACTCGGGCACCAGCGCCAGTACCAGCACCAGGGCGACGGCGCCGAGCACGCCGGAGAGCCAGAAGAGCATGTGCCAGTCGAGGTTGTCCGCGATCAGCGCGGCGGCGGGCAGGCCGAGCGCGCCGCCGACCCCGAGCGAGGCGCTCATCAGGGCGGTGGCGCCCGCCAGCCGCTCCGCGGGGAGTTCGTCGCGCATGATGCTGATGCCGAGCGGGATCACCGCGGCGGACAGGCCCTGCAGGGCACGGCCGACGACCATGGGCACCAGGGTGTCGCTCAGGCCGCACACCGCCGAGCCGGCGATCAGCAGCACCAGGCTGAGCAGCAGCATCCGCCGCTTGCCGACCATGTCGCCGAGCCTGCCGACGACCGGAGTGGCCACCGCCGCGGCGAGCAGCGTGGCGGTCACCGCCCAGGCAGCGTCCGAGGCCGGTGCGTCCAGGAGCTTCGGCAGCTCCGGCACGATCGGGATGACGAGGGTCTGCATCAGTGAGACGACGATCCCGGCCAGGGCCAGTAGCGCCACCACGGCGTTGGGCCGCGGGGCGGTGGGGGAAGCGGGCATGGAGCAGCCTTTCGGTATCAGCTTTTTAAGTCAGTCGATTGAAGTATCTTACGGAGCGAGGAGTGGAGACGCCCGCCGGGGCCTGTGCGGCGGTACCGGTACGGCGTTGCGTAAGCTCCCGTGAGGACGCGCCGTACGGCGGCGGACCTGCGACGACTCGAGGGACCGGCCGTCGCGGGCGGTGAGGAGGGTCCCGGCGCGGTGGTGGACATGGCGGGCAGGACGGTACGGACGGAGCAGGCCGGCGCGACCCGGCAGCTGATCCTGACCACCGCCGAGCGGCTGTTCGCCGAGCACGGGGTCTACGCGGTCTCCAACCGCCAGGTCAGCGAGGCCGCCGGACAGGGCAACAACGCCGCGGTCGGCTACCACTTCGGCACCAAGTCCGACCTCGTCCGGGCCATCGCCCAGCGGCACTCGGAGCGGGTGGAGGAGCTGCGGGCCCGGCAGCTCGCCGCCCTCGGCGACTCGACGGACCTGCGCGACTGGGTGGACTGCCTGGTGCGGCCGCAGTTCGACCACCTGGCCGCGCTGGGCAGCCCCACCTGGTACGCGAGGTTCTGCGCCCAGGTGATGACCGACCCGGCGCTGCGGCAGATCATGGTCGACGAGTCCCGCGCCTCCGCGTCGCTGCGGGAGATCGTCGCGGGACGCAACCGGTGCATGCCGGCGCTCCCCGGCGAGGTCCGCGCCGAGCGGGGCGACATGGCCCGCCACCTGATCGTGCACACGGCGGCCGAACGGGAGCGTGCCCTCGCCGAGGAGCGGCCCACTCCTCGCGCCAGCTGGCAGGAGGCGGCGGACGGGCTCGTCGACGCGATCGTGGGCATGTGGCTGGCGCCCGTCACGCCTCGGGCGTGACCCGGTTCCTACCGTCGAGTAATATCGCGCGCCTGCCCCCCGAGGAGGAACCGTGCCCCGTTCCCACCGCTCACCTCTGCTGCTGGCCGGCCTGCTGGCCACGGCCGGCGTCGCGCACTTCGCCCGCCCCCGCACCTTCGACGCGATCGTGCCGCGCGGACTGCCCGGCACGCCGCGCGTCTGGACGTACGCCAGTGGCGTCGCCGAACTGGCGCTGGCCGCGGGCGTCGCCCTGCCCCGCACCCGCAAGGCCGCCGCGCTGACCACGGCGGCCTTCTTCGTCGGGGTGTTCCCCGCCAACGTCAAGATGGCCGTGGACTGGCGGCACCGCCCCACGCCGCAGAAGGCCGCCGCCTACGGCCGGCTGCCCGTGCAGGTGCCGCTCGTCCTGTGGGCCCGCAGCGTCGCCAAGGGCAGCGAGGGCCGGTCGTGAGCCGGGCGCCGGGCGTCGGCGACACGGTCGACGACTTCACACTGCCGGACGAGACCGGGACCCCGCGCCGCCTGTCCGAGCTGCTCGCCGACGGTCCGGTCGTGCTGTTCTTCTACCCCGCCGCCCTGACCCCCGGCTGCACCGCGGAGGCCTGTCACTTCCGTGACCTCGCCGCCGAGTTCGCCGCGGCGGGCGCCCGCCCCGTCGGCGTCAGCGGCGACCCCGTCGAACGGCAGCAGGAGTTCGCCGGACGCCACGCCCTCGGCATGCCGCTGCTGTCCGACGCCGACGGCGAGGTCCGTGAGCTGTTCGGGGTCACACGCGGGTTCAGCCTGGCCCCCACCAAGCGGGTCACCTTCGTCGTCGGCCGGGACCGCACCGTGCTCGAGGTCGTCCGCAGCGAGCTGCGGATGAACACGCACGCCGATCGCGCCCTCGCGGCACTGCGCGAGCACCGAGCGTAGGCACCCGTGCCCGTTGCGGTTGAAACCCCGCCGCAACGGGTCAATCCTGGACATCATGGAGCATGCCTCCGCCGTGGCGACCCTGGACACCCGCGGCACGGTGACGGGCTGGAGCGAGGGCGCCCGACGGCTGACCGGCCGCTCGGCCGAAGAGGTGGTGGGACGGGACGCGCGGGAGCTGCTCGCCCGGGACGTGCCGCCCGAGACGCTGTCCGGCCTGTCCGGCACCGTCCTGCTCCGTCACCGCGACGGCTCGGCCGTGTCCGCGCACGTGCGCGCCGCGCCCCTGCTCGGGACGGCCGGCACACCGCAGGGGTACGCGCTGACCGCGGGCCCGTCCGAGCGCCCGACGCTCCAGCTGACCGGGGAGACCTTCCGGCAGGCGTCCCTGTCGATGTCCGTGCACGACGTCCAGCAGCGCTACCTCCAGGTCAACGACACCGCGCGCCGCATGCTCGGACTGCCGTCCGAGGACCTGATCGGACGGCGGCTGCCGGACGTCATGGAAGACGTGGACGCCGACGGCTCGGGCTTCATGCGACACCTGCGGCAGGTCACGCAGACCGGGCGGTCCGCACGCTACGAGACCTACACCCCGGCCTCCTCCCGGCTCGGCGAGCACGCCTGGACCATCGAGATGTGGCCGGTCCGCGACGCGTCCGACGAGGTGGCCGCCGTGGCCGTGGCGGGCTTCGAGTCCACCCTCCAGCACCGGGCGCGCGAGCGGCTGGCCCTGCTGAACGAGGCCGCCGCCGGCATCGGCACCACCCTGGACGTCGTACGCACCGCCGAGGAGCTCATCGGCTTCCTCGTCCCCCGCTTCGCCGACTTCGCGAGCGTCGACCTGCTCGACTGGGTCCTCGGCACGGACGAACCCCTCACACCGGCCGCCGAGGGCGTCACCCTGCGCCGCGTCGCGCACGGGGCCGCTGCCGAGGGGGTCCCCCGGGCGTCCGTGCACCTGGGCGAGGCGGACGTCTACCCGCCGTACTCCGCACCCGCCCGCGCGCTGGCCCTGGGGCGGGTGGTGCTGTCGGAGCCCGGTGACCCGGACTTCGACCGGTGGATGCGGGTCCGCAACGAGCAGGCCCCGCACAACCGCGCCTACCGGGACCGCGTCCGCTCCACCCTGGCCGTTCCGCTGCTGGCGCGCGGCACCACCCTCGGAGTGGCGGTGGCCGTCCGCGTCGCGCCCCAGGAGCCGTACGTCGACGACGACGTCGTCCTCGCCGAGGAGCTCGCCAGCCGGGCTGCGGTCTGCGTCGACAACGCCCGCCGCTTCGCCCGCGAGCGTGCCACCGCACTGGTCCTCCAGCACAGTCTGCTGCCCAGGGGCCTGCCCGGACCGGCGGCCGTCGAGGTGGCCCACCGCTACCTTCCCTCCGCCTCCGCGGCCGGCATCGGGGGCGACTGGTTCGACGTGATCCCGCTCTCCGGCAGCCGCGTCGCCCTCGTCGTCGGCGACGTCGTCGGCCACGGCATCCCCTCCACGGCGACCATGGGCCGCCTCTGCACGGCCGTCCGCACCCTGGCCGACGTCGACCTGCCGCCCGACGAACTCCTCACCCACCTCGACGACCTCGTCACCCACCTCGTGGCCGGCGACACCGGCAACGAGGTCGCCGAACTGGGCGCCACCTGCCTGTACGCCGTCTACGACCCGGTCTCCCGCCGCCTCACCGCGGCCGCCGCCGGCCACCCCGCGCCGGCCCTCGTCCTGCCCGACGGCACCACCCGGCTCCTGGCGATGACCGCGGGACCGCCGCTCGGCGTGGGCGGGCTCCCGTTCGAGGCGGCCGAGGTGGAACTCCCCGAGGGCACCGTCGTCGCCCTCTACACCGACGGTCTGGTCGAGGACCGCGACCGCGACGTCGACCACGCCACCGCGGAGTTGTGCCGCGCGCTGACCGCGCCCGCCGCCTCGCTCGACGCCCTGTGCGACACCGTGCTCAAGGCCGTGCTGCCCGAGGAGCCGAGCGACGACGTGGCGCTGCTGCTGGCTCGCACCCGGGCACTGGGAGCGGGCCAGATCCGCACCTGGGACATCAGCCCGGACCCCGCGCACGTCGCCGCCGTCCGGCGGTCCGCCACCGAACAACTGTCGGCGTGGGGACTGGACGAGACGGCGTTCGTCATGGAACTGGTCGTCAGCGAACTCGTCACCAACGCCATCCGCTACGGCGAGCCGCCCATCCAGCTCCGCCTCATCCGCGACGGTGCCCTCATCTGCGAGGTCTCCGACGGCAGCTCCACCTCACCGCACCTGCGCCGGGCCCACGCCTACGACGAGGGCGGCCGGGGCCTGCTCCTGGTCGCCCAGCTCACCCAGCGCTGGGGAAGCCGGCAGACCACCACCGGCAAGACGATCTGGGCCGAACAGGCGCTGCCCGCCGAGTGAAACCACGGACGGACCACCGCCCCGGGACGGGAACGACGGCACCACCCGCTACTTTCCGCCGTCCTCCGCGGCGACCCGGGCGAGCGTCCGGCCGGTCCGCGCCGACCGCGCCCGCCGGGGATCCGGAGTGCCCCGCCCGCGCGACGCCCCGCCGGTGGCCGTCCGTACGAGCAGCCACGCCTCCTCCTCTTCGCCGTCCCGCCCGCCGCGGAACCGGGTCAGCGCGTACTCCCCGCGCAGCTTCGCGCCGCGCAGCCGGAACCTGGCGTGGCCGTGCGCCAGCGACTCGCCGAAGTCGACCCGCCGTCCCCGGCGGTCGTGGCTCAGCGGCTCGTAGGTGCCGCGGTCCCAGACGATGACCGTGCCGCCCCCGTACTCGCCCGCGGGGATCACGCCCTCGAACTCCTCGTACTCCAGCGGATGGTCCTCCGTGGGCACGGCCAGCCGCTTGTCGCCCGGGTCCGCCGACGGCCCCTTCGGCACGGACCAGGACCTGAGCACGTCCGCGACCTGGAGCCGGAAGTCGAAGTGCAGGGTGCTCGCGTCGTGGATCTGCACCACGAACCGGGGCTCGCCGCCCCGCGCGGACGCCCCGTGCCCCGCCGGTTCGCCGGTCCTGCCGAAGTCACGCCTGCCGCGGTACTCCCGCAGCCCGTCGCCCTCGCCCACCTGCGGCTCCTTCCCGGAAGACCTACGCCGACCGGAGCCGGGTACCCCGGTTCAGAACTCCTCGTGCGCTTCCGGGTCGCCGCCGATCCGGCGGTGCGCCCGGTCCGGGACCGTGCGCATCTGCGCGTCGTCCAGTGCGAAACCGAAGACGTCCAGGTTGGCCCGCTGCCGGGCGGGGTCGGCGGACTTGGGGATGGGAACCGCGCCGAGCTGCGTGTGCCAGCGCAGGACCGCCTGGGCGGGCGTCACGCCGTGCGCGCCGGCGACCGCGGCGACGGCCGGGTCGGCCAGCAGGTCGCTGCCGCGGCCCAGCGGGCTCCAGCTCTCGGTGCGGATGCCCTTGCGCTCGTGGAAGGCGCGCAGCTCCTCCTGCGGGAAGAGCGGGTGCAGCTCGATCTGGTTGACCGAGGGCAGCACGCCGGTCTCCTTCTCCAGCCGCTCGATGTGCCCGGCGGTGAAGTTGGAGACGCCGATCGAGCGCACCAGGCCGTCGTCGCGCAGCTTGACCATGGCCTTCCAGGAGTCGGCGTACTTGTCGACCCGGGGCAGCGGCCAGTGGATCAGGTACAGGTCGACGTACTCCAGGCCCAGCCGGGCGCGGGACTCCTCGAAGGAGGCCAGCGTCTCCTCGTAGCCGTGGTGGCGGCCCGGCAGCTTGGTCGTCACCACGATCTCCTCGCGCGGGACGCCGCTGTCGGCCACTCCGCGGCCGACGCCCGTCTCGTTGCGGTAGTTGGCCGCCGTGTCGATCAGGCGGTAGCCCGTCTCCAGGGCCTCCCGGACCGCCCGCCGGGCCTCGTCGTCCGTCATCGGCCAGGTGCCGAGCCCCAGCGCCGGGAGCGCGGTGCCGTCGTTGAGCGTGTGTGCCGGGATGCTGATCACCGTGGGACCTTCCCTCGAACGTGCGCTGCGGGGTGCTGTCCGTCCAGCCTCGCCCACCCGGCCGGCGGTGATCAACCGGACGGTACGGGGCGGGTGCCGCCCGCCCGTCTGCCACGATCTCCCTGGAGCCCGAACGGACGACCGAGACCGACCACGGGAGTGCGCATGACGACGGACAGGGCAGCGGCGGCACGTACGGCGGCGGACGCGGCCGGCATCGAGGTGGCACCTGCCGCCGGACACATCGGCGCCGAGATCCACGGCGTCGACCTGGCGGACGGCCTCGACGCGGCGCAGGCCGCGGCGGTCCGGGCGGCGGTACTGCGCTGGAAGGTGGTGTTCTTCCGCGGCCAGCGCCTCGACCACGCCGGACACGTCGCGTTCGCCCGGCTCTTCGGCGAGCCGGTGGTGCTGCCCCGGCGCGGCAAGGCGTCGCCGGCCGGCCACCCGGAGATCGAGACGACCGCCGACCGGCTGGAGCTGGGCGGACGCTTCGGCATGGAGCACGACGAGTGGCTGCGGCGCCGGCGCCACACCCTGCTGCGCGGCTGGCACTGCGACCACGGCGCCCGGGTCGACCCGCCGGCCTTCACGATCCTGCGCGCCGAGACGGTCCCGCCGTACGGCGGCGACACCACCTGGTCGAACCTCGCCGCCGCCTACGCCGGACTCTCCGCGCCCATGCGCGCCTTCGCCGACGGACTGCGCGCCGAGCACCGGCTCGGCGTCGGCTACCAGCCCAGGCCGGGCGACGACGCCTACGTCCGGCACCTGCTGGACCACCAGACGGCGACCCTGCACCCGCTGGTCCGCGTCCACCCGGAGACGGGGGAGCGGGTGCTGTTCGTCAACGGCTACTACGTCGAGCAGATCGCCGGCCTGACCCGCCCCGAGAGCGCGGCGGTCCTGGAACTGCTGCTGGAGCAGGCCACCCGGCCCGAGTACACCGTCCGCTTCCGCTGGGAGCCGGGCAGCGTCGCCTTCTGGGACAACCGGGCCACCGTCCACCTCGCCCCGAGCGACAACGCGCACCTCGACCACCCGCGGACCATGCACCGCGTGATGCTCGCCGGGGACGTGCCGGCCGGCGTCGACGGCTCCCGCTCCGAGGCCGTCGTCGGCAGCGAGCCCGGCCGCTGGTGACCACGCGGGCCGACGCCGGGGAAGTCGTCGGCATCGCGCGCGACTCGTGGGGCGCGACGGACCGAGGTCGTGCGGGCCGCATCCGGAGCCGGCGCCTACGACACCGGGACCGCGCACGTCGCGGGCGTGCCCCTGCGGCGGGCACGACGTCCATACCGCCCTGGCCGCCGGGGCCGGGCGCGTGCCCGAGGACCGCGAGCGGCAGGTCGAGCGGAGAGAGGTGGGCTCCGGGATGGCGCCCGGGTCAGAACGTGCGCTCGAGCAGGTCGAGCAGCGCCGCCCAGTGCCGCTCGGTCGCCTCCGGGCCGTACGCCGCGGTGTCGGCCTGCGTGTAGCCGTGGGCCGCGCCCTCGTACACCTCGCAGCGGTGCCGGACGCCGGCCCCGGCCAGGGCCGCCGTCAGGCGCTCCTGCTGCTCGGCGGGCAGGCCCGGGTCCTGGTCGGCGTGGCCGAAGTACAGCTCGGCGGTGATCCGGCCGGCCACCAGGTGCGGGCCGTCCGGTGCCTCGGTGGCCAGGTCGGCGCCGTGGAAACCGGCCGCCAGCGCGACCGGGCCGTCCGCCGCCGGGTCGATGAACTCCGGCAGCTCCGCGACCGGGGCCCGCCCGTTCCGGTGGAAGACGTTCGGCACCAGGACGGTGTACCCGGAGCCGGCCAGCCGGTCGGCCATCTCCCGCAGCCGCGGGCGCAGCCCGAAGGCGTGCCGGCCTGCCTCTCTTTCGGGTGCTCGCGGGCGATCCGCTATTCGAACCGGGCCGTGTCGCCCGCGCCCCGCCGCACGATCTCCGCCTCACCGCCGGAGAAGTCGACGACCGTGGTCGGCTCGGTGCCGCAGTCGCCCGAGTCGATCACCGCGTCCAGGACGTGGTCGAGCCGGTCCTTGATCTCCCAGCCCTGCGTCATCGGCTCGTCCTCGCCGGGCAGCAGCAGGGTGCTGGACAGCAGCGGCTCACCGAGCTCGGCGAGCAGGGACTGGGTGACGACGTGGTCGGGGATGCGCACGCCCACGGTCTTCTTCTTCGGGTGCTGGAGCATGCGCGGCACCTCCCGCGTCGCGGGCAGGATGAAGGTGTAGCTGCCGGGCGTGGACGCCTTGATCGCCCGGAACACGTCGTTGTCGATCTGCACGAACTGGCCGAGCTGCGCGAAGTCCTGGCAGACCAGCGTGAAGTGGTGCCGGTTGTCCAGCTGCCGGATCGACCGGATGCGCTCGGTGCCGTCACGGCTGCCCAGCCGGCAGCCGAGCGCGTAGCAGGAGTCGGTGGGGTACGCGATCAGCGCGCCGGACCGGACGCTGTCGGCGACCTGCGCGATGCTGCGCGGCTGGGGGTTGTCGGGGTGCACGTCGAAGTACTTCGCCATTCACCGAGCTTATGCCCGCAGGCACGCGCGGACCGCCAGGCCCGGTCGACGGCACGGAGGCCGCCCGCGCCCGGGCGGTGCGGTACCGTCCGCATCTGGGCCGGGGGGCGAGGCGAGGAAGATGGGAAGACCGACGTGGCGGGCCGAGAGGAAGGAACGCGGCAGCGGGAAGCGGGAGCCGGGGCACACGCCGACTGGGCGGAGGAACTGCTCGACCACCTGCGGCCCGCCGGACGCGACGTGCACAAGGTGGTGACCTGGCTCGCCTCGGCCGCGCACGCGGCCGTGTCGCTGCAGGACGGCACCGGCCGCCTGCTGGCCGGCACCCGCACCGCACCGGACGAGTCGCTGGTGGCCGACATCACCTCGGGCCGGATCGCCACCGCCGCCCTGGAGGACCGCGGCCGCCATCTGCGGCTCGTCCGCGTGGAACGGGTCCACCCGGGGCCGGCCGCCGTCCTCGTGGTGACCCGCGAGACCCCTTTCGACCGCCGTGCCTCCGACATCGTCACGCACACCGCCCAGGTGCTGGAACTGCTTCTGGCCGGACACGAGTCGACCGCCGCCGGACACCGGCTGCGCCGCGCCACCTCCGACCTGCGCCTGGCCATCCTGCAACTGCTGATGGTGGAGGACACCGTCTCCGCCCGCCGCGTGGCCGCCGGACTCTGGCCGGGACTCCTCGACACCGACACGGCGTGCGTGTACGTCGTGGAGTGCGCGGCGGGGGAGCGCGACCGGCTCGCCGAGGAGTGCCTGTCGGCGACCGGGGACCGGGCGCTGGTCGTGCGGTGCCCGGCGATGGACGGCCACGTGATCGTGCTGGCGCCCCGCGACGCGGCCGGGCGGGAGCTGCGCTCGCTCGTCGGCCGTCTCCCCGGCGTCTTCCTCGGCGGCAGCGCACGGCAGAGCCTCGCCCGCACCGCCACGGCGTACGGACAGGCCGTCAGCGCCCTGGCCGTCGCCCGCTACCGGCCCCGGCAGGCGGCCGTGTACGCCGAGCGCACCCGCCCGGAACGCCTCATGGACCCGGCGGCCCTGTACGGCTGGACGGCCCACCTGCTGCGCCCCCTCGACGCGCTCCCGCACCACACCCGCGCCGAACTGCTGGCCACCACCCGGCTCGGCCTGGAGTTCACCGCCGTCAACACCGCCAAGATCCTCGGCGTCAGCCGCAACACGGTCCGCGCCCGGATGGACCGGGTCGAGGGGCTGCTGCGCACGGACTTCGCCGACCTGGCGGTCCGCGCGGCCGTCCACCTCGCTGTGAACGCACAGGCCGGCCTCGACCAGCACGCCGCCGACGCCGGCGCGGGTCGGCCCGGCCCCGCCCGTCTCACCGACCTGCTGGCCGGGCCCGCGCTGCGCGCCTGGGCCGGGGACCTGCTGGGCCGCCTGGAGTCCGACGCCCGGGACCTGCGGCGCACGCTGCGCACCTGGATCGCCGCCGGCGGCAACGCCGAGCGGGCCGCCCAGGCGCTCGGTGTGCACGCGCAGACGGTGCGCGAGCACGTCCGCAGTGCCGAGCCCGTCCTGGAACGCCAGCTGCTCGCCGCCGGCAGCGACCTGTACGAGGTCGTGCTCGCCCACCTGGTGGCCGGGGACCTGGACCAGCCCGCACTGCAACTGCAGGGGATGAAAACGGACCATCCGGACTCATCTGTGCACGGGTGAGTCCGGATGGTCCGGCAGCGGGCATCGGCACGATTCACATCGGCCGAGCCGTCCACGTAGTTTCGAGGGGCCGCGGGGGTCCGACCGGAACGGGGGACCGGTCGCGTCCCCGCGGCTCCGCGCCCCGCCGGGCGGGCGGTCAGCCGTGGGGCAGGATCACCGCGCGGCCGTTGACCTTGCCCTCGTGGAGCCGCTCGTAGGCGAGCGGCGCGTCGTCCAGGGAGTACGTCTCGGTGTGCACCGACACGGCGCCCGAGCGGGCCAGGTCCAGCACCTCGATCAGCTCGCTGCGGCTGCCCCAGTAGGGCGCGTTGACCGACACCTCGAACGGCAGCAGACCGAAGCCGACGGGGATGGACCCGCCGCCGATGCCGACCAGGGTGACATCGCCCTCGACGGCCGCGACGGCGCCCGCCGTCTTCACCGTCGGCGCCACACCGACGAAGTCGAACACGGCCTCGGCGCCGAGGCCGCCGGTCAGCTCACGCACCGCGTCCGCCGCCTTCGCGTCCGACAGCACCGTCTCGTGGGCGCCCACCTCACGGGCCAGGCGCAGCTTGTCCTCGCTGACGTCGAGGGCGACGACGCGGGCGGAGGTCAGCGCGCGCAGCAGCTGGATGGCGACGTGCCCGAGACCGCCGGCCCCGATGACCACCGCGGTCGACCCGGGGACCAGCTTGGGCAGCGAGCGCTTGACGGCGTGGTACGGCGTGAGCCCGGCGTCCGTCAGCGGCACCGCCGCGACCGGGTCGAGCCCGTCCAGCGGTACCAGGTGCCGGGGATCGTCGACGAGCAGGTACTCGGCCATCGACCCCGGGCGCCCGAGCCCCGGCGGGTGGATGCCCAGTTCGCCGGCGCGCACGCAGTAGTTCTCCTTGCCCTCGGCGCACTTGGCGCAGGTGCCGCAGCCCCAGGGGCCGTAGACGGCGACCGCGGCGCCCTCGTCCAGCCCGCTCACCCCGGCGCCGAGCGCGGCGACCGTGCCGACACCCTCGTGGCCGAGGGTCAGCGGCAGCTCGTACGGGAAGCCCTCCGCGGGCCAGCCCATCACCGCGATGTCGGAGTGGCACACGCCGGCGGCGGTGACCTTCAGCAGCACCTGGCCGGGGCCGGGCTCCGGGTCGGGAACCGTCACCACCTCGGGCGGCGCCCCGATGGTGCGGTACTGCAGTGCCTTCATGGTCGAACTCCCTTGTTCGTCCCCCCGGTGGATGTGTCGGGCCTCAGACGGCGGTGTAGGCGCCGTCGACCAGGTGGTAGCTGCCGGCCACGAAGGACGCCCGGTCCGACAGCAGGAAGGCGATCAGCTCGGCGACCTCCTCGGAGCGCCCGAGCCGGCCGGCCGGGTGCAGGGCGACCAGGCCGTTGTAGGCGGCCTCGTCCATGGTCTTCAGCAGCGGGGTGTCGATGAAGCCCGGGCCGACCGCGTTCACCCGGATGCCCTTGGCGGCGTACTCGGCCGCGGCGGCCTTGGTCAGCCCGACCACGCCGTGCTTGGCGGCGACGTAGGCGGGGGAGCCGGCGAAGCCGACCGAGCCGAGGATGGAGGCGACGTTGACGATGGCGCCGCCCTGCCCGGCCGCCTCCATGGCGGGCAGTTGGTAGCGCATCGAGTAGAAGACGCCGTCCAGGTTGGTGCGCACGACGCGCTGGTACGCGTCCACGTCGTACTCGCCGGTCGGGGCGCTGGGGCCGCCGATCCCGGCGTTGTTCACGGCGAGGTCCAGGGTGCCGAACGTGTCAACGGCGAACTTCACGGCGGACTCGACGGACTCGGGGACGGTGACGTCCAGCTCGGCGGCGGCGGCCTCGACGCCCTCGGCCCGCAGCTCGGCGGCCGCCTTCTCGGCGCCCTCCGCGTTGTGGTCGGCGACGACGACCTTCGCCCCGGCGGCGCCGAGGCGGCGGGCCGTGGCCAGGCCGATGCCGGAGGCGGCGCCGGTGACCAGGGCGGTCCGCCCGGTGAACTCGGCGGGCCGGCCGGCGGTAGCGGGGGTGGTGCCGGTGGTGCTCATGGTGCGTGTCTCATTCTTCCGGGGTGCTGTCGGGGGTCGCGGCCGCGGCCTCCGAGGTCAGGGCGTCGTAGGCCCGCTCCACGAGGGCGGCGAGGTCTGCGGCTCCCGAGTCCCGCCCGTCGTCGCGCGCCCACAGGCGCATGGCGGCGATCAGGACTCCGGCGGCGGCGTCGACGACGGCTGCCGGGCGCACGTCCCGGGCGTCGTCGGTGCCGAGCCGGCCGGCGACGATCCGGATCGACTCCTCCTGGGCGTCGACGCGGATGCGCTGGTAGGCGGCGAACAGGCCGGGCTCGCTGTCGGCCAGGGCCAGCAGCCTGCGCATCCGGGGACGCACGTGCCAGGCCGGGTCGTCCCGGTCGGTCAGCCAGTCGTGCACGGCCCTGCGGTAGGCGAGCAGGGGCGGCTCGCCCGCGGGGCGGGACCGCAGCAACGCGTTGATGCGGTCGCCGTCCCGGCGGACGAAGTCGAGGGCGGCGTCCTCCTTGCCGGCGAAGTACCGGCTGAACGTGCGGCGCGTGACGTCCGCGCGCTCGGCGATGGCCTCCACCGTGGTGGCCGCCGGCCCGCGTTCCAGGATCAGGTCGCAGGCGGCGGTGGCCAGCGCGTCGCGGGTCCGCAGCGCCTTGCGCTGCCGCCGGTCGCCGGAGGCGGGGGAGGGCTTCGTTGCCGTCATGCCTTCGAGCGTACACCCGGAAATGTCTCAGTGGGACATGTGGCTCAGTGGGACATCGAGCGGCCGGGGTCCGGCGGAGTCCGAGGAGTCGTGTGCCCTGCGGCGCCACGGGTACCCGGCCCGGACCTGGGACCGAGAACCTCGAGGAGGAGGACCGTATGACCAGCGGCACGGAGACCGGCGGCGTGACCGGTACGCAGGACAAGGACTACAACCTGATCTGGTACGTCGAGTCGTGCCTGAACAACGCGCTGCGCCTGGAGACGTACATCCAGGACGCCGAGCGCAACAAGGACACCGAAGTCGCGGAGCTGTTCCGCAAGGCGCAGGCGGACAGCCGCAAGGGTGCCGAACTGGGCAAGGGGCTGCTGCGCGCCCGCCTCAACGGCGGCTGACCCGTCCCGTCACGCCCGTCCCGCGAGGACCCGGACGCACCCGTGAGCCGGGTGGCCGGGTCCTCGGTGTGAAACCCGGCAAATATGTGCACATCGGTATGTGGCGGGCGCCTCACCCTGGGGTACCCGCACCACCCATGCGCGCGGCCGACGGCGGCCACGAGTCGAAGGAGCCCACGAACATGACGGACGTATCGAGCCAGGGGCCCGCCCCCGGCGACGACCGCAAGGTGCTCACCAACCGCCAGGGGCACCCCGTCTACGACAACCAGAACCAGCGCACGGTCGGCGCCCGCGGCCCCGCCACGCTGGAGAACTACCAGTTCCTGGAGAAGATCAGCCACTTCGACCGCGAGCGCATCCCCGAGCGCGTCGTGCACGCCCGCGGGGTGACCGCGTACGGCTACTTCGAGGCGTACGGAGCCTGGGGCGACGAGCCCATCGACCGCTACACCCGGGCCAAGCTGTTCCAGGAGCGGGGCAAGCGCACCGACCTCGCCGTCCGGTTCTCCACCGTCATCGGCGGACGCGACTCGGCCGAGACGGCCCGCGACCCCCGGGGCTTCGCGGTGAAGTTCTACACCGAGGACGGCAACTGGGACCTCGTCGGCAACAACCTCGCCGTCTTCTTCATCCGCGACGCGATCAAGTTCCCGGACGTCATCCACGCCCTCAAGCCGGACCCGGTCACCTTCGAGCAGCAGCCCCGGCGCATCTTCGACTTCATGTCGCAGACGCCCGAGTGCATGCACATGCTGGTCAACCTGTTCAGCCCGCGCGGCATCCCGGCGGACTACCGTCACCAGCAGGGCTTCGGCGTCAACACCTACAAGTGGGTCAACGCGGCCGGCGAGACCAAGCTCGTCAAGTTCCACTGGATGCCCAAGCAGGGCGTCCGCAGCATGACCGAGGAGGACGCCGCCAATGTCCAGGCGCAGAACCTCGGCCACGCCACCAAGGACCTCTACGACGCCGTCACCCGCGGTGACTACCCCGAGTGGGAACTGCTCGTCCAGATGATGGACGACCACGTCCACCCGGAGCTGGACTTCGACCCGCTCGACGACACCAAGACCTGGCCCGAGCAGGAGTTCCCGGCCAAGCCGGTCGGCCGGATGGTGCTCGACCGGATGCCGGACAACTACTTCGCCGAGAACGAGCAGATCTCCTTCGGCACCGGTGTCATCGTCGACGGCCTGGACTTCTCCGACGACAAGATGCTGGTCGGCCGCACCTTCTCGTACAGCGACACGCAGCGCCACCGGGTCGGCCCGAACTATCTCCAGCTGCCCGTCAACCAGGCCAAGAACGCCGAGGTCCGCACCAACCAGCGGGACGGTCAGATGACCTACCACGTGGACGGCGGCGGGGCGAACCCGATCGTCAACTACGAGCCGTCGATCACCGGCGGCCTGCACGAGGGCGAGTACCCCACGCACGACGAGCAGGGACCGGAGATCCAGGGGCGGCTCACCCGCAAGCGCATCCCTCGCACCAACGACTACCTGCAGGCCGGGCAGCGCTACCAGCTGCTGGAGGAGTGGGAGCGCGACGACCTCGTGGCGAACTTCGTCAACCTGCTCTCCCAGTGCGACCGGCCGGTGCAGGAACGCATGGTGTGGCACTTCCTGCTGGTCGAGAACGACCTCGGGCTGCGGGTCGGCGAAGGCATCGGCATCAGCCCGCAGGACGTCAAGCACCTGGAACCGCTGGCGAGCCAGGACCTCACCGACGAGGACCGCGAACGGCTGGCCAACCTCGGCAAGAACCCGCCGCGCGACGTCGAGGGCCTGACCATGACCCACTGCGTCCCGAACGAGCGGCACGTCGTCACGCGCTGACGCTCACCCGGCGGAGCGCAGCGCCGTCCGGGCCGCCGTCAGGGCCTGCTCGGCGTAGCCCCGGCCGAACAGCACGGCGTGCACCAGCAGCGGGAAGAGCTGGTGCACGCCGGCGCGTTCGGCCCAGCCGTCGGCGAGCGGCGCGGTCTCGTCGTAGGCCGCCAGGATCCGGTCCAGGTGCGGGCAGCCGAAGAGGCGCAGCATCGCCAGGTCGGTCTCCCGGTGGCCGCCGTGCGCCGCCGGGTCGATCAGGTGCACTTGCCCGTCGGCGCCCCACAGCACGTTCCCGCTCCACAGGTCGCCGTGCAGCCTGGCGGGCGGCTCCGGCGGCCCAGCCAGCCCGGGCAGCCGCTCGCAGACCCGCTCGACGTCGGCGGCCTCGGCCGGCCGGACGGTTCCGGCGTCGACGGCTTCCCGCAGATACGGGAGCACCCGGTGCTCGGCGTACCAGCGCGGCCAGTCGTCCCCCGTGGCGTTGCGCATCGGGGCGAGCCCGATGTACGCGTCCTCGGGTCCGCCGGGCGGAGCGGCGCCGAACGCGGGCGCCCCGGCGGCGTGCAGGGCGGCCAGGTCCCGGCCGAACCGGTCCGCCGCCCCGGCGGTCGCCCGGCCCTGCGCCACGCGGTCGGTGACCAGCCACCGCTCGTCGTCACCGTGCACCACCGGGATCGGCACCGTCCCGGCGCCGGCCAGCCAGCGCAGCCCCGCCGCCTCGGCCCGTGCCGCTCCCGTCCCGTCGCCGCGCTTGACCATCACCGTGCGCCCGTCGTCGAGGGTGACCTCGGTGAGCGAACCGGACAACGGGCGTTCACCGGTCACCGGCCGGCCGGTGAACCGGGCGGCGGCGGCCGAGGGCGAGGTGACGGGGCGCACGGCCACCAGACTAGGACCCGCTGCGGCCGACCCGGTGAAAAACGCCCGGTGCGCCGATCGAACGCCCGGGGCGCGGGGGAGCAGTGGGACTATGACCAGTTCAGCGTTCCATCGCACCATCACCCTCCCCGCCCCGGTGTGCGAACAGGCCGCCCATCACCTCGAGCAGGCCGTCCACAAGGCCATCGACGGCGCCGCGACCCCGTGGCGTGCCTTCCGGGGGGCCGACGGCGACGACTTCGCCTTCTCGGTCCCCGTCGTGGAGCAGGCCGCGGGCTGTCTGCTGGTGCTGGCGGCCGAGAGCGCCCAGAGCCTGCGGCCCTCGGCCCTGCGCGCGCTGATCACCGTCGCACTGCACCTGCGGGACGCCGCCGAGGCGGTTCGCCGGCCCGCGATTCCCAGCGTGGCCTGGTGACCGGGGGCGGTGTGGAAAAGTCCGTGCCGCGGCCCTGAGCGTGTGCTTGGCTCTGCGTCATGTATCCCGGCATGGAGTTCACTCGCCTTCTCGACTGCCTCGCGGCCGACTACGACCGGCTGCGGGCGGTCGTCGAATCCGGCGCCGACGCACCGGTGCCCACCTGTCCCGGCTGGACCGTCGCCGACCTGACCCGCCACGTCGGCGAGGTCTACCTGCACAAGACCGTGGCCATGCGGGAGGGTGTCGAGCCCGAGCCGTGGCCCCCGAAGGAGTTCGCCGACGAGGAGGCGACGGTGCTGCTCGACCGGGGGTACACCGCGCTGCGCGCCGAGTTCGCCACCCGCGCTCCCGGGGACGCGGCCGCCTCCTGGTACGGGCCCGACCAGAGCGTCGGCTTCTGGATCCGGCGGATGGCCCAGGAGACCGTCATCCACCGCGTCGACGCCGAACTCGCCACCGGACAGCCCGTCGCACCCGTCCCGGCGGACCTCGCCGTGGACGGGATCGACGAACTGCTGAAGGTCTTCGCCGCGTACGCCGTCGCCGAGTGGGGCGAGTACTTCACCGACATCCTCGCCGGTTCGCCCGGGCACACGGTCCTGGTGCGCGCCGGTGACGCGGCGTGGCGGGTGAGGACCGGTCCGGGGGAGTTCACCGTGACGGACGGTGCCGGGGGCGGCGCGGCCGACGTGACGCTGAGCGGCTCGCCGGAGGCCGTGCTGCGGCGGCTGTGGAACCGGGACGGGAACGGGGACGGGGGAGTGGTCGTCGAGGGCTCCCCCGAGGCGGTCGAGGAGCTGCGTCGCTGCGTCGTCATGGCGACCCAGTGAGCGGTTGCTGACTCCCGGTGCGGGGCCGGGATGTGGCCGAGACCACGTGGTCGACGAGAGCCGGGCCACGTTCCGTACGGCGGGCCGCGGGCTACGGTTTTCGCGGATCCCCTGTTTTCCCTCGACGAGCAGTTCGGACGGCCCGGCAGTGCACGCAGACCTCTCTCCCGTCATCGCGGCGACCGCCCAGTGGCTCACCCACGCCTACCCTGCGGCGGGCGGGGCGCTGGCCTGCGCCCTGTCCGAGGTGCAGGCACGGCAGGCGGTGACGGTGGCCGCGCGACTTCGCTACCCGACGCCGATGGACGTCGGGCTGATGGGCGTGTCGGGTCCGGGAGGTTCCGCCCGCCTCGACTGGATCACCGGCGCGGACGGCACGGGGGGCGTGGACGCGGCGGAGGAGGCCTGGCGGACCTGGGTGGACGAGGTCGTCGTGAGCTGGGCGGCCTGTCTGCTCACCGACCCCGCGCTCGCCGCTCGCGCGGTGGCCGCGCTGACCGAGGGTGGTACGCCGGTCGAGTTCCGCCGCCTGCTGACTCCGGACGACCGCGACCGGCGGGCGGCGGCGCTGCTGCGCCACCCCGACCTCGTCGCCCCCGTGGCCGAACTGCACCGCGCCGAACTCGACGCACGGCTGGGTCCTGGCCAGGCACTGGTCGCCTGACCGGCGGTGGGGGTGCGGATGCCCGCGGCGCCTGTGCGGGTTCGGGTAGCGCGGGGGGGTGTCCGTCCTCGGAACGGCGCGAACTAGGTCGGCTACGGGGCTGAACGGCGCGGACGCGCCAACCGCTGCGGCGTAGCTGCGGGCAGTCGTGCCTCCCCCAGTGCCTGAACGGCCTGGGAGGTGCCCCCAGGGCGATGGGGGTCCCCCCGCTCGAGCGAAGCCGAGAGTGGGGGAGGGTGGGCGGTGGGGGCACCTCCCGCTCATGGGGGTACCTCCCGCGCGAGCGAAGCCGAGCGTGGGGGAGAAGCCGAGAGTGGGGGAGGCACCCCGCTACGCCGGGCCGCGCGACCCGCCCCCGACGCCCACCCCCACGCCGGTCGCGGGAGAACACGCCGGGCAACGTCACCCGCTCAAGCCCCGCAGGGTCACGCCGCCGTCCCCAGCGCCGCCTGCGCCGGCGCCTCACCGCCCCGCACGGGCACCGCCCCCGCGGGCCTGCGGGCGTGCAGCACATGCCCCGCCCCGATCGTGCCCGCGATGATGAGGCCGCCCGCGACGAGGGCCCCGCGCGCGCCGGCCAGTTCCATCAGCAGGCCCAGCGCCGGCGGGCCGCCGAGGCTCCACACCGTGCCGATGCTGCCCCACACCCCGAGCACCCGGCCCCGCATGTGCGCGGGCGGGTCGGTCTGGAGGACCGCCGTGCCGGCGGTGTCGGAGACGGACTCCACGACGGCCATGGGCAGCACCATCACCAGGAGGACGGCCAGCGACGGCGACAGACCCGCCACCACCTGCAGCAGTCCGCCCGCCGCGGCCAGCGCGCCCACGACCCGCACGGAGGGCCGCCGCAGCCGGGCGCCCAGGACCGCGCCGACGATGCCACCGGCCGCCAGCACCGTGGAGACCGTGCCGAACGAGCCCGCGCCGCCCGCCAGGGGCCCGGTGACGAGCACCGCCAGCGTCAGCTGGTAGTTGCGCCCGAAGACCGCGCTGACCCCCGTGACCCCGGCCAGCGCCAGCAGCCGGGGACGGCGGGCGAAGAAGGACAGTCCCTCGCGCACGCTCATGGTGTCGCGGCGCGTGGCCGCCACCTGCTTGACCGCGCCCCGGGCCGGTCGCAGGAACGGTATGACCGAGGCGACGAACAGGAACGACACGCCGTTGGCGGCGTAGGCGGCGGCCGTGCCCAGGAAACCGACGGTCACGCCGGCGAGCGCGGCGCCGGTGAGGCGGCCCGCCTGGTGGACCAGCGCGCCCACGCCGATCGCGGAGGGCACGTCCTCGGCCGGGACCAGGTCGTTGCCCAGAAGAGAGCACGCCGGGCCGTCGACGGTGGCGATGACACCGGTGACGGCGGCCAGCACCATCAGGGTGGTCACGTCCAGCCGGTCGAGCGCCACCAGGAGCGCCGTCACGAACGCGATCGCGCCGAGCAGCGCCTGGCTGACCGCGGCGGTCAGCTTCCGCGGCCAGCGGTCGACGGCCGCACCGCCGAACACGCTGATCAGCAGTGCCGGCGCCGCCTGGACGGACATGGACAGACCCGTCGCGGCGGCCGACCCGGTGATCTGCAGGACCAGCAGGTTCTGCACCGTGAGCTGCATCCACGTGCCGGCGTTCGAGACGAAGTTCGCCACCGACCACCAGCGCATGCTGCGGTATCTCAGGGACCGCCACGGCGAACGGGACGGGGCGGGGGCGGGGGCAGGGGAAGAAGACACAGTGCGCCACTCGAAGACGGCCGGGGGACCCGGAGGGGTACGGGACGGGAGTGAGAAGCCCGGCTGCGCTGCGCGGCCACTCCACTGAGCCGGATACGGCGCCGACCATCGTGGCAGAAGGGGCCGGACAGTCCTCACCGGAGCGCCTCCCGTGGCCGGGTGACGCGGAGCGAAGTCCGTTGACCTGCAAGGCACTTGGTGAGGAGGGTGGGTTTGATCACAGAGGTGCCGCCTGCTCGCCGGAGGATGCGGCGGCGTGACGGTGGCCACAGCGGCCGGGCCGTACGGAGGGCCGCGGCAGGCGTCAGAGCATGAAAGCTACTCGGTGGGGCACCCGGGGCGCGCTCGTCAGCGCTTCGCGGAGGAAGGAAGGTCGTCCTCATGATGCCGACGGCGGCGTTCAGCCCGCGGGAAGAGGCCCGGCCGCCCTGGCACCGGGCCCTGGTCACCGGCGGTGCGGGGTTCCTCGGGTCCCATCTGTGCACCCGCCTGCTCGATTCGGGGGTCGAAGTCGACTGCCTCGACAACCTCTCCACCGGGCGGGCCGAGAAGGTGGCCCACCTCGCGGGCCGTCCCGGCTTCCGCTTCCTGGAACGTGACGTCTCGGGGGAGGGGTGCGCCGAGCTGCTCACCGGCCCCTACGACCTCGTCCTGCACCTGGCCGGGCCGGGACTCTCACCGGCGTCCTGGTCCGAGCGGTCCGTGGAGATCCTCGACACCGGCAGCCTCGGGACCCGGGCCGCGCTGGCCGTCGCGGAGCGGGACGGCGCCCGGTTCCTGCTGGCCTCCTCACCCCCGGTGTCCGTCGGTGACGGTGCAGACCCGGTCGGGCCGCACACCGTCCGTGCCGAGGCCGTCCGGTTCTCCGAGGCCCTGGTCGCCGCGCACGCGGCCGCCCACGGCTCGAACGCCGGGATCGTCCGCCTCTTCACCGGCTACGGGCCCGGCATGCGGACGGACGACGGGGACACGCCCGGTGCCTTCATCGAGCAGGCCCTGGCCGGCCGGCCCGTCACCGTCACCGGGGACGGCAGCCGGACCCGGCCGCTGTGCTACGTCGACGACATGGTCGACGGTGTGCTGCTGGTCGCGGCCGGGCGGTCGGTACGGCCCGTGGACATCGGTGGCGACGAGGAGCCCACGGCGGTGGAGATCGCCCGCCGGGTGATCGAACTGACCGGGTCCGGCTCGCCGCTGGTGTTCGTCGAGGGGACGGTGCCGGACGAGGCCCGGCCGGTGACCGGATTCGCCCGCGAGATCTTCGGCTGGCTGCCGAGCGTGACCTGGCGCGAGGGCCTGGAGCGCACCGTCGCCTCCCTCGCGGAGCGGCCCGATCCGGTCCCGGCGACGCCGGCCGAGCGGGCGGGGGAGTGGTGGGCGTGAAGGCGCTCGTCGCCCGCCCCGGCGGACTCGGTGACGTCCTCCTGGCCGGCCCGGCGGTCCGCGCGGTGGGCACCAGGGCCACCCGCGTCACCATGTTGTGCGGGGCCCGTGGAGCGCCCGCCGCCCGGCTGCTGCCGCACGTCGACGACGTCGTGGTGTGGGAGCAGCCGGGCGGCGACGGCACCGACGGCCTGGTGAACCGGCTGCGCGCGGAGTCGTACGACGTCGCGCTCGTCCTCGCTCGCGAGGCCCGGGGGGCCTCGAACACGACGGGGGTGCTGCGCTCGGCGCGCGTGCGGCGGATCGGTGCCGTCGAGGGGCCGAGCGGTCTTTCCGAGGAAGAGGCGGCGCTCGACGCGGCCGCGGCGATGGGATTCGGGCTGCGGCGCGGCGACGACGGCGGGCTCCGCGTACGGCCGGCGCCGGACACCGCCCCTCTCACCGGGAACGGCCCGTACGTCGTCGTCCACCCGGGGGCGGGGGACCCCGGCCGTGCCTGGGAGGCCGGACACGGTGCGGCGGCGGTCGCCCGGCTCGCCGACGCCGGGCACCGCGTCGTCGTCACCGGTGGGCCGGAGGAGGCCGTACTGACCCGCCGGGTCGCCGGTGTCGTGGGCGTCGACCTGGGCGGACGTACCGACCCGCGGACGTTCGCGGGTGTGCTGCGCGCCGCCGACGCGCTCGTCACCGGGTCCGGAGGGTCTGCCCGGCTGGCCGCCGCCGTCGGTACGCCGGTCGTCTCCGTGCGGGCGCTGCTGGGACACTGACCGCCGCGCCTGCGAGGGGGCCCGTCGCCGTCGCGAACGGGCCCCCTCGCAGGTGGTGGTGGACGGGTCAGCCGGACTTGCCCCGGCCCGACATCGCGTCCCGCACCCGGTCGACCATTCCCGCGCCGGGCGCCAGCAGCTTGTTCATCGGCGGCTTGTCCGGGGCGGACGGGTGCGGTCGGGTCGGCGCCGTCTTCTTGGCCTGCCGGACCTTGTCGCCCAACTCGTTCAGGGCATCCGGGGGGCACGCCTCGCGGAGCCGGGGGAAGAGGTTGCCCTCCTCATCGGCGACGTGCTCGCGGATCTCGCTCATCAGCATGCCGATCAACCGGTCGAACTCAGCGTCGTCCGACGCGCAGCCCTCCAGGTCCTTCATGATCTGCTCGGCGCCCGCGTGGTCCTCGAGCTCCTTGTCCGCGAGGGCGTTCCCGTTCGCCACGTGCTCACGGACGGCGGGGTAGAGGTAGGCCTCCTCCGCCACCGAATGCCGGATCAGTTCGATCGTCGCCTGATCCGCGTACAGCTTGCGGTCCTTGTGACCGGACGGCAGCGCCTCGATCTTGCCGAAGAGCTCCTCGACCTCACGGTGATCGGTCGTCAATTCGTCGATGACGTTTCCACCGTGTCCCATGTTTCACCTCCAGCCGGCTCGTGGCGTGCCGGGTCCGACCCGCCACGGGCGTCGGGTCCCCCCTCGTTCGGTGGGCTAACGCCCGGTTCAGCCGCACAGCTTCGCCCTGAGGCCACCCGCCGTGGCCGCCGGGCGCGCCGCGGCACGGACCGAACGCCGCACCAGGTGGGCGTCGTGGCGCAGGTCCTGGGCGGCGTGCCGGCCGCGCCACAGCAGCGAGGGGGCGCTGCCCGTGTCGTCGGCCGCGATCAGCAGCCCGCCCATCATGGACAGGTTCTTCAGGAAGTGGATGCGCTGCTGGGCGCGGTCGGACGGGTCGTCGGCGTCCCAGTAGCGGTGTGCCGCAAGCGTGGTGGGGACCAGCGTCGCCGCCAGGGCCAGCGCGGCCAGGCGCGGACAGCGGCCGAGCCCGAGCATGACCCCGCCCACGACATGGACGGCGCCGTTGAGCCGTACGAGTTGTTCGGTGCGGTCCGGCAGCACCGACACGCGGTCGGTCAGCGGCCGCACGATCGGCTCGGCGACCGGTGCCACGTCCTCGGGCCGCCGCAGGGACTGCAGACCGCCCGCGACGAACATCGAGGCGAGCATCGGGCGGCCGGCGATACGCAGAAGACTCATGACGCTCTCTCGCTCTCCAAGAGGGTTACCGGAGCAGTGACAGGGGGTGTGACGACTACTGGGATCATCGGGTGACCGGGCCGGTGGGCGCCATTCGGCGGGCCGCGCGGGGCGAGCTCTCGCCGGTGGCGTGGAACCTGGTGTCCGCGCAGGTCACAGACTGTTCAGAACCTGCGGCGACAGGTTCTTGATCATGGTGTTGGTCCAGCGCATCTGGCGCAGTGTCTGCGGGTGGCAGGAGGAGGCCAGCCCCAGCAGTCCGCTGTTCCGGGCAGCCTGCGCGGCCTGCGCGAGCATCTCCCAGTGCAGCGAGTTCTCCGCGGCGGCCACGTGCAGCTCGCGCAGGTCGCGCAGGAGCAGCAGGCCGGGCTCGGGCCGGTGCACCACCGCCTCCGACGCCTTCTTGCGCAGCGTCGCGAACAGCCCTTCCGGGGACGTGTCCGGCGGGTCGCCGAGCTTCACGTCATGGTCTGCGGCGACCTCGGCCAGGCGCCGGACGTGCTCGCGGGACCAGCCGGCGAGGTCGGTGGCGACGTGGTGCACTTCGTGCTCGGTGCGGTGCCGCTCGGCCACCGTCACCAGGTCGTGCGCCAGGTGCCGCTCGCCGCGGTGCAGCGTGCGCAGGGTCAGGGTGATGCCGTTCACTGGGCGCCCTCCTCGCGGCCGTGCGGGAACGGGGCCGGGACCTGAGTCGTGTGCGCGGCCTCGCCGCCCTCGGTGGGCCGGGCGGCACCGGCGGTGGCGGGTGCCGACGCGGTGGTGGTCGGCGCCGGGGACGGGCTGCCGTCGCCGCGCTCGACAAGGGTGAGCGACGCCGTGGACGTTTTGAACAGGGGCTGCTTGGAGGCCGGGTCCCAGTCGGTGACCGTCGTCTCGTTCGCCGCCCGGCCGGGGGTGTCCGGGCCCGGCCCCGACCCGTTCGCGGTGTCCCAGTAGCCGTAGTGGAACGGCACGAACAGCAGTCCGGGACGGATGTCGGTCACCCGCAGCCGGCCCCGCAGAGAGCCCCGCCTGCTGGCGACCTCGACCAGGTCCCCCTCGGCGAGACCGAGCCGGCCGGCGTCCTCGGTGGAGACCTCCACCCACACGTCCGGGGCGGCGTCGCGGAGCTGGGGTGCGCGTCCGGTCTTCGTACGGGTGTGGAAGTGGTAGACGGTACGGCCCGTGGTGAGCTGGAACGGGTACTCCTCGTCGGGCTCCTCGTGCGGCGGCCAGTAGGCGGCGGCCTTCAGCATCGCCCTGCCGTCCGGGTTGAGGGAGCGGTACTCGACGACCTCCTGCGACGCCCCGGTCTCCAGGTCCTTGCCGTAGCTCTCGCACACGTCCGGGTGCGCCCAGCTGATGCCGTCGGTGTAGAGCCGGGCGGTGCCCTCGGGCGCGTCCTCGTCGCAGGGCCACTGGATGCCGCTGGTGTCGCGGAGCTTGGCGTAGGTGAGGCCGGTGTAGTCGCAGGGGCGGCCCGCGCTGCAGCGCTTCCACGCCTCGAACGCCGACTCGGGGTCGTCCCAGGTGATCAGCGGGCCCCCGTCC
Source organism: Streptomyces sp. CB02414 (assembly GCF_001905385.1). Taxonomy (GTDB): domain Bacteria; phylum Actinomycetota; class Actinomycetes; order Streptomycetales; family Streptomycetaceae; genus Streptomyces. The sequence continues at coordinate 580,052 of NZ_LIPF01000007.1, read as the reverse complement.
TTGTCCCGGAAGTCCATGCGCCGGGCGTAGTCCAGGAAGATGTCGAGGTCCGGTTTGGCCTCGCCGGGGGGTTCGACGGCCTTCTCGGACAGGTGCACCGTGCGGTCGGCGTTGGTCAGGGCGCCGGTCTTCTCGCCCCAGGTGGCGGCGGGCAGCACCACGTCGGCCAGTTGCGCCGTCTCCGTCAGGAACAGGTCCTGTACGACGGTGAACAGGCGTTTCTGCGTCAGGATCGAGCGGATGCGGGAGAGTTCGGGCAGGGACACGGCCGGGTTGGTGCCGCTGATCCACAGCATCCTGATGGAGCCCTGCTCGGCGTACCGGTACATCTGCATCGCGTGCGTGGGCGGCGCGTAGTGCGGGATCGTCTCCGGCTCGACGTTCCACACCTTCGCGAGGTCGGCGATGTGGGAGTCGTTCTGCCAGTTGCGGAAGCCCGGCAGGTCGCCGTTGGCGCCGCACTCGCGGGTGTTCTGGGCGGTGGGCTGGCCGTTCATCTGGAGGAGACCGGCGCCCGGCCGGCCCAGCATGCCGCGGATCAGGTGCAGGTTGTTGATCTGGACCGCCGCCGCGGTGGCCTGGTGGGACTGGTAGACGCCCTGGAGGACGGTGGAGACCAACGCGTCGGTGGTGCCGACGAGTTCGGCCGCCTCCTCGATCCGGGCGGCCGGTACGTCACAGATGTCCGCCGCCCACTTGGGCGTGCAGTCGGCGACCCGCTCGGCGAGCTCCTCGAAGCCGACGGTGTGCGCGGCGATGAAGTCCCGGTCGACGCGGTCGTGCCGGATCGTCTCGTGCAGCAGGGCGTTGAGCAGCGCGACGTTGGTGCCGCCGCGGGGCGCGAGGTGCACGGTGGCGTGCCGGGCGACCTTCGTGGGCCGGGGGTCGACACACAGCAGACGCGGCGGATCGGCCCCCTCCAGCCGGTCCAGCAGCCGCATCCACTGCACGGGCTGGGTCTCGGCGATGTTGTGGCCGAACAGCGCGATCACGTCGGCGTGGTCGAAGTCGTCGTAGCTGCCGGGCTGTCCGTCGCAGCCGAAGGTCTCCTTCAGCGCCTCCGCAGCCGTCGACGTGCACAGGCGGGTGTTGCCGTCCAGGTGGTTGGTGCCGATGCCGGCCCGGGCGAGGACCGTGAGGGTGTAGTACTCCTCCAGGAACAGCTGGCCCGAGGTGTAGAAGCCGATCGACCCCGGGCCACGCTCGTCGAGCAGCTCGCGCGAGCGGGCGGCCACCAGGTCCATCGCGGTGTCCCAGTCCGTCTCCACCAGCCGTCCGTCGCGCCGTACCAGGGGGCGCGTCAGCCGGTCCCGCGAGGCGTTCGCCTGCCAACCGAACAGGTCCTTCGGGCCGAGACGCCCCCGGTTGACCCGGTCCACGTCGCGGCCCCGCACGCCCACCATCCGGCCGTCGGCCACCGCGATGTCCATGGCGTCGCCGTCGGAGTGCAGGATCGACGCCGACTGCACCCACCGCTGCACCGCCGAGGGTTCCACCCCCTCCGCGAGGAACGTGTCCACCCGGGCCGGCCAGGTCTCGTGCCGTCCGTAGGGCGTCCTGCCGCCCCACGGCCGCGCGATCCGGTCCGTCGCTTCCTCCATCGCCGGCCTCCCGCCAACGTCCGCCACACTGCCGGCCGCCGGGTACCCGGGCGCCCCCGGTCGAAGCGGACCCACTTGTGGGAGCGCTCCCAAGGGGAGAGGATGACGTGGTGACCCCGACCACCGCCGTACGCCCGTACCGTCCCGCCGACGCCCCGGCCCTCGACGACATCTGCATCCGCACCGCGCACAACGGCCGGGACAGCCGGCCCGTGTACGCCGACCCCGCCGTCCTGCCCGCGATCTTCGCCGCTCCTTACGTCCACCTGGACCCGGACCTGGCCTTCGTGCTGGACGACGGGACCGGCCGGGCGGTCGGCTACATCCTCGGCACGGCGGACACCCCGCGCTTCGCCGAGGAGTTCCGCGCCAAGTGGCTGCCGCGCGTCGCGGACCGCCACCCGGCGCCCGCCGGCCCGCCCGGCACACCGGACGAGGTGATGGCCGGGCTGCTGCACGACCCGGAGCGGATGATCGTCCCCGAGCTCGCCGCCTACCCGGCCCACCTGCACATCGACCTGCTGCCCGAGTGGCAGGGCCGCGGCCACGGCCGGGCGCTGATGCGGACGTTCTGGCGGGCGCTGCGCGAACGCGGGGTCCCGGCCGTCCACTTGGTCATGGCCACGGCCAACACACCTGCCAGGGCCTTCTACGACCGTCTGGGCTTCCACGTGATCGAGGCGGCCGGACTCGACCCCGCCGACGTCACCTGCCTCGGGCGTACGACCCAGGACCCGGGCCAGTCCTGACGGGGCCCGCGGTGGCGGTCAGGCCGAACCCAGCTGGTAGACGTTGAAGGCCCGGCGGATGACCGGCTGGGCCACGTTGCGCACCCGTACGCCCCCCGCCGTCATCCCGTGCTCGGTGCCCAGATGCGCGTGGCCGTGGACGGCCAGGTCGGCGCCGGCCGTGTCGATCGCCTCGGCGAGCAGGTAGCTGCCCAGGAAGGGATGGATCTCCGGCGGCTCCCCGGCGAGCGTGTCGGCGACGGGGGAGAAGTGGGTCAGCGCCACCCGGGCCGCGCAGCCCTCCTCGTCCAGTCCCTTCAGCGCGGCGTGCAGACTGTCCGCCGAGCGGCGGGTGGTGCGCACGAACTCCTTCATCACCGGCTCCCCGAACTCACCGGCGCTGCGCCCGACGAACCCGCCGCCGAACCCCTTGGTCCCGGCGATCCCCACCCGGCCCCCGGCGCACTCCACGACGGTCCCCTCGCCCTCCAGGACGGTCACTCCGGCGTCCCGGAGGATGTCGGTGATCTTCTCGGGCTGTTCGTCGTGGTGGTCGTGGTTGCCGAGGACGGCCACCACCGGCACCGGCAGGCCGCGCACCTCCCGCGCCACCACCCGGGCCTCCCCGGGGGTGCCGTGCCGGGTGAGGTCCCCGGCGAGCAGCAGCAGGTCGGCACAGTCGGGCAGGGTCTCGAAGGCGGGCCGCAGCAGCCCCTCGCTGTCGGGGCCCATGTGGATGTCTCCGACGGCGGCGACGCGGATCATCACAGTTCCTCCGCATGGTCGGGACGGGTGGTCTCCGCCACCACGATGTCGGTGTGCACGGTGAGCCCGGCCAGCTCCTCGCGGGCGACCCGCAGCACGCTCTCGCGGCACCGCGCCGACGGCACCGTGCCGGTGAGCGCGATCGCCCCCGCCCGGATCTCGGCCCGTACCCCGAGTTCACCGAGTTCCTCGGCGGCCAGCCGGTCGTGCAGGTGGGCCACGCGGTACTCGACGTTCTCGGTACTCCCCGCGTTCCCGGCGGTCCCGCCCGCGGAGGCGGGGCCGCTCGCCGCGGGGCCCTGGTGTCCGACGGGGTCGCTCATCGCTGCTCCTCCTTCGGGGCGGTGGCCGCGGGGGCGGCCGGGGGACCGGCCGGAGAGATGATCTCCAGCCGTTCGAGGATGAAGAAGAACGCGGCGGGCATCGGGGCGTCACCGCAGTCGCGGCGCAACTCGTCCCAGTCGATCTTCTCCCGCAGGGTGCGGGCGATCGGCAGCACCGCACCGAAGTCGCAGTGGTGCTCGGAGAAGGCCGCGAGTAGACCGCGCAGCAGGTCGGTCGGTGCCAGCACCGGCATGAGCACCGAGTCGACCGACAGGTCCTGGGCCCGGGACAGCAGCTCCGTGGTGACGGACTCGTGGGCCAGCTCGAAGATGAGGTCGACCTGCTGGCCCAGGCAGTTCGCCTTCAGCAGCCAGTCCTCGGGCGGCGTGTACACCGTCAGACCAGCCTCCCGCAGGGTCTCGGCCACGGCCGTCGCGTCGTCGGGACGGATGCAGAAGTCGACGTCGTGCTGGAGATTCTGGGTGCCGCCGTGCGCGTAGACGGCGACGCTGCCGGCCAGCGCGAACGGGTGCTCGTTGCGCTTCAGGATCGCGCCCACCTGCTTGGCCGCCTGGAGGATCGCCTGGTTGCGGTCGAGCGGGAGGTCTCCGTGGCGGGCGTCGTGCGGGGGGACGGGCCCGGGATCCCCCACCGTCGGACGGAGCTCGGAAACGCCGGCGCGCTGGTCGAGAGCGTGGTCGTCGGCGGGCTGCGTCATCGCTGTCCCCTCTCCGGGCTGCTGCCTGTCGCGGACCGGTCGTCCTCTGGCCCTGCGGGTACCCTGCGCGCCACCGCCGACACGACGGCCCTAGGGGCTGTGGCGGCGGGGCGATCGGGGGAACCCGGGCGGCATGAACGACAAACAGGCGCAGCGGCGGACCGTGGCCGACGACCGGCGGACCGTGGAACGGCTGGTGGCGGCGTGGCTCGAGGAGACCGAACGCCACGACCGTGCGGCGGCCCGTGAGGCCCGCGCGGGCTGGGAACAGGGCGCTCTGTCCGAGCGGGCCGCCCAGGACCTCGCCACGTGGGTCACGGCGAGGATCACGGACACCGGATTCACGCAGGACGAGGGCCCCTACGTCGAAGGCCCCGTCCGGATCACCCCCGCCGACAAGGACACCGTGCACGACTGGCTGCGCGCGCGGGGGCACCGGGTGTGACGCCCCGGCCCGAAACGCCGCGGTACTTCAGCGGGCCGGCGGCCGCCATTCGAACATCAGGATCGTCGCGTCGTCCCGCAGCTGCCCGCCGGACTGCGAGTCCAGGATCGAGTGGATCAGCCGCCGCAAGGTCTCCGGGGCCAGCTCGCCGCCCGCCGTGGCCCGGATGACGTAGTCCGCGAACCGTTCGAGCCCGAACAGCTTCTCCTCCCGGGTGCGCGCCTCGGTGATCCCGTCGGTGTACAGCAGGACCCGGTCGCCGGGCTCCAGCCGCATCTCGTGCGTCCGGCGCGGCTCGGGGGACAGCTGGGCCGGCGCGCCCATCGGCGGGTCGGCCTCCCGCTCCAGGGCGTCGACGATCAACTGGTCACCGCGGATGAGCAGCGGCGCGGGGTGACCGCAGTTGCTCCACCGCAGCAGCCCGGTCTCGTACTCCAGCTGGGCGAGGACCGCGGTGCAGTACTGCTCCGGCAGCCACCCGGCCAGCGCCTCGTCGACGCACCGCACGAGCGTGGGCAGGTCGGCCCCGTTGCGCCGCGCGTTGCGACAGGCGGCCAGTGCCACCGCGCTCGTCAGTCCGGAGGCGAGGTCGTGCCCCATGGCGTCGATGACCGACACGTGCAGCTTCGTCTGAGTGAGCGAGTGGTCGAAGGCGTCGCCGCCGAGCTCGTAGGCGGGTTCCAGCACGGCCGTGGACACCACGTGCGAGTTGCCGATGGTGCGGGGCGGCAGGAAGGCACGGAGCAGCTCGGAGGTGAGGTGCATCCGCTCGGTGCGCGTGTGCCGGACGAACGAGTCCTCGAAGGCCCTCTTGGACGTGATCATCATGGCCAGCAGCGAGGCCAGCGCCCGGCTGCGGACCAGCGTGGCGGTGGTGAGCGCCGGCGTGTGCACCCCCAGCACGCCGAGCCGTTCGGCACCGTCGAGCAGGGGCAGCCACGCCGTGACGCCGCCGGTCTCGGACTCCTCGACGCGCAGCGCCTGCGTCCGGTAGGCCCAGCCGGCCAGTGAGCCGTCGACGGGGATGACGGGTGCCACGTCGGTCTGCGGCACGAGGTGCCGCTGCTGGAGGTCGACGAGGTAGACCACGGCGTGCTGGAGGTCCAGGGCCTCGGTGCAACGGGTCACGGCGGTGGCCAGGTCCAGTGTCAGATGGGCCGGATCGGCGAGGAACTCCTGCAGGAGCGCCTCGCTCGCCTCTGACGTCGACACCTCGTCTCCCCTCGTCGACGAACCCGCCGGGACGGGACACGTTGCCAGCAGTCTGGCACCGCGCGCCCCGCCCCGCCCGGCGGGCCGGTCACCCGCCGAGCGCTTCGGTCCCGGCAGAGGGGGCACGCGTCCCGTCGTAGGCCCCCGAACGCCGAGGAGTGGTGCCACATGACCGAGTACGAGCGTTCCCGCACCATGCCGGCCCATCCCGAACAGGTCTTCGACCAGGCCGCGAACGTCGGGCAACTCGACACGTGGCTCCCTCGGGACCTGCACGTGGAGCCGGAGGAACCGCCCGCCGTCACCGTGCACGAGGACCGCACCGACCAGGACACCTCCGCGCTGCTGAGCGCCCGGCCCGAGCAGATGCGGCTCGAGTGGGGCACCCGCGACCAGGGCAGCTACGCCGGCTGGCTGCAGGTCGCCGGACTGGACAGCGGGGCCAGCGAGGTGACGGTGCACCTGTCGTTCTTCGACGAGGACCACGACCCGGGGCAGCCCGCGGTGGCCGAGGCCCTGGACGGCAGCCTGCGGCGCCTGGAGGAACAGGTGCGGATGCGCACCGACAACGCGGCCGGCTGACGCGGGCGGCCCGTGGCGGTCGTGCCGGGGCGTACGCCCTCGCCGTGGCCGTGTTCCCGGCGACCGCCGCGACGCCACCCTCCGCCCGGTCGGTCACCGCCGGGCAGCCGGACCCGCTGCCGATGTGCGTCGGCGAGACGCTGCCGCCCACCGTTTCCCACCGCGGGTACCGGACCGAGTGCGGCACCGGCGCCCTCCGGGTGACGGTCAGGGAGCGCGGCACCCGACGGGCCGAGCGGTCCCGACGCCCGCCGCGACACCGCCCTCCGGCCGGCCGGTCACCGCCGGGCAGCCCGGCCCGCTGCCGAGGAACGTCGGCGAGACGGTCGACACGCTGCGCGAGCGGTCCCGCCGGTTCGCCGTCACGTCACGACGGGCGGGCCGCCGTCCGGGCGCAGGACGGCCCGCTGACCGCGCCGGCAGTGCACGAGCCGGTCGGCGAGCCCCTTCCGGTCGGCCTCGGCGAGGAAGGCGTCGAGCGGTGAGCGGAAGACGGAGTAGTCGTCGTAGTGCACCGGCAGGATCAGGCGCGGGTCGAGACGGCGGGCGAGTTCCGCGCCCTGGCGTCCGTCCATGGTCACCACGAAGCCGCCCGGCAGCGTCGTCCCGCCCAGGTGCAGCACCGCCAGGTCCGGGCCCGGGAAGCGCCGGGCGATCTCGTCCAGGCCGTCGAAGAGCAGGGTGTCGCCGGAGACGTAGAGCCGGTGCCGTGGGGGACCCGCGGCCGGGCCGAACTCCAGCAGACTGCCCATCACCGGCGGCAGCAGGCGCCGCAGCACCGGGTGCCCGGCGTGCCGACCGGGCAGCGAGGTGATCCGCACCTGCGCGTCCGCGTGCCGCACGGTCTCCTCCTGCCAGGTGCGCAGCCCTACGGCACGGTGGAACCCGTGCACGCCCTGCAAGCGGCGGGAGGCGTGCGGGGTGGTGACGATCGGCAGCGACCGCGACAGGGACCGCCGGGCCCTGCGGTCCCAGTGGTCGCCGTGCAGGTGCGACAGCACCACGGCGTCGAGCTCCGGCAACTCGCCGGGGTCCAGCGCGGGCTCGGTCAGGCGCCGGCTCACCAGCCCGTACCCGAGGTGCGCGCGCTCGCCGCGGTGGAGGAAGTTCGGATCGGTGAGCAGGCTCAGCCCGCGGTAGCGGAGCAGCACCGTCGCGTTGCCGACGAAGTGGATCCGCAGGGAGTCGTCCGGGCTCTGGGCCGGGGACGAAGGCGTGGACGGGGACATGAGGGTGGTCCGATCCTGTCCGGGAGTACGGGCCGGGGCCCGGGCCGCCCGGCTCCGGGTCCCCGTGGGAGGACGGCGTACCCCGACCTCGGACCCTCACCCGGCCGCCCACGCCGTAGGTGTCCCTGGCGCGGCCCGGGGCACCCACCGGCCATGGACGCACGACGACGCCCGCTCATGGACCGCACCCTGGCCGTGCTCACCGAGGGGTACGCCTGGCTGCCCGACCGGATGCGCGAGAGCGCCGGCTCCGTGGTGCGCACCCGGCTGCTCGGCAGGCCCGCGCTCGCCGTACGCGGACCGGACGCCGTGCGCTTCTTCTACGACGAGACACACGTCCGCCGGCACGGCGCCGTCCCCGCGCCCGTGCTGGACACCCTGTTCGGGCAAGGCGCGGTGCACACCCTCGACGGCGGCGCCCACCGTGCCCGCAAGGAACTGTTCCTGCCGCTGCTCGACCCCGACCGGGTCGCCGGCCTCACCCGGCACGTCACCGAGGCCTGGGACGAGGCCGTGCCCGCCTGGAGCGGACGCGCCCGCGTCGTCCTGTTCGACGAGGCGGCCGTGGTGCTCACCCGCGGGGTCTGCCGCTGGGCCGGGCTCCCCGACGAAGCCGTCGACGCGGAGCCCCTCGCCCGGGACCTGATCGCGATGGTCGACGGCTTCGCCACCCCGGGACCGCGCCACCTGCGGGCCCGCCGGGCCCGGTCCCGGCAGGAGGCCCGGACGGCCCGGCTGATCGAGGACGTGCGGTCCGGGACGGTCACCGCCCCGGCCGGCTCGGTGCTCGAACGGGTCGCCCGGCACCGCGACGGCACCGACGGCCCACTGGATGCCCGGACCGCCGCGGTGGAACTGCTGAACGTGCTGCGGCCCACGGCCGCCGTCAGCTGGTTCGTGGCCTTCTCCGCGCACGCCCTGCACCGTTGGCCGGGCCACCGGGAGCGGCTGCGTGGCGGGGACGGCGCGTTCGCCACGGCGTTCGCGCACGAGGTCCGCCGCTTCTACCCCTTCGCCCCGTTCCTCGGCGGCCGGACCGTCACCGACCTCACCTGGCACGGCGAGTCCGTCCCGGCCGGCGGCATCCTGCTGCTGGACGTCTACGGACAGAACCACGACGAGGAGCTGTGGGGCGACCCGTACGCCTTCCGGCCCGAACGGTTCCTCGGCCGGCCCCCCGAGCGCGACGAACTGGTCCCGCAGGGCGGCGCCGATCCGGCCACCGGTCACCGCTGCCCCGGCGAGCGCCTCACCGTGGGCCTGCTGGAGGCGCTGGCGGTGCGGCTGGCCCGCCTGGAGTACACGGTCCCCGCCCAGGACCTGCGCATCCCCCTGCGCCGCATCCCGACCCGCCCGCGCAGCGGCTTCGCCGTCACCGGCGTACGGGCGCCCTGACGCGGTCCGTCACGAGCGGGCGCCCTTGTGCCCCCGGCCCGGCTCCACCGCGTCGCGCCGCCCCGTCTGCTCGGCCTGGTCGAGCCGGACGAGTTCAGGATGGTTCAGGTCGAAGGCCGGCGACTCGGAACGCACCCGGGGCAGCGCGTGGAAGTTGTGGCGCGGCGGGGGACAGGACGTGGCCCACTCCAGTGAACGCCCGTACCCCCAGGGGTCGTCGACCCCGACCGGCCGCCCGTACCTGGCGGTCTTCCAGACGTTGTAGAGGAACGGCAGCGTCGACAGCCCCAGCAGGAAGGCGCCGACCGAGGAGACGGTGTTCAGGGCCGTGAAGCCGTCGGCGGCCAGATAGTCCGCGTACCGGCGCGGCATGCCCTCCACACCGAGCCAGTGCTGCACCAGGAACGTGGTGTGGAAGCCGACGAAGAGCGTCCAGAAGTGCAGTTTCTCCAGCCGGTGGTCGAGCATGCGGCCCGTCATCTTCGGCCACCAGAAGCTGAAGCCGCCGAACATCGCGAACACGATGGTGCCGAACAGGACGTAGTGGAAGTGCGCGACGACGAAGTAGGAGTCGGTGACGTGCCAGTCCAGGGGCGGGGAGCCGAGGATCACCCCGGTCAGTCCGCCGAAGAGGAACGTCACCAGGAACCCGGCCGCCCACAGCATCGGCGGTTCGAAGGACAGCGACCCCCGCCACATCGTGCCGATCCAGTTGAAGAACTTCACGCCCGTGGGGACGGCGATGAGATACGTCAGGAAGGAGAAGAACGGCAGCAGCACGGCACCGGTGGCGAACATGTGGTGCGCCCAGACGGTGGCCGACAGCCCAGCGATGGCGATGGTCGCACCGACCAGCCCCATGTAACCGAAGACCGGCTTGCGGGCGAAGACCGGGATGATCTCGGTGACCACCCCGAAGAACGGCAGCGCGAGGATGTACACCTCGGGATGGCCGAAGAACCAGAACAGGTGCTGCCACAGGATCGCCCCGCCGTTCTCGGCGTCGAACACGTGCGCGCCGAAGTGCCGGTCCGCTTCCAGCACCAGCAGCGCTGCCGCCAGCACCGGGAAGGCCAGCAGTACCAGGACGGACGTCAGCAGCACGTTCCACACGAAGATCGGCATGCGGAAGACGGTCAGCCCGGGAGCGCGCATGCAGATGATGGTGGTGATGAAGTTGACCGCGCCCAGGATGGTGCCGAACCCCGACAGTGCCAGCCCCATGATCCACAGGTCGGCGCCGAGGTACGGGGAACGCAGGGGCCCGCTGAGCGGTGTGTAGGCGGTCCAGCCGAAGTCCGCGGCGCCCTGCGGGGTGAGGAAGCTCGCGAGGACGATCAGGCCGCCGAAGAGGAACAGCCAGTACGACAGCATGTTCAGCCTGGGGAAGGCCACGTCCGGGGAGCCGATCTGCAACGGCATGACCGCGTTGGCGAATCCCGCGAAGGTCGGGGTGGCGAACAGCAGGAGCATGATCGTGCCGTGCATCGTGAAGGACTGGTTGTACTGCTCGTTGGAGAGCAGTTGCAGCCCGGGGCGGGCCAGTTCCGCCCGGACGAGCATCGCCAGCGCTCCCGCGATCAGGAAGAACGCGAAGGACGTGATGAGGTAGAGGTGGCCGATGCGCTTGTGGTCGGTCGTGGTGAGCCAGGAGATGACCACCCGCCCTCTGTGGCGGCGTCGCGCCGCCGGGACCGGAGCGATCGGTTCGGTCTGTGTCGCCATCCGACCACAGCAGCCGACCCCCGGCCGCATGCGTCGACGCCACGTCACGCACCCACCCAGGTAGGGCCGATTGGCTGATCGTTTCTATCCGTCCGGGTGTGTCGCCGCCCCGAAGGGACGCCGCGGCCGTCACCCGAATGGCCCCCGCTCGCTACTGGTGGCGGCCGATCCGGTGTCTCCTGGAGTGTGTCAGCGGCGTCCAGGCTGGGAGGCCGATCATGTACGAAATGTGCGTGGGCCCGGAGAAGGCGGGCGGAGCGTTGGTGTGGCACGTGATGGCCAAGAAGGCAGCGGCCACTCTGTGCGGAGAGCAACTCCGCGAACGTATCGAAGCATCCGACGGCGAACGGGCACGCCACTGCCCGGACTGCATGGCTTCCTTCGAGAAGCTCATGGCAACCACGCCGTGCTGACGGACCGTCCGCGAACCGTCCGCCCCGTCGCATCCCGCGGCGGGGCGGACGGCGTACGGCGGTACGGCGGCACGCCCGGTCGTGGCGGGCGGTCGGCGTGATTGTCGGCTGGGTGCATGGTCATGGAGCTGGGCTGCTTCGGTGATCTTTCCCCGGGTGCTGCGCCAGGACTCGGCCCGCACGGTGCGGCAGCCGATTGACTGGCGGAGCGGCCGGCGCGGTGCGAGGCGCCGCCGGTCCCCGCTCACCTCCCCTGACGTCCCCATCGCGAGGAGTAGTTCGTGTCGCAGATCACCGACTCGGCCCCGGCAGACGCCTTTCCCCGGCTGGACTGGGTCGACGACGTGCTGTCGCCCGCCCTGCGGGCCGCGGTCGAGTCGCTGCCCGCCGCAGAGAGCCTGGTGGCCAGGTATCACCGGGGGTGGTGCGAGGCCGACGGCGAGCCCCGTACGTCCGCGTCCGGCGGTGGCAAGGTGGTGCGCCCGGCGCTCACCCTGCTGTCGGCCGTGGCCGTCGGCGGCAGCCCGTCGGACGCGGTGCCCGGCGCCGTGGCGGTGGAGCTGGTGCACGACTTCACCCTGCTGCACGACGACGTCATCGACGGCGACGCGCTGCGCCGGCACCGGCCCGCCGCCTGGTCCCTGTTCGGCACGCCCGCGGCCGTGCTCACCGGGGACGCGCTGCTGGTCGCCGCGATGCGCGCCCTGGCCCAGACCCCGCAGGCCCGCGCCGGAGCGGCCGTGCAGGAACTCGTGGGCGCCCTGCTGGAGCTGGTGGAGGGGCAGAGCGACGACGTCGCCTTCGAGAAGGCGCACGACGTGACGGTCGCCGACTACCTGGCCATGGCCGCCGGCAAGACCGGCGCCCTGATCGGCTGCGCCTGCGCACTCGGCGGTGTGCTGGCGGGCGCGGACAGCGTCCGGGTGGGCGGGCTGCGGGACTTCGGCCGGCACCTCGGCGTGGCCTTCCAGTGCGCGGACGACGTCCTCGGCATCTGGGGACGCACCGCGCGCAGCGGCAAACCGGTCGGCGCCGACCTGGCCGCACGCAAGAAGTCCCTCCCCGTGGTCGCGGCCCTCGCCGCCCCGGGGGCCGCGGCCGGGCGGCTGCGCGAGCTGTACCGGGCACCGCACCCGCTGACGGAGGACGACGTCGACCTGGCGCGTCACCTGGTGGAGGAGGCCGGCGGACGGCAGGCGGCCGAGGAGGAGGCCCGCCGCCAGACGGCGGCCGCACTGCGCTCCCTGTCGCTGGCGCGTCCCACCGCGGACGCCTACCGCCAACTGCACGACGTCGCCCGGTCGATGACCCGTCGCGAGTCCTGACGCGGATACCGACGCCGGACCACCGCGCGCAGCACCGTTCCAGCGGTCACCGCGACCCTGCTGGCACTCACTCGCCCTCCCTCCACCAATCAGCCCAGCCGACCGGAGCGACGACGCCACCGGCGCGTGACCTCGGGCCGGACGGACCGTTGTCCTGGCGATGACCGCTCCGTTCCCTCGCCCCGGCCGCGCCGTGGCCGTCCGCCGCGGCCCCGATCCGACGAAACACAGTGGAGCCGTGCAGACCACCGAGCACAGCGCAGCGCCCCCGGGCGACCTCCCGGCCGTGGCCGCCTACGGGCTGACCGTGACCCGGGGCACCCGGCCGGTGCTGCGCAACGTCAGTTTCACCCTTCCCCGCGGCCGCATCGTCGGCCTGCTCGGCCCGAGCGGATGCGGCAAGACCACCCTGCTGCGCTGCGTGGTCGGCGTACAGCAGCCGAACGCCGGGCACGTCCAGGTGCTCGGCCACTCGGCGGGCGCCTGGCCGCTGCGCACCCGCGTCGGCTACGTCACCCAGGCACCGTCCGTGTACGCCGACCTGACGGTGCTGGAGAACCTGCGGTACTTCGCCGCCGCCCTCGGCATGCGCGGCTGGCGCCGGGAGGACGCCGTGGTCCGCGTCGTGAAGGAGGTGGACCTGGTGGCGTACGCGGACCAGCCGGTCGCCCGGCTGTCGGGCGGTCAGTACTCGCGGGTCTCCCTCGCGGTGGCTCTGCTGAACCGGCCCGACCTGCTCGTGATGGACGAGCCCACCGTCGGCCTCGACCCGATGGTGCGCCGGGAGCTGTGGCTGGTGTTCCAGCGGCTGGCCGAGGAGGGCACCACACTCCTGGTGTCCAGCCACGTGATGGACGAGGCCGACCGCTGCGACCGGCTGCTCCTGATGCGCTCCGGCCGGCTCCTCGCCAGCGCCGACCGGGACAGCCTGCTGAAGCACACCGGCTGCGCCGAGGTCGAGGAGGCGTTCCTGCACCTCGTACGCGCCGCGGCGGCGGCGGAGGCGCGGGCGGCCCGGCGGCACGACGCCGTCGACGGCCTGTCGCCCCATCTGCTCGACCAGCCCGGCGCGCCCGACGCCGAGCGCACCTTCTTCGCTGCGGACTCCCTCACATGACTGTCACTCACCTGACCGACCGGCTGCCGTTCTCGCCCGGCATCATCACCGCGACCGCGGTGCGGGTGCTGCAGCAGATCTCGCGCGACCGCGGCAGCACCGCCCTCCTGCTGGGCATCCCCTGCATGCTCATGGTGCTGCTCAAGCTGATGTTCCACGACTCCGAGGAGACCTTCGAACGCGTCGGACCCCAGGTCTTCGGCATCTTCCCGGTCATCGTGATGTACCTGGTGGCCTCCGTGTCGACGCTGCGGGAGCGCACCTCGGGCACCGCGGAGCGCCTGCTGACGATGCCGGTCCGGCGGCTGGACATCGTCCTCGGCTACAGCCTCGCCTTCGCGTTCCTGGCGCTGCTCCAGGCCGTGCTGTCCACGCTGCTCTCGGTGGGCCCGCTGGGCCTGGACATCAAGGGACCCGCCTACCTGCTGATGGTCATCGCGATGCTCGGCGCCCTGCTGGGTCTGGCCCTCGGACTGCTGGTGAGCGCCTTCGCCCGCAACGAGTTCCAGGCGGTGCAGTTCCTGCCGGCCGGTGTCCTGCCCCAGTTCCTGGTCTGCGGACTGTTCGTGCCGCGCGACGAGATGCACGGCGCGCTGGCGGCCGTGGCCCGGGCGATGCCGATGACGTACGCCGTGCAGGCCGCGGGCGAGGCCGCCACGCACACGGGCGTCACCGGACTGTTCGTCCGCGACGCGGTGCTGATCCTCGTGTGCGTGGTGCTGGTGCTCGTGGCCAGCGCCGCCACGCTGAAACGACGATGAGGGCCGTCGACCGACGGCCCTCATCCGGGTGTTGCCGCTGCCCGGCCGCGCTAGCGCGCAAGCCCCCAGGAGAAGCCGCCGGAGACGCTGCCGAACTTCGGGATCTCGAACGGGCCGAAGTGCAGCGGCGGCTCGTGGCCGCCCCGGGACCCGTGGCCGCCGCCGTCGGGGCCGAGCGAGGCGACGGCCGGAGCCGACGCCTCGGCGGCACCGGCGGCCGACACGGCCCCGCCCGCCGTCAGGGCCAGCGCGGCCAGCGACACCACGGCGGCGCGGCGCAGCTTCAACGACATGAAATACCTCCGAAAGGAATCAAAAAAGGAGAGGGGGCGTGAACGGTTGCAATGCTAGCCAGTTCCGTCTCACCGTGTCGCCGTAAAAGGCCGTGTTCCCTCGAATGAAGTTGCCGGATACACCAGCTGGAAAAAGAAAGGCGATAAAGAATATGACCAGGATGCGGCGGCCGGCGCTCGTCCTCTGCGCGGTCCTCACCGCACTTCACGTGGTCCAGACAGCCGCCTGGGCCGGACCACCGCCCCCACCGACGCCGCCCACCCCCTACCGGGCGCCGCTGTGGCCGGTGCCCGAACCGGGCCGGTGGCAGCCCGCGCCCGGCCAGTCCGCCTCGGACTCGTCCGCCTCCCGCCCGCACAAGGGCGGTTCCGGCGCGGCGGACGAGCGCATGGTCGACGCCGTCAACCGGCAGCGGAAGCAGGCCGGCTGCTCCCCGGTGCGGCTGCACAGGGCGCTCGACCGGGCCGCGCAGAAGCACAGCAGCGCCATGGCCCGCACCCGTCGGCTGACCCACACGGGAACCGACGGCAGCAGCCCCGCCGACCGGATGCGGGCCGCCGGGTACCGGGTCGGCTCGGCCGGCGAGAACGTCGCCGCCGGGTCGGACACCGCCGAGGCCGCCGTGACCGTCTGGATGCGCAGCGCCCCGCACCGCGACATCCTCCTCACCTGCCGTTACACCCATGCCGGTGTCGGCCGGGCGAAGGGCTCCGGCGGGCCCTGGTGGACGCTCGACCTGGCCTCGGCGCGCTGAGGCGACCGCACCCGTCCGGGCGTCAGGAGAGGTCCGCGTCCCACCACCAGGCGATGGCCGGGGCGCCCTCCACCGGCCCCGGGCGGGTGTCGGACGGCTCGTCGGCCCAGGTCAGCAGCGTGTCGTCCATTTCGTCCAGCCAGTACCCGCTGCGGATGTACCGCGGCACCCGCAGCCCCCACTCGTTGTTGCCGCGGATGCCGTACGTGAGCCCGCCCAGATATGTGCGCAGGTCCTCTCCGGCGGTCGGCCGGACCCGGTCGTGCAGCTCGATGAAGCGCAGCAGGACGCGGTCCCGCAGGCCGGTGGCCGCCCGTACGGCGTCCTCGAGCGGGCAGGACAGTTCGTGCATCAGCACCGTGTAGACGTTCTGGTCGGCCTCCCCGCCGCCGAGTTCCTTGCGCAGGGAGTGCCCGTCGTTGTCCAGGGCGGCCACGAGGATGGCCATCTCGGTGAGCGCGCGGACGGCCGGGCGGTGCAGCTCAGAACCTGGGACCTGCGCACCGGTGGCCAGTTCCAGCAGGGCGAAGGTGGGCTCGCCGCCCGACGACAGCAGTCGCATCGTCAGGAAGTCGTCCAGGTCCGGCATGCGGCCGGCCGCCTGGTTGCCGATCTGCCAGGCCACCCCCGACAGCCAGGCGCGGTGGGCGTGCGCGAACCTGCTGACCTGCGTGGGCGGGGCGAAGCCGCGGAAGCGGCGCATGATGTCCTGAAGGGCGCCGACGAAGCGGTCCGAGCCCACGGCCGAATCCGTCTCGCAGGCCCGCTGCACCTGGCCGGCCAGCGCGTTGAACTGGGCCGGGCGGCTGCTGAGCGGACCGCTGTCGCACCGTGCGTCGTCGAAGGCGAAACCCCAGTACACCCACAGGGCCGCCGCCAGCAGCCGCTCCTCCTCGGCGACCGGTGCGAACCGGGCGAAGAAGTCGGTGCTGTGCGTCGCCACCGCCCAGGCCCGCTCGCGCTCCGAGGCGCACATTCCGCTGTCGTCGATCCATTTCACGGCCTGTTTCTCGACCTGCCGGACCCGGGGATGAATGGCGGACTCGAATGGGCAGAAGACCGGCGGCAATTCCACGCCGGAAACGCGGGCGGCGGGGGAGGTCATGGCAAGGCAAACCTTCCGGAGGGGAGACGGGGGATTCGCCCACGATCATGGAGAACCGGCCGAAGGAATGGGGACGTGACAGCCCGCCGGGCGGTGGCTGTCAGTCGAAAGGGTTCCGGACCTCATGGCGGTTGACGGCCGTGACGATCACTCGCCTGGTGCAGTGTCGGGGTCTCCGTCCGGGGCAGTCGCACGTCGTGCCCGGGCGCGCAGTCCTCCCGCGCCGGGGCCGCAGGGTGTGCCGCGGCCGGGATCCCCGAGTCGGCCGCGGCACGCCCTCCCGTGCCGCAGGGCAGTGCGTACCGCCGCCCACGATGGGTGTCGGCCGCGGCGGGTTATGGGTGCCGTCCCCGATGGCCGCCCGCCGGCCCGGCGTGCGACCGTTGGGCGATGCCGCGCCCCGGGGGCTCTGTCCGGGGGCCGGGGAGGGTTGCGGGGGAAGGAAGCCCCATCGGGGAAGGAAGCCCCATCGGGGAAGAAGGCCCCCATCTCGCCCGTCGTTCGCGGGCGTTGCCGCGTGGTCCGTTCCGGGTGTGCCGTCCGCACCCCGAGTGCCGGCGCGGCCGGTGGTCATCGGTGCGTACGGCCGTGGGGCACGGTCCGGGTCCGGGCGCCCGTCCGCCCGCACGCGTCGCGGCCCGGCCGGCCTGCGCCCGTCCGGCCCAGGAGTGGTGTCACGGTGCCGGCCGACGACGTCCGGCGGTACGACAGACGACGCGTCACAGACGAAGGAGAACCCGCATCCATCCCCGTCAAGTGAAGCCCTGCCGACCCTCCGCACGGTCGAAGGCGGTGACCCGTGGGACACGCTGACACCCTGCTCGCCATGGGCGGTGCCTTCCTGGCCGCCGCGTTCCTCGCCCGCCTCGGCGGCCGGATCGGACTTCCGACGATTCCCCTGTTCATGCTCGCCGGCATCCTGCTCGGCCCCCACACACCGGGCTTCGTCCTGGTCGAGGACGCGCACGACTTCGAGATGCTCTCCGCGCTCGGACTGGTGCTGCTGCTCTTCTACCTGGGCCTGGAGTTCCACCTCGACGACCTCAGGAGCGGCGGCAAACGGCTGCTGACCGCGGGCGGCATCTATCTGCTGCTGAACGTCGGTGCCGGGCTCGGCTTCGGGTTCGTCCTGGGCTGGGGCGTGCGCGAGGCGCTGGTGCTCGCCGGCGTGCTCGGCATATCCTCGTCCGCGATCGTCACCAAGATCCTCATCGACCTCGGCCGGATCGGGCGCCCCGAGACCCGTCTGATCCTGGGCGTCATCGTGGTCGAGGACATCTTCCTCGCGCTGTACCTGGCGGCCCTGCAACCGGTCATCGCGGGCGCCCACGGCGTCGCGGACATGGCCCTCCAGGCCGGCAAGGCCTTCGGCTTCCTGCTGGTGCTGGCCGCCGCCGCCCGCTACGGCACCCGGCTGGTGGGCCGCCTGATCGCGACCCGCGACAACGAACTGCTCGTCATCAGCTTCCTCGGCGCCGCGGTGCTCGTCGCCGGTGTCTCCGAGGTCCTGGGCGTCGCCGACGCCATCGGCGCCTTCATGGTCGGCCTCATCCTCGCCGGCACCCCGTCGGGGCCACGCATCCGGGAACTGGTGCACCCGCTGCGCGACGCCTTCGCCGCCATCTTCTTCTTCGCCTTCGGGCTCGCCATCGACCCCGGCGACATCGCCTCCGTCGCCGGTCCGGTCGCCGCGGCGGCCGCACTGACCGTCCTCGTGAACGTCGTCGCCGGGCTGTGTGTCGCCCGCGTGTACGACTACGGTGCCCAGCCCGCCGCCGAGATCGCCACCACCCTGGTCGCCCGCGGGGAGTTCGCGCTGATCCTCGCCGCTATGGCCGCGGGCGCCGGACTCGACGGGCGGCTCGCCCCCTTCATCGCCGGATACGTCCTCGTCCTCGCCGTGCTCGGCCCCATCGTCGCGGGACGGGCCCACGTGCTCGCCGGCTGGCTGCGGTCCGCCGGCCGGCTGCTTCCCGGGGCGCGGACGGCGGCCCGGCCGCACGGCGAACGGTCCGGCGAGGACGCGCAGGCGGGTGAACCGGCGGTGTCCGCGGCGGCCGCGTCCGCACCACGCGCGGAAGCCGACCGATAGGGCCGGCACCCGGCGCCCGGTACACCGCCCCGCGTCCCGGTGGGACAATCTGCCCGCAGGGCCGGTGTCCGATGCCGTGGTCGGAGCCGTCCGGGACCGGAAGGAGCCGTCAGCATGATCGAGTGGGTGCCTCTGGGCAGCGGTCCCAGACCCGTCCCCCGGCCGGTCGCTGCTCCGCTGGTGTGGGCGGGAGCCTTCGGCGGCGCCCTCGCCCTGGTGGCGCTCATCAACGGCACCGTGGGGTACGGCCGTCCGGGACTCGCCCTGGCCCTGCTCTCCTTGCTGGCGGCGCTCCTCGGGCTCTGCGCCCGGTTCACAGCCGCTCCCGGCACGGCCCTCCTGTGCTGGCTGTCGCTCAACGGCTTCGCCATCCCGCCGGCCGGCACCCTCACGTGGGCCGGGCGGCGGGACGCGCTCTGGCTGGCCTGCCTGCTCGGCGCGGCCCTCGTCGGCACGGCGCTGGCCCGCCTGGCGCACGCACGGGCCGCCTACCGCCGGCTGGCCACGGCGACCGGCCCCGAGGCACCGGACGGGGGCGCCGGGCCGGGGGGCTTCTGAGCCCCGCGCCGACTCACCGGCAGCCCCGCCGGTCACCCGGCGGAGCTGCGGTGCCGCCCCCGAGGGGGTCAGGCGGTGTGCAGGGTCAGCCCGTAGCGGTTGAGTATTTCGTTGACGGGCTGGAACCAGGTCTCCCCGCCGCTGGAGCAGTTGCCCCAGCCGCCCGAGGTGACGCCCTGCGCCTGGTCGCCGCTGATGAAGGAGCCGCCGGAGTCGCCGCCCTCGGCGCAGACGCTGGTCTTCGTCATCTGGTGCACCGCGCCCTGGCTGTAGTTGACCGTCTCGTTCTTGGCCAGCACGGTGCCGCAGTGCCAGTGAGTGGTGGAGCCGGAGCGGCAGACCGACGCGCCCACGGGAGCCTCGTTCGAACCGCGCACCAGCTGGTCGGAGACCGTGCCCCAGCCGAGGACCACCGGCACGGTCCACCAGCCGCTGCCCACGCTGACCCAGGCGTAGTCGTTGCCCGGGAAGGACGAGCCCTGGAACGTCCCGATGTGCGAGCCGTCCCAGCCGCGGACCGCCCCTCCCACACCGCCGCAGTGCCCGGCGGTGACGAAGCCGCCGTGCACCGAGAAGCCGATGGAGCAGCGGACGTTCCCGGTGTAGTACGGGTCTCCGCCGACCGTGCCGGCCGCGAAGGTGGCCGGTGCCGAGGCCACCGTGCGCACCGTGACCGGCCCGGCCTCGCGGGCCCGGTCCACGAAGCGGCGGACATCGTTGTCGGCCCGCTCGCCCCGGACCACGTCCACGACCACGGAGTTGGCGGCCGGGTCGACGTGCCAGCTGCTGACGCCCGCGGGGGCGTCGAGGCGGTCGATGCGGTCCTTGGCCGCGTCGAGCTGCCGCGCGCTGTGCTCGACGGTGCGCACGTGCGCACCGGTGGCGGCCACCGCCCGGACCGTCGTGGGCGACGCGTCCGAGGTGAGGGCCACCGTCAGCCGCCCGCGGCCGGCGTCGAACCAGGAGCCGCCGAACGCGTCCCCGGCGGCCCGGCGTGCCTCGGGAGCGAGGCCGGTGGCGCGGCGTTCGGCCACGAGCCGGTCCTCGGCCTCGGCCCGGGTGAGACCGAAGTCCCGCTGCATGGCGTCCAGGAGACCGGCGGAGGCGGCCGGTTCCCGGTCGGGGGCGGTGGGGGAGCCGGCCGCCGAGGCCGGCAGTGTGCCGGTCGCGGTGAGGCCGCCGAGCACGAGGAGCGTGGACAGGCCGAGGAGCCTGAGTCTGCTGCGTCTCACGGGAGTTGCCCTTCGTCGTTCCAGCAAGGTGGGGGTGGAACTGATGGGTGGAACAACCGCGTGTCTGAGAGCGCTCTCATCGGGGTCGCTCCGAGCTTAGCCAGGAAGGGGAGATCAGGTCCATGCCAATGCAGGGTCTTTCCTGGGACCTTCGCGCGGCAGCCCGGCAAGTCGGTTGGTCCGTCGCAGGCGGGGCACTCAGTGCTGCGTCCTTGCAGTGACGGTCCATCGGCGCGGGAGGCACGCGTGGCGGTTCGGCATCGGTTGATTCAGGCGAGTCCCCAGGCGGTGTGGGACGTCCTCGCGGACGGCGGCCTGTACGTGGAGTGGGTGGTGGGTCCGTCGGACGTCACCCCGAGGAGCGGACAGTGGCCGCAGGTCGGCGCGACGATCGCCTACGAGGTCCGGCTCGGGCCGCTGCGGCTGAACAACGAGTCGGTCGTCAGGCGCTGCGTGGCGGGCTCCGAGCTGGAGATCGAGGCCAAGGCGGGCCGGCTCGGCACCGCACGCATCGCCATCGAGCTGCGCCCCTGGGGCGAGCAGTGCCTGGTCATCGTCGACGAACACCCGCTGCGCGGCCCCGGCGGCTTCGTGCACAACGTGGGCGTCGAAGCGCTGATCCAGGTGCGGCACCGCGCGATGCTCGCCAGGCTGGCGAAGCTCTGCGAAAGCGGCGACGGGTGCCGTCCGGACCCGGGCGACACGGCCGGGTCCGTGGACCTCGGTACGGGAACCGGCCGTGCCTGACGCGGTCGTCGTCGGGGCGGGGCCCAACGGCCTGGTGGCGGCCAACCTGCTGGCGGACGCCGGCTGGAGCGTCGAGGTCCTGGAGGAGCAGCCCGAGCCGGGCGGCGGCGTGCGCCACGACAGCGAGGTCGCCCCCGGTTTCGTCAACGACCTGTTCAGCTCCTTCTACCCGCTCGCCGCCGCCTCCCCGGTCCTGGCCGGACTGCGGCTGCGGGACCACGGACTGCGCTGGGCCCACGCCCCGCACGTCCTCGCCCACCCCCTGACCGACGGCACCTGCGCCGTCCTCGACCGCGACGTCGCCGTCACCGCCGCCTCCCTCGACGCCTTCGCACCAGGCGACGGCGCCGCCTGGGACCGCCTGCACGCGGTGTGGGACCGCTACCGCGCCGACATCCTCGACGCCCTCTTCACGCCCTTCCCCCCGGTCCGGGCCGGCGCCCGGCTGGCCCTGCGGCTGCGCGGCGGCGGGGGCCTCCGACTGGCCCGCACCCTGGTGCTGCCGGTGCGCCGGATGGGCGAGGAGGAGTTCCGCGGCGAGGGCGGCAGACTGCTCCTGGCCGGCAACGCGCTGCACGCCGATCTCGCACCCGAGGCGGCCGGGAGCGGCGGCTTCGGCTGGCTGATGTCGATGCTCGGCCAGACCTACGGTTTCCCGGTGCCGTTGGGCGGCTCGGGAGCCCTCACCGCCGCCCTGGTCCACCGGCTGCGCTCCCGCGGCGGCACCCTGCGCTGCGGGCAGCGCGTCGAACGGGTCGTGGTCCGCGACCGGCGCGCGGTGGGCGTCCGCACGGCGGGCGGCGAGACGGTCGCCGCCCGCCGCGCCGTCCTCGCCGACGTGTCGGTGCCCGCGCTCTACGGCGATCTCGTCGCCCCCGAGCACCTGCCGGACCAGGTCCTCGCCGACCTGCGCCGCTTCCAGTGGGACTTCGCCACCTTCAAGGTCGACTGGGCGCTGGACGGCCCCGTGCCGTGGCGGTGCGAGGACGCGGCCCGGGCCGGAACCGTGCACCTGGCCGACGGTCTCGACGAGCTGACCCGGTTCGCCGCCCAGATCGCCATGCGGCAGGTCCCCGACCGTCCCTTCGCGTTGTTCGGCCAGATGACGACCACGGACCCGGTCCGCTCGCCGAGCGGCACCGAGTCCGCCTGGGCCTACACCCACGTCCCCCACGACATCCGGGCCGACGCGGGCGAGGAAGGCATCACCGGTAGCTGGGACGCCAGGGAGCGGGAACTCATGGCCGACCGGGTCGAACGCCAGGTGGAACGTTTCGCGCCCGGCTTCCGCGCGCTGATCCGGGCCCGCCGCGTCCTGGCCCCGCCGACGCTCCAGGCCCTGGACGCCAACCTGGAGGGCGGCGCCATCAACGGCGGCACCACCGCCATGCACCAGCAGCTCGTCTTCCGGCCGGTGCCCGGCACGGGGCGGCCGGAGACCCCGGTGGCCGGCCTCTTCCTCGCCTCCGCGGGCGCCCACCCGGGCGGGGGGGTGCACGGGGCGCCCGGCGCCAACGCCGCCCGCGCCGCCCTGCACAGGCACCGGTTCGCCGACCTCACGCGGGTGCAGCGCGCCCTGACCCGCCGCGACCGCACCGGCGACAAGAAGTGAACCTCCCCGCGCATCCCGAGGAAAGGGCCGGCCGGTGACCGACAGTCCCCTCAGCAACCGCACCGTCGTGGTGACCGGCGCCGCCCGCGGACTGGGCGCCGCCCTCGCCCGCGCCTGTGCGCTCCGGGGCGCCCGGCTCGCCCTGCTCGGCCACGAGAAACCGCTCCTGGACGCCCTGGCGGCGTCCCTGCCCACCCCGGCGCTCGCCGTCGGGGCCGACGTGACCGACCCCGTCGCGCTGGACGCGGCAGCCCGCGAGGTGCGCGGGCGCCTCGGGCCCCCGTCGGTCGTCGTCGCGAACGCCGGCATCGCGCTGGGCGGACCGTTCGCCACGTCGGACCCGGACGAGTGGCGCCGCGTCGTCGACGTGAACCTGACCGGGAGCGCCCACACGGCCCGCGCCTTCCTCCCGGACCTGCGCCGCACCGCCGGATACCACCTCCAGGTCGCCTCGCTGGCCTCACTCGGCTCCGCGCCCATGATGAGCGCCTACTGCGCCTCCAAGGCGGGCGTGGAGGCGTTCACCCACTCGCTGCGCGCCGAAGTCGCCCACCACGGAGTCGCCGTGGGCATCGCCTACCTCAACTGGATCGACACCGACATGATCCGCGACGCCGACCGGTACGCGGTCCTGCGCGAACTGCGCGCCCACATGCCGGCACCGGCGCGGCGCACCTTCCCGGCGGACATGGTCGCCGCCCGGCTGGTCCGCGCCGTGGAACGCCGCAGCACCGCCGTGTACGTGCCCCGCTGGCTGCGTCTGGCCCAGGCGGGACGCAGCGCCCTGCCACCCGTCGTCCTGCGGGTCGCCCGGCGCGACCTGCCCCGGCTGGAGGCCGAGGGGGCGATGAACCCGACCGGCCCGCTCGGCGCGGGCGGCGCGGCGGACCACGAGGCGTAGTGTCGCGGGGTGCGGCGGACGCTACCGCCACGAGGCGGGCCGGCCGGTGACGGTCCGCCCGGGCGGGCGGGTGTCCCGACGGCCCGGCGGTGGTACGGCACCGGGTGCTTGCCGTCCAGCCGCTCGTGCACCCGCCACGGGTTCGTCGTGACCGGTCACGCCCACGCGGCGGAGCCGCGCGATGTCGCCGCGGCGACGCGCACCGCGGGCGTCAGCGCGGCGGGCCTCCGAATCGCCGTGCCAGGGCGCGCAGCGGCGCCGACCGCCCCCGGTCGGGCACCGTCCACAGCGTCTCGCCGCGCACCCCCCACCGTTCCAGCAGGGCGTTGGCCGCGAGGAAGCCGGAGGTGGCGGCCCGTTCCATCAGGGCGACGGGCAGGCCGGTGCGGACGAGATCCCCGGCGACCACGACGGACGGGTCGGGGGTACGCACCGTCGGGCGGTCGCGGTAGCCGCCGACGGTGAACAGCGGGCAGTCGTCCCGCCACTCGTGCCGCGCGGCCAGGACCCGCGCCCGACGGGTCTCCGGATACACCCGGTACAACTGCTCGACCACCCGCTTCTCCTCGACCTCCCGGACGGCCGCCGCCGGCACGGCGTAGGCGTGGAGTTCGACGACGGACCCTCCGGTGCGCGCCGCCCAGCGGGCCGCCTCGCCCTCCCACCGGGAGAGCACACTGACGTTGTCCAGAGAGCCGTACCCGCCGGTGCCGAGGAACCCGGGCCGGCCGGACGCGACCGGACGGTCCAGCCACAGCCGGGAGACCAGGAACGGCGGCGCGTTCCGCAGCCGCGCCACCCTCTCCCGCCAGGCCGCGTCGCCCAGCTCCGGCGACCGGTCCACCAGCCCGCGCAGGCCACCGGTGTCCAGGGCCAGCACCACGGCGTCGTACGATCGAACACCGGCGTCGTCGGCCACCAGGTGACCGCCGGACGGAGCGGGCCGGACGGACCGCACGGGCGTGCTCGTGCGCACCTCGGTCCCCAGCCGGGCGAGGTGTCCCTCGAGGGGGTCCCACAGGGCCTGCGGGAACGGCTCGCGCGGGACGTCGAACAGCAGTCCCTCGCTGGAGCCGAGGAAGTAGATGTGGAACATCAGCGCCATCTCCGCGGCCGACAGCTCCCGCGGGTCGGCGAAGAAGCTGCGGGAGAACACCTCGAAGGCCAGGTGCCGTGCGGCGGCGGGAAAGCGGAGGCTGTCGAGGAAGTCGTGGGCGCTCACGTCGTCCAGGCGCTCGTGGACACCGCTGGTGCTGACGTCCAGGAGGGGCAGGGCCGCGGACGGCCGCAGGGCCAGCAGGTCGCGCAGGCCGAAGCTGGGGCTCAGGGCGACGAAGCCGAGCGCGCTCAGCGGGGGAGTGCGCGGCACCCGGCGGAATCCGTCGCGCAGCCCGCTGCTGTGCTGCAGCGGGTAGTCCGGCAGGCCCGTCAGCATGCCCAGCGTCGGATCACAGCGGCGCAGCAGCCCCCGCAGGTTGTAGTACTGGCGGAAGAACGCGTGGAAGCCGCGGCTCATCGTGGCGGGCGTGCCGTCGGGCAGCGTGACCGGCCGGCCGGAGACCCGTCCGCCGAGCACCGGTTCGCGTTCGTGGAGCACCACCCGCACCCCGCGCTCGGCCAGTGCGGTCGCCGCCGCGAGCCCCGCGATGCCCCCGCCGACCACCGCCACGGACGGCGGATCACCGGCCACCCGCTCCCGTCCCGGCCGGGGCAGGAGCGCCCGCGCCCGCCGGTCCCGGCCAGGCGGCCGCATCCCGTCGCGTCGCCTCACCGCGCACCGTCCGTCTCCACGCCGGCCCGGCGGCCGACGAACGTGTGGGCGATGCCCGTCTGCCAGCCGGGCAGCGGCAGCACCCGCACGTCCGCGAAACCGGCCCGGCCCAGCCGCGCGCCGAAGGCCGGCGCCGTATCGAATGCGGCGACGCTGCGCCACAGGTGCCGGTACAGGGCCCGGTCGCCGGTGGCCGTGCCGAGCGGCAGGATGACGCCCCGGCACACCGCGTCCCACACCAGCCGGTCCGCGCGCCGCCCGCCGAGCGCGTACTCGTGCACCGCCAGCCTCCCCCCGGGCGCCAGCAGACCGCGCACCGAACGCAGGACGGCGTCCGGATCGGTCAGGTTCCGGAAGAGGTAGGCGGCGAGCACCGCGTCGAACGGGCCGTGCACCCCGGCCCGGCGCAGTTCCTGCGCCGGGGCGTGCACGAACCGCACCCGCGCCGGCCACCGCTTGGCCCGGGCGCTTTCCAGCATGCCCGCCGAGGCGTCCACCCCGACGATCTCGGCGGCGGGGAAGGCAGCGGCCAGCGCCGCCGTCGACGCGCCCGTGCCGCAGCCGAGGTCCAGCACCCGGCGGCCCGCGCCGCCGTCCGGAAGGCCGAGCCGGCGGGCGGAGCGGCGCAACTGGGCGTGGTAGCCCGGGTTGAGCGCGACCAGACGGTCGTAGCGGCCGGCGCCGTGGTCGAAGGCGTCGGTGAGCGCGGCGTCGCGCAGCAAGGGCATCGGTCACTCCCGGGACGTGTCTCTGGGTCAGCTTTCTCGGCGGTCGGGCAGGGGGCGGCGCGGCAGCCACGGCAATTCGGCCGCCGTCCGCAGCATCGGCAGCACGGGAGTGCGCACCCCGACCGCGAGGTCCTCGTACAACCGGGACCGCCCGTCGAGGAAGCGCAGCAGCCGCCCGGCGGGTACGCGGTCGAACAGCCGGAAGAACAGGTCGGGGCCGTCCACCCGGCCGGTGTCCAGTGCCCGCAGCAGCACCGCGTCCATCAGCCTGGCCCGCGCCGGGTGCGGGGGCGGCGGCACCGGGCGGCGGCCCGCGCGCACGGCACGGGCGACGGCTTCGGACTGCCGCTGCACGGCGGCGAACGTGTAGCCGGTGGCCGCGCGGGTCGCCCCGCCCGCGCCGCCGATCCGGAAGACCGGACCGGAGCCCGCCACCCGCCGCTCGAACACCGCGTCGGTCATCGGGATCACCCCCTGTTCGGTCGACAGCACCTGGACGTCACCGGTGCGCAGGATGCGGCGCGTGTAGTCCGCCAGGGCCCGGTCGTACGCGTCGGACGGCAGCGGTGCCGGCCCGAACTCCGTGTACTCGACCAGCGCGGTGTGCCGCCCCGTCGGCAGGACGTACCCGAAGGACAGCCCGTGCTCCGGCTGCTGGGTACGGAAGTCCATGAGGTCGACCACCGCCGGGTCGAAGACCGGCCGTTCGGCGCGGACGAACCAGCCGCGGAAGTGCTGGAGCAGCAGGGAGCGGGCGGGCGGCAGCCGCTCGGGCGGGCGGGAGTCGAAGACCCAGCGGGCGCGCAGGTCGACGCGTGCGCCGTTGGCGTCCGTGGCCGGGACGCGGGCCGTCCCGTCGGCCGGCGTGGTCACCGTGCCGACCGTTGCCTCGAGCCGCCGCAACCCCGGCCGGTCCTTCAGGTCCCGGTCCACCAGCGCCTCGAAGTCGTCCGAGCGGACCATCTTGTAGCGCGCCGGCGCGATGTGCCGCCGGACGACGGCCCCGTCCCGGCCGCGCACCCGCAGCCACTCCCAGGACGCCGTCGCCGCCGCGTCGTAGCGTCCGGGACCCGTCTCCCAGAAGCACCAGGTGCGGGGCGGCGGGCGCAGCGGTCCGGGCGGCGGATCGATCAGGAGCACGGAGGGAGCCGCGCCGCGCGGCGCGTCCGCCAGGAGCCGGTGCGCCAGGGAGAGACCCGCGGCGCCGGCGCCGACGACCACGATGTCCGCGTCCACCACGTCCGCCTCCTTCCCGTCCGCCCGGTGCGCCTCCCACCCGGCCCGGCGGAGTATTCCGTCCCCCTGCCGCCCGCGGATGCACGGCGCGCTGAATCGCCCCGGCGCGGGTACCCACCGGGCGCCGGACACCCGCCGCACGGGTGACTGCGGGGCGTGAAGGGGCCCCGGGCGGCGTCGCGCCACAAGCGGCGGGGGAAGGGATGACGCCGAGTCACTTCCCTGGGGCCGTGGCCGGGGACGCACGGTGCATGCATCCGCGGCGCACCGTCCGGCCGAAACACCCACAGCACCACGCACCCGGCACGGCCCGTGCCGCAGCCGACGACGAGAGGACCCGGATGCGCCCCACCACCCCCGACGGCGGCACGGACCAGCCGCGTGACCGGCCCCGCGCGGACGGGGGCCCGCGATGACGCGGACGGTGACCGGCCGCACCGACCACGTCGTGGTCGTCGGGGCGGGGCTGGCCGGCCTCGCCGCCGCCCTGCACCTGCTCGGCTCCGGACGGAGGGTGACCGTCGTCGAACGCGACCCGCTGCCCGGCGGCCGCGCGGGACGGCGCGACCTCGGCGGCTACCGTCTCGACACCGGCCCCACCGTGCTCACCATGCCCCACCTGGCCGACGAGGCGTTCGCGGCCGTCGGCGACCGGCTGGCCGACCACGTCGAACTGCTGCCCCTGCACCCCGCCTACCGGGCGTGCTTCGCCGACGGCGGCACCCTCGACGTGCACACCGACGCCGCCGCCATGGAGGCCGAGGTCGAACGCTTCGCCGGTGCCCGGGAGGCGGCCGGGTACCGGAGGCTGCGCACCTGGCTGACGCGGCTGCACGCCGTACAGATGCGCCGGTTCATCGACGCCAACTTCGACTCGCCGCTCGGCCTGCTCACCCCGGACCTGGCCCGGCTCGCCGCCCTCGGCGGCTTCGGCCGGCTGGACGCGCGCATCGGACGGTTCCTGGCGGACGAACGGCTGAAGCGGGTCTTCTCCTTCCAGGCCCTGTACGCCGGTGTCGCACCGGCCCGCGCCCTGGCCGCCTACGCCGTGATCGCCTACATGGACACCGTGGCCGGCGTGTACTTCCCGCGCGGCGGCATGCACGCCCTGCCCCGCGCCATGGCCGCCGCCGCGGCCGGAGCCGGGGCCGACCTGCGCCTCGGACAGGACGTCACCCGGCTGGAACGGTCCGGCTCCCGGATCACCGCGGTCGTCACCGCCGGCGAACGCATCCCGTGCGACGCCGTCGTCCTCACCCCCGACCTGCCCGTCGTCCACCGACTGCTGGGCCGCCGCCCGCGCCGTCCGGTCGCGCTGCGCCACGCCCCCTCCGCGGTCGTCCTGCACGCGGGCACCAGCCGCACCTGGCCGCACCTCGCCCACCACACGCTCTCCTTCGGCACCGCCTGGCGCCGCACCTTCGACGAACTGACCAGGACCGGCACCCTGATGAGCGACCCGTCCCTGCTGGTCACCCGGCCCACTGCGAGCGACCCGGCCCTCGCCCCCGAGGGCCGGCACCTCCACTACGTCCTCGCCCCCTGCCCCAACACCGATATCGGCCCCGACGCCCGCGCCTGGACCGACCTCGCCCCCCGCTACCGCGACCGGCTGCTCGCCACCCTCGAAGGCCGGGGGCTGACCGGCCTCGCCGCCGCGATCGAGGAGGAGTGCCTGGTGACACCCGCCGACTGGACCGCCCAGGGGCACGCCGCCGGCACCCCCTTCTCCGTCGCCCACACCTTCGCCCAGACGGGACCCTTCCGGCCACGCAACCTCATGCGCGGCACCGACAACGCGGTCCTAGCGGGCTGCGGCACCACCCCGGGGGTCGGCGTGCCCACCGTGCTCCTCTCCGGGAAGCTGGCCGCCGCGCGCATCACCGGGACACCCGGACGCCGCACGGCGGCGAGGGGCGGACGCCGATGACCCGCCGCGAACTGGACGCCGCCGGCATCACCGACCCGGCCCTGCGCGCCGCCTACGGCCACTGCCGGCGCCTCAACGCCCGCCACGGCCGCACCTACTTCCTCGCCACCCGCCTCCTGCCCGTCGACCGCCGGCCCGCCGTGCACGCCCTGTACGGCTTCGCCCGGTGGGCGGACGACATCGTCGACGACATGGGCGACGGGGCGACCACCGCCGAGCGCGCCGCCACCCTCGCCCGGCTGGAGGACGAGCTGCGGCAGGCGCTGACCGGCGGCGCCCGGCCCACCACCGAACCCGTGGTGCGCGCCCTCGCCGACACGGCCGCCCGGTACGCCATCGACCCGGCGCACTTCACCGACTTCATGGCCTCGATGCGCAGCGACCTCACGGTCACCGACTACGCCACCTACGCCGACCTGCGCGCCTACATGCACGGCTCGGCCGCCGTCATCGGCCTCCAGATGCTGCCCGTCCTCGGCACCGTCACCGCCCGCGCCCACGCCGCGCCGCACGCCGCCGCGCTGGGCGTCGCCTTCCAGCTGACCAACTTCCTGCGCGACGTCGGCGAGGACCTGGACCGGGGACGGATCTACCTCCCGGCGGACCTGCTGGCCGCGCACGGCGTCCAGCGGGACCTGCTGCTGTGGAGCAGACGGACCGGCCGCCCCGACGCCCGCGTCACCGCCGCCCTGCGCGCCGCCGAGGACCTCACCCGCGGCGTCTACCGCGAGGCCGCCCCCGGACTGGCCATACTGGACCCGGTGGCCCGGCCCTGCATCCGCACCGCGTACGTGCTCTACCGCGACATCCTGGACG
Organism: Streptomyces sp. CB02414; assembly: GCF_001905385.1. GTDB lineage: Bacteria > Actinomycetota > Actinomycetes > Streptomycetales > Streptomycetaceae > Streptomyces. The sequence goes on along the minus strand of NZ_LIPF01000007.1, from coordinate 549,936 downwards.
CCGTCGCCCGGAGCGGGTACGCGGTACTGCACCGGCGCGCGGTGGTGTCCCGCCGCCGGCGCGCGGCGGTCGCAGCCGACGGGCTCGCCCGCGTGGCCGCCGCCCGGCTGGGGGCCGCCGCGCACCGGACGCCACCGGTGCCGGCCCGGCACGACGCCTGCTCCGCGAAGGAGGCCGGATGAGGCAGGACCCGCCCAGCCCCCGCAAGGGCCGTTACCCCCTGCGGCTGCGCCGCCGCGCCGTCCCCTGGCAGCATCAGCGCCCCACCTGGCGCGAGGCCCGCCCCGCCCTCATCGCCCAAGCCCTCAAGCGCGCCCTGGCCCGCCCCTCCGGCAACTGGTACGTCCTCGGCGCGAGCACCGCCGTACGAGCGGACCGTCCGCTGTCCGGCAAGGTCGCCGGCGCCGAGGTCGTCGTCTGGCGGGACGCCGACGGCCGACTGGTGGGCGGTCCCGGCGCCTGCCCCCACCTCGGCGCCCCCCTGGCGGACAGCCCGGTGCGGTGCGGCACGCTCGTGTGCCACTGGCACGGACTCGCCCTGGACGGCTCCCCGTTCGCCGGCTGGGAGCCGCTGCCGGTCCACGACGACGGCGTACTGGTGTGGGTAAGGCTGGACACCGCCGGGAAGGAGACGCCCACCTCCGCCCCCGTCGTCCCCGTCAGACCGGCGCGGGCGACGGCCCTGACGTCGGTGTGGCGCGGGGTCGGCGTCTGCGACCCCGAGGACGTCGTCGCCAACCGGCTCGACCCCTGGCACGGCGCGTGGTTCCACCCGTACTCCTTCGTGGACCTCACCGTCGTCGAGGTGCCCGGTGAGGACGACGACCGCTTCGTCGTGGACGTGTCCTTCCGGCTCACCGGCCGTCTCGTCGTGCCCGTGCGCGCCGAGTTCACCGCGCCCGGACCTCGCACCGTCGTCATGCGCATCACCGACGGCGAGGGCACCGGGTCCGTCGTGGAGAGCCACGCCACGCCGCTGGGCCCGGACGAGCGGGGCAGGCCGCGCACCGCGGTCACCGAGGCGGTGCTGGCCACCTCGGACCGGCCGGGATTCCCCGTGGCCCGCCGCCTGGCACCGGCCCTGCGCCCCCTGATGCGCGCCGCCGCCGGCCGCCTGTGGCGCGACGACCTCGCCTACGCCGAACGCCGCAGACACCTGCGCGAGCGCGGCGAGTTCCCCGGCTGAACGGAGCAGGACCGGCATGCAGACCTTCCTCCCCCACCCCGGATTCCGGGAGTCGGCGCTCGCCCTGGACCGCCGCCGGCTCGGCAAGCAGCGGGTCGAGGCGCTCCAGGTGCTGCGCGGCCTGACCGTGCCGGGCTACGGCTGGCGCCGGCACCCGGCCGTGCGCATGTGGACGGGGTACGAGGAGGCCCTCGTCCGGTACGGCCTGGAGATCTGCCGCGTCTGGCGGGAGCAGGGGCACCAGGACGGCGTCGCGGCCTCCCTCGTCGCCGGACTCGCCGCGTGCCGCCCGGGCGAACCGGTGCGGGACCAGGAGGAGCTGGCAGGGGCCGGTGAGTTGCCGCCCTGGCTCGGTGACGAGGCCTTCCACCGCAGCCACCGGTCGGCGCTGGTGCGCAAGGACCCGGAGGCGTACGCCGGTCTGTTCCCCGGCGTCCCCGACGACCTGCCCTATGTGTGGCCGGCCTCGGACCGGGAGGGCGGGGAGACGGGGAAGGGCGCCTGAAGGGGCGTCAGGCCTTCTGCTCGCCGGCGAGTTCCTTCAGGTCGACCGTCTGGTCGGCCGGCGGCTGTTCGGCCTGAACCGGCTCGTTGTACTCGCTGAAGGTGACGCTGCCGGGGCTCTTGCCGCCCTCGGTGGTGCTCTTCAGGATGTACGGCTCGCCCTCCGTGGCGACGTACAGGGCGAGGGTCTCGCCGCCGGAGGTCTTCTTGGTCAGCTTCAGGGCCTCCTCGCCGCCGACCTCCGTCGTGCCGTCGCGCTTCATGCCCTGGCGTTCGGACTTGTCCTCGTCCATGGCCGCGATGAAGCCCTGCTTGTCGCAGACCCCGGCGGTCGCGGCGTCGCTCGCCGGCATCTTGACCCACTTGCCGTCGAGCTTCTGAGCCATCTGCTGCGAGGCGCCGGGCTGCTGCCCCAGCGTGTTCTGCCAGTACTGCTGGTCACCGCGCAGGTAGAGCGTCGCTTCGGTGTGGCGCACATCTGCCTGGGCCTCGCCTGTGCCGATGGTGCCCTCGCAGTTCTTCTCCTGGTCGACCGAGACGTCGATGGTGACGGTGCCGCCGTCCTCCGGGCGTACGTCGCCCTTCATGTGCAGGGACTTCGCCTGCTGGGTCGCTTCGACGGCCTTCGCCGCGATGTCGTCGGCGCTCTGCCCCTCGAACGGTTCGCTGCCGCCACCGGAATCGCCGCAGCCGGCCAGTAAGGCGACGGAGACGCTCGCGGTCGCCACAGCGGTTGCCACTTTGATGGTGCGCACTGGCGGTTTCCTCCCAAGTCGGTTCATGACCGTCTCATGACTGTCAAATCCCTTGCTGTCCCGATGTGTTGGCATCGGAACGTTCCGACTACCCCATTTCCTGTGACATGCACGCGGTGGAGAACCCGTGACGCCCGTGTGAGGGCCTGCCGGTCCGATTGGTCCCCGATGAAGCCCGTCCGGTGGACTCCATGACGGGCCGCCGTGCTTCCTAACGTCGTGGTCATGAACGCCACCACCACGCGCGGGGCCCTGCTCGCCGCGCTCGCCTGTGTCCTCGTCGGAGGATCCTTCACCGCCAACAGCCTGCTCGGCGACTATCCGTACGCGGGCGGCCAGTTCCTGCGCTACGCGCTGGCCTTCCTGCTGCTCGTCCCGTTCGCCGGCACCGGCGCGACGGCCCGGCTGCGCACCCTCGGGGCCGGCCGGTGGCTGCGGCTCGCACTGCTCGCGGCCGTCGGCATGGTCGGCTTCAACCTCGCCGTGCTCGCCGCCGAACGCACCGCGGAACCGGCGGTCCCCGGCGTCTTCGTCGGCTGCGCCCCGGTGGTCGTCGCCGTGGTCGTCCCCCTCCTGGACGGGCGCCGGCCGCAGCGCGTCGTGCTGTACGGGGCGCTGTTCGTGGCCGTGGGCGCCCTCACCGTCCAGGGCTGGGGCCGCACCGACGCGGCGGGCATCGCCTTCTCCGTGTGCGCCCTGGTCGGCGAGGTCGGTTTCGCCGTACTCGCGGTGCCCGTACTGCGGCCCCTGGGCCCCCGGCTGCTGTCCACCGTGGTGTGCGGCATCGCGGCGGTGGAGTCGGCGTTGGCCGGGGTCCTGATCGACGGTCCGGACTGGCTGCGGCGACCGGACGCGGTCGAGGCCGGGGCCCTGCTGTGGCAGGCGGCGGTGGTCACCGTCGTCGGCTTCGTGTGCTGGTACATGGGCATGCAGCGGATCGGCGCCGAGCGCGCCACCCTCTTCTCCGGCCTGATCCCCGTCGCCGCCGCCTGCACCGCCCCGCTCGTCGGCACCGGCTCCTACGGCGCCGCGCAGGCCGTGGGCAGCGCGCTGGTGTGCGCCGGAGTCGCGGTCGGGTCGGGCGCCCTGCCCTGGCTGACCCGCCGGGGCCGGGTGCCGGCGGGGCGTCAGCGGGCCTCCGAGCGCTCCTTGGAGAAGCTGTAGAGGTCCTTGGAGGTGATGATCAGCTCCCGCTGCTCCTGCCGGGAGCCGACCATGGGCTGCGAGCCGCGCAGCGGCACCTGGGCGCTCTCCGGCAGGAACCGCACGGTCACCAGGCCGATGACACCCGCCACCATCAGGTAGTAGGCGGGCATCAGCTCATCGCCGGTGATGCTCACCAGAGCCTCGGTGAACAGCGGGGTGGTCCCGCCGAAGGCGGCGACGGCGAAGTTGAAGCCGATGCCCATGGCCGCGTAGCGCACGGCGGTCGGGAAGAGCGCCGGCAGGGTGGCGGCGCTCGGCGCGGCGAAGCAGGCCAGCAGGGTGGACAGGAGCAGCACCCCGGCGACCGGCTGCCAGGTGCCGTCCGCCGTGAGGAGCAGGAAGGCCGGCACGGCGAGGACGATCATCGCGACCGCGCCGACCGCGTAGAGCGGGCGGCGGCCGACGTGGTCGCTGAGCCGGCCGAGGAAGGTGATCAGCAGCACGATCCACACCATGCCGATCAGCACCAGCACGTCGGCGAAGCCGCTGGACCGGCCCAGGGTCTCGGTCTGGTAGGTGGGCAGGTAGCCGGTGACCATGTAGTTGGTGACGTTGTACAGCAGCACCAGGCCCATGCAGATGAGCAGCGGACGCCAGTGGTCCTTGACGATCGTCTTGAACTCGCTGCCCGCGGACTCCTGCGCGAGGCTCTTCTCGTGCTCGTCGAGCTGCTGCTGGAAGGCCGGCGACTCCTCCAGCTTCAGCCGCATGTACAGGCCGATGAGGCCCAGCGGGCCGGCGATCAGGAAGGGGACGCGCCAGCCCCAGTCGAGCATCTGGCCGTCGGTCAGCGCCAGGTTCAGCACGGTCACCAGCGCCGAGCCGAGCGCGTAGCCGACGAAGGTGCCGAAGTCCAGCCAACTGGAGAGGAAGCCGCGCCGCCGATCGGGTGAGTACTCCGCGACGAAGGTGGTGGCGCCGCCGTACTCACCGCCCGTGGAGAAGCCCTGGAGCATGCGGGCGAGCAGCAGCAGGATCGGGGCGGCGATGCCGATGGAGGCGTAGCTGGGGATCAGGCCGATGGAGAAGGTGCCGATCGCCATCAGGATCATCGTGGTGGCGAGCACCTTCTGGCGGCCGACGCGGTCCCCGAGCGGGCCGAAGACGAGACCGCCCAGGGGCCGTACGACGAAGGCGGCGGCGAACGTGGCGAAGGACGAGATGACCTGGGCGGTCGGGGAGGCGTCCGGGAAGAAGACCTTGCCGATGGTGGCGGCCAGGTAGCTGTAGACGCCGAAGTCGAACCACTCCATGCAGTTCCCGAGGGCGGATGCCCCGACCGCCCGTTTCAGCAGCGGTCCCTCGACGACCTGGACGTCCTCCTCGCGGAAGGCCCGCTTGTTGCGGCGCAGCCGCCGGGTCAGTTCCTCGCGCACCTGCCGGGGCAGGTGCGCGACCGTACTCGGCGTCTTCACCCGGCCCAGAGGGCCGGACCCGCCGTCAGGCCTCGCGTTCACCAGGCTGCCGCCTTCCTGTCGCTCCACGACGTTCCGCCTGAGCGAATTCTGTGCCGCAGTGATCGTCCGGCGCACGCGGAGCGACTGCCGCAGGGAGCGGGAACCTGGGCCCCCGCTCCGGGGAGCGCGGTGGTCCGGTCGATGCCCGCTGCGGCCGCGGGCGTCCCAGGTCGCGGCCGCCCAAGCGGTGGGAGCGCACGCCACAGCGTCCGTACGAGGTCGACCGGCACCGGGCGGCTGCCCGTGCGGGCACCGCGCCGGACACCGGGCTTGGGCCCGCCCGGAGCCCGAATGGGCTCCCGGGCCCTGCCGGTGGGCCCCGCGCGCCGCCTACCGTCACCGCACCGGACGTGGAGACGAGGAGCAGGGGAGGCGCGGGGTGCCGCTGTTCGGCGGGGCGGGGCAGGAGCGCGCGGGCGGTCGCGCCGGGCGGGACGGCGGGCAGAGCGCCGTGGAGTACCTGGGCATGGTCGCGGTGGCCGGCGCCGTCGTACTGGCCATCGCGGGCACCGCCCTCGGGACGGAGATCGACGACCGGATCATGTGCCAGGTGCAGCGGGTCGTCGGCACGGACGGGTGCGGTTCGCACGACACCGAGGGCGCCCCCGGCCCCGGCGAACCGCTCCCGCCGGGCGGTGACCCCTTCCAGCCCGCCAAGTGCCTGCTCGCCTCGGAGGAGACGAAGGACACCGTCGTGGTGCAGATCCTGTTCATCAAGATTTCCAGCACCGAGCAGGTCAAGGTGATGCAGTGGTCCGACGGGTCCGTGATGCTCGAACGGGTCACCAGTACGGGCGGCGGCGTGACCGCGAGCATCGGCGCGGACATCCCGGGGCTGAAGAACTGGGGCGGCGGAGCCTCGCTGGGCGGAAGCTACGTCAGGAGCAGCGGCAGCGGCGGACGGTGGCTGTTCAACGGGCACGACTCCGACGATCCGCAGGCGGACCTGGAGGCGAACCTCGCGGACGCCGAGCAGTTCGCCGAGTACCTCAAGGCCGCGCACAAGTGCCGCAGCCGTCCACCGGGAGCCCGGTCCGCGGAACTCGGCATGATCTGCAGCCACGCCGCGGACGACAAGAAGCCGGACGTCGATCCCGAGAAGGCCCCGGACGTCGACATCACGAAGACCACCACGGAGCTCTCCGGCGAGGTGAGCTTCGGCGGCAAGTACGCCAAGGACGACAAGGCGGTGAAGTCCCTGAAGGACGACATCGCCGCCGAGATCCGCAGGAACAACCCGAAGGCCTCCCCGAAGGAGCTCGAGGAGAAGATCAAGAAGGCGCAGGAGACGGTGATCGGCTCGGCGCCCGACACCAAGGACATGGGCAACGGCTCCCTCCAGGGACTGTCCGGCACCATGAGCAAGGACGTCGTGGTGATGCGGGCGAAGACCGGGCCCGACGCCGGCAAGATCACCTTCGTCTACACCTTCGAGATGAGCGGCAAGTCCGGTGCCGGCGACCAGACCGGCGCCACGCGCATGCAGCAGATCGCCGTCACCTACGACGCCGAGGCCTACGACCGGGAGACCGAGGAGGGACTGCCGCACCGGCCCCAGAAGCTGAAGATCACCACGAGTGAGGAGAGCGGGGGCGGCCCCGGCGTCACCGTCGGCGCGGGAGTCAACACCGGCCCCGTCACCATCGACGTCGGCGGCGGCGGAGGCAGTACCGAGACCCGCCTGCACACCGAGATCGCGGAGATCACCCTCACCGACGACACGGACCGCGAGACGGTGGAGGACTGGATCCGCGGCCGCGGCGACAACCCTGCCGAGCAGGGGGTCCCCTCACCGTCCTCGCTCGTCGGCCCGCTGCCCTCGGACGCCGGCCCGATCGACCGCCTGCTGCACGGCAAGGCACAGATCAGCAGCCTGGACTACGACGTGAACACCGACTGGTGGAACGCCTCGCTCGGCATCGGCTTCGGCGTCTCGGCCGGCTCCCTCAACGCGGGTTTCAAGCTGTTCGGCATCGACGTCACCCACGAGGAGCGCACCCAGACGATCACCGGCAACCCGGCCTACGCGGGGGCGCCCGGCAGTGACGGCAGCCGTCCGTGGAAGCCGTTCACCAACTGCAGCGACACCGAGCCGATCACCACCTGAGCCGGTGCGGCTCAGGGCTGCACGGGCATGCTCCAGCAGTTGGAGCGGGCCGGTTCACCGGAGAGCCGGTCGGTGAGCCAGGAGATGGCCTTGCCCTGATCGGCCAGCAGCGGGGCGAAGTGGTTGAGCAGGCCGCTGCCGACACCCGGCAGCACCACCGGGTCGTAGGTGACTTTCGCGCCCTTGCGGCACCAGTCGACGGCCAGCTGCCGGGACTGGTCGTGGGGGACCAGGTCGTCGGCGGTGCCCGTGGCCACCCGTACCGGACTGGCGGGCTTCAGCTCGCCGATGCGCTGTTCGGCGAGGAACGCCTGCAGGGCCGGTTCGGCCCGGATGACGTCGCCGATCGACTGCCCGCCCTTCGTCCAGGCGGTGCTGCTGTCGCCGCCGTACGCGAAGAGCGCGTCGCCGACGCACATCGTCGACAGGTCCTTGAGCGCTTCCTCACCGGCCGGGTTGATGTACCGGTCGGCGATCGGCCGCAGCGCGGGCTCGCTCTGCAGGAAGCCGTTGAGCGACCAGCCCAGCGCGCCCGCCAGGTCGCCGCCGTCGATCGCCTCGGTGACCTCGACCAGGTCGGCGGGCGGAGCACCGGCGTAGGTGCCCGCCAGAGTGACGTCCGGGGCGTAGGACGGCTGGAGTTCGGCGGCGGCTGCCGTCGCCCCGCCGCCCTGGCTGTACCCGAAGAGTCCGACCCGGGAGCCGGAGGTGACCGACGCGGAGTCGAGGGAACGAGCGGCGCGTACGGCGTCCAGGACGGCGTGGGCCCCGTCGACGCGGTTGACGTAGGTGTGCAGCCGGTCGGTGGTGCCGAGGCCGACGTAGTCGGTGACGACGACCGCGACACCGCGCAGCAGCAGCCGGTAGATCGACAGGTCCTCGTAACCCACCGAGATCGTCTCGCCGTTGAACCGCAGCGGGTGCTCCAGGGCCATCGAGGCGGCGCACTGGTCACCCTGGCCCATGGTGCCGGGCGCGACGGCCACCAGGGGACGCGGCCCGTCGCCGCGCCACTTGGCGGACGGTTCGATGTAGGCGCCGGTCACGGCGACCGGTTCCCCGTTGGCGTCGGTGGACTTGTACATCAGCCGGGTCGCCTCTCCGGGGAGGGGACCGCCGAGGCCGGGCAGGCTCAGTGCCAGGGGCAGCGGCTCGCTGCGGATCAGCGCGCCGTCGGCCTCGGGCAGGCCGGCCGGCGGGGTGTAGAAGGCGGGGATCTCGATGCCGCGGGAGACTTCCGTGGCGGCGGCCGGTCCGTCGGCCGCCACGGCGGGGACGGCCTGGGCGCCGAGGGCGAGCGCGACGGTGACCGCCGCGGCGAGCGTACGTGGACGTGGGGGCATGGCGAACCTCCTGGGGAAGGGCCGGAAACCGGTCGTCCGCGGCCTGGTCGGGCCAGGGCCGTGGCCGCGCTGCACCTGTGGGGTTACGGGACGGTAACCGGACAGGAGTTACCGCGGGTAGCGCCATGCTCATTACGGTTCAGTAACTTGACGCGCTGTCTAACAACGGTCACGTCGAGGGACGGCGCCTGCGCCATGCCGGGCCGTCCGCGCGGACGAACCGGTGCCGGTCGTAGTCGCCCCAGCCCGCCCAGGGCCGGAGCGCCGCGCCGTGCTCACGCACCAGCGTGTCGCAGGCCTCGGCGAAGCTCACGCCCGCGTCGGCCTCGGCCTGGGTGATCCCGGTCAGTTCCGTGCAGAACGCACTGACCCGGGAGCGGACGGGCCGCACCATGAAACGGTGCCGCTCCGCCCGCTCCCGGGCCACGAGCCCGATCCCGACGACCTCGCTGACCGCGCCGGTGGGCGGCGGCCCTTCCCAGCAAGTCGCCTCGATGTCGATGACGTTCGGCGGGCCCGCGGCCTGCGGCTACCGGCGGCTGCGCACCAGCAGGTACAGGAAGTACGGCGTGCCGATGACCGCCGTCATGAGGCCCGCGCCGAGCTGGGACGGCGCGATCACCGTGCGGCCGATCAGGTCGGCCGCGCACACGAGCACCGCGCCGAGGAGGACCGCGACGGGTACGACCCGCACGTGCCGCCGGCCCACGAGGGCGCGGGCCGCGTGCGGGGCCACGAGCCCGACGAACCCGATCGTGCCCGCGCACGCGACGGCCGTCGAGCTGAGCACGACGCTCAGCACCAGGAACCCGAGGCGCCCCGGGGCCAGCCGCATGCCGAGCAGCCGCGGGGTGTCCTCGTCCAGGGACACCAGGTCCAGCTCGGTCCGCCGGGCGACGGCCACACCGATGCCGACGACCAGCGCCAGCGCGACCGGCACGACGTCCGGCATGGTCCGCCCGTAGGTCGAACCCGACAACCAGGTCAGGGCCTTGGTGGCGTTGAACGGGTCGGTCAGCACGATCAGCAGGCTGATCATCGCCGCCGTACCGGAGGCCGTGCCGATGCCGACGAGGATCAGCCGGTTCTGCTGGAACCCGCCCCGGGCGGCGAGCCCGAAGACGACGACCGCGGTGATCGCGGACCCCGCGAACGCCGCACCGGCGACGCCCCACGTACTGGCGAGAGGCGCGGTGGTCACCAGGATCACGGCGCCCAGCGCGCCGCCGCCGGTGACGCCCAGGACGCTGGGCTCGGCGAGCGGGTTGCGCGTCACGGCCTGCACCAGCGTGCCGGCCAGCGCGAGCGCCGCTCCCGCGCCGAGCGCGGCGAGCACCCGGGGCACCCGCGTGTCCAGGACGAAGGTGACGGTCCGTCCGGCCCGTCCCTGCGCCCAGTTGACGACGTCACCGAGGAGCAGCTTGCTGTCGCCGACCAGCACGGCGGCGATCACCAGGCCGATCAGGACGACGACCAGGACGGCAACGGTGATCACGAACGCGGTACGGCTCGGGGTGCGCAGCCGGTCGGGTGCGCCGGCCCCGGCGGTGTCCCGCATCCGGACCGCCATCACGACCAGGAACACGGCACCGACCAGGCTGGTGACGACACCCGTGGGCACGGCCACCGAGAGGTCGTCCGAGACGAGCGTCCGCAGCACCACGTCCGAACCGAGGACCAGGGCCGCGCCGGTCAGCGCGGCCGCGGGGAGGGCGGCGCGGGAGCGTGCGTAGCCTCGGAACCGGCGGGCCAGCGGGCGGACCAGGGCGGGGGCGCACAGGCCGACGAAGCCGATCGGCCCGGCGAGCGTGACCGCGGCGGCGGACAGCAGCGCCGCCAGGACGACGACCGTGACGCGGGTCGCCCGGACCGGTACGCCCAGCCCGCGGGCCGCGTCGTCGCCGAGGGCGAGCGCGTCCACCCGGCGGGCCGTCAGCAGCAGGCCGACGAGGCCGATGACGGCGACGGGCAGCATCTGCAGGACGCCGTCGAAGCCGTTCTGGCCGATGCTGCCCTGGTTCCACTGGTAGAGGCCCTCGGTCTGCTCGGGGAAGAGCAGCAGCAGTCCCTCGGTCATGGAGTTCAGGCCCAGCATCAGTGCCGTGCCGGCGAGCACGAGCCGGACCGTGCCCGTGCCGAGGCCGGACAGACCGAGCACGACGGCCGCCGCCGCCAGGCCGCCGAGGAAGGCGACGCCGGAGGACGCGATCATGGGCAGCGAGAGGCCGGTGGCGCCGGCGAGGCCGAGCGCCAGGTAGGAACCCGCGTTGACGGCCAGGGTGTCGGGCGAGGCCAGCACGTTGCGGCTGACCGCCTGGAGGACGGCGCCGGCCATGCCGAGGACGGCTCCGACCAGCAGGCCGGCGGTCATCCGGGGCAGCCGGGAGGCGACGACGACCGAGGCGTCGCCGGCGTCGGCCTGCCCGGTCAGGGCCCGCCACACCTCGGAGGCTCCGACGGCGGCGGTGCCCTGGGTGATGTCGACGACGGCGAGGACGGCGACCAGCAGGACGAGTCCGGCCGTCACCGCGGCCGCACCCGACCGGGGCGTGGAAGCCGTCGACGGACGGGCAGCGGGTTTGGTTGCGGTGACGGCCATGGCTTCGCTACTTCGTGAGCGCGCCGACGACGGCGTCGATGTACGCCTCCATCGACCCGGGACCACCGAACATCCAGATGCCGTCGTTCAGCCGGTGCACGTCGCCGGCCTTGACGAACGGCAGGGACTTCCACACCGAGTTCTCGGTGAGCGCGCCGGTGAACGGCGTGGCGTTCGGGTCCTCGTCGTTGCCGATGTAGGCGAACTGGACGTCCTTCGGCAGGGCGGTCAGGCCCTCCACGTCGGTGGCGCCGAGACCGTAGGCCTCGTCACCCTTCACCTTCCAGGCGTTCTTCAGGCCGATCGCCTCGTTGACCTCACCGATGAGCGAGGTGGCGGTGTAGGGGCGGACCGAGACCTGGTTCGAGGTGACGTAGCCGTCGGCGAAGGCGATGTTCTTGCCGGCCATACCGGCGTCCGCGAGGGCCTTCTTGCCCTCGGCGACCTTCGCCTCGAAGTCCTCGCGGATGGTCTCGGCCTTGTCCGTGGTGCCGGTGGCCTTGGCGATCAGGTCGACGTTCTCCAGCATCTGGTCGATCTGGCCGGTGCCGTCGGCGGACTTCACCTCCAGCACCGGGGCTACCTCGCGCATCTGCTTCACGGCGGCCGGCGGCAGGTCCGTGGTGGCGACGATGAGGTCGGGGGCGAGGGAGGCGACGGTGTCCATGCTGGGCTCGCCGCGCGTCCCGATGTCCTTGGGGTTGCCCTTCAGCGGGACCGAGGTGTCCCACGTCTTGTAGCCCTTGACGTCGGCGACGCCGACCGGTTCGACACCCAGGGAGAGCAGGCTCTCGACGACGTTCCACTCGGTGGCGACGACCTTGGTGGCCGGGCCGTCGAGCTTCACCTCGGTGCCCTTGCCGTCCGTGAGGGTGATGGCCTCGGAGGCCTTCTTCTCCTCCGACTTGTCGGCGGCGGGTTCGGTGGTGCCGCAGGCGGCGAGGGTGAGCGCCGCGGCGGTGGTGGCGGCCGCGGTGAGCAGGAGGCGTCTCATGAGGTGGTGCCGAGCCTTTCGGGGGTGCGTATGTGGTGGCGGCCGATTGGGCGGGTGCGCAGCCGGCCGGTGAGGGGGTCGGTGTCGACGTCGATCCGGATGCCGTAGACGGCAGTCAGCCGTTCCGGCGTCAGCACGTCCTCGGGCGGGCCGTCGGCGACGATCCGGCCCGCTTCGAGGAGCGTGATCCGGTCGGCGACGGCCGCCGCCTGGTCGAGGTCGTGCAGGACGACCCCGACGGCGATGCCGTGGTCGTCCGCCAGGTCCCGGATGAGGTCGAGGAGTTCTACCTGGTACCGCAGGTCGAGATAGGTGGTGGGCTCGTCCAGGAGCAGTACGCCGGTCTCCTGGGCGAGGCAGCTCGCGAGCCAGACCCGCTGCAACTGCCCGCCGGACAGATGGTCGGCGCCGCGGTCGGCGAGTGTGTCGACGCCGGTGAGCGCGAGCGCCCGGTCCACGGCGGCCGGGCCGTCCGGGTCGGGGCGCCCCCAGCGCCCCCGGTACGGGTAGCGGCCGAACTCGACGACGTCCCGCACGGTGAGTCCGCCCGGCGTCGGGCGTCCCTGGGTCAGCAGGGCGACGTACCGCGAGAACTCACGGGACGTCAGCGCCAGGCCGTCGGTGTCGCCGTCGATCCTGAGCGTGGCGCTGCGGGCCCGCTGCAGCCGGGCGACGGTCCGCAGCAACGTCGACTTCCCGCTGCCGTTGGGGCCCACCAGGACGGTCACTTCACCGGGCCTGAGCCTGACCGTCGCGTCGTGCACGACGTCGACACCGTCGTACGCCACGGTGACGTCCGTGGCCGACAGTTCGTGTCCGCGCAGGCGTGGGCTGTCGGCTGCGTCTTCACCAGATCTCACATGGCGAAGGTTAGCCTAACCTAAAAAGCGCTGGTAGAGACGGGGGTCACACAGTCCGTTGACGGCACCGCCCCGTTGCTCCCTCGCCGTCGTGCCGTGCTCTCAACTCGCCTGCCACGACTGGGGTTTCCACAGCCCCGCCCGGTTCAGGGACTGCGGGCAGTGCAGGTAGATCTCGTCGATCTCCAGCAGGAGCGCCAGGTCCGGACGCCGTCCGTCCCGTGCCATGGCGTCGAAGAAGGGCGCGTCGGTGAGGATGCGGGCCCGGCCGTTGACCCGCAGCACCTGCTTGCCGCCGGGGACCAGATAGAGCAGGCCGGCGTGCGGGTTGTCGAGGATGTTGTGGAAGCTGTCCCCGCGCCGGTTCCCCGGGCGGTCCGGGACGGCGACGGTGGCGGGGTCGAGGACGTGCGTGAAGCCCGGGGCGTCGCCGCGCGGCGAGACGTCGCAGTTGCCCCGGGCGTCGGAGGTGGCGAGCAGGCAGAAGGGGGAGCGGGACAGGATGTCCCGGTCGTCGTCCGTGAGCCGGCCGTGCACCTTGTCGATGACGACGGGCCAGGGCTCGCCGAGCAGCTCGCGCAGCTCGGCGTGCGAGCCGAGTTCGGTCCAGCCGGCTTCGCCGGTGGTGTCGGGCCGGTCTCCGGCCGTTTCGATCGTGGGTGGCAAGGCCGGCTCCAGGGTCCGTACGGCAAGTAGTTGCACGTAGAACCGTATCTGGCGTCGGGTCCGGCCCGTCCGCCGCCGTCAGAAGGCGTACCGGATGCGCAGCCAGGGTGCGTGGGAGGCCACCAGGGCCCGGACCCGCGCCACCGCGTCCGCCTTGACACCCACCCGGTAACGCACGTTCAGCGCGCCGTTCTCGGAGCGCTTGGCCTCCTGGACATCCGGCCGCCACAGCACCTCCTCGGCGCGCGGGTGCCAGCCCAGGTTGACCTCGTGCAGCTCCCGGTTGTGCGTCAGCATGATCACCTCGGCGGCGGCCTGCCGTTTGACCCGGTCCGGCAGGACGTCGTCGAGCTGCCGCAGCAGCTCGCCCCAGGCCTCCTCCCAGCCCGGCCGCACGACGACGGGCGACAGGTTGAAGTGCACCTCGTACCCGGCGTCCAGGAAGTCGGCCGCCGCCGCGACGCGCTCGGCGACCGGGGAGGTGCGTACGTCCAGCAGCCGGGAGTCCTCCGGCGGCATCAGGGAAAAGCGGATCCGGGTGCGGCCGCGCGGGTCGAGGGCGAGCAGGTCGGGATTGACGAACTTGGTGGCGAAGGACGCCTTCGCCGTCGGCCACTGCCGGAAGGCGTGCACCAGGTCGGCGGTGTTGTCGCAGATCAGGGCGTCCACCGAGCAGTCGCCGTTCTCGCCGACGTCGTACACCCAGGCCTCGGGGTCGCACTGGTTCGGCTCGGGCTTGGGCCCCTGCCGGGCGATGTGGCGGCCGAGGTGGGCGATGATCCGGTCGATGTTGGTGAAGACGGTGACCGGGTTGGCGTACCCCTTGCGCCGGGGCACGTAGCAGTAGGCGCAGGCCATCGCGCAGCCGTTGGAGGCGCCGGGGGCGATCCAGTCCGCGGACCGTCCGTTGGGGCGGGTGGTCAGCGTCTTCCTCTCACCCAGGACCAGCGTCTCGCCCTTGACCCGCACCCAGCGCTCCACGTTGCCCTCGTTGCCGTGCAGGCCGGGGATGCGCCAGTGGGAGTCCACCTCGACGACGCGGGCGTCGGGGAAGCGGGCGAGGACCTGCCGGCCGCGCGGGGACGCGGCCGCCGCCGGCTCGGCGTGGATCTCCCGGACCGGCAGCAGGCGGCGGGCGGCGGCGGAGTCCCGGAAGAGCGGACCGGCGGGCGGGGCGGCCGGCGGACCGGGGGCCAGGGCGTCGAGGCCGAACAGGGCGCCGGAGCCGTCGTCCGGTGCGGTGGACGGGTCGTGCATGGGGACTCCGGGAGGCGAGGGTGCGGTGGGGCACCGGCGGCGGTCGGCCGGGTCCCGTCCCTCCACTGTACGAAGCGTGCGCGAGAGCCGGCCGTGTCACGCCTCCCGTCGGGGGCATACGCGTGACACGGCACCGGCCCGGTGCCCCCGATCCGAAGGGATGTACACCGTGCTCGCCATCATCGCGGCGGTTCTGTTCCTCATCGCCTGGCTGATCAACGCGGCGGAGATCTCGACCAACGACATCTTCACCGCCACCAACGTCATGCTCGTCGGCCTCGCCCTGCTCGCCCTGCACGTCGCCGGGATCGGCAGCGGCCGGCCGGCCCGACGGCGCAGCCGCTGAGCCACCGTCCTCGCGCCCCCGCCCGGCCCGCCCCGCGGCCTTCGCGTCAGGGGACGCGCGCCACGCCCGCGTAGATGCCGCTCTCCTCGGGCGCGGGCGGCTCCTGGCCCTCGCCGTACCACTCGGTGGTCGTGACCAGACCGGGCGGCAGCAGCTCCAGCCCGTCGAAGAAGCGCGCCACCTCGGCCCGGGTGCGGAAGCCGAGCTCGATGCCGCCCTTGGCGTACTGGGCGATCACGTGCTCCGCCATCTCGGGGAAGAGGTCGATCGCGGCGTGCGAGAGGACCAGATGACTGCCCGGTGGCAGCGTTTCGACGAGTCCGCGCACGATGCCGTGGGCGTCCTGCTCGTCCGTGATGAAGTGCATCAGGGCGATCAGCGACAGGGCGATCGGCCTCTCGAAGTCCAGGACCTCGCGGGCGTGCCGCACGATCGCGTCGGGCTCGCGCACATCCGCCTGGATGTAGTCGGTGGCCCCCTCGGCGCTGCTGACCAGCAGCGCCTGAGCGTGCCGCAGCACGATCGGGTCGTTGTCGGCGTAGACGACCTTGGCCGCGGGCACCGTCCGCTGGACGATCTGGTGCAGATTGGGCTCGGTCGGGATGCCCGTGCCGATGTCCAGGAACTGGTCGACGCCCCGGGCGGCGAGGTGCGCCACCGCGCGGTGCATGAACGCGCGGTTCTGCCGCGCCGCGTCCCGCGCCTCGGGCGGCAGCGTCTCGCCCACCGCCTCGTCGACGGGGTAGTTGTCCTTGCCGCCCAGCAGCCAGTCGTAGACCCGCGCCGGGTGGGCCCGGCCGGTGTCGATCCGCGGGTGCTGGGAATGGTCCGTCGTCATGGCAGGCTCCGTGGTCCGGGAGGTGACGCTCCGCCGCGATTCTCGATCATCGTACTGCCCCGCGGTCCGTGCCATGTGCCAAGCGCACGGCGGAAGTTGACGATCACTGTCGGCCGGTCAGCCGGCGGCCCGGCGCGCGGCGCGCGGCGGGCGGTAGGCCCACTCCCGGTCGGCGTCGGTGATCTCGCGGACCACCCGTGCCGGGGACCCGGCGACCACCACCATGGGCGGCACGTGCGCCGTGACGACGCTGCCCGCGCCGACCACCGAGCCCCGCCCGACGGTGACCCCGGGCATGATCTGCGCGCCCGACCCGATCCACACGTCGTCCTCGATGCGCACCGGCGCCGAGAACTGGGTGCCGTCCCGGCGCAGGTCCGGGTGGACGGGGTGCCCGGTGGTGCTGACGGTCACGTGCGGCGCGAACATCACCCGGTCCCCGACGAGGACCTCGACGTCGTCGACGAGGGTCAGCCCGAAGTTGGCGTACACGTCGTCGCCCAGGTGCACACGGCTGCCGTAGGCCACGTGCAGCGGCGGCTCGATCCAGACGCCCGTGCCCACCGAGCCGAGCAGCTCCTTCAGGACCGCCCGGCGGCCCTCCTCGTCGCGGGCGCCGGTCCGGTTGTAGGCGTCGGCCAGCTCCTTGCCCCGCGTCCGTTCTTCGGCCAGCCCTTCCAGTCCGGGTGCGCCGTCCGCGTAGAGCTCGTGCGCCGCCATCCTGCGGCGTACGTCGAGTTCGCGGGGGTCGGTGGTCATGCCGTCTCCTTCGGTCGGTGCGGGCCAAGGGCCGGCCCGGTCCGCGCGAGCGGCGGACCGGGCCGTGAGCGGGTGGGCAGAGGCTCAGCCGGCGGACACGTCGGTCACCGTCCAGCGCTGGTTCGCCCCGGAGTTGGGCGGCCAGGTGGTGGCGGCCGCACCCTCGTGCGTCGCCTGGCCGCCGACTTCCAGCAGGCGGCCGGTGGCGGCGTTGACCAGGGTCCAGGTGCCGTCACCGGTGGTCGACATGATCCACTCGGTGGCCCGGTCACGCCTGCCGGTGTCCGGTTCGGCGACCGGGACGTCGTCACGCACGGCGAGCCGCGTGCCGTCCTCGGGGTTGGTGAAGACGTACCGGTCGCGGACGCCGCTGTCGTGGCGCACCGCGCTCAGCCGCCACCGCTGGGCGCTGGTGCCGTTCCCGTCGCCGAGGACCAGGCCCCTGCCGTCGTCCGCGACGGTGACGGCCTTGCCGCTCTGCACGCCGGTCAGGGTGTAGGTGTGGCCCTTGCGCAGCAGGGCGGCGTCCTTCGCGACGCCGGAGACGCCCTCGATCTCGAAGGAGGTCACGGACTGCGCGGGCACGGTGAAGGTGGCCGCGCGGTCGCTCACCCTGATCGGGGACTGCCGCTCGAGCTTGCCGTCCGCGCTGGTCACGACCGGGGTGACGGTGGCGCGGCGGCTGACGTCGCGGAACTTGGAGAGGTCGATGGTGACGGTGCGGGCCTCGCTGGTGCGGTTCACGTGGACGAGCGAGGCGCCCTTGCCGTCGCGGGTGACGGCGGCGGCGCTGGAGGTGTCGTCCGTCTTGATCAGCCGGTCGCCTGGCTTGATGAAGTGGGTGAAGTTGCGGGCGGTGTCGAACTTGGTGTTGGTCCGGATCGGGCAGGTCTCCAGGGTGTCCTCGGCGGTGCAGTCGAAGGGGAGCTGGATGCTGCCCCAGTTGCCGCCCCTGTCGGACTCGCCGCCGGGCTTCATGTTGTCGTAGTCCTCGACGGGCTGCCAGAACACCCAGGCGCGCGGCTCCAGTTCGCGCAGGTCGTCGACGATGTGCTGGGCGAGGCCGAGGCCGGGCCGCATGTCCTCGAAGTCCTGGCCGTCACCCCAGTCGCCCCCGACCTCGCTCATCCACAGCGGCTTGTCCGCGGCCTTGGCGAGGTCCCGGACCGTCGTGCGCTGTCCGGTGCCGTAGGTGTGGACGTTCATCTGGCCGACGAGGGCGCGGTCGGCGGGGGAGTAGGCGCCCCAGTTCTTGGCGAAGGTACCGGGGTTGGTCTCGTCCATCGCCGAGATGTCCGCGCCGACCTTCGCCTCCTTCAGCGCGGGGGCGAGCGCCTGGAGGACCTTCCGCTGCAGCTCGGGGCCCATGTGCGCCCCTTCCTGCCGGCCGCCGACGGGCTCGCCGTCCGGGCCGAGCCGGGTGCCCCAGTAGGGGGTGTTGGGCTCGTTGAACGGGTCGACGGTGTCGACCTCGATGCCCTCGGCCCGCTCCAGCCGCTTGGTCGCACCAGCCAGGTAGGCGGCGAAGTCGTCGACCGACTCGGTCTTCAGCTGGTCGGCGGAGGAGTCGAAGCCGCCGGAGACGTAGCCGCTGACGGTCATGAACCAGGGCGGGGAGTTACTGAACGTCTCCCAGTGGTCGATGTCGTCCTTGATGCGCTCCACCCACCAGCGCTGGGTGGCGTCGGCGTCCTCGTTCCAGTCGGCAGGGTCGTCCGCGCTCCACCAGTCGGTGTCCTCGCGGGTGGTGCCGGCGGGCGCCCGCCACCAGCCCTCGACGGCGCCGCCGGCCCGCAGGTAGTCCTGCACGTCCGGGGCGTTGCCGCCGCCGATGTTGTAGCGGGCGATGTTCAGGCCGAGGCCCTGGTCGTCGAAGAGGAGCCGGGCCAGCTTCTCGCGGATCTCGGGCGGGTAGTCGCCGGTGGCGTTGGCGAACCAGACCAGACTGGTGCCCCACCCCTCGAACCTCTCCTGCCGGTACGAGGGGTCCGGCCGCACGGTCACGGAGGCGGCGGCCCGGGCGTCCTCCGGTCCGGCCTGGGCGGGTACGCCGATCAGGCCGGCCCCCGTGGCCAGTGCGGTCAGGACGGCGCCCGTGAGGAGGCGTCTGCTGCGGGTACGGCGTGCCATCGTGTGCTCCCAACTGGAAGGTGTGGTCGCTGCGGTGGCCCCTGGAGCCCGGTTCCGGGCAGGAGGGGGCGGCCCCGGAGCGGCGGTGCGCCGCTCCGGGGAGACGGGGTGGGGTGGTACGGGAGGCGCGCTCAGCCGGTGGGCGTGCGCAGGACGGCGACGCCCCGGCCCGCGAGGACGACGGCGCCCTCGCCGCCGGTGCCGCCCACCAGGACCTCTCCGGCGAGCCCGGGGACGGTGACCGGCTCGTCGGTCCGGTTGACCAGGAACAGGAACCGTCCGCCGGGGCCGCGGCGCACGGTGGCCTCCACCCGGCCGTGCACCTCGGCGGGCAGGTCGCTCGTCACGCCGGCCGGCTCCAGCAGCCGCGGCAGCAGCGCCGCCAGCCCCTCGGCGCCGAGCCGGGTGGAGACGTAGGCGGCCGATCCGCCGCCCGTCGGGCGCCGGGTGACGGCCGGGCGGCCCGCGTGCGTGCCCGTGCGGTAGCGGGCCAGGACCTCGGTCTCCGGCGCGGTCACGGTGATCTGGTCGGTCCACAGGCTCCCGGTGCCCGCGCCGTCCAGCTCCACCGTCCGCCCGGCGGGCAGCGGACCGAACTCCTCGACGCGGATGCCGAGCAGGTCGCGCAGGGCGCCCGGGTAACCGCCCAGCCAGACGTGGTCGTTCTCGTCCACGATGCCGGAGAAGTACGTGGTGACCAGGTGCCCGCCCTGCTCGGCGTACCGGGTGAGGTCCTTGGCCAGCTCGGCCGGGACCAGGTGCAGCACCGGGGCGATCACCACCCGGTGGCGGCTCAGGTCGGCGCCGGTGGGGACCACGTCGGCACGGATGCCGAGGGAGAGCAGCGCCGAGTACCAGTCCAGCGCCTCCCGGTGGTAGTCGAGCAGCGAGGTGGGGTGCGAGTCCTGCTCGCTCGCCCACCAGGACTCCCAGTCGAAGAGGATGCCGACCTCGGCGGGCTCCCGCTCGCTCCCGGCGACCGGCGCCAGCGTCTTCAGCGTGTCGCCGAGCGCGGAGACCGCGCGGAACAGGTCGCTGTCGGCGCCGGCGTGCGGGACCATCGCCGAGTGGTACTTCTCGGCGCCCGCCGCCGACTGGCGCCACTGGAAGAAGCAGACCGCGTCCGCACCGTGCGCCACGTGCGTCAGCGAGTCCCGGGCCAGCTCGCCCGGCCGCTTGGCCAGGTTGACGGGCTGCCAGTTCACGGCGCTGGTGGAGTGCTCCATCAGGAACCAGGGCCGGCCGCCCGCGATCCCGCTGGTGAGGTTGGCCGAGAAGGACAGCTCGTCACGGTCCCGGGGGCCCGGCACGACGTAGTGGTCGTTGGCGACGAAGTCCACCTCGGCCGCCCAGTCCGCGTAGTTCATGCCCTTGGTGCCCGGCATCACCATGAAGTTGGTGGTGACGGGGACGTCGGGCGTCAGCTCCCGCAGGACCTCGCGCTCCGCCCGCAGATGGTCCTTGAGGGCGTCGGACGAGAAGCGTTTGAAGTCCAGCTGCTGGGTGGGGTTCGGGTGGGAGGCCGCCAGCCGCGGCGGCAGGATCTGCTCCCAGTCGCTGTAGCGCTGGGACCAGAACGCCGTGCCCCAGGCGTCGTTGAGGGCGTCCAGGGTGGCGTACCGTCCGCGCAGCCAGTCGCGGAAGGCGCGGGCCGCGTCGTCGGAGTAGTCGTACACGTTGTGGCAGCCCAGCTCGTTGTTGACGTGCCAGGCGACCAGGGCCGGGTGACCGGCGTAGCGCGCCGCCATTTCGCGGACCAGACGCAGGGCGTGCTCGCGGAAGACCGGCGAGGTCGGGCGCCAGTGCTGGCGCGCGCCCGGCCACAGGGTCTCGCCCCGGTCGGTGACGGGGAGGATCTCCGGGTGCGCGGCGGTCAGCCACGGCGGTGGGGACGCGGTGGCGGTGGCCAGGTCGACGCCGACGCCGTTCTCGTGCAGCAGGTCCATGACGTCGTCGAGCCAGCCGAAGTCCCAGGCGTCCGGGCCCGGCTGGACGCGGGCCCAGGAGAAGATGCCCACGGACACCACGTTGACGCCGGCCTCGCGCATCAGCCGTACGTCCTCCTCCCACACCTCCCGGGGCCACTGCTCGGGGTTGTAGTCGGCGCCGTAGGCGAGACGGGGGGCGGGCGCGCCGTCCGTCCCGCGGGTCAGACGGGACAGGAGGGTGGAGATCATGGCGGTCCAGGTCCTTCCGGTGTGTTGCGTCAGCAGTTCTCGACTGCTCCTCGGCTGTGACTCGGCTACTTCTCGACGGTGAAGCCCTGCTCGGTGCCGTACTCGACCGACGCCTCCTGCCAGGACTTCAGGCCCTCGGTCAGCGTGGTGTCCGAGACGTAGGCCTGGCCGACGGTGTCGTTGAAGATCGAGTTGGCGTACACCTGGTAGGGCAGGTACGACCAGTCGTCGGCGACGTTGGCGGCCGACTCGGCGAAGATCTTGTTGGCCTTCTGGCCGCCGAAGTAGGGGAACGCGGTGTCCTGGAACTCCTTGGACTCCAGGTCGGCGGTGGTCGCCGGGAAGGCGCCGTTCGCCAGGCGGGTCTGCACGCCCTCCCCGGCGTTGGCGTACTCGACGAAGGCGTACGCCAGCGCCTCGTCGCCGCCCAGCTCCGGAAGGGCCAGGGCGCTGCCGCCGTTCTCCGCGCTCGCCCCGGCGCCCGCCGTCCACTGCGGCAGCGGGGCGACGCGCCAGTCACCGGCGGCGTCCTTCACGCCCGAGGCCAGGTTGGCGGGCATCCAGGCGCCCGTGGCCAGGGTCGCGATGGTGCCGTCGCCGAGGCCCTTGTACCAGTCGTCGGTCCAGCTGGTGACCGGGGCGAGCAGCTTCTCGTCGATGAGCTGCTGCCAGGTGCCGGTGAACGCCTTCGCGCCCTGGTCCGAGAAGTCGATCTTCACCTCGGTGCCGTTCACCGTGTAGGGGCGCGAACCGGCCTGCCAGAGCATGCTGGTGGCGAACCCCGCGTCGCCGGTGTCGGCGGTGATGTACGCCTTGGGGTCCGCCTTGTGCAGCTTGCGGGCGGCGTCCAGGTACTCGGTCCAGGTGGTGGGCACCTCGATGCCGTGCTTGTCGAAGACCTTCTTGTTGTAGAACAGCGCCATCGGGCCCGAGTCCATCGGCAGGCCGTACACGCCGTCCCCGCCGGCCTTCACACCGTTCCACGGGCCGGGGGAGAACGTGCCGGAGAGCTTGTCGGCGCCGAAGCCCTTGAGGTCGGTGAGCTGCTTCGTCAGCGCGTACTGGCCCATCGCGTAGTACTCGATCTGCGCGACGTCCGGGACGCCCTTCTTCGCCGATATCGCGTTCTGCAGCGCGGTGTACTGGTCGGCGTTGGTGCCCGCGTTGACGAGGTCGACCTCGACGCCGGGGTACTTCTTCTCGAAGTCGGCGGCCACCTGTTCCAGCGTGGGCTCCCACGCCCAGACCGTGATGGTGCCGCCCTTCTTCAGGGCGGCCTGGATGTCCTCCTGCGAGACCGCCTTCTGGCTCGACCCCCCGTCGTCGGAACCGCAGGCGGTCACCCCCAGGGCGAGGGCGCAGACGAGGCCGATGCCGCGCAGCAGGCGGCGCGAGTGCTTGTGCATGGGCGAGCTTCCACTTCTTCGTGGGCCGGGACCGGCACCGTTGAGGGTTGGCGGGGCGGGGAAGGGCAGGGGAGCGGCTACTCCTTGACGCTTCCGGCGGCGAGTCCGGACTGCCAGTACCGCTGGAGCAGCAGGAACGCCGCGATCAGCGGCAGGACGGTGATGAGCGACCCGGTGACGACCAGGTTGAAGACGGCCTCGCCGCCGGCGGTCGCGGCCTGGGCGTTCCAGCTGTTCAGACCGAGGGTCAGCGGATACCAGTCGGGGTCCTTGAGCATGACCAGGGGCAGGAAGTAGTTGTTCCAGGTCGCGACCATGGTGAAGAGCAGGACGGTGACGATGCCCGGGGCCAGCAGCGGCAAGGCGACCCGGAAGAAGGTGCGCACCTCGCCGGCGCCGTCGATGCGGGCGGCCTCCATCAGCTCGGTCGGGATGGCCTCGCTCGCGAACACCCACATCAGATACAGGCCGAACGGGGAGATCAGGGACGGGATGATCACCGCCCAAGGGGTGTTGGTGAGCCCCATCTTGCTGAACATCAGGAAGGTCGGCACCGCCAGCGCCGTACCCGGCACCGCCACCGCGCCGATGACCACGGCGAAGACGGCCCGGCGGCCCGGGAAGTCGAACTTGGCCAGCGCGTAGCCGCCGAGCACGGCGAGGAAGGTGGCGCCGCCCGCGCCCAGACCCACGTACAGCAGGGTGTTGAGCAGCCAGCGGGTGAAGACGCCGTCGTCGTAGGTGAACGTCTGGCCGATGTTCTCCCACAGCGCGAAGTCGCCGTCGAACCACAGGCCGAAGGAACGGGACAGCCCTTCCTGGGTCTTGGTGGCGCTGACCGCCAGCCAGATCAGCGGCACCAGGCTGTAGAGCAGCACCAGTGAGGTGAGCAGGGTCAGCAGGACGCTGCGCCGGGGCTTGTCGGCGGAGTGCCGGCGCCGGGGCGTGCGCAGCCGGGGCGGTGCGAAGCCCGGCGTGCCGGAGGGCTTGGCCGCGCCGCGGTCGGAGACGGTGACGACAGGACTGGTCATCGCTGCTCACACTCCCTTGCGCATGCCGCGCAGCTGGACGACGTAGGCGATGACCATGGTGATCAGCCCCATGACGATGGCGACCGTCGCGGAGTAGTTGTGCTGCTGTCCGTTGAAGGAGAGCGAGTACGTGTAGAAGTTCGGCGTGTAGTCGGTCGTGATGGCGTTGGGCGCGAGCGGCTGGAGGATGCTGGGCTCGTTGAAGAGCTGGAAGCTGCCGATGATCGAGAAGATCGTCGCGATCACCAGGGCGCCGCGGATGGCCGGGAGCTTGATCGCGGTGATCACGCGGAGCTGCCCGGCGCCGTCGATCTGTGCGGCCTCGTACAGGGAGTGCGGGATCACGCGCAGCGCCGAGTAGAAGATCAGCATGTTGTAGCCGGCGAACTCCCAGGTCACGATGTTGCCGATGGAGGCCAGTACCAGGTCGGGGGAGAGCGGGTCGGGCAGCGAGACGCCGAAGGCGCTGTTGATGTCGCCGACCAGGCCGAAGCGGGTGCCGTACATGAAGCCCCACATCAGGGTGGCCACCACGGCGGGCACGGCGTACGGCAGGAAGATCGAGATGCGGAAGAAGTCCCGGCCGTACAGGCGTCCGCTGTCCAGTGCCAGGGCCACCAGGAGCGCGATGCCCAGCATGATCGGCACCTGGACGGCCAGGAAGAGCGAGACCCGGCCGAGCGAGGCCCAGAACCGGTCGTCCCCCAGCGCCTGCGTGTAGTTGTCCAGGCCGACGAAGGTGGTGCCGCCGATCAGCTGGTCACGGAAGAGGCTGAGGTAGACGGAGTACGCGATCGGCGCGAGGAACACCAGGGCGAACACGGCCACGAAGGGCCCCAGGAAGCCCCACCCCGTCCAGGAGCGGCGGTTCCGCCTCGCCCGGGGCGGGGCCGGCCGCGGCGCGGCGGCGGCCGGTGGTTGCAGCGTCGTCATGTCGTCCTCGCTCGTCCATGTCCTGAACTCCGCTGATGTTTGCGTAAACATCGCGCACCGCGAAAGGGCGTCGAGCTGATATGTTTACGTAAACATGTGATGGCGGCATGTCTACACTGCCCCGATGACGACGGTCAAGGGTCCTTTCGCACCCGGACCCGACAGCGACAGATAGGCGGCTGACGGCGAGTGAGCACGGCTGAGGAAGTCCCGGCGAGCGCACCAGCGCGTCCCCCGCGCGGGCGGGAACGCACAGCCTCCATGGCGGACGTCGCCCGGCTGGCCGGGGTCTCCTCGCAGACCGTCTCCCGCGTCTCCAACGGCTACGCCGGAGTGACCGAGGAGACCCGGCGACAGGTGCTGGCGGCCATGAAGGAGCTGGGCTACCGGCCCAACAGCGCGGCCCGCGCGCTCAAGCGCGGCGAGTTCCGCACCATCGGCGTCATCACCTTCTCGCTGGCCACCACCGGCAACGTGCGCACCCTGGAGGCCATCGCCACCTCCGCGGCGAGCGAGGGATACGCGGTGACCCTCCTGCCGGTCGCCGTCCCCACCCAGGACGAGGTGCGGGGCGCCTTCTCCCGGCTGGAGGAACTCGCGGTCGACGCGGTGATCGTCATCATGGAGGTGCACCTGCTGGACGCGGCGACGCTCCAGCTGCCGCCCCACGTCCAGGTCGTCGTGGTCGACTCCGACGCCGGCGACCACTACACGGTCGTCGACACCGACCAGGCCGGCGGCACCCGCGCCGCCGTGCGCCACCTGCTGGACCTCGGGCACGCCACCGTCTGGCACCTCGGCGGACCCGAGGACTCCTTCGCCGCCCAGCGTCGCACGGACGCCTGGCGGCGCACCCTCACCGAGGCCGGCCGTACCCCGCCGCCCCTCGTGCGGGGCGACTGGTCGGCGGAGTCCGGCTACCGGGCCGGCCTCGGACTCGCCGCCCGCGCGGACTGCACGGCCGTCTTCGCGGCCAACGACCAGATGGCTCTCGGCCTGCTGCGCGCCCTGCACGAGCGAGGGCGGCGCGTCCCCGAGGACGTCAGCGTCATCGGCTTCGACGACATCGCCGAGGCCGGTTCCTTCCTGCCGCCGCTGACCACCGTCCACCAGGACTTCGCCGAGGTGGGGCGGCTGTGCGTCGAGGCGGTGATGCGCAAGATGCGCCAGGACGGCCCGGAGCGGGGCACGACGCTGGTGCCGACCCGGCTGGTGACCCGGGCGAGCACGGCACCGCCACCCCGGTAGCGGCGGCCCGGGTGCGGGCGCCCGTCAGCCCGTCAGCAGCCCGCGCCGCAGACGGGCGCAGGTCCGCGCCAGCAGCCGGGACACGTGCATCTGTGAGATGCCGACGGCGTCCGCCACCTGCCGCTGGGTCAGACAGTCGCCGAAGTACAGCCGCAGGATGGTCCGCTCCCTGGCCGGCAGCTCGGCGACCAGCGACCTGAGCGCGACCAGGTCGGTGACCAGTTCCAGCCTCGGGTCGTCACCGCCGATGGTCTCCGCGAGGGCGACGCCCCGGCCGGTGCCGCGCGCCTCGTCCACGGACAGCGGGTTGCGTGCCCGGTCCGCCCGCAGGGCGAGCCGCACCTCCTGCTCGTCGATGCCGGTGAGCGCCTGGAGGTCGCGGACCGTCCCGCCGTCGGCGCGCCCGGCCCTGCGCATCTCCTCCTGCGCGAGCCGCACCCGGCGGTGCTTGTCCTGCAGCCGCCGCGGCACGTGCACCTGCCAGGTGAAGTCCCGCAGATACCGCTTCAGCTCGCCGTCGATCGTGGGCACGGCGTAGGACAGGAAGGCGTGCCCCAGCCCGGGATCGAAACGGTCCACCGCCATGACCAGCCCGAGACACGCCACCTGGTCGAGGTCCTCACGGCTGCGGTCCGGACAGCCGTAGCGGCGGGCGATCCGCCGGGTGACCGGCAGGCAGGCCGTGACGGCCGCCTCCCGCAGCTCCTCCCGCTCCCGGCCCCGGGGGCACGCGGCCATCCGGTGCACGAGCTCCTCCTCGGGCGTCCGGCCGCCCGGCCCGTCCGGCTCCCGCACCGTGCCGGGGGAGGGGCGCGGAGTACGGGCGGTGATCGCGACAGACATGCGGTCCACTTTCCGGTCCAGGGGGTACGGCGCGGAAGTCCCGGGCGTGCGTGGGGTTCCGTGCCCGCCGACGGCGCAACGGGTGCCCTCCCTTCTTTGCCCTATGCAAACGTCGGTGGGTTCGTCGCCGAACGGGTGAGTACCGCCCGGTTTACGAGCGGCCGGGGAAGGCAACTCCACAAGCCGACCGTTGTCCCCCCACGTCCCGGGAGAGCCTCATGACCCAAGTCGCCGACTATGTGCTCCAGCGGCTGTCCGAGTGGGGCGTCCAGCGTGTGTACGGCTATCCGGGTGACGGCATCAACGGTCTGCTCGGCGCGTTCGACCGGGCCGACGGCGACCCGGAGTTCATCCAGGCCCGGCACGAGGAGATGTCCGCGTTCATGGCCTGCGCGCACGCGAAGTTCACCGGCGAGGTGGGCTGCTGCGTCGCCACCTCCGGCCCGGGTGCCGTACACCTGCTCAACGGCCTCTACGACGCCAAGCTCGACCACCAGCCCGTGGTCGCCGTGGTCGGCCAGCAGAAGCGGCTGTCGCTGGGCACCCACTACCAGCAGGAGATCGCCCTCGACCAGCTGTTCGCGGACGTGTCCGAGTTCTGCCAGATGGTCGTGCACCCGGGCCAGGCCCGGCACGTGATCGACCGCGCCTTCAAGACCGCGCTGACCACCCGGGGCGTCGCCACGATCATCATTCCGAACGACGTGCAGGAGGAGGACGCCATGCCCTCCCCGCCCAGGGAGCACGGTTCCGTCTTCTCCAGCGTCGGCTGGAGCCGCCCCCGGGTGCTGCCCGACCACGACGAGCTGCGCAAGGCCGCCGACGTCCTCAACGCGGGCGACAAGGTCGCCATGCTGGTCGGCCAGGGCGCCGCCAACGCCGAGGCCGAGGTCATGGAGGTGGCCGAACTGCTCGGCGCCGGCGTCGCCAAGGCGCTGCTCGGCCGCGAGGTCCTGCCCGACGACCTGCCGTACGTCACCGGACCCATCGGTCTGCTGGGCAGCAAGGCCAGCGACAAGATGATCCAGGGCTGCGACACCCTGCTGATGGTCGGCAGCAGCTTCCCGTACTCGGAGTGGCTGCCCGAGGAGGGGCAGGCCAGGGGCGTCGAGATCGACATCGACGGACGCATGATCGGCATCCGCTACCCCATGGACGCCCACCTCGTCGGCGACTCCAAGGAGACCCTTCGGGCCCTGATCCCGCTGCTCCAGCGCAAGAAGGACCGGGGCTGGCGGGAGAAGATCGAGAAGGACGTGCGGGAGTGGCACGACCTGGCCGACCGCTGGGCCGGCGAGCACTTCGGCAAGACCATCAACCCGCAGGCCGTCGCCGCCGAACTCTCCACCCGCCTGCCCGACGACGCCATCCTCACGGCCGACTCCGGCTCGGGCACCAACTGGTGGGCCCGGCACCTCAAGCTCCGCGAGGGCATGCGCGCCTCGCTGTCCGGCACCCTGGCGACGATGGGCCCCGGCACCCCGTACGCCATCGCCGCGCGGTTCGCGTACCCGGACCGGCCGGTGATCGCCTTCGTCGGTGACGGGGCGTTCCAGATGAACGGCATGAACGAGATGATCACCGTCAAGCGGTACCTGGACCGCCTGTCGGGTCCGGCGCCGTTCGTTTTCTGCGTGTTCAACAACCAGGACCTCAACCAGGTCACCTGGGAGCAGCGCGCCATGGCCGGCGACCCCAAGTACCCCGGCTCGCAGGACATCCCCGACGTCCCCTACGCCGCCTACGCCGAACTCCTCGGCCTCAAGGGCATCGTCTGCGCCGACCCCAAGAAGGTCGGCGACGCCTGGGACGAGGCGCTGTCCGCCGGCCGGCCCGTGGTCCTGGAGTTCAAGGTCGACGCGGAGATCGCGCCGATCCCGCCGCACATCATGAAGGAGCAGGGCAAGAAGGCCGTCAAGGCCGCGCTGCACGACCCGGAAGCCACCGGGATCGCCACCAAGGGCGTACGCCAGAAGCTCACCGAGTACGCCGAGCACCTGCCGGGCCGGGGCAAGAAGTGAGCGGCACCCCGCGCCGGAGCAGGAACGGCACCGAGGTCGTCGTCGTCACCGGCGCGACCGGCGGCGTCGGCCGGGCCACCGCACGGGCCTTCGGCGCCCGCGGCAGTGCGGTGGCCCTGCTCGCGCGCGGCGAGCACGCCCTCGAACGGGCGGCCGAGGAGGTCCGGGAGGCGGGCGGACGCGCGCTGCCGCTGGCGGTGGACGTCTCCGACGCCGAAGCGGTGGACGCGGCGGCCGGCCGGATCGAGGCGGAACTCGGCCCGATCGACGTGTGGGTGAACGCCGCCTTCTCGACCGTCTTCGCGCCCGTCGCGGAGATCAAGCCCGAGGAACTGAAGCGGGCCACCGAGGTCACCTACTTCGGCTTCGTCCACGGCACCCAGGCCGCCCTGCGGCGCATGACCCCGCGCGACCGCGGCACCATCGTCCAGGTCGGCTCCGCCCTGGCCCAGCGCAGCGTCCCGCTCCAGGCGGTGTACTGCGGGGCCAAGCACGCGATCCAGGGTTTCACCGAGTCCCTGCGCTGCGAGCTGCTGCACGACCGCAGCGGGGTGCGGGTGACCATGGTGCAGATGCCCGGCCTCAACACGCCCCAGTTCAGCTGGGTCCTCACCCGGCTGCCCCGGCACCCCCGCCCGGTGGCCCCCGTCTACCAGCCCGAGGTCGCCGCCGAGGCGGTCCTGTACGCCGCGGACCATCCCGAGCGGCGCGAGTACTGGGTCGGCGGCTCGACCGTCGCCACCCTGCTGGGCCAGAAGCTCGCCCCGGGGCTCCTGGACCGCTACCTGGCCCGCACCGGCTACGACGGGCAGCAGACCGACGAGCCCATCGACCCGTCCCGGCCGGTCAACCTCTGGAAGCCGCCGGACGACACCGCCCCCGCCGACTACGGTGCCCACGGCATCTTCGACGACGAGGCCCACCCGCGCAGCCTCCAGTTCTGGCTCTCCCGCCACCGCCGCCCGCTCGCCCTGGCCGCCGCCGTGACCGGAACGGCAGCCGCCGCGCGCGTCGCCCGAAGGACGTGGACGTAGGTCCGTCCGGGAGAGGCACCAGGGTTTTCCGGGCGCCAGACCGCCCGGCTTCCGGGTGTCGGGGGGCGGTTGCCGGCTGTGCCGGGCGGTTGGCCGTATGCGGGTGATGATCGCGTCCGAGGGCGGGACGCTGTGGCGTTCATGGGTGTTCGCCCCGGCGCCGGGTGTGTGCGGGCCCGGTCGGCGGTGCGTGCGGGCACCGGGCCGGGCGATGGTCCCGGTCCGGCAGGGGACCGTGCCGGTCCGGCAGGACACGGTCCGGTTCGTGCCCGTCTCCGCCGGGCGGCGGCCCGGTTCGTGCCCTCTCGGCCGGACCGGCCGGTTGCGCGCCGGTGCCGGCACGGCAAGCCCGCCCGCTCCCGTCCGTCCGCGACTCACGCGCCGGGTGGGGCAGTCCGCCGGTCGAGTACCTTCTTCGTCACCGCGTCGACCAGGTAGGTCTGTGTGTGGTCCCGGCGCACGGTGGTCACCTCCACGGACCACACCGTGCGAGCCTGCCGGTCCTGCTCCAGGCGGACGCCGGACACCTTGCCGAAGTCCGGGCTCTTCACCTGCTCGACCGCCTCCTCGGGCAGCACCTCCGCCGAGTCGGCCAGCGCGGCGACCCGCTCCTTGTCCGCGGCCGTCTGCCCGCCCGGCACGGCGGCGCCCAGCAGCCGCCCGTGCACGGCCCCGACGCGGACCACGTGAACGGTTCCGTCCCGGCCGGCGACCCGGGTGTACCAGACGGGTTCCGGCTCGGTTGCCCCGCGCAGCGCCACCGAGAGCAGTTGGCTGCCGGACACCTCGTCGAGCGCCTCGCGCACGGCACGGTCGTAGGGCGCCTCGACCTGTGGCAGCACCTCCGGGCGCGGCGAGGGCGGTGGGCCCTCGCAGGCGGCGCCCGTGACCAGCAGCACGCCCGCTGCCACGGACGCGGAGACCCACGGGACGCGGGCGCGACGCCGGGCGCCGGTGCACATCAGGAGGCGGACCATGGAACGTATGCCTTTCCGGTAGCGGGAGGGGAGAGGACCGAACGACCGACAGCTCACTCCCGGTCGATCGTGCGTGTCCACCAGTGGTGCTCGCAGAACCAGTGACCGACCATCGCGCCGCCGAACACGACGAACCCCACGCCGATCAGCCAGGACTCCACCACCAGCACGATGCCGACGGTGCCGTAGCTGATCGCGTTGTCCAGGATGAGCGGGGTGAAGACCAGGTACGAGAAGCCCCGCAGCCCGATCAGCCCGATCATGGTCGCGACGGCTCCGGGCAGCAGGTCCCGCCAGCGGACCTGGCTGCCGAGCAGGAAGTGCTGTCCCCACCAGAAGAACAGCATGCCCGTCGCCGTGGACAGCGCGATCCGCAACGACCCGTGCAGCGCGGTCCGCGTCTGGACCTCCTGGTAGAGGTAGGCGGTCAGCATGACCACCCAGGTCAGCTGGCGCCACACACGGTGCCAGGGGCCGGAGGGCAGTTCCCAGATGCGCTCGTAGCCGTTCTGCACACTCGCTGCGAAGGACACGCCGAACACGGCGAGCGCGATGCCGCCCCAGACACTGGTGGTGCCGATGACCTTGGTCGGCGGACTGATGATGTCGGTCAGCACCTTGGCGGACCGGCCGGACAGTCCCATGCCGTCGGCCAGCCAGGACGCGAAACCGCCGCGTCCGAGCGGGTCGAAGGCGGCCACCACGATGAGCAGCGGCGCCAGGGTGACCAGCGCGAGGGTGGCGAACCCCATGGCACGGTGCATCAGCTCCAGGTCCCGGCCGCGCCGGACCAGGGCGGAGGCGGCCAGCCGGTCCCACACACGGTGGAACGGCTGCCAGAACCGGTTCACGGAGTGCTCCTCGGGCGGGTCCTTCCGATGGCTCGTGGACGCGCAACTGAGTGACCCGGGACGGCCTGGGCAAACGTGCCGCCACCCGGACGCCCGCCGCACACCCGCGGACGGCCCACGCATGCGTCGGGCGGGGCGGGGAACCGGCCCCGGGAGGGCGAGCCGAGAGGATGACCATCATGCGCGCACTGACCGTCCGCCCGGGCCGGGACGGCTCACTCGGCGTGGAGGAGGTCCCGGACCCGGAACCGGCCGCCGGTGAACTGCTGGTCCACGGTCTGGCCCTCGGCGTCTGCGGCACGGACCGGGAGATCGCCTCGGGCGCCTACGGCCAGGCCCCGCCGCACCACGACCGGCTGGTCCTCGGCCACGAGTCGCTGGGCCGGGTGGCCGAGGCCCCGCAGGGCAGCGGCTTCAGCCCCGGCGAGCTGGTGGCGGGCGTGGTGCGACGCCCCGACCCGGAGCCCTGCGGCGCCTGCGCGCACGGCGAGTTCGACATGTGCCGCAACGGCCGCTACCGCGAGCGCGGCATCAAGGAACTCGACGGCTACGGCGCCGAGCTGTGGCGCCTGGAGCCGGATTACGCGGTGCGGATCGACCCGGCCCTGGGGCTCACCGGCGTGCTCATGGAGCCGACCAGTGTCGTGGCCAAGGCCTGGGAGCAGATCGAGCGGGTCGGCGCCCGGGCCTGGTTCGAACCCCGCACCGTACTGGTGACGGGGGCCGGCCCCATCGGGCTGCTCGCCGCCCTGCTCGGACGGCAGCGCGGCCTCGACGTGCACGTCCTGGACCGGGTCACGGACGGCCCGAAGCCGGACCTGGTGCGCGCCCTCGGCGCCGCCTACCACAGCGACGCGGCGGACGACGTGCTCGCCGCCGTACGCCCCGACGTGGTGGTCGAGGCCACCGGCGCAGGCCGGCTGGTGTTCGACGCGATGCGCGGGACGGCGGCGTACGGCGTCGTCTGCCTCACCGGCGTCTCGCCCACCGGCCGGTCCCTGACCGTCGACGCCGGCACGGTCAACCGGGACATCGTGCTGGAGAACGACGTCGTGGTGGGCTCCGTCAACGCCAACCTGCGCCACTTCCGGCAGGCCGCCGACGCGCTGGCCCGGGCCGACCGGGACTGGCTGGACCGGCTCCTCACCCGCCGGGTCCCCCTGGCCCACGCGACCCGGGCCTTCGAACGGAGCCCCGGCGACATCAAGACGGTGATCACGCTGTGACGCCGGTCCCCGGGCCCGGTGACCGGCAACCGGCTCCGCGAACGGCCGACGCGACGGCACTGGACTCGTGCACGGTCGACGCGGTCGACGTGCACGCCTTCGAGGTCCCCACCGACGGCCCGGACGGCAGGGAGCAGGACGGCACCCTGGAGTGGGACTCCACGACCCTGGTCCTCGTACGCGTGCACGCAGGCGGCCGCACCGGCCTCGGCTACACCTACGGGGACCTCTCCGTCGCCTCCTTCGCGCAGTCCGTGCTGGCGCCGGTCGTCGAGGGCGGGGCGGTCTCCTCACCGCCGGCGCTGTGGGAGCGGATGGGCGCGCGCATGCGCAACGCCGGCCGGCCGGGCGTCGGGGCCATGGCCCTGTCCGCCGTCGACGTGGCGCTGTGGGACCTCAAGGCGAGGCTGCTGGACCTGCCCCTGGTCCACCTCCTGCCGGCCCACCACGACCGCGTCCCGGTCTACGGCAGCGGCGGCTTCACCAACTACCCCCTGGACCGGCTCACCGACCAGCTCTCCGGATGGGTCGAGCAGGGCATCCCCCGGGTGAAGCTGAAGACCTCGCGCACCCCGGAGGCCGACGCGGACCGCCTGACCGCGGTGCGCCGGGCGGTCGGCGACGGACCGGAAGTGTTCACCGACGCCAACGGGGCGCTCGGCCGCAAGGAGGCGCTGTACTGGGCGCACCGGTTCCACGACGAGTGGGACGTGCGCTGGTTCGAGGAGCCCGTCACCTCCGCGGACCTGGAGGGTCTGTGCATGCTCCGGGACCGGGGGCCCGCCCGTCTGGAGATCACCGCGGGCGAGTACGCCTTCACCGCGCAGGACTTCGCCAACCTCACCCAAGGGCCGGCTGTGGACTGCCTCCAGGCCGACGTCACCCGCTGCGGCGGCATCACCGGC
The DNA here is from genome assembly GCF_001905385.1 of Streptomyces sp. CB02414. Lineage (GTDB taxonomy): Bacteria > Actinomycetota > Actinomycetes > Streptomycetales > Streptomycetaceae > Streptomyces. The sequence continues at coordinate 516,277 of NZ_LIPF01000007.1, read as the reverse complement.
GTACTGGAAGTCGCCGGCCTGGCGGCCGTCCGGCACCTTGACCTGTCCGCCCACTGCGCCCCGGCCGTCTCCGCCCACGCCTTCTGCGCCGTGCGCCGGCTGCGCCACCTGGAGTACTTCCACGACCACGTCCGCGTCGAGCGGCTGCTGTTCGACGGCACCCTGTCACCCGACGGCGGCGCCCTGCGCCCCGACCCGGGCCGGCCGGGGCTGGGACTGGACGTCAGGTGGCCGGACGCGGAGCCCTACCGCACGTACGGGACCCGCCCGGCCACGGCTTGATCACGGGACCGGATCACGGGTCCATGCGCTGTTGCTGCTCGCGCATGCGCTCGTTGTGCCAGGCGATGGCGGCCCGTATCTGCGAGTCCTGGAGGCCGGTCCGGCAGCCGAGCTGGTCCATGGACAGCGCCGTCGGTCCCGTGGTCAGGGCCCGGGTGAGTTTCGCCGCCCACAGCTCCTCGTCCACGAAGGGCCGGTGCGCGTAACCGTCCTTGATCACATCGAAGTGGTCGTCGCAGCACGTCGTGATGAGCCGCAGCCCGTCGAACCACTCCTTGCCGGCGTGCGCCGCGGAGGAGTCCGGCACGTAACCGCTCACGGCCTCGTCCTTGGGAAATATCCTGGCGCACAGGTCGCACAGCTCCATGGGGACCGGCTTCGCGGCCCGGCGGCCCTTCCTGCCCTTGCGCTTCCACATGGCGACTCCCGGGGATCGGCGTCCGGAATGCCGGAGTTACCCGAAGGGCGGGGTGCAAACGCCCCACTGGTGAAGGTACGGGGCGCGGCCGGAAGGCGCTAGACCAGCCTGACCGGCAGCTCGTACAGGTCGTTCTGCGTGACCACCGGTTTGTTGCGCAGCTCGGACGCGGGTACGGCCAGGTCCAGCCGCGGGAAGCGGGCGTAGAGCGCGGGCAGCGCCACACCGGCCTCCAGCCGGGACAGGGCCGCGCCGGGGCACACGTGCGGGCCGTGCCCGAAGGAGATGTGCCGGCTGGGCGAGCTGCGGGTGATGTCGAACTCGCCCGCCGCGGGACCGTGCGCCCGCTCGTCCCGGCCCAGCGCGCCGTACGACACGATCAGCGCGTCCCCGGCGGGTATCACCCGGTCGCCGACCGGGACGTCCTCGGTGGCGAAGCGGATCAGGACGTGGGACGTCGGGGTCGAGTAGCGCAGCGTCTCCTCGACGACCGCGGACCAGTCCGCCTCACCGGAGAGCACCAGGGCCCGCTGTTCGGGGTGGGTGGACAGGTTGACCACGGAGTTCACGATCAGCGAGATCGTGGTCTCGTGCCCCGCGGCCACCATCAGCTGGAGCGTGGAGACGATCTCCGCGTCGGTGAGGTGGTCCCCGTCCTCGGAGGCCAGGATCAGCGCGCTGGTCAGGTCGTCGCCCGGCGCCGCGCGCTTCGCGGCGACCGTGTCGGCCATGGTCCCGGCCAGTTCGGTGAGGGTAGCGACGACCTGATCGGGCGGTGTCTGCGTCGAGAAGAACCTCTCGAACAGCACCTTCAGCCGCGGCAGCCGCGCCTCCTCGATGCCCATCAGGTCGGCGACGACGTACATCGGCAGCGGGTGGGCGAAGGCGGCCTTGAGGTCGACGACGCCGCCGTCCGCGGGCAGTTCGTCCAGCAGACGGCCGGTCAGCTCGGTGATCCGCCCCCGCATGTGCTCCACCCGGCGCACGGTGAGCGCCTGCGCCACGAGGGTGCGCAGCCGGCGGTGCTCGGCACCGTCCACGGTGAGCATCGAGCGGCCGGGGTTGGCCAGCCCGATCAGCGGCCAGTCCGCGGGTATCTCGCCGCGTCGCCACGCACCCCACACGTCGATGTCCTTGACCAGACGGGGGTCCGTCAGGAGGGCCCGGGCCTCCGCGTGGTGCGTGACCGCCCAGACGGGCACGCCGCCCGGCAGCTCCACGGCCGCGAGCGGTCCGGCCGCGCGCAGCCGGGCACTCTCGCCGTCCAGGTCGGTGACGAACGGGTCCAGCGGAATCCGGGCTTCTTCGGTGCCGGTCGTCATGCTGACGTGCCTCCAAGGAGCGGGCGGAAGCGCGCCGGAACGGTCACACGGCACGCAACAGGCGATCACTATAAGGGAGTTCATGATCCGGTCGAGAAGGTTCGCGTTCGATCGCCGCATGCTTGGGGGCGGTCCGGGACGGCCGGGTCACAGCCGCTCGCCGGCCACGTCGTCCTCGCCCGGCGTCCGTCCGGCGGGCCGCCGGCCGCGGGCCCTGAGCAGCCTGAGCCGGTCCAGGCGGGAGATCGCGGGGGAGGCGGTCACCCCGTGCAGGACGACGGAGGCGAGCACCGTGAACGCCACCACGGCCCACAACTCCCCGGCTGGCACGTGGAAACCCTCCGTACCGAGGGCGTGCGCCAGGTAGAACAGCGAGCCGATGCCGCGGATGCCGAAGAAGGCGGTCACCGCACGTTCCCGGGGTCCGGCCGCGGCGCCGAACTGCGCGACCCATCCGGTCACCGGCCGGACCACGAGCAGCACGAGCAGACCGACGGCCGCGCCCCGCCAGGTCAGGTCGGCCAGGGCGCCCTGCGCCACGCACGCGCCCAGCAGGAAGAGGAGACCGGCGGTCAGCAGTCGTTCGACCTGCTCCACGAAGTCGTGCAGCACGGTGTGGTAGCCGTGGTCCCGTTCGGCGGCGCGGATGCGGCAGGCGGTGACGAAGACGGCCAGGAAGCCGTAGCCGTGGGCGAGTTCGGTGACCCCGTAGGAGAGGAAGGTGGCACCCAGGGCGACGAAGCCCTCCCGGTGCTCGGACAGCCGTACCGCCTGCCGGCCGGCCCGGAAGAAGAGCCAGCCGAGCAGCTTGCCGACGGCCAGGCCGCCCAGGACGCCGATCAGGCACCCGTACAGCAGGTCGACCAGCAGCCAGTGGCCGACCCAGTCACCGGACAGGCCCGTGCCCGCCGCGGCGGTCAGCGCGATCGCCGCCATGACGACGGGGAAGGCGAGGCCGTCGTTGAGGCCGGCCTCGCTGGTGAGCGCGAAGCGCACCTCGTCCTCGTCGTGCTCGGAGTCGGTGGGCGCGCCCACCCGTACCTCGGAGGCGAGCACCGGGTCGGTGGGCGCGAGCACGGCCGCCAGCAGCAGCGCCGCGGCCGGCGGCCAGTCCAGCAGCCACCAGGCCAGCAGCCCCGTGACCGCGACGGTCAGCGGCATGGTGATGCCGATCAGCCGCCAGGGCGCCTGCCAGCGCCGTAGGCCGAACGGGCGGTTGAGCGCGAGGCCGGCGCCCATCAGGGAGACGATGACGCACATCTCGGTGAGGTGTTCCACCCACACCCGGTCGCGGACCAGGTCGATCTCCGGGAGCGGGGTGGGCAGCAGTTGCAGGGCGACGCCGAAGGCCAGGAACACCAGCGGCATGGACAGCGGCCGCCCGGCCACCAGTCGCGGCAGCACGGCCGCCGCGAGCGCGCCCGCCCCGAGCACGGCGAAGAGGAAGTCAGCCAAGGTCACCGCTGTCGTGTGCCCGCCGGGGCGGAGCGGTACGCCATCCGGTGCCGGCTCAGGACAGGCCGCCCTCCTCGACCACCCGGCGGGCGACCTCGCGGAGCTTCACGTTGTGGTCCTGCGAGTACCTGCGCAGTGTGGCGAAGGCCTGGTCCTCGGTGATGCGGTGCCTGCCCATCAGGATGCCCATCGCCTCACCGATGGTGTGCCGGGTGCCGATGGCCTGCTGCAGCTGGGCGTGCGTACGGGCACTGGAGAAGGCGACCGCGGCGTGCGAGGCGAGCAGCCAGCCCGCCGTCTCACTGGCCGCCGTGAACGCCCCGGGCCTGAAGGAGTAGAGATTGAGTGCCCCGAGGTCCTCGTCCTCGGTGAACAGCAGGAACCCCATCATGCTGCCCAGATTCAGCTTGCGGGCCTCGGGAACGTACTTGGGCCAGCGCCGTGCCTGGTCGGTGAAGTCGGCGATCCGGAACTGCCGCTGCCCCTCGGCGGTCCGCGCGGCGTCGAAGCACGGGCCCTCGCCGACGCGCCCCTGGAGTTCGTCGCTGTCGACGACCACCTGGTCGGTCGGGGCGAGGGACTGCACCTGGTTGCCGCGCAGGATGAGGATGCCCGCGGCGTCGCAGCCCTCCACCAGTTCCGTCGCGGAGAAGGTGATCCGCTTCAGTGTGTCGTTCACCGACTCCTGCGCCAGGAGATCGCGCGCCAGCGACGCCATCTGCTCGGCGAACCCGCGCCAGTCGTCCATGCCGCCTCCTCCTCGCTCCGTGCAAGGGTTCCCACGAAGCGCCGGAAGACAACCGCGGGCCGGCGAGGACTCCCGGTCCGGCTCAGCGCCGGATCAGGCCGAGGGCCGTGGCGGCGGCGACCGCGGCGGTGCGCGAGTCGACGTCCAGCTTGGTGTAGACGCGGGCGAGGTGTGACTTGACGGTGCCCTCGGTCAGCTGGAGCCGGGCGGCGATGTGCTGGTTGGACAGGCCCTCGGCTACCAGGGACAGGACCTCGGTCTCACGGCGGGTCAGCGAGGTGTGCGGCTCCCGCAGGCGCGTCATCAGCCGGTCCGCGACCGTCGGCGCGAGCGCGGTGCGGCCCGCGGCCGCGGTGCGCACCGCCGCCGCGAGGTCCTCGGGCGGCGCGTCCTTGAGCAGGTAGCCGGTGGCGCCGGCCTCGATGGCGGGCAGGGTGTCGGCGTCGGTGTCGTACGTCGTGACGATCAGGACGCGCGGCGCGCCCGCCCGCGCGGTGATCGCGGCCGTGGCCTCCGCGCCGCCCATGCCCCCGCCGAACCGCAGGTCCATCAGCACCACGTCGATGTCGCCCCGGCCCGCCCGGGCGACGGCCTCCTCGGCGGTCGCCGCCTCGGCGGCCACGGTGATGCCGTCCTCGGTCTCCAGCACCGCGCGCAGCCCCGCGCGGACGACGGGGTGGTCGTCGGCGAGCAACAGACGGATCGGCGTCGGGGCGGTCTCGGTCACGGGTGTGCCTCGGGGTCGTCGGGTGCGGGTGCGGGTGCAGGCGCGGGCTCGGGTGCGGTTTCGGGTGCGAGGGCAGGCGCGGGGCCGGGCTCGGGTGTCTGCTTGGGTTTGGCTGCGGTGTCGGGGCCGGGTGCAGGTTCGGGATCGGGTGCGGGCTCGGGTGTGGAGGCGGGCCCGGGTGTCTGCCTGGGTTTGGCTGCGGTCTCGGGGCCGGGTGCGGGTGCAGGTTCGGGATCGGGTGCGGGCTCGGGTGTGGAGGCGGGCCCGGGTGTCTGCCTGGGTTGGGCTGCGGTCTCGGGGCCGGGTGCGGGTGCCGGTGCGGTTTCGGGTGCGGGTGCAGGCGCGGGGCCGGGCTCGGGTGTCTGCTTGGGCTTGGCTGCGGTCTCGGGGCCGGGCGCGGGTGCCGGTTCGGGATCGGACGTGGGACCGGGCGCGGCTTCGAGCGGGACGCGCGCGGAGAGTGCGGTGCCGTACCCGTGGGCGGACTCGACGGTGAGCGTGCCGTGCAGGGCGTGCACGCGGGCCCGCATCGCCGGCAGACCGAAGCCGCCGCCGTCCGGGCCGGGCGCGGAGACGGCGCCGGGATCGAAACCCACCCCGTTGTCGGTGACGCCCAGGGTGACGCAGTCGTCGAGGTAGGCCAGGGTCACCTCGGCCTTTCCGGCCCGGGCGTGCCCGACCGTGTTGGCCAGCGCCGACTGCGCGACGCGCAGCAGGGCGACCTCCTGCGCGGTGGACAGCGGGTGCGGCCGGCCGGTGAGGCGGAAACGGACGTCGAGACGGTGCCGGTCGGTCGCGGTGGCGCACAGGCGCTCCAGCGCGTCGGCGAGCGTGGTGTCGTCCAGGGCGGGCGGGGCGAGCGCGGCGACGAGCCGGCGGGCCTCGGCGAGATTGTCCAGCGCGGCCTGGCGGGCCTGGCCCACGTAGGTGGTGGCGGGCCCCGGCCCCTCGGGCAGGGTCCGCTCGGCGGCGCGCAGCAGCAACTGGATGCTGGACAGGCCCTGGGCGAGGGTGTCGTGGATCTCCCGGGCCAGGCGTTCGCGTTCCTCCAGCACCCCCGCGGCCCGCTGGGCCTCGGCCAGGTCGGCGCGGGTGACCGTGAGCTCCTCGATGAGCCGCCGCCGCTCCTCGCTCTCGCGGTACAGCGCCTGGTAGCCCCACACCACCGCCACGGCCACGGCGGCCCCGAGCCCCGGGCCGATCACGGTGGCCGCCGAGAACGTGCCCTGGTGGGCGGCGAACGCCGCGATCGCCGCGGCCGCCGTGGCGACGACCGCGGTCAGCCCGGCCCGGCGGGAGAGCAGATGGAGCTGGAGGAAGTACAGCGGGAACGCCAGCCACACCCCCTCCGCGGACAGCGCCAGCAGCGCGAGCCACACCGCGCCGACCGCGCCCAGCCACAGCGCGGCCGCACGGCGCGACGAACGGACGGATTCGAGCGCGGGGCCCAGGGCGTACACCACGCCCACCACCGCGGCCACCAGGACGACGGCGGGTGCGTGCGGCCGGTCGTCCGCCACCGCCCGCACCGCCGGAAGGGCGAGCAGGCCGGCCACGAGCAGGTGCAGGCTCCAGGTCAGGGCCCGGGAGGTGGGAGTCAGCGCGTTCACGATCGTTCCAGCGTACGGACCGTGCCGGGGCCGGGCATCTGCCGAAAGTTGCAAGTCCCACCGCACCCTTCGGCTCCGGAAGTGCCCGCCCAGGAGCGATGCCCTCAGGGCCGCCGAACGGCGACGGTGGACTCCTCGCCGGTACTCCGGCGGTTGTTCCACCCTCCCACCGTTGTCGAAAGGCCGGGCGAAGACGTGTTTGTCGCCTTGAGAGACCTGACGTTCGCCAAGGGGCGCTTCGCCCTGATGGGCGGCGTCGTCGTACTGATCACCCTGCTGGTCGGACTGCTGTCCGGCCTCACCGCCGGCCTGGCCCGGGAGAACATCTCCGCCGTCACGTCCCTGCCCGCCGGCCGGATCGCCTTCGCCGCACCGAGCGACGGCCAGGACCTGTCGTACGCGAACTCCTCCGTGACCGAGGACCAGTGGCGCCGGTGGGCCCAGGCGCCCGGCGTCCGCAGCGCCGAGCCGCTGGGCATCACCACCACCCGGGCCACCGCGGGCGACCGCAGCACCGGCGTGTCCGTCTTCGGCGTCGAGCCCGGCTCGGGCCTGGTGCCCGGCGGCGGCCGCGTCGACGACCGTACGGTACTGATGCCGGACTCGGTGGCCGAGGAACTCGGGGTGCGCGAGGGCGGCACCGTGGCGCTCGCCGGCCGGCGGCTGACCGTCGCCGTCACCGGCCACGACGTCTCCTTCAGCCATACGCCCGTGGTGTGGACGAGCCTCAGCACATGGCAGTCCGTCGCCCCGCCCACCGGCGGCGCCGACGGGCCCGCCGCGACGGTGATCGCCCTCGACACCGCCTCCGGTGCCGACCTCGCGGCGACGGACCGCGCGGCGGGCACCGAGACCGTGACCAAGGACGAGTCGCTCTCCGCGATCGGCTCGTACACCTCCGAGAACGGCTCGCTGCAGCTGATGCGCGGCTTCCTCTTCGCCATCTCGGCCCTGGTGATCGGTGCCTTCTTCACCGTGTGGACGATCCAGCGCGGCGCTGACATCGCGGTGCTGAAGGCACTGGGCGCCACCACCGGCGCCCTGCTGCGCGACGCGCTCGGCCAGGCCGTCGTGCTGCTGGCCGGCGGCACCCTCGTGGGTACCGCCGCCGCGGTCGCGATCGGCGCCGCGGTGTCCGGCTCGGCCGTCCCCTTCGTCCTCACCCCCGCCACCGTCCTCGTCCCCGCCGCCGTGATGATCCTGCTCGGCGGCCTCGGGGCGGGCCTCGCCGTCCGCCGTATCACCTCCGTCGACCCGCTGACCGCCCTGGGGAGCGCCCGATGAGCCTGCGCCTGACCGACATCACCCTCACCTACCCCGACGGCGACAGCCGGCTGACCGCCCTCGACCGCGTCACCCTGGAGGTCCCGAGTGGCCGCCTGACCGCCGTCATCGGGCCCTCCGGCTCCGGCAAGTCCAGCCTGCTGGCCGTGGCCGCGACCCTCATCACGCCCGACTCCGGCACGGTCACCGTGGACGGCGCCGACACCACCGGGATGAGCCGCGCGGAACTGACCGACCTGCGCCGGCACCGGATCGGCATCGTCTTCCAGCAGCCCAACCTGCTGCCGTCCCTGACCGCGGCCGAGCAACTCCAGGTGATGGCCCACATCGACGGGCGCCGGGCGCGCGCCGCCCGGGGCCGGGCGCTGGACCTCCTCGACGCGGTCGGCCTGGCGGACCGGGCCGACCGCCGCCCCCACCAGCTCTCCGGCGGCCAGCGCCAGCGCGTCAACATCGCCCGCGCCCTGATGAACGACCCCGGTGTGCTGCTCGTCGACGAACCCACCAGCGCCCTCGACCACGAGCGGGGCGCCGCCGTCCTCGGCCTGATCACCCGCCTCACCCGGGAGCGCGGCACGGCCACCGTGCTGGTCACCCACGACCACGCCCATCTGGCCGCGGCCGACCGGGTCACCGAGGTGCACGACGGCCGCCTCGGCCTGCCCACCGCGGCTTGATGACGCGGGCTCAGGCGCCGCCGGGACGCAGCCGCCCGGCGGCGTCCGGCGGCTGGATCCGCATGCCGGGGCGCCGCCGGTGCACGGTCAGGTACGTCACGCCGTCCGGGCCCGCGGCGACGCCCCGTGCCGAGCCGTGGGGCAGCCAGGTGAGGGCGCCCGCCCGCAGCGGGCGCTCGCCGTCGGCGCGGACGAGGTCCGCCGTTCCGTCCAGGACCAGCAGCAGGACGTCGAGGTCCGGCTCGGTGTGCGTGCCGACCCGTCCGCCCGCCGGGACGCGGACGACGTTGGCGTCGAGCTGCCGCCCCGGCTCGGCGAGCCTCCACAGGGCGCCGGCCGCCGCGTCGTCGCCGAGCGACAGGAGCTCCGCCGTGTCGCACAGGACCCGGGGGAGGGGAGTGCCGTCCGCCGGGGAGCCGTCGTCGTCCGCTGCCATCCGAAGTCACCCTCCTCGCGCGTCCCGTGACGCGTTCCACAAGATCATGGCCCCCAGTGAATGCGAATCTAACATGCGCATTTGATAGCGTCCGGGCTGTGCGGCTGACGAAGTTCACCGACCTGGCGCTGCGTTCGGTCATGCGCCTGGCGGTCGTGAAAGACGGCGATGACCCGCTGACCACCCGTGAGGTGGCCGAGGTCATGGGCGTGCCGTACACGCACGTGGCCAAGGCCGTCACCCGTCTCCAGCACCTCGGTGTCGTGGAGGCGCGACGCGGCCGGGGCGGCGGTCTGACTCTGACCGGCCCGGGGCGGCAGGCCTCCGTGGGCCGGCTGGTGCGCGAACTCGAAGGGGACGGCGAGGTGGTCGCCTGCGAGGACGACCCGCCCTGCCCGCTGCGCGCGGCCTGCCGGCTGCGCAGGGCGCTGCGGGACGCCCAGGAGGCCTTCTACGCCTCGCTCGACCCGTTGACCGTCGCCGACCTGGTGGCCTCGCCCACCGGCCCGGTCCTGATCGGCCTGACGGACCGCCCCTCGGGGTGAGCGCCGGTCTGTCGTCGCAGGCCGGTCGGCCCGTCTCGACGTAGGCCTGCTTCAAAACACGAATATCATCTACCAATTAAGGAGTCGCTGTGCTCTCCGAACAGTCGGTCCCCGTGGTCCGTGCGTCCCTCCCGGCGGTGGGAGCGGCCATAGGTGACATCACCACGCTGTTCTACCGGAAGCTGTTCGACGCCCACCCCGAGCTGCTGCGGGACTTGTTCAACCGCGGGAACCAGGCCAGCGGGGAGCAGCAGCGGGCCCTGGCCGGCTCCATCGCCGCGTTCGCCGGCATGCTGCTGGAGAGCCCCGACGCCCGCCCGGACGCGCTGCTCTCCCGGATCGCGCACAAGCACGCCTCCCTCGGTATCACCTCCGACCAGTACAAGATCGTCCACCGCCATCTGTTCGCCGCGATCGCGGAGGTGCTCGGCGACGCCGTCACCCCGGAGGTCGCCGCGGCCTGGGACGAGGTGTACTGGCTGATGGCCAACGCGCTCGTGGCCGTCGAGAGCCGTCTCTACCAGGAGGCGGGCGTCGCCGAGGGTGAGGTCTGGCGCCCCATGGAGATCACCGGACGGCGCGAGGAGACCCCCGACGCGGTCTCCCTGGTACTGCGGCCCGCCGACGGCCGCCCGACGCGGCCGTTCCTTCCCGGCCAGTACGTCAGCGTGCGGTCCTCGCTGCCCGACGGCTCCCGGCAGATCCGCCAGTACAGCCTGTCCGCGGCACCGGGCCGGACCGACTGGCGGATCACCGTCAAACGCGTCCAGGGCGACGGACGGCCCGAGGGTGAGGTCTCCTCCTGGCTCCACACGCACGCCCGTCCGGGCGACGTCCTCACCGTCTCCGCGCCCTTCGGCGACCTGGCGCTCGCGGAGGACGACGGCCCCCTGCTGCTCGCCTCGGCCGGAATCGGCGTCACCCCCGTACTGGCCATGCTGGACCACCTGGCGGCCACCGGCTCCACCCGCCCGGTGACCGTCGTCCACGCCGACCGGAGCCCCGCCGACCACCCCCACCGGCAGGAACACCTCGACCTCGTACGGGCACTGCCCGGCGCCCGGCTCCACCTGTGGTACGAGGAGCCCGGCGACGCGGCACCGGAGGCGGCGGCCGGCCGCGCCGACGTCACGGGCCTCGAACTGCCCCCGGGCCTCACCGCCTACCTGTGCGGACCGGTGCCCTTCATGCGCGCCGTCCGGGGCGACCTGCTGCGCCGCGGGGTGCCGGCCGAGGCCGTCCACTACGAGGTCTTCGGCCCCGACCTCTGGCTCGGGCAGCCGTAGGAGGCCGAGGACCCGCGCCGGGGCCTCAGGCCGCCGCGGTGAACGCGGTGGAGATGGCGGTGTCGACCCGTGCGTGCACCACCAGTCGCGGGCCGGAGGCGTCGGCGTTGTCGTCCAGCAGCCGCCGGACGGGCGCGCTGTGCGTGACGACGCTCATCAGCACACCGAGGCGGCCGCACCACTGATGGGCCCGGAGCACCGCACTGACCGCGGCGGGACCGCCGGCCCGGTCGGTGAGGACGATGACGACGGGCGTCGGCTTGTGCGCGTCGACCAGGTTGGTGATGTGCGTGGTCAGCGCGGCGCGCCCGTCGATTCCCGGGTCCTGGTCCAGCGTGATGACCAGGACCCCATGCTCCAGGGTGTGGGACAGCATCGTGGCCTCCGATCCGACGCCTCGTGGCGAAGTTGTGTCCAGTGAAAGTGCCCAGGACGGGGTCCGCAATGCGCCCGCCCGGCACCGCCCCGTCCGGGCGACCGGAGCCGAGTACGATCGTCCGGTTCACCCCGACCGTCCCGAGGAGTCCCGACCGGTGCCCGCCCTGCTGCCCCAGCCCCGTACCGGAGTCCGTCTGCCGGCCCCGGAGTGCCTGACGCGAGTGGAGGACGGCGAACGGCTGCACGCCCTGCTCTGGCGCCTGGGACCGGGCTGGCGCACGGTCAGCAGCGCCGTCCTGGGCGGCGGGATCACCGAGAGCGAGTGGGTGCTCAACGCCCAGGTGGCGCACGGCTACCGGCGTACCGACCCCGCCCGGCACCTGGCCGGCCTGGCGCGTGACGCCGGCGTCCGGGGGCCGGGGGTGGGCCTGATGACGGCCGCCGACGTGTCGGCCCACGCCGGTGCGCGGGACGGCGGTGCGCGGGCCGTGGTGACCGCGGGCATCTCGGTGCGCGGGTGGGCGGCCTCGCCCGAGGCGGGCGCCCCCGGGGTCGCCGCGCCGGGGACGATCAACATCGTCGCCGCGCTCCCGGTCGCGCTGACCGACGCCGCCCTGGTCAACGCGGTGATGACGGCCACGGAGGCCAAGGTGCAGGCGCTGCTGGACGCGGGCCTCGACTGCTCCGGCACTCCCACGGACGCCGTGTGCGTCGCCGCCCGCACCCCTCGGGACGATGCCGAGCTCCACTCCTTCGCCGGCCCCCGCTCCGAGTGGGGAGCCAGGCTCGCCCGCGCCGTCCACCGGGCCGTGCTCGGCGCGCTGCCCGACCGCCCCTGACGGGACCCGCTACCACGACGTCCGGCGCCGCACCGCGAGCGTCCGCAGGGCCGGCGCCCCGGCGAGCAGCACCCAGGCCACCGCGCAGTAGGCCCACGCGGTCCCGCCCCGCGCGACACCCACGGCACTCCACACGGCCCACAGCGCGAGCACCACGCACGGCGCCGTCCAGGCGATGTCGGCGACCCGGGTGCGCAGTTGGGCGCGCTGGCGGGTGCCCGGGTACCCCGGGGCCCGTTGCCCGGGCGGCTGCCCGGGCGGAGGCAGGCGCACGCGAACGGGGGCGGCCCGGCCGGGCCGCCCCCTTCGACCGTCCGTGCGGACGCTCAGCGCTGCGAGGTCTTCTGCAGCGCCTTGTCGAGCGCGGCCTTGAAGCCGTAGGCCCACAGCTGGTTGACCCGGCCGCGCTCGGCCGAGTTCGGGTAGGCGTTGGTGCAGGACGGGCCGGGGCCGCCGCCCGACATCAGCTCGCTGCACGGGCCGGAGTAGTGGTCGGGCAGACCGAGCACGTGCCCGGTCTCGTGGGCGGTCACGCGGGTCGAGTCGTACACCTGGTTCTGCCGGTAGTCGAGGAAGATGTAGCCGTTGCCGTGTCCGTCCGTGGACGCGTACGAGCCGCGCGAGTCGTTGCCCTCGTAGTACGCGAAGTCCGCGCCCGAGCTTCTCTCCGCGAGCCGCACGTTGGACACCGAGCTGTTCCATATCTGGGTGGAGCGGGCTATCTGGGTGCGGAAGCTGGGCGCGTTGGAGGCGCTGTAGTAGACGGTCACGGCCGCCGTCGAGGACGGGTTGGCGGCGCGCTTCTCGGCGACGGACTTGATGACCGCCTCGAAGAACGCCCGGTTCGCGGCGGCGTCCTCGCCCGATCCGGCGGCGGGCTGGTAGCCGAGCTGGGCGGCCTTGGCCGGCGCCTGGGGAGCGGCGACGGTCGCGGCCGGGGCGCCGAGCACGGCCGCCGTCAGACCGAGCCCGACGGTGGTGGCGAGCAGGGGCATGCTGATGCGCATCGATGACTCCTTGTGTGGGGGAGTGGGGAGAGAAGTCGTCACCGGTGAGTGTGGAGCGCCCATGGACCCGCTGTGATGATGGCAACCGGTGATAGGGCGGGGCTATCACCACCGGACGCCACCACCGAACGGCGTCCCGGAACCAGCTTCGACCGGAGTGCAGAACTCGCCCTGGTCCGCCGCGTTTTGTTCACCTGGCGCAACCAACTGTTCCGCTTTACGCTCCCTGCATGGAGCTCGAGGTGAGGCACCTACGCGCACTGTGCGCCATCGCCGACGCCGGCAGCCTGCACCGGGCGGCACGCCAACTGGGCGTCGCCCAGCCCACTTTGAGCACGCAGCTGGCCCGGATCGAACAGGCCCTGGGCGGGCCGCTGTTCGTCCGCGAGCGAACCGGCTGCCGCCCCACCCCGCTCGGCCGGTCGGTGCTCGGGCGGGCCCGCCCGCTCCTCACCGACATGAGCACCCTGGTCCGCGAGGCCCGCGCCGCCGCGGCCGGCGGCGACAGCCGGCTGCGCGTCGGCTCCACCGCCAGCCGCGCGCTGGCCGGCTGGCTGCGCCGGCTCAGACGCCCCGGCCTGGAACCCACCCTCCAGATGGACGTCTCCGCCAACGCCCTGCTGCGCCGGGTCACCGAGGGGCAGCTCGACGTCGCCTTCGTGCACGAGGTCGAGGGCAGCCCGCTGCGCGTCCCCGAGGGCCTGCGGCTGCGGGTCCTCGTGGAGCGTGAACCGCAGTTCGTCATGCTGCCCGCCGATCACCCGGCGGCCGGCCGGCCCGTCGTCCGCCTCGCCGATCTCGCCGAGGACCGCTGGATGGTCGACCCGACCGTCGACGGCGAGTGGGACGGAGTGCACCGCATGCTGCGCGCCGTCGGGCTCAACCCCCGTGTCCTGCACGGCGATTACCACACGGCCGCGTCCCTCGTCGCCACCGGCGAGGTCGTCACCGTCTGCCAGCCCAGCTCCCAGTCCCGCCCCGACATGGCGGTACGGCGCCTGCACGGCGACCCCCTCGGCGTACGCCTGCTGCTGGCCGCCCGCACCCGGGCCGAACTGGAGGCCGTCTATCCGGCGCTGGAGGAGGCGTACTGGGAGGTGGCCCGCCAGTCCACCGCCTACCGGGAGTGGCTGGAAGGCTCCGGCTCCCGCCCCGGCGCCCCGTTCACGCCCGGAGCCCGTACCGCAACGGACCGGGCGGTGTTCGTACCGGCTCGCTGAGTCATATCGGCCATTGCGGTGGTTTCCATTCGAAACCGGTATGACAAGACGGTCATAAGGCTACGGAGAGGTGTATGAGCTCTGTGCGACGTCTCCCGCCTCTTCGTTCGATGGCCGTCATCTGCGCGCTGGGCAGCTCGGTGCTGCTGATGACCGGCTGCACGAACGCCGACACGACACGCTCCAGTGTCGCCGAGGCGGCCCAGACCACCCCTGCCACCGACACCGCCTCCCCGACCGGTACCAGTACCGGCACGACCTCTCCCTCCCCCTCTCCTTCCGAGTCCATGACCGATGACCAGGCCGAGCGCAAGGCCCTCGTCCCGATGGCCGAGGTCACCTGGGACAAGGCGGCCGACACGGCCGTCAAGGAGGTCCCCGACAGCAAGCTCGTCGACCTCGAACTCAAACGCACCTCCGCCGAGGCCACCGCGTCCACCGGTTCGCCCAGCCCGAGCATGCCCAACCCGGCCCCCAGCCAGGGCGCTCCCGAATGGGAGGCCAAGGTCGCCACCGCCGACGGCACCGTGCACCGGATCGACATCGACGCCGTCTCCGGCAAGGTCTTCCGCACCCAGGCCGAGGACCAGGACGCGGACGACAAGCAGCAGCTGGCCGACCTGCTGAAGAAGGCCACCCAGACGCCCGAGCAGGCGGTGAAGGCGGCCACCGACAAGGTCAAGGGCACCGTGACCCACGTCGAGCTCGACGAGAACGACGACCAGAAGGCCGTCTGGTCCGTCGACGTGGTCTCGACCGACAACTGGAACAAGACGACCCTGGACGTCGACGCGACGAACGGCAAGATCCTGCGCGAGCACGTGGACCGCGACTGAGCGCCGCGCACGTCACCGCGAGAAGTACCTGACGACGAGGGGAGCAGCCGGGTGACTCACCCGGCTGCTCCCCTCGTGCGTGTCCGCGGACCTCAGGCGGCCGGTTCGACGGCCTTCACCCCCGCGTCCGCCGCCGTGCGCGGCAGGGTGAGCACGGCCAGGAACCCGAGGACCGCCACCGCGGCGAAGAAGTAGAAGCCCCACGGGTGCCCGACCCCGGACGAGACGAGCGCCCCGGTGATCGACGGGCCCACGATCGAGCCGATCCGGCCGATCCCGGACGCCGAACCGAGCGCCGTGCTCCGCACGGAGGCCGGGTAGTACGCCGTCACGTAGGCGTAGACGAGCACCATGGCCGAGAAGACGAACACGCCGGTGAAGAAGACGACGACGTTGAGCATCAGGTCGCTCTCCATCTTGATGCTCAGGCAGGCCAGCATGAGCACCGAGACCGCGAACCAGACCATGGTGGTGCCCTTGATGCCCCGCCGGTCGGCGACGAACCCGCCGAGCACCAGCCCGACGACACCGCCGATGTTGAGCACGAGGAGCTGGGTGACGGCCGTGGGCACGGGGTAGCCGGCGTCGTTCATCAGCTTCGGCAGCCAGGTGTTGAGACCGTAGACCAGCAGCAGCCCCATGAACGACGCGACCCAGATGCCGATGCCCGCCCGCAGGTACGCGGGCTTGAGCAGCTCGGTGAACGGCACCCGCTGCTCCCCGTCCCGCTTGGCCCGGACGAAGGCCTCCGACTCCGGCAGCCTGAACCACTGGACGGCGGCGACCAAGAGGCCCACGACGCCGAGCAGGTAGAAGAGGATCTCCCAGTTGTCGGTCACCTGGAGCGCGAGCAGCGAGGTGATCACCGCACCGGTGTGGTAGCCGGTCATGGTCAGTGTGCTCGCCCGCGCCCGGCGGCCGGCGGGCATGTGCTCGGCCATCATCGTGAGCGACACGGGCATGCAGGCGCCGAGCCCGAGTCCGGCGACGAGGCGCAGCGCGGCGAACATCCAGACGGAGGTCGCGAGCGGCACCACGATGGTGAAGACCGAGAACAGCACCACCGAGCCGATGAGCAGCCGGCGGCGGCCCAGCCGGTCGGCGAGCGGCCCGACGCAGACCGCGCCGATGGCGACGCCCACGAGCGAGAGCGTCGCGATGGTGGTGGCGTCACCCGCGGTCATGCCGAGGTGGTGGGTCTTGAGCAGGGTGGGGATGATGGCGCCGAGGACGACGAGGTCGTAGCCCTCCAGCAGGACGGTGATCCAGCACAGGATCACCGTCCACGCGCTGCCGGTGCGGCCTGTTCGCGCGGGCGCGCCGGACGTGGTGGCGGAAGCCATGATGAGTCTCCCCCCGGGGACGGGTGTGAGTGAGCGGAGCCGGAGCCGGGACGGCCGGGGCGGCCGTCCCGGCCGGAAACTAGGGGCCGGACGGATCAGAACGGGTAGTCGGCGATGTCCGGGCGGACCGTGACCCACTGGGTCTCGGTGAACGCCTCGATGTTGGCCGTGGCGCCGCCGAAACGGGAGCCGGTGCCGGAGGCCTTGACCCCGCCGAACGGGGCGCCCGGCTCGTCGCTCACCGTCTGCTCGTTGATGTGGACCTTGCCCGAGTCGATCCGGTCGGCGAGCTTCATCGCCGGCCCGACGTCCCCGAGGATGCCGACCGACAGCCCGTACTCGCAGTCGTTGACGATCCGCGCGGCCTCCTCCAGCGTCGAGAAGGAGATGACGGGGGCGACGGGACCGAAGATCTCCTCGCGCCAGGCCGGCATCTCGGTCGTCAGGCCGGTGAGCACCGTCGCCCGGTAACCCGCGCCCGCGATCTCGCCGCCGGCGGCGATCTTCGCGCCCGCCGCGACGCTGTCGGTGACGATGCCGTGCACCCGCTCCAGCTGGCGGCGGTCGATGATCGGGCCGAGCGCCACGTCCTCGCGGGCCGGGTCGCCGACCGGCAGTGCCTCGGCCTTCGCGGCGAGCGCGGCGGTGTACTCCTCCACCAGCGACTCGTGCACGATGTGCCGGCCGGTCGTCATGCAGATCTGCCCCTGGTGCAGGTACGAGCCGAACGCCCCCGCGGAGGCCGCCTTCGGCACGTCCGCGCCCGGCAGCACCACCAGCGCGTTGTTCCCGCCCAGCTCCAGGTGGGCCCGCTTGAGCAGCCGCCCGGCCTGCTCGCCGATGACCCGCCCGACCGGCGTGGACCCGGTGAAGGAGATCACCCGGACCTCCGGGGCCTCGACGACCGCCCGGCCGACCGCGCCGTCGCCCGGCAGCAGGTGCAGGACACCGGCGGGGAGCCCGGCCTCCTCGAAGATCCGGGCGATGACGACGCCGCCGCTGACCGCGGTGCGCGGGTCCGGCTTGAGCAGCACGGCGTTGCCCAGGGCGAGCGCCGGGGCCACCGAGCGCAGGCCGAGGATGAGCGGGAAGTTGAAGGGGGCGATCACGCTCACCACACCGGCCGGGCGGCGGCGGGCGAGCGACCAGCGAGCTTCCTCGGAGGTGAGCACCTCGCCCTGCGGGTGCGTCGGCAGGCCCGCGCACTCGAAGCACTCGCCGATCGCCAGCCCCACCTCGAAGCCGGCCTTGGAGCGCACCGAGCCGGCCTCGCGCACCAGCCAGTCCTCGATCTCGGCGGCGTGCTCGGTGAACAGTTCGCCCGCGCGGCGCAGCACGGCGGCCCGCCGCTGGGGCGGGGTCGCCGCCCACTCCCGCTGGGCCTCGGCGGCCCGCGCGGCGGCACGGCCCGCGTCCCCGGCAGTGGCGAGCCCCACCGAACCGAGCCGTTCACCGGTCGCCGGCTCGGTCACCGGGTGCTCGGCGGGGGAGTCCTGCCAGCCGTCGCTGAAGAACTTCCGGCCCCAGACGTCGCTGTCCAGGAATGTCATCGTCTTCCCCTTCTCTCGGGACTTCTGCGGAACCAGTCGTGTGTCAGGAGGGCGTGGTGAGGGCGGTGTCCACCTGGATCAGGCGAGGGTGGTCGGGCCGCTCGGCGAGTACGGCGCGCAACTCCTCGGCCCCGCCGACGTGCTGGGCGCGCACCCCGTACCCCTCCGCGACGCGGGTGAAGTCCAGCCCGGGGATGTCCAGTCCGGGCGCGTCCGGCACCCCGAGCAGTCCGCCGAACCAGCGCAGCGCCCCGTAGGTGCCGTTGCGCAGCAGCACGATCGTCAGCGGCACCCGGTGCTGCGCGGCCGTCCACAGGGCGGTGATGCCGTAGTTGGCCGAGCCGTCCCCGATGACACCGGCGACCGGCCGGCCCGGCTGGGCCATGGCGACGCCGACGGCGCCGGGCAGGCCGAAGCCGAGCCCGCCGGCCGCCGGGAAGTAGTACGAGCCCTGGCGGCGCAGGTCCATCTGGCGCCACCACGCGGAGTTGGTCGACGTGGACTCGACCACGTACGCGGTGTCCCCGGGCAGTTCGTCGCGGAGCGCGGCGAAGACCTGCTCGGGGTGGAGCGCCGCTTCGTCGGTGATGAGCGGCTCGGGCGCCGGCCGGTAGGGGCCCGAGGGCTCGCCGGGCGCGTCGAGGGACTCCAGCAGCAGGTCGATGACGGCACCGGGGTCGGCGACCAGCGCCTCGCCCATCGGTGCCCGCGCGGCGGCCGACGCGTCCTCGGTCACCTGGATCAGCCGCGTGCCCTCGGGCAGGTAACGGCCGGGCAGGTACTCGTGGTAGCGGAACACCGGCGCGCCCAGCACCAGGACGAGGTCGTGCCCCTCGAAGGCCTCGGAGACGGGCGCGATCCCGGCGGGCAGCACGCCCCGGAACTGCGGGTGCCGGTTCGGGAAGGGCAGCCGGAACTGCGACGGCGCCGCCCACACCGGACCGCCCAGCCGCTCCGCCAGCCGGACCGCGTCGTCGAACAGGCCGGCCGAGTCGATGTCCCCGCCGAGCACGAGCGCCGGGCGCCTGGCGGCGGCGACCTGCTCGGCCAGCCGGCGGCCCTGCTCGCCGCCGGGTACCGAGGCGCGCTCGACCCGGCGGCCGAGCACCGCCAGGGCGTTGTCGTCGACCTCGGCCGACCAGTCGTCGTACGGCACGGACAGGTACGTCGGGCGCCGCTGGAGCCGTGCCTCGAAGACGGCCTGCGCGAGCGCCCGCGGCACGTCCTGGGCGCACGCCGGTTCCGCCGCCCAGCCGACCAGCGGCTTCATCAGGGACTGCGCGTCGACGCTGGCCAGGTTGGCCTCCGGCCCGATGGCGGGCCGCACCTGCTGGCCGGCCAGCACCACGAGCGGCGTGCGGGAGGCCACGGCGTTCGTCAGCGCCCCCATGGCGTTGCCCGATCCGGAGGCGGCGTGCAGGTTGACCAGGACCGGACACCCGGACGCCTGGGCGTAGCCGTCCGCCATGCCGACGACCGCGCCCTCGTGCAGACCGAGGACGTAGCGGAAGGTGTCGGGCAGGTCGGCGAGGAAGGGCAGCTCGTTGGAGCCCGGGTTGCCGAAGACGGTGGTGAGGCCCTGACGCTCCAGGAAATCGTGGGAGACACGACGCACGGATGGCACGGACGTTCCTTTCGCAGTGATGTCCGACACGCTAAGGACCCCGCGACATGGGCACCAATAGATGTTTCGGCAACCCGATATAGAGTCGCTCTATATGGGCACCTTCGACCTCAACCTGGCCCGCGTCTTCGTCCTGCTGTACGAGACCGGCAGCGTCACGGCCACCGCGGAGACGCTCCACGTCACCCAGCCCACCGTCAGCTACAGCCTGGGCAAGCTCCGGCGGCACTTCGACGACGAACTCTTCCGCCGCAACGGGCGCGGACTGACGCCCACGGCCGGTGCCCGGCGGCTGTACGAGCCCCTCCAGCGCGCCCTCGCGGAGATCGACGGAACGGTCCGCCAGGGCGACGCCTTCGACCCCGCCACCATGTCGGGCCGCTTCACCATCGCCCTCTCCGACCTCGGGGAGGCGACCCTGCTGCCGAGGCTGCTGGCCGCCGCGCGCGAGCGGGCGCCGGGGGCCTCGTTCACGGTCCGCCCGTTCGACGTGGAGGACGCCGAGGGCCAGCTGCGCCGCGGCGACCTCGACGTGTTCGTGGCGACCCCGGTGATCACCTCGCACCTGACCGTGCGCGTCCCGCTCTTCCGCGAGCGCTACGTCCTCATGGTCGCCGCCGACCATCCCCGGATCCGGGGCGACGAGGTCACGCTGCCGGACCTCGCGGCCGAGCACCACGCGACGGTCTTCGGGCCGAGCGGACACGTCGCGCCCCGGGCGGTGCTGGCGGCCCACGGACTCCTGGAGCGGGTGGCCGTGGACGCCACCCGCTTCTCGATGCTGCCGTACCTGCTGGAGCAGACCGACCTGATCGCGATCGTCCCCGAGTACGTCGGGGAGGTCTTCACCGCCTCCCACCGGGTGCGCCTGGTGCGGCTGCCCTTCGAGACCGAGCCGATCGAGATCGCCCTGTACGCACGGCACGAGTCCTCGCGCAGCCCGGCGCAGCGGTGGCTGGTGCAGTTCATGGCCCAGGTGCTGGGCGAGCAGGTGAGCCCGGCCCAGCTCCCGCCGACCGCGGCGGTGACGTAGCGGTCACCGTCCGGACGTCACGCCTTGCGGCCCACTCCGCCGAACATGGCGACCTCCGCGGGGAGTTCGCCGTCACCGGACTCCGGGCGCCAGCGGTTGCAGGAGACCACGCCGGGCTCCAGCAGCTCCAGCCCGTCGAAGAAACGGGCCACGGCGTCAGGGGCGCGCTGCGTCAGCCTCGGCGTGCCGTTCTCGTTCCAGAAGGCCACGGCCGCGTCGACGTCGGGCATGTCCGGCCGGGTGACGGTGTGCGACAGCACCAGGTGACTGCCCCTGGGCAGCGCGTCGACCAGCCGCCGCACGATCCCGTAGGCCTCCTCGTCCTCCTCGACGAAGATGACCACGCCCAGCAGCACCAGCGCCACGGGCTCGCTCAGGTCCAGCGTGCGCGAGGCGTGCTCGAGAATCCGGTCGACGTTGCGCAGGTCCTCGTCGAGGTAGTCGGTGCGGCCCTCGGGCGCGCTGGTGAGCAGCGCCTCGGCGTGGGCCAGGACGATCGGGTCGTTGTCGACGTAGACGATGCGGGACTCGGGCGCGATGCGCTGGGCGACCTCGTGGGTGTTGTCCGCCGAGGGCAGCCCCGTACCGATGTCGAGGAACTGCCGGATGCCGCACTCACCCGCGAGATGACCCACCGCGCGCCCCAGGAAGAGGCGGTCGGCGAGGGCGTAGTCCCCGATCCCGGGGTGCAGCCGGCGTATCTGGTCGCCCGCCTGCTGGTCGACCGGGTAGTTGTCCTTCCCGCCCAGCCAGTAGTTCCAGATGCGGGCCGTGTGCGGCTGGTCCGTCCTGATCCGGCTGCGCGCTTCGTTCACGGCGTTCACGGCGGGCGACTCGGGCATGGAAGGTCCTCCGGTGCTGGTGCTGGCTGGGTGATCACTCAAGGACCAACGTAGCCCGCCGAGTTGGCGCCCGCCGGAACACGTACGTGTTTGCCGCGGCGGCGAGAGGCAAAGCGGAGTCCATGAGCGATCCGAACAAGGACACGAGCCAGAAACGCACCACCACCCGGACCGCCGAGGTCAAGGCATCCGGCGTCGCGGACAAGGCCGGTGACACGGCGTCAGCGGCCAGGGCGGGCGCCCGGCGTTCGGCCGAGGCCGCGAACGGTGCCGTGCAGACGGCGGCCAAGGGCGTCGCGGCCGGCCGGCAGGCGGTCGTCACCACCTCGGGCCAGATGGCGACCAAGGCGAAGACGGCGTGGACGGTCATCGCCCACCGCAAGCTGGTCGCCGCGGGCGTGGGCGCCGGCGTCACCGCGCTCAGCGCCGCCTCGTACGCGGTGGGCCGTCGCGCGGGACGTCACAGCCACGGGCCCCTCACGCGGCTCACCGGCGGCAGGATCTGACGCCTGCCGGACGTCCCCGTCGTCGACGGTCGCGGCGGTCCGGGCGCGCGCCGGTGTCGCCGCCCGGACCCCCCTTCCGCACTCCGGCCGGCGGCCGTCGCGCCCCCCGCGCGGGCGTGGGCGTCACCGCGCTCGGCGCCGCCTCGTACGCGGTGGGCCATCGCGTGGGGCGTCACAGCCACGGGCCCCTCACGCGGCTCACCGGCGACCGGATCTGACGTCTGCCGGACGTCCCCGTCGTCGACGGTCGCGCCGACACCGCCGCCCGGAACCGGCCCTTCCGCACCTCGGCCGACGGCTGCCGCGCCTCCGCCCCGGTCACGCGTTCACCGCAACCCCGGCCCTCACCTCGGGTGCCGCTCCCCGGACAGGGGAAGATGGGTCCGCGAGCGATTGCCCGACGAGCGGAGGAGTGGGCGCATGCAGCACGACCGAGCCGGGAAGCCGGCCGGCCCCGAGGACCTGATCGACGTCGCCAGGCTGGTGACGGCGTACTACACCGTGCACCCGGACCCGGCGGAGCCCGGCCAGCGCGTGGCCTTCGGCACCTCCGGCCACCGGGGGTCGTCCCTGGCGGCCGCGTTCAACGAGGCCCACATCGCGGCCACCAGCCAGGCCATCTGCGAGTACCGCGCCGCACAGGGCACCGACGGCCCGCTCTTCCTGGGCGCCGACACCCACGCCCTGTCCGAGCCGGCCAGGATCACCGCGCTGGAGGTGTTCGCGGCCAACGACGTGGCCGTCCTGATCGACACCGCGGACGGCTACACCCCCACCCCCGCGGTCTCCCACGCCATCCTCACCCACAACCGGGGCCGCACCTCGGGCCTCGCCGACGGCGTGGTCGTCACCCCCTCGCACAACCCGCCCTCCGACGGCGGGTTCAAGTACAACCCGCCGAACGGCGGCCCGGCCGGCTCCGACGCCACCTCCTGGATCCAGGACCGCGCCAACGAGATCATCGCCGCCGGGCTCAAGGACGTACGACGCGTCCCGTACGCCCGGGCCCTCGCCGCGCCCGGCACCGGCCGCCACGACTTCCTCGGCGCCTACGTCGGTGACCTGCCGAGCGTCCTCGACCTCGACGCGATCCGGTCGGCGGGCGTGCGGATCGGTGCCGACCCGCTCGGCGGAGCCTCCGTCGCGTACTGGGACCGCATCGCCGAGCAGCACCGCCTCGACCTGACGGTGGTCAACCCGCTCACCGACCCCACCTGGCGGTTCATGACGCTGGACTGGGACGGCAAGATCCGGATGGACTGCTCGTCGCCGCACGCGATGGCCTCGCTCATCGAACAGCGCGACCGCTTCACCATCGCCACCGGCAACGACGCGGACGCCGACCGGCACGGCATCGTCACCCCCGACGCCGGGCTGATGAACCCGAACCACTACCTCGCCACGGCCATCGCCTACCTCTACGCCCACCGCACCGAGTGGCCCGCCGACGCCGGCGTGGGCAAGACGCTGGTCTCCTCCGGCATGATCGACCGGGTCGCCGCCGACCTCGGACGCCCGCTCGTGGAGGTACCCGTCGGCTTCAAGTGGTTCGTGGACGGACTGGTCGGCGGCACGCTCGGCTTCGGCGGCGAGGAGTCCGCCGGCGCCTCCTTCCTGCGCCGGGACGGTTCGGTCTGGACGACGGACAAGGACGGCATCATCCTGGCCCTCCTCGCCTCCGAGGTCACCGCCGTCACCGGGAAGACGCCGTCCGAGCACTACGCGGCCCTCACCGCCCGCTTCGGCGAACCCGCCTACGCCCGCATCGACGCCCCGGCCACCCGCGAGGAGAAGGCCCGCCTGGCCAAGCTGTCCCCGGCCCAGGTCACCGCCGACACCCTCGCCGGGGAGCCCGTCACGGCGGTGCTCACCGAGGCCCCGGGCAACGGGGCGGCCATCGGCGGCATCAAGGTGACCACCGAGAACGCCTGGTTCGCGGCCCGGCCCTCCGGCACCGAGGACGTCTACAAGATCTACGGGGAGTCGTTCCTCGGCGCGGACCACCTCCGGCAGGTGCAGGACGAGGCCAAGCTCGTCGTCCTGGGCGCGCTGGGCGACTGACGCCGTGCCCCGGCCCGGGCCGGTCAGCCGTGACCGGCCCGGGGGAGCGCCACGGTCAGCCCGCGGATCTCATAGCCGCCGATCGCCTCCTGGAAGGCGACGCGCGGTTCCCCGCTCATGCGGACCCCGTCCAGGGCGAACAGGCGGCTGAGGAAGACGTCCGTCTCCAGCAGGGCGATGTGCGCCCCGGGGCACCGGTGCGGGCCGTCGCCGAAGGCGAGCCCCGCGCCGACCTCCCCGGCGCGGCCGGGCCGGACCCGCAGCGGCTCCTCGCCCACCGCCGCCGGGTCGGTGTTGGCGTCGTCCAGCAGGAGGGCGACGTGCTCGCCGGGGCGCACGGTCACCGCCCCGCCCGGACAGGGCAGCTCGACCGGCTCGATCGCCCGCCGGCGCAACCGCCCGATCACGGGCTCCAGCCGCAGCAGCTCCCGCAGGACGGCCAGGCGCCCCGCCTCGTCCGCCGCTCGGTAGTGGGCGAGCAGTTCGGCGTCGGAGAACAGGTGCCAGGCGGCCAGACAGACGAACTCGCGCGTGGTGACCATGCCGGCCGCGGCGAACGTCAGGCACTCACCGAGGATCTCCGCGTCCGAGCAGCCCTCCGCGATCAGGTGGGAGATCAGGTCGTCGTGCTCGCGGCGACGGTGCGCGCGGATGGCGGGCCGGACGTCGGCCAGGTGGATGCGGAGCCAGTTGGCGTTCTGCCGCAGCAGCCAGTACAGGCCCCGCGCGCTGGTCAGGCCGGGCTCGCCGAACTCCTCGGGGAAGAACCGCTCCAGCCTGCGGCGGATGCCGGGCCGGCCGTACCGCAGCCCGACGACCTCGCTCACCACGCCGATGGCCAGCTCGAAGGCCAGGTCGGCGAGCGGGGACTCGCCCGCCGCGCGGAGCACGTCCAGCTGCTCCCCGGCGATGCGGACCATCAGGTCGCGGTAGTGCTCGTCGACCCGCCGGGGAGTGAAGAAGCGCGCGGTCTGCCGACGGTGCTCCCGGTGTTCGGGGCCGTCCCGGTAGAGCACCGGCCGGCGCACGCGCGGCGGCAGCTTCTCCACCGTCTCGACGCCGAGACCGGCCTGTACGGTGCCGGGTCCGCGCAGCAGCGCACGCGCGACCTCGTAATCGTGCACCTGCCATGTCCCGTCCGCCGCGCGGCTGACCGGGCAGGCGGGCCGGGGCCGTCCCCGGTCGGCCTTCCGCGAGGACCGCGCCGCTTCGTGTCCGCCGTGCACCAGGATCCCCTCCCCGTCCCGGCCCCGTACGGTCCCTTCGACCGCGCGGCCGGCCGGCGTCCTGACAGGATCAGTCAGACACCCGGCCCCTGAACACCCCCCGGAACCCGCCGAGCCGGCGGCGGGTCTCGAATCCGGCGGGCGGGAGCGCAGCGCCCACGCCGGCGCCCAGACCTCCCCGTCCGGGGGGCCGGTCGGCCGGGAGGCGAGGTGGGCCCGCAGCGCCGCCAGTGCGGGGTGCGGGTTGTCGGCGTGCCGGAGCAGGGAGTGCGGGTACACGGGCGTCGGGTCGCGCAGCGGGATGCGCCGCAGACCGTGCACGGCGGGCCGGACGAGCGGTGTCCGGTCGCTGAGGAAGGTCGCCACCGCCGGGGACCCGGCGATCGTGTCGAGCATGTCCTCGACGCCGAAGTTCGGCCCCACGGCGTCGATGGTGAACCCGAACGCGGCGGCGAGGGCGTCGTAGTAGGCCGTCCACTCGGCGCCGGGCACGTTCCCCGGCATCCAGACGCGATGACCGGCGAGCTGGGCGGGGCTGATCTCCCGTGCGGCCGCCAACGCGTGGGCGGGCCCGGTGACCAGATGGAGCGGCTCGTCGAACAGGGGCGTGGCCTCGATGCCGTCCGGCAGCTCGAACCTCGGCATGGTGACGCAGCGGAAGGACGCGTCGACCGCCCCCGACCGGATGGCGGTGACCGCCGCCCGCACGTCGGGGAGGGTGACGACGTCGAGGGCGACACCGGGACGGGCCCGGTGGAAGTCGCGCAGCACGCCGGCCGTGGCGGCCCGTCTGCCGATCACGTCGACCCGCAGCGGGCGGCCGCCGGGCCGTACGGAGGACAGGGCCTGTTCCTCGGCGTCGAGCAGCGCACGCGCGTGCGGGAGGAACGCCTGTCCGTCCACGGTGAGCCGCACCCCTCGTGCGGTGCGGGTGAACAACGGCACGCCCAGGCTCTTCTCCAGGGCGGCGACACGCTTGGACACCGCCTGCTGGGTCACCGCCAGCCGGTCGGCGGCGATCTGCAGCTGCCCCGCCTCCGCGGCGGTGACGAACGTGCGCACGGCGAGGAGATCCACGCCCGCCATCCTAAGAGGCCCGCACGGCTGGTGGCCGCGGGCCGATGTTTCCCGGATCCGGGGGTAGACGGGCTGGCGTGACGGTCAAGGCTCAGGAAGAGGGCGGATCGAATGAACGGGGCTGTCCAGAACGGGAACCGGCCGAGAGAAGCGCCGGTCAGGGTTTCGGCGGAGTACGAGGGCACGCCCGGCGACATCGCCCGGGGCCGGGAGCTGGCCCGCGCCTTCCTGACCCGCGTGCGGGCCACGCGGGACCGTCCGGTGCCCGACCGCGCGGTGGACCTGGTGCAGCTCGTGGTCAGCGAGCTGCTGACGAACGCCTGCAAGTACGCGCCCGGCCCGTCGCTCGTCGACCTGGAGCTGGCCGAGGACCGGGTGGAGGTCACGGTGTGGGACAGCGATCCGGTGCTGCCGGTGGCCGAGGGCGCCGACCCCGACCGGGTCGGGCGGCACGGACTGGAGATCGTCATGGCCGTCTGCCAGAGCTTCGAGGTGCGTCGCGAGCCCGTCGGCAAGCGCATGAGGGCCGCGGTGCGGCTCGCCGACGACCGGAACGGCACGGCCCTCGGCCACGCGTCCTGACCACCCCGGTCCCGTACTACCCGACGGCCCGGCGCCTCACCCGGTCGCCTTCCGCGCGTCGATGACCTCGGCCGGGTCCGGCGCCTTGATGTCCAGCGGCTCGTCGAAGGCGGTGAAGGACGTGGTCGTTTTGTAGTCGGCGCCCTTGTAGACCACCTTGAGCAGGTGGGGCTCGCCCTCCGTGGCGACGTGGAAGGTGTAGATCCCGCCGGTGCCCCCGTCGCCTCCGTCGTCGGTCACGGTCAGCTCGACGGCCGCCCGGCCCGAGACGGGGCCGCTCTTCCCCTTCTTCACCTCACCGAACGACGTGAAGGGCCGCGTGCAGGAAGAGAGTCCGTCGCCGGGCTGTGCCGAGTCGGCGGGCACCTTGATCCACATCCGCTGCTCGCCGGTGACACCGCCGGGCTTCCACTTCTCCA
This sequence comes from Streptomyces sp. CB02414, assembly GCF_001905385.1. Classification (GTDB taxonomy): domain Bacteria; phylum Actinomycetota; class Actinomycetes; order Streptomycetales; family Streptomycetaceae; genus Streptomyces. Next base: position 488,944 of record NZ_LIPF01000007.1, on the reverse strand, counting down.
GATAGGCGCGGTCGGGACGGACGTAGTCGGTCTCGCCCATCCGGATCTGCTCCAGGCTGCCGCCCTCGGAGAAGGCGGTCCTGCCGGAGCACCGGCTGTCGAGGTCGGTCACGAGCCGGCTGGTCACCGTACCGCCCTTCGCGGCGGCGCTCGTGGAGTCGATCCGTACGGACTCCAGTGCCCGCATCGTGGCGTTGGCGTCCTCGAGCAGCTCGTCGGCGGACTTCGTCTCCCCGGCGTCGCCGGCGCCGCACCCCGCCGTGAGAGCCCCCGCCAGCAGACAGCTCAGCACGGCCGTCGCCGCGGTCGTGGTCCTGGTCCGCACACACCCCTCCGAGGTACAAGATCGGCACCGGAGCCTACCCGATCTCCCTCCTTCGGCCCTCCGGAGCGGTTCACCCGTGCCCGGTGGGGGAACCTGGCGGGACGGACGGCATCGGAAGGCTGTGAGGGTCGTGGCGTCACGCTGGGCGGGCCACCGGGAGGGCGACGGACCGGGGCAGGAGAACGCGGACGACGTTCCGGAGCCCGCCCTCGCCCTCGCCGTGCTGCGGGCCCTGGGCGCCGGCGTCCTCACCCTCGACGCATCGGGCCGGATCACGTCCGCGAACCCGTGGGCCGAGCAACTGCTGGGACGGCCGGAGCGGGACATGATCGGAGGCGACGCGCACGACCTGCTGCACAGGCACGCCGACGGCAGCCCCGTACCGCGAGAGCTGTGCACCCTGCGCAACCCGCTGTCCGGGACGTCGGCCGAGGAGGGCAGCGAGGAGTACTTCCAGCGGGCGGACGGCACCACTGTGCCGATCATCTGGGCGACCACCCCGCTGGTCCGGGACGGCCGACACGACGGACTGGTGCTCGTCTTCCACGACTTCAGCCTGCACCGCAGTGCCACCGAGGAGATCGAGGCGCGCACCGCAGCCCTGGAAGCCTTCACCACTCAGCTGCACCTGGTGGCCGAGATCTCGACGGTCCTCGTCCCCACCGAGCGCACCTCCGTCACCCTCCGCCGTCTCCTGCGGCTGCTGGTGCCCGAACTGGGACAGTGGGCCGCGGCCGACGTCCACCAGGACCGGTCGGAAGTGCTGGAACGGGTCGCCGTCCGCAGCAGCACGCACCCGCACCGGGCGGGACGGCTGAGAGGGCCCGTCACCTCGCTGCCGGACACGGCCCGCGCCGCGCTGAACCGGCTGGTCAACGGCGACCGCCCCGTCCCGCTGAGCGCCGACGAGGTGCGAGACGACCCGCGCCACCCCCTCGCCGCCACGCACCGCGTCCTGTTCGAACGCCTCGGCGGACACTCCGCCGTCGTCGTCCCGCTCCGCACCCGGCAGCGGTCGTACGGGACACTGACCGTGGCACGCGCGGGGGACCACCCGGCCCACTCCGAGGCCGAGATCGCCCTGCTGGCCGACATCGGCCGACGCGTCGGACTGGTACTGGACAACGCCCGGCTCTACCAGGAGCAGCAGAACGTCGCCGTGACCATGCAGCGCCAGCTGCTGACCCCCCTCCCGCAGGTCGACCACGTGCGCATGGCGGCCCGCTACCGGCCCGCCGAGAGCGCGATGGAGGTCGGCGGCGACTGGTACGACGCCTTCCTGCTCTCCGACGGAGTGATGGCCCTGGTCATCGGGGACGTGGTCGGCCACGATCTGCAGGCCGCCGCCCACATGGCCGAGGTCCGCAACATGCTGCGCGCCCTGGCCTGGGACCACCGGGAGCCGCCCAGCGTCATCATGCGGCGCCTGGACGAGGCGGTGACCAACACCAGCGACGCCCCCATGGCGACGCTCGTCTTCGCCCGCATCGAGGGCCCCGAGGGCGGCCCCTGGCAGTTCCACTGGGTCACCGCCGGCCACCCGCCGCCCCTGCTGATCACCGCGGACGGCGCGACCCGCTTCCTGGAGGCGGGGCACGGCCCGCTCATCGGCATGAGCGCCACCCTGCGCCTCGGCCTGAACTGGCCCGACGCGACCGAGGAGCTCCCGCCGGAGAGCATCCTGCTGCTCTACACCGACGGTCTGGTGGAGAGCCGCGACCGTCCGATCGACGCCGGCATGGCCAAGCTCCGCCACCACGCCGGCGTCCTGGCGCGGCGGCTGGAGGAGGAGAGCATCGACGCGTTCTGCGACGAACTGCTCGCCCGGATCGAGCCCCGCGGCGACGACGTCGCCCTGCTGGCCCTGCGCCTGCCCGCCGAGGGTGTCGGTGCCCCCGGCGACACGTCACCGCCGCCCCCGCCCCAGTCCCCGCACAGCGAGGCCACCCCCGACCGGGCCGCGCCGGGCTCGCGCCGGCAGGAGCCCGAGGTCATGGACCCGACCCACGCCGACCCGGACGAGTAGCGGGTTCGGCCGACGGGGCGAGGTCCGCCCACGGATGCACCCGTGCCGTCACCCGCCTGAGCGCCTTGAGTGGTGCTACCGGGACCGCGGGCTGACGGTAATTCACGTCGGGGCCGGGTCAATTCAGCTGACGAAGCACCAGCTGCCCGGTCGTGACGGAAGGAACCTCAGATGCGTTCTGCTCGCATGCTCCTGACCATTGCGGCGGCCTCGGCCGTCCTCGTCCTCGGCGCGCCCGGCGCCTACGCGGCGGCCGCCGGCGACTGGGAGCACGACGATTCTTCCTACAGCAAGGAGCACGACAACGGAGGCAAGCACGACGAACCGCGCGGCGGAATGCACACGGGCGGCGGCGCCCTGGCCGTGGTGAACGAGGGCGACTGGGAGGGCGGCGGCTCCAAGGAGGGCTCGGAGACCCACAAGCAGGACGAGGGCGAGAAGTCCTGGGGCGGCGGCGAGCGGGAGAAGCCGCGCGGCGGCATGCACACCGGAGGCGGCGGGCTGGACACGCCGGCCACGACCGCGGGCGGGCTGGCCGTCCTGGGCGTCGCCGCGACCGGTCTGTACGCGGTCCGACGCAGGAAGTCGGCCGACGGAGTGGCGTGAGCCGTGCCGGGCGCGATAGCGGCCGGGCCGCCACCAGCCAAGCGCGTGGCGGCCCGGCTCGCTTCCCTCCTCGCCCGCCCGCCCCTCGCCCTTCCACCGCCCGCCCTGCTGCCGTGCCCAAGTGAGGTGGTCCTCGATGGCAGTCCCCCCTACTCCGCCCGCCGACGACACACAGGTGCCCGCCGGACAGGGATCCCGCCCGGGCACGATGGTGCTGTGCGCCGTGGCCCTCCTGGTCCTGGCGGTGAGCCTGGTCGGCGGCAACGACACGTCGGCCGACTCCTCGCGGCCGCCCCTCACCCCGCAGCCCGGCGCGTCGGCGGCGTCGGCGCCGTCGGCCCCGTCCAGCGCGGACGACAGTGAGAGGGACCTGCCCCGGTCGAAGCCGGTGCGCCTGCTGATCCCGGAGATCTCCGTCGACGCCCCCTTCACCGGCCTCGCCATCGGCAAGAACGGACAGCTCGAAGCACCCCCGCCGGACGACACCAACCTCGTGGGCTGGTACGCCAAGGGCGCCTCCCCGGGGGAGACGGGCACCTCGATCATCGCCGGGCACGTGGACACCAAGACGTCCGCGGCCGTCTTCGCCCGGCTCTCCGAACTCGACGAGGGCGACGTCTTCCGCGTGGAGCGGGCCGACGGACGCACGGCCTCCTTCGAGGTCGACAGTCTGGAGACGTTCGACAAGGACGACTTCCCCAGCAAGCGCGTGTACGGCGACACCGACCGGGCCGAGGTACGGCTCATCACCTGCGCGGGCGACTACGACCGCAAGGCCAAGGACTACACGGACAACCTCGTGGTCTTCGCCCACCTCACCTGAGACCGCCTCGTCCGAGCCCCCGGTCACCCGCGCAGTGCACACGGGTCGCGCGCCACCAGGGGCGGGCACAGGATCGAGGCACGCCGGCGTCGCACCACCGCGGCCGACGTCACGCTCCACCCCCCGGCGAAGGACCCGTGCAGGACCCGCGAAGGAGATGTGCGCAGGATGACCACCACGCCCACCCCTGCTTCCGAACCGCTGACGCGACAGGTGTCGCACCACGTCTCCCAGTCCGTGTTCGACGGCTCCAGACTCCGGGTCGTCCTGCTGGTCGAGGTCTACGACGGAGCCCAGCAGCAGTTCCTCGAGACGTACGAAAGTCTGCGCAGCCACGTCGAGTCCGTGCCCGGGCACCTCGGCGAGCAGCTGTGCCAGTCCATCGAGAACCCCTCGCAGTGGCTCATCACCAGCGAGTGGGAGAGCGCCCCGCCGTTCCTGAACTGGGTGAGCAGCGAGGAGCACGTACGGATGGTGAAGCCGCTGCACAGCTGCGTCCGGGACACCCGGTCGCTCCGCTTCCACGTGGTCCGCGAGACGGGGCACCCCGCGGCGGGCGCCGAGTCCGGCGCCCGGGGCGGGCTCCAGACGTCGCCGCGGATCGGCGACGGAGTCATCCGGCACGCCCTCACCTTCACCGTGAAGCCGGGCAGCGAGGACACGGTCGCCGGGCTCCTCGCCGACTACGCCTCGCCCGAGCCGCGGGTCGACGACACCACGCGCCTGTGCCGCACCTCCCTGTTCCTGCACGGCAACCGGGTGGTACGGGCCATCGAGGTCCGCGGCGACCTGCTCGCGGCTCTGCGGCACGTGGCGGAACAGCCCGAGGTGCGCGCCGTCGAGGAGGCGCTCAACCCGTATCTGGAGCAGGACCGGGACCTCGGTGACCCGGAGTCCGCCCGGGTCTTCTACACCCGGGCGGCCCTGCCCGCCGTGCACCACGTGACGGCGGGCGAGGAGGACCCGGCGGCACGCCGGCACGCGCTGTCCTACCCGGCCCGGCCGGGCTGCGGCATGCGGCTGGCCCAGTTGCTGGCCGAGGCCGACGAGGCGGCGGCGGACGACCCGCGCCGCCCCGTCCTGTGCAGCACCATCTTCCAGCGCGACGACGTCGTCGTGCGGCTGGTCGACGTACGGGGTGAGCTCGGCGACGGAGACCCCGCGGTCGCCCTCGGCCTCGCGGACCCCGCCCGGGTGGCCGAACTGACGACCCTTCTGGACGGCCCCGCGCCCGCGGGCGGCGAGCTCGCCCGGGCGCTCGGCGGAGCCCGCATGGACCTCGTCACCGACCGCCGCGCGCCCGGCGTCTGACCTGGCCCGCACGCACCTCGGCCGCCGGCCCGCGCACGTCGCGGACCGGCGGCCGAAGTGCGGCCCGCCCGTCAGCTCACTCGGGCACCGTGCAGTCGAACGCGTGCAGGTAGGGGTTGACCGGGCGGATGTCGTCGATGACGAGGCCCGCGTCGGTCAGCCGGCCGACCATGCTGTCGGTGGTGTGCTTGGCGCCGCCGACGTTGAGGAGCAGCAGCAGGTCCATCGCGGTGCTGAACCGCATGGAGGGCGAGTCGTCGACGAGGTTCTCGATGACCACGACCCGTGCCCCGGGGCCGCCCGCCGCCATGACGTTGCGCAGGGCGCGGGCGGTGCTGTCGTCGTCCCACTCCAGGATGTTCTTGATGACGTAGACGTCGGCCCGGACCGGGATGGCCTCCCGGCAGTCGCCCGGCACGATCCGCACCCGGTCCGCGAGCGAACCGCCCTCGCGCAGCCGGGGGTCGGCGTTCTCCACCACGCGGGGCAGGTCGAGGAGGGTGCCGTGCATCGACGGGTACTTCTCCAGCAGGCTGGCCACCACGTGCCCCTGGCCGCCGCCGATGTCGGCCACCGACGTGCTCGCGGACAGGTCGAGGAGCGCTGCGACGTCCTGGGCCGACTGCCGGCTGGACGTGGTCATGGCGCGGTTGAAGACCTCGGCCGACTCGGGGGCGTCCTCGTTGAGGTAGGTGAAGAACTCCTTGCCGTACAGGCCCTCGACGACGTTGGAGCCGGTGCGGACCGCCTCGTCGAGCAGGGGCCAGGCGTCCCAGGTCCACGGTTCGGTGCACCACAGGGTGATGTAGCGCAGGCTGTGCGGGTCGTCCTCGCGCAGCAGCAGGGACATGTCGGTGTGCGTGAACGTCCCGTCCTTGTGCTCGGCGAAGACGCCGTGGCAGGTCAGGGCGCGCAGCAGCCGGCGCAGCGGCCTCGGCTCGGTCTTCACCGCGGCCGCGAGGTCCTCCACGGCCATCGGTGAGTCGCCGAGCGCGTCGGCGACGCCGAGCCGGGCGGCCGCGCGGAGGGCGGCGGCACATGCCGCCCCGAACACGAGCTCCCGCAGCCGCATGGGCGGGGGCGGGGCGGTCTGTGCGGTCATGTGCCGCGTCCTTCTTTCTTCTGCGTTCTTCCGGGTTCCCCGGTGACTACGGCCGGCCGTCAGCACAGACCCGCGGGCTCGGAGGCGCCGCAGGTGTTGCCGGTGAAGGTGTTGCTCTTGGCGGTGTCGCCGGTCGTCGCGTTGACGAGGTCGGCGGGGGAGTTGTCGCGCAGCCGGTTGCCGTTGATCTCGTTCTTCGAGTTGGCGGCGCCCACCATGCTCTTGGCCAGGACGATGCCGCCGGACATCGACGACTTGCCGGAGTTGCCCTCGACCGTGTTGTCGGCGACCAGGACCTTCTCGACGCCGGTCAGGACGATGCCGGAACCCTGGAGGGCCTCCAGCCGGTCGGTCTTCGGGCAGGACTTGTTGTTGCGCACGACGTAGTTGTCGCGCACGACCAGGTCGCCGGCCATGGGCTTGTTCTCGTCGCCGACGACGAACACGCCCGCGCAGTTTCCGGTGATGAGGTTGTCCGCGACGGCCAGATTGCGCAGCCGCCGGACGGTGATGCCGATCCGGTTGCCCTCGAGCCGGTTGTGCGCGACCTCGGTGCCCTGGGTGTCCACGGCGCCTTCCTCGGCCTTGATGGTGTTGGCGAGGAAGATGCCCGCGTCGCCGTTGTCGCGGGCGGTGTTGTCCCGGAAGATGCCGTGGATCGACCGCTCCTGGGCGATGCCCCAGACCCCGTTCTTCACGGCCGTGACGTTGCGCACGGTCAGGCCGTCGGTGGCCATGGAGAACAGGCCGGTGCGCTTGAAGCCGGTCACCGTCAGGTTGGCGACGGTGATGCCCTTGACGTTCTCGTCCTTCGTCCCGATCACGCAGATGCCGTTGCCGCCCTCGGCGCAGGTGTTGTCCTCGGCGGCCTTCTCCGTGCCCGGCTTGATGACGGTGCTGCGGCCCATGCCGCGCAGGGTGAGTCCGGGCGTGCTCACCTTGACGCTCTCGTGGTACGTGCCGGGGGTGAGGAGGACGGTGTCGCCCGGGCCGGCGGCGTCGACCGTCTTCTGGATCGATTCGCCGGGGTGGACCACGTGGGTCATGTGGCCGGCGGACGCCGGAGCCGCACCGAGCCCCGTTCCGATCATCGCTGCGGTGCACACCAGGTACACGACATGGCATTTCTTCATATTCCGCACGCTATGCCCGAAAGATTCCCACACCGGTCGGATGCGCCATCCGACGGCGTGTCATGAACGGACGGTGAACGCCCGGTTCTTGGGAAGACGGGCGTAGGTGATCTTCATGTCGTCGGCCAGGAAGGAAACACCCTCGTGACCGCTCCCGCACGACGCCCCCGCCGAAGTCGCTCCGGGCGCCGCTTCGACCTCCGTGCGACGGCCCTGTTCTTCGGACTCGCCGCCGTCGGCCTGTGTGTCGCGGGATGGGCCGTGCGGATGGCGCTCGACGTCGCCGAGCGGCGCCCGGCCTGGGCGCTCGTCCTGGTGCTGGGCGGAGTACTGGCCTGTCTCGTCGGCCGGCGCAGGCGCTCCGGACTCTCGGCCTCCGGCCTGGCGCGGCGCACCACGCGCGCACTGGCGGCGGGCACGGCGACGGCCCTGGAGGCACTGGAGGAGACACGGACGACCGAGGCGCCGCGGGAGGCGTCCCACATCCCTCAGCCCGCGACCACGACGGCCGACGACGACCAGCCGCTGACCGCCGACGAGTTCGAGCAGGCGATAGCCGACCTCTGCCTGCGCGACGGCTGCGCCGAGGTGGAGGTCGTCGGCGGCGCGGGCGACCTGGGCGCCGACGTGACGGCGGTGGCCCCCGACGGCCGGCGCCTGGTCATCCAGTGCAAGTGCTACGCCGACGGCAACAAGGTCGGCTCCGAGGACCTGCAGCGCTTCGGCGGCACCTGTTTCACCGTCCACGACGCCGACGTCGCGGTCGTCGTCACCACCAGCGACTTCACCCGCCCGGCCGTCGAGTACGCCGAACAGAGCGGAATAGTCTGCGTGGACGAGGGTCGGCTGCGGGACTGGAGCGAGGGCGCCGGACCGGCGCCCTGGGCGCTCGCCCCCGCGCGGCCGAGCGGTTTCCCGGCCGCGCAGTGGCAACCTGTGCCGCATGGGCAAAACAGCGCTGATCGTCATCGACATGATCAACACCTATGACCACAAGGACGCCGACTCGCTGATTCCCTCGGTGGAATCCGTACTCCCCGCCGTGACCGGTCTGCTGGAGCGGGCGCGACGGCAGGGCGTTCCCGTGATCTACGTCAACGACAACTTCGGCGAGTGGCGCTCGCACCACGGCGAGATCCTCGACCAGGCCCTCGCCGGACCGCACGCCCGCCTCGTCGAGCCGCTGCGGCCCGACGGCTCGTCCCTCTTCGTGGTCAAGGCACGCCATTCCATCTTCTTCGAGACCCCGTTGACGTACCTGCTGTACGAGCAGGGCATCGACCGGCTGGTGCTGTGCGGGCAGGTGACCGAGCAGTGTGTGCTCTACTCGGCGCTCGACGCCCACATCCGCCATCTGGAGGTCATCGTGGCGCGCGACGCGGTCGCCCACATCCACTCCGACCTCGCGGACGCCGCGCTGCGCATGATGGAGCGCAACATGGGCGCCCGGGTGTGCGACAGCGGCGAGTTGTGGACGTGAGACGAACCGCCGCGCGTCAGCTGCGCAGGGTGCGCACGGGCAGGATCATCTGGGCCGCCGACGCCAGTGTCCGCTCGTCGTTAGCGAAGGCGGCGACCGCCTCGCCGTCGCCTGGCTCCCCGTCGCCCCACGGGCGGGCGGTGAAGATCAGGCAGGCGTACCCGCGCTCGTCGACCGCGCGGCGCCACTGCGCCGTGGGGGCGAACTGGGCGTTGACCCCCGGCATCGTGAGGGCCGCCGCGCCCGGCACCACCAGCAGCGTCACCGGCAGGTTCGGCAGCCGCGCGGCGTCCACGACACCGTCGCCGACGGACAGCCCGGCGTGGCCCAGCAGCCGCTCCACGGCGGCCCCGGTCGCCTCCGGGCCGCCCTCGCCGTCGCCCAGGGAACAGGCGAGGAGGAAGGGGACGTCGCCGTCGGGGGTCTCCCGGCTCCAGGACATGATGACGAGCGTGCCGAGGTCGGCGGTTCGCAGGGGGCGTGTGTCAGTTGAGATCGAGGTCACCGCGAAACCGTAAGGGCGCGCCGTGCCGCACTCGCTCGCCGCTCACCCGACTGGCCGAGCCCTGCGCGGTCCTTCACACGAACGAGGGGCGCGCACCCGGCGCTTCGCGAGGCGGCTCCGCGCCCACGCCTGGCTCGGGGGTGCCGTCGGGTGGTCCGCGTGCCCCGACCGGCGCAACGGGACGGTGGCCGGCGAGGCGTCGCACCGTCACCCGGTGTAACAGTCTCGGTATGATCTGTAGACGAGATGTTCATCAGAGCGCCTCGCGCGTCCGCACGGCCAGGACCGCGGCGGTGGCCCTCCTCGCCGCGGCAGCCCTGGGCGCGACCACCGAGGCGGCGGCCGCGGCCACCGTCCCCGTGCGCACCGACTGGGACGCCATCGCCGCCTGTGAGTCCGGCGGCGACTGGAACGCGAACACCGGCAACGGCTACTACGGCGGTCTGCAGTTCGCTCCGTCGAGCTGGGCCGCCGCGGGCGGCCTCGCGTACGCGCCGCGCGCCGACCTCGCCACCCGCGGGGAGCAGATCGCCGTCGCCAAGAGCCTCGCCCGCATCCAGGGCATGTCGGCCTGGGGCTGCGCCTGAGGCGCGAGCGGCGCGGACCGGGTGTCAGTCACCCGGACCCGGGTCCGGCCGTACCGGAGTGCGGATGCCGGCCCGGGCCGCCTCCAGCTGGGCCGCGAAGGCGATGCCGAGGAAGAGCGCCACCGCCGTGAGGTTCGCCCACAGCAGCAGCGCGATGAAGGCGGTGAGCGGTCCGTACACCGCGCCGAAGGCTCCGCTGTGACCGACGTACAGCGCCAGCAGCCAGGTCGCCGACACCCACAGCACCAGGTGGACCGCGGAACCGAAGGCCAGCCAGGTGTAGCCGGGCTGGTCGCGGCGGGGCGACCAGCGCAGGATCACCGCCGAGGCGACCCAGGCCAGCAGCAGCCCCGCCGGTACCTCCAGCGCGGTCCACCAGCCGGGAGCGCCGGCCCGGTCGCCGGCGGAGCGGGCCACGGCGTCCCCGACGGCCTCGCCCGCGACGAGCACCAGGAACCCCAGCACCATCGGCAGGCCCGCGGTGAGCGCGAGCACCAGCGCCCTGCCGTACTTGCGGAGGGAGGGGCGGTCGCGCTCGATGCCGTAGATGCGGTTGGCGCCCCGCTCGATCTGGCCCATGGCCGAGGCGAGGTTCAGCAGGGCGAACGCCAGCCCGAGCCAGAGCGCCAGCGCGCTCCACGCGTCGCTGCCGGCGCTGCGCCGGGTGCCCTCGAACGCCTTCTCCACGACGTCGGCGCTGGCCCCCGGCACGATCCGCCCGAGCGTGAGCTCGACGACCCGGCCCACGCCCTCGGTGTGGACCGACGTGGCGAGGCCGACGAGCACGATGGTGAACGGGACCAGTCCGAGGACCACCTGGAAGGCGAGGGCCCGTGCGTTGGTGAAGCCGTCCGCGTAGCGGAACCGGGCGAAGGAGTCGGTCAGGAGCCGCAGACCTCCGTAACGGCGCAGCGCGGTCAGGGCTTCGTCGCCGGAGAGTTCCTCTCCGAGCATGTCGCGGGTCTGCGGGACGTGCACGGCGGTTCCCACGGTGCGGCTGCTCCTCGGGGTCGGGGTGGGCGAAGGCGCGGACCTCCACCCATGCGCATGCCCCTGAACGAGCCGGGCAGCACCCACCGGACGACCGGCGGCGGCCGATCGGGTGGCGGTGCCCGGAGTTGACCGGGGTAACCCGTGGGTGTGCATGTGACCGGACCGCCGCCGTCGCCTGTTTCCCCCGGGCGGCGGCTGGGCAGTCCCCTGGCGGGGGAGCCGAGGGGCGGTCCCGGACGTTCCGTACGCCGATACCTCCGGGGCCGCCCTCGCTCACTCCGCTCTCAGGAACGGCTTCCCGAGTAGGCCGACCAGCGGCCGTCCCGCCTGGCCACCGTGATGTCCCGGCCGAAGCACGCGGTCAGCAGGGAGTCGGTGAGGACGTCGTCCACGGGCCCGCGGGTCAGGATCCGGCCCTCGCGCAGGAGCAGGGCGTGGCTGACGGCGGGGAACAGCTCCTCCAGATGGTGGGTCACCGTCACGGTGGCCAGCCGCGGTCGCCCCCCGGCCAGCCGGTGCATGGCCTCGACGAGGTCCTCCCGGGAGGGCAGGTCCAGCGCGTTGAAGGGCTCGTCCAGGAGGAGCAGGGCCGGGTCGGCCATCAGTGCCCTGGCGATGAGGACCCGCGCCCGCTGGCCGCCCGAGCACACGCCGTACGGCCGGTCGGCCAGCTCCTTGACACCGAGTTCGGTGAGCAGGTCGCGGGCGCGGAGGCGGACCTCGTCGTCGTACGTCCGCCACAGGGGCTGCACGGTGCCGCTGTGCCCGGTGAGGACGACCGTGTGGGCGGTGAGGTCCTGCGGCACTCGCTGGGCGGAGTTGACGTGGCCGATGCGGGCCCGCAGCTCACGGACGTCCACCCGGCCGAGCCGGCTGCCGAGGACCTCCACCGTCCCGGTCGTCGGGTGCATCAGCGCGCCCAGCAGCCGCAGCAGGGTGGTCTTGCCGGCGCCGTTGGCTCCCAGCAGGGCCCAGTGCTCTCCCGGCCGGACCGTCCAGTCGACGCCGTCGAGGATGAGCTGGTCGGTGGTGTGGCGGCGGACACCGACGTCCTGGAGCCGGAGGACGGCCGCGTCGTACTCGGTCACGGGGGAGTCGGCTGTCTGCCCTGCCATTGCGTCTCCTTCGCGCGGGAGGCCGGTGGTTCGCGCCGAAGGATAGATGCATGTGCCATGCGTCTGCCGGGCCGTCCGGTTGCTGGACGGCCCGGCCCGCTGCCGGGGAGGGCGGATCAGACGCCGGCGACCGACTGGATCCAGGAGCGGTACGCCGTCACGTTCGTGTACGCCGTGGTGGTCTGGCGGTCGCTGGTCGAGGCGACGCCGACCTGGACGCCGCCGGCCATCATCGGACCGCCGGAGTCGCCGCCCGCGGTGATGCCGTCACCGGGGCGGGCGCAGATGGCCTGGCCGTAGTAGGCGTCGTAGCAGCCGCGGGTGACGGTCAGGTTGGCGACCTTCAAGTACCGGGACTGGCAGTTGATCTCCGAACCGCACCGGGAGGTGGCGCCCCAGCCGTAGACCTGTACGTTCTGGCCGACGCGCACCGTGCCGGGCTGGCCGAGCCGCGCGTAGGAGGCGGAGACGGAGCGGTCGAGGCGCACCAGTGCGAGGTCCGACGAGGAGTGGGTGACGGTCTGCACGCCGTTCGCCACGGTGCCGCCGGAGCTCTGGTCGAGGCTGCCGATGCGGAAGGAGAGCCCGCCGCCGCTCACGCAGTGCTTGGCGGTGAGTATCCAGGTGGGGGAGATGATGGTGGCGCTGCAGGTCTGGGTGCCGTTGGAGAACAGCCGGGCCGCCCAGGGGGCGTTCTGGGCGTAGCCGCCGCCGATGATCGGCTGGGGGCCGCCCTCACCGGGCCTGGGCTCGGCCGCGGAGGCGTTCGGCGCGAGCGCGAGGGCGGACAGCAGTGCGGCCATGAGCGCGGCCAGCAGGGTGGGGACGAGTCTGGTGATGCGCAAGGCTCCTCGATTCCGACGACACGCGTGGGGTCGCGTGTGGTGGGTGGGGGCGCTCAGCATCTCCGGCGGGGAACGGGGGTCACCAATCCCGGTTTCCCATAACGCGCCGTTATGGAAAGGGCCCGGAGCCCGTTGGGCCCCGGGCGCTGCGCGTCGACTCAACCGGCCGCGTGGGCCGCGGGGTTCCGTCGGTCCCGCACGGTCATCGACAGGGTCCGGGGCCGCACGGTGGCCGCGGCGACGGGCCGCACGGTCTGTCCCGGCGCGAGTTCCAGGCGTACCCGCCGGACGATGGTGGCGACGGCGGTGAGGAGCTCGGTGAGGGCGAACCGGTCGCCGATGCACTTGTGCTTGCCCGCGCCGAAGGGCAGGAACGCGTGCGAGGGCCTGGGACCGTCACCGTCCGGCCGGCGGTCGGGGTCGAACCGCAGCGGGTCCGGGAAGAGCGCGGGATCGCGGTGGAGGGCGTGCTGGCAGTAGGCGAGTTCGGTCCCGGCGGGCACGGTCCAGGGGCCGAGGCGGGTCTCGGTGACGGTGCGCCGGGTGACGAGCCAGCCGGTGTGGTGCAGTCGCAGCGTCTCGTCGACGACCCGTCTCAGGTAGGGGAGCCGGCCCAGGTCGTCGAAGGCCACCGGCCGGCCGCCGAGCACGTCGTCGAGTTCCGCGAGGACCTTGGCCTCGACGTCCGGGTTGCGGGCGAGTTCGTACAGCGTCCAGGAGAGCACCGAGGCGGTGGTCTCGGTGCCGGCCACGGCCAGGGTGAGGATCTCGGAGGAGATCTGGTGCCCGGTCAGCGGCCGGCCGGTCTCCTCGTCCGTGGTGCGCAGCAGCAGGGACAGCATGTCGCCGGTGTCGTGGCCGGAGGCCCGCAGGCCGGTGACGGCCCGGTCGATGGTGGCCCGTACGGCGTCCCGTGCCCTGGTGAAGCGGCGGTTGGCGGGCAGCGGCAGCCGCTCCACCCAGTCGGGGAGCATGACGCGGGCGCCGACGCCGTTCATCACGACGGACAGGTCCGCGCGCAGGCGGCGGAAGGCGGTCTCGTCCAGGCTGCCCGAGAACACCGTCTTGGCCAGCATGTTCAGGCTGAGCCCCACCATCGCCTCCCGCACGTCCAGGGCCCGGCCGACGGCCCAGTCGTCGACGGCCGCCTCGGTCTCCCCGCGCATGGTGTCGACGTAGCGGTCGATCCGTTCGCGGGCGAAGGCGGGCTGGAGCTGGCGCCGTTTGCGGACGTGGGTCTGTCCGGCGGCGGTGACGACGGAGTCGCCCAGCAGCTGGCCCATCTTCTCGAAGAAGCGGCCCTTGTCGAGGCTCGGGCCGAGGTCGGTCAGCATGGTGCGGATGAGGCCGGGGTCCTGGACGACGAGGGTGCGGGTGCCGGGCTGGAGGGTGATCTCGACGACCGGTCCGTAGGAGGTGCGCAGTGCGGCGATGAAGCCGAGGTTGTCGCGCATGAGCTGTATCGCGTGACCCAGGAACGGCAGCGAACCCGCTGCCCTGGGTATGGGGGGAGGCGCTACGAGCGTCACGGGGGTGTCCCTTCGATTCGATCTCGGGCGCTCCATGGCTTCCCTGATCGCTCGCGGGATCAATCCGTGCGGGCACGTGGTCCATCCCACGTGCCCGGTCCGCCCGGACGTGAGTGCGGCGACAAGTGGCGGGGAAGGTTCCACTTTTGGCCGCTTCCCCGCCACAGGACGGCTCAGCGCAGCAGCAGCTGCACCAGGGCCACGGTGCCGACCGCCACGACGATGATCCGCAGCGCCAGGGGGCTGAAGCGGCGGCCCACCTTGGCCCCGGCGTACCCGCCGAGGGCCGAGCCGACCGCCAGCAGCGCCACGGCCGTCCAGTCGAAGTCCGCGGCGAAGAGGAAGAAGAGCGCGGCGACGGTGTTCACGACGGCGGAGAGGACGTTCTTGACGCCGTTGAGGCGCTGCAGCGGCTCGTCGAGCAGCATGCCCATCAGGGACAGGTAGATGATCCCCTGCGCGGCGGTGAAGTAGCCGCCGTAGACGCTCGCCAGCGTCAGCCCGGAGAACAGCAGCGGGCCGCCGTCCCGGCGCGGCGAGGCGCCGGTGCGCTCGCGGCGGCGCTGCACCCACCTGCCGATCTGGGGCTGGAGCGCCACCAGCACCAGGGCGAGACCCACCAGTACCGGCACGATCGTCTCGAACGCGTCCGCGGGCAGGGCGAGCAGCAGCGTGGCACCGGCCAGGCCGCCGGCCAGCGCACCGGCGCTGAGCCTCAGCACCCGCCGGCGCTGGCCGCTCAGTTCCTTCCGGTACCCGATGGCGCCGCTGATGGAGCCCGGGATGAGTCCGAGCGCGTTGGACACCGTCGCGGTGACGGGGGGCAGTCCCGTGGCCAGCAGCACCGGGAAGGTGATCAACGTCCCGGAGCCGACGACGCTGTTGATGGCGCCGGCTCCCACGCCCGCCGCGAACACCGCGGCCATCGCCTCGGGCGTCACGGCAGGCCGTCCGGGGCCGGCCGAGCGCGCGGCCGGAAGGTGTCTAGTGCATCTTTCACGGGGCTGACTGTACCCACCGCCGAAGTGACAGGAAGCGGCGGTTCCAACCAGTCCTGGATGAACACTTCTTGACGTAAATTCACCTGATCATGCGGTGATACGATCACCGCGTTTGCGGAGCGGGCGGATGGGTGAAAGACGGCATCCCCGACTTCAGGGACAGCCCGGGCAGCACCCCCGGTGCCGGGCGGTCCACCGGGCCGCCCGCGTGCACGGGAACTCAGCGAACCGGCCTTCAGTCGCCTGAAGAGAGTCTTATGACGGAATACACAGGGAACCCATTGCTCTGGGCCCTTCTCGTCGCCCTCGTCGCCGCCGCCGTGCTCATCGGCCGGCAGCGCGGGGCGGCACGAGCTCTGCGGCAGGAGGTCCAGGGGCTCAAGCAGCACTACACGGAGCTGGAGAACGACTACGGCAACTCCGTGCGGGCGGCCCAGGAGCGGGCCGAGGACGAGACCAAGACCGTGCTGAAATCGGCCATGCGGACCCTGCAGGGCCTCGCCGCCGAACAGCAGCTGGTGCTCTCCCGGCTGCAGACCAAGTACGGGGACTCGGCGCTGCTCCAGGACCTGCTGGAGATCGACCACACCAACTCGCAGTTCGGCCGGCGCGCCCAGTCCATCGCGGTGCTGTGCGACGGCTGGCTCGGCGGCCGCCGCGACACCGCCTCGGTGTACGACGTGGTGCGCAGCGCCCAGGGCCGCATCCGGCACTTCCGCCGGGTGGAGATCCTCTCCCAGGTCGACTTCGGCATCACCAGCCGTGCCGTCGAGCCCGTCGCCCTGGCCCTCGCCGAGCTGCTCGACAACGCCACCAGCTACTCCAGCCCGGACACCGTCGTCGAGATCAACATCCGTACCGTGCCCAAGGGCATCTGCGTCGTCGTCGACGACGCGGGCGTCGGCATGAGCGACGAGGAGCGCGTCCGCGCCGACAAGCTCCTCGCCACCGAGCGCGCCTCGGGCGTGGCGGGGCTCGGCAACCCGCCGCAGTTCGGCTTCGCGGTCATCGGCCTGCTCTGCGAGCGCTTCGGCTTCGAGGTCTCGGTGGACTCCTCGTCCCCCTACGGAGGTGTGCGCGCCGTGGTCCTGCTCCCGCACGACCTGCTCACCGCCATGCCGGAGAGGAAGGCACCCGCCGCCCCGGCCGTCCGCAACGCCGCCCGGCCCGAGGCGGACGGCGGACCGGAGGCGGCGCTCGCCCCCTCCGAGACCAGCGACGGCCTGCCCCGGCGGCGCCGCAAGCGCCCGATGGCCATCGTGCCCGGCAGCGCGGCCGCCCCGCGTACCGCCGGCCGTTCCGACGCCGAGCAGGCACAGGTCATGGCCGCTTTCCAACGGGGCACGCAGACCGGCCGCGGCACCGGACCCCAGGACGCCGACCGGACACGCAGAACATCTGGTGCAAGCAGAGAAGGACATGAGGACTCGTGAACGACGATCTGTCATGGATGCTCGACAGCGCCCTGGAGATTCCCGGGGCCCTGCACGCGGTCCTGATCTCGGCCGACGGGCTGCTGATGGCCCGGACGCAGGACTTCGACAAGGACGACGCCGACCGGGTCGCGGCCGCGATGAGCGGCGTGCAGTCGCTCAGCCGGACCCTCGCCTTCTTCTGTGAGGACCCGAGCCAGTCCTGGCGGCAGACCCTGGTCGAGTTCGACGGCGGCTGGGTGTTCCTGATCTCCGCCGGCGAGGGCGCCTACCTCGGCGTCTCCGCCTCCCCGGACGTCGACATGGCCGACATCACCTTCCGGATGCAGCAGCTCGTCGCCCAGCTCGGCAAGCGGCTGACGACGCCGCCGCGCGAGAACCTCGGTTCCCGCTCATGACCGGCCACGACGGCTGGGAGCCCGAGGCGCCCGAATTAGTGCGGCCGTACGTCATCACCAAGGGCCGCGGCCTGCCCGACGAGGACCACCTCTCCCTCATCACCCTCGTCACGGCCGCCGACGGGCACGCACGGAGGCCACTGCGGCTCTCCCCCGAGGAGCAGAGCCTGCTGGACCTGTGCTCCGCCGGCTACCTGTCGGTCGCCGAGATCGCCGGGCACACCCACTTCCCGCTGGGCGTGGTGCGCATCCTGCTGGCCTCCCTGATGGAGGGCGGCCACCTCATGACCCGTCCGCCGGTGGCCCGCGCCCGCCTGGCCGACAAGGAGATCCTGGAGGAGGTGCTCAATGGGCTCCGCGCCAAGTTTGGATGAGCGGGACTACGTGCGCGGCGGGGCGACCCAGACCGCGGTGAAGATCCTCGTCGTCGGTCACTTCGCGGTGGGCAAGACCACCCTCATCGGCTCCATCTCCGAGATCGAGCCGCTGTCCACCGAGGAGACGATGACGCAGGCCGCCGAGTCGGTCGACGACCTCAAGGGGGTCCAGGGCAAGACCACCACCACGGTCGCCATGGACTTCGGTCGGCTGACCATCAGCGACCGCGTCGTGCTGTATCTGTTCGGCACCCCCGGGCAGCAGCGCTTCGTGCAGATGTGGGAGGACATGGCGCGCGGCGCGCTCGGTGCCCTGGTGCTCGTCGACCCCGAGCGGCTGGCCGACTCCTTCCCGGTGATCGACCTCATCGAGCAGTACGGCCTCGACTACGCCATCGCCGTCAACCACTTCGACGGCGTCCCCCTGCGCGACGAGCGGGCCCTGCGCGAGGCGCTGGACCTGCTCGACGACACCCCCGTCGTCACCTGCGACGCCCGCGACGAGAAGTCCTCGGCCGCCGCACTGACCACCCTCGTCCGCTACTTGCTGGACCGCACCCGCTAGGAGCTGGGAGCAGACATGAACGCCCACGACACCGCCCCGGTGCCGCCCCCGGGGTGCCCGGCGCACGGCTCCGGCGCCCGAGTGCCCCTGCACGGGCCGGAGTTCGCCGCCCACCCCCAGGCGTACTACGAGTACCTGCGTCACTACGGGGCCGCCGCGCCCGTCGAACTGGCCCCGGGCGTCGAGGCGACGCTGGTCACCGACTACGCGGCGGCGCTCCAGCTGCTGCAGGACTCCGGCTCCTTCCGCAAGGACGCGCGCCGCTGGCGGGCCTTCAACGAGGGCAAGGTCGGCCCGGACAGCCCGGTCGCCCCGCTGCTCGCCTACCGGTCCAACTGCATGTTCGCCGACGGAGCCGACCACATCCGGCTGCGGCAGGCGGTCACCGACAGCATGGCGCGGGTGGACACCCGGCGGCTCAGCCGCAGCACCGAGCAGATCTCCCGCTACCTCATCTCGCAGTTCGGCTCCCGCGGTTCCGCCGACCTGCTCGGCGACTACGCCAAGCAGCTCCCGCTGTTCGTGTTCAACGAACTCTTCGGCTGCCCCGCCGACATCGGTGACCGGGTGCTGTTCGGCATCTCGGGCATGTTCGACGGCGTCAACGCCGAGAAGGCCACCGCCGTGCTGTTCCAGGCGGTGGAGGAGCTCGTCGCGCTCAAGCGGAACAAGCCCGGCGAGGACGTCACCTCCTGGCTGATGCGGCACGAGGCGCAGCTCGGCGACGAGGAGATGGTCCATCAGCTCGCGCTGCTGCTGGGCGCGGGCGCCGAACCGCTGCGCAACCTCATCGGCAACACCCTGCACCGGCTCCTCACCCACGAGCGCTACGCGCGCGAGGGCGGCCTGATCGACGAGGCCCTCGACGACACCCTGTGGGAGAACCCACCGATGTCGAACTACGCGCCGCACTACCCGGCCGCCGACACGGAACTCGCCGGGCAGCAGCTGCAGGCGGGCGACCTGGTCCTGGTCAGCTTCGCGGCCGCCAACACCGGACCGGCCCTCAAGGCCGCGCGTCAGGCCGGCAGCAACCGGGCCCACCTGGCCTGGAGCGCGGGCCCGCACGCCTGCCCGTCCAAGGAACCGGCCCGGCACATCACGGTCACCGCCATCGAGCACCTGTTCAACGAGTTGCCGGACGTCCGACTCGCCGTTCCCGAGGACAGCCTGACGTGGCGTCCGGGCCCCTTCAACCGGGCCCTCGCCACCCTGCCCGCCCGCTTCACCCCGGTGCGCTCGGGGCGGGCCGCGGACGCGCAGCCGGGCGCCGGGACCGCCGAGCGGCAGACGGCGGAGAGCTCCGCCCGTCCGGCCGAACGCGGAGGCATGTGGAGCCAGTTCCTCAACTGGCTCACCAGGTGACATGCGCAACACCCGCCCAACCAGCCCCTTCCGCATGAAGGTTCGACGGCACGGGTAGTGAGCAACGCGGCATTCAAGTTGCTTACGAGTAAAAGGAGGTGTCGTGGAGCACATATCCACGAACGCCGCTTTCCCGCCGCAGAACCCCCCGATACCCGCCTCGCCAGGCGGGTATCTCTCTGTGCGGCCCCGGCGGGGGACGGGCCGATGAGCGCCGCACCGACGGCCGCGGACGTCGCGGGCGCACCGACCCTCGGCGCCCTCACCGGCGGCCAGCTGCGAAGACTCGGCGCGGTCGCCGGGCTCTCCGCGTCCGACGCCGAGGCCTACGCCGGCGTGCTGACCGACGTCCTGGGCCCGGTGGCCGAGCGGCCCCTGAGCCTGCCGCCGCCCAACCGCACCTTCCTGTCCGACGACCACACCCCGGTGGAGTTCTCCCTGTCGTTCCAGCCGGACGCGGCACCCTCCCTGCGGGTGCTCCTGGAGCCGGGCTGCGGCGCAGACAGCCTGGCTCAGGAGGGCCGCGCCGGGCTGGAGGCGGTCCGGGCCATGGCGCGGCGCTGGAACTTCTCCACCGCCGCGCTCGACGGGCTCCGCGACCTGTTCCTGCCACCGTCCCCGCACGGGCCCCTCGCCCTGTGGATCGCCCTGGAGCTGGAGCCCGGCGGCGTACCGAAGGTCAAGGTCTACCTGAACCCGGCAGCGCGCGGGGCGGAACGTTCCGCCGCGACGGTGCGCGAGGCGCTGGACCGGCTGGGCCACCGGCGGGCCTTCGCGAGTCTGCCCGCCGGCAGCGGCTATCCGTTCCTCGCCCTCGACCTGGGCGACTGGGCGGAACCCCGGGCGAAGGTCTACGTCCGCCACGAGAGCCTCACGGCCGGGCGGGCCGGGCGGCTGTCCCGCATGACGCCGGGGCCCGGCCCGGCGGCCGTCGAGGGCTTCTTCCGCACGGCCGCGGGGATCGGCCTGGACGTGACGGGACTCGGCCGGCGCCCCGGCCTGTCCTGTCACGCCTTCACCCACACCGCCTCCGCGCGGCCGAGCGGGTTCACCCTGCACATCCCGGTCAGGGACTACGCCCGGCACGACGGTGAGGCACTGGCACGGGCGTCGAGGGTGCTGCGCCACCACGGCATGGACGACGCCGTACTCGTCCGCGCCCTGGAGGCGCTCACCGAGCGCCGCCCCGAGGATGGAGTGGGCCTGATCGCCTACCTCGCCCTCGCCCACCAGCAGGGCCGCCCGCCGAGGGTGACGGCGTACCTCTCCTCGGAGGCGTACGCGGTCAGGCCGCCGGCCGTGGACACCCCGCGCGAGCCGGTGGCGGTGCGCTGAGCGGACGTCCGGACACACCTCGGGGCTCCCGGTGCGACCCACCGGGAGCCCCGCGGACGGACACGGCGACCGGACGCCGACGACGGCATCCGGGGGCCGGTCACACGGGCAGCGACTCCTTGAACTCCGCCAGGTACGGGCCCACGTCCACCTGGATCGAGGCGCCTTGCGTCCGCCCGTACCGCTGCACGATGGAGGTGAGGTAGATGTCGATCTCCTCCCGCATCTCCTGGGCCGGGGGCAGCGTGGCGTCCCCGTCGATGATCTGGCCCACCCACCGCGCCTGGGCCTCCACCAGCCGCGTGATGGCGCCCACGGGCCGGACCAGGCCCACGAAGAACAGTCCCGGACGGCCGGCCGGCACGACCCGTCGGTACAGTTCGACCGACCCGTCCGCCGCCACCGGGCACCCGGCGGGCAGGAAGGGCCAGGTCATGTGGAAGCCGGTGCAGTAGACGACCGCGTCCGCGGCCGCGGACGTGCCGTCGGTGAAGACGACCCGGTCGCCGTCGAAGGAGTCGATGGCGGGCCTGGGCGTGACCGCGCCGTGCCGGATGCGGCTGAGGATCTCGTCCGAGAGGGTCGTGGCCGAGGAGAAGACCGGGTGGTCGGGCTCGGGCAGGCCGTAGTCCGACAGCTTGCCGCGCGCGACCTGCAGCGCCTGTTCCGCCCACTGGATCCGCTCGGCGAAGGACATCTCGTTGAACCAGGGCGCTTCGGCGATCACGTCGACCGACATGCCGTAGAGCTGCTTCGGCACGATGTGCAGCCCCCGGCGCACCGAGAGGAGGGTCTCGGCGGCGTGCCGGGAGAGGTCCGCCGCGATGTCGACCGCTGAGGCGCCGAGCCCGACCACCACCACGCGCCGCCCGGCGAAGTCGGCGCCGGTGCGGTAGTCGAGGGAGTGGAGGATCCTTCCGGTGAAGGACTCGGCCCCCGCGGGGAGCGGATCGGGCAGCGCGGGGTCCGTGTGATGGCCCGACGCCACGACGACCTGCTCGAACCGGCGCGACGCCACCACACCCTCGGCGTCCCGGCTGACCACGGTCCACATGCCGTCCGCGTCCTGGCTCACGGACGTCACCTCGGTCCGCAGCTCGACGTGCTCCCGTACGCCGGACCACTCGGCGAAGGACCGCAGATACGCGGCGAACTGGCTGTGCCGGGGGTAGAGCGGGTACTCCTCGGGCATCGGGAAGTCCGCGTAACCCGTCAGCTGCTTGGCGGTGTTGAGGTGCAGGGACTGGTATCCGGGGCCCCGCTCGCCGGCCTCCGGCTGGCGCCAGATCCCACCCACGTCGTCCGCCTTCTCCAGGCAGACGAAGCCGATGCCCCGCTCCCTCAGGGCATGGGCCACCGCCAGCCCCGACAGACCTGCACCGATCACACACACACGCACGGGATTTCCCCCCAGGACGGACTCGACCTCCCCCGATCATGCACTCACTGCCCACCCGCACCTCGCTGCACACCAGTACGGGAGAGGAACGGACGTGTCCGTCCTCACGTTTCTCCCCGTCGGCCGCTCAGGCCCCGCGCTGGTCGCTCACCCGGCGGATCTTGCCGAGCGAGCGCTCCAGGGTCTCCGGCTCGACGATCTCCACCTCCACGGTCACGCCCACGCCGTCCTTGACGCCCTGTCCGATCGCCCGCGCGGCGGCCGCGCGCTGCTCGGGGCCGGCGCCGGGGCGGGCCTCCACCCGCACGGTCATGTGGTCCATGCGGCCCCGTTCGGTGAGCCGGATCTGGAAGTGCGGCGCGACGCCGGGCGTGCGCAGCACGATCTCCTCGATCTGGGTGGGGAAGACGTTCACCCCGCGCAGGATGATCATGTCGTCGCAGCGGCCGGTGACCTTGCTCATCCGGCGGAAGGCGGGCCGCGCGGTGCCCGGCAGCAGCCGGGACAGGTCGCGGGTGCGGTAGCGGATGACCGGCAGCGCCTGCTTGGTGAGGGAGGTGAAGACGATCTCGCCCTCCTCGCCCTCGGTCAGGACCGCGTCCGTGAGCGGGTCCACCACCTCCGGGTAGAAGTGGTCCTCCCACACGTGCAGCCCGTCCTTGGTCTCCACGCACTCCTGGGCCACACCGGGACCGATCACCTCGGACAGCCCGTATATGTCGACCGCGTGGATGTCCATCCGCTCCTCGATCTCGCGGCGCATCTCCTCGGTCCACGGCTCGGCGCCGAAGATGCCGACCTTCAGGGAGGTGCCGCGCGGATCGACGCCCTGGCGTTCGAACTCGTCGAGCAGGGTGAGCATGTAGGACGGCGTGACCATGATGATCTCGGGGCGGAAGTCCTGGATGATCTGGACCTGCCGGGCCGTCATGCCGCCGGAGGCCGGGATCACCGTGCACCCGGCGCGTTCGGCGCCGTAGTGCGCGCCCAGGCCGCCGGTGAACAGGCCGTAGCCGTAGGAGATGTGCACCTTGTGGCCGGGCCGGCCGCCCGCGGCGCGGATGGAGCGGGCGATCACGTCCGCCCACATGGACAGGTCGTCGTCCGTGTAACCGACGACGGTGGCCCGGCCGGTGGTGCCGCTGGAGGCGTGCACGCGCCGCACCTCGGACATCGGGACGGCGAACATGCCGAAGGGATAGGTGTCCCGCAGGTCGGCCTTGGTGGTGAAGGGGAACCGGGACAGGTCCGCCAGGCTGCGGCAGTCGTCGGGCGTGACGCCGGCCGCGTCGAACTTCTTGCGGTACAGCTCGACGTTGTCGTAGGCGTGCCGCAGGGTGGCGCGCAGCCGGTCGAGCTGGAGCTCGGCGAGCTGCTCCCGGGACAGCCGCTCCGCGTCGTCCAGGAGGTCGTGGGGGAGGGGCTCACCCCGGCGCGGTGCCGGGGCCGCCGGCCCGGTCGTCGGCTCGCTGCTCATCGCGACTCCTTCGTCGTCGTACCCTGCGTCCCGCGCGCCGTGGTGTCCCGCACGCTGCGGCTGCGTCCGCGGAACTCGGCGATCACCTCTTCGCCGCGCCGCACGGTCACGTCGTAGACGCCGCTGCGGCCGAACCGGGCGCGTTCCTCGGCCCTCGCCACGAGTACGTCGCCCTCGCGGGCGGGCGTCACGAACACGATGTCGGCACCCGCGGCGACGGTCACCGGGCCGTGGCTGTTGCAGGCGCAGGCGAAGGCCGTGTCGGCGAGCAGGAACAGATAGCCGCCGTGGGCGATGCGGTGCCCGTTCACCATCGACGGGGTCACGGCCATGCGGAGGACCGCGCTGCCCTCGCCGTGTTCGACCAGCTCTATGCCCAGCCGCCGGGACGCCTCGTCCGCGGAGAACATCACCTCCGTGGGCGTCTGATCCGTGGCCTGCGACACCTGTCCCACCACCTTGTCTCCCGAGTCTCCCGACCGACCATTCGGTTAGCGCGCGGCTCGGCTCAGTAATCCAGCCGTGGGGTCGCCCTGTCAAGAGTGCGACCGGCGGGGCCTCGGGGTCTTGCCCGGCGCACGGAAAGACGTCACACTGATACCGAACGAATGGTCGGTTGGGAAGCTGGTGACGATGACCACGACAGACGCCGCCGAGGCGCCGCCCCCGCAGCCCTTGCAGGAGCACTTCGACGCGACGATCGCGCGCGACCAGCGCGTCGAGCCGCGCGACTGGATGCCCGAGGGCTACCGCAAGACGCTGATCCGCCAGATCGCCCAGCACGCGCACTCGGAGATCATCGGCATGCAGCCGGAGGGCGAGTGGATCACCCGCGCGCCCTCGCTGCGCCGCAAGGCGATCCTGTTCGCCAAGGTCCAGGACGAGGCCGGCCACGGGCTCTACCTGTACTCGGCGGCCGAGACGCTGGGCGCCGACCGCGCGGACCTCACCGAGCGGCTGATCGACGGACGCCAGAAGTACTCGTCGATCTTTAACTACCCGACGCTCAGCTTCGCCGACGTCGGTGTCATCGGCTGGTTCGTGGACGGCGCCGCGATCTGCAACCAGGTGCCGCTGTGCCGCAGCTCCTACGGGCCGTACGCGCGCGCGATGGTGCGCATCTGCAAGGAGGAGTCCTTCCACCAGCGCCAGGGCTACGAGCTGCTGATGACGATGATGCGCGGCACCGACGCCCAGCGCGCGATGGTCCAGGACGCCGTGGACCGCTGGTGGTGGCCGTCCCTGATGATGTTCGGCCCGCCCGACGACGCCTCGCCCAACTCGGCGCGTTCGATGGCCTGGAAGATCAAGCGGCACAGCAACGACGAACTGCGGCAGCGCTTCGTCGACATGACCGTCCCGCAGGCCGAGAAGCTCGGCGTCACCCTGCCCGACCCTCAGCTGCGGTGGAACGAGGAGCGCGGGCACCACGACTTCGGCACCCCCGACTGGGACGAGCTGATGCGCGTCATCAAGGGCGACGGCCCGTGCAACGCACAGCGGATGGAGCGGCGCCGGACCGCCCACGAGGAGGGCGCCTGGGTGCGCGAGGCGGCCACCGCCCACGCCGCCAAGCGGGCCGCCCGCGCGGAGAAGGGAGCGGCGACATGAGCGCCGAGAAGCCGGACCAGCAGGGCTGGCCGCTGTACGAGGTGTTCGTGCGCGGCAAGCGCGGCCTCAACCACGTCCACGTCGGCTCGCTGCACGCCGCCGACGACGCGATGGCCCTCACCCACGCCCGCGACCTCTACACCCGGCGCAACGAGGGCGTGAGCATCTGGGTCGTGCTCTCCGGGCACATCGCCGCCTCCACCCGCGACGAGAAGGACCCGTTCTTCGCCCCCAGCGCAGACAAGGTCTACCGCCACCCGACCTTCTACGACATCCCCGACGACGTCCCGCACATCTAGGAGCAGGGCATGAGTGACGACCACGTCTACCTGACCCTGGCCGAGGGGCACGAGGACGACACCCGCTGGGCCTACGGCACCGGCTTCGAGGACCCGCTGCACGGGGTGGACACCACCGTGCCGGAGGGCGTCGACGCAGGTGAACTGGCCGCCGAGTGCGTGGCGCTCGCCGACGACGCCCTGGTGAGCGCGCAGCGGCTCGCCGAGTGGGTCACACGCGCGCCCGAGCTGGAGGAGGAGGTGGCGCTGGCCAACATCGGCCTCGACCTCCTCGGCCAGGCTCGCCTGCTCTACTCCCGCGCCGGCCAGGTGGACGGCAGCGGCCGGGACGAGGACGCCTACGCCTACTTCCGGGACGCCGGCGACTTCCGCAACGTGCGCCTGGCCGAACTGCCAGGGGGCGACTTCGCCTTCGCGATCGTGCGGCTGCTGGTGCTCTCCAGCTGGCGCCTGGCCCACTTCCAGCGGCTGGCGGCCCACCCCGACCCGGTCCTCGCCGCCGTCGCCGCCAAGGGCGTCAAGGAGCTGACCTACCACCGGCAGTACGCCGCCGAGTGGACCGTGCGGCTGGGCGACGGCACCGACGAGTCGCACCGCAGGACGCGCGCGGCGCTGGAGCAGGTCGCCCCGTACGTCGACGAGCTGCACGCCACCCACGACGTGCGCGAGGAGGTCGCCGACGTGCTCCGGCAGGTCACCGAGGCGGCCGGGCTGCCCCTGCCCGTGTACCGCCCGCTGCCCGGTTCCGGCCGCGCCGGCGAGCACACCGAGCACCTGGTGCCGCTCCTCACCGAGCTGCAAGGTATCGCCCGCGCCCACCCGGAGGCGACATGGTGACCGCGCTCCTCGACGCCCGTCGCGCCCGGCACATCGCCGAGCAGGTCCCCGACCCCGAGCTGCCCATGCTGACCCTGGCCGACCTCGGCGTACTGAGGGACGTCGAGGTCACCGGGGAGGGCGCGGTCGTCGCGAGCCTCACCCCCACCTACTCGGGCTGCCCGGCGATGGCCGAGATGCGGGCCGACGTCGCCGCCCGGCTGCGGGCGGCGGGATACGACCGGGTGGAGATCCGCACGGTCCTCGACCCGCCCTGGACCAGCGACTGGATCACCGAGCCCGGCCGCCGCAAGCTCGCCGAGCACGGCATCGCCCCGCCCGGCGCCGCCCCGCGCGGCCCCGTCCCCCTCGTCCTGTCGCCCACCCGGCCCGCGGTGCCCTGCCCCCGGTGCGGCTCGCGGGACACCGAGGAGACCTCCCGCTTCGCCGCCACGTCCTGCAAGGCGCTGTGGCGCTGCCGGGCCTGCCGCGAGCCGTTCGAGCACGTCAAGGAGATCTGATGGCCCCGACCGCCCCCGCCTCGGCGTCCGCCGCCGCACCGGCGGTACGCACGCGCCGCCGCCCGGCCTTCCACCGTCTGCGCGTCGCCGCCGTCGAGCGGCTGTGCGCGGACGCGGCGGCCGTGAGCTTCGAGGTCCCCGACGCGCTGGCCGGGGAGTTCGCCTTCACGCCCGGCCAGTCGCTCACCCTGCGGCGCGAGGTCGACGGCCGGGACGAGCGCCGCTCGTACTCGATCTGCTCGCCGGCCGGTTCCGTCCCGCGCATCGGGGTCCGGGTGGTCCCCGGCGGCCTGTTCTCGTCGTGGCTGGTGAACGAGGTGCGGCCAGGCGACACCGTGGAGGTGATGGCCCCCACCGGCATCTTCACGCCCGACCTGTCCACCCCCGGCCACCACGTGCTGGTCGCGGCCGGCTCGGGCGTCACGCCCATGATGTCCATCGCCGAGTCGGTGCTGGCCGCCGACGACCGCTCGACGGTCACCCTCTTCTACGGCAACCGCCGCACCGGCACGGTGATGTTCGCCGACGAACTGGCGGACCTGAAGGACCTGTACCCCACCCGCTTCCACCTCGCCCACGTGCTGTCCCGCGAACCCCGCGAGGCCGAGGTGCTCTCCGGCCGCCTGGACGCCGAGCGGCTGGCGGCGCTCGTCGACAACCTGGTCGACGTGGAGCGGGCGGACCACTGGTGGCTGTGCGGCCCGCAGGGCATGGTCGCCGACGCCCAGCGGGTCCTGGCCGGCCTCGGCGTCCCGCCGGACCGCGTCCACCGGGAGCTGTTCTTCGCCGAGGACGAGCCCGTCCGGGAGGTCCGGCACGAGGAGGCCGGCCCCCAGGGACCCGTCAGCGAGGTCGTCATCACCCTCGACGGCCGCTCCACCACCTCCTCCCTGTCCCGGGAGCGGACCATCCTCGACGGCGCCCAGCAGACCCGCCCCGACCTGCCCTTCGCCTGCAAGGGCGGCGTCTGCGGCACCTGCCGCGCCCTGGTCACCGACGGCCGGGCCGACATGCGCCGCAACTTCGCCCTGGAGGACGCGGAGGTGGCCGCCGGGTACGTCCTGACCTGCCAGTCGTACCCGGTCTCCGAGAAGCTGACCGTGGACTACGACAGCTGAGTCATCCGTGGGGTCCGACGGACGCGGGAACACTATGAACGCAATGATCGAAGGGGTGGCTCCGGTTCCCGCGCGTTCCCAACATCGCGGCTCGCGGCGCAACTTCGCGCGCGCAGCACGTACAGGAGCCGCCCGTGACCACACCGCATGCGCCCACCCGTGTCCCCTGGGCCGCGCCCCGCCGACGCCGTCCGGCAATCCTGGCCGCCGTCCTGGCCGCCGTCCTCCTCGGCACCCTCGGCAACGTGTCCGCCGCCCCCGAGCGGGCCGCCCGGCCGGGCACGAGCCCGGCCGCCGCCGACTGTCCGGCGGAACTGGCGGGCAAGGCACGCTGCTACACCGGCCGGGACGCGAACGGCGCCCACTACGCGATGGCCGTGCCGAGCCGCTGGAACGGCTCCCTCGTCGTGCACGCCCACGGCGGCCCCGACCTCGGCGAGGCCTCCGACCCGGCCCGCGGCACCGAAGACCTCCAGCGGTGGGCGGTGATGGTCGAGGAGGGGTACGCGTGGGCCGGCTCCGCCTACCGGCGGGGCGGCTACGGAGCCAGGATGGCGGCCGCCGACACCGAGAACGTACGCCGGCTGTTCACCGAGCACTTCGGCCGGCCGGAGCGGACGTACCTGCACGGACAGTCCTGGGGCGGCAACGTCGCCGCCAAGGCCGCCGAGACCTACGGCGGCCGGCCGGGCGCCTACGACGGGGTGCTGCTGACCAACGGCGTCCTCGGCGGCGGTTCGCGCGGCTACGACTACCGGGTCGACCTGCGGGTCGTCTACCAGTACTACTGCCGCAACCACCCGCGCCCGAGCGAGCCGCGGTACCCGCTGTGGCAGGGGCTGCGCCCGGACTCCACCATGACCACCGCGGGGCTGCGCGCCCGTCTCCAGGAGTGCACCGGCTACGCCTCCGACCCGGCGGAGCGCACCACCCGCCAGCAGCGCAACCTCGACGACATCCTCGCGGTGACCGGCGTCCCGGAGCGCACCCTGGAGTCCCACCTGCGCTTCGCGACCTTCACGTTCCGGGACATCGTCGCGAACCGGCTCGGCGGCCGCAACCCGTTCTCCAACCGGGGCGTGCGCTACTCGGGTTCGCACGACGACAAGGCGCTCAACGCGGGCGTCGAACGCTTCTCGGCCGACCCCACCGCCCGCCGGGACCTCTCCTACGACAGCGACCTCACCGGCGAGGTCTCCCTGCCGGTCCTCACCCTGCACGCGATCGACGACCCCACGGCCTTCGTGGAGCACGAGGCCGCCTTCCGCGCCACCCTCCGGGGCGCGGGCCGGGGCGGGAACCTGGTCCAGACGTTCACCGACGAGCGCGAGCACAGCTCCCTGAGCGACGCCGAGTACGCCAACTCCCTCGCGGCGCTGGACGACTGGGCGCGCTCCGGCCGCAAACCGACGCCGCGCTCGATCGCGGCCTCCTGCGCCGCCTTCGACGCGGAGCACGGCGGCGGCTGCCACTACGAACCCGGGTACCACCCGGCGTCCTACGCCTCCCGGGTGCGGCCCCGGCCCGGCGGGCTGGACTGGCCCGCCATGACGGCCGCACAGGAGCGGGCGTGGAGCAGGATCGACGGGGTCGGGATCGCGCCGTAGCGGAGCGGTCGGGGCGGAGGTTCAGCAGGTCTCCGCCAGTACCGCCCGGATGACATGGCGGGCGTTGCCCGCCATCGCGGGGTTGGTCCCGCGGTCGTACGGGAGCGCGATCAGTGCCTGGGTGAGTGTCCGCGCCCGGCCGCGGCGCCAGGTCGCGTCGTCCACGCCCAGCGTCTCGCGGAAGACCTTACGGGCGGTGGCCGGAAGCAGACGGCGGCCAGGGCCTCGCAGCCGACGCCCTCCTCGGGAAGGGCGCGCAACGCGTCGAGGGCGGCCCGGGTCCCCGCGTCGAGCGGGCCGCCGCGACGAGCGACCGGTGCGCCCGGCAGGGTGACGTCGCGCATGGCGGCGACGAAGCGGGCCAGGTCCCCGGCCAGCGGCTCGGGTGCGGTCAGTGCCCCGGCCTCGGGGATCGTGGTGGGCAGCAGGGGCGCGAGGCGGGGCAGCCACTCGCGCTCCGCCGTCACGTCCCCGGCCCCGCCCGCCACCAGCGGCAGCCGTACGGCCATGTCGTCGCCCAGCCGGTCCATCGCGTTGACCGTGCCGCCGGAGGGGAAGCGCTCGCCGGGCAGTCCCCTCCACCGAGGGAACTGCCCGGCGACCGACTGCCGCACGAGGCCGGCGTCGAGGGATCAGACCCCGAACTCCGACGGCGGCACGCCGAGGGCGGTGCAGGCCTCGCGGATCGCGTACTGCTCGGACGGCTCGAAGACCCCGTCGGCACCGGCGATGACCATGCCGGTCTGGATGACGGCCCGGGCCTCCGCGGGCTTCTTGGCGGCCTTGGCGATCACCTGAAGGGCCTCGCTCCTGCCGAGCTCGAAGTTGGCGAGGAGCTTGTCCACGTGCTGGTTGAAACGCTGGCGGAGCTGGTCGGCCGGGAAGTTCTGCAGCACCTCGTTGGAGACGATCAGCTCCTCCACGCGCTGGCGCTCCGCCGGCTCCACCTGGCCGTCGGCCGCGGCGACCAGCGCGCACATGGCCATGCTGGCGTCCCGGTAGGCACCGCTCTTGAGCTCGGTCTTGACCGACGCCAGCTGGGACTTGAACAGCCCGATCAGCTGGGCCTTGGAACCGCCCGAGGACGACGACCCCGACCCGCCGCCGACGCCCTGCTGCCCGTACCCCTGCCGCCCGTGTCCCTGCTGTCCGTGACCGCTTGCTCCCCGAGTGCCCTGGGACTGCTGGAAGGTCTTGGCCTGGTCCTTGATCTTGTCCCACATCGCCACTCGTGCCACCTCGGCTTCTGTTGCTGTGTATGCGTCTTGACTCTCACCAGCCTGAACGCCCCTGGGAGCCACGGGGTTCCCGGAAGGCAAAGGCGAGGCAAAGTGTCTCACGGCGGTGGCGCGGCCATCGGGACTTCTCGGTCACCAAAGGGTTCCTCAGTCACCGAAAAGTGAGATCGACGTCTGCCGGCAGGTGTCGATCGCCGCCGGTGCCTCCTTCGCGGACGTGACGAAGCTGAACGTCCTGGGAACGACCCCGGTGCCGCCCGCCACGCTCACGTCGCGGCGCTGGACGTGCCCGAGCACCTGATCGAGGTCGAGGCCACCGCGGTCGTCGACTGAACCGGTGGGTCGTTTGAGGCCCTGAGCTCCGGACATGCGGATTCTGTGCGCCGTCGGCCGACGGCGCCGACCGTGCAAGCGATCGTGTGGAGGCCAGTGATGGCGGAGAGGAACGGCATGGGCGGCGGACCGCTCGACCGTCCGGCGATGCCCCAGGAGGAGGCGGAGATCACCCCGCCCTACCGCTTCGAGCGCCAGCAGCGGCCCGGTCTGGAAGAGCTGATGGAGGTGCGCCCGCGCTACCTCGCCCCGAACTACCGCGGTTCCGGAAAGCTCACCGGGAAGGTCGCGCTGATCACCGGGGGCGACTCCGGCATCGGCCGCGCGGTCGCCGTGCTCTACGCCCGAGAGGGGGCCGACGTCGCCGTCGTCCACCTGCCCGAGGAGCACGGCGACGCCGACGAGACCCGCGCGGCGGTCGAGAAGGAGGGCCGCACCTGCCTCCTGCTGCCGGGCGACCTGTGCGACCCGGCGTTCTGCGCGGACGTCGTCGAGCGCACCGTGGCGGAACTCGGCGGTCTCAACGTCCTGGTGAGCAACGCCGCCTACCTCAACAGCCAGAACAGCCTCTCCGACCTGACGGCGGAGGACTTCGACCGGGTCTTCAAGACCAACGTCTACGCCTACTTCCACCTGGTCATGGCGGCCCTGCCGCACCTCTCCCACGGTGACGCGGTGATCGCCACCGCCTCCGAGGAGGCCCTCAAGGGCAGCGAGATCATGATGGACTACGCCGCCTCGAAGGCCGCCCTGGTGGTCTTCACCAAGTCCATCGCCCCGCACCTCGCCCAGCGCGGTGTCCGCGCGAACATCGTCTCACCGGGCCCCACCTGGACGGTGCTCAACCTGTCGGGCCAGCGGTTCACGGACGACTACCTGACCAACCTCGGCAGTTCGGCTCCGATGGGACGCGTCGCCCAGCCGGAGGAGGTGGCGCCCGCGTACGTGTACCTGGCGTCCGACGCGGACTCCAGTTTCACCGTCGGTGAGGTCGTCGCCGTGACGGGCGGCCTGACGGACACGCGCTGAGGCACCGGCCCGCGGTCCGGCCGGTCAGCCGTGCGCGGCCCGCTCCAACAGCCGCTGCAAGTACAGGCCGCGCCCCGCGTCGAGCGGCCCGGGAGTACCCGTGCGGACGGCCGTCGCGAAGTCGTGGCGCAGGACCGGCCAGCACTCCTCGTGGTCGATGCCGGCCGTGTCGTAGACCAGCGGCTGCGCCGCGCCGAAGAGTTCGACGCGGGTCAGGGTGCGGGGGACGGCCACGGAGCCGGACAGCGACGCCTGGCTCACCGCCCCGTTCTCGTGCTCGCAGGTCAGTTCGGCCCAGCGGCGCGGGTCGCCGGTGGCGCGGACGGCGGTGATCGGACCGACCGCGGTGTCCAGCAGGTCGAGCAGATGGGGACCGAGGTCGAGCAGTGCCCCGTGCTCCAAGCGCCAGCCGGTGGCGAGGTCACCGCCCAGGAAGGCGCCGTGGAGGTAGCGGGAGCGGGCGCCGGCCACCTCGAAGTCCCGTGCGGCCGCCAGGAAGGCCCGGGTGGCCGGGTGGTAGCGCTTGGTCAGTACGAGCTGGGAGACCACGCCCGCCTCGGTGACCGCGTCGGCCACGCGGCGGGCCGCGGACAGATCGGGGCCGAGCGGCTTCTCCAGCAGCAGGGCCTTGCCGCGCTCGGCCGCACGTGGTGCCAGTTCGGCCTGGACCGCGGGCGGCACGGCGAAGGCCACCGCCTCGCAGTGGTCCAGCAACTCGTCGAAGCCGGCGGCGACATGGGCGGCGTAGGGAGCGGCGGTCTCGCGGGCGGCCTCCGTGCGGCGGGCCCACACGGCGGTGAGCCGGGTCTCGGGCCCGGCGGCGAGTACCCGGGCGTGCATCGTCCGGGCCCAGGGGCCGGCACCCACGAGCCCGACCTCTACGGGGCGGTCGGTCCAGGGGGCGGGTTCAGCGGTCACGGTCTTCCTGTTCTGGTGGGGGCTCGGACGGGCGCGGTCCGGGCGGCGCCGCGCTCACGCCGTGAGCCGGTCGAGCCGCGCGTCGGCGCCCGCGGGGGAGTAGAGGTGCTCCACGACCATGGCGGCGGCCCCGATGAGCCCCGCGTGGTCGCCGAGCCGTGAGGTGACGACCTGGAGGTTGGCCGTGGCGCGGGGCATCGCCCGCTGGTACACCAGCTCGCGCACCCCGGTCAGGAACGGCACCCCGGACAGCTCACCGGCGATCATGAGCACGCCAGGGTTGAGCAGGGTGACGACCGTGACCAGCACCTCGCCCACTCGCCGGCCGGCCTCGCGGGCCAGCCGCACGGCGTCCGGGTGCCCCTCGTTGAGCAGCCGCCGGACGTCCCGCCCCGAGGCGGTGTCGAGGCCGAGGGCGGACAGCTCCTTGGCGATGGCCCGCCCACTGGCGACGGCCGCGAGGCAGCCGTGGGAGCCGCACATGCACAGCGCGTCGGACCGGTCGTGCAGACGGATGTGCCCGATGTCGCCGGCCCCGCCGTCGATGCCCCGGTAGAGCGTGTCGCCGATGACGACGCCCGCGCCGATGCCCGTGGAGACCTTCAGCAGGACGAAGGACGAACAGTCACGGTGGTTGGCCTGGTGCTCGGCCAGTGCCATCAGGTTGGCGTCGTTGTCCACGAGTACCGGGACGGCGCCGGCCTCCGCGTCCAGGCCCATTTGTTCCGCGTACGCCTTCCGCAGCCGCTCGCGGATGGGGTACCGGTCCCAGCCCGGCATGATGGGCGGCTCGATCACCCGCCCGGACTCCCAGTCGACCGGCCCCGGTACCGACAGCCCGATACCCGCGACGTGGGAGGCCGGGACGCCGGCCGCCGCGATCAGGTCGGGGAACCACTCGGCCAGCCGGTCCAGGACGTGCTCGGGCCCCTCGCCGACGTCCATCGGGCCGGTGTGCTCGGCCAGGATGGTGCCGGCGAGGTCGAGGACGGCGGCGCGGGCGTGCCGGGTCTCCAGGTCGAAGGCGATGACCGACGCGTGGCCCGGGTCGAACGCGATCCGGTGGGACGGCCGGCCACCCGTGGACTCGCCGGTGGTGTGGCGCAGCCACCCCGCGCGGTTGAGCAGGTCGAGGCGCTGACCCACGGTGGACCGGGACAGTCCGGTGGCCTGCTGGAGGTCGGCCCGGGTGTTGGCGCGGCCGCTGCGGATCAGCTGCAGCAGCGCGCCCGCGCTGGCCTGACTCGACGTCATCATGTGTCCCCCAGGGCTCAACTCTTGTCGGCGCCGCTGGTCAGACCCTCGGTCAGCAGTCGTTCGGCGGCGAAGAACAGAAGTACCACGGGGATCGTCAGCACCACGGAACCGGCCATCAGGATCGTCTTCGGCACCTCGATGCCGTTGGAGAGCTGGGCCAGTCCCAGGGAGACCGTCCACTGACCGGGGTCGGCGGCCAGGAACAGCAGCGCGAACAGGAACTCGTTCCACGCGATCATGAAGACGTACAGCCCGGTCGCCATCAGGGAGGGCAGGGCGAGCGGCAGGATCACCTTGCGGACGGTCTGCAGCCGCGAGCACCCGTCCAGCGCCGCGGCCTCCTCGATGGAGGCCGGGATGGTGACGAGGTAGTTCTTCAGCATGTAGATCGACACCGGCACGGTCTGGGCGACGTAGACGATGGCGAGACCGACCAGGCTGGAGGACAGGCCGATCTTCGCGAAGATGACGAAGAGCGGCACGGCCAGCAGGGTCGCCGGGAACATGTACACGGCCAGGAAGAGGGCGCTGACCTGGCGGTGGCCGAAGAACTTCAGCCGGCTGACGGCGTAGGCGCCGGGCACGGCGGCCACCAGGGTCAGTGCGACCGTACCCAGGGAGACGAGCGCGGAGTTGGCCAGGAACTTGAGGAACCCCTGGCCGCCGTCGTCGGTGGAGCGCAGTACGTCCTGGTAGGTGGAGAGGGTGAAGTCCTTCGCCGAGATCCACAGGGAGCCCGGGTCGAGCAGCAGCGCGTCGATGGGCTTCAGCGACAGCAGCACCATGTAGTAGAAGGGCAGGAGGGTGATCACGGCGAGGAACGCGATGACGATCCACCGCGCGACGCCGAAGAACCGCTCCTCGAACCGGGCCCGGCTCAGGGCCGCCTTCTGGGTCACGCTTCCTCCTGGACCTTGTTGCCGAAGAACTTGAAGTAGAGGCCCAGCAGGATCATCAGTACGAGGGCCAGGACGAGCGCCTGGGCGGCCGCGGCCCCCACGTCGTAGCGGGCGGTGAGGAAGTCGTAGACGCGCACCGCGGCCACGTCGGTGCCGGCGCCGCCTCCGGTGAGCAGGTAGACGTCGTCGAACTTGTTGAACGTCATGATGAAGCGCAGCACGCACAGCAGCGCGATGACCGGCATCAGCTGGGGGAGCAGGACGTGCCGGAAGCGCTGGGTGACGGTGGCGCCGTCGACCAGCGCGGCCTCCTCCAGGGTGTCCGGCACCGCCTGCAGCCGGGCCAGGATGAAGAGGAAGGCGAAGGGGAAGTAGCGCCAGCACTCGAAGACGATGACGGTCAGCAGCGCCAGCGGGACGTCGAAGTGCAGTCCGAGGAGGTTCACCTCGTACTCGCGGGTCGACAGGAACGCGATCGGGTCGTCCCAGCCGAACAGCCGCCGCCCCCAGTCGTTGACCACGCCGTACTGCGGGCTGAGCGCGACCTCCCAGACGAAGGCCACGGCGACGACGGGCGCGACGTACGGCAGCAGCATCGCGGCCCGCAGCACCCCGCGCCCCTTGAACGGCTTGCGCAGCGCGAGCGCGGCGACCAGGCCGAGGACGACCGAGCCGAGCGTGGAGCCCGCCGTGTAGAGCAGGGTGGTCCACAGGCTGGACCAGAAGCCGGCCGAGTCGAAGACCTGGGCGAAGTTGTCCAGGGACCAGTTGCCGAACAGGCCCATGCCCTGGATGTCGACGAGCTTGGCCTTCTGGAAGGCCAGCAGCACGGTCCACGCGATGGGCAGCACCACCACCACGAGGACCACGAGGAACGTGGGGGAGACGAACGCGAGGCCCGCGCGGTTGGCGCGGCGGC
The DNA here is from genome assembly GCF_001905385.1 of Streptomyces sp. CB02414. Lineage (GTDB taxonomy): Bacteria > Actinomycetota > Actinomycetes > Streptomycetales > Streptomycetaceae > Streptomyces. The sequence goes on along the minus strand of NZ_LIPF01000007.1, from coordinate 452,649 downwards.
TGGCGGTCATCGGACGGCGGCGGGGTTCGGCGGGCCCGTCCGTGGACCGGGGGCCGGTGTCCCGGCGCTGCGGTGCGCCGGCTGGGGCTGTAGTCATGAGGGACCTTCGTGAGGTGCAGGCGGGCGGCTACTGCAGGGACTTCTTCAGGGCGGCGACCTCTTCGTCGGCGTCGCGTGCCGCCTCGGACGGAGAGATCTGGCCGCTGGTCATGGCGCCGACGGCCTTCGGTACGGGGAGTTCGCCGTTGGTGGCGCCGACCAGGGCTCCCTCGCCCTGGGTGATGCCCCAGCGGCGCATGTCGCTGACGCCGTCGGCGAGCTGGTCGAGCAGGCTGTCGGGGAAGACCTCGTCGAGGGGCTCGCGGGTGTCGACGCCGATGTCGCTGTGGCGCCAGGCGTCGAGGTAGCGCTCGGGGTCGGCGGCCGTGCCCTTGCGGACCGGGATCTTGCCCTCGGGCGCCATGCCGAACCAGGACTCGTATCCGGTGCCCATCATGTACTCGATGAACTCGCGGGACGCCGCGGTCTCGGCCGTCTTCGTGGTCACCCACGAGGAGATCTCGCCGAACTGGGCCGGCTCCTTCGCGTCGGGGCCCTTCATCGCGGTGATGATGCCGCTGTTGTCGGCCAGGTACCGCGGGTTCTGCTCGCATTCGGGGCAGCTGGGCAGGGCGTCCTTGCGCAGGCCGGCGAGTTCGTCGAGCAGGAACGACGACCAGATGACCATGGAGGACCGGCCCGCGAAGTACGTCGCGCGGGTGGAGTCCACGGTCTGGGTGCCCGGGGCGCCGTAGACGCGGGCGAGTCGGTCGTAGGTGCGGAAGGCGGCCTCGCACTGCGGGGACTCGAGGGCGACCTCGTGCCGGTCGTCGACCAGTTGGCAGTCGTTGGCCAGGGCGATGCTCTCGAAGCTCTGGGACGTGAAGGCGTCGCTGGGATCGGTGGCCGCGGAGATGCCGTCGTGGCCCCCGGTGGTCAGCGCCTTGGCGGCGGCCAGTGCCTTCGCGTACGTGTCGGGAGCGGGCAGGCCCTGCTGCCCGAACTGGTCCGTGCGGTAGACCAGCAGCTGCAGCCAGGCGTCGGAGGGCACACCCAGACTGGTGCCGCCGTCGGAGGTCAGCTCCAGCGCGTTGGCGTTGAAGGTGTCGCGCCCGAGTCCGTCGACGATCCGCTTCGGGATGTCGGTGTTCAGCAGGCCGTTGGTGTACATCTGCCAGACCTGGCCCATGGGGGCGGCGCCGATGACGTCGGGCAGGGTGCCCGACGCCGCCGCGGACATGATGAGCTGCGGCATCTGCTTCTCGTCGACCCCGACGAGTTTCACCTTGACGCCGCTCTTCTTCTCGAACCCGTCGATGACCTTCTGCGTCGCGGCGACGCGGTCGGGCAGGTTCTCCTGCGACCAGACCGTGATCTCACGGTCCGGTGTGCCGGGCCCGGTGCTGCCCGCGCAGCCCGAGAGCAGCCCGATTCCCATGGCTGCCGTGACGCCGACCGCGGTCGTCCTCGACCGCAGGGTCCTGATGCGCATTGAGTGTCCTCGTTCCGGCTTACGTCTGCTCGCCACGCATCACAGCACTACTTTTGCTGGTTGACAAGACATAAGTTGCGGATATTGTCGACGCAACCGCACCAGCAACCCTTCCGGAGCCCTTCGTGTCAGCCGTGTCATCCGTGGAGCGCGTCGTCCAGTTCACCGGCCCCCGTCAGGTGGAGGTCGCCGAGCACCCCAGGGCCGAACTCCCGCCCGGTCACCTGCGGGTCCGCACCCGCTACTCGGGCATCTCGGCCGGCACCGAACTCACCGCCTACCGCGGCACCAACCCGTACCTGACCCGCACCTGGGACCCCGAGGCGCGGCTGTTCCGCGACGGAGCGCCCGGCATCGAGTACCCGGTGGCCGGCTGGGGCTACTCCGAGGTCGGCGAGGTCGTCGAGGTCTCCCCGGAACTCGCCGGAACCCCGGGCCTACCCGCCCCCGGCGACCTCGTGTGGGGCATCTGGGGCCACCGCGGCGAGGGGATCGTCCCCGTCGAGCGCATGATCGGGCACACCCTGCCGGACGGCCTGGAGCCGCTGGCCGGTGCCTTCGCCCGGGTCGGCGCCATCGCGTACAACGCCGTGCTGGCCGGCGACATCCACCTCGGCGAGGACGTCGCCGTGTTCGGGCAGGGCGTCATCGGTCTGCTCACCACCCGCCTCGCGCAGCTCAGCGGCGCCCGCGTCACCGCCGTCGACGCCCTTGACGGCCGCCTGGAGACGGCGAAGCGGTACGGCGCCCAGCACACCCTCAACGCCCGCACCGACGCCGTCGCCGAACGCGTCCGCGAGGCCACCGGCGGCCTCGGCGCCGACCTCGCCATCGAGATCAGCGGCGCCTACCCGGCCCTGCACGAGGCGCTGCGCTCGGTCGCCGCCGGCGGCCGGGTGGTGGCCTCCGGCTTCTACCAGGGCGACGGCATCGGCCTCCGGCTCGGCGACGAGTTCCACCACAACCGGGTCCAGCTGATCTGCTCCCAGATCGGCGGCGTCCCCCCGCAGCTGTCGAATCGCTGGACGGTCGAACGCCTCCAGCAGACCTTCCTGCGCCTGGTCGCCGAGGGACAGGTGGACGTCGACGGCCTGGTGAGCCACGTCGTCCCCGTCGCCGACGCCGCCGACGCCTACGTACTGCTGGACGAGCGGCCCGCCGAGGCGCTGCAGGTCGTTCTGGAATTCTGAGAGTCCCGAAAGGCATCCCCATGCTCAAGACCGCCGTCCAGGAACAACTCCTGCCCGGAGAGACCCTCCAGGCCAAGTGGGACTTCGCCCAGCAGGCCGGCTACGACGCGATCGAACTGCGCGGCAAGGGCGACCTCCACTTCGCCTCCCGCCGCGCCGAACTCGAGCAGGCCCGCGAGGACGGCGTCGTCATGCCGACCGTCTGCGTCGACATGCTGCACTTCCTCGGCGCCTTCGACGAGGACCTGCGCCGCGACGCCGTCGCCCAGATGAAGTCCCAGCTCACCGTCATCGCCGAGATCGGCGGCACCGGCGCCCAGACGCCCGCCTCGTACGGCATGTTCTCCCGCCGCCTGCCCCCCTTCGAGCCGCCGCGCACCGAGGAGGAGGACCGCGAGGTGCTCCTCGCCGGGCTCACCGAACTGGGCGAGCACGCCCGCCGGGAGGGCGTCACCCTCTTCCTGGAGCCGCTCAACCGCTACGAGGACCACATGGTCAACCGGCTCGACCAGGCCGCCGGGCTGATCCGCGAGGTCGGCCTGGACTCCGTCCGGATCGGCATCGACAGCTACCACATGAACATCGAGGAGACCGACCCCGCCGCCGCGATCCTCGCCCACGCCGACGTCATCGGCCACGCGCAGGTCTCCGACTCCAACCGCTTCCAGCCCGGCGCCGGACACCTCGACTGGCCCGCCTGGCTCGGCGCCCTGCACACCATCGGCTACGACGGCCACCTCGCCCTCGAATGCCGGCTGACCGGCGACCCCGTCGAGGCCGTGCGCTCCGTCCCCGCCTTCCTGAAGAGGTCCGGCGCGTGAGGTCCGCCCCGAACCTCCTGGACCGGCCCGCGCCCGCCGCGCCCGCGGACCTGACCCTGCGGCGCGGCGCGGCGCGGGTCCTCATCGACAACTGGACCGGCGCCTCCACCGTCCCCTCCCGCACCCTCTACCCCCACCAGTGGAGCTGGGACTCCGCCTTCGTCGCCATCGGCCTGCGCCACCTCTCGGTGCGCCGCGCCCAGCGGGAACTGGAGTCCCTGCTGGCCGCCCAGTGGGCCGACGGACGCGTCCCGCACATCGTCTTCAACCCCGCCCTGCCCCACGACGCCTACTTCCCGAGCCCCGACTTCTGGCAGTCCTCGTCGGCCGGCCGCGCCGCGGGCGCCCCGACGGCCGCCGAGACCTCCGGCATCGTCCAGCCGCCCGTGCACGCCCTGGCGGCCTGGCTGGTGCACCTGGCCGACCCGGCGGAGTCGCGCCGCCGCGGCTTCCTCGCCCGCGTCCACCCCCGCCTCGCCGCCTGGCACGACTACCTCCGCACCCGCCGCGACCTCGGCGGCGGCGGCCTCGCGGCGGTCGTCCACCCCTGGGAACCGGGCATGGACAACAGCCCCTGCTGGGACCGCGCCCTGCGGCGCGTCGAACCCATCGACCCCGGCACCTTCCGACGCGCCGACCTCGACCACGGGCACGCCGCCGACCGGCCCACCGACCTCGACTACGGCCGCTACGTCCGGCTGGCCACCGAGTACCGGGAGGCCGGTTACGACGACCGGGTCGTGCGCCACCGGTTCGCCGTGGAGGACCCGGCCTTCAACGCGCTGCTGATCGCCAGCGAACTGGCCCTGGCCGCCATGGCGCGCGAACTGGGCCTGCCCGGGCGGCCGCACACCGAGCGGGCCGCCGAGCTGACCCGCGCGCTGGTGGACCGGCTCTGGGACGAGGAGGCCGGCCTGTTCCTCGTGCGCGACCTGCACACCGGCGCGCCGGTCGACGAGCGGAGCGTCAGCGGGCTGATCCCGCTCCTCGTCCCCCACCTGCCCGAGGACGTCGTCCGGCGCCTGCACGACACCCTCACCGGGCCCCACTTCGACGCCCCCGCCACCGGCCTCGTCCCGAGCTACGACCTGGCCGGTCACGCCTTCGACCCGACGCGGTACTGGCGCGGACCGGCCTGGTTCAACACCGCCTGGCTGATCGAGCGGGGGCTGCGCACCCACGGCCTGCTCCAGGACGCCGGGCGGCTGCGCGCCGGCTTCCTCGACCGGGCGGGTCGCTCGGGCTTCGCCGAGTACGTCGATCCCCGCACCGGTGAGGCGCGGGGCACCCGGCACTTCTCCTGGACCGCCGCCCTCGCGCTCGACCTGCTGAGCACCGGCCCCGAGGGGGAGCCCGACCCGAAGGAGTCCACGCCATGACCGCCGCCGACGCACATGTCCAACTGGTGCGCGAGGCCACCTTCGTGCGGCTCGGTGCCGACGGGGAGATCAGCGGCACCGGCGGCTCGGCGCCCGACGGACTGTTCTTCCAGGACGCCCGGCACCTCAGCCGCTGGCACCTCACCGTCGACGGCACCGCCCCCGCCGCCCTGGTGCCCGCCACGCCGGAGACCGACTCCACGGCCACCTGCGTGCTCACCCCCGAGGGCACCCGGGACCACCCGCCCGCCTACACCGTCTTCCGGCGCCAGAGCGTCACCGCCGGCACCCTCACCGAGCACCTCACCCTGGTCGGCAACCGCCCGGACCCCGTCACCGCCCGCATCGACCTCACCGTCGACGCCGACTTCGCCGACCTCTTCGAACTCCGCGCCGACGACCGCGAGTACGCCAAACCCGGTGCGGAGTACGAGACCGCCGGCACCGCCGACGGGCTGCTCATCACCTACCGGCGGGCCGACTGGCGGTCCAGGACCGAACTCACCTGCCGTCCCGCACCGGACAAGGCGGCCCCCGCACCGGCCGGACCCCGGGACACCGCCCGCACGCTCACCTGGCACCTGCCGCTCGACGCCCACGGCCGGGCCGAACTGCACCTGACCGTCCGCGCCCACCCGCACGGACGGCCCGCGCCCGCCCCGGCCACCGCCGAAGGAGGCCCGAACAGGCGGGAACCCGCGACGGACGACCTGTCCCGCACCGTCGAGCGCGGCCTCGCGGACATCGACCTGCTGACCGTCCCGGTCACCGGCGTCGACGGCGAGGAGGTGCGCGTCCCCGCGGCCGGCATCCCGTGGTTCCTCACCCTGTTCGGCCGTGACTCCCTGCTGACCTCGTACTTCCTGCTGCCGTACCGGCCCGCGACGGCCGCCGCCGTCCTCAGCGCCCTCGCCGCCACCCAGGGCGAGCGCCACGACGCCTTCGGCGGAGAGCAGCCCGGCCGCATCGTCCACGAGACCCGGCACGGCGAACTCGCCCACTTCCGGCAGGTCCCCTACGGCCGGTACTACGGCGCCGTCGACGCCACGCCGCTCTTCCTGGTCCTGCTCCAGGCCCACCACAAGACCACCGGCGATCCGTCCCTGGCCCTGCGCCTGGAGCGGCACGCCCGGCGCGCCGTGGACTGGATGCTCACCGACGGCGGTCTGGACGAGCACGGCTACCTCGTCTACACCCCGGACCCGGGCGGCCTGGTCAACCAGAACTGGAAGGATTCCGCGGGCGCGATCTGCTTCACCGACGGCACCCAGGCCGAAGGGCCCATCGCCGTCTCGGAGGCGCAGGGCTATGCCTACGACGCGCTCGTCCGCACCGCCCGACTCGCCGACGAGGTCTGGGCGGACGCTCCGTACGCGCGCGGGCTCCGCGACACCGCCGCCCGCCTCCGCGAGCGCTTCACGGCGGACTTCTGGATGCCGGAGGCGGACTTCCCGGCCCTCGCCCTGGACGGCGCCGGACGCCGGGTCGACGCGCTGGCCTCGGACGCCGGACACCTGCTGTGGTCGGGCATCCTCGACACCGAGCGCTCCCGGCGGGTCGGTCGGCGGCTGCTGGAGCCGGACTTCTTCTCCGGCTGGGCGATCCGCACCCTCGCGGCCGGCCAGCGCCCGTACCACCCGCTGTCGTACCACCGGGGCAGCGCGTGGCCGCACGACAACGCGGTCATCGCGCTTGGGCTGGCCCGCCACGGCCTCGCGGCCGAGGTGCGCACCGTCACCGAGGGCCTGGTCGCGGCGGCGGGCCACCACGGCCACCGGCTGCCCGAGGTCCTCGCCGGGTACGACCGCTCGGCGACCGCCGGGCCGGTGCCGTACCCGCACTCCTGCTCGCCGCAGGCCTGGGCGGCCGCGACCCCGCTCGCCCTGCGGACCGCGCTGGCACAGGCCGCCCGCTGACGCGAGGGCCCGGCGAGCAGGTCACGGGCCGGTACGGGCCCGGTCCGGTTCCGAACTGCCGGTGCGGTGGCGGCAGTCCGCGTCGTGGCCCGTGCCCAGCGAGGTCCACCACCGCTCGCAGCAGCCGCCGCGCCAGGGCGTGCGGGCGGCTGCCGGCCGGGTGCAGTCGGGGCCGTGCATGGCGCCGTAGGAGTGCTGCCAGAACGCGCAGCACGGCGCGAGCGCGACGAGGGGCCGCCGTGACCGGGGGCGGGCCAGGCGCTCGGCACGCTGCACCCGCGCGAGCCGCAGCCGGTGCTCCGTCCGCGCACGGGCGGCGCACCACGCGAACACGGCGGCGGCGTACAGGCCCGGCACGGCGAGCCAGGGGTGATGGGTGGCCGCGTAGCCGGCGGCGGCGAGCAGCAGGACGGAGGCGGCACGGCACGCTCGGGCGGTGCGCAGGCTCGGCGTCACGGGAACTCCCGTCGGTCGGCGTCGGAGAGGGGCTCGGGACTTCCGTATGCCCCCGGTTCGCCGGTCTACGTGCCCCCGGCTGGAACCGGTGGCACCGCCCTCGGACGCGGTGGCCGCCGGAAAACCCGTTGCGGTCACCCACCGTCAACCCCAACCCTGCACTCATGTCCCCTGCTTCCGTGCGGCCGGCCACCCTCGCCGACGCCCCCGCCGTCACCGGCCTGCTCAACGAGATCGACCGGATCGAGATCGGCCGGCCCGAGACCGACCAGCACACCGTCGAGGCCGACCTGAAACACCCGGAGACCGACCTGACGCGCGACTCCTGGCTGGCCTTCGACGACGACCGGCTCGTGGCCTACGGCCTGCTGTGGGACGAGTCGGGCGGCGAGCGCGTCGACATCGACCACTACGTGCTGCCCGACCACCAGGCGACCGGACTGCGGGTCCTCGCGGCCATGGAGACCCGTGCCCTGGCCAAGGCGCGGGACAACGGAGCCGAGCGGGCCGTCGTCCACCTCCACCTCAACACCCGGCCCACGACCGACACCGGACTCCTCACCGACCGCGGCTGGAGCGTCGTACGGCGCTACCACGTGCTGCGCCGCCCGGTGGACCCGGCAAGGGACCTCCCGCCCGAGCCGCCGGCCGGAGTGCGGGTGCGGGCCTGCGCCACGGAGGCCGACCGCCTGCGGGTGCACGAGCTGTACCAGCGGGCGTTCGCGGACCACTTCGACTTCCAGCCGCGTGAGTACGCACTGTGGCTCAGCGACCTCGACGCCGAGCGCCTGGACTGGTCCCTCGTGTGGATCGCCGAGACCGACGACCTCGGCGACGCCGGGTTCCTGCTGGCCCGCGACGACCGCGAGGCCATGGGCTGGATCCGCGCCATCGGCGTCCTGCGCGAGGCCCGCGGCCGCGGCCTCGGCGGATTCCTGCTGCGGCACGCCTTCGCCGGCTTCGCGGCGCGGGGCCGGGACACGGTGGGTCTCGGCGTCGACACCGCCAACGCCACGGGCGCCCCGCGGCTCTACGGCCGAGGCGGCATGTCGGTCCACTACGCGGTCGACACCTGGGAGACCGTGCTCGCCTGAGCCCCGCGTGCCGCGCTAGGACGCGTCCCGCTCCGCGCCCTCTTCCCGGCCCGCGGCCCGCTCCTGGGCGTGGTGGCCCAGGGCCGCGCTGCGGCTGGCCGCCAGGTGGTGCAGGACGAGTTCCTGCACCCGTTCGACGTCCCGCTCGGCGATGGCCTGGTACAGGGCCTCGTGTTCCAGCGCCACGGCCAGCAGGTCGTCGTGCTGGCCCAGGAGCCAGCGCAGCCGGCTGCGCAGTACGCGTTCGAGTTCGTTGAGCAGCTCGTTGGCGGCCAGGGAGACGACCGTCTCGTGGAAGTCGGCCGCCGCCCGCCGCGCCCGCACCGCGTCACCCGCGCGCGCCGCCGCCAGCTCCGCGTCCACCGTCGCGCGCAGCCTCTCCAGGCCCTCGCGCGTGTGCCGTTGCGCGGCGAGCCGGAAACCCAGGGTCTCCAGGCCCGAGCGCACCTCGTCCAGGTCCGCGATGTCGCTGGTGGTGAACTCCCGCACCACCGCCCAGGTCCGCGGCCTCGGCGTCACCAGCCCCTCGGACACCAGGGTCTTGAGGGCTTCCCGCACCGGCAGCCGGCTCACTCCGAGCGCCTCGGCCAGCTCGCGCTCGACCAGGCGGCTGCCCGGCCGCCGGGTGCCGTCGATGATCTCGTCGCGCAACCGCCGTGTGACCCGCTCGGACTCGGGCGTGAAGCCCCCTGACGCAGCCATCGCCGTCCTTCGTCCGTCTTCCCGTTCCGAGCCACGCCGACCGGGCGGTGCGGTGCGTCGGTCGGGCGGCCCGTCAGGATACCCCGGGGCCGGTCGCGGCCCGTGGGGCGGGGGACGGCGCGGGCGTGGTCAGCCGGCCTTCGGGGGCCAGTTGACGATCTGCTTGGGGCGCGGACGGGCGTAGGTGCGCACCTTGGACGTGGACAGGCCCAGCCGGACCAGCGACTCGGCGATCGTCACGGCGGCGGCGACCCCGTCCACCACGGGGACACCGGTCCGCTCCACCACGCGTTCGGCGAGGCCGGCCATGCCGCCGCAGCCCAGGCAGATCACCTCGGCCCGGTCGTCCTCGACCGCGCGGGCGGCCTGTTCGGCGATGGCGTCCACGGCGGCCTGCTCGTCCCGCTCCAGTGCGAGCACGGCGAGCCCGCTGGCCCGCACCGAGGCGCACCGGGCGCCCAGGCCCGCCACTTCCAGCCGCTCCTCGATCAGCGGGACCGTCCGGTCCAGGGTGGTGACGACGGAGTACCGGCGGCCCAGGAACTGCGCCGTGCTCGCCGCGGCCTCCGTGATGTCGACGACGGGGACGTCGAGCAGTTCCTGCAGTCCCTCCCGGCCGTGTTCGCCGTATCCGGCCTGGATCACCGCGTCGAAGGGTTCCGGGTGGGCCCGCACGGTCTCCATGACGGCGACCGCGGCCAGGTAGCTCTCGTAGTTGCCCTCGACGGACTCCGCGCCGAAGGAGGGGGTCAACGGGACGATCTCGGTGCCCGGCGAGGCGGCGCCGGCCGCCTGCTCGCCGATCGCGTCGGTGATGGACTGCGTGGTGTTGACGTTGACCACGAGGATGCGCATGAAGGGGCCTTCTGCTCGAAAGGGAGTACGGCGCGCGACGGTGCCGGAGCTATTCCGCGGCTACGGCGATGGACTCGCCGTCCACGTCGCGGATCGGGGAGGAACGGTCGGCGACGACCGTGTACAGCGCGGCGGCGAGGATCGCCCCGATGAACCAGGAGAAGCCGGCCGCGGCGTGGAACCAGGGCACCAGGGCGACGACGACGGCGATCGCGGCGCTCGGCACGAAGGCGGCGACGGCCCGCGGGTTGTAGCCGCGGCGGTAGTGGTACTCCGCCTCCGCGTCCTCGGTGTAGAGGGCCGGCACGTTCACGCGGGCCTTCCGCAGCAGCCAGTAGTCCGCCATGATCACGCCGAACAGGGGGCCGAGCAGCGCGCCGAGCCCGCCGAGGAAGTAGTTGACGACGACCGGGCTGTTGTAGAGGTTCCAGGGGGTGATGACCAGGCCCAGCACCGCGCTCACCAGTCCCGCGCGGCGGAAGTCGAGCCGGCGGGGGAAGAGGTTGACCAGGGCGTAGATCGGGGCGACGAAGTTGGCCAGCAGGTTCACCGCCACGGTCAGGGCGATGAGGGCCAGTGAGGCGACGGCGAGCAGGAGCATGTTGGGCACGCTGCGCACGATGTCCGTCGGGCTCGTGATGACGCGCCCGTCGAGGCTGAACTGGGCTCCGCTGAGGACCGCCACGATGACGGCGAAGAAGAGCATGTTCACCGGGATGCCGATGACGTTCCCGCGGACGATGGAGCCGCGGCTGCGCGCGGACCGGGTGAAGTCGCAGAAGTTCAGCACGAACGTCCCGTAGATCACCACCCACAGCGCGGCGGCCTGGAGCACCTGGAGCCACATCGCGCCGCCGGTGAGCGGGTCGTCGACGGACAGCGAGATGGAGCCGTCCGCGCGGACGAACATCCACACCGCCAGGGCGCACATGGTGAGCAGCGTGGTGGGCGCCGCGAACGCCATGTACCGGCGGATCATCTGCATCCCGTAGCTGACGATGACGACCTGCACGGCCCACAGGACCAGGAAGGTGATCCAGCCGAGCGTCGACTGGCCGAGCAGGGAGTTCGTGTCCAGGCGGGCCAGGTCCGGGAACATGGCCACCAGGAGGGTGCTCAGCACGGCCGACGCGAGGTAGGTCTGGATACCAAACCAGGCGATGGCCACGGCTCCTCGGACGGCGGCCGGTATCTGCGCGCCCTTGACGCCGAACGCGATGCGGCTCATGACCGGGAACGGCACGCCCGTCTTGTGCCCCATGAACCCGGACAGGGTCAGCAGCAGGAAGAGCAGGACCGAGGCGAGCGCGAAGGCGGCGAGAATGCCCCACACGTTCAGCCCGAGGGCGAACAGTCCGATGGCGAACGCGTAGTTGCCCAGGCTGTGCACGTCGTTGGCCCAGAGCGTGAAGACGTTGTAGGCGCCCCAGCGGCGCCCTTCCCGCTTCGTCGGGGCCAGGTCGTAGGTGTAGAGACCGGAGCTGGTGGCGGTGCCGTCGGTCCCGGCGGACGAGCGGCGGTCTTCCAGGGCAGTCATACGGGACTCCTGGGCTCGGGGAGCGGGGGAGTGGGGAGTTGGAGGGTTCCACAAAGCGGAAGCGGCGTTCCGGTGAACAGAACGTAGTTTTCGCCAAACGGCACCGTCAAGAGGTCTGCGGCAAATGGAATACCATTTTTCGTCCTGTTGACAGGGGTGCGGGCCGTCCCTACCGTGACGGCCCGTCATTACATCGATGTAAAGCTGCGGAAAGGACCCCTCGTGCTTCCCAGCCCCTCCCGCCGCCCCCGCGCGCACGTCGGCCTGCTGGCCGCCGCCCTCCTCGGGCTCCTCGTCGGCCTGCTGCCCGCGTTCACCGCCCCGGCCGCCGCGGACGACTCCTCACCCGCCCCCCGCCCCACCGCGGCCGGCACGTTCCGCAACCCGCTCAACACCGGGCCCGACCCGTTCATGACGCACTGGAAGGGGAACTACTACCTCACCGCCACCCAGGGCGACAGCATCCGCATGTGGCGCTCCCCGTCGCTGGCCACCCTGCTGACCGCCGACCCGGTCACCGTGTGGACGGACTCCGACCCGTCCCGCAACCGCAACATCTGGGCGCCGGAGTTCTACCGCTTCGGTGACCGCTGGTACCTGTACTACACGGCCGACGACGGCGTCGACGAGCACCACCGGCTGTACGTCCTGGAGTCGGAGGGCGACGACCCGGCCGGCCCGTACCGCTTCAAGGCGAAGCTCGCCCCGCCCAACCACGCGGACGACTTCGCCATCGACGCGGGCATCCTCCAGCTCGGCGGCCGCCTCTACCTCGCCTACAGCGGCATCAACCAGTACCAGCACAACGGCATCAACATCGCCCCGATGTCCAACCCTTACACCGTCTCCGGCGACGCGGTCGCCATCGACGCCGCCGGCGGCTGCCCCGAGGTGCGCGAAGGGCCGGAGTTCCTCTACCGAGGCGGGCGGGTCTGGATGACGTACTCCACCTGCGACACGGGCAAGCCCGACTACCAGGTCTGGATGATGTCGATGCCGCTGGACGCCGACCCGCTGGTGCCAGGGAACTGGCGGCAGCACCAGGGCCCGGTGTTCTCCCGGGCCGACGACCGGGGCGTGTTCGGACCGGGCCACCACGCCTTCTTCAAGTCACCGGACGGCACCGAGGACTGGATCGTCTACCACGCGAAGACCACGTCGGTGAACACCTACAGCAACCGCACGACGCGGGCCCAGAAGTTCACCTGGCGGGCCGACGGCAGCCCCGACTTCGGCCGTCCGCTCGCCCTGGGCGCCACCCAGGACCTGCCCTCCGGCGACCCCGGATCGGGCAACTACTGGATCAACGACGACGGCCGCTCCAGCGGCCCCGGCGGCGTCACCTACACCGGCGCCTGGAACTCGGGCACGGGCTGCGCCACGCAGTGCTTCTGGAGTGACGACCACTGGAGCGACCGGGCCGGGGCCACGGCCACTTTCACCTTCACCGGCACCCGTATCGCCCTGCTCTCCGTCAAGGACACCGGCAACGGCTACGCCGGCATCAGCATCGACGGCGGCCCGGAGCAGCGGGTGGACTTCCACGGCCCGATCCGCGTCGGCGAGGCCGTGCAGTACGTCAGCCCCAGGCTGCCGTACGGCGAGCACACCCTGCGCGTCCGCGTGACGGGGGAGCGCAACTCCCAGTCCGGGGCGTCCTTCGTGAGCGTCGACCGCGCCGAGGTCTACGTGAACTGACGCGCCCGGCGAAGGACGGCCGTCAGTGCCGGTCGTGGCCCTCCGTGCTCTCCCGCAGGACGAGCCGGTGGGCCACGATGCGGTCCTGGGGCGACAGCACACCGGCCTCCGCGTTCTCGCTCACACCCTCCGGCCCGGTCGCCTCCTCGATGCGGTGCTGGAGCAGCTGCACCGCGACCTTGGCCACGGCCGCCTTGTCGGGCGCCACCGTGCTCAGCGTCGGCACGGAGTACCGCCCGCCCTCCACGTCGTCGAAGCCGATGACCGCGACGTCCTCGGGCACCCTGATCCCGTGCTCGTGCAGGGCGCGCAACGCCCCGAGCGCCAGCTGGTCGTTGAGGCAGAGCAGCGCGTCCGGCCGCAGGCCCGCGCCGAGCGCCCGCGCTACCGCCTCTGCTCCGTCGGGCATCCGGAACGAGTCGACCGGCAGCAGGGCGGCCGGGTCGTAGGCGATGCCCGCCTCGGCCAGGGCCGAACGGTAGCCGCGGGTGCGGGCCTGGGCCGTGCCGAGGCCCGGGTCGTCGCGCCCGCCCACCGCGAGGACGGTGCGGCGGCCCAGTCCGATCAGGTGGCTCGTGGCCTCGCGCGCGGCCCGCTCGTTGTCGATCGCCACGTGGTCGGCGCCCTCCTCCAGCAGCTCACCGAGGAGCACGGTGGGCGGGGCGCCCGCGCGGCCCCGCAGATCGTCGGCGGTCAGGGCGAGCGGGCTCAGGATGATCCCGTCCACGAACGTGGAGCCGAAACCGGCCAGCGCCGCCAGCTCGTGGGCGCGGTCCGCGCCGGACTGGTGGATCAGGACGGTCAGGGAGCACTGCTCGGCCTCCCGGACGACGTGCCGGGCCAGCTCCGCGAAGTACGGGATGTCCAGCTCGGGCACGACCAGGGCGATGATGCCGGTACGGCCCCTGCGCAGGTGACGGCCGGCCAGGTTCACCCGGTAGCCGAGCTGTTCTATGGCCTCCCGTACCACGCGCCGGGTCCGGTCGGAGACATGGGCGTAGTCGTTGATGACATTGGACACCGTCTTCTCCGACACGCCCGCGTGACGTGCGACGTCCTTGATCCTGGGCCGTGCCACCGAGACCTCCCTGCCTCCTCGCGCTGCCCGAGTCTATGTCCCGGCAGTCGATCACCCCCAACCCGGGCGCCGCCTCTTTACAGCCAATGTACATCGATGTAAAAACTAGCCACCGCATGAGCGTCCGGCCGTCGAAAGGTCCGTGATGAGTTCCCGTTTGCCTGCCCAGGGGGCGGCCGTGTCCGATCCCGTACGCCGCATCGGCCGCCGTCGGCTGCTGCGTCACACCGTGGCCGCGGCGGGAGGCCTGCTCGCCGCCGGCCCGCTGTCCGGCTGCGCCTCACCGGCCTCCGCCTCCGGAGCCTCCTCGCTGAGCGTCTGGGACCTGTTCCAGGGCGGCGACGGCATGCTGATGGACGAGATGATCGAGGCCGTGTCCAAGGGCGCCCAGGGCGCCCAGGGCGCCGAGGGCTTCGAGGTCGACCGCACGATCCTCGACTGGGGACCGTCGTACTACACCAAGCTCGCCATGTCCGCCGCCGGCGGGCGGGCCTCCGACGTGGCCGCGATGCACCTGTCCCGGCTCGCGGGCTACGCGCCCGGCGGCCTGGTGGACCCCTTCGACCTGGACCTGCTCGCCGAGTTCGGCGTCACGGCCGATGACTTCACGCCGGCCGTGTGGTCGCGCACCCGGCACGAGGGGACCGTCTACGCGATCCCGCTGGACGTCCACCCCTTCATCGTGTTCTACGACAAGAAGGCCGCGGAGCAGGCCGGGCTCCTGACCACCGACGGCGAGCTGGCCCCCATGGGTTCCCCCGAGGCCCTGCTGGAGGCGGGCAAGGCCCTCGCCGAGGCGACCGGGGAGGCGGGCATCCTGTTCGGCCACGTCACCGACACGGCACAGAACTGGCGCCTGTTCGCCGGGCTCTACGCGCAGACCGGCGCCGAGTTCGGCCTGCCGGACGGCGGCCCCCCGGAGATCGACGTGGACGCCGCCGTACGCGTGGTGACCCTCATGACGCGGCTCTTCGACGGGAAGTCCAACCCCAACAACCTGGACTACAACGGCGCGCTGGCCGCCTTCACCAGCGGCCGCGGCGGCATGGCGATGCTCGGCGAGTGGGAGCTGCCGACCCTGAAGAAGTCCGGCATCGACCTGGGAGCCGCGCCCTTCCCGCAGGTCTTCGACGAGCCGGCCGTCTACACCGACAGCCACAGCTTCGTCCTCCCGCACCAGGACGACCCCGACCCGGACCGGCGCCGTGAGGCCCACCGCTACGTGGCCGAGATACTCAAGCAGAGCCTCACCTGGGCGAGCGCCGGACACATTCCCGCGTACCAGCCCGTCCTCGCGGAGCCGGAGTACGCGGCGCTCGACCCGCAGTCCTCCTACGCGGACGCCGCGAAGGTGGCCGTGCTCGATCCGCCCAACTGGTTCGCCGGCGCCGGTTCGAACTTCCAGAACCGCATGTGCCAGCCGCTCCAGTCGGCGCTGCTGGGCAACACGAGTGCCGAGAAGGCGGTGCGGCAGATGGTCCGCGAGGCGGACACGCTGCTGCGGCAGCCCGACCCGGTGGCCTGACCAGGAAAAGGAGTGTGACCGACGTGACCACCACCGCACCCCTCGGCACCGAGGAGCCGACCGGCCCGGCCGCCGCTCCCGCGGGCGGACGCGGCACCGCCCCGCGCCGCCTGCGCTCCGGCAACGGGCTCGTGTTCGTCCTGCCGTTCCTGCTGGTGTTCGGCCTCTTCATGGTGTGGCCGATCGTCCAGGGGCTCTGGATGAGCCTCACCGACAGCTCGCTCGCCCTGCGCGACACGAACTTCGTCGGCTTCGACAACTACACGGAGGCCTTCGGCGATCCGGACGTCTGGAGCAGCCTCGGCAACACCGTCTTCTTCACCGTCGTCTCCAGCGTCCCGCTGGTGCTGGTCGCGCTCGCGATGGCCCTGCTGGTGCACAGCGGACTCGCCGGGCAGTGGGCGTGGCGCCTGTCGTTCTTCGCCCCCTACCTGTTGCCCGTGACCGTGGTGACCATGATCTGGACCTGGCTCTACCAGCCGGAACTGGGCATGGCCAACCAGCTCCTGACCACACTCGGCATGGAACCGGTCGGCTGGCTGTCCGACGAGTCCGTCGCCATGTGGTCCGTCGCCGCCCTCACCGTCTGGTGGACGGTCGGCTTCAACTTCCTCCTGTACCTCGCGGCGCTCCAGTCCCTGCCCACCACCTACGACGAGGCCGCCGCCCTCGACGGGGCCGGCGCCTGGCGCCGCCTGTGGTCCGTCACCCTGCCGCAACTGCGCAGGACCACCGGCCTGGTGGCCATGCTCCAGATCCTGGCCTCCCTCAAGGTCTTCGACCAGATCTACATCCTCACCAAGGGCGGCCCCAACGGTTCCACCCGCCCCGTCCTCGAGTACGTCTACGACGTCGGCTTCACCGGCTACCGCCTCGGCTACGCCTCCGCCATCTCGTACCTCTTCTTCGCCCTGATCGTCGTCGTCTCGCTCGTGCAGCTCCGCCTCTTCCGCCGGGAGGACTGACCGTGTCCGCCACCGCCACCTCCCTCCGCGCCCGGCGCCTTCCACTCCGCGAAGCGGCCGGCTCGCCCCTGCTCCTCGGCCACGGCCGGCTGCCCCGCGTCCTGGCCGGCACGGCACTCGTCGTCCTCGCCGTCGTCTGGCTGCTGCCGTTCGTGTGGGCGGTCATCACCTCGGTGCAGAGCGAGGAGGACATCAACACCACCGGGCTCTCCCCGTTCAAGGGCGCCTTCACCCTCGACGCCTACCAGCAGATACTGGAACGCGGGAACGTCACCGTCTGGGCCTTCAACAGCTTCCTGATCTCCGCCCTGGTCACCCTGATCACCGTCGCGGTCTCCACCCTCGCCGCGTACGGCTTCTCGCGCGGCACCTTCCGCGGCCGCCGGGCGCTGCTCGGCGTCACCGTCGCCGCCATCATGGTCCCGCCGCAGCTGCTCGTCGTGCCGCTGTTCGACCAGATGACCCTGTTCAACATGGTCGACACCTACGCGGCGGTCATCCTGCCCCAGGTCGTCGCGCCGATGATGGTCTTCATCCTCAAGCGGTTCTTCGACGCGATCCCCAAGGAACTGGAGGAGGCGGCCCGGATCGACGGCGCCTCCGAGTTCCGGGTCTTCCGGTCGATCGTGCTGCCCCTGTCGCGGCCGATCGTGGCGGCGGTGGCGATCTTCGTCTTCATCGGCGCGTGGAACAACTTCATGTGGCCCTTCATCGTCACCAACGATCCCGACCTGATGACCCTCCCGGTGGGCCTGGCCACCGTCAAGGACGCCTACGGCATCCAGTACGCGCAGTCCATGGCCTCCGCCCTGCTCGCCGCGCTGCCGCTGATCGTGGTCTTCCTCCTCTTCCAGCGCCGCATCGTCAACTCCGTGGCCACCACCGGCCTCGGCGGCTCCTGACCCTCACCCCGGCTGTACCCACGGGTCCGGTGCCTTCCGCGCCGGCCCACCGATCGACTGGAGCATGTGTGCCCACTCACTCCGCCCCGCGCCCGGAGTACCCGCGACCGCAGTTCGTGCGCCGCGACTGGCTCAACCTGAACGGCGACTGGCAGTTCGAGACCGACCGAGGCGACAGCGGACTCGAACGCGGCCTCCTGGAGCGCGAACTGACCGGCGAGATCCTCGTGCCCTTCCCGCCCGAGTCCGAGCTGTCCGGCATCGGCGACACCGACTTCCTGGAGGCCGTCTGGTATCGGCGCGCCCTCACCCTGCCGGCCGCCTGGGCCGGGCGCCGCGTACTGCTGCACTTCGGCGCCGTCGACCACGACACCACCGTGTGGGCCGACGGCAGGGAGGTCGCCCGGCACCGCGGCGGCTTCACCCCCTTCACCGCCGACCTCGGTGACGTGGCCGGGGCGGGGGAGGAGGTCGTCGTCACCGTCCGTGCCCGCGACCCCAAGTCCGGCCCGCAGGCCCGCGGCAAGCAGGCCGTGAAGTACGCCAACCACGACTGCAACTACACCCGGGTGACCGGCATCTGGCAGACCGTCTGGCTCGAGCCCGTCCCCGACCTGCACCTGCGCCGCCCCCGCATCACCCCCGACCTGGCCGGCTCCGCCTTCCACGTGGAGCTGCCCCTGTCCGGCAACCGTCCCGGCCACCGGGTGCGCGCCGTCCTCAGCGACGCCGACGGCGAGGTGAGCCGCGCCGAGGCACGCGCCGACCTGGACCTCGCCCCGCGCTTGCACCTGCCGGTGCCCGACGGCCGGCGCCGCGAGTGGTGCCCCGAGGACCCGCACCTGTACGACCTGCGCCTGGAACTGCTCGACGCCGCCGGACAGGTCGTCGACGGCGCGGAGAGCTACGCCGGTCTGCGCGCCGTCGGCCTGCGCGGCAAGGCCGTCCTCCTCAACGGCCGCCCGGTCTTCCAGCGCCTCGTCCTCGACCAGGGCTGGTACCCGGACGGGCTGATGACCGCCCCGACCGACGAGGCACTGGTGCGGGACATCGAGCTGGCCATGGCGGCCGGCTTCAACGGCGCCCGGCTGCACCAGAAGGTCTTCGAGGAGCGCTTCCTGTACCACGCCGACCGCCTCGGCTACCTGGTCTGGGGCGAGTTCGGCGACTGGGGCTGCGAAATCGGCGGCTCCTCCGGCGACAACCAGCGACCCGACGCCTCCTACGTCGCCCAGTGGCTGGAAGCCCTCGAACGCGACTACTCGCACCCGTCGATCATCGGCTGGTGCCCGCTCAACGAGACCTACCAGAAGCTCCACGACCGCGTCACGACCCTGGACGACGTGACCCGCGCGATGTTCCTCGCCACCAAGGCCATGGACACCACCCGCCCGGTCATCGACGCCTCCGGCTACGCCCACCGCGTCCCCGAGACCGACATCTACGACGCCCACAACTACGAGCAGGACCCGGCCGCCTTCCGGGAGCTCATGTCCGGCCTCGCCAAGGACGCCCCCTTCGTCAACGCCTACGACAACGGCGCCCCCTACTCCCAGCCCTACCGCGGACAGCCCTACTTCGTCAGCGAGTTCGGCGGCATCTGGTGGGACCCGGAGGCGGCCGCCGACCGGTCCGGCGAGGACCGCACCGTCTCCTGGGGCTACGGCGAACGCGTCCGCAACGAGGAGGAGTTCCACGAGCGGTTCGCCGGACTCACCGAAGTGCTCCTGTCGGACCGCGACATGTTCGGCTACTGCTACACGCAGCTGACTGACGTCTTCCAGGAGCAGAACGGCGTCTACCGATTCGACCGCGGCCTCAAGCTCGACGTCGAGCGCATCCGCGCCGCGCAGTCGCGCCCGGCCGCCATCGAGGAGCAGGGCCCCGAGTAGGGCCGGGTCGCGCGGCGGGTCAGAAGGGACGGTCGCCCTCGACGGCGACGCGCTCCGCGACCCGGCGCTCCGAGCCGTAGTCACTCACGGCGTAGTGCTGCGTGGCCCGGTTGTCCCAGAAGGCGACGTCGCCGGGCTGCCAGCGGAAGCGGACCTGGTACTCGGGCACGTGCGCCTGCTGGAACAGGAAGCGCAGCAGCCGGTCGCTCTCGTCCCGGTCCATGCCGGTGATGTGGGTGGTGAAGGACGTGTTGACGAACAGCATGCGCCGCCCGGTCTCCGGGTGGGTGCGCACGACGGGGTGCTCCACCGGCGGGAAGAGGCCCTGGTGCGGGACAAGCCGCTCGGGGCCGTAGAACCTGGCGAAGCCGGGGATGAAGTCGTGCACGGCGCGGGCGCCGTCGACGCGGTCCTTCACTTCCTGGGGAAGGTTGTCGTAGGCGGCGGCCATGTCCGCCCACATCGTGTCCCCGCCGAACGGCGGCACCTCGCGCAACTGCAGCACCGCGCCGAGCGCGGGCCGCTCGCGGAAGGTGACGTCGGTGTGCCAGACGTTCTCGTACGTCGGGACGGCGCCGTCGCGCTTGTCGAACCGCACGACGTCCTCGCTGGAACCGGCGGCGAGCAGGGGATTGGTCTCCAGCTCGCCCCAGTTGCCCGCGAACGCGCGCTGCTGCCCGGAGGTGAGGTGCTGGGCGCGGAAGAACAGCACCTTCCACTCCAGCAGGGCGCGGTTCAACTCCTCACGCAGCGCGGGAGCAAGGGGACGCGACAGGTCGACGCCCCTGATCTCGGCGCCGATCGTGCGGGCCTGCGGAACGACCTCGAAGCGTTCGTAGGGCCGCTCCTCCCACCCCTCGGGTAGCCGGCGGAGCACGCGCCGCCCCTCGTACAGGCCATCGGCCGGGATACGCGCCTCGCGCAGTTCGACGGCGGGTCCGGCAGACATGACGGTCATGGGAATCCTCCCCATTCGGGATGGTACGGGTACGTGTGGTGATACGGGTACGGGCCATGGCGGCACCACGTCGAGGCGTGATGGCCAGGAGGAAAAGAAGGTGCTCCGTGCTGTTCGCCGGAGAGCGGGTCTCAGCCCGGGGACGGCCGGTTATCGGCCGGAACGCTCACATCCGGTGCGCTCGGGCACGCGAAGACACTCCGCCGTGGTGCCGAACCGGTATGTGGTCATGGCATCGATTGTGTGATCTTCACCCGCCGCTGTCAACGGGGCGGTGGTCACGCCGGCACCGGAGTGAAGGGCCGCAGGGCGTCCCCCTCGGGCTGCACGACCCCGTAACTGCCCTCCGGCACCTTGTTCCAGACGCCCGGCAGGTCACCCAGGGGCTCCGACACGATCAGCCGGGCGTCGTCGGACGCCTCCTGGAGGAACGGCAGCCCGGGATGCAGCGCCCGCAGGCTCTCCACCCGGCTGCTGTAGTAGAGCGACCGGGTCTGGGCCTGGCTGGAGTAGCGGAAGGCCCACAACCGCAGTCCGTCGGTCACGGCGACCGTCATCTGCAGCGGGAACTCCACGTCGTGCTCGTGACCGATCTCCTCCACCAGCCCCGCCATCCGCGCCACGGCCGTCGGGGGGTCGTCCTCCAGGCCGAGGGTGAGTGCCAGGTAGAACATCATCTCCGAGTCCGTCGAGCCCTCGATGTTCAGGAAGAGCCGCGGATCGACGGCCAGGGCGAGGTCCCGGCGCAGCCGGTGGAACTCGGCGATGGCACCGTTGTGCATCCACATCCAGCGGCCGTGGCGGAAGGGATGGCAGTTGGTCTGCTGCACCGCGCTGCCCGTAGAGGCCCGGATGTGCGCGAAGAACAGGGGCGAGCGGACATGGCTCGCGATCTCGCGCAGATTGCGGTTGCTCCACGCCGGCCCGATCTCCCGGACGATCGCGGGCGTGGTCATCTCCGGCCCGAACCAGCCGACGCCGAACCCGTCCCCGTTCGTCGTCTCGACACCCATGCGGGCGTGCAGACTCTGGTCGATGAGCGAGTGCTCGGGCTGGTAGAGGAGCGTCTCCAGCAGCACGGGCGTTCCCGAGTAGGCGAGCCATCGGCACATCGTCCGCAGCCTCCCTGGTCTTGGGACGTCAGTCGACCGGCCAGGTGTGGACCGGGGCGTTCAGGTGCATGTAGTCCATGTACTGCCGCGTCATCCGGCGCAGCGCCTCGTGGCGGCCGGGACGGGCGGTCGCGTCGATGTGGTGGAACATCTCCTTCTGCCAGACCGCGCCGTTGCGGCCGGTGACGCACCGCTGCTCGATGATGCCGAGCAGCGGCTCCCGCCAGGCCGAGTCCATGCCGGACAGCTCCAGCCCCCGGTGCGCCAGCGGCAGCAGCCGCCGGAGCACGAGTTCGGGCACGGTCACCTCGCCCATGCCCGGCCAGTACAGCCGCGCCTCGATGCCGTGCCGGGCCGCGGTGTGCAGGTTGTCCTCGGCGACCGAGAAGGACATCCGCGACCACACCGGCCGTTCCTCCTCCACCAGCGCGCGGGTGAGCCCGTAGTAGAAGGCGCCGTTGGCGAGGGTGTCGGCGACGGTCGGGCCGGCGGGCAGCACGCGGTTCTCCACCCGCACGTGGGGCTTGTCGTGGGCGACGGCGTAGACGGGACGGTTCCAGCGGTAGATGGTGCCGTTGTGCAGGGTGAGTTCGCCCAGCTCGGGGATGTCGCCCCGGTCCAGGGTCTCCGCGGGGTCCTGTTCGTCGCACAGGGGCAGCAGGGCGGGGAAGTAGCGCAGGTTCTCCTCGAAGAGGTCGAAGACACTGTTGATCCACCGCTCGCCGAACCAGACCCGGGGCCGCACTCCCTGTGCCTTGATCTCCTGCGGGCGGGTGTCGGTGGCCTGCTCGAACAGCGGGATACGGCTCTCGTGCCACAGTTCCTTGCCGAGCAGGAAGGGTGAGTTCGCCGCTAGGGCGACCTGGACGCCGGCGATGGCCTGGGCCGCGTTCCAGTAGTCGGGGAATTCCTCGGGGGCCACCTGGAGGTGGAACTGCGTGCTGGTGCAGGCGGCCTCGGGCGTGATCGTGTCCGCGTAGGTCCGTAGCCGGTCGACGCCGTCGACCTCGATGTGCAGGTCCTCGCCCCGGGCCGCGAACACCTGGTCGTTGAGGAGCCGGTAGCGCGGGTTCTCCGAGAGGGCGGCCTCGCCGACGTCGGACTGGCGCAGCGTGGGCAGGATGCCGACCATGATCAGGTGAGCGCCGACGGACTCGGCGCGGACGTCCGCGTGGTTCAGGGCCGCGCGGATCTCGGTCTCCCAGGCGTCAGGGCCGCCCGCCGTCAGCGCGCGTGGCGGGATGTTGATCTCCAGGTTGAAACGGCCCAGCTCGGTGGACCAGGCGGGGTCCGCGATCGCCTCCAGCGCGTCGCTGTTGCGCATCGCGGGCTCGGCCCCGTCGTCGACCAGGTTCAGCTCGATCTCCAGGCCCACCTGGGGGCGCTCGGTCTCGAACCGGGACTCGCGCAGCATCTGCGCGAAGGCCTCGAGGCACTCCTGCATCTTGATCCGGTACCGGCGGCGGTCCTCGCGGGTGAAGACCAGCGCCGGGACGTCCCGTCCCATCGGCCCTCCCGGGTTGCCTCACTCGGACGCCTCTCCACCCCAGCGTCGCACCACCCGGCGCACCCCACCAGACGGAACGGGAACGGGGCCCGCCGCAACGTGTGCGGCGGGCCCCGTCGAGATCAGGCGCTCGTGGGACCGGCCGGTCTCAGAGCTTGCCGGACTCCCGGATCGTGATCTTCGCGGAGGTGCGGCCCGACTGCGAGCCGAGGGCCTCGATCTTGTCGACCACGCCCGTGCCCTCGACGACCTTGCCGAAGACGACGTGCTTGCCGTCCAGCCACGGGGTGACGACCGTGGTGATGAAGAACTGCGAGCCGTTGGTGTTCGGGCCCGCGTTCGCCATGGAGAGCAGGTAGGGCTCGGTGTGCTTCAGCTGGAAGTTCTCGTCCGCGAACTTCTCGCCGTAGATGCTCTTGCCCCCGGTGCCGTCGCCCCGCGTGAAGTCACCGCCCTGGAGCATGAACTGCGGGATCACGCGGTGGAACGAGGAGCCCGCGTAGCCGAAGCCGTGCTCGCCGGTGGCCAGCTCGATGAAGTTCTTGGCGGTCTTGGGGGTGACGTCCTCGCGGAGCTCGAAGACGATGCGGCCCGCATCCTGGCCGTCGATGTCGATGTCGAAGTAAACCTTGGAATTGCTCATCCCCCCATTGTGACGTGCGGGCCCCGGCGATGCCGAACCGGCCCGCCCGTTCAGCGTGTGGCGAGCAGTTCCAGGGTGTCGATCACGCGGTTCGAGAAGCCCCACTCGTTGTCGTACCAGGCGACCACCTTGACGTGCCGGCCGTCGACGCGGGTGAGCGCCGAGTCGAAGATCGACGAGGCCGGGTTGCCGGTGATGTCCGAGGAGACCAGCGGGTCCTCCGAGTACTCCAGGACGCCGGCGAGCGGCCCCTCGGCGGCGGTCCGGTAGGCGGCCAGCACGTCCTCGCGGGTCACGTCGCGGGCGACGGTGGTGTTCAGCTCGACGATGGAGCCCACCGGCACCGGCACGCGGATCGAGTCGCCCGACAGCTTGCCGTCGAGGTCGGGGAGTACCAGGCCGATGGCCTTGGCGGCGCCCGTCGTGGTCGGCACGATGTTGACCCCGGCGGCGCGGGCGCGGCGCGGGTCGCGGTGCGGGCCGTCCTGGAGGTTCTGCTCCTGGGTGTACGCGTGCACCGTCGTCATGAAGCCGTGCTCGATGCCGGCGAGCTCGTCGAGCACTGAGGCCAGCGGCGCGAGGGCGTTGGTGGTGCAGGACGCGTTCGAGACGACCGTGTGCGCGGCAGGGTCGTAGGCGTCGGTGTTCACACCGTAGGCGAGGGTGACGTCGGCGCCCGCTGAGGGCGCGCTGACCAGGACCTTCTTCGCGCCGGCGGTGAGGTGGGCGCGGGCGTCCCCGGCCGAGGTGAAGCGGCCGGTCGCCTCCAGTACGAGGTCGACGCCCAGCTCGGCCCAGGGCAGCCGGGCCGGCTCGCGCTCGGCGAGCACCCGGATGCGGCGGCCGTCGACGACGAGGGCGTCCCCGTCGACGGTCACCGGACGGCCCAGCCGCCCCGCCGTGGTGTCGAAGGCGAGCAGCCGGGCGAGGGTGGCGGGTTCGGTGAGGTCGTTGACGGCGACGACCTCGAGCTTGGTGTCGCGTTCGAGCAGCGCGCGCAGCACGTTGCGGCCGATGCGTCCGAAGCCGTTGATGCCGATGCGAGTCATGAGAGTGCCCTTCCGGTTCGCCGTGCGGTGCGATTCCCAGGTTGGCGCGCGGGGTCCGCAGGGGGCAGCGGCGTGAGTGCCATGGTTCGCAAGGATCGCGCCAAGGAGAGGCCGGGGCGACTACTCCCCCTGGGTGAAGGTGCGCCGGTACTCGCTCGGAGTGGTGCCCAGAATGCGCTGGAAGTGCAGCCGCAGATTCGCGCCGGTGCCCAGGCCGACGTCGGCGGCGATCTGCTCGACGCCGCGCTCCGAGCGTTCGAGCAGCTCGCGGGCCACGTCGACGCGGGCGCGCATCACCCACTGCATCGGCGTGTAGCCCGTGTCCTCGACGAAGCGCCGGGAGAAGGTGCGCGCCGACACCGCCGCGTGCCGGGCGAGCGCTTCCAGCGTCAGCGGCTCGTCCAGCCGGCGCAGGGCCCACTCGCGGGTCGCGGCGAACCGCTCGCCCAGCGGCTCGGGCACGCTGCGCGGCACGTACTGCGCCTGACCGCCGCTGCGGTAGGGCGCGGCGACCAGGCGCCGGGCCGCGTGGTTGGAGGCGGCCACGCCGAGGTCGCCGCGCAGGATGTGCAGGCACAGGTCGATGCCGGAGGCGGCGCCGGCGGAGGTCAGCACGCTGCCCTCGTCCACGAACAGCACGTTCTCGTCGACCCGGACGCGGGGGTGCTTGCGCGCGAGGGCACGCGTGTAGTGCCAGTGCGTGGTGGCCCGCCTGCCGTCGAGCAGTCCGGTGGCGGCGAGCGCGAAGGCGCCCGTGGAGATGGCGGCGAGCCGCGCGCCCCGGTCGTGGGCCGCCGTCAGCGCGTCGACGACGGTCCGTGGCGGGTCCTCGACGTCCGGCGCCCGGTACCCGGGGAGGAAGACCACGTCCGCCCACGCCAGCGCGTCCAGGCCGTGGGCCACGTGGTACGAGAGCCCGTCACCGCCGGTCACCAGGCCGGGCGCCGCCCCGCACACCCGCACCTCGTACGGCATGCTCGCGCGCGTCGTGAACACCTGCGCCGGGATGCCGACGTCGAGCGGCTTGGCACCCTCGAGCACGAGGACGGCGACACGGCGCAGGCGGGAGGACGGCACGGCACGAGCGTACGCGGTGACGCGGCGTCAGCTCAGTCCGAGCACCTTCATGGTGTGCTCGGCCATGCGCCGCTCCCCGAGGGCGTTGGGGTGCACGGGGACGAGGCTGTGACCGAACAGGAGCGGTTCGATCCAGCGGGTGCCGGCGGACTGGCAGGCGTCATGGCCCTCGGACACGCCGGAGAAGTCCACGAAGGTCACGCCCGTCTCCTCGGCGGCGCGCTCGACGGCGTCGTTGAGGCTCGCCTGGATGTCCCGCAGGTAGGGCACGTCACCGGCGGCGACCGGCAGCTTCAGGAAGCAGGACGGGTCGGCGGTGGCCGGCATGATCCACGGGTAACCCAGGGCCGCCACCCGGGCGTTCGGCGCCTCGGCGCGGACGGTGCGCAGCGCGGCCTTGAGGGCGGGGTAGGTGCTGGACTCGATCTCGTCCTCGAAGGACGTGCCGTGTCTGTCCTTGCAGGGGCTGCCCTTGCCGCCGCTGAGGAGTCCGGCGGTGCCGCAGGCCGTGATGGCGTTGATGAACGTGTTGTTGTCGTTGCCGCCGATGGTCAGGGTCACCAGGTCCGTGTCGGTGCTCAGCGCGTCCACCTGGGGGGCGACGCCGGGGTACTGCGACTGGGTGAAGTGGGAGGTCTGGGCGGCGCCGCAGGTCACGTCCTCCAGGTCGGCGCCCGTCTCGGCGGCGATGACGTGGGGGTAGTTCGCCGTGGAGCGCAGGCAGAGCAGGTTGGTGGGGTCGACGGGCAGGACGCCCGAGCCGGCGCTGTAACTGTCGCCGAGGGCGACGTAGTCCAGGGAGGGGGTGGCGTGGGCGGTGGCGTCGGTGATGCCGAGGGCCAGGGTGCCGACCGCAGCGACTGTCGCGGTCATGACACGGCGAAGGGCATGCTGGGGCATGGACTCTCGCTTCCCGTGAAGACTGGGGCGGGGGTGTGGGGTTACCGGGCGGTTCTACTTTTAAGTAATGTGCGGGCGTCCTGACTTGTAGTCAACGTTGTTGACAGAACTTCTTACGATGAGCCCCCCGCGTCGGACTGTGCCTGACCGGCGCCGACGGCGGCTCGCGCTGTTCTAGAGTTGTCCCGCCAGTGCAGACGACCGTGGACCTGTGAGGTAGTCACCAGCCATGCCGACCGAAACGTTTGAGTTCCAGGTAGAGGCGCGTCAGCTGCTGCAGCTGATGATTCACTCCGTCTACTCGAACAAGGACGTGTTCCTGCGCGAGCTCGTCTCCAACGCCTCCGACGCGCTCGACAAGCTCCGCCTCGCCGCCCTGCGGGACGACCTGTCCGACGCCGACGTGTCCGACCTCCACATCGAGCTGGAGGCCGACAAGGAGGCCCGCACCCTCACCGTGCGGGACAACGGCATCGGGATGTCCTACGACGAGGTCACCCGGCTCATCGGCACCATCGCCAACTCGGGCACGGCCAAGTTCCTCGAGGAGCTGCGGGAGGCCGAGGACGCCGCCGGGGCCGACGGGCTCATCGGCCAGTTCGGCGTGGGCTTCTACTCCGGCTTCATGGTGGCGGACGAGGTCACCCTGGTGACCCGGCGCGCCGGCGAACCCCAGGGCACCCGCTGGACGTCCCGCGGCGAGGGCACCTACACCCTGGAGACGGTCGACGAGGCGCCGCAGGGCACCTCCGTCACCCTCCACCTCAAGCCGGCGGACTCCGAGAACCAGCTCCACGACTACACCTCCGCCTGGAAGATCAAGGAGATCGTCAAGCGGTACTCGGACTTCATCACCTGGCCGGTCCGGCTGCTGCCCGAGCGGGGCGAGGACGGCGCCGAGCCGGGCGAGGCCGAGACGCTCAACTCGATGAAGGCCCTGTGGGCGCGTCCGCGCGACGAGGTGTCCGACGACGAGTACCACGAGCTGTACAAGCACATCGCGCACGACTGGCGCGAGCCGCTGGAGACGATCCGGCTCCAGGCGGAGGGCACCTTCGAGTACCAGGCCCTGCTCTTCGTGCCCTCGCACGCCCCGCACGACCTCTTCACCCAGGGCTACCAGCGCGGTGTCCAGCTCTACGTGAAGCGCGTCTTCATCATGGACGACTGCGAGGAACTGCTCCCGCCGTACCTGCGCTTCGTCAAGGGCGTCGTCGACGCCCAGGACCTCTCGCTCAACGTCTCCCGCGAGATCCTCCAGCAGGACCGGCACATCCGCATGATCCAGCGCCGCCTGACCAAGAAGGTCCTGGCCACGGTCAAGGACTTGAGGACGTCCGCGCCGGAGCGCTACGCCACGTTCTGGCGGGAGTTCGGTCCGGTCCTCAAGGAAGGTCTCGTCACCGACTCCGAGAACCGGGACGCGATCCTCGCCGCCTCCTCCTTCGCGACCACCCACGACGCCGACGAGCCGACCACGCTCCAGGCCTACGCGGAGCGGATGAAGGAAGGCCAGAAGGACATCTGGTTCATGACGGGCGAGTCCCGCCGCGCCATCGAGGACTCCCCGCACATGGAGGCCTTCCGCGCCAAGGGCGTCGAGGTCCTGCTGCTCACCGACGCGGTCGACGAGGTCTGGGTCGACGCGGTGGGGGAGTACGAGGGCAAGGCGCTGCGCTCGGTGGCCAAGGGCGAGATCGACCTCGACGGCGACCGGGAGGAGAAGTCCGACGCCGAGAAGGAGCAGCAGGATGAGGAGTACGCGGGCCTGCTCGGCTGGATGACGGAGCACCTGTCCGAGGACGTCAAGGAGGTGCGCCTCTCCTCCCGCCTGACGGTCTCACCGGCCTGTGTCGTCTCCGACGCGGACGAGCTGACGCCCGCCCTGGAGAACATGTACCGGGCGATGGGCCAGGAGGTGCCGCACGCCAAGCGCATCCTCGAACTCAACCCCGAGCACCAGCTGGTGAAGTCGCTGAACCGCGCCCACACCGAGCAGCAGGACCGGACGGAGCTCACCGAGACCGCCGACCTGCTGCACGCCCTGGCGGTGCTCGCCGAGGGCGGCCGGCCCAAGGAGCCGGGGCGGTTCGTGAAGCTGGTGGCGGACCGCCTGGAGCGCACGCTGTAGCCGGTCGCCCGGGGCCGCTCGGCCGGACCGGGGAACCAGGCGCGTGCCGCGGCGGGAAGCCGCGCGGCACGCGCCTGTCCGTTTTGGCATCCGCATGGCGAGACGGCATGGCATGCGGAGCCTTCGGCTCCGTATATTCGCACGCATGTATGCATCGGCTCCGCTGCTGTGCCTCGCGCTCTTCGCGAACTCGGCGTGGTGCGTCGACGACGGCCTCTGTCGCCGCTGAACCCGCACCGGCCGCGCGAGACCCGCGCCGCCGGCCCGCCCAGCCCGCCGCCGTCCCCGTGCACCCCACCGGAGATCTTCCGTGACCACCGCACCCCCGGCCGGGGCCGCCCCGGCCGTGCCGCCGCGCGCGCCCGCGGCCCTGCTCGCCCCCTCTCCCACCTCCTCGCCCCGCCCCGAGGCACCGCCCCTGCCGCCGGTACGGCGGACGCCGCTCGCGGTATCCGCCCTGCTCGCCGCCGCCCTGACCGCGTACGTGTGGGCGGCGCACGGCGCCGAGCCGGGCGTGCTCCTCCTGCTCGGTCTCGGCCTGGGCGTCGCCCTCTTCCACTCCCGGTTCGGCTTCACCTCCGCGTGGCGGCAGCTGGTCGCCGTCGGCAACGGCACCGGGCTGCGGGCCCACGCACTGCTGCTCGGCACCACGGCCACCTTGTTCGCCTTGGTCATCGGCACGGAGACCGGGCTGTTCGGCGCCCAGCCGGCCCCCTCCGCCGGGACCATCGGCGTCGGCCTGTTCGCCGGCTCGGCGCTCTTCGCGATCGGCATGCAGCTCGGCGGCGCCTGCGCGTCGGGCACGCTCTTCGCCGTCGGCTCGGGACAGACGTCGATCGTGCTGACCCTCGGCGGGTTCATCGCGGGCGCCACCCTCGCGGCCTGGCAGTTCGACCTGTGGAAGGACCTCCCGGCATGGGAGCCGGTGGTCCTGTCCGACCACATCGGCTGGTTCGGTTCGTGGGCCGTGACCATCGCGGTGCTGCTGCTCGTGGTCCTCGTCTCACGACGCGTCCAGGCGCGCCGCAACCCGCCGCCGCTCGGCGCGGTGCCCTCGGCACGCGGTGCGGCCGTCCGCGCCCTGCGCGGCTCCTGGCCGCTGGCCGTCGGTGCCCTGGTGCTCGCCCTGCTCGGCGCGGGCGTCCTGATGGTGTCCGGCGGGGCCTGGGGCGTGACGAGCGCCTTCAGTCTCTGGGGCTCGGAGCTGGTGGGCGCGCTCGGTGGCCACCCGGAGAACTGGACGTGGTGGCAGCGGCCCGGCAACGCCGAGATGCTGGCCGGCCCCGTCCTCGCCGACAAGACCAGCCTCACCGATCTCGGCATCATGATCGGTGCCGCTCTCGCCGCGGCGCTCGGCGGCATCTGGGCCCTGCACCGGGGCGTCGCCTGGCGTACGGCGGTGGCGGCGGTGCTCGGCGGTGTCCTGATGGGCGTCGGCGCCCGGCTGGCCGGCGGCTGCAACATCGGCGCCTATCTCGCGGGCATCGCCTCGGGCAGCCTCAGCGGCTGGCTGTGGGCGGCCTTCGCGCTGGCCGGCACCTGGGTCGGCCTCAAGCTGCGTCCCCTGTTCGGCCTGGGCAACCCGAAGCCCGGCGACGGCGTCTGCTGACGGGGGATGCCCGTGCGGCACAGGGGTCAGGCCTGTGCCGCACGGGCGGCTAGGGGGTGTCCGCGCCGGTGCCCGCGCCCGGTGTGTTCCGGTCCGCGGCGGCGCCCCGGCCTGTGGTGGTGACGCGGGCGATGGCCTCCATGGTGAGGGCCCGGCCGTGCGGCTCCCGCGCGAGCGCGCGGTGCAGTGTCAGGCCCTCGATGAGGGCATCGAGCTGGCGGGCCGTTTCCGGGTCGAAGTGCTTCTCCAGGTGGACGCGGCTGCGGCGCATCCACTCCTGCGTGAGCTCCCGGTAGGCCGGCTGCCGCGCCGCGAGGGTGTAGAGCTCCTGCGTGAGCACCAGGTCCCGCTGGCTCTCCTCGGACAGCGAGTGCACGAGGTCGGCCACCGCCGTGCGGGCCTGGTCGCGGTCGGCCGCGGCGCCCAGACGGGCGTCGAACACGGCGACGATGTGGTCGGTGAAACGGCCGAACGCCTCCCGCAGCAGCTGGTCCATGCCGCTGAAGTGGTAGGTCATCGAGCCCAGGGGGACGCCGGCGCGCGCGGCGATCCTCCGGTGGGAGACGCGTGCGATGCCCTCGTCC
The DNA here is from genome assembly GCF_001905385.1 of Streptomyces sp. CB02414. Classification (GTDB taxonomy): domain Bacteria; phylum Actinomycetota; class Actinomycetes; order Streptomycetales; family Streptomycetaceae; genus Streptomyces. Next base: position 421,538 of record NZ_LIPF01000007.1, on the reverse strand, counting down.
GCGATCAGGTCGAGCGTGGCGTCGAGAATGCGCTCGCGCCGCCGCGGGTCCGTGTGTCCGGTTGCCATGGGAGCAGGCTTACACCTTCCGCACCGGCCGGGCGGGATTCCCGACCACGACGACGCCCGCGGGGACGTCCTTCGTGACGACCGCGCCGGCGCCGACGACGGAGTCGTCGCCGATCGTCACGCCGGGCAGGACGATGGCGCCGCCGCCCAGCCAGACGTTGTCGCCGATGGTGATGGGCCGGGCCGCCTCCAGCTTGTCGCGCCGGGGCCCGGGCTCCAGGGGGTGGGTGGGGGTGAGCAGCTGGACGTTCGGCCCGATCTGGCAGTCCTCGCCGATCGTGACGGCCGCGACGTCCAGCGCCGTCAGGTTGTAGTTGACGAAGGTGCGCGCACCGATCGTGATGTTGCTGCCGTAGTCGACGTACAGCGGTGGCCGCACATGGGCGTCGACGCCGAGGGAGCCGAGCAGTTCCGCCAGGATCGGCCCCGCGGCCCCGGCGTCCTCCGCGTAGGCGGCCTGGTAGCGGGCGGCCAGCCGCACGGCCCGCTGCTGCCTGCGGGCGATCTCGGGGTCGTCGGCGATGTAGAGGTCGCCCGCCTGCATGCGTTCGAGGTTCGAGCGGGGGTCGTCCGCGAAGTGGTCGGTCGGCATGCGCACGATCCTACTCGCCAGTGCGTACGAACGTACACTCGCCGCTCGCCGTGTCGCCGTGTCGCCCGTCTCAACCCCGGCGGGGTCGCAGCACCCCGGCGAGCAGCAGCACGACGACCCCGGCGAGCGGCACCACCAGCAACCCCGCCCGCAGGCTCGTCGCGTCGGCGACCAGGCCCACCACCGGCGGGGAGAGCAGGAAGCCCAGCCGCATGAGCCACGAGACGATGGTCAGCCCCGACCCGGGCTTGAGGCCGGGCAGCTCGTCCGCCTCGTGCATCGCCGCCGGCACCAGGGTCGCCACCCCGAACCCGGCCGCGGCGAACCCGAGGATCGTCCCGGGCACCGTGGGCAGCGCCAACGCCAGGCCCATGCCCACGGCGGCGATCAGGGCACCGGAGCGGGCCACGGCGCGCTGTCCGAACCGGTCCGTGAGCCGGTCACCGATGAGCCGGCCCACGAACTGGGCACCGACCAGGGCGACATAGCCGGAGGCGGCCAGCGCCACCGACGCGTGCAGGGAATCGGAGAGGTAGAGCGTCGCCCAGGAGCTGCCCGCGTCCTCGACGAGGGTGCCGGCCGTGGCGATCAGCACGAGCGCGGCGAGCACGTACCCCGTCCGCGCGCCCGGCACCGCAAGCGCGCGCCGCGCCGGCCGGGCGTGGTCCTCCGCCGTGTCCTCCCCGGCCGGTTCGTTGTCGCGGCCGGGCAGGCAGAACCGCAGAGCGACGCAGGCCGCGACCGCGAACAGCACCGCCGAGAACAACAGGTGCGGACCCCGGGGAATGTCCAGCGCGATCGCGCCGGCAGCCATGGACCCTCCGGTGACGGCGCCGATGGACCAGATGGCGTGGAAGGAGTTGATGATGGAACGTCCGTAGCGGCGCTGCACCCGCAGCGCATGGGCGTTCTGCCCCACGTCGGTGACCGCGTCCGCGGCTCCGGCGAGGAGCAGCGCGCCCGCGAACAGCGCCACCGAGCCGCCCAGGCCGGCGGCGAGGATCCCCGCGCCGGTCACCAGCGTGCCGCCGACCGCCACCCGCGCCGAGCCGAAACGGCGGACGAGGGCACCGGCCGCGAGCCCGGCCGCGATGGCGCCCGCCGGGAACGCCGCCACGGCCAGCCCGTAGGCGGCGTTGCCGATGCCGAGGTCCGCCTTGATCTGCGGGTACCTCGGCAGGAGGTTGGCGAACAGGGCTCCGTTGGTGAAGAACAGCACGGCGACGGCCGCGCGGGCCCGCCGTTCGTCCAGGGCCGGCCGGCGCAGTACGTCAACAGTCATGCGCCGGAGCCTACAACCGCAAGCGTACGAACGTACACTCGCTCGGCCGTCGGCCCGCGGCCGTATGGTGAGACGCGTCCCGCGACGGGAATGGCGGGAAGCGGATCTTCGTTGACACCTGTCATGCCCGCTTCTTCCCCACGGCCCGCGGCACCCCGCATGCCGCTCGCCGTCTACATCCTCGGCCTCTCCGTCTTCGCGCTCGGTACCAGCGAGTTCATGCTCTCCGGTCTGCTGCCGCCCATCGCCGACGACATGAACGTGTCCATCCCGCAGGCCGGGTTGCTGATATCGGCGTTCGCGATCGGCATGGTGGTCGGCGCGCCGCTGCTCGCGGTCGCGACGCTGCGGCTGCCGCGCAGGACCACACTGATCGCGCTGATCTCGGTGTTCGGCCTCGGGCAGGTCGCGGGCGCGCTGGCGACGACGTACGAGATCCTTTTCGTCTCACGGGTCGTCAGCGCCCTCGCGTGCGCCGGCTTCTGGGCGGTCGGCGCCGCCGTCGCCATCGCGATGGTGCCGAAGACCTCGCGGGCACGGGCGATGGCCGTGATGATCGGCGGACTGTCGATCGCCAACGTCCTCGGCGTTCCGGCGGGCGCGTTCCTCGGTGAGCACCTCGGCTGGCGGTCCGCGTTCTGGGCGGTGGGCGCGGCGTCCGCCGTCGCGCTCCTCGGTGTGGTGACCCTGATCCCGCGCATCCCGCTGCCCGAGCGGCGGGCCCGGCTGAAGGGCGAGCTGGCGATCTACCGCGACCGCCAGGTCTGGCTGTCCGTCGGTCTGACCGCGCTCGCGGCCGGCGGTGTGTTCTGCGCCTTCTCCTACCTCGCCCCGCTGCTCACCGACGTGGCCGGGCTGGCCGACGGCTGGGTGCCGACCGTGCTGGCGCTGTTCGGGCTCGGCGCGCTGATCGGCACGACGATCGGCGGCCGCGTCGCCGACGCCCACCTGTTCGGCGTGCTGCTCTCCGGCATCGCCGCGTCCACCGTGTTCCTGGCCGCACTGGCGCTGTTCGCGTCGAGCCCCGCGGTCGTGATCGCCCTGTCCCTGTTGCTCGGGATCTCCGCCTTCTACACGGCACCGGCGCTCAACGCCCGCATGTTCAACGTCGCGGGTGCCGCGCCCACCCTCGCGGGCGCGACGACGACCGCGGCGTTCAACCTGGGCAACACCGGCGGCCCCTGGCTCGGCGGCACGGTGATCGACGCGGGCCTCGGCTACGCCGCCACCGCCTGGGCGGGAGCCGGGATGACCCTGGCCGCGATCGTCCTCGTGGCGGTGTCGCTGCGGTTGCACAGCCGGTCCCGGATCGTGACGGGAGCCATGGCCGCCGAGCCCGTGGGCGTGGAGTCCGGCCGGCCGGTCTGACCCTCCCGCGCGGGCAGGCACGCGTGACGCGACGGTACCGACGCGCATGGCGGTCACCACCTGACCGCCATGCCTGCCACGGTGGGGACCGCGGGACCGAGCAGAGCCCGCTGCCGAACCCCACCGAGGAAGACAGGACCCGATCAGTGAGCCGCCACCCCCATGTTCTCGACGCCCGCGCGCTCAACCGCGCCACGCTGGCCCGGCAACTGCTGCTCGACCGGGCCGACCTCCCGGTCCCGGACGCCGTCGCACACCTCGGCGGCATGCAGGCACAGGAGCCGCAGGAACCGTTCGTCGGGCTCTGGTCGAGACTGCGCGCCTTCGAACCGGCCTCGCTCTCCGACCGCCTGACGGGCCGGCAGCTGGTGCGGACCCATCTCATGCGCCGCACCGTCCACCTCGTCACCGCCGACGACGTCCTGGCCTGGCGCTCCCGGCACGACGCCATGCTGCGCCAGAAGGTCCTCGGTGTCTACCGCCGCGAGCTGCGAGGAGTGGATCTCGCTGAACTCGCCGTGGCGGGACGGGAGGTGATGGCCGACGGCGAGCCCCGCTCGATGGGCGAGCTGGCGCGGGCGCTCGCCGGACGCTGGCCGGCCCCGGGGCCACGGGCCCTGGGGGAGATGCTGGCCGCCGCCCTGATCCCGATGGCGCAGCTGCCGCCGCGCGGGTTGTGGCGCACCAAGGCGGGCGTACGCTACCTGCCGCTCTCCCACTGGCTGGGCCGGGAGATCGACCCGCCGGCACCGCACGACTCCGATCCGGTCGGCCAGGCACTGGTACGGCGCTACCTCGCGGCGTTCGGCCCCGCCGCCTCGGCGGACCTGCGCGCCTGGTGCGGCCTCGCCGGACTGCCGGCGGCCGTCGCCGCCGTCCGCGAGGAGCTGGTCGCCTTCCGCGACGAGCGGGGCCGGGAACTGCTGGACCTGCCCGACGCGCCGAGACCCGATCCCGGCACCCCCGCCCCCGTGCGGTTCCTGCCGGCGTTCGACAACGCGGTCCTCGGCTACCACGACCGGGGCAGGATCATCGACGACGCCCACCGCGGCCTGTCGGTCGTCGGCGCCCGTTTGGTCCTGGTCGACGGCAGGGTCGCCGCGACCTGGAACGTCGAGGCGGACACGGTGACCGTCACCCCGCTGCGCCCCATCTCCCGCGCCGACCGCACGGCCGTCGCCGAGGAGGGGCGGGCCCTGGCGTCCTTCCTCTCCGACCAGCACAGCGACCGGGTGCGGCTCACCGCACCCCTCGACGAGTGACAGCGGTGGAGACGCGACGCCGGTGACCGGCTGACGGACACTGGTTCCACGACGGAACAAATGCGGCGTACACCCATCCTCGGGATCTACACCCCGGGGAGAGGGCAACGGGCACGCGCTACACCCAATGCAGTACGCCGGTCCAGCCCCAGGGGCGGATCAAATGAAACAGAAGCCGGGTGAGCATGGGTGAGTACCCCGGAGAGAACGCCTGCGTTCCCATCTGCCGGGTCTCGTCCTGCCCGTATCCGACGGATTGGTCCCAGGTGGCTACGTTCCTTTACCGGCTCGGCCGACGCGCGTTCCGGCGCCGCGGTCTCGTCGCCCTGCTCTGGGTGGCCATACTCGTGGGCGCCGGCGTCGCCGCGTCCACCGCGCCCGCCCCGCCCGAAGACTCCTTCTCCATGCCCGGCACCGAGTCCCAGAAGGCGTTCGACCTGCTCGACGAGCGCTTCCCGGCCGCCAGTGCCGAAGGCGCCACGGCGCGGGTCGTCATCCGCGCCCCCGAGGGCGACAAGATCTCCGACCCGGCCGGCAAGGCCAAGGTCGGGGAACTGGTCACCGCCCTCGGCAACGGCCCGCAGGTCGCCTCGGTGGACGACCCGTTCAAGGCGAACGCCGTCAGCCAGGACGGGACCACCGCGTACGCCTCGGTGACGTACAAGGTCAACGCCATGGAGCTGACCGACCAGGCCCGCGAGTCCCTCACCGCGGCCACCGACGACGCGCGCGGCGACGGCTTCACCGTCGAGACCGGCGGCGACGCGGTCATGGCCGAGCAGGAGATGGGCGGCACCGCCGAGCTGATCGGCATCGGGGTCGCGGCCGTCGTGCTCCTGCTGACCTTCGGCTCGCTGGTCGCGGCCGGCATGCCGCTGCTCTCGGCGATCATCGGCGTCGGCATCGGCATCTCCGCCATCGGAGCGCTCGGCAGCACCCTCGAACTCTCCGCGACGACCTCGACCCTCGCCATGATGATCGGCCTGGCGGTCGCCATCGACTACGCGCTCTTCATCGTCTCGCGCTACCGCGCCGAGATCGCCGAGGGCCGCACCCCCGAGGACGCCGCGGGACGCGCCGTCGGCACGGCCGGCTCCGCCGTCGTCTTCGCCGGACTCACCGTCATCGTGGCCCTGGCCGGCCTCGCGGTGGTCAACATCCCGATCCTCACCAAGATGGGCCTGGCCGCCGCCGCCACCGTCGGCATCGCCGTGCTGATCGCGCTCACCATGACCCCGGCCCTGCTCGGCTTCGCGGGCAAGAAGGCGCTCAGCCGCAAGGACCGCAAGGCGGCCGCCGGACAGCGCGCGGCCTCCGGCAAGCCGAAGCTCGGCACCCGCTGGGCCCGATTCGTCCTGCGCCGCCCGGTGACCGTGCTGCTCACCGCGGTGATCGGCCTCGGCGCCGTCGCCGTACCGGCCGCGAGCATGGAACTGGGTCTGCCGGACGAGGGCAGCGCCGCGCCGGACACCACGCAGCGCAAGGCCTACGACATGCTGTCCGAGTCCTTCGGTGCCGGGTTCAACGGCCCGCTGATGGTCACCGTCGACACCCGGGACGCGGACGACGCGAAGGCCGCCGCCGCCACCGTCGGCAAGGAGATCACCGCCCTGGGCGAGGCCGCGGCCGTCACCCCGGCCAACTTCAACGAGCAGGGCGACACCGCCGTCCTCACCGTGGTGCCCAAGACCGGGCCCAGCGACGCGGCCACCGAGGACCTGGTCAAGGACATCCGCTCGCTGTCCGGGGACATCGAGTCCGAGACCGGCGCGACCATGCTGGTCACCGGCATGACCGCGATGACGATCGACTTCTCGCAGACCCTGGACGACGCGCTCGTCCCGTACCTGGCCCTGGTCGTCGGCCTCGCCTTCCTGCTCCTGATGCTGGTGTTCCGCTCGGTCCTCGTCCCGCTGAAGGCGGCACTGGGCTTCCTGCTCTCCGTGGCGGCGGCGCTCGGCGCGGTGGTCGCGGTCTTCCAGTGGGGGTGGCTCGCGGACGTGTTCGGCGTGGACCAGCCGGGTCCGATCATGTCGATGATGCCCATCTTCATGATCGGCGTGGTCTTCGGCCTGGCGATGGACTACGAGGTCTTCCTCGTGACCCGGATGCGCGAGGCCTACGTCCACGGCTCGTCCGCCGCCGAGTCCGTCACCACCGGCTTCACCCACGGCGGCCGGGTCGTCGCGGCCGCAGCGATCATCATGATCAGCGTCTTCTCCGGCTTCATCATGGAGAACGACGACATGATCAAGATGATGGGCTTCGGCCTCGCCATCGCGGTCCTCTTCGACGCCTTCGTCGTCCGCATGGCCATCGTGCCCGCCGTGCTCGCCCTGCTCGGCACCAAGGCGTGGTGGCTGCCGAAGTGGCTGGACCGCATCCTGCCGAACGTCGACGTCGAGGGCGAGAAGCTCCACAAGGAACTCGGCGACACCTCGGGACCCGCGCAGCCCACTCGCGAGCCCGAGACCGCCGGAGTCTGACACCCGCACCACCGCGGCGCCGCCCGGCCTGGACCACCAGGCCGGGCGGCGCCGCCTTCTCAGAGGTCCCTGGAGGCGTCGGTCAGCGCCTCGTCCAGGATGTCGACGCCCCGGGCGATCTCGTCGTCGCCCGCGGTCAGCGGGGGTGCGATGCGGAAGATGCCTCCCATCCCCGGCAGCTGGACGATGTTCATGTGCAGCCCCAGCTCGAAACAGCGCGCGGTGACCGCCGCGCCGAGCCGGTCCGCGCCGCCCGGACCCAGTACGTCGTCGCCGACCAGCTCCATGCCCAGGAGGAGCCCCCGGCCGCGTACGTCGCCCACCACCTCGTGGCGTGCGGCGAGCTTGTCGAGCCGGTCGCGCAGTGCCGTGCCGAGCACCCGCGCGCGTTCGTCGAGGCGGTCGCGGACCAGGACGTCCAGCACGGTGTTGCCCACCGCGGCCGGCAGCGGATCGCTGACGTGGGTGGTGAAGAACAGGAAGCCCCGGTCGTGGGCGCGCTGCTCGATCTCCGGGCTGGTCAGCACGGCGGCCAGCGGGAGCCCCGCGCCGAGCGTCTTGGACACGGTGAGGATGTCCGGGACGACGCCCTCGTGCTGGAAGGCGTACCAGTCACCGGTGCGGCACAGCCCGGTCTGGGCCTCGTCGAGGATCAGCAGCATCCCGCGCTCCCGGCACTTCTCGGCCAGCGCGGTGAGATAGCCCGGCGGCAGCTCGACGACGCCGCCGGAGCTGAGGATCGGCTCGACCAGGCACGCCGCCAGGGAGCCGACCGACTGGGCGTCGATCATCTCGAAGCCCAGGTCGAGCTGGCGGCGCCAGTCGAGGTCGCCGTCGGCGTCGACGACGGCGGGCCGGTACCGGTCGGGCACCGGCAGCGCGAAGTTGCCCGGGGCGGCGGGCCCGTAGCCCTTGCGGCCCGCGCTGTACGTGGCGTTCGCGGCGGCCTGGGTCATGCCGTGCCAGGACCGGGCGAACGAGACGATCTCGTGGCGGCCGGTGACGAGCTTCGCCATCCGCACCGCGGCCTCGTTCGCCTCCGCCCCGGTGGTCAGCAGCAGCGCCTTGTCCAGTGGTTCGGGCAGGGTGCCGGCGAGCCGGCGCGCCAGCTCGACCACCGGCGGGCTCAGCATGCCGCTGTGCAGGTGATCGAGGCGCGCGACCTGCTCGCGCACCGTCGAGACGATCGCCGGGTGGGAGTGCCCGAGGATCGCGCTCATCTGACCGGAGGTGAAGTCGAGCAGCTCACGACCGCTCTCGGTGAACACCGACGTGCCCGCGGCGCGCACGACCAGCTCCGGTGAGAAGGAGCCGTGACCGGAGTAGCGGACGAGGTGGCGCTCGGGGTCGGCGAATGCAGTCTCGGAAGGCATGCGACCGACGTTAGGGACGCGGTGCTGCGCGCGTCCATCGCACAGTTTCGACCCTGCTGTTCGCTAGAGCCGTACAAGCCTGCCTAGGATCAGCCACGTGCTCAATTCGGGACGGCTGCAACTGCTCAGCCTGCTGGACACCCTCGGTACCGTCCGCGCGGTCGCCGACACGCTGCACCTGAGCGCGTCGACGGTCTCCCAGCAGCTGGCGGTGCTCGAGACCGAGACCCGGTGCCCACTGCTGGAGCGGACGGGCCGGCGCGTCCGGCTGACCCCGGCCGGGCTTCTGCTGGCCCGGCGGGGCCGGGAGATCCTGGACCGCATGGCCGAGACCGAGGCCGAGCTGCGTGCCCTGAACGACGAGCCCATCGGCACCGTGCGTCTCGGGGTGTTCCAGAGCGCGATCTACACCCTCGCGGTACCGGCCGCCACTCGCCTCGCGAGCAGCCACCCGCACCTGCGCGTGGAACTGACCGAGATGGAGCCGCACGAGAGCGGACCCGCCCTGCGCTCCGGCGAGGTGGACGTCATCGTGACCACCACCGACTACAGCGGCCTGTCCTGGGGCACGGACCTCGAGGTCATGTCCCTCGGCACCGACTCGGTCGTACTGGTGCTGCCGCGCGCCCACCCGCTCGCCTCGCGGACCGCGGTGAGCGTCGCCGCCTGCAAGGACGAGACCTGGGCCTGCGACCGGCCGCAGTCGTACATGGCGGACCTGACCCTGCGGCTGTGCCGCGAGTCGGGCTTCGAACCCCGTGTGGCCTGCCGGTTCGGCAACTACCTGATGCTGCTGCGGCACGTCGAGACGACCGGGTCGATCGCCCTGCTGCCCGCCCTGGCCGTCACCCCGGACCATGCGGTCGTCACCCGCGAGCTCAACCCGCCGGTGCGCCGCAACATCGCCGTCCTTGTGCGGCGCGGCACCGCGCGACGCGCCGCGGTGAACGCGGTGATCGCCGCGCTGCGCGCCCACCCGGAGCTCCCGGCCCTGGCCGCCCCCGGCCGGCACCCGGGGGGCGAGGAGCACCCGCCCGCGCCGTGACCAGACGGCGGGAGTCCGTCGTTGGACGTCCTCCGCCCTGGTCCGCATCGACGTACGGAGATCCCGGGTCCGCCGTCGCGGGAGGCCTCGGCCACACGGGACGCATCGTCACCGCGGCGGCCTGCCTGCTCGCGGGCGGGCCCTCGGCGCAGGCGTCCCGTCAATGGCCGACGGAGGCCGGGTCCTCGGCGTCGGCCTCCCCGGCGGCCCTGAACTCCACGGCGACCACGCCGTCGACGCGCCGGCAGAGCTCCTCCAGCACGGGGACGGACACGTCGCCCGGGAGCCTGCCGCTGAGGACGACATGGCCGTGGGCCACGTCCACCTGCACCGACGACGGGGCCAGCCCGAGCGCCTTGACCAGGGCCTCCTCGATGATCTCGGTCCGGATCGCCCGGTCCGTGCGCAGGAAGACCCGCAGCAGGTCGCTCCGGCTGACGACCCCGATCAGCCGGCCCGCCTCGTCGACGACGAGGAGCCTCTTGATGCCGTGCCGGGCCATCACGCGGGCGGCGTCGACGACGCTCCAGTCCTCGCGCGCGCAGACGGCGGGCGACGTCATCAGCCCGGCCGCGTCCGTGGCGGACGCCTTGGCGTCGGCCGGCCGGGACACTTCCCCGTCACCGGGAGGACCGTCCGGCTCCCCGCCCCACATCTTCCGCAGGAGGTCCGCCTCCGACACCACCCCCACCGGCCGGTCCTCCTCGTCGACGACGGGCACCGCGGTGATGTCGTACTCCTGCAGCAGGTGGGCGATCTCCTTGAACGGCGTTCCGGGCTGGGCCCGGACCACGGCGTCGCTCATCAGATCGCTCACCTTCTGGTGCTTCATCGAGGGTCTCTCCTCCGCTGCCGGCCGGGATGGGCCGGCGTTCGTCCTTCTTGTCATGGGAAACGGTCCGTCGGCCCGGTGAGTGCCCCACGCCTCACGCGTTCGGGCTGATGAGGAGCAGGGCGATGTCGTCGCCGGGGGCGGGCGCGTGCCGGATCAGAGCATCGGCCATGGCGTCGAGGTCACCGGGGTCCGCGTGTTCCAGAAGCCCGGCGAGGGCCGCGACGGCGTCGTCCAGGTCGACGCCGGGCGCCTCGACCAGCCCGTCGGTGTACAGGGCGAGGACACTGCCGGGCGGCAGCGGGAACTCCAACGCCGTGTAACGGGTGTCCGGCTCGATGCCGAGCAGCAGACCGGGCGGCACGCGGACCAGTTCGGTGCGTCCGTCGGCATGCCGCAGCAGGGGCGGCGGGTGGCCGGCGGTGGCCAGGCAGGCCCGGCGCGTCGCGAGGTCGAGATGCACGTAGACACAGCTCGTGAAGAGGCCGGGGTCCAGATCGGTGAGCAGGCGGTTGGTGCGGGCCAGGACGTCGTCGGGGGAGGCGCCCACCGTGGCGTGGGCGTGGACGGCGGTCCGGACCTGGCCCATGAGCGCGGCCGCGTCCACGTTGTGGCCCTGGACGTCGCCGATGGCGGCGCCGAGCGTGTGCTCGTCGAGACGGATGAGGTCGTAGAAGTCGCCGCCGACGCCCAGCCCCCGGGCGGCCGGCAGATAGCGTGCGGCGACCCGCAGACCGGGCACGCTCGGGAGGGTGTGCGGCAGCAGGGCGGACTGCAGACGGTGGGCGAGGTGGTGCTTGGCGTCGTAGAGCCGGGCCCGGTCCAGCGCCTGGCCGACCAGACCGGCCAGCGAGGTCAGAGCGGCGCGCTCGCCCGGCGGGAAGGTGTGGGGCCGCTCGTAGGAGAGGAGGAGGGAGCCGATGGGGCGGCCGGACGCGATCAGCGGCAGCACCGCCCACGCGGCCATCCCGTCCTCGTGCGTCATGGCCGGATAGGCGTCGGCCATCTCGTCGAAGGTCGCGAAGAACCCGGCGACGCCCGTGGCCATGACGTCGGCGCCGGGCACCTCGGAACTCAGCGCAATGCCGTCGAAACGGTCCATCAGCTCGGTGCGGTAGCCGCGGTGGCCCGCGATCCGCAGACGGCCGTCCTCGGCGGTCATCAGCACCATGGCCTGCGCGCCCAGCGCCGGAAGCAACTGGTCGGCGGTCTGCTCGACCACCTCCTGCACGCCGATGGCCTCGGTCAGGGTCGAGGCCAGGTGCATCAGGTGGTACAGCACGGTGGCGCGGCTGGGCCCGGCCGTCGGCAGCGCCCGCGCCGGAGCACCGTCGGCCGGGTCACCGTGCGTGATGCGGACACTGATGCCGGTGGAGTCCGGGTACAGCTCGAAGGCCAGCCAGGTCCCCGGTGGCCGCAGCACGGTGAAGGCCTGCGGCAGACGGCTGACCAGGGCGGCCCGGTAGCGGTCCTCGACCTGCGGGACGTCCATCCACGGCAGCGCCTCCCAGGGCAGCGCGCCCACCAGCGCGGCCTGGTCGGCACCCACGAGGCCGGCCGCGGCCGGGGTGATGAAGGTGATGCGTCCGTTCAGATCCAGCCCGCACGACCCGCCCGGCAGACGGTCGACGAAGGCCGAGAGCGCGGACGCCTCGGCGGGTGCCGGAACGCGACCGGCCGGGGGCCGCAGGGTGCGTGGCCGCTCCGCGGGCAGCAGCGGGGCGCCGCTGTCCGCGGCCTGACGCAGCAGCCCGGCCAGACGGCGGCAGCCCGCCTCGACGACGTCCCGTTCCTCGCGGCTCAGCCGCGACGCATGGGTGCCGGGCCACAGCAGCACCAGCCCGCCCCGTACGGCGCCGTCCGAGACGACCGGCGCCGCCCCCAGCGCGAAGTCGTACGGCAGCACGAGCGCCGGCCGGGGGTACTGGCGCGCCATCTCCTCCCGGCCGCCCACCCACACCAGGCGCTCCTCGCGCACGGCGTCCGCCACCGGCATCGGATCGGTCGGCGCCACACGCCGCCACGGCACGGCGATGTCCTGGGGCACCCCCGCCGTCATGACCAGCCACAAGGCGTCGTCGCGCGGGGGCAGCACGTACAGCAGCCCGCCGTAGGCACCGCTGTCGCGCACCACGGCGGTCATCGCCGTGTCCATCGCGGTGTCCATCGTGGTGTGCATCAGATGTCCGCCCGCCGACGGCCGAGTTCCACGGGTTCCGGCGGGACCGCCCGACGCCGGCCACACCGCACATCACCCATATGAGGACACTACGCCCGCTTTCCCGCGGCGGCATGCGAGGACGTGACCGTCCGTACTCCGTCAGTGGTCCCACACGTCCGGGCCACCCCCGCGCCACTCGACGACGGCCGACCGGACCACGTCCATCTCGTCCCAGTCCTGCAGGCCGGCCTCCTGGAGGAAGCGGGCGACGTCCCGCACGCCGTAGGCCCGGCCCAGGACCTCTCCGTCCACGCGCACCCGGCGTCCGCCCTCCTCGTCGGGCGGGTACACGATCACAGGCGGTGCGGTCGTCATGGCACCAGCGTGCGGCCGGAACCGGCGGCACGCATGCCGGGGGGTGTGCGCGGAGGTGGCGCGTGTGCGGGGGCGGCGTGCCGCTCCTAGGCTGGTACCGCTCGGGGACGTCACGTGGAGAGGCCTGTCCATGCCCCGGTCGATCTGGAGCGGCGCCATCTCGTTCGGCCTGGTCACCGTGCCGATCCACGTGGTCGGCGCGACCGAGGACCACAGCATCCGCTTCCACCGCTACCACCTGGCCGACCAGGGCCGGATACGGACCCGGAAGGTCTGCGAGCTCGAGGACCGGGAGGTCCGCTCCGACGAGATCGGCAAGGGGTACGAGCTCACCAGCACCCAGGTGGTGCCCATCACCGACGACGACCTGCGAGAGCTGCCGCTGCCGACGGCCAAGGCCATCGAGATCGTGGCGTTCGTGCCGCTCGCGTCCGTGGACCCCATCCGGATCGGCGACGGCTACTACCTTCAGCCGGACGGGCAGGTGGCGGCCAAGCCGTACAAGCTGCTGCGGCAGGCGCTCGCCCGGTCGGCGAAGGTGGCCGTGGCGAGGTACGCGTGGTCCGGCCGGGAGCGGCTGGGTCTGCTGCGGGTGCGCGGCGAGGCGATCGTGCTGCACGCCATGCGCTGGCCGGACGAGATCCGCGACCCCTCGTCCCTCACCCCGCCCCCGGTCGAGGTGTCCGAGGAGGAGATCGACGGGGCGCTGGCGCTGATGGACACGATGACCCGGGAAGACCTGGAGGGCGACGAGTTCCGCGACACCTACACGGAGGCCGTCGCGGAACTCATCGAGGCGAAGCGCGAACACAGGGAGCCGGAGGAGGCGCCGGAACCGGAGGAGCGGCCGGGGCAGGTGCTGGACCTGATGGCGGCCCTCCAGGAGTCCGTGTCCAAGGCGAAGGAGTCCCGGGGCGAGGACGACCACGCGGAGGTGCGGGAGCTGCCCGGGCGGCGGAAGAAGACCGCCGCGAAGAAGACACCCGCAGCCAAGACCGCCAAGACCGCCAAGGGCGCGGCGAAGGAGCCGGCCGGGAAGAAGGCCGCGGCGAAGAAGCCGGCGGCGAAGAAGGCGGCGGCCCGCGGGCCCAGGAGTGCCTAGCCTTCCCGGCGCTGGGTGAGCGACTGGGGGAAGTCGGTGATGATGCCGTCCACGCCCAGGCCCGCCATCGTCCGCATGGCGCCGGGTTCGTCGACCGTCCAGACGTTGATGTCCATACCGAGCTCGTGGACGCGGTCGACGAGACCCTGGTCGGTGACGGTGTACTGCGGGTTGACCTGGTCGGCCCACCGGCTGAGCCGGACGAGTTCGGTGTCCGTGGGGCGGTCGGCGTCCAGGATGCCGATGGGGACGTCCGGCATGAGGGCGTGGAACTCCCGGGCGTCCTCGGTCTGGAAGGACTGGACGGCGAGCTGTTCGCGGTCGAGTGCGCGGCGGACGTAACGGGGCTTGTCCCGCAGGAACTCCGCGAAGTCGGTGGCGATGCCGGTGTGGTGGGCGCAGGGACTGATCTCGGCGAGGAGTCCGGTCCGGGTGTTCTTCACCCTGGAGACGACCTCGTCGACGGTGATCAGGGGTTCGCCGGCGTAGTCGTCGTGGAACCAGGAACCGGCGTCGAGACGGCGCAGTTCGGCCCAGGTGAAGTCGGAGACGCGGTAGCGGGCCCGGCCGGGGTAGACGTCCTCGACGTCGGTGGTGCGTTCCATGGTGCAGTCGTGGAAGTTGACCAGCCTGCCGTCCTTGGTGCGCTGGACGTCGATCTCGACGAAGTCGGCGCGCTGCTCGACGGCCAGGTCGATGGCGGCGGCGGTGTTCTCGGGGGCCGTTCCGGAGGAGCCCCGGTGCGCGATGACGTCCGGAGCCCCGGAGGTGCGCGGGTCGGCGTGCGCGGTGGTCGCGGCGGACGTCAGGGTCAGCCCGGTCAGTACGGCCACGACCAGGCCCGCGCGGCTCTTGTTCCCATGCTTCACTTCGGCCTCCCCGTATCGAACGACTTCCTGGAGGCTGGCGGACGCCGGTTACGGGAAGCCTGCCGGGGCCTGGCGGCGCCGGGACCAGCCAGTGGACCGGAACGGTGAACCGGCTGATCCGAGGCCGAAGGGGAGATTACGCGCCATCGCGCTCGGCGCGGTACCCCGTCACCTGCCGACGAGCCGCTCGGGCAGCAGCGACTGGGGGGAGGTGGCCGGATGACCGATCTCGAGGGAACCGAGCAGACTGTTGAGGATCGGTCCGCCGGGGACGCCGGAGGAGGGGACGGGTTCGTGGGCCGCTTCGGCGGCGGGCGCGGCCGCGAGGAGGGCGGTGGCCATGACGGAGGCACAGGCGAGCTTCTTGATCATGCCGACCTCAACGAGCGGTGACCCGTGCGGAAACGCTCCCCGCTCCCCGGCTGCTCCACTCGGGTGCATGCGCCGCGGGTTCGTCGCCCGGGGCAACGGCGGCCCGGCCCGGGGCCGTTGCCGGTAGCGTGCGGCGGGTGAGGGTGGGCACGCAAGAGACCCGGCTGGTCGTGCTGCGCGGCAACAGCGCCTCGGGCAAGTCGTCCGTCGCGGCCGGTGTCCGCGACCGATTCGGGCGCGGCCTCGCCCTGGTCGGCCAGGACAATCTCCGCCGGACCGTCCTCCGGGAACGGGACCGGCCCGGAGCGGCGAACATCGGCCTCATCGAACTGACGGCACGCTACGCCCTGGACGCCGGGTACCACGTCGTGGTGGAGGGCATCCTGTACGCCGACCACTACGGCGACATGCTGGCCCGCCTCCGCGCCGACCACCGCGGACCCACCCACGGCTACTACCTGGACGTACCGCTCGACGAGACCGTGGCGCGGCACGCCACCAAGCCGATCGCCGGCGAGGTCGACGAGGCACAGCTGCGTGAGTGGTACCGGCCGCGCGACCTGCTCTCCTCAGGCGCCGAGACCGTCATCGGCGCCGACAGCACGCTCGCCGGGACCGTCGACCGGATCATGCGTGAGACAGGACTGGACGGCCTTCCGCCGCTCGAACCCTGACCGTCCGTCCCAGCCGTCCGCGGCCCTACCTCCGGGGTAATCGACCGCCCTGCCACGGCCCGGCAGGATCGGGGCATCGGCACGGCCCCGACGGACAGCCGCCGGGAGCCGCCGCGATTCGAGGAGGAGAGGACGATGTCGGTGTACCCCAAGTCCAGTGTGGATGCGATGAGTTCGGCCACCGAGGCGACCCGCGCCGTCGTGCAGGCCTTCCTCGCCGCCCGGCTCGCCGGCGACACCGATCGGCTCGTCGGTCTCTTCGCCGACGAGGTCGACTGGCTGCTGGCGGACAACCCCACCGTCCCGTGGATCCGTCCGCGCTCCACGGCCGCCGAATGTGCCGCACAGTCCGAGGAGCTGGCGGCCCACACCGTGCCCGAGGACGCGCGCGCCAGTGTCGACGCCTTCCTCGTCGACGGCACCGACGCCGTCCTGACGGGCCACCTCTCCGGAACGGTACGTGCCACCGGAAAGTCCTTCGCGGGCCCGTTCGCGCTGCGCCTCACCGTCGAGGACGGCAGGATCACCCGGCACCACCTGTACGAGAACAGCCTTTCGATCGCCGAGGCGTGCTCACCGACGGGAACCGAGGCTTAGCGGAGCGTGTACCTGGAAACGACTACTCCCGAACGGTCGTCGAAACGACGGTCGGCCGACACGGGGAGGGGTCTTTCGTGGACGTGCCCTTATATCTGAGGCCGCGGGTGGAACCGCCGCTCGCCTCACTGCTGGGCGCCGCACCGTTCCTGCACTCACTCGTCGACGCCCTCGGATCTCCGCTCAACGTACTGCTGCCCGAGACGATCGCCGAGAACGCGGCGCGCTTCCGGGCCGTCTACCGCCGTCACCGTCTCACCGGCCGGCTCTACTTCGCGCACAAGGCGAACCGTTCCAGCGCCCTGGTGCGCAGACTGGCGGCCGAGGACCCGGCGGCCGTGGGAATCGACGTCGCGTCGCTCGCGGAGCTGCGGCACGCCTTGAGCTGCGGGTTCACCGGGGACCGGGTCATGGCCACCGGCCCCAAGGACCCGGAGTTCCTGTGGCTGGCGGCCCGGGTCGGCGCCACCGTGAACCTGGACTCGCCGCGTGAGCTTGAGCAACTGGCCTCTCTCGTACGCGGCCACGGGCTCGGCCGGGTCCGTGTGCTGGCGCGCCTGTCCGGCTTCGAGTCGACCGCCGGCCAGAACGGCGCGGGCACCCGCCTGCTGTCCCGGCGCAGCCGCTTCGGAACGCCCGTGCGGGACGCGGAGGCACTCTGGTCGGCCCTGGAGCAGCATGCGGACGCCGTGGAACTCACCGGCCTCGCCTACCACTTGGACACCACCGGCCTGGAGGAGAAGGCCCGTGCCCTGGAACAGTGCGTGCTGCTCATGGACGCCTGCCGGGAGCGGGGCCTCGCGCCGCGTGCCGTCGACATCGGCGGCGGCTTCGGCGTCGGCTACGTCGCCGACGCGGGGGAGTGGCAGCGCTGGACCACCGCGCTCAGTGAGGCGGTCCTCGGCGGCCGCCCGCCCCTGACCTGGCGCGGCCACGGCTACGGGCTGCGCAACGAGGGCGGCACGGTGCGCGGGTCGGTCGCCCTGTACCCCGGCCACCGCCCCGACGCCGGCCCCGGCTACCTCGACGAACTCCTCTCACTACCGGCACCGGTCCTCGGCCGGGAGCCGGGCACGCTCCTTCTCGAGCACCTGCACGACCTCCACATCGAACCCGGCCGTTCCCTCGTCGACCAGTGCGGACTGTCGCTGGCACGGGTGCTGGACGTCCGGGGCACCGGCGCGGGCCCGGACCCGTACCTGGTGCGTCTGGGCATGAACGCGGGAGACGTGAGCCTGGAGGAGCACGGAGTCCTGATGGACCCCGTGCTGCTGTCCCGCGGTGACCCGTCAGGGAACGGCCCGGGCGGCGGCCCGGAACCGGAGGCCCCGGTCGGCGTCCACCTGGTCGGCAACCTGTGCCTGGAGGCCGACCTGATCACCCGTCGGCTCGTGTTCCTCCCGAGACTGCCGCGCCCCGGTGACGTGCTGGCCTTCGTCAACACCGCGGGCTACGCGATGGACTTCCACGCCCACCACGCGCAGCGGCAGCCGTCGGCGCGGACGGTGGCCGTGGAGAGGGAGGGCGACTCCTGGCGCTGGTGCCCGGACGAGGACTACTGGCCGATCTCACACCCGGGGGGAACGCCCGCATGAGGTACGACAGCATCACGGACGCCATCGGCAACACACCGCTCGTCCGCATCGACCCCGCCGTGCACGGCCTGCGCCACATCGACCTGTACGCGAAGCTGGAGATGCTCAACCCGTTCGGCTCCGTCAAGGACCGTCCCGCCTGGCACATGGCCCGCCCCCATCTGGAGGGCGCGGGCGACGGCGGGGGGACGGTCGTCGAGCTCTCCAGCGGCAACACCGCCAAGGCGCTGGCCCTGCTGGCCGGCATGCACGGCCTGAGGTTCAAGAGCGTCACCAACCGCATGCGCGTACCGGAGATCAAGGAACTGCTCCTGCTCCTGGGCGCCGAGATCGAGGAGCTGCCCGGGCGCAGCGAGTGCCTGGACCCGACCGACACGGACGATCCGCTGACCCACTTCCACCAGGCCCTCACGGAGCCGGGCAGCACCTACCTGCACACCGACCAGTACTTCAACCCGCGCAACGTCGAGGCCCACGCCTCCGGCACCGGACCGGAGATCGTCAAGGACCTGGACGGGCGGGCTCCGGACTGGTTCGTCGCCTGTGTCGGCACGGCCGGTTCCTCGACCGGCGTCGCCAGGGTGCTACGCGAGCACGACCCGGACGTGCGGGTCCTCGGCCTCGTCGCCCACAAGTCCGACTTCATTCCCGGCATCCGCACCATCGACGAGGTCCACCAGGTGGGCCTGTTCGACCCCGCGACGTACGACACGATCGAGTCCGTCACCTCGGGCGAGGCCATCGACGGGATGCTCACCCTGATCCGCCGCTGCGGACTGCTGTCGGGGCCGACCGGGGGCGCCGCCTACCAGGGCGCGGTACGGCACCTGCGGGACGCCGACGAGGCACTGGAGGGGACGGGACGCCGGGAGACCGCGGTGTTCATCGTGTGCGACCGGGCCGAGAGCTACCTCAGCTACGTGCGCGCACGACGCCCCGAACTGCTGGGCAGGGCGAGCCGGGTGCCCACCCTCGCCACGCTCACCGAGGACGACGTGCGGGCGGAGGCCCGTTCCGTGAGCGTCGACGACGCCCGCCGCTGGATCGCCGAGAGCGATACCCGGCCGCTCGTCGTCGACCTGCGCAGCCCGCACGCCTACGCGGCCCTGCACATCGAGGGCTCGGTCAACATCGTCGACGAGCTGTTCGAGGAACTCGTCCGCGGCGGGCTTCCCTTCAGCAAACGGACACCGGTGCTGCTGGCCTGTCCGGTGGGCGAGAAGTCGCTGCGCCACGCGGCGCTGCTGACCCGCTTGGGCCACCCCGACGTGCGGAGCCTGGCCGGCGGGATCGTCGCCTGGCGGGACGCGGGCGCGCCGCTGGTGCGCGAGTGAGCGCGGGCAGCCTGTTCCCGGCCACACAGGACCACATGTGGCAGCGGGAGCTGAGGGAACAGTTCCCCATCGTCGCCGCCCATCCGGAGTCGGCCTACCTGGACAGCGCGGCGACCTCCCAGAAGCCGCGGGCCGTACTGGAGGCCGCCCAGACCTATCTCACCACGTCGAACGCGAACGCCGGCCGGGGCACCTACCCCTGGGCCAACGAGACCACCCGGCTCGTGGAGGACACCAGGGAGCGGGTCAAGGCGTTCCTGCACGATCCGGAACCTGACCGTTCCACCGTCCACTTCACCAGCGGCACCACCGAGGGACTGCGCACCGTGGCCCGCGACTGGCTCGTGCCGTACCTCTCCGACGGCGACGAGATCCTCGTGCCGTTCGCCGATCACCGCGCCAACCTGGACCCGTGGCTCGAAGCCCGGCAGTCGCTGGCCGAACGCGGTGTTCAGGTGCACGTCCGCGCCCTGCCGTACCAGGCGGTGTCGGGCGACTACGACCACCGTGCCCTCGGCGACCTCGTCGGTCCCCGGACCCGTTTCGTGGCCGCGACCCACGTCCACCACGTCTACGGCGGTGACATGAACGTGCACCGCATCCGCGCGGCGGTCGGCCCGGACGTGCCGATCTGCCTCGACGCGGCCCAGAGCGTCGGCCATCTGCCCGTCGACCTGGCCGACCCCTTGCTGGACGTCGACTTCGTGGTCTTCTCGGGGCACAAGGCGATGGCCCTGCCCGGTTCGGGGGCGGTGTGGGCGCGCAACACGCGGGGGCCCGAGTTCCGGCCGGGCGGCTGGCAGGGCACGCCCAACACGGTGGGCATCGTGTCGCTGGGGGCCGCGCTCGACTGGCTCGGCCGGGCCGGAGTGGACCGGATCGCCCGCTGGACGGCCGGCCTCACGACCCGGCTGACCGACCGGCTGCGGCACCTCGACGCGTACGAGATCCTCGGCTGTCCCACGAGCCTGGCCGCCGACTCCGTACTCCCCGGGGCCCAGCGGCGCCACGGCATCGTCACCTTCCGGCACCGGGACATCCCCTCCGACGACCTCGGCTTCATCCTCTACAGCCACGGCTTCATGGTGCGCGCCGACAGCCTCTGCCAGGCGGGCGCGGAAGAGGGGAAGGGGGCGGTGCGGGTGAGCGTGCACGCGTACAACACGGAGGAGGAGATCGACCGCCTGCACGGCGTACTCGCCTCGTTGGCGTGAACCGGCGACCGATGAGGCAACTGATAACCGTTTCCACCTGTAGATTCGGTCCCGACCACGACGGGTGCGAATCGGAAGAGGTGGCGCGACCAGATGGGCATCAGCATGGCGGTGGCCGGGACGTGGGTGGAGCGCTGGGAGCGGCAGCAGCAGCGCTACGCCGTGGACCGCGAGGAACGGTTCACGGTGATCACGGATGTCGTCGAGTACGTCACCGCCGGCCGACCCCGTCCGCTCCTGCTCGACCTCGGGTGCGGCCCGGGCTCCCTGGCCGCCAGGCTCGTCGGCCGCCTGCCGGACGCGGAGATCGTCGCCGCCGACATGGACCCTCTGCTGCTCGAGCTGGGGCGGACCCACCACGCCGACGCCGCCCGCTACGTGGACACCGTGATCGGCGCCGACGGCTGGACCGACGCCCTCGGGCTGGACCGCCCGCTGGACGCCGCCGTCTCGACCACGGCCCTGCACTATCTCCCCGAACCGGTCCTGCTGGACACCTACCGACGGCTCGCCGCCCTGCTGCGCCCGGGCGGGGTACTCGTCAACGGCGACCACTTCCCGCCCGGCGACGCCTCCTGCGCGGCCATCACCGCGCACGTGGGGCGGCGCCGTGCCGAGCGGACCGGCGGCCACGCCCACGAGGACTGGCACGCGTGGTGGGGCGCGGCCGCGCGGGACCCCGAGCTCGCCGACCTGTACGCCGAGCGTGCGCGGCGCCACGAGGTCCACGGCGGGAGCGGACGGGGCGAGGACCTCGCGCTGGAGCGGCACGCCGAGTTGCTGGCCGGGGCCGGCTTCCGTCATGTCGCGCCGGTCTGGAGGTTCGGCGACAGCGCGGTGCTGGTGGCGGTCATGGGCGACTGATCCGGGAGGGGGAGTGCCCTGAACGCCGGGTCAGAGCGCCAGACTCATGAGGATCTCGTCGCGGTCGTCACCGGGTGCCACCCGCAACGCCCCCGGCCACCGGCCGACCTCGGACCAGCCCACCCCACGGTAGAAGTCCTCGAGGCCCAGACCGTCCCGCACCGTGAGCCGCAGCCGCTCCAGGCCCATCTCCTCGCGGGCGATCGCGGGGAGCCGGCGCATCAGGGCGGCTCCGACACCCGTACCGCGGAAACGGACGTGCGTCTGCAGGTGGTTCACCGTTCCGCAGTGCGCCTCCAGGGCGTGCGCCTCGCGGCGCAGCAGCACCCATCCCGCGAGAGCGCCCCCGACGGAGGCCAGGAGCAGCCGGCCGCGCTGTGGAGCGAGCCCCCTGAGGATCGCGTCCACCGCCGGTTCCAGCTGTCGCGGGGAGACCGGCGGAAGCGGGCAGCCCATGGGCACGACCGCGCCCCCGGCGTTGATGACCCCCGCCCAGCACTCCCCGAGGTCCCGCCGTACGGCTTCGGTGGCGTCCTGATCCCGCATCAGCTGCGCGAACGCGGGTGCGTGTACCGTCTCGTGCGCTGTCACGTCCGCCAGTCTGCCAGGCGTACGCGCGTCAGTCGGGTACCTGCCGACCAGTCAAGATCAACTGCCGTGCAGAATGGCCCTCATGCCGAAAACGAGCACTCCGGAGACAGCGACGCCGGACGACGCCGCAGCGGTCAGCGGTACCCTCGCCCGCGCCTTCGACGACGACCCCATGATGCGCTGGTTCTTCCCCGACGATTCCTCGCGCCAGGAGACGCTGGGCCGCTACTTCACCACGATCTTCACCCGGCAGTACGTCCGCCATGGCGTCTGCGAGCGCACGGGTGCCGCGGCGGCGTTCTGGGTGCCGCCCGAGGGCCAGGCGCAGGTCGTCCCCGACGCGGAGACGATCCAGGAGCTGGTGAGAATCCTCGGTGACCGGGCCGGGCTGTTCCGCGACGCCGTCGAGACCGCGGGCCGGCACACTCCTCAGGAACCCCACTGGTACCTGGCGGTGATCGGCGCCGACCCGGCCGCACAGGGCGGGGGGCACGGAGCCGCCCTGCTGCGCTCCGGACTGGCCAAGGCGGACGCGGCGGGCCTGCCCGTCTGCCTGGAGTCCTCCAAGTCGTCGAACCTCGGCTTCTACGAGCACTTCGGCTTCACCGTGCGCGAGGAGTTCTCTCTGCCGGGAGGCGGGCCGGTGCTGTGGGCCATGCGGCGCGAGCCGCGCTCACCCGTCGGAGCCTGAGGGAATGCGCGTAGGCCGGAGCGCGCCGGGAGCGAGGGTGTTGCCACTCCCGGCGAGCACCGTCCGGTTTCACGTGAAACGCAAGATATCCGGGCATTCGGGGGAGCTGTGAGCCCCGTCCGGCCTACCCTCATGCTGCCGTTGCGCCCACTTTGCGCCCTACCCGGCCTCCCGCCTGCGTCGCACCCTCGCTTTCATGGCGGATACACACGAACCGCGTCTCGTCCCGTTACCCGGCCCCGACAGCAGCCGGCAGCCACCCGCCGACGCCCCTCGTTCCTGGGAGACCGCCGACCGGAGGCAAGCCGCACATGACGGAGCCACCGGGCCGGAGCCTCCCGCCCGGCCCGTCTGCCCGCACTGCGGCCTGGACGGTGAACGCCGCCTGACCTACACCGGTCAGCACGTGCTGCTCGAACCCGGGCTCACCATCCCGGCACACCTGGTCCCCGCGGGGCACCGCTGGCACATCGACCCGGGCGGGCAAGCATGGAACGGAGGGCTGGGCGAACCCCCGCCGGGCTCGACCTGCCGCCTCCCTCACCAACTCGCCTGCCCCGGCCTCACCTTGGACGAGCTCAAACCGTGGCGCTGGCTGGACGCCGTACGCGAGGAGAACGCGCGGCGCGCCACGCGGCAGGCGCGGGACGGCGAATGCCCGGGAGCGCTGCCCGACGCCGGGTGACCGTGCTGCGGACTTCGGCCGGGTCGCCATCGGCGCGCACAGGAATCCGGTCGGCTCCCCGCGATGTTGGGATGAGTGCCACTGCCGCACCCCCGTAGTCCACCGGGAGCCCTCTGCCATGAAACCACTGGAGATCGACGCCCTCGTCTTCGACGTGCTCGGCACGCTCGTCGACGAACCCGCCGGCATCCGCGCCGGAATCCGTGCGCTGGCCCCGTCCTTCGACGAGGCCGGGGTCGAGGAACTGCTCGCACTGTGGCAGCGCCACGTCGAACGGGAGCAGCGCCGTGTCCTCGACGGTGCCCGGCCCTACCTCACCAGCGACGTCCTCGATCTGGAGGCCGCCCAGCTCGTCGCCGACGCCGCCGGAGTCCACGATCCGGCCGCCGTCGAGGAACTGGCCCGGTCGAGTCGCAGGCTCCCGCCATGGCCCGACACCGTGCCGGGGCTCGCCCGGCTCGCCGAGCGGTTCCCGCTGATCGGCCTCTCCAACGCCGGCCGGACCGCACTGCTCCAGCTCAACTCCCACGCCGGACTGCGCTGGCACCAGGCGCTGTCCGCCGAGGACGCCCGCAGCTACAAACCGGATCCGGCGGTGTACCGGCTGGCCGTCACGGCGTCCGGCCGGCCGCCGAACCGGCTCCTCATGGTCGCCGCCCACGCCTGGGACCTGCGCGGCGCACAGGCCCTCGGCCTGCGCACCGCCTACGTCGCCCGACCCGTCGGCGACCCGCCCGCCTCGTCGGACCGCTTCGACCTGCACGCCGACGGCCTGGCGGATCTGGCCGACCGGCTTGGCTGAGCGTCAGGACGACTCGCGCACCACCAGCTCCGTCGGAAGCGTCGTCTGCTGCCGGGGCGCGCCGTGCCGCGTGATGTCGGTGAGGATACGGGCCATGGTGCGGCCCAGTTCCTCCACCGGCTGACGCACCGTCGTGAGCGGCGGATCGGTGTGGCGGGCGAGGACGGAGTCCTCGAACCCGACGACGGCGACGTCCCCGGGCACCTGCCTGCCCCGCCCGCGGAGTTCGGCCAGAGCACCGACCGCCATGAGGTCGGAGGCGGCGAAGACCGCGTCCAGATCCGGGACGCGTTCAAGAAGCAAACGCATGGCCCGCCGACCGCCCTCCTCGGTGAAGTCACCCGCCTCGACCAGGAGTTCCCCGGCGGGCAGCCCCGCTTCCTCGTGCGCGCTCCGCCAGCCCGCCAGCCGGCTGCGGCCGACGTCCATGTCCAGCGGCCCGGCGATCGTGGCGATCCTCCGCCTGCCCCTGCCGAGCAGGTGCCGGACCGCCGCGGCGGCACCCCCGGCGTTGTCGGAGTTGACGTAGCTCAGCCGCTCGCCCGCGTCCCGGCGGCCGGCCAGCACGGTGGGCAGGCCCATCTCCTCCAGCATGCCCGGCAACCGGTCCTCGGAGTGCACGGAGACCAGGAGGACGCCGTCCACGCGGCGGGTCGCCACCGACTCGGTCAACTGGTCCCGCTCCGCCTGGTCTCGGACGAGCATCAGCTGCAACTGGGTCCGGCTGTCGGCGAGCGCGCCGCTGACACCGCGGATCAGCGCGGCGAAGAACGGCTCCGAACCGAGCCTGCTCTCCGACTCCGGGATCACCAGGGCCACGGCGTCGGTGCGGTTGGTGACCAGGCCGCGCGCGACCGAGTTGGGGACGTAGTTGAGTTCCTTGATGGCCGCGAGCACGCGGGCCCGTGCGTCGGCGCTGACGAGATCCGAGCCGTTGACGACCCGGGAGACGGTGGTGCGGCCCACGCCGGCACGGGCGGCGACCGTTTTGATCGTGGGACGGCGGTCTGAGGTCATGTACTCCCCCCTCGGCGGCCGCGGCGGCGATGCCTGCCGCGGAGGTGACCTGCGGCAATTCTTGCAGACGCCGCCGTGTGCGCAGCGACTTCGGGGACCGGGAAACGAACGCGGGACCTCGGACTTACGGGCAACTTGCGTTCAAGTCATTGACAGATGGGCGCGCTCCCACGAGTCTTCACTGCGCCGGGTGGGAACGTGCCCACCAGATTGGGCACGTTCCCACCTCATGTGTGAGCGCCATCGCTAGGAGGAGATCCATGGGCAGTCTCGGTTCGTTGCGCACGAGGGCGGTGGCGGCGGTCGCGGCCGTCGGCGCGCTGACACTCGTCGTCGGATGCAGCAGCGGTGACGACTCGGTCACCGGCGGCGGCAAGAAGGACGGCAAGACCGTCATCACCATGGGTCTGTACGGGGTGATGGGCATCAAGGAGACGGGCCTCCTGGAGAAGTACGAGAAGGAGAACCCGGACGTCGACATCCAGGCCGAGATCGCCGGTGACGAGCAGACGTACTACACCGCGCTGCAGACCAGGCTCGCCGCCGGCAACGGCCTGAAGGACATCCAGGGCATCGAGATCGGCCGCGCCAAGGAGATCACCGAGACGCAGGCGGACAAGTTCGCCGACTTCTCCAAGATGACGGGCACCGACCACTTCCTGCCCTGGAAGGAGTCGCAGATCAGCACCGAGGACGGCAAGGTGCTGGGCCTGGGCACCGACATCGGACCGATGGCCGTCTGCTACCGCAAGGACTACTTCGAGCAGGCCGGCCTGCCCACCGACCGCGAGGAGGTCGCCCAGCTGTGGGCGGGCGACTGGAAGAAGTACGTCGAGGTCGGCCGTACCTTCAAGAAGAACTTCAAGGGCGACGACGTGGCCTACATGGACGCGGCCAGCGGCCTGTTCAACGCCATGGTCTACGGCTACCCCGAGCAGTACTACAACGAGCAGGGCGACCTGATCCACGAAACCAACCCGGCCGTCAAGGAGGCGTGGAACCTCGCCGCCGACGCGGGTGAGGAAGGGCTCACCGCCAAGCTCCGCCAGTTCCAGCCGGGCTGGGACCCCGGCCTGGCCAACGGCACGTTCGCCACGGCCGTGTGCCCGGCGTGGATGCTCAGCCACATCAGCGAGAAGGCCGGCGAGGCCAACAAGGGCAAGTGGGACGTCGCCCGGGCCCCGAAGGGCGCCAACTGGGGCGGCTCCTTCCTCGGCGTGATCGAGCAGAGCCCGGTCAAGGAGGAGGCCAAGAAGCTCGTCGCCTGGCTGACCGCGCCCGAGCAGCAGGCACACATCTTCAAGGAGATCGGCAACATCCCCTCCTCCGAGCAGGCGCTGCAGTCCCCCGACGTCAAGAACGCCAAGTCGGAGTACTTCAGCGACGCGCCGATCGGCCAGATCTTCGGCGCCGCCGCCCAGGAGATACCCGACAAGCAGGTCCTCGGCCGCAAGGACGGCACGATCAAGGACCTCTTCTCCCAGGGCCTGACCCTGATCGAGCAGGGCGACTCGCGTGACGAGGCGTGGAAGACCACCGCGGAGCGCATCGAGAAGGCGGTCGGCTGACCCGCCGACCGCTGACTCCCGCGGCCGTCCGGGCCCGCCGCCAGGCCGGCGGCGGGCCCGTGACCCGGCCCGCACATCCGCTTTCCGCTCTCAGGAAGGAAGTCCGGTGGCCACCTCCACCACCAAGACCCGGACCGGCGAGGAGCCGCCCGGCAGGACGGGCGCCGCGGGCACCGCCCGGCGACGCGGCGCACTGATGCACCGGCTCGACGTCAAGGGCGCCCCGTACGCCTTCGTCGCGCCGTTCTTCGTCGTCTTCGCGGCGTTCAGCTTCTACCCCCTCGTCTACACCTCGTGGATCTCCCTGCACGACGTGGAACTGGCCACCCTCGACGTCATGGAGTGGGTGGCGTTCGACAACTACGTCGAACTCTGGGGCGACTCACGGTTCTGGAACGCGCTGCGGAACACCGTCACCATCGGCGTCATCTCCACGGTGCCGCAGCTGATGATGGCGCTGGGCCTGGCCCACCTGCTCAACTACCGGATGCGCGCCTCACTGTTCTTCCGCGTCGCCTCGCTCGTGCCCTACGCCACGTCCGTCGCCGCGGCCGCCCTCGTGTTCACCATGATCTTCGAACGCGACTTCGGCATGATCAACTGGGCGCTGGGAACCGTCGGGATCGACCCGGTGAACTGGGAGGCCGACAAGTGGCCCGCCCAGGTCGCGATCTCCACCATCGTCATCTGGCGCTGGACGGGCTACAACGCGCTGCTCTACCTGGCCGCCATGCAGGCCATCCCCGCCGACCGCTACGAGGCCGCCTCCCTCGACGGCGCCTCCCGGTGGCAGCAGTTCATCCACGTCACCATCCCCGGCATCCGCTCCACCATCGTCTTCACCATCGTGCTCTCCACGATCGGCGCCACCCAGCTGTTCGGCGAGCCGCTGATCTTCGGCCAGGGCCCCAACGGCATCACCGGCGGCGCGGACAACCAGTACCAGACGCTCGGCCTGCTGCTGTACGAGGAGGGCTGGAAGAACTACCAGATGGGCCGCTCGGCGACCGTCGCCTGGGCGATGTTCATGCTGCTCGTCCTCGCCTTCGTGGCGCAGCGTCTGATCAAGCGCCTGCGCTCCCGCACGTCCTGACCTGGAGTCGCCATGACCACCCAAAGCCTCCCGGCCCGGACGGACGCTCCGGACCGGACCCCCGCCGGGCGGCCGGCCGGCCGCGGCGGCCGCCGGCTGCTGCGCCAGCGCGCCGGCCGCCAGCACCACGCCGGCCCGCTCGCCTACGTCCTGCTCGCCATCATGGCGGTACTGTCGATCTTTCCGCTGTACTGGACCATGGTGGCCGCCTCCACCGACAACACCCGGGTCAGCCAGACGCCGCCGCCGTTCCTGCCCGGACCGAACCTGTTCAGCAACCTCGCCCGGGCCTGGGACGAGGCCGCGATGGGCAAGGCCATGGTCAACAGCCTCATCGTGGCCGGGGTGATCGCCCTGTCCACGGTGCTGTTCGCGACCCTGGCCGGATTCGCCTTCGCCAAACTGCGCTTCAAGGGCCGCAACCTCCTGCTGATGCTGGTGATCGGCACCATGATGGTGCCGCCGCAGCTCGCCGTCGTACCGCTGTTCATGATGATGGCCGAGCTGGGCTGGTCGCAGCAGCTGCCCGCCGTCATCTTCCCCACCCTGGTCAGCGCGGTCGGTGTCTTCTTCATGCGCCAGTACCTGTCGGAGGCGCTGCCGGACGAACTCGTCGAGGCCGGACGCGTGGACGGCGCGCACTCGCTGCGCATCTTCTGGAGCATCGTGCTGCCCGTCGCGAGGCCCGCCATGTCGGTCCTGTTCATGATCACGTTCGTGCACGCGTGGAACGACTTCTTCTGGCCCTTCGTGGTGCTCGACATGACCAACCCGACGGTCCCCGTCGCCCTCACCCAGCTCAGCGCGGGGTACGTCCGCGACCAGTCGCTGATCATGGCGGGCGCGCTGCTCGGCACGCTGCCCCTGCTGGTGATGTTCATCGTCTTCGGCCGGCAGATCGTCAGCGGCATCATGGCGGGCGCCGTCAAGGGCTGACCGGCCCGCGCACCCCCACCCCACCCCACCCTTCACCCCGAAAGGACTCACGTGGCCACCGCCGCACAGCAGCCCGCGTCCGCCGCCCCGGACGCCGCCCTCACCTTCCCCAAGGGCTTCGTCTGGGGCTCCGCGACCGCCTCCTACCAGATCGAGGGGGCCGCCACCGAGGACGGCCGCACCCCGTCCATCTGGGACACGTACGCCCGCACCCCCGGCCGGGTCCGCAACGGCGACACCGGCGACACCGCCACCGACCACTACCACCGCTGGCGCGAGGACGTCGCCCTGATGGCCGAACTCGGCCTCGGTGCCTACCGCTTCTCCCTCGCCTGGCCCCGCATCCAGCCCACCGGCCGCGGCCCCGCCGTACAGAAGGGTCTGGACTTCTACCGGCGCCTCGTCGACGAACTGCTGGACAAGGGCATCCAGCCCGTCGCCACCCTCTACCACTGGGACCTGCCGCAGGAACTGGAGGACGCCGGGGGCTGGCCCGAGCGCGCGACGGCCGAGCGGTTCGCCGAGTACGCGGCCCTCGCCGCGGACGCCCTCGGTGACCGGGTGAAGACCTGGACCACCCTCAACGAGCCCTGGTGCAGCGCCTTCCTCGGCTACGGCTCCGGCGTGCACGCGCCCGGACGCACCGACCCGGTCGCCGCCCTGCGCGCCGCCCACCACCTCAACCTGGCCCACGGCTTGGCCGTACAGGCGCTGCGCGAGCGCGTCCGCGCGGACGCCCAGTGTTCGGTCACCCTCAACATCCACCACGTCCGCCCGCTGACCGGCAGCGACGGCGACGCCGACGCGGCCCGCCGGATCGACGCGCTCGCCAACCGGGTCTTCACCGGACCGATGCTCCAGGGCGCCTATCCGGAGGACCTGCTCAAGGACACCGCCGCGCTCACCGACTGGTCCTTCGTGCGCGACGGCGACCTGGAGCAGATCCGGCAGCCGCTGGACTTCCTCGGCGTCAACTACTACACGCCCACCGTCGTCTCCGAGGCGGACGGCAGCGGCGCGCACACCTCCGACGGGCACGGCAACAGCCCGCACAGCCCCTGGCCGGGCGCCGACCGGGTCGCCTTCCACCAGCCGCCGGGCGACACCACGGCCATGGGCTGGGCCGTCGACCCGACCGGCCTGTACGACCTGCTGCGCCGGCTCGCGTCCGACTTCCCCGGGCTTCCGCTGGTCATCACCGAGAACGGCGCGGCCTTCGACGACTACGCCGACCCGGCGGGCCAGGTCAACGACCCCGCCCGGATCGCCTACGTGCGCGACCACCTGGCCGCCGTGCACCGGGCCGTCGTGGACGGCGCGGACGTGCGCGGCTACTTCCTGTGGTCGCTGCTGGACAACTTCGAGTGGGCGCACGGCTACGGCAAGCGCTTCGGCGCCGTCTACGTGGACTACCCGACCGGCACCCGCATCCCCAAGGCGAGCGCCCGCTGGTACTCCGAGGTCGCCCGCACCGGCGTGCTGCCCGGCGCCTGACCGGACCCGGTGCGGCACCGCCATCCGCCGCCCCGCGCGGTGCCGCACCAAGAGCCCGCCCCCGCCCCCGCGCCGATGCGCGGGGCCGGGGGCGGGCGCCTTCCGGCCGGGTCAGTCGAGAGGGTCGAGCGTCAGCCGGGCCTCGACCGGGTTGCCGTCGTGCACCAGCGACTCGTGGTGGCCGACGTCGTCGAAGGCGAAGGCGTACGCCCTCCCGTCGGCCATGTGGTCGTGGATGACCCGCGCGTAGTGGTTGGTCACCGAGTCCTGGTAGAAGCCGTCCGCCGAGGGGTCGGGCTGGTTCGGGTTGCTCAGCAGCGTCGAGCGGTTGAAACCGGCGCACAGGGTGCGGGAGATCGGCCCGCGCACCTGGTCGTTCGGGGCGTCCAGGAGCCTGTGGCAGCCGAAGACGCTGGAGGCGTCCGGCTTCTGGAAGCTCGTCACGACCGCACCGGAGCCGTCGGTGAAGTGCATGACGCCGCCCGAGACGCGCCCGTAGTACTTCGTGCCGGGCCGGTCGGCGAACGGGGTGACGGTGAGGGTGCTCGTCGTGTACTTCTGCCAGACCCGGTTGATGTAGTCGTCCATGACCGACGCGGGCAGCGCCCCGGTCTCCACGCCGTACAGCGGCGCCAGCGCCCGCAGGACGGTGCCGTCGGACCGGGTCTGGATCAGCCCGCCCCAGCCGGGCTGTGCCCGCAGCGCGTCGAACACGCCGCTGTAGCCGCCGGCCTTCAGCCGGCCCGCGCTGCTCACTCCGCCGTCGGCGCGCTGCACGCCGACGGTGTAGGGCGCGGAGAACATGTCGACCTGCGTGCTGTTCAGCCACAGTCCGGAGTCGTTGAGTGTGTACTCGGACCAGTTGAACAGGATGTCGCGGTTGGGGTCGTTCGGGTTCTGGACCGCCGGCTGCACCAGGCCGCCCGTGGTGAGGCGGAAGTCGAGCTTCTGGCCGTACGAGAAGTAGATGCGCCCCGACAGCTTGGGGACGCGGATCGTCTTGGTCTGTCCGGCGGCGGGTCCGGGGATGGACGCGTCCGGTGCGGGGGTGGGGGGATTGCCGCCGGCGGGCCAGGCGTGGAAGGTGCCGTTCGCGTCGGCCCAGCCCTGCTGACCGGTCGTCAGCGAGGTGCCCAGGTTGTAGATGTGGACCGGTTCGCCGCGGCCGGAGTTGTTGGTGATCTTCAAGGGGATGGTGGCGGGCACGGCCGCGTCGGCGGGTGGCGAGCCGCCGAACGCGAGCAGGGCACCGGCCAGGCCCGCGGCCGAGACCACGGCGAGCAGACGGTGTTTGAGGCTGGAGAGCACTCTCGACCTCCGTGCGGGTGTGGGGGGAGATTGGTCCGTACCGAACTTGAGAGCGCTCTCAGCCTCCCGCCAGGGCGCGTCCATGTCAATGCGCGGGGAGGGGATAGCGTTGTCGGCCTGTCCGGTGGAGCGGGGAGGGGAGTTGCGTGGTCACGGATTCCGGTGCGGACGACGACTGCCTGGCGTGCGACCTGATGACGGGGAAGGCCCCGTTGCCGGGCGGCACCGTACTGCACACCGGGGCATGGGTGGTGGAACACTGCGTCGGGCCGTTCGGTCCGGGCACCCTCGTGGTCAAGCCCGTTCGGCACGTGGTGCACGTCGCCGGCCTGACCGCGGCGGAGTCCGGCGAACTGGGGCCGCTGCTGCAGCAGGTCAGCGCCGCCGTCACCGAGGTGATGGCCCCGGAGCAGGTCTACGTGTGCCTGTGGTCGCACGCCGGGGGAGTGCCCGGCCACATCCACTTCGTCGTGCAGCCCGTCGGCGGCGCGGACATGACCCGCTTCGACGCCTTCGGACCGGCGCTGCAAGTAGCGATGGGGCAGGCCGGGTGCCTCCCGGACCCGGCGGAGGTGGAGCGCGTGTGCGACCGGCTGAGGGACGTACTCGGCTCGCCCGGCCCGGCAGCGGACCCGACGCGCTGAGCGGCCCGGTTCAGCCGGTCCGGGTGTCCGCGCCGCCGAGCAATCCGTAGTGCCGTACTCCGACGGGCCCTCGTGGCGTCGCCTCGGGCCACAGGCAGTCCAGCACACAGGCGGACGGCGCGAACAGCGCGGAGGGCACCGCCGGGCGGGCGAACCACTCCCAGCGCACGATGTTGTCCGGCTCGGTGACCCGGGGCGTCCCCGCCGCACCCTCGGTGACGGCCGCCGCCGTCACGCGGGTCAGCCCGGCCAGACCGTCGACGAGAACCGCGACGACCCGTACGTCCGCCGGGTCCGTCACGAGCCCGGTCTCCTCCGCCAGTTCCCGGGCGGCGGCCGTCTCGAAGTCCTCACCGGTGTCGACCTTGCCGCCCGGGAGTTCCCAGCGGCCGTCGTGGCCGAGGCCGAGCAGGACCCGGCCGGCGGGATCGAGGACGGCGATGCCGACACCGGTGAGACTGTGGGAGGCGGGGCGGGCGCGTTCGGGACGCTCGGCGCCGGGAGTACGAGAGTTCACCCGGCCATTGCACACCGTCGCGACCGTCCGGGGCCACCGGCCCTACAGCAGGTCGCGCGGCACCGTCTCGTTCCAGGTGCGCGAGAACACCCGGCGGCCGCCCTCGTAGCCGTCCAGCGTGGCGTCGACGAAGAACCGGCTCTCGTCGCAGGTGAGCCGGGTGTGCGTGACCACACGCACGTCCCAGTCGGCGCGCCTGAAGTCCATCGTCCACGTGGACTCACCGCTCACGGACGTGAAGTCGTCGGCGACGGACGCGTAGCGTTCGTGCGCGCGGCGGCCGACGTCGAGGCCGATCTCCTCGAAGCGGACCGTGCCCCGGTCCTTCACCGTCTCCAGCTCGGCGTGGTAGCCGACCAGGTCCCGCTTCACGTCCCACCGTTCCTCCGGGGGCGTGAGCGTCGTGGTGGCGATGGGCGGGGTGCCCTCGGGCTCGCCGAACGGCACCGCCGGGCTGTCGTCGGCCTTCTCCGGGGGACGGACCGGGAGGGTGAGCGTGCTGGAGCCCTCGCGGAGGCCGAGCATCGCCGGCTTCGGCGGCGGCCAGGCGAGCGGCCAGTAGGAGGTGGACAGTGAGAGCCGGACGCGGTGACCGGGCGGGAAACTCTGCGCCACCCCGTTGAGGTGGACCCTGGCCCGGTAGCGGCGGCCGGGCACCAGCGGCTCGGGCTCTTCGGCGCTGTTCAGGCGGGTGAGGTTGAGCAGGCCGTAGGTGACCCGGGTGGCGGCTCCGTCCGGGTGGACGTCCGACAGGCGCGCGGCCACCATGGCGACGGGCTGGTCGGCCGTCAGATCGAGGTCGACGGTCGGCGAACCGAGGATCTCCACCCGCTCGGTCAGCGGCTCGGTCTCGAAGACGAGGGAACCGCCGTCCTCCTCGCGCTGGTCGTACGGCAGGTCGGGCGGCGCGTTGTAGGAGGCCCACTTGCCCGCGAACTGACCGACGGACAACGGGGACCGCACGGTCAGGATCTCCCCTTCGTCCCCGGGACCCGCCTCGGCGTCCGCTTCGAGGGCGGGCCCGATCCGCCGCCCGGTGAGCGGGTGCGTGACCGGACGGACATGCGGGGACGGCCACTCGGGCTCCGCCACCCAGCGGCCCGGCCGCTCCTCGTACGAGGTGGACGGCGGGACGCTGTCCTGCATCCACGTCTGGAGCATCGGGCCGTCCATCACCCCGTTGTCGACGCCCTTGAGCCAGTGGTCCCACCAGCGCACGACCTCCTGGAGATAGCCGATGGCGGGCCCCGGCTCGCCGAGGTGGGGGAACTTGTGCGACCAGGGGCCGATGAGCCCCTTGCGGGGCACGTCCAGGTGGGCGAGCAGCCGGGTCACGGCGTTGGAGTAGCCGTCCGCCCAGCCGCTGGAGGCGAGCACCGGACAGCGCACGTCCGCGTAGTTCCCGGCGACCGAGGCGTGCCGCCAGTAGTCGTCGAGGCGCTGGTGGCGCAGCCACTCCACGACCCAGGGGCGCGCGTGCTCAAGGCGCTCGTGCCACATGTCGCGCCAGCTGTCGCCGGCCACGGCCGGGTCGGGGGGACAGGTGGCGTAGGCGAACATGGTGCCCGCCTCGGCCAGGTTGTCCGACAGCATGGCGCCGCCCATGTAGTGCATGTCGTCGGCGTGCCGGTCGTCGGTGAAGGACGCGATGACGACGGCCTTCAGGCTCGGTGGCCGCCGGGCCGCCACCTGGAGTGCCGCGAACGCCCCCCACGACAGACCCATCATTCCCGTGCCGCCGTCGCACCAGGGCTGGTCGGCGAGCCAGGCCAGGACCTCCTCGGCGTCGCGCTGCTCGATCTCCAGGTACTCGTCGCGCAGCACGCCCTCCGACTCGCCGGTGCCCCGCAGGTCGACGCGGACACAGGCGTAGCCGTGCCCGGCGATGTAGGGGTGGTGCATGGAGTCGCGTTCGGCGGTGAGGTCCCGCTTGCGGTACGGGATGTACTCCAGCACCGCCGGCACGGGCTCGTGGTCCGACGACGTGGGCCGCCAGATCCGCGCCGACAGACGGACGCCGTCCGACATGGGGATGACGACGTGTTCCTCTTCCTTGGTCGTGTACGGCAGGTGGGTCACATGACGCATGGTCGGCGCTCCTTAACCCCGCGCTCCTTCCGGCGGCCCGTCGAAGGTGAGGCCCAGGGCAGCGACGCACTGGTCGTACTTCCTGCGCAGGTCGTCCTCGTCGTCGCCGCCGGTGAAGATGTGCGCGAGTTCGTAGCTGTAACTGTCCTGCTGGGAGAGGTCGGAGAGCCGCCGGCCCGGCTCGGGCAGGACCTCGATCCGCACGCCCGGTATCTCGCGTTCGACGCGGGCGACGTCCTCGGCGGAGGGCACGTGCCGCACCACACCGTCCGTGAACCACCGGTAGTACCACTTCGCCGCCATCGCGTACGGGCCCTCGCGGTGCGGCATGCGCGGGTCGTCCCCGAGGGCGAGGGCGAGCATCGCGTGGTGGTTGGGGACGCCGTCCACGTACCGGAACAGCTCGGCGTGGGACTGGGAGTGGCGCGGGTTGATCTCCAGCAGGCTGATGTCCTGGCTGCCCGGGTCGTAGAAGTACTCCACGCTGAACGTCGCGTCGTCGAAGCCGATCCGGCGCATCACCCGCTCGGTGACGTCACGCAGCCGGGCGACGACGTCCGGGGGCAGCATGGAGGGGTACTGGTGGCGCAGGAAGCACGGTGAGTCCGGATAGTCGATGGAGTCGAGCGTGCCGTAGACGATCACCTCGCCGTCGTGCACGTAGCCCTCCACCGCGACCTGCACGCCCGACAGCGCCTCCTCGGCGAGACACACCCGGCCACCGACACCGTCCATCTCCGGCGGCAGGTCCACCCGGCCGAGGATGTGCTCGAAGGGGCGGCCCACACGGGAGATGCCGTCGCGGATCTCCGCGACGGCCTTGCGGAACTCCTCCTCGTCCCCGACCCCGAAGGCGAGTTCGGAGGAATAGGACAACGCGGGCTTGAGCCACATCGGGAACCGCACGCCGTCCGGCGGACGCGGCGGGTCCGCCGTCAGATCGACGCGGCCGAAGCGCGGATGCCGGTCCGTCACCTTCCGCTGTTCGAGCCGGCCCCAGTACTTGTGCTCGCACTTGACCACCGACTCGAGACTGGTGGTCCGGGTGCCGTACCTCTCGCCGAGGATCGGGACGAGGGTGCTGACCGGGAAGTCCCAGTAGCCGACGATTGCGTCGATGCTCCCGTCGAACGCGTCCAGCACCGACTGTGCCTTCTCCAGCACCGTCGGCAGGTGCACCTCGCCGTCCTGCAGCTCCTCGACCGTCAACAGGCCGTGGAATCGAAGCGAATCGGCGCCCGGCACGGCCTTGAGCACCGGAAGGTTGGCCTCGTCGAGGCCGACCACGAAGACGTTCTTGACCTTGTCGTCAGACACGGCTCTCCTCTCTCCTCCCAGGTTCGGCGGGGTACCCCGGCAGGGCGCGGGAAACCTCCACCGCGTCCGGTCAGATGACGCGGAAGAGGTCCGCGGCGGCGTGGACGTCGGTGAGGTCCTCGACGGCGCGGAGGTTGTCGCACAGGGCGTCGAGGACCGAGTCGGCCTCGGCGACGCGCGGGGTGCCGACGGCGATGCCGAAGACACGGAAACCGAGGCGGTGCTTGGCGGCGTTCCAGTCGCGCATCCATTCCTCGGTGACGCCGCAGTCGTCGTCGGTCAGCATCACGATGTCGCCGCGGGCGCGGGCCGTGTCGTCGAACTCCTCCTCCAGCAGTCCGGCGGCCGCCGTGAGCGGCCGCTGGTAGCTGGTGCCGCCGCCGAGGAAGGACTCCGCGAAGTCGAGCACCTCGGTGACGGGGGCGGGCCGGCCGGCCGGGAAGCGGAAGACCTGGAGCTTGTCGGCGGCGGCGAACAGGATGCCGACGAAGTCGCGCCCGGCGTCGCGGGCCTGGTCCAGCAGCGCCAGGGCGCACGCCTTGGCCCATGCCTCCCGGGTGATGCCGCCGGGCCCCGCCTCGTACATGGAGTGCGAGGTGTCCACGCAGGCGATGATCGCGCCCCGTCCGGTGGCCTGTTCGCCCTGGCTGTCGTAGAGCATCAGCTCACCGGCGGCGTAGCGGGCGGCGAACACCGCCCGCAGTTCGGGCAGTCCGAGGGCCGCCAGCTCGGAGGGGAGGACGCGGGAGAGGTCGTCGCCGAGTGTGACGCCGATCAGTTCCCCGGTGGCGTTCTCCACCCTGCGGGCTCGCTCACCGCCGGCCATCTGCCGGAAACGTCCGATCAGCTCGGCCCACCGGGCCAGCCGGCCGGTCCGCAGCCGCTCGGCGAGCCGGGCCCGCTGCTCGAAGGGCATCCGCTCCAGTTCTCCGGGGCCGACGCCCCACGCCCGCATCAGCGCCGTCTCGTTCCGCGTGGCCTCGGCGGCCCGGGCCACGGCGCCGCGCGCGGCGGCCCGGATCCCGGGGACGGCCACCCCGAGTGCCTGCGCGGCGCCGGCGGCGGCCTCGCGCGCGGCGTCCTCGGCGTTCTCGGCCGCCTCGGCCGCCCGTCCCACGGCGTCGGCGTCGTCCTGCTGTATCCCGTGGGCGGCCTGCCGGAGGGCGTCGGCCACGGCGGCGGCCGCCTCCTCGGCGTCCAGCAGGCTTCGCTTCGCCCGCTCGGCCTGTTCCTGGGCGCGCCCGGAGTGCTCCAGCATCCGGCGCAGCGCGCCGGCCTGGGCGAGTACGGCCATGGCGGCGGCGTACGCGTCACCGGCCGTCTCCCGGTGCAGCGCGGCGAACTCCGGGGAGTCCGTCAGAGACGTGATGATCTGGTGGTTGACCAGCCGGGCGGGGTCCATCTCCGCGGGCCGGCGCAACCGCGGCCGTGCCTTGTAGGCGGCCAGGAACGTGTCGGCCAGCAGGTCGGCGGCGTGGGCGTGGCGGTCGTCCAGTTCCCGGGCCAGGTCGTGCAGTCCGGCCGACTGCCCGTGCATGTCGCGCCAGATCATGAGGTCGAACCGGTCCGCGACCACGGCGGCGGTGTGCCGCTCGGCCGTGGCGCTCGAAAGGCTCAGCCACTTCCCGGCCCGGCTCGCCGGCTCGCCGCGCGCCTGCGATCCCTCGTCCATGTCCCCGACCGCCCTGGTGCTCAGAGCTGGGCCCGCACCGTGCTCGCGTCCACACCGAGGGCCTCGGTCAGGACACGGGCGCGTACCGCGCGTTGGCGACGGGCGACCCGGTCGATGGCGGCGGTGCTGCGTCCCGCGCTCGCCGCCTCCGCGCGCAGCTTCTCCAGCCGCTTCCCCGTCGTGGCGAGCTGGTGGTGGGCCTTCTTGATGACCCACTCGCTCAGCGCCTCGCGGGACTGGCCGGCCATGGCGTCGAGCTGGGCCTCCAGTTCCTCGACGGTGTCCGCCAGGTCGAGGGCCTCCTTGGCGTCGGGGTTGACCAGGTGCAGTACCTCCCGCTCGACGGCCGGACGCTGGGCGGGGGAGTCCCACAGCACGTGCGTCAGCACCGACAGGTCGGTGTCGGTGACCGCGGGGCGGCCGTCGAGGTAGGCGGAGGCCTGGAGCAGGCGGACGGCCTGCCGCCAGCGCCGGTCCGAGGCGACGAGTTCCTTGCGGCGCAGCGCGGCCCGCAGCGTGCACACGGCGTCGACGACGGCGTCGGGGACCTCGACGGCCGGGACGGCCTCGGCCACGGCGTACTGCAGCGAGGCCAGCTCGATCGTGGTCCTCGGCGGTGCCTCGGTGCCGCCGACGGCGGAGCGGACCAGCGCGGCGAAGTTGGAGGGGTCCGTCAGGTAGCCGACCTCGAGGCGCACGAGCAGCCGGTCGTAGATCGCGGCCGAGTCCTCTCCGGTGGGCAGCTCGTTGCTCGCCGTGATCGCCCCGATCAGGGGACAGCGGATCGGTTCGCCGCCGTTCTCGGGGTGGTAGATCCGCTCGTTGAGGAAGCCGAGCGTCTCGTTGAGCGCCGCCGTGGAGCACTTGAAGATCTCGTCGATGAACGCGATGTGCGCGGTCGTGGCGCGGCCGTCGTAGACCTGGCGGTACTCGCCCCGGGCCAGCGCGGCGACGTCGATGGGACCGAACATCCTCGTCGGCGCGGTGAACTTCGACAGCAGGATCTCCCAGTAGGAGGCACCGTCGATCCGGCCCGTCAGTTCCCGGGCCAGTTCCGACTTGGCCGTACCGGGCGGTCCGAGCACCAGCGAGTGCTGTCCGGCGAGCAGCGTCACCACCAGTGTCCGCACGACGTCGGCCCGCTCGTAGAAGCGGTCCGACAGTTCGTCGCCGATGGTCCGCAGCCGCTCTCCCGTGTCCCGCGCGTCCTGTGCGCCCATAGCCAACTCCTCGCCTCGGCGCTCGGACGGGCCGACGATTCGTAGCCTATTACGCACGTGTGTGTCCCCGACGAGGGGGGAAGGTGCCCGCTCCCGGCGGGTGCCTTCCCCCCTTCATCACCGGCTATACGCGGTCGCGCTCAGCCGCCGACGTTGACGTCGATGCAGGCGTAGAAGGCGTTGTCGGTGTCGGCCACGTTCCACACGGCGAGCACCTTCTGCTGACCGGACAGGCCACCGAAATCGACCTGGTGGTTCACGACCGCGTCGGGCTTGGCGCCGCCGTCGTCGAACACGGCGATCCGCTGCCCGCCCACGTAGTACTCCCAGGTGCTGGTGGCGTGCTGCGCGGTGAGCCGCCACGAGAACGTCGCGTTCTTCGGCACCGGGGTGACGGTCCAGCCCCTGCTGTCGTCGTCCAGCTCGGCGAAGCGGCTGTTGCCGCCGCTGCAGCTGGTCAGGCCCTTGGGGCCCTCGACGCTCTGCGGCTCGTACTTGATGTCCCCGCAGGACACCGTGCCCGCCGCGCACTGGGCCTGGCGGCTGGGCGGGTCGGAGATGTAACCGTGCGCGCTCGCCGACGAGGCGGGGAGGCTGACGGCGATGACAGGGGCGAGGGCCGCGCCGATCAGGGCAGCGGTCTTCCTGCTGGCGTGCATGTGAAGCTCCTTCACCTCGGGCCGTCCCGGGGCGCACGGTCATGCGTGTGGGGTGACCGCACGTGGGGGCGGCCTCTCTGAGTGGGGTCGAGAGACGCGAAGGTGACGCGCACCCGCCGCCCACCGTG
Source organism: Streptomyces sp. CB02414 (assembly GCF_001905385.1). Taxonomy (GTDB): domain Bacteria; phylum Actinomycetota; class Actinomycetes; order Streptomycetales; family Streptomycetaceae; genus Streptomyces. The sequence goes on along the minus strand of NZ_LIPF01000007.1, from coordinate 381,643 downwards.
AAGTGGTGAGCCCGCGCGGGGCCCAACTCCGCAAGCGGAGCGGCGAGTTCTGTTGGACTAGACCATACAAGCGGTCGACGTGCACGTGTCAAGGGTGTGACGGCCGTTGCCCGGGGGGCGTCCCGACTTGATAGGCAAGTGAGAGCTTGCCTATCCTGGAGCGGTGGCCGACGACCTCTTCAAAGCGCTGGCCGACCCCACGCGCCGCATCATCCTCGACGAGCTCACGGAGAAGTCCGGGCAGACCCTGTTCGAGATCTGCTCGCGGCTGAGCATGAGGCATCACCTCGGCATCTCCCGCCAGGCGGTCTCCCAGCACCTCGCCGTGCTGGAAGGCGCCGGGCTCGTCGAGACCAGGCGGGAGGGGCGCTACAAGTTCCACGACCTGAACGTGGCACCGCTCCGGCAGATAGCCGAGCGCTGGCCCGCGTCCGACCCCGACACACCCGAACCGGAAGAGAGCACCCCATGAAGATCCATCTGACCAGCGTCTTCGTCGACGACCAGGCGGCGGCCCTGCGCTTCTACACCGAGGTTCTCGGCTTCGTGAAGAAGCACGACGTCCCGGTGGGGGAGACGGACCGGTGGCTGACCGTCGTCTCGCCCGAGGACCCCGAAGGCCCGGAGCTCCTCCTGGAGCCCCTCGGCCACCCGGCCGCGCGGACCTATCGCGACGCCCTCGTCGCGGACGGCATCCCGCTCGCCCAGTTCGCCGTCGACGACGTCAAGGCGGAGCACGAGCGGCTGCGCGGTCACGGCGTCCGCTTCACCCAGGAGCCGGTGGAAATGGGCCCCGTCACCGCGGCCGTCTTCGAGGACGGCTGCGGCAACCTGATCCAGATCGCCAACCAGGGGTAGTGGGCGGTCGCCGCACGGCGGTGAGGGACGGCATTGACAGGTCAGGCTAATGGCAATAGCTTATGGCTAATGCCATTAGCCAACGCTCTCCGGAGGCGTTCATGACCGAGTACCTCCCCGTCGACGGCGGGATGATCGCGTACGAGGTGGCGGGCTCCGGCCCTCTGATCGTTCTGGCCCACGGCATGGGTGACAGTCGCGCCGCCTACCGTGCCGTCGTCCCGCAGCTGGTCGCGGCCGGATACCGGGTGGCCTCGGTGGACCTGCGCGGCTGCGGCGAGTCCAGCGTCGACTGGCCGGCCTGGAGCCGCACCGACATCGCCGGTGACCTGCTCGCCGTGATCCGCCACCTCGGCGGCCCGGCTGTGCTCGTCGGCCACTCGGTCTCCGGCGGTGCCGCCACCATCGCCGCGGCGCGGGAGCCCTCGCTGGTCACCGCGGTCGTCGAGCTGGCGCCGTTCACCCGCAAGCAGTCGGTCGGTCTCGGCGACCTGAAGGTGAGGCGTTTCCGGCAGGGCATGCTGCGGCTGCTCGGCGCGGGTCTGCTCGGCAGCCTGCCGCTGTGGCGCTCGTACCTCGACCTCGCCTACCCGGGCGTGAAGCCGGCCGACTGGGCGCAGCGGCTCGGGCGCATCGACTCCCTGCTGCGCGAGCCGGGCCGGATGAAGGCCATGCAGGCCATGGGGCGCAGCGCCCCGACGGACGCCGGCGCACAGCTCGGCAACGTCCGCTGCCCGGCCCTGGTCGTCATGGGCACCCTCGACCCCGACTGGGCCGACCCGCACGCCGAGGGCTCGGCGGTGGTCGAGGCGCTGCCGTCCGGCCTCGGCCGTCTCGAAATGATCGAGGGTGCCGGGCACTACCCGCACGACCAGTATCCCGACCAGGTCGTTTCGCTCGTGCTCGGCTTCCTGCGCACGGACGCCGCCCGTGCCTAGGGCGGGCCTGGACCCGGCGGCGGTGGTCGCGGCCGGTGCCGCCCTCGCCGACGAGGTGGGTCTCGCCAACCTGACGATGGGTTCGCTGGCGGAGCGGGTCGGTGTGCGGGCTCCGTCCCTGTACAAGCACGTGGGCGGACAGGAGGATCTCCTCCGGCGCATCGCCGTCCTGGCGATGAGCGAGGCCGCCGACGCGGTCGGCGGCGCGGTCCAGGGGTACGCGGGCCGCGACGCCCTGGCGGCGGCGGCCCGGGCGTTCCGTGCCTTCGTACTGGAGCACCCCGGCCGGTACGCGGCCACGATCGGACAGGAGCCGTCCGGCCCCGACGACCCGCTGGCCGCCGCGGCACGGCGACTTCTCGATGCCTTCATGGCCGTCCTGCGGGGCTACGAGATCGACCCGGCAGACGTGGACCACGCTCTGCGCATGCTCCGCAGCCTGTGCCACGGCTTCGCCGCGTTGCAGGCCGCGGGCGGCTTCCAGTGGAGCGCCGACGTCGACGAGAGCTTCGAATGGCTGATCGACTTCGCCGACCGAGGGTTGCGTCAATATTGCAACGAACTGTAATGATCTGTTGCGTTAACCAGGGCACATTGCAACGAATCCAAGGTGTCTACCTGCATAGATAGTCGATTGCTGCAATAAATCGGTTGCCCATACCGTGAATGCAACGTAGCGTTTCCCTCGTCGGAAAGCACCGAGGGGGGTGGATCATGGACGCAGTGCAGAATCGGAAGCAGGCCGCACCCGGCGCCTTCACCGCCTTCGCTCGTTTCGTGCTCTGTGGTGGTGGAGTGGGGCTCGCATCGAGCTTCGCCGTGGCGGCTCTCGCCTCGTGGATTCCCTGGATCCTGGCCAACGCCGTGATCACCGTGGTCTCCACGCTGCTCGCCACGGAACTGCACGCACGTTTCACCTTCGGTGCGGGCCGGGGCGCGACCTGGCGTCAGCACACCCAGTCGGCGGGTTCCGCCGCGGCCGCCTACGCGGTGACCAGCATGGCGATGCTCGCCCTGCACCAGCTCGTGGCAACGCCCGGCGCGGTGCTCGAACAGGTCGTGTACCTGTCCGCCTCCGCGCTCGCCGGTGTCGCGCGGTTCGCGGTGCTGCGCCTGGTCGTCTTCGCGCGAACCCGGTCGCAGGCCGCCGGTGCCGGTCCCGCCGCCCGTCCCGTTCACCACGCCTCCGTCCCGGCCGCTCCCGCGGGGCTCTGTCGAGCCGCCTGACGGTCGCTTTATGGTTACTTGATGCGTCTTGTCCCCAGATGGGTCCTGGTCTCTTCCGGGTGTGCGCCCGTCCTGCTGATCGGAGGCTGGTCGGGCGCGGCACTGTTCGAAGGGTCCGCGTACGATCCCGCCACCCAGACGATCAGCGTTCTTGGCGCCTACGGGGCCGCGGGCTACTGGGTGATGACGTCGGCGTTCCTCGCTCTGGGCGCCTGTCACCTGCTGACCGCCTGGGGCCTGCGGGCCGCCGCGACCGCCGGACGTGTGGCGCTGGGCGGCGGGGGTGTGGCCGCGCTGGCCGTGGCCCTGCTTCCCGCGCCGAGCAGCGGGGGTTCCCTGCGGCACGGCGCGGTGGCGGTGGCCGGGTTCACGCTTCTGGCGGTGTGGCCGCTGCTGGCCGTGGACGGCACGGCGGCCGCTCCCTGGGCTCTGCGGACCGCGCCCGCGGTGGCGGTGTGCGCGCTGATGGCCGCGGGCGGAGCATGGTTCCTGTTCGAGATGCACCGACACGGCAACGCCGGTGTCGCGGAACGCGTCGTGACGTTCCTTCAGTCGCTGTGGCCGTTCGTGGTCGCCGTCTCGTGTCTGAGCCGCATACGCCGACCGGCCCGGCGGCCCGTACGGGAGTAGCGGGGCGCGAGCGGCGAACGCTCAGGCGGCCGGGGAGCGGTGCCGGTCCACGATCCCCTCGACGATGCGCATCAGCCGGTCGCCCGCCCGGTCGATGCTGCCGTTCTGCGTGCTGACCTGTGCGCCTTCGAGTACGAAGGTGATCTCGGCCGCGGTCTGCTCGGGGTCGGGCAGTCCCGCGTCGGCGCACATGCCGGTCATTCTGCGGGTCTGGTCGGCCTTGTGCTCCTCGATGACCTGTCGTGCGGGATGGGAGCGGTCGGGAAGCTCGGCGAGCGAGTTGATGAACGGGCAGCCCCGGTACGAGATCGCGGGCAGCCCCTCGGCGATGAAGCGGGCGAGGCCAAGGATCTGCTCCCTGGGGCGGCCGGGATGTTCGGCCGCCACCCGGTCGAAGGCCGCCCGGTACTCGGCGGCGACGATGCGCAGCCACTCCGCGACGAGCGCGTCCTTGGTCTCGAAGTGCCGGTAGATCGCCATCTTGGTGGTCTCCGCCTTCTCGGCGATCGCCTGGACGCCCACCCGCCGGATCCCCTCGCTCTGGAAGAGCTCCTCCGCCGCGTCGAGGATGCGCTCGCGCGGCGGCAGTTTCGCCACCCTGCCCGGCCTTGCGGCGGTCGTTGCCATGGCTGCTCCGTGACGTCCGGTCCCGTGGGGCGTCGGGCCCCTCATCGCCTGCTACGGTACCAGTCCGTTCCGTTCGATACCGATCGGTATCGTCCAGGACCATTCGGTATCGCGATGTCCGCGGTATCCGCCCCTTGTCTTGGAGTGACAGTGAGAATCGACGAGTACGTGCGCTTCGACGCCGTAGGCCTCGCGGAACTGGTGGCGAAGGGTGAGGTCACCCCCGCCGAACTGGAGGCAGCCGCACATGACGCCGCGCAGGCGGTCGATCCGGAGATCAACGCCGTGGTCGAGATGTGGCCGGCGGACGACCTGCCGGAGCCGGGCAGTGCCCCGCTGGCCGGTGTCCCTTTCCTGATCAAGGACATCGGGGTCGCCATGGCCGGCCGGCGCATGGAGATGGGCAGCCGCCTGGCGGCCGGCCACGTGGCCCGCTCCGACTCGTCCCTGATGCTGCGCTTCCGCCGCGCCGGCCTCATGACGCTCGGGCGCACCGCGACACCGGAGATGGCCTACAGCAACACGACGGAACCAGTGCTGTACGGCGCGACCCGCAACCCGTGGGACCCGGAGCGGAGCGCGGGCGGATCCAGCGGGGGCGCGGGCGCCGCCGTCGCCGCCGGGGTGGTCCCGATGGCGCACGCCACCGACGCAGCCGGTTCGATCCGCGTCCCCGCCGCCTGCAACGGCCTCTTCGGCCTGAAGCCGACCCGCGGCCGTGTCTCCGTGGGTCCGCACTTCGACGAGATCTTCAACGGCCTGGCCGTGCACGGCAGCGTCAGCCGCACGGTACGCGACAGCGCGGTCCTGCTCGACCAGATCCGCGGTCCGGAACCGGGCGACCCCTATTTCGCCCAGGAGCCGTCCAGGCCGTACGCGGAGGAAGCCGTCCGTGACCCGGGGCCGCTGCGGATCGGTGTCCTCACCCAGGCGTGGGGCGGACACCGCACCACCGCGCCGGTGGCCGACGCGCTCTCGCGCACCGTGCGTCTGCTCGAGTCCCTGGGTCACGAGGTGGAGGAGGCCGAGGTCGGCCTGGGCGTCGACTGGGAGGACTTCCTCCTGGCCAACGCCCGTCAGTGGACCGCCAACCTGACGGCGTCGGTCGACGAGCTGGCCGCCGCGTCGGGCCGTTCCGTGAACGCGTCGACCCTGGAGGAGCCCATATTCGCCAGCTACCGTTACGGACAGGAGGTCACCGCCGCCGAGTTCGTCACCGCGCTGGCGACCCGCAACAAGGTCGCCCGAGCCCTGGCACGGTACTTCGCCGGGTACGACATGCTGCTCACCCCGACGCTGCCCGAGCTCCCCGTGCCCCTCGGCACGCACGCCGAGGGCGCCGGGAGGCTGGACGGCCTCGGTTGGCTGCGGCGGCTCTTCGACATCTCGCCGTTCACCGCCGTGTTCAACGTGGCGAGCACGCCCGCCATGTCCGTACCGGTGACGGCCGACGCCGCGTCGGGGCTGCCGGTCGGCATGCAGTTCGCCGCCGGTCACGGCCGGGAGGACAGCCTCTTCCGCCTCGCCGGACAACTCGAACAGGCCGGCCCCTGGTCGGCCCGGACGCCCACGGTGTGGGCCGGGGACCGCGCGGGCGACTGACCTCGGACTGACGGCCGACGGCCTCGTACATCCCGTGACCAGGACTCGGTACGGGTAGGGTGCGCAACCGTACGGGACACCGCGCGTAAGGGGAAACGGTGGGCGTTCATCCGGCGGAGGCGACGGCCGCGGAGCTGCGGGAGGCGGCGCGGGCACTGCTGTCCGTACTGGAGCCGGCGCAGGTGCGCGAGCTGCGCGCGGGACCCGGCCGGCTCGACGCTCCCGAACTGCGGGAGTGGACCTACCTGCCCGGTCCGCGCCCCGGACTGTCCACCGAGGGCCTCGACGGCCGGCAGCGCGAGGCGGTCGACGCGCTGCTGGCCGCGGCACACGGCACACCCGGAGCGGCGCTGGCGCGCGGGGCGATCGAGGTGGAGCGCCACCGCCGCGCCCTGGCCGGTGCCATCGGCGCCGACCGCTACTGGGTGCGGCTGCTGGGGGACCCGGACGGGGAGGACCCCTGGGGCTGGCGGATGAACGGCCACCACCTCGCCGTGCACGTGGTGGTCACGGCCGCCGGAATCCGCGTGACACCCCACTTCGTCGGGGCGGAGCCGGCCCGCGTCGCGGACGGTCCACAGGCCGGACGCCGGCTGCTGGGGCCGGAGGAGGACCTGGCCCGGGAACTGGTCACGGACCTGGACACCGGCCGGCGCGCGAGGGCGGTCTTCGCCGCCGCCCCACCGGACGACATCCTGACCCGGGACGACCCGTTCGCCGACCCGGACCTGCTGCCGGCCGGTCTGCCGCACGGCGACATGACCCCGGGTCAGCAGCGGCTCCTCGCCCGCCTGGTGCGCCGCTACCTCGACCGGGCACCCGCGGCCTACGCCGACCAGTGCTGGTCCGCCCTGGCGGCGCGCGGCCTGGACACCCTGGCGTTCGCCTGGGCCGGCGGCCGCGCGCCCGGCGACCGGCACTACTACTGTGTCCGCGCCCCGGACCTGCTCATCGAGTACGACAACACCCAGGACGACGGCAACCACGCCCACTCCGTCTGGCGGCACGTCCGCCACGACTGGGGCACCGATCTGCTCCGCGCCCACTACACGGAGCAGCACGGGCGGGAGCACTGACCGCCACGAGCCGACACGGCTAGAGCCCGTGCACCTTGGCGTTCGACGAGATCTCGTAGACCAGTTCCAGCGTGCGCCGGCCTCCGGGAGGCAGGAGGACGTTCCAGCGGACGACGCCGTCCGCGTCGACGTCGTCGGGCGGGGGAGCGCAGGCACTCCGGCGCAGGCTCACCTCCACCGCCGACGTCTCGGAGACCGGAACGCGTTCTTGGACGACGACCAGGTGCTCATGGCGTTCGCCGGGCCCCGAGAACCGTGACAGGTGCAGGCGGACGGTCCGGGTGAGCACGGTCCGCTGGGTGAGACCGGCGGTGTCACGGGTCTCCTCGGTCTCCCGCACGACCCGGTGGTCGTCGCGGCTGCCGAAGGCGAGGGCGACCGGGGCCCCGGGAGCGGTGAAGTCCAGCGTGCCACGACCGAGGAAGCCGCCGCCGCTGACGAGGTCCACGGGCCCGGCGAGCAGCGCGTGCCCCGAGCGGTTGTCGAACCGGACCAGTCGCCCGACCAGCGGGGACAGTTCGGGGGAGCAGGCGTACTCCGTCGTCGTGGGAGTCCCGAAGGAGGAGACCGGCACCCGGTGGGCCCGGCCGTCGGACGGTACCGAGACCGAGGCGTCGCAGTGCAGGACCCGGACCTCGCCGCCGTCGTCGACTCCCGGCAGGCCCTGTACGGGCGCCGGACCGAGGTCGGTGATCTCCTCCTCGCGCCATTCGACCTGGACGGTGCGGCGTTCCGCCGCCGATCGGTCCCGGAGGGTCAGCCGGTCCTCCGCGAGGCGCGGAGGCTCGGTGGCGAGCGTGCTGCGGGCCGTGGACAGGGTCAGCCGTACGTCCGACCAGTCCTCGCCGGTGCGCTGCCAGACCATCGCGTCCGTGTCCAGGGTGAGCGAGTCCCCGTCGAGCACGGCGCGGTAGGCGGGCCGCCACAGGGCGCACGGGACGAGGTGGGCCACGCGCAGCGCGGCCGGACCCGCGTCGCCCGCCCGTACGGTCAGTTCGATGTGGCCGACCAGTTCGGACGGTTCCGACTCCGTGTTCGCCAAGGCGTGCCGGGCGTCGGAGAGTTCGGCGGCCAGCGCCGTCAGCCGGGAGTCGACCGCGCGCAGCCGTTCGCCGCAGGTGTCGCGTTCCGCGTCGACCCGGTCCAGTTCGCGGGCCCACCGGGCAGTGTCGGACTCGCCGAGACCCGCACCCTCGCCGATCTCCCGCAGCAGATCGCCGGCGAGGCGGCCGAGGAGGTCGACACGGGCGTGCAGGCGCTCGCGCCGCCCGCCCAGCGCCTGCTGCTCCTCCTCAAGGCTTCTCACCCGGTGCCGCAGGGCGGAGTCGTCGTCGGCGGGACCCGGCGCTCTCGGTGTCCACTCGCGTACGACCCGGGCGTCGAGCACGGTCACCGGGCCGTCGGCGGACAGTTCGGCGTGCAGGCTGTGGTCGACGGTCAGGGCACTGACCGGTCCGAGACGCAGCACCTGGGTGCCGGCCGCGAGGTCGACCCCGGCGGTCCGCTCGACGTACGCCCGGTCCTCCAGACAGGTGACGGCGGTGACGGGGAGGGCGATCGGAGCGGGGCTCGTGTCCATGCGGGGTCAGCTCCTGCGGTTGCCGCCGGTCAGGGCCTTGCCGGCCGGGATGCGGATGACGTAGCCGCCGTCGAGGGCGGAGGTGGCGTGGGCCGGGATCTCGGCCCGCCACACGCGGGTGCCGGGAGCGTGCCGCTCGGCGTCGGTGCCGGCCGCGGGCGCCTGCCAGTCGGCCTTCTCCTCGATCCTGATGTCCGCGTCGGAGGTGACCGGCACCCGCTCGCGCACCTCGACGGTGACCGGGGCCGGGAGACGGTTGGCCAGTTCCACGTGCACGCGGTGGTCGAGGACGGTCACGCTGTTGCGCAGCCCGGAGGTCGATTCGAGCAGGCTCGTTCGGCGCGTGACCCCGATGGCCTCGTTGGCACCCAGGCCCACGCGGCGCACACCGCCGGGGGCGAGCGTGGGCAGTGAGGTGGTCAGCAGGAAGTCCCCGTCGGCCGAGACCTCCAGCGGGCCGGCCAACAGCGCCTGGTCCGACGTGTTGGACAGCACCAGGGTCGTGTAGACCGCCTGTTCCACCGACGGGACGCACAGGTACTCGGTCCGCAGACCGACCGCCACCTCACCGACGGTGATCGTGTGCCACGTACCGTCCGAGGGGACGTCGGCGCGTGCCGCGGCGTCGTAGCGGTGGTCGAAGGAACCGGCCGACTCGCGGGGGCGTACGGCGTTGCCCGGCAGGGGCAGCGCCGTGACCGTCTCCGCGCGCCGCCGGTGTTCGGCCGCCACCGGGTCGGAGACGGCGTCGGGGAACAGCCGTCCCCGACGCTCCGGTTGGCCGTCCGGGCCGGTGAGCACCAGTGCCGCGTAGTCGAGTTCGGCACCGCTCGGCCGCGGGGGCCCGGTCTCCGGGGCCGGCGACGGGGCGGGTACCTCTTGAGGAACGGCCGCGGACGGTGCCGCGGCCCGGCCGGGCGCCGCGGGAGCCACGGGACGGGGCGCGCCGCTCCTGCGACGGGCGTACGGCTGAGGTGCGCCGGGCGCCGAGCCCCCCGGCATCACGCCCTCGGCGCCCGCCGGCATGCCGCCGGGCGGTGGCGGCAGCGCGCCGGACGGCATGCCGTAGCCGTGAGACGTCATCTGCGGGGCGGGGGGCGGTACGGGACCTGCCGCGGGAGCGGCTGCGGCCGCCACCGCGTCGTGGGCGGCCCCCGCGGAGTCGCCGGCGCCCGGAGGCGGTCCTGCCGCGTCGTAGTCGCTGAAGAGGCCGAGCAGTCCGCGCGGGGGCTCACGCCATCCCGACGACGCGGGAGCGGGCTGCTCGCGTCCGATGCGGATCGATCGCAGCCGGGGCACATCGGTGCGCCTCCGCAGATCGGCCGTGGCCAGCGAGACGCGGACGCCGGCCCAGTCCTCGCCGGTGCGCTGGGCGATCGACGCCCGCAGCAGCAACCGTCCGTCGCTCCCGCCCCGGTGATGGGTGAGACGGTAGGCCGGCACCCAGACGGCGCCGGGCACCCCGTACTCCACCTCGATCTCGACGTCCGTGCCCGCGCCGCCCGTGAGGGTCACGTCCGCGCACGCGGTGGTCTCGGAGCGCGAGGCGGGCGCGTCGGTGGAGGCCCGGGCCAGCCTGTCGGCGGCGACCTCCCACTCGTGCTCGGCGTGCCGCAGTTCCTCGTCCGTCTCGCGCAGGCGAGTGTGCAGCACGGTCAGCCGGCCGTCCACGAACTCGGCGAGGTCCAGCCAGGCGTCGACGGGGGTGCGACGGTGGGGAACCTCGTCATCGCGAGGCGGCGGCACCGGGCGCAGGGCCGCCACCTCGTCGATCAGCTCCTGTTGCCGGTTCCGGCGGGCCTGGACGGCGTCCCGGACGTCGCGGAGCCGTTCCACCTCACGCCGGAGCTCGCCGACCGGGCGGCTGTCGAGCGGTTCGGCCTCGACGGCCGCTCTCGCCTCGGTGACCCGTACCCCGGTGGCGCCGACGACCCGCACCCGCAGGGAGCCCGGGTCCATCGAACGGGGCAGACCGGTCACCCGCACCCGCCCGCCTCGGGGCATGCCGCCGCGGGCGAGCCGGCGGCAGAGGGCGCCCTGTGCGTACACCACCACCGAGTCGAGGGTCGATGCCCACTTCGGGGCCGCCTCAGCCATCATGTGTTCCCCCACACGCCGTGTCAGTGCCGGGGGAACTCTATGCCGGATGCGGGCCGTGCGTGCTCCGGTGCGGTGGAGCGGATCGCGGAGATGTCGAACTGGAGCCGGACCTTCTCGCTGACCATGCTGCCCCCGGCCTCGAGCCGCTGGTTGTAGACGAGCCCCCAGTCGCGGCGGTCGATGGTGGTGGTGCCGTCGAAGCCCGCACGCTCGTAGCCGAACGGGTCCATGACCGAGCCGAGGTAGTCCAGTTGGATGTCGACGGGCCTGGTCGTGCCGCGAATCGTGAGGTCGCCCGTCATACGGAAGCTCTCCCCGCCGTCGTGGACGGTCGAGGTGCTGCGGAACGTCATCTCCGGGTGGCGGCGCACGTCGAAGAAGTCCTTGCCGACCAGGTGCCCGTCTCGCTGCTCCACGCCCGTGTCGACGCTCCCGACCCGGATCACGAGTTCGGCCCGGGACTCGGCGGGACGGGCTCCGTCGAAGTAGAGCGCGCTGTCGTAGTCGGCGAAGGACCCGCGGACGGTCGTGACCATGGCGTGCCGCACGGAGAAGCCGATCCGGCTGTGCGGGCGGTCGATGGTCCAGTGTCCGGTCAGTGCGCGAAGCGCCGGGTCGAGTGCGGCGCCGGCCGCCGAGGCCTGCCCACCCGACCCCACGGCCGGCGGCGGCTCGGCGACGGCGGTCTGGCGGCGGCTGAAGATACCCATGTGACGTGGCCCTTTCGAGTCGGAACACTCGGTGGTACCACGCCGTGGGCTGGCCGGACCGGGCAAGATGTGCGGCCTCGTCCGGGTTCCATGACGCCGACCGGAAAGCTGCACAAGATCGCCGGATTGAGTACGCGTACCTGCACGGACTCGGTGACCGACAGCCCGCGTACGGGCGCGCGCGGCTACCCGGCGGGGTCCTCTTCCGCCTGCCGTACGGCGCGATGGACCGCCTTCTCGACCGCTTCCACCGACTGGCCGCCGGCCGCGGCGTGATCGGCGATCGCCGCCCGTGCCGCCTGGGCGGCCTCCTGCCAGGCCCGTTGCTGTGCTTCGAACTCCTCGCCGTCGAGTCCGGCGAGCCGCGCGCGCTGTTCTTCCGCCGCCCGCTCAAGGCTGATCAGGTCCTCGGGAATGTCCACACCGCCGATCCTAGGCTCGGCCGCGGCCGGGCTCGGGCCCCGACCCGCGGGGTCGGCCCTCGGAGCGTCCGCGGGAGTTGCGCCCTCGGGGCGGCGAACGGGCAGGGCAACGGTGACCGGCCGTGAGGAGCCCGACCGGCTCGTGCCGCTCACGCCGACGGAGCCAGCCGTCTGGCCTTCCAGCTCGCGGACCGGTTTCCCCGTACGACGTGACCGGTGCACGACGTCCCCGTCCCCATGCAGGCGCACCTCGATCTCACGGTGCCCAGCACCGGGGAACTCACCCGGCAGCGCCTGAGGGCACAGGAGGAGGCATGACGCGGCGCCTCGCTTCCGGCGCGCCCTGTCACTCGCCGAACCTGCGACGCGCCTCTTCGATGCGGCCGAGGTACTGGTGGGTCCAGCCGCACATGGCGTCGACCGTGGTGCGCAGCGCCCGGCCCGGCTCGGTGAGCGTGTACTCGACCCGCGGCGGCACCGTGGGGTACACCGTCCGCTCCAGCAGACCGTTGCGCTCCAGCATGCGCAGGTTCTGCGTCAGCATCTTGTGGCTGACGCCCTCCACTTCGTCGCGCAACTCGCTGAAGCGCAGGGTGCGCTCGCCGAGCGCTTCGATGATCAGGAGCGCCCACTTGTTGGCGACGTCCGAGAAGATCTCCCGCGCCAGGGAGTCCGCGCGCCGCAGGTCCGCGTCCTCGGGCAAGCCCTTGAGCAGCTGTTTGGTCACCATCTGGTTCCTCAGTCACCGAAAAGTGCGTTCTTCCAGGTCGGCGCTCACTCTCCTACAGTTCTTCAGTAACCACAAGAGAGTGAACCGAAGGGTGAGCACGTTGACTGCCATGGACGTCTTCAACCACCGTGTGCCGGTCGAGAGCGAGTTCGGCTACGCGCAGGCGATCAAGTCCCGCGATCTGATCCACGTCTCCGGACAGCTCTCGCTCGACGCGGCGGGCGAGTTCGTCCACGCGGACGACTTCGCCGCCCAGCTCGAGCAGACGTACACCAACGCCGACAAGGTCCTGGACCACTTCCGCGTCACCCGGAACCAGGTCGTCTCGCAGACCCTGTACGTGGTGGACCTGCGGCAGAACGCCGCGGCGACGGCGGCGGGCAACCTGGCGTACTTCGGTGAACACCGCCCGGTCAGCACGGTCGTCGGCGTCACCGAACTGACCTTCCCCGGCCAGGTCGTCGAGATCGCCTTCGTCGTGGACGAGAAGCTGCCCGCCTGACCCCGGGCCCGGCGCGTCTACACCGGGGCGCCCCGGAGAACACGGTCGAGCGCCGCCCGGCCCGCGGGGCCCCACACCGGCTTGCCGCCGGGCAGTCCCCGGTCCCCGTTCCGGCCGATCAGCATGAGGACGAGGCCCTTGAGGGCGGCCAGCCCGCGGGCGCGCCGGACGGTCCCCCCGTCCGCCCGCGCGTACACGTCGAAGAAACGTGCGGCGGCGCCCTCGGGAAGGACCACCCACGCGGCCGCGAGGTCCCACGCCGGATCGCCGGCGAACAGGTCGCCGAAGTCGACCACGCCCGAGACGGTTCCGTCCGAGACGACGACGTTCGCGGGATGCAGATCACCGTGCACCCACACCGGCGGGCCCGCCCACTCGGGGGCTGCCACGGCGTCGTCCCACACGGCCCGGAGGCCGTCGGCGATGTCACCGGGGGCGACGGCCTCGAAGAAGTGGTCGAAGCCGTCCGTGCACTCCTTGGGGTGCCCGCCGCGGTCCGAACCGGCCGGCGCCTCGGCGGGCGCCGGAACGTGCAGCGCGGTGAGGAAGTCCGCCAGCCGGCCGGCCGCGTGGTCACCCCGGCTGATCCGACTGTGGTCCAGCGGCTCGCCGGGGACCCACGTCATGACCGTCCACGGCTTGGGGAAGCGCGCGGACGGTTCGCCGGTCCGCACCGGTTCCGGGACCGGGAGCGGCAGGCGCGGGGCCAGGACGGGCAGCCACTGGCGCTCCTTGCGCTGGAGACCCGGGGCCCGCTCCGTACGGGGCACGCGCACGGCCAGCTCGCTCCCGAGGCGCCACTGCTGGTTGTCCCATCCGCCCGCCACCTCACGGATGGCAAGGTCCGCGAGGTCGGGGTGCTGCTCGCGCAGCAGTTCGCGGACCAGGTCCGCGGTGATCTCGGATGCGGAGTCGGTCATGAGACGTCACAGTACTGGTCAGGCGGGGACCGTCCCCTCCACGAGAACCTCGCGGAAGACTTTGCCGCGGTGGCGGCGTACCTCCACGAACGCGACGGCGATCCGGCGACGGCGGCACGGCTGTACGCGGAGGCGGCCCGCAAGGCGTCCAGCCTCGCCGAGCGCGACCATCTGACGCGCCGGGCGGCCCGGCTCAACGCCCGTCGGCGTCGCTGACGGCCAGGACCCTGCCGGTGAACTCCGCCAGTCGCCTGCGCAGCCTTTCCCGCGGCACGCCCTCCTGACCGGCGAGATGCTCGACGAGGTCGGCCCGGACCGCGGCGAGCAGGGCGTGAGCGGTGAAGTCGCGGTCGGGCAGTCCGGGGATCTGCTCCAGTACCGTCCGGAGCAGGGCGTGCCAGCGCGCGTAGTGCTCCGCCCCGTACGGGCTGCCGGCGCCGCCGTCCTCCAGTGCCAGCGCCAGGCGACGGTTGTCGTACTTGAAGCACAGGACGGCGTCGAGCAGGGCGGCCACCCGCTCCCTCGGCTCAGTGGCGGGCCCCAGCGGCGGCGGGCCGGACTCGACGGCCTCCCCGACCGGTTCGAGCCGCCTCTCGTACAGCGCGCGGAGCAGTCCCGGCCGGTCGCCGAACGCCCTGAAGAGCGTGCCCTTGCCGACGCCGGCGGCGGCCGCGACGTCGGCCATGGTGACGTCCTCCGGGCTGTCGCGCCCGGCGAACAGGGCGTCGGCTGCCGCGAGGACGGCCTCCCGGTTGCGGGCGGCGTCCTTGCGGGGCCTGCGCTCGGCCATGGTGCTGCTCCTTCGTTTGCAAAGCGGACCCGGGGTCCGTATCGTCGTTGAAACGGACCCGTGGTCCGGATTCTACGAGATGGAGGACACCCATGTCCGCACCGACCTCACCGGCGGATCTCTACCGCCACAGCCTGCGGCTGCTGCTCGACAAGGACATCGCCGCATGGACCGGCCTGTGGGCCGACGACGGAGTCATGGAGTTCCCGTTCGCCCCCGAGGGCTGGCCGGGACGACTGGAGGGGAAGGAGGCCATCGGCGCCTACATGCGCGGCTATCCCGACCACATCGATCTGCGCGACTTCCCGGAGCTGCGCATCCACCGGACCGTCGAGCCGGAGACCCTCGTCGTCGAGATGCGCGGCGTCGGCCGCCTCGTGAGGACCGGCGCGCCCTTCGACATGACCTACATCGCCGTCGTGACCGTGGAGGGAGGGCGCTTCACCTCGTACCGCGACTACTGGAACCCGCTTGCCGTCCTCGAACCCGGCGCGGACTTCCGGAGTGGCCGATGACCGCCACCGGCACCACTTTGGTCATAGGTGCCACCGGTACCACCGGCAGCCGCACGGTCGCGCGGCTGACCGCCGCCGGACACCGCGTCAGGGCGGCGAGCCGCCGTGCCACCCCGGTCCCCGGTGCCGAGCCGGTCCCCTTCGACTGGTACGACTCCGCCACCCACCCCGCGGCCCTCGACGCGGTCGACCGCCTCTACCTCGTACCGCCCGTCGGCGACGCCGACCCCGCGGCGACCATGCTGCCCTTCCTCCGGCGGGCCGTGACCGGAGGTGTCCGCCGTGCGGTCCTCCTCGGCTCCTCGGCCGTCCGGGAGGGCGGCCCCGCGGTGGGGGAGGTCTACGGGGCGGTACGGGAACTGTTCGAACAGTGGGCGGTGCTGCGCCCGTCGTGGTTCATGCAGAACTTCACCGGTACACACGAGCACGCCCGGAGCATCCGCGAGGACGGCGCCATCCGGACGGCGACCGGAGCCGGCCGGACCGGCTTCGTCGACGCCGAGGACATCGCGGCCGTCGCCTTCCACGCCCTGACCGACGAGCGGGCCCCCTGCACCGATCTCGTCCTGACCGGACCGGAGGCGCTCACTCATGACGACATCGCCGCGATCATGACCGACGTCACGGGCCGCCCGGTGGTCCACCACCGGCTGACCCACGAGGAGATGACCGAGCGTCTCACCGCGGTGGTGCCGCCGGAGTTCGCCGCCATGCTGGCCGGCCTGGACCGGGCGATCGCCGAAGGGGCGGAGGACCGCGTCACCGACACCGTCCGGCGCGTGACCGGCCGCGCCCCGGGCGGCTTCCGCGCCCACCTGGAGGGGGAACTGCGCCGACGCGGCCGGGCCGCGATCAGCCCGCCGCCGCGCCGGTAGGGGCAGGGTCCGCGCCCGGGCGCAGGACCATGAGCGGGCCTTCCGGGGCCGCCACCATGGCGAAGGGGAAGCGGTCGAGTTCGAGGCAGAGCGCGACGTCGTCGGGATGGGTTCCCCGACGCACGCCCGTCGTCAGCTCGACGGCGGCCCGGGAGGCGGCGGCCCGGCGCAGGAACCCGGAGGCGTCCGTCTCCGCGCCGCTGGCCCGGCGCGCGATGTACTGGGCGCACGCCAGGTCCTCGTCGGCGCGCCCGTCCTCGCCGGTGACCACGAACGTGACGCGGTCGCACGCGCGCGTGCGCAGGAGCCGGGCCGTCGCCTCGGCCACCACGAAGCCGGCGCACAGCACCAGCGACGCGTCCTTGACCGCGAGGGCGCCGACCGTCCCCGCCGTGGTCTTCTGTACGACGGTCCGCCCGGCGAGGTCGACGGACCGCAGCAGACCCGGCGAGTTGACGGCGTCGAACCCGGGCTGGGGCGGACCGTCCTTGATCGCCGCCCAGTCCGGGTGGCGCGCCTTCAGGGCCAGGGCTTCGTCCAGCGACTCGGCGAGGACGATCCTTTCCGCACCCCGGGCAAAGGCCCAGGCGGCCACGGTGTATGCGCGCATGACGTCGACCACGACCGCCACGGAGGGGATTCCGGTTCCGACCAGGTCGGCGATGCCGACGAAACGAGCGTCCATGCCGTCATGATCGCGTACGCCGACGGTGCCGGACAGTGAATTCACCGTCGGCACCGCGGCGTTGGGTGCCCGGGGCCGCGGCCGCACCGGCGAGCCTCGCCCCGTGCCCCGAAGCGGAGGGGGAGGATTCCGGCATGACACCGAAGCATCCCAAGACCGAGCTCGACGCCCGCTACAGCGCCGCACTCAACCCGCGCCCGGGCGCGGAGGACGTCACCGCCACGGAATGGGCCGAGGCCGAGCGCCGACTGCGCGCCGCCGAGATCTTCTGGATCACCACGGTCCGGCCGGACGGCCGCCTCCACGTCACTCCGCTGATTGCCGCCTGGCACGACGGCGCGCTCCACTTCAGCACCGGGTCGGGGGAACAGAAGGCCAAGAACCTGGCGGGCAACGCCCATTGCGTACTCACCACGGGGAACAACACGTTCTCCGAAGGCCTCGACATCGTGGTCGAGGGCACGGCGGAGCGGGTGACGGATCCGGCAAGGCAGGACGAGGTCATCGCCGCGTTCGAGGAGCAGTACGGGGACCGCGTCGCCTCGCCGGAGGGGCCCTTCCACGGCTTCGGCGACAGCATCCGCGAGGGCAACGACCTGCTGTTCGCGGTGGCGCCCGGCACGGCGTACGGCTTCGGGCACGACGGCCAGGTGTTCAGCCACACCCGCTACACCTTCGCCTGACCGCCGGCGGATGTCCGGTTCTCGCCTGTCCGGGGTAAATGCCTGGACTGGTGGCGGGTCTTGTAGGGAAACTTCCGGGTCTGAACTCCGGGAGTGTGATGACGCAGACAGCCGCACACGTGACGGCGCCGGGCAGGGGCGCGGTCGTTCTCGCCCTGCGGTGCTACGGCAGGGAACTCCTCCGGCTGCGACGGCCGGCCCTGCCGGCGCTGCTGCTGCCCGCCGTGGGCAACATCGGGATCCGCTACGTGGCGCCCCTGCTGGTCGCCAAACTGGCAGGACAGGCAGCCGACGGCGGTGGTCTCACGGTCGGCTCGGCACTGCCCTACGTGCTCGGCTTCGGTGCGGTGCTGCTGCTCGCGGAGGCCGTGTGGCGGGTCGGTCAGCACTGCCAGCAGGGCAGCCACAGCGAACTGCTCGCCGCCGACGGCGCCTACGCCAGGCTCTGGCAGCACCAGTCGGGCGGCTTCCTCGGCGAGAACGCCGCCCCGGCGCCCGACGGCGACGCCCCCGGCGAGGACCTCGCGAGGCAGTACAGCTAGCCGCTGCCCGCGATCATCGACATCAACAGACCGTGGGTCTCCGCGTCGGCGGCCACGACCAGCCCGCGGCCCGCCCGGCCGAGCGGTCCGCCGTCGATGCCGGTGACGACGCAGCCGGCGGCCCGGCACACGGCGATGCCGGCGGCGAAGTGCACGCTGCCGGACAGGTCCCCGCCGTCGGTGACGTACGCGGCCCGCCTGCCGGCCGCCACCCACGCCAGTGCGAGGGTCGTCGACACGACGCGCGGCCGGAACCGCTCGGCGAACGCCGGGTGGGCCAGCAGGTCCACGGCCCGGAACCCGGGCGCGCTCGGAAACGGCGGGTCGAGATTGACGTCGACCAGCCGGGCGGCGGACGTGGGCGTCAGCTCTACGTCGACCTCGTCCTGCCGCACCCACGCGCTCTCACCGTCCGTGCGGAAGACCTCGTCGCTGAACGGGTCGGCCACGGCCGCCGCTCCCCGGCGCAGCGCCACGTTGACGGCCACCAGCATGCTGCCGGAGGCGTAGTTCAACGTGCCGCACAAGGGGTCCACCAGCCACTCGCGTACGGCGGCGGCCGGACCTCGCCGCCCGCCCTCCTCGCCGAGCACCGCGTCATCGGGCCGGGCGGCACGGATGACACCGACGATCGTCTTCTCGGCCTCCACGTCGGCGGCGGTGGCGAAATCCCCCGCGCCCTTGTCGGTCCGGGACAGCCGCCGGCCGTACATGCGGCGCACCACGTCCGCACCGGCACCGGCCGCGGCCGCCGCGACCCCGGCGTCGTCGAGGCTCTCGTACGAGCTGGTCATGCCGCGCAGCGTACCGACGAGAGGTCAGCGGGCGACCCGCGGGACGCGCCTCTCCCAACTGCGCCGGAAGACGATCTCCTCGCCGTCGCGGCACACCACCTCGTTCGACGTGACGAAGTCCTCGGCGTCGCAGGTGATCTCCGACCTGGTCTCGACCCGGACGTCCCAGGCACGCTCCGGCCGGCGCAGACGCACGGTCCACTCGGACCCGGCCCGCGCCGACAGCGGGTCGTCCTCCCGGACGGTGTACGTCTCCAGCGCGTCCTCGGTGAACTCCAGGCCGTCCGGGTACACGCGGGTGCCGCCGTAACGCGGATCGACCTCCAGCCGCCATTCGCCCTTGGCGACATCGCGCACCACCAGCCGCTCCGGGCGCTCCTCCCCCTCGGCCGGCGGCACGGTGACGCGCAGCGGCTCGGACTGCTCGGGCGGCTCGAAACGGATGCCGGCGTCCTCCGGGTGGGCCCCGCCGTCCCGCACGGGCAGTACGAGTGCCGACCCGGCCGGTTCCAGCACGAAGCCGTCCTCGGAGCCCGCCTGCGGCCAGATCCACGGCCAGTAGGCGGAGGAGACGGCGAGGCGGATGCGGTGCCCGGCGGGGAAGCTGTGGCCGATGCCGTTGAGCTGGAAGGTCACCGCCTGCGTCGCCCCGGGCGGCCAGGGCACGTTGCGGTCCCGGCCCTCGCGGGCGGCGAGGTTGAGCGCGCCGCGGGTCACGAGGGTCGACGAGCCGTCCGGCGCCACGTCGCACAGCCGGGCCACGACCTGCCCGTAGGGCACGTCCATCCGCAGCCGCAGCGTCACCTCGGGACGGCCGAGGATCTCCACCGGGCCGCCGGTGACGGGGAACTCGAAGCACGCCGAGCGGGCGTCCTCCTCGCGCTGGTCGGGCGGCAGGTCGGCGTCGTTGCCGAAGGGGAAGAAGCGGCCGGCGTCGATGCCGGTGTGCTGGGGCGAACGCACGACGACCGGGTCACCGCCGAGGGCGTGGGGCGTGGGGGCCGTGTACGGGGAGGGCCAGGCGGGGTCGCCGACCCAGCGGCCCGGCAGTTCCGGGTAGACGGTGGCCGGGCGGTGCGACTCGCTGATCCAGGAACGGAGCAGCGGCTCCTCCATCACGCCGGTGTCCCGGCCCTTGAGGTGCTGGTCCCACCAGCGCAGCGTCTCCTGGAGGAAGCCGATCGCCGGGCCCGGCGGCAGCCCGCGGTCCGGGTACTGGTGCGACCAGGGGCCGATCAGCCCGCGCACCCGGTCGCCGGGCAGGTGCTCCACGAGCCGGAGCACGGTGTCGCGGTACGGGTCGTGCCAGCCGCCGACGGCGAGGACGGCGGCGTCGATCGCGGAGTAGTCCTCGCAGACGCTGCCGTGCTGCCAGTACTCGTCACGGAGCTGGTGGGACAGCCAGGTGTGGATGAACGGGTCGACCGCCTCCAGCCGCCGCAGCCACATCCGCCGCCACTCCTCCCCGGCGTACTCCGGGTCCGGCGGACGGCAGACGAAGGCGAGCATGGTCGAGGCCCAGGCGTGCATGTCGACGCCGAGCACCGAGCCGCCCATGTAGTGCACGTCGTTGTCGTACCGGTCGTCCGCGGAGCAGACGGTGACGACTGCCTTCAGCGGTTCGGGCGCCAGCGCGGCGATCTGGAGCGAGTTGAAGCCGCCCCAGGAGATGCCGAACATGCCGACCTTGCCGTCGCACCAGGGCTGCGCGGCCAGCCACTCGACGACCGCGACACCGTCGGCCAGCTCGGTGGCGTCGTACTCGTCGCCGGGCAGGCCCTCGCTGTTGCCGTGTCCGCGCACGTCGACGCGGACGGAGGCGTAGCCGTGGCCCGCGTACCAGGGGTGGCGCTGGCTGTCCCGGGGCGCGGTCCAGTCGCTGAGCCGGTACGGCAGGTACTCCAGCAGGGCGGGGACCGGCTCGTCGGTGACCGGACGCCACACGCGTGCGTAGAGGCGGGTGCCGTCCGGCAGGGGGATGCGGATGTCCTCGTGGGTCGTCTCGTAGGGGAAGTCGGTGCGGATGCGCATGGGGAGGTACACCTTCTGGCGGGCCGGGTGGGTCAGTGGACGGGGTGCATCGTGCGCCGCAGCCACGGTGCGAGGGCGACGACGACCAGGCCGAGGACGACGGCGATCGCGCCGTTGACGCCGAAGTACGCGGGGTGGGACACGTCGTCGTAGATCTTCACCACCTGGGCCTGGATGCCGTTGGCGAGGGCGAGGGAGAGGAACCACAGGGCCATGGTCTGGCTGGAGAAGGCCTTCGGCGCCAGCTTGCTGCTGGCCGACAGACCCGAGGTCTCCAGGAGCACGTCGCCGAGGCCGAGCAGCAGGTAGGAGCCGACGATCCACCAGGCGGCCATCCGGTAGTCGGTGCCCTCGTGCCCCGAGGTCGGCAGCACCATGAGGAGGAACGACAGGCCGCCGAGGATCACGCCGAGCGCGATCTTGTTCGAGGCGTGCGGCTGGCGGCGGCCCATCCGCACCCAGACGGCGGCGACCACGGGCGCCAGCGCCACCTCGAAGGCGCCGAGCGCGGAGGCGTACCAGCTGGAGGGGAAGTCGAACCCGAGGATGCTGGTGTTCGCGTTCGTGGAGGCGAGCAGCATCATCGTCGAGTACGCCTGGAAGAGGATGAAGTTGAACACCACCGAGGCCAGGAAGAGCACGATGTAGGGCCGCAGCCGCCCGCGTTCCTCCGCGGTGACCCGGGGGCTGGTGAACATGACCCAGAAGTAGACGACCGGCGCGATCACCGAGACGAGCGTGAGGACGTCGACGAACCGTCCCATGGTGAGCCAGCCGGCCCCCGCGAGGACGCCGCACAGCACGGCGAAGGCCACGGCCCCGGCGGCCATCAGCCACACGGCCCGCCGCATGGCCGCCGGCGCCAGGGCGAACTCGGCGGCGTGCTTGCGTCCGGCGAGGTGCCGCCGTCCGGCGATGTACTGGATCAGCCCGAGGGTCATGCCGAACGCGGCGGCCGAGAAGCCCCAGTGCCAGCCCTGGTGCTCGCCCAGCCAGCCGGTGATCAGCGGGCCGGCGAACGCGCCGATGTTGATGCCCATGTAGTACAGCGCGAAGCCCGCGTCGCGGCGGTCGTCGTCGGTGCGGTACAGCTTGCCGACCATGGCGGCCACGTTGGGCTTGAGCAGCCCGGTGCCGGCGCTGATCAGGCCCAGGCCGACCCAGGTCATGGTGGCGGTCGGCACGGCCATGGAATAGTGGCCCAGCGCGATGAGGATGCCGCCCCACAGGACCGCCCGGTAGGAGCCGAGGATGCGGTCGGCGAGCCAGCCGCCCCCGACGGAGACCAGGTAGACGAGGGTGCCGTAGGCCGCCGACACGGACGCGGCGGTGCCCGCGTCCATGCCGAGGCCGTCGTTCGCCACCGAGTCGGCGAAGTACAGGACCAGGATCGCCTGCATGCCCAGGAACGAGAACCGCTCCCAGACCTCCAGGGCCGACAGCGTCAGCAGCCCCTTGGGCTGTCCGAAGAAGGCGCGGTCGTCCTCGGACGGCGGCTGCTCGTCGTCGGCTGTCACGGGGTGGGCACTGTCTGTCATGATTCCTGTCGCCGGTCGGGGAAGGTTCGCAGGTCAGGAGATCAGGGATCATGCGCGCTTCGCAACTGCGACGTTCGCGTGCCCCTGTGGACCGGTGACCCTTCGCGGGCCGAGGGGCGGTTGTCAGTGGTGGGTGTCAGGCTGGGAGGACACAGGAACTGCGAAAGGGAATCGCCGTGATCACCACTGATTTCGCCTCCGGCTCGCCCTGTTGGATCGACCTCGGCGTCCCGGACGTTCCGGCCGCCGCGGCGTTCTACCGCGCGGTCCTGGGCTGGGAGTACGAGTCCATGGGTGGCGGGGGAGAGGGGCCGGAAGGCGGGATGTTCCGCAAGGACGGCGGGATCGTCGCCGGCCTCGGCACCCTCACCGAGGAGGGCGCCCGCCCGGCCTGGATGATCTACCACTCCGTGGCCGACGCCGACGCCACGACCCGGGCGGTGGAGGGCGCGGGCGGCACGGTGCGGGTGGCGCCGATGGACCTCGAGGACTGGGGCCGGATGGCGCAGTACAGCGATCCGCTGGGCGGCCAGTTCGCCGTCTGGCAGCCGGGGAAGACCAAGGGTGTCGAGCGGGTGGACCAGCCGGGCTCGCTGTGCTGGACGGAGCTGTACACGAGCGACGCCGCCGCGGCCAAGGAGTTCTACGGCGGGGTCTTCGGCTGGCAGTTCGGTGACATGGAGATGCCGGGCGGCGGGGGCACGTACACGCTCATCACCCCCGCCGGGCAGCCCGAGGAGCGGATGCACGGCGGGCTGATGCAGCTGAGGGAGCAGGACCTCGCCCTCGCGGGCGGCCGGCCGTACTGGCACCCGGTCTTCGCCGTCACCGACTGCGACGCCGCCGTCGCCGCGGTCACCGGGAACGGCGGCAGCGTGCAGATGGGCCCGGAGGACGCGGAGGGCGTCGGCCGGCTGGCGGTCTGCCTCGATCCGGCCGGCGCGGACTTCGTGGTGCTCCAGCCGAGCGAAGGCTGACACGGGCCGCTTCGGACCACGCTCAGGACGCGGACGGCTTCTTCCCGCAGAACGCCGCCTCCAGGGTGCCGCCGAGCGCCGTGTTGGCCTGGCCCCGGTTCGAGGTGTTCGCCATCGCGGAGAGGCCGCGCCTGCCGTCCCGGGTCGCGAACGCGTAGGTGTAGTAGCCCTGGACGGCGCCGGTGTGCCCGTACACCCGCGTGCCGCAGGTGAGGTCGTAGCGGCGCAGGCCGAGCCCGTAGAACCGGGTGTTCGTGGCGTCCGTCGGGGCGACGGTGGTCATGGCGTCGAGCATGCGGGGCGGCAGCAGCCCGCCGCGCATCAGCGCGGTCATGAAGGTGGTGAGGTCGGCGGGGGCGGAGATGACCGCCCCCGCCGACTGGGCCCACGACACCGTCTGCTCCGTGGAGTCCACCAGTGGGGCGCCGGCCTCGTCGGGGTGGAGGTACCCGCGCACACGCAGGCCCGCGATCCGGGTGTCGGGATGCACGTACGAGGTGTCGCGCAGCCCGAGGGGGCCGATGATCCGCTGCTGGTACGCGCGCGCCACCGGCCGGCCGGTGACCTCCTCGACGAGCATCCCGGCCACCACGAAGTTGGTGTTCGAGTACTTGTACGCCGCACCGGGCTCGGTGGTGCGCGGCTCGGCGAGGGAGAGGTCCACGAGTTCCCGCTGGCTGAATACCCGGTTGCGGACGGCCTCGAAGCCGGGCACGGTCTCGTGGAACATCCGGTCTGTGTAGTCCGCCAGTCCGCTGCGGTGGGTCAGCAGGTGCCGCACCGTGATCCGGTCGTCGGCCAGGAGCCCGGGCAGGTAGCGGTCGACCGGGGCGTCGAGCGCGAGCCTGCCCTCGTCGACGAGTTGCAGCACCACGACGGCCGTGAAGGTCTTGCTGACACTGCCGACGCGGAAACGCGCCCGGACGTCCATGGCCGCGCCCGAGGTACGGTCGCGGACCCCGGCCGTCCGGGCCCGGACCCCCTCCGGGCCGGTGAACCTGGCCATCGCGCCCGGCGCTCCCTCGGCCACGGCGGCGTTCAGGGCAGCGGCCACGCCCGCCATGTCGGGGGACGGGGCGGCGGCCCGCGCCGCCACGGGGGAGGCGGGGGCGCCGTACGCCACGGGGGAGGAGGCCACCCCTCCGGCGAGCGCGGCGATCAGGGCGGCACCTGCGGTCAGGCGGCGACGCGGTGATGACGGCACGTCAGTCCTCGTTTCGTGAGCGGGGAGCCGAAGATCGTGCGGCTCCGGTCCCGGCCAAGTGTGCTGGGTACCGCAGTCCCGCTCAGGCGTTTCGAGGGCGTTCACACCTCCGTGTCGCGACCGTCCCGGCGGGACGATGACTTTCGGGCTCCGCGTCGGTCATCACCGGTACGCACACGTACTTCGGGAAGGACAAGGCCGATGCCGGACCTCATGGTGGACTTCATCATCTCGCTCGACGGCTACGGGGCCGCGGACGGCTGGCCGGGCCTGTGGGGCATGGACGTGCCCGAGTACCTCGCCTGGCTCGACGAGGACTCCGCGGGCGAGTGCACCACGCTGATGGGCGCGACGACGTACCGGCTGATGTCGGGCTTCGCCGCCGAGATGGCCGACGACCCCCTGTTCGTGAAGCTCACGGCGGCGCCGAAGGTGGTGTTCTCCTCGACCCTTGAGTCCCCGCCGGCCTGGGCCAACACGGAGCTTGTCCGCGGGGACGCCGCCGAGACCGTGCGGGACCTCAAGCGGCGCGGCTCCCGGCCCCTGCGCACCCTCGGCAGCGTCAGCCTGTGCCGGTCGCTCCTGCGGGCCGGTGTGGTCGACCGGTTCCGGGTGGTCGTCTTCCCGGTCATCACCGGCGCCACCGGGAAGGACCGCATCTTCGACGCGTACCCGGACGTCGCCCTGGACCTGGTCGAGCACCGCACCTTCGACGGCCGGCTCCAGCTGCTGGAGTACGCCCCCACGGTGCTCGACGGCCCGCCCGGCACCGGTGCCTAGCCGACGCGGGGCGGCCCGTCAGCCCGGTCCGGGGAGGGCCTGTTCGGTCCAGATTGTCTTGCCGGAGCCGGAATAGCGGGTGCCCCAGCGCTGGACGAGTTGCGCGACGATGAACAGCCCTCGCCCGCCCTCGTCGTCCTCGCCGCTGTGCCGCAGATGCGGTGACGTGTGTCCGGTGTCGGCGACCTCGCACCACAGGGTGCGGTCACGGATGAGGCGCACCTGGACCGGCCCTTCGGCGTACCTGACGGCGTTGGTCACCAGCTCGCTGACGACCAGTTCGGTCGTGAAGGACAGTTCCTCCAGGCCCCACCGGTGCAGTTGCCGCGTGGTCAGGTCCCTGAACCGTCCGGCGGTGACCGGTTCGGCGGGAAGCTCCCATGCGGCCACCTGCGTGGTGTCGAGTTCGCGGGTGCGGACGAGCAGCAGCGCGGTGTCGTCGGCCGTCGACCCGTCCGGCAGGAGTTCCGCCACCACCCGGTCGCACAGTTCGTCCAGCGACGCGCACCGCTCGCTCAGGACCCGCCCCAGGACGGCGAGCCCGTGATCGATGTCGCGGTCGCGGGCCTCGACCAGGCCGTCCGTGAAGAGGGCCAGCAGACTGCCCACCGGCAGTTCGACCTCCATGGACTCGAACGGCAGGCCACCGAGGCCCAGGGGCGGACCGGCCGGCAGGTCCGGGAAGGACACCCGGCCGTCGGGGGCGACGACCGCCGGCGGCAGATGCCCGGCCCTGGCCATGACACAGCGCCGCGAGACCGGGTCGTAGACCGCGTAGAGACAGGTCGCCCCGGTGGTCACATCGGCGTGGGTGCCGTCCGGCATGCCCATCTCCCCCCACTGCTCCTCCGCCGACTGCGCCACCAGGTCGTCGAGCCGCGACAGCAGCTCCACCGGGTCCATGTCCATCTGCGCGAACGCGTGGACGGTCGTACGCAGCCGCCCCATGGTGGCGGCCGCCTGCAGCCCGTGGCCGACCACGTCCCCGACCACGAGTCCGACCCGGGCCCCGGACAGCGGAATGACGTCGAACCAGTCACCGCCGACACCGGTCACGTCGTCCGTGGGCAGGTACCGGTAGGCCAGGTCGCCCGCCGACCCCTCGGGCAGCTTCTGGGGCAGCAACTGGCGCTGCAAAGTCAGCGCGGCGGTGCGCTCACGGGTGAACCGCCGGGCGTTGTCGATGGACACGGCCGTACGGGCGACCAGCTCGTCGGCCAGCGCCACCTCGCCGCCGTCGAAGACGGCCGCTCCGGAGCCGCGGACGAAGGTGACCAGTCCCAGCATGCCGTCACCCGCCCGGAGCGGCACGACGAGAGTCGTGTCGTCGAGCACGAGCCCGCCGGAGGAGAGACAACGGTCCTGCGGCGAACCGGACGGGTACTCCACGGGCGAGCGCTCCGGGACGGGAGAGGACGTCGCTCCCGGACCCGCGGCGGCGTCGTCCTCGGCCGAGCAGCGGGCGGCCCGGACCAGCGGCGCCTGCGTCACGCCGCTGCCGGCCGGAACCTCGCCCTCCAGTACCTCGCCCGCCAGGTCGACCGTGACCGTGGAGGCGAAACCCGGCACCGCCACCTCGGTGACCTTCCGGGCGGTGACCATCACGTCGAGGGCGGTGCCGATCCCGCGGCCCGCCTCGACGAGCAGGGCGAGCCGCTGCTGCGCCCGGTGGCGGTCGGAGATGTCGAACGCGTCCTCGCAGACCCCGAAGACGTGGCCGTCGGCGTCCTGGAGCCGGTAGTAGGCGCAGGACCAGAGGTGGTCCGTTTCCGGATCGCTGGGCGGCCTGCCCCGGAAGTGCAGGTCCAGGAAGGGCTCCCCGGTGTCGAGCACCCGGCGCATGACGGCTTCCAGTGTGGGCGGATGCCCCTTGGTCACGAACCTTCCACCGGCGTACAGCTCATCGGCCCGGTGCCCCCGGAACTCGGCGAACGGACGTCCGATCTCCCGCTCGTACGCCGTGTTGCACCAGATCAGACGCAGATCGGTGTCGTAGACGGCCAGGCCGACCGGTGACTGGGTGGCCAGTCCGTCGAACAGGGCCAGCCGGAAGTCCCACAGCCGGAAGTCCGTCAGCTCGGTGGCGATGAGAACGCGCTCCGCCGTGGCGGAGCCGGACAGGGGAGACACCGCGGTGGCGAGCACCAGCTCGAGCCCGTCCCGCCTCCGGGCGGTGCGCGTCTCGTTCCCCCGGAGGCGGTGGGACAGCGGGGCGACCGAGGCGCTCGGGCCGGCCGACAGGAAGGCGGACAGGGGACGGCCGACGACCTCCTCCGGCCGGTAGCCGAGCAGCCGCTCCGCCGCCGGGCTCCACCCGACGACCGTGTCCTGGGCGTCGATGACCATCGTGGCAGCCCTGGAGACGTCGAGAGGACCCCGCAGGTCAGCGTTCTCGTCCGCGTTCCATGCAGCCATAGCCGGTACCAGCCCCGTTCCTCCCCTACAGAATCCGCCGTCCCCCGGGCGGGCACAACCGCAGCCCCGCGGTCACAGTTCGTCGAGGTCCGGGAACGCGGCGAGGTCGGGAAGCGCCCCCTCGGCCGAGGGCGGTTCCGTCAGGGACTGCTCCGTCCACACGACCTTGCCGGTCGCGGTGTAGCGCGTCCCCCAGCGCTGGGCGAGCTGCGCCACGAGGAACAGTCCGCGTCCGCCCTCGTCGGTCGTGGCCGCCCGGCGCAGATGGGGGGAGGTGCTGCTGCCGTCGGACACCTCGCAGATCAGCGCACGCTCGTGGAGCAGCCGCACGTGGATCGGTTCCGAACCGTGCCGGATGGCGTTCGTGAGCAGTTCGCTGAGCACGAGTTCCGTCGTGAACGCGAGGTCGTCCAGCCCCCAGGCGGCCAGTTGACGGCTGCACGCGTTGCGCACCGTGCCGACGGCGGCCGGGTCACGGGGGACGTCCCAGTCGGCGACGTGCGAGCGGTCCAGCAGCCTGGTACGGGCGACGAGCAGCGCGACGTCGTCGCGGCGGTGCTCGGGCAGCAGACCGCCGAGCACCGCCTCGCAGATCTGCTCCGGAGTACGCTCCTGCGCGCCCGCGAGGGTGCCGCGCAGCATCGCCAGCCCCGTGTCGATGTCGCGGTCGCGCCGCTCGACCAGACCGTCGGTGTAGAGGACGAGGGTGCTGCCCTCGGGCAGGCGCAGCTCGGCGGACTCGAAGGGGAGGCCGCCCAGCCCCAGGGGCGGGGCGAGCGGCACGTCGGGAGTCTCGACGGTGCCGTCGGGGTGGACCAGCATGGGGGCGAGGTGCCCGGCCCGGGAGATGCCGCACAGGCCGGAGACCGGGTCGTACACCGCGTAGAGGCAGGTGGCGCCGGTGACCGCCTCCCCGCTACGGCCCTCGGGATCCTCCTGGTCGAGACGGCTCACCAATTCGTCGAGGTGGGTGAGGAGTTCGTCCGGGGGGAGGTCGAGCGTCGAGAAGTTCTGCACGGCGGTGCGCAGCCGGCCCATGGTCGCCGCCGCGTGCAGTCCGTGCCCGACGACGTCACCGACCACGAGCGCCACCCGGGCACCCGGCAGGGGAATCACGTCGAACCAGTCGCCGCCGACCCGTGCCTGCGCGGGCAGGTAGCGGTAGGCGATGTCGAGGCCGCTCTGGTGCGGCAGGGCGTGCGGCAGGAGACTGCGCTGAAGGGTCTCCGCCATCGTGTGCTCGCGGGTGAAACGGCGGGCGTTGTCGATGGCGACCGCGGCACGGGCGGTCAGCTCCTCGGCGAACGTCAGGTCCTCCTGGCCGAACGGCTCCGAGGTGTCGGTGCGCCAGAAACGCGCCAGGCCCAGAGGGACGCCGCGGGCCTGCAACGGCACCGTGACCAGTGAGCGAATGCCGTACGCGCGGACGCCTGCCGGATCGGTCTCCAGCACCGCGGCCCCACCGGTCGGCGCGTCCGCGACGTCGGACGGAACAACGCTGCCGACGGGCCGGAACGGGTGGTCCGCCCGGACACCGCGCAGTACCGCGCGCCGCATCTCCCCGGGGGCGCCGGGCTCCTCGCCGCGCGTCACGGCGCCCAGCAGGTCGACGGTGACGAAGTCGGCGAACCGCGGAACGGCCACATCCGCCAGCTCTTCCGCCGTCCGGACCACGTTCAGGGAGGTGCCGACGCGCACCCCTGCCTCATGGAGGATGTTCAGCCGCTCGCGGGCCACCTCCGCCGTGCCGGCCAGTGCCCGCAGCTCCGTGGTGTCCCGCAGGGTCGCCACGTTCCCGGAGGGGCCGCCGTAGGGGGCGGTGCGCCTGGTGTTGACGGACACCAGGCGGTCCCCGGCGAGGTGCACCTGGTCCGTCACGGGACGGTCGGAGCGGAGGAGCCCGACCGTGGCGGGGTTCAGGCCCAGTTCCGTGATGTGCCGCCCGTCGCAGTCCTCCGGCAGGTCCAGCAGCCGTCGCGCCTCGTCGTTGGCCAGGACCAGCCGGCCGTCGCCGCCGGTGATGAGCACCCCCTCGCGGACGGCGTGCAGCACCGCGTCGTGGTGTTCGTACATCCGGGTCATCTCGCTCGGCCCGATGCCCCGCGTCTGACGACGCAGCCGTCGGCTGACCAGGGCGGCGCTGCCGACGGCGAGGACCAGCGCGACACCGGCCGAAGCCACGATCACCGGGATCTGGCCCCGCAGGGACTCCCCGACCGTCTCGAGACTCACCCCTGCCGCGACCAGCCCCAGGACCGATCCGCCAGCACCGGTGACCGGCACGACCGCACGCGCCGCGTCCGACGGATCGCCCTCGTAGATCTCGGTGAACGGCTCGCCCCTCGCCGCTCGCTCCACACCGCCCGCCCGTTCACCGATCAGTCCCGGGTCGGTGTCGGCGTAACGGGTGCCGTCCGGCGCCATGACGACGATGAAATCCACCCCTGTGCCCTTGTGGGCCGCTGCCACGTGCGGCTGCAACCTGGCCGTCGGGTCGTCGGACCGCAGCGCCGCGGCGATGCCCGGGGAGTGCGCGAGCGTCTCCGCCACAGCGCGTGACCGCGCCTGCGCGTCCTGTTCGGCGTCGTTTCGTGCCTGGAGGGTGAGTCCCGCGACGGCCGCCACGATGAGGATCACGGCGACGACGACCTGCAGGAAGAGCACCTGCCCCGCGACGCTGCGCCCACGCAAGCCCTGCATGCACCCTTTGTAGCACTTTCCTGCTGAATGCCCCGTAAGCGCATGACGGTGGATGCCGAACGGCCCACACGACTCCGTCGCCCGGACTACTCCGGAAGGTGCGCCTCAGGGTCGTCGGGACGGTGGTCGGGCAGGGCCGACCGGGCGGCCGCCTCGTGGTGCAACCGCAAGAACTCCAGATGGCGCTCGTACTGGTCGAGCACGTCGGCGATGAGCTGCTCCCTGGTGTAGCCCATCACGTCGTAGCCCTGGTTGCCCTCGGACAGCCGGACCTCGAAGCGCACATAGGTGTCGTGGGTGCTGACCGAACGGGTCGCGAACCCGGGGGTCGGCATCTCCACGGGCCACACCCGGTAGACGAACACGTCGCTCGGCCCGATCGGTACCTGCAGGCCGGTGTGCGAGAGGCCGTTCTCCTCGCTCACGCCTTCCAGGAGCGTGGCCTGCGCGCCCTGCTCCCGCAGCTCCTCGGCGACGTCGCGGAAGGCCGGACGGCACACGTCGTCGACGAAGCGGAGAGCCGCCCGCCGGCCGGGGAACGTCGTGGCCCGCGCCAGCCGCTGCCGCCAGTTCCGCGTCCCCGGTGGGCCCTGCTGGGTGGTGCGCCCGGACAGCGACGCCGGGAGCGAGGTGGTGAGCGCCTCCTCCCGCATGCGTTCGGTGCGCAGCGCCAGATAGAGCCCGATCATGATCAGGAACATGACGACGGAGAAGGGCAGCCCCATGATGATGGTGGCGTCGGTCAAAGCCTGCACGCCTCCCACGAGGAGCATGGCGAGGGTGAGCAGGCCTGTCGTCAGGGCCCAGAAGATGCGCAGCCAGGGAGCGGCGTCCGTCACCGGGGTCGGCAGCTCGGAACTGAGATTGCCCATGACGAGCGCACCGGAGTCCGCGGAGGTCACGTACAGCAGCAGCCCGACGAACGTCGCGAGGCCGGCGCTGAACAACGCGCCCGGGTACTGCTCCAGCAGCCCGTAGAAGCCCTGCTCGGGCAGGGCCATCGCGGTCCGGCCGAACTCGGTGTTCCCGTCCCGCACGACGAACAGCGCGCTGTTGCCGAAGACCGCCAGGAAGAGACCGGTGAACAGGAACGGGATGATCAGCGTCGCGGCGACGAACTGACGCAGGGTGCGGCCGCGGGAGATCCGTGCCAGGAACAGGCCCACGAACGGCGCCCAGGCGATCCACCAGGCCCAGAAGAAGAGCGTCCACGCGTTCAGCCACTCGGTGGGCTGGTCGTAGGCGAAGGTGTTCAGGGTCATCGAGGGGAAGCCGCTGACGTAGTCCCCGACGTTCTGGACCAGCGCGTTGAGCAGCCGGAAGGGTTCGCCCACGATCAGGATGTAGAGCATGAGCAGGACGGCGAGGAGGACGTTGAGCTGGGACATCCGCCGGATTCCCTTGTCGACGCCCGCCACGGCGGACACCGTGGCCATCACCACCGCCACCACGATCAGCGCGATCTGCGCGGGCAGCCCCTCCGGTACGTCGAACAGGACCTTCAACCCGTAGTTGAGCTGTACGACGCCGATGCCGAGCGACACCGAGATGCCGAACACGGTGCCGATGATGGCCGCCAGGTCCACGGCGTCGCCGATCCGCCCGTGGATGCGGCGGCCGATGACCGGATAGAGCGCGGAGCGGATCGCCAGCGGCAGCCGGTAGCGGAAGGCGAAGTAGCCCAGCACCATGCCCATGAGGGCGTACATGGCCCAGCCGGTGATGCCGTAGTGGAACAGCGTCCACACCACCGCCTGGCGTGCCGCCTCGATGGTCTCCGGGGAGCCCTGCGGCGGCGCGAGGTAGTGGCTGACCGGACCGGCGACGGAGAAGAACATCAGGTCGATGCCGATGCCCGCCGCGAACAGCATCGCCGCCCAGGCGAACAGCCCGTAGTCCGGCTTGTAGTGCTTCGGGCCCAGCTTGACCGTGCCGTACTTGGACACTCCGATGAAGACGACGAACACCAGGTACAGCGTCGCGGCGAGGAAGTAGTACCAGCCGAACCAGGACGAGATCTTGTCCACGGCGACGCCGATGGCCTTCTCCGCCCCGGAGGGCGTGACGATCGCCCACGTCGAGATCGCGAGGATCAGCGCGGCCGAACCGAAGAAGACGACGGGCTTGAGCGTGCCCGAGCCCGCCGGGGCGGCTTCCTCGGCCGCTTCCTCCGGTGTGTGAGGGACGTGCTGCGGGCCGCCGGTCATGACTGTCTCCGCGGCCCGGAGCGGCCGGTGAGCAGGTCGGCGGCGCGTTCGGCGACGAGCAGCACCGTCACCATGGGGTTGATGGTGGGCATGGTCGGGAACACCGACGCGTCCACGACGCGTACGCCGTCCACGCCGCGCAGCCTCAGCTCCGGGTCGCAGACGGCCATCGGGTCGTCCGCCGCCCCCATCCGGCAGGTGCCCGCCGGGTGGTAGACGGTGTGCGCGGCACGGCGCCCGTACTCCGACAGATCGGCGTAGGAGGTCACGTCGGGGCCGGGCGCCACCTCGCGCACCAGCCAGTCGCGCAGCGGGTCGGTGGCGGCGACCTCGCGGGCCACCCGCAGACCGTCGACGATGGTGCGCTCGTCGTGTCCTTCGGGGTCGGTGAAGTAGCGGAAGTCGAGCGCGGGATGCTCGGCGGGGTTGCTGCTGCGCAGCCACATGCGTCCGGTGGACCGGGCGCGCGGGACGTTCGGCGTCATGCACACCCCGTGTTCCGGGGCGGGGTAGCCGAGGCGTTCGGTGTTGACGGTGAACGGCACCTGGTAGAAGTGGAACATCAGGTCCGGCCGCGGCTGTCCCGCCTCGCGCCGCAGGAACAGTCCGGCGTCGGAGTCCATCGCGGAGTTCGGCGGCAGCGGGCCGGCCGTCTCCCAGACGATCACCGACTCGGGATGGTCCAGCAGGTTCTCGCCCACCCCGGGCAGGTCGGCCCGCACGTCGATGCCCAGGCCGCGCAACTGGTCGGCGGGTCCGATGCCGGAGAGCATCAGCAGCCGCGGGGTGTCGACGGCTCCCGCGCACAGGAGCAGTTCCCGTTCCGCGCGCACGGTGGCGGGGAGGCCGTCGGGACCGCGGACGGCGACGCGGGTCGTCCGCCCCGTCTCGTCGGTCAGCAGACGGTGGGCCCAGGTCTCCAGGCGGACGGTGAGGTTCGGGCGGTCGAGCACCGGGTGCAGGTAGGCGACGGAGGCGGAGGAGCGCAGGTTGCCCTCCGGCTCGTAGGCCAGGGAGAAGAAGCCGGCGCCGTCGGCGAAGGGCTCGGCGTTGAAGTCGTCGATCACCGGAACGCCCAGGGCGCTCGCCGCGGCGGTGACGAAGTCCTTCGCGATGGGATTGCGGTCCGCCTCGGCCACCGGCACGATGCTGGTGCGCAGCCGGTCCCGGTAGGGCAGGACGGTCCCCGGGTCCCAGCCGGCGCAGCCCCGGGCCACCCAGTCGTCGAGGTCCTGGGGGAGGGGCAGGAAGCTGATCAGTGTGTTGTGGGACGAGCAGCCGCCGAGCACGCGGGCACGCGAGTGCAGGATGTGGGAGTTGCCGCGCGGCTGCTCGACGGTGGTGTAGCCGTAGTCGAACTCCGAGCCGAGCAGGTTGATCCAGTTGCGCAGGCGCAGGATCCGGTCGTCCCCGACGTCGCTGGGGCCGCCCTCCACGACGCAGACGCGGCACTCGGGGTCCTCGCTCAGGCGCGCGGCGAGCACGCAGCCGGCGGTGCCGCCGCCGACGATGACGTAGTCGTAGGCGGTCTCCGGACCGTGCGGGGTGGGGTTGGCCATCGGGTGCCTTTCGTCCGTCCAAGTGAGCGCGGTGCGCCGGGTTCAGCCCTTGAACCAGCCGGAGGGCGCGGGGGAGAGGTTCTGGTAGATGTGCTTGGCCTCCTGGTACTCCCGCAGCCCGGAGGGCCCCAGCTCACGCCCCACGCCCGAGTGACCGAAACCGCCCCACTCCGCCTGCGGCACGTAGGGATGGAAGTCGTTGATCCACACGGTGCCGTGCCGGAGGCGCTGCGCGACGCGCTGGGCGCGGCTCGCGTCGGAGGTCCACACGCCGCCGGCCAGGCCGTAGCGGGTGTCGTTGGCCAGTTCCACCGCCTCGTCCTCCGTGCGGAAGCGCTCGACGGTGACGACCGGGCCGAAGACCTCCTCCTGGACGATGCGCATCGACCTGTCGCAGTCCGCGAACACGGTCGGCAGCAGGAAGTAGCCGCGGCTCAGCGCGGGATCGTCCGGACGGGCGCCCCCGGTGACGAGCCGGGCGCCCTCCTCCAGGGCGGCGGCGATGTGCCGCTCGACCTTGTCACGGTGCTCCGCGGAGCTGAGCGGTCCGCTCTCCGTGCCCTCGTCCAGACCGTTGCCGAGCCGGATCGCCCGGGCCCGGCCGGCGAGGGCCTCGACGAACCTGTCGTACAGGCCGTCCTGCACCAGCAGGCGGGAGCCGGCGGAACAGACCTGGCCGGAGTGGAGGAAGGCCGCGTCCAGCGCGTAGTCCACGGCGGCGGCGAAGTCCGCGTCCTCGAAGACGACGTTGGGGTTCTTGCCGCCCAGTTCGAGAGCCACCTTCTTCGGCCCCTCGGCGGCCGCCGCCATGATGCCGCGTCCGGTGGCGAGGCCGCCGGTGAAGGACACCAGGTCCACCTCGGGGTGGCTGGTGAGGGCGGCGCCGACGGTCGCGCCGGCGCCCAGGACCAGGTTGACGACGCCGGGCGGCGCCCCGGCCTCCTCGATGAGCCGGATCATGGTGATCGTGGTGAGCGGAGTGACCTCGCTCGGCTTGAGGACGACGGTGTTCCCGGCGGCCAGCGCCGGCGCCACCTTCCACGACGCCTGGAGCAGCGGGTAGTTCCAGGGCGCGATGAGGGCGCACACCCCGACCGGCTGGTGGACGACGCGGCTGAGGACGTCGGGGCCCACGTCCACGACCCGGCCGCCGTCCTTGTCGGCCAGTTCGCCGTAGTAGCGGAAGGCGTTCGCCACGTCCTCCACGTCGAGACGCGCCTCGGTCAGCGTCTTGCCGGTGTCCAGCGTCTCGGTACGGGCGATGTCCTCCTTGTCGCGCAGCAGCAGGGAGTGCACGCGCAGCAGCAGGTCGGCCCGCCGGCGGGTGGGGACGTCCGCCCACTCCTCCTCGTCGAAGGCCCGGCGGGCGGCCCGCACCGCGCGGTCCGCGTCCGAGGCGTCCGCCTCGTCGACGGTGGTGACCACGGAGGCGTCGTACGGGTTGAGCACCTCGCGCCGCCCGCCGGCCGCCGGCCGGGTCCACTCACCGTCGATGTACAGGTCGCTCACCGTGGAATCTCCTCTGCGACGGACCGGACCCGAGCAAATCGGGACATTACCCTCTGCTGCGGCGTGAGGGTCTGCTGAGCGGCCCTTCGGAGTGACGCGGTACCTGATCGGCGAAGGCCAGCAGCAGGCCGGCGGTGCGCCGCGGTTCCTCCAGGATGGGCGTGTGTCCGGCACCCGGCAGCATCTCCACCTCCGCCGCGGGCACCGCGCGGTAGTCGGCGGCGGAGGAAGGGCGCCATCTGCGGTCCTGGTCGCCGAAGATGACCAGAAGCGGTTTGCCGAGGACCGCCAGCCGGTCGGGGAGCGCCTGCCGGCTCAGGTAGGCGGTGGACGCCCGCATGGCGGCGGTGACCGCGTGGTACGTCATCCCGCGCAGGTCGTCGACGAGTTCCTGCGGGATCGGGTGACCCGCGCGGAAGCCGGTGCTCGCGAACCGGCGGATCTGCTCGTCGGCCGGTGGCCACCGTGCGGGATCGAGCCCGGGGCCGTCCGGCGCGATGAAGGCGTCCATGCCGGGGCCGGTGTTGACGAGCGCCAGCGCGGTCACGGAATCGGGCCGCTGTTCGGCGAGGGCGGTGACGGCGTAGCCGCCACTGGAGTGGCCGACGGCCAGGACCCGCTCGACGCCGAGCCGGTCCAGCGCCGTGCCGAGCGTGCGTGCCTGCTCGGATGTGTCGTAGTCACGGTCGGCCGGTTCGGCCGAGCGGCCGTGGCCCGGGAGGTCGATCCGGATGACGTGATGGGAGCCGGTCAGCAAGGGAACGAGCGCGTCCCAGGAACGGCTCGAGGTGGCGGAGCCGTGGATGAGCAGGAGGGCCGGGGCGCCACGAGGGCCGTCCCGGCGGACGTGGAGGTCGCCGTGCTCCAGCCGCAGCACCGAGCTCTCGGTGTCACCGCGGCCGCCGGCCGTCTGCGAGTCCCTGTCGAGAGGAGTCACGAGCCCACGGTCGCTTCCGGTGGGCGCCTGCGGCTTGGACGAATGTTCCCCGCGGCCGCGTAGCATTCGGCAAAGGGGGTTCGCCGTGAGGAGAGGTGACGATTCCGCCGGGTGGGACGTGGCGCGTCCGCGAAGGCCCAGCCGGACGACCGGTGTCGACATGGCGGGATTCTGGGTGCCGGGCCCGCTCGTGGGCGACCTGAGGGTGGTCCCCCACCCGGCCGTGATGCTGATCCTCGAGTTCGGGGCGAAGTCGCCCACCGTGGACGACGGTGCCGGGCGGCGACTCGGGGGAAGCTTCGTCGCCGGGCCCGGGTTCGGCTCGGGGGGCGGGGTCCGTGCCTGGGGGGAACACGTCGAGTGCGTGCAGGTGCGCCTGTCGCCGGTGGTCGCGCGCGCGGTGCTGGGTGCCTGCTCGGCCGACCTGGGCAGTGGCGTGGTCACGCTCGACGACCTGTGGGGCGGGGAGGCTGCACGGGTCCGGGAGCGACTGAGCGCGGCGCCCACGTGGCGGGAACGCTTCGAGCTCGTGGACGCGCTGCTCGTCCGCCGCTGCCGGACGCGTCCGCCGGTGGAACCGGAGGTGGCCTGGGCCTGGAAGCGGATCGTGGCCAGTGGGGGTCTCGTCCGGGTCGAGCACCTGGCGGCCGAACTCGGATGGAGTCGCAAGCGTCTGTGGTCCCGGTTCCGGTCCGGCATCGGTGTGCCGCCCAAGCGCGCCGCGAGACTGGTCCGTTTCGACCGCGCGGTGCACCGCCTGGTCGGTGGAGAAGGCGCCGCCTCGGTCGCGGCGGACGGCGGCTACTTCGATCAGCCCCATCTGCACCGGGACGTCATGGCGTTCACCGGCGCGACACCGGTGACCGTGGTGGGCGAACCCTTCCTGACGGTGGACGACCGGGCATGGCCGGTGTGAGGAATCGTGGCCGACCATCGCCCTGTGGACATCATCGAACTGCTCGAATCGGCGGCCCTTCTGGTGCCGGAGGAAGCCGCCACGGCGAACGACGTGACAGCGCGGGACGTCTGGGACTGTTTGGCCCACGACGACTGGCAGACCGTGCTGAACCTCCTGGAGGAATGCGGGGACGGACAGCCGCTGCCCTCGGCGTTCTGGGAGCAGCTCGCCGCGGCGGCCGAACGGCTTTGCCTCCAGCGGAGTGCCGCCTGGTGCCGCTGGCGGGCCGCCGAGGCACGGAACGGGATGGTCCGGGCGGAACTGACCCTGCGTCCCGCCGCGGAAGCGAGACGCAGCACGCCGATCGCCGGTCACGGTGTGCTGCGGCCCATGTGGGACATCGGCAACCTCTCCCCCACCGGGGGTGTCTCGGTGAGCATCGCCGGGCTCTGGATCGAGGACGTCCCCTACCTGGAGCCCGGCGGCCGGGCCACCGTCCGGCTCGTTCCGCTCACCCCGTCCCACTGGCGGCACGTCGAAGCCGGCCTGCGGATCACCATGCACGAGGACCGGACCGTGGCCGGTACCGCACTCGTGCTGGAGGCACGTCCGCCCGCCTGCCGCGCCGGCCCGTGACGTCGGCTCAGTCCGGTCGTCTGATGCTCTCGTAGATCCGGGCGAACCCCTCGGCCCCGTGCCCCGCGTCGGCCTGACGCCGGATCAGCCGCTGCACCATGGCGACCGCGTCGTTGTCGATGCCCTGCTCGGAGCCGGCCGCCAGGATGTGGCCGAGGTCGGAGAAGTCGAGGCTCTGCTGCCCCGGCACGGTGTAGTCGCCGCCGTCGATCACCTCGGCGAACCCTTCGAAGGCGCCGGTCATGGCGGTCAGCCAAGGTGCGGCCATGGCGGCGAACTCGCCCGCCGTCACGCCGGCCGGGGCGACCATCGCGGCACCGTGCATGAAGCCGGCGAACATGACGTACATCCCCGAGAGCAGGGCGAGGTCGTACAGCGACGCCAGCCCGGCGTCCGCACCGAAGTAGGTACTGGTCCCCCAGACGTCCAGCAGTGGCTTGTGCTGATGGAAGACGTCGGCGGACCCGCTGTAGAGGATCGACGAGCCG
The DNA here is from genome assembly GCF_001905385.1 of Streptomyces sp. CB02414. GTDB lineage: Bacteria > Actinomycetota > Actinomycetes > Streptomycetales > Streptomycetaceae > Streptomyces. Next base: position 342,959 of record NZ_LIPF01000007.1, on the reverse strand, counting down.
GGCGCGCCGATCATGTGCGGTACGGCCATGATCCCGCCGTCCAGATACGCGACGCCGGCGCGCGCGGCCCAGTCGGCCAGTTCCCGCGACTGAGCCGGGGACGTCGTCGTCACGTTGATCAGGGTGCGTCCGGCCAGCTCGTCGGCGAGCGGGTCGAGCACCTCGTGGACCGACGCGTGGTCCAGCAGACACGCGATCACCAGGGGGCCGGACCGGACCGCGTCACCGGCCGTGGCCGCGGCTTCCGCGCCCTGCGCGACGAGGTCCTCGTCCTTCCCCGGTGAGCGGTTCCAGACCGTCGTCGGGTACCCGGCCTTCACCAGGGCGCCCGCGAGGGCACTTCCCATCGCCCCCAGCCCGAGAACGCTCACCCGGTCTTCGCCGTTGGTCGTCACAGTTCTCATTCCCCTCTGTTCGTCGTTCGGTTCGATCCTCTCCGTGCTCGGTAGGCTTGACCAGTACGGACTAATTAGTGGGGTACTCACTCTCGGGTAAGTACGCCTTGGAGGGGCGAATGGCGACAGCGGCACGACGTGGTCCCTACTTCTGCGGCATCGACGCGGCGATGGACGTGGTCACCGGCAAGTGGAAGTCGCTGATCCTGTGGGAGCTCCACCACCACGGGACCCGTCGGTTCGCCGAACTCCGGCGCGGTCTGCCGGGAGTCAGCGAGAAGATGCTGGTCCAGCATCTGCGTGAGATGGAGGAGGACGGTCTCGTGCACCGTGAGGTGTACCCCGAGGTGCCGCCCAGGGTGGAGTACTCCCTGACCGAGCACGGCGTCTCGCTCAACGCCGCGCTGGCCTCGCTGGGACAGTGGGGCACCGAGCGCATGCGGCGGATCGGCGCCGAGAAGGTCTCGGTCGACGACGCCGCGACGGGTCGGCGGAGTGTGCGTCAGCCGATGGTCACGACCCGTGCCCAGGGCGGCGGGAGGTCGGGCACGTAGTCGGGGTCGTCGGTGTCGATGCCGGTCGGCCGGGGGAAGAGTCCGACCACCGTGCGGCAGGGAGGCTGTGCGGAGGGCCAGGGTGTCTGGCCGTCCGTCAGGGCGACGATCACGTCGGGCCGGTGCCGGGCGCGCAGGGCCCGGGTGAAGCCGGAACGCAGGTCGGTCCCGCCACCGCCGAGGAGTTCGATGCTCTCGGCCTGGCAGACGGGGACCACGGTGCGGGCCGCGGCGTCGCAGGAGATGACGGTGACCAGGTCCCGCCGGCCGCCGACCGCGCGGGTGACGGCCGCGACCTCCAGCAGCGCGCTGCCGAGTTCGCCGTCGCTCACCGATCCGGAGGTGTCGATCACGACGCAGACCCGGGGCGGTGTGCGGCGCAGGCTGGGCAGCAGCGCGCCGGGCACGCTCGCCGAGCGGCGGGACGGGCGCCGGTAGCCGGCCGGCGGTGCGTGCGCGGGCCCGATCGCGCCGCACCGCCGGGACAGGTCGCCGCTGCGTACGGCGTCCCAGAGGTGCCGGTGCAGGTCGAGCCGGAAACGCCGGTCGGGATGCGGGTGCGGATGGTGTCCGGCCGTGCCGCGGCGGGACCCGTCCCACAGGGCCAGGGACATGCGCTGTCCGGCGTCCGCCCAGGCCGGCGGCGTCCGGACGACGAGGTGCACGACCGGCGTGCCGGGACTGCGCCAGCCGGCGCAGATCCGCCCGGAGGCGGGCAACGAGGTCGGTGCCGTGGTGCTTGCCCACGGCGCGCAGATCGAGATCGACGTCGATCCGGGCGGCGGCACACGCCCCCGCCCAGTCGCCGACCGCACGTCGCGCGGTCGCGGTCTCGATCATGGACGGTGGCACGGCGTACTCACGTACGCGCCGCCACATCAACTGGTGGGGTGGAACACCGTTCACGAGGTGATGAGCCATCAGCACTCACCTGACGCGAACGATTCCCCCAATCCGTACGAGGAGAAAGTCATCATCGCGGGCATCGTAACCACTCGCGGATGATCTGTCACTCTTCCGGGCGCAACCCGCCGCCGGCGGGCGGGGCATGCTAGATTCCCGAAGCTGAACATGGTTTCCATTATCGAGAGAAAGTGTAGGTAGGCCACGTGCCTCCGCCTTCGACCTCCATACCGTCGGTGAGCGCGGACACGGCCGGCCCGGCCGAGGTGCCGGCGTCCGCACCCGCGGCGGCCGCGAAAGGCCGGCTCGCCTCCCGCAAGGCCCTGTTGCTCGGCTGCGCGGGGTTGACCGCGGTCCTGCTGGTTTCCGTCGTCGTCGCCATCGGACTCGGCCCCGCGGTCATCTCCCCCGGGGAGACCGCCCGCCACCTGTGGGCGGCTCTCCACGGCGGGCGCATCGCCCCCGACGAGGTGACGACGTACCAGATCGTCTGGCAGATCCGTACGCCCCGAGTGCTGCTGGCGGCGTTGGTGGGGGCGGGGCTCAGCGCGGTCGGCGTGGCGGTCCAGGCCCTGGTGCGCAACGCGCTCGCCGACCCCTTCGTCCTCGGCGTCTCGTCGGGCGCGTCCGTGGGCGCCGTCGGCGTCACGGTCACCGGCGGACTCGCCGCGTTCGGCATCTACGCGGTGTCCGCCGGGGCCTTCGCCGGTGCGCTCGCCGCCTCGCTCCTGGTGTACGCCGCCGCCGCGAGCCGGGGCACCCTGTCGCCGCTGCGCCTCGTCCTCACGGGCGTGGCCATGTCGCTCGGCTTCCAGGCGGTGATGAGCCTGATCGTCTACTTCGCGCCGGACGCCGAGGCGACGAGCATGGTCCTGTACTGGACGATGGGCAGCTTCGGCGCCGCGACCTGGGGTGCGCTGCCCGTCGTTTCCGTCGTGGTGCTGGGCGGACTCGTCGTCCTCCACCGGTACGGGAGGGTGATGGACGTCCTGGCCCTCGGTGACGAGACCTCCGCGAGTCTGGGAGTCGGTCCCGACCGGTACCGGAAGGGGCTGTTGCTTCTCGTCTCGCTCGTCACGGGCGTCATGGTCGCGGTCAGCGGCGCCATCGCGTTCGTCGGGCTCGTCATGCCGCACGTGGTGCGGATGGTCATCGGTGCCACCCACGCCCGCGTGCTCGCGGTGGCTCCGCTGGCCGGGGCGATCTTCATGGTGTGGGTCGACCTGGCGGCCCGCACCGTGGCCGCCCCGCGCGAACTGCCGCTCGGGGTGGTCACCGCGCTCGTGGGCGTGCCCGTCTTCATCGGCCTGATGCGCCGCAGGGCCTACACCTTCGGAGGGCGCTGACATGGACCTGAGACTCGAAGAGCTCTCGGTCGTGACCGACGGCAGGACGCTCGTCCGCGCTTTGTCCCTGGAAGTGACGGACGGGCAGGTCGTGGGTCTGGTCGGCCCGAACGGAAGCGGCAAGTCCACCGCGCTGCGATGCGTGTACCGGGCGTTGCGTCCCAGCTCCGGAACCGTCTGGCTGGGCGAGCGGGACCTGACCCGGCTCCCGCTGCGCAGCAGCGCCCGGACCGTCGCGGCGATGACCCAGGACGGCGGCGTCGACTTCGACTTCACGGTCGAGGAGGTCGTCGCACTCGGACGCGCGCCGCACCTGCGCGGGAACCAGGCGCTCAGCGGCCGCGAACGCGAACTGTGCGAGCGGGTGATGGGCCGGCTCGACATCGGGCACCTGGCGCACCGGGGGGTTCTGACGCTGTCGGGCGGGGAGCGCCAGCGCGTCCTGCTCGCCCGCGCACTGGTGCAGGAGCCGAAGGTCCTCGTCCTCGACGAGCCGACCAACCACCTCGACGTCCGCCACCAGGTCGACCTGCTCTCGCTCCTGCGCGGCTCGGGGCTCACGGTCCTCGTCGTCCTGCACGACCTCAATCTCGCCGCGGCCGCCTGTGACCGGCTCGGCGTGCTCTCCCAGGGCCGTCTGGTCGCTTCCGGTGCCCCTGCGGAGGTCCTCACGCCACACCTGGTCGCCGAGGTCTTCGGAGTGCGGGCCAGTGTCGTCCCGCATCCGCTGACGGGCGATCCCCAGCTGCTGTATTCGCTCAACTCCAGTGATCGAAAGGCAACCTGACACATGCTCATGAGCAGATCCCGTACCGCCGTCGGATCCGCCCTCGCGGCGGCCCTGGTGCTCGGCGGCTGCGGCGCCGAGGTCGAGTCGGACGACGCCAAGGCCTCCGGCAAGGTCACCGTCAAGCGCTGCGGCGAACCGGTGGAGTACACGGTTCCCGAGCGTGCCGTCGCCTACGAGGGCGGCAGCGCGGACAAGCTGTTCGCCCTCGGCCTGACCGAGCACGTGTACGGCTATGTGATGCCGCCGGCCAACCCGCCGGTGAGCGAGTCCCCGTGGGCGTCCGAGTACGCGAAGGTGAAGATGCTCAGCGACGACCTCCTCAACAAGGAGGTCGTGGTCGAGGCCGAGTCCGACTTCGTGGTGGCCGGATGGAACTCCGGCTTCAAGAACGAGCGGGGCATCACACCCGAGATCCTGGACACGCTCGGCATCCAGAGCTTCATGCACACCGAGAGCTGCTTCAACTACCCCGGGTTTCCTGAGAAAGTGACCCCCTTCGAAGCGCTCTACACCGACCTCGAACGACTCGGCAAGATCTTCCGGGTCGAGGACAGGGCCACGGAGGTGGTCGGCGAGTTGCGCAGGCGCGTGAAGGAGGTCGAGGCCAAGGCCCCGGAGGGCGACCCGGTGCCCGTCTTCCTCTACGACTCCGGCACCGACCAGCCGTTCACCGCGGGCAACCAGGTGCCGCCCAACGACATCATCAGTAAGGCGGGCGGCAAGAACGTCTTCGACGGCCTCGACGAGCGCTGGACCCAGGTCAGCTGGGAATCCGTCGCCGAGGCCGAGCCCGAGGTCATCGTCATCCTCGACTACGGCGACATGCCCGCCCAGAAGAAGATCGACTTCCTGAAGAAGTCCCCCCACACCAGGGGTCTTCCCGCAGTGAAGAAGGACAACTTCTTCATCCTCGACTACAACGAGGGCATCAGCGGGCCCCGCAACATCGACGGCCTGGAGAAGTTCGCCGCGTACCTGCGCGAACTCGACAGCTGAACCGCCGGCACCCGCCGACGGCACAGGCCCCTGACACGCCGTTCGCTCCCGCCGCCCACTGCGGGCGGCGGGAGCGAACGTGTGAGTGGCCGGTCCCGTCAGGCGGAAGGGTCCGCCCCCCGAGGGGCGGTGACCGTCCCCGCGGGCGGGTGGGAGAAGGTCCGTGTGCTGGGAACCAGGGCCGCGGCCGCCGGTGCCGCGAAGCAGACGACCGCGCAGCTCGCGAGTACCGCCCTGGCACCGAAGGCGTCGATGGCGGGGGCGATGACGGCGAGTCCGACGGGGGCGAGGCCGTAGGAGAGCAGGAAGTCCAGGGAGGAGACCCGGGCCAGCTTGTCCGGGGCCACCTCGCGCTGGGCGGCGGTGAACCACGGCACGTTGAACAGTTCGATGCCGATGCCCGCGACGGCGTAGGCGGCCATCACGACGACCGGGTGCACGGGAAACACGAGGCTGAGCGGGGCGAATCCGTACGCGGCGAGTCCGGCCAGGGCGGCCCGGCCGGGGGAGCGGGGGCGCCAGCGGGCGATGAGCAGCGCACCGGCCAGCGCCCCGGCGGTGTAGGCGGTCATCGCACCCGCGAGGACGACCTCGGTGCCGTACTCGTCCCTGCTGACCATGGGGAGAGCGACGCCCGTCGCGGAGTAGCCGGTGGCTATGACGGCCGTCAGCGCGCCCAGCCCGGCGAGGAACCACGGGTGCCTGCGGGCCTCGCGGACCCCCTCGGTGAACTCGGTGAGGAACGACGCCCTGTCCGTAGCGGCCGAGGGCCGGGAAGCGCCGTTCACGGTGCCGGGCCGCGCGCCGCGTCCGGGGACGCACGCGGCGACGAGCCAGAGCAGCCCGATGCCCACCAGCAGCGCCCCGGTGCTGAGGAACACGGCGAGCAGGGCGGCCAGCGAGGGCCCCACGAGCGTGGTAGCCCGTACGGCCAGGGTCATCGCGGCGTTGGCCTGCTGCCTGCGGCCGGCGTCCACCACTTCGGCGGTCAGTGCCTGGTAGGCGGGCCGGCAGGCACCCTGACCGGCGCCGGCCACCGCGGCGGCCGTGGCCATCAGCAGGACCGAGCGGTCCAGTCCGGCGGCGAGCACGGGAGCCGCGGCTCCGGCGGCGAGCCCCGCCCACAGGACGACGCCCCGGCGGGAGTGCCGGTCGGCCAGCACCCCGGCCAGGGGCACCGCGGTGAGGAACCCCACCGTCCGGGCGGCGAGCAGCAGTCCCAGGTCGGTGGCGGTGAGCGTCCGGTCGAGGACCGCGAGGCCGAGCACGAACGGCAGGGCCCAGGTGGCCAGGCCCGACGCCGTGGCGCCCGTCCAGAGGCGGAGGAAGGCGATGTCGAGCAGGACGGTCCGCTGCTTCGCGGCTCGCTCCTCGACAGTGTCGGGCGGGGCGGAGGGGGTGGGCACGATGACGCGCTCCTGTCGTGTACGGGGTCGGCGGGGGACGCATCGAGCGGGGTGGCGCTGCGTCGGCGACAGACTATCGCAATGACAATCATTTCCATTAGTGTGCTGCCGGAGGAGGCCGACGCCTCGTCCGCCTCGTACACCTGACGCCTCGTCAAGGACCAGGAGGGACCCCCCAATGGACCGGAACACCACCGGCCCCGCTCTCCTCGAGCAGCTGCCCCCGCCGCTGCCCGCGGACCGGATCATCGCCCTGAACCAGCCCAAGGGCGACCTGCACACCACCCGCTCCTACGAGTGGAACGGATGGACCTTCGACGTCCCGCCCGGCGTCTTCATACCCGGCTGGACCAGCCGCCTGATCCACGAGCGGCTGCTCGACGGCCGTATCGAGACCCGCGGCCGCCGTTACGCCGCCATGGGCGTCGGCCTCGGCGTCGAGGCCGTGGCGGCGGGCATCCGGGGCGCCCGGGAGATCCACGCGCTCGACGTCCATCCGGAGAGCGTGGCCACGGCCACCCGCCACTACCGGCGCCTCGTCGGCGAACGCCCGGACACCGCGTTCCTCCCCGCCGTGAGCGACGTCTTCGACGCCCTCCCGGACGCCGTCCAGCTGGACGTCGTCACTTTCAACCCGCCCGCCGTCAGCCAGACCGTCAGCGACGACCCCGACGTCGTACGCAACGTCTGCGTGGGCGCACCGCTGATCGAGAAGTTCTTCGCCCAGATCACGGAGAAGGACCTCCTGGCACCCGGCGGCGAGATCCACCTCATCGCCTCCAACACCGCCGACCTGCGCGCCCTCGTCCAGCACGCCCTGGACCACGGGCTGAGCCCCCGGGTCGACCACCTCCACGACTGGCGGGACGGCGTGCTGACCTTCCTGTTCCGCATCACCCACGACACGCCCCGCTCCGGAGGCCCGCGATGAAGAACACCGAGGAACTCCTGGCCGGCGTACTGGCGGGCGAACACGGTCCCTCTCCCGCCGACATGACGGCGACCAGCGTGTTCTGGGTCCACCACGGCACCCGGCTGGCCGGCGGGAACACCACCTACCTCAACCAGTACATCCTCGTCCGCGTCGGCGACTCGTTCGGCGGCTGCGCCTTCGAGGCCGGAGAAGCCGACCCGTCCCTGTGCCGCGACGCCTCCGGCGCCCCCCTCGACGCGCTGCTGCGCGACGCGCCCCGCCCGCTGCGGATCGCCGCGCTCGACGCCTACCTGAGCGCGGCCCGGCCGCACCGGGAGGCGGCCGGGGCGGAACCGGTCACCCTGCCCGCCGGGACACCCGAGACCCGGGCGCGGGCCCGCGACGCGGCCATCGCCGGCCTCCTGGACATCGGGGCCGGCGCCCGGGTCGGCCTGATCGGCGTGGTCAACCCGCTCGTCGCGGCCATCCGCGAACGCGGCGGTTCGCCCCTGCTCTGCGACTTCAACCTCCGTACCACCCAGTGGGGCGACCCGGTCACCGACGACATGCACGAGCTGCTCGGCACCGCCGACGCCGTGGTCGCCACCGGAATGACCCTGAGCAACGGCAGCTTCGACACCGTCCTGGCCCGTTGCCGTGAGCGCGGCGTGCCGCTGGTGGTCTACGCCCAGACCGGAAGTGCCGTGGCCCGCGCGTTCCTCGGAGCGGGCGTGACCGCCCTGTCCGCGGAACCCTTCCCGTTCTCCCAGTTCAGCGCGGAACCCACGACCCTGTACCGCTACCGGGCGGCGGCCGGCGCATGACGTCCGCCACCCGCCGGCCGGCGTCGCCGGACGCCGCCGCCCGTGAGACGACGGGCACCGGACACGCCGCCTGCCACCACGGCGAGATCCTCCAGGGCGTCTTCCTCGACGAACGGCGCCGCCCCCGCCACGGCCTGGTCACCCTGCCCATGACCGCCCGGGGCAGCACGGCCCGTTTCACCCACCGGCCCGGCAGCCCGCCCGGCGAGGTGACGGTGACGCCGGGCGGCCGGGCCAAGGCGCGGGCGGCGGCCGTCCTCGCGCTGCGGGAGTGCGCCGAGCGCCTCGGAGAGGAACCGTGCGGCGGCGAGCTGACCCTCACCGGCGACCTCCCCGTCGGACTCGGCATGGGCTCGTCCACCAGCGACGTCATCGCCACGGTGCGCGCGGTCGCCGACTCCCGGGGCCTGCTCCTGCCGCCGGAGACCATCGCCCGCCTCGCGGTGCGCGCCGAGGGCGCCAGCGACCCCCTGATGCACGGCTGTCGCCCGCTGCTCTTCGCGCAGCGCGAGGGCCGCGTCCTGGAGACCCTGGGCTCCGCGCTGCCGCCCGCGGTGGTGGTCGGGTGCGCGCTCGGCGGCGGCGAACCGGTCGACACCCTCTCCCTGCCGGTCGTCGTCGCGCACGACGACCTCGCCGCGTACGAGCACCTGCGCCGCATGCTGCGCAGGGCGGTGACCGACGCCGACACCGCGCTGCTCGGCAGGGTCGGCACGGCCAGCGCCCGCCTGCGCCAACGCGTGCTGCGGCACCAGGAGTTCCCGGCACTCACCGGCATCGCCGACAGCGTGGGCGCCGCCGGGGTGCAGATCGCCCACAGCGGCAACGTCGCCGGCATCCTCTTCGACCCCCGAGTCCCCGGCCTGAACCGCAGGCTGCACCGTTGCGCCCGCGCCCTGGACCGTGAAGGCATCCCGTCGACCCGGACCTTCACCACCTTCGCGACCCCCGCCAGTGAGGAGTACCCCCGTGGACGAACACATCTCGGAGGCCATCGGCCGACCGGACCTGATACGCCTCGACGACGGACTCGTCTGCCTGCGGTTTGAGACGATGAAGGTCGTCTCCGCCCTGGCCGCCGTACGCCACCTGCTCGACACCAAGGCCGTGCGGCGCGGCGACACCCTAGTCGACAGTTCCAGCGGCATCTACGCCTACGCCCTCGCGCTGGCCTGCCACCGCTACGGCATGCGCTGCCACATCGTCGGCTCCACCACCGTCGACCACACCCTGCGCACCCAACTCGACGTCCTCGGTGCCACCCTGGAGCAGATGCGGCCCGGCACCGACCTCAAACTCGACCAGAGCCGCCGCGTCGCCCGCGTCCGGGAGATCCTGCGCGATCACCCCGACTACCACTGGATGCGCCAGTACCACGACGACGTCCACTACCTCGGCTACGAGGCCGTGGCCGAACGGATCCAGGAGGAGACCGGTGCCGCCGCCCTGTCCCTCGTGGGCGGCGTGGGATCGGGGGCCTCCACCGGCGCCCTCGCCCACTACCTGGGCAAACGCTCCGTCGACGTGCGACTCGTCGGCGTCCAGCCGTTCGGCAGCGTCACCTTCGGCAGCGACCACGTCTCGGACCCGGAGATCATCATCGCCGGAATCGGCAGTTCCATCCCGTTCGGCAACGTGCGTCACGACCTCTACGACACCGTCCACTGGCTCGCCTTCGACGCCGCCCTCGCCGGGAGCGTGGACCTGCTGCGCCGGCACGCCGTCTTCGCCGGCCTGTCCACCGGCGCCGCCTATCTCGCCGCCCGCTGGGAACGCGGTGCGGAGCCCGGCCGGACGGCCGTGTTCATCGCCGCCGACACCGGCCACCGGTACGCCGACACCGTGTTCGCCCGGCACGCGGAGGCGGCGCGGGTGGAGGACCTGGCACCCCGTCCGGTGCGTGGCACGGACGACCTCGCCCTGCCCTGGTCGCGTATGGACTGGAAGGGCTCGCCCGCCCCCGCGGCGGCGGTCGTCAGGCCGGCTTGCGCCACACCGAGACGTGCTTCACCGAGTCCTGGGTGAACGGGGTCCGGTCCCAGTCCGCGTAACGGTGTTCCAGGTCGAGACCGGCGATGCGCGCCATCAGGTCGAGCTCCGCCGGCCAGGCGTACCGGTGCCGGGAGTTGCCGCGGCGGTAGTGGTCGCCGTCTCGGGTGAAGTGGTTCGAGACGAGGATCTGCTCGACCAGGTCGAAGGTGTCGAACCCGAGGTGCCGGTCGGAGACGTCGAACGGCACCGCGGTCTGGCCGGGCGGCAGGTATCGCAGGGGCGGCACGCCCAGCTCGATGACGAACCTGCCCCCGGGCCTCAGGTGACGGGCCGCGTTGCGGAAGCACTCGACCTGTTCGTCCTGGGTGAGCAGGTTGGTGATGGTGTTGTAGACGAGGTAGACCACGGCGAACTCACCGGGGACGACGGTCGTGGCCATGTCCCCGAGGGTCACCGGCAGCGTGTCCGCGTCGGCCTTGCGCCGCAGGACCGCCGCCATGTGCTCGGACAGTTCGATGCCCGCCACCGGCACGCCACGCTCCCGGAGGGGGACGCCCACGCGTCCGGTCCCGATGGCGAACTCCAGTGCCCGGCCGTCCCCGGCGAGTTCGGCGAGGAGGTCGAGGGTGGGTCCGAGGACGGCGGCCGAGGACATCTCGGTCTCCTCGGCGTCGTAGCGGTCGGCGGTCGCGCGTGTCCACAGTTCGCTGCTCGTCACGGGCGACCACTCTGCCGGGCGCGGGGTGCGCTGTCGACGCATTTACCTGGCGGAGCGGACGACGCCGGCGGCCCGTTAGGCTTGCCGCCATGAGCCGATGGGAGCAGCTGACCGGCGGTACGTCCGGTGAGCAGTACGCCGCGCGTTTCGCCGAACTCGCCGAACGCGGGCAGGACGTCCACGGCGAGGCGCGACTGTGCGCCACGCTGGTGCCCCCAGGGGCGCGGGTGCTGGACGCGGGCTGCGGCACCGGGCGGGTCCTGACCCAACTCGCCCACCTCGGTTACGACGGGGTGGGCGTGGACCGCGACGCCTCCATGCTTGCCGTGGCCCGTCGGAACGCGCCCCGGCTGACCTGGTTGCAGGCCGACCTGGCCGACTTCGACCCGGCCGCGGCGGACGTCGGCCCCGGCTTCGACCTGGTCGTCGCCGCGGGCAACGTGTTCCCGCTCCTCGCGCCGGGCACGGAGGCCGCCGTCGCCGCCGTCCTGGCCCGGGCCCTGCACCCGGGCGGCCTGCTCGTCGCCGGCTTCGGCCTGGACCGGGAGCACCTGCCCGTGCCGCCCAGCCTCACGCTGGCGGAGTACGACGCCCACTGCACGGCGGCCGGCCTCACGCTCACCGACCGCTTCGCCACCTGGGACGCCGACCCCTACGACGGCGGAGGTTACGCGGTCAGTGTCCATCGCCGCTGACGCGGCCACAGCGGTGCGTCACCCTTGGACGTCGAGTGCCGTGCCGTACAAGCGGTCCACCTTCAGCCTGACGACCACTCGGCGCTCGGCGACCGACCGCGCCAGGAACGCCTCCTCGTCGTCGGGTCTGAGGGTCGCCGGCATCATCGCGAGCAGTTCCCTCCCGACCGCGTCGCCGGGCACCGTCGTGATCTCCGAGACCTCGGCCTCGCCCTCCGCGACGGCGAACGACCACACGTCGTCACCCTGTACGTGCAGCGCCACACGCGGCTCGCGCCGTATGTGCCCGAGCTTGACCCGGTCCGCCGTGGTCGAGAACCGGACGATACGGGCCTCCGGGTCCCATCCGTACAGCATGGTGGTCAGGTGGGGGTGGCCACTGCGCTTGACGGTGGCGAGTGTGCCGAACTGCTGGCTGCCGAGCAGGCCGGAGAGCGCTTCGTCGGACAGTGGGCGTGGTGCCGGTGCTTGAGTCATGACCCGATCAACGTCAGGGGGTGCTCGGTGAATTCCGGAACGCGAGCGGCGCGGGCGCCGGTCAGGCCGGGCCTTCGATGTACCCCAATACGTCCACCTCATCGAATCGGCGCTCCGCCAGGTTCTTTCTCGTGACCGTCCAGTAGACGTCACCGTGGACGTAGACGCCCCCGTACCGCTGGGTGAGCAGGGCCCAGTCCTCCGGCCGGGGTGCGGCCCAGGCACTGGCGGGCTCGCCCGGCGGCCGCCCTTCCCTCCGGGCCCTCAGCGACGCTGCTGGGTCAAGCATGTCGAACTCGCCGTAGGGATCGCGGGCGTACCCGTCGATCCGCAGCAAGGACCTGCCGCGTGACCGGTCCTCGTCGCGCACCGATCGCCAGGCATCGCGCAGTTCCGCGGCGTGGGGGTGCTCGGCGGGGTCGTACATCGCCTTGCAGTCCGGCGGGGAGACCTCAACGGCGAAGCCGCAGTGCCGTCCCCTCATGAGGGCCCAGGCCCATGTTCGCCCACGGGTCCCTGGGCGAGTGCCTCGGGCTCAGGGGGCGCTCCTCCACCGGTGTGCCGGCAGGAACGTACACCGCTTCGCCGCCGGCATCGAAACCGTCGTCGGTGGACCGGGCGAGCAGGTGCAGTACACCGTCGGACGGCAGCGGCAGGGTCGTCGCGTCCGCGGGCAGTGCCGCGAGATCTATGGAGGCGATCAGGTACGTGCGCGCCGGAGGGTCGGGAGACTCGACGGGAAGCAGCAGGGGTCCGCCGAAGCGGCCGACGACCGGTCCGTCCCCGTCAGGCGTGAGCGTCGCGCACGGACGGGCGGCCTCCAGCCACCTCTCCGCCTCGGCGGGCGGGACTCCGCGCGCGAGCGCCGACTCGCGGGCCCGGTTCAGTTTGTCGAGCATCTCCGGCTTCATGCGACGAACTCGGCGTCGGGGACCGACAGTCGGCGGCCCGCGTCCGGGGCGTCGCCTACCGGAGCCGCCCCAGTGCTTCCCGCAGCCGCCTCGCGTCACGCAGGCGCTGTTCGTAGGTGGCGCCCAGGGCCAGCAGGGCCAGACCGGCGAGTGCGGGAGGTGCCCATCGGGGAAGCGCGCCGACGACCTGCGTGACGTAAGGGGCGAGCTCGTGCAGCGCCACCAGCGCGAGTGCGCTCCCGCCCAGGACCAGCGGGGCCTGGAGACGGAACCGTGCGCCCGCCAGGGTCATGGCCAGCGCGGCGGTGCCGAGCAGCAGGGGCCGCAGCCAGTGCGGATCTCCCCACATCGCGAGCAGACTCGGCACCAGGGTGACGGCCGGCCCCGCCGCGTACGCCGTCCAGGAGGACACCGACGGATCACGGCGCCGGGCCAGGTGCCCGACGGCCAGCGCGGCGACGGTCACCGGCAGCGTGTAGGCCTCCGGCGTGGTGACGTCCCACGCCGCCAGCCGCACCCAGGTGGCCGCCAGGAACAGGGCGGCCGCCGCATGACCGGCCCGTCGCCGCTCCGGCCGCAGCGCGGTCCCGGCGGTGACGACCCCGCAGAGCGAGAGCACCAGGGCCAGCATGGGCAGATCCCGCGCCGTGAGAGCGATCGACAGCAGCGCCGCGGCCGCACCCGCCCCTTCGACCGGGACGGTCGCGGCCGAGCCCCGCGTCCGCGCCGCGCTCAGAGCGGCGACGACGGGTACGACCAGGACCAGCAGCGCGGTGTGCTCCGGAGGCCGGCCGGCAAACGCCCCGACCGCGCAGGCCAGAGCCGCGGCGTACGCCAGGGCGGCGGGCGCGGCGAACACGACGAGCCCCGGACGGGCGCTCGCGACGCCGAACAGCGTCGTCAGAGTCAGGAGCACCCCGATCGTCCCGGACTCGGTGGCCAGGGAGAGGAGGGCGAGGGTGACGGAGGTGACGAGGGCCAGTACGACGGCCGTCACGGCCGGCGCGGACGGACCGCCTGCCGCACGACGGGCCCGTTCGGCGACGCAGAGCGAGGCCACGACCAGGACACCCTGCGCCACCAGCCCCGCCCCGTAAGGCAGTTCGAGCACCACCGGAGTCACGGTCGCCGCCGCCCACCCGAGGACGAGCGCACCCACCGCGGCCGCCGGGCGCCACACCGCGCGGCGCTCGGCCACGGCCAGCACACCGGCCACGAGGGCGAGGACGAGCGGCGCGGCAGTCGCGTAGGAAGGCCAGTCGGCGTCCGCGAACACGGCGTCCCGGGAGTCGATCGGCACCCCCGACCAGGGCCGCTCGATCCAGGCCGCCGGGCCGAAGAGCGTCCCCGCGACCAGCGGGAGCGCCCACAGCACCGCGAGGCCCTGGACGACCAGCGAGGCGCCGGCCATCCCCCGCCGCAGCGGCCGGGGGAGGGGCATCCGGACGGCCGTCAGCAGGCTGATCCCGAGGGCCAGGCATCCGGGCACCGTCCACTCACCGGGCACCGACGCCCGCAGTACCCCGCCGGCCCCCGCGACCAGGCACAGCCCGGCGGACAGGGCGGTACACACGGCGACGTCCGGCCTCGGGGCGAACAGGGCGGCGGTCAGGGCGATCGCCGCTGCGAGGACCAGGAGCGCGGCGCCCCGCGCGGCGGTACCCGGACCGGGCGCGCTCCAGCAGAGCCATCCGGCCGACAGCACCCCGACGGCACCCGTGCCGCAGGCGCCGACGAGCGTGACGACCCGCACCGGCGCGTGGGCCGACCGGAGCGACACGGCGGTGTCGGCCGCGGCGGTCGCCAGCAGCGCGGCGGTGAGCGCATACGGGCCCGCGTCGACGGCGAGCGCCCACAGAAGCAGCGGCAGCTGCGCGGTCACCGCGGCGAGGGGGAGCGGGAGCCGCAGGGCGAGGCGCCCGCCCGCTCGCGCCGGACCCTGCTCCGCCGCGACGTCGCCGGCCGGCCGCGGCACCAGCTGGCCCACTCCCGCACCGTACGCGGCCCAGGCACCGGCCAGGACGGCCGACGCGGCAGCCGTGTACCCGAGACCGCCGCTGCCGCTGAACGCCACTTCGTGCAGGGCGTAGGCATCGAGCACGGTCAGAGCCATGCCCAGAGCCGCCACCGCCTCGGCGGTCGAGCCCAGTCCTCGTCGCAGCAACGGCACGGGCGCGGCCAGCGCGCTCAGGGTCACCGCGCCCAGCACCAGTGCCCGTCCGGTGATACCCAGGTGACCCCAGCCGACCAGGGTGAAGGCGATGGCGGCGACCGTCAGGAGGACGCCGCCGAGGAGCAGCAGCACGTTCTGCACGCCGGGTGCCGTGGCCTCCGGCCGTTGCGCGGCCGTGCCGGGCCACACCGGGTCGGCCACCCGGGCGGGCTGCGGTGCGGAGGTCGTACGCAGGGCGTGGACCAGCCACTCGCGGCGCCGGAGCAAGAGGGCGCGGCGGGCGTCGAGTTGCCGCAGCTCGGCGTCGAGGAAGCGCAGTTCCTCGGCCGGAGGCGGAATGTTCGTCATGGCCTGAGTGTGGTCCCCGTCACTTGGCCGCACATGGGTGCGCGTACTCAGTTCCTACTCAGTCAGACTGACGCGCGATGAGTGAGCAACCACGTGATGAAGAGGCAGTCTTCCGTACGACCCGGGGCCGGGTGCGGGGTACCGCGGCCGGTGACGGTGTCACAGCCGTGCTCGGCGTCCCGTACGCCGCCGCGCCTTTCGGTGCCCGCCGGTTCCGGGAGCCGCAAGCGGCGCCGGGCTGGAGCGGGATACGGGACTGCACGGACTTCGGCCCCATCGCCCCGCAGTCGGCCGAGTTGCCCGGAGCGCCGGTGTGGCGCCCGGGCGACGAGGACGTCCTCAGCGTCAACGTGTGGGTCCCCGACGGTGCGGGAGACGGCGGGCTGCCGGTGTTCTTCTGGCTCCACGGTGGCGCCTACACCTTCGGCTCGTCCGCCCAGCCCGACATCGACGGGGCGTCCCTGGCCCGCGCCGGTCTGGTCGTGGTGAGCTGCAACTTCCGCGTGGGCTTCGAGGGCTTCGGCAGGGTGCCCGGGTTCCCCGACAACCGCGGGCTGCTCGACCAGGCCGCCGCCCTGGACTGGGTCCGGGAGAACATCGAAGCCTTCGGCGGCGACCCCGACAACGTCACCATCGCCGGGCACTCCTCCGGGGGCGGCTCGGTGGCCTGCCTGGTGGTCATGGAGCGGGCGCGCGGGCTGTTCCGGCGGGCCATCGCCCACAGCGTGCCCAGTGCCTTCTTCACCGTGGAGCTCGCCGAGGCGGTCACCGAGCGGATCGCGGCCGGGGCCGGGGTGAGCCCGACGGCCGCGGGACTGCTGTCCGTGCCGCCCGAGGCGCTCGTGGCCGCGTCCGACAAGGCCGCCGCGGACTGCCGGGCCAATCCCGTGACGCCGGTCCAGGCCTTCGACCCCGTCATCTTCCAGCCCGTCGTCGACGGCGAGGTGCTGCCCGCGGAACCGCTCCGCGCGCTCGTCTCCGGCACGGCGCGGGACGTGGATCTGCTGGTCTGTCACACGCTGGAGGAATACCGGTTCCTCCACATGGTGGGGGCCGTCCGGGCAGCCGTCACCGAGGCGGAACTCGCGGACGTCGCCGAGGCCCTGCGCCTCCCCGCCCACCTGGTCGACGGCTACCGGGAGTTGCTGCCGGACGCCCCGGTGCTCGACCGCTGCCTCGCGGTCCTCGGCGACGCGCGGTTCGGCGAGTACACCACCCGGCTCGCCGAGCAGCACGCGAGGGCCGGCGGCCGGGCGTACCTGGCCCGCTTCGCCCGCCGGCGCGGTGCGGCCGGACCCTGGCACACCGCGGACGTCCCCTTCGCCTTCGGCAACCTGGACGCCGTCGGCGCGGACTTCGTCATCGGCGGCGCGCCCGACGCAGACGACCGGGCCCTGTCCCGCCGCATGCTCCGCTCCTGGGCCGGCTTCGCGGCCACCGGGGACCCGGGTTGGCCGGCGGTCACGTCGGACACCACGCCGGTCAGATACTGGGCCGTCCCCGACGACGGCCTGACGGCCGACGACACGTGCGGCTTCCGCGAGGTGTGGCGCCACGTCCGGTTCGAACCGATGCGTCCCGGCCGCTCGGGCGGCTGACCCGTCGGAGGGCGGCGACCTCACTCGACGGGCGGATCCGCGGGCTCGCCGGGCTCCGGGCCCGCGGACTCCAGCCGCACCACCAGCCCCTTCGACGTCGGCTGATTACTGATCTCGGCCACGCTGTCCAGCGGAACGAGGACCTGTGTCTCCGGGTAGTACGCCGCCGCGCAGCCACGGCTGGTCGGATACGGCACCACCCGGTAGCCCTCCGCGCGGCGTTCCGTGCCGTCCCTCCACACGCTCACCAGGTCGACGTGCTGTTTCTCGGCGAGTCCGAGGTCCGCCATGTCCTCGGGGTTGACCAGCACGACCCGCCGGCTGCCGTGAATGCCCCGGTAGCGGTCGTTGTTCGTGTAGGGGACCGTGTTCCACTGGTCGTGCGAGCGGAGCGTCTGCAACAGCAGGTGTCCCTCGGGAGCCGTCGGCATCTCCCAGTCGTTGCGGGTGAACCGGGCCTTGCCCGTGGACGTGGCGAAGACGCCCTCGTTGACCGGGTTGGGCAGCCTGATGCCACCCGGCCGGATCACCCGCCGGTTGAAGTCGTGCAGCCCCGGCACCACGCGGGCGATCCGGTCACGCAGGGACCCGTAGTCGCCCTCGAACCGCTCCCAGGGGATGCCGGTCCGGCCGTCGAGGGTGCGGCGGGCCAGCCGGCACAGGATGGCGACCTCGCTGAGCAGGACCCTGGAGGCCGGGGTGAGACGGCCCCGGGAGACGTGCACCTCGCTCATCGAGTTCTCGACGGTGACGAACTGCTCGCCGCCCGCCTGGATGTCGAGCTCCGTCCGGCCCAGGGTGGGCAGGATCAGCGCGGTCTCACCGCAGACCGTGTGCGATCTGTTGAGCTTGGTGGAGATGTGGGCGGTGAGCCGGCAGCGCTCCATGGCGTCCTCGGTGACCGCGGTGTCCGGGGCGGCCAGGACGAAGTTGCCCGCCACGCCGAGGAAGACCTTGATCCGGCCCTCGCCCATGGCCCTGATCGAGTTCACCGAGTCGAGGCCGTGGGCGCGGGGCGGATCGAAGCCGAACTCCTCCCGCAGCGCGTCCAGGAAGTCGTCGGGCATCTGCTCCCAGATGCCCATCGTGCGGTCGCCCTGCACGTTGCTGTGCCCGCGCACGGGGCACGCACCGGCTCCGGCCCTGCCGAGGTTGCCGCGCAGCAGCAGGAAGTTCACGATTTCCCTGATGGTGGGGACGCCGTGCCTGTGCTGCGTCACGCCCATGGCCCAGCAGACGATCACCCGCTTGCTGCGCAGGACGTCGCCGTGCACCTCCTCGATCTCCGCACGCGTCAGTCCGGTGGCCCGCAGAACGTCGTCCCAGGCGATGGTCCGGGCATGCCGTGCGAAGTCCTCGAAGCCGCTGGTGCTCGTGCGGATGAACGCGTGGTCGAGCACGGTGCCCGGCCGGTCGTCCTCGGCCTCCAGCAGCAGCCGGTTCAGCCCCTGGAAGAGGGCGAGGTCCCCGCCGCTGCGGATGTGCAGGAACCGGTCGGCGATCTCGACGCCGCGTCCGATCACCCCGCGAGCCTTCTGCGGGTTCTTGAACCGCAGCAGTCCGGCCTCCGGCAGGGTGTTCACCGCGACGATCCGGGCCCCGTTGCGCTTGGCCTCCTCCAGCGCGGACAGCTGCCGCGGATGGTTGGTCCCCGGGTTCTGTCCCACCAGGAAGATCAGGTCGGCGTGGTGGAGGTCCTGGAGACTCACCGTGCCCTTGCCGGTGCCCAGTGTCTCGTGCAGGGCGAAGCCGCTGGACTCGTGGCACATGTTGCTGCAGTCGGGCAGGTTGTTGGTGCCGAAGGCCCTGGCGAACAGCTGCAGCGCGAAGGCGGCCTCGTTGCTGACCCGGCCGGAGGTGTAGAAGACCGCCTCGTCGGGGGAGTGCAGCGACCTCAGCTCGTCGGCGATCAGCCCCAGCGCGTCGTGCCAGCTGATGGGCTCGTAGTGGTCCGAACCCGGGCGCTTGACCATCGGCTCGGTGAGCCGCCCCTGCTGGTTGAGCCAGAGGTCGGAGTGCCGGCGCAGTGCGGACACCGAGTGCTCGCGGAAGAAGTCGGCGGTGACGCGCCGGGACGTCGCCTCGTCGTTGATGTGCTTGGCGCCGTTCTCGCAGTACTCGTTGCGGTGCCGGTGGCCGGGGGAGGGGTCCGCCCACGCGCAGCCGGGGCAGTCGATGCCGCCGACCTGGTTCATGGTCAGCAGGGTCACCCCGGTCCGCCTCAGGGACGTCTCGTCGAGGGAGTACTCCAGGGCGTGCCGCACCGCGGGCACGCCCGCCGCCCACTTCTTGGGCGGAGTGACGGTGAGTTCCTGCGGGGGCTCTTCGCCCGGTGGCCTGTGCGTCACAGAGGTCGCTCGCTTTCTCGCCGGTCGGATCAGCCCACGGGCCAACGGGGAACGCGGCAGCGCGCGGGCTCGGGCTCCGCCGGCAGGACGTGCCCGTTCCGGATGGTTCCCCGCCAGCCCCCGGCCTCCTGGCCCAGACCCTCGATGAACTCCTTGAAGTGCGCCAGCTCGGACCGGAGCACGCGTCGCGCGACACCGGAGAGGCCGGACAGTACGGCCGCGGCACCCCGCCGCCCGACCTCGATGCGTACGGTGACCATGCTCCGGTCGGGACCCGCCGCGTGGAACGTCACCTCGCCCCGGTGGTGCGAGTCCAGGCTCCGCCAGGCGACACAGGTGTCCGGCCGCTGGTCGATGATCTCCGTCGCGAACTCGCGCCGCACCGGCCCCACACCGACCACCCAATGGGTGATGGACGGTCTGACCTGCTCGACCCTCTTCACCGTGGTCATGAACCGGGGGAACGTCTTGAACTGGGTCCACTGGTTGTACACGGTACGCACCGGCACCGTGACCCGGACCGTCTCCTCGATGGTGGTCATGGTCCGCCTGTCTGCGATCACTGGTTCCCCCAGTGTCACGGCCCGGCCGGATGCCCGCCACGCGAAGCCTCGGTACCGCGCCCGCACGCCGTCCGCGGTCTTGAACAATCCTCACCCTTCCTGATGTGATCTGCGGCACAGTCGACCGAGCGTGCCGGAGGTCCCATGTACCGCCGTCTGCTCACCGCGCTCGTCTGCATCGCGCTGCTGGCCACCGGGACGGCCTACGCGCAGCCGGCCGTCGAGGACCATCGGGTCCCGCCCTCCGGCATAGCCCGGCTCACGGACGACCGGGGCCGCGTCCTGACCCTGCGCGGCTGGAACGTCGAGGACAAGACGCACCGGGGTGAGGACGCCCTGTCCGCGATCAGTGAGCGGCACTTCCGGGACCTGCGGGCCCGGGGCTTCAACTTCGCCCGGCTCCTCGTCTTCTGGGACGACCTCGAACCCCGGCGGGGCCACTACAGCGAGCGGTACCTGCGCAGGATCGAACGCATCCTGGACTGGGCGCACGAACACCGCGTGCACGTCCTGATCGACGCGCACCAGGACGTCTTCGGGCCCGCGTTCGGGCACCGCGGCATCCCCGAGTGGGCGACGAGGACCGACGGTCTGCCGTTCACCCCGCACCCCGACGACTGGTTCGCCGAGTACTTCGAACCGGCCGTGCAACGGGCGTTCACCCACCTCTACGAGGACCCCGACCTGCGCCGCGCCCAGGCGGACATGTGGCGGGTGCTGGCCCGGCGCCTCGGGGACCACCCGGCCGTCCTCGGCTACGACCTGATCAACGAGCCCATGGGGGAGATCGCGCGCGGCGAGGACCTGCCGACGGCCGCCCGGCGCATCGAGCGCGAGCAGCTCACCCCGCTGTACAACCGGCTCGCCGACGCCGTCCGCGACGTCGACGACGACTCCTGGATCTTCTTCGAACCGACTCCCATCGTGGGGGAGGGCGTCCCCACCGGCCTGGGCCGGATCGACGACCCGAAGGCCGTCTACGCGCCCCACTTCTACAACACGGCCATGGAGGCGGGCGCCGACTACGACCCGTCAGCCGGCTGGATCGAGGCGTACGAGTCCGCGGTGACCGTCTATCCCGGCCGGTACCGCGTACCCGTCGTGGTGGGCGAGTGGGGCCCCCTGAACAACTCCCTGCCGAACATGGGGCGTTTCTACCGCGACGCCCTGTCGTCCCTGAACCGCTACACCTCGGGCTGGGCGGGGTACGTCTGGTGCTACGGCGGCGGGTACTGCGCCGTGGACGCCGAGGGGCGCTTCCGGACCAACAAGGAGCAGACCTCGGCGCCGTACGCCCCGGCCGTCGCCGGACGGATCACCGCTCAGACGTACGAGCCGGACGGCGGCGTCTACCGGCTGTCGTACCGCGCCGGGCACGGCGTCACCGAGGTCTCGCTGCCGCCCCGGGCGGGCGGCTGGCGCATCGAACTGACCGGTGCCGCTCGCACCGCCGTGCCGGCCCCGCCCGGTGACCGCGCGCGGACCGTGCGCGTCGTCGCGCGACCGGGCGCGCACGTCACCGTCGTCGTCACTCCGCGCCCGCCGCGGTGACCCGCCGAGGAGCCCCCTCAGGGACGGGGGGCCGCCTCGCCGGCCGGGCCGCTGTCCTCGGGGAAGTCCCCTTCCGGGCCGAGCGGACTGCCCTCCCACAGGAGTGCCCGCCAGCCCCGGTCGGGCGAGCCGGTGAGCACGACGATGCCGGTGTTGCCCAGCGGGTGGCCGGCGGCGTACGACACGTCGACGTTGTCCGCCCGGGCGGCCACCCACGCACGGATCATCGCGCCGTGGCTGACCATGGCCACCGTGTCCGCGCCCGCCTCCGCCGCCTCCGCGACGACGGCGTCGAAGCGGCCCAGGGCCTCCACGCCGTTCTCACCGCCGGGCATCCGGCGGCCGGTGTCGCCGGCGGACCAGGCGAAGGCGGTGGAGAGATACACGGCGGCGGCGTCCTCGTCGCCGCGCATCTCCAGATCTCCCGCGGCCAGCTCCCGCAGCCCGTCCCGGACGCGGACGTCCAGCCCTGTCGCGGCCGCCAGCGGCGCGGCGGTCAGCTGGGTACGCACCAGCGTGGAGGCGTACAGCGCACCGATCCGCTCCGCCGCCAGGGCCTGCGGCAGCGCGGCGGCCTGCTCCTGCCCCAGAGGTGTCAGCCCCGGCCCCGGCGCGCCGGTGTCCAGCAGGTGCTTGAGGTTGGACGGGGTCTGACCATGGCGTACGAGCAGCAGACGCATGCGGGGCTACCTCCACAGGACGGAAAACTCCCTCCACTGTGCCACCGCCGCCGTGGGCTCCGGAACACGGCAGGGGGCCGCCCCGGTCACCGCCGGATCAGATGCCGCAGGTGGGAGCCGACCAGTAGGGCGACGGGTCGAAGGCCACGTGGGTGTGGTCGTTGTGGCCGGGGTAGCCGGGGCCGAGGATCTCCGAGAAGCCGTGCGTCCTGGACTGCTGGGCGAGCCGGCACAGGGACGGCGAGCCGACGAGGTCGGCCGCGTCGCCGTACAGGTGGCGGCTGGTGGCGGAACCGCCGACCGCGTTGTTGCACGCGCGGGAGCGGAAGCCGCTGGAGATGGTGATGGGGACGTCGCCGAGGGCGTGCCGCATAGCCTCCAGCTTCCACATGGTCTTGAGCGCGTTCGACCTGGCGGTGGCCGCGGAGACGGCGCCGCCGGACCAGTCGGAGTTGCACTTGTTGAGTTCGGCGTAGGTGAAGTGGACGGGCGTGCAGTCGGCGTCCTGGAGGGCGTAGATCTTGCTGAAGGTGGCCGGTCCGGCGACGCCGTCCGCGCTCAGTCCGTACGCGGCCTGGAACTTCTTGACGGCGGCGGCGGTCCGCGCGCCGTACTGGCCGTCGTAGGAGAGTCGTTCGCCGGACGTCACCCAGCCGGCGACCCGGATCTGCAGCTGGGTCACGTCGCTGCCGGAGGATCCCTGGGACAGGGTGCGGTTCCAGGTGTAGCAGGAGTCGGCGTGCGCCGTGCCGGCGGTGGTACCCACGCCGACCGCAGCGCCAGCCATGAGCATGACAAAAGAAAGAAGCAGACGTGACACGCGTCTGAACATCCCGGCCTCCCGACCGTTGAGCCGACAACAACCGAAGCCCAGCGTGCGGGAACGGACTACGCGCGTCAATGGCGCCGGGGCCCGGCCGCCGGCGCCATGACGGGCAGGTGTCAGACCGTGCCGAACCACGCTTCCGCGAGCGAGTGCAGCGTTCCTTCGGCGGGCGCACCCAGTTCCCGCATGTACCAAGGGAGGTTGCTGTACACGTGCAGCAGCGTGTACGCGAGCAGTTCGACCGGCTCGAAGGTGCGTCCGTAGGCCTTGGCGAGCCGGGCCAGCAGGTCCGGATCACCCCGCGTGACGAACAGGCCCACGCCCACGAAGTCGTAGGCGCGGTCACCGATCATGGCCGGTTCGAAGTCGAAGAGCCCGGTCAGCCGCCATCCGTCGGGATCGACCAGGAAATGCTGTTGCATCACCTCGGTGTGCAGCAGGCAACGGTCCGGGTCGCGCGGCAGCGGCACCGAAGCCAGGAAGTCCGGTATCTGCTCCAGCCAGCCGGCGGCCAGCCCGCGGGCGCGCTGCTGCTCCACGGCACCGGCGCTCTGGCGGTCCACGAAGGCGCCCCAGTCCCCGGGGCCGAGCACGTCCCCGAGCGGGCCGGGATCGAGGGAGTGAAGCACCGCCAGGGCCTCGCCCACCTCGGTGACGAGCCGTTCCCGGTCGGCGCGCGGCACGCGGTCCCAGGCCCGGGCCAGGTTCTCGCCGCGGAGCCGGGACATGAGCACGTACTGCCAGCCGTTCTCGTACGGGCCGCGGTCGTGTACCCGCGGCGTCGGCACCGGCAGCCGTCCCTGAAGGTGGGCGAGGACCCGGCCCTCCGCGACGCCGTCCTGCGCGGCGGCCTTCGGGAACAGCTTGAGGACGTGCTCGTCACCCACCGCGTAGACCGGCTGCGACCCGTCCGGAAAGCGGGTCAGCGGCGCGTCGGCGAGACCGAGCCGCGCACAGAGGTCCGACGCGCCGGGACGCATCACCGTTTCATCGGGAACGATCGCGTCCCACTCTTCGTCCGTCTCCACCCCAGGCAGCATGATCGTGACCGTAGACCGCCGGCCGGCCGGGTGGCAACGAGATTTCGGGTGGACGGAGGCCGCTCCCGTGCACACGCCGACCGGCACCGTGCCCGCCGTCAGCCGGCGGGGCGCGTGCCGCCGCCGAACCCCAGTCCGCGCAACTCCTCCCGCAGCACCGGGGCCAGTGCCCGGGCGTACGACTCCGCCACGTGGCTCTCGTCGCGGTAGACGAAGGTGTCCGCCACGACCGCGGGACACCGGCCCGCCCGTGAACACAGCCACGGCCGCGGGTCGACGACCGCGGCGCCGGCCCGGCGGGCCGCCCGTTCCCCCGCCTCCCTCAGGGTGGGGGACCTGATCGCGTCCCGTCGGTCCGCCTCGCAGTTCCCCAGCCGCAGCGGATGCCGCGCCGCGCACTCGACGGGGTCGCCCTTCGGCCACGGACTGTCGAGCAGCACGGCGACCGAGCCGGCGTCACGGGCCAGCCGCCGGTACACACGCTCGTATCCCGCCGTCCATTCCCGCGACGGATCCTCCATCCGGTCCACCGGCTCCGCCGCCTCGGACGACGCGGCCACGACCAGCATCGGCCGCAGCTCCGTGATGCGCCGCAGCGCCCTCTCCCGCCAGGCGTCGCACGCCTCGTACGCCCGGCCGCGGGCGCGGGTCGTGATGTCGGCGGTCTTACAGGACGCCTTCGTCAGGGACACCAGCTTCCACCCGTTCTCCCGGCTCACCCGGTCGAGCGCCGGAAACCACTGTGCCGCGTGGGAGTCGCCGAAGAGGACCACGACGTCGCGCGAGGACGGGTCCCCGTAGACGCACGCGGGCGAGTGGGTGGCGCCGTAACCGACGTGGCAGCCGTCCCGGTAGACGGCCGACCGCTGCTTCTTGATGTCCGGCAGCCACGGGGAGAGGTTCGCGGGCAGCCGGGTCCCGGACGTGGAGAGGAGACCGGCGAGCCGGTCCTCGGGGTCCGGTGCCGTCGCAAGGGTCTCGCTCAGCGTCGGGGCGCGCACACCGGAGCTGATCGTCGGTGGGAAGGACGCCGCGACCAGGCAGACGCACACGACGCCGGAGGTCAGGCCGAGGCCGAGGGCCACCGCCGCCGTGGGCCTGCGCTTCAGTGACGCGCGGAACCGGACCGGATTCTCCACCAGATGCAGGCTCGCCCAGGCCAGCAGCAGCGCCGCCGCGCTCAATTGGAGGGACAGCAGGAGGGTGGCCGGACGGTTCAGGGCGGCGGGGACGAGCATCAGCAGCGGCCAGTGCCACAGGTACCAGCCGTACGAGAGGTCCCCCACCCAGGTCGCGGGACGCAGCGCGAGCAGGCGTGAGGCACCGGACGGGGACGGCCGGCATCCGCCGGCGATCACCAGCGCGGTGCCGAGCACGGGCAGGCCGGCACTGTGGCCGGGGAAGGGCGTGTCGGCGTCGTACACCAGGGCCGACGCGACGATCGCGGACAGCCCGAGCCACGATCCCGCCGCGGCCACGGGACGCGGAACACGGGCCAACGCCCCCGTGCAGAAGGCCAGCAGGCCACCGGCGCCCAGTTCCCACAGCCGGGTGTGGGCACCGAAGTACGCCCAGGAAGGAGAGCCGGCGGTCGTCCACACGCTCAGGACGAACGAGACGAGGCAGAGCACGCCCAGCGGCAGGACCCTCAGCCACGGCCGACGCAGCACTTTCCAGGTCACCAGGAGGAGCGCCGGCCACAACAGGTAGAACTGCTCCTCCACGGACAGCGACCAGAAGTGCTGGAACGGCGACGGCGCACCGCCCTCCTGGAGGTAGTCGGTCCCCGAGACCGCCAGGTTCACGTTCATGACGTACAAGCCGCTGGTCAGCGCGTCGTGCAGGAACTCCTCGTAACGGATCTTCGAGGCGAGGAGCCGGCAGCCGACGAGGGTGCAGAGACAGACCAGGGTCGCCAGCGGGAGGATGCGCAGCGCGCGTCTGCCGTAGAAGCGCCGCAGGGACAGCGATCCGCTCCGCTCGGCCTCCCTCAGCAGACCGGCGGTGATGAGGAAGCCGGAGACGACGAAGAAGACGTCGACACCGACGTAGCCGCCGGCGAGACGGGGGAGCCCGGCGTGCGCGAGCACCACGAGGGTGACGGCGAGCCCGCGCAGCCCCTGGATGTCGCGTCGGTGGGGAACAGGCGACGGAACCGGCCGCTTCGGCGCCGATGGACGTGTCGGGAGGAGGACGTCGGAGGTGCGTGTCACACTCCGGAACTGTCCGCACGTCCGGGACGGTTACTGTTGCCTCGGTCACACGGCATACTGCCGTCTGCTCTCCACCGGCCCGTATGACGCACGTCACCGATGCGTCCCCCGTCCTGCGGACAGTTACAGGCGTGGAGCACTCACTGCGGGACCGTGTCCGGGCCGGGGACCCCGAGGCCTTCGGGCGACTTTTCGACACCTTCGCCTCGACGGTCCACCGGCACGCCGTACGGGTCACGGGCGACTGGTCCACCGCCGAGGACGTCGTGTCACTGACCTTCCTCGAGGCCTGGCGGCTGCGTGAACGGGTGCTGCGGGAGGGGGACAGTCTGCGCCCCTGGCTGCTGGGCATAGCGACCAACGTCATGCGCAACATGACACGCACGGCACGCCGGCACCGGGACGCTCTCGCGCGGCTCCCTCCCGCCGCCCCGGTCCCGGACTTCGCCGACGAGGTGACGCAGCGGCTGGCCGACCGGGAGGAACTGGTCGCCGCCCAACGGGCGTTGAGCGGCATGCGGCGCGCCGAACGGGAGGTCTTCACACTGTGCGTCTGGGAGGGGCTCGACACCTCCGAGGCGGCCCAGGCCCTGGGGGTGACGGCCGGCACCGTACGGGTGCGGCTCTCGCGGGCCAGGAAGCGACTGCGCGTGCTCACCGACGCGGAGCGCGGGCGGGCGCCCGCCGCGGCAAGGCACCCGGTTCCCGGCGCGCCGGCGCTCGCGCGGCACGGGCGGGTGGAGCGGTGCGCGGAGGAGAGAGGGCGATGACTCCGAACGATCTTCGCGGGTTCGAGTACGAGGAGATGGCCGATCCGTTGCCGGCCCCGGGCGACCCGATGCTGGGCCCGGGCCGGCGCCGGGTGCTCCGAGAGCACCTGATGGGGGAGATCGCGAGGAAGCGGGTGGCCACGCCCCGAAGGCTTCCGGGCCGGCGGCTCGTCGTCTGGGCGGCGGCGCCACTGGCGCTCGCGGTCACCGTGGTAACGGGAACGGTCGTCGTCACCGGGCTGCAGGGCGGACGCGAGGCCGTGCACACGCAGGGCCGGCCCGCGACGGCGGTCGGCCGTCCCCCGGTCATCGAGATGAACGAGTACCAGTTCCTGTACAAACGCCGGGTCATGGCGGGGGAGTACACGGGCCACCGCGGTGGAGCGGAGGTGGTCCAGCGCGAGGACTGGCTCGCCGTGAGCGGCGGGCGGGACGGTCTGGCCCTGACCGGGCCCCGGCCCGTGGCCGGGGACCGTCTCGACCCGGACTCGCCGACGACGGAGCACATGGCCATATCCGGCGGCAGGGACTACCGGGAGCTCCAGGCACTGCCCACCGACCCGCGGGAACTGCTCGCGTACGTCTACCGGGAAACGGAAGGGCAGGGGCCGACCCACGAGGAGGCGGTCTTCGAGTACATCGCCGGCGTGCTGGAACCGGCCGCCCTGGTCCCCGGCCTCGGTGAGGCGCTGTACCGGGCCGCGCGCCGCGTCCCAGGCGTCGTCGTCGAGAAGGGGGTCCGGGACATCGTCGGGCGGACCGGCACCGGCCTGGCACTCCCGCGGTCCGGCAAGGACGGCCGCGCCCTGGTCTTCGACGTGTCGAGCCTCGTCTTCCTCGGCGTCGAGGAGACGACCGCGCTGCTCGAGATCGGCGTCGCCGACCGCGCCGGTGCGCCGCCGGCCGATTCCTGGAGGCTGGGACCGTAATCCGGTGGCACCCGGCCTGGAGCAGTGGTTACCGTGTCAGTGCTCTGTCGATCTGCTCTGGGCCGGTGACGGCCCTGGAAACGAGACTTTTATGACCCGGCCCGCGCTGAGCGCGCCTCGCCGCACCGCCTGACCGTCCGACCCTTCACGCTGTTGGGTGGCCCGTCCGTCGAGGCCGCTCGGCCTGCTCTTGCTGTCATCACCAGTCACTCAGCAAGGAGCATCCCGGGTGTCCAGCACCAGAAAGACTCCCTCAAGCACTCCGCACCGCCCCCTCACCGGAACGTTCGTCTGCGCGTGGTGCGGCCTGACCGTGTCCGCCGTCGCCGGTGACGGCGAACGGCGGAACCACTGCCCGTCCTGCCTGCATTCGCGGCACGTCCTCGACCATGTCGAGGGCGGGCCCAGTGATTGCCACGGCCGGATGTCGCCGATCTCCATCGCCGTCCTGCGAACCGGTGACTGGATGGTCATCCACCGTTGTGTGCGCTGCGACGAGCTGACCTCCAACCCCGTCTGCACGGACGACAACCAGCTCGTGCTGATGCGCATGGCCGTGCGGCCACTGGCCCAACCGCCTTTCCCTCTCGAAGTGTTCGGTGACCTGTGAGCCGGAAGGGGAAGCGCGATCATGCCAAGGCGCAGTAAGCCGCACAGGCGTGCGCGGGCCGAGCGGCGGCCGCAGCGGCGCAAGGACGTCCTCCACGGACAGGGAGAACACCGGGCGAACGCCTTCCGGTGCGTGGGTTGCCGCATGGACGTGTCACCGAACGCGTCCGGCACCACGCACCGCAACCACTGCCCGAACTGTCTGACCAGTCTGCACGTCGACCGACGGGTCCCGGGCGACCGGGCCGCGGACTGCCGGGGCCGGATGGAAGCACTGAGCATGTCGGTACGGCCCGACGGTGAGTGGATGATCATCCATCACTGTCTGGCCTGCGGGGAGCTCAGCGCCAACCGGATCGCGGGCGACGACAACGCACTGGTCCTGGTGCGCCTCGTCCTCAAGCCCCTCAGGGACACCAGCATCGCGCATCGCGTGCTGCTGACCCTGTGAGGGGCAGGTGACGGTCGCCGCCCGGTGAACGGTCAGGACTGCGCCGTCAGTCGGCGGCGCAGTCCAGCCAGGCCGGGTCCGCCACGAGCGCCTGCAGCTCGTTGACGAGCCGTGCCGAGTGGAACCCGTCCGCGGCGGCGTGGTGCACCTGCAGCGCGAGGGGCAGCAGGACCCTGCCGTCGCGCTCGGTGTACCGGCCGAGCGTGAAGATCGGCGCGAGGTGGTCCCAGCCGTCGCCGATGTTGAGGTTGAACCCGGTGAAGGACGCCCACGGCAGGCTCGACACGTCGAACGTGTTGGGCGGCGGCGTCCCCTGGGGGAAGAAGTCGGTGGCACGACCGTGCTCCGCGAGCAAGGGGGCGGCGATGTCGTGGAACGCGCCGAAGTCGGGATCGTGCGGGGCCCACACGCACGCGAACGTCTCGCGGTCGGGGTTGAACACCGTGAAGGACGGGTGCACGACCGGCCAGACGGCCGGTTCCCCCGACGCGGTCAGGCACATCCTGAACTCGTCGTGGCGGTTGACGACCGTGGCGAGCGCCCAGACCTGTGCGATGTACGACTTGCGCGGTGACCGCCGCAGTGCCGCGGCGAACGCGGTGACGTCGAGCTCCACCGTCATCGAGTACGTGCACGGAACGAGCCGGCGGTAGTGCTCGAAGTGCCGGCGGCGCGGCCATGTGTCCAAGTCGATCGGAAGGGGAGCATGCATCCGGTCATCCTGTCAGGCGGCCGCGGAACTCCTCGGCGTCACCACGCGACTGCTCGTTCGTCAGCGCCCCGCCGGGGTGCGTTCCGGAACAGGGAGTCGGACATGTCGGAGACGGACCGTGACCGTCGGCGGTTTCTATACACCGCGGCCGCGAGTGGCCTGGGGGCGGGGCTGGCGGCGGCCGGTGGAGCGTCGGCGGCCCAGGCGGAACCGGCGGGTGATGTGAGCCCCGCCGGAGAGGGAGGGAGCAAGGTGCGGGTGGCGGTACTGCTGTACGACGGGTTCACCGCACTCGACGCGGTCGGGCCGTACGAGGTGCTGTGCCGGGTACCCGGGGTGACGGTGACGACCGTGGCGGAGAAGGCGGGGCGGGTCCGTACCGACACCGGCGAGCTGGGGCTCGTGGCCGACCGTTCCCTGGACAGGGTGACGCGGGCGGAGGTGCTGCTGATTCCGGGAGCGGGCCAACGCGGCACCACGGCCACGATGGCCAACCCGGTGGTCCTCGACTGGATACGTCGCATCCACCGCCGGTCGGCGTGGACCACCGCCGTGTGCACGGGGTCGTTGATCCTCGGTGCGGCCGGTCTGCTGCGCGGCCTGCCCGCCACCACCTACTGGGCCTCCCGTTCCTACCTGGCGGAAGTCGGCGCCGTCTACACACCGGGGCGTTTCGTCGAGGCCGGGAGGATCGTCACCGCCGCCGGCGTCTCGGCCGGCATCGACATGGGACTGCACCTCGCCGCGCGACTGGCGGGCGACCAGGTGGGGCAGGCGATGCAACTCGCCGTGGAATACGACCCAGACCCCCCGTTCGACACGGGCAGCCCCGAGAAGGCGAGCCCGGAGATCCGGGAGCTGGCGCTGCGCCTGCTCGCGGACGCGGCGAAGTGAGGTCCAGCCGACAAATTCAGCTGTCGCAATGACAATTCGACAGTTACTCTTGTCGCATGACCGAGGCAGCTGAGATCCCGACGCCCGACAAGAACGACGAGACCTTCTGGACCACCGTCAGCACCCTGATGGAGCCCTCCTGGACCGAGCCCACCACCGACGACACGTTCACCATGGACGAGGGAGTCCACGACACGGTCCGCGCCCTGGCCGAACGGATCTCGACCCGGGCGCGGGCCTACCGCACCGCCGGCAAGCCTTTCGACCCCGTGCTCATGGCCGCGCCCGATGTGCAGCTCGCGCTGCTGCGAGCCCTGTACGAGGCCAAGCAGTCCGTCGACCGGCTGGCGGAGAGCGCCGCCACCGTCGCCGGTCGCAGCGGAGCGAACTACGCTCAACTCGGTGCCGCGTGGGGCGGCATCAAGCGCCAGTCCGCCCGCCTCAAGTGGCCCCACGCGGTGGTCGGGAAAGCCGCTCGGGAGTCCATCCCGCTCCACTACGCAGGCGGCAACGCCGTCGTCCACCACGACGTCGACGCCGACGCCTGGTGGTTCGCCGCCACCGCGGCGGACCAGCAGGAGCGGGAGTCCGAGGCCGTCCACAGCACCTACGCCGAGGCGATCGCGGGAGCCACCGAGTTCCTCCTCGCGCACGCCCTGCCCGACGGGCGCGGGCCCGCGTGACGCCTTCGTGACGCCGGTCGGGGATCAGGCGGGCTGGTCCCTGTCGGACGGGATCCAGACCCGCATGGTCGCCGGGTCGACGGGAATCGAGACGTGCTCGTGCGTGATCGCCCACGTCCCGTGCGACCGCCGGAGACAGACGCTCTCGCGCACCCATATCGACGCCTGGAGCCCGCCCTTCCGCTCCCCGGAGTCCAGGTGGAGCATGTGCGCGAACGCGGCGTCCCCGCCGGCTGCGAGGGTGAGGTCGTGCGTCTCCAGGCTGATGCCGCCGGCGTAACCGTCGAACCAGCGCAGGAAGTTGCGGCGGATCTCCTCGATGCCGGTGAACCGCAGTGGAGGGACGACGTCGTAGTAGACGGCGTCAGCGGCGTAGAAGGACATGAGCCGGTCGATGTCCTTCGCCTGCTGGGCGTCGGCGCGACTGGCGAGCAGCGTCCTGACCTCGGACTCGTACGTGGTCATGGTGAACTCCTTCGGTCTCGGTGCGGAGGAACGGAACGGACTGGATCAGGCGGACCGTGCGGCGCGGCCGGCCTTGCCCGTCACCGGCCAGGTCGGCGGTGTCCTGGTGATGCCGGGCCCAGGCAGGGTGTGCGGCGACCGCCTCCGGCGGAGCGGTCCGCCGAGGCGTGCGCATTGCCGCTCATGCTGTAGTAGATGACCGCGACGTTCACGGGTTTCATACCGGTGTACCTCCGTCTGCTGCCGTCGTGCTGCCGACGACGGGTTCGACGAGACGGCCCGGCGGAATGTCAGGCCGGGCGCCGCCCTCACATTCGAGGGCGCTGTCCCGTCGTACTCGCGGGGGACATTCCGACCGAGGGAGCCACGCGACCATGACACCCGTCCCGGACGCTGCGGAAGACGGCCCGCTCCATGCGGAGCACGGCGCGGTCACCGGCGAACGCCGCCGGCTGATCAACCTCGCCTACCGGATGCTGGGCTCCTTGGCCGAGGCCGAGGACGCCGTCCAGGAGACGTACACCCGCTGGTACGCGATGTCCCCGCGGGAACGGGAGGCGGTGGCGTCCCCCGGCGGCTGGCTGACCCGGGTCGCCGGCCGGATCTGCCTGGACGTGCTCCGCTCGGCACGGGCGCGGCGGGAGCGTTACGTGGGGGAGTGGATCCCCGAGCCGCTCCCGGCGCTCACCGAGTGGCCCGGCGGTGCGACGGACGGCCGCACGACCGATCCGGCCGACCGCGTCACGCTCGACGAGTCGGTGAGCATGGCCTTCCTCGTCGTGCTCGAATCGATGACTCCGGCCGAACGCGTGGCGTTCGTCCTGCACGACGTCTTCCGCTATCCGTACTCCGAAGTCGCCGACATCGTGGGCCGCAGCGCGGGGGCCTGCCGCCAGTTGGCGTCCTCGGCCCGCCGCCGCATCGACGCCTCGCGTGCTCCCGCCTCGCCGACGGCCGAGCGGGCGCGTGTCGTCAGGGAGTTCAAGCAGGCGTGGGAGGCCAAGGACATCCCGGCCCTCGTCGGCCTGCTCGACCCCGGGGCCACGGCCGTCGGTGACGGTGGCGGGCTCGTCACGGCCCTGCTCCACCCGATCGAGGGAGCCGAGAGCATCGCCTGCTTCTTCGCCGGCCGGCCCCTGCCCAGCGGGCTGACGGTCGGGGAGTGCACGGTCAACGGCCAGCCCGGTCTGTCGGCCCAGCTGGACGGGGTCGTCGTGTCGGTGTACGCGTTCGACATCGCCGACGGCCGGATCCGGCGGGTCTGGGGCGTGCTCAACCCCCAGAAGCTGGGGCCGTGGAAGGCGGGCTGACGTCCGCCTCGGCTGCGTTCCTCACGATCGTGCCGGCACGGGGCTGTGGCAGGGCCTGTCGCCGGGAGAGGGCCACCCTGCGTCGCTCCGGGTCGACCTCTGTGACGACGACCGCGAGCCGGTCGCCGACCCGGACCACCTCCTCCGGAGCCTCGACATCGGTCCAGGCGAGTTCTCGCAGGTGGACCAGTCCCTCGATGTCCTCGGTGACCTGGACGAAGGCTCCGAACGGGACCAGCCTGGTGACCTGTCCCTGGAGGGTCTGGCCCACCGCGGTGCGCTCGGCGAAGTTCCGGAACGGGTCGGGCCGAGTCCCCCGCAGGGACAGCCTCGCCTCTCCGTTCGTCGTGTCGAACTGGAGGAACACGCACGTGACGTGCTGCCCCACCCGCACGACGTCCGACACCCTCTCGAAGTGCCGCCAGGACAGTTCGGGAATCGTGATGAACCCGACGCCCGGGAAAACGGGGTGATCAGGGCCGTCGTCCAACGCCACGAAGACGCCGAACGACTCGATCGAGGCGATCCTGCCCGACATGATCTCGCCTTTGCGGCGAGAGCTCAGAAACGCCCACAGTTC
Source organism: Streptomyces sp. CB02414 (assembly GCF_001905385.1). GTDB lineage: Bacteria > Actinomycetota > Actinomycetes > Streptomycetales > Streptomycetaceae > Streptomyces. The sequence goes on along the minus strand of NZ_LIPF01000007.1, from coordinate 309,296 downwards.
GGCGTTCTCGGCAGCGTTCATGAACGGCATGGTTCCCCCCTGATCCGGTACGACGACTGATGCTCCCCCTCGGGACACGTCTGCCACAACCCCGGTGTCGCTTCGCGTACGACCAGGTCACCGCAGTCGTCAGGACGGGAATGGCGAACAGCGGGGCGAAAGCGATGCCCCACACCGTCTGCGCCGCACCGCTCGACAGGTACGTCTGGCTTTCCACGGTGACAGCGACGACGAGTTGCCACAGCGCCACCAGGACGAGAATGCCCGATGCGGCCCAGGCCACCGCTGTGAGGGCCGCGGGGCGCAGGGGCCGCCACCGGTCGCTGACGAGCAGCAGCGGGAGCAGCGCGGCCAGCTCGGCGAGGACGGACAGGCCGACGACGTACGCGATGCCCCAGCCCGGGATGTCGTAGACGTCGCGCAGCACCTGGTCGCTGTAGCCCACGTGGACACCGGAGGCCATGGCGATCCGCCACAGGCCCGACGGTAGTGCGCACAGTGCGACGGCGTGGGCGGCGCGGCGTGCCCAGACAGGCGCGGGCTCGGCGGCGGGGAGGTGATCGTTCGCGGTCGTCATGGCGTACATGCTGGCCGCCGACGTGGCGACAGGGCGTCGTCCGCTGCGGCGGGCCTCCTCCGCCCCGCGGAGGAGGCCGCGGCCTCTCAGGTAGGACTCGCATCCGACTTGCCCAGACTTGTCCGTGCGAAGCATGGTGGAGGCATGGGCGGCAAGGACGGCCCGACACTCATCTCGTCGGTGCAGCGAGCCTTCCGGCTGATGGAGGCCGTGGGTGCGCACGAGGGCGGCGTACCGGCCAAACAGCTGGCACGTGAGACGGGGCTGGCGCTGGCCACGACCTATCACCTGTTGCGCACGATGGTCCACGACGGCTACGTGCGCAAACTCGAGGACGGCACATTCGTCCTCGGGGAGAAGCTGGACGCGCTGCACGGAGGGAGCCGTGATCAGGCGGCGCTCAGCAGGGTCCGGCCGACGCTCACGGAGCTCAGGGACGGCCTGTCGGCCGCGGCCTATCTGACCTTCTACGAGGAAGGCGAGATCCGGGTCGCGGAGATCGTGGACGGGCCGAAGACGCCCCGCGTCGATCTCTGGGTCGGCTTCGAGGAGGCGGGGCACGCCACGGCCCTCGGCAAGTGCGTGCTGCGCGATCTCGACGGTGAGGCCCGCGCTGACTACCTCTCCCGCCACAAGCTCCACGATCTCACCCCGCGCACCATCACGCACCGCGCTGAACTGCTACGACGCCTCGACCTCATGTCCCACGGCACCGGGGTCACCGACATCGAGGAGTACTCCCTCGGCACCGCGTGCGTAGCGGTGCCCGTGCGGAACGGCGACACCATCGGCTCGCTCGGGATCTCGCTGAGCGCCGGCCGCACCTCCACCCTGGAAGGCGCGGTGGCGACGCTGGTGGCCACCGCGGAGCGCGTGTCCAGGAGGCTCTCGCTCACCATCTGAAATCGGCACTCTTGTGACGTAGGGCGCATAGCGCGTTTCCTGGTCTTGTCGGGCGGAAAAGGCGAGGCTGAGGGAGTACGGACGTGTGTGATCAGGGCATGGCGAGGCAGCAGGAATCGGTCGGCTGGCGCGTGACGAACGGCTGGACGGTCGTCGAGGCCGACGGCGAGATCGACATCGCCTTCGCTCCCCTCGTCCGTGCCGCGGTGGACGGGCTCCTCGCCGACGGTCACCGTCATTTCGTTCTGGACCTGTGCGGCGCACCTTTCCTGGACTCGACGGGGCTCGGCATGATCGTCGCCGTCACCAAGCACATCCAGGGCCGTCACGGCTCGCTGCGGATCGCGTGCGCCGACCCGGGGCTGCTGCGTGTCTTCTCCCTCGGTGGCCTGCGTCCCGTCTACTCGTTCCACGAGTCCGTCGAGCAGGCCGCCGCCCAGCCCCCGGGCGCTGATGAGCTCGCCGACTGGCCACACGTGCGACGCCGGCGTCAGAGGTGACCCTCGCGGCCTGGGCAGTGCGCCGCCATCGCACGCTGCGACCCTCTTGCGCGTTCTGTGCCATGACTCATAAGTTACTGGCAGGTAGCATGCGGTCCTGTCCGCCCGGCAAGAAGGAGTCACCATGCCCTCGCTCGACCGCCACGAGAACGTCTTCGTCCTCGACCTCGGCGATGGAGAGAACCGGTTCCACCCCGAATGGCTCGCCGCGGTCGGCGCCGCCCTCGACGAAGTGGAGAAGGCGGAAGGCCCCCGCGCCCTGGTCACCGCCGCCACCGGCAAGTTCTGGTCCAACGGGCTCGACCTGGACTGGCTGTTCGCCCACGCCGACCAGCACCAGGACTACGTCGTCTCCGTCCATGAGCTGTTCGCGCGGATGCTGTCCCTGCCGGTCGTCACGGTGGCCGCGCTGCAGGGGCACACGTTCGCCGCCGGCGCGATGTTCTCCCTCGCCCACGACTTCCGCGTGATGCGTGCCGACCGCGGCTACTGGTGCCTGCCCGAAGCGGACATCAACATCCCCTTCACGCCCGGCATGACCGCGCTCATCCAGTCCCGGCTGGCGCCGCAGACCGCCCACGAGGCCATGCTCACCGCCCGCCGCTACGGCGGCACCGACGCCGCCGCCGTCGGCATCGTCGATCAGGCGGTCGGCGAGGACAGCGTGCGTTCGGCCGCGATCGAGATCGCCCAGGCGCAGGTGAACAAGGCCGGCGACACTCTCGGCACCATCAAGGCCCGCATGTACGCACCGGCCCTGGCCACCCTGCGCGACACCACCGATCCGCTCGGCTGAGCGTGCTGCCTCCGGTCACCGGCCCGTCAGGGGGCGGGAACGGGGCCGCCGGGCCGGAACCGCTCCACCCCGACGATGTGCCGCACCTTGACCGGACGCACGATCACCGCGACCCGTTGTTCCCCGGGCATGGTCCACTCGAACCGTTCGCTGCCCAGGTACTTGCGGGCCAGCCGGTCCATCCGGTCGTGTGCCTCCGCACCCTCGATGAAGCGGGCCACCACCCCACTGATCTGCACCCGGTCGAAGGGGTCGGCGGCGTCCGCGTGCGAGAGGTAGACGCGGGGATCGCGGCGCAGGTTCTCCTCCTTCACCCGGCCCACCGACGTGTTGAACGTCAGCTCGCCCTCGCCCTCCAGGTCCACCCACATCGGACTGACCTGCGGCGCTCCGTCGGCGAACACGGTACCGACGTACCAGATGTTGGGAGCCTGCAGCCGGGCACGGACGGCATGGTCGAACGTTGCAGTCATCCCGGGAGGCTACCAACCACCGAGGGCCCGGCTTCAGGCGAGTTCCCCCAGGACGCGGGCCGCCGGCGCCGGGTCGACGAGCCACTTCAGGTGGCTGCCGGCGAGGGTGCGGACGTCGTACGGATTGTCCGGGGTCAGCGCGTCGCCCTCGCGGATCAGGCGGTCCTGCATGGCGAGGGGCAGGCTCGCGTCGTCGGCGAGGCGTACGAAGGTCTTCGGGACGCGGCCCCAGGTCTCCGCCTGCGCGCGGTCGGCGCCGGTGCCGACGTCGAGGTTCTCGTCCGGCTGGAAGGTGTTGAGGAAGGTCAGGAACTCCTCGTCCGTGCCGTCGGCCAGGAAGGCGGCCCGGAACGCCGCGAGGGCGTCACGGTCGGCGGTGCGGAAGTTGACGCGGAGCAGACCGAGTTCGGCCGGGTTTCCGGCCATCGCCAGGCCCAGCGAGGCGGCGTCGACCGAGGCCATCTCCGGTTCGGCGTAGTAGTCGCCGACGGTGAGGTCGACCGGGCACCAGGCGGAGACGTAGACGATGCGGTCGATGAGGTCCGGGCGTGCGTTGGCCGCGGCGGTGGCCGTGACACCGCCGCGGCTGTGCGCGACGAGGATCACCGGCCCGTTCTCCTTGGCCCGTTCCAGGACGCCGATGAGGTGCGCGGCGTTGTCGGCGAGCGTGACGCCCTTGATGGAGCCCGGCGCGGTGGCGAGGCCTTCGAGGTCCTGCGGTGCCTGGTAGGCACGCGAGTAGGTCGCCGCGAAACCGTGACCGGGGAGGTCGACGGCGACCGAGCGGTGCCCCAGGAGGCCGAGTTCGGCCTGGAGCGGTGCGAAGGAGAAGGAGTTCGCGAAGGCTCCGTGTACCAGTACGAACGTCGGCTGCATGGGTCTACTCACTCTCTGCCCCGTGGGCGGCGAACAGCTGCCCGATACGCCGTGGAGCCTACGTAGCCGAAGATCGCCGGTGCAAGCGATTCACCGCCGTTGCTCGGCGTAGCCGGCCGGCCACGTGGGCGAGCTCCGGGCTGCCCCGGGGAGGGGGCGGCCCGGAGCCCGGTGCGGCCCTGGGGAGCGGGGTTCAGAACTGGAGCGACCAGGCGTTGACGTATCCGGTGTCGTTGACCCAGTTGTCGCTCACGCGCAGCTTCCACGTGCCGTCGGCCGTCTCGGCGGAGGCGTCCACGGTGTAGGTGGCCCGCACGTTGTCGGAACTGTCGTAGCTGTCGTAGTCCTTGAGCCGATAGGTGGTGCCGTCGGGGGCGACCAGCTCCACCCGCAGGTCGCCGCGGAAGGTGTGCCGGATGTCGACCTCGACCGAGAGGCCGGCGGGGGCGTTGCCGCCGACGCCGGTGACCGGCAGGGGGGACTCGACGGTGGCGTTGTCACGGATGGGGTGGTCGTCCGTGTTCTCGAAGAGCGGTCCGGTGGGCGGCGTGCCGGCCCCGGTGTGCAGCAGCTTGTTGGGCGAACCGGCCCGTGCGTCGCTGATCCGGCCGGACGTGGCGTCGGCGACCATCCGGTCGCGCACCTGGGCCGGGGACCACGTCGGGTTGGCGGAGAGCAGCAGCGCGGCCGCGCCCGCCGCGTGCGGTGCGGCCATCGACGTGCCGCTCATCGCCTGGGAGGCGGTGTCGCCCGCGTTGGACGTGGACACGATGGCGTTGCCGGGAGCGAACAGGTCCAGGCAGGAACCGTAGTTGGAGCCCTGCCCGTTGGACCAGCCGGTCGAGCGGGCGTCGTTGGCGGACGTCGCGCCGACCGTGATCGCCGACGGTGTCGAGGACGGGGAGTACTGGCAGGAGTCGGCGTTGTTGTTGCCGGCGGCCACCACCCAGGTGACGCCGGACGCTATGGAGGCGGCCACCGCGTCGTTGACGGACTGGGTGCGTCCGCCGCCGATGCTCATGTTGGCCACGGCGGGCTGGACCGCGTTCTTGGTGACCCAGTCGATGCCCGCGAGGACCGGGCCCCAGGTGCTGCCGGACGTGCCCTGGCAGTTCAGCACCCGCACACCGACCAGCTCGACGCCCTTGGCGACACCGTGCGAGGCTCCGCCGACGGTGCCGGCGACATGCGTGCCGTGGCCCTGGCAGTCGGAGGCGTCGCGGTCGTCGTCGATGAAGTCGTAGCCGCTGACCGCCCGGCCGCCGAAGTCGCGGTGGGTCATGCGGATGCCGGTGTCCACGATGTACGCGGTGACGTTCGAGGCCTTGGTGGAGTACGTGTAGCGCGAGTCCACCGGACGGTCGCGCTGGTCGATGCGGTCCAGCCCCCACGAGGGCGGGTCGGTCTGCGTGTCGACCGCGTAGGCGACGCCGTCGGCCTCCACGCGGGCCACGGACGGATCGGCGGCCAGCTCCTTGGCCTCGGCCTCGCTCATCCTGACCGCGAAGCCGCGCAGGGCGGCCGTGTAGGTGTGACGCAGGCTGCCCGCGTGCCGCTTGGCCAGCGCCTTCGCGAAGGCCGGCACGTCGGTTCGGGCGACCGAGTCCTTGAACGTCACGATGTAGGAACCGTCGACCGCGCCCGGCCGGTCGGCGCCGACGATGCGTCCCTCGCCGCCGCCGGGAGGCGCGGGGGCGGCCCCGGCGGTCGTCGCGGCCCCGAAGAGCAGGGCGGCACTGGCGCCGACGGCGAGCACGCGCCGGACGACGCGAGCGTCGAACTCCATGGTTTCTCCCTTGAGAGCGGTCCGGAAACCGGCTCGGATCCGGACGACGGCACCCGTCGCGGCGCGCGCCATCCAAGCAATGGCGAGTGCATGACAATGGCACTGCCGGTGTCCTGGGTGGTCCACGAGCGGTGGGGCATGGGGGGTGGGCGGGTGTCGCGCGGAGTGGGGCGCCGGGCGACACCGCCTCTGACGAACGGACGGCAGCCTGGGCGGCCGACCGCTCAGAGCTTCGGGCGTCCGGCCGCGCCCCGGCAATCCGTAGCGCTACCCAAAGAACGACGATGACGGCCCGGCCCGGTGTACCCGGCCGGCCCGGACCGATGGCGTCTCCCATGCCTGGGTGGCGGACACCTATTGCACCGGAGTCCGCCGCCCGGTAGACCACCTGCGCACCAGCGTGGTCGTCGGCGCCGAGGAGGCACCTGTGAAGAGACGTTTCCCTGATTCCGGGGCAGGCGACGGCGCCGGTCTCCAGCCGGCGGCCCGCGCGACGGCGGACACCGATGCCGGGTTCGTCGGGCGCGCCGCCGAGGTGGCGCGGGTCCGTGCGGCGCTCCGCCGGCCGCCGTGCGTTGTGGTCGTGCGCGGCGAGGCCGGTGCGGGCACGTCCCGGCTGGTGGACGAGGCGCTGGCCGACGACGGGCTGCGGGACTGCGCACAGGTGCGCGGCGTCTGTCCCGACGTGCCGGAGGGCGCGGCCCTCGTCCCGGTCGCCGACGCCCTGGCCGGGCTGCCGTACCGCACGGACGGGGCGGACACGCCGTTGCCCCCGCTGACCGGGGTGGTGGCCACACTGGTGCCCGAGTTGGCCGACCGGCTCCCGGAGCCGCCCGCGGCGGCGGCCGACCCGGAGACCCGGCGCGGGCTGCTGCCGCGCGCCGTCCGCTTGCTGCTGGCGGCCCACGGCCCCGTGGTCATGGTCGTGGAGGACGTCCACTGGGCCGACCCGGCGACCCGGGACCTGCTGCACCGACTGCTGGCGGACCTGCCGCCCGGGCTGCGACTGGTCCTCACCGAACGCCGGGCGCCCGGGCTGCCGGCCCTGGGCATCCGCGTACCGGACCACGTCCTCGTCGAGGAGGTCGAGGTGCGGCCGTGGACGCCCGAGGAGACGGGCGAGTTCGTCCGGCGCCGGCTGCGGGAGCGGGCGACGGAGCCGGGAGCCGCGGAGGAGGTGCACGCGCGGACGGGCGGTTTCCCGGACGCGGCGGAGGCCCTGCTGCGTGCCGTGTGCCACGGCGGCATTCCGGGGGCGGCCGACGGCGCCGCACCGGCCGAGGGCGTCGTGCGCGCCGTGGGCGCCGCGGAGGTGCCCGCGCGGCTGAGGCGCGACATGGCGCAGCGGCGCGGCCCGCTCACCGACGACGCGCAACGGGTCGTCGAGGCGGCGGCGGTGCTGGAACTGCCCGTCACCGTGCACGTCCTGGCCGAGGTGGCCGGCCTGGAGCCCGAGCGGACCGAGCGTGCCGTCGCCCAGGCGGTACGGCGGTCGGTGCTCCGCGCCGACGGACCACACCCGGGGTTCCGGCACCCGCTGGACCGACAGGCCGTGCTGGACGAAGTGCCGGGGCCGGGGCTGGCGTGGCTGAGCCTGCGGGCCGCACGCGCGCTGCAGCGCCGCGGCGCACCGCTGCCGCTCGCGGAACTGGCCCGGCTGTACCGGGCGGCGGGCCGCACCAAGGAGAGCCTGCGCTGCCTCGTCACGGCCGCGGACCGGGCCGCCGCCGAGGGCGACTACACCGCGGCGACCACCCTCTACACCCAGGCCGTCACCGAGGACCCGAGGGCCGCCGGCCGTATCCGGACCGCCGCGAAGCTGGCCCGCACCGCGCAACTGGCCAGGGCCGGGGAGCAGGTGGTGAGCGCGGTGCGGCGGGTGCTGGACGAGGACGCGCCGCCGCCCTGGCTGAGCGGCGAGATGCGCCTCCACCTCGGCGTGGTCCTGCGCAACCAGAGCGGGGGCGCACTGGACAGTCTCGAAGAGGTCGCCCGCGCCATCCCCGACCTGGAGGTCTCCGACCCGCAGACCGCGGTACGGGCGATGCTCGTCGCCGCCATCCCGTCCATCCAGGGCTGGCCGGTACAGCGGCACGCCGCCTGGCTCGAACGGGCCGAGGCGGTCGCCGACCGGGTCACCGACCCGGTGGCCAGGGCCGCGATGGCCGCCAACCGCGCCACCGCGCTCATGCTCCTCGGCGACCACCGGGCGTGGGCGGCCGCCGAAGCGCTGCGCGGCCCGGCAGGGTCGGTGATGGAGGCGGCGCAGTACGCCCGGGGCTGGACCAACCTGGCGCACGCCTCGATGGCCCTCGGACACGCCGCGAAGGCGAGGGAGTTCCTCTTCCGCGCGGCCGACGGACTCGCCGACACCAGCAGCCCGTACCTGGAGGGGCTCACGCAGACCGGGCGCCTGGTGCTGGCCTGGCACGAGGGCGGGTGGGAGCGCCTGCACCAGGACGCCGACCACACCACACGCCTGTACCAGGAGATACCCGACCTGGCCGCGGAGGCGATGCTGGTGCGGGGGCTGACCGCCCTGCACGTGCTGGGCGACGTCCCCCGCGCCCGCCGCGACCTCACGGAGGCCGCCCGCACGGCCCGCTACGACACCGGCGTCATCATCACCGCGTCCGCCGCGGCCCTCGCCCGCGTCCACCTGGAGGCAGGTCGGCCCGGGCAGGCCTGCGACGCCGTCGAAGGTGCCCTGCGGCACCTGGAGCGGACCGGCGGCTGGGTATGGGCCACCGAGGTGGCTCCCACCGCCGTCGAGGCCCTGTGCGGCAGCGGTCAGACGACGCGGGCCCACCGGATCGTCGCGGACTTCGACGCGGGAACCGCCGGCCGCGACGCGCCCGCCGCCCGCGCGGCGCTGACCGTGTGCCGGGCGCTGCTGGCCGAGGACGGACAACGGCACGACCGCGCGGCCCTCCTGCTGGCCGAGGCCGAAACGCAGTGGCGCCGCCTCGGCCGCCTCTTCGACGCCGCCCGTACGGCCGAGGCCAGAGGGCGTTGTCTCCTGCCCGCCCCGGAAGCGGCGGAGCAGGACGGGGCCGAGCGGCGGCAGACGGCCGTGGACACGATTCACGCGGTGATCGAGCAGTACCAGATGCTGGGCGCACGCTGGGACGTCGCCCGGTGCCACCGGCTGCTGCGCCGCCACGCCGTCGTCACCACACACCGCCGCGGCCGTCTCGGCTACGGCGACCAGCTCTCCCCGCGCGAACAGGAGGTGGCCAGGCTCGTCGTCCAGGGGCGAGCCAACCGCGACATCGCCGAGAGCCTGGTGCTGTCCACCCGCACCGTGGAACACCACGTGGCGCGCATCATGCGCAAGCTCAACGTCAGCTCCCGTACGGACATCGTCGCTGCCGGCGACGACGGATTTCGATTGCGGACGAGGCCGGTCACCCGCCATGGTGCGGGGAACCCGTACCCGTCACTCTGAGGCGTCCGTCCGTGTCCGTAGCCCCCGCACATCGGCTCGCCCTCGTCGGAGGAGGCTTCTCCACCGACACGGACGGTCTCCTGGACGACTGGGTGCTCTCCCATGCACGCGCCTCGCGGCCCAAGGTGTGCTTCGTGCCGACGGCCAGCGGCGATGCTCCCGCCTACGTCGAACAGTTCCTCACCGCGTTCCGGCCGCGCGCCTGTGAACCCAGTGTGCTGCCGCTGTTCCGCAGGGAACTCGACGACGACGCCCTGCGGAGGTTCCTGCTCTCCCAAGACGTCGTGTACGTCGGCGGTGGCAACACGGTCAACCTGCTGGCGGTCTGGCGTGCGCACGGCGTCGACCGGCTGCTTCGCGAGGCTCACGAACGCGGCACGCTCCTGTGCGGGATCAGTGCCGGCGCCAACTGCTGGGCCGAAGGATCCCACACGGACTCGTTCGGACCGTTGACGTTCCTGCCGGACGGCTTGGGTCTGCTGCCCGGATCGGTCTGCCCGCACTACGCCAGTGAGCCGGGCCGGCGCTCCTCCTACCAGGAGGCCGTGGCAACCGGGTCCCTCCCCGCCGGCTGGGGTCTGGAAGACGGCACCGGAGCCCTCTTCACCGACGGCCGGCTGACGGAGGCCGTGACCCGCACGCCGGAGGCGCGACTGCACCATGTACGGGCGGGCGGGAGCGGGAACAGGAGGGCCACGGAGCAGGCCGTGCCCTGTCGTCTGCTCGTCGCCGGACCGACGACCCTCCGTGGCCCCGTGCACGGATGCGGCTAATGTCGATGACATGAGCGAACACTCGGAGCGTTCCGTAGTCGTCGAACGCACCAGCAGCGGTCAGTTCCTGGCGACCAACCCCCGCGGCGGATCGATCAGTTTCGGTACGTCCTCGGACAGCGGCCAGGACACCGGATTCACCCCGGTCGAGTTGTTCCTGGCCGCGATCGGCGGCTGCTCGGCCGTGGACGTCGACGTCGCCACCGGCCGCCACGCGGAGCCCACCCGGTTCTCCGTGACGGTCACCGGAGACAAGGTCAGCGACGACCTGGGCAACCGCATGACGAACCTCGAGGTCACCTTCACCGTGGCTTTCCCGGACGACGAGGGAGCGGAGCGCGCCCGCGCGATCCTGCCCCGCGCGGTGAAGTCGTCCCACGACCGTCTCTGCACCGTGAGCAGAACCGTCGAGATCGGCACACCCGTGACCACGACGGTCAACGACGCCTGACGCCCGGGCAGGCCTCCGGTCCGGAGGCGGTCAGTGAGGTGAGGTCGCAGTAGGCCGTCCTCGGGTAGTGGTCACCCATCACCTCGGCGGTGCGGGCCGGTCCGCTGCCGACGGGGACCTGCTGGATCGCCTCCGCGAAGCTGGGGTCGGCCAGCATGTTCCGGAGGATCAGCAGGTGTTACGTGCCGTCGGCGGTGAGACGGGTGTCGGAGTCCGTGCGGCAGCCCGTGTCCACCGTGCCGTCGGGCATGGGGTTGGCGACGACCTCGCCGGGACCCCACCACAGGTTGTTGCACATCGACCAGTACCGCACCTGGGCCTTCGGGTCGGGCCAGGGCCGCGCCCGGTCGCCGGTGGTACCCGCGGCGCCTTGCCGCGCACGACGAGGACCTGTCCGGGAGGCGGGGCGTCGAAGCCGGTGGCCACGTACGCGTTGTCGGGATTGGGGTACAGCCCGGAGCCGCCCAGCCGGGCGACGGCCGGCCGGGTCGGTTCGCCGGCGGTGGGGGAGGGCGGCACGGGCCCGCGGCGGCCGGCCCCGTTGGTCAGGGCGTCGTCGCAGGCCGCGACGCGGACCCGGTGGCCGTCACGGAGGAAGGTGCCTTCGGCAGCCGGATCTCGCCGTGCGGGAGGTACACACGGTAGATCACCGTTCCCTCGGCGCCCTCCGGTGTTCCGGCGGGAGCGAGCGGCAGGGTGTTGTGCCGGCCGGCGGCCCGGTCGGTGACCGAGACAGTGAAATTGCCCCCGGGGCGGCTGTGCTCCCGGTAGGGATTGTGGCTGCCCCGGTCGGGAGCGATCCGGTGGTCGGTCAGGACGGAGGGGGCGCCGTCGGGACCGGGAGATCGACGCCTGGATCGAGTTCGAGGGCCGCACCTGGACCACTCCGCACGACCCGATCACCGCCCTGTCGATGCTCCGTCCCGACCTCTACACCGTCGAACCCGGACACGTCACGGTCGAGGACGACGGCCTGACCGTCTTCCACGCCGACCCGAGCGGTCCGGTCCGCCTCGTCACCGACGCCGACCTGCCGGCCGTGGCCGAGGAGATCGTCGCCCGCATCGTCCGCGCCGGGACCGGAGCCTGACGCGCGGACGGCCTCTGCGAGCCGCTCCGCACGGACTGCTTCGCCCCGGAGCCGGTGACGACGGCGTCGCGCCTCGCGCTCAAACCGTCTTCTCCGGGGCGATCTCGGCGATCAGCCCTTCGACCAGCGCCTTGATCTCGTCGCGGATCGGGCGCACCGCCTCGACGCCCTGGCCCGCCGGGTCCGCCAGCTCCCAGTCCAGGTAGCGCTTGCCGGGGAAGACGGGGCAGGTGTCGCCGCAGCCCATGGTGATGCAGACGTCCGACTCGCGGACCGCGTCGAGGGTGAGGATCTTCGGAGTCTCCCGGGAGATGTCGATGCCGGCCTCGGCCATGGCCTCGACGGCGGCCGGGTTGACCTCGGTTCCCGGGGCGGAGCCGGCGGAGCGTACCTCGACGCGGTCTCCGGCCAGGTGGGTGAGCCAGGCCGCGGCCATCTGGGAGCGGCCGGCGTTGTGGACGCAGACGAACAGGACGGACGGCTTGTCGGCCATGGTGATCGTTCTCTCCTGTCGCACGGCGGAACCCGGCCGCCGATGACTTCAGCCCTCGCTGGTATCAGCAGGCAATGATGTGACAGTATCAGCGCATGCTGACTTCAGTCGATCCTGATGTGATCCGGGTGCTGGGCGATCCGCTCCGCCTGAAGATCGTGTCCCTTCTGGCGCGCGAGACGCTCTGCACGACGCACCTGGTCGAGGAGACCGGAGCCAAGCAGACCAACCTGTCCAACCACATGAAGGTGCTGCGCGAGGCCGGGATCGTGGAGACCGAGCCGTGCGGCCGCTTCACCTACTACAAGCTCAAGCCGGAGGTCCTGGCCGGCCTGTCCGGGCAGTTCGCCGAACTTGCCGCCTCCGCCCGCACTGCCGCCGAGAACAAGAGGGCCTGCCCGTGACCTCCACCGAGCCCGCCGCCTCCGCGCAGACCGAGGGCGGCGACGACTCGATCGTCAAGAAGCTGTCCACCCTCGACCGTTATCTCGCGGTGTGGATCCTGCTGGCCATGGCCGTCGGTCTCGGCGCGGGCCGGCTGATCCCGGGGATGAACGACGCGCTCGCGAAGATCGAGATCGGCGGGATCTCCCTGCCGATCGCGCTCGGCCTGCTGGTCATGATGTACCCGGTCCTGGCCAAGGTCCGCTACGACAGGCTCGACCGCGTCACCGGCGACAAGAAGCTGATGATCTCCTCGCTGGTCGTCAACTGGATCGCCGGACCGGCGGTGATGTTCGCGCTGGCGTGGATCTTCCTGCCGGACCTGCCCGAGTACCGCACCGGCCTGATCATCGTCGGGCTCGCCCGCTGCATCGCCATGGTCATCATCTGGAACGACCTCGCCTGCGGCGACCGCGAGGCCGCTGCCGTCCTGGTCGCGCTGAACTCGGTGTTCCAGGTCCTCGCGTTCGGCCTGCTGGGCTGGTTCTACCTCGACCTGCTGCCGCGCTGGATGAACCTCGGTGACGGCCAGGGCCTGGACGTGTCCGTGTGGCAGATCGCGCTGAACGTCGTCATCTTCCTCGGCGTCCCGCTGCTCGCCGGGTTCCTCACCCGCCGCATCGGCGAGCGGAAGACGGGCCGCACCGCCTACGAGACGCGGTTCCTGCCGAAGATCGGGCCGTGGGCGCTGTACGGGCTGCTGTTCACGATCGTCGTCCTCTTCGCCCTGCAGGGCAGGACCATCACCTCCCAGCCGCTGGACGTCGCCCGGATCGCACTGCCGCTGCTCGTGTACTTCGCGGTCATGTTCTTCGGCACCTTCCTCCTCGGGAAGGGCCTCGGTCTGGCCTACGACCGCACCACGACCCTGGCGTTCACCGCTGCGGGCAACAACTTCGAGCTGGCCATCGCGGTCGCCATCGCCACCTTCGGCGTCACCTCCGGCCAGGCGCTGTCCGGCGTCGTCGGCCCACTGATCGAAGTCCCGGTGCTGATCGGCCTCGTCCACGTCGCGCTCGCCTGGCGCCGGAAGTTCGCCCCCGACGCGGTGACGACGGCACCGTGACCCGGCACACCGACGTGGTGGTGATCGGCGGCGGCCAGGCAGGGCTGGCCGCCGGCTACCACCTGCGCCGCCAGGGCCTCGACTTCGTCGTCCTGGACGCCGGCCCGGCGCCGGGCGGGTCATGGCAGTACATGTGGGACTCCCTGCGCCTGTTCTCCCCGGCGGAACACTCCTCCCTGCCCGGCCGGCTCATGCCCACCCGGCCTGGCCGGACCTACCCGGGCGCCGCGCACGTGGTGGCCTACCTCACTGACTACGAGAAGCGCTACGGCCTGCCCGTCCAGCACGGCACTCGCGTCGACGCCGTACGCCGCGACGACGACGGCGACGGCCTCATGGTCGAGACGGACGCCGGCACCTGGCGGGCGAGGGCGGTCATCAGCGCCACCGGCACCTGGTCACGGCCCTTCGTCCCCGCCGTCCCCGGCCGAGGCCTCTTCACCGGCCGGCAGCTGCACACCGTCGACTACCGCTGCCCGGCCGACTTCACCGGACCGGGTGACCTCGCGGCCGGAGGCCGGCGGCGCGTCATCGTGGTCGGCGGCGGCAACTCCGGCGCCCAGATCGCGGCCGACCTCGCCCTGGACGGCAACGTCGGGGTGACGTGGGTGACCAGGAGGCCGCCACGCTTCCTGCCGGACGGCATCGACGGCCGCGCGCTGTTCGACGTCGCCACCGCCCGCCGCCGCGCCCTCGAACAAGGCCGCGGTGACACCGGCGGTGTGGCCTCGCTCGGCGACATCGTCGCCGTACCCCCGGTTCGTGCCGCCCGCGACGCCGGACGCCTGTCCGCGAGGCCGATGTTCGCGCAGCTCACCGCCACCGGCGCCCGGTGGGCCGACGGCAGCCACACCCGCGCCGACGCGATCGTCTGGTGCACCGGATTCCGCCCGGCCCTGGCCCACCTCGCCCCCCTCGGCCTGCGCGGCCCGCGCGGGCACATCCCCACCGACGGCACCCGCGCCCTCGGCGAACCGCGGCTGCACCTGCTCGGCTACGGCGACTGGACCGGCCCGGCCTCGGCCACGCTCATCGGTGTGGGCCGTCCCGCCCGCGACGCGGCCCGGGACATCGCGCGACTGCTGCGTCAGACGGCGGCCGGCAGCGCGAGCAGCTTGCCCATCGCCGCGAGCACGGACGGCTCGACCCGGTAGTACACCCAGGTACCGCGCCGCTCGGAGGTGAGCAGCCCGGCCTCCTTCAGCTTCTTCAGGTGGTGGGAGACGGTGGGCTGGGAGACACCGACGTCGGAGATGTCGCACACGCACGCCTCCCCGCCCGCGTGCGAGGCAACCGCGGAGAACAGCCGCAGCCGGACCGGGTCACCGAGCGCCTTGAACATCCGCGCCGCGGTCTCGGCCTCGTCGGCGGTCATCGGGCGCTCGGTCAGCGGCGGGCAGCACGGCACCACACCCTGGCCGTCGGCGGGCTCGAGCAGCGGCAGCACCTTCGCGTTCGACATACGTCTATGTTGACACACATCGAACCAGGGTCGCCGGTGAACGCCGTCTGTTTCGATAACTGTCTATGTTGACGTCTATCAATGCAGGTGCCATGCTGAGCCGTGCAAGCCATCGACAGACGTCGAAACACGCAAGGAGTCGCCGTGAACGCGCCCGCCACCACCGAGCTGCCCGTCGTCGTGATCGGGGCCGGCCCCGCCGGCCTGGCAGCTGCCGTCCACCTGGTCGACCAGGGCATCGAGCCCCTGGTCCTGGAAGCCGGCCGGACCGCCGGCGCCGCGGTGCGTGAGTGGTCCCACGTGCGTCTGTTCTCCACCTGGGGCGAGGTGGTCGACCCGGCCGCCGAGAAGCTCCTCGCTCCCACCGGCTGGACGCGGCCCGACCCGGCCACCTACCCCTCCGGCGGCGACTGGGCCGACCGCTACCTGCAGCCGCTCGCCGACGCCCTCGGTGACCGCGTCCGGCTGGGGGCGGCCGTCACAGGTGTCTCCCGGTCCGGGCGGGACCGGATCGTGGACGCCGAGCGGGAGCGGCAGCCGTTCGTCGTGCACGTCGCCCATGCCGACGGCCGTGAGGAGCGAATCCTCGCCCGCGCGGTCATCGACGCCTCAGGCACCTGGGCCACCCCGTCCCCGGCCGGCGGCAGCGGCCTGCCCGCACTCGGTGAGAAGGCCGCTGCCGACCGGATCGGGTACCGCGTCCCGGACCTCAAGGACCCCGCCGTCCGCGCCCGGTACGCGGGCAGGCGCACCGCCGTGATCGGCTCCGGTGCCTCGGCGTTCACCGCTCTCGCCGACCTCGCCGACCTCGCCGACCTCGCCGGGTCCGGCGACGGCGAGGGGACGAAGGGGGTGTGGATCCTGCGCCGCGGCATCTCCGGTTCCACCTTCGGCGGCGGAGAAGCCGACCAGCTTCCGGCACGCGGCGCGCTGGGGCTGGCGGCGAAGGCCGCCGTCGACGAGGGCCACGTCGACGCGGTCACCGGATTCCGTACCGAGTCGATCGAGCGTGACGCCGACGGCCGCCTGATCCTGGTCGGCGAGGACGGGCGCCGCCTGGACGCGGTCGACGAGGTGATCGTCCTGACCGGCTTCCGTCCCGACCTGTCCTTCGTCGACGAGCTGCGCCTGGGGCTCGACGAGCGGCTCCAGGCGCCGGTCGCACTCGCGCCGCTGATCGACCCCAACCAGCACTCCTGCGGCACTGTCTACCCCCACGGCCACCGCGAGCTCTCCCACCCCGAACAGGGCGTGTACCTGGTCGGGATGAAGTCGTACGGCCGGGCCCCGACCTTCCTCGCCATGACCGGTTACGAGCAGGTCCGCTCCGTCGCCGCCGCGATCGCCGGCGACCTCGACTCCGCCGACCGCGTCGAACTCACCCTCCCCGAGACGGGGGTCTGCGGCGGCGCGGGCCTGTTCGACACCCCCGACGTCCAGCAGCCCGACGGAGACGGCGGTGGCTGCTGCGGTTCGTGACCGTCCACAGCGCCCGCAGGGACTGAGGGCCGCTCAACGGTCAGCTATGGCCGGGACTGTCGAGGCGTTCCGTCGGCCCGCCGAACGGCAGGAAGAGAGTCCTTGTCGCCATCAGCCAGGAGCCGTCGATCTTGCGAAAGGTGTCCCGGTAGTGGCCGACGTTGACCGGCAACCGGGGCGCCACCAGCGCCCCCTCGGCATAACCGTCGACTCGGTAGGTCGCGAAATAGGTGGTCGCCGCGGCGGTGTCCGCCGAGTCGACACTGACCAGGATGTTCGTGCACATTCGCCGCGACAGCCGATCCGCGGGCCGGGAACCGAAGTACTCGCGCAGCGCCTCACGGCCTTGGATCCGCCGCTGGTCATGCGGCCACTCCCACACCCCGTCGGGCGTGAAGAGCTCGGAGACCGTGCTCGGCTCACCGAGGTCGAGCCGGCGGACGAGCTCCAGGATCAAACGTTCGCAGGCGCGTTCAGCGAGAACACGCTCCAGCGGGTCAAGGTCACTGGGCGACATGGTGGTCATCTCCTTTTCCTGCCAACCCTGGGGCACGATGGCCCCATGCTCACTCGGCCTGTGCTTGTCTTCGACGGAGACTGCGGTTTCTGCACCGCGGCGGTACGCGTCATCGAACGGAAGGTACGTCCACGCTGCGAGACCACTCCCTGGCAGCGGGCCGATCTAGCGGCCCTGGGCGTGCGCCAGGAACGGGCCCAGCGGGAGGTGCTGTGGGTGACACCGGCGGGGGCCGTCCACGGTGGTGCGCAGGCCGTGGCGAAACTCCTGATGAGCGCAGGAAGCGGATGGCGTGTCGTCGGAGCGGTGCTCACCTTGCCGCCCACCCGTTGGGCGGCGGCCGGCGTCTACCGGCTGATCGCCGACAACAGGCACCGGCTGCCCGGAGGGACCCCGGCCTGTGCACTGCCCGACACGGAGTCCCGAGGCGGCTGATCCCCCCCGGGGGCGCTACCGGCGTGTGAGCAGGCGGAATTCGTTGCCGTCCGGATCGGCCAGCAGTACCTCGCCGTCGTTCGGGTGGGCGGAGGCGAGAGGCTCGGCGCCGAGGGAGAGCAGACGCGCGACCTCTGCCTCCGCTTGACGATCGTCGTCGGGCACGAGGTCGAAACGCAGGTCCTTCCCGGCGTCCGGCATGAGCGGCGGGCCGCCCCAGGTGATCTTCGTACCGCCGCCGGGCGACTGGATGGCGGTCTCCTCGTCCTGGTCCCACACCAGCGGCCAGCCCAACGCCCGGCTCCAGAAGTAGCCCACGGCCTGCGAACCGTCGCAGGCGAGCGCGCCGAGGAAGCCGCAGCCTGCGAGGAAGCCGTTGCCCGGTTCGAGGACGCAGAACTCGTTGCCCTCGGGATCGGCGAGCACCACGTGGGAGGCGTCCGGACCCTGACCGACGTCGGCGTGCCGGGCGCCGAGTTCGAGTGCCCTGGCCACGATCCGCCGTTGCTCCTCCGAGGACGAGCTGGTCAGGTCGAAGTGCATGCGGTTCTGGGCGGCCTTCTGCCGCTGGGAGGGCCGGAAGCGGAGGCGGTAGCCGGCGTCGTTCCCGGACGGCAGGCCGACGCCGTCGTGCGCGTCGCCGGGCCGCTCCGAGCCGAGGAGGCCTGACCAGAATCGCTCCAGAACCTCGGGCCGGTGCGCGTCGAAGGAGATTGCGAAGAGTCGGCTGCTCATTGCCCCACGCTTCCTTGGTCCTGTGAGTAGGTCCGTCGAGTGCCAAGAAGTCGGCGTGGCGCCGTGCCGGCCCCTTGAGCGGGGATCCTATGGGCCGGCCGGGCCCGGCCGCAGCCGAGTATTCGGCGGCCGCGCCCGTGCGGGAGGAGGCGGGGCCGGGGACGGCGCACGAGCAAGGGCTGACGGACCCGGCGTTTCCTCATGCCTCACCGGCTCGCGCAGGGACCGGCCCCGCCACGCGCCGGCCCTGCGCGGCCGTCGTCCGGGCATGTGCTTCCTCCGGGGTGAGGGACTCCCCTCGCGCGAAGGCGTCCGCGAACTTCGCCGCACCCAGCGCGGCGGTCGCCGCGGCGGCCGCCCGGTCGACGTCGAGGCGTTCCGCGGCCGGGAGCGGGGCACCCGTGGCGGCCCGGGCGGCGGAGGCGGCGCCGAGAAGGACGGCCGCACCCTCGGCATCGTCCGCGGCGGCGAGGGCGGCGGCGAGGCCCTCGAGGGCGAGGGCGACCGCACGGGGATCGCCGGTGGTGAGGGCCGTCGCACAGCCCTCGCCATGGTGGGCCAGCGCACCCCGCGCGTCGCCGCGCAGTTCGGCGACGAAGCCCAACTCGGCCAGGACCAGCGCGTTCGCTCCCTCGAGACCGACCTGGCGGTGCCAGTCCAGGACCGTACGCAGTCGCGCCTCGGCCTCGTCGAGGAGTCCTTCGCGGCGCGCGCCGAGGGCCAGCCCAAGCTCCGCGTTGATCTCACCCGCGCGGAAACCGAGCCCCGCGGCGAGACGTCGGGAGCGTTCGTGGAACTCCCGTGCGCCGTCGACGTCGCCGACGAGCAGTGCTGTCCGCCCGAGCCCGGACAGCAGGTCCGCGGCCTGGGTGGAGAACCCGAACTTCTCGGCGGTGTCCAGGCCGTCCCGCAGCAGCCGGGTCGCCCGCTCGTAGTCACCGTGGATCTCGGCCACCGACGCCAGCGGGTACACCGACCACAACCGCCCGCACGCGTCCCCGACGTCCGCGAAGATCTCCGCGCTGCGTCCCGCGTCCGCCTCCGCGCCGGTCAGATCGCCCCGCAGCAACCGTTGCACGGAACGGTCCGCCAGCGCGGCCGCCTCCCCCCAGCGCTCACCGAGAGCCCGGAAGCCCTCCAGCGACGCCGCGGTGAGCTTCTCTCCCGCCGGCAGGTCACCCGTCCCGCACAGCGCGTGCGCCAGGAACCACTGCGCCCACGCCGTGCCCGACGGATCACCGACCTGTTCGCACGCGCTGAGCGCCGCCTCGATCCGGGCCGCGCGGTCGGTTCCGTCACCGGACAGGACGCGGACGCCGGTCTGCCAGGCGCCCGCCTTCGCCCGCAGCGCCGCGTCACCGCCGGGCAGGGCGAGCGCCGCGGTGACCGACCGCCGGGCCTCACCGAGCCGGCCGCGCAGGACCCAGTACCAGCAGAGCGCGTCGACGAGCCGGAGCGCGTCCTGCGCGTCGCACCGTTCGAGAGCACCGTCCAGCGCCGAGCGGAGGTTCGCGCTCTCGGCGTCCAGCCGTGCCAGCCACCCACCCTGCGTATGTCCGCGCAGCTCGGAATCCGCGGCCTCGGCGAACCTGGTGTAGTACACGAGGTGCCGCCGGCGTACGGACGCCGTCTCGCCCGCTTCCCGCATCCGTTCGGCGCAGTACGCGGCGACGGACTCCAGCAGCCGGTACCTGGGCCCCTCCACGCCGTCGACAGCGACCACCAGGGACCGGTCCACCAGCCGTACCAGCAGGTTCAGCACGTCCTCGGCGGCCACCCCGTCGCCCGCGCAGACCTCCTCGGCCGCCTCCGGCGTGCACCCCTCGGCGTGCACGGCGAGGCGCCGCAGTACGGCCTGTTCGGGCTCGCTCAGCAGCTCCCAGCTCCAGTCGATCATCGCGCGCAGAGTCTGCTGGCGAGCGGGCGCACCCCGCTGACGGACGCCGAGCAGCCGGAACCGGTCGTCCAGCCGCTCCAGCAGGCGGTGCACACCCAGTGCCCGCACCCGGGTCGCGGCGAGTTCGAGGGCCAGCGGAATGCCGTCCAGCCGGCGGCAGATGGCGGCGACCGCGTCCGCGTCGGCAGGGGTGAGCGCGAAGCCGGGCGCGGCGGCCGCGGCACGCGCCGAGAAGAGGTCCACCGAGTCCTGGGCCGTGAGCGGCGGCACGGACCACAGGACTTCTCCGGCCAGCGCCAGCGCTTCCTGGCTGGTCGTCAGTACCGTCAGACCGGCGGCCGACCGCAGCAGCGACTCGACCAGGGTCGCGGCCTCGTCGATCACGTGCTCGCAGTTGTCCAGGACGAGCAGCATCCGCTTGTCCCGCAGCACCTCGGCGAGTCGGTCCGCCCCGGCCGGCGGCCGTTCCCCCTCCGGACGCGTGCCCCAGTTCCCGTCGTCCCGCAGCCCCATCGCGGCCGCGACGACCTCCGCCAGGTCCCCACGGGCCCCGGCGAGTTCCACCAGCCATTCGCCGTCCGGGAAAGCGCCCTTCAGCCGCTCGGTGACGGCGATCGCGAGCCGGGTCTTGCCGACACCGCCCGGCCCGGTGAGGGTGACCAGCCGACGCCGGCCGAGGAGTTCACGGACGTCGGTGACCTCGTCCTCCCGTCCGATGAGGTCATCGAACAGGGCGGGTACGTTCGTCGTGCCGCGTACGGGGACAGTGGTCGGGGGAGGGGCACCCAGCCGGGGGTCCTGCCGGAGCATCGCCTGCTGCAGACCGGCGAGTTCGGGGCTCGGGTCGAGACCGAGCTCCTCGGCGAGCCGCGTCCGCAGATCGTCGTACGCGGCCAGTGCCTCGCTCTGCCGTCCGGACCGGTACAGCGCCCGCAACTGCACCGACCGCAGCCGTTCCCGCAGAGGGTGCCGTTCGACGAGTCCTGCCAGCTCCCCGGCGAGTTCGATGTGTTCCCCGTCGGCGAGCCGGGCCTCGGCAAGGTCCTCCAGCACGGCGAGCCGGTCCTCCTCCAGCCGGTTCACGGCGGCCCGGACGAACGCCTGGTCGGCGAAGTCCGCGAAGGCCGGCCCCCGCCACAGCGCGAGCGCGTCGGCGAGGAGTCCGACCCGTACGCGGCCGTCCCGCTCGGCCCTGGCCCGCGATGCCAGTGCGGTGAACCGGTCGGCGTCGCGTGCGCCCTGCGCCACGGACAGCTGGTAACCCGGGGCCCGGGACAGCACCAGTTCGCGTCCGCCCGGCTCGGCCTCCTCCAGTACGCGGCGCAGTTGGGAGACCTTGGCCTGGAGCGCCCGGACCGGGTTGCCGGGCGGCTCCTCGCCCCACAGGTCGTCGATCAACCGGTGCGTCGCCACGGGCCGCCCCGGATCGACGAGCAGGGACGCGAGCAGGGCCCGCACCTTCAGCTCCGGAACCCGTACGGGCCGCCCTTCATCCGTCCAGACAGCCGTCTCTCCCAGCACCCCGAAATGCACGACGTCACAGTAACCCGGCCCTGTCGCGGCCTGGTTGGAGAGATCGGCCGGCAGTGCCCCGGCCGGCCCGCCCGAACAGAGCCGTAACACCGCCCGAGCCCGGCCCGAGCCACCGCGTCCGACCGTGTTCCCCGAAGCCACGAGGCACCGACCCCGTCGAAAGGGAACCATCATGAGCAAGCTCACCGGCAGGACCGCTCTCGTCACCGGCGCCAGCCGCGGGATCGGACGTGCCATCGCCCTGCGCCTGGCGTCCGAAGGCGCACGTGTCGGTGTCCACTACGCGAGCAACGAAGCTGCCGCCGAGGAGACCGTGGCCGGCATCGAGGCGGCCGGCGGCCACGCCTTCGCGATCCGCGCCGAACTGGGCGTCCCCGGTGACGCGGAAGCCCTGTGGCAGGCCTTCGACGAGCACGCCGACGGTCTCGACATCCTGGTCAACAACGCGGGCATCGCCGGCCCCGGGCTGATCCACGAAGTGTCCGAAACCGACTACGACAGGGTCTTCGCCGTCAATGCCAAGGCCCCCTTCTTCATCATCCAGAAGGGCCTGGAACGCCTGCGCGACGGCGGCCGCGTCATCAACGTCTCCTCCGGCGTCACCAAGGTCGCCTTTCCGGGCATGACCTCCTACGCCGCCTCCAAGGGGGCCGTGGAGGTGCTGACCCTGACTCTGGCGCAGACCCTCGGTTCCCGCGGCATCACCGTGAACGCCGTGTCTCCCGGCACCATCGAGACCGACATCCACCCCTGGATGGCCGACCCCGCGGCCAAGGCCCACGCCGCCGGCTTCTCCGTCTTCGACCGCGTCGGCCAGCCCGCCGACGTCGCCGACGTCGTCTCCTTCCTGGCCTCCGACGACTCCCGCTGGGTGACCGGCCAGAACATCGACGTCAGCGGAGGCAGCGGCCTCGGCCTGTGACGTCCGCCGCCCACCACGTCCACGCACGCAGACCGGAGACCTCCATGCGCCATACCCTGCTGGTCCTGGCCCACCCCCGGCCCGATTCGCTCACCGCCCGAACCGCCGCCCAGATGCAGCTCCGCATCAAGGAAGCGGGCGGCACGGTCGACCTCCTCGACCTGTACGCGGAAGACTTCGACCCGCGGCTGACCCCCGCCGACGAACCGGACTGGGAGGACAGGGAGAAGAGGTACTCGCCGGAGGCCCACGCCCACATGGACCGGATCACGGCAGCGGACGACATCCTCGTCGTCTTCCCGGTGTGGTGGTTCGCGCCCCCCGCCGTGGTCAAGGGCTGGATCGACCGGGTCTGGAACTACGGCTTCGCGTACGGCCGCAGCAGACCCCGGCTCGCCGGGAAGCGGATGCTCTGGCTGGGCCTGGCCGGTGGCACGTACGAGGACTACGCGAAGACCGGCCTCGCCACTGCTCTGGACCTCCAACTGCGGGTGGGAGTATCCGAGTTCTGCGGAATCGCGGAGTCGTCGGTGACGTTGCTGCACGGCACCGAGCTGTCCGGTGTTCCCCAGGCACTGCGACCGGCCCGCGTGGCCGAGGTACTCGAGGCCGCCGGCGCCGCCCTGGACGACCACTTGCCGCGCTGAACGGACCCGCCGCCTGAACGGACCCTTTCGCCGTGCGTCCCGACGCCCGGCAGGCGGACCACCGCGCGAAACGCCGCGGTCACCCCGGTACCCACCCGGGTGGCCGCGGCCTTCGTCTGTTCCCCACCCGAACACCACCGCAACACCGTCCGAACCGAATCCGAAACACCGCCCCGCACAGTCGCCCCATGACCTCACACCTCACAACCCAAGCCCCCGCAAAGGCAGCCGGCGCCCGGCAATGGCTCGGTCTCGCCCTCCTGCTGCTCCCCGTGGCCCTCATGACCGCCGACCTCGGAGTGCTGTGGCTGGCCACGCCGTACCTCACCGCCGACCTCCGGCCCAGCGGCGCCGAAGTCCTCTGGATCACCGACATCTACGGCTTTCTGACCGCCGGCACTCTGGTGATCATGGGGACACTCGGCGACCGCATCGGCCGCCGCAGGCTGCTGATGATCGGCTCGGCCGGATTCGTCCTGGCGTCGCTGGCCGCGGCGTACGCCCCCGGCCCGGAGGTGCTGATCGCGGCCCGCGCGGTGCTCGGCATCGCGGGCGCGGCCGTGCTCCCGTCCACACTCTCCCTGATCAGCCACATGTTCACCGACCCCCGGCAAAGGGCGACGGCCATCGCGATGTGGGTGACCGCCCTCTCGGCCGGCCTGGCCGTCGGACCGGTCGTCGGCGGGGTGATGCTGGCGAACTGGTGGTGGGGCTCGGTCTTCCTGATGGGGATACCCGTGATGCTGCTCGCGCTGGCCGCGGCCCCGGTGCTGCTGCCCGAGTACCGCGATCCGAACCCGGGGCGGCTGGACCCGGTGAGCGTCGCACTGTTCCTGGCGGCGGTCCTGCCCGTGGTGTACGGGATCAAGAGTCTCGTCTCGGCCGCATCCCCTGCGTGGCCCGTCGCCGCCTTCGCGGCCGGCACGGTCAGCACCGCCGCCTTCGTACGCCGGCAGAACCGCTTGTCCACCCCGTTGCTGGACCTGCGGCTCTTCCGCGACCGTGCCTTCACCGGCGCGCTGCTCGCCCTGCTGCTCGGGATGACCGCCCTCAACGGCGTCGAGTACCTGGTTCCGCAGTACCTGCAGGCCGTGGCCGGGCAGTCCCCGCTGGAAGCCGGGTTGTGGCTGCTGCCCGGAGCGTTCGGCCTGATCGCCGGCTCTCAGGTCACCCCGGTCCTGGCGCGCCGCTTCCGCCCGGCGTACGTCCTGGTCGGCGGCCTGCTGCTCTCCCTGACGGGCTACGCTGCCATCGCCCTGTCCGAAGGGATCCTGACCGCCTCACTCGGACTCACCGTGGTCATGTTCGGCGTCGCCCCGATCAGCGTCCTGGGCACGGCCCTCGCGGTCGGATCGGTACCGCCGGAGAAAGCGGGCGCCGCCGCGGCGACGGGCCAGACGGCCTACGACCTCGGACTCGCCCTCGGCATCGCCGTCACGGGCACGCTCGCGGCCGCGGTCTACCGCGGCGAAATGCCCCGCGAGGCGCCCGCCGTGGCCAAGGACAGTGTGGGCGCCGCGATCGCCACCGCGGAACGCCTGCCGGACGGTGCCCCGCTGCTGGCCGCCGCGAAGGACGCCTTCACCGCCGGGCTCCAGACGGCAGCCACGATGAGCGCGGCCTTCGCCCTGGCCACGGCGGTCTTGGTGGGGGTACTGCTGCGTCGCGTCCCACCGATCGGCGCGGCCACCGCCCCCGCCACGACGCAGCCGGAGCGGCACACGGAGGTCCCCCAACCGGTCACATCAGCCTCCTGAACGCCGGCGTCCGACGCGGCCCGCACACCGGCGCCGAGGTTCTGGTCGTGGAAGACGAGCGCTATCGTCGTCGAGGTTTGTCCGGGCGTGACGATCGGCACGGGGCGGTGCCGGAAGAGGAGGTAGGACCGTGTGGCCACGAATCAACGGCATGCGGGCACTGGAGCTCGGTACGGCCGGTGAGATGCGGGAGCGGCTCAACGGCCTCGTCCTGGCCGGGCGGAAGACCGCCACCACCGGGCTGCTGGCGGAGTACGTCGAGGAGACGGAGGGCCTGGAGTTCGAGGGTGAGCGCCTGGCGCTTGCCGGGAACGACGGAGACTGCGTCGCCACGATCGAGATCACCGGCGTCGAGCTGGCCGCCTTCGGCGGTGTCACGTGGGAACACGCCGCCGCCGAAGGGGAGGGCGACCGGTCGCTGGACGAATGGCGGGCCGGACACATGCGCTTCTGGGAGGGCATCGGTACTCCGGTGGACGACAGCACGCCACTGGTGTGCCTGCGATTCCGGCTGGTGGCGGCTCTTGCTGGCCGCTGAACCTGCTGATTGGCTCCCGGCATGAATGATCTCGGAGACGTCGCCTGGCCGCCCGCACCGATCAGGACGGAGAGACTCGTGCTGCGTGAGCCCGAGGCCCGGGACCGTGCGACGTTCATCGAGCTGCTGGCATCGCCGGACGTGCACACCTACCTCGGCGGACCGCGCCCGCGCGACGAACTCGAGCGCGAGTTGCCCGAGGTGCCCGAGCGGTGGCCCGGGAGCTTCGTCGTCGATCTCGACGGAGCGATGATCGGCCAGGTCCTGCTCAGGAGAGCAACCGGGCACCACCGCCCGGCTGCTGTGGGGAAGGCCGATCTCGGCTACCTGTTCCTGCCGCGGGCGTGGGGGACCGGATACGCCGCCGAGGCGTGCGCGGCGGCACTCGACTGGCTCGGAGGCGCCCTCCCCGGTGAGCCGGTGGTGCTCGCCACCCAGACCGCCAACGCCGGCTCGATGCGCCTCGCGGCGAAGCTGGGGTTCGTCGAAATGGAGCGGTTCCGGGCCTGGGGCGCCGATCAGTGGCTCGGTCTGCGGCGGTAAAGGCGGTGCCGCCGGGCGCTGCGAGAATGTGCACCCACTTCCGCTGACGTTCAGGAGGCGACATGCGCTTCGCCGATGGCCCGAGTGTGCACTGCGACGTACATGTCGAGGCGGACCTGTCGCAGGTCTGGAAATTGGTGACCGACATACGCCTGCCCGCCCGGCTCAGCCCCGAACTACGGCGTGTGGCTTGGCTGGACGACGCGACCCGGCCTCGGGTAGGCGCGCGCTTCGAGGGATACAACCATCACCAGAGGCTCGGCGAGTGGCGGACCGTCTCGCACGTGATCGAGCTGGAGGAGCGACGGTCGTTCGCCTGGGCGGTCACGGATGCCGACGGCCGATACGGAGAACCGACACTGGATCCGGCGACCTGCATGGCGTCCTGGCGTTTCCTGCTCAAGGCCGAGGGCGAGGGCACCCGACTGCGGCAGTCGGCCTTCATCGGACCGGGCCGCAGCGGAGTCACCCTGGCTCTCGAACGCCGGCCGGACCGAGAGGAGGAGATCATCGCCTTCCGGATGCGGGAACTGCGCGCCGGCATGGAGGCCACCCTCCACGGCATCAAGACGCTCGCCGAGGACGGCAGGTCATGACCGTTCCGCAGTCTCTGCCGTGCTGTCAGGCCTCGGGGCGGAGCAGGCCGCGCTCGTACGCCTTGGCGAGCCGCTGGGGGACACGGTACTGGGCACCGTCCACCGTGACCGTCACCAGCTGCGGGGTGTCCGCCTTCCACTGGGCGCGGCGGTGCCGGGTGTTGCTGCGTGACATCTTGCGTTTGGGTACGGCCATGGGGTCCTCCGGATGTGAAGCGTGGGCTCCAGGCAGACAGTACATGAAAATGGATGTCGTTACGACCTGGATGTACCTCGCTCACCGACGGCTCCGGGCGCTCAAAGGTCCCTTCGCATGAGGACGCACATCGTCTCGTGGCGGCGGACCGACCCGTCGGGCCCTTCCTCGTCCCAGGCGTCGGGTTCGCGGCCGTAGGCGACGTAGCCCAGGCGCTCGTACAGGGCGCGGGCGCGCACGTTGTCCTCCTCCACGGCGAGTTCCGCCCTGAGTCGCCCGCGGTCCCTGATCCGCCGTTCGGCAGCTCTGACGAGCAGGGTCCCCAGGCCGCGGGACTGGAGCGCCGGGAGCACCGCGAGCTGCCACAGGGTCCCGGCCCCCTCGGAAACCCGGTAGTCGACGCCGCCGATCGCCACCGGCAGACCAACGGGGGTGCATACGGCCAGATAGTCCACCTCGCCCGCCGCGGCGCGCACCAACTCGCGTTCCACGTGGCGCAGGTGGGTGGCCGATCCGGACCAGGCGCACGCCGGCAGGTCCCGGGGCAGTAGATCGCGCACGCTCACCGGCATGACGATCGTGGCATCAAAGGAGTCGTCTTCGGTGATCACGACATGGAGCATGCCGACCACGGCGCCGGCGCGGCAACGCATTTCCGCCGGTGGGTCTACTCCGGGGGAGTGGGCGTGTCGTGGGTTCGGTACATGGCCTGTACGTCCATCTCCAGCTGGATGGTCGGACCGACGACGGCGATGCCGCGGGCCAGCATGGAACGCCAGTTGAGGGTGTAGTCCTCCCGGTGGAGTTCCGCCTTGGCGAGAGCCGCACAGCGCAGCTCCTGCTCGTAGCCCCCGTTGACCATCCCGAGGTAGGTCGTGTCGAGGCCGACGGAGCGGCTGGTGCCGTGCATGGTGAGCGTGCCGTGCAGGGTCCACTTGGACCCGCCGCGGTAGGCGAACCGGGTACTGGTGAAGTCGATGTAGGGGTAGCGCTCGACGTCCAGGAAGTCGGCGGAGCGCAGGTGGTTGTCGCGGGTGTTGTTACCCGTGTTGATGCTGGCGGCGTCGATGCGTACCGAGACCTGTGAGTCGGCCATGTCCGGTGCGACGCGGATGCCTCCCTGGAAGCGCGTGAACCGGCCGTGGACATGTGCCATGCCGACGTGCTTGGCGATGAAGCGGATCGCGGTGTGCGGAGGGTCGAACAGCCAGGTGCCGGCTGTCGGGAGCTCCAGTCGGCGCGCGGGCGCGAGGCCCACGCGCTTCGGCGCCAGAGCGACCCCGGCCGTGATGTCGACGGTCTCGCGGGCGGGCGACAGACCCTCGGCAACAGTCATGACGCTGTAGGAGCCCGGAGGCAGCGTCGCTATGAAGTAGCCGTTGGGGTCCGTGGTTCCACGTGTCACCACCCGGTGACTTTCCACCGCGCTCACGGTGACCTCGGCCCCGCCCATGGGCTGCCCCATGGGATCGACGACCTCGAAGCCGAACGCCCCGGCTTCGGGCGGCAGGGGGACCGAGATGCTTGCTCCGGCACCGGAGGCACCGCGCGAACGTCGACGTCGTAGCAACCCGAGGGCCATGGAGTTCACCTTTCTTCACAGGGGCACCGCGACGCGGCCCACTCGGTCGGCGATGTTCGCGGTCGCCAAGGGGATGGCGACAGGAGGGCGTATGCGGAAGCGGCGGTTCACTGTTGATCATAAAGCCGTTCGATTCAGCCACCTCGTTCCTGACCGGGAGCAGTTCTACCGCCTGGTCCGTGGATGCCGGGTCGCATATCAGTACATGGACGGCCCATTTCACCGCACCTCGGCTTCGCCGCTTCGCCGCTTCGCAGCGATGCTGTGGCGAAGGGCACGGAAGCGGGCCGCGATTTTCACCAGCAGTCCTGAGTTTCACCACGGACCCGGCACGAGCGATCAGAGCGAGTACCGTCAAGGACGTCGGGGATCCAGATCTGAACTGCGGTCTCAGACCTGCGTATGACCCGTCGAGCGGTGGCGTCCCTGCCCGAGCCGGCGCATAGAATCCGGTTTCATGCCGAAGCCTGACGAGTTGATCGTTGCCCTCGCCGCCCTCGTGGAGTCCGGGCAGAGCAATCGGATGTCCCTGACCGTGGTCACCAGCGGCGCCGTCCTCACCGGCCGCCTGGCTCCCGAAGCCGTGTGGAGGCAGAGGGTGTCGGAAGTACTGACGGGCTCCGCGGACCTGGCCGAGTTCTCCGCCGTATTCGACACCCCTGCGAAGAAGGACGGGCCGCCCACGCACCTGCACTTCCACGTCGCGCGGATCCTGCAGGGCACGATGGGGATCCCGGAGACGGGCGGGATGTACCGCGTGGCGATCGAGGACGTCAGCGCCTGGACCGTGGGCGACTTCAGCTACTCCGACCACTGAGTACGTGCCCCCGCCTCGAAGCGCCCCCGACGTGCGAACCTACGCTGTCCCCACAAGATCTGACCAAGGAGCGGGACAGTGCGGATAGAGCGTCACCAGGTCGGCGGGGCCGTCGTGTCGGCCGCACGTGAGGACTTCACGAACCGGATCGGAAGTCTGGTGCGGTCCATGTCGCGGGCCGACCGCATGGCCACCTACGAATGGCAGTCGATATCCGAGGAGTTCCTCGACTACCTGGGCGCCCTCTCCGCCGACAACCCCGGCCTCGACACACCGGAAGCCGAGGCCGCACTCAAGGACGCCTCCGAGGCCGCGGCCGGCGCCGTCGCCTACGCCGCGTACCACCCGCACTGCACCTTCCAGGTCTTCCTGGACTACGTGAACTTCGGCATGAGCTACGACCCGGGCGGCGACGCCCCCGAGGAGAGCGTCACGCCAGGGGAGTGGATCGACGCGCTGTGCCTGTCCGTCCTCCGTGACAAGGCCAAGTGGCACGGCGAGGCGTTCCACTTCGCCCGGCAGAAGTTCGCCGACCAGGCGCAGGGAACGCCCGTCGGCGAACTCGCCACCGGACTGATGGCCGTGGTCCTGGACGACACCGGCGACGACGAGGACTACCCGCCGAGCGCACAGGCCAAGCTCGCGGCCGTCGACACGGCCCTGGGCCGTGTCCGCGTCCGCGCCGAGGAGACCGGCGAGCCACTGCTGGACCGCACGCACAGCGCGGCGCTGCGCACGCTGCGCGCTCTGGCCGACGAGGACCGGGACGCCTTCGATGCCGCGCTGTCCGACCTCCTGGTCAGACAGTCCGCCCTGCACGGTCCCTCAGCCTCCCCGAGCAGCCTTCTCCCGCTGGTCCCCATCGCTCTTGCCGCCCTCGCCTACCGGACTCTGGGCTGGACGCCTGCCGTCCGAACGGACTACCTCCCGCACGCCCTGGTCACCGGTTTCGAGAGCCGCGGCCCCCGGGTCGCGGGGTTCGGCCGGAACCGGCGACCGGACGCGGTCGCCGCTCTCGCCGCCGGCCCGCTGCTGGTGGAGCGCCCGGACTGCGAGCGGGGCGTGCACCCGCAGACCGAAGCCAGGTACGAGGAGGACCTCCGCGAGGCGTTCACCTCCGTCGACGGGAAGCCGCTCGCCGTCTCGGGGCTCGGCCGGGTCATGGACGACCAGGAGCGCCTGTTCAAGTGGCGTGCGGGTGCCCCCGGCGGCGCCACCGACGCCCTGCTCGCGAACCTTCGGCTGGCCTCCCGGACGGGGGCGGCCGTCTTCCGCGTCGCCCTCGCGGAGCCGGGCACCGAGGTGGAGGTGACCATCGACGGCCGTACACTGCGCTACCCGGCCGAGCGGGGCGAGGCGGCCGGCGCCGGCACCTGGCACACAGCCACCGCCCTCGCCCTGATCACGGGCGCACGCGAGGACCTGGCCCCGCTGGTCCTCGCCGGGCCCGCCTTCGCCCGCCCGGACGGTTCCGCCTTCGCCGCGTACCGCGAGGCCCTGCACGCCTACTTGAACGGCGCCGACCCGGAGGCGGCCGCGCGGCGGGCGCTGGAGCAGGACGAGAAGGCCGAGGACTGGGGCTTCGCCATGCCGCCGGCCGTGCTGCTGTCGCAGCTTGTGGAGGGCGACGAGGAGAGCTTCAACCTGGCTCTGGCCGACGCGCTCGAAGCCCACCGGGCCTATTACGAGGTCGCCGACCGCGCGACCGACCCGGACGCCGCCGTCAACCTCGACGCCCTCGCCCTGGCCTGCCACGCCCGCCGCCGCGGCTGGGCCGTCCGCGTCGAATCCCCGTATCTTCCGCAGAGCCTCCTGCGGGCAGCCGAGCCCTTCTAGCCAGACCGGTGTCCGTTCGCCGGTCCAGCGGTTACGCGGCGTTCTCCTCGGCACGGCCCTGTTCGATGCCTGCGCGCAGTCGGAGCAGGCCGCGCCGGGTGTGACTCTTGACGGTGCCCAGGGGCATGCCGGTGCGCTCGGCGATCTGGGCCTGGGTGAGGTCCTCGTAGAAGGCCAGGCACAGCACCTCGCGCTGGCCGCTCGGCAGCCGGGACAGCGCGTCGACGAGGAGCACCCGGTCCAGGACCTCGCCCGGCGCGGCGTCGTCGTGGTGCCACCCGACGGCACGATGGGCGACGGTGTCGATCAGGGTGAGGCGCTTCGTCCTGGCCGCCAGGGCGTCGACGATCTTGCGACGGGTGATGCCGACGAGCCAGCTGCCCAGAGGACCCTTCTCCGGGTGGTATCCGTTGCGCCCGCGCCAGGCGCCCAGGAACACCTGCTGGGTCACGTCCTCGGCCTCGTGGGCGTCACCGAGGGAGCGGATGGCCATCGTGTGCACGAGCGCACCCCAGCGCCGGTAGACGGCCGCGAAGGCGTTCTCGTCCGCGGCGAGCAGGCCACGGACGAGGTGGTCCTCGGCGTCGGCGGTCGGGCGAGGGGCCTCGTGGCGTACTGCCGTGTGCCGCGAGTGCGTGGTCATGACCTGTTCCTCCTGCCGTCTGCGCTGTACGCGGGGTAAGGCGGCCCGCGGAGCGGCCGGGACGGCGTTCGCCGTCGCCAACGGCTCGTACGGTCGAGTCTTGTGAGAGGAGAGGACGCAGACAACACGCGTCGTTTGTGCGTCGTATGGTGGCCGGATGGACCCGAACAAGCCGCAGGCCGACGGCGCGAACGGGCCGCGCGGCGCCGGACTTACCACCGGCGAGGTCGCCAGGCGGCTGGGCGTGGCGCCGACGACGATCCGCTCCTGGGACCGCCGCTACGGTCTTGGCCCCACCGCTCACACCGGTGGCAGGCACCGCCGCTGGACCCCCGGGGACCTGGCACGCTTGCAGCGCATGTGCGCTCTGACCGCCACCGGACTGCCGCCGTCCGAGGCCGCCCGCCTGGCCTTGGACGAGGAGGGCGCGGGTAGGCCGCTGCCCTCGGACGGCGCGGCTCCTGACACTCGGCCGGCGGCCCGTGCCCGTAGCCGGGCCGGGGCCGGCCTCGGGCTCGGCGACGTGCGCCAGGAGTGCAAGGGGGTCGCCCGCGCGGCCCTGCGGCTGGACGCCACCGCCCTGGACGCACTCCTGAGGGACGCGATCGAGCAGCACGGGCTGGTCGCGGCCTGGACGGAGGTGATCATGCCGACGCTGCAGGCGGT
Source organism: Streptomyces sp. CB02414 (assembly GCF_001905385.1). GTDB lineage: Bacteria > Actinomycetota > Actinomycetes > Streptomycetales > Streptomycetaceae > Streptomyces. Next base: position 276,819 of record NZ_LIPF01000007.1, on the reverse strand, counting down.
CGGCCGGAAGTGGGAGAACTCGGGGGAGCGGTACGTGGAGGTCGAGCACTTCCTGTCCTGGCACGTCTCCTGCGCCCTGCGGCCGCGAACGCCGCCGGTGCCCGCCGATCGCTCAGGGGTCTTGACGGTGCTCGCCTGCGTGCCCGCGGAGAACCACACACTTCCCCTGGAGGCGCTGGCCGGCGCGCTGGCCGAACGCGGCCTTCCCGTGCGCATGTTCGGCGCCGCGCTGCCCGCCGAGTCGCTCGTGACCGCCGTACGGAGAACCGGGCCTGCGGCCGTGGGCTTGTGGGCGCAGTCGCGAACCACGGCCAGCCGTCCGCTGGCCCAGCACGTCTCGGCGATCGAGTGGGGCGTGCGAGGCGCCCGCAGGAAGCCGGTCGTCCTGACGCTCGGTCCCGGCTGGGCGGGACAGACCTCGCCCGGTCTGCCGCGTCCCGCCGGGCTGGCGGAGGCGGTCGCGGCGGTGGAGGCGGCCGTGCGCGGGTGAAGCGACGCCCCGCCGGGAATGACCCACCAACCACCGCCCGGCCGCACGGAGTGGGCAGCGGCACCGTTCTCACGCGGCCTCACCGGCCCGCGCCCCCGTCCGTTCCAGTTCGCGCGCATCCGGCACACGGCATCGTCGGACACGGACGGCGCGCCCGGAGCGAGCAGGGTCACCGAAGGTGCCGAGGAGGTCGTCCCGCCGCCGGCCAGTACCGCCCCGAGCGCCAGCGGACGCTCGACCGTGTACAGGGCGGTCTTGAGAGTGGCGACGTCCACCGCCTCGTCGACACCGGACGCACGGGTCGCCCGCGCGTGGAGGTCCGGTACTGGCCGGCGACCGTCTCGCCGCGCACGGCCCTGCCATGCGCGGTGCAGTCGCGCCCCGTACGGCGAGCCGAGTGCCGTCTCGGTCAGCAGGTCGTCCGCCCAGGCGAGGGCTCCCCGCATGCACAACCTCTTCTCGCTCTCGTCGCTCCCGGTCACCCGCACACCAGTGGTTCGTCCGAGTAGCCCTGCTCGGGCGCGTCGGGCACGGCTCTGCGGCGGCTCAGTCGCGACCGCGGGCGTGTCTGAAACGTGCGAGCCCTTCGGAGAGGTCGATCAGCGGCCCGGGGTAGTCGAGGCGGGCCCGCACGTTCTGGGGGAGCCGCCAGGGTTCGTGCACGAACCGGTCGTCCACGTCGCTCAGCTCGGGGACCCAGCGGCGTACGTAGGCTCCTCGCGGGTCGAAGCGTTTGCCCTGGACGACCGGGTTCAGAACCCGGTGCGGACGGGTGTCCGTGCCCGTGCCGGCGGCCCACTGCCAGTTGAGCTGGTTGTTGACGATGTCGCCGTCGACGAGGAGGTCGAGGAAGTGCCGGGCGCCGATCCGCCAGTCCACGTACAGCGTCTTGGTCAGGAAGCTCGCCACCAGCAGCCGTGCCCGGTTGTGCATCCAGCCCTCGTGGCGGAGCTGGCGCATGGCCGCATCGACCACCGGGTAGCCCGTCCGGCCCTCCCGCCACGCGGCGATGTCCTCGGCCGCCTCCTTCTCGGTCCGCCAGCGGTCGTGCCTGGTGCGGTAGTCCCGTGCGGACGCCCCGGGGCGCGCCGCCAGCACCTGATGGTGGAAATCGCGCCAGCACAGCTGCCGTACGAACGCTTCCGCCCCGGGCCCACCGTGCGCGCGGGCCCGCTGCACGAGTTCCGACGCGGACAGGGTGCCGAAGTGGAGGTGGGGCGACAGCCTGGACGTCGCGTCGCCGGCCAGGTCGTCGTGCCGTTCCTCGTACGCGGCCATCCCCGACCGTGCCCATCGGGAGAACCACTCCCTGCCCGCCTTCTCCCCGCCCGCCGGCAGACCCGGCGAGAGGCCGGGCAGCGCGTCGCGGGACGGAAGCGGCTCGCCACGCACTCCGTCCGGAACGCACACGGTGCGCGGCGGCGGGCAGACCTCCCGCAGCCGCTGGACGGACCAGCGGCGGAAGTAGGGGGTGAACACCGCGTAGTGGTCGGAGCCGGTGGGCGTGACCTGCCCCGGCGCGACGGCGGTGGTCACGGCGTCGTGGACGTGGAGGGCCACGCCGAGCGATTCGAGGTGACCGCGCAGCCGCTCCTCCCGACGGCGACCGTAGCCCGTCACCGCTTCGGCCATGTGGACCCGCGTCGCACCGCACTCGGTGGCGACCGCGCCGACCTCCCGGTCGACCGGGCCGCTGCGCACGACGAGTCGGCCGCCGCGCCGCCTCAGCGACGCGTCCAGGGCCGCGAGGCAGTCGGCGAGGAACGCGGCTCGGTTCGGGGCGTCGAAGCCCGCCGCGTGGATCCCGGGATCGCGGACGAAGAGCGGGACCACCTCGTCGGCCGCCGCGAGCGCGGCGCGCAGCGGCGGATGGTCGTGCAGGCGGAGGTCGGCGGTGAACAGGACGACCGCGCGGGTCATGTCGTCGCTCCTGGTGTGGCGAGGGGAGTACCGCGGCGGCCGTTCACTGACGACGGCCCTTCGGGGAGCGGGAGCGCCCGGCGTGGTCGTTGCCCGCCGCGGGCCCGCGTGCGCTCATCCCCTTGGCGGCGGCCTGGGCGATGTTGCGGGCCATGCCGCCGAAGACGACCGCGTGGAACGGCGAGACACTCCACCAGTAGGCGTGGCCGAGCAGGCCGCGGGGATGGAACAGGGCGCGCTGGCGGTAGCGCGTGCGACCGCCGGCGTCCGTCTCGGCGTACATCTCCAGCCAGGCCAGTCCGGGCAGCCGCATCTCGGCGCGCAGTCGCAGCAGACGGCCGGGCTCGATCTCCTCGACCCGCCAGAAGTCCAGGGAGTCACCGACCCGCAGGCGCTCCGCGTCGCGGCGGCCGCGGCGCAGGCCGACCCCGCCGACGAACCGGTCGAGCCAGCCGCGGACCGCCCAGGCGAGCGGGAAGGAGTACCAGCCGTTGTCGCCGCCGATGCCTTCGATGACCTTCCACAGCGAGGCGCGGGGCGCGTCGACCGGCAGGTGGCGTTCGTCCCGGTAGAGACTGCCGCCGGCCCAGTCGGGATCGGTGGGCAGCGGATCGCTGGGGGCGCCGGGCACGGCCGCGGACGACCAGCGGGTGGCCACCTGGGCGTCCCGGACCTTGCGCAGCGCGAGTGCCAGGGCCTCGTCGAAGGGCAGCGGACGGCCCGGCGGGTCGGGCACGTAGCGGGCGATGTCGTGCTCGTGGCAGACGACCTCGTGGCGCAGCGACTCGGTCAGGGGACGGGCGATGGAGGCGGGCACCGGCGTGACCAGGCCCACCCAGTGGCTGGAGAGCCGTGGGGTGAGGACCGGCACCGGCACGATGAGCCGTCGCCGCAGCCCGGCGACGGCCGCGTAGCGGCCCATCATCTCCCGGTAGGTGAGGACGTCCGGCCCACCGATGTCGAACGCCCGGTCGACGTCGGGCGGCATGCCGGCGGCACCGACGAGGTAACGGAGTACGTCCCGGACGCCGATCGGTTGTGTGCGCGTGTGCACCCAACTGGGGGTCACCATCACGGGCAGGCGCTCGGTGAGGTAACGCAGCATCTCGAACGAGGCCGACCCCGAACCGATGACGACCGCCGCCCGCAGCACCGTGGCGGGCACCGGTGCCTCCAGGAAGATGCGCCCGACCTCGGCCCTGGACCGCAGATGGGGCGAGAGGGAACGCTCGGGTACGCCTGCCGGGGTGAGTCCGCCCAGGTAGACGATCCGTCGGACGCCGGCGGCGTGTGCCTGCTCGGCGAAGATCCGGGCGGCCCGGCGGTCGGTGTCCTCGAAATCCGATCCCGAGCCGAGCGCGTGCACCAGGTAGTAGGCGACGTCGATCCCGCGCATGGCCTCGGCGACGGACGCGGCGTCCGTGACGTCACCGCCGACCGTCTCGGCGTCCCGCGCCCAGGGGTGGTCGCGGAGCTTGCCGGGGGAGCGGGCCAGGCACCGGACCCGGTGACCGGCCCGCAGCAGTTCCGGCACCAGCCGTCCGCCGATGTATCCGGAGGCCCCGGTGACCAGGCAGTGCGGCCGTTCGCCGTCCGCCTGTCCGTCCTTGTCCACCACGAGCGTTCCTCCCACGCGTCACATGCGGCTTCCCATTCATGTCCGATCATGAACGCACCGGTGTGACCCTGCCTGTCGCGGTGCGGACCGCTTACGCGACCACTTCGGCGGACAGGGGCGCTGTGGATGCACGGCTTCCCGGGTTCAGTTCGGCATGGTCGACGGCTGCCACTCACGCCTGATCAACCCGTACACCCACGTGTCGGAGACGTCGCCGTCCACGATGCACTCCTCCCGCAACGTCCCTTCACGAACGAAACCGATCTTCTCCAGCACTCGGGCGGACGCGACGTTGCGCGTATCGGCCTCCGCCTGGACCCGGTTCAGGTCCAGTGTGTCGAACCCCCACCGCAGCAGGGCGTGCGCGGCCTCCGGCGCGTAGCCGTGGCCCCACATGGCTTCGTCGAGGCAGTAGCCCAATGAGGCGCTGCGGTAGTCCGGGTTCCACTCGGTCAGGGAGCACCAGCCGACGAAGGCACCGTCAGCAGCACGGTCGATGGCCACCCGGGCCCCGGTGCCCTCGTCCGCGACCTTCTGGCACATCGCGAGGAAGCGCTCGGAGCGGGCCCGTTCCTTCCACGGCGGGGAGTCCCAGTAACGCATCACGTGGGCGTTGCTGTGCAGCGCGAAGAGGGAGTCGGCGTCGGCGTCGGTGAAGGGGCGCAGCCCCAGGCGAGGGGTGTGCAGTATGGGGGTGGCCAAAGTCATGCGCACCATCTTGTGTCCTCAGGGGCGGCGAGAACACCGAATTATCCGGCCCTGACCGGACCGTCGTAGCCCGCGTGACACTTGTCCTGCAGTGGCATGCCTCCTCCGCATCGAGGGACGCCCCCGCGAGGCAGCTGACGAGCTCACTGCAGGTTCTCGCCGGTCCACACCTGCGACCTCGCGGGGCGGAGCATGAGGGAATGAGGTGGGAGGATGTGCCGATGGGGAAGACCGAAAGCGACGGTGAGGCCGTCCAGTACGTACGTTTCCAATCGCCGCACCGGAACAGCCTAGGCCACTTCACCGGCGTGTTCGGGCTTGTCAACAATCTGGCGAGGGAGGGAAGGCTCTCGGACGCACAGGAGTCCTTCCGCCGCAGCAACAACAGTTGGTACGACTCCGCGTACACCGACCCCTCGACCGTCGACCCCGACGTCTACGACGACGAGATCAACCCCGGTGCGGCAGCTTGGTTTAAGCCGTCCGCCACTCACCTCCTCGCCCGTGTCCCCGGCTATCTGGAGATCCTTTCCGCACACGGCGTCGACTGCCGGACCCTGCGTTCCACAGACCCGGGGCGGGTCGTCTACGAGGACGACGTGCAGATCGTGGTCGTGCCCCACGCACCGGGCGCGACTGCCGCCCACGAGGGCGCCGGCGGACTCCGGGGCCGGTGAAACGGCGGGCGTCCTGGACGCCCGGCTACCCGGGCCGGTGCCGCTACGGCCGATGGCAGGCCCGGCTGCGCCGGCACACGCCGCCCGCCCTGATCACCTGGGGCCGCAACGGCCCCTTCTTCACGGAACCCGGTGCCCGCGCCTACCTGCGGGATCTGCCCGTCCTGGAACGCCGGTCACTCCTCGGCGTCGCGGACCACGAGCGCGATCTGCACCCGGTTGTCGACCGCCAGCTTGGCGAACAGGCTGCCCGTGTGGGCCTTGACGGTCGCGACGCTGATGCACAGCCGCTGGGCGATCTCCGGATTGCCCAGTCCGTCGGCGATGGCCCGGGCGGTCTCGAGTTCCCGTTCGGTCAGTGCGGCGAGCCGTGCCCGTGCGGCCTCGCGCGACGAGCTGCGGGCGTGAGCGGACCGCGGACCGGTGGCCGCGGCGATCACCCGTGCCGTGGCCGCCGGGGACAGCACCGGCTCGCCGTCCGCGACGGTCCGCACCGCGTCGAGGATCCGCGCCGGCTGGGTGTCCGCGAGCACGAACCCGAGGGCCCCGGCACGCAGCGCGCCGAGCACCAGGTCGTCGGAGTCGAACGTGGTCAGCATCAGTACCCGCGGCGGCGCCGGTCGGGTGAGGAGTTCGCGGGTCGCGCTGAGACCGTCCCGGCCGGGCATGCGCACGTCCATGAGGACGACGTCCGGCCGCTGCTCGTCGACCACGGTGATCGCGGCGTCCCCGTCGGCCGCCTCCGCCACGACGGTCAGGTCCGGTTCACCGTCGACGACGAGCCGCAGCGCCATGCGCACCAGCTCTTCGTCGTCGACGATCACGACACGCACCGGCTCCCGCTCGCTGTCCACTCAGGTGTTCCTCTCGTGCGTGGGGTTCGGCCAGGGCAGCCGTGCCGTGAGGACGTACCCGTTGTCGGATGTGGGGTGGTGGTCCAGTTCACCGCCGGCGAGGCCGACCCGCTCGGTGAGACCGAGCAGGCCGAATCCCGACGCCGGTGGCCGCGGGCTCTTCGCGGTCGCCGGGGAGTTGCGGACGCTGACGCCGAGACCGCCGCCCGCGCGTCCTTCGACCATGACGTGCACCCGCGTGCCGGGGGCGTGTTTGGCGGCGTTGGTCAGACCTTCCTGGACGATCCGGTAGCAGGTCCGTCCGGCGACGTCGGACGGTGTCCCCGTCACGGTGGTGGTGAGGGTGACGTCGAGTCCGGACGCGCGGGCGTCGGCCACCAGGTCGGGGACGCGGTCGAGGGACGGTTGGGGTGGTTCCGGGCGGTCCGGGTCGGCCCGGAGCACGCCGAGGACACCCCGCAGTTCCTCCAGGGCCTGGTGGGAGCCGTCGGCGATGCCGCGAACGAGCACGCGGTTCTCCTCCGCCGCGAGGTCGCTGCGGTGGTCCAGCACTCCGGCCTGCATGGCGACCAGGGAGATCCGGTGCGCGAGCACGTCGTGCATCTCGCGGGCGATCCGGTTGCGCTCCAGGGCGCGGGCCCGGTCCGCTCGTGCGGCCTGTTCCCGTTCCGCGCTCTCCGCCCGTTCCCGCAGGGACCGCACTTCGACACGCCGGGCACCGACGGCCAGTCCCGCCGCCACCGCGACACCCGCGGTCAGCGCCGGGAACGCGAGCTGGAACCACAGCGATCCGGGCGGCCTCGCGACCGGGTAGAGCCCGACGGCGAACTGCGACGCGGTCACGAAGGCCGACGAGACGACCGCGATCTCCACCGGGCGGCGACGGGCGGAGAGTGACGCCAGCGCCAGGAGTGCGGCGCCGGTGGCGAGTGCGGACGCGGGCGAGGCGATCGCGACCGTCAGCGCGACGGCGAGCGGGAACCGACGCCGCCACAGCAGCGCCGTCAGACACCCGAGAGCCACCAGCGGATCGCCGACGCGGAACCAGGAACCCGGATCGGCCTCCTGCCACCGCAACAGCACACCGACGGAGAGCCAGGTCGGAACGCCCACCGCCGCGGCCGCCGCCAGCCGCCAAGTCTGCTGCCACCCCCCGAGCCGTGGCGCCACGTCTGTATTCACCCCGCCATTGTCGCGAAAACGCACGGCCGGTGAGTCAGACCGGAGGCCGACGTGTCCTTCGACCAGAGTCGAATGCCCCTCCCGACTTCGGACGAGTACGACTCCGGCCGCCGGGCCGATGTGCCGGCCGGCGCCGCACGGGCAGACTCGTCGAGCCGTCCGGGACGACGATCGGTTTCCCGCCCGCCCCCGCACCCCGCCTGTGCGCCTCGTGCCCACCTCAGGAGGACGTCCGATGCACCGAACCCTGTCCCTCGCCCTCGCCGCCACCGCGATGGCGACGACCACGATCCCGGGAGTGTCGGTCGCGGCGACGCCAGGTTCCGTGCGGTGGGGTCCGTGCTCGGAGAAGGCAGCACCGGCGAAGGCAGCACCGGCGAAGGCCGCAGAACCCGCCGGCGCGCCCGCCTCGCCCACTCTGGAGTGCGCGACATTCGAAGTCCCGCTGGACTACCGGGATCCGCACGGCCGGCAGATCGAGATCGCGATCTCCCGGCTGGCGAGCCGGGAGCCCTCCCGACGCCGCGGCGTGCTCCTGACCAATCCGGGCGGCCCCGGCATCACGGCCCTCGGCTACCCGGCCGTCCTCGCCGCCACCGGGCTGCCGCAGCAGGTGCTGGACTCCTACGACGTGATCGGCTTCGACCCGCGAGGCGTCGGCCGCAGCACACCGGTGACCTGCGACCTGACGCCGGAACAGCAGGCACGCGGCAACGTTCCGCCGTACGCGCACACCGCCGCCGACGTCGCGCGGGAGGCACCGAAAGCGCGGACCGTCGCCGAGCAGTGCGCCGGCTCACGGACAGCCTGGATGATGCCGCACACCACCACCGCGAACACGGCCCGGGACATGGACCGCATCCGGGCGGCGCTGGGCGAGCCGAAGCTCTCCTACCTCGGCGCCTCCTACGGCAGCTACCTCGGTGCGGTGTACGCGACGATGTTCCCGAAGCGCGGCGACCGGATCGTGCTCGACAGCAACCTGGGCCCCGGCGGCTACGACGTCACGGCCATGCGGTTGCTCGCCCGCGGAATGGAGGACCGGTTCCCGGACTTCGCGGCCTTCGCCGCCGCGCACCCCGAGTACGGCCTGGGCACCACACCCGAGCAGGTGAGGGCGAAGTTCTTCGAACTCGCGGCGCGGCTGGAGACCGAGCCCGTCCAGGGCTTCGACGCGACGTCGTTCCGAGGCTTCACCTTCGACCGCCTCTACAGCGACGCGGACATGCCCCTGGTGGCCAAGACCTGGCAGGCACTCGACACGAACCAACCGCCGCCGCCCACCCCGCCGTTCCCCGGCATGGAGAACTTCATGTCGGCCCGCTTCTCGGTGATCTGCGGCGACAGCCGCTGGCCGCGGACGGTACGGGAGTACCAGCGCAATGTCGCGGCAGACCGGCTGAGGTACCCGATGCTGGGTGGAGCCACGGCCGGAATCGGACCGTGCGCCTTCTGGCCCGACGAACGGGCCGAGCCGCCGGTGCGCATCGGCGACCGCGGCCCGTCGAACGTGCTCATGGTGCAGAACGAGCGCGATCCGGGAACACCCCTGGCCGGCGCCCGGAAGCTGCGGCGGGCTTTCGGGGCCCGGGCCACGATGGTGACGGCCGACCAGGGTGGGCACGGCGTCTACCCCTTCGGCCCCAACACCTGCGCGAAAGACGCGGTGACGGCGTTCCTGACCGACGGGCAGCGCCCGCCCCAGGACCTCGCCTGCGCGCCGGAACCGGTCGAGTGACGGGAGTACGAGGCATGTTCGACAAGTGGCGGCATCGTCGGGCCGTGCGGCGGGTCGAACCGGGCGACGGGCGACCCTTGAAGCGCTTCCGCTGGTGGCAGACGCTCACCCGCGCCCTGTTCCACCTCGAGTTGACCGACGACGGCGGCCGTCGGACGGTCTACACCGTCGACGTCAGGCATCAGAATCGGTCGGAGGGCCACGTCAGGGCCCACCTGTACCTCGACGGCAGGCACCACGCCGCGTCCAGAGTCCCCGCCGTCTTCCCCGTCCGGGGCGGCACCGTCGAGGTGAGGACGAGCGCCTTCGGGCTCAAGCGTTGCCACTACGTCACCGCCGAGGGGACCGCACACCGACTCGTCCCGGACCCCGCCTCCGCCGAGGGACGCCGCGCGCGCCTCGACCGCGCCCACCCCGCACTGAGCCGCTGCACGGGTTTCCTCTCGTCGACCGTGCTGGGCATCGGTCTGGCTCTCCTGGTCCTCCAGCTCGCCGAGCAGATCACGCGTTCGCCGGAGGGCGTCGCCCAGTACGTCGGCACGTTCACGTCGCCCATCGACCTGCCGGCCTGGGGCACCGCCGTCGTAGGGTTCACCACCGTGGCGGCCAGCACGGAACGGGCGCTGCGCCTGCGCTACCACTGGCTGCTCGACGGAGGGGCGGGCTGACCACCGCGGTGTGCCGAGCGGGCACCTTGTCAGTAGCTGTCGTAGCCGGGCTCGCCATTCGGCCGGTAGACGCCGACCACGGTGCCGCCCTTCGTCGTCGAGACGCTGACCGGCTCCAGCGCAGTGGGGACGGCTCCGTCGGCGAACAGACGCTTGCCCGTGCCGATGATCACCGGATGGATGGTCAGCCGGTACTCGTCGACGAGGCTGTGTCGCATGAGGGTCTGGGCGAGGTCGCCGCTGCCCACGACGTTGATGCCGCCGCCCTCGGACGCCTTCAGCTTGCGTACGGCATCGACGATGTCGCCGCTCAGCAGCGTGGAATTCTGCCACTCGACGGAGGTCAGGGTCCGGGACGCCACGTACTTGTGCATGCTGTTCATCCGGTCGGTGAACGGGTTGGCGGGATCGGCGGTCGGCCAGTACGACGCGAAGATCTCATACGTCCTGCGGCCGAGCAGCATCGCGTCGGAGTGCTGGTACCAACCGGCGATGGCCGTGCCGACCTCGTCGTCGGCCACCGGCTTCTGCCAGCCGCCGTGCTCGAAGCCGCTCTGAGCGTCCTCGTCCGGACTGCCCGGCGCCTGCATGACGCCATCCAGTGTCAGGAACGTGCAAACGATGATCTTGCGCATGGTGGGCTCCCTTCGTCGATGGGGTAGACCGCGGAAACGCCGGACACTCATCGGCGGAACGTCCGCGTGTTGAGGAGGTTGGCGTCGAGCGCGGCGGCAGGGCGAAGCCCTGGTATCCAGAGGTGCCTGGCGCACATCGTCGTAGCGGGTGACCAGACAAGCGGATCTGCCCCGGCCATCGATTCCGGCAGGACCGCGATGCACCCCGCGCATGACGGTCGGCCCCAGCGGCTCTCGCCTGCTTCCCCGAGCGATCCCGACCCGGTGCCTAATTGCCTCGCGCACGAGCCGTCCCGCGATCTATCCTCGCGGCCATGACATCACACGGTGCACCCGCAGGCTCCCGGGTCGGTCCCGCCAGTGCGGGGCTGGTGATCCGGCAGGAGACCCCGGACGATCACCGAGAGGTGCGCGAGGTTCATACGCGCGCTTTCGGTGACAGCGTTCGGGTTCCCGGGCTCGTGGAGGCGCTTCGCGTTGCGGAGGCCGCATTGGCGCCCATGTCCTTCGTCGCCGTCGTTGATGACCGGGTCGTCGGGCATGTCCTGCTGAGCGCGACGCGGTTGGACGCTCCGCGCCGGATCGTGGACGTCCTGTCGCTGTCACCGCTGGGCGTGGTCCCGGAGTTCCAGCGCCAGGGGATCGGTACGCGGCTCGTCGCCCACGCTCTCCAGGCGGCCGACAGTCAGGGTGTGCCGTTGGTGTTCCTGGAGGGCTCGCCGCGCTACTACGGCACGCGCGGCTTCGAGCCCGCGGGCGCTGTGGGCTTCCGTTCGCCGTCGCTGCGTATCCCCGACGCCGCGTTTCAGGTTGCCCGGTTGTCCGCGCACGAACCATGGATGTCGGGCACTTTCGTCTACTCGGAGGCCTTCTGGGCCTTGGACTGCGTCGGCCTGCGCGACCCCGATGCCTGAGGGATGCGACGCGACATGATCTTCCGGGCTGACACAGTGGCGGACGTCCAGGTCGTCCGGCGAACGCCATGAGCGATGTCGTACGAGCTTGGTCCCGTATCGAGAACTGGCTCCAGCAGCACCAGTGCACCGCCGACCTCGATGCCCTGTATCCCCCGGTCTCTCAAGAGGCCCTCCGGTCCCTCAAGGACGCCGTCCCGTATCCGCTTCACCCGCAATTGGTGCAATGGCTCGGAATTCATGACGGTGCCCTGCGAGAGTGTTCCATCTGGCCGTTCCGGTACTCCCCGATCAGGGCGGAGGGGATGGAGGACGGGCCACAGTGGTTCGGGGAGATGTTCGAGGAATTCCGTAGCGCGTTCACGGATGACGGGCTGGAGCCCGAAGGGCCCGAAGGGCCGTGGGACCCGCCGAACGCGTACGAGTTCTGGGTTCCCCTCGCGGTCACCAACACCGGGGAGTACCTCGCGGTCGATCACCGGCCCGGCGACACCTACGGAACGGTCCGGGAGATCGACTGTGAAGGCTCCGACGCATGGGGCATGATCCTTTGGGAGAACCTGGCGAGCATGTTCGCCGAGATCGCGGACGGTCTCGAATCCGGCTCGGGTGTCCGGGGGAGCGGGCGAACGTACCGGCACGTTCCCCAAGTGATCGAAGTCCCTCCGACCATCACCGTGCCAAGCATGTTCGCGGTGCCCGTGGTGATCGACGGAGAGCCGGTGTATCGCCTCGACTGGCGGATCGAGTGACTTCGGCGGACGCGCACCGCGAATCCGGTCTCGGTGCGTTGTGCGAGTTCTGCTGGATGGACGTCAAGACGCACGATGTGCCGGGCACGGAAGCCTTCTTCTCCGCTGTGCTGGGGTGGCGCTTCGCCGTGGAGGAAAGCGACTGGCGCCGAGCGACCAAAATCCTGGCCGACGGCCATCAGATCGGCGGCGTGAGCGACCTCAGCTCTCCGCTCTATCCGCCGGGCACTCCTGCGCACATCGCCTACTACCTGGCCGTCGATGACGTCGAGGCCCGCACGGAAGCCGCCACCGCGGCCGGTGCCCAACTCGTGCTCGCGCCGTTCGATGCCGGGAACCAGGGCCGCATCGCCACCCTGATCGATCCCGTGGGCGCGGCCTTCTCCCTGTGGCAGACACATCCCTCCAACCGATGGTCTCCGTCGGCGCGCACACCCCAGCGCATGGTCCTTGCCTGCCCCCGCCCCGAGCAGGCCCGCCGCTTCTACCGGGACATGCTCGGCACAGTCCCCAGCTGCGCCGACTTCGTTGCGACGCACGGCCCCGAGGAGCCCGCACCTCGCTGGGAGCTCGTCGTCGCCGTCGACGACCCGGACGCCGTGGCGGCCCGCGCACGCGGTGTGGGCCACCGGATGCCGGACGGTCCCGATCACGCCGGCGAGCAGCGGCTGACCAGCCCGGACGGACTGACGCTCCGCATCCGGGCTGTTGCCGCGTGAACCGCAGGAAGGGAGCGGCTGCCAGGAGTCGGTGTGTCCAGGTGCGGTTGCCGTCCTCCGTGCTCGCGCAACGGGGGTCCTGACCGGCCAAGGGCTCCTTCGGGCCGGCCCGTGCGGCGCTCATAGGATGTACGGATGCTGAAGCTGTTACGGAGAAGCCGCCGGGTGTGGGTCGCCGCCTTGGCGGTGATGTGCGCGGCCGGTATCACCGCCACCGCCGCACTGACCAGCTCCCCGGCGCCCGACCCGCAGCCCGACAGACGCGAAGAGACCGTCAGCGCCGAGTGCGCCGAGTACATCGCGGACGTCGAGAGGCAGTTGGACAAGGCCCAGGAGGAGGGTCAGGACGAGGGTCTGGTGTTCACCCGAACCCGGGTCGGCGCGGACGACTGCGGCGACGAGCTCCGCGACCACTTCGTTGTCAGTGCCGAGGCGGACCCGAAGCCGCGGCCTGCACCTCCACGGGTGTACTCCTCCTGTCTGGCGGTCGACACCGTGCCGGTACCCGCGGGCGGCGACCCGTGCGACGGCCGTTGAACATCAGCACGCTGTCCCGGCCGGCGGCGGTCACCGCGCGTGCGTCCCCGGGGTGTGGCCGAACGCTCGGCGGAACACGTCGATGAAGGCGCTGGTGGACGACCACCCGCACTCGTTCGCGACCTGGGCCACGGGCGTGTGCTCGGCCAGAAGTACCAGCGCCCGGTGCAAGCGCAGCTGAGTGCGCCACTGAGGGAAGGTCATCCCGAGGTCCCTGCCGAACAGGCGGGAGAGGGTGCGATCGCTCGCCCCGACCTCCCGGCCCAGTTCGGCGAGGGTGCGGTTGTCCGAAGGGTCGGCGCGAAGGAGGTCGCAGAGCGCGCGCAGCAACGGGTGGGACGGGGTCGGCAGGTGCAGGGGCTGGTGCACCGAGATCCGCAGCTGGTCGAGGAGGACGCCGCGCAGTCGCGTCGACTCCGGGCTTCCGTGGTCCTCGGTGCGGGTGTGGGCGATGATCAGTTCGCGCAGCAGCGGACTCACCGCGAGCACGGCGGGGACGTCCAGGCGCAGGGGGTTTTCCCGCGCGGGCAGCCCGACCAGGTGCAGTTCCAGGTCACCGTGTGCCTGATGGGCGTGGACGGTGCCGGCCGGAACCCAGATGGCGCGTGTCGCCGGGGCGACCCAGGAACCGGCGCCGGTGGACACGGTCAGTACTCCCCGGCCCGCGTAGACGATCTGGTGGTCGTCGTGACGGTGCGCGTCGATCTCCCCACCGGCGGCCAGGCGCTGGGTACGGGTGGGAGCCACAGGTGTATGGCGGACTTCCGTCATTGTCTGGCAGTTTATCGGAAGCGCGACGTGCCGAGCACGACACAGGATGACGAGGTGCGAAGAAACCGCTCGATCACTCTGCTGTCCGTCGGGCACGGCTGCGTCGATGTCTACCAGGGGGCCGTTGCCGCCCTCGTGCCCTTCTTCGTCTCCGAGCGCGCCTACAGTTATGCCGCCGTCTCGGGGATCGTGCTCGCGGCCTCGTTGCTGTCCTCGGTGGCTCAGCCTCTCTTCGGCGTGCTCACCGACCGCCGGGCCGGAACCTGGCTGCTCCCGGTCAGCACCCTGCTCGCGGGTCTGGGCATCGCACTGAGCGGGCTGAGCGAGTCGTACGTCCTCACGCTCACGGTCGTCGCGGTTTCCGGGATCGGAGTGGCGGCGTACCACCCCGAGGCCGCGCGGGTGGCCAGGGTCGCCGGCGGCGGCAGTCACAGCGCGATGGGATGGTTCTCGCTCGGCGGCAATCTAGGCTTCGCGCTGGCGCCGCTCACCGTCGCCGCCGTGGTAGCCGTCGGCGGGCTACGGCTGACACCGCTGCTCCTGCTGCCGGCCGCGGTCGGTGCCGCGCTGTGCCTGCCCGTGCTGCGCACACTGGAGTCCCGGTTGTCCGACACGGCCAAGCCCTCCGTGCGGACGCGGGACGACACCGCGTCGTTCGTGCGGCTCTCCCTGGCCGTGGTGTGCCGCTCCATCGCGTTCGTCGGCCTCAGCACGTTCATCTCGCTCTACGCCGCCGAGCGCATGGACGGCAGCAGGAACGCCGGCACGGCCGCGCTGTTCCTGCTGTACCTGGGAGGTGCGGTCGGCAGCGTTCTCGGCGGTTGGCTGGCCAACCGCTGGGACCGGGTCCGAGTCTCGCGCTGGTCGTACCTGGCGACCGCCGCATCGATCGCCGGACTGGTCCTCGTCCCGGGACCGTCCCTCTACGCGTTCGTCGTCCTGACCTCGGTCGGACTGTACGTCCCCTTCTCGCTCCAGGTGACCCTCGGTCAGGACTATCTGCCCTCGCGGATCGGCACCGCCAGTGGTATCACGCTCGGACTCACCGTGAGCATCGGCGGCTTGAGCAGCCCGGTCATCGGCACGCTGGCCGACCGGACGACACTCCAGACGGCCCTGACCCCGCTGATCCTGATGCCTGTGCTGGCCTGGCTGCTGTTCAGAACCCTGTCGGAGCCCTCCCTGCCGCCTCAGTCCGTCGCCACGGTGCCGAAGGGGGAAGACGCCGACGCCGAAGACTCTCCTTCCCGGAGGTGACATCTCAGAATGTCGCAGTCGGCACCATCGTTCGGCGCCACGCCGGGGACCGCTCGCCTGGCCGCGCAGTGCCTGAGTCGCCCCTCATCCGCCGTCAGGCTGGACACCCGTCGTCGGCGATCACGTAGTGGCCGGGCGCGGTCTGCTGAAGGGTGTGGATGGTGAACGTGTTCCACAGTCCCATGGCCTGGCCGGAACCCTTGGCGAAGGTGAGGCCGCCGCTCGCGTAGGCCCTTCCGGCCGTGGTGTGGTCGTAGTTGCTCGCCGTGTGGCACGTGGGCGTGTACCCGCTGGTGGTCGCGGTGACCGCCGGGGAAGCCGCGCCGGCCGTGCCCGCGGAGTCGGCGGCGGCCACGGTGTAGCTGTAGGTGGTGCCGGTGGCCAGGCCGGTGTCGGTGTAGTGGGAGGACGAGGTGGTGCTCACCTTGGTGCCGTTGCGGTGGACGGTGTAGGAGGTCGCTCCGGCGACTGCTTCCCAGGCCAGGGCGACGGTCGTGTCGGTGGTCGCGGTGACGGTCAGCCCGGCGGGGGCGGGCAGCGTTCCCGGATTCTCGCCGCCGTCGCCGTCGAGGCCCCAGAAGTGGGCGGTGTGGTAGCTGGAGCAGATGGTGTCGAGGTAGTAGCTTCCGGCGGTGCCGCACTGCTCGGCTCCGCTGCCGGGGTCGACGGCGAGTCCGTGGGCCATGCCGGAGACCGAGTACACCTCGACCGCGGGCCGGCCGGACGCGTCGTCGTACGTCGTCACGGTGGTGCCGCCGGTGAGGTTCCGGGTGTCGGAGGGTGTCTGCCCGATGCCCCACACATTCGTCCACTGGTCGCGCAGTTCGGTGGCGTTGGCGGGCCGGACGGTGGTGTCGGCGGTGCCCTGCCAGATCGTCACGCGCGGCCAGGAGGCGGTGCCCGCGGGGGCGGCGGAGCGCACGAGGTCTCCCCACTGCGCGGGCGTCCTGTCCGGTGGGCTGTACATGCAGGTGTAGGCCGCGGTCAGCGCCTCGGCGCAGCGTGCGGGCAGGCCCGAGGCGATTGATCCGCCGTCGAAGATGTCGGGGTAGGCGGCGAGCATGTTGGCCGTCATGCCGCCGCCGGCCGACAGGCCGGTGATGTAGACGCGTCCGGGGTCGCTGCCGTACTCCGCGACCGCCTTGTCGGCCATCTGCTTGATCGACAGGGCCTCGCCCCGACCGCGGGTGCTGTCGCCCGCCTCGAACCAGTTGAAGCAGGAGTTGGCGTTGTTGGCGCTGCTCGTCTGGGGGTAGACCACCGCGAATCCGTAACGGTCGGCGAACGTGGACCAACCCGAGTGGGCGTGATAGTCGCTCGCGCTCTGTGTGCAGCCGTGCAGGGCGAGAACGAGTGGAGCACCGGCCGGGAGGGCGTCGGGTACGTACGCGTGCATGGACAGGTTTCCGGGATTGGTGCCGAACCCGGAGACCTGCGTCAGACCCGCGGCGGACGCCGGTGGGCCGACCGCGAGGAGGCCGGCGGTGAGGGCCAGGGCACCCGCCGCCGCAGCGGCCCAGCGGCGGATACCCCCGGCGAGGCGGCGCGGAAGGTGCGGATGTGACATGGGACTGTCTCCTGAGGAGTGCGGGTCACGTGGGTGAGCCCGGGGGTGGTGGGATTCCGCACTTCGCGCGGTGTTGCATCGTCCGGCGCCCGATGCCCCATTGGCATGGTCCCGACGTCCAGCGCTGCCGAGGGTCCTGTGTGACGGCCGCCCATGGCCGCGCAGGTGACCGGTCGTGTATGGCGCCGGCGCGTAGAGGATACGGTGCTGTCATGTCTCGATCAGTCGAATCCGGTTCAGCCCTGTCTCCGGTCACCGCGGACGACGTCGACCTTGCCGTGCGGCTCGCCGTGGGCACCCTTCGGGGCGCACCCCCGGAGAGGTGGGGCGGTAAGGCGGGTTCGCTGGAGTGGGACTGCTGGGAGACAGTCGAGCACATCGCCAACGACCTGTTGTACTACGCCGTGCAACTGGGGCCGCAGAGCCCGCCGCTGGACACCCACGTACCTTTCGCGTTGAGCCGGAAGAGGCCGGAAGGGCCCATGGTCTTCGCCCACGCGGAGCGTGATGCGGGTCCCGCCGGCCTGCTGCAGGTGCTGGAGGCGTGCGGCGCGCTACTGGTCGCCATGGTGCGTACGACGCCGTCCCGGGTCCGCGCCCACCACGCCGCCGGAGTGTCGGACCCCGAAGGGTTCGCGGCACTCGGTGTGCAGGAAACGCTGGTGCACATGCACGATGTGACGGAAGGCCTCGGGCTTGCCTGGACCCCGCCCTCCGCGCTCTGCTCGCGAGTGCTCACCCGTCTCTTTCCGGAGGCGCCGGGCGGCGCGGATCCCTGGCGCACCCTGTTGTGGGCCACCGGCCGCGCCGAGCTGCCGGGACACCCCCGTCTCACCACGTGGCGCTCGGACAGTACACCGCGGTCATAAGGAGCGGACCGGACTTACCCGTAGGGCGCCCACCGGCGATCCAGGGTGTCGTACCTGTACCGGGGCAGGCCGTCGATGGCGCTGGTGCGAAACGGGCGGCCGTCGTCGTCGATGCGCACGGTGCCCTTGCGGCCCTGGGAGGACCAGTCCAGCTCCAGGTACCAGCGGCAGTCGCACGAGCTGGTCCCGGCCGTGACCAGCAGCACCTCGGGGTCCTTCGCCGAGACACGGTAGGGCATGCGCACGGCCGGGATCGGCGTGCCGGAGTCGTTCCCGGCGACCGCGCGGGCGATGGGGCGGTCCTTGTCCAGGTCCACGGCGAAGTACCGGGGAGTGACCGAGCCGCCGCAGCCCTGGTCCATGGCGTAGGCGTTGCCCTCGGCCGGCGCCGTACGGCCGGCCACGCGCACGCGCAGTGCCTCCAGCACGACGGCCGTCTCGCTGCGCCCCTGCACCGACAGCTGCACGAGCGTTTCGCGACCGTGCGCCGCGTTCTGCGTCGCCGCCCAGGGCGCCGCGTCCTGCGGGGCGGGGGGCGGGGGTACCTGGCTCGGCGGCTTGTCGATGACGTAGTCGTGGCCGCAACCGAGTTTCCACTCCTGGGAGTTGACGGACCAGGTGAGCGGCAGCCCGGCGGGCTGTTCGCCGGGGGGCGGGGCGGATGTCGCGCCGGGCGGGCGGGAGGCGCCCGGCTCGTTCTGCGGGGTGGCGGTGCCCGGAGGCCGCTCGGCGGTGGGGGTACCGCTCGGGCTGGGTGAGGCGCCCCGTCGCTCAGAGGCCCTGGCCTCCGCCGTACCGGACACCGTCGGACCGGCGCCCCGTGCAGGGCCGTCGGCGGAGGCCCGCCGCCCGTCCGGCAGCGCGGACAGGGTCCCGAGCGTCGCGAGTACGGCACAGACGGAGGCCAGCCCGACCACGAGACGTCCGCGGCGGTACCAGGGGCGGTGCGGAAGCGGAAGCGGGGGCGTGAGGGAAGGGGCACGACGCGTCGCCGACGTCTCGGCGACCGGGCCGTTGGTGGCCTCCACCGCTGGGTCCGGTCCGTCGTCCGCCGTGTCGTTCACCGCTCCCGCCGCCGTGGCGTCGGGCGGGGTCTTCGCCGCGCCCGCCGTACGAGGCCGGCGACGGGCTGCCACTGCCAGGAGCCAACGGCGGTGGAGTTCCAGGCGCTGCTCCGACGTCGCCCCGCACAGGGCCGCGAAGCGTTCCACGGGGGCGAAGCCGAGCGGCACCGCGTCGCCCGCGCAGTAGCGGTGGAGCGTCGAGGTGTTCATGCCCAGACGGCGGGCCAGCGAGCCGTAGCTCCGGTCCGTGCGCTCCTTCAGCGCCCGCAGCAGTGCCGCGAACTCGGCCACCTCGTCGATGCCGTCGCCGTCGTCCTGTGCCGACACAGGTCCCCCCGGTCCTCGTACGACCCCGCCCGGCCCGGGACGGCATCCCAGGCACTCCATGTACCTGCACGTCAGACGGGCTGGGATGGTTCCACCGTGCCCGATCGGCCGTCGGCTGTTGCGTCCGGCCACTGTGACCGCGGATGCTCTTGGTGTCGCACCGGCCAGGCCCGGGCCGACCAGCCGGCCTCGCCGCGGCATCCACGTCCATGCACTCATCCACGGGGGAACATCCATGTCCCTGCGCATCCGAACGAGCGCTCTCACCGCACTCACCGCCGCCGCCCTCACGGCAGGCACGGTCCTCACGGCACCTGCCGTCGGCGCCGCGCCGAAGACCGCCGCGCCCAAGTTCCTGTCGGCGACCCAGCTGCCGCCGCACCCGACGTCGTCCTGGACCGCCGGGCCGGTCACCGACGGGTTCCCGGAGGAACTCGGCCTCTGCGTGAGCACGGAGGGCGTGCCCGCCTACGACTACCGGCACCGGCAGTTCTGGACCGACCTGGACACCAGCGCCGTGCAGTTGACCGTCGTGACGGGCACAGCCGCCCAGGCCAAGGCCCTGGCGAAGCACTACGACGACCTGATCCGCACCTGCGCCGACCGCATCGAGGAGTCCTCGCCCGACGTCGAGGCCGAGGGCCGGGACTACGGCAGGATGCCGGTCGAGGAGGGCGCCCGCGTCCGCGGCCTGCACACCGAGACGTCGTGGGGCGCCACCGACATCGCCCTGCTGTCGGTCGGGCGGGACGGCAGGACCGTCACCGTCGTGCGGTGGGGACAGATGGGCGACTTCGGGAACGCGCCCGTGGCCGCCTTCAAGAAGACCACGAGCACGGCCGTCGACAAGCTGTACTGACCGGGCCGGCCACCGGAATGCGCCCGGGGCCGTCCTCCCGCCACGGGGGTCGGGAGGACGGCCTCCGCATGGGGCGTGCACCACCCCGGACGCCGGGGGAGTGGGAGATGCCCCGGGACGTCACCATGCCCGTGGTGGAGCGGCAGCGTTCCGCTGGTGCCGGTGCGCTATTCGGTGTGCTTGGACCGGGCCCGACACGTCTTGACCGGCGGCGTATCCCTGCCGGCGGGCGTGCCGACCGAGTGGCTCGGCCCTGGTCGCACGGGTGGGCTTTCGGCTTGCCGACGGGTCACTGTCCCCGCACTGGCCGCGCCCACGCACATCAGGGCCGTCCACTGCACCAGCTTCAGGTCTTCGTCGAGGACCAGTACTCCCGCGAGGCCCGCGCTCGCGGGCTCCAGACTGGCCAGCAGGCCCACTGTCCTCGTCGGAAGGCGCCGCAAAGCTGCCAGCTCCAGTGAGTACGGAAGCACGGCCGACAACACCGCCACCACAGTCCCGGTCAGCAGGACCTGGGGGGTGAGCAGGTGCGTTCCTTGCTTCACCACGCCCAGCGGCACGGTCAGCGCCGCTGCCCAGGTCAACGCCAGGGCGAGCGCCCCGCCACCCCTGTTCCGGGCCCCTGCCTGCTTGCTCAGCAGCAGATACGCGGCCATGCAGGCTCCGGAGGCCAGCGCGAGAAGCACGCCGTCGAGCGGAAATCGGAAGCCGAGTGGGGCGTAGAAGAGCCACACACCGACTCCGGCCAGGACGGCGCAGCCCGCGTCGAGGAGGCGGCGCGAGGTGAGCAGCGCCAGGGTGACGGGCCCGAGGAGTTGGAGAGCGCTGGCCAGGCCCAAGGGCAGGAGTGTCAACGCGGGGTAGATCAGGTTCATGCCCGCGATGGCCGTACCGAAGCCGAGTATCACGCCTGCGTCGGTACGGCTGCTCGGCAAGGAAGGGCGGTAGAGGAGCAGCAGAAGCACTGCGGCCAACCCGAGGCGCAAGGCCACCGCTCCAGAGGCTCCGACCGTGCCGGAAAGCTCTTTGCCCACGGCCTGCCCGAACTGGATGCTCAGCACACTCCCCAGCATCAGCGCAGGGGCGGGAAGTTTGGTCATGTCTTCAGGTTTGACGGCAGAAGCCTCCACGTCCAGCGAAGATTTCCGCGGGTAACCTTTTAGGCTTCACTGCATGATCGACCATCGTCTGCACGTGTTGCGGGCACTCGCTGAGCACGGGACGGTGACCGCCACCGCCGCCGCACTGCACCTGACCCCCTCGGCCGTCTCCCAGCAACTGCGGTTGCTGGCCCGTGATCTCGGTGTGGAACTGCTACAGCCCGAGGGGCGGCGCGTGCGGCTGACACCGGCCGCGCACATCGTGCTCCGGCACGCCGACGCGCTACGGCTTCAATGGGAAGCGGCCCAGGCCGAGCTGGCCCAGCAGAGCGAGGTCGTCCGGGGCACGCTGCGGTTGTGCGGCGTCTCCTCCGCACTCGCCACGCTCGCCGCACCGGCCGTCACCGCTCTGCGAACAACACATCCTCTGGTGCAGCCGTTGGTGACCGAGGAAGAGAGCACCGAGTGCTACCGGATGCTGCTCGCGGACGAGGCGGACATAGCCCTGGTACTGCCCGGACCGGAGGCGCCACCCGTCACCGACGCCCGATTCGAGCAGACACCGTTGATGACCGACCGCCAGGACCTGCTGGTCGCTGAGAACCACCGGCTTGCCCGACCCGAAGGAGTACGGCTCGAGGAAGCGGCCGACCAGGCGTGGATCGTGAAGAAGCACAACAACGACTCCTACCCCCTGCTGCTGGCGGCGTGTACAGCCGTCGGCTTCAGCCCGCGCATCGTCCACCAGGTCAAGGAGTGGTACGCGGTCTCCTCGCTCGTCGCGGAAGGGTTGGGCGTCTGCCTCCTGCCGCGCATCGTGCCGCTGCCCCAGCATCCCGTGGTGCGAGTCCCCTTGCTGGGCGAATCAACTCCCGTACGGCAGTTGCTCACTGCGGTGCGGCGCGGCAGCGCCGGCCACCCCGTGGTCGCGGCGGGTCTGGCAGCGTTGCGCGACGCGACCACGGCGTGCGCCTTCGGCGACTGACAGGCCGCCTGTCCTTCGCGCTGAGCACGGGCAGGCCATGTTGTTGTGATGCGGCGGCGGCCATCGAGACGATGCAGGCGGCGTCCGACTTCGCAGTGTCTCGCGTGTGCCGTCCCGAAAGCCGCTCACAGCGCCTGCCCAGGAAGCTCGATGCTGCTCTGTCCACCTAGAAGCCTTCGCCCCCGGGCGACCTCCACCCGACCGTGGACGGCCCGGCAGATCCTGCCTGACAGGCGCACCGGGCGACTGCCTCACGACATCATGATCAATCCGGTATGACGTCCTGGCAGCTCTCCGTATCCCTCACCACACCGAAGACCACGGGGTAATCGGTGATCTGCTGGTTCGGTCCCGGATGAGAGTTGCAGATCTTCCAGGCCGCCGGGTCGTCCACCGGACGGCCCTGTCCGCTCGCGTCCTTGAAGGTCATGTCGAGTTGGGAGCCCATCTGCTCGTATGCACGCCCGGCGTTGCCACCGATGACATCCGGCATCGTGGCGGTGACCGGTTCGGCGTTTGCCGAGCGACGTGTCTGGGCGGGTTCCGAGGCGTCCGGCATGGACGACGCGCCGCAGGCGGTGACCGAGGCCAGAAGCACGGCGACGAGGGCGGGTCTCAAGAGCTTGGTGACGGTCATGTTGCTCCTAGCGTGATGGCAATTCGCAACAGTATTCACGGCGAGTCAAGGGGAGGAGACACCGCCGCCTCAGCACGCCGCCACCACGATGCAGCTGTACGGCGGCAACCTCGGGCAACGAGTCCTCACCGAACAGGCCGGTGTCAAGGTCCCCGACGCGGGGACGAGCCGACTGCCCCGCGAGGGGGGCGGGCCGGCTCGAGGGCGAGCAGCGGGCCCGCGTCTTGCACTCGCTCGGCCAGCGGCAGCCGCCACGGACGACCTCAGCCCACAGCCCGCGCCACCGTATCCCGGACCGCTTTCAGCAACCGGCCGAACTGATCGGCCCCCAACTCCGCGAACGCCCCCGCGTGACCGCGGTGGCGGCGGTGCGTACCAGCGGGTTGGTCATGATGCGGGCGACACTGGTGCGGCCGGCGATGTAGGCGTCGAGGCGCTGCCATGCCGGTGGCAGGCGGGTGATGACCGAGTGGACCAGTCCGGGGTTGCGGGCGAAGAGGTTCATCAGCGTTCCGCTGGCTTCCATTTCCGTGCCGAGGGTGTCCTTGACCTGCTGTGTGTAGGCGGCGGCACCGTCGCGCGCCGCCATTTTGCCGCCGGCCATGGCGATGCGGCCGGCGGCCCGGCCCGCGAGGTTCCCTGAGCGCAGCGCGTAGGAAATGCCCTCCCGTGACCAGTGGTCGACGAGCGCGGCGGCGTCGCCGGCGACGAGGACGCGTCCTCGCGCGAGCGGGGAGCCGGGGCGGCGGCACCGGGTCAGGTGGCCGGTGTCGTGCAGGGGGGTGGTGCCGAAAAGGCCTTGGCGCTTGAGGAAGTCGTCCTTGTACGCGCGCAGGGCGACCGGGTTGCCCCGCGCCGCGACCACACCGGCGGTGCAGACGTCGCCCTTGGGGAACACCCAGCCGAACGAGCCCGGCAGTGGTCCCCACTCCATCAGCACCCGGCCTCGCCAGCGGGCGGCCGTCGGTCCGTCGACCGGCACCTCGGCCTCCAGAGCGAGGTCGACCTGGGCGCACTCCACTCCTACGTACCGGGCGACGCGACTGGCACTGCCGTCGGCGCCGACGACCACGCGGGCGTGGAGCGTGTCACCGTGGCCGGTCTGCACCGTGACGGTGTCGCCATGCTGCTCCAGTCGGGTCAGGGCGGTGCCGTCCTGGACCTTCGCTCCCGCCGCGGCGGCGGCCTCGGTCAGCGCCGCGTCGAGTTCGCTGCGGTAGACGAGGGCGCAGGTCGGGGTCCGGCAGTCGAGGGTGCGTTCCTTGCCACCGTTGTGGGCGAAGGTGAACTGCTGGACCGTGTCGTGGACTTTGAGGGGCAGGCCGGCCGGCAGGGCGGCCAGCGAAGCCCCGATGAGCCCGCCGCCGCAGGTCTTGTAGCGGGGGATGACGGCGCGCTCCAGAAGCAGCGTCTCGCAGCCGTGTTCGGCGGCGACGCGAGCGGCGGTGGCGCCGGCCGGGCCGGCGCCGACGACGATCACGTCCCAAGTGCCGGGCTTGACGGTGGAAGGAGGAGGCATGTGGTGATCACCTAGCGGTTTGGCGGGACGGGCGGGTGAACGGGCGGTGAGAGGGGCGCTCAGGCGCGCTGGGGTGACGAGGTGCCGGCGAGGGTGTGTTCCGTCTCGGAACGGTCGTCGTCCTGGCCCTCCTCGGGGAACAGGCGGCCCAGCAGGTAGCGGGTCAGGGCGGAGGCTGTCGGGTGGGTCCACATCACCGTGGTGGGGATGTCCAGGGCCAGTTCGCGCTGCAGGCGGTTGCGCAGGGCGATTGCCATGAGCGAGTCCAGGCCCAGCGTGACCAGGGACGTGTCGGCGTCGAACCGGTCGGTGCCCAGACGCAGGACCGCGGCGATGTGGTCGACGACTTCCGGTTGCAGGACTTGCGCGCGCTGCTGGGGATCGTCCGTGGCCACAAGGGCTTCCAGCACAGCGCTGCGGGCTCCGGTGGTGTCCGTACCGCCTGCCGCGGCGGCCAGTTCGGCGAAGAACGCGGTGCGGGCGGTGGCGGGGTAGGACTCCAGCCAGCGCGTCAGGTCGACGGGTGTGTAAGCGGTGCGGTCGCGGTCGTGGGAGAGGATGCGCTCCATGGCGGCGATGCCCTCGGCGGGCTCGATCATGGTGTAGCCGCGGTCGGCCATCCCGGTGCCGCGGCCCACCTCGGCCCACGGGCCCCAGTTGACGCAGGTGGCCGGCAGACCCTGGGCTCGGCGCCAAGAGGTGAACTCGTCCAGCCAGGCGTTGGCGGCCGCGTAGGCGCCCTGCCCGGGATTGCCGAGCAAGGATGCGGCCGACGAGAAGGTGACCCACCAGTCCAGGTGCTGGCCGGCCGTGGCGAGGTGGAGGAGCCAGGCTCCGGTCGCCTTGGGGCGCCAGACCTTCTCCAGGAGGGCGGGGGAGAGGTTGGCGACGGTGGCGTCCTCGACGACGGCCGCGGCGTGGACGACGCCCCGCAGGGGGTGGCCCGTTGCCAGGGCGGCTCGGACCACGGACTCGGCGACACCCGGTTCGGCGAGGTCCCCGCGGACGACCTCGACGCGCGTGCCGAAGTCGGCGGTGAGTGCGTAGAGGGCGCGGCGGGTGGCCGCGGTGGGCGCACCGCGCGAGGTGAGCACGACCGCCGCAGCGCCTCGTTCGGCGAGTCGGCGGGCGACGAGGAGGCCCAGTCCGCCGAGCCCGCCCGTGACCAGGTAGCTTCCGTCGGGCCGGACCACGGGGACGTCCTCGGGCCGAACGGGCAGGGTGCCGGTGCCCGTGGTGGGCCAGGTGAGGACGAGTTTGCCCGTGTGCCGTGCGGAGGCCATCGTGTGGAAGACCGACGACGCCTCGGTGACCGGGTGTTCGGCGACGGGGAGGAGAGGCAGTGCGCCGTCCGCGAGCATGCCGCCGAGTTCGCGGTAGCCCTCGGCGAGCAGCCCAGGATCCTGCCGCATCATCATCAGGATGTCGACGCCGGCGAAGGTGACGTTGTGGCGGAACGGGAGCAGCCCCATGCGGGTGTTGGCGTAGATGTCCCGCTTGCCGAGCTCCAGGAAGCGGCCGCGGTGTGCCAGCAGCTCGAGACTGGCGGACTGCGTCGGACCGGTGAGGGAGTTGAGAACCACGTCGACGCCGCGGCCGTGGGTGAGCTCGCGCACCCGGTCGGCGAAGTGCAGGGTGCGGGAGTCCATGACGTGCCGCACGCCCAGCTCGCGCAGGTAGGCGCGCTTCGCCTCGCTGCCCGCGGTGGCCCAGACCTCCGCGCCGCAGGCTCGTGCGAGGTTCAGTGCGGCGAGACCGGTGCCGCCGCTCGCCGAGTGAATGAGCACCTGCTCACCGGACCGCAGCCGGGCCAGGTGCCGCAGGGCGTACCAGGCGGTGAGGTACGCGCAGGGCAAGGCTGCGGCGTCACGGGTGCTCACCGAGTCCGGCACGGGCAGGAGGCAGTCGGCGCGGACGGTCGCGAAGGAGGCCATGACGGCGGACTGCTCCGCGTCCACGAACATCGCGGCGACGCGGTCGCCTTCCCGCACGTCCCGGACGCCGTCTCCGACGGCGATGACGACCCCTGCCCCGTCGAACGCGCAGACGTCCTCCCGGCTCTCACCGACAGCGAAGTTCTGGTACACGCCGACGGCCTGGAGCACGTTGATGAAGTTGACGCTGGTGGCGTCGAGCCGGATCTCCACCTCCCCCGGCCCGGGCCGACGCCGTGACTGGGCGACGAGCTCGAGGGAATCGAGGTCACCGGGGCGTGCCAGGTGCAGGGCCACCTGATCGTGTCCGTGAGCGACGGTGGCACGGCGCCGCTCCTCCGCGTCCAGCGGGACGTTGCGCAGCCGGGCCAGGTGACGCGCCCCCCGCCGATAGGCGATCTCGTCCTGCTCGGCGGGGCAGGACAGCAGCTCCGCGGCCACGTCCGCGACCGGAGTGTGCGCGTCGGTGTCCAGGATGGCGGGGCGAAGTTCGGGGTGCTCGTAGCTCAGGACCCGCACGAACCCACGCAGGCCGGCCTGGGCCAGGTCCGGCTCGTCCCCGGGCGTGACGTGCTGTGCGGCACGGGTGACGGTCCACAGGCGGGGTGCCGCCGCGTCGCCGTGCGCGGCGCCTGCCAGTGCTCCGGCGGTTTCCGCGAGGCGAGCCACTTGCCGCCTGGCCAACTGGTCGGGGGACGCGCTGTCGCGGTCAGTGCCGGGAGCCGGCAGGTACACGACCGTCTGCGAGACCTGTCCGTCGTCGGAGGTTGCGGACGGCCACGACGCTGCGGAACCGTGCGGAGCGGCGACCCGGAGGCCGACTGTGGCGCCCAGCTCCCGCAGCGCCTCGGCCAGGGAAGAGGCGTACTCCTCACGGCCGGCTTCGGCGAGAAGGGTCCAGGTTCCGGTCGCCGGGCTCGGCGCCGGGCGCTCGCTGGGCTCCCAGCAGGCGCGGAGCAGACGGCGGCTGAAGCGCTCCTCCGCACTCTCGGCGGGTACGTGACGGAACTCCACGCCGGTGGCGTCGGCGGCGACGGACCCGTCATGGGCCCACAACCGGAAGTCGGCGATGTACCGGTCGGCGCTCATCTGCCGCAGGGTGACCAGGCAGTACCCGTCGAGCGGGACCTTCGCGTACAGCCGCAGTTCCTCGATGCCCCGCGGCAGGATGCCACCCTCGGGCACGGATCCGGAGCGCAGGACGACACCCGCCACGGCCTGCAGACACGTGTCCAGCGCGACCGGGTGGCAGTGCAGGGCCTGGGCGCCGGCCCGGCCCTCGTCCGGTACCCGCACGTGGGCCAGCAGACGGGCGCCCTCGCGGTCCGCGGGCGCGCCGTCCGAGTACAGGGCCTGCAGGCCGAGGAACGACGGGCCGTGATGCACGCCGCGTTCCTCGCGCATCTGCCGGTAGATCTCCACCGGGTCGACCGCGTGCGGGAAGTCTGTCCGCAACTGCTCGAGGTCGCAGCCCTGCGGTACCGAGTTGTCGTCGGATGCGGCGTGCAGATACGCCTCGGCGTGCTGGACGCTGGTGCCGTCGGAGGAGGTGCTGACCACCCGCCAGCGGGCGGCGTCCGGACCGGCGCTCTCGGTCGTGGCGGTGACGGCGGTGCCGTCCGCAGCCGGCAGCAGCAGCCGCTGGAGTTCGACGCCGGTGACGCGCAGGCGCTGCGGGCCGGCACCGTACAGGTCGCAGGCGGCGGCCACGGCCATCTCGCACAGGGCGGCGCCGGGCACGACGGCGACGTCGTTGACGCGGTGCGCGTCCAGCCACGGCAGTGTCCGCGGGGAGACCCGCGTCTGCCACAGGTGGCGGCCCTCGCCATCGGGATCGGCGGTGTGCGGACCGGTGAGCGGGTGTGCGGCGAGCGAGGTGAGAACCCCGGCCCGCTGCCGCAGCGGCGAGGGCTCGACGACGTACCGGGTGCGCTCCCAGGTGGTCGGCGGTACGTCGGCCAGGGCGCCGTCGCGGTGACGGTCGGCCCAGTCCAGCGGGTGCCCGGCGCAGTGCAGTGCCGCCACGTGGGTGTGGAACGCCAGCTGGTCGTCGGTGTCGCGCAGCAGCGAGGGCACGACCGCGGTACCGGAGTGGCTGTTCCCGGTGAGGGTGGCCTGCACGGGGTGGATCAGCACCGGGTGGGGGCCGATCTCGACGAAGAGCCGGTGCCCGTCCTCCGCCGCCGCGTGTACGGCGTCGGCGAAGCGCACCACCCTGCGCAGGTTGTCCGACCAGTAGGAGGCGTCGAAGGCGCCGCGCTCGCGCGGGTCGTCCGAGACGGTGCTGTAGAACGTCGTGTGCGGCGGCCTGCCGGTGACCTCGGCGAGAGCGTCGGCGAGATCGGGCAGGATGGGGTCCATGTGGGCGGTGTGCGAGGCGACGTCGACCTCGATCACGCGAATGCCCACGCCTTGGGCGTCCCACTCCTCGGCGAGGTGGCGGATGCGGTCGGCGTCGCCGCCGACGACGGTGTTCTCCGGCGACGCGACGACCGCGATGCTCACCCCGCGCACGTCCTGCTCGGCCAGGAGCCGCTCGACCTCGGCACGGCCCAGGGCGACCGAGGCCATCAGGCCCTGGCCGGCGGTGCGCAGGATCAGCCGCGACCGGCGGCAGATGACCCGCACCCCGTCCCGCACACTGAGGGCCCCCGAGGCCACCGCCGCGGCGACCTCACCCATGGAGTGGCCGATCACGGCGGCCGGTTCGACACCGTGGGAGCGCCACATCGCCGCCAGACCCAACTGGACGGCGAAAATCACGGGTTGCACCCGGTCGAAGCCGGTGACCACCTCGGGACGGTTCAGGGTCTCGCGCAGGGAGAAGCCGGACTCCTCGGCCACGAGCGGTTCGAGTTCGTCGACGACCCGGGTGAACTCCGGGTCATGATCGAGCAGTCGCCGGCACATGCCGCCCCACTGCGAACCGTGCCCGGCGAACACGAACACCACGCCTTGCCCCTGTCCGGCCTCCGGCAGGGCCCTGCCGGTCGCCACCCCGGCACCGGGGGTGCGCCCGGCCGCCAGTTCCTCCAGCCTCGCCACCAGCTCCGTCCGGTCGGCGGCGACGACGGCGGCCCGTTCCCGGGTGGGGGATCGGCGCACCGCGAGCGTGTGTGCCACGTCGCCCAGCGGGATCTGCGCTCCCTCGTGCTTCAGCCACTGGGCCAGGCGCCCGGCCGCCGACCGCAGGGCGACGGGCGTGCCGGCGGACAGCGGGAAGACGCGCGGTGCCTCCGCCGGCCGGGCCGCGCGCCGGACCGGTGAGGGACCGGACGCCTGTGCGGGCGACTGCACAGGGGGCTGCTCCAGCACGACGTGAACGTTGGTGCCGCTGATGCCGAAGGAGGAAACCGCGGCCAGCCGGGTGCCGTCGCGCACCGGCCACTCGGTCGTGTCGGTGGGTACGAACAGGCGGGTGCCCTCGGCATCGATCTGAGGGTTCCACCGGTTGAAGTGCAGACTGGCCGGCACCCTGCCGTGCCGCAGGGACGCGATGGCCTTCAGCAGGCCCGCCACGCCCGACACCGGCTCGGTGTGTCCGATGTTCGTCTTCACCGAGCCGAGTGCGCACCGGTCCCGGCCCTTGCCGTAGACGGCGGCCACCGCGGCGAACTCGATCGGGTCGCCGACGGCCGTACCGGGTCCGTGCGCCTCCACCATCCCCACGTCACCGGCGTCCACTCCCGCGCGTTCCAGGGCCATCCGGTACAGATCGATCTGCGCAGGTTCGGAGGGCGCGCTGAGCCGCGTGCCGCGCCCGTTCTGGTTGACCGCTGTGCCGCGCAGCACCGCCAGCACCCGGTCGCCGGCCCGGAGCGCGTCCGACAGGCGCTTGAGTACGACCACGCCGCAGCCCTCCCCGCGTACGTACCCGTCGGCGGCCGCGTCGAAGGCGTGGCAGCGACCGGTCGGCGAGAACACGCCCCAGAGTGCGGGTGCGATCACGCCCTCGGGTCCCAGGGTCAGCATGGCGGCCCCGGCCACGGCGACGTCCGACTCTCCGGCGCGCAGGCTCTGACAGGCGGAGTGCACGGCGACGAGTCCCGACGCGCAGGCGCTTTCGACGACGACCTGAGGGCCCTTCAGGTCGAGCATGAAGCCGACGCGGCCGGGGCCGATACTGTCGAAACCGGTGTACATCGCGTAGGCGTTCACCTCTTCCAGCGGCCGCTGCACCCGCAGCATGTAGTCCTTCTGGTAGATCCCGAAGAACATGCCGGTCGGCGTCCCCGACAGTCGCTGGGCCGGAATCCCGGCGTGCTCGACTGCCTCCCACACGACCTCGGACAGCAGTCGGTGCTCCGGGTCCACCCAGGGCGCTTCCTGCGCGTTGATGCCGAAGAACTCCGGGTCGTAGGCGTAGACGTCGTCGTCCAGGAAGCAGCCGTGGCGGAGCCGGGCCGCCACCTGGGCGGGGAGGCCGGCCAGTTCCGCCTGCTCCCAACGCTCGGCGGGCACCTCTCGCACGGTTTCGCGACGGGACATCAGCAGTCGCCACAGCGAAGTGAGGGAGCGCGCCTCACCAGGGAAGCGGCAGGCGGCTCCGACCACTGCCACTGGCTCGTCCTGGCCTGCGCCGAGTGCGTCGCTGCCGGCGTGTGCGTCCATGAGGTGTCCGTTCTTCAGCGCGAAGAGGCTGACGGTGCCCGGCCTGGCACACACGCACCGACTGTCGCTTCGATCTTGGGTGGGGCCTCCTATTTCGACACAGTCGTGGGTGATCTCCAAGAACCGGAAGTATCGGACGAGAGCGCGTTGAACTGCGCGGATGCCTCAATGCTTCGAGTTCAGCCACTTGGTCGGGCGCTTAAAGGATCATCAGGGGGTGGTGGTCCTGCGCAGCGCGCGGTAGCCGGTCGGCTGACCACGAAGCCGGGGGCCGCTCGCTGTCTCGCGGGCGGCCCCCGGCCGGTTCTGTTACGGACGTGCTCAGTTGGTGTTGAGCGTCAGCCCGTAGTAGCGAAGGGTGTCGTCGAGCGGCTGGAAGTACGAGGAGCCGCGGGAGTAGACCCCGCCGCCGCACTGCTGGTTGGTCGGTCCGCCGGAGGTCATGCCCTGTGCCTGGTTGCCGGAGATGTAAGCACCGCCGCTGTCACCGCCCTCGACGCAGACGCTGGAGGCGGCCAGGCCGCTGACGACCGTGTCGGGGCCGCCATTGGGGTCGGTGTAGGTGACGGTGTTGTTGTAGGAACTGATCGCGCCGCAGGTCCAGCCGGTGGTGGCACCGGACTTGCAGACCGCGGCGCCGGCGGCGGCCCGGCTGCTGCCCCTGACGGCGACCGTGCTGGTGCTGCCTTGTCCCCAGGTACCGACGCTGGTGGTGATCGAGTGACCGGAGTTGATGGTGGCGATGCCCATGTCGACGCTGCGGGTGCCGAGGGCGTAGCGGGTCTTGTAGCCCTTGGCGAAGGCCGCTCCGTCGTAGCGCAGGGTGTTCACGACGCAGTGTCCCGCGGTCACCAGGTACTGGTTGCCCGACCGGTCGCGGGCCCCGTACCCGACGGAGCACCACTGCGTGGTGTCGTTGAACGTCATCTTGCTGCCGGGGTAGATCGCGGCCTTGGGCTCGAGCTCCTTCTGGCCCCGCTCGATCTCGACAGCGGAACCGTGCCTTGCGGCCGCGGCGAGGAACGCCTTGGCGGCGGCTCCCCGGTCGTCGTTGACCTTGACGACCACCTTGTCGGAGGCCAGATCCACGGACCAGGCGACCACTCCGGAGGGGACCTTCTTGGCGGCGAGGGCGTCCAGCTCGGCCTTGATCTCGTCGAGTGCTGCCTGACCGCGGGCGGGCACCCGGGCGGTGAGGCCGGCCTGCTCGACTCTGGCCGCCTCGGTGGTGTCGGTGGCGTTGACGGTCAGCTGTCCGGAGGCGTCGAAGAAGGCTCCGTCGCCGGATATGCCGCTCCTCCTGAGCTCGGCGAGCTTGGACTGCTGGGCGCTCTGCCGGTCCAGGCGGTCGGCTGCGGCCTCCTCGCTCACACCGAGCGAGCCGGCCAACGCCCGGACCATCTCGGGCTGGTAGTGGGGGGTGGGGTGAGCGCCCTGCGCCTGCGCCACGGTCTGGGTCCCCAGGACCGCAGAGGCCGAAAGCGCGATGCCCGCCGCAGCCAGGCGGTACTTACGAGAATTGCGCACGTCGAATTCCTTCCGGGTGACAGACAGGAACCCGATGTGGGGTTTATGCCGGAACGCAAAAGCGCCCCGGCACAGGACGGTTCCTGCCTGACGGCGAGTCAGTGACCCGTCGTGATCCCGAACTATTGCTCAGCAATTCCTCAAATTTCAAGGTGCGTGCGGCGGCATCTTTTCGCGAAGTTCTGGATGCTCTGCGGGAAGAAGAGTACGCAGGACCGGAGCATAGGAGGGCCTCGCCCACCGTTGCATCAGGCGGGCGCATTTACGGATACGCAAGAAACCCGGCGTGCACTGGAGCGCCACAGCATCCGGCGTCACCGCAACGGTCCGCATCCGTCGACCGGGATACGTATAGGTGATTGGCCGATTCGGATATTCAGAGATCAGACCGGTTCATACGTTGGTCAAGGCGCGCAGCTCGCCGGACGATTTCACCACACCATGCGCCGATGGAGCGGAAAAGCGCGCAGAAACAAGGAGGCGGCGCCGTGACCAGAATCTACTTCCAGGTCCATGTGCCCATCAGAAGCTCCGCACGGCCCGAGCAGCACGGGCTGCACGTTTTCACCGGTGCGGCCGACACTTGGTCGGCAGCCCTCCGTATCGCGCGCGAAACCTGTGACACGGCCGTTGCCGCGCAGAAGGCGGGCCTCCCGGTCCCTGGCCGGCGCCCGGACGGCTGGGGAGCGCGCGGGCTGCGCCCCGGCTGGGTGCTCGACTGGACGGCTGCGACTGTGCACGCCTGGGGGCAGGACAGGAGGTTCCGGCTCAGCAGATCTCAACTGCCCTGACGGTACGGCTGTCCCCGGTTGGGAAGAGGCGCTCACCGTTTCGAGGAGCACCTCCCAGCCGGTGGTCGAGGTCACGGCGGGAGAGCGCCCCGGTCTTGCGCATGGCGCGGGCGATGTGCTGCTCCACCGTACGGGGAGACAGGTGCAAGGTCGCGGCGATCTCCCGATTGGTGAGACCGGAGACAGCGAGCTGGGCGACTTCCGCCTCCCGGGGGGACAACTCGTCGGCGTGCGACGGGCGTCCGGGAGGGCGGCCCTTCCTGGCCGGCTGGCGTGTGCGCAGCAGGGCCCGGGTCCGCGCCGCGTCCCAGACGGCCCCGAGGTCGGTGAAGCGCTGGGCGCAGGACTCCAACTCGGTGGTCGCCGACAGGGTGGAGGCGTTGTCGGATGCCGGGTCTGCCGACGTGGCGGTGGATCCGGCCTTCGCGGCCGGGCAGTCATGGGCTTCTGTGTACGCCGTGAGTACGCAGCGTGCGGCGCCCTCCGCGGCCAGAGCCTGGGCGTAGGGGCGGGGCAGCTCCGCGTAAGCCGCCGCAGCCTGCCGGTACAGTTCGGCGGCCCTCAGCAGTCCGTCCCG
Source organism: Streptomyces sp. CB02414 (assembly GCF_001905385.1). Classification (GTDB taxonomy): domain Bacteria; phylum Actinomycetota; class Actinomycetes; order Streptomycetales; family Streptomycetaceae; genus Streptomyces. The sequence goes on along the minus strand of NZ_LIPF01000007.1, from coordinate 243,012 downwards.
CCGCTCATGGGCGGGGGCCTCCGTTTCGGCGAGCACGGCCCGGCTCCAGGTCAGTGCGGCCCTGGCGGCGGGCGCGTCGCCAGGGCCGAGGCCCTGGGAGAAGCTCCGGACCATGGTGTGTGCCGTGGCGTTGTCACCCGCGCGGGCCAGTGCTTCCACGGCCCACGGCGCGAGTTCCGCGGCCCACGACCACACGCCCTTCTCGGCCACCACCTTCCAGGCGGCACGCGCCTGTTCCGCCGCGGCCTCCACCTCCTGACGGGCCAGGGCGAGCCGGACCACGGCGCCGGCGGCGGTCGCGGTCAGGGGAACCGGCAGGTCCTCCGTGCCGAACGTCCCACGCTGGGACAGCCGGCGGGCCGCCTCCCCCCAGTCGCCCTGGGCGAGGGCGAGCAGGCCGCGCACGATGTAGGCGTCGGAGGCGATGAGCGGCATGTCGGCGGTCGCGGCGACGAAGTCCTCGCACCGCTTGGCCAGGCCCGACCACCGGCCGGTCCACCACTCCTGGAGGAGTTGGGCCCCCAGAGCGTTGTGCTCGAAGTAGGGCGCGCCGCTCCGCGCGGACAGGTCCCGTCCCTCCGCCAGCAGGTCTTCCGCCTGCTCGTGCAGGCCGAGCCAGACGGCGGAGTCCGCGGCGTTGCACAGGCCGCGTGCCGCCTGCCGGGCACACGCGGGGTCGGTGGCTTCCAGGGGAAGCTGCTTCACCAGCTCCCACGCGTCCGGCTCGGCACAGCTCGTCGCGAGGGCCGCCCGGTTGGCCAGGACCGCCGTACGCATCGAGTCGTCCCCGCTCGCGTCCGCCGAGGCCATGGCCTTGACCAACCACTCTCGGTGGACGTCGATGGAGTCGCCCGGCCAGTAGGGGCTGGACAGCGCCGCCATGGCGCGTGCGGCCAGACCGGGGCGGACCTCGACCAGTTCGGCGGCGGCGGTCTCCAGAGCACGCCGGCCCTCGGGGTACCGACCCATCTGATTGCACAGCATCAGCCCCAGGTCGAGCCGCAGCTCTCCGCGCACGGCGGGCGGCAGGGACGCGTCCTGCACGATCTGCGCGAGGACCTCCACCGTCTGGTCAGAGCGCAGGCCGGTCACCGCGCTGCGGGCCAGCAACGGTGCCAGCCGGGCACGGACCCGGGGTGCGAGGCCCGGGGTGGCCAGTGTCTGTTCCAGTAGCGTGACGGCTTGCTGGTGCCGGCTGGAGGCCGCCGCCGACTCCGCGGCCTTCTCCACCGCTTTGATCCACCTGTGGCCGTCGCCGGCCGCCCTGTGGTGTTCGGCCACGGCGTGCCAGACGACGGGCTGTCTGCGGCTCAGCACACCCGCCGCCCGCCGGTGGAGGTCCTGGCGGACGGGCCCGGGCACACAGGCTCGTACGGCCGGCGCCGCGAGCGGGACGGCGAAGCCGTAGCGGTCTTCGCCCAGCTCCGCCAGGGCCGCGCCCTCCAAGGCCCGCAGCAGTGCGCTGTTCCCCGACGCGGCTCCAAGTCCCGACACCGCGGCCAGTTCGTCGCGGCCGGCGGGTCCGTCGAGGACGGCGGCCGCCCAGACCACCGGCCGGTCCGCCGGGGACAGCGCGTACGTACGGCTCAACACCAGCTCCGTCAGCCGGGCCGGTGTACCGGCCGCTTCCACCTCGGCTGCCGTACCGGTGAACGCAGGCCGCCGCTCCCGCAGTACGGCGAGGAGGTCGACGACCGCCCGGGGCACGCCGCCGGTCCGCTCGTGCAGCGTGCGCACCGCTTCGGCCGTACAGTCCTCGCCCAGCGCCTCTACCGCCGCCCGGTGGACCCGCTCCTCGTCCCAGGGCCCGAGCCGGTGCCGGAGCACCGTCATCCGGGGCGGGTACGCCATCGGCGGGCTGCCCAGCGGAAGACCGGGTACGGAGAGTTCCTCGGGGCGATAGGTCACCGCGGCCCCGGAGCCCGGCCCCAGCCCCTCCAGCACCAGACGCAGCCGTCGGAGTTCGTCCTCGTCCGCCCGGTGAACGTCGTCTACCAGCCACAGGCCCGGCACTCGCCGGTCCCCGTCCCCGTCCCCGTCCGACGGCCCGCCGTCGACTCCACACCGCCACCACACGCGGACCGTGTTCGCCGTCTCGGGCAGGTCGGCCAGTTCCTGCAGCAGATGGCTCTTTCCCTGACCGGCGAGACCCTCGACGAACAACAGCACCGGATCGGCACGTTCGTCGGCCAGGGCGCGTGCCAGGGGCCGCAGAGCGGAACCACGCGTCGCGATCACGCCGTCATCCTCGCTCTCCTCAGGCGGAGCCTGTCCATCGCAACGGCCCACGGAAGGCGCCGTTCCGGCACGGTACCAAGGTGACGACACAGCCGAACAGACGTAAGTGCGGGACGTCCGCGGACACTCCTCCGGCGAACCAGGTCACTGCCGTTCGGCCGGGCATGCGTGCCCGGGCGTGCGGAAGGGCTTCCGGCGTCGAGGCGCACCGCGGAGCACACCGCCCGACCGTCGAGAAGCACCACCATGCCATCCGGCTCGGGACAGCCGGGAGGCGGCATCGCGGTCCGTTCCACACACCCGTGCACACTGTCGGTCGACCGAGGCTGGACGAGTTCCGCGAAGTCGCTGCGCGGTCTCGCAGCCCGGACGGCCGACACCTGAAACTAGGCGCCGCTCCGGGCCCGTAACATCCGGAAGTCGGGGGTCACGGATACTCAATCAACCTTTCGGAAGAGCAGTATCGACCCGCTGACCTGATCGCGGCCGGAATGACGTGCGGGCCTGAAAGTCGAGGCCGGTCACAGCCGCTCGTTGACCGCGGCGACAAGGACGCTTGTCTCGCAGCGGACCGCGCGCCTGTCGAGCCGGGTGGCGAAGGCTGGTGGAGGCCGGCCACCTGAACGGCTGCCCAGCTCGTCGAGACACGCGCTTGCGTGCCTCGACAGGGTCGCCGGTCCTATGGGCGAATCGTGAAGAACTCGAGGCCGGAAGCACCGCTCCCGCCGCCCGCTCCTGATTCCCAGACGCCGGAAGAACACCGTGACAGTCGCCCCCGAGACCTCCCGGTAGAGATTGCGGAACAGGGCGCCGCCGGTGCCGGCCTTCTCCATGAGGACGGCGGCCCGTGGCAGGTCCTCCCTGCTGGGCGCTGTGACGGTGAAGGAGCGGTGCCTGGCGGACTTGGGGCCGCGCTCGGCCCTGGGCCGGCCAGGGCGGCGAGGCTGGTGGAGACCGCTCCGCCCGGCGGATCGGTGTCCACCCCTCAAGGGCGCAAGGCCTCGAGTTCGTCCGCGCGACGGTGGTCCTTGGGACGCCCGAGGGAACGGCGCATCTGGATCAGGTCGTCCAGGCCGGCGTAGAGGATGGCGAAACCCGCCGGATCGTGGGCGTCGACCGCCCGGGCAAGGCAGGGCGCGACGTCCATGTCGCCCCAGGGCAGGGCGGGAGTGCACAGGTCGCCGCCGGCGCCGATGACCTGGTAGGCCACCTGAGAGCGAGCGAGGTCGGGCAGGCTCGCACAACCCGTGGCGGTCAGGGCCTCGCGCAGGGCGTGCGCCTGCTCGGGCGTGCCGTCCCACAGCAGGTCGAGGTCGCCGGTCAGTTCCTCCGAGCCGTGCATGATGCCGGCCACCTGGCCTATGACCACCGCACGTGAACCGGCCTCGTGAAGAGCCCGAAGCAACGGAAACGGATCGAAGCCGAAGGCGCCGTCCGTGGCGAACGTACCGACCACGTCATCGGCTTCGTCCGGGCCGCGCCCCGTTGCGGCACGGTTACGGGTGGCCGCCTCGATAAGCCGAACGGCCCGGTGAAGGCGCAAAGCAGCAGTTTCGTCCACGCAGCTCATTCAACCAGGATGGCCGTTGAACGACGGGGCTGTTGACTGGCGAGGAGGACACATGGGAAAGGTCGCCTGGGGATTCACGTGTTCGATCGACGGCTTCATCGCCGGACCGGAACACGACATGAGCTGGATGTCCGCCGCGGAACCCCTGGCCGAGGGCACCACGGAGCGGATGGCGGGAGATGTCGCAGTGATCATCTCCGGTCGGGCAGGCTATGACGCGGCGAAAGCGCAGCAGGACGAGCGGGACGATACGACGTCGGAGGCATACGGCGGCGCGTGGTCCGGAACCGAGTTCGTCCTCACCCACCGACCGGAGGAGATCGCCGACGACCCTGCCGTCGTCGCCCTGAACTGCGACATCGTGGAAGCGGTCCGTCGCGCTCAGGAAGTCGCCGGCGACAGGGACGTGCAGATCATCAGCGCCGACATCGCCCGGCAGGCGCTCGAGCACGACCTCATCGACGAGTTGCAGGTCTTCGTCGCCCCGGTGTTCCTCGGCGATGGCACCCGCGTCTTCGACGTTCCCGGCGGGCAACGGATCGACTGGGAGCTGGTCGAGATCTACGAGGACAGTCCGCGTAGCTTCGGGCGTACCTACCGCCCGAAGCGGCGTTCCTGAACCAGCTCTGTGCGGAGAAGCCGTTCAGCCCCGGTGGCGCTCTCAGACGCGGGCGAGTTCAGCGGCGCCGAAGGAGACGTCGAAGCGGTCGCACCAGATGCTCACACTGGTGTAACGGGACGGGTCGACGTCGGCCGGTACCGTGTAGTTCTGGCTGCCTTTGTTCCCCTTGAGCTCCCCGAGACTGACGTATTCCCCGTCGTCGAACACGTGCCAGCCGGCCGTCCCCGGTTTCACCGGCGCATCGGTCAGCCACACCCGCAGGTCGGGGCCGTTGCTCGTGTCGAGGTTCTCGACACGCACGATGTGGGAGCCGTCGGTGAGCCGCACCAGCTTCACCGTTCCCGAGGTCGCGTGCTCGTGGCTGATCAGCCCGCCGCTCGCCAGAGTCACCGGTCCGGCCGGGGCCGGTGCGGAAGGGGCGCCGCCGGCCGGCTCCCCATCGGACGGGCGCGGTGGCGGCACGGCTTCGGGCAGTGCCTCGTTGACGGTCTCCTCCTGCCACAGCTTCCATGGCTGGAACCAGTAGGAGCCGAAACCGCCCACCGCGACAGCCACGGTCAGCGCGGCGATGACCCACGGCCTGACCAGCACACTTCGAAGACGTCTCATCGCGCCCCTCCCGATAGTCGTTGACCCGAACCATTCAATGCGAGAACCGGCCGACATGGGCGACCCGGCAGATGACGAAACTCTTACGCGCGACCGCGCGCGACCGGACGCGCCCCGCGCTCACCAGCCGGTCGCCAGCAGGTGGTTGAGGAGCAGGGCCAGGACCGCCTGCGCTGCCAGCCAGACGCGCGGACGGCTGAGGAACGCGCAGGCCGGGAGGAGCCACAGGGCGAAGGGAAGCCAGATGCGTTCCGTCTCCGCCTTGCTCATGCCGGACAGGTCGGCGACGAACAGGGCGAGCAGCGACGCGGCGATGAGGAACGCGAGGCGGATGTCCTCGGTGCGGACCTCCTCACCGTGCCACCGGACCACAGCGGCCCGGCGCAGGCCCGCCGCCGTCGCCAGGCCGGTGATGAGCACCGTGCAGGCGAGGTTGGCCCACACCCAGTAGCCGTAGGGGCGGACCCCGCCCGCGCCCTCGTAGTAGCGGGTGACCAGCAGGTGGTACGCCTCCCACCAGTCGAACCCGGCGACGCCGAACGCCACGGGCACCACCGCCGTCCCCGCGAGCAGCGGCACGATCAGCAGCGGCCGCTTCCGCACCTCGCGCCTGCCCAGCAGCAGTGCCGCCGCCCCGAGCACCGCGAAGAGCGTGAGCCCGTACGAGAGGTAGCAGGTCAGGCCGAACAGCAGCCCCGAGCCCGCCGCCCACCACAGCGAGCGCCGCGTGACGGCGAGGGCCAGCAGGGCCACGGCCCACGCGGCGACCGCCGCGAAGTAGCCGTCGGCGGACGTGCCCATCCACACCGCGGCCGGCGCCAGCACCAGGAAGGGCGCCGCCCGCCGGGCGAGCCGTTCTCCGGCCAGGGCGCGTACCGCCACCAGCACCGCCACGCACGCCGTGGCGCCGACGGTGATGCACCAGACCCCGGCCCAGCCCCCGCCGCGCAGCCCGAGCCGGTCGAGCAGTACGAAGGTGAGCGTGGCCGCCGGGGGGTGGCCGGCGACGTGGGCCGGCCAGTTGTCGGGGGAGTGGAGCAGGATGTGCTGGGTGAAGTCGCGCAGGGTCGCCGGGATGTCGTTCCAGCGGCCGATGACCGACAGGTACTCCTGGTGGGTGGTGAGCCGGCCCGCGATGCCCCGTTGCCAGCCGTCGATCAGGGCCAGCGACCAGGTCCAGGCCATCGCCGCAGCCCAGGCCGCGGGGAGCAGCGCGCGCCACGGCAGGCGGGCGGCGACGGCCGGGCCGTACGCCACGGTCGCCACCGCCACCAGGACGGCCGCAGGTGTGCCGGGGCCCAGGTGCGGGTCCCAGCGGCCCAGCAGGGGTGGCCATCCGACGATCAGGTCGTCGTAGGTGAACACGTACCGGCCGACGAGGACGGCTGCCGCCACGAGCAGCGCGGCGGCCGCGGCGGCGTACAGGTCGCGGGAAACGGAGCGGAGGCGGGTCACACCGGCACCGTAGGCCGGGAGACGGCGCACCGGTCGGTGCGCGCGGCGGACGTCAGTGTTTCGTCATGGGTCGTGCACCGTCCCGGGCACCGATCGCGTCCTACCGTCGGAGCATGCGCGACCTCGCCACACGGCTTCCGTCCTCGCCGCGCTTCTGGCGCAGCCCCCTGCGCGGCCCCTGGTTGACCTCGGTACTCGGCCTCGTCCTGCTCGTCGGCGCCACCGTGCTGTTCGTGACCGGCCTGCTCTCGTACGCCGCCTACAACCCGGACCTGTCCCCGGTCAACGACAAGACCCCGGACAAGGGGCTTCTCGGCTTCTATCTCTTCGCCTGGCCGACCGACCCTCCCTGGCTGTACCGGCTCACCCAGGGCGTCCACGTCACCCTCGGGCTGACCCTGATCCCGGTACTGCTGGCCAAGCTGTGGTCGGTGGTACCGAGGCTGTTCACGCTGCCGCCGGTCCGTTCGCTCGCCCACGCGCTGGAGCGGGTCTCACTGCTGCTCCTGGTGGGAGGCGCGCTGTTCGAGTTCGTCACCGGCGTGCTCAACGTCCAGCTGGAGTACGTCTTCCCCGGCTCCTTCTATCCGCTGCACTTCTACGGGGCCTGGGTCTTCTTCGCCGCGTTCCTCGCGCACGTCGCGCTGAAGGCGCCGGCCGCGGTGCGCAACGTACGGCGGATGCGGGCCGGGGGAGGGGAGGAGCGGGACAGCCTGGTGGCCTCGCGGCCCGACGCGCCGACGGTGTCGCGGCGCGGGGCCCTGTGGACGGTCGGCGGGGGATCGCTGCTGCTGTTCGCCACCAGTGCCGGCCGCAGCTTCGACGGGGCGCTGCGGGCGACGGCCGTGCTCGCGCCGCACGGCGGGCCCGAACCGGGCGGCGGCCCGAACGGCTTCCAGATCAACAAGACCGCCGCGTACGCGGGCATCGACGCGGCCGAGACACACGAGGACGCGTGGCGGCTCGTCGTCGTCGGCCCCACCGGAACGGTCCGCCTCGCCCGCGCCGACCTGCTGCGACTGCCGCTGTACAGCGCCGCGTTGCCCATCGCCTGCGTCGAGGGCTGGTCCACCTCCGACCAGTGGTGGCGCGGGGTGCGGCTGCGCGACCTCGCCGCCCTGGTGGGGTTCGACGGCGACTCCCCGGACGTGCTCGTCGAGTCCCTTCAACGGCGGGGCGCCTTCCGCAGCGGCGCCCTGCGCGGCAACCAGGTGTCCGACCCGCGCTCCCTGCTCGCGCTGTACGTGAACGGGGACACGCTGAGCCCGGACCACGGCTATCCGGCGCGGATCATCGTGCCCGCCGCACCCGGCGTGCTGAACACCAAGTGGGTGGCGCGGATGACGTTCGGAGACCTGGGATGAACCTCGTACGCAGGCTACGGCCGACGCGCTTTCCGCGGCCCGTGATCGGCGGCCCCTTCCAGATCCTGCTGCTCGCCGTCTCGTTCGCGCTCGCGGGCTACGCGGGAGTGCGGCTGCTCGCCGGTGACTGGCTGGGCGTGGCGCTGTGGTTCGTGGGGGCGGCGCTCCTGCACGACCTGGTGCTGCTGCCGCTGTACGCGGTGGCCGACCGGGCTGTGACGCGTGGGCTGGGGAAGGCGGGCCGTCGTGAGTGGGTGCTGTACGTGCGGGTGCCGGCCGCCTTCTCGGCACTGCTTCTGCTGGTGTGGTTCCCGCTGATCAGCGGTCGGGTGGACGCACGCTACCGTTCGGTCGCCGGACTGTCGGCGGACGGCTTCCTCACCCGCTGGCTGCTGATCACGGCGGTGCTGTTCGGTAGTTCGGCGCTGGTGTTGCTGCTGCGCAGGGCGACGAAACGGCGTTCGCCCGACGTCCACTGACCGGCCGTCCGCCAGCCGCCGGCGGTCGCGCGGCGGCGCAGGGAGCGGGCGCCGATCCGCGCCCACGGGAAGGGACTGCCGGGCGCGGGGCCGTCCGTGCCGTCGACGACCTGCACGTGAGTGCGCTCGTCGACGTCCGCCCGAGCCGTCTCCGCGATCAGCAGACCGCCGGGTGCGAGCAGGGCGGCGACGCGGGCGAGCAGGGCGCCGGGGTCGCCGCCGATGCCGATGTTTCCGTCCATGAGAAGGACGGTGCCCCAGCGCCCCTCGCCGGGCAGCGGCTCGAACACGGAGCGCCGCAGCGACTGGCCGCCGGTGCGTACCGTGCGGGCCACGGCGGCCTCGCTGACGTCGATACCGAGGACGGTACGGCCCCGGGCGGCGAGCTCCGCCACCAGCCGGCCCGGGCCGCAGCCCACATCCAGCACGGTGCCCTCGCACCGGTCCAGCACCTCCAGGTCGACCGCGTCGGCCCGCGCACACCACCGTTCCACGTCCAGCGGCAGCAGCCGGCCGTCGGTGCGCCGCAGGAACAGTGGCCCGCGACCGGCGCGCAGCGCGGCCGTATAGGGGTCACAGGCCTCCCAGGCCCGGGCGGCGGCGGACGGCGCGGACAGCCGGCCGGGGCCCACGCGCGGGGCCGCCCTCACCGGCTCGCCCGTCGGTCCGCGCCCGGCGCGCATGCCGCGAGCCGGGCGGCGAAGCGTCCGTGCGGGGCCAGTGCGGCCACGGCCCGGGCGTCGTCGGCGGTGTCGACGTCCCGGAGCGGCGGCAGGTCGCGTACCCGCAGCCCGGCCGCGAGCAGCCGCCCGCGCTGCACGGCTCCCGTCACCGGCGTCGACATGGGCACGCCCCGCAGCAGGGCGGGGTCGGGACGGGACAGACCCAGGGCCCAGAAGCCGCCGTCCTCGGCCGGGCCGAAGCAGGCGTCGCAGTCGGCGAAGTCCACGTCGAGCAGTTCCGGTGTCACCTGCGGGGTGTCCATCCCGATCAGCAGGGCGGGCCCCGTACACCCGGCGAACGCGGCGGCGAGCCGTTCGTCGAGGCCGCCCGGGCACTGCGGTACGACGTCGAAGCCGGCCGGCAGCCAGGGGCCCGGTTCTCCGGCGAGCACCAGGACCCTGCGGAGTGCGGGGGTCGCGGCCACGGCGTGCAGGGTGTCGGCGAGCGCCGCCTCGGCCAGCGCGGCCGCCTCGGCGGGGGTGAAGGGCGGGGTGAGCCGGGTCTTGACCCGGCCGGGGCGCGGCTCCTTGGCGATGACGAGGAGAGTGGTCGCGGCGCTCACCCGGAGGTCTCCTCTCGGGCGTCCGGTCGCTCGGCCAGGACGCGGCGCATGTCCCGTACGGCGTGCCAGGTGCCGCGCCAGGTGCCCGTCACCTTCGAGACGCCGGTGCGCGGCAGGTACGGCACGTCGTGCTCGGTGACCCGCCAGCCGGCGTCGGCGGCGCGGACCACCATCTGGAGCGGGTAGCCGCTGCGCCGGTCGGTGAGGCCGAGGGCGAGCAGCGCCTCGCGGCGGGCGGCACGCAGCGGGCCCAGGTCGTGCAGGCGCAGGCCGGTGCGGCGGCGCAGCATCCGGGCGAGGGCGAGGTTCCCGGCGCGGGCGTGCGCGGGCCAGGCACCCCGGCCCTGCGGGCGTCTGCGGCCGAGGACGAGGTCGGTGCCGCCGGCGAGGACCTCGCGCACGAAGGGAACCAGCAGGGCGGGGTCGAGGGAGGCGTCGCAGTCGCAGAAGCAGACGACGTCGGCGGTGGCGGCGGTCAGTCCGGCGTGGCAGGCGGCGCCGAAGCCACGGCGCGGCTCGGTCACGACCGTGGCACCGTGCGCGCGGGCGATGTCCGCCGAGCCGTCGGTGGAGCCGTTGTCGACGACGAGCGCGCGCCAGCCGGCCGGGACACCGGACAGGACCCAGGGCAGGGCCCGGGCCTCGTCCAGGCACGGGAGTACGACGTCGACGTCCGGAGGGGGCGAGGTGGTCACGGCTTTCACCCTACGAGCGCAAAACGCGCGAACCGGACTTCCGTTCCTTACGAAACGTGGACGTCGCTGCTGGGACGGCTCCCGGCGGCGACGCCCGCGGGCCCGCGGTGCGAGGCTGGGCACATGCAGCAGCCCCACGAGTCCGCCTTCACGGACGTGTCCCCCCGCAGGCCGTCGGACGGACCCCCTGCCGGTCCCGCCCGCATCCTGGTCGTCGACGACGACCCCACGGTCGCGGAAGTCGTCGCCGGTTACCTGGAGCGCGCGGGCCACGTCGTGGACCGGGCCGACGACGGTCCGGCCGCGCTCGACCGAGCCGCCGCGCACTGGCCGGACCTGGTCGTGCTGGACCTCATGCTGCCCGGCATGGACGGCCTCGAGGTGTGCCGGCGGATACGCGGCACGGGACCCGTGCCGGTCATCATGCTGACCGCCCGAGGTGACGAGGACGACCGGATCCTGGGTCTCGAGGTCGGCGCCGACGACTACGTGACCAAGCCTTTCAGCCCGCGGGAGCTGGTGCTGAGGGTGGAGTCGGTCCTGCGCCGCACCCGGCCCGCCGTCGCGCCGCGCCCGCCGTCCGCGGCCGGACTGACCGCCGACCCCACCGCCCGCAGAGCCACCAAGGACGGTGACGAACTGGCCCTTACCCTGCGCGAGTTCGACCTGCTCGCCTTCTTCCTCCGGCACCCCGGGCAGGCCTTCGCCCGCGAGGAGCTGATGCGCGAGGTGTGGGGCTGGGACTTCGGCGACCTGTCCACCGTCACCGTCCACGTACGGCGGCTGCGCGGCAAGGTCGAGGACGATCCGGCCCGCCCCCGGCTGATACAGACCGTGTGGGGCGTCGGCTACCGCTTCGACCCCACCGGACGGGAGGCGGACTGACGTGCACGACACCCTCCTCATCGCCCTCTACGCCTTCGCCGGCGCCGCCGCCGCGGGCCTGGCCGGCGCGGGCGTGCTGCGGCTGATCCGGCGGCGCTCGCTGACGGCGTCGCTCGCCGTGGTGGCCGCCGTCGCCGTCCTCGCGATGCTCGCGGGCACCCTCGCCGTCGCGTGGGCGATGTTCCTGTCCCCGCACGACCTGTCCGTCGTCACGACCGTCGTGGCCATGGCCGCCGTCGTCTCCCTCGCCACCGCGCTGCTGCTCGGCCGCTGGGTGGTCGCCCGAAGCCGGGAACTGGCGGCGGCGGCCCGCTCGTTCGGAGACGACGGCGACTACGCGGCACCCACCACACCGGCCACCGCCGAACTCGACGCGCTCAGCCGCGAACTGGCGGCCACCAGCGCCCGGCTCGCCGAGTCCCGCGAACGGGAACGCGCCCTGGAGACCTCCCGGCGCGAACTGGTCACCTGGATCTCGCACGACCTGCGCACCCCACTGGCCGGCCTGCGCGCCATGTCGGAGGCGCTGGAGGACGGCGTCGCCGCCGACCCCGACCGCTATCTGCGCCAGATCCGCACCGAGGTGGAACGCCTCAACGACATGGTCGGCGACCTCTTCGAACTCTCCCGTATCCACGCCGGCACGCTTCCCCTCGCTCCGGCCCGGATCTCCCTCTACGACCTGGTCGGCGACGCCCTCGCGGGCGCGGACCCGCTCGCCCGCGAGCACGGCGTACGGCTGGTCGGCGACGCGGTGGCGGCCGTACCGGTCGAAGTGGACGGCAAGGAGATGAGCCGGGTCCTCGGCAACCTCCTCGTCAACGCGATCCGCCGCACCCCCGCCGACGGCACGGTCGCGGTCGCCGCCGAGCGCTCCTCCGAGGGCGTGGTGGTCTCGGTGACCGACGGCTGCGGCGGCATCCCCGAGGAGGACCTGCCCCGCGTCTTCGACACCGGCTGGCGCGGCACCCACGCCCGTACGCCCCCGGCCGGCGCGGGACTGGGCCTGGCCATCGTGCGCGGCATCGTCGAGGCCCACCGCGGCCGCGCCACGGTCCGCAACATCCCGGGCGGCTGCCGCTTCGAGGTGCTCCTGCCCCCGGCGGAAACCTGAGCCCCCGGGCCCGCGGTCAGTGCCGGCGCAACTCCGCCCGCGCGAACTCCCGCATGCCCTCGGCGAACCCGACCCGCGGCCGCCACCCCGTCTCGTTCCGCAGCCGCGCGGAGTCCGCGGTGATGTGGCGTACGTCGCCCAGGCGGTACTCGCCGGTGACGACGGGCTCCGGCCCGCCGTACGCCGCCGCCAGGGCACCGGCCATCTCCCCGACCGTGTGCGGCTCACCGCTGCCGGTGTTGTAGGCGACGAGGCCACCGCCCGGCCTCCGGACCGTCAGCGCGGCGACGTTCGCCGCGGCCACGTCCCGCACGTGCACGAAGTCCCGGCGCTGACATCCGTCCTCGAAGACCCGCGGAGCCTCGCCGCGCGCGAGTGCGGAGCGGAAGAACGAGGCGACACCGGCGTACGGGGTGTCGCGGGGCATCCGCGGGCCGTACACGTTGTGGTAGCGCAGCGACACCGCCGCGGCGCCGGTCGTCCGGGCCCAGGCGGCGGCCAGGTGTTCCTGCGCCAGTTTGGTGGTCGCGTACACGTTGCGCGGATCGGCCGCGGCGTCCTCGCCGACCAGCCCCGGCACCAGGTCCGTACCGCACACCGGGCACGGAGGCTCGAACCGTCCCGCCTCCAGGTCGGCCACGGCGCGCGGTCCCGGCCGCACCACCCCGTGCCGCGGACAGCCGTAGCGTCCTTCCCCGTAGACGACCATCGACCCGGCCAGCACGAGCCGCCGCACGCCCGCCTCGGCCATCGCGGCGAGCAGTACGGCGGTGCCGAGGTCGTTGCGCGAGACGTACTCCGCGGCGTCGGCGAACCCGGTGCCGAGCCCGACCATCGCCGCCTGGTGGCACACGGCGTCCACCCCCGCCAGGGCCCGCGCCACGGCCGCCGGGTCACGCACGTCGTCGCCGGGATCCTCGCGCACGTCGAAGCAGACGGCATCGTGCCCGTCCTCCCGCAGGGCCTCGACGACGTGGGACCCGATGAACCCGGCACCGCCGGTGACCAGTACGCGCATGCGCCCACGCTAGGCCCCCCGAACGTCCGCACCGCGCGCCGCGAGCGGCACGTCACGGGTCTGTAAGAAGCCGGCGGCGTCTCCACGATCGTTCGCGCTCGGCGGCCGCCGCATCCTCCTCGTTCCTGCTAGGGCCGGCGCACCACCGTGAGCAGGTCACCCCGGTCGGCCAGAGTCTCCAGAGACAGGGTGCGGTATCCGGCCCGGTCGAACAGGACGGTGATGCGGTCGCCGTCCTCGCTGAGCACGGTGCCACCGCCCCACTGACCGTGCCGTACCTGGGTGCCGACCGGGTAGCGGGAGGCGGTGCGATGCACGGGCCGGCGGGCCTCGACGGGGTTCTGGGCGTCGCCGGAATCTTCCGCCTCACACCGGTCACAGTTGCCGCACGGCGGCTCGTAGGCCTCGCCGAAGTAGCCGAGCAGGAAGTAGCGGCGGCAGCCGGTCCCCTCGGCGTACGCCCGCGCCATGTCCACTCGGGTGCGGTCGGTGCGCCGGTGTGCCTCGGCGGCACGTGCCGCCTCTTCCACTGCCTCGCCCGGTGGTGTGTCCGGGTCCGGACGCACCTCGCCCCGCTCCCCGGTGGTGACCGTGCCGGCCTCCTCCAGGAGGTTCACCGCGGCCGTCACCCGTGGGCGGGACAGGCCCGTGTCCTGACGCAGTTCCGCGAGGTCGGCCGGGTCGTCCTCGTGGTCGTGGACGGCGTCGGCGACCTCGGTCAGCGCCTGTCTGCCGGTGGCGCGGGCGGCGAAGAACGCCTGCATGCCGGTGTCCTCCGGGCGGTAGTGCAGCACGGCGTTGGCCGGGCGGCCGTCCCTGCCGCAGCGGCCGATCTGCTGGTAGTAGGCGTCGAGCGAGCCGGGGAGCGCTGCGTGCAGCACGAAGCGCACGTCCTCCTTGTCGATGCCCATGCCGAAGGCCGAGGTGGCCACGACCACGTCGGCCTCACCTGACTGGAAGGCCTGGTGGACCCGGGTGCGCTCGGAGGTGCTCAGACCGGCGTGGTACGCCTCGGCCGCAAGTCCCAGCGAGGACAGTTCCGAGGCGTAGTACTCGGTGTCCTTGCGGGTCCCCGTGTACAGCAGGCCCGGTTTGGGCTCGGCCGCGGCCCGTTCCACGACTGCGCGACGACGCTCGTCGTCGTCCTGGAAGCGCCTCACCTCCAACCGGATGTTCGGCCGGTCGAAACCGGTCACCATCACCCGCGGACGGTTCATGCCCAGGCGCTCGGTGATCTCCCCGCGCACCGGCGGCGCGGCCGTCGCCGTGAGAGCCAGCACCGGGGGCCTGCCCACCCGTCGTACGGCCTGTTCCAGACGCAGGTAGTCGGGCCGGAAGTCGTGACCCCAAGAGGAGACGCACTGCGCCTCGTCCACCACGAACAGCGCGGGCCGTACCTCGGCCAGCCGCTCGACCACCAGGTCCTTCGCGAGCTGCTCGGGCGCGAGATAGAAGAAGCGGACGCCGCCCTCGCGCACCTCCTCCCAAACGGCACGCTCCTGTGCGGAGGTGAGGTCGGAGTTCAGGGCGACGGCGCCCGGCGACCGGTCGTCCCCGGGCAGGCCGGCGATCTGGTCGCGCTGCAGCGCCAGCAGCGGTGAGACCACCACGACCGGACCACCCAGCAGCAGGCCGGGCACCTGGAACACCGCGGACTTCCCGGAGCCGGTCGGCATCACCACCAAGGCGTCCGCCCCGTCCAGCACCCACTCCATGGCTGTCAGCTGCTCAGGGCGCAGACTGTCCCAGCCGAAGACGTCGGCTGCCACACCGCGCAACCGCGCGGCCCGTCCCGTCGCACCCATACCCAGCACCTCACCTCGGCCGACAGACCCGGAGCGCCGCTCCGAGCCCCGGGTACCCCGGCAGCGGAGGGCAACCGGCCGACCGGGAGGCCGTTCGGCCGGCACAGGGCGCGGCGAAGGCTACGTCGCGCGGAACCTGCCCTGCTCGACCTCCGTGACCCGTCCCGTGCCGAGCAGCCGGTCCAGGTGCTGCACGGCGGTCCGTCGCTCGACCGGCTCCACGTGCGGGCCCTCGACGTGCGGGCGGTAGACCAGCCGGTGCTCGGCGATCTCCTCGACGGTCCGCGGCTCGTCCAGGAACGCCAAGAGGGCCGCGTCACGCTTCTCCACCACCCCCACGAAAGCGTCGAGCCGCCCGGAGAACTTTCCGGCGCCCTCGATCACGCCCTTCTGGTGAGCCGTGCCGTACCAGCGGACACCGATCTCCCGGCATCGGCGCATGGAAGCCTCGAAATCCGTGAGGCTGCTGCCCACGTCTCCGTAGTACGGGCCGAAAGAGGTCAGGTCGATGTCCGCCACGAAGAGGAAGCCGTCCGGCTCGATCAGGAAGCCGCTGTGGCCCGGAGTGTGGCCCGGGAGGTGGACGACGGTCACGGTGCGGCCGCCGAGGTCGAACACCGTGCCGTCCTCGAACCCCGCGGCGTCGGTACGATCCCGCACGTGGAAGCGGTCGCGCAGCATCGCGTGGGTACGCTCGGCGGCCTCCGGGGGGAGGCCGTAGCCGTCGACCATGACCTCGCGTGACCGCAGCGTGGCCAAGTCCTCTTCGTGGACGCGGACGGGCACGTCGTGGTCGGCGAGACCCGCGACGTGGTCCTCGTGCGCGTGGCTCACGAGGACCACGTCCGCAGCCGGCGCCGTGCCGACGAGTGAGAGCGACGGGTCGATGAGCAGTGTCTCGGCGGTCCCGCGCACGAGTACGGAGTTTGCGTAGGGGTAGGCGCCCAGTTCCGCGCCCACCAGCACGGTGACTCCGCCGTACTGCCTTTCCGTGTATGCCGTGGTGGCCAAGGCCGGCACTCCTTCCTCCGCCGCGTCGTCGCGGTGATCGGGTACAGGTAGAGAGTGTGCCCTGACCGACGGTGGCGTCCGGGGCGAGGTGCGGGATCAGCCGCGGGCAGGCGTTGACACGCGGCGGACCGATAAACCGCACTGAATCGAATGTCACTGCTTCGAGGTAAGCACCTCGTCTCCCTGCTGAATGCCGCCAGTTCAGCCGCTAGCTTCTGCGTGTGGACGGATTCCCGTGATCCTCCCGCTCGTTGCCCACTCCTCCCCGTCTCCCGGTCGGCGCACCCGTGTGCGCCGGACGACCCGTCGTCCAAGGAGAAATCCCGCCGATGTCCGTCGACAGCATCCCGGAAGCCCAGACCACCCCAGCCACGCCGCAGCAGTCCCTGAGTACCGCCGCCGCCCGCAATCTCGCCACCACCACCAAGTCCGCGCCGCAGATGCAGGAGATCACTTCCCGCTGGTTGCTGCGGATGCTGCCCTGGGTCGAGGCCGCGGGCGGTGCCTACCGGGTCAACCGGCGGTTGCGTCACACTCTCGGCGACGGACGCGTCGAATTCGTCCAGGAGGGCGCGACGGTCCGGGTGATCCCCCGGGAGCTCACCGAACTGGCCCTCCTGCGCGGCTTCGAGGACCCGGACGTCCTGAGCGCCCTCGCCGGCCGGTGCACGCAGCGCGACTTCGCGGCGGGCGAAGTCCTCGTCGAGCGCGGGAGCCCCGCAGACCGTATCCACCTGATCGCCCACGGCCGGGTGAGCCAGACCTCCGAGGGCAAGTACGGCGGAGGGATCGCCATCGCCGTACTCGCGGACGGCGACCACTTCGGTGAGAACGCGTTGACGGACTCCGACGCCCGCCACGACTGCACGGTCACCGCCGAGACGGCCGGTACCCTCCTCACCCTCACGCGAGCCGACTTCGCCGCCGTCCGGGATGCCGCGCCACAGCTCCGGGCACACGTCGACGGGTTCGGTGCCCGCACCCGGCAGCGGCAGAACAAGCACGGTGAAGCCGAGATCGCGATGTCGGCCGGGCACGTCGGCGAGCCCGACCTGCCGGGCACCTTCGTCGACTACGAACTGAAGCCGCGCGAGTACGAGCTCTCCGTCGCGCAGACCGTTCTGCGCGTGCACACCCGGGTCGCCGACCTCTACAACGGCCCGATGAACCAGAGCGAGGAACAACTCAGGCTCACCGTCGAGGCCTTGCGGGAGCGTCAGGAACACGAACTGATCAACAACCGTGAGTTCGGGCTGCTGCACAACGCCGACTTCAAGCAAGTTATCCAGCCCCGCAGCGGCCCCCCGACCCCGGACGACATGGACGACCTGCTCTGCCGCCGTCGCGGCACCAAACTGTTCCTCGCCCACCCCAGGACGATCGCCGCCATCGGGCGCGGCTTCAACGCCTGCGGTCTCTACCCCGACCACGTCGAGCTCGGCGGTCAGTCCGTCCCGGCCTGGCGCGGGGTCCCCATCCTGCCCTGCAACAAGATCCCGATCAGCAAGGAACAGACCAGCTCCATCATCGCGATGCGCACGGGCGAGAAGAACCAGGGCGTCGTCGGCCTGCGGCAGACGGAACTGCCCGACGAGTACGAACCGGGTCTCTCCGTACGGTTCATGGGCATCAACGAACAGGCGATCATCTCCTATCTCGTCAGCACCTACTACTCCGCCGCGGTGCTCCTGCCCGACGCCCTCGGCGTGATGGAGAACGTGCAGATCGCCTCCGGGCCGCGCTGAGGCGATGCGCAGCATGCCCCGGCCCGACCGCCGCACGCACCACGGAGTGCCCACCCCACCGCAGCAAGGAGCCGCCGATGCCCGACCCTGACTTCCTGGCGGCGCTGCATCCGCCGGTCACGCTCCCCGAGCCGACACCACCACCACCGCCGCCGACGGACGCTCCCGCCGCACCCGACACGCCGCACGCGACCGCGACCACGGCCGCCGCGGACTCCGCTCTCCAGCGCGTCCTGCGCGGACCGACCGGACCGGGCACGACCTCACTCGCCTTGCCCGGCGGGCAGCGATCCGTACCGGAGCCGGCGGCCCCGCCCCCCGCACCGTCCGCCGAGGGCCGTGCCGTCCCCGGCCTCTACCACCACCCCGTCCCGGAGCCCGACCCGGCGCGCGTCGAGGAGGTGAGCCGCCGGATCAAGTGCTGGGCCGAGGACGAGGTCCAGCTATATCCCGAGGAATGGGAAGGGCAGTTCGACGGCTTCTCCGTCGGACGCTACATGGTCGGCTGCCACCCCGACGCACCGACGATCGACCACCTGATGCTCGCGACGCGGCTGATGGTCGCGGAGAACGCGGTGGACGACTGCTACTGCGAGGACCACGGCGGGTCACCCGTCGGTCTCGGCGGGCGTCTCCTCCTCGCGCACACCGCGATCGACCACTTCCACACCACCGCGGAGTACACGCCGCCGTGGCAGGAGTCGCTCGCGGCGGACGCCCCGCGCCGGGCCTACCACAGCGCGATGAAGTACTTCGTCGAGGCGGCCACACCCTCCCAGTCCGACCGCTACCGGCACGACATGGCCCGGCTTCACATGGGCTACCTCGCCGAGGCCGCCTGGGCTCAGACCGGTGACGTACCGGAGGTGTGGGAGTACCTGGCGATGCGCCAGTTCAACAACTTCCGGCCCTGCCCCACGATCACCGACACCGTCGGCGGCTACGAACTGCCCGCGGATCTGCACGCCCGGCCGGACATGCAACGGGTCATCGCCCTCGCCGGCAACGCGACCACCATCGTCAACGACCTCTACTCGTACACCAAGGAACTCGACAGCCCGGGCCTCCACCTCAACCTGCCCGTGGTGATCGCGGAACGCGAGCAGCTCTCCGAGCGCGACGCCTACCTGAAGGCCGTCGAGGTCCACAACGAACTCCAGCACGCCTTCGAGGCCGCCGCGGCCGACCTCGCCGCGGCCTGCCCCCTGCCCACCGTGCTGCGTTTCCTCAGGGGCGTCGCCGCGTGGGTCGACGGCAACCACGACTGGCACCGCACCAACACCTACCGCTACAGCCTGCCTGACTTCTGGTAAGAAACGGATACCTCTGTGACGACTGAAACGACCTCCACCGCCACCGCGAAGATCCCGGCCCCGGCGACGCCCTACCAGGGGGACATCGCCCGCTACTGGAACAACGAGGCCAGGCCGGTCAACCTGCGCCTGGGGGACGTGGACGGGCTCTACCACCACCACTACGGCATCGGCGCCGTGGACCACGCCGCGCTCGGCGACCCGGCGCACAGCGAGTACGAGAAGAAGCTCATCGCGGAGCTGCACCGGCTGGAGTCGGCACAGGCGGACTTCCTCATGGACCACCTCGGCTCCGTCGGCCCCGAGGACACCCTCGTCGACGCCGGCTGCGGTCGCGGCGGCTCCATGGTCATGGCACACCACCGCTTCGGCTGCCGGGTCGAGGGCGTCACCCTGTCCGCCGCCCAGGCCGACTTCGGCAACGGGCGCGCGCGAGAACTGCGCATCGAGGACCACGTCCGCTCCCGCGTGTGCAACATGCTCGACACGCCCTTCGAGAAGGGCAGCGTCACGGCCTCGTGGAACAACGAGTCGACCATGTACGTCGACCTGCACGACCTGTTCGCCGAGCACTCACGCTTCCTGAAGGTGGGCGGCCGGTACGTGACGATCACCGGCTGCTGGAACCCGCGCTACGGCCAGCCGTCGAAGTGGGTCTCCCAGATCAACGCCCACTTCGAGTGCAACATCCACTCCCGCCGCGAGTACCTGCGTGCCATGGCCGACAACCGCCTCGTGCCGCACACCATCGTCGACCTCACGCCGGACACGCTGCCCTACTGGGAACTGCGGGCCACGTCCTCGCTGGTCACCGGCATCGAGGAGGCGTTCATCGAGTCGTACCGCGACGGCTCCTTCCAGTACGTCCTGATCGCGGCGGACCGCGTGTAGGTCCCGCGGGCGGCGCGACCCCGCCCCACGGGGCGACGGCGCGGTCAGCGTCCGTCTGACGCGGACCGGCGCGGGCGGATCCCGTCCAGGAGGTAGGCGGTGCGGCGGTCGTAATCGTCCCGATGCGGCCGCTCGCCGTGCTTGAGGGCGAGGGCATTGTCGAGGACCAGGGCGTGAAGGTCGCCCGCCGTGAACTCCGGCCGCAGCGCACCGGCGGCCCGCGCCGCCGCGACGATTTCGTCGTTGGCCTCGCTCCCGGCCCGGCAGCAGAACGTCGTTGACCGCGGGCTGGCGGTACTGGAGGTCGCGGAGCGCGGTGAGGTAGTACGCGATCCGCTCACCGACGTCGCCGATGGACCGAGTGCGGTCGATGACGGCGAACAGCTCCGTCGCGACGACCTCTTCGATGACGGCCTCGATGAGGCCGATCCGACCGCCGAACCGGTTGAAGATCGTGGCTTTGCTCACCCCTGCCGCCTTGGCGACCTCCTCCAGCGGCACGGTCAGGCCCCGCCCCTGGAAGGCGCCGATCGCGGCGGAGCGGATCTGCTGGGAATTGCGCCTGGCGTCGGCGCGCAGGCCGGATCCCGAAGGCACCGCACCGGCCAAGACCCTCACCGTCGTCAACTTATGATGCGGCCGCCACCAGGGCGAATCCGGTGTGGGCACACAGGAAGAGGCCACGAACATGATCGTTGTCACCGGTGCCACCGGGGGTCTGAACGGGACCACTGTCGAACACCTCCTCACACGCGTACCCGCCGACCGGATCGGCGTCAGCGTCCGCGACGTCGCCAAGGCGAAGCACTTCGCCGACCGCGGTATACGTGTGCGGCAGGGCTCCTACGACGACCCGGCCGCGCTGCGCGATTCCTTCGCCGGTGCCGAACAGGTGCTTCTGGTGTCCGGCAACGACCCGGCGGCCGACTTGGTCGGCCTGCACCGAAACGCGGTCGAGGCCGCCGTCGCGGCCGGCGTCCAGCGGATCCTCTACACGAGCCAGCTGGCCGCCGTCCCCGGCAATCCGTACCTGCCGTCGGAGATGCACATCGCCACGGAGGCGATCCTCGCCGAGTCGGGAGTCGCCTGGACCGCACTGCGCAACGGCGCCTACGGCACCCTGGACCAGGTGCTCGGCCCGTGGCAGCGGACCGGACGGATCGCCCAACCGGAAGACGGTCCCGTCCCGTACACCGACCGTGCCGACGTGGCCGAGGCCATCGCAGTCATACTCGCCGGTGACCGCTCCTTCGAAGGCCCGGTCAACCTCACCGCGCCCACCGCCGTCACCCTGGAAGACTTGGCCAAGATCGCCTCTGACCTCACCGGCCGCACCATCGAACGCGTCGTCCTGGACGACGAACAGTGGGTCGCCGACCAGATCTCGATCGGCGTCCCGGAGCAGATGGCCCGGTTCATGCTCACCTGGTACCAGGCCGGCCGCGCCGGCCACTTCGCCGAAGCCGACCCCCTGCTGGCCGAACTCCTCGGCCGCGAGCCCCGCAGCGTCGCTGACCGGCTCGCAGCCGGCATCACTGCCTGAAGGGCGTCGTTACGACGGTGCGGCGCCCCAGGTGCTACCAGGACCGCACCGGACGGGTGCCGACGCGCCGGCCCGCTCTGTCCAGCAGGTGCCCCATGCGTTTGACGGTTCGGGCGCCGATGATCCGATCGGTGATCTCCAGAGTGCCCAGGCGCGCGGACATGGCCGTCTCGTGCTGCTGCACGGAGCCGATGCCGGGCAGCCAATAGGTGGCCAGGACCGTGGAACTGCCGGTGACGGCGGCGACCAGCCGGCAACCGTGCAGGGTGGCCAGCGTGCGGTGCAGGGTGTTGACGTCCCTGATCGGCGCCCGGCCCCGGAAGGTCACGGCCACCGGGAGCCCGGTGAGTTCGGGTGCCACGTCGCAGCGGAAGGCCACCGTTCCGGAACGCGTGAGTCTGCCGAGCCGTCTCCGGACGGTCGCGGCGCTGACGTCCAGGCGCTGCGCCAGAGTGGCCAGTCCGAGGCGTCCGTCGTGAGCCAGGGCGTCGAGCAGCGCGCGGTCGACCTCGCCGAGAGCGGACGTGGGCGCCTCGGCGTCCGGAACACCGCCGCGCCGGCGGCCCAGGGCGGAGAGCTGTGCGGGGTCCAGGGAACCGAGCCGCCACCGGCTGCCCTCCGCGTACAGCGACGTGGCGAACAGGCACTCCACCGACGTCACTTCGGGCAGGGCTGCCAGGTGTTCGTCGACGAACCGGTGCACGTCGGCCGGGTCCGCGGCCAGCACGTCCAACAGCAGGTCGGCGCTGCCCGGAGCGGTCAGCTCGACGGTCGCCGCCTGATTCAGCTCGGCGATCCGGGCGGCCAGTGACTCCCGCGCGGCGGGCCGGCATCCCACGAGGACGAATGCGGTGCAGCGGGAGTGGGAGTAGGCGGGGCCGGGGACGGCGGACAGCCACGCCAGCCCCTGCTCCGTCAGCCGCTCCCAACGGCGGGCCAGGGTCACGGCCGTCACTCCCAGGGAAGGCGCTATCTCGGTCCACGCGGCACGCGGCCGAATCTGGAGCGCGTGCACCAGGGCGAGGTCGAGCTCGGTGACGCTGGCTGATTCCTTCATCGCAGCCGGCCTTCCCGCACGATTCTTGCGAAGTCGGCGAACGCTTCCGGTGGAGCTCGCACTGTAGTCACCACTTCGTTCTTCAACCAAGGGGAAGAGGGTGACACGGTGACGCCTGCTGTCAGCCGGGGCCGCGGTCTGCTCGCGGTCATGGCGGTGATCGTGGTCTGCAGCGGAGTCGTCCAGGGGTATCTGACGCCGCTGCTGCCGGCGGTGGGACACCACGTCGGCATCGGCGGGGTGGGCCAGAGCAACCTCTACCTGCTCTCGCAACTCGCCTTCGCGGTGCTGACTCCGCTGTTGTCCCGCTGGGGTGACATCTGGGGCCATCGGCGCCTGCTGCGGATCGCGGTCGCCATGGTGGCGGCCGGTTCCCTGCTGATCGCCTCGCGGCCGACGACCACGACGCTCGCGCTGGGCATGGTGCTCCAGGGCGCCGTCGTCGGCTTCTTTCCCCTGCTCGCCGGAATCCTGCGATCCCGTGCTCCGGAACACGGTCGTACGGGGATGTCGGTGCTCGTCGGCGCGCTGCTGCTGTCCATCGGGGCCGGCGGATTCGTCGCCGGGTCGCTGAGCGAGGAGCACGCCCTCGCAGGCCTGTGGACCGCGGTGCCCTTCGGCTGCCTGGCCCTCATGGCCGCGCTCGCGCTGCCCAGCAGCACGGCACCGCGCGCGGGCCGCTTCAACGTGCCGGCCGCCATCCTGCTGACCCTGGGCCTCGCCGCACTGATCCTGCTGCTCACCGAAGGCGGCTCCTGGGGATGGGACTCGGCGTCCTCCGTGGCCACCGCGGCGGTCGCGGCGGCCCTCCTCGCCCTGTGGGTGAGGGTGGAACACCGGTCGGACCATCCGTTGGTGGACCTCGGACTGCTGCGCAATCCGCGGCTGACGATCGTGAGTGCGCACACCTTCTGCGCCGCGTTCGGCGCCATCGGATTCCTCGGGGCCAACGCCGTCTTCCTGGGTGCCGATCCGGCCGGGGACGGCTACGGGATGGGGCTGGGGCCACGGGCCATCTCGCTGGTGTCCTTGGCGATGGTCGTCGTCGGTTTCGGCGGATCCACGGCGTCGCCGAGGCTGGCCCGGCGCATCGGTGACCGGGCCACCATGGTCGTCACCGGCGGTCTCGGCGCGCTGGGCTTCCTGTCGTTGATGCTGTTCCACGGCTCCCTCCCGCAGTACCTCGTCGGGGCGCTGCTGGTCGGGGTGGCGACGGGCATGTTCGAAGCGGTCACCCGGACCCTGTCGGTGGAGGTCGTCGAGGAGACCGAGACGGCCCTGTCCGTCGGCATCAACGAACTGGCGCTCTCCCTGGGAGCGGCGATCGGCGCGGCGGTGATCAGCGCGCTCTTCGCCGGCCACCCACGACCCGACGGCGGCATCGGGCAGGCGGGTTACCTGTGGGCGTGGGGGGCCTGCGCCGCCGTGGCGCTGGGCGGGGCACTGCTCGGCCTGCTCTACCGCGAGGTCCGGCCGTCGCCGGCCACGGACAAGCCCCGTATCACGCACAGCAAGGAGGCGACATGACAGACCACCGGTACGAGCACCTGCGGGAAGCCGCCCTCGACGGCGTCACGGACGCCGTAAGCTCCCGGAGCGGGCCATTGGTCGGGCTCAGCCACAGCCTGCACGCGGAGCCCGAGACCGCGCTCGAGGAGCACCGGTCGGCCGCCAAGATCGCCCTCCTGCTGGAGGACGCCGGCTTCGGGGTGACCAGGGGAGTGGCCGGACTGCCGACCGCCCTCGTCGCCACCCACGGCTCGGGCGACCTGGTGATCGCCCTGTGCGCCGAGTACGACGCCCTGCCAGGCATCGGGCACGCCTGCGGGCACAACGTCAACGGCGCGGCGGCCGTGGGCGCGGCCCTCGCCCTGGCGGCCGTCGCGGACACCGTCGGCATCACCGTGAAGCTCGTGGGCACACCGGCCGAGGAGGACATCGGCGGCAAGGTGCCGCTGCTGGGGGCGGGCGTGTTCGACGACGCGGCCGCGGCGATGATGGTGCACGCGGCGCCGGAGGACTCGGTCGGGGCCTCGTCCCTCGCCGTCGGGGCGTGGGACGTCACCTTCCGCGGCAGGCCCGCGCACGCCGCCCTCGCCCCGTGGGAAGGGGTGAACGCGCTCGACGCCGTCACCCTGGCGCACACGGCTGTCGGCATGCTGCGCCAGCAGTTGCCGCCGGGCACCCTGGTCCACGACGTCGTGCACGAGGCGGGCGACGCGGTCAACGTCATTCCGGAGCGCGCGCGGGCACGCTACGAGGTGCGCGCCCGCAGCACGGAGGCACTGGCCGCGGCTCGCCGGCGGGTCCGGGCCTGCCTGGAGGCGGGCGCCCTGGCCACCGGAGCGGAACTGGACGTCGTGCAGCGCGGCCATGACTTCGCCGATCTCCGGCAGGACCCGTTCCTGACCTCCGCCTACCTCCGGGCCGCACGCGCCCTGGGCCGCGACCCGGTGCCCCGCCACGGCGAGCTGATGGCCTCCACCGACATGGGTAACGTCTCCCACGCCGTACCGTCGCTTCACCCGTGCATCGGCTACGACACCGGCGGCGCACTCCAGCACACCGCCGGCTTCACCCGCCACGGGACCAGTACGGGCGCCGACCGGGCCGTCCTGGACGGTGCGACCGCCCTGGCACACGTCGCGGTGGAGCTGGCCACCGACACCCGGCAGCGCGCGGACTTCCTCCGCCGCGTCGAACTGCGTCGGACCGCCGTCGAGCCGGCCCGCGCCGACCCGCGCCGAACACCGGAGGGCGGCGAGCCCCGGCTCTGAGACCGGTCATGGTCGCATCCCGCGGTCACCGTCTTCCGGTCTTCCGTTCCGTTCCGCACCGCCGACGGCCGGTGGCCGGAGTTCCGTCCGGGGCGAACGAGTCGTGAAAGGTGAAGGCGTGCGGCGCGGACCCGTGGTCGTGGAGGTGCTCCAGCCTGGAAACCCCGTCCTGCCAGGTGGGTAGCACGCCGTCGGAGACCCACCAGAACACGTAGTTCGGGTGCCCCGTCCTCTCGAACCAGTCGTATCGCCTGTTCAGGGCCGCACGGTGCGGACCGGTGTAGACGGCGTCGAAGGCGGGGCCCAGGTCGGTCCAGAGGGAGAGGGACGTGGCCAGAGCGGTGGTCTCCGGCGTGCGGCCCTTGTCGTACCAGGCCGGCACGACGAACTCTCCCCAGGCACCCCAGTCCGCATCGAACAGCGCGCCCCGGTCGCCGTCTGCCAGTTCGGCACGTGCGAGGTATCCGGAGTGCCGGCTCATCCTCCGGTAAACGGCCTCACCGATGTCGTAGAACTCGTGCGTGAGAGGTGCGGGATCGGCGAGGGGCGACTTCAGGACGCCGAATGTGTACAGAGCGAGTTGGGCCATGCGGTCTCTCCCTGGTCGGGGTGTCGGGTGCGGACCCGGTCCGGTGACTCGCGCACGGGGGCGAGGGCCGGTCCTTGGGGCGTGACCTGCTCAGCCCGACGCGGGTGGCTCGGCTCAGCCCGAAGGAATTCCCGTGCGGCCGTGGGCGATCGCCGAGGACCCGGGAGAAGGTAGCCGCCTCCGCGGGCCATGTCGAAGTTGCGCATTCCCTGCCCAAGTGCCCTCTCGCACAGGCCCTGGCGGGGCGACGCCAGGCGTGCCGGGCACCTGTGCCGTTCCGGTGCCGTCGCGGTCACCGGCGACCGGGTCGGCGGCACACGTCAGAGCTGAGCGCCCGATGCTCGCGTTCCCGCCCGGGACCGCGCTCAACTCGGCCGGACGATGGTCATTCCCCTTCGGCGCAGGAGTCGCGGTGCTCCAGGTGCGGGAACAACGCCTCCCAGCGGTCCTCGGACAGACCGACGGGTTGTGTGCGGCACATGACCTCGTAGAGGCGGTCGGTGTCGTAGTCGAGGATGTATGTGTTCCGCTCGTCGGACAGACCTGGCCCGTCGGTTCCGGTGGTGACGGCCAGCCAGCTGCCGCCCGAGGGCAGCCGGACGGACTCCGCGGCCTCCAGGGTGGCGAACTCCGGGGTCACCCAGCGGCCGTCACGGCCCAGGAACCAGATGCGGTACGGGCTGCCGGTGATGACGTGACGGCCGTCGGCGGTGACGGTGAGGGACGTGATGGCGTGGTCAAGGCGTACCGTCTCGGGCTTCTTCCTCGGCTCGCCGGGATCGGACACGTCCCAGAACTCGACCGTGCCGTCGGCGACCGCGGTCGCGAGTTCGTCCTTCCCGGAGGGGAAGTAGCTCTCGGGAGCGGCAGGGATCCGCTTCCCCTCGACCGGACGCGCCGGCTCGGAGAGGTCGTACAGCCGGATCGTGTCGCCGCTCTCCTCGGTGACGAGCAGCCGCGACGCACCGTCGTACATCGCGCCCCGGCGCAGCGCCGCGTCCTCGATCACCCCGCCCCTGCGCGGACGGCCGGGGTCGGAGACGTCCCAGAAACGCAGGTGCCGCTCGTTCTCGACGGTCACGACGGTGTGCGGCCCCGCGAACCACAGGCTCCCCGTGTCGAAGAGACTGCCCTTGGCCTGCGCGGGGATGTCCGCCCGGCGCACCGGCTCAGCGGGGTCACTGATGTCCCACAGGGCGATGGCCCGCTCCTCCCTCGAACCCACGGCCAGCAAGCCGCCGTCGGGGCTGACGGTGATGTGGGAGACGTCGGCGGTGTAGCGGATGCTCGCGCTCCGCAGCGGCGGGCCCGTGGCACCGAACCGCCAGAGCTGGAGGGTGTGGTCCAGCCCTTCGGCCCAGTGGTGGGCCAGCAGGACCGGGTCGCCGTCCCGGCCGGTCAGGAACCAGTTCGCCTCCCAGTCCTTCGGGAGGGTGTACCGCGGTTTCGGCGAACCGTTGTCGCCGATGGTCCAGATCCGGGTGGTCGTGGAGTAGTCGGGCCCGGCCTCCTTGGTGATGAGCAGCCTGCCGTCGTCGCTGATGGGCCCCGTGCCCGCCACCTCCTGCACGGGCAGGGACCCGGGGAGCGCGGGCGCCCACGCCCGTTCGCCCCACAGCCGGATCTCGCCCCCCACCTCACCGGCGGCCAGATAGCGGCTGTCGGGACTGTAGGTGACCGACTGGACCGGCTGCCCCGCGGACAGCACACCGAGTTCCGGCCTGATCCGGGCCAGCTCGGCCGTCTCGGCCGTCGCGTCGAGCCGCCGTACGCCGGTGTCGCGGTCCGCCGCCGCCAGGAACCTGCCGTCCGGGCTGAACGCGAGCTGCGGCATGCCGTTGTAACCGCCCCAGCCGCCCGAGCCGTCCTCGGCGGTCACCCGCCGCAGTTCCCGCCCGTCCACCACCTCCCACCAGACTGCCGTCCCGCCACCGCCGTTCGCGACGACCAGGTCGCGATGCGGATGGGCCGCGACGGACATGACCGAGGGGGCCTGGCCGGTGTCCCGCAGGACGGGCCGGCCGGGGTCGGCCAGGTCCCACAGCCGCACCTCGGCGGGGTTCCCGTCCGCGCCCGGACCGTTGCCGTTGCCGGTGATCAGGTGCTGTCCGTCGCGGGTGAACGCCAGGGAGATCAGCTCCGCGTCCGCCACCGTACGCCGCGCGCGCAGCAGCGGGCGCGCCGGGTCGGAGACGTCCCACAACCGCAGGCGGCCCTTGTCGCCGCCGGACGCAAGGGTCCGGCCGTCCTCGCTGAACGCCACAGTGAACGTCGTCCTGCTCCCCTCGACCGGCACCCGCGCCAGCCGCTCGGGCCGTTCGGGGTCCGCGGTGTTCCACAGGGTCAGTTCCGTACCCGTCTGCGCGGCCAGCAGCGGCTCGCGAGGATGGTGGGCGAGGACGGGCCGGCCCTTCACCCGGAACCAGCCCCCCTCGGCCGGCTGCTTGGGATCGGACAGGTCCCACAGCTGCACCCGGCCGTCCCGGTGGCTCGCGGCCAGCGCCTTTCCGTCCGGACGGTAGGCGAG
Organism: Streptomyces sp. CB02414; assembly: GCF_001905385.1. Lineage (GTDB taxonomy): Bacteria > Actinomycetota > Actinomycetes > Streptomycetales > Streptomycetaceae > Streptomyces. The sequence goes on along the minus strand of NZ_LIPF01000007.1, from coordinate 214,420 downwards.
GCTGAGGACGGGCTCGCGGTGGGGCTCGGCGGGGGTGAGGTGGACGGGGGTGAGGGTGACAGCCGCCGCGTACAGGCTGGAACGGGTCTCCGGGGTCTCGGCCGTGCGGTACGCGGCCAGGCTGAGGCGCAGCGCCGTCCCCGGGTCGTGGTCGCGGATGAGGTCGGCGCGGCCTGCCAGCTCGCGGGCGATCAGGGCTCGCTCCCGGTTCGCCGCCTGTCCGTTCTCGTGGAAGGCCCAGCCCGCCAGGGAGGCCGCCACCAGGGTCAGCACCGACAGCACGGATACCCACGCCCGGACGGCCCGTCGCCGGTGCCGCTCGGCGGCGTCGCTCGCGGCGACGAAGTCGCGGACCACCTGCCGTACGGGCGCCGCCCCGGCGGTCCGGCCGGCGGCCGGCTCACGTGCCTCCCGCAGGTCGAAGCCCCGCCACAGGCCGCTGGGCCCGCGTCCGCCCTCGTCCCAGCCCTCCGCCGCGGCCGTCAGCCGCCGCAGCCGCAGCAGCTCGCCCCGGACCTCCTCGATCCAGCCGGTCAGCCGTTCCCAGGCGTGCAACAGCGAGTCGTGCCCGAGCTGCGCCCCGCCGTCCTCGTCCACCACGACGAGATGGGCGTCGGCGAGGAGCCGCAGCAAGTCCTGCGCGTCGGCCAGTTCCTCGCGCGGCACCCTGCGGCGCACCAGCCGGCCCTCTCCGTCGGCGACCTGCACCATGGCGAGCATCAGGGTGCGCAGCCGCTGCCGGCCCTCCTCGTCGAGGCCGTCGTGGATCCGGTCGGCGGCGCGGGCGACCGCGTCGCGGATGCCGCCCGCCTGCTGGTACGCGGCGTAGGTGAGCGTCGTGCCGCGCCGCCGGAGCCAGATCTCCTGGAGGACGTACGCCAGATACGGCAGGGCCGCCGCGTCGCCGGTGCGTCCGCCGCGCCTCTCCTCGTTCACCTCGCGCATCAGGATGCGCGGGACGCCCGCCTCCCACTCCAGTCCGGCATAGCGGGCGGGCTCGACGACGGCAGACTCGATCTCGTCGTCGTTCATGGCGGGCACGACGAAGTGATCGCGTTCCGCGAACGGTGCGAGATACGGGTCGCCGAGAACGTCGCCGTGGTAGTCGGCGCGCAACGCCAGTACGACGCGCGGGCCGTCGGCCGCGGCCAGCGCGGCGGCGAACCGGCCGCGCTCGGCCTCGTCCGCGCCGTGCGTGAAGTACTGCTCCAGCTGGTCGACGACCAGGACCCCGGGCACCGGCCCGCCGCGTGTCCCGGGATCCTCCCGGGTGAAACGACCCCGTTCCAGATCGCGTACGACCTCGGCGACCGGGCGGCCCACTGCCTGCGCCCACGCCTCGGCGAGCCGCCGGAGCGGTCGCGCTCCGGGTGCGGGCACCAGGCAGACCGGCCCCAGTCCCGCACGGTGCGCCGACACGCTCAGCCCGGCGCGCAGCAGCGACGACTTGCCGACGCCGGAGTTGCCGATGAGTACCAGTGGTTCGCCCGGCCTGCTCCCGGCGATCCTGGCCAGCAGCCGCTCCGTCAACGCCTCGCGGCCGAAGAAGAGGTGGTGCTGCTCGGGCAGGTACGGGCGCAGGCCCGGATACGGGCACACGGCGTCCGAGTCGTTGTCGGGCACTGGCGGGACGTCCGGGGCAGGACGCGCGGGATAACGGCGGTTGGTGGTGAATACCAGCTCGGCCATGCGGGCGGTGCCACCGCCGTAGGGCCGGGCCGCCTCGCCCTGGAGCCGCTGGTCGAGCGTGCGGTAGATCCCACCGAGCGTCAGCAGCCGGGGGGCACCCGCGTCGCCCTCCCGCAGCAGCTTCAGCAGACGGCCTGTGAACAAGGTGTACTCGGCGCCCTCGGCGGCGTAGGCGAGGGAGTTGCGCTGGGCCGAACCGAGCAGGTAGCTCCCCTGGGGACGGGACGCGCCGAACGGGTCCTGGGCGGGGGCCCGGCCGGGTTCCCGGGCGTTCCCGGCGAAACAGCAGTCGAGGATCAGCACAGGATCCGCGGCGGCGTCGCCGAGATAGCGCTCGATCTCCGCGTAGGGCACCGCGTGAGCGGTGTCCGTGAGGGACTTCGTCGCGGCCGTCGCGAGATACAGCCGACCGCCGGGCGCGCGCAGACCGTGGCCGACGAAGCAGAAGACGACGATGCCGCTCTCGGGCCGCTCCTCGGTGGGCGCCGCCCGGTCCGCGGCCTCCGCCAGCGCCTCCAGCACCTCGCTGGGTGACGCGGGGTCCGTCAGGACCCGGACCCGTTCACCCATGCCGCAGTGGGTGCGCAGCGTCTCGGCCAGCGCCCGCGCCGAGGGCACGGCCGCGGGCAGATCGTGCAGCCGGTCCCCCGGGTGGCGGCCCGTGCCGACCACCACCGCGTGACAGCCGGGGCCGGTCAGATCCGGCCCTCTCCCTAACGGCATGGTCAGTGCGCCCCCTCGGTCCGGCGCGTGCCGTCTCCGTCCGGCCGGCGGGAACCGTACCCGTCGGCCTGCCCAGTGCCGTCACCGGCGGACAGTTCCCGCTCGCCCGTGTCCGGCGCGGACGGCCCTCGCCCGGCATCCTGAGCCGATGGCTCCCGCAGAGCCTCCGCCACCCGCTGGGCCAGCTCGCCGGTGCCCTCGGCGGTCAGCGGCCGGACCTTCTCGGAGGTGACCACCAGCTGGGTGCCGTCCGGCCGGCTGATGGTGACGGTCACATTGCTCCGCCGGTTCTGCAGCCAGACGACGAGAGCGGCGCCGGCCGCCGCGGTGGGCCCGCCGGGGGCGAGCAGCAGGGCCAGCAGCTCGCTCCACGCACCGCCCATCGCTCCCGAGGGCGCGCTGTCCACGAGGTCGCGGCGCACGAGTCCCCGCAGCTCGGGGTCCTGGCGCAGCCAGTCGTACAAGTCGTCCGTGGCGCCCATGTGATCCCCGGTCTCCGCCTGTACGCCGAGTGTGAAACGCACCTCCCGCTCCTCTCCCGGCACGCCGACGCCGCGCCGAACAACTGTCCCTGTGTTCCCAACTACCCTTACCCGCCCGACAGTTCCTCGCAATCGCAAGGCGGTGGCGTCCGTCCTCGTACGGTCGGGCGGGCAGGGACGTCGAAGACGACCTCGCGGCCGTCCTCCTCGTCCCACTGCTCTCCGACCTCGACGAAGCCGAAGCCCGAGATCGTGGCCAGGGACGCCACGTTGCCGGGCTGATCGTCGCCCGCACAGTGGTGACCGCGGGCTCGGCCGCGGCCCGGCGGAGCAACTCGGTCAGCGAGGACCGGGCGTATCCCTGGCGACGGAAGCCGGGAGCGACGGAATAGCCGATCTCGACCGTGCCGGCCGCGTCAGGTGGTCCGTGGAACCCGGCATGTCCGACGACGAGACCCTGGTCACCGACGACCGCGTACCGCACCATCCACCGGGCCTCGCCGGGATCGGCGGCCATCTGGTCGAGCCGGAACCGCCACAGCCACCGTGCGCTGCCGGTCACGAAGCACTCGGGCAGCGAACCCCGGCCAGTCGGCCGGCTTCGGACAGGTCACCATCGAGCAGAGCGGACATCGCCCCGCCGGACAGCTCGACAAAACGCACACACTTCGGGCTCCGCCTGCGCGGTCCCCGGCCATCGGCTTCATCCGTCACCCGCGGATGTTCGCCGACCCGCACCGAGGGAGTCCAACGATTTGTCGCGGCTCACCGGCCAGTGAGCGACCGTCAGGCCCGCGTCCGCATCCGCCCCGTGGTGAGTGATGCGGTGCCAACCGACGCGGTGCGGAAACTTTAGTTTACGTAGACCGCTTCCGTAAACTAAAGTTGCAGCATGACGGCCTTCGAGATCACTCCGGAAGAGCAGGCAGGGCTGGATGCGGCCCTGTACGACGCCTTGAACCCCCTGGCTTCCGCCATCCGTTCCCGGGAGACCGGGGCGTCCGTCGACCGTATGTGGGACGCGAGTCCGGTCGAAGTGGCGCTGTCCGTCCTCGCCGCCTGGAAGGTGATGGATGGCGAGGTCAAGCGGCTCACGGCGCGGGCGGCGGCGACCGCCGGCTCCTACGGCGCGAGCTATGAACAACTGGGAGCCGTCTGGGGCATCACCCGGCAGGGCGCCCGCAAGAAATGGCCCGACGCCGTCAGCCGCCCAGCATCCGCGCCGGCGGGCAAGAGCACACTTGCCCTGTTCGGAGGGGCTGCTGAGGTGGTGCAGTCGCCTTCCGGCGGCTGGGGCTGGACTGGCCGAGGCGCTGATGGGGCATCCGGTGCGTCCGCCGATGGGGCCCCGTACGCGACCGCCGAGGAAGCCGCCGCCCACGCGGGCGCTTTCCTCAAAGAACACGCCCTCGGCATCGGTGATCAGCCCTAGAGATTCTCGCGCGGTCGCCTGCGGGCCCGGACGAGGGTGGCGGCGAGGCGGACCTCGCCAACGGTCTCCTCCAGCCAGGTCGGCGGCTGAGCAGCAGTTCGGTCCGTGCCGGTCGAGTTACGTGTGTTGAGTCGAAGGCGAGCGCCGCCTGACGACCGCCGACCATTGACGGCCGTCGGTGAAGACAAGGGGCGGTACGAGGGCGACCACCACCGAGGTGGTCACGGTGGAGGCGGTGTGCCGGACCACGGCGCCGAGAGCGGGGCCGGCAGGGCGGATGCGCCACGACACGGGAAGGCGCTCGGAATGCTTGGCCCCGTCACGGTCTCGGGGTACGCCCTTGTCCAAGATCGCCCCACGTTCGGGGCTTCGCCGGACACCCGGCCTGGCGACCGTCTACTGTGCGCTGAAGCAGTGTCACCCACCGCGGTCACGCGAGGAGTAACTTCTGTGCCATCGTCCTGTGACCCCGAGCACGCTCCCGTCGGTGACGTGGACGCGGCGCTCATGATGATCGACTCGCGGCTCAAACAGATCCGCGACGGCAGGACCGAGACCGCCCCCGACCAGCAGGCGATGATCAATCAGTACATCGCGACCCTGGGTCCTCGGGGAGTGGAGGAATTGCTGGACGGCGCATGCACGCTCATCTACATGTTCACGCAGTGGCTGAGGGCGGCCTGCACGAAGCACGACGAGGACGTCATCGAGCACGTGGTGCCCAACCTCGTGGCCACGATGCGCATGATGCCCAGACCTTCCGCCCCGAAATCATCCCCACCATGTCCGGACTGGTGGTCGCCGCAGGCACCGGCCTGAGTCCGAACCTGTGGCGCAAGCAGTACGGGGAGTGGACCGAGCCGGAACTGACTGGCCTCGAAGCCACCGCCTTCCTGCTCGCGGAGCACATCAACCGCATCACTGATGACCCCGACTTCGCCACCCGCATGGTCGCCGACGCACTGTCCCGTGCAGACGCGGACTGATCAGCCGCGCCCCTTCGATCACTGTCCGTGGCAGCGCACGGCGCGCACCGAGACGACGGCACGTCGTGCCACTTGGCCGATACGGACCAGTCGCTCGGCTGCGGCGGCCACTGCGACGGTCATCAGTGAGGGCCACCGCCGAGGCCGCCCCGTACGCCCTGAGCGCGGCGGTTCCGAGACCGCCTCGGTCATGGATGTCCCGCCGTTGCCCCCGCAGCAGTGTTGTGTCGGCTGGAAGGCGCCAGGCGCTGTAGGTCAGTCGTGCGCGGGTCGGTTGGTGAGGTGGTGGTCGGCGAGCTTCAGTGCTTCGTCCACGACGCGGCGCAGGTGTCCGTCGGCCAGGGTGTAGACGACGCGGCGTCCTTCCTTGCGGGTGGTGACCAGGCCGCTCAGGCGCAGACGTGCCAGGTGCTGGCTGACGGCGGGGCGCTGGGCGCCGCACGCCTCGGTCAGTGTGGTGACGTCCGCTTCCTGCTGGGCGAGGGCGTGCAGCAGGGTCAGACGGGTGCGGTCGCCGAGGAGGGCGAGGATCTCGGCTGCGAGGGCGAACTGTTCCTCACGCGGGTTGTGCGGGTGCGCATCATGCGCAGTTGATAGGTGCGTGCGTGCGCTCATACGCACATAATGGAGGGCGTGCCGCTCCCGTGTCCAACGGGGCGCGGCTTCGCCCTGCCCGCGCACCCGCACGAGGAGGACCCCGTGAGCCACGACCACGGCCACCATGACGGGCATCACTCTCACGCCCCGCACGGCCACGCGCACGGTGGGGGAGACGGGCGGCTCGCTCGGCTGCGGCATCGGGCCGGGCATCTGCTGGTGCCGCACTCCCACGAGTCGGCCGACAAGCTGGACGCGGCGCTGGAGTCGTCGGCGCGCGGGCTGCGCGCGCTGTGGACATCCCTGGCGGTTCTGGGCGTCACCGCTGTCGCGCAGGCGGTGATCGTGGTGATCTCCGGCTCGGTCGCACTGCTGGGCGACACCGTGCACAACGCCGCCGACGCGCTGACCGCCGTCCCGCTGGGCATCGCCTTCCTCCTGGGCCGACGTGCCGCCACCCGGCGCTTCACCTACGGCTACGGCCGCGCCGAGGATCTGGCGGGCATCGTCATCGTGGCCACCATCGCAGCCTCCGCCGTCTTCGCCGCCTGGACGGCGATCGACCGGCTGATCGACCCGCGCGAGATGCAGCACCTGTGGGCGGTCGCGGCGGCGGCCGTGGTCGGGTTCGCCGGGAACGAGTGGGTGGCCCGCTACCGCATCAGGGTCGGCCGCGAGATCGGGTCGGCCGCGCTGGTAGCCGACGGCCTGCACGCCCGTACCGACGGCTACACCTCCCTGGCCGTCCTCCTCGGCGCCGGCGGCGCCGGTCTGGGCTGGCAGCTCGCCGACCCCGTGGTCGGACTGCTGATCACCGCGGCGATCCTGATGGTCCTGCGCGACGCGGCCCGCGAGGTCTTCCGCCGCGTGCTGGACGCCGTCGATCCCGCCCTCGTCGACGCCGCCGAGACCGCACTGCGCCAGGTGCCCGGCGTACGAGAGGTCGGCGGGCTGCGGCTGCGCTGGATCGGCCACCGCCTGCGTGCCGAGGCGGACATCGTCATCGACGGCCACCTCAGCGTCCGGGCCGGACACCACATCGCGGTCGAGGCCGAGCACGCACTGTTGCACGCCGTCCCGAAACTGACCGCCGCAGTCATCCACACCGACGTCGAGCCCGACACCAGCGAGGGCGACCCGCACCACCTCCTGGCCCACCACACCGCTGCCTGACACCCACGGCCAACCCCACCGTCCCGAACCGCAAGGAGCGGGGGAAGCCTTGCGTCGGCTCGGCACTCTCGGGTGGGTCGCGACCGAAGCCACAGAAGGCATCTGCCGGGGAGGGCGCCCGCTCCCCGCCGCAGCCTGGCCGAGCGACCGGGCCGAGAGCGTCAGCCCCTCACACCGGACGCGATCCGGTACAGCACGTTCGGCCGCAGTGGCCCTTCGGGCGCGGTGGGGTCGTCGAAATCGTCAGCAGGGTCGCGGGTCATGCCGATCCGGCGCATCACTGCCTGGGAGCGGAGGTTGGTAGCAGTCGTCACTGCAAGGATCTCGGGGAGTTCGAGCGTTTCGAAACCGAAGGCCAGGCCGGCCAAGGCGGCCTCGGTGGCGTAGCCCTGGCCCCAGGCCGAGCGAGCGAGCCTCCAACCGATCTCGACCCCCGTGAACGGCATGCCGTCATCCACCTGGTCCAAGCCCGCGAAGCCGATGAACTCGCCCGTGGCCTGCAGTTGAACCGCCCACCATCCGTAGCCCCGCCGGTCGAACTCGGCCTGGAACAGCGCCACGGAGGCATCGCTCTGCTCACGGGTGAGCAGGTCGCCCAAGTGCTCCCGGACCTCGGGATCAGCGTTCATCGCCGCCCACGGTTCAAGGTCGGAGTCTTGCCATCGACGGAGCACAAGGCGATCGGTGCGCAGTTCAGCCATGCTGCCCAGCCAACGTGAGCGCCGCCCCCGAGGCAATCCAATTTCGCCGGGGACTGCCACCGCCGCTCAACGAAGGTGCTCGGCGTCGCAGAACTCGACAAGCTGACCCAGGACGGCACCCCAGCCTCCTGACCGGACAGGCCCCCTCCCCGGCACGAGCTGCTCGCCAACCACGAACGCAACGCCGGCTACCTTGAGGACCTGGCCGAGGACCAGTTCACACCTTCTCCCACGCCCTGCGGAAGAACGGCTGCAACGGCCTCATCGGCAAGTGGCACGCCGGCACTTGGCGCTCGGCCGCCGACTGCGGCTTCGACGGCCCGGAACTGCCCGGCCGGCACAACCCGTTGGACCACCCGGCACCTTCGTCTACTCGGAGCCTCCTGGGCCTTTGACTGCGTCGGCCTGAGCGACCCCGAGATGCCCACCCCGGTGGCAGGGTCACGCCCGGCTGATGGGCGCGCGCGATCGTGAAGTCGATCGACGCGGTTCAGTCGACGTCGCGGCCCGCGCACACAATGAAGCGTCTGCTGGTCAGAGAGGATCGGTGAACGAGACCGGCTTGCCGGTGGCGTGGGCGTATGCGATCTCTCTGCTCGTGGACTCACCGATGTACCCGCCAGGGTTGACGACCAGAACCCGGTCAGCCAGGTCGATCTTGCGCAGGTGGAGGGCGTCCAGCGCGGTCTTCTGCTCGGAGGTGATCAACTCGTCCCCTTCGCGATCCTCGGCAGGCAGGAAGACACCTGGCGCCACGACGATGACACCTGCGAAGGTGAGATCGCGGTTCGCCGCGCTCATCTCGTTCACGAATCGGGTGGAGCCGCAGATGCAGACGATCTCAGGTCGGTCGGGCACGGCTCAGTCCTTCGGGTCGAGCGGGAAGCCGCCGGTGTGCGAGCAGCCATCACAGACGGGCCGTACGAGCCGACAGTTTACGCAGCGCGATGGACACCACGCGGCTCTGCGGAGCACCCCCACAGGGCCTGCCGGTCCGGCACCCGCGGCCTGCCTGCCCCGGACCTTCTTCGGACCCGGCTTCGGCAGCAACGGCTCGGTCGGCGAACACAGTTCACCCGACGCGATCCACGACCGCGACTGACGATCTCCCATAAGCAGACCTACGAGCAAAGAGGCCGACCGCCCGTAACCGAAACACACGATCGGTCAACTCGAGCACCGGCTCCGACATCACGGGCGTCCCGCGCGTAGCAGACGCAGCGCCCGGACGGCCGCGTTTATCCAGCGTCGATCAAATGGCAATGAGAGGCCCTCAGCATAGGCCTTGCGCGTTTCGTGCCCACGTCCAGGACGTCGGAGGAAGTCGTTGCTGAGAATCCACTTCACCAGTCAGGATTTGGAGCACATCCGGATCGCCCGGAGTCCCGACCCGCTCTGGGAAATTGTCTGCAGCGTTTGCCGACTTCAAAGCAAGGACGGGTCCATCGCCTTCGACCCCTGGCGGCGGGTGGCTGGTACGCGCATCAGAAGCGGCGGGGCGCCCCAGTGGGCGGTGAGGATGCTGCGAACCCTGACGCCGTACGCCGTCTACATGCCGGACTTCCTGACCCCGCACCTCGAGGGTGAGAATGTCAGCCTGGCGGCCGGAATCGACCGGGTGTTGTCCACGCCCGGACGCCAGCTGCGTGCAGAGATGGCAGCGTTGGAGGCAGCGGCCAAGAAGCCCATCGCCTACCCGGCTCTGGCCCGGGGCGACATTGAGGCGTTGCGCCTGCTGGGCAAGGGACTGCGGACCTACCACGAGGCGTTTCTGGCACCCGCCTGGGATCGGATCGACGCGGCTGTCCGCGCCGACGTGGCGTGGCGGTCCCGTACTCTGGTGGCCGGCGGCACACGGGCCCTGCTGGAGACGTTCCGGCCCATGGCGGTGTGGCATCCGCCCGTGCTGGAGGTGAACTACCCGGTCGAGCGGGACCTGCACCTGCACGGGCGCGGCCTGCGGCTGATCCCTTCCTACTTCTGCTGGCGCCGGCCGATCACCCTGATCGACGAGACGCTCCGGCCGGTACTGGTCTACCCGGCTGACAAGACGATCGCTCCGCTCTCGGCCGCCGCTCCCGAACTTGCCCGGCTCCTTGGTTCAACCCGGGCTTTCCTGCTCCGCGAGACGGCGACGCGCGACTGCGGCACCACGTCGGAATTGGCGGCGGCGGTGGGCATTTCCCTGCCGAGCGCCAGTCAGCAGCTGGCGGTGCTGCGGGAAGCCGGTCTGCTGACCAGCCGCCGCGACGGCAAGCACGTACTGCACACGGTGACGGCCATGGGACTGCAGTTGTTGGGAGTTCGATGTGGCTGAGGCCGAAGTGTGGTGCGCGACGGTCACCCTCGGTCCGAACCTGTTCATGAGGCCCGATCCCGACGGAGGGAAACCCATGAAGTTCAAGACCAGGACCACGAAGCGCGCCACAGCCCTGCTCTGCGGCATGGCGCTGGCACTCGGAGCCGGCAGCGCCACCGCGGCTGCCGCCGACCGCGCCACGCAGCCGGCCGAGTCGGCGTACGCGGCGGAGGCGAAGGCGGTCGGCCTGTCGGCCCGGCAGGCGGCGCAGCTGCAGACCCGGGTGGACGCCCAATTGGCCGACATCAAGGTCCCCGCGGAACAGGTGAGTTACAACGAAATCCGTGCCAAGGACGGCAGCGCGAGCATCACGGTGTCCGTGCCCGGCGCGGCGGCAGGCACCGGCTGTTCCTACACCTATCTGTGCATGTGGGACGGGGCCAACTGGACGGGCAGCAAGCTGTCGTTGTACGTGTGTGCACTCCGCGACCTGAGCGACTACGGCTTCAACGACCGCCTCACCTCGTACAAGAACAACCAGACCACCGGCACGCGGGCTCGGTTCTACAACTGGCAGGGCTCTTGGGTCTACAAGTTCGACAGCCACGCGTACCACACGGAGGACAGCCTCGCGAACACTCCCTGGAACAACATGATCGACGGGGTCCGGGTCTGCTGAGGGCGGCTCCGCTAGCTCGTTGAGGCGAGCGCGCGCTCAAGGCGGCGGCTGCGGCGCGGGGGCCGCGGTCGCCAACCCAGGAGGCACGAGCAGGGAGGACCGGAAATCGCCTGCGCCCGGTCGCTGGGCAAGCCCGCGCGGTGCACGCATCCCGAAGTCGACGTCGACGATGACCGACTCACCGAGAGCCTGTGACGAGGCATACCTGCAATGTTCCAGGTTCCGCCCGCCGTGCGACTTCTCCAGACTGGGGCGGGCGAGCAACGGTTCGCTCATGGACCACGACGGGAGAAGACCATGACCATCACGAGGACTGCTCGGCTCACCGGTACGGGTATCGCGACCGTCGCCCTCGCGAGCACGGTCTTCGCGGGCTCGGCCCATGCCAAGGATGACCTGAAGGAAGTACGGGTGACGGCCGGCTCGCCCTGCACGAACCGCCACATCGCCTTCACCGTCAACGGCACTCCTTACCACGGCTTCGACTACAGCAGGACGCTGACGACCATCATCTCCAAGGGCTCCCAGGGCAACACCGTCAAGGAGGCCCAGTGCCTGCTGGAGTACGTCAAGTGCAGTCCCGGCACGGTGGACGGCATCTTCGGTGACAACACCAGGGCCGCCACGATCCGCTTCCAGAAGAAGAACGGGCTGAAGGCCGACGGGTCGATCGGCCCGAAGACCTGGCCGAAGCTGCGTGACCTGAACCCCACGGACTGCTGAGCCGCGTCCCCTGACGGTCTCCGTGGCGCCGGTGCTGCGGAGGCAGTCAGGTGCGCCTGTCCGGACGTACATCCACCAGAGCAACACGGGAGTTGATTCCTTGTGCGCGTACGAGCGAACCGCAGCACGACCAAGCGCTTGGCCGTTGTGGCGACAGCGGCCGCTGCCCTCGCCACCACCACTATGGTCACGGCGCCGACCGCTTCGGCTGATTCCCGCAGGGGGTGCGACTGGCCGCGCGTCTGCTTCTACCTGACCTCCAGCGACTGGGACGACGACGACCCCACGGCCGCGTTCCAGGACGTCACGACCTCCTACCAGAATCTCGGCTCCCGGAGCCGAGGCGCCAACTACGTCGTCAACACGCGCAACGACGACCGGGTCTACCTGCGCTACATCCACAATGGCACCGGTGCGACGTCCTACCTGTGCGTGGATCCGAACCACAACCAGACCTTCAGCAACACCTTCACGGTGACCGGCATCCGCATCGACACCGCCTCCAGCTGCTGAGGAACTGACGTAGCTGCGCACCGCATGCCGGCCCTCGTCGCCCGTGACCTGGCAGCTCAGGGTTGGGTACGTCCCTCGCCGCCGCGGTCGGGCCTGCCTGCGTCATCCGGCGAACACGTACCCATGTCCAGATCGACCACTCATCTCCAGGAGACCTCCATGACACTCACCGCAACCCGCAGGCGTACCTCGCTCCTGCTCGCCTCTCTCACCCTGCTGGCCGGCACCGCCACCGGCGGCATCGCCGCCGCGGCCGAGACCGGCGCCACCGCCGCCGCGGCTTACCCGTGCGACGTAAATATGAGCTCCACCGGCCGCCTCTCCGCCGGCTACTACAGCGGCACCACTGTCGTTCCGTCCTCCTCGCAGGTGACCTCCGCCGGCAAGGAAGCCCAGTGCCTCCTCCAGTACCACGGGCACAATCCGGGGACGATCGACGGCATCTTCGGCCGTAACTCCCAGGCAGCGGCCAAGAAGTTCCAAAGCACCGTGAACTACGCCTGCGACACCAACCTGGCCGAGGACGGCAAGGTCGGCCCGCAGACGTGGCCCCACCTGCGTCGGCTCTACTGCTGACCGAGCTGCGGCATGGCGGGCCTCTCCTGCGAAAGGCCAGGTGTCCACCACGCGTGGGGCACCTTCGACCGGCAGAGACGTACCGGCTGACCGCGCCTACGGGTGCGTGTCCGTGATCGCGATGACCTCGTCGAGGCGGCCGAGGACAGCCTGCAAGTCGTCGATCTTGGCCTGAATGCGCGCGCGCTCGGCTCGCAGCATGGCTCGTTGCTCGGTGTCGGTGTGCCCGGAGTCCCAACACGGAAGGAGTTCGGTGATTCTTCGGCTGGTGAGGCCGGCGGCGAACATCTGCTGGAAGAAGCGAACCAGGGGGATGGCGTCCTGCCGGTACAGGCGTTGGCCGGACGGGCTGCGTTCCGCGATGAGCAGCCCCTGCTGCTCGTAGTAGCGCACGGCACGCACCGATACACCGGCTCCTTGCGCCACCTGGCCGATCCGGATCAGCCCCTCGGCTGCGCCCACTGTGACAGTCATGGTGATTCCTCTCACCGCCGGCTCTGACGGCCAGCACTTGCCCCTGACGCCAACGTCAGGTTTTAGCGTACCGGCCATGGATATCAACAACTCCGTCGCCCTTGTCACCGGAGCCAACCGCGGCCTGGGCCGCGCCTTCACCCAGCGCCTGCTCGAACGGGGCGCCCGCAAGGTCTACGCGACGGCCCGCCGACCGGAGACCGTGGACCTGCCCGGGGTCGAGGTGCTGCCCCTCGACATCGCCGACCCCGCATCAGTGAGGGCCGCCGCCGAGGCCGCCCCGGACGTCTCGCTCCTCATCAACAACGCGGGAATCAGTACCGGAACCGACCTGGTGACCGGTTCGCTGGACGCGGTACGGCACGAGCTGGAGACCAACATGTTCGGCCACCTGGGAATGATCCGGGAGTTCGCGCCGGCGCTCGCCAGGAACGGCGGGGGAGCGATCGTCAACGTCCTCTCCGCCATGTCGTGGTTCGGGAACAATGGTGCCAATGCCTACCACCTGACCAAGGCCGCCGCCTGGGCCATGACCAACGGCGTCCGCCTGGAGCTCGCCGAGCAGGGCACGCTCGTCACAGCGGTACACCTGGGTCTGGCCGACACCGACATGGCCGCGGGCTGGCCAGTGGACAAGATCGCACCGTCGGACCTGGCCGACGCGGCGCTCGACGGTGTCGAGGCGGGCTCCGCCGAGGTCCTCGCCGACCAGTGGAGTCGGGACGTCAAGTCCCGTCTGCCGCTGACGCCGGAAGAGTTCAACGCCGCAATGGACCGCGCCCTGGCGGCGCTGGTGGCGGCCTGAGAATCCCCGACGAAGTGGTGGGCCGGCCTCGTCAGAGGGGCGCGAGCAGCCGCGTAATCGCTCGTGAGTAACCCGGTGACGTCGGCGAGCACCCCCGGCATACTGGTCGTCCATGGATGTCGAAGTCGTCGTAGCCCATTCCGAGCGCGCGACTCTGCGCGCCGGCGACGTGTTCCTGAAGGTGGACGCGGACCCGGCGCGCATCGACGCCGAGGTCGAGGCGATGTCCCTCGCGCCGGTCCGGACGCCGGAAGTCCTGTGGCGCAAGCCCCCCGTGCTCGCGATCGCCGCACTCCCGGGAACCACGCTTGGGCGCCTCGGTGGGCCGTCGACCGGATCGCCCGCGGCGTGGGCCGCGGCGGGCGCCGCCATCCGGAAGCTGCACGACGCGCCCCTGCCGCCTTGGCCCGGCCGGGCCGGCAGGAGCATCGTCGCCCTGGCGGCGGAACTCGACGACGAGTGCGAGTCGCTCGTGGCGAACGGCCTCCTGCCCGCTGACCTGGTCACCCGCAACCGACAGGTCGCCGAGGCCGCACTCCGGCCGTGGACTCCGGCGTTCACACACGGCGACCTGCAGATTGCGCACGTCTTCGTCGAAGGCGACGAGGTGACGGGCATCATCGACTGGTCCGAGGCGGGCCAGGGTGATGCCCTGTACGATCTCGCCACCTTCACGCTCGGACACGAGGAGCACCTCGACGACGTCATCGCAGGCTACGGCGCCGACCTCGACCTGGACGTGATCCATGCGTGGTGGTCGTTGCGAAGCCTGCTGGCAGTTCGCTGGCTGATCGAGCACGGCTTCGACCCCTTCGCGACGGGCTGCGAGGTCGACGTCCTGAGAGCCCGGATGTGAGGCTGCCCGGGCACGGTGATCACCGATTCGTGCCGGCAGAGGTCGCGCCGGTATCCCAGGCGGCCTGCTCGTCAGCCAACTGGCACGCGAGACCCTGTGGGGCCCCGGCTTCCCACTTCCCCTTCACGTCAATCGCGGCTGCTGCGGAACCGAATCCGGCATTGGCGACGACGACTTCACCCAGGTCCGCGAACACCGCGGTAACTGGGGCGGACTGGGCGTCGCCCCTGGCGGTGGGCGGGGCGTCAGGGGAGGGCTCTCGCGTAGAGCCAGGCCAGTAGGGGCACCTGGTACGCCTCGCCGCCGATGGAAGTCAGCAGTCCGGCGTCGACCAGGCCCTCCGAGAGGCGCTCCGCGTCCGCGATGCTGCGGCCGAGGAGACACGCGGCCTGTCGCAGGGACAGGAACGAGTCGGCGGACGAGCTCAGGGTCCGGAAGCTGTCGGCCTGTTCCGCACTGAGCGCGCGGTAGCTGTCCTCGATGACGGGCTTCACCGCCACATTCCCTGCCCGCAGTTCGTCCAGCCTGCCGTCCTCGTCCGCGAGCTTGTCCGCAAGGTCCGAGACCGTCCAGGACTGGCGTGCGACCAACCGGCAGGCGGCGGCACGGATGGCGAGCGGAAGAAAGCCGCATGCGGATATCACGTAGCGAGCCGACCCGTGTTCACCGTCACCGACCCGAGGGTGACCAACGATTCGGGTGAAGAGCTGGAGCGCCTCTGCGGGGGACATCACGTCAAGCTGCACCAACTGCGCACCCGCCAGGTCGATCATCCGCCTGCGAGAGGTGACCAGCACGGCACACCCACGCGCAGCAGGCAGTAGCCACTGGACCTGCGCCGCGTCCTCGGCGTGGTCCAGGACCACGAGGACGCGTCGGCCGTGCAGCGCGGAACGGTACAGCGCGGAGCGTTCTGTGAGGCCTGCCGGAATGACGGTCTCCGCCACTCCCAGAGCCTGCAGCGCCGCGGCGAGGGCCGCATCCGGCGTCGTTCGCCGCAGGTCCAGGTAGAGATGCCCGTCCGGGAAGAACTGTGCAACCGCATGGCCGGCCTGGACAGCCAGGGCGGTCTTTCCCACGCCGCCGGGACCGCAGACAGCCACGACCGGCAGGCTTTCACCGGCCGATGCGGCGGCCAGTGCACCCGTCAGTTCGGCGAGGGCGTCCGACCGTCCTACGAAGTCGGGGACGGTGGGCGGCAGCTGCGCAGGGCGGACGAAGGAAACAGCCTGCGCGTCGGTGGTGTGGGATGCCGCCTCGACCGCCAGCTGCGGGTCTGCCCGCAGGATCCGCTCCTGAAGGCGGGCCAGTCCTTCCTGCGGGTCGACGCCCAGTTCGTCGGCAAGCAGCCGGCGGACGTCCGCGTACACAGCGAGGGCCTCGGCCTGCCTCCCCCCGCGGTACAGGGCGAGCATCAGCAACTCGCGCAGGCGCTCACGCAGTGGATGAGCGGACGTCAACGCGATCAGCTCAGCCACGACGTCAGCGTGCAGACCACAGGCGAGATCCATGTCCAGTCGGGTCTCGAGCAGTTGAAGCCGCCATTCCTCCAGGCGGACGCGCTGAGTCTCGGCGTAGGGCCCTGGGACCCCGGCGAGTGGCTCCCCCTCCCACAGCCCCAGAGCGTGCCCCAACAAGGTCCGTGCACGCTCCAGGTCCCCCTGGATGCGCAGCTGCTCAGCCTGCCGGGTCAACTGCGCTGCCATGGTCATGTCGCATGCCTGCGGGGGAAGGCGTATGGCGTAACCGCCGGACTCGCTGACGAGCGTCCCTGGTTCCATCATCTTGCGCAGTCGGGAGGCGTACGTGCGCACAGCGGCCAGCGCCTGGGACGGCGGTTCGTCACCCCACAGCGCGTCGATGAGTTCCGCTGCCGTCGCGGTCCGTCCTTCACGCAGCACCAAAGCGGCCAGCAGAGCCCGTTGCTGAGGGGAGCCGGTGGACAGCGGCTCCCCTTCCTGCCACAGCCGCACCGGCCCGAGTACCGCGGCGTACAGGCCCGACGCGGGAACCGCGGGGCGCACAGGTGCGGTCAGGCGCGCAGGTCCTTGCGACACGCGCGTCTGCAGTGGAACGGGGGAGGGGGCCGTGTCCTGCTGCTTGCCGCGGGCTCGCTGCCACGCCGCGACCCACGCAGGATGCTCTGACGAGGCGACCAGGCACGCGGTGAGGAAACCGGTCAACTGGTGCGCGTCACGCGGCACCGTCCGTCCCAGCAGGATGCGATGAGCCGTGCTGTGAGGAAGCCGTCCCGCGCCCGCGCGTTCTTCCATCACACGGACGGAGGGGCGTCCGGCCAGCTCGTACAGCTCTCGCAGCCCCGCGCGAAGCATCTCGACGCCGTCTATGTCCTGAGGGCTCGGCGCGGCCGGCCCCGCGCTGCGCAGCCTGCCCCGGCGCGCCTGCCGCCACAGGTCCATCGCCGTGTCCACCGACGCACCGCACGCGATGGCGTAGGCGCGCACACTGCGCTCACTGGGAACGGACTGGCCCGACGCCGCCCGTTGCAAGGTGGTGGGATGGAGGTCCACACGTGCGGCCAACTCGGCGTACGAGCAACCGCTGTCCGACCGTTGGTCACGCAGCCACCTGACCAGCCTCACCAGTGCCCGGTTCGATGAGGCGATCGGCCTCTCCTTACGCCCCACAGCCGACCGGCCGTCAGCCAGCGGCGATGGCGGTCGCAGCCTGCACCACGGCGTGGTGCAGACGCTTGCCTGCTCCGCGAACAACGATCAGAGTGCAGGCCGCCACCGCGCCGGCACCTCCCAGCACGGCCAGGACGTACAGGAGTTCCAGTCCGTACACGGACAGGACGCAGGCCAGCACGGCGATCACCACGATCACCAGGGCGTCGGCGAACGGAGACCGGTGTCCGCACGACGAGCCGTGCACCACACACCGTGTCGGAAGGAGGGTTCGCATCATGGTGTCTTCTCCTGAATCAAGCGCGCCCACGCAGACAGCGGGGCAGGTTGCGGGCTCCAGTACCGAACTACCGGAATGGCGTTTGCCGACGCCATCCGGGCCTGCATCCTGCCACCTGCCCCGCCGATCAGGGGATACCTTCAAAATCGATGATGCGCCGGTGTCCAAGACTTTCCTGCGGATCCGTCCAGGCGCCGCTGCCCGCAGGCACCTTGGCGGACCAGCACGTTCGCAGTCGACAGCAGAGTCTCCTGCGGCCCGCGCGGCATTTAGATGTCGCGCCATCCCAATCCTGTTCAGTGCCCGTTGAGAGACGACAGGCACGGTTCGACAGGCACTATGGCTTCGGCCACTCCTGAGAGTTGCGGGCTCCACCCCAGCAGATCAGGACTCCCAGCGCGATCACGTTGCCGCGTGAGACCGCTCCAGGCCGGCACTCTCCCAAGAGCGCCGGCCTCGCCGCATGCGCGGCCGCTCAGTCCACCACGATCCCGACCTGGCCTGTCTGACGAAGACCGCCCCGGCAGAGGCCCACCGTCGGCCGGGCTGCACGTCTGTGTGCGGTGGATCCACCCCGACAGTGGATCGTACGCCGGACCACCCATCGCCTCGGAACCACCTTGACAGCCTCCATGCTGTCGGCCTGCCTACACGGCCACGTCGGTGGGGGTTGTGTCCCGTTCCGGGAGCAGCTCCGGCATCCCGTCCACCAGCACCACGACGCCGATCACCTCGCCGGCCTCGGAACGGCCGACCCACACCGGGTAGGTGCCGTCCGCGGTCGTGGCAAAGGTTGTGAGCTCGCCGCCGGAAGCCGCGTCCCACGTACGCTGCAGGAACATGGAGCCGTCGTCGACGTCGTCGCACCCGTCCAGGCCTGACTCCGTCTGGATCAGCCCTCGTTCGAAGAGCGCGATGAGCGGTTCCCAGGCCCCGGCGTCGGCGAAGCAGCCGGTGGCGCCGTCGGTGTCGAAGCCGGCTATCTGATTCTCGATGAACAGCCGGGGATCGTCGTCCGGACCGAGGGCCATCTCCCAGGTCGCTGCGGGGGTCTCGCTGACGAGCAGGCGGACGGCCGTGGGTTCCGTGGTCGTGACCTCGGCGTCCCGCCACTCGCAGTGGTAGCTGAAGCGGACCCGTGCCTCGTCGAGTACGTGCTCCCCGGGAGGGACGGGGACCGTGATGCGCGGCCCGTCGCCGTGGTTGATGTCCGGGCCGGAGACAGCCAGCAGCCCGCTGGGTACGCGCAGGGTGCCGACCCGGCGCGGCTCCACGACGGTCATCTCGGGGTGGTACCCGTCGGTCACGCGCGTCCCGGGCCGGAACAACTCGTTGATCGGCCCGGGCCGCGCGGGGCGCGGCGGACGCCAGCAGGTTACGGGGGCGTCTCCGACACCTGGCTCGGCGGCCTCGGCGGCCTCGGCCGCCACGAAGGCCGGCGGCTCGATGAGCCCGTGTACCCGGGCCGAGAGCAGTGGCCACTCCCCGAAGGCGGGGCGGTCGATCCAGCGCTCGTCGTCCCGGAGTCCGGGCGAGGTGACGTAGGAGCCTCCGACCTGCCCCTGCCGCTCCTCTGTACGTCGGCCCCTCCCGTCCGGGAAGAGGTCCACGGTAATGCGTGGGCACGCCTTGTCGAACTCCGCCATCTCTGGGCCTGTGTAGTACCAGCCGACGGAGTATCGGCGCAGCAACCGCGACGGGTCGTCCAGCAGCCGCATGTCCAGGTCGTGGGTGCGGCGGCCTTGGGTGTCGTAGATCCACAGCCCGACGTAGTGGTCCTGCCAGGAGACCAGCCGGACTTCCAGCGGGGCATCCCGGCCCGGCTCCCGGTACACCACCACGTACGGAAACCCAGCGGCATCGCGTTCCCTGGCCTCCTCGGCGGACATCGGCCGCCAGGGCTCACGAGTCTCCAGATCCCACGCGTGCGCGTACTCCACCTCGACGACCATTGCCGCTCCTGTTCCTGCAACCTGCCTCGGCTGTGTGCTGAGCTGCAAGGTAGCCGCTGCCTGTGACAACGCTCCTACGAGGCGGACAGCGGACCATATCCGGTGCCCAGACGGTCGTGCCGGGGAGCCGGTCCATGACCTGTCACCTTCCGACGCCGGGGTCACATATGGTCCACTCGCCCGAGTACATCAGGCGTCCCGCGGCCAGGACGGCACCGGCCGCGTCCAGCCCGACGCACACCCACCGGGGCCGGGTGCGGGGGCAGATCACTTCGCCAGTCTTCCGGCCCTTGAGACTGCCGAGGGCCGGTGGAGGGCGGGGCGGTGAGAGGACGACCCAGAGCCCCGCGAGGTGGTACGGGCCCTACAGAAGGTGCGGCCTGCGCGGGCAACCGTGCCGCTGTGCGGAGCCCCACCGGCACCGAGGCCGCGGTCATCGAGACTGAGCAGGCCGCCGCGGCCGCCCCGGCGAAGCGGGACGCCGCCACTACGGACGAGGACAAGGCCGCCGCGCGCCACTGTGCCCGCATGCCGGCGTTGTACGGGGCCGAGAGGCCGCCCAGGACGCCGTGGCCGCCAAGACGTCGCCGGTACGGAGCCCGCCGAGGCGAGGACCGCCACGACGACGCCCACGTGGCTCCGGCGCGCACGATCGGCCTGCTCCAGATGTGGAGGCACGAAGCCAAGGAGAAGCCCACCGACGCCGGGAAGGCGCTTGGGGGAGCGATCCGAGATCTGGACGGTGCGCAACACGATGGGGATGCGCACAACTTCCAGGTCCACGACGTCCAGTTCCGCGTGCTGGAGGTGAACGGCGAGGCGCCGCCGGCCGTGCTGCGCGGCCCCAGGACACGGTCTTCGTGCCGATCGGCATGGACCAGTGCCACCGGCGGACACCAGCACTGACCGGCATCCGCGGGGAACGCGAGGCCTGCCCCTCCGTGAGGCGCGGGCGCGTTGACGACGGCGCCCGGGTGAACCCCGGTACGTCCCGTGGACCGCATCGAGTGGTTTACGCCTCCCGTCCGTGTGAGGGCACCGCCACCGCCGGGCTCCAACATCAAGGGTGGGAGGCGATGAACACTCAGAACGCGAACACCTCAGCTACCGGCACGTCGTCCGGCACGCAGTCCTGCGCGGCCGGGGAGGAGCAGCCCGCGTCAGACGCTCACGGGTCACCGCCCCGGCCCCCGGCACCCCGGCGGACCACGCCCTCACGGCGCTCCGTCGTCACGGCGACCGGAGCTTCCGCGCTCGCCGTCGGGCTCACCGCCGCCTCCGTCACCCCCGCGACAGCGCTCAGCCCCGGGACAGCGCCCGCGGTCACGCCGGCCGCGGCGCCGCCCGGCACCGCCCCGGAGGCGTACCGCACGGTCGCCCGTGCGGTCGTCGTCCACGACGAACACGACAAGCCCCTGGTCCCGGCCTACGTGAAGGCGGTCAACGACGGTCTGCCGGCCAGCCGGGGGAAGGCCACCAAGCGGGTCCTGATCGTCGGGGCCGGCCCGGCCGGGCTGCTCGCCGCCGACCTGCTCAACCGGGCGGGCCACGACGTCGTCGTGATCGAGGCCAACGGCAACCGGGTCGGCGGCCGCATCAAGACCTTCCGCAAGGGCGGTCACGAGAAGGGCAGGCAGCCCTTCGCCGACCCCCGGCAGTACGCCGAGGGCGGAGCCATGCGGCTGCCGGAGAGCCATCCGCTCCTCATGGCGCTGCTCAAGAAGTTCGACCTCCCCCGCCAGGAGTTCTACCTGGTCGACGTCGACCCCGACGACCCGGCGAAGAAGACCAACCGCACCTGGATCCACGTCAACGGCGTCCACGAGCGCCGGGCCGACTACGAGAAGAACCCGGAACGGATCAACGACACCTTCGGAGTTACCGGCGCCAACCGCAAGAAGACCGCCGCGGCCATCCTCGCCGACGCCCTCGAACCCGCGCACCGACTCATCCGCGGCAAGGAGGGAAAGGCACTTGTCGACGGGTGGACCGAGGTTCTCAAGAAGTACGGACACTGGTCCATGTACCGCTACCTCACCGAAGCAGCCGGGCTCGACACGCGGACCATCGACCTGGTCGGAACCATCCAGAACCTGACCTCGCGGCTGCACCTCTCCTTCCTCCACAGCTTCCTGTCCAGCGCGCTCATCGATCCCAGGACCAAGTTCTGGGAGATCAAGGGCGGCACCGCGCTGCTCGCCGACGCGATGTACGCGCCGGTGAAGGGAAAGGTGCGGCTCGACCGTCGTGCCGTTCGCATCGAACGCACCGGCGGCAAGGTACGGGTCCACACCGTCTCGGAGGACTGCCAGACGGGTAAGGGAGGCGCCACGGAGGTCTTCGAGGGGGACGAGGCGATCGTCACCGTGCCCTTCTCCGGACTGCGGCATGTCGCCTTCGACCCCCCGCTGTCGTACGGCAAGCGCCGGGCCGTCACGGAGCTGCACTACGACGCGGCGACCAAGGTGCTGCTGGAATTCTCCCGGCGCTGGTGGGAGCTGACCGAGGAGCAGTGGAAGCAGGCCCTCGACACCATCGAGGACGGCCTGTACGAGAAGTACCGGGCGGGCAAGGTCACGGACGCCAGGTACCTCGGCGCGCACAAGTCCGTGAAGGACCTGGGCGTGACGGTCCCCGACGCCTACAAGCACTGCTTCGCCGCCTTCCGGCCGGCCGGGGAGGGCGAGGTCGAGGCAGCGCACGTCCGCGGTGGCGGATCCGTCAGCGACAACGCCAACCGGTTCATGTACTTCGAGCACGCCCACCCGATGGAAGGCAGCGACGGCGGCATCGTGCTGGCCTCGTACAGCTGGTCCGACGACGCCCTCAAGTGGGACGCCTACGCCGACGAAGAGCGCTGTCTGCGTGCCCTCGCCGGAGTGCAGGCGGTCTTCGGCCGCAGGTGCGAGGTCTTCTTCACCACCAAGTGCCAGACCCAGTCGTGGATGCGCGACCACTACGCCTACGGCGAGGCTTCCGTGCTCTTCCCCGGCCAGCACACGGAACTGTTCCCGGACATCCCCACGTCGGAAGGGCCCCTGCACTTCGCGGGGGACCACACCTCGATCAAACCCGCCTGGATCGAGGGCGCCCTCGAGTCGGCCGTCCGAACCGCCCTGAAGGTGCACACGGGCTGACGCCTGCCTGCCCGCCCGGGGGCCCTCGCCGCCCGCCCCCGGGACGGACCGTACCTGATGCGTCTCGTCCTGCCGGGCGTGTAAGGCGGGCGGCCCGGCTGAGGTGGGGCGCGGACCCTGTGGCCCTGTGGGCAGCACGTCCGTGGACCAGGCGTTTCCTGGGTGGGCCAGGTCGATCCGGAAGCACATCGCCCCGGCCATCGATGCCGACCCCACCCCCCGCTGGTTCTCTTGCGGTGACAGGATGCCTGATCACGTAAGAGCACGCGGGAGGTCCCATGAACGATCAAGGCACCCCTGGCTCGGCAGAAGGCTTCAGCGTCTTCGCTGTCGACGCCAACTGGCCTGAATCACGGCAGGTCACGGGTCACGGCTACAACCGAGTCACCGGCGAGATACATGTGTACCTGTGGTTCGGCTCCCCGTACTTCGACCCAGAGGTCGAGCACGTCACGGTCTTGAGCGCCTCCTCCGACAATGCGGAGGTCGGCGATGCCCTGGCGCGGGCTTTCGAGGACTACTACCACGCCGGCGAGGAACCTCCGGCCAGCCTGCCGGCCTCCGAACCCGTCAGTATCACCGCAGACGGGAGACTCGTGACGTTCGAACTCTGGCGCAACAGCAATGATCGTGACTGGGTCGCACGGGGATGCGTCGAAGGCACTGAAGTGGTCCTGTCCGGCTCCGGGATCGAACCCAGCGAGCTCAGCCTGGTCCGCGTAAGTGACCTGACCTCGTTCTCGAACCCATACGCCTCCCTCATGGGTGATTTTCCGCCTTCGGCGTGATGGTGTCCGCCAAACGGGTCAGGGGGACGAAGGCGCTGCTGGTGCCCCAGCTCTCTGGGGGTGATGAGCTGGCCGACGATGGGGTCGACCGGCTTGGCTCCTCGGCCGAGTCGGGCCGGGTTCTGTGGGGCCCGACCGATTTCGCTGAGAACGGCAGCCCCCGCAGAAACCCTGACCTCCGCGGAGTACCGTCGCGCGGGCCTGGTGCGGCACAGCTCTCAGGACTCCACGGCCCGTCCGAAGCGCGGCGCGCTCTCGTCGTCGAGCGCCGTCAGGAAGCCGCCCAGGGTGTCGGTGACCTCGTCCAGGCTGCGGGCGCTGAAGAGCACCGGCTGGTACCCGGAGATGTCGTACCCGGTGGCCAGCATCGCGCGGATGTCCAGCGGACGGATCCGAGCCTGCCGCAGGCGGCAGATCTCCCCGGACGAGGAGAGCAGAGCCGCCCCGTACGCCTTGGGTGTCCCTCCCTCGTCGAGGACTCCGTACTCCAGGGTGAACCAGTACACGTCGCTGATCATCTGGAGGACGTCCCTGCTCTCGACGCGCATCGCCGCGTCCCCGATCAGCCGGTAGACGTCGGCGAAGGCCGGCGAGGCCAGGTGGATCCCGTGACCGAAGACGTCATGGATGATGTCCGGCTCGGGGGTGAACATCGGTACGGCCGGATGGCGGACGAACTGCACGGCGTGGAAGTAGCCGTCGGCCATCGACCCCAGGAACCTCTTGTTGCCGACCACACCGCCCGCGAGAGTGAAGTCGAAACCCGTCAACCTCCGCAGGTGCAGCCCGACCTCGGCATGCTGCGGGATGTGGTCCGCTGGAACGGGCGCCTGTTCACGGGCGTCAAGGGCGGCACGGCAGGCATGCTCCCGTTGGGCGTTCCAGAGCCGCTGGTGGACGGTCCGCCAGGTCTGCTGCTCGGTCTCGGTGTAGTCCACTCGCGGTGAGGGGTCACCGACCCGGTGTCCGCGGGCCAGCGAGGCGATGGCCCGACGCCGCAGCAGGTAGCGGGGGTCACTGAGGCCAGGGTGCTTGGCGGCCGCGTCGAGTCGGCCGTCGGTCGCGATCGGAGTACGCACGTGCATGTCTCTCACGAACCGATTGTTTCGGTCAGTGCGCAGCCGGAGCACCTGGACACGCCTGCACCAGTGGTGCGTCACCCACATCCCGCTCGGATCGCCCATCCGCCCTGCCCGCCGCCCGGGGGAGCGCGCCGGTCGACTGGCAACGGCGGCGGCCGGCACGCCCCCAGGAAGCGACACAGTCCTGCTTCACCTCGGCCTGGACGCGGGCGGGCTGCAACGGCGCCGATCGCCGCCACGGCACAGCAGGCTCCCAGTAGGCCCAGTAACGTCCGCCGTCCCGGTCAACTCCGCGACCAACGACTCCGGTCCGCGCGCGCTTTCGTCGGCACGGCTTCTCGGACTGGAGGGGATCGAGAAGCGCCTGACTAGGTGAGCTGGTCGGAGCGGCCCGCTTCGATGCGGGACCATTGGGCGATGGGGCGCCCGTTCGTGCGCCACTCCTCGGGATTCTCCTCGGAGTACCAGGGCTGGGGCCAGCCGCGAGGGGAGTCCTCCCAGGCCTCCTGGCGTCCGTAGACGGTCATGTCCAGCAGTCCGTGGGTGGGTGCCATGACCTCGACGCCGCGACCGCCGGTGTAGTACGTCTCGAACACCCGCTTGCCGTCGCGGACGTAGCAGACGAGGTGGTGACGCTGCCAGTCGCGGCCCTCCAGGAGCTGCGGCGCCGTCTTCTCGACCGAGTACCACGGCATGTCCAGGCCCAGGAAGTCGCGGTAGCGGATGCTCTCTTGGTAAGGACCTTTGCAGAGAGTGGCGTACGTGACGTCGCGGGAGTGGATGTAGGACAACTCGCGGACCTGGCAGTTGAAGAACGTGCAGCCCTCGCACTGCCCGGCGGCGGGCCGTCCGGGCCACCAGGCGTGGAAGTAGGCGATGAGCTGCTTGCGGCCTTCGAACACGTCGAGGATCGTGACCGGCCTGTCAGGGCCGATGACCTCGATGGTGGCGTCGACCTCCACCATCGGAAGCCGCCGGCGCGCCGCCGCGATCGCGTCTCCTTCACGGGTGTGCGCCTTCTCCCGTACGAGCAGACCTTCCCGGGCCTCCTGATAGGTGGCTCTGTCCACCACGGGTGGGAAGGGCCGGACTCGATGAGTGATCGTTCACGAGCGTCTCCGTTCGCTCCTGTACCGGGCGGCTGTCACAAGCCACGGAGGATCCAGGATGGCCACCGGGCTGCGCCGAGCTTTCAGCCGCCACGCAGTATCCCTTCGGCGGCTCGCTCGTTCGGTCCAACGGCCGACGCCGACCGTGTGCGCATCACTATGGGGTGCGCGCTCGTGAGTCCGGTCCGTCGGGTCGGTCAGGTGTCCGTGCCGTGCGCGCTGTCCTGGTCGATCGCCGTGCGCAGCCGGTGCAGACACCGCCTGGCGTGGCTCTTGACCGTCCTCGGGGGCACACCGGTGCGGTCCGCGATCTGTACCTGGGTCAGGTCCTCGACGCCTCGTCCTGGCCCGCCAGAGCAACGACGATCTTGCGGGCCACAGTGGAGTCGCTGGTCACTCAGTGACGCTTACCGATGTTCCGTTCGACCACGGTGACCCGTGGGCACCGCCCAGCAGGTGCAGGGCACAGGCCGGTGGGACAGACCGGCGCCCGCCACGACGACATGGCCGGTCGGCCCCGGCGCCCTTTCACGCAGCCTCATCCGGCTGGGGCGGGCCGCGCCCGTCGCGCGCCGGACCAGCGCGGCGAACTCGCGTCGCACGGCCGGGTGCGCGCCGGTGCGCTCGAAATGCCCGAGGCTCTGTTCCGTCAGCTCCTCGATCTTCGCCTCCACCAGCTCATGGGCTCCGGTCCGCTCGAGTGCCGCCCGCACCTGCTGCACGGCGTACTCGGACTTCGGGTTCGCGTCCGGAGCCAGCGTTACGGCGGCCTGACGGTCGTCGGCGGCGCGACTGCTGGCCGGTACCACTTCGAGTCTCCCCTGCTGCCGTATCTTGACGCGCTCCAGCTGATGCGGCAGCGGTTTAGGTCCCGCGACCACGCTGCGGTCGGAGCGGTCCGCACGGCATCGGCCACCGCCCCGGTGGCCTGCCAGACGATGACCGCGCAGATCGCCGTGATCAGCGCGAGGCGTTTGCGCACAGTCGGCCGCGGCGCGGCCGGGCGTGGCAGCCGGACCCCGGGCAGGGCCGCGAGGAGTACGACACCGCCGAAAAGCATGCCCAGGCGGGTGATGTTGCTGCCGATCTGCGAAGGGATCAGCCAAGCACCCAGCACCGCCAGGGCGTACAGGACGCCTGCCACGCGCCCCGTGCGCCAGTGAACCGGCACGAAGGCCTACGGTGCCAGGCCGCACACGAGGGACAGTGCTGCTGTCCATCCGTTCATCGGCATCTGCCCGGAGAAGGGGAAGAGTCACGAGGTCAGGGCGACGACGGCGAGTGGCGCGCCGCCGAGGGCGTACGCGGCGGCGCGTCGTTTCGTCAGCCACAGAGCCCCGGCGACCATCTTCACGAACAACCCGGCGACCGGGCTCACCGAGCAGACTCATCACGTCCGGAGACAGGACGCTGTAGGAGGCGGGATGCATGCCGCCGAACCAGGCGAAGTTGTACGCGGAGTCCGGGTGTTGGCGAACACCAGCGCCCAGACGGTGTGCAGGGCGGTGGCGAGGAGGAGAGCCGCGGGCACCGGCTGCCCGAGCCGGGTGAGAAGAGGGGTGAGTCGCTCAATTCGCCGACGGGGGCTGGACACGTGATCCATCCTGGATGCGCTGACTCGGCCGTCTCACAGACGAGTTCCGGGGGGAAGGGGAGGAGCCACGGCTTCGGGTCAGACGCGCACCGGAGGGGAGCTACGTGCGCGGGTACCGGCGGCCGGGGCCGCCAAGACGGCCGTGGTGACGAACGCCAGCACCACCAGCATCGCCGGGCGCAGCCCGTAGTGGTCGCCCAGGAAACCGAGAGCGGGCGGCCCCACCAGGAAGGCGACGTAACCGATCGTGGCCACGAGACTGACCCGGGCGGTCTCGTCGGGCCCCGAGTCGCCCGCAGCCGACAGGGCCACCGGGAAGCCCAGGGACGCGCCCAGGCCCCAGAACAGGACGGCCCCCGCGGCCACGACGGCGTTGTCGGAGAAGATGACCAGGGCCAGGCCGATGGCACCGGAGATCGCGCTGGCCCGCACGACAGTCGCACGGCCGTAACGGTTGAGGAAGAACGTGCCGCTGAAGCGCCCCAGGGTCATCGCCGCGGCGAACCCCACGTAGACGAGTGAGCCGGCCGCGGCGTCGAGCCCGTGGCCGTCGACCATGAGCAGCGGCAGCCAGTCGTTGGCGGCGCCCTCGGCGAGGGCCATGGCCAGCACGATGGCCCCGATCAGGAGCAGCCTCCGGTCCCGCCACACCTGCGGCCTCGAACGCCGCCCGGTGTCCGAGGCGGGCGGAGCCGTACGCATTCCGACCCGGGCGGGGACGGCACGGATGCCGTACGCGAAGAGCGCGGCCGCCACCACCGCGGCCGCAGCCAGGTGCCAGTGGGCGGGGAACGACGCGGCGGTGGCCGCCATGCCGGCCAGACCTCCGACGACGGTGCCCAGACTGAAGCATCCGTGCAGGTTGGGCAGCACCGGAGTACCGGTGATCCGTTCCACGTCGGCGCCGTCCACGTTGATCGCCACCTCACCCGACCCGATCCCCGTGCCGAACAGGCACAGTCCCGCGGTGACCAGCGGTGCGGAGGCGAGGGCGCTGCCGGCCGCCACGACGACCATGCTCGCGATGACGAACACGGTCGCGAGTGCTGTGACGGGCCTGGTGCCGAACCTCGACACGAAGTGGCCGGAACACAGGATGCCGGCCATGGAGCCGACCGACAGGCCGAAGAGCACCAGTCCCATCTGCCCGGTGGACACTCCCAGATGATCACGGATGTCCGGCGTGCGCGTGACCCAGGAGGACATCGCGATGCCGTTGAGGAAGAAGAACAGGAACAGCGCGCGGCGGCGTCGGCGTACGGCGCGGTCTATCAAGAAGGGGCTCCGCTGGCGTTCGACAGAATGGGCAGGACAGGAACGGCAGGAAACGAGTCCGCGCACCCACCAGGAATGTACAAATGTACACACCGGGTGGGGCTCCGAGAAGACAAGGCAGACAACCGCGATGACAGGCAGCACCCGCGGCCCCAACGACCCCCGGCGCCGCGAACGCATCCTCGACGCCGCGCTCGACGTCGTCGCCGAACACGGCGCCATCAAAGTGACCTACCGCAAGATCGCCGAAGCCGCGGGTGTACCGCTCGGTTCGCTCACCTACTACTTCGACGACATGCAGCACCTGCTGACCGACGCCTTCACCCGGCACGCGGAGTCCGTCTCCACGCGCTACGGCGCGCTCCTGGAGGCCGCGCGGTCTCCCCGGGAAGCACAGGAGGCGGTCGTCGAGATCATCTGCGGCAAGGTCTGGGGCACCGACCGCAACCTCCTGCTCGGCTACGAGCTCTACGCCTTCGCCGCCCGCCACCCCGAGGTGCGCACCGTCATGCGCTTCTGGATGCAGGCCAGCCGGGACTCGCTGGCCAGGCACTTCGACCCGCTCACCGCGCGGGCTCTCGACGCCCTGATCGAAGGACTCTCCATCCACAACTCCGTCGACCCGCGGCCCACCGACCGCGGGGAAGTGGCCGCCATCGTGAGCGCCGTGGTCGACCGGCACCGCTGAACGCGGCGGGCCGACCCGCGGGGTGCCGCTCAGCCTCTCCGTGCGCCGTTGGTCCTCCCGGAGACCAGCAACCGCTGTCGCCCTGAAGGTCATCGGTGCGTCGCCGGGAACGGGTTTCCCTCGGGTTCTGGTGCGCCTGCGCCGCCGGGACCGCGGTCATCAGGGGGTACGTGCTGCTCGGCGCCTTTTCCTACGCGGCTGCTTCGCCCGCTGAGAAGCCGACCGCGTCGTCCACAGTTCACCGGTGACCGGCACGGGATCAGGCGCACGGTGGCCCTCCTGACGGATCGGGCAATGGACATGGGAAGCCCCGCTACTCCGGCCCGCACCGCCTTCGTCCCGTCAAGTCTTGAAGAGATGACGCAACGAGGAAGGACGATGTCTCCGGAACACGCCTATAACTGCCTCGTCTTGCGCGATGTATTGACAACTGATTTCAGGAGTCTTACTTTGCGGCCACCTGAGAGCGCTCTCAGGCCGGGCTTTTCAACTCTCCCCACACAGCTTCGCCCCGGCGCAGGGCACCCCCGCCCCAGGCCGCTGCCGCTGACGAGCCCGCCCCTCTCGATGACATGAGGTGCACTTCATGCCAACTCCCCGACCACGGCCGGCTGCCGCAGTGCTCCTGGCCGCCGTCCTGGCGGCCGTGAGCCTCGGCCCCGCCGCGACCCCGGCGGCGGCCGCGACCGTCCCCGTAGGAGCCGGGAGTTACTCCGACACCCGGCCGCCGGGCACAACCGGCCCCACGAACAACACCGGGGGACCGGTGACGCCCAAGGTCACGCAGGCCGCCAAGGACAAGCCCGTGCCCACCAACGACTGGTGGTCCTCCCTCGCCTTCCAGCGCTACGGCGACAATCCGTACTCCACACCCATGTACGGCCACCCGCTCACGTACCAGGCGGTCTCCGGTGGACTGGAAATCGGCTACCCGACCAGCCCCACCATCGTCGGCGAGGGCCGCCAGTACGAGTATGCGCACAAACGCGACCTCACCCTCGGCCTGAGCGGACTCAACTCGCCCGACACCAAGGCCGACGCCTGGTCCGACTGGACGGTCACCCCGTACTGGTCCGACGGCACCCGCACCCTGCGGACCACCATCGGCCACGGCATGCCCTTCGTCTATGCTCAGGGCTCCGGCGGCAACGCCCAGATCACCACCGCTGGTACGCCGACCGTCTTCGCCGACCAGGGCAACGTCGTCGGCATCACGGTCGGCGGACACCACTACGCCCTCTTCGCACCGACCGGCAGCGACTGGAACATCTCCGGCACCACGATCAACGCCGGCCTCGGCGGCAAGGACTACTTCTCCCTCGCCGTGCTGCCCTCCACCGACGCCCTCGCGACCTTCCGCAAGTACGCGTTCAGCTTCGTCACCGGATCACAGGTCGACTGGAGCACCTCCGGCGGCACGGTCGGCGCCACGTACCAGCTCACCACCGAGGCCAAGGAGGGCACCGAACGCGGCACTCTCCAGGCCCTCTACCGGCATCAGTGGCTCCACACCACCGACGCCCTCACGCCCTACACCTACGTCTCCCCCCGCGGCACCATGAAGGTCCGCGAGGGCGCCTCGTTCACCACCCGTCAGAAGGCCGCCCCGGTACTGCCCGCGCTGCCTCGGACCAGCGCCGTCGACACGTCCCGGCTGCGCACCTACCTGTCAGAGGTCGCGAACTCCTCCGACCCCTTCTCCGGAGCGACGGACACGTACTGGACCGGCAAGGCGCTGGGCAAGCTCGCCCAACTGGTGCCGCTGGCCGACCAGATCGGTGAGACCGCGGTCCGCGACAAGCTCGTCGGCCTCCTCAAGGGGCGCCTCCAGGAGTGGTTCACCGCGGGTGGGGCGAGCGAGTTCTCCTACGACAAGGACTGGAAGACCCTCATCGGCTACCCCGCCTCCTACGGCAGCGACGCCGAGCTCAACGACCACCACTTCCACTACGGCTACTACGTCTACGCGGCGGCGATCGTCGCGCAGTACGACGCCGCCTGGGCCGCCGACTCCGCCTGGGGCGGCATGGTCAAGACCCTGATCCGCGACACCGCCAACGCCAGCCGCACCGACAGCGCCTTCCCGTTCCTGCGCGGCTTCGACGTCTACGCCGGGCACAGCTGGGCCTCCGGCCATCAGGGCTTCGCCGCCGGCAACAACCAGGAGTCCTCCTCGGAGTCCACCAACCTCAGCGCGGCGCTCGTGCTCTGGGGCTCCGCCACCGGCAACACTCAGCTGCGCGACCTCGGCAGCTACCTGCTCGCCACCGAGAGCGAGGCCATCGCCCAGTACTGGTTCGACGCCGACCAGCAGGTCTTCCCCAGCTCCTTCACCCACGACACGGTCGGCATGGTGTGGGGCAGCGGCGGGGCGTACGCCACCTGGTGGACCGCCAACCCCGAGGAGATCCACGGCATCAACGTCCTGCCCGTGACCGCGGGCGGCTCCCCGCACCTGGCCGGACACAAGGAGGCGATCCGGCGCAACATCGCGGAGATGGAACGCGAGAACGGCGGTCCCGCCGTCGAATGGCGCGACATCCTCTGGGAGTTCCAGTCGCTGGCCGACCCGGCCGCCGCGAAGTCGAAGTGGGACGCCGGCAACGCCGGATACACCCCCGAGCAGGGCGAGTCCAAGGCTCACACCTACCACTGGATCACCACCCTGGACGCACTCGGCGCCCCCGACCCCTCGGTGACCGGCGACCTGCCCACGTCCGCGGTGTTCGCCAAGAACGGCACCCGCACCTACGCCGCGCACAACCACGGCGCCACGGCCCGCACGGTCACCTTCTCCGACGGCAAGACACTCACCGTGCCCGCCCGCTCCACCGCGACCGGTACCGGCACCGACTCCGGAGGCGGGGACCCCGAACCGTCCACCGGCAACACCTTCCGCCTCCGCTCCGGCGGCACGCTCACCACGGCCACCGGCACCACGGCTGCCAACGACACCATTCCGTCGGCCGAGGGCCGCAACCACGACGGCACCCCGAACAAGCAGCTCGTCTACGAGGTCAAGGGCGTCAACGCCACCCTCAAGGCGGGCGCGTCCACCACGTTCCGCCTCCCCGTGGACGCCGGCCCGGCCGTGGGCCTCGGTCAGCAGGCTCGTATCAGCTACGACCTCACGGGCGACGGCACCTTCGACCGGACCGAGACCTACCACTACTTCGCCACCGACCCGGTCACGGGCTGGGAGGAGTACAACCAGACCCGCGGTCTGAAGGCCGCCACCGGCACCCTCGGGAACCTGCGCGGGGGGACGGTCCGGCTGGAGGTCTGGAGCGCGATAGGAAACGCGAGCGCGTTGCTGCGCACCGGCACGGACACGTCCGTGGTGGTCATTCCCTACGACTGACAAGGCGGCCTCCGGCGGCTGAGGGCGGCGGGCGCGGGGCTCCATCCCGCGCCCGCCGTTCGCCGTCCCACTCCTCGTGCTCGCACGGCCCTGAGAGATGCCGCCCAGGCCAGGACGAAGCCGCGCACGCCGCCAGGGACGCTCTCGACACCCTGGAGGACGGCAGAGCCGTCCCTCGGGAGGTGGAGCGGCTGCTACCGACACGGTCACCAACAGCGTCGTCGTGGAGGTGCTCCGCGGCCGGACCCCGACGGCAGAGGTGCGGCGATTCCTCGACCAGGCGCGCGAGGAGCGAACGGCAGCAAGAAGTTCGTCACCGCCGGGCACTGCACGCGCCCCGGTGGCACCGCCTACGGCTACGACGCTGTGTTCCTCGGCCGGACCGGCGGCAGCTTCTTCGGCAATGCGGCGGCAACAACGACGCCTGGGGCACCGACTTCCGGAGCCAGCGCTACGGAGACTGGAACGAGATCACCCCCGACGTGCCGATCACCACCAATGTGATGGGCACCCTGGAGAAGAAGGCCGACGGCCACGCCTTCGCGGCCGAGTGCGACCTGGTCTCCGTCGACCACTACCTGCCGGCCGCCGACCCCGACGGCCACATCGACCTGGCGCTCAACGCGGATCTCGCCCGCGGTATGGCGGGGGGCCGACCCTGGGTGCTCATGGAGCACTCGACCTCCGCGGTCAACTGGCAGCCCGTCAACGTGGCCAAACGGCCCGGGGAGACCCGGCGCAACAGCCTGACCCACCTCGCCCGCGGCGCCGACGGGCTGATGTTCTTCCAGTGGCGGCAGTCCCGCGCCGGCGCCGAGAAGTGGCACTCCGGCTGTCCGACGACGACGCCGACAACCTCACCCAGTACGTCCAGCAGGGCGGCCATCTCACCGTCGGCTGCTTCAGCGGGCTCGTCGACGACTCCGACCGGGTGCGCCCGGGCGCTCACCCGGGAGCGCTGCGCGACGTGCTCGGGCTCGTCGTGGACGAGTTCCTGCCGCTGCGGACCGGCGAGCGCGCCCGTCTCGCCGACGGAACGGACGTCGAGCAGTGGACGGAACGCGTCGAATCCCGCGGCTGTACGACGGTGTCGCGCTACGCGGACTCGGCCGAGGGCGGCCCCGCCCGTGGCGGCCCGGCCGTCACCCGGCACGCCTTCGGCGACGGCACCGCCTGGTACGGGGCCGGCCGGCTGCCCGTACCCGCTCTGCGCGCACTGCTCCGCGCAGTGTGCGAGCAGGCGCGGATCACTCCGGTCGTGGAGGGTCCTGACGGACTGGAGGCGGTACGAAGGACGGGGCGGGGGGCATTCCTACCTGTTCCTGATCAACCACACCGAGAAGACTGTCACCGTGCCCGTCGCAGGAGAGGCCCTCGCAGGGCCGAAGCCACCGGCGGCCGGGCCGTGGTGCCGCCCGGGGGAGTGGTCGTCGTCCGCGAGGACCACCTGCCCGCCTCAGCCTGACCCGTCTGCCGTCTGTGAGAACGAATGCGGAACGGTCACGTGACCACCACGCCCGCCCACCCGGTCCCGTCGTCGTCCGCCGGTGCGTCACGCCGCGTGGAGCTGGACGAGGACAGCGGCACCGTGCTGCTGCGCACCGCACAGGGCGCCTACGCCTTCCGGGTGGACCGCGCCGCCGGCACCGTCCGGCACGTCCACTGGGGCGCTGCCCTGCCCCTCGCCGACGCGGCCTCGCTGCCGCTGTGGAGCGACCACGACAACAGCTTCGCCGGCCGCTGGGACGGAACCGAGGAGTACCCGGTCGACGGCGGTGCCCGCTTCGGCGCCCCCGCCTTCGAGGTGCGCTTCGCCGACGGCAGCAGTCCCGTCGAACCGACCGTGCAGGACGTGGTCCTGCTCGAGGACGACCATGCGGCCGTCCTGCTGCGGGACCGCACCCGACCACTGACCTGGTCCCTGCACTACCGCGTCCCGCCGGACGGCGACGTGCTGGAACGGTGGACGGAGTTCGTCCACACGGGCACGCCGGACGACGGGGACGTGCTGCTGGTCCGGTACGCCTCGGCCCACTGGCCGCTCCCACAGCGGCCCGACTGGCGGCTGAGCGCCGTGCACGGAGGATGGGCCGCCGAAAGCCGCCTGCGGCGGTCCGGGCTGCCGGTCGGCGAGACGGTGCTCGGCAGCAGGCGCGGCCACACGGGCCACCACGCGAGCCCCTGGATCGCCCTCGACCCCGGGGACACCGGCGAGGAGCACGACGAGGTGTGGGTCGTCGCGCTCGCGACGAGCGGCAGCTGGCGCATCACCGCCCAGCGCACGGCCGCCGGCCGGACCGGCGTCCTGGCCGGCGGGGGCCACGAAGGTGCCGAGCTGTGCCTGAGGCCCGGCGACCGGCACCGCACCCCGGTCAGCCTGGCCGTGCACAGCGGTCACGGCTTCGGCGGCGCGGGCCGGGCCTTCCACCGCCACCTGCGCGCGCACGTCCTGCCGCACCCGCGGGAACTGCGGCCGGTCCTCTACAACTCCTGGGAGGCCACGTGGTTCGAGGTGAGCGAGGAGAACCAGATCGCCCTCGCCCGCCGTGCCGCCGCCGTCGGCGCGGAGCTGTTCGTGCTCGACGACGGCTGGTTCCGAGGCCGTGAGGACGACCGCTCGGGCCTCGGCGACTGGACGCCCCACCCGAGGCGGTTCCCGCAGGGACTGCGTCCGCTCGCCGACGAGGTGCACCGCCTGGGCATGGCGTTCGGCCTGTGGGTGGAACCGGAAATGACCAACGCCGACAGCGACTCGTACCGCGCCCACCCCGACTGGGTCCTGCACCTGCCCGACCGCACGGCCACCGAGCTGCGGCACCAGCTGGTGCCGCGCGTGGTGGGAGCCGGCAGGCCGTTGAGGCGATCCGCGCAGATCCGCTCCAGGTGAGCGGCGAAGGGGAGCGGACCGGCGGACATCCGCCCCGCGGCCGTCTCAACGCGCGCCGGCCGGCTTCGCCAGTTCAGTCAATGTGGAGGGGAGGCGGAACCAAGGTGTGTCCCCTGCGCAGTTGTCGCTGCGGCCCTGGCCGGATAACGCCTCTGGGAACCACCGCCCCGTCAGTCAGACTTGTTGCCTCACGACACATGCACACCGTAGCGGCGGTGGCCCGTGCCCGGGAGGCCCTTGATGACGTCAGACGCGAGCCCGGACGAGGACGGGGCAGTAGCCCCGCCCGGACGGCAACGGCCGCCCGGGGACCGCGTGTCTCTGCGCGGCGATCTGCGCTCCGCACTGCCCGACGCCACCGCGGCGGTGGTGGTCACGGCGCTCGTGTTCGCTCTCCTGTGGGCGCGCATGGAGTCGGGTGCCTCGGACACGGTCGCGGTCATGCCGTTCATGGACGATGCCGGAACCTACTGGATGTACTTGCTCAGCCAGGCCTTCGGCTGGTCGGGACTGCTGTGGGCCTGGGGCACGGTCATGCTGGGCCTGCTGCTGTCGGGGCCACGCCCCGCCCACCTGCCGGCCTCCCGGCAGGTACTGGAGCGCTGGCACCGCACCACGAGCCTGACGACGATGGCGCTGATGTCCGCGCACGCCCTGATGTTCGCCGCGGAACTCGTACGCTATGAGACGAAGGTCGACTGGGCCGAACGCCTGTGGGTGGGCTTCGCCGACAGCTTCGTGCCCGGCTGGTACGACTCCGGCACCGGCCGGATCGCCATCCCGCTCGGACAGGGCGCCCTGTACCTGGCGATTCCGCTGGGGCTGCTGTTCTACGTCCGGCACCGCATCGGAGCGAACACCTGGCGACGGCTGCACCGCTTCGTGATCGTCGTGTACGTGCTGAGCGTGTGGCACACCCTGCTGTACGGAACCAACGTCTGGTACGGGGAGTGGCCGCGCATCGTCCTGTGGCTGCTGCAACTGCCGGTCGCCGCCCTACTGTTGCTCCGCCTGCTGAGACCTGCTCGCCGGGCCGAGCGGCTGGGCCCGCCCAGGGGAGACGCGGGCGCGGCCCGCCCGGCCTGGTGGGCGCGCGCCGTGGGGAGGGTCGTCGTCGGAGCCGTCCTCGCCGGCCTGGTCATCGTGGTGGTGTCCGGCCGTGACGGCGGACGGGATCGTCCGACCCATCCACCCGCCACGGTCCCGCACTCCCAGGAATCGGACTGACGGCCGGCACGGCGTCCTGGGGGTGGGATGATGGCAGACGACAAGGCGACGGCGGAACGAGGAAGCCGGTGCGAATCCGGCGCGGTCCCGCCACTGTGATCGGCGAGCGAGTCCCGACAGGCCACTGCCCGGTAACGGGTGGGAAGGCCGGGACGAGCATCGACCCGAGAGCCAGGAGACTCACGCGGTCGCCTCCTCGACGGACCACCGGGGCGGATCTCCCCGGAGAGAGGGGCGGCATCGCATGCCCGCGAAACCGACCGGACGAACGACTGACGACGCACGGACCCGATCGCCGGCGGACTCCGTGCCGTGCCGCATCGTCGTGTGCCGCGACTGCTGTTGCGGCAGCCCCAAGGTGCCGGGCGTCGACCACGCGTTCCAGATCGAACGCCTGCGCACAGCGGCACCGGTACGCGTCTCCGACTGCCTCGACGTCTGCGAGCAAGCCAACGTCGTCGTCGTACTGCCTTCCGCCGAGGGCCGCGCCGCCGGTGCCCGCCCCGTCTGGCTCGGACTGGTCAACGACCCGGACGCGACGGAGGACATCGCTGCCTGGGCACGCGCGGGCGGACCCGGCGTGGCGCCTCTGCCGGACATTCTCGACCTGTACGCCATCACGCCACCGCGACGGCGTACGACGCGCTGACCGAGCGGACGGAGAGCCGGAGGGAGGACAGCACGCAGCCCGTGCCTCAACGGCATCCGTTGAAGCCGCCCTGCACGACGTGGCGAGCCTCGGCGGCTTCTTCGCCGTGCGGGTCGGCGGGCCGGACCAGGGCTGGCATCCGGTCGGTCACGCCACCCGTCTCTGGTCACCGGCTCTGGCCTGCGTCGTCCTGCACGGGATCGTCTCCGACCTGCAGGGAACGCAGCGGGCCGACGGCGGTCCGGCCCTGCGGGTGCCTCGCCCGGCCGGCTGGTACGCGGACGGGCTCCCCGACGGTCCCGTCCGCGCCCTGTACGAGCAGGTGACGGGTCACCTGTCGGTACTGGCGGACGGACTGCCGGTCAAGATCGCCCCGCGTCTGCTGGACGGCAACTCGGCGTCGGCGCTCGCCGGGGCGGCCCATGCCCTGCTCACACTCCGTCCCGCCGTCCGTGGCCCGCTCACCGACCTCACGACCGCGCTGCTGGACACCGGACGCCTGGCGGGCACCGGGGCGCTCACCGGCCCCGGCCTCGCGTTCCGCCGCCGGAGCCGCTGTCTGTACTGCCGTGCGCCGAACGGCTCGAAGTGCGGTGACTGTTCGCTGGCGTCAGTGGTGCCCCACCACCCGCTGGATGAGGCGCTCCAGGTCGCGGTGGGTGCGGTCGCCGACGTCCTCGAAGGTGTCCAGCAGGATCACCGGCAGGACGCGCTTGTCCGCCGGGAGATGGGCGAGCTCCCAGGCCAGCAGGTGGGTAGAACGACAGCGGCTCCGGGTCCGCCTGGCGCATGCAGCGGGCGAGCGCCCGTACGGTCTGTCGCCGCTCCCACAGCGCCACGTGAGGGAGCCGACCACTGCACCGACCGCTGCAGTGATGCGCTCCGCCATGAGCCGGTCGTCCACCGGGGCGATGACCGGCAGCGGCAAACCCGTCGCACCGCAACCGCCCGGGTGATGCGGATCGCCGTCGCCGCTTCGCTCAACTCCCTGCGCCCGCCCATCCCATGGCGCACAACGGGCCGTGATCGATAGGCTGGGAAGGTCGAAGCGCTTGGGAGGACCCGGCAGTGTCGTTGAGCTACTACGTGTACATCTCCGACAGCAAGGTCGACATGCTGTTGCCGCAGATCGACCCCGGGTTCGGGGCCAAGCGTCAGACGGAGGTAGGCGTGAACCTCTCCGTGCTGTCGGCGAAGCGCATCACCGAGGGCCCGCCGAACGGCCGGATCACCCGTCTCGAGGCGGTCGTCCGGTACCTCCGCGACCACGGTGACCTCGGCACGGTGGACGCACCGGGCCAGTACTTCTGGGGCTCGCTGCGGATGCGCTGGGGCTCGTTCCGCGATGACCCCGCGTCCTCCCTGGTGTTCTTCGGCGGGCGCAGCGAGGACACCGTCGTCGCCCTGGGCGGCTCGTACCGGCACGTGTACGACTACGTGCCGGACGCAGAGGCCCACGGCGTGGGGCGCTCGATGATGTCCTCCATGCTCGACGGCCTCGGTATCACCTCCGACCTGGAGGACGAGTACGTCGCCGACGCGGTGGACGGCGACCTCGACCGCGTCGATCGCGCGGCGCTGGGCCGCGTTGAGCGGGCCGTTTCGCGACTGCGCTGGCCGGCGCAGAACGTCGAGTTCGTTGCGAAGCGGCTGCTGCACGGCGAAAGCCCGGACGGCACCGGCACGTCGGTGCTGCTCGGAACACCTCTGTACGCCGCCGTGGTGGACTGACGCCGATGGCCACCTGGCGCCGCGGCGACGTCATCCTGGACCTGTACGAGGTCCTGGATGTGGTGCGCACCGGCGGCCTCGGACTCGTGCACCGGGTCCACCACCGGGGCTGGGACATCGACCTGGCGGTGAAGACCCCGCGCCCGGCCGTCGTCCGCTCGCCGGACGGAATCGGGGACTTCGAGCGGGAGGCGGAGGTGTGGGTGGGGCTGGGCCTGCACCCGCACATCGCCAACTGCGCCTACGTGCGCACCCTGGAGGACGTGCCCAGGGTCTTCGCCGAGTGGGCCGACGGAGGCAGCCTCGCGGAAGCCGTCCGTAACCGGACCCTGTACGGCGACGATCCCCTCGCGACGCTGCTGGACGTCGCGATCCAGTCCGCCTGGGGCCTGGACCACGCGCACGAGAACGACGTCGTGCACCAGGACGTCAAGCCCGCCAACGTGATGCTGACCCGGGACGGCACGGTCAAGGTCACCGACTTCGGTCTGGCACGGGCCCGCACGGCCGGGGACGCGGAGCCGTTCGTCAGCCGGGGCGGCCTGGACCCCGCCTACTGCTCGCCCGAGCAGGCACGGTCACCGTCCGGGCTCACCCCGGCCACGGACGTCTGGTCCTGGGCGGTCACCGTGTTCGAGATGCTCCTGGGCAGGCCGCCGGTGCGGGACGGGACCACCGCAGGCGACGCCTTCGAGGAGTACACGCGGTCCCAGACGCCGGGCGTGATCCAGCGGGTGCCGGTCGAGATGCTGGACTTACTGCGCGAGTGCTTCGCGAAGGACCCCGCCGCACGCCCGACCGGGCTCGGCCCGCTCGCCGAGCGGCTGGTCGAGGTGCACCGGCGCGAGATCGGCCCCTATCCCCGCCATGCCCCGTCCGCGGCCACCCTGCTCGCCGACAGCCTCTCCAACCACGCGCTGTCCATGCTGGACCTCGGCCGCCGCGACAGCGCCGAGGAGCTGTGGACCCGCGCCCTGCGGGCGGATCCCCACCACCCGCACGCCCGCTACAACCGCGGACTGCACCGCTGGCGAACGGGTGTGATCACCGACGCGGAACTGGTGGACGAGCTGGAATCCGTGCGGTTCGCCGACCCCGACGACGGCACCTACCTGCTCGCGTTGGTGCACCGTGAGCGGGGCGACGCGCCTGCCGCGGCCGAACTGCTGCGGGACGCGTCCG
This sequence comes from Streptomyces sp. CB02414, assembly GCF_001905385.1. Lineage (GTDB taxonomy): Bacteria > Actinomycetota > Actinomycetes > Streptomycetales > Streptomycetaceae > Streptomyces. Next base: position 174,122 of record NZ_LIPF01000007.1, on the reverse strand, counting down.
CACGGATGCCCCACGACCAGCAGATCGCCGCCGCCCTCGCCTCGGTGCGGGATTCGCCCGCCCCCGCCCAGTCCGTGCTGCCCGGGGAACACGACGACTGGATCACCGCCCTCGCCCTGACCCCGGACGGCACGACCGGAATCTCGGCGGACGGTACTGGCGGGCTGCGGATCTGGGACCTGGCCACGGGGGAGTGCCGCCAGGAACTGCGGCTGGAGAACTACCGCGCCTCGGCACTCGCGGTCCGCGACGACGGACGCGTCTTGGTCGTCGGCGGCGGTATCGGGCGCGCCCTGGTGCTCGACCTCGAGGCCGCCACCGGGTTGGAACTCCCCGGCCACCCCAGCTGGGTGCTCGCGGTCGAGCTGACGCAGGATCAGCGGCACGCGGTCACCAGCGGGTACGAGGGAGAGGTCGTCACCTGGGATCTGGAGACCGGCGAATCCGTGCAGGTCCGGCAGTTCGAGAGCAAGGCCGACTTCCTGGGCGCCCGCGGCACCCTGTGCTGCGCCGTCGACCACAAACGCCGGACGAGCTCGGTGCACGATGTCCGCACGGGCGCACTGGTCCGCCGGTTCGACCACGCCTGCCTGAGCGTGCGGTTCACCGACGACGGCCGACTCGTCGCGGTCACCGGCGGAAGCATCCACACCCGACTGGCCGACCTCGGCTCCGATGACGCCCCACGGGTACTCAAGACCGGATACGGCCGGACAGCCCTGAACACGGACGGCACGGTTGGCTTCTCCAGCGGCGGACGCGCCGAGCCCTCACGGGTGTGGGACCTCACCACGGGCCGCTGCCGCCTCTCCCTGCAGGCCACACCCGACACCCGTAAGGTCGCGCTGAGCGCGACCGGGCACCGCGCCCTCACCGCCGAAGGCAAGACTGTGCGCGCATGGCACTTGCCGCCCGCCGGACCACCGGCCCCCTGGAGCTACGTCCGCCCCCACCAGGCGAGGGATGTCACCGCCGCTGCCGCCCGAGCAGCCGAACTGCTGGACCACGCTGCCACGCACGGCGCAGCCGGACGGCTGGAGGAGGCGGCCGAACTGATCCGCGCCGCCCGCGCACTGCCCGGCCACCGGCGCCACACCGAGCCCGTACGCCTGTGGCGCCGACTCGGCGCACTCGGCCGCCGTACCGCACTCGTCGACGCCTGGTCCGCGGGCCGGATCGCCCCCGACGACGACCGGTCGTGGGCCCTGGAACTCAGCGGGCGCAGCCCCACCGCGCTCGCCCGCGCACAGAACTCCGAAGCCTGGGTGTTCGACGTGGAGACCGGGCAGTTGCTGCACACGCTCAGCCTGCACACCGGTCTCCTCAGTGCCCTGGCGATGACCGCCGACGGCCGACTCGCGGTGTCCGGGGGCGAGGACGGCCGGGTCGTCGCCTGGCAGCCCCGCGACAGGCGCCTCGTCCAGCTGTTCACCAGCCCCCGCGACCTCGTGTACTACGTCGCGGTCAGCGAGGACGGCCACGTGGCCCTCTCCGGGACCGCCGACGGCGTCGTGGCCGCCTGGGACATCCCCACCGGCCGGTCCCTCGGACGCTGGGAGGCCCACTCCGGAGCCGTGCTGGACGTGGCCGTCAGCGCCGACCATCGTTACGGCCTCTCCCGCGGCCAGGACGTCACCGTGAAGATCTATGACCTGCGCACAGGCGAGCTGCGGTGGGTGCTGGGCGGGCACGAGGAGTGGATCGGCGCCGCACGGCTGAGTGAGGACGGCCGCTACGTCGTCACCGGCGGCTCCGACGCGACCGTACGCCTCTGGCGGACCGCCGACGGACAGTGTGAGACGGTGCTCACCGGACACACCGATGCCGTGATCGACGTCCTGCCCGGCGCGGACGGCCGGCACCTGCTGTCCTGCTCCGCAGACGGCACCGTCCGGCTGTGGGACGTCGCCGCCGCCCGCTGCCTCCATGTGCTCACCGGACACACCGCCGCCGTGCGCAGTCTCGCCGTCACGCCGGACTTCCGGCTCGCGGCGTCAGGCGGCGAGGACCGCCAGGCACGACTGTGGGACCTGACGAGCGGCGAGGTACTGCGGACCTTCACCGGCTTCTCGGACGCGGTCACCGATGTCGCGCTGGCCCCCGACGGCGCCCTGCTCCTGGCCGGCGACGAATGCGGTCGCCTGCTGACCTGGGCCCTGGACTGGGAGTACGACTTCGGCTCGGCGACCGGGGTGCTGCGCGCGGAGTCCGAGCCCGTGATCGAGGAACTGCGGGCCGAGGTCGCTGTCGAGCTCCCGTCCCGCGACGACAGCCGCCCGGCGCTCATCGAGACGATGGCCCGCATCGGCGAGCGGCAGCAGCGCGCCGTCACCCGCACCCTGGAACTCGCCGCCGAACTGGACAAGGTCCCCTCCCGCGACGACACGGGCTACCGCCTCTACATGCACTCCGTGGCCGAGGACTTGGCGAGCCGGGAGCCCGACAGGACACCGGGCACAGCCGAGGCGCTCACGCTGCTGCTCAGACCGCAGGAAGAACTCAACCGGTCCGAGTCCTTCTGGGCCAACCACTTCGCCCACCAGCTCCAGGACGACCTCGTCACGCTCGCCGAGGCCGCCCCCCTCCTGCACAGCGAGGGCGACCCGGTAGCGGCCGAGCGGACCTGGCAGCTCGTCGTCGACGTGCGCTCCCACCTGTGGGACGCCGGGCACGTCGAGACCCAGCGCGCGATGCTCGGCTGGGCCTCGGTGCTGATCGATCTGCGCCGGCAGACGGAAGCCCTGGCCCTGGTCCGGGCGGTGACCGCGGAACGCGAACGGGACCTGGGACCGGACCATCCGGCCACCCTGGAGGCGATCGCGGCACTCGCGTCCCTGCTCACCGACAAGGGCGAACTGGACGAGGCCGAGCGGATGTACGACATGCTGCTGCCCCAGCTCGTGAGGCGCCGCGGCCCCGATGACCTCCAGACCCTGGAGGCCCGGGTGGGGCTGGCCCGTGTGCACCGCCGGCTCGGACGGCACAGTGACGCGGCGCAGGCCCTGCGCGAAGTGCTGGCGAAACGGCGGCTGCGTCTGGGCGAGCACCACCCGGACACCCTCGCCGTCCAGACCGAACTGGACAGTCTGCCCGGGCCGGTACCGCCCAGGCCGACACGGAGGGGATGGAGGAGACGGCCATGATTGCGGACCGGTCCAGCATCGGTGCCCTGATCACCGGCAAGGCGTTCATGTCGGAGGTCGGGGCGTACTTCCCAGTGAGCATGGCCTTGCGCGGTGATGCGTTCGAGGCCGTGTTCATGATGCGGGAGGGCGACCTCGGGCACCGCACCAGCGGGCCCTACTCGCCGGAGCGGCTCCCGTCCGACGCGATGAGCTGGGCCCAACTGCGGACAGGGATGGGCATGGCTGGCTACTTCCCCTCCTTCCGGATCGAGGCCGGCGGAAAGTGGCCGCGCATCCACATCGCCCTGCCGGGCACCTCCGTCCGCGGTCTGATCGTGATGCCGGAAGAGGTGACCGCGGAGGCGGTGAACGCGCCCTACCTCGGAAAGTGGCAGGACCAGATCTCTCTCCACGTACGGATCGGGCTGGACTACCTTGCCAACTGGCTGGGTTCCTGTCACCACGAGGCGGGCGGCACGGCACCGTCGATCGATCTCGACCTGGTCTACCGGCCGTTCGACTACGAGGCGAGTCTCGCCAGGCTCGACCAGCCCATGCGCGAACTCGTCCCGCCGGTGCACCCGGTCCTCGAACTGCGTTGGCGCTCGGCGACCCCGGCCCAGCGCAGAACCTTTGTGAAGAACCTGAAGGGCGCCGGGAAGAGCGGCTCCCGGTCCGACCCGCGCTGGAACTACAAGCTCGGCGGCATCGAGGTAGAAGTGCCGCGCTGACACGGCGGTACACCCTCCCGGCCTTAGGCACCCGCACCGAGCGGCGCCCCGACGTCGGCTCCTCTGTCTTGTGCCAGAAATAACGCACCGTCAGCTCAGTCTCCAGCGTTTCGCCCTGCTCGTAAGCGGTTCTCGGTCACTGCTCCCTGACGATGTTCGGGAGGCATCCCGAACAGTCGGCCCCCGCCCACGCGTTGTTCGCGACGTCCACCTCCGGCATCCCGGCCACCGGCATCGCCCGGGCGCTGCGGCAGCCGGAGCGCCTGGTCGTCGGTCATCCCGTCAACCCGCCTCACCTGCGTACACCTGGTCGCCCAGGGTGTGGGCACTGTCCAGGAACTCGACAAGATCGTCACCTCTTCCACCGGGCTGCGCTGGGCCGTGGCGCCGCCGTTCCGCACCTTCCACCTCGGCGGCGGGCAGGATGGCCTCGCGCACTTCGTCAGCCACCTCGGAGGCGCATGGAACAGCCCTGGGAGCAGATGGCCGGGGAACACGTCTCCTTCGACGCACACACCGTCGAACTACCCACCGCACAGGCGCAGGACTTCGGCGCGAGCGTCAACGAACTTGCCGCCGAACGCGACCGCTGGCAGATCGCCCTCATGCGTGCCCTCGGCGCCACCGACCGTACGGCAGAGAGCGCCTGACACGGTCGCGATGGCCGCCGAGGGACAGGCCCGGGGCCGGTGCCGTGCCGTAGGGACATCGACGGCACGGTCTGGCGGACCGCGCCGGCGGCTTGGTCGAAGCCATGGCACCACTACCGGATGGCCGACGCGGCGAGATCGACGCCCTGACCGGCTTGCCGGACAGCCAAGACTTCACCCAGGTATGGGCCTGGGAGGGCGAAGCAGCCAGCCGCGTGCGCGCTCGGTTGTGGGCGCCCCGGATCGGCAAGGGTGAGGACGAGACGTGTGGCAGCGCCTCCATGCTGCTGACCCAGAAGCTGGGCCGTAGTCTGGAGGTGCTGCACGGTCCCCATCGGGCCGTCATTCGCCCCCGGTCGGTGGCCGCGCTCTGCGGCGGCGGGTGAGGCGCGAGGAAGCCGGGCGTGATATCGGCGAGGTGAGCGGTTATGGTCAGGGCCGGCCTGTCGACTGTCGCACTCTGCACATGTGTGCCGTATGAACAACGGACAGAAGCAGGGGAGAGGCCGGCCTGGTGGTGTGGCCGTGGGGGAACACCGAGACCTGCTGACGCACGTACAGCGGTGACCGTGGCGGGCCTTTTCAGGCTCACTAAACGATCAACGCGCCCGCTTGGCCAACAGGAAAGGCATTCACTGGTTCTTGCGCCGCCCGCGTCGCAGGCCATGGATTTCCTTCACGAAGAAGACGGCGAACAGCACGAGAGCGCCCCCCAGTATGACGGGCACAACCCACCACACGGCCTTCCAGGACACCTGTATGCCATCGGTGCCGCCGGTGGAAACCGTGCCGCCCACGCTGCTCGTGCCGCCTGCCATGCCAGTCGTCATGCCGCTGGTCATACCCGTGCTGCCCGCGCTGCTCATGCCGCTCGTCATGCCCATCACACCCATGCCGCCCGCACTGCTCATGCTGCCCGCCCTGCCCGAAGAACTCGAACCGCCGGAAACGCGAGCGGGGAGAGCGACCACCCCCGCCCCAGCGGCGCGTGAGGTCTCAGTGATTCGAACCGGCTCCGCAGCTTGTCGATCGACTGCGGACGCGACGTGCAAGAGGACGGGCGGGCCTGCCAGTAACGCGCTGAGCAGGGCAAGTACGGTCATATTGCGCATGGTTCCCCCGACGAAGGTGAGCACGGGCAGGAGACATGAGCGCCAGGGGCCTGGACGTGCGGGCAATTCCAGCGCTGACTTCTTCTACCCGCTGGGGGAAGACCCCACCGTGTTGTCTCGCGCGAGTTCGGTACCTCGTGCACGGCCAGCGGTGAGACGTCCGCAGGCCGCTGGGGTACGGGTGTGGTGGGGCGCGGATCCCTGTGTACGAGGGTGAGGTGTGCGGCCTCGATCTCTCCCAGGGTGCGCTCCGGCCCAACCTCGCCGTAAACACCGCGCCGATGGAGGCGGGCGCGGCCACGAGCGCTGCCCGCGGAGTCGGCCAGGGCCGCGCGACACCATCGGTGGTGCGACCGCGGCCGCCGAGGAACTGCCCGGTGGGCTCGGCGGGGAACTGCTTGCCGTCGCCCGGGACGCCTTCGCATCGGGCTTCCACACCGCTGCCTGGGTCAGTGCCGGGTGCACCGTGGTGACCAGGGCCATCGCCCTCGTGATGCTGGGCAGGATCCCGGTCATCGGCAAGGGGACCCCCGCACCCCAGGAGCCGGCCGGCCCGCCCGCGAACGCCGACCGCGTCGATCAGGAGTCCCCGACGGTCGCCTGATCGGAGAACACGAAGAACGGTCGCGCCTGGCGGGCGGCGCACCAGCGGCCGGCCCACGGCCCCGCGCCGGAAATTCGCTTGCTCACACCGCCGCAACAAGAAAGCATCCTTGGCGTAGCTGTAGTCGCAGCAAGGAGTGGACATGCTCTTCCGGGGCGCTCACCCGACCCCGCGGCCCGCCCGGGCCGCCCTTCGCACGAACGCCTCGGAGCACCCCCATGCCCACACAGATCAGCGCCCGCGCCGTCACGAAGTCGTACAACGGCCGTCTCGTCCTCGACTCCGTCACCTGCGCCCTCACCACGGGTGAGCGCACCGGCATCATCGGAGAGAACGGCTCGGGCAAGTCAACCCTGCTGCGCCTGTTCGCCCGGACTGAGCAGCCGGACGCCGGCGAGGTCACCGTCCAGGCGGACGGCGGCGTCGGCCACCTCCCGCAGGACGGCCGGCTCCCCGCGCACCACACCGTTCAGCAGGCCGTCGACGACGCCCTGAGCGACCTGCGCGCCATGGAGCGCCGCATGCGCGACCTCGAGGCCGCCATGACCGACGGAGCCGGCGACGACCGGCTCCTCGCCGAGTACGGCGGCCTGTTGACCGCCTTCGAACTGCGCGGCGGCTACGAGGCCGACGCCCGGGTCGAACGCGCGCTGCACGGCCTCGGCCTGGTCCACCTGCCGCGCGACCGTGCTCTCGGCAGCCTCTCCGGCGGCGAGCAGGTCCGCCTGCGCCTGGCCGCACTCCTCGCCGCCTCTCCCGAGGTCCTGCTGCTGGACGAGCCCACCAACCACCTCGACGCCGACGCGCTGACCTGGCTCGAGGACCACCTGCGCACCCGGCGCGGCACCACCGTCGCCGTCTCCCACGACCGCACCTTCCTCGACCGCGTCACCACCACCCTGCTGGAGGTCGACGCCGACCGCCGCACCGTCACCCGCTACGGCAACGGCTACACCGGCTACCTCGCCGAGAAGGCAGCCGCCCGGCAGCGCTGGGCACAGGAACACGCCCGCTGGGAAGCGGAAGTGGCCGCCCAGCGCGAAGCCGCCGCCACCACGGCCCGCCGCGTAGCCCCCGGCCGGGCCATGACCGACGGCAACAAAATGGCGTACGACCGCGCCGCCGGCCGCGTCCAGCAGTCCCTGGCCGGCAGGGTACGCAACGCCGAGGAACGCCTGCGCCGCCTGCTCGCCGCCCCCGTGCCCCGACCGCCCGAGCCGCTCCGCTTCACGCCGGCCCTGCGTTCGGGCCCGCTCACCGGCACGGTCCTGGACGCCACCGGCGTCGCCGTCACCGGCCGCCTCGCCCCCACCGACCTCACCGTCCGGGCAGGGGGCCGCCTCCTGATCACCGGGAGCAACGGCACCGGCAAGAGCACCCTGCTGAGCGTCCTGGCCGGGAGGCTCGCCCCCGACGCCGGCCGCGTCACCCGCCGGTGCCGCACCGGCCACCTCCCCCAGGAGCCCGCCCCCGGCCGCCCCGGTGAGACGCTGCTCCACGCCTACGCCCGGGGGCTGCCCGGCCACCCCGAGGAGCACACCGAACGCCTGCTCGCGCTCGGCCTCTTCACCCCCGAACGCCTCACGGCCCGCGTCACCGAACTCTCCACCGGCCAGCGCCGGCGGCTGGCCCTGGCCCGCCTGCTGAGCCGTCCCAGCGAGGTCCTGCTGCTGGACGAGCCCACCAACCACCTCTCCCCAGCGCTCGTCGAGGACCTGGAACAGGCCCTGGCCGACTACCCCGGCGCCCTCGTCCTGGTCTCCCACGACCGCCGCCTGCGCGCCCGGTGGCAGGGCGACCACCTCGCCCTCCCACCGCGTGACACCGTCCCGTCCCTGACCAACTGACCAGGAGCCGACACATGACCGACACACCCACGTCGCACACCCAGCCGGAGGACGAGATGCCCGAGAACGAGATGCCTGAGAACGAGATGCCTGAGACCGAGAAGCCGGAGAACGGCGCGCCCGCGAACGAGAAGAAGACCCCTCCGGCCGAGACGGATGCCAAGCGGAGGTTCCAGGAGGCCCTGGAACGCAAGGCAGCCGTCAGCCGCTCCCGCCAGGCCCACGAGGACGGCCGCCTCAAGCTCAAGGGCTTCAGCGGGCCCAAGGGCCAGAACCGCACCTTCCGCCGCAAGTCCGGCTGACCGCGGCCCGCCGCACGCAGGGGACGGCCCCTGGTCGACCTGTGGTCGCTCAGGAGCCGTTCCAGGCGCGCAGTCGACGGCCGATCAGACCGACGCCCAGTGCACCGGTGGCGGCGTCCCGCACCAGGGCGACCGCTTCCTTCGGCGGGTAGTCGAGCGGGCGCCCGTTGAGGGCCAGGTAGGCATCCGTGGTGTGCCAGGCGAAGGCCTCGTTGGAGTGCTCCAGACACGGCAGCCTCGCCAGAGTCTGAAGGAGTGCGGCCGCCTTCAGATACACCGACCCGTAGATGTCGCGTTCCATGGCCCGGGCGTTGACCCGGGCGACCGCCGCGTAGAGCGGCCCGTAGTCGTCCACTTGGGGATCACCGGGCAGCAACTCGGCCGCATGCGGGAGGAAGCCCACATCAAGAGGGTGGAGCGGACCGTTCTGGCTCACGCGGCGTGTCCCCGCTCCTGCCGCTCCTCGAGATCGCGCCGTGCCTCCAGCTCCGCGGAGCGCTGCTCCGCAGGGTGACCGGCCGTGCCGGCCTCCTGGGCGAACGCGTCGCCGCTGCGGGACATCGAGGCCCTGAAGGCGTCGAGGAAGCGCTCTTCCACGGCCGTGGCCCGGGCGTAGGCGGCCGAGAGGATGTATTCCTGCAGGCTGACGCCTTCCTGCCGTGCGGCGGCCTCGATCGCGGCCCGCTGGGCAGGGTCGGGGAAGCGGAGGTTCATGGCCTTGGGATGCGACATGGTACCGATGGTACCGCCGATACCACACGCGCCGTGTCCCCTTGTCCGCCCGGTGGCCAGATTCTTTCACTCAGTGGCCATCCAGCCACTGACACTCCGCGGGGACGCAAGCACATGCTTGGGCACATGAACATCCTCTGGGTCCTCGCTCACCCCGAGCAGCGCTCCCTCAACGGTTCCCTGATGTCCGACGCGCTCGCCGCCCTGGACGAGCTCGGGCACGCGTACCAGGTGTCCGACCTGTACGCGATGAAGTGGAAGGCAGTCCTCGACGCCGACGACTTCGGCGGCAGGCCGCCCGACGGTGAACGGCTGTTCGTCGGTGCTGAGCAGGAACGCGCGTACACGGCAGGCGAGTTGAGCGCCGACATCCGCGCCGAGATCGAGAAGCTGCTCTGGGCGGACGTGCTGGTCCTGCAGTTCCCCCTGTGGTGGTTCGGGCCTCCGGCCATTCTCAAGGGCTGGTTCGACCGGGTCCTGGTCCAGGGCCTCGGGTTCGGCGTGAAGGCACCGGGCGGGCACACCCGCCGGTACGGGGACGGCGGTCTGGCCGGCAAGCGGGCCCTGGCCGTCACGTCAGTGGGGGCCCGGCCGTCCGGATTCGGGCCGCGCGGGATCCATGGGAACGTGGAAGAGGTTCTGTTCCCGCTGCTGCACGGCACGTTCTGGTACACGGGAATGGCGCCGCTCAAGCCGTTCGTGGCGTACGGCGCGGACCGGCACGACGCGACGGACTACGCCCGCACGTCCACCGCCCTGCGGGAGCGGCTGCGCGCGCTGCCCGACGAGGTACCGCTGCCCTACCGGCCCGAGGCAGGCGGTGAGTACGACGACGACCTCGTCCTGAAACCCGACCTCGCGCCGGGCCGCGAGGGCCTGGGGGTTCACGAGCGGTAAAGACGCACGACGAAAGCGGGGTTTACGCCAGCAGGCTGACGGGGGCTCACGATCGACCGAGGCCGGCCGGTTCACGCCGGGAGGAGGCCGCGACTGCAGCGGCAGGTCCAGCCGACGACGTGGACGGTGATCGCTGTGATGACGGACGTCATCACGACCGAACCGGTGGCGGCGAAGACGCCACCGAACCCGGCCACACCCAGAGCCGCCCCCACCACCAGGCTGGTCTCCTGGAGAGCCGCTGCACTCACCGACGCGCGAGAGCTGGCGACCACCTCATCAGCGCCCTGGAAGGCGCCGAAGTGGCGGCATACGGCGCATCCCATTCGTGAGAATCACTCGGGATCGAGGAGACAGGACCTGGCGCAGAGAGCTTGGCCTGTGAACCTGCAACTGTCCAGGTAGAGCAACCATGGAGAGTCTCGTGCGCCTTCGTCGGCTCCCCTTTTGAGGGTTGTGCGTCGTGAAGTTGCAGGTCAAGGGTCTGGCGTGTGCCAAGTTCGGCGTGCTCGTGCTGGACGTGAGCGGCAGAGCGGTCTCGCCGTGGCCGTGCGGGTGCGGCAGCGGATGAGCGAGCAGCTCGCCGACGAGCAGGCCACGGCTGGGTCGCCGGTCATGCAGCTCGTCCTCAACGGACACGGGGCAACGGACACGGTTATGAACACCGCCGAGAAGACCTCGCTCTTCGAGATCGCTACTTGTCGACCCCTCCTGGTGCAGTACGGGTGAGTCGGGTGTATGCCAGGCCGAAGGCGCCGGGCGGTTTTTACTCCTCGCGGCTGAGGGTTTGGAAGTTGCCATGGTCAGGATTGCCCACGCTGCGCCGCATCTTCGGATGCGCCTTCGAGCCGCCGAATTCCCACGGGTTGCCATCACAGACGCTGATCGGCAACTGCTTCGCTGCCTTGTCGTCGGGATACACGCCCCACTCGCCAGTGCCGCTGCACTCCGACACCTTGTCGCCGGGGGGAGCTATGCCCGCATCAACGTCTCCACGCCGTCGAACTCTGTCACGCCTGCGCGCCTGCTTTCGCAGACTGCTGCTCGTCGAGCACTCGCCCTTCATGACTCTTTGACCTGCGTGAGCTCTGAGCATGGCGCCCGAGCGCATGCGAACGGCCGCCTGCCGGGCTGAGGACACACGTACCGTGGGCCTGACGTTAGGAGGACGGATCATGCAGATCGGGGAGTTGTCCGAGCGCACTGGCGCAAGCCGCCGCTCGATTCGCTATTACGAACAGCAGGGCCTGCTGGAAGCGACACGGACGAGCAAGGGCTGGCGGGAGTACGACGCGCGAGCGGTCAACCGGGTCCTGAACGTTCGGGAGCTGCTTGGCGCCGGGCTCACGGCAGAGGACATCCGCGTGGTGGCGCCCTGCCTGGACATGAAGACAGAGGAATTTTTGGCCTGCGACGACAGCCCCGACGAAGTCCTCGCCATGTACGAGCAGCGCCTGGCCATCGTGGAGGCCAAGGCGGCAGAACTTCAGCGCCACCGGAGCGAACTCGTGGAGCGCATCGCCCACTCGCGGTCCGAAGCGGCGGACACAGAGGGCTTCGCGCAGCTGCTGCGCTCCGGCGCTTGACCTTGACACCGGTGTCACTACCTAGCGTGCGACGGACGTACCGCGTTCCACGGAGGTAGTAGACCGATGAAAAGAGCTGCCCTGCCGGGCTGGCTGTACATCTTGTTCCTGACCCTGCTGGCCACGGCCACTGACGAATTCGTGATCGCCGGCGTGCTGCCCGCTGTCGCCGACGACCTGGAGGTGAGCGTTGCCGCCGCCGGACAGTTGGTGACCGTGTTCGCCGTGGTCTACGCCGTCGGCGCACCCACTTTGTCCGTGGTCTGCGAACGCTTCGCGAAGCGGACGATGCTGGTCGTCGGTCTCTTGCTGTTCGTCCTGGCCAACGCAGCAGCAGCACTCGCCCCCGGCTACTGGTTCCTGATGGGCGCGCGTGTGGCGGCTGCCCTCTGTGCGGCGGCGGTGGCCTCGGCGGCGTTCGCCACGGCCGCCGCCAGCGCCCCCGACGGAGCGCAAGGGCGGTACCTGGGAGTCGTGACGGCCGGGATGACCACCGCGCTGTTCAGCGGAGTGCCGTTGGGTTCGTGGCTAGGCGGGGCCTTCGGCTGGCGCGCGACGTTCTGGACGATCGCCGCGGTCGGCGCAGTCGCAGCTGCGGGCCTGTTGGCCACCGCACCGCCCGTCCCCGGTGACGCCCCGGCTCCCCTGCGGGAACGCCTGGCACCACTGCGCAACCGTGCTGTCCTCCGCCTGGTGGTGGTGACATTCCTGGCGGCAAGCGGCGGCCTGATGTTCTACACCTACCTCGGGCCGTACACGTCCGAGGCTGCGGGGGGCTCCTACGGCCTGCTGTCATTCGTGCTGTTCCTCGTCGGTGCCGCCGGCCTCGCTGGAGCCTTGCTCTCGGGGCGGGCCGCGGATGCCTGGGGCCCGCAGCGAAGCCTACGGCGGGTCCTTGCCGGCCACGCCATCGCCCTCGCTCTGGCCGCCGGGCTCGTCTTCAGCGGCATCGGCGACCGTTACGTTCTGGCTGCGGTGATCGCTTGTTGGGCGTTCTTCGCCTGGGCCCTTACCCCGCCGGTGCAGGGCAGCATCCTGACTGCCGCCGGTCCTTCTGCAGGGATGACCGCGGTGTCGCTGAACATCTCCGGGCTCTACCTCGGCACAGGCATCGCCGCCGCTACGGGCGGAGCCGTAGTAGGGACTGTCGGCGTCGCCTACGTTCCTTTGACCGCAGCCGCGCTGATGGCGTGCGCTTTCCTCTTGTCTCCCCCGGCACGAAAGAAGGGGCTCCGCCGCCCGACGAGCCGACCGGCCACGCCATCGCTCGGTCCCGCGGCAGACTGACCATGAGGATCCACGTGGTCGCGGACGGGAGCACGGCCCGGCGCGCTGCCGACGAGGACGGCCACGAACAAGTCGTCACCGCTCCGGACGAAGATGGCCAACTGGTATAAAAGGTCTGTCGAGTCGACGAGGTGCCCAGTCCCAGTCCCGCCCCCCTGACGCCGAACGGCCGGTGCCCGGTCAGTGGTCGGGCCCCGCCGTGGCCAACATCGCCGGCCTACCAGGGCGGATGCCCGCGTCTGACTGCACGGTGTGACCTATCGAACAGGCCCTAGTCCCCGCGCAGGTCTGCGGTTATGCGCGGCGGGTTCTCGGCACAATGGACTCCTCCTCACTCCGGTCCGGACTGCGTCGCGTGGTCAAGCAATTGCGCGAGGAGAAGAGGAGATCCTCCGCAAGGCCACGGTTTTTCGTCGTGAGGGAGACCGGCCGGTGACCTGTTTCCGGCTGATCGACGAGAATACGCCCTGGGGCCGAAGGAGTCGCTTCGATCACGGCCTGGCCGGCCGTGCCTTGGTGAGGTGGCAGGTCCGGTGCCCGGGCGGAACCGCCGTATCTGCCCGCGTCAATGGTGGCCGCCGAGTGCGACCCAGGTACTTCCTCGCCGCGGACGACAACCCCGAACCCACTGTGTGTACGTCACAGCAGCGTGCCGAGTGGTCTCGTTCGTTGACGTCGCCCCGTACCGGCGGGCTCCGCACCGGTCAGGCGGCCGGCTGCAGTAGGACGCAGCATCGCCCGGGGCTGGGCGCCAGGCATGCCTCGAGTCCCGCCTCGCCCAGGCCACTGAGGACGCCGCGCAGCAAGTGGAGGTTCATGCCGCACACCGTCTGGGTGTGCTCCTGGGCCAGTGCGTGGAAGGGGCAGTTGGCCAGAACGATGACATCGTCCTCGTGGCGTGGCTCAAAGCCGTACCGTTCCAGCAGGTCGACGACGTTCGTCTTGTTCTGTTCGCCCAGTCGCGTGCCAAGTTCTACCGCCTTGCGGTGCAACGCGTCGCGCACCGGCTCACCGGTCGCGTCGGATTCCTCCACGGCTTGGGCGAGCAGCCGTCCGGCGAGCTCATAGCGGCGGTCCGGCAAATGGACGGCGACTTGCTTCGCCGAGCGGCGGTAGAGCTTGGCCGGCCTGCCTGCGCCTGGTCCGGAGCGTCCGCTGCGGCGCTCGTAAATGACGTCGAGCAGCGATTCGTCGGCCAGCCGGTCCAGGTGGAACGCGGCGGTCTTCCGGGCCAGCCCGAGAGCAGCGGCCGCCTCGTCGCGGCTGACGGGACTCGTCTGCCGCGCCACATGCTCGTAGAGCCTCCTGCGGGTGGGCTCGTCGAGTGCGGCGACGGCGGAAACGTCGGGGTCGCGTACTTCCTTCGGGGTGTCCACGAACACCAGTGTAAAACCCACAGCCATTGACTAAAGAACGGAGCAGAGCTTCTATAGGTAATGAGAGTTGCCGATAGAAGGAGAGGGTCATGTCCTCCGCAACCACAAGCACGACCTCCGCCACGCCACGGCGGGCGGTTCTCAGCGACCCTGGCTACCAGGCGTTCATGATCCTGCGCATCGGCTTCACGGTGGCACCGATCCTGTTCGGGCTGGACAAGTTCACCAACCTGCTCGTGGACTGGCCCACCTACCTCGCGCCGTGGATCGACGACATCGTTCCCGGCAGCGCCCAGGCTGCCATGTACGCTGTCGGCGCGATCGAGATCGTGGCCGGCATCGCCGTGGCGCTGGCCCCTCGCTTCGGGGGCTGGCTGGTCGCCGGCTGGCTCGCGGGCATTATCGTCAACCTGCTGACCATTCCGGGCTACTACGACGTCGCACTGCGCGACTTCGGACTGCTCCTCGGCGCCGTCGCGCTCGCACGGGTCGCCCAGCGCTACGACACGAAGCGGCAGCGGTGAACAGGTGCGGAGCGCATTGAATCCACCCGCGGGGCCAGGGAGACGGCCATTCCGCGGTACCACTCTCCCTGGCAAGGGCGGGCGACAGCGGATTCGAGGGCTCTCCGTGAGGCCGGACCTCGTCCCGGCGTAGATCGAGTAGCCCACAATGAGGCCGGAGCGCACGTGCTTGAACTGGCCCCGGCCCCGCCGCTTGCCGAAGACGCCCCGCCAACGGCTGTCGCGACAGATCGTCCCTCCAGACGGCCCGCCCGGCCATCGCCTCACCGGCCCCGCGCGCCTCGCCGAGAAGGAACCGGTGGCCGTACCCGGGATCGTCGTGGTCGGCCGCGCTGCCCCAGGTGTGCCGACCGCCGTTGGACGTAACACGAGCCGCCGAGGACGCGGGCCCGGACCCGGTGGACGGCGGTGCGGCGCTCCCACACATGGACGCGGGGCAGCGCGTGGGCGTCGAGGAGCGTCGGCGGCCACTCCCGCCACCGGGTCCGTGGTCCGGCCCCGCTTCGGCCAGGCAGACCGACCGTCCCGGGTCCTCTGGTGCGCCCGGGGGCGGTCAGGCGCGGTCTCCCGCCACCGCGCCGTCGCGGACGGCGGCGGAGGCGCCGTCCAGCGCGGCGGCGCGGCCGATGAGGTCGTCGAGGCCGATGGCCTCGGTCCGCGTGGAGGCAACGGTGCAGGCGTGCGCCCCGGCCACCGCCCCGTAGAGGCCGCAGCGGGCGGGTGGTTCCCCGCCCAGCCAGCCGTACAGGAACCCGGCGGCGAACGCGTCGCCGGCGCCGTTGGAGTCCACCACGGGCCCGGGAGGGGCGACCGCGGGGATGTGTGTCAGAACGTCTTCGGTCAGCAGGTACGCGCCCTCGCTGCCAGCGGTCGCGATGACCACCCGGGCCCTGCCCCGCTCGACGATCCCGCGCATGGTCCGCTCCGGGTCGGACAGTGCCGTGGTGGAGAGGAAGACGAGGTCCGCCTCGTGGGCGAAGGACTCGTGGTAGGGGTTGACGCCGTCCCAGTCGTGCAGGTCGGTCGAGACGGTGAGACCGGCGGCGCGCAGTGCGGGCAGCGCGTACGCGCACGGGTGGGTGATGACGACATGGGCGTGCCGGCTCGCACCGGCCAGGTCGCGCACCACGTCGTCGGGCAGCCGGTCGGTCTCGCCCGCCCGGCTGTCGTCGTACAGCGACAGACGCCGCCCGTCGGGGCCGACGAGGTTGACCGCGCGCTTGGTGCCGCCGGGCTGCCGGACTTCGGTGAAGGGGATGCCCCGGTCCCGGTGGAGGGCGCGTACGAGGTTGCCCTCGTGGTCGTCGCCGATCATGTCGAGGTGGTGCGTGCGCAGGCCCAGGGCGTGCGTGCCGACGGCGAAGAAGTCGCCGCTCTGCCCCGCGCGGGTCACGATCCCGGGGCGGATCATGTAGCTGTCGGCGAACGGGAGGGGCAGCTCGGGCACGTGGACGACGGTGTCCACGCCGGCACCGCCCAGGACGAGGACGTCGATGCTGCGGTTCATAGGGGTTCCTTGGCTGTGTCGGCCGATCGTGAAACGACCGGGGAGGCGGACGTACGGATGTGCGGGCGTAGGAGGCGTGCGGTGCGGGGGCAGGGAGAGCGCCGGCCTCCAGGCGGTACGTGCGAAGACGGCCGCGAAGTCGGCGTGTTCGTTGGCCGGCGCGGTCTCGTCCACCGGCCGCGGCAACCAGGGACGGGCGTTGCCCATGGTGACGGTGCCGGCGAGGGCGATGCCGAGTAGTCGGGCGGCGGTGGCCAGTCCGCGGACAGTAGCCCGACTGCGCCCTCCCGAGTGCATGACGGCGATCAGGTACCCGCATACGTGAACCGCCGGCGCGGCCAGGCTGTCGTCGTCGAGGTGCCGGCTGCGGATGAGTACCTTCTCCACCGGCCGCTCCCACAGCGGTTCGGGGCCCTCCACGAGCCGCCGGCCGTGCCGCACACGTGTGCCGAAGCCGGCCGTGACGAGGGGCTCCCCGTCAACCCCCGCGGTGACCACCGCGAGCGCCGGCCGCCAAGCCTCCCGGTGATGCACTCGCCGGGGGACCGGTCGGTGGCGCGGTCCAGGGCCGCCGTGGCGGGCAGGCGGTCCGCGCCGACGTCGTACAGTTGCGCCCACTGGCCGCACAAGGCCACCTCCTGATGCCCTAGAGGCTCCAGCAGGCTTGGCCCGGGCGACGGTCGGCATCGTCTTGTGGCGTTCCCCGCCCAGCAGGACGGCAACGCTCCGGCTGCCGGGAGCCTGCCGCGAGGACAGGCAATGCCGCCGCCGCCCGTAGAGCCCTTCCACCGTCGGCCCGAGGAAGGCGACGACCCGGCGTCCCCCGCCTGCGGCGTGAAGCCGCCGCCGTCGCATCGCACGCCGGGCTCGACAACGGCTGCGTGCACCGCCACGACACTCCCCGAGTCACTCGGCACTCCAGCCGAAGGCCCGCCAGATCCGTTCAGCACCAGGGACCTTAACGACCGTGTCCGACGTTCCGCAATTACTTGCAGGGATATTCTGCAAGTAATTTCAGAGCCGGTGCACGGCACATGCTCGCGGTCCGCCGTGATCAGCACTTTGCGGCCGCCGTCGCGGCACTCCACCAGCAGCGGTCGCGAGACACCCCGGACGCGGGCACGGCCGACCGACTCCGCGCGGTGCAGGCGGACGAAGGCCAGGGACCCGGCAGGGGAAGGCGCCAGCTCACACCCCGCGCATCGGGTGTGACCGCCAGGCCGCCGGGGGTGAGGACCAGGTGGTCGCAGTCGACACGGCTGTACGGAACGTCGTCCGACACCCGCGCGGGAATCACCGTTTCCGTCACCGGAACAGCGACCCCGGTCGCGGTCAGCAGCTAGGCCGCCTTCGCCTCGGCCGTGCTCCGCCGACCGCGCCAGGCCAGGGCGGAGAGCGGGACGGCGGCGACGGCCACCGCGCCCGCGGCGATGACCGCCGCCGTGAAGCTCGGGGAGACCGCGATCGTGATCATGGCCGACAAGCCGTACAGCGTGGCCGTCAAGAACGGGACCGAGGTGTGCCACCGGCCGGTGGAGACGAGGCTGCGCCCGGCACGCCGCAGCCGCCTCGACCAGTAGGCCATCCACAGGATCGAGGCGCCCGACGGCGTTCCGATCACGGCCACGAACAGCAGGGGCACGTACGAGCCGACCGGATACGCCCAGGTGGTCAGCCGCTCGTCGTCGGGCGTGGTGATCTCGCGGATCTCGTCGCGCCAGGAGACGACGGTGACCGGCTCGCCCGACTCGACCTTCCCATGGCTGTCCTTCCTCAGCCGTGCCCGCTCCTGCGTGCCGTCCGGGAAACCGATGACGAGGAAGTACTTCTTGTTGTCGCCGCTGCCGGTGACGTGTTTGGCGGCCACAGACGCCTGCCGGGACAGCAGACAGTCGGCGTCCGCAGCAGCCGTCGCTCGCCTCGGGCACGGCGCGGCCTCGGTGTAGGCCCGTTCGTCCGCCAGCGCCGACGGCAGCATGGCGGCGGGCACCACGACGCCCCCAAGAACAGTGGCAGTCCCAGGAGCACCAGCTTGCAGGGGCTGATGCCGCCACCGCGATACATGGGCATGTCTGTCCGTCCCCCTGTAGTTCTCATGTACGACGCGATCAACGTATCGATCGGTTCACGACACTGTCCCCATCGGGTAGTGCCGCCGCCGTGGCCGCCCGACAGCGGTTAACGTGCCCGGTCGCGGCACCGATCGCGGGCTGCGCTTCCCACTGTTCACACGGCTCACGGGGGACAACGACATGTCATGCAATCACCGCTCGGCGGACGAGATGCCCGACCGGCGGCTGCTGCTGCGGCTGGCCGGGGGCGGCCTCGCGCTGGCGGCGTTGGGGGCGGGAGCCGCCGGCTGCCGTGAGGAGGAGACGGCCGACGGAGGGGACTCCGCAGACCGGGCAAGCCGCGCCCCGTCCACGGGGGCCGCCGAGGACGGGGCGGGGCCCAAGGCACTGTGGACGGAGTCGACCTCGGCGCAGACGTACGGGGACAATGACGAACTCGTGGCCGCGGACGGCGTGGTCATCGCGACGGGCGAGCCACTCGCCGCCCTCGACGCGGAGACCGGCGAGGAGCGGTGGTCGCTGGCGGACGCCGCCATACCCGGCGCGCCGCTCCTGCTCGGCAACGGCACCCTTTACCTGGCCAGCGGCAAGTACGACGGAAGCGTGGCCGGGTACGACCCGGCCACGGGCAAGGAGACCTGGCGCAGCCGCCTGGGAACGGAGTACCGGCAGCCGAGGCCGGTCGCGGTGGACCGGGAGCAGGTCTACGTCATCGCCGAGATCCTGGAGGACGACGGCTCGTCCCACACCAACGTGATCGCCGCCCTGAACGGCACCACGGGCAAGGTGGCGTGGAAGGAGCAGCGGGACCTCGGCACTCAGCAGAACGGGGTGCGCGCCGCCGTACAGGGCCGCTACCTCGTCTACACGGACTACAAGAAGAACCTCACGGTCCGCGACACCGCCACGGGCCGCCAGGTGTGGACGCGGAAGACGACGCGGACGAACTGGGGCTCCTTCGCCGTCCACCAGAAGCTGGTGATCGTCCCGCAGGGGCGGAAGCTCCAGGCCTTCAACCTTTCCGACGGCAACGAGGAGTGGTCATTGGAGACCGATAAGTACCGTTCCTTCCAGGCACCGGCCGTCCTGGAGGACGAGCTGTACGTCGCGGACGGCGGCAAGACGCTCTGGGCCGTCGAGCCGCAGACCGGCAAGGAGCTCTGGCGGAGCACGGCTCTGGCGGACGCGGGGGTCCAGGAGCCGCAGCAGTTCGTCAAGGCGGGTGGCACCCTCTACGGCGCCACCCGCCTCGACAAGCGGGGCGGCGTGCACGCCGTCGACGCGAGGAGCGGTGACCTGCTCTGGACGTTCAATGACGAGTCCGGCGACTATCACGCGTGGCTGGTGGCCACCGACGGCAAGCACGTCTTCGCCCTGCACGGCAAGAACCTGCACGCCTTGCCGGCCTAGTGCCGCATCAGACGACGTCCGCCCGGTCGACGACGGCACGTGGTCGCCGGTCGCCGGCAGGGCGGGATCGCCGGATGAGAGGGCGGCGGATCATGCTGTCCCGTTCCTCGTGGGTGGCACGGTCGGGACTGTCGAGGGTAGTTCGCCGCTCTGTGCGTACATCAGTGTGCGTACAGAGGAACCGAAGAGCGCATGGCGGGAACACCGTTTCCGCCGGGTCCACGAGATGGGGCACTGCCCTCGCTTCGACTCGGGTCACTGGTTCCCGGCGCGCCGTCACCATGCGCTGATGACCGGCACACCGGGTTCGTGGTGCCGCCAGGCCTCATTGAGGCGCGAGAGCCGGTCCGCGGCGGCGATGCCGCGCAGCGACGCGATCTTGCCGTCACCGATCTCGAAGGCCACGGCGCCCACGACCCGGTCGCCGACCACGGCCAGGACGGCCGGAGAGCCGTTGACCTGCGCGAAGTGCATCGTGGGGGAGCCGCCGGCCAGCCGCCGCTTCGCCGGAGTGGCCTTGAACCCGGCCCGTACGAACGAGGCGATACGCTCGCGCGTCGTGTACCGCAGCAGCCGCCTGGCCAGTCCGGCACCGTCCGAGACCGCGGTCGCGTCGGCGGTGAGCATCGCGACCAGCCGTTCAGTGCGCCCCGACGTGGCCGCGGCGAGGAACTCCTCGACGATCCGGCGCGCGGACGCGGGGTCCACCTCGTGGCCGCCGCGGCGCTCGGCGGTGACCCGCCGTCGGGCCCGGTGGACGTGCTGCTGGCTCGCGGACTCGGTGATGTCGAGGATCTCGGCGATCTCGGCGTGGGGGTACGAGAAGGCCTCGCGCAGGACGTAGGCGGCCCGCTCGACCGGCGAGAGGCGCTCCATGAGGGTCAGGACTGCCAAGGACACCGATTCGCGCTGCTCGAAGGTATCGGCGGGGCCGAGCATCGGGTCGCCCTCGAGAAGCAGTTCGGGCAGCCAGTCTCCGGCAGCGCGCTCGTGGCGCGCCTGCGCCGAGCGGAGCCGGTCGAGGCAGAGGTTGGTGACGACCTTGGTCAGCCACGCCTCCGGAACCTCGATACGTTCACGGTCTGCGCCTTGCCAGCGCAGGAACGCGTCCTGCACCGTGTCCTCGGCGTCGGCGGCCGAGCCGAGCAGACGGTACGCGAGCGAGGCCAGCCGGCCCCGGCCGGCCTCGAACTGATCGATGGCTGCGCTGTCCATGCGGAGGAGCTTATGCGGCGACCCTCGCACCGGCACGGTCAGGTGAGGTGGCCAGGCGGCGCTTGCGCTTCGGCATGCCGAAGGTCGGGTGGGCGATACCCCATCCGGCACCCCTGAGCACGCCCGACTTGAGCCGCGCGGCGGTCCGGCCGCCCAGATACCAGGTCTTCGACCGGGCGTCCCCGTCCACCATCTGGAAGATCGCGTCCCGCCGCCCGAGGCTGATGTGGTTGCCGTAGTACTTCATGCCGGTGGTCGGTACTTCGCCGCCCGTCAGGCGCGCGATGATCGCAGCGGTCGCCTGCATGTTGGTGAGACCGGCCGAGGCGCAGGACATCGGCAGCGGCCGGCCGTTGTCCCCGATCGCGTAGGCGCAGTCACCGGCGGCGTAGACGTCCGGGTGCGAGACCGAGCGCATGGTGCGGTCGACGACGATCTGGCCGCTTTCGGCGATCTCCAGGCCGCTGGCGGCCGCGATGGGGTGCACGGCGAACCCGGCCGTCCACACGGTCACGTCGGCCGGGAGAGACGAACCGTCCGCCGCGATCACCCGCGTCGGCTCGACGGCTTCGATGGCGGTGTGCTCGTGGACCGTGACGCCGAGCCGGTCGAAGGCCTGGCGCAGGTGGCGGCGGGCCTTCGGGGAGAGCCAGGTGCCCAGCTCGTCGCGGGCGGCGAGGGCGACCGAGAGGTCGGGCCGCGACTCGGCGAACTCGGTGGCGGTCTCGATACCGGTCAGTCCCTCACCGACGACCAGCACGGTGCCGCCCTCGCCCAGGCCGGCCAGGCGCTCGCGCAGTCGCAGCGCAGAGGACAGGCCGGTCACATCGAAGGCGTACTCGGCCACGCCGGGGACCCCATGGTGGGCCACGGAGCTGCCGAGCGCGTAGAGAAGCGTGTCGTACGCCAGCTCGTCGTCGCTGTCCTCGCCGGTCACGGCGACGGTCCTGCGCTCGGGGTCGACGCCAATAACGCGCGCCAGGCGGAGCCGGACCCCGGTGCCCGCGAAGACGTCGGCGAGCTTGCGCAATGCGAGGTCCTGACCGATCGCGAGCTGGTGGAGCCGCATCCGCTCAACGAAGTCCGGAACGGCGTTGACGACAGTGATCTCGGTGTCGGTGGGGGACAGCCGACGGGCCAGGTTCCCGGCGGCGAAGGCCCCGGCGTATCCGGCGCCCAGTACGACGATGCGGTGCTTCATGGTGATGCTCCTGTCTGGATCGCGTGCCCCTTGAACGAGACGGCGCGCCGGTTGCTGACAGGAGCCAGGTATGACCTGGGTCACTATGCTGAGTGAGGTGCGCAGTCTTCGACGCACGCTTGAAATTGTCATGGGCAGGCAGAACGGGGCGAATGGTCAACTCCGGATCGAGGTGGCCAACCATCGAGCGGTGTCACAGCCCCGGCCCGGGAGGTCTGCCGACTGGGTGAGCGGAGCACGGTGTCGCTTCATTCTCCGTTCTAAGCGGCTGCTCGTAATTGCCGGAACGACTGACCTGTGCCGCCGAACCGCAAGCGTGTGCCGATGAGTGACGGAGGATGTCGAGAAGGCGCCACCGGCTACGTCCCAGGGGCACCGGCGTCCCAGCGGCTGAAGAGGAAGGCAGGAGTCAGCATGGCGATTCAGCGGATGGACAACGTCGGCATCGTGGTCGAGGACCTGGATGCCGCCGTCGCGTTCTTCGTGGAACTCGGTATGGAGGTGGAGGGTCGGGCGGAAGTCGGGGGACCGGTCGCTGACCAGTGCACCGGACTCGACGGCGTCCGCTGCGACATCGCGATGCTCCGGACCCCGGACAGGCACAGCCGACTCGAGCTGGCGAAATACCGCAGCCCCGCGGCGATCAGCGCCGAGCCGCGCAATCAGCCACACAACGTCCTGGGTACGCATCGCGTCATGTTCGCCGTCGACGACATCGAGAACACGGTCGCCCGCCTGCACGCTCACGGCGCGGAACTCGTCGGCGAGCTGGCGCAGTACGAGGACAGCTATCGACTCTGCTACGTCCGCGGGCCGGAGGGCATCATCGTCGGACTGGCCGAGCAGCTCGGCTGAGCACCCGCGAACGCCGAGTCCTCGTCGGGCCGGGACTGCTCGAGGGCGTAGCGGGCGACGTCGATGCCCTCATCTCCTCGGACACGGATCCGTCACCGGGGGCGAGGAGTTACGCGCAAGGCTCAGTCTGGATCGAGCGTACGTGGAGGACCTACGTGACGCCCGGGCCCCGCGGGGCGTCACGCCCAAGCCCGGCTGGGGGTGGGCGAACGACATTCAGTGAACCGTTGCCGAGACGGCGTCGCTGAACACGAGTCAAACAGTCTCGCGCACTCAAGGAGCTCCCGGCATGCGAATTGGCGATCAGCAACCGCCGACCGACAGCCGGGACCGTGATCTACTCCGGTCACGGAGTCCAAGGGGGAGTTCAACCGGTCGTCTCAACACTTGGCGGATTTCGCCAATGCGATACGGGTCCAGATTCACGAATGCAACGGCGCCGACGTCCAGTCCTGGAGGCAGTTCACCCCCGCCTGACCTGACGATCTGACGGTGGCCGCCGCCCCCACCGCGTTGGGGCCGGGGGGGCAGACTCCGGGGACGGCCGGCCACCCGCATAGTCGCAAGACCCACGTACCGTGGATCCTCCGTGAGCAAGCCCGGCTCCGAGCAGTTCCCCAACGTCCAGGACCGGCGGAGCGCTTGGGCGTCGGCCTCCCGGCAGACCCTGCTCGTCCGTTCCGCTGGCTTCGTCAGTGCTGACCGTGTGACACCCTCGGGTGCCGAGGCGTCGTCCGCAACCGCGCGTACCGCAGCCACGTCCATCGAAGGCATGAGCGAGAACACTCCGGGGCGGGCCGCAAGTACGAACTCGAAAGGCAGGAACAGCACCAGGTACCTTCTCGCCGGTCTCGGCGCGTCCGCCGGGCTGGTTGTCTGGGCACCACGGGCCACGTTCAGTATCGACGGAGGGTTCGAGGCCCACGCCCGCGATCTGAGCGTGCTCTTTGTCGACCTGCCACTCATTCTGCTCGGCGGCCTGCTGGTCCCGCCCCTCACCTGGTCTTTGGTCATCAGGCGAGTGCACCGTCCGTGGGTTGCGGTACTCGTAGCCTTGACCGCGCTCGCGCTCGGGGTGTGGGGACTCACCGAGTGGTGGACTCCCCGTCAGCATCCTGACCCCGGCTACGGGCCAGGGATCTGACCGCGCGCCCATGCTGATTTCGGCTCGCCAACGGCTGTCCCGTAATCGATCTTGA
Organism: Streptomyces sp. CB02414; assembly: GCF_001905385.1. Lineage (GTDB taxonomy): Bacteria > Actinomycetota > Actinomycetes > Streptomycetales > Streptomycetaceae > Streptomyces. The sequence continues at coordinate 149,890 of NZ_LIPF01000007.1, read as the reverse complement.
CGTGGGGTCTGGTCGTTCACGCCGGCCGACAACGAGTCGGGACGATTGGCGAATGCCATCCTTCCGACTCGTGCGTGCGGTGATCAGGACCTGGAGCGGGCGGCTGTCGACAAGCAGCGGAACCGCGGCGAGGAACCGGTGGTGCGTCGCCCCGATCACCTCTTCCGGCCACCTCGGGCCGGCCCTCGCTCGGCGCGGACCCCTGGCTCGTTGTCGCAGTCTGCCGGCCCCTGCCGGGCAACCGCAACGACTGCAAGGCGTAGGAGCTGTCCGGCGGGGAGGCCGCCGTCGGCAGGAAAACAGTGATCGCTGACGGCGGCTACCGCGGCACCAGCCCGGTCATCCCGCACCGCCGTGAACGTGACCAGGCCGAACTGCCGGCCTGGAAACAGGAGCACAACGCCTCCCACCGCAAGGTCCGAGCCCGCGTCGATCACGCTTTCGCGCACATGAAGACGTGGCAGATCCGCCGCGACTGCCGCCGTCAAGGACGACGGCGTTCACCACGCAATGCTCGGTATCGCCCGCCTCCACAACGTCACCCACACCGGGTTCGTTCTACGCCGCGTCCGCCGACTGCAAGGACGGGGAGGCCGGGGCCGGTGTCTCGACAACGGCACTGGAGATCTGGGGTGGTGAGGTGCTCTCGGGGCCTGTGGGCCGGCCCGGGGGCTCTTCGGGAAGGCAGGAGAAGAGTCCCAGGAGAGCAGCGAGCGCGGCCGCGCCTGCCAGGATGCGCCCGAGGCGACGTATTCGCCCGCGTGTGTCGAGGTGGCGCCATGGGGGTTCGGACAGTGCGTCGTCGCAGTACCAGGTGTCGCCCACGTGGCCGCTTCTCTCCGGATGCCCGGTCCGCCTCCGGGCTGATGGCTCTCGCGGTGCGGACCGGGCGATGGCTTCCTCGCTGTCCGTGAGGAATCGCGTCCACACCGAATCAGGGGTGGGGTTCGGCACTGTCGCTCACTTCCGGGGAGTCGGTGTGTCATGGCCGGCACGGCGCGGCTCGTCCGGTGGACAGGTGTCTGTCTCGAGGCGGACGAAGGGGATCGTGCGCCCGGCCTCGCGCAGGGCCGACTCGGAGCCGTCGGCGGGCAGCCCCAGGTATGCGCACAGGCGACGAGCGGTGCGGGGGTGGCGCCGACCGTAGTCCGTCATGATGTCGGCGCCTTCGTCCGAAGTGAGGAAACGGGCGGTGACGGCGTGGTGGCGGTTGCCGAACTGCACGACCGTCTTCGGCCGGGCACGCAGGTTGCGATACCAGTCGGAGCGCGAACCGAAACCGGAGGCGACCGTCCAGCAGCGATACGGCGCCTTGTACGCCACGACTTCGAGAACCACCCGGCGGTCGCTTCCGCTGACCCGGCCCACATGGTGCAACAGCAGAAACCGTCTGCCGAGTAGCGGCCCCAGGCCGGCCCTGAACAGGAGGATGGGCGCGCGAGCGGCCTGCCGGCGCCAGCCGGCGGGGACGCGTGGTCTGGCGGGGTCCGCTTCGTCAGGTGTCATGCTCGCCTTCCAGAGGGTGGGCGGTGTCCACTCCCCGCATCGACGGGGCGGAAGACCCAAGAACGATCACTTCGGCAGGCAAAATTTTGCACAGTCTAAATGAAGGATCCCGGTAAAAAAGGACTCATGATGGAGCGCGAGTCCCGCGAGGGGACCATGGAGGACGTCGATGCCGTCACGCGGGAGGTTCTGACCGCCTCCCGGCTGCTGGTGGCGGTCTCCGCCCGTTCCTTGTCCGCTGTCGAGGACCGGGTCACGCTGCCGCAGTTCCGGATGCTGGTCGTCCTGTCCACCCGAGGCGCCACCAAACTCGTCGCTCTCGCCGACCTGCTCCGCGTCGCCCCCTCGACGGCCATGCGCATGGTGGACCGGCTCGTCGCCGCCGGGCTGGTGGACCGCCAGGTCAATCCCGACAACCGGCGGGAGACCCTGCTCCGGCTCACGACGGAGGGACACCGTACGGTCGAGGAGGTCACCGCCCGGCGGCGCACGGAGATCGCCGTCATCGTCGAACGTCTGAGCCCGGAGAAGCGGCGGGCGCTCATCGACGCCCTGTCCGCCTTCAACGAGGCGGGCGCGGAGCCCTCCGCCCCGGCCGGGGACACCCGGCCGTCCCCTCTCGGCTGGGAATGACGACACCGTACTCCGTTGCGGGTCCCATGCCCGTTGCGGGCGTGAGGGGGCCCGCGTATGAGCAGACGGCGCCGGGACCCGTCCGAGTACGGGGCTCCCGCGGCGGCGGAGTTCACGGGCCTGCCGCCTCGGTGGTTGATCGGTGAGGATGGCTCGTGTACGCGGCCTCACTCACGCTCGCCGGCAAGGCCCTCTACGCCGCCTTCGCCCTGGACTTCGCCTTCGCCTGGATCCTGGGCATTCTCTTCCAGTACCTCACGATCGTGGAACCAGGAAGGCGCGCAGCGGAGCCAGGGGGGAAGAGGAGTAGCGGGACCGACAACATCCATCCCATGCCCTGGGATGCTCGCGATCCCCACCAGCACGCAGAAAGGCACCATGACGAGCACGAACTCCCTCCCGCCACTGCCATGACACAGGTCAAGGTCGTCGTTGTCGGCACCAGCGGTCGCGGTCCGGTGCCGTTCACGCCAGATGAACGGCCGGTCAGGCACCTGTCAGGGACGCGTAAGGATCGTGTAAAGTCCGTCGCGGAGTGCCGGGAAGTCTGGTCGGCGATCAGGGAACAGTTGTCTTCGCCGATCGGGGTTGGTCTTCGTGGTACTCGTCGCGGTCTTCGGCGCCGCATTGCTCATCGCGGTTCTTCTCTCCGGACTCGCGGCCCGGACCGTACTGTCCACCTCCTTCCTGTTCCTGGTCGGCGGCGCTCTCGTCAGCGACGGGTTCCTCGGCCTGATCCACATCTCACCGGACAGCGACATCGTCGCGGTCACCGCCGACCTGGCGCTGTTCGCGGTGCTGTTCACCGACGGCATGCACGTGTCCTTCCCAAAGCTCAAGGAGAACTGGAAGAACCCGGCCCGTGCGCTTGGTCTCGGCATGCCGCTCACCTTCGTCGGCATGGCGCTGATCACCCACTACCTGGTCGGGTTCGACTGGACGACCTCCTTCCTCGTGGGCGCCGTCCTGGCACCCACGGACCCGGTGTTCGCCTCGGCGATCGTGGCCCGCAAGGAAGTGCCGGCCAAACTGCGGCAGTTGCTGAACGTGGAGAGCGGCATCAACGACGGGCTCGCCCTGCCGTTGGTGCTCGTCCTCATCGCAGCCGCCGGCCCGACCAGCGGCCACGCGGAGTCAGCTTTCGGGAAGATCGCCCTCGAACTCGCGCTGGGGCTCGCCTTCGGCGTAGTGCTGCCCCTGCTGGTGAACGGGCTCGTACGGTTCCGGCTGCTGGGGGCGGAGCCCAAGCTGCAGCCACTGCTGCCACTGGCCACCGGCATCATCCTGTACGCCGCCTGCCACCTGACCCACGCCAACCCCTACCTGGCCGCCTTCTCCGCAGGTGCCGTGCTCACCGCCGTGTCACCGGAGGCGAAGACGGCCTTCGAACCGCTGGGCGAAGCGCTCGCAGAGCTGGCCAAGTTCGCCGCACTGCTCGTTTTCGGTGCCCTGTTGACGCCCCAGCTCTTCGCCGACCTGTCCTGGACCGGCTACGTGGCGGTGATTCTGGCGATCTTGCTGGTGCGGCCCGCCTCCATGATGATCTCGCTCGTCGGCACGCAGTTCGACCGACGGGAGAAGCTGGTGGCCGCGTGGTTCGGCCCCAAGGGATTCGCGTCCGTGGTCTACGGGCTTCTCGTGCTGCAGGCCGACATCCCGCAGGGGGAGCAGGCGTACACGCTCATCGCCGTCTGTATCGCCTTCTCGATCATCGCTCACAGCAGCACCGACGTGCCCATCGCGAAGATCTTCGATGTCGAGGACCTGACCGGCATCCCCGAGCCGGCGACCAGCGGGCAGAAGCGAGTTCCGAGCCAGGAAGAAGGCCATGTTCGCCAGTCGTGAGCACGGCGAGCGCCGGCCGGAACGAGGTGCTGCGGGACCGCTGCTCGGCGTCGGCGCACTGGTCACGATCGCCGGGAGCGCGATGTATGTGCTGCCCGGCCCTGGGCTGCCGCTCTTGGCCATGGGCGCGGTGCTCCTGCCCGGAGTGGTCGGCCTGTGGCTCCTCAGCCGGAGGCGGAGGTGACCGGGCCGTCCTCGGAAGCGTACGTGTGGCGTGCGGGGTGGCTGGGCCGCGTGGCGACTGCGGGGTGGTGTGTGTTGTTCGTGGAGTTCGTCGAGCGTCCCTCCGGCGGGGTGCTTGCTGGTCCGCAGCCCGGCGCGGTGTTCTTCGCGGTCTGGACGTCGCTGGTGGCGGGGTGGCTGTGCTGCCGGGTGGGACTATGGCGCCTCACCGCGGACCGCGACGGGGTCCACATCCGCAGAATGTGGACAGTGACGTTCCTGCCCTGGTCGAAGATCGAGCGAGTGGACCTGCGGCGCGACGGACTGCTCGAGTTCGTGGGGACGACGCAGGCTCCGCCGGCGGGTCTGTTCCCTCCGCCATGGGCCGGCAGGCTGGCCCGTCGTAGGGGAGCCGGGGCCCGAGCGGCACAGGTGCTGACCGAGATGGCACGACACGTCGATGCCCGCCCGCAGGTCCGGGCAGGGCGGGCCACTATCGGATCGGCGTTCGCCTCACGGGTGGTGCCGCTGGCAGCCGTCTTGTTCATCGCAGCGGAGTACGTCCACCGCTGACCCAGCCACCTGGACGAGAGTTGTGGGCGTCTACTGAACTGCTGGTACCTGACCGGCTTCAGTGCGCTCTGGTTGCCCTTCGCGGTCGCCCAGTGCCGCGGCCGCCCGTTCCCGTGGCCGCGTCACCGCGGCCCCGTACGGTTGCTCGGCGCAGCGGGTCTGCCTCCGAGCAGGCGTCGTCGCACAGAGCAAGCCGGAGGCGACAACCCGTTGGCGGGAACATCGGCCGCCGACTTGTCGATGCCACGGGCTTCCGTGATCGTCCGGACAGGTCCTAGTCAGCGGGTGTCCCGACGGTCACTCCACTGGAGTGCGTGATCCTGGACGAACTCGGCGAAGGTGCGGGGCGGGCGGCCCGTGAGGTCCAGCACCGCGGTGCTGACCTGGTCGTCCCGGCCGGTTCGGATGCCGGCGTCGACAGCGGCGAGGGCGGTCGCGAAAGCGTCCGGCAGGCCGGACGCACGGTAGGCGTCCGCCTGCTCGGCGACTCCGACGGGCACGACCCGGATTGGCCGGCCGGTGTGGATGGCGATGGTCTGTGCCGCATCCTGGTAATTCAGCGCCCTCGGCCCGGTGAGTAGGTAGTCACGCCGGTCGTCGGGGTGGCCGTTGGGTTCGGTCAGTAGCACGGCGGCTACCGCCGCGATGTCTCGAGCGTCGATCCAGCCCACCCGGCCGGTTCCGGCAGCGGTGCGGATCTCACCGCGTCGCCGGATCCGCTCACCCAGCGGGTGGGGGGCCAGGAAGTTCTGCATGAACCCGGAGGGACGCAGCACCACCCATCCGGACCGGGCCCGCACGTGCGCGGCCAGTTCCAGCGCGCTGGCGGCACCGGGCAGCACGATAGCGGAGCCGAGCAGCACCACCCGGCGCACGCCGCGGCGTTCGGCCTCGGCCAAGAACGGTGCGACCAGCGGCATCGGGTCGGTGGTGTCCACCGGAGGCACCAGGTAGACCCGGTCCATCCCGTGCAATGCGGCCGGATGGGTGGCCGGATCGCTCCAGTCGAACCGAACCGCGTCCGGAGCGTCGGCCGCTGGGACGCGGCTTGCCACCCGGACCGGCACACCGCTTCTGCGGAGCAGTTCGGCCAGGGTGCTTCCGGTCTTTCCGGTGCCGCCGGTAATCAGCACGCCGGTCATCGGGTGGCCTGCGAGCGGAGCGAGTCGAGCAGTTCGGGCAGCGTGCCGGCCGCTGCGGCGGCCGCCAGCGGGTTCCAGTAGTCCCGATAACGGGTGATCAGGCCCTGGTGGGTGGTGAGCACCGTGATGTAGTCCAACTGGTACGGCGTATCGGTGGCCACCGTGCGACCGCGCGCGGTGAACTCCACCACGATGGTGTCCGGCTGGTCCGTGTGGCGCACAGTGAGGGTCGGGATCGTCTGCACGTCCATCAGGTCCGGGTAGCCGGCCAGATAGCCCCGGACGGCCTCACGTCCGGTCAGCCGTCTCGGCGATGCCCCCTCGGCGAACGGGAACTCGGCGGTGCCGTACTCCGCCCACAGATCGGCGACGGCATCCATGTCTTTGGCCAGCAGCAGCTCCAGCAGCCGGCGGAAGGTCATTTCGGGAGTGCGTCGTGACACGGTGATTCTCCAGCGTTCTGCAGGATGTGTGACCGCACCAGAGTGGGCCCACGAGGCAGTGCCGTGGAACGCACCAGCGAGCCCCGGACCACTGGTGCGTGGCTAAACCGGGTGCCGCTGTGTCAACCTGCCCGGGTGAGCAGAGCAGAACTAGCTGACTTCCTGCGCCGTCGACGGGAGGCGCTGCGCCCCGCCCAGTTGCCGGCCACGGCTGTCCACCCACCCGGCCCGCGCGCCCGGCGCACTCCCGGGCTGCGGCGGGAAGAGGTGGCCGCCCTGGCCGGGGTGTCCACAAGCTACTACGAGCGACTGGAGCAGGCCCGCGCGCCGCGTCCGTCGCCGCAGGTGCTGTCCGCACTGGGAACCGCGCTGCGCCTCACCGACACAGAGCGTGAGCACCTGGCGCGGCTGGCCGGTCAGATCCCGCCCAGTACGGACGCCGATCGCACGCCGGTACCCGCCGATGCACGCCGACTGCTGCATCGGCTCGGGCCGTTTCCCGCCTACTTGGTGAACGACCTGGAGGACATCGTGGCCTGGAACTCTGCGGCGGCCGCGTTGATCATCGACTTCGCGCAGTTGCCCGCCCACGAGCGCAACACTGTGCGTCTCGCCATCCGGCTGGGCGGCACCCTCTGCTCGGCACCCGTCGGCGCGGAAGGCGACTTCGCCCGGCAGTCCGCCGCCCACTTGCGCGCGGCCGGAGCCCGTCACCCGGCGGACCGTGCGCTGGGCGAGCTGGTCAACGAGTACGCCGCGCACAACCCCGACTTCGTCGCCGGCTGGCGCAGCCATGACGTGCACCCCCGGCCGACGCTGCGTAAACGCCTGCGTCATCCCGAACTCGGCGAGTTGGAACTGGATCGTCAAACCCTGCTCATGCCCGGTACCAGCCTGCGGTTGGTGCTTTACACCGCAGATCCCGGCAGCCCGAGCGCCGCCGCACTGGCCAAGCTGGGCCCTCCCGACGCGACACCGTGACCGTTGGCCCAGGCCTGACGGGACGGCAGAGCCCCCTGTCCACGAGCGCTCGGGAACCCCAGTCCAGCGGCTGGCAGACCTTGCCTCGGCGGCAGGTGTCCCCCAGAGACAACGGGTGACGGGCCATCGGCCGTGCCTGCAGCCGGATCGGGGCTGACGGCATAGCCCTGTTGTGCGCCCGGGTGGCTATGGCGCATGTATGAGGTATGTGGTCGGCCGGAATCCGGTACGGCGCGGCGCGTACCGCCTCGGTGTGGTCTCGGCCCCAGCGGCACGGGGCCCGTTCGGAAACCTCCTGTGCGAGAGTGTGCGGGGCGAGTTCGCCCAGCGGGTCTCCGGCACCGGGATCTGCTACAGCCAGGACCGCGGCGGAGCCCCACGAGAGATCGTCTTGCGTCATGGCTCTGCCGCGTCCGAGTCCGCACAGCCCCGGCCGACCCGAGGGGCCGGGATGCCGGCGTTCAACAGGCCCGCCTGTACGTCCGTGGCCGCGGATACATCACCCGGCTCCAGCACGCACGGTGGCACCGCCCCTACCGCCTGCCCGCAGTTTGGTGCGTGCTTCGTCAGACGACCGGCCATCGTGATCAGTCGTCCAGCACGGCCAAGGCGTCGATCTCGACGAGCAGTCCCGGCGGGAGCTGCATGTGGACGGTGGTGCGGGCTGGGAAGGGCCCGCCGCCTCAACGACGGCGGTGACGTTGCTCAGGGCTTGCGTGTCCTGTTCGGCGACCGTGGTGCGGATGACCTCGCCGGTGTCCTGGGCGAGGGGAGCTGCCCGGAGACCTGCTGGGACGGTGCCCTTGCGGATGCCCTGGGACAGCGGGGCCGACGGGAGGGCGCGTTGTCGGTGGAAATGACGGTTCTGGCCATGGTGTTTCCTTGAAGGGTGCGGTCAGCTGGTTGGGGATCAGGTCCAGGCCTGCCGTTCCTGGCCGCGGGGGTCGTCGACCTGGGTCCACTCGGCGTCGATGCGCATGGTGGCGCGGCGGCCGGTGTCGTACGGGTCCCAGCCGGGCTCGCCGGTCCGGGCGAACCGGATCCAGGTCTTGTGGACGCGGGTCGCGAGGTCAGCGGGGGCCTGGCCGGGGCCGAGCAGGGCGTTGGGGCCGCTGAGTTCGGCCCGGTCGGTGAGGTCGAAGACGAAGGGCAGTTCGACCCCGTGGGCGGCGCCGAGTTCTCCGCCCAGGGCGCGCGAGCGCCAGGCGAACTCGTAGGCGTAGGTGGCGGACGGCGAACGGGCGGCATGGGCGTCGGCCAGAGCGCGGCTGCCCACTCCGAACAGGGCGTCGGCCATGATGGCGGAGCGCAGTTCGGCGAAGGACGCCCCAGGGCGTGAGGCGCGGTAGGTCTCGACGAGCCGCGCGGGGTCGGGGTGCGAGCGTGCGGCGGTCTCGTCGACGTCGGCGGCGGTCGAGGTGGCGTACTTGCCCACCGGGACCAGGTAGAGGTTCCCCTCTTCGGTGTTGGTGCCGACGAGCAGGTCGACGTCGGCGTCGCCGCCGGCGGCGACGGATACGGCGGGCTGGGTGTCCAGGACCAGGCTGAAGGGGCTGAGGCCGATCAGCGGATCGCCGTGGGTACCGGTCCGCAGATCGATGCCCGTGAGCTTGCCGGCCGCCTCGACGAGCCGCTCGTCGGGGATGCAGGCGAAGGCGTCGGCCAAGGGCTCGATGCCCAGGGTATCGCCCGCGGCCTTGGTGACGCGGGCAGCCTGCTCGGGCGTGAACGCGCCCAGGCCGCTGCCGCTCTGCACGATCGCGCGACGGAACAGCCCGGCGGCATCGGGGGTGGCGAGGATGCCGCCGACGACGGTCGCCCCGGCCGACTGGCCGAAGAGGGTGACGTTGTGCGGGTCGCCGCCGAAGGCGGCGACGTTCTCCCGCACCCAGCGCAGTGCGGCGACGACGTCGAGCAGGCCGCGATTGGCGGGTGCCCCGGGGAGGTCGAGGAACCCGGCGATGCCGAGCCGGTAGTTGAGGGTGACGAGGACGACGCCGTCGCGGGCGAAGGCGGAGCCGTCGTACAGGGTGGCCCGCGTCGATCCGGCGACGAAGCCGCCGCCGTGGACGAAGACCATGACCGGCAGGTCGCCGGCCCCGGTGGCGGGCGTGAAGACGTTCACGGTGAGGTAGTCATCGCCGCGGCTCCAGCCGGTGCCGAAGTAGGGGGTCATGTCGATGTCGCCGAGCCTGCGTTCCGCCTGCGGGGCGGTGGGTCCGGGCAGGGTGGCGTCCCGTACGCCCTGCCACGGTTCGTGCGGGCGCGGCGGGGCGAACCGGTCGGCGCCGCGGGGCGGGGCGGCGTACGGAATGTTCTGGAAGGTGAGGGTGCGGCCCCGGCGCAGGCCGCGAACGGTGCCCTGCGCGGTGGTCACGACGGGGGCGGGGTGCTGGCTCATCTCGTGTGTCCTTCTCGCCTTTCCTGCCGCTGGCCTCAGACCTGCTCGGTGTACGGGGAGAAGGGCGCCCAGCCCTTGACAGCGAACCTGCCGCCCGCACGAACGACTTCGGCGGCACTGTGGCCGCCGAGGTGTGCGGGGAAGACGAGTGCGTGGCTGTCGGCCGCCGAGCCCAGGAGCTTGTGGCGAGTAGCGCGTGCTTCGGCGGGGTCCTCGCAGAAGCAGCTGTTGGCGTCGGGCTCGTGGATCTGGATCGGGCTGTGTATCAGGTCGCCGACGAACAGCGCGCGGTCAGAGCCGGACTCCAGCCGCAGCACCGATGAGCCGGGGGTGTGGCCGGGTGCGAGGTCGAGGCGCAGGTTGGAGTCGATGCGGTGGCTGTCCTCCCACAGCCGGGTGAGGCCGGCCTCGCGCACGGGGGCGACGCTGTCTTCGAAGACGTTCTGGTTGCCGCGGCCGAGCAGGGTCTTGTTCTCGTTGGCGGGGTTCCAGTAGTCGAAGTCGGCCTTCGCCATGAGGTAGGTGGCGTTGGGGAACGTCGGTACCCAGGTCCGGCCGTCGAGGTAGGTGTTCCAGCCGACGTGGTCGATGTGCAGGTGGGTGTTGATCACGATGTCGACGTCCTCGGGGCGCACCCCGGCGCGGGCGAGATTGCCCAGGAAGTCGGTGTCCAGGCGGCTCCACACCGGCGCGTACGGCCGGTCCTTGTAGTTGCCGACGCCGGTGTCGACCAGGATGGTTCTGCCCTCGCTGCGCAGGACCCAGGTCTGGATCGCGGTGTTGACGATGCGGGTCTCGGCGTCCAGGAAGTCCGGAACCAGCCAGGAACGGTGCGTGTCCCACGCCTGGGCCGGGCTGTCCGGGACGAAGGCCTCGGGTGTCATGCCGACGGGGCCGTAGTACTCCCGGACTCGCGTCACGGTGACGTCGCCCAGGGTGATGGTGTCCACGATTCTCTCCAGTTCGATCGATTGCGCGTGCTCAGGCCGCAGGCGCGGGCTGTACACGGGTGAGCAGCCGCTCATGACAGGTACGGGGCGCTGCGCCCCCGCCGGGCCGTGCACCGGTGACGCCGTGACTGCGGGTCGCGGCGTCACCGGTGCGGGGCGGTCCCGCAGCCGAGGCTGGTTGCGGGCATCGGACCGTGGGGGTCCTCGCCGGTGGAAACGGGCCGTCCGGTACGCGTCCGTTCGTGGACGACTCCGCTCAGCCATGGTGCGTCTTGCCGGGCGCGGCGCGGTATGCGTCACGTGACTGCACCTGGGCAGAGCCGTCCATGCGCCGATGCGGACGCAAGGCGAGAACCGGGGGAGCCGTGCGCGGTCCGGGTCTGGGCGAGCCCGGGAACAGCTGCGGTTCGTCACCGGCCGGCACAACCTCGTTCAGGAGCCGACTGCCCGTCTCCCGGCCTGGGCAGCGAGGAGACCTCGCCGCCTGCGGACGGCGCCATGGTGTCGTCGGCGGCCGGTGCGGGCGAGGCCGAGGCTTGAGGGAGTCCGGTCGAGGTGAGGTCGAGGCGGTCGATGTGGAGCAGTAGGCGCCGTTGCGGCGACGGTCCTTGGGGCGTGCCGACTGGCGTCCAGCAAATCCAGCAGGTGGCGGGCGCGAGCACGACGGCCGCGCTGGCAATTGAGCGGGTGGGTGAGGGGCAGATGCGCCTTGCGGAAGGACGCCAGTGCCTGGTCTAGGTCACGGGCCGGGGCCGCGCGTATCAGGCCCGTCGTGGTGTCGGTGCTCAGGCTCCGCGTCGTGATCATCGGGCAAGTTGCGCCCTTCGCATGCCCTGCCGCAGACGATCGACAAGTCCTGGCTTTCACGCCCAGGTGCGAAGGCGCCCGCCTTGGGACAGTCCTCGACCTGCGAACAGGCACTCTCGCAGCGGCGGACGCAGCCTTCTCACCTCTGGGTGCCGGTGCCTGACAGGGTGCCTTCGATCACATCGCGGAGTTGCGACCGGGCGGTGATGCCCAGTTTGGGAAACACCCGGTAGAGGTGGGAGCCAACCGTGCGGGGCGAAAGAAAGAGATTCTCTCCGATCTCGCGGTTCGTCAGGCCGCGGGCGGCGAGTTGAACGATCTGTTGCTGCTGAGGGCTCAGTTGGGTGAGGGCGCTGGGCGCTACGCTGCTGGCGGCGTTGATGCCGGCAGCTCGGAGTTCTGCCTTCGCCCGCTCGATCCAGGGCCGCGCGCCGAGTCGTCGGAAGGTGTCGAGTGCCGCGATCAGCAGCGGGCGGGCCTCAGCGATGCGACGTTGTCTTCTGAGCCATTCGCCGTAGTCCAGCCGAGTCTGTGCCCGCTCGAACGGCCACTGCTCGCCCGTGTCGTCCGCCAGCGCGGCCTGGAAGTACTGTTCTGCGTGCTCCGGCTCGGCGAGCAGAGCGCGGCCTCGGTCGAGCAGTGCGCTGAGCCGTGCCGAAACGCCTGTACCCAGGCGCCGCGCCGATCGCTCCAGCAGTTCGGCGGCGTCCTCCCGCCGACCTCGGCGGACGGCCGCCGAGGCGAGCTCGGCCAGGACGGTGTAGGAGACATGGTAGTGAACCGGACCGCCGTCGTCGGTGAAGGCGGAGCGGAACTGCGCATACGCGGTGTCGTAGTCGCCCTCGGCCACTGCCGCCAGGCCCAGGGCCCGGCGTGCGAAGACCGCGACGGAGCGGCTCTCCAGCGGGTCGACGAGGACCAACGCCCGCTCGGCACCCCGTCGCGCGTCGACCGTCTCGCCGAGCAGCGCGAGCACCGTCGCGTCGAGCGCATGCGCACACGCCTCGGCGTGGTCCAGCCCTGCCACTGACGCCACCGCCGAGATCTCAGCGGCCACCGAACGGGCCTCAGCCCACCGGCCCAGCTCCAGATAGGCCCAGCCGAAGGCACATCCCAGACCGTCCGGCAGCGAGCCACGGGCCTGCCACCGGTCGAACGCCTCGTCGAAGGTTCTGGCAGCCAGGGCGGTCTGGTCCAAGATCCACGCCACGATGGCGAGCGCGGTCAGACTGTCGGCGTCGTCCTTGGCCTCAGCGATCAGTCCGGGCAGCGCCGGGACGAGGGAGGCCCCCGCACCGTAGGGGTCGGAGACCGCCGGCACCCAGGCGCGCAGGGCACCCCTGACGGTGGCGTCCGGCACACTGGTGAACAGGCTTTTGATTTGTTGTTGCTGGGACTCATCGCCCGAGTAGTAGCGGACCACCGCCGCCGCGGCGAGCGCCTCCAGCAGGCGGGGCGACCGGGTCTCCACGGCTTCCTCGGCGATACGCGTCAGCAGGGCGAAGCCCGCCGCATGGTTCCGACGCAGGGTCATGAGCTGTCCGGTGGCCAGCGACGCCCTGCTGATCAATGCCGGATCATCACTGTGCCCCCGGACCTCAGCGGCCAGGCGGTCCACCCAGCCGAGCTGACCGGTGAAGACGGCCATGGCGGCGGCCTCGGTCAGCAGCTGAGCCCGGTCCCCGCGGCTCGGGCTCAGCTCCGCGGCGCGTTCCAAGGCGGCGGCAGCGGCCGCGTAGCCGCCCCGGCGCCGGGCCCGATCGGCCGTCTGCCGCAGGGCGTCCGACACGTCCTCGTCGGGGCGTGCGGTCGCGGCGGCGAGGTGCCAGGCGCGGCGGTCAGGCTCCTCGCTCAGCAGCTCGGCGAGAGCGAGGTGCGCTTGCCTGCGTTCCTCGAAGGGCGCTGCATGGTAGACGGCCGAGCGGATGAGCGGGTGGCGAAAAGAGATCCGGAAGCCGTCTCGGCGTACGAGACCGGCCCGCTCCGCGGGTGCCCACGTCTTGTCGTCGGCCTGGGGGAGTCCCCGATAGGCAGTCGGTGCGTCCGTCGCATCAGCAGCCGCGAGCAGTAGGAGGGGTCGGCGAGCTACTTCTGGCAGGAGCCGTGCGTGCTGCGCGAAGATCCGTTCCAATCGGTCGGTGACGGGCAGCGGGCCTTCCACGCTGCCGCCATCGAGCTGCCGGGTGGCGGTGGCGCGGGCCAGTTCGATCAGGGCGAGCGGATTTCCGGCCGCCTCCTGCAAGATTCGCATCCGGGTTCGACCAACGGGGGGTGTCGGTTGTTGGTCGAGCAACCGGTTCGCGGCCTCACCGCTCAACGGACCGATGTCGAGACGGTCGTATCCCTTGTCGAGCCCGGGCAGCACGGCCGCGGCGCGCACACCTACCAGCAGCGTGACGGGCTCGCTGTCCATGCGCCGGGCCACGAAGGAGAGAACGTCCAACGATGCGCGGTCGATCCACTGGGCATCATCGATCACCACGAGCAGTGGCGCCGGTTCCGCCAGGTCCGACACCAAGGTGAGAACCGCGAGACCGACGAGCATGCGATCAGGGACCTCGGTGCGTTCGCCCAGACCCAGGGCCGCCCGGAGCGCGGAGTGCTGCCGCGGTGGCAGGCTGTCCAGTTCGCCGAGCACCGAGCGGAGCATCTGATGAAGGCCCGCGAACCCAAGGTGCGCCTCGGACTCGCTGCCGACCGCTCGCAGTACCCGGCCGCCCTCACGCCGCGCGCGGTCGGCCGCGAAGTCGAGCAGTACGCTCTTGCCGGCACCGGGTTCGCCCGTGAGGATCAACACCTCGCCGTGACACCGGTCAGTGGCGACGCGCCGCATGACTTCTGCGGTCTCGGTTTCCCGACCCACCACCGTCAGGTCAAGACCGCGTGTGGAGCCCTGGTTCCCTTGCGTCATTCCACCATTTTTCACGACTGCGCCGGGAGTTGAGACTGGTCCGATAGTAAGAGGCTTCAACCTACAGTCTCGATGTACGAGGACCTGGGCGTCCAGCAGGGTCCCAACAGCACGCTCGTGTCCTACCTCAACAAGCTGACCTGGCTGCTGACCGGGAACCTCGCCAGGCCCGGCGCCATGCGCACGGATGCCAGGAGGCCTGGTTCCCTGCGACGTCATCACCGAGGAGATCCTCATCGACCATCCCGACCGGTTCCGCGCGATAGTCATCGATTCGTCCAACCCCGCGCACTCCTGGCCGACTCCGCCGCCTTCGCGAGGGCGCTTGCCGCGCTCGAACCTGGTCGTCTTCATCGGCATCGCCCTGACCGAGCACCTTCCACCTGCGCCCCGGGTCCTCGACCCGCTGCCCGGCAGCCTGCCCGAACCCGAGATCTACGCCCGCCTCGTCCGTGAACCGGACGCCGTCCCCCGCGGCAGGCTCACCGTGCTGCGCGCGGCGGCCCGCCTGGGCCGCCCCGTACAAGCCCGCCTTCGCCGCCATGGCCGTCCGCGACAAGTCCACCGTCGTCATGGCCCCGCACCTGCTGTACGAGGCCCTCGGCCCCACCCTCCCCGACGGGGCCCGCTCCGCCGGGGTGCTGTGGGCGCTCGCGCAGCGCGTCGCCAGGGAGTACGGCCGCGATGCGCCGGGCCGGACACGCGAGCGCCGACGCCTGGAACTTCGTCCCCCATTCCGTCCCGGCCGACCACACCACCGAGGACGGGCGCCGTGACTCGGCGAACGGCAACTGATCCTGCACTTACACGTCTGCTGGAGAGTCTTGTCGGTCCTTCTGCCGTCCGGCTTCCGGCTGTCCAGGAAGGGCGTTCTCAGGTTCGGATCGGAAGGCTCGGCGCGAGGCCGCTTGAGCAGGGATGCTGCGAGCCGTGCCGACCCCGCAGGCCGGCGGGGTCGGCACGGCTCGGGGGATCGGGGCGGCCCTGGCCGTAGGTCTGGCCGCGTTCGAGTCAGGCCGCGTCTGGCGATGTGTCGGTGTGGTCGGGTTTGCCGTCGCTGTCGTGACATGGCCGGCCCGTGATCTCCCTGACGGCGGCGACGAACTCGTTGTTGATGAGGGTGAGTGGTCCGGTGCTGATGGCTCCGGTCGCATCCCGGCGGATCTGGTCGATGACATGCTGCTGGTCGGAGACTTGCTGTTTGCGCGCGGCGACGCTTTCGCCGATGTCTTTGACCTGTCGCGCGATCTCCCCGAGTGTGGCCCTGTCTGCACTGCCGAACGGCATGGTCCCTCCATCCGGTCACAGATGATGACCTTGAATGGGTGAGGGAAGGGGGGCTTGTCGACAAGGATGCGTTCTGGCCAGGGGCCGCTGCTTGTTCAACGGCTGGTATTACTGGGGCATGCAGGAAGAGACGGCACGCTCCGCGATCGACATGTTCATCTCCGCGTTCAACACTTCGGACGACAGCTATGTGACTGCCCTGCTCTCCCAGGCCCTGACCTCAGACGTGGTCTTCTGGGGACCGTTGGGTCGCAGCGAAGGAATCGCGGCGGTCGAGCGGTTCGTGCTGGACATCCGGCGCCACCCGGCGGGGACCGGCACGATGGTGCGCTGCTCGGCGGTGGACATGCCTGACGAGTGGGCCCGGTACCAGTGGGTCTTCACCACGCCGGATGGAGGCCCCCGCCTGGCGGGAACGGACATCGTCCATCTGCGGCGGAGCCTCATCGACCAGGTCATCGTCTTTGCGGGGGAGATCGAGCCGTCCGCCTCCTGAGTGGTTCTCCTGGCGCTGTCCTTCTCGTGAACTTGTCCCTTTCGGTACTCCGGGGCTGCGGTTGGCGGTCGGTCAGGCTGCGCCGCTGAGACGGCGTCCGCCCCAGCGGATGCCATTCGCTGCGGATTCCGCGCATTCCTTGCGTTGAGCGGCGAGTACGTCGTTGGCCAGGGCGAAATCCCGCAGCGGGCGAAGTGGGCCTCGATCGGATCGGCCCAGGAAGCGCGGGTCGGGGTGAAGCGCAGCTCGACCTTCGGGAGCACGGTGCGGACGACCCACACCCTAGATGCGGTGCGGATCCACGTGCGTAGGGGCGGGGCGGGGAAGCGTTTCGGGAGCGGACGGCCGGGTCAGCCCGTCTTGACGGGGGTCAGGGTGAATCCGTCGTTGGGCTTGCCTGAGAGGAGGTCGGCCAGTCCGCCGCTGAGGGCGTACATCGTTCTGGTCAATCCCTCGGTCACATCGCTGGTGACTGGTTCCGTGACGGTGTCGGTGACCGTCACGGTTGCCGTCTGCCGGCCGTGATCGAGCCGTCGGCCAGGACGCAACCCGGCCGGTGGGGAAGGCCAGTGGCGCGGACAGGCTTCGCCTTCTGCGCGTCCTCGGAGTGCTGGACCGGCACCGGTGTCAGGGAGCCGTCAGCCATGGCGATGACCAACGGGTCGCCCTCCACGTACTCCACCGTGGCCATCCCCACGTCGTCCAGGAAGTCGGGGATGTCGAGGGTGTCCTGGAGCAGGCCGTCCCGGATGAAGACCGAGGCGTCGCCTTCGGGGTCGATGCGGAAGACGGCCAGGGTCAGCTCGTCGACGGCATACGCGGTGCCGTCGGGGGCCACCGTCACGTCGGAGATCAGGTGCTGCTTGCCGTCCAGGGTGAGTGCGGTCAGGTCGACGCACCAGTTCTGCTTCCCGGACTCCAGGTCGCAGCTGCCGACACCGGCGACTCGGAACGCGGTGCCTTGCGGGAGCGGTCGGCGGTGCCGTATTCGACGTTGCTGACCAGGACGCGGTCCCGTTCGCGGTCGACGTTGACGGCTTGGGCCGACACGATCTGCGGATCGTCGATGAAGGTGCGCACCTTTCCGTCCGTACTGACGACGGAGACCGTGCCGTGCTTCAGTGAACCGACCGACGTAGAACGACTTCGACGGTGCGTCGAAGTCCAGTGAGTGCGGGACGACGTTCGCACCGCCGGTCTTGACGACCGCTGGCGCCTGCTGCTTGTCCCACTCGCCCCGCTTGCTCTGCGCGGTGCTGGGCCGCTTGGAGCCGGAGCCCGGATCTCCGTTCGTCCGGTGAGCGCGGCGGGCCGCCGGTGCGGGCCGCCGCGCACTTCTTGGCCGGTTGTCAGTCGTCGAGCGCCTCCAGGACGTCGGCGAGGTCGACGAACTTGAAGCCGGTGGCCTCGCGGTCGCCGTCCTCCGGGGCCATGTGGCCGTCCTGGACGACGAGCAGGCCGTTCGGGTACCTGCTGCCGAGAGGCTCGGCGAGTACGTCCGCGCCGTCGCACTCCTCGGAGCCGTCCAGCGACTCGGAAGCGGCCCCCACCTGGAAGCCACCCTCGTACTCGTAGTCGTCGGAACGTTCGCGGTCGTAGGCGACGAAGGTGTCGTCGCCCTGGCTGGAGGCGAGCAGATAGCCGTCCCCGTCGTCCTGCTTCAGCAGGGTCAGGCCCTCGACGTCCGCCGACAGCCGGTCACCGCCGAAGCCGGAGTCGTCACCCACCACGCACTCGTCGGCCGCCTCGTCGTACGTGGCCGGCACGCCGTACTCGCGGACCTTGTCCTGCAGGACGGGAGCGCCCTTGAGATCGGCCGGCAGGCGCCAGATGCCCACGTCCTCCTGCCCGGCGAAGAGCGTGCCGGTCTTCGGGTCGACGACCATGCCCTCGACCTGGGGGCCTTCGCCGGGGTCGCTGCAGGGGGACCACTTCGAACCGTCGGGCATCGTGAAGGTGGCGGGCAGGTCCAAGGTGCGGACCTTCCGGTAGGACACCGTGCCGTCTGCCGTCGTGAACAGCTCCAGCAGCGCGATGCGGGTGGTCGCGTTCTGGCTGACGAGAGCGTAGGACTTGCCGGTCGCGGAGTCGGTGTACGTGGCCAGACCGTAGGCGGTGCTCTCCTCGTTGACCTCCTCCTGCGAGCCGGAGAAGATCCACGGCGCCGAGAGGTCCGTGACGTCGGTGAGGGGGGCGTCGGGCTGGTCTCCGGCGATGCGGTAGACGCGCAGCTTGTCGCTGCCGCGGTCGCTGACGACCGCCAGGTCCGTGGCGCCGGAACCCAGGGACGTGCCGTGCACCAGGTCGACGTTGTTGAAGCGGCCGGGAGCGTCGTCTGCTCCGGGCGCCGCGGGGGCGGGGACTGACTGCACCTGCCGGGCGTCGAGGTCGTAGACCCGCAGGCCGCCCTCCTTGGCCGTGGCGATGACGAGACTGGCGTCCGGGTCGGCGGGGTTGCGCCAGATCGCAGGGTCGTCCGCGTTCGCGTTGCCGCCCTCGTCGTCGTCGAACAACGCGGCGGTCTCGGCCCGGGGAACGACCTCGGGCGGTGCGGCCGCACCTGCCGGAGTGCCGGATGCCGCACCCGCCGCGATAGCGAGGGTTGCGGCCACCGCGACCGCACCGGAACGGCGTCTTGTGAACGCGCGCAAGAGGTTCTCCTCTCAGGGAGTGGACGGAACAACACCGCATGATCACAAGAGCACACGGAATGTGAGCGACATGTCGGCAACTCTCCGTCGACGGGCGGGCGTCTGACAGGTGAATGTCGGAGATGTCCGATTGGCCGGTGGTGGAGGCGCGGCTCCAGGAACGCGTCGACCACGGACCTGGCCACTGCGCGGGAGCCGATCCGACCGGCTGCCTCTTCCGTCGGCATCTCCGGCGCAAATCTCCCCGACAGCCAGGCACTTGAGCCGCTCGTGCGTGGGGCACCGCCGAAAGGCGACGCGCGAGCCGCCTCGGGACGGCCGGCAGGCAGCCGTGAAACTCAGCTTGCTGCCGCGATGGCCGGGCGGGCCGGTGTCACGGCCTCCAGCAGGCGAAGCGCCGGGTGGTCTTCCAACGGCTCGTCGGTCATGAACTCGTACCGTTGTTCCTCGCCTCCCCCCCCGTACCAGGGAGCCCCGTGTGACGTCCACAGCAGCCTCCGCCTCCCCTGCCGGCCGGTGGTCATCGGTACGCCTGTACCGTTCGCGCCTTGAACTGTTTGCGGACGCTGTACCGCCCCTCGGAGCGTGACCGCAGCCCGGAGCGTGACCGCACCCTGCATGACCTCACCCTCGCCGGGGTGGCTTGCTGACCGTTTGCTGCACGCTGTGCCGGCTGGTGCAGCAGGACCCTTGTGGGCAGTACACCCCATGCAGGGCCGTGGCGGGCCCGGCGGGCTGCTCGATTCCCCCCTCGCCCGGCCAGTCCTGTGGCCGGCCGGGGCCGCGAGGCGTCCACCGGGTTTGCTGCTCCGGCGGCAGATGCCGTCGCCGACTGCTTCGCCCGCAGTAGGCGTGAACCCTGCCGGCGGCGGATGGGCGCTCGCCCCCGCACCGGGAATTCTGGTCGGTACACCCAGAATCCGGCCGCACGAGGGGAGCAACGCATGCTGCTGATCGACGTGTACGTACCCAGGAACGCCCTGAGCGACGAGGGACGGCAGATGCTGGCCCAACGACTCATCGACACGCTCATGACCGAGGACGACAGCCACGCCGCCGAGGTCCTCGACGCCCAGCGCAGGCTCACGCAGGTGCTCGTGCACGAACCGGCAACCTGGGTCCTCGGCCGGCGCCCGAGGACGAACCCGGCGGACCCGCCCCGCTACCTGGTGCGGGTCACCGTCCCGGCGTCGTGGCGCAAGGAGATGAGCAGCTACACCGTGGAGATCGTCACCGGGGTCCTGGCGGAGACGGAGCGGGCCGCCGGCCGCGACCCCGACCGGGTACGGCGCGAACCCGACGCCGTGGTCCTGGTCGACGGCATCTCCGAAGGCGGCATCGGCATCCACGGCAGGGCCGTGAGCAGCCTGGACCTCTTGGAGCTCATCTCCCGCCCCTACCGTGACACCGCCCCGCCCGGAGACGGCGCCCCAGCCCGCTCGGCGCCCCCGGCTACCCGCGGCCGGCTCATCGACCCGGTGTGCGGGATGAGCGTCGACCTCGCCGACTCCCCGCCCACGCTGGTGTACGAGGGCGTCCTGTACGGCTTCTGCCACGGTCTGTGCCGACGGTCCTTCGCCGACGAACACGGGCTGCACGGACAGTACGGCACTGCCTCCCAGCGGACGGAGGACCCTGCCTGAGCCGGAGAGAGCACGGCGAGGACAAGCGGGTGCCGAAGTTGCCCGGCGGGCTGCGGCGCCCGAGCGGGCGAGTCCGAACGAGATGATCGCTCTTGGTTCCCGCCGAGTGGTCGGCCGACCGATGACCGTTGTCCCGCTCGAGGCCCTCGCCGCCAACGCCCTCTGGAAGGGGCCCGGCGGTGCTCGGTGGATCCGCGTGCCTGCCGACCTCTCCGGCTTCCACCAGCAGCCTCGGGTCTGCCGGTGCCGTGCCCGGCCTTGTACCGGGAAGCCGGTGCCCGCCACGGACAGATCGATGACAGTACGCCATGGGTCAGTGATTCCCGATCAGGTTTGTCTAGGACGTCGGTAGCGGACTGTGACCGTGCTATGCCGTTGCAAGGCCGCGTTGAGGCGGCTCGGCGGCGAAGGTCCGCTGGTCGCGTAGGAGGGCCCACAAGACGTCGAGGCGGCGCCGGGCTCGACCAGGAGCTTGGGGGTCCAGCTGTTGACGAAGTAGAAGCCGAACATGATCGTGATGAAGACGAGCCAGAGCAGGATCGTCGGGGTCAGCAACTGTTTGAGCCATCCCGAGCCGGCCCGTTCGGGGCCCAGCCGGGTGGCGGCCGCCTGGTCGAGGTCGGCGTCCGTGACGGACTCCGCATCCGGGCCAGTGTCCGGTTGATCCGCTCCAGCGCGTGGCTTGGACGGCGCTGCTCGAGGAAGGCGACCGACTCGGGCAGGATGAGGGCGATGACGATCAGGGCGAGCAGGGTCCCGACACCGCCGGCGTAGAAGACGATCCGCCAGTCGCCGCCCACGGTGGCCTTGGCGACCAGGCTCGCGGCGGTGGCCCCGACCCCGTATCCGGCGGTGCAGATGCCGATGGCCAGACCGCGGTTCCTGGCGTTCGAGAACTCACTGGCGATCACGTTGGTGCTGGCCAGGATGGCTCCGACACCGATGCCGGTGACAAGGCGGAAGGCGCCCATCACGGTCGCCGACGGTGCCGCCGCCGCGCCGAACATGCCGATCGTGCCGAGGGCGAGGCTGATCATCGCGAAGCCGTCGGGCCCGGGCGGTGCGGTGCTCGTCCTCGGCGCCGGCGTCGTGCTCGTCGCCCACCGCCGCAAGACGGGCGCCGAGGCCTGACCGATCCGGCGAGATACGACCGGAGCCCCTTTGTCTGTAGCTCACGGGCACAGGCTCTTGCGCGCCCATGGATCCGTGGACGCCTACGGCTTGGCGGCGTACAGAACGTTGAACGGGTCCTCCGCCGTGGACCGGACCACGCTGCTGAAACCCGCCTCGGCGCACAGCCCGCGTACGACCGCCTCGGGCATCCCGCACGTTCCGAGGCCGGCTCCGCCGTTCGAGAGGGACGTGGTCATGCAGTAGAAGACGCTGAGTCCGTAGAACATCGATGCAACAGGACCCACATTGTCCTGAGGGCGGTCGTGGCAGTTGATCTCGAGCATCAGGTAGTCGCCGTCATCCTTGACCGCGGCCCTGACAGCGGCAAGGAGTCGCTTCGGTTCCGCCGAGTCGTGAATGACGTCGAAGGTGGTGACGAGGTCGTAGCGCTCGGGTAGTCCCTTGGTGGCATCGACCGTCTCGAAGTTCACGCGGTCGGCGACACCGGCCTCGGCCGCATTCGTCCGGGCACGTTCCACCTGCGCCGGGAAGTTGTCGAACCCCGTGAAACGCGAACGGGGGAACGCCTTGGCGAGCACGATCAGGGCACGGCCCGCACCGCACCCCACGTCCGCAACGTCGATTCCCCGTTCCAGCCTCTCGACGATGTGCGGAAAGGTGCCGAGCCAGTCGGCGACCATCACGCTTTCGAACCAGCTGCCCGTGAAACGGCTCATGCCGTCCCACAGGATGTCCGGATATTCGCTCTGCCGTACGCCTCCTCCATTCCGGAACGCCTCGGTCAGTCGTTCGTACGGTGCCAGGGCGGCGGGCATCATCTGGTAGACGCCGCCGAGGAACATGGGCCCTGACTCGTCGGCCAGGGCGGGGGCGTGCTCGGCGGGGAGGGTGAAGCGCCCGGACTCCGGTTCTTCCAGATACCCCGCGGCGGTGAGGCCTCGCAGCCACTCGCGTACGTATCGTTCATTCAGGTCGAGACGGTCCGCGAGCTCCTGGCTGCCTGCGGGGCCGTTTGCTGCGAGATCCTTGAACAGGTCCAGCCGGTCGCCCAGATGGCACAAACCGGTGGTCAAGGCCCCGCTGAGGTCTCCGAGCGCCTTCTCCATGAAGGCCTCGGCCTTCGCATCGTTCCATTCGCTCTGTGCCGTCACGATGCCCCTTCTGAAATGACCGCGACCGCGGAATGCGACCGGCCGGAAAAGCAAAGCACTGGGTCTCTCCCTTGGGATGCCGCCACAACGGGAGGAGACATCCGGGCCGGATCACCTCACCCGATTCGAGCAACGACGTGCAGGAACCCAAGGCTTGTCCGTGCCCAGCGATCCAGAGCGGTGTCCTGAGATCGCCAAGAGATACGCAGGCCGCAGGAAGGCCTTGGTCAGGTGGCTCGGCGCAGGGCTCCGGCGCGACCTGCGCTCAGCGCAGCGCGTGCGCTGCCCACAGGGACTAGTTGCTCGCAGGAGTACTCATGACCGCCGTTGATCCACGTGTGCAGGGGAGAGAGGCGTACGAGCGGCTGGCGTGGCGGGAAGCGTCTGAGCAGCTGTCGGCCGCCGAGCAGCAGGCCCCGCTGACGGCCGATGATCTGGTCCGGATGGCGCGCGGGCGGCATACCTGATCGGGTCCGTCGACGCTGCGACCGAGACTTGGAAGCGTGCCCACCACGCATTCCTGGCCCAGGGGGACGCGGCATCGGCCGTACGGTGTGCCTTCTGGACCGGGCTCACGCTCGTCCTCCACGGCGAGCGGACATGCGGCGGTGGATGGCTGGCACGGGCGCGGCACATGCTTGAGGACACGCCGCTGGACTGCGTGGAGCAGGGGTATCTGCGCATCCCTGCGCGCCCTTCGGACGCTGGATGTGGCGAGCCCGAGGCTGCCCGCCGCTTGTTCGCGGAGATCACCGAGATCGCCGACCGGTGCGACGACGCCGATCTCCGGGCGTTCGGGGGTTGGGGCAGGGCAAGGCGCTGGTCGCGCAGGGCCGGGCGGCGCAGGGCCTGACGATGCTGGACGAGACGATGGTGGCGGTGACAACCGGGCGGGTGTCGCCGATCGCCGCCGGAATCGTCTGCTGTGCCGTGATCCTCGCCTGCCGCGGGATCTTCGGCCTCCGCCGCATGCAGGAGCGGACGTTCGCGCTGAGCCGTTGGTGCGCCACGTAGCAGGACCTCAAGCCATATCGTGGCCAGTGCCTGGTGCACCTCGCCGCGGACCACGGCCTGCTGCTGAGTATCAAGGGCGGAGGCCACAACATCGCCGGAACGGCACTCGCCGACGGCGGGTTGACACTCGACATGTCGCGCATGCGCCGGGTCACCGTTGACCCGGCCGCCCGTCTCGCGCACGCCGGTTCGGGATGCCTGCTGCGGGACGTCGACCGGGCGACCCAGCAGTACGGCCTCGCGACGACGTTGGAGTCGGTGTCCAGTGCGAGGACGAGTCTTGTGCGGTGTTTTGATCCGGAGGTGGTGCGGAGGCTGAAGGCGGATGCGGATTGTGATGTGACGGTTGATGGTCCGACGCTGGCTGCGCAGGCGATTGAGGCGGGTTTGGTGGATGAGTATCACTTGTTTGTGACTACGACTGTGGTTGGTGGTGGCAGGCGGTTTTTTCCTGATGGGGTGCGGCTCGATCTTGAGTTGGTCGAGGAGCGGGTTTTCGGTAGTGGTGTGATGTACGTGCGTTACCGGACGCGCTGAGGTGTGGCGGCCGTCTTCGAGTGCCGGGCGGGCTGATCTTTGGGTTTGTCCGGTGTTTGAGGGCGTGTCCGTCGTGGAGTGTGTCCGGTACGTGCGTGTGCGTCTGGACGGGTACGTGCGTGTGCGTCTGGACGGGTACGTGCGTGTGCGCCTGGACGTGCGCGTGCGTGTGCGTCTGGACGTGCGCGTGTGCTTGGTCGTGTGCGTGGTGGGGGTGAAGGGTTGTCGGGGTGGCTGCCAGCGGGGGCGGGGGCTGCCGGGCCTGCTGCGGGTCGTGGTCCGGCGGGGGGCGGGGGTTCGGCAGGGTGTTATGTGGGTTCGAGTGTCCATGTCGAGCGTGTGAGTACTTGTGTGATCATGGCGGGTACTGCCACGCCCGGGAGCAGGTAGCGCCACATGCGTTCCACCAGGACCGGGAGGTCGTTGCGGCGTGTGGTGGCGGCGGCGTACATCTGTATGCCGGTGCATGCCTCGAGGATGAATTCGGCCAGTTCCCGGGGCTCGACGCCGGGCTGGAGTTCGCCTGCGCGCTGTGCCTCCTCCAGGTCGTTTTCGAGGATCGACACCCAGGTTTCGTACGGTGAGCCGACATGGGCCTGGTAGGTGCCCCGTTCGCTGGTGAGGCGGACCCCGGCGCGCAGCAGGGGGTCGGTCTGGAGCTGGTGGGCCCAGACGATGGTGGCGTCGACCACGCGCTGCAGGCGCTGTGACTCCAGGCGCGGCAGGACGGTGCGTGACTGGGCCTCCATCACGGCGTCGGCCAGTGCTTCCTTCGATTTGAAGTGGAAGTAGACCGCGCCCGGAGTGGTCCCGCACCGCTCCACGATCTTGGCGATGCTCGATCCGCTGTAGCCGAGCTCGTCGAAGACCTGGGCCGCGGCCTGCACGATGGACTCCCGGGTCCGCAGTGCCCGGGGCTGCTTCACTCTGCGCGTTGCCACGGTACCTCCGTAAAAAACCAAACACTCACTATCTTCCCCCGAGGGGGGTGCGGGCAAATCCTGGGGGCCGCATGCCGTTGTGGTGTGCCTGCTGGTGCGGTGTGGAGCGGATGCTGTCCTCGCGGATCGTGCCTGGTCGGCGGGGGGGAGCATAGGGATCATGGCCAAGACCCTCGACAGAGAAACAGAACGCCCCTTATTTTTACGTGGCCCGCACCTCGTGCCCTTTTGGGCTTCCTCTCTTCTGGGAGTGATCATGCTCAGATCCGCCGAACGCGCCGGCGAGGCTCCACCCGCGGTCCTGACCTCTACCGTTCCCAGGGAGTACGTGCACCGCGCCGCGGTCTCCGAGGTGTTCTTAACCGGTTGGCAGCGAACCGGGGCCGACGATTTCACCGTCAGTGCCCAGTGGCCGCGCAGTCACAGTTTCTACCGGACCAGCCGCACCCGGTACGATCCGCTGCTGCTGTGCGAGACGGTCCGGCAGGCGCCCGCGCTGCTGATGCACGCCGCTTATCTCGTCCCGTTCGGTCACCAGATGATCTGGACGCGTTTCCGGTTCACCGCCGATCCGCGCGCTCTGCGCATCGAACGCCGGCCTGCGGAGCTGCAGTTGTACGTCACCTGCTCCCGGATGCGGCGGATACGGGGTGTGCCGGCCGCCGTCACCATGGAGTTCCAGGTCATGCGCGGCTCCGAGCCGCTCGGGTCCGCCGTCACCAGCTTCACCTGCCACTCTCCGGCCGTCTACCGCCGGATGCGCGGGGAGCGGGGTGATGCGGCCCGGGTGTTCGGCGAGGTGTCCGAGCCCGCGCCGCCGCTGCCGCCGGGTGAGGTGGGGCGTCTGATTCCGGAGGACGTGGTCCTGTCCCCGTCCGTCCCTGCGGGCCGGCCCGGGGGGTGGACGCTGCGCGTGGACACCAGCCACCCGGTCCTGTTCGATCATCCCGTCGACCACGTGCCCGGCATGCTGCTGCTGGAGGCGGTGCGGCAGGCGACGCACGCACTCGGCTCCCGCAGTGACATGGGCATGCCCATCGTGATGGATGTCGAGTTCCACCGCTACGTGGAGTTCGACTCTCCCTGCACCATCACGGCGGAGCCGCAGCCGTCCCGCGCCGCAGACTCCCGGCGCACGGTTTGTATCAAGGGCGTGCAGGGCGAGGCGACTGCCTTCACCGCGAGGGCGGAAGTGCGCGGCGGTCATTGAGACAGCGACGGGCCGGCGGCCCGTTTTCCCGCGGTGCCGCGTCGGGACCGGCATCTGTGCACTTCTGGGACGGAGGAGAGATCATGCGGCTGAACCATCTGCGGGCGGCGGCGGTCAACATCGACGGGGTGCTCCTGAACGACACGTTCAGCCCCGTGATCCACGACTTCGTGGTCAGCCGCGGCGGCGCGTACACCCAGGCCGTCGAGCAGAGCGTCTTCTCGCGGAGCCCCGGGACGGCGGCCCGGGCGCTGGCCCGCGCGGCCGGTGTCGCCATGGAGCCCGACGAGGTGCTCCGGGCCTACTTCGCCGCACGCGAGGAGTACCTCGCCGGCCACCCGGTCCGGCAACTGCCCGGCGGCCGCGGCCTCCTGGTCCGGCTGCGTGCGCTGGGGCTGGAGACGGTCTGCTACGGCGGTCTGGGCCGGGACCACTTCCTGCGGCACCTCGGCGACTGCGCGGACCTGTTCTCCGCCGGCTACGTGTGCACGGCCGATGTCCGGCCCGGCCTGCGCGAGATCACCACGGACACCTTCGGCCTGCGCTTCGACCAGGTGCTGTTCATCGACGACGTCGCGGAGGTGGCCGCGGAGGCCGGGCGGCTCGGCACGGCCTTCATCGGGTATCCCGGCGACTTCGCCCACGGGTTCCAGCGCCGGCTGATGGCGGCGGCCGGTGTCCGGCACCTGGTCGACCGGCTGGAGGACATCGACGAGGCCCTGCTGCAGCACATCGACGCGCAGAGCGCAGCACTCGTGCGGGGGTGAGCCCGCACACGGCACCTGGGGGGGAGCACGGTGGCAGCGATCGGGGAAGGCCGCGCAGACACGGGGCTGGTCGGGGGGAAGGTGGTCATGATCACGGGGGCGTCGAGCGGTATCGGCGCCGCCGCGGCCCGTCTGTTCGCGGCCGAGGGCGCGGCGGTGGTGCTGATGGCGCGGCGCGAGGAGGCACTGCGGTGTGTGGCCGAGGACATCACCGGGGCCGGCGGCGCCGCGGTGTGCGTACCGGGCGACGTCGTCCGGCCGGAGGACGCCGGGCGGGCGGTGCAGGCGGCCCTGACCGCCTTCGGCCGGCTGGACTGCGCCTTCAACAACGCCGGATGGGGGACGGCGGGCCAGCGGCTGCACGAGGTCGAGGACGCGGTCTACGACCAGGTCATGGACGTCAACGTGCGGGGCGTGTGGAACTGCATGCGCGCCCAGCTGCCCTTCATGCTCGTCACCGGCGCCGGCGTCGTCGTGAACACGGCGAGCGTCGCCGGGGTCCGGGCGACCCGCGCCTCGGCGCCGTACGTCGCGGCCAAGCACGCCGTGCTCGGCCTGACCCGGGCGGCGGCGGCCGACTACGGACAGCAGGGCGTACGGGTGAACGCCCTGGTGGTCGGCAGCACCCGCACGGAACTCCTGGAGCACGCCACGGAGATCGCCCCCGGCGGGATGGCTCCCGGTGGCGGGGTGGCTCCCGGTGGCGGGGTGGCCCACAGGCGCATGGCGTCGCCCGAGGAGATCGCCGAGGCGGCGGTCTGGCTCTGCAGCGACCGTTCCTCGTTCGTCACCGGAGCGGCGCTCGCCGTGGACGGAGGACGAACGGCCCAGTGAGAGCCGCAGCCCGCGTCCCGGGCCCCGCCGTTCATGCCTGCCCGCCGGACAGGGCCCCGGACGGGGCCCCGTCCGGGGGTCCGGACGGGGGCCTGGACGGGGCCCGGGTGACAACGGCTGCCGCCGAAGACGCCGTCGCGTCCGCGCTCGCGCCCGGCAGCGGGAGTGCCGCAGCGCTGGTTGACGGTGCGATGCCCTCCAGCACCAGGCGCCAGCTGTGCCGGAGCCGGTCGACGGCACTCTCGCCGGGCGGCGCCGCCTCGGCGTTGCGCAGGTTCACCTCGCAGCCCCCGATCAGCAGGCGGATGAGCCCGGTCAGGTCGTCCGGCAGCGTATGCCCGCTCAGCTGACCGCTCGCATGCGCCTGGCCGGCCAGGCTGGTGACCAGCGGCAGCCACACCTCGGCCCACCCGGTGGAGCTGTGCCGCTCGCGGGACAGGCGCACCGCGCACCGTACGAGTACCTCCTCCTCGATCAGCCGGGTGAGCTCCAGGGTCAGCGCGATCGTGCGCTGGAGCGCCGGGGCCGGCTGGCCGGCGACGTGCTCGACCACCGTCCTCGCCGTGGCCCACGCCTCTTCCGCGACGGCATCGGCGAGCTGGGCCTTGTTCGGGAAGTGGAAGGTCAGCGCTCCCATCGAGATCTCCGCGGCACCGGCGATCTGAGCCAGCGTCGTGCCGTGGTAGCCGTCCCGGTTGAATTCCACGGCGGCCGCGTCGATCAGCGTCCTGCGCGTACGCACCGCACGGTCTTGCCTGGTCATGTCCTCCCTGGCTTCCTGTTGACAGTCGCATCAACACAAAGCGTTGCCTCCGCGGCGCAGCGCGGCAATGCGAAGTTGCCTGAAATGCGCACCTGTTGATACCCGGCTTCTGCGTCCACCCCCCGACTTGCCGAAGTGCGCCGACGTACCGCCGTGGCCGGTGCCACCGGCCGTGGGCGCGCACTGCGCAGTCGGCAATCTCAAAGACGCTCCCGGGCCGGGGTCCTCCCTACTCTCCCGCTGGGACGGCGCTCCCGCCCTCCCCGCCGCCGAACCTGCCCACTGGAGAGCCTCGATGACGCACACACAGGACCCGCAGGTCTCGTCACGAAACCGTGCGGTACAGACCGGCGCACCCCCGGCCGGGCCCCCGGCCGGACCGGTGCGCCGGCGGTGGCGCGTGCTCCTGCTGAGCATCACCGCGGGCTTCGCGCTCACGGTGGTGTGGTCCGCCGAGTTCGTGGACCAAACGATCGGCGGGAACATCGCCACCACCCTGCTCGGCCACGACCCCCAGGCGCCGATCTCCGGTGCCGTGGCGGGCATCGTCTTCGCCTTCACCTCGGGGCTCGCCGGTACGTTCACCGCCTGCAACATCGCGGCCTTCGGCACGGTCGCGCCGCTGCTCGGCACGGTGGGCAGCCGGTGGGGACGGGTGGTGCAGGCGCTCAAGCCGCTGGGCCCGCTCTCGCTCGGGATGGTCACGGTGTCCGCGCTGTACGGCGCGCTGGTGGGGTTCGTGGGGACGTCGATGCCGCAGTTCTCCGAGGCCGAGTCCGTCCCCGGACTCCTCTCCGGCCGCTCCGTGCAGAGCATGGCCGCGTTCGGCATCGTCGGCCTGTCGATGTTCTATCTGGGACTGAGCGCGCTCGGGTTCGTCCGTGACCCCTTCGCGCGTCTTCGCCGCCGGTTCCCGCACGCGCAGACCGTCTTCATGGGCGCCCTGATCGGCGGTTTCCTGATCGGGCGGCCCTACCCGCTGTTCCGGCAGCTGTTCCGGGACGCGGCGGAGAGCGGGAACCCGCTCTACGGCGCTGCGGCGTTCACGCTCCAGTCGGTGGGCAACATCGCGATCATGGCGGTCGTCTTCGTGGCACTGTCCGCCGTGGCGGGCGCCCGGGTACAGCGGTGGATGGCCAAGCCCCAACGCGCCGCCGTCCTCACCGCCGTCGCCCTGATCGTCGCCGGCGCCTTCACGTTCCTGTACTGGGACGTGAGGCTGCTCGCCCGCCGGGACATCATCCCCTGGTACCCGATCGCCCCGTGGGCCGCTTGAGGCGACACCGGGAGGGCGGACACCGGGCATACCGAGCGGTTGGTGCGGTCTGAGCTCCGTTGCCCCCGGCCTCCCCACACTCCTCGCCCCCCACCCTGCACCCCTGCACCCCTGCACCCCTGCACCCCTGCACCCCTGTGCCCTGGGGTCTCCGGACCCCGGACCCCGGACCCCGGGCCCCGGGCTCCCGGGCCCCCGAGTCCCGCTCCTGTCCCCTCCCTGTGGCCCGTGACCTGCGATCGAGGCGGCCCGTGACCAGGCCGGACACAAGCCCCTGAGCGGCCGGCCGCTCCCCCCGGGGGCGGCGTCCGGCCCCGGCCCCGCCCCCCCCTGGGGGGGCGGGGCCGCTTTTCGGGCCGCCGTCCCGGCCCGCACCGATTGCCCGTACTTGCCCGCCTCGTCGCCGCGCGGGCGGAGGCGACTTCCCAGAGTCTCCGGGCGGGGCGGCACGGGCAGGTCAAAAAAAGAGGTCAAGCGTTATTCTTTTTGTATCCAGACACCGCGGCCGACAGGGGGACCACGCTGTGTTGATGACGGGCTCGCTCCAGCAGCAGGCGACGGCCTTCGATTTCGCGGAGCAGATCTTCGCCCACCTGCCCCGTTCCGACCAGCGCCGCTGGGCGCACGCCTACCTGGTGAGCCTGCTGCGCACCCCGGGCAAGAAGTCGATGCGGCGGCTGGCGGCGACCATCTCGGACTCGCCGACGGCCGCGCAGTCGCTGCACCAGTTCGTCAACGCCAGTCCCTGGGAATGGGAGCCGGCCAACCAGGAGATCATGCGCTGGGCGGAGCAGCAGCTGAACCCGGTGGCCTGGCAGGTCGACGTCGCGGTCATGCGCAAGCGCGGCGAGCACTCCTGCGGCGTCCACCGGCGTTTCGTCCCCGACACCGGGAGGTCGGTGAACTGCCAGGTCGGCATCGGCGGGTTCCTCGTGCACCGGGACGGAGCGGTCCCGGTCGACTGGCGGCTGTTCCTGCCCGGCGCCTGGGTCCGGGACTCCAACCGCAGGGCGCGCGCCCGCATTCCGCACGACGTCGCCGCGCAGGGGCTCGAGGACCACGCCCTCGATCTGGCGCGCGCCATGAGCGAGCGCACCCGCCTGGCGGCCGTCCCCGTCATCGCCGACCTCACCGCCCACGCCGGAGCGGGCACGCTGGTGCGCGGATTCAGCCAGCTCGGCTGCGACTTCGGTGTGGCCGTGCCGGG
This sequence comes from Streptomyces sp. CB02414, assembly GCF_001905385.1. Classification (GTDB taxonomy): domain Bacteria; phylum Actinomycetota; class Actinomycetes; order Streptomycetales; family Streptomycetaceae; genus Streptomyces. Next base: position 118,625 of record NZ_LIPF01000007.1, on the reverse strand, counting down.
CAACCTGCCGCTGGTGGTCGGCCGCCACCTCCAAGCCCCACGGCGTGACGGCCGGCCCCAGCCCGTCGTCCTGCCGGCCGGGAAGTTCTTCGAGCCGGGCCACGGCGGCAGCCTCGAAACCACCATCTGCACGGCACCGCAGGGCCGGACCCTGACGGTCCAGGCGGGCCTCGTGGGCCTGCCGCGCAGCGGCCCGTTCGAGAAGCTGCCGCAGCGCACGTACCGCCTGCTCTCCGTCCGCTGCGACCGGCAGCCGCGGTCCAGCACCCTGTGGCTGACCAACATGGTGCACCGGCGGATCGAGGACGTCATCGCCACGGTCCAGATGCAGGCCCACACGAAGCAGACGCTGCGGGACCTGGACGGCGGCTTCGGGCTCCAGGACTTCGAGGGCCGGTCCTACCCGGGCTGGCACCACCACATGACGCTGGTCAGCGCGGCCTACGTGCACAACGTCCTTGAACATCGCGACAGCCGGCAGCCCGCGCTGGCCTCCTGATCCGGGAGCCCGCGCCGCTTCGAGAGCGTGAGCGGGGGACGGCCACGGGAGGACCGCCCCGTGCACGGGGCGGCCGCTTTTCGCGTCCTCAGCGGCACAGGCACGAGGCGCCCGCGCGCGAGGAAGACGAGGATGCCCGGGCCCGCGGCCGCAAGACCCGCGGTGCACAGCCACTGCCTCGGGCCCTGCGGGTCGTGGACCTCAAAACGGCAGCCCGACGTCGGCCGCGGGAGCAGACGCGCTCAGCCGTCCGCGTGCTGTCGCGGTCGGCACGGTGGAAGCAGGCGCGCTCGGCGCCGCCCCCTCCACGTGGCACCGAGCCCCCGGCCGGCCGCAGCTCTCGCGCCCCGGATGCCGGGCTGCCGGATGCGGGCCGGCCGCTCCGCGCCGAACACCCCGGACCGGCCGTCCCCTTCCGCCGCGCCCGCCGTGCGGTGCCCGTGGCGGGCGGCGAGACGCACCGCGGTGGCGCCGCCGTCACAGGCAGGACCACGGTCACCGGCCGCGACGGCGCGGGGCGGGGGCCGCACCGGGACGGGAGGCCGGTCCGCTGCCCCGCCGGCACCCGGCGGTCCACGACACGCAGCCGCAGCCGCAGCGGACGGCCGCGGCACCGGCACGCCGGTGGAGCAGCACGGCGAGGGCCGTCGGCGCGAAGACCGGCGCGGGGGAGCACAGGTGCGCTTCCACCCGCGGGAAGAACAGCTGGACGGTACTGGTCGCAGCCGTCCGCCCGGGCAGGAACGGCCCGGCGGGCCACCGGGGCCGGCCGCACAGGCCCGAAGGGGCGCCGCACCTGGATGCCGGGCCGGCGGGGCGTCTGGAGGGCGGCGGCCGGCACGGACCGCCATGGGCGGGACTCCTTCGGGGGCGGGGGCGGGGGCGGTGGGCGGGAAAGGCCGTTGCCCAGTCAGGATGACGGCCCCGGCCGCCCCCGGCGTCTTCCGCAGTGCTCACTTCCCCGCAGGCGGCGGGGCCCTGCGGGAACGGCCGCCGGCGGCGCGGCGCGGACGCCGCTTTCCGCGGCCGGCCACTCGTGCCTACTTCACCACCTCCGTCTTTTCACCGGACTTGTCGGCTGCCTACCGTGACCGAATGCTGAAACGTACCTATGACGGCCAGGACTGCAACATAGCGCGGTCACTCGAAGTGGTGGGGGAGCGCTGGACGTTGCTCATCGTCCGCTCCGCTTTCCTCGGCACCCATCGGTTCGACGGATTCCTCAGCACCCTGGACATCGCCCGGAACGTGCTCGCCACCAGGCTCACCAGGCTGGTCGAGAACGGACTGATGGAAAAGGTCCCGTACCAGGAGAAACCGGTCCGCTATGAATACCGGCTCACCCCGAAAGGAAATGACCTCGCCCGCGCGGTGATCGCCCTCATGCAATGGGGAGACCGTAATCTGCCCAATGAGGGCGGGCCGCCGCGACAGGCGCAGCACATCGGCTGTGAAGGGCTCGTGCAGTCCCAGCTGCATTGCACCGAATGCGCGCGGGAGGTGCACACCGAGGAAGTCGCCGTCCGCAGGACCCGTTGACAGCCCCCCCTTTTTTTCGGGGGAACGCGGCAAGGCCCGTGAGCCACCGAACACCTGCGCACGCCTGAAGATGCCCGCGGATCGGCGCCGCCCCGACGATGAGGCCCTCTTGCACTCGTAGGGGAGACAAGGAGGCGCCACATGGCGGCGATCGGCACGCTCCGCAGAATGCTCCTGGCCCCGTCCCTGGCCGATGTGGAGTTCGTCCGGCGTGGATTTCCCGTCGAGCCGACGGCTGCCACCCGACGACTGGAGCACGTTCCCCAGGCGGTCGTCTGCGGTTTCGAGTGGGGGATCGAGGCGCCGAGCCTGCACGAGACCGAGCGCAGGCTGGCCATGATCGACCCGGAACTGCAGGGATTCGCCTACGAGGGCGCGACGATGGCCTGCGTCGTCCGGGACGCGATGGGACCGGGCCGCCCAAGCCGCACCCGCGGCCTCCTCACCGGCGCGGGCGCCCGGCACATCTTCCTCAACTACATCGGCATCGGGTTCGCCATGGCGCGCCTCCCGCGGCCGCTGTGGAAGAAGGTGCTGCCCGACCTCACCGGCACCGCCCTCTACCCGCAGATGCACTGGCTGGCCGTCGACGGCTACGGCTTCGACAAGGCCTACTTCCACACCCGCCGCTTCGTCGACGAGCAGCGCGTGCCCGACGCCTACCCGTGGCAGGGCGACGCCGCCTACTTCCCCCGCGCCGTCGACCAGGGCATCGGCCGCGCGCTGTGGTTCATCCACGGCGCCCGCCCGGCGAACGTCGCCGCCGCGGTCCGCCGGTTCGCCGCGGACCGGCAGCCCGACCTGTGGAGCGGCGCCGGGCTCGCGGCCGCCTTCGCCGGCTGCTGCACCCCCACCGCCCTGCGGACGCTGCCCGCCGAGGCGGGCGAGCACCGGGCCGACCTCGCACAGGGCGCCGTGTTCGCCGCGAAGGCCCGCGTCCACGCGCAGGCGGTGCCCGAGCACACCCACGCCGCCCTCTGGGCGCTGGCCGGTCTCTCCGTGGAACAGGCGTCCCGACTCGCCGACGACTGCGCCGTGGCCGACGCAGAAAGCCCCGGCGTTCCCGCGTACGAACTATGGCGTCGTGCCGTACGGAGCAAGGTGCCGACGGCGAACCGGTGAAGCGGATCTCCACCGGCGTGATGCACCACTCGTAAAGCTGCGCTCCTGCTGATGACCGGATTCAGGCCCGAGGATCGCAGACAATCAATGAGGGGCGGTTCTCCGCGTGTCCACAGGTCTCCGCGCGCTGCGGCGCAAAATCCTCACACCCAATGTGTCGGCCACCAGACTCGATGTCCGTGGTTTCCATGTGAAGAACGCTGAAGCGAAAGAAAAACTGGAAACCATCGGAAGCACGTTCCTGCAGGGCTACGGCTATGCAGTGGAAGCCCGTTCGCCTGAACAAGCCGAACAATGGCTCGAAGGGGTGGACCGGGAGTTCCGCGGATTCGCCTACGAAGGCGCCGGAATGGGCGCCGTGATCCTCGACGCACTGGCCGGAAGCACGAAAAGGCTGACCGGTCTGCTCGCCGGGCAGGGACAGCACCACATCTACATGGTGTACGTCGGAATCGGCTGGGCCATGGCCCGGCTGCCGCGTTTCCTGTGGCCGGACGTGACCCGGACCGACCCGCTGCTGCGCTGGCTGATCCTCGACGGATACGGCTTCCACCAGGCGTACTTCCGTACCGGCACATACGTCCGCGACCCGCACCGCGAGCACCCCTTCACCTGGGCGGGCGGATCCGCCGCGTACAGCGCGCGGGCGATCGACCACGGCATCGGCCGGGCGCTGTGGTTCGTCGGCGGCACCGACCCCGACACCGTCGCCGCACTGATCGCGGCCTACCCCGCGCACCGGCACCCCGACCTGTACGGCGGCGCGGGGCTGGCCGCCGCCTACGCGGGCAGCGCCGACGAGGGCGAGCTGCACAAGCTCGCCCGGCACGCGGGCGAGCACCGCCCGCAGCTCGCCCAGGGCGCCGCGTTCGCCGCCGAGGCCCGCGAGAAGGCCGGACTGACGATCCCGCACACCCGGCTCGCGGCCCGCGTGCTGTGCGGCCGGACCCCGCACGAGGCCGCCGAGCTCTGCCGCGACCTCATGCCCACGGCCGACGCGACCGCCGGCAACGCCGGCGCCACACCGGCCTACGAGACCTGGCGACAGCAGATCGCCGCCGCACTCTCCGCCGTCCCCCTCGCGCAGAAAGATGCGAACTCATGACCCACCCACGGACCTGGCTGACCAAACAGGCGCCCGGCGTCGTTGCCCTCGCCCTCATGGTGGGCACCTACTACGCCGTGCACATACCGGAATCCTCCGCGGCCGAACGGCGCGAACTGGCGGAGAACTTCTCGTTCGCACCGATGTCGATCGCGATGCCGTCCGGCCATCCGCAGCAGACGATCCGCGAGGTCAACAAGGCATTCGAGCACATCGACGCCTGGATCTCCTCGGTCGGCGCCGGCATCGCCATGAACGACATCGACGGTGACGGGCTGGACAACGACCTGTGCGTCACCGACCCCAGGATCGACCAGGTCGTGGTGACACCGGCTCCGGTGCCCGGCCGCAAGAGCGCGACCTACGAGCCGTTCGCACTGGATCCCGCGCCGCTGCCGAAGAGCAAGACGATGGCGCCGATGGGCTGCACGCCCGCAGACTTCAACGAGGACGGCGCGACCGACCTCCTCGTGCACTACTGGGGACGCACCCCGGTGCTCTTCCTCGCGAAGCCCAACGCGCCGGCCGATACCGAGGCTGCCGCGCAGGCCGGCGAGAGGACCGAGGCCCGGACGACCATGACCCCCGACAGCTTCGAACCGGCCGAGCTCGTGCCCGGCGACGGCGGGGACACCTACACAGGCCCCCTGTGGAACTCCAACACCTCCGCCGTCGCCGACTTCGACGGCGACGGCCACAACGACATCCTCATCGGCAACTACTTCCCCGACAGCCCGGTCCTCGACCCGTCCAAGGACGGCCAAGTGACCATGAACGACTCCCTGTCGCACGCCCAGAACGGCGGCGGATCCCACTTCTTCCGCTGGACCGAGCAGGGCTTCAAGGAACAGAAGGACGTCCTGCCCGACGACATCGACCAGGGCTGGACCCTGGCCGCCTCCGCCAACGACCTGGACGGTGACCAGCTGCCCGAGCTGTACCTCGGCCACGACTTCGGAACCTCGGCGCTGCTGTACAACACCTCCCGCCCCGGGAAGATCAGCTTCAGCGAGGTCAAGTCCGTGCACAGCGGAACCGTGCCCAAGTCCAAGCAGATGGGCCGCAGTTCCTTCAAGGGCATGGGCGTCGACTTCGCCGACCTCGACAACGACGGCCTCTACGACGCCTTCGTCTCGAACATCACCACCTCCTTCGGCATCCAGGAGTCCAACTTCGCCTTCATCAACGAGGCCAAGGACAAGACGGACCTGAAGGACCGGATGAGCCAGGGCGAAGCCCCCTTCACCGACCGGAGCGTGCCGCTGCGGCTGGCCTGGTCCGGCTGGGGCTGGGACGTGAAGACCGGCGACTTCGACAACAACGGCGACGTCGAGATCGTCCAGGCCAACGGCTTCGTCAAGGGCAAGACCAACCGCTGGCCCCAGCTGCAGGAACTGGCGACCTCCAACGACGCCCTCGTCGCCGACCCGATGTGGTGGCCGAACGTCCGCGAGGGCGACGACCTCGCCGGCAACCAGACCCTGCGCTTCTTCAGCAAGGCCGGCGACGGCGGCTACGAAAACCTCGCCCAGGAACTCGGCATGGCCGTGCCCGTGCCCACCCGGGGCATCGCCACCGGTGACGCCGACGGCGACGGACGCCTCGACATGGCGGTCGCCCGCCAGTGGGGCGAGCCGGTCTTCTACCAGAACACCACCGCGAAGCCCGGCGACCACCTCGGGCTGAAGCTCGTCGACCAGGCGGGCTCCCCGGTGATCGGCGCCCAGGCGACGGTGACACTGCCCGACGGCAGCACCCGCCTCGGCCGGGTCGACGGCGGCGGCGGCCACTCCGGGCGGCGCAGCAGCGACGTGCACATCGGCCTGGGCCGGCAGACCGACACTCCCGTGCGGGTCGACCTCGTCTGGCGGGACCGCAACGGCCAGGTACGCAAGCAGGACCTTCAGCTGAGCCCTGGCTGGCACACGCTCCAGCTCGGCGCCGACGCCAAGGAGAAGTGACCGTGTCCGACAAGCACACAACCGCGCAGGCGGCGCCACAGGCGGCGCCCCGGCACAATGCCAAGGTCATCAAGGCGCTGCGCCGGTTCGCCCTCTCGATCTCCGTACTGAACATCCTCGGCTACACCGTGCTCGGCTTCGAACAGCCGTGGACCTGGCCCTTCATCGCCCTCGCCGCCGCCTACGCGGTGGAGACCGGGCTGGAGGCGATCAGCGCCCGGGTCGAAGGACGCCGGGCCCGCTACCTCGGCGGCGGCCCCCGCACAGTGATGGACTTCCTGCTCCCCTCCCACATCACCGCCCTGGCCGTGAACATGCTGACCTACGTCAACGACCGGGTCTGGGTCATGGTGTTCGGCGTCATCGTCGCCGTCGGCACCAAGTGGGTGCTGCGCGCCCCGCTGCGCGGCCGGATGCGGCACTACATGAACCCGTCGAACTTCGGCATCGCCGTCATCCTGCTGCTCTTCCCCTGGGCCAGCATCGCCCCGCCCTACCACTTCACCGAGTACCTGTACGGCCCCGCCGACTGGGTGCTCCCGGGCATCATCATCGTGCTCGGCACCATGCTCAACGCCAAACTCACCGGCCGCATGTGGCTGATCGCGGCCTGGGTCGGCGGATTCGCGCTGCAGGCCGTCGTCCGCGGCCTGCTCTTCGGCACCTCCATCCCCTCGGGCCTCGGCATGATGACCGGCACGGCCTTCGTCCTGTTCACCAACTACATGATCACCGACCCGGGCACGTCCCCGTCCGGACGCCTCCAGCAGATCGCCTTCGGCGGCGGTGTCGCCGGTATGTACGGGCTGCTCACCGCGCTGCACATCGCCTACGGCCTGTTCTTCGCCACCGCGCTGGTCTGCCTGATCCGCGGCGGCTACCTGTGGTGGCTCGACCGCCTGGGCAAGCGCACCGAAGCGGCGGCACCGCCGGCCCCCGCGCAGGAGTCCCTCACCACCCTGCTGGGCGCCCGGCCGGTCAACGGAACCGCTCCGGGCGGACAGAAGGAGACGGTGTCCGCATGAGCAGGATAGCCATCGTCGGCATGGCCTGCCGCTACCCCGACGCGGCGACCCCGCAGGAGCTGTGGGAGAACGCCGTCGCGGGCCGCCGGGCCTTCCGCAGACTGCCCGACGTACGCATGAACCTCGCCGACTACTACGACCCCGACCCGGCCGTACCGGACCGCTTCTACGCCCGGACCGCGGCGGTCCTGGAGGGATACGAGTTCGACCGCGTCGCCCACAAGATCGCGGGCAGCACCTACCGGTCCACCGACCTCACGCACTGGCTCGCCCTGGACATCGCCGGCCGGGCCCTCGCCGACGCCGGCTTCCCGGCGGGCCACGGCCTGCCGCGGCAGACCACCGGCGTGGTCATCGGGAACACCCTCACCGGGGAGTTCTCCCGCGCCAACGTGATGCGGCAGCGCTGGCCCTACGTGCGCCGGGTCCTGACCGAGGCCCTCAAGGGCATGGGCTGGCAGGACGAGCGCGTCGCGGAGTTCGCCGCCGGGATGGAGGAGGAGTACAAGAAGCCCTTCCCGCCCGTCGACGAGGACACCCTGGCGGGCGGCCTGTCCAACACCATCGCCGGCCGCATCTGCAACCACTTCGACTTCAACGGCGGCGGCTACAGCGTGGACGGAGCCTGCTCCTCGTCGCTGCTGGCCGTGACCACCGCCGGGTCCGCACTGCTCAGCGGCACCGTCGACGTGGCGGTCGCCGGCGGCGTCGACCTGTCCATCGACCCCTTCGAGATCATCGGGTTCGCGAAGACGGGCGCCCTGTCCACGAGCGAGATGCGGCTGTACGACCGCCACTCCAACGGCTTCTGGCCCGGCGAGGGCTGCGGCATGATCGTCCTCATGCGGGAGGAGGACGCACTCGCCGCCGGGCACCGCATCTACGCGAGCATCCCCGGCTGGGGCATCTCCTCCGACGGCCAGGGCGGCATCACCCGCCCCGAGGCCAGCGGCTACCGCCAGGCCCTCGACCGCGCCTACGAACACGCCGGCTTCGGCATCGAATCCGTACCCCTCTTCGAAGGCCACGGCACCGGCACCGCCGTCGGCGACCTGACCGAACTGACCGCGCTGTCAGAGTCCCGCACCGCGGCCGGCGCCGACACCCCCGCGGTCATCAGCTCCATCAAGGGCATGATCGGACACACCAAAGCCGCGGCCGGCATCGCCGGACTCATCAAGGCGGCCATGGCGCTGCACACCCGGATGCTGCCGCCCGCGCTCGGCTGCGTCGACCCGCACGACCTGCTGACCGCCGACAAGGCACCGCTGCGGGTGCTGCGCCGGGCCGAGGCCTGGCCGCACGGGCTGCCGCTGCGCGCGGGCGTCACCTCCATGGGATTCGGCGGGATCAACACCCACGTCGTCCTCGACAAGACCGCCGCCCCGCCGCACAAGGCCCCCAGCCGCCGCGCCCTCACCCTGGCCGGCTCCCTGCAGGACAGCGAACTCCTCATGTTCGACGCGCAGTCCCCCGGCGAACTGCGCGAACGCCTCGTCCAGGCGGCCGACTACACCACCCAGCTGTCGTACGCGCAGATCGGGGACCTCGCCGCGACACTCCAGCGCGACCTCCTCGACCAGCCCTGGCGGGCGGCCGCGGTCGTCACCTCCCCGCAGGACGCCGGACAGCAGCTGCGCGGGCTCGTCGAGGCCCTCGACGCACGCGGGCCCGACGACGGCTTCCGGGCCGTCGACGGAGGCCGCACGTTTTTCGGCCGAACCGGTGAGAACAGCCGGATCGGCTTCCTCTTCCCCGGCCAGGGCTCGGGCACGGGCACCTCCGGGGGCGCCCTGGCCCGCCGCTTCCCCGAAGCGGCGGACGTCTACGCCGGCGCCGGACTGCCCACCGACGGGGACACCACCGCCACCGAGGTCGCCCAGCCCCGCATCGCCACCGGCTCGCTGGCCGGCCTGCGGGCCCTGGACGCCCTGGGCATCGAGGCCGACGTCGCCGTCGGCCACAGCCTCGGCGAACTCGCCGCCCTGCACTGGGCCGGAGCAATGGACGGCCAGGTGCTGCTCGACGCCGCCAAGATCCGGGGCCGGGCCATGGCCGAACACAGCGCCTGCGGCACCATGGCCTCGCTCGGCGCCGCACCGGCGGCCGTCCAGGAACTGACGGCCGGACTGCCGGTCGTCGTGGCCGGGTACAACGGGCCCGAGCAGACCGTCGTCGCCGGACCGGCCGACGCCGTCGACACGCTCGCCGAGCGGGCCGCGCGGGCCGGCACCGCCTGCACCCGCCTCGCGGTGTCGCACGCCTTCCACTCCCCGCTGGTCGCGCCCGCCGCCGACGCGTTCGGCCGCTGGCTGTCCGAAACCGCGTTCGCGGGCCCGGAGCGCCGGGTCGTCTCCACCGTCACCGGCGCCGAACTGACCGGGCGGACCGACCTCGCCGGGCTGCTGCGGGACCAGATCACCCAACCGGTGCTGTTCACCCAGGCGGTGACCACCGCGGCCGACGACGCCGACCTGTTCGTCGAGGTCGGCCCCGGCCGGGTGCTGAGCAGCCTCACGGCCGCCTCCACCGACGTCCCCGCGCTGACCCTGAACACCGACGACGAATCCCTGCGCTCCCTCCTGCAGGTCGTCGCGGCGGCCTGGGTGCTGGGCGCACCCGTGATCCACGAGCGGCTCTTCCGCGACCGGCTGACCCGCCCGCTGACCATCGGCGCCGAACTCAGCTTCCTGGCCAGCCCCTGCGAGCAGGCACCGCAGCACGACCCGCCCGCCCTCAAGGCCCGGCCCACCGACACCACCACCGACACCACCACCGGCACCACCGCCGGCACCGAAGGAGCGGCGACCACCGCCTCGCGCGCCGGGGACTCGGCACTCGACGTGCTCCTCGCCCTCGTGGCCGAACGCGCCGAACTGCCCGTGGAGCTGGTGGACGCGCACAGCAGCCTCCTCGACGGACTGCACCTGAGCTCGATCACCGTCGGACAGATCGTCAACCAGGCCGCCACCCGCCTCGGCATCCCCGCCACCCGGATGCCGACCCACTTCGCGACCGCGACGGTGGGCGACATCGCCGAGGCCCTGGAGTCCCTCGCCGGCACCGGCGGCGCGGACGAGGCCGCCCCCGTGGTGGCCGGTTCCGCACCCTGGGCCCGCGCCTTCTCCGTCGCACCGCAGGAACGCGCGCTGCCCGACGCGCCGGCCGCCGCCGAAGGCGCCAGCGACTGGCAGCTGTTCGCCCCCGACGGCCACCCGGTGGCGGACCGGCTGGCCACCGCCCTGCGGCAGTCCGCCCTGGGCCCCGGCGTCCTGGTCTGCCTGTCCGACGCCTGCCCGCCCCAAGAGGTGGAGTACGCGCTGAACGGCGCCAAAGCCGCCCTGGCCGCCGCCGGTGCCACACCCAACCTGCGGTTCGTCCTGGTGCAGTCCGGCCGCGGCGCCGCCGGTCTCGCCAAGACCCTGCACCTGGAACAGCCGGGCCTGCGCACCACCCTCGTCCAGACCCCGCTGACCGCCGACAGCGCCGAACAGACGGTGACACGCGTGCTCGCCGAGGTCGCCGCCGTCACCGGCAGCACCCGGTTCTGCGAGGCGCACTACGACACCGACGGCACCCGCCGCGTACCGACCCTGACCGCCCTGCCGGCCCGGGCCGCCCGCACAGAACGGCCGATCGGCACCGCGGACGTCCTCCTGGTGACCGGCGGCGGCAAGGGCATCTCCGCCGAGTGCGCCCTGGCCGTGGCCCGGGAGACCGGCGCCGCCCTCGCCGTCCTGGGCCGCTCCGACCCGGACACCGACACCGAACTCGCCGCCAACCTGGCCCGGATGGCCGATGGGGGCGTGAGGCTCCACTACGCCCGCGCCGACGTCACCGACGCGCAGCAGGTCCGGGCCGCGGTCGGCGAACTCACCGGCCGGCTCGGCCCGGTCACCGCGCTGCTGCACGGCGCCGGGCGCAACGAACCCGGCCCCCTCGGCGGGCTCACACAGGCGGACATCGAGTCGACCTTCGCCCCCAAGGTCGACGGCCTGCGCACGGTCCTCGACGCCGTCGGACCAGAACACCTCAAGCTGCTCGTCACCTTCGGCAGCATCATCGGACGCTCCGGACTGCAGGGCGAGGCACACTACGCCACAGCCAACGAATGGCTCGCCGACCTCACCGAAGAAGTGGCCCGCACCCACCCCGGCTGCCGGGCCCGCTGCCTGGAGTGGTCGGTCTGGTCCGGTGTCGGCATGGGCGAGAAGCTGTCCGTCGTCGAGACCCTGTCCCGCCAGGGCATCACCCCCATCTCGCCCGACCAGGGAGTGGAGCTCCTGCTCCGCCTCATCACAGACCCGGACGCGCCCGTCGTCACAGTCGTCAGCGGCCGCACCGAGGGCATCGGCACGGTCCGCCGCGACCTGCCCCCGCTGCCGCTGCTGCGCTTCACCGGCACCCCCCTGATCCGCTACCACGGCGTCGAACTGGTCACCGAGGTCGAGCTGAACGCGGGCACCGACCCCTATCTCGCCGACCACCTGATGGACGGCAACCTGCTGATGCCCGCCGTGCTCGGCCTGGAGGCCATGGCCCAGGTGGCGTACGCGGCCACCGGCTGGGAAGGCACCCCCGCCTTCGAACGGGTGCAGTTCCAGCGGCCCATCGTGGTGCCGCCCGGCGGCGCCGCCCGGATCCGCATCGCCGCCACCGTGACCGGCATCGACACCGTCGACGTGGCCATCCACGCCCAGGACACGGGCTTCACCGCCGAGCACTTCCGGGCCCGCCTGGTCTACACGGACACGCCCGTGCCCGCCGGAGCACCCGAACAGGCCGCCCCCGACACCACCCCGGTCGCCCTCGACCCGGCGGCCGACCTGTACGGCAGCGTGCTGTTCCAGGGCGGACGCTTCCAGCGGCTGCGCCGCTTCCACCGGGCCGCCGCCCGCGACGTCGACGCCGACGTGGCGGTCGCCGCGCCCACCGGCTGGTTCGCCGGCTTCCTGCCGCCCACACTGCTGCTCGCCGACCCCGGGATGCGCGACGCCCTGATGCACGGCAACCAGGTCTGCGTCCCCGACGCCACGCTGCTGCCGTCCGCCATCGAACGGCTGCAGCCGATGGGCGCCGGCACCGAACTCCCACAGGACCCGCAGGAGCTGCGCTACTGCGCCACCGAACGCTCCCGGGACGGCGACACGTACGTCTACGACATCGCCGTACGGGACCGCGAGGGAACCGTGGTGGAACGCTGGGACGGACTGACCCTGCACGCCGTCGGCAAGACCGACGGCTCCGGCCCCTGGGCGCCGCCGCTGCTCGGCTCCTACCTGGAACGGACCCTGGAGGACATGCTCGGCCGGCGCATCGCCGTCGCGGTCGAACCCGACCGGCAGGACACCGGCACAGAACCGGGCAGTGTGGCGGCCCGCCGGGCGGCCACCGCGGCCGCCGTGCAACGCGCCCTCGGCGCCCACGCCGACCTCCGCTACCGGCCCGACGGGCGCCCACAGATCGACGGCGGCCTGCAGGTCTCCGCCGCCCACGGCATGGGACTGACCCTCGCCACGCTCTCCGACGCGACCGTGGCCTGCGACATCGAGCCGGTCAGCATCCGCCCGGACAACGAGTGGCAGTCACTCCTCGGCGAGTACGCACCACTCGCGGCGCTCGTCGCCAAGGAGACCGGCGAGACCCCCGACACGGCCGCCACCCGGGTGTGGAGCGCCGCGGAATGCCTGCGCAAGGCCGGACACCTGGCCCAGGTCCCGCTCGCCCTCACCCCGCACACCCGCACCAACTGGGTGTCCTTCACCTGCGGGGACCTCACCGTCGCCACCTTCGTCACCACGCTGCGCACCGCCCTGGAACCCGTCGTCCTCGCCGTACTCACAGACAGCACACCGCCCAGCAACGAAGGGATCCACCGTGCCTGACACCTCCGCCCACACCTACACGGCCGGTGCCGCCGAGCCGGACGGTGCCGTCGACGACGCCTACCTGAGCTGTCTGATCCGGCAGGAGCACTCCCGGGACCTGCACCTCGTCCAGCGACTCGGCGCCGCCACCAGCCCCGCCATGGCCGACCCCGTGACCCTGGAGACGGACTGCGAGCTGTACACCGCGATCACGCCCGGCGACGAGCTGACGATCCGTGTGCACTCCCGGCAGCTGCGGCCCGACGAACTGGAGTTCACCTTCGAGCACGTCAGGAGCCTGCCCGCAGGCGGCGACGAGCTGGTGGCCCGGGGCAGCCAGCGCATCGCCTACGGGCAGCCGGGGGCCGGCGCCACCATGGGCACACCCCCGGCCACCCTCGCACCGGCCCACGAGCGGCAGCTCGTGCCGCACGACGGGACACCGGCCGGGAGGCGGTCATGAGCGTCCTGGCCGCTCCGCCCGCGGAGCTCGTCGACATCGAGGACGGCAAGCAGCTGCGCCGCACCTTCGGGACCTTCGCCACCGGAGTCACCGTGGTGACCGTGGGCGGCGAGGACTGCCGCGGCATGACGGCGAACTCGTTCACCGCGGTCTCCCTCGACCCGCCCCTGGTCCTGGTCTGTGTCGGGCGCGACGCGGTCATGCACCGCAGCCTCGCGCACGCCGCAACCTTCTCGGTCTCGGTGCTGGCGGCGGACCAGGAGGCCGCGGCCCGCCACTTCGCCAACTCCTCCCGGCCCGCCGGACGCGGCCAGTTCGAGACCGTCGACTGGCTGGCCGGCGCCGCCACCGGCACCCCGCTGATCGCCGGCGCCCTGGCGCACCTCGAATGCGTCAAGGAACGGCTGTACGACGGCGGCGACCACACCATCTTCGTCGGCCGCGTCCTGGCCGCCGGACGGACGGCGGCGGCCGGCACCCCGCTGCTCTTCCACAACGGCCGCTTCGGCCGCCCGGCCACCGAGACAGCGGAGGACCGTACGCCATGACCCGACACCCGCCGGGCCCGCCGCCCGCCGCACTGCCCGGACTGCTCAAGAAGCTCGCCGTCGACCGGCTCGGCCTGATGCGGGAGGCGGCGGCCCTCGGCGACGCGGTCCGGGTCGTCATCGGCCCGAAGAAGCTGTACGTGTTCAACCACCCCGACCACGCCAAGCACGTGCTCGCCGACAACAGCACCAACTACCACAAGGGCATCGGCCTCGTGCAGGCCCGACGCGTCCTGGGTGACGGCCTGCTGACCAGCGACGGCGACATCTGGCAGGAACAGCGCCGCACCGTCCAGCCGGCCTTCAGGCCCACCCGCATCGCCCGCCAGGCGGACGCGGTCGCGGAGGAGGCGGCCAAGCTGGTCGCCCTGCTCCGCGGACACGAGGGCGCGGGCCCCCTCGACGTCCAGGCCGAGCTCACCGGGCTCACCCTCGGCGTGCTCGGCCGCACCCTGCTCGACACGGACCTCGGCGGCCACGACGCGGTGGCCCACTCCTTCGAAGCGGTCCAGGACCAGGCCATGTTCGAGATGGTGACGCAGGACCTGGTGCCCAAGTGGCTGCCCACCCCCGGGCAGCGGCGGTTCCGCAAGGCCCGCAGGGAGCTGTACGAGGTCGCCGACCGGCTGGTCGCGGACCGCACCGGACGCATGGCGGACGGCGAACCGCCGCAGGACGCCCTCGGCCGGATGATCCTCGCGGCCCGCCGGACGGCCGACGCCACGGCCGCCCGGGCCCGGCTGCGGGAGGAGATCGTCACCCTCCTGCTCGCCGGGCACGAGACCACCGCGAGCACTCTCGGCTGGACGCTCAGCCTGCTCGACAAGCACCCCGGGGCCCGCGAGCGGGTCCGGGCGGAGGCACGGCAGGTCCTCGGCGACCGCGCCCCGCAGCTGGAGGACCTGCACCGGCTCGGTTACACCACCATGGTGGTGCAGGAGGCCATGCGGCTGTACCCGCCGGTGTGGGTGCTGCCCCGGGTGGCCCAAAAGGACGACGAGGTCGGCGGCTACACGGTGACGGCCGGTGCCGACGTCCTGGTCAGCCCGTACATCCTGCACCGGCACCCGGACCTGTGGGACCACCCGGAACGCTTCGACCCCGAGCGGTTCGACGCCCAGCGGGTGGCCCACCGGCCGCGGTACGCCTACATCCCGTTCGGTGCCGGCCCCCGCTTCTGTGTCGGCAGCAACCTCGGCATGATGGAAGCGGTCTTCGTCACCGCGCTCCTCACCCGGGACCTGACGCTCACCTCCGTACCCGGCCACCGGCCGGTTCCGGAGCCCATGCTGTCGCTGCGCATGGCCGGCGGACTGCCGATGACGGTGACCGCGGCGAGCTGACCGCGCGCCGGGTACCGGGGCGCGGCGGGATGTCGTACAACGCCACTCACCTGGGGATCCGCCGGACAGATCCGGAAAGACCCGGGGCCAGCACGCCCAGCTGAGAGCCCGCGTCCGAACCCCCGGTCGCGTGGGCGGAGGTTCGGACGCGGGCTCTCAGCCGGGCGTGCACGCACCCGGGCCGGCCGGCACACTCCGGCAGGCCCCGGCCCGGCGTGGTCGTCCCGCACGCGGGCTTTCCCACGGAGGGTGCCGTACGCAGGCTCTCAGGCGGCCGCCACCCGCCCGGCCGCGCCCGTCGGCACCGCGAGCAGCACCGGGGGGTCCCAGGGGTCCGCGGGCCGCAGCACGATGTCCACGGGCAGCGGCAGCACCCCGGCGCGCACCGTGACCGGGCCGTGCCGCCCTATGGACAGGCCGTCCCGCGTGCCGTGGCCGCCGCCGGCCCACCCGGCGATCGTGCCGTGGGGGACCGAGTGGGCCAGCACGTACCAGTTCCCCTGGGGCACGTCCCGCAGCTCGAAGGGGCCCGGACCGTCCAGTTCGAGGAAGCGGGCGGGCAGGCCCTGGGGGATCGAGCTGGGGAAGAGCCCCACGAAGACCGGGCCCAGGGGCCGGTCGCCCGGCAGCACGAGCCGGCCGCGCAGCGCCACCCGGTCTGGCGCGTCGCACGCGTCGGCGGGACCGGCGCCCAGCTCCGGGACGTCCCCGCCCAGTTCCCGGAACCGGCTCGGCGAGACACCGACGCAGATCTTGAAGCGCGAACTGAAGGTGCCGACGCTGCTGTACCCCACCTGGCTGCTGATGTCGGCCACGTTCAGGTCCGTGCTGAGCAGCAGGAACTTCGCCCGCTGCAGCCTGAGCGCGGACAGGAACCGCCGCGGCGACGTCCCGGTCACCTCGCTGAAGACCCGGGTGAAGTGGAACTTGCTGAACATGGCGGTGCGGGCCATGTCGTCGATGGTCAACTCCTGATCGAGATGGTGGTGCATCTCGTCGATGACCCGGCGAACGGCATCGAGAGACTTGGCAACCATGGCCCTCTCCTTTCGGGATCGTGGTACGGGCGGCGGGAACTTCCGCGCACGTGCTGCTCACATGCCGCGGGACAGCTTTCGTTCGGAGAGCTCCTGGGCGAGGCGCCGCCAGGTCCCCGCGCACTTCAGGGCGAGCTCCGCGACGGTCTCGGAGTGGTGCGGCGGGATGGCCTCGATGCGCCGGCGCCAGGCCTCGTCGGTGAAGTAGTGGCCGTGCAGCCACCGGACGAAATCGCGGCCCGCTTCCGAATTGCGCAGGGACGGGTCGCCGGCGAGCGTCCGCATCATGTCCATCGCGCTGCGCGACGTCCCCGCAGGGGGTCTGGCCCGCTGGGGCCGTACGGCGGGCGCGGTCCGGGCCTGCGCCGGCACGGTGCGCTTCGCCGGGGCGGGGCTCCGGGGCGAGGACAGAGGAGGGGGAACGGGTTCCTCGCCCCGGAGCAGTCTCTGGCGGACGTCGTGAGCGGTGCCGAGCGACAGCCCGGCCTCCTGGGCGACGACCCGCAGGGGCAGTTCGGGACTTCGGCTCATCAGCTCGGCGGCGTGCCGGCGTTCCTGGGTCCGGTCGAGGGGATGCGCTTTCCCGTCGAGGCCGAGGCGGACGTTCGACTGCGGAAGATCCGCGGCTGAACGGCGGCGCACATCGGCCACGCTCTTGGCATCGAGTCCCGTGTACACGGCGATGCTCCGGTCGGACATGGCCGGGAAGGAAGCCAGGATGCGGCAGACGGCCGCCCTGCGGTCGGCGACCGACAGCGGCAGGCCGTGCGCGATGTTCCGGGCCACGGACTGGATGAAGGCCTCGTCGTCGCCGCCGTCGAAGAACTGGGCGTCTATGAGGTCCCGTCCGAGCACCGCGGCGGCTCTGACGCGATGCATGCCGTCGACCACGCGCATGGTCGGCCGGTGCACGAGTATCGGGGGCACCGACTCGAACACTTCGACAAGCCGGCGGACATGCACCTCGTTGATTCCGTCGAGCCGAGGCGTGTCAGCGGAGACGAGAGTGCTGATCCGCACAGGCTGCGTGAAATGTGCCGGTAATTCCGTGGCGATGCCGCCAGAACTCTCCATTGCCGCTCCAACCAAGGTGGATATGCACTGTCGGTGTGCAGGACGCGCTGCCGCAGAAGAACGATTCTCCAGCCGCGCGCAGGTTCTGAGGAGATCAGGGACGGAGCCTACCGGTTGGCCTGATTTCGATAAGTGCTCGAGACGCAGACGCGGCGACTCTGGCGAGTCTGCGAAATAGGGAGGCCGGTTGCTTGAACAAAGCCGTCGGTTGCTTGAACTTCGCGGTCGTCCCTAGCGTTGCTCTCGCCATCGAACGAACCGGCCCCGATGAGGGAGGCAGAGTTGACCGGGAGCCCCAGCGGAGACCTCGTCGCACACCGGACACAGACACTCGAGGCCTACGCGGACACGATCGTGCCGGGCGAGAAGCGCCGGCCCGACGACCGAGCCGTGGCCGGTGCGGCGCCCGGCGGCGGAGCCGTCGCGGCCGGTGCCCTGGAGCTGATGCAGTGGGATGCCACCGGCATCTCCGAAGGCCTCGGCGACCTGGTGGAGCTGCTCGACGGGCACACCCGGACCTACGCCGCGGAGCACGGGCTGACCCTCGACGCCTCCGTCCCGCCCTTCGTGGCGCTGGACTTCGCACACCGCACCGCCCTGGTGCAGCGGCTGACCGGCCCCGGGCACCCGGAGAAGGAGCTGTGGGTGATGCTCGCGCTCTTCTCCAACATGAGCTTCGACTCCGCGGCCCACCGCCACACCGCGCAAGCCCTGGCCGAGGGCCATCCCGGCCTGACGGCGATGGGCATCACCCCGCCCGACGCGGACGGACTGTGGCGCTTCGGCAAGCCCGGATACGGCAGGGCACTCGCCCGCCGTCACCCCGGCACCACACCCTCAGGGAGTCCGGCATGAGCACCAGCACGGAACAGACCGAGGTCCTGGTGATCGGCAGCGGCTTCGGCGGGGCGATCACGGCCTACCACCTCGCCGCGGGCGGCGCCAAGGTCACCGTCCTGGAACGGGGCCCCTGGCTGGACACCGACGACTTCGAACACGACTACAAACTCGGCTCCTCCTACACCCGGGCCTTCGACTTCGTCGTCGGCGACGGGATGAGCGTGCTCGGCGGCAACTGCGTGGGCGGCGGCAGCGTCGTGTACTTCGCGGCGATGCCCCGCGCCCCGCGGTTCGTCTTCGAGCGGCACGGCAGCATCGGCCGGCGCATGTGGCCGAAGTCGGTCAGCCGCGACACCCTCGACCCCTGGTACGACCGGGTCGCCGAGTCCATCTCCATCAGCAACCCGGACTGGAACGAGGTCAGCTACGCCGGCGGGCTGTGGGCCGCGGCCTGCGACCACGCGGGCCGCACGGCCAACCCGCTGCCCGCGGCCGTCGACAACAGCACGTGCGTCAACTGCAACTGGATGATGGCCGGCTGCCGCTTCGACGCCAAACAGTCGCTGCTGCTCAACTACCTGCCCGCGGCCCTCGCCCACGGCGCGGAGATCCGCCCGCTGCACGAGGTCCAGCACATCGCCCGGACCCCGGACGGCGACTACCGCGTCCACTACAACGTCGTCGACGACGAGGACTACCGCGTCCACACCGGCGGCGGCACCATCGACGCGAAGATCGTCGTCATGGCCGCGGGCGCCGGCGCCACCCCCGTCATCCTGCAGCGCAGCGAACCCTCCCTGGGCACCATGCCGCATGCCGTGGGCCGCTACTTCTCCGGCAACGGCGAGCGGCTCAACACCGCCGTCATCGACGAGGAGAAGGCCGCCGAGCTGCTCGGCCTGGACCGCGGCGACGGCATCGCCTACGCCGCCAACCACATCGGCAAGGGACCGACCGCCGCCAACTGGGACCGCCTGGACGGCTCCCTGCCCGAGTACTCCCGCTACTCCCTGGAACAGCTGTACTTCCCGCCGGGCCTGGGCACGATCCTCGCCCAGGTGCCCGACGCGACCGGACCCACCTGGTTCGGACCGCAGAAGAAGGAACTCCTCAAACGCTGGTCCTCCTGGCTGACGATCTTCACCATGATCGAGGACGACAACGAAGGCGTCTTCGGGCCGCCCCCGGCCACCGGCAACGCCCACCGGATCTCCCAGCAGATGCTCGGCCGGGGCAACCTCCGGTACGACCCGAGGCCCACCACCCTGGCCGCCTGGGCGCAGTCCGACGCCGAGGTCAAGGAGATCCTCGAGAAGGACGGACTCTCCAAGGTCATGCCCTGGACCAACGACGTCGTCGGCGCCTACACCGTGCACCCCCTCGCGTCGTGCCGGATCGGGGACGACCCGCACACCTCCGCCCTGGACGACCGCAACGAACTCCGCGGCCACCCGGGCATCTTCGTCACCGACGGCTCCGCCGTACCCGGTGCCCTGACCGTCAACCCGGCCATGACCATCGCGGCGCTCGCCGAGCGAGCGGTCCCCGGCATCGTCGACGCGGCACGGAGCCGCGGCGTCCACGTCCGGTACGGGGCCCCGGCCCCCGACGGCTCCCGCAGCGCCCGCAAAGGCGTCCTGCCCCTGCTCCCCGCCCTGCGCGGCGCGAGCTCCTAGGCGATGGGCCGGGCCGGCCCGTCAGGCCGGCCCGGCATCGCACCGGAAAAGAACTGTTCCTCCTCCGGACAGCCCACAGGGGGCACCGGACAGCCCCGTCGACCCTGATGAGTTGCTTCAAAAAACCCGGCAGGGAAAAAGGCGAAAGGTGAAGAACGATGACCGACTATTTCGAGTACCGGCACACGGTGGGTTTCGAGGAGACGAATCTCGTCGGCAACGTCTACTACGTGAATTACCTGCGCTGGCAGGGCCGGTGCCGGGAGCTTTTCCTGAAGGAGAAGGCGCCGGCGGTCCTTGCGGAGGTGCAGGAGGACCTGAAGCTGTTCACGCTGAAGGTGGACTGCGAGTTCTTCGCCGAGATCACCGCTTTCGACGAGTTGTCAGTCCGGATGCGGCTGGCGGAGCTGGGGCAGACCCAGCTGGAGTTCACCTTCGACTACGTGAAGGTGTCGGCGGACGGGGCCGAGACGCTGGTCGCCCGTGGCCGGCAGCGGGTCGCCTGCATGCGCGGCCCGAACACCGCCACCGTGCCCTCCGCGATCCCCGGTTCGCTCGTCCAGGCCCTCGCCCCGTACTCCACGCAGGTGCTCCCGCTCGCCGGACACGCCGCCTGAACCGGCCTCCGGCCGGACCACCCGTGCCCACCGGGTTGCATCGAACAACCCGGCATCCCCGGTGAGTTGCATCAAGAGACCCGTCAGCCCGGGACGGCCCTGCGGTCCGTACCCGGCTTCCACCACACAAGGAGAAGACGATGGCCACGCTGCACGACACCCTCAAGGACCTGACCGCCGACGTCGAGGACGTCGTCCGGCTGGTGGCGGACCTGGACGCCACCGCCTGGCAGACCCCGACGCCCGCCCCGGGCTGGACCGTCGCTGACCAGGTCGCCCACCTGACCTTCATCTTCCGGCTCGCGAAGACCGCCGCCGCCGACCCGCAGCTGTTCAAGAACATCACCGCGGCCGCGGCCGGCGACTTCAACGGCGCGGTCAACGCCGCCCTGGCCCAGTTCAACACCCTGCCCCCGGCGGAGCTGCTCGCCGCCTTCCAGACCGAGGCAGACGACTGCGTCCGGGCCCTGGGCGCGGTGCCGGAGAACCAGGTCGTGCCCTGGCTGGTCAATCCGCTGCCGCCGGTTGTCCTCGCCTGCGCCGGAATCATGGAGCTCTTCGGCCACGGCCAGGACATCGCGGACGCGCTCGGGGTACGCCGGGTGCCGACGGACCGGCTGCGGCACCTGGCCGACTTCGCCTTCCTGACCCGGGACTTCGGCTACCAGGCCCGCGGCGAGACGCCCCCGGACGGGCCCTTCCGCTTCGAGCTGACCGCGCCCTCCGGCGGGACCTGGAGCATCGGCCCGGCCGACGCCACCCAGGTCGTCACAGGAGCCGCCCATGACTTCTGCCTGCTCGTGACCCGGCGCAGGCATCCTGACGACCTCGCTCTGACCGCGGTCGGCGACGATGCCCGGCACTGGCTCGGCATAGCCCAGGCGTACCGTGGACCCGCAGGCGAGGGCAGGACACCCGGTCAGTTCAAGAACCTGGACGAGTGATCGCCGGCCCCGCAGCACCGAGCCACGGATGGGAGGCGATCACGGTGGCCCGCACGGATCTGCAGCACGTCACCCTGATCGGCTGCGGCCTGATCGGCACCTCCATCGCCCTGGCGCTCAACAGCGCCGGGGTGGACGTCTCGCTCGACGACGTCGACCCCGAAGCCGTGGCACGGGCCCGGGAGCTGGGCGCCGGGTCCGTCCTGCTGCCCGACTCCCCGCCGGCCGACCTCGTGGTGATCGCGACGGCACCCCACGCCGTGGTGGACGTGCTGTATGAAGCGCAGGCGTGCGGCCGGGGCCGGGCCTACACCGATGTCGCGCCCGGGAAGCAGCGCATCTGGGAGGAGGCCCAGATGCGCGGCTGCGACCTCTGGGGCTACCTCCCCGGGCGCCCGCTCGTACCGAGGCCGGCGGACCTGCCCGCCGGTCCCAGCGCGGACCACTTCGCCGGCCGGCCCTGGCTCCTCTTCCCGTACCCCTTGGTGGAACCGGACGCCCTCGACGCGGTGGACCGCCTGATCACCCTGTGCGGTGCCCAGCGCACCGACATGTCCCTTGAGGCAGAGCCCGTCGCCTGACCCGGCGAGGCACGTGCACCACTGCGGCGGCCGGGCCTGAGCACGACGAAAGATGCCCGCACCGTGTGACGGGCGTCACCGTTGATGCAGTGCCGCAGGCCGCCGTGCACTCCGGCGGCCTGCGGCGACCAGCACGGGTGGGGAGGCCAACCGTGGGACAGGTGCTCGATACTCCACCGGCACACGTCGACAGCGCGCCGGACGCGGACACGCCGGTTCCCGACCGGCCCGGCGGACGCACGGCCTGCCGCCCGAGGGCAGCTGCCGTATTCACCTACAGCCCGTCCGGAGCGCGCGAGTCCGCAGAAGCCCTCGTGCGGCTCCTGGTGTCGGCCGTCACCCAGCAGCCGGAACCGCTGCCCGGGGAGGAGCTCCCGGACGGGGCGTGCGGGCCCGGCTGCACCGCCCTCAGCGGACCGAGACACCACCGCGACGGCTGACGTCCGGCGAGGACCGGGGCCGGGGCGGGGGGCGGAGGCAGGCCCCGCCCCCCCCGGACATATCCCCGCCCCCGGACATGCCCCCGCCCCGTCCACCTGCCACCGCTCCCCGGCACACCACTGCCCCCCCCCGACATGCCACCGCACCGGCACCCCTACGGATGCCGGTGCGGCCGGGATCTTCGCGAGGTCGCCCCCTGTCCGCTGCTCCCCGGGTCAGCCGGACTGCGCGTTCATCAGGCGCAGCTGGGCGTACCCGCGGTTGGCCACGGTGGTGAGCAGCACGGCGGAACTCACGTGCGTGCGCCCGGTGGACAGGTCCCGCCAGACCCGTTCGAGGCGCTCCCCCTCCCGTGCGGACGTGCTGCCGGCCGTCGGCTGGATGATCTCGTCGACGGCCCGCCAGGCCAGCTGGGTGGCCTCCCGGCACAGCAGCGCGATCCGCACGTCCTCCTCCGCGGTGAACGCCTCGGGCGGCTGCTCGGACAGCTCGTGCCAGCGCCGCGCCGCGGCACCCACCAGGGCCTCGGCGGCGTCGATCATGCTGCTGGCCTGCCCGTACCAGAGCTGGTAGTCGGGGTCCTCGGCCCGGGGCGGGAACGGCGGCAGGATCGTCGTACGGGAGAACATCAGCTCGGTGTACGCGTCGAGCGCGCCCTGGCACATGCCGACCGCGATGTGTGCGCCCTCCAGCGCCATCGAGCTGGCCGGGGCACCGCCGTACTGCGGGTGGTCGTGCAGCGCGCGGCCCGGGGTGCCGCCGGTCACCGAGATCTCCTCGAAGTTGACCTCCAGGCCGAAGTGACCGGGGATGCGCCCGCCGGAGATCCGGATACTGTGCGAACCGCTGCCCTTGAGGCCGATCTGCCCGCCCCAGTCGTCGAGCATCTCCCACCGGTCGCGCGGCGCGATGAACAGCAGCCGGCGGGGCGGTTCCCCCTCGCCTCCGGCGATCACGGCGTTGCCGATCAGGTGGGTCGCGTACGGTGCGCCGGAGCAGTACTTCCACGTGCCGTTCAGGATCCAGGAGCCGTCCGCGGCCTGCTCGGCCGTCCCGAACGGCGCGTTGACGAGGGGCGCGATGAAGTCGCCGCCGCGGAAGATCTCGGCCTGCGCCTCCTCCTCGAACATGGTGGCGGCGAACAGCGAGTGCGCGGCGCCCAGGCAGTACATCCAGCCGGTCGACGGGCAGGCGCGGCAGAGGATCTTCACGACCTCCAGGAAGGTGTCGAAGCCGAACTCGAAGCCGCCGTAACGCCTGGGCACCGTGATGCGGTAGAGCCCCGCGTCCCGGAACGCCCGGTGGGTGTCCTCGGCGTAGTAGGTCCGCTCCTCGGTCTCGCGCTGGCGCAAGACCAGGGTGGCGGCCACGGCCCGGGCCCGCTCGATGAGCACGGCCGGGGTGACGTCGGCCTCGAACGGCGCGGCCGTGGCCTGCGCGGGGGTCTCGGTGAGGGTCATCGCGTCACGCCCCGATCGCCGCGTCGGGGGCGGCCGCCAGCTCGCCGACCACACCGAGGAATCCGGCGACCTGCTCGTCGACCTCGGCCCGGTCGAACAGGTGGCGGCTGAAGCTGAGCCCGCCGACCACCTCGGTGTTGCTGAGGTGCATCGACCAGATCATGCCGTCGGGGGTCTCGGACCCCATGGGCTGCGGCACGACCCGCCGCCAGATCGCCGAGTACTCCAGGTCGCCGACCTTCTCGGCCTGCATCGAGTACGGCGGCTGGACGGCCTGGAACAGGGTCGGTGCCGTGTCGGGGCCGACCGAGTTCATCAGCTCGGGCGCCACGGCGAGGACCTGCATCAGCGGCAGCTCGTGGGAGAAGGCACCGACGCACGCCGTCCTGGTGCGGGCGACGACCTCACGGAAGGTCCCGCAGCCGCTCACGTCCACACGCAGCGGCACGAAGTTGAAGAACGACCCGACCGTGGACCTGAAGCCGTGCCGGCGGCCCGGCGCGAAGGTGGGGACCACGAGGTCGGTCTGCCCGGTGCGCCGGTTCACGTACACGGCGAACGCCGCGAGCAGCACCATGAACGGGGAGCTGCGCGTCGCCCGGGCCAGCCGGGACACCTCCGCGCTCAGCTCGGCGTCGGTGGTGAAGCGGTGGTAACTCGTCGCCGGGCTCTCGCCGGTGCGGCGGGTCGGCGCCACCAGGACCCGGGCGCCGCGCAGGGTCTCACGCCAGTAGGCCTGGGCGGCGGCCACCGACGGCCCGGAGGCGTCCTCCTGCTGCGCCACGATGTAGTCGCGGTACTGGGTCGCCTCCGGCAGCCGCGGCTCGTCCCCGGCCGCGCGGGCCGCGTAGCACTGCGCCAGGTCCTGCATGATCACCTGGAGCGACCAGACGTCCGCGGCACTGTGGTGCGTGGCCAGCACCAGTACCGCGTCCTCGTCGTCGAAGCGGCCGAGCACCGCACGCAGCAGCGGCACCTCGTGGATCGGGAACGGCCGGGTCTCCGCCTCGATCATGAGCTCTTCGGCGCGCCGCTCGCGGTCCGGGCCCGGCGCCTCGTCCAGCTCGACGAGCAGCAGCTCGGGCTGCCCGGCGGGCACCACGCTCTGCGTGCCGCCGCCGTTGTCCAGGTGCAGCACCGTACGCAGCGCCTCGTGCCGCTCGACCACGTCGGCGAGCGCCAGGCGCAGCGCCGGTACGTTCACCCGGCCGTGCAGCCGCCACCCGCCGACCTCGACGTAGTGCGGCCCGAACGGCCCGGCCTCGTAGCCCTGGGCGAACAGGGCGAGGAATTGCTGCTGCAGTGAGAGCGGCGTGGTGGTCGGTGCCTGCTGAGCTTCCGGATAGGTGGTCATGCGCGATCTCTCCTCGGTGGAGGCTGAGAGCCTGTGTCTGACGCCGTCGTGGTGGAGGGCAGCGGGCACCGGGCGTCGTGCCGACGCCGGCGCGGTGGCCGCGCCCGATTGTCGGCAGCGCCGGAGGACTGCCGCATCTTCGTGGTTGCCGCCGATTCCGGCGCGCGGAGCCTGGGGCAGCACCCCCTCACCCCGACGCCACCCGCACTCCGGGCGGGCGACCGGGGGCCCGGGCACAGGCTTCTACGGGCGGTACGGGACGCTGCTCAGCCGGTGTGACGCGGACTGTTCTGGTAGGCGGCGAGCTGCCACCGGCCGTCCTGCTTCACGACCAGCCAGGAGGCGTGCACGGCCCGCTCCGGGGACGGCTCGTCCTGACCCGGCGTCAGGATGCCGCCGCGCGTGACCAGGATCCCCGCCTCCGCGCTGAGGAAGCGGATGTCGACGGGGGTGCCGGTGACGCGCGTGCCCTTGTACGGGCCGGCGAAGGCCGCCGCGGCGAAGGCGCGGATGGCGTCACGGCCCTTCTCGAAGAAGCCGGGAAGGATCAGGGTCCCGTCGGCGGTGAACACCTCGGCGAACGCGTCGGCGTCGTAGGACGCCCAGGCCTCGACGATGCGCTGGGGCACCGCGGCGACCGCGGCCTTGTCCGCGTCGGTGACCGCAACATCCGAGAGGGCGCTGTGGGTACTCATGTCTCCTCCATCGCAGGGTGGGAAGCAGGCGGGAAATCGCAGGGGCGACCGGGTGGTTCACACCGTCACACTCCGCGTGTGTCCCGGCATCTTGCGGATTGCGCAGACGGTGCCGCCGGCAGGGGGCTGACGCGGAGGGCCGGACGGAGGCGTTCAGGCGCCGAGCCGGAGCCGCTCGCCCTCCATCTGCGGCAGCCGCTGCGGCGCGTGGCCGTCGGCGCCGGCCTCCGACTCCACCTGCCGCGCGTACTCGTCGAGGAGCTGCCGGGCCTGGTCGTTCGCCCGGCTGAACCGCGCGGTCAGATCCTCGCCGCCGACCAGCACATCGTGCATGGCCTGCGTGCCCGCGCCCTGGACGGGCAGGAAGTTGCCCAGCACCGCCCCGCGCGTGGCAGGGGAGTCG
This sequence comes from Streptomyces sp. CB02414, assembly GCF_001905385.1. GTDB lineage: Bacteria > Actinomycetota > Actinomycetes > Streptomycetales > Streptomycetaceae > Streptomyces. The sequence continues at coordinate 92,031 of NZ_LIPF01000007.1, read as the reverse complement.
GGACTCGTCCGGAGCTGGTCGATCGCGGCCCGGCAGTGCGGATTCCGGTCGAACCAGCCCTCCTCGGTGAGCAGGGCGATCGAGGACTCGGTGGTGGGGACGAACGTCCGCTCGTGGTCGTAGACGGCGGTCGCGTTGCGCGGGTTGTTCATGAACTGCAGGAAGGCCAGCGCGCCGTCGCGGGTCGCCTCGTCCAGCCCGGAGCGCAGCCAGAGCGACTCACCGGCGACGAGGTTCCCCGCGTACCCGGCCCGTTCGTTGTACGGCATCGCGCTGGCCTGCACGCGGAAACCCGCCTTGCGGGCCGCCCGCACGATGGGCCCGGCCTCGACGGAGGTGCTGACCAGCATCGCCGCGTCGCCGTCGGCGAACGCCTGCATGCAGCCCCACCAGTCCGACGACTTGCCGGTGTAGAGGTAGTGGCCCGCCCGGTACAGGTCCCGCCACCAGGTCGCGTAGGCCAGCATCTCGGGCGACAGGTAGTCGACCTTCCCGCTCCGGCCCGACCTGCCGTTGTCGTGGTCGCAGAACAGGCCGCCCTGCTGCGCCACGGACTGCTGGAAGAGCCAGCCGAAGTTGGGCCAGGTGATGCCGGCGCGGCGGGCGCCGTCCCGTCCGGCCAACGCGGCACACGCCGCCTCCACCTGCGCCCAGGTGCGCGGCGGTTCGGCGATCCCGGCGGCGTTCAGCGCGTCGATGTTGGAGAACAGCAGCACGGTGGAGGTGTTGCGCGGCATCGAGCTCAGGTCGCCGTCGAGCGTGAAGTACGCCCGCATGTTGGACACGACGTCGTCGAGGACCACGGGCTCGCCGAGGATCTCCGTCCGCCCGCCCACCGCCTCGGTCACCGAGGTGAACAGCGGCTGCCCGTCCCGGTCGCGTACGTCCTGTGCCTCCTGGACATAGGTGTACTGGTACGAGGCGAGGTGCGGCGCGTTCCCCGTACGGGCTGCCCGCGCCACCTCCCGGGGAAACCGCCCCACGTTGACGGCGTCGACGACGACCCGGTACCGCGGGTGCCTGCGGTTGAACTCCTCCGCCTGCCTCCGGATCGGGTCGACGAGCTGCTGCCACATCGGCCAGCGATTGAGCCAGACGTTGATCGTGAGCTTCTCGGCTGCTTGGTGCATCAGTCTGCCCATCTCAGGTCGGTACCGGCTTCCTGGGCCGTTCATGCTCCGCGCCGCCCTTGCCGGCCGCATCTCCCCGCGTGCTCCAGGCGCAGGCCCGCACCATGCGTCCGCGCCCCCGCCGCCCGGTACGCACGGCAAACAGCAGCTCGGAAGATGCGGCGCGGTGATCCCGGCTGCCATCGTCCTCACGACGCCGCCGTGACCCCGTCCTCAGGGCGCGCCCCGACTCAAGGAGAGCCGATGGAAACCGTCACCACGCTGTCGCGGACCGAACTGCTGCGGCGCGCAGCCGAGCTCGGCCCCGTACTGCGGTCCAACTCCCAGGCGTCGGAGCAGCGCAGGCAGCTCAACGCCGAGACACTCGAAGCGCTGGGCGGATCCGGTCTGCTGCGCATGCGGGTGCCGCGCAGTCATGGCGGCTACGAGTCCGACATGCGCACCGTCTCCGAAGTCCTCGCCGAGCTGGCGCGCGGCGACGGCTCCGCCGCCTGGACCGCTTCGGTGTGGATGATCAGCAGCTGGATGGTCGGCCTCTTCCCCGAGTCCGTCCGCGACGAGGTGTTCGCCGACCCGGACGTACGGATCAGCGGCATCCTCAGCCCCGGCGCCATGGCCGCCCCCGCCGACGGTGGCTACCTGGTCAACGGCAAGTGGTCGTTCAACACCGGTGCCCAGCACAGCACGTGGAACGTGAACGCCGCCGTCCGGCCCACCCCGGACGGGCAGCACGAGCCCGTCATGGTGCTGATGCCGATGAGCGACCTGAAGGTGATCGACGACTGGCACACCTCCGGCATGTGCGCCTCCGGCAGCGTCACGACCGTCGCCGAGAACGTCTTCGTACCGGCCGAGCGGGTGCTGCCGGTCGGCCCGGTGATCGGCGGTGCGCACCCGGGGCAGCAGAATCCCGAAGCGACCATGTGGCGGGCCCCGTTCATGCCGGTCGCCTGCGCCACCGTCGGCGCGGCCGCGTACGGCCTCGCGCTCGCCGCCCGGGACGCGTTCATGGAGCGGCTGCCCGGAGCCAAGATCACCTACACCGACTACACGGAACAGAGCGCCGCGCCGCTGACCCATCTGCAGCTGGCGCAGGCGGAGATCGCGATCGCGGAGGCCGGGTTCCACCTGCTGCGCACCGCCGACCTCATCGACACGAAGGCGTCGTCCGGCGAGCAGTGGAGCCTCGAAGAGCGCGCCCGTGCCCGGCTCGACCTGGGCGCCGTCTGCCTGCGGGCCAAGGAGGCCGTCGACGTGCTGGCCGGTGCCAGCGGCGGCTCCTCGCTGTACTCCAGCGCGCCCATCCAGCGCATCGAGCGCGACATCAAGGCGCTCAACCTGCACGCGATCATGCACCCCGACACCAACTTCGAACTGTACGGGCGCCTCGCCTGCGGCCTGCCGGCCAACACCCAGTACCTCTGATCCGTATTCCTCTGCACCCCTGTGAACCCGCCTGGAGGAGACATGAGCACCCAGCAGCAGTCGGCTCTCAGCAAGGAAGAAATCTCCCAGCGCGTCGCGGCGATCTGGACGGACGTCCTGGGCCCGGGCTCCGACCGGCCCGGCGCCACGTTCTTCGACCTCAACGGACAGTCCATCGCCGCCGTGCAGGTCGCCGCGGCCGTCGAGGAACAGCTCGGCCTCACCCTCGACATCGGCGACCTCTTCGAGGACCCGGACCTGGAGACCCTCACCCACGTCGTGCTCGCCCTGTCCGGCGGCTCGGCCGACTGAGTGCGGGGGCCGCGGAGGTGAGAACGAAACACGAACTGACCCACGTACGGCCGGATGCGGCCCTCGACGACGTGGTGGCGGTCCTGGAGCGCGACGGAGCGGTGGTCGTCGAGGGATTCACCGACCCGGCGACACTGGCCGGGCTCCAGGACGACCTCGGGCCCGGCCTGGAGGAGTCCGGCTACAGCGAGAGCGGTTACGACGGCCAGAAGACGAAGCGGCTGTCCAGTCTGTTCCAGCGGTCGATGCACATGTCACCAGTAGTGACCCAGCGTCACTTCCTGGGTGCGGCCCGGCAGTTGCTGCAGCAGCCGCAGCACATCTGGATCGGCAAGGTCCGGATGGAGGTGAAGCCGAGCATCCAGGTCAGCTTCACCCAGGCGATCCGCATCGACCCGGGCCAGGGCCGGCAGCCGCTGCACCGCGACGACGCGATGCATCTGTGGCGGCACCCGGGACCGCCGTGCCGGCTGCAGCTGATGCTCGCCATGAACGACTTCACCAGCGCCAACGGCGCGACCCTGGTCATCCCCGGCAGCCACCACTGGGACGACGAACGGGCCCCCACGTACGCCGAGACGGTACCGGCCGTGATGCCCGCCGGCTCCGCGCTGCTCTGGCAGGGCGGCGTCTACCACGGCGGCGGGGCCAACACCACCAACGCGCCGCGGTACAGCCTGTCCGTCGCCCTCGACCTGGGCAACCTGCGGCAGGAGGAGAACCAGTACCTCGCCGTCTCCCGGGAGACCGTGGCGACGCTGCCGGAAGAGGTGCAGCGGCTGCTCGGCTGGGACCGCTGCCCGCCCGGCCTCGGCCAGGTCGAGACGCAGGACCCGCACCTGCTCCTGGAACGGACCCAGCAAGAGCTCGCCGGCAGGCCACGGGGCGCGAACCCGCTGCAGTAGCGCCTCTGTCCGCAGCAGCCGGCAGGCGCGATCGGCGTGCGGTGCCGCAGGACGGGCGGCCCCGCACGCCGCGCGCGTGCCGGGGCGCGGACGGGCATGCCGGCCCCGGCTACCGGCCACAGCTGCGGCGGCCGCCGCACGCCACCCCCGTGCGCCGGCCTCCGGGACCACATGTGCACCGACCTTTGGGAGTAAGCGTGGACACAGACCCGCCCATCGCCATCGACCACCTCGGCAGCGACATCCACGGCGAGGCGGCCCGGATCCGGGAGCACGGACCGGTCGCCCCGGTCGAGCTGCCCGGCGGGGTGGCCGCCTACGCGGTGACCGGCTACCGGGCCGCCCGGCAGGTCCTGGCGGACCAGCGGTTCTCCAAGGACGCCCGCCTGCACTGGCCCGCCTACGCCGAGGGCTCCATCGGCGCGGATTTCCCGCTGCTGCCCTGGGCCCGGATGGAGAACATGTCCACCGCGCACGGCGAGCCGCACGCCCGGCAGCGCCGCCTCGTCGCGGGCGCGTTCAGCCCGCGGCGTGTGGCGGCCCTGCAGCCCCGCATCGAGGACGTCGTGACACGCGCACTGGACGCCCTTCAGGCCCGTACCGAACAGGACCCGGACGCGACGGCCGACCTGCGGGCCGACTTCGCGCGTCCGGTGGCGGCACAGGTGATCGGACAGCTCCTCGGCGCACGCCCGCAGGACCAGGACGGCATCCTGGCCCGCGCGGGATACACCCCGGCGAGCCCGCAGGAGATGCGGGCCGCGTTCCTGCGCGACCGGCAGGACGCCGAGGAACTCGTGGCGGCCAAGCGCCAGAACCCCGGCGAGGACCTCATCAGCGACCTGATCGCGGCGCAGGCCGGCGAGGGGCCCGCGGCGGACGAGGAGCTGGTCTCCCTGGTCCTGCTGATGCTGAACACCGGCACGGAACCGGCCAAGAACCTCATCACCAACACCGTCGCCGCCCTGCTGACCTGCCCCGGCCTGCTCGACGCCGTACGCGCGGGGCGGGTCTCCTGGGACGACGTGGTGGAGGAGACGCTGCGCACCGAAGCACCGGTGGCCATGATGCCCTTCCGGTTCCCGGTGGAGGACGTGACCGTCGAGGGCGAGAAGATCCCGCAGGGCTGCCCCGTACTGGTCAGCTTCGCGGCCCCGGGCCGCGATCCCGACCTGCACGGCGCCGACGCGCGGGAGTTCGACGCGCAGCGGGCGGACAAACGGCACCTTGCCTTCGGCCACGGCGCGCACCGGTGCGTCGGCCAGGCCCTGGCCCGCATGGAGGTCCGGATCGCCGTGCAGGCCCTGTTCGCGCGCTTCCCCGGCCTGCACCTCGGCACGGCACCGGAGGACCTCGCACCGCTGGGCACCTTCGTCATGAACGGCCACCGGTCGCTGCCGGTCCGGTTGACCGCCCGCCTCGCCCAGCACTGACCGCCCGCCGCACCCACGTCCTGGCCCCGACCCCGCCGCAGGAGACTCCATGCGCATCCTCATCCTGACGTGCCCGAGCAAGACCCACCTGTACGCGATGGTGCCGCTGGCCTGGGCCCTGCGGACCGCCGGGCACGAGGTGCACGTCGCCAGCCAGCCCGACGCCGCCAACTTCAGCGCCGACGACATCGCGCGCACCGGCCTGCCCGCCGTCGCGATCGGCGACGACCTCGACGTGAGCGCCACGATGGCGGCCGTGATGGAGGCGGCGGAGCCACCGCCCCCCACGGCCCACGCCCCGGCCGGGCCGCGCCGCAGAGCGACGCAGAGCGAGTACGCCGCCGAGGACCCCTACGGCGAACTCGACGGACTGGCCACGCAGCACTTCCCGTTCTTCAACTCGCCCTCGGTGATCGACGGCGCGGTCCGCTACGCCCGCCGGTGGCGGCCCGACCTGGTGATCTGGGACGCGATGACCATGGCCTACGCCGGCCCGGCCGCCGCGCAGGCGGCCGGCGCCGCGCACGCCCGCTTCGTGTTCGGCCCGGACTCGCTGGCCCAGCTGCGGGCCGCCACACCGGACCGGGACCCGCTGCGGGAGGTCGTACGGCCCCTCCTCGACCGGTACGGGCTGGCCTACGACGAGCACACCCTGACGGGACACTGGTCGATCAACGCCACCCCGCCGTGGACCTGGCAGCCGCCCGGCACGCACTACCTCTGGACACGGCCCACCCCGTTCAACGGGCCGTCGGCGGTGCCGGACTGGGTACTCGACACGCCCGCACGCCGACGTGTCTGCCTCACCCTGGGCCTCAGCTTCCGCGAACTCGACGCCGGTGCGCCGGCCGGTGAGCTGCTCGGAGCGGTCGCCGACCTGGACGCCGAGGTGGTCATCACACTCGGCCGGGAGCAGATCGCGGCGCTGCCGACACTGCCCGACAACGTGCGCGCCGTCGAGTTTGTGCCGCTGGCGGCGCTGCTGCCGACCTGCTCGGCGGTGGTCCACCACGGCGGCTACGGCACGTTCATCACGGCGCTGCAGCACGGCGTGCCGCAGCTCGTGGTGCCCGGCAAGTTCGGCAACGACAAGTTCTGGGGCCCGCTGGCCCACCTCGACATCCTGGAGCAGCAGGGCGCCGGCCTCTACGTGAGCGACCCGGACCGGCTGACCCCCCACGCGCTGCGCGACCAGCTGCTCCGGGTGCTGAAGGACCCGGAGTTCGGCCACAACGCGGCCCGTCTGCGCGCGCGGCTGAACGAGCTGCCCACACCGAACGAGACCGTCCCGGCCATCGAACGGCTCACGGCGCAGCACCGGCCTTGAACATCCGGGGCGGCGCACACGCATCGCGCGCCGCCCGGTCGGGCAACGGGGAAGATGCCGCCGGTCCACGGGAATGACGAGCATGAATCGAGTGGTGCCACGGCAAAAACCGTGGCAGAACCCCGAGGAGACACCATGACAACCAGTGATCTCGACCGCGTGGCGTCCGCCTCGGACGACGCGATGCGTAAGGAGTGGATCGCGCTGGCGGCGGAGGTGCTGGGGTGTCCGGTCAGCACGGTCGAGGAGCGCGCCGGGACGGCGTCCTTCATCGACATGGGCGGCACCTCGCTGCGCGCGGCCGACTTCGTGGCCCGGGTGGAGCGGCGGCTCGGCATCTCCCCGCCGGTCCGCGCGATGCGCGGCTCGGTGCCCCTCGCCAAGGCCATGGCACAGGCCGGTGAGTTCCGGCCCGTACCGGCGCCCGCCGCGACCACCGAGGTGGACCGGCCGCTGCTGACCAGCCAGGACGGCATGCTGATGGCCGAGGACCAGATCGACGGCCGTCCGGTGCGCGTGCTGTTCACGGCCGAGAGCGCCACCCCCTTCGACCCGGAACGGCTGCGCACGACGCTGGCCGCGCTGACCCGCAGCCACGAGGCGCTCCGCACCGCCTTCACCCGTACCGACGACGGCTTCGCACGCCGTGTGCTGCCGCACTGGGAGCCGCGGCTGATCGAGCAGCGGCTCGCCCCGCCGCCCGGCGGCAACGCGGTGAACATCGTGCACCACCAGCTGTCCGCGGCGCCGGGGCTGCTGCAGCCGTTCAGCGAGCCGCCCGTCGTGTTCGTGCACACCCGCGTCGAGGACGGCCCGGACCTGCTGAGCATCCTGCTGCACCACGCCCTCCTCGACGGGTGGGCGCTGAGCCGGTTCTGGCACGCCTTCGCCCGCGCGTACAGCACAGGTACCGCCGAGCCGGGCCTCTCGCCCGAGCTGATCCTGGCCCGGGACCGGGAGATCGCCGGGAACGGCCGGCTCGCCGAGCTGACCCGGCTCGCGGCCGAGGACCTCGCCGGACTGCCCGAGACCGTCCCGCTGCCCGTCGACCGAGCGCGGCCCGAGCCCCCGGACGTCAACGGCGTGCACCTGCCGTTCGGCCTCAGCGCCGGGCTGCGGGACCGGGTCATGACCACCGCACGGCAGCTCGGCGTGACCCACACCGTCATCGTGTTCAGCGCCTGGGCCCTGGCCATGGGCCGGCGGGCCGGGCTGCAGGACCTCGCCATCGGCGTCGCGATGTCCGGCCGCGAGACCGCCCAGCTGCACGACGTACTCGGACTGTGCGTCCGTATCGTGCCCGTGCGCTTCCAGATCGACGAGGACCGCACCGTCGCCGAGCAGCTGCGGGCCTGCGCCGCCAGCTGGGCGGCCGCCACCGAGCGGGCCGAACTCCCGCTCGACAAGGTCATCTCGGCCCTGGGCCAGGACCACGTCACCGACCGGCTGCCGGTCATCCAGGGCGTGTTCGAGGCGCACGACGAGCTGATGCCCGACCGGCTGCAGGAGTGCGGCCTCGACCTGCCGCTGCACGAGGGCTACACCGGCTCCTCCATGATGGAGACCACCCTGTTCCTGACCAGCTGGGCCGAGCGGCCCGCGCTGCAACTGGAGTACCAGCCGGGCGTGTTCACCCCGGACGAGGCGCACGCGCTGATCGACGGATTCGTCGCGGCCCTGGAGGAGCTCGTCGCGGACGTGGACGCACCCGTCTCGTCGGTCAGCGCCGTCGCGCCGGGACAGCGGGAGTGGCTCCGAAAGCTCGCCGACGCGCCCGCCGCCGACTGCGAGACCGGGCTGTGGCAGCTCTTCGAGGAGACCGCCGAGCGGTACCCGGACGAGGTCGCCGTCGAGGACCTGACGTACGACGAACTCCTCGCCGCCGTCCGCACCCAGGCCGCCGCCCTCACCGACGTCCGCCCCGGCGACCGCGTCGTCGTGGCCCTGCCGCGCGGCACCGCCGAGGTCGTCGCCGTGCTCGCCGTGCTGCACCGGGGCGCGACGTACGTGGCGGTGGACCAGGCCGCGCCGCCCGACTGGCTGGAGAAGATCCTCAGGCAGGTCTCGCCCGTCGCCGTGATCGGCTCGCCCGAGGTGGCCGGGCTGGCCGGCCGCCCGGCCCTCGCGCCCTGGAACCCGGCCACCCCGCTGGAGCCCGGACCGGAGCCGGCACCGGCCGACCCGGGCCGCACCGCGTACATCGCGTTCACGTCCGGTTCCAGCGGCCGCCCCAAGGGCGTGCCCGTGCCGCACCGCGCGGTCGTACGCCTGGTGCGTGACGTCAGCTATGTACGGACCGGGCCCGGCGAACGCTTCTCGCGCACCGCGCCGCTGGCCTTCGACGCCTCCACCCTGGAGCTGTTCGCGCCGCTGCTGTCCGGCGCGAGTCTGCAGATCTTCCCGGACGGCCCGGTCACCGTGACCGAGCTGGGCCGGTTCCTGGCCGAGCGCCGGGTGAGCGTGGCGTGGATGACCACCGGCCTGTTCCGGCTCATGGCCGACCACCGGCCCGAGGCCTTCGCGGACGTGCGCCAGGTCCTCACCGGCGGCGAGGTCACTCCGCCGGAGCAGGTGCGGCGACTGCTCGAACGGTACGAGGGACTGCGGATCAGCCTCGCCTACGGCCCGACCGAGTGCACCACCTTCACCACGATCCACCACTTCGACGCGGCGGCCGAGGTGAGCGACCCGCTGCCGATCGGCAGGCCCGTCCCCGGCACGCGGGTCTTCGTCCTCGACGACGGCGGCCGCCTGGTGCCGCCGGGCGCGGTCGGTGAACTCTGCGTCGGCGGCACCGCCCTCGCCGACGGCTACCTCGGCCTTCCCGACGAGACCGCCCAGGCGTTCGGCGGGCGGGACCCCGAGACCGGCGAGCGGCTCTACCGCACCGGGGACCTGGTGCGCTGGGACACCCGCGGCCGCCTGATGTTCGTCGGCCGCCTCGACCGGCAGCTGAAGGTACGCGGATTCCGGGTCGAGCCGGAGGCGGTCGCGCGGCGGCTGCGCGAGCACCCGGGGGTCCGGGACGCCGTCGTCGTCGGCGAGGGCAAGGTCGCCGACCAGCGGCTGATCGCCGGAGTCATCGCCGAGGGAAGGGCCCCGTCCCCGGCCGAGCTGCGCGACTGGGTCGGCCAGACGCTGCCGTCGTGGGCCGTACCGGAACTGTGGTCCTTCGTCGGCGCCTTCCCGCTGACACGCAACGCGAAAGTCGACCTGAAGGCCCTGGCCGCGCACGCGACCGCCTAGACCGTGGCTTCCGGACCACACCGGGGCCGAACGGGGGTCCGGCACGCAGACCCTGGAAAGGAGCGGGAATTGACCGTCCAATCCGTAGCGGGCGACGCCGAGATCGAGGCCGTCGCCACCACGCATCCGCAGGTCGAGCGGGCGGTCGTGTCCGACGGCGTCATCCAGGTGATGCCGGCGGACACGGCACCGCAGACCGAGTTCGTCGCGCAATGGCGGCGGCTCTACGACGATCTGTACGCCGGTGACGCCGACGACTCCGGGACCGCCTCCTTTGACGGCCGCCCCGACGGCGGTGCCGCTTCCGCCGGGGGCCCCATGTCCGACTTCAGCGGCTGGACCAGCAGCTACACCGGCGAACTGATCCCCGCCGAACAGATGGAGGAGTGGCGGGCCGCCACGGTCGAACGGATCCGCGGCCTGCGCCCGTCCCGGGTCCTGGAGATCGGCGTCGGCTCGGGACTGCTGCTCTGGCATCTGGCCCCCGACTGCGCCGAGTACCGGGCCACCGACTTCTCGCCCGTCACCATCGCGAACCTGCGGTCGCGGCTGAAGAGTTCCGGCGTGCCCTGGGCGAGCCGGGTGCACCTGCGCGCCGCCGAGGCCGTCGAGACCGACCGGTTCCCCGAGGGCTACTTCGACACGGTGATCATCAACTCGGTGACGATGCACTTCCCGGGCCACGGGTACATGCGCCGCGTCGTCGAGCAGGCGCTGCGGGTGCTGGCACCGGGCGGCCGGCTGTTCATCGGCGACAACCGCGACCTGAGCCTCCTCCCGGAGTTCGTCACCGAGATCCAGCGCACGCAGCACCCGTCGGCCGCGCCGGCCGAACTCCGCGACCGCGTGGACCAGGCCGTCGCGGGCCACGAGTGGCTGCTGCTGGCACCGGAGTACTTCGTCGCGACCGCCCGGGAACTCCCCGACGTCGCCGGCGTCGACATCCAGCTGAAACGCGGCTCGCAGGTCAACGAGCTGACCAGCTTCCGCTTCGACGTGGTGCTGCACAAGGGGCCCGCACCGGTCCGCTCGCTCACCGGCGTACCCCGGCTGCCCTTCGCGGGCCGGCCGGAACTCACCGCCGAACTGGTGCGCAGGCCGGGGGAGGACCTGCGGGTGACAGGCATCCCGAACCGCGCGCTGCTCCGCCTGCTCGCCTCGGCGGCGGCGGTCCGGCGCGGCGAGGAGCCGCCACCCGCCCAGGAGGAAGCGGGCCTGCTGCCCGAAGACCTGCATCTGCTCGCGGAACAGCTCGGCCGCAGGGTCGTAGTGACCGGGTCGGCGCAGCCCGGCGAGATGGACGCGGTCTTCCTGAGCGCGCCGGAGGAGGAGCCGCTGACCGATCTCTACGAGCCGCGCGAACCGCTCGAACCGGCGTCCCACCACGTGAATTACCCGCAGGCGGCCGAGCTGGCGGAGCACGTACGCCGCTTCGTCGCCGAACGGCTGCCGGGGTCGGACGTCCCGGCCGTCGAGATCGTCAACGCCCTTCCCCAGCCGACCGACGGATTGCGCAATCTGGAAGAACTGAACGGCTCCCGATCGTGACAACTTGGCTTCCTTGAAGGAGACCTGTTCCCAGATCCACCGGATGCTCGGGAAGAACCAGGAGGGATACCTGATGCAACCCACTGACGACACGGCCCCGGCCGTGAAGGCAGGTAGGCGCGAGTGGTTGGGGCTGGCGGTGCTGGCCCTTCCCGCACTGTTGCTGTCCGTGGATGCCAGCGTGCTCTTCCTGGCGCTCCCGCAACTGAGCGCGGATCTGGGCGCCACCGGCGTCGAACAGCTCTGGATCATCGACGTGTACGGGTTCCTCATCGGAGGCTTCCTGATCACGATGGGCGGCCTCGGCGACCGGACCGGCCGCCGCAGGCTGCTGCTCATCGGCGCGGCCGTCTTCGGTCTCATGTCCGTCCTCGCGGCGTACTCGACCAGCCCCGAGATGCTGATCGCGGCACGGGCCCTGATGGGTATCGCCGGTGCCACCGTGATGCCGTCGGCGCTGGCCCTCATCAGCAACATGTTCCCGGACCCCAAGCAGATGGGTCTGGCCATCGCGGTCTTCATCGGCTGCTTCATGGGCGGCGCGGCGATCGGCCCGGCGGTCGGCGGCGCCATGCTGACCAACTTCTGGTGGGGCTCGGTCTTCCTCATCAACGTCCCGGTGATGCTGCTGATCGTGCTGGCCGGCCCGGCGCTGCTGCCGGAGTACCGCAGCGGTGAGCGCGGCGGCATCGACCTGATCAGCGCAGTGCTCTCGCTCGGCGCGATCCTGCCGGTCATCTACGGCCTCAAGGAGCTGGCCCGCAACGGCTGGGCCCCGCTGCCCGCGCTCGTGCTGGTGGCCGGCCTGGTGATCGGGTACCTGTTCATCCGGCGGCAGAAGAGCCAGGACAACCCGCTGCTGGACCTGAAGCTGTTCAAGCACCGAGCCTTCACCGGCGCCCTCATGATCATGCTGCTCGGCTCGGTGATGATGTCCGGCCTGGCGCTGTTCTTCACGCTGTTCCTGCAGTCCGTCCGCGGTCTGTCCGCCCTGCAGACCGGCCTGTGGATGGTGATCTCCGCGGTGGCGCTGGTGGCCGGCTCGATGGGCTCGCCGTCCCTGGCGCAGAAGCGCCGCCCCGGCATCGTGATCGCCGTCAGCCTCGGCATCTCGATGGTCGGCTTCCTGCTGATGACGCAGGCGGACCGGACCAGTTCGCTGGCCCTGCCGATCATCGCCGTCGCGATGGTGTCGCTGGGTGCCGGTGGCTTCGCGTCGCTCTCCACCGGCCTCCTGGTCGGCGCGGTGCCGCCGGAGCGGGCGGGTTCGGCGTCGTCGGTCTCGGAGATGAGCGGCGAACTCGGCGGCGCGCTGGGCGTGGCACTGATCGGCACGCTCGGTACGACCGTCTACCGGAGCCTCCTCGACGTGCCGTCGGGTGTGCCGGAAGGGGCGGCCGAGGGGGCCCGGGAGAACATCACGGGTGCCGTCGCCTCGGCGGCCGAACTTTCGGGCCCCGCCGGCGCAGCCCTGCTCGAGGCCGCACGGGACGCCTTCACAACGGCCCTGCGCAGCGTCGGGGTGGTCTCCGCGGTCATCGCCGCCGCCCTGGTGGTCGTGGCCCTCACGGTGCTCCGCCAGTTCCCGCCGACGGGCGAGGCGGCCGAGGGCGGCGCCACCCCCGAAGGGGACGCCGCGGCCCAGACGGACGCGGGCAAGGACGCCGGCACGGACACGGACGCCGGTACGGACGCCGGTGGGGCCGAGGGTCCCGGAGAGACACGGGAGCCGGCCGCCACGGTCTGACCCTGCCTCGGCCCACGGACGCCACCCGCGGTGCGCGGGTGGCGTCCGCGTGTGCGGGGACGACGCGTTCAGACGCCGGCCGCGCGGGCGAGGAGGTCCCGGGTCCGGGCGTCGCTCAGCAGCGGCTCGTCGAACTCCCTCGACCCGGTACGGATCGCCGTGAGGACTTGCTCCAGGAAGAGCAGCATGCTGTCGGCCGGGGCGACCCGGTGGGACACGGAAGCACCGTCGTGGGACACCCGCACAGTGGGGGAGAGGCCGGGCGGCGCCGAGAACGGGCGCTCGAAGTCGACGCTGGTGCCCGGACCGAGCAGGTGCAGCGCGTTGCGGTAGCCGGACGTGAAGCCGAACTGGCCGACCACGGTCCGGCCGCCCGGATATCCGGCCAGGACGCTGTACGACAGCTCAAGGCCGTCGGCGGACCGGTCGCCCACGATCACCTCGACCCTGGCGGGCTCGGCGTCCCACAGGACACGGCCCAGCGAGGCGAAGTACGGCCCGGTGTCGGCGAAGGCGCCGCCGCCCCGCGCGCGGTCGTGACGGAAGTCGCCGGGCGGCACCGGCGGGGTGAAGACGGCCACGGCCCCGGTGAACGTCGGGCCGCGGGCGTGGGCGAACATCGGGTGGTACGCGTAGCAGGTCGCCTCGGCCAGGACCAGGGACGACGCCCGGGCGAGCGCCACGGCCGCGGTCGCCTCGGGCAGGGTCAGGAACGCGGGCTTGTCCACCACGACGTGGTTCCCGTGCTCCAGCGCCCACAGCACGGCCTCGGCATGGTCGCCGTTGGCCGAAGACACGTGGACGAGACCGGGCCTGCGGGCCGCGAGGGCACGCCAGTCGGTGCCGTCGCGGCGGCTCGCCACCGCGGTCGATCCGAAGGGCAGCGCCGCAGCGGCGGGCAGCACCCGCCGCTGCGCGAACCGCGACCGGCCCACCAGCAGGAAGTCCATACGGTCTCCTAGAGGAGGCACGCCATCAGGCTGCGTGCCTCGACGTTGACGTAGTAGCCGGCGGCGACGAGGCGGTCGAGCAGGCCGAGGGTCATCCACCGGTGGGTGGGCGGGACGGCGATGTCCCGGTCCGCGGGCAGCTCGACGACGACGTGCTGGGTGTCGGCCCGCAGGAAGCGGCCGCCGTCCTCGGACTGCACCGAGCTGTGCCGCACCTGCGGCCCGGCCGTGGCGAGGTACTCGAGCAGCGGCGGTGCGGCAGCCCCGGTGCGGTGGAGGCCGGGCGACAGCTGGATGGTGGCGGCCAGTTCGAGCCGGTCGGTCAGGCCCGGCTGCACCATCGCCTGGACGAGGAACTCCAGGACCCCGGCGCGGCGCCGGCACAGGAAGGCCACCAGGTTTCCGGGCACCGGCTCCAGCATGGGCTGGGACCAGCGGCCGACCTCGCGGCTGCTCGCGGCCACGGAGAGGCCGACGACGCGGAAGAAGTCGCCGTCGCGGTGCCGGATGCTCTCCTCGTCGGCGATCCACTCGTCCAGCTCGGACAGGCCGACGCGGCGCACTTCGAGGGTGTAGCGCTCCTTCTGGTCGATCAGCCAGGTCATCGCCTCGGCCAGGTCGGCGTTGGAGCGGTGCCTGCGGTGCGAGGTGACGACGGCCCCGTGGAAGTCGTCGGCGGGCAGTCCCCCGCCCGCGGCGTACGAGATGCAGGCCAGCACCGTACGGGCGTTCATGTTGACCTGGCCCAGGGCCAGCTGGCGCCGGATCTGCCCGAGGGTGAGCCAGACGAAGTCGTCGTACCGCGGCACGTCCTCGTCCGGCGGGACCTCCACGATCATGTTGCGGTTGCGTTTGTGCAGGTACCACGCGGCGTGCTCGGACAGCAGCCGGTCGACCAGCACCCGGCGGCGGGAGGACGGCAGGAAGTAGTCCAGGTACGGGGTGGAGCGTCCGCCGTGCACCCGCTGGTAGTTGCTCGGCGTGGCCTGCACCGTCGCCGCGTACTGCACCAGGCTGGTGTTGCCGGGCTCCATCTTGACCTGCATCAGGAAGTGCGGCACACCGTCGAACCGCTTGACGAGGATCCCGAGGATCCCGATCTCGGGCTGCACGATGATCGGCTGGCACCAGGAGGGCGCCCGGCCGTGGTTGGTGCGCACCGCAAGCCCCTCGACGGTGAAGAAACGTTCCGAGGAGTGCACCAGCCGCTCGCCCAGGTGCCATGCGCCGAGCGACGCCAGCGGCACCTCCGTCACGTCGTACGCGGCGGACGCGGAGCGCTCCTTGAGGAACGCGTCGGCGTCGACCCGCCCGTCCTCGGCGAGCGCCGAGGACAGGAACCCGGCCTGCGTCACCTCACGCCGCCCCGGGGCCGCGCCGGGCCGTCCACCGACGGCAGCGGGAAGACCAGCCTGCCCCCGGCGGCGACGAACTCCCGCTCCCGCTCGACGAAGCCCTGCCGGTGCACCCAGGGCAGCACGAACAGCTGGTCCGGCCTGCGCGCCTTGGCGTTGTCCTCGGACACGATCGGGATCCCGGAGCCGGGCGTGACCGCGCCGTGCTTCTCCGCGCTGACCTCGCCGATGCACGGCAGGTCGTCGGTGGTGACGCCGCAGTACTGCAGGATCACATTGCCCTTGGTGGACGCGCCGTAGCCGACGGTGCGGAGCCCGGCCCCACGCGACCGGTCGAAGAACGCGCGGACCTCGTCGCGGTGCTGGGCGACACGACGCGCGAACGACTCGTACGGCTCGTCGGTGTCCAGCGCGAGCGCCGCCTCGCGCTGCCGGACGCGCTCGATGCCGGCGTGGTCGATGCGGTGCTTCGAGGGGTCCTTCACCAGCGTGACGCAGAGACTGCCGCCGTTCACGTCGGTGATCTCGGCGGTGGTGAGGGTGAGCCCGGCGCGGGCGGCCATCCACTCGATCTGCCGCAGCTGGTAGTACTCCAGGTGCTCGTGGCAGATCGCGTCGTACGCCGGAATGGCCAGCAGCGGCAGCGCGTAGCTCATCTCGATCATCCACACGCCGTCGTCCGCCAGGATGTCGCGGACCTGGGTCATGAAGCCCAGCGGGTCGGGCAGGTCGTAGAACATCGCGATCGCGGTGACGGCCTTCGCCTTCCGGTCGCCGTACCGCTCGGTGAAGGCGTCCTTGGAGAAGAAGTCGGGGATCAGGCCGATGTCGTCGGGGTAGGACGCCCGCCACTTCTCGCCGGTCGGGTCGATGCCGACCCGGGTGACGTCCGACGGGTACGCCTTGAGCAGCGTCGCGTCGTTGCTGCCGATGTCGAGCACGAGGTCGCCGGGGGCGAGGTCGACCAGGCCGGTGAGGGCGGCGACCTTGCCCTTCAGGTGGCCGACCATGAAGGGGCGGACGCTGGAGCGGTAACCGTAGTGCTCGCCGTACATCAGCGACAGGTCGGGCGTGTGCCGCATCTGCAGCAGCCCGCAGCCGCCCGGGGCGCAGCGCATCAGCTCCAGCGGGGCGACCCGTACGGTCTCGCCGGGCCGGGGGAAGATGCCGGTGAGCGCCTGCATCCCCAGGTCGAGCACCGGCAGCAGACTGCGGTTCCCGCAGATCCGGCAGGCGGTGCACTCGGTGACGACCGTGTCGGCGCCGATGGTCATGATGCCTCCGTGGTTGAGTGACGGGCGGTCGGCCGCCCGGGTGCCGAGGCGGTGACGGCTCCGGCGGACGCGGCAACGCCTGCCCGGCGGGCACCGGCTCTCAGGCCGCCGCGCCCGGCGCGTGCCGCTCGACCGCCTCGCAGAACCGCCGCGCCACCTGCTCGACCTCGGCGTCCGTGAGCGCCTGGTGCAGCGGCAGCAGCAGCGTGTTCGCGGCGGCGGTGTCGGTGCCGGGCAGCTGCGCGTCCGAGCCGTACAGCGGGACCCGGTGCAGCGGCGGATAGCGGTACGTGGTGTAGACGCCGTTGTCCAGCAGGTACTCCGCGATGCCGTCGCGCAGCGCCGGGTCGACCTGCACCCAGTAGAAGTAGTGCGTGGACTCGTGCCCCGCGGGCGGCGGCGGGCTCAGCCGCACACCGGGCAGGCCGGCCAGCATGCGGTCGTAGGCGGCCGAGATCTCCCGGCGGCGCTCCACGAAGCCGGGCAGCCGGCGCAGCTGGACCCGGCCGATGGCCGCGGTCATGTCGTTGCCGATGAGCCGCTGGCCGACCTCGTGGACGGTCTGGTCCCACCAGCGGCGCGGGTTGTGGGCCATCGCCGCGAACGCACCGCGGTCCTCCATGCCGTGGTAGGCGAGGCGGTGGGCGCGGCGGGCCAGTTCGGGGTCGCGCAGATAGATCATGCCGCCGTCACCGGTCGTGATGATCTTGCGGGAGTCGAAGCTCCAGATGCCGATATCGGCGAAGGTGCCGCAGGCCCGGCCGTCCACCCGGGAGTGCACCGCGCAGGCGGCGTCCTCGACGAGCGGGATGCCCCGCTTGCGGCACAGCTCGGTGATCGCCACGATGTCGCCCGGGTGGCCGCCGTAGTGCAGGACCGTCACGGCCTTGGTGCGCGGCGTGAGACAGGCGGCGATGTCCGCCGCGGACGGGTTCAGGGTGTGCGGGTCGACGTCGCAGAACACCACGCGGGCGCCGGTGGCGGCGATCGTGTTGGCGTTGGCCACGAAGCTCATCGACGGGACGACGACCTCGTCGCCCGGCCCGAATCCGAGGAGCTGGGCCGTCAGACCCAGCGCCGAAGTGGCCGAGTTGAGGAACAGCAAGGTCTCCGGCGGGACACCGAGGTGCTCGCCGAACTCGCGCTCGAACTCACGCGTTCGGGGCCCGTAGCCCAGCCAGTTGCTCCCGAAGGCCTCGCCGACCGCCGCGAGCTCCTCGGCGCCGACGCTCGGCTGAAACACGTTGATCATCCGGCCTCCCTTGTCTCGCATGCCGTCATGCTCGGCGCCCTCGGGCGGCCGCCGCATCTTCCGCGGTGCCTTTCCTGCCGACGCCCGCGCCCGAACTCCCGCGGCCGGCCGGGAGGGCGGCCGCACCGCGGGGCACGCGGCGGCCTCGGCACGTGATCACCATCAGGGCACGGGAGAAGGTGCGGCACCCGGCGTGCCGGTGGTGGCATCGACGCGCAACCAGGCGTCCTGTCACCACACCTGACCGGGAGTTTCACATGACCATGGTGGGAACCGATGTCCGAGTCGAGTTCGACGGCGAGACGCTCGACGTGCCGCAGGTCCGCCGGGTTGCCGAGGAGCACGTACCGGTCGCCCTGGGCCCGCAGGTCCTGAGCCGCGCCGCGGCCAGCCGCGAACAGTTCGAGGAGACCGTCCGGCAGAACATCCCCGTGTACGGGGTGACGACCGGCTACGGCGAGATGATCTACATGCTGGTCGACACCGCCAAGGAGACCGAGCTCCAGACCAACCTCGTACGCAGCCACAGCGCCGGCGTCGGCCCGCTGTTCAACGAGTCGGAGTCCCGCGCGGTCGTCGCCGCCCGCCTCAACGCCCTCGCCAAGGGCCACTCCGCGGTCCGCCCCGAGATCCTCGAACGCCTCGCCCTCTACCTCAACGAGGGCCTCACCCCGGCCATCCCGGAGATCGGCTCGCTCGGCGCCAGCGGCGACCTCGCCCCCCTCTCGCACATCGCCAGCACCCTCATCGGCGAGGGCTACCTGCTGCGCGGCGGGGTGAAGACACCGACCGGCCCGGTGCTGCGCTCGCTCGGTATCGAGCCGCTGCAGCTGCGCTTCAAGGAGGGCCTCGCCCTGATCAACGGCACGTCGGCGATGACCGGTGTGGGCTCCCTCCTCGCCGAGCACGCGCTGGCCCAGGCCCGGCACGCCGAAATCGTCGCCGCGCTGGTCGTCGAGACCCTGCAGGGCTCGATGAGCCCGTTCCAGCCGGAGGGCCACGACATCGCCCGCCCGCACGCGGGACAGATCGCCAGCGCCGCCAACATGCGCACCCTGATGGCCGGCAGCCGCCTCACCGTCGAACACGCCGACCTGCGCAAGCAGGTGGCCGCCAGCAAGGAGAACAGCGACGGCGGGAACGTCCACCGCTCCGAGGTCTATCTGCAGAAGGCGTACTCGCTGCGGGCCATCCCGCAGGTCATCGGAGCCATGCGGGACACCCTGTCGCACACCCGCACCAAGCTGGAGATCGAGCTCAACTCCGCCAACGACAACCCGCTGTTCTTCCCCGGCCAGGAGATCTTCCACGGCGCCAACTTCCACGGCCAGCCCATCGCCTTCGTGATGGACTTCCTGACCATCGCGCTCACCCAGCTCGGCGTGCTCTCCGAGCGGCGCAGCAACCGCCTCCTCAACCGGCACCTCAGCTACGGCCTGCCGGAGTTCCTGGTCAAGGGCGAGCCCGGCCTCAACAGCGGCTTCGCCGGCGCCCAGTACCCGGCCACCGCGCTCGTCGCCGAGAACCGCACCATCAGCCCGGCCAGCACCCAGAGCGTCCCGTCCAACGGCGACAACCAGGACGTCGTCAGCATGGGCCTGATCGCCACCCGCAACTGCCGCCGGGTGCTGCGCAACAACAACACCATCCTGGCCCTCGAGTTCCTCGCCGCGGCCCAGGCCGTGGACGTCTCCGGCCGCCTCGACGGACTCAGCCCGGCCGCCCGGGTCACCTACGACACCGTCCGCTCGCTGGTGCCCACCCTCGACGACGACCGCTACATGGCCGACGACCTCGAACTCCTCGCCGCCGAACTGGAACGCGGCACGGTACTCAAGGCCCTCGACGCCGCCGGCATCAGCCTGCACTGACCAAGGGACGACACATGAGGACCGCGTACCGTACCTGCCCGTTGTGCGAGGCCGTCTGCGGCCTGCGCCTGACCCTCGACGGCGAACGCGTCGTCTCGGTGACCGGCGACAAGGACGACCCGTTCTCGAAGGGCTACATGTGCCCCAAGGGAGCCGGCCTGGGCCGCCTCGACGAGGACCCCGACCGGCTCACCAGCCCCATGGTGCGCGAGGGCGACGCCTGGCGCCGCGCCGAGTGGGACGAGGCGTTCGCGTACGTGGCCCGTCGCCTGGACGCCGTCATCGCCGAGCACGGACGGGACGCCCTGGCCCTCTACTACGGCAACCCGACGTTCCACACCATGGCCGGCATCCTCTACCGGGGACCGCTGGCCATGGCGCTCGGCACCCGCAACGTGTTCTCGGCGAGCACCGTCGACCAGATGCCCAAACACGTGGCGTCCGGGCTGATGACCGGCGACCCGTGGGCGGTCGCGGTGCCCGACCTCGACCGCACCGACCACCTCCTGATCATCGGCGCCAACCCGGCGGTGTCCAATGGCTCCCTGTGCGCCGCACCGGACTTCACCGGGCGGATGCGGCGGATCCGCGAACGCGGCGGGCGGATCGTGGTGGTCGATCCACGGCGCACCCGGACCGCCGAACTCGCCGACGAGCACGTGTTCGTACGGCCCGGCAGCGACCCCGCGCTGCTGTTCGCCATGGTGCACACCCTGCTCACCGAGGACCTGGACACGATCCGGGTCCCGGTGGCCGGGCTCGACCGGCTGCGCGAGCTCGCCACCGCATTCACCCCCGAGCAGGTGGCCCCGTACTGCGGTGTCGACGCGGGCACGATCCGGCGGCTCGCCCGCGAGCTGGCCGCCGCGCCCACCGCCGCCGTCTACGCCCGCATCGGCACCAGCACCGCCGAGTTCGGCACCCTCGCACAGTGGCTCGTGGACGTCCTCAACATCCTGACCGGCAACTTCGACCGGGCAGGCGGCGCGATGTACGCCAAGCCGGCCACCGCCGAGGCGCACAAGAGCCCCGAGCCGTTCACCGCCGGACGCTGGCACAGCCGGGTGCGCGGCTTCCCCGAGACGCTCGGCGAGTTCCCGGCCGCCACGATGGCCGACGAGATCGAACAGCCCGGCCCCGGCCAGGTGCGCGCCCTCGTCACCGTCGCCGGCAACCCGGTCCTTTCCACCCCGGACGGCGGCCGCCTCGACCGCGCCCTGGACAGCCTCGACTTCATGGTGGCCGTCGACCCCTACCTGAACGAGACCACCCGGCACGCCGACGTGATCCTGCCGCCGCCGCGCACCCTGCAGACGCCGCACTACGACTTCCTGATCTCCACCATCCAGGTGCGCAACTACGCCCGCTACTCACCGGCGGTGCTGCCGCTCGAACCGGGCCAGCGCAGCGAGGCCGAGATCATGGAGCGGCTCACGCTGATCGCGTCGGGACTGGGCGCGCAGGCCGACCCCTCGGCCCTGCCCGAGCAGATGCTGAGCCGGCTCATCGAGGCGGTCCCGGTGACGACCCGCGCCGAACTCGAGGGGCACGACGGCCCCGACCTGCTGCTCGACGCCATGCTGCGGATGGGCCCGTACGGACTGACCCGACAGAAGCTGCTCGGGCACCCGAACGGCCTCGACCTCGGCCCGCTCGAACCCCGGCTGGGCGAGATCCTCAAGACCCCGTCCGAGCGGGTCGAGCTGGCCCCCGGCCCGCTCGCCGAGGACACCGGCCGTCTGCGCGCCGCGATGAACCGTCCTCCGGCGCCGATGGTGCTGATCGGGCGCCGCCACCTGCGCTCCAACAACAGCTGGATGCACAACGTGCCCCGGCTGACCGGCGGCACGAACCGCTGCACCCTGCAGATCCACCCGGAGGACCAGGCCCGGCTCGGGCTCGGCCAGCGGGCCCGGATCACCTCGGCCTCGGGCACGCTGGAGGTGGAGCTGGAGCCGACCGACACGATCATGCCGGGGGTGGTGAGCCTGCCGCACGGCTGGGGGCACCGGAACACCGGGCAGCGGCTGGCCGCGGACCGGGCCGGGGTCAACGTGAACGAGCTGACCGGCGGCGCGGTGGACGTGCCGTCCGGCAACGCGGTCTTCAACGGCGTGCCGGTCACGCTGAGCGCCTGCACCTGAACCCTGCGCCCACACGACGAAACCCGGGCCGCACACCCGGCCGAGGTCAGCAATCTGGAAGAGGGTGAGGCCCGCCCCACCGTCGTAGTGTTCCGTCGACATTGCCGAATCAGGGGGAAACAGGTTGAAGAGACGGCTGTTTATGGTCGCGGGCGGATCGGTGGCGGGCTCCATGATGCTGTTCCGTGGACTCGCCTCGCCCGCCGAACCCGCCGCGTCCACCACACCCACCGCGCCCCATCCGCACGCGCCGGGCACCAGCCCGTCCGCGGCGCGCAGGCCGAAGCCGCTCCGCGTCGAGGCGTTCCGAAGGCGCATGCCGGTGCCGCCGGTCGCGAAGCCGGTCCGCCGGACGGAGGCCGGGGACGAGTACGAGGTCGAGGTGCGCCCCGCGCAGCTCGAACTCGCGCCGGGCGTCGTCACCGACGCCTTCACCTACGGCGGCGCCTGGGTCGGCCCGACCATACGGGGCCGCACCGGCCGCCCGGTCAAGGTGACGTTCCGCAACAAACTCGCCGCCCACACCAACGTGCACCTGCACGGCGGCCATGTGAAGGCCGTCGACGACGGACACCCGATGGACATGATCATGCCGGGTGCCGCCAAGGACTACCACTACCCGAACAACCAACGTGGAGCCACACTCTGGTACCACGACCACGTGCACGGCGACGAGGCCGAGCACACCTACCGCGGGCTGCACAGCTTCTACCTCGTCGACGACCCCGCCGAGGACCACCTGGGGCTGCCGGCCGGCGCGTACGACGTGCCGGTCATGTTCACCGACGTCCAGCTGGACGCCGACGGCACCCTGATCTGGGGCTTCCCGCACGACCGCACCCACGTGGTGGTCAACGGAAGGATCAAGCCCTACTTCCCGGTCGCCGCCCGCAAGTACCGCTTCCGCTTCCTCAACGCCACCAACGAAGGCACGTACACGCTGAGCCTGCGCCAGGGGAAGATCACGCAGATAGGCTCGGACGGCGGGCTGCTGCCGGCCCCCGTCCCCCGCTCCTCGGTGACGCTCAGCTCCGGCGAACGCGCCGACCTGGTCATCGACTTCACCGGCATCCCTGTCGGGTCGTCGGTGATGCTCAGCGACAGCACCAAGGGGGAAGTGCTGCGGTTCGACGTGACGTCCACGGCCGACGACGCCAGCAAGATCCCCGCGCGGCTGCGGCCGCTGCCCGCACTGCCCAAGGCGACCGTGCAGCGCGACGTCAGCCTCAAGTTCGACTTCTCCGGCGAACCGGTCCCGCTGATCAACGGCAAGCCGTACGACCCGGACCGCGTCGACTTCACCATCAAGCGGGGCGCCACCGAGATCTGGACCGTCCACAACGACGACGCCGATCTCGACCACAACTTCCACATGCACCTGGTGCAGTTCCGGGTCCTCGACCGCTCCGGCATGCCGATGTCCCAGGACGACGAGGGACTCAAGGACACCGTGCGGCTCCCGGCCGGCACATCGGTGCGGTTGCAGGCGACGTTCACCGACTACCTGGGCCGGTACGTCTACCACTGCCACTTCCTGGAGCACTCCAGCTTCGGCATGATGGCCCAGATGGAGGTCGTCCGCTAGGGCCTGTCGTCCCACGCCACGCCGCATCAGGTGCGACGCGGGGGTGACGGCCGCCCGGCAGGGCTCGGCGGCCTGGTCGCAGCGAGTCATGATGCCGCCGTGCATCAGGGAGTTCACGAAGGTGCTCCGCGATTTCACCGCTGAGCACCGGAGGAGATGCCGGGGCCCCGGAACCGGTGTGACGCTGACGGCATGACCGTCATCCCGCGCATGACCGAGTCGGGCACCACGCCGCCCTCCCGCCCCCGCCCCCTTTCCGAGCCGATCGAACGGGCCCGGGCCCTCGCGCCCGGGCCCGTCGCCCGCCGACGTGCCGGGGCAGCACAGTGACCCGGCCGCTGACCGGCGACGAATACGTCGAGAGCCTCCGCGACGGCCGTGAGGTGTTCCTCAACGGCGAGCGGGTCAAGGACGTCACCACACACCCCGCCTTCCGCAACCCGGTGAGGATGACCGCCCGGCTCTACGACGCGCTGCACGATCCGGCGCAGCGCGACGTGCTGACCGCCCCCACCGACACCGGCTCGGGCGGCTTCACCCACCCCTTCTTCCGCACCCCGCGCACCGTCGACGACATGGTCGCCGACCAGCGGGCCATCGCGGCCTGGGCCCGGATGAGCTACGGCTGGATGGGCCGCAGCCCCGACTACAAGGCGTCGTTCCTCGGCACCCTCGGCGCCAACTCCGGCTTCTACGCCCCGTACAGCGACAACGCGGAGCGCTGGTACCGGGAGTCGCAGGAGAAGGTGCTCTTCTGGAACCACGCCATCGTGCACCCGCCCGTGGACCGCAACCGCGCCCCCGACCAGGTCGCCGACGTCTACATCCGGGTCGAACGCGAGACGGACGCCGGTCTCGTCGTCAGCGGCGCCAAGGTCGTCGCCACCGGCTCGGCACTGAGCCACTACAACTTCATCGCCCACTTCGGCCTGCCGGTCCGCAAGAAGGAGTTCGCCCTGATCGCCACCGTGCCGATGGACGCGGCCGGGGTGAAGCTGATCTGCCGCCCGTCGTACGGGGCGAACGCCGCCGCCGTCGGCACCCCCTTCGACTACCCGCTGTCGTCACGGCTCGACGAGAACGACACCATCCTGGTCCTCGACCAGGTGCTGGTGCCCTGGGAGAACGTGTTCGTCCACGGCGACCTCGGCAAGGTCCAGATGTTCGCCGGCCAGTCCGGATTCTCCGAGCGCTTCACCTTCCACGGCTGCACCCGGCTCGCCGTCAAGCTCGAATTCCTCGCCGGCCTCCTCGCCAAGGCCCTGGAACTCACCGGCACCAAGGACTTCCGCGGCGTGCAGAGCCGCCTCGGCGAGGTGCTCGCCTGGCGCAACCTGTTCTGGGGGCTCTCCGACGCGGCCGCCCGCAACCCGGTGGAGTGGAAGAACGGCGCACTGCTGCCCAACCCGCAGTACGGCATGGCGTACCGCTGGTTCATGCAGGTCGGCTATCCACGGGTCAAGGAGATCATCCAGCAGGACGTGGCGAGCGGGCTCATCTACGTGAACTCCAGCGCCGACGACTTCCGCAGCCCGGAGATACGGCCCTACCTCGACCGGTATCTGCGCGGCTCGGACGGCTCGGACGCCGAACAGCGGGTCAAGGTGATGAAGCTGCTCTGGGACGCGACCGGCACCGAGTTCGGCGGCCGGCACGAGCTCTACGAGCGCAACTACGCCGGCAACCACGAGAACACCCGGATCGAACTGCTGCGCGCACAGACCGCGACCGGCCTTCTCGACGGCTACAAGGCGTTCGCCGAACAGTGCCTGTCCGAGTACGACCTGGACGGCTGGACCGCCCCCGACCTGTGGACACCGGAACGCTGAGAGCCCACGGAAGAAACAGCGCGCCCCTTCCTCGTATCGTGCTCTCTTCGCCCCCAGGGGCACGCGGGAAGGAGACCCGCGGCCCGCCGTGGCGCCACGCTCACGGCATGACAGCCGATGCCGTACACCACCTCGTCCGGCAGCGCGGGTCCGAAGGCGCTGCCCTGCTCTGGGACTGTGAGGAGATCACCCCGGACGACCTGCACGACCGCTCCGCCCGCATCGCCGCCGCGCTCGCCGGTCTCGCCGGCCGCCCGGTCGCCGTACGGGTGCCGCCCGGACCGGACCGCTACGCGGCGCTGCTCGGCGTGCTGCGCGCCGGGGCGCACGTCGTCTGGTTCGACACCGGGGCCGCCGGTGAGCGCACCCGGATGATCCTGGACGACGTCCGCCCGGCCGCGGTGCTGACCGCGGGCCCCCCGGACGACCTCGTCACCTGGTACGCCGGGCACACCGGGACCGCACCCCTGGACGTGACGGAACTGCCCGCGGCGGCCGTGCCCGATCAGGAGGTCCGGCCCGACGACTGGGCGTACATCGCGCACACGTCCGGCTCCACCGGCCGCCCCAAGGGGGTGCCGCAGACGCACGCCGCGCTGGCCCAGTTCGGCCGCTGGTTCGCCGATGCCTTCGGCCTCGCCCCCGGCAGCCGGGTCGCCCAGTGGGTGCACCCCGAGCACGACCCGGCGATCTGCGAGACGTTCGCCGCTCTCCTTTCGGGGGCGACACTGTGCCCCGTACCGCCGAAGACCCGCGCCCACCCCGCCCGGCTGCTCGACTGGCTCGCCGAGACGCGGATCGACGTGCTCCAGACCGTCCCGAGCTTCGCGCGGGAACTGGCCCGCGCGAGCGACGGGCGGCCGCTGCCGGTGCGGCGACTGGTCCTGATGGGCGAGGCGATCCCGCCGGACCTCGTCGGGACGCTGCACGCCGGGTCCCCGGACATCGAGCTGTACAACCTCTACGGCCCCACCGAGACGGTCGCCGCGACCTGGCACCGCATCCCGCGCGGCGAGGCCGGCCCCGTCCCCGTCGGCCGGGCCATCCCTGGCCGGGAGGTGCTGCTCCTCGACGACGCGGACCGCGAGGCGGACGAGGGCGAGATGGTGGTGCGCAGCCCGTACGTCACCCCGGGCTATCTGCGCGGCGGCCGCGAAGGCCCCGCCTTCCGTCCCGTCCCCGGGCGCGGCCCCGGCCCCTGGTACCGCACCGGCGACCGGGGCCGGAGACGGCCGGACGGACTCCTGGAGTTCCGCGGCCGGCACGACGCGCAGGTGAAAATCCAGGGCCACCGCATCGAACTCGCCGAGGTCGAGGCCGTCCTCGACGGGCACTCCTCGGTCGCCGAGTGCGCCGTGCTGGCCGCCCGCAACGACGACGGCCTCGTCACCTCGCTCATGGCGTACGTCGTGTCGCGGGACGAGGAGCCGCCGCAGCGCCAGTGGCGGGCGTCCGTACGGCAGCGGTTCGGTGACGTGCGGCTGCCGATCAGGTTCCGGATCGTGCCGGACGCGCTGCCGCGCACCGCGACCGGCAAGGTCGACGGCCGCCGGCTGGGGGAGAGCCAGGGAGAGCCGGCGCTCTGACCGGGAAGGTACGCCGGGACGGCGCCACCGCCACCGCCACCGCCGGCCCGGTCACCGCTGACGCCCATGCCCGGACCGGCAGTGTCACCACAGCGTTCACCGGCACGGGGGGCCGGCAATGACCTCCCGCACACCAAGGCGATCGTCAGCGCACCGGAGAAGGGCTGGAGGGGGGGAGGGGCAGACGAGGAGAAGGGCCCGTCGTGCAGGGGAGGTTGCACGACGGGCCCTTTGCGGTGGACCGGCTGAGCTCAGCGCCTGCGCACGAGATACGGGCGGGGGCCCGTAACGCGGGTTCTCAGCGCGTCCGGGCGAGAGCCGGCTGCCGCGGCCGGGCGGCGGCGGAGGACCGGGTGAAGGCGCCGCGCAGGACCCGCCACAGCACGCCCGGGCGCATCAGCGACTGCGGGGTGTCGACCATGCCGGCGGCCCGCAGGTACGCCGTGGTGACCTTCGGGTCCCGGGTCGCCGCCACCTGGACGAGCCGCAGGTAGCGCTGGACCATGCGCATCTTCAGGGACCGGTGGCCGGGCACGTCCGGGAAGTTCAGATCGACCGTCGTGGTCATCTCCCAGGGCGCGTCGATGCAGTCGCGGGCCAGGTCGCGGAAGTACGCCGCCGGGTCGGGCCCGCCGGCCGGGCGCAGGTGCCGGCGCAGTGTCAGCGCGGAGACCGCGGCCACGGTCATACCCTGCGCGTACACCGGGTTGAAGCTGGTGACCGCGTCCCCGGTGACGACCAGGCCGGCCGGCAGCCGGGACATCCGCTCGTACCGGCGGCGCAGCGTGACCGGGTAGTGGAAGGGCACCGGCTCGTCGACCGGGCGGGCCGTCTCCAGGGCGTCGGCGATGTCCGGGACCGCCAGCGACCGGACGAACTCGTAGAAGCCCTCCTGGTCGGTCGGAGGATGGTCACCGAGCAGACCGTACGTGGTCAGCTCGACCCGGCCGTGGTCGGTCTGCGTGAAGATCGCGCCACGCGGGGAACCCGGGTACGCGACCGGGATGATGGCCAGATCGCCGCGCCACGGGTCGTCGTCCAGCTCGTAGTGCTGCGTGACGTACCCGAGGTCGATCTTGATGCGTTCCTCGGGGACCGTCCCGTAGCCGAACCGCTTCAGCATCGCCGGGGTCCGCGAGCCACGGCCGGTGGCGTCGACGACCAGGTCGGCCTCGATGACCACCTCACGCCGGTCGTCGTCCAGGTCGGACAGCCGGGCCCCGGTGATCCGGGAGTGGTCCGGCGTGGCTTCGAGGCCGACGATGTCGTGGCGTTCGACGAACCGCACCCCGGGCAGCTGCTCCACGCGTTCCCGCAGGTGACGTTCCATCAGCGGAGCCGTGGCCGGTACCGCGATGTAGCCGATGTCCTCACGGACCAGCGGCAGCCCGTTGAAGTACCAGCGGCACGAGCCGGCGTAGTCGCCGGTCGGGCAGCCGTCGGCGACGAGTCCGTCGATGAAGCCGGGGAACAGCTCCTCGGTGACCTGGAGCCCGCGGACGTGCATGGCGTTGATGTGCCGGCCCTGCGGGCGGCCCCGGCGCGGTCCCCGCTCGCCGACCAGCCGGTCACGGTCGACGATCAGGACCTCGTCGTACTGCTCGGTCAGGACACGCGCGGCGAACAGGCCGGCGTAGCTGCCGCCGAGCACCAGCGCCCGGCGTGGCTTCTTGCCCATCGGTGGTCCACCCTTCCTCGTGGCCGCTCGGCCCGTTGGCGGCGGCGTGGGGCGCAGGGCGTCGAGGACTACGGAACCTCGCTGGATCCGCCCATGCGGTGGAGCGTCGCAGTCAGGCGGACGGCCCCACATCTTTCCGTGTGCCTTCCTGCGGCACGAGCCGGCCGACCGCCCGGCGGGCTGCGGAGAACGCCGCCCAGGAGGTCAGCTCGATCAGCTGCGCGTCGTCCGCGCGGCATTCCGCGACAAGCCCGGGGGTGACACGGTAGGACGCGACGGCGGTCGTCAGCGCCAGCCGCGCGGCCGGCCGGTCCTGCGCGGACAGCGGTTCGACCGCCCCCTCCAGCCACCCGGGGAAGTCCACCGGGGGAGTACCGGAGTCCGGGTCGTCGAGCCGGGCTTCGACGAGTGCACGCACCCCCGCCGGGACACTCCGCTCACCGGCGGCGGCGATGGCGGCGGCACCGCGGTGCACGGCCTTCGCGATGTGCGGTACGGGTGCGGCCCAGCCGGTGTCCGCGGGCGGCGCCGCCGGGGGCAGCAGGCCGAGCGACGCGCCCGGGGCGACCTGGACTCGGCCGAGCCGCCCCATGACCGAGGCCGCGGTGCGCCGCAGGACCCGTTCCGCGGGCCGCGGCACGGACGGCAGCGGCGAGTCCCGGAGGAACACGTTGACCATGCGGTTGATGTAGTGGAAGGTCAGCGCGACCCCGGCGAGTTCGGGCCGCTGTCGGGCCGGGAACGGCTCCGGCCCCCGGCCGGCCCGCGCCCAGCGGACCAGGGCGCGCAGCCGGGGGTCGGAGACCTCGTCGGTCCCGCCGGCCGCGATGCGGGCAGCGTCCGGTCCGGCGAGCAGTCCGGTCAGGGCGGCACCGTGCACGTCCACGCAGTACGGGCAGCGGTTGGCCAGCGACACGGCCGCGGCCACCGCCTCCTTGTCGGCGCGGCCGGCCAGGCCCGGTACGAGCAGTGTCTCCCGCAGGATGCTCCAGCACGCCGCGAGCACGTCGGGTGCCGCGGCGTGCAGGGCCAGCGGCGGGGCGAGCATCCCGAAGTCGGCCTCGACCTGCCGGTAGACGCGCGCCACGGGTCCGGCGGCGGCCCCCGGTGATACCGGCCGGACGAACCGCAGGTGGGCGGGCACCACGCGCCGGGTCGCCGTCCTGAGCAGTCTTCCCATGGTGGCCTCCTAAGCGAAGGTGTGGGCGGCGAAGGTGTGGGCGATCTCGGTGAGGTAGCGGCCGTAGTCCGACTGCCACATGCGGGCGCCGAGTTCGTAGCAGGCCTCGGCGTCGATGTAGCCCATGCGCAGCGCGATCTCCTCCAGGCAGGCCACCCGCACCCCCTGCCGTTCCTGGATCACCTGCACGTACTGGCTCGCGGCGGTCAGGGTGTCGTGCGTCCCGCAGTCCATCCAGGTGTAGCCGCGGCTGAGCGGCACGAGTCTGGCCCTGCCCTGCCGCAGGTACTCCTGGTTGACGTCGGTGATCTCCAGCTCGCCGCGCTCCGAGGGCCGCAGCCCGGCGGCGATGCCGACGACGTCGTTGTCGTAGAGGTAGAGGCCGGTGATGGCCTGGTCGGAACGCGGGCTGCGGGGTTTCTCGCAGATCGACAGCAGCCGGCCGGTGTCGTCGGTCTCGGCGATGCCGTACCGCCCGGGATCCGCGACGGAGTACCCGAACAGCGTGCAGCCGTCGACCGCACGGGTCTCCCGCTGCAGCACATTGTAGAAACCGGCGCCGTGGAAGAGGTTGTCGCCGAGGACCAGCGCGGACCGGTCGTGCCCGATGTGGTCCGCGCCGATCAGGAACGCCTCGGCGATGCCACGCGGCTCCTTCTGCTCGGCGTAACTGATGTTCAGGCCGAGCCGGGACCCGTCACCGAGCAGATCCTGGATGTGCGGGACCACATCGGGGTTCGAGATGATCAGGATGTCCCGGACACCGGCCAGCATCAGCACCGAGACCGGGTAGTACAGCATCGGTTTGTCGTGGACGGCCAGCAGCTGCTTGGACGTCGCCAGCGTCAGCGGGTAGAGCCGTGTGCCGCTGCCACCGGCGAGAACGATTCCCTTCACCTTCCGCTCCGTTCGTCGAGTCGGATCTGGCGGAGACGCAGGCTCCGAGTATGTGGCGGGCGTCCCGCGGCCGGGTCTCCTGGAATGCGGTCTGCACATGCCCACGCGAGGCGGCCCGGCGGTGCGCATTCTCAAAGGCGTGAGCTGCCGGGGAACCGCGTGATACTCCACTGCGCCGGGTCGCCCAGGCCCGTCACCCTCACCGAGGAGGCTTCGACGATGATCGTCGAGCAGGACACCGAGGCACTGCAGGGATTCCGGGCCGATGACGCCAACTTCAGGCTGACGCTGTGGGATCCGCGGACCAACGGGGTGCGCTACCTGAAGACGCTGCTGTACAGCGCCGCCGGCCGGCTGAGCCCGCTGGAACGGGAGCAGCTGCGCCGCATCAGCCACCGTGACGTCGGCGGCCCGATCACCGTCCGGCACGACGGCGAAGAGATCGACATGGACTACCTGCGGGCGGTGCAGGAGGTCGGCTACCTCGCCGAGCGGGTCCGGCTGGACGGTGCGCGGATCGTCGAGATCGGCGCCGGGTACGGCCGCACGGGCCACGCGCTGATGACCGCCCACGACGTCGCGGAGTACCACATCGTCGAGCAGGAGGAGTCGCTGCCGCTGGCCCGCGCCTACCTGCGCACGGTGCTCGCCCCCGAACAGTTCGCCAAGGTGTCGTTCCACTCGGCCACGGACGCCGCGGACACCTTCCCGCACGACGTCGACCTGGCCGTCAACATCGACTCGTTCGCCTGCATGCCGCCGGACGCGGTACGCGGCTACCTCCGGCTCGTCGACGAGCGGTGCCGGGCGTTCTACGTCAACGGGCCGGTCGGCAAGTTCCTCGACAAGGAGCTGGACAACCACGCGCGCGGCGCCGACGAGGTGGCCACCGCGCTGAGCAACGGACTGCTGACCGAAGTCATCGACATCTTCGACAGCGAGGCCGTGCACGAGCAGTCCCGCCGGTTCGTGTCCGTCTACGCGCCGGGCGAGCGCTGGGAGTGCGCCGCCGAGGCCGCCACACCGGTGTGGAGCTACTACTGGCAGGCGCTGTACCGCTCCTCCAAGCGGCGGCACACCGCGTAGTCCGGGAGCAGACCGGCCTCCAGCGCCTCATCGACACGGGGCGCCGCCCGGTCGCGCGGCGACAGAACGGGCTCGATGTCGCCGGGGATCGGCAGCGCGAGCCGCGGGTCGAAGGGATCGAGCGCCCGCTCGTTCTCCGGCCGGTACTCCAGCGACAGCAGGTAGTTCATCACCGTGTGGTCCTCCAGGGCGACGAACAGGTGGCCCACCCCGAACGGGAAGTACAGCGCCGGGCTGTCCTCCCGGCCGAGCTCCACGACGTCGTAACTCCCGAACGTCGGCGAGCCGACCCGCAGGTCGACCACGAAGTCCAGGGCGCGGCCGTGCGCACAGTAGACGTACTTGGCGGTGCCCGGCGGAGTCGCGGTGTAGTGCAGGCCCCGCACCGCACCGCGGCGCGAGACGCTGAAGTTGACCTGGGCCACCGGGAAGAGCGGATGTCCGGCCGCGGACGTGAACGCCGACGACCGGAACGGCGTACGGAAGACACCGCGCTCGTCGGGGAACGACGGCACGGCGAAGGCCAGGGCACCGCCCACCAGCCGGGTGGGCGTGGTCTCGTCAGTCACCGCACCAGGGTCACCGAGGCACGCCCGACGTGGCCACTCGCCGATTGCGGGCCGTGGCACGCTGAGAGATGCCCGCGCGGCGACCGGCGGCGACGATCAGGACATGGATCGGATTCTGGTCACCGGCGGGGCAGGCTTCATCGGCTCGCAGTACGTCCGCGCGCTGCTCACGGACGACAGCCCGCCCGCGACGGTCACCGTGCTCGACGGGCTGACCTACGCGGGCCGCCTCGACAACCTCGCCCCCGTCGCAACACACCCCTCGTTCCGCTTCGTGCAGGGCGACATCTGCGACGCCCCTCTGGTCGACACCCTGGTGGCCGAACACGAGCAGATCGTGCACTTCGCGGCGGAGTCGCACGTGGACCGGGCGATCGCCGACGGCACCGCCTTCGCCCGGACCAACGTCCTGGGCACCCAGACCCTCCTGGAGGCCACCGCCCGCCGCCACGGCGACGCCGCCGTGTTCGTGCACGTCTCGACCGACGAGGTGTACGGCTCGGTGCCCACCGGCAGCAGCAGCGAGCGGGACCTCCTCGACCCGAGCTCGCCGTACTCGGCGACCAAGGCGGCGAGCGACCTGCTCGCACTCGCCTACCACCGCACCCACGGCGTGGACGTGCGGGTCACCCGGTGCGCCAACAACTACGGCCCCTACCAGCACCCGGAGAAGTTCATCGCACGGTGCATCACGAACCTGCTCGACGGCGGGGACGTACCGCTGTACGGCGACGGGCTGAACGTGCGGGACTGGCTGCACGTGGCCGACCACGCCCGGGCGCTCGACCTGGTGCGCACCAAGGGCGCGGCCGGCGAGATCTACAACATCGGCGGCGGCACCGAACTGCCCAACCGGGAGATCGCCGAGCGGCTGATCGCGCTCTGCGGCCGGGGCCGCATCCACCGGGTCGCGGACCGTCCCGGCCACGACCGGCGCTACTCGGTGGACTGCTCGAAGATCACCGGCCTGCTGGGGTTCGTGCCCCGGCACGACTTCGACACGGGCCTCGAACAGACCGTGCGCTGGTACGCCGGCCACCGCGCGTGGTGGGCGCCGCCGGCCACCGGGAAATCCGCCGGCTGAGCGTGCGCGGCTCAGCAATCAGAGAGATGACCCCGGAACACATGCCGACGACTATGGGATTTCGCCCCGAAGTCGGGGAAGCGCGGTGCCGGATGTCGATGAGGGCACATGGACCGGCCCTTTCCGGCGCGCTTGCGACGACCGGCCGTCGAACAACCGGGACAGAAGACAACCTTTCGGAGGTGTCGCCAGCCATGGCACTGGCCACGCAGGACATTGATATCGCTCAGGTCGAATACGGGACTGCCGGATATCATCGCCATACCGAGTCGCTCAGCGCCCATGAAATAGGCAGAATCCGCGACAGCATCGACCGGATCAGCCGTCAGACCCGGCCCGAGGTGGTGTTCGAGAAGGACACCGAGGTCGTACGGGCGGTCCACGGCTGCCATCTCTTCGACGAGACGAGCGCGCGGCTGGTGCGGCATCCGCTGCTCCTCGGCCTGGCCGAGTCGATCATCGGCGAGCCGGTCTACGTCTACCAGTTCAAGGTCAACCTGAAGCAGCCCTTCGAGGGCGCGGCCTGGCCGTGGCACCAGGACTACACGTTCTGGCGCAACGAGGACGGCATGACCGACGACCGGGCGGTCAACATCGCCGTCCTCCTCGACGACACCCACGAGGGCAACGGCCCGCTGCAGGTCCTGCCGGGAACCCACGAGCTGGGGCTGGTCGAGACGGCCGGCCGAGCGGGGCGTTCGGGCGACTGGCGCCAGCACGTCGCGGCGGACCTCGAGTACACCGTCCCCGACGACGTCGCGGAGCGGCTGCGTCAGGAGTACGGCAAGGAGCTGATCGTCGGCCCGGCCGGCTCGGTCTTCGCCTTCCACCCCAGCATCGTGCACGCCTCGTCGTCGAACCGTTCCCCCGACCGCCGGGCGATGCTGCTGATCACCTACAACGCGGTGAGCAACGCCCCACGTTCGTCACCGCGCCCGGAATTCCTGGTCAGCAAGGACACGACACCGGTCACCGCATTCGCCGGCACCACTCTTTGAGAGCCTGCACCCGAACCCCCGCCGCCTGACAACCGGTCAGGCGGCGGGGGTTCAGGCATGGGCCCTCTCTTGCGCGTCAGAGAACGGGGAAAACCCCAGCCCGCCGGCCCGGAGAACGACCGGCGAATACCCGAACACGCCCGGAACAGCAGAAAAGAGAACCTGCCCGGAAGGAAAACCTCCGCGAAACACCGGCACTGACGGCGTCTCAGCTGTACGGTCTACGCCATGGACACGGAGAAACTGATAGCCGAGGGCCGGGCCATCATCGACAGAAACTGTTTCATGACCCTGGGAACCGCGAACGCCGACGGCGAACCCTGGGCGTCCCCGGTCTACTACGTGGCCGACGGATACGGGACGTTCTACTGGATCTCGTCCCCCGAGGCGACCCAGGTCCGCAACATCGCGGCACGGCCCCAGGTCGGCATCGTGGTGTTCAACTCGCAGCAGGTGCCGGGCTCGGACGAAGCGGTGTACATGTCCGCCACGGCGTGCGAGCTGACGGGGGACGAACTGGACCGGGGCCTGGAGATCTACCTGGGCAAGGCACCGTTCAGCCGGGGCCCCGAGGCCTTCCGGCCCCCCGGCCGGTACCGGGCGTACCGGGCCACGGTGACCGGACACTTCATGCTCTGCCCGCAGGCGTCCAGCGAGCCCTGCCCCGAGCACGGCCGTGTCTCCGACCACCGCATGGCAGTGTCCCTCTGACACCGGGCCCTCAACACCGGGGCCGTCCGCACCCGTACGTCCGCACCCGTACGTCCGAACCCCCGTCATGTGACCTGCGCAGGACACCTGACGGGGGTTCGGCGACACAGGCCCTACGAGGCCCCCTCCATCTCCCGGACCAGGCTCAGCGGCCGCATGTCGGTCCAGGTCCGCTCGACGAAGTCGAGAGCGCTCTGCCGGCTGTCCGCGGGCCGCGCGCACCGCCAGCCGTCCGGCACCCCGGCCGCCTCCGGCCACAGCGAGTACTGGCCCTCGTCGTTGACCAGCACCAGGTACCGGCCGTCGGCGTCCTCGAACGGGTTCGTCATCGTGTCTCCTTCAGCTCGGCGGCGATGATCGGACCGATCTCGGTGAGCGGGCCCTGACGCATCATCGTCGTGTGGTGGCAGTCGATCCGGTACTCGTTGATCTCCCCGTCGACGTGGCCGAGCCAGGAGTCGACGGCCGGTGCGCCGTCGCGGGCGGCGGTCAGGTAGACGACGTTGCCGTGGAACACCCCCGGCGGGGCCTCGTGCAGCAGCCGCTGCGTGTGCAGGCCGCTGTCCACCAGAGTGTCCAGGTCCTCACCGGTGACACCCACGTCGTCGCCGATCGCACGGGCGATCGCGGCACGGTCCATCCGGCCGTGAGCGGGCGCGGAGTCGAGCAGGGCGAGGAACCGCACCTGCTCACCGTCGCGCTGCAGCCGGCACGCCAGCGCGTGCGCGATCGTCCCGCCCGCCGACCAGCCGAGCAGGTGGTACGGGCCGGCCGGCTGCACCGAGCGCAGCCGCGCCAGATAGTCGTCGACCATCGCCTCCAGGTCCGCCGCGGGCTCGTCCCGGCGCGCCTGCAACCCGTACACGGGATGGCCCGGCAGGTGCGGCAGCAGGCCCGCGTAGCACCAGCTGAGCCCGGAGACCGGGTGCACGCAGAACAGCGCGGGCGCGGAACCGACGGCCCGCACGGGCAGCAGCACGTCGACCGCGGCGTTCGCCGGGACGGCCAGGTCGAGCTGCTCCGCGAGCGCCTCGGGCGTGGGCGCCGCGAACAACGTCCGCATGCTCAGCTCGGCGCCGAGCACGGACTGGACCCGCTTCAACAGCTTCACCGCAAGCAGGGAATGGCCGCCGAGTTCGAAGAACCCGTCGTCGACCCCGACCCGCTCCAGCCCGAGCACCTCCGCGAACAGACCGCACAGCGCCACCTCACGGGCGGTACGGGCGGGCCGGTCCGCGACGCCGGCCTCCGGCGCGGGCAGCGCCTTGCGGTCGATCTTGCGGCTGGGCGTCAGCGGGAACGCGTCCAGGAGCACCACGGCCGACGGCACCAGATGCGCCGGGACCCGCTCACGCATCCATGCGCGCAGCTCCGCCGGGGCGGCCTGCGCGCCGGTGATGGTCACGTAGGCGACCAGACGGCGGTCGCCCGGCCGGTCCTCGCGGACCACGGCGGCGGCCTGGCTCACCGCGGGGTGGCCCGTGAGCACCGCCTCGACCTCGCCCAACTCGATCCGGAAACCGCGGATCTTCACCTGGTCGTCGGTGCGGCCCAGATACTCCAGCGTGCCCTCGCCCCGCCACCGCACCAGGTCACCGGTGCGGTACATCCGGGCGCCGCCGCTGCCGTACGGATCGGCGACGAACCGTTCCGCGGTGACGGCGGGCCGGCGCAGATAGCCGCGGGCCAGTCCGGGCCCGGCGAGATACAGCTCACCGGGAACCCCCGGCGGCACCGGCCGCAGCGTCGCGTCGAGGACGTACAGGCGCATGTCCCGCACCGCACGCCCCATCGGTGGCGCGCCGCCACCGCTCAGCGGGTCGCTGACGGTGCCCACCACGGTCGTCTCGGTCGGCCCGTACACATTGATGAGGGTCCGGCCGTCCGACCAGGTCGCCGCGACACCGGCCGGGCAGGCCTCGCCGCCGACCATGACCGTCACCGACGCCGGGATCTGCGCCGGGTCCAGCTCCGCGAGCGACGACGGCGGCAGGCACATGTGGGTGATCCCGTGCCGCCGGACCAGACCGGTCAGCGCGGGCCCGGGCAGCAGCTCCTCCGGCGGGGCGAGCACCAGCCGGGCCCCGGAGAGCAGGCCGAGGGACAGGTCCCACACCGACGCGTCGAAGCTCGGCGAGGCGAACTGCAGGACCACGTCGCCCGGACCGGTCCCGACGCGCTCGCGCTGGGTCGCGGCGAACGCGGCCAGACCGGCGTGCGAGACGACCACACCCTTGGGCCGGCCGGTCGACCCGGACGTGTAGATCAGGTAGGCCGGGTTGCGCAGGTCGACGGCGGCGGGCACCGGCCCGTCGGCCGGGACCTCGGGCAGCGCGTCGAGACGGAGCACCGGGCAGTCGAGCCGGGGCAGCACCGCGGCGGTCTCCCCGGTACTGACGACGAGCGCGGGCGCGGCGTCGGACAGCAGGTGGGCGATCCGCTCGGCCGGATACCCGGGGTCGACCGGCAGATACGCCGCACCGGCCTTCTGCACCGCGAGCAGCGCGGCGACCATCTCCGCCGACCGGGGCAGGGCCAGGCCGACCACGTCCTCCGGTCCGGCCCCGTGCGCGGCGAAGAGCCGGGCCAGGTCGTCGGCGCGGGCGTCGAGTTCGCCGTACGTCCACTCCACCCGGCCGTCGGCCACCGCGATCTCGTCCCGGTACGCGGCCACCGTCTCAGCGAACAGCTCCGGGAACGTGCGGGGCGGCACCGGCGCACCGGACGCGTCGGGCAGGACACGGCGCCGCTCGTCGTCGGAGAGCAGCTCGAACGCGGACACCCTGGTGCCGGGTTCGGCGGCCGCGGCGGTCAGCAGCCGCAGCAGCCGCTCGGCCAGCGCCGCGACCGTGGACGCGTCGAACAGGTCCGTCCGGTACTCCAGGGAGCCGTCGACGCCGTCGCCGCTCTCGCTGAAGTTGAACGTCAGGTCGAACTTGGCGTTGACGCCGCCGACCGGCTCCGGCTCGACCCGCAGACCGGGCAGCGTCACCTCGGCCCGGCCGGTGTTCTGGAGCACGAACGCCACCTGGAACAGCGGGTGCGCGGCCGGCGACCGGACCGGGTTGAGGATCTCCACGAGCCGGTCGAACGGCAGGTCCTGATGGGCCAGCGCCGCCAGATCCCGTTCCTTGACCCGGGCCAGCAGGTCACTGAACGTCGGATCGCCCGAGGTGTCGGTGCGCAGCACGAGCGTGTTGACGAAGAAGCCGACCAGGTCGTCGAGCGCCTCGTCCTGACGCCCGGCCACCACCGTGCCGATCGGCAGGTCCGTGCCGGCGCCCGACCGGGTCAGGAGCGCCGCCAGTGCGGCCTGCAGCACCATGAACAGCGTGCAGCCGTGTTCCTGGGCGAGCCCGGCCAGCGCGCCGTGCACCTCGGCGGGGACGCGGAAGTCCACGACTGCGCTGTGCCCGTCGGCGCTCGCCCCGCGCGGCCTGTCCAGGGGCAGGTCGAGGAGCTCCGGCGCGCCGGCCAGGGTGTCGCTCCAGAAGGCGATCTGCCGGGCCAGGGTGCTCTGCGGGTCGTCCTCGTCGCCGAGGGCCTCCCGCTGCCAGAGCGTGTAGTCGGCGTACTGGACGGGCAGCGGACGCCAGTCGGGAGCGGCCCCGGCGAGGCGGGCCCGGTACGCGGTGCCGAGGTCCTCGACCAGCGGTGCGAGGGACCAGCCGTCACCGGCGATGTGGTGCAGCACCACGACGAGGACGTGCTCGTCGTCGGCGAGCCGGAACAGGTGCGCCCGCCACGGAAGTTCGGCCCCCAGGTCGAAGCCGGTGGCGCAGACCCTCTCGACGGCCTCCTCCAGGCCGGCGCGCGCCACGTCCGTGACGGTCAGTTCCGGCCGGGCGTCCGGCCCGGCCAGGACGACCTGGCGCGGCTCCCCGTCCACTTCGGGCAGCACGGTCCGCAGCGCCTCGTGCCGGCCGGTCACGTCGGCGAGGGCCTGCCGCAGCGTGCCGGAGTCGAGCGTGCCGGTCAGCCGCAGCGCGAACGGCAGGTTGTACGTCGAGTCCGACCCGGTGAGGCGGTCGAGGAACCACAGCCGCTGCTGGGCGAACGACAACGGCAGGATCTCCGGCCGCTCGAAGACGCGCAGCGGGCTGCCGCCGGCACGGTCCGTCCCGGCGAGCTGCTCGGCGAGCCCCGCCACGGTCGGCGTCTCGAACAGCGCCCGCACCGGGAGGTCCGCGCCGAACGCGGAGCGGATCCGGGTGATCAGCCGGGTGGCCAGCAGCGAGTGCCCGCCCAGCGCGAAGAAGTCGTCGTCGATGCCGACCGGCGGCACCGCGAGCAGGTCGGCGAACAGGTCGGCGAGCGTGCGCTCCGCCGGGGTGCGCGGCGCCCGGGACGCCGCCGCGGCGGCGAACACCGGCGCGGGCAGCGCCTTCCGGTCGGCCTTGCCGCTGGTGTTCAGCGGAATGTGGGCGAGCGGCACGACCGCCGCCGGGACCATGTAGTCCGGCAGCGACCGGGCCGACCAGGCCCGCACTTCGGCCGCGTCGACATCGGCCGGGACCACGTAGGCGACCAGACGCGCGTCACCGGGCCGGTCCTCCCGCGCCACGACGACGGCCTGGGCGACCGCCGGGTGCCCTTCGAGGACCGCCTCGACCTCGCCCGGCTCGATCCGGAAACCGCGGATCTTCACCTGGTCGTCGGTCCGGCCCAGATACTCCAGCGTCCCGTCGCCCCGCCACCGCACCAGGTCACCGGTGCGGTACATCCGGGAGCCCGGCTCACCGAACGGGTCGGCGACGAACCGTACGGCGGTCATCGCGGCCCGGCCCCGGTAGCCGCGGGCCAGCCCCGCACCCGCGTGATACAGCTCGCCCGCCACGCCGGGCGGCACCGGCTGCAGGTCCGGACCCAGCACGTACGCACGGGTGTTGGCGAGCGGACGGCCCAGGGTGACCGGCCGGCCGGCCACGATCGGACTGCCGAGCGTGTCGACCGTGCACTCGGTGGGCCCGTAGTAGTTGTAGCAGTCGGTCCGCGGCGCGGCACCGATCTCGTCCCACAGAGCGGCGTCGATGGCCTCACCGCCGACCGACAGGACCGCCGGGGCGTGCCCGCCGCCGTCGCCGCCGTCCAGGAGACCGGCGGCGATCAGCGGCTTCGCGTACGACGGGGTCACGTCCAGGAAGTCGATCCTCTCGTCCCGCACGTATCGGACGACCGCCTCCGTGTCGGCGCGCAGCTCCTCGTCGATGACGTGCAGGGTGTGCCCGTCGGCGAGCCACAGCAGCTCGTCCCACGACGTGTCGAAGGAGAACGACGCGGTGAGCGCCACCTGGACGGTCCCGACCCGCGCGGCCAGCGGCGCGATCAGCGTGGTCCGGTGCTCGTGGAACAGGTTCACCACGTTACGGTGCTCCACCACGACGGCCTTGGGCTTCCCCGTCGAACCGGAGGTGTAGATCAGATAGGCCGGGTGCCGCGGGTCCAGCGGCCGCACCCGCTCCGCCGGGTCGAGGTCACCGTCCGGGAAACCGGCAAGCACCTCGTCGTCGAGCCCGGTGAGGACAACGGCGGGCGCCGCGTCCTCCAGCATCGCGTCGGCCCGGTCGCGGGGCATGGCGAGATCGACCGGAAGGTAGGCCGCCCCGGACTTGAGCACCCCGAGGAGCGCCACCACCATGTCGGTCGTACGGGGCAGGACCAGCGCGACCCGGTCCTCCGGGCCGACCCCCTGCGCGATCAGATGACGGGCCACCCGGTTCGCGCGGGCATGCAGTTCGGCGTGGGTGAGCCTGCCGTCCCGGGCCACGACGGCGACCCGGTCCGGCACACGGCGTGCGGCCCGCTCGAACATCTCCGGCACGGTCACCGGCTCGACCGGGCGGACGGTGTCGTTCCACTCCTCCAGGAGCTGCCGCCGCTCCGCCGCATCGAGGAGCTCACAACTGCCCAGCGCGGCGCCCGGGTCCGCGGCCAGCGCGGTCAGCAGCGTCTCGAAATGGCGCAGCATCCGGTCGGCGGTCGAGGCGTCGAACAGGTCGGTGTTGTACTCCAGCCGGCACAGCAGGCCGTCGTCGCGCTGGTAGACGTCCAGCGACAGGTCGACCTGGGCGCTGCCGAGCCCCGAGCCCGGCCGGTCGTGCGCCGCGACCCCGGCCAGGTCGAGCGGGTCGTCGTTGAGGTTCAGCAGGTTGAACATCACCTGGAACAGCGGGTTGCGGCTGGGGTCACGGGCCGGGTTGAGCTCCTCCACCAGCCGCTCGAACGGCACCTCCTGGTGCGCGAAAGCACCCACCGCCGTCTCCCGTACCCGGGCCAGCAGGTCGGCGAAGGACAGCGTGCGGTCGAGTTCGGTGCGCAGCACCAGCGTGTTGACGAAGAAACCGATCATCCGCTCCAGCTCGACCTCGGTGCGCCCCGCGACCGGGGTGCCCACGCAGATGTCCCTCGCGCCGGTGTACCGGTGCAGCAGGGCCTGGTAGCCGCCGAGCAGCGTCATGAAGAGCGTCGTGTCGTGGCTGCGGCCCAGCCGTTCGAGGTCGGCGCGCAGCCCGGCCGGGAGCTGCCGGTCGGCGACCGCGCCGTTGTTGGTCTGCACCCGCGGCCGGGGCCGGTCGGTCGGCAGCTCCAGGGCGGCGGGCAGGCCGGCGAGCTGCTCGGTCCAGTAGGGCAGGCCGCTGTCGAGGATGGCGGGCATCCGGTCGCGCTGCCACAGCGTGTAGTCGCCGTACTGGACGGGCAACGGCGGCAGCGGCGACTTCTGGCCGTCCCGGAACGCGTTGTACAGGCGGCTGATCTCGTCGCAGAGGACGTCGAGGGACCAGCCGTCGATCACGATGTGGTGCACGCACAAAGCGAGCACGTACCGGCCGGCGCCGGTGCGGAACACGGTGACCCGCAGCATCGGTCCGGCCGCCAGGTCGAAGGGGCGCCGCAGATCGTCGGTGATCCGCTGCTCCTGCCCGGCCTCGTCCAGGTCCGCCACGTCGACCAGCGGTATCTCCACCGGCGCGGGCGGCAGCACCTGCTGCACCGGCTCGCCGTCCTGCTCGGGCAGCACCGTGCGCAGCACCTCGTGCCGCCGCACCACCTCGGTGACGGCCTCGCGCAGCGGCCCCATCCGCAGGTCGCCCTCCAGGTCGAGGACGAGCGGAATGGCGTACGCGAGGTCCGCACCGGACTGTTCGAGGAACCACAGCCGCCGCTGCATGAACGCGGCGGGCAGCGGCTCGTTGGACACGGGCCGGGGAACGACGGCCTGCCGCCGGGCCGGACCGGAGCCGCCGATCGCACGGGCCAGTGCGGCGACCGTCGGGTTGTCGAGGACCGCCTCGATCGGCAGCTCCGTCTCGAAGCGGGCCCGCAGGCGGGAGCCGAGCTGGGTGGCGAGCAGGGAGTGCCCGCCGAGTTCGAAGAAGTCGTCGTGGACACCGACGGCGGCCAGCCCGAGGAGCTCGCACCAGATCGCCGCGACGGCCTCCTCGGTGGCGTCCCGGGGCCCGTCGAGGACCTCGTCGGCGGCCTGCGTCTCCGCCGCCTTGGGCTCGGCCTCCACGGCGGGCGGGGGTTCCTCGTCGAGGAGCCACCAGCGGCCGTCGCGCCAGGCGTGCACCGCACCGAGGGCGGCCGGCGCACGCACCGGGGCCGGTGCCTGTTCCTCCAGGTCGAACACGGTGACCTGGGCGGTCTCCCGCAGCCGGGCCACGAGGTCGGGCACCGGACCCGCACCGACGAGCCCGCCGCCCACCAGCAGCAGCCGCACCCCTGCGGCCGCGGCCTGCCCGGCGAGTTCTGGCAGTGCCTCCCGCACGGCGGGGTCGTCGACCGCGACGGCGACGGCCGGGCCGACCGCGCCCTCGGTGGCGGCGACCGCCCCGTCCGCCGCGGCGGACCGCACGGTGCCCGTGTCGCCGGCCAGCGCGGCGATCAGCCCCGGCGCGGGCAGGTCGCCGACGGTGACGACGACGTCGTGCTCCCGCCGGCCCGCGGCCGGACTCCCGGTGGACCGGACGCGGTTGCTCTCGCAGTCGATCGGCTCGAACGGGTGCGGCGGCAGGGCGCACAGCTGCGGCGCGTCGAGGAGCTCCTCGACGGGAATGTCGAAGCCGCACTCCCACAGCCTGCCGAGCGCGGCGAGGAGGTTCTCCTCCTCGCTGTTCTCGGCGCTTCCGCCGACCGGCACCGCCAGGTGCTCACCGGTCCAGGCCGCATGCCCGCGCAGCATCCGGGTCATGGTCTGGCCGGGGCCGAGCTCGACGAAGACCCGGCAGGAGCTGTCGAGGAGGGTGTCCACGCAGTCGGACAGCCGCACCGTGCCGGCCGCGTGGTCGGCCCAGTAGGCGCCGCCCGAGGTGACCGCCGGATCGGCCCAGCCGCCGGTGACGTTGGACAGGTACGGCAGGGTGGGAGCCGTGTGCGGGATCTCCTCGACGATCCGGCCGAGCCGTTCGGCGGCCGGCCTGATCGCCTCCGTGTGGAAGGCGCCGTCGATGTCGAGGACCCGGTCGCCGATCCCGTCGGCCTTCAGCCGGTCGATCTCCTCGACCGGGCCGGCCAGCACCGAGTAGCGGGGCGCCTCGATCGCCACGGCCAGCCCCGGCCGCGCGGCGAGCAGTTCCCGCACCTCGTCCGGGGACGCCTTGACGGTCAGCATCCGGCCCGGCCCGACGCCGCTCAGGATGGTGCCGCGCTCGTGCACCAGACGCAGCGCGTCCGAGGGGGACCACCGTCCGGCGACGGCCGCGGCGACGAGTTCACCGGCGCTGTGCCCCAGCATGGCCTTCGGCTCGATGCCGTACGCCTGCAGCTGCCGGGCGAGGGAGAACCCGATGGCGAACAGCGCGAGCTGCTCGTTCACCATGCTCCGCAGCCACTCCAGGCCGGGATCCGGGCGCAGCACGACGTCGAGGTCGATGCCGTAGCGGCTGCGGCACTCGGCGGCGAGCGCGTCGAACGTCTCGCGGAACACCGGCAGCCTGCGGTGCGCGGCGCCCCCGAAACCGGAGCGCAGCACACTGGTGCCGGGGAACAGGAACGCGATGTCCCGCTCGGCGAAGACCCGGGCGACCGGCGGCGCCGCACGCAGCGCCTCGGCCGCCTCGGCCCGGTCGGCCGCGACCACGGCACTGCGGTGGTCGAAGCG
The DNA here is from genome assembly GCF_001905385.1 of Streptomyces sp. CB02414. Classification (GTDB taxonomy): domain Bacteria; phylum Actinomycetota; class Actinomycetes; order Streptomycetales; family Streptomycetaceae; genus Streptomyces. The sequence continues at coordinate 47,809 of NZ_LIPF01000007.1, read as the reverse complement.
GCGCCGCCCGGTGGCCAGGGTGAACGCCACGTCGTCCTGCGGGTCGGCGGACGACTCCAGGTGCTCGGCGAGTGCGGTGCGCTGACTGCGGACGGCCGCCGCCGAAGCTCCCGACAGGCAGAAGACACGAGGCCCCACCCCGTCCCTACGGCTGCGGACCGGCGGCGACTCCAGGACGACGTGCGCGTTGGTGCCGCCCACACCGAAGGCGCTCACCCCGGCGAGGACCGGCCCTTCGGCGGGCAGGGGCGCCAGCTCGGTGGCGATCCGGAACGGCGACGTGCCCAGCTCCAGACCCGGGTTCGGCTCCCGGTAGTGCAGCGTCGGCACAAGCTCCCGGTGCTGCAGCATCAGCGCCGTCTTGATCAGCCCGGCCGCGCCGGCCGCGGCACCGGTGTGGCCGATGTTGCTCTTCACCGCGCCGAGCCGGCAGTAACCGACCCGGTCGGTGGACTCACGGAACGCCGCGGTCAGCGCGGCCACCTCGACGGGGTCGCCGACCCGCGTGGCGGTGCCGTGCGCCTCCACGTACGCGATGTCGCCGGCCTCCACACCGGCCTGGGCGTGCGCGTACTGGATGGCGTCACGCTGGCCGGCGAACGAGGGCGCGCTGAAGCCGATCTTCTCCCCGCCGTCGTTGTTCAGCGCCGAGCCGCGGATCACCGCGACGATCCGGTTGCCGTCCCTGACCGCGTCCTCCAGCCGCCGCAGCACCACCACGGCCACGCCGCTGCTGCCGACCGTGCCGCTGGCGGCCGCGTCGAACGGGCGGCAGTGGCCGTCCGCGGACTCGACGTACCCCTCCTCGTACAGATAGCCGGTGACCTGCGGCAACCACAGCGAGGCGCCCCCGGCCAGAGCCGCGTCGCACTCGTAGTTGAGGAGGCTCTGCGCGGCCTGGTGCACCGCCACCAGCGACGTGGAGCACGCCGTCTGCACGGTGAGCGCCGGGCCGCGCAACCCCAGCTTGTACGCGACCCGGGTGGCGAGGAAGTCCTTGTCGTAGCCGATCATGCTGGACAGTCCGTCGCCGCCGGTGCCCTGCAGCTGCGGGTTCATCATGTCGCAGCCCGCGTACACACCGACCCAGCCGCCGAAGCGCTGCGGATCGATCCCCGCGTCGTCGAGCGCCGTCGACGCCGACTCCAGGAAGACCCGCTGCTGCGGGTCCATCGCCGCGGCCTCGGCCGGGCTGTAGCCGAAGAACCCGCGGTCGAAGAACTCACCGCCCGCCAGCACACCGCGGGCGGGAACATAACGCGGATGCCGGGCCAGCGCCGGATCCACCCCGGCGGCGATCAGCTCCTCGAGACCGAACCGGCTGATGCCTTCGGCACCGTCGCGCAGGTTCCGCCAGAACCGTCCGGCGTTCTCGGCCCCGGGCAGCCGGGCGGCCAGCCCGACGATCGCCACAGCGTTGGACTCGCTCATGCGTCCTCTCCAACCTTCGTCGGTCGGGCGGTGCGGGCACGACGGGCCCGCCGCGCCTGTGCGGCGCGGCTGCGGACCTCGGCGGCCGCCGAAGACGGCTCGCCGTTGCCGGCGGCCAGGGACCGGGCCAGCGCGTGCACGGTGGGATGTTCGAACAGGCGCCGGATCGGCAGGGTCAGGGACAGCTCGCTCTCCAGCCGGGCGTGCAGCGTGCCGAGGAGCAGCGAATTGCCGCCGAGGTCGAAGAAGTTGTCGTGCGTACCGACCGCGTCGAGGCCGAGCACCGCCGACCACACACCGGCGATCCGCCGCTCCGTCTCCGACTCCGGCGCCGTCCACGCGACCTCACCGACCCGGTCGGCGCGCTGCGGCCGGGGCAGCGCCCCCGTGTCGAGCTTCCCGCGATGGTTCAGCGGCAGCTCCGGCAGCCACACCACGGCACTCGGCACCATGAACTCCGGCAGCCGCGACCTCAGCCGCGTCAGCACCGCCGGTGTGTCCGCACGCTCGCCCGCCACGGCCACCAGATAGGCGACCAGCGGCGCCGCCTCACCCGGACAGCCGCGCACCACGGCCTGACGCACCGCAGGGTCGGCCAGCAACTGCGTCTCGACCTCGGCGGGTTCGACACGGTAGCCGCGGACCTTCAGCTGCCGGTCCAGGCGGCCCAGATATTCGAGGGTGCCGTCCGGCAGCCAGCGGGCCCGGTCCCCGGTGCGGTACACCCAGCCGGGACCGCCGTCCGGATCGCGGTCGCTGAACCGCTCCCCGGTCAGGTCGTCCCGGCCCCAGTAACCCTGCGCGACCGTCACCCCGCCGACGAACAGCTCACCCGGCATCCCCACCGGGCAGCGCCGCCCCGCCGCGTCCAGGACGTACGGGCGCACACCGTCGAGGGGCCGGCCGATGCAGTTCAGCACCGTCGCCGTCGACACGTCGAGGACATGACTGGTCGTGATGAACGTCTCGGTCGGCCCGTACGCGTCGCACACCCCGTACGGGACGGCCGGCGGCAGCGTGGTCAGCGCCGAGCCGGCGAAGAACAGCCAGCGCAGCGCCGGCAGTTCGGTGCCCGCCGCCCACAGCGCCTCGGCCACGGGTGTCGGCGCGAAGAACATCGTCACGCCCTGCTCACCGAGCCACGAGGTGAGTTCGGGCACCACGACGGGACGTTCGTACGGCAGCAGTTCCGCGCCGCCGCACAGCGCCGGCCACACCTCGTGCTGCGTCGTGTCGAACGCGACGCTGTGGATCTGGCTGACCCGGTCGCCGGGCCGCACGTCGAAGGCGTCGATGTGCCAGCGGGTCACGTGCGCGAGGCTCCCGTGCCGGTAGGCGACACCCTTCGGCTCGCCGGTGGTACCCGACGTGTACAGGATGTACGCCGTCGCGTCCGGGCCGGGCAGCGCCGCCGGGGCGTCCCTGGTGACCGTGCCGGCGCTCTCGGCGACCGTGCCGATGTCGACGACCTCGACGCCCGGCGGCACGGCCCCGGCGGCCTCGGCGGGCCGGTCGGTGACGACGGCGCACGCACCGGCGTTGCCGAGGATGAACCGGATCCGGTCCTGCGGGTACTCCGGGTCGAGCGGGCAGACCGCCAGCCCCGCCTTCCACCCGGCCAGCATCGACACGACGAGGTCGGCGCCGCGGGGCAGCAGCAGCGCAACCACCGTGCGGTCACCGGCCAGCGGCCGCAGCACCGCCGCGAGCGCGTCGGCCCGCGCGTCGAGCGCCGCGTAGCTGAGGACACCGCAGCGGGAGCGGATCGCCGGCGCGTCCGGCTGCTCGGCGCACCGCTGCGCGAACAGCGCCAGAACCGTCGTTTGCGCCCCCGCCGGGGCGGACTCCTCGAACCGGGCGAGCTCCGCCCGTTCGGGGGCGCCGAGCAGGTCGACCGTGCCGACCGGCTGGTCCGCGACCTCGGCGAACGACTCGACGAACCGGCCCAGCCAGGCGGCCATCCGCTCCGCCTCACCGCCGGTGAGCCGGTCACCGCGGTACAGGATCGTGCCCCGCAGCCTGCCGTCGGTCTCCTCGAAGCCGACGGTCAGCCCGAACTTCCCGGCGTACCCGGCCCCCGCGTGGTCCAGCTCGACGGGCGTGAGCGCGGCCCCGCCGATCGGCACGGCGGCCCCTCCCGCCGCGGTCGCGGCCAGCGTCACGTCCGCGTACGGCGTCCAGCCCGGGCGGCGCGGCGGCCGCAGCCGGCTCACCACGTCCTCGAACGGCACCCGGTCCAGGTCGAACGCGCCGAGCACGGTCTCCCGCATGGCGAGCGCCAGGTCCAGCACCGTGGTGTCCGGATCGCACGTCGAGCGCAGCACGAGCGTGTTGAGGCACGGCCCGAGCAGGTCGGGGAACTCGTCCCGGTTGGCGACCGGGCAGCCGAACGCGACGTCCTCCTGCCCGGTCCACCGGTGCAGCAGCGCGGCGAGCCCGGTCGCGGCCACCATGAACCAGGACAGGCCGTGCTCCGCCCGCATCCGGCGCAGCCCGTCCAGCGCCCCGGGCCCGAGCGGGATGGCCACCGAACCGGGCGGCGCGGTCTGCAACGGCGCGGTCAGCGCCGGGAACGCCGGTGTCCCGGAGAGCTGCCGCTCCCACGCGTCCAGCCCCTCCCGGCCGTGCGCACTGTCCCGCTCCTCGGCCTGCGCCACCGCGAAGTCCCGGAACTGCGGGCGGCCGGACGGCAGCAGCTCGGCCAACGGCACCCCGGGCAGGTCGGCGAGCCCGTCGAGGACCCGGCCGAGCCGCTCGGCGAGCCGCCGGGCACGGGCGGCGGTGTGCCGGTCCCCGCGATACGACAGCACCGCGCTGAGCTGCCCGTCGTCCTCCACGAACGTCACGGTCAGACCGAACTTCGTCTCGTGCTGCCAGCGGTCGAACGGCAGCGCCGCCATCGTCGCCGGGCCCAGCGCCCGCCGGGTGCGCGGCACGGACACCAGGTTCAGCATGACGTCCAGGTACGGGGTGCGCCCGGACCGCCGCTGCGGGGCCAGTGCGGACAGCACCTCGGGCAGCGGCGCCGCCTGGTACTCGAACGCGTCGAGCATGCTGTCGCGCACCTCGTCGAGCAGGTCGGCGAACGTCGTCGCCGCCCCGGCCCGCGAGCGCAGCACCACCGTGTTCAGGCAGGGCCCCAGCACGTCGTCGAGGCCGCCGCCCTCCCGGTTGGCCATCGGCAGCCCGAACGTGACGTCGCCGCCTTCGTCCGTACGGTGCAGCCACGCGGCGACCGCCGCGACCGCCACCATGTACCAGGACACCCGGTGCTCGTCGCAGAGCGCGGCCGTGCGGCGGGCGAATTCCGGCGCGAACGGGACCGGCACCGCGCCGTGCGCCTCCGGGCGCCGCGGCGGCGCGCCGAGGCCGAGGGTGTCGGGCGCGCCGGTCAGCCGGTCCACCCAGTGGCCGACGGCGTCCGGGTCCTCCTCCCACCGGGCCCGCGCGAACTGCACCACGGGCGGCAGCTCACCGACGGTCTCACCGAGGGCGCGCGCATAGAAGTGGGCGAGGTCGCGTTCCAGCGTCGGCACCGACTGCGCGTCGAACGCGATGTGGTGGAAACACAGCAGCAGCGTGTGCGTGTCCGGCCCGGTCCGCACCAGGCGGGCCCGCAGCAGCCGCCCGGCCGCGAGGTCGAACGGCGTCGACGCCTCCCGGTCGGTCAGCACGGCCAGGTCCTCGGTGCCGTGGGCCAGTTCAGGCGTCCACGGTCCGGTGACGACCTGGTGGAGCCGCCCGTCGTGGTGGTGAAAGGCGGTACGCAGGATCTCGTGCCGTTCGACGAGCGCGCCCAGCGCGGTCCGCAGCGCCCCCGGGTCGACGTCGCCGGTGATCCGCCACGACAGGGGAACGTTGTAGGCGGGGCCGGTGCAGTCCATCTGCTCGGCCAGCCACATCTGTTCCTGCATGCTCGTCGCGGGCACCCCGGCCGCCGCCGTCTCCGGCTGCTCCACGAGCCGGTCCTCGGCCCGCGTGTCCAGGTGCGCGGCGAGTTCGCCGAGCCGCGGCACCCGGTACAGGTCACGGACGGAGAGGCGGATCCCGGTGCGGGCGGCGATCGCCCCGGTGAGCCGGGGCACCAGCAGGGAATGCCCGCCGATCTCGAAGAACGAGTCACCGGCACCCGGCGGGGGACAGCCGAGGACCTCGGTGAAGATCTGGGCGAGGAGTTGTTCCGTCGGTGTCGACGGCTCGGCGCGGGGCGCGGCCGGCAGCCCGCCGCCCTGGGCGCGCAACGCGTTGCGGTCCACCTTGCCGTTGCCGGTCAGCGGGAAGCGCTCCACGATCCGGAAGACTCCGGGCACCATGTAGGCGGGAAGCCGGGTCGAGAGGTGGGCGCGCAGGTCGGCGGCCGACGGCGGCTCCCCGTCGCACACCAGGTACCCGGCGAGCGTGTCGGCGCCGTCGAGGAGCACCGCCGCGTCCGCCACGTCGGACCGTTCCCGCAGCAGCGCCTCGATCTCACCCGGCTCCACCCGGAACCCGTGCAGTTTGATCTGGTTGTCCACCCGGTTGACGTACGCGAGCTGCCCGTCCGGCAGCATCCGCACGAGGTCACCGGTGCCGTAGATGATGCCGCCGTCCGGGTCGGCCGGGTCGGTGCGGAACCTCTCGGCGGTCAGCTCCGGCCGGCGCAGATACCCGGCGGCGACACCGTCACCGCCGATCCACAGCTCACCCGGTTCCCCCGCCGGTACGGGCCGCAGCCTCTCGTCGAGGACGTGCAGGGTGGTGTTGGTGACCGGCTGGCCCAGCGTGACCGGGCCGGTGGCCGCGACCAGGCCCGCGGTCGACCAGATGGTGGTCTCGGTGGGGCCGTACAGGTTCCACAACGCCCGCGAGCGGCGGTGCAGCTCGTCGGCGAGGGTCCGCGGCAGCGCCTCCCCACCACAGAGGACGGTCAGTTCCGGGTCGCCCGCCCACCCCGCGGCCAGCAGCATCCGCCACGTCGCCGGTGTCGCCTGCATGTGGGTGGGGCGGGTACGGGTGAGATGCCGCACGAGCAGGTCACCGTCGCGGGCCACCTCCGCGGAGGCGACATCGACGGTGCCGCCGGTGATCAGCGGAAGGAACAGTTCGAGTGCGGCGATGTCGAAGCAGACCGTGGTGAGGGCCAGCATCGTGTCGCGGTCGCCGAACCCGGGCCGGACCGCCATGGACCGCAGCAGGTTCGCCAGACCACGATGCGTGACCTGCACTCCCTTCGGCCTGCCCGTGGAACCCGAGGTGTAGATGACGTACGCGATGTCGTCGCCGCCCACCGGGACCGGCACGGCGAGCGGTGCGGCCGTGAGGACCTCGCCCAGCAGGACGGTCTCGATGCCGGTGGCGGCGATTTCGGCGCCCGGGGCCCGGTCGGCGATGAGCAGCGCCGCCCGGGAGTCGTCGAGCATGCCGGCGATCCGCTCGTCCGGGTAGATCGGGTCGAGCGGCACATACGCGGCACCCGAAAGCAGCACACCCAGCAGCGTCGGCACCAGGTCCGCCGACCGGTCGAGGTACACCCCGACGAGGTCGCCCCGCCCCAGCCCGCGCGCCGCGAGATGACCGGCCACCGCGTGCGCCCGGCGACCGACTTCGGCATAGCTGAGCGTGCTGCCCCCGTGCACCAGCGCCGTGTCGTCCGGGGTGCGCGCGGCCTGCCCGAGGAACAGCGCGGGCAGCGGCAGCGCCTCCTCCTGCCACACGGGCGTCGCGGCCGGGGCGCTGCCCACGCCCAGCTCGGCGGCGGCCACGTCGTAGCAGTCGCGCAGCTCACGCAGGAACACCTGGGTGGAGGTGGCGTCCCAGATCAGATGGTGGGCGCAGAGAAACAACACCTGCCGCTGCCCGTCGAGTTCGGCCAGCCCGATCCGCAGCAGCCGCCGCCCGCCCAGGTCGAACGGCCTGCGGGAGCCCGCACGTATCCACGCCTCGACGGCGTCCTCCGGCTCGCCCCGCAGGTCGGCCCGGTCGACGACCGGCGTCCAGGCCTCGCCGACCTGCTGGAACAGGCGGCCGTCACGCTCGGCGAACGTCGTACGCAGGATCTCGTGCCGCTCGATCAGCACCGCCACGGCCCGCTCCAGCGCCTCCGCGCAGAGCGTGCCCTGCACCCGCCACGCGTACGGCACGTTGTAGAGCCCGTCGCCCGGTTCGAGACGCTCGGCGAACCACATGCGTTCCTGGACGCTCGTCGCCGGCGTGCCGACGGTCGTCGTGCTCATACTCCGGTCCTCCTGAGATCGTCGACAGCGGCGGCGAACGCCTCAGCCGTGGGTCGGTCGAACAGCGTGCGCACGCTCAGCCGGACACCGAGGACCCGGCGCAGCCTGGCCACCACACGTGTGGCGAGCAGCGAATCGCCGCCCAGATGGAAGAAGTTGTCGGTCATACCGACCTCGCCCGCACCGAGCTGCTCGGCCCAGACACGGCACACGGCCGCCTCCAGATCGGTGCGCGGCGCGACACCGGCGGCGCGTTCGGCCCGCACCGGCTCCGGCAGCCGCGCGCGGTCGACCTTGCCGCTGGCGTTCAGCGGGAACTGGCCGAGTATCACGAAGTCGCTGGGCACCATGTACGGCGGCAGCACGGCGGCCAGCAGGTCCTGCAGCTCCGGCACCGACAGCTCGACACCCGCGTCAGGCACCGCGTAGGCGACGAGCCGGGGCCCGTCCTCGTCCCGGCGCACCAGCACCAGCGCCGACCGCACCCCGGGGCAGCCGGTGAGCCGCGCCTCGATCTCGCCCGGCTCGATCCGGTAGCCGCGGATCTTCACCTGGTCGTCGCTGCGGCCGAGGAACTCCAGCGTGCCGTCGGGCAGCCACCGCACCATGTCACCGGTGCGGTACAGCAGCGCCCCGTCCTCGCCGTACGGATCGGGCACGAACCGCTCGGCCGTCAGGTCCGGCGCCCCCACATAGCCGTGGGCGAGGCCGAGGCCCGCGACGAGCAGCTCACCGGGCACCCCGGCGGGGACCAGCCGCAGCTGCGGGTCGGTGACGTAGCAGCGGGAACCACGGACGGGCCTGCCGATGGGGATCGACACGGCCTCCGGCGGCACCTCGGTGATCAGGTGCGTGGTACTGAACGTGGTGTTCTCCGTCGGCCCGTACCCGTTCAGGAGCCGCCCCGGCGCGTTCCGCGGCTCCAGCACGGTACGGATCACCGCGGGATCGAGTGCTTCGCCGCCCACGAGGACCGTGCCGACCCCGGCGACCGCGTCCGGCACTGCGCCGACGGTGTGGTTGAACAGCGACGACGTCATCCACAGCACGGTGACGCCCCGCTCCCGCAGCGCGGCCGCGAACACCGCGGGCTCCACCACCGTCTCCTTCGGCAGGACGACCGCCTCGGCGCCGGTGAGCAGGGCGCCCCAGATCTCGAAGGTGGCGGCGTCGAACGAGATGCTGCTGCTGTGCGCGACCCGGTCACCGGGCCCGATGTCGACATAGTCGGTCTCGTGCACCAGCCGCACCACCGCCCGGTGCGGCACCCGCACCCCCTTGGGACGGCCCGTCGACCCGGAGGTGTACATGACGTACGCCAGATCCTCCGGCCCCGGCACGCCCCGCGCCGCACGGCCCGTGGCCTCGGGCAGCTGGTCCATCAGCACCCGCGGCCCCGCCCAGGCCGCCGTCTTCTGCACGTACGGGCTGCCGGTCACCACCGCGACGGCACCGGCATCGGCAAGGAGACCACCGAGCCGCTCCGCCGGATAGCCGGGATCGAGCGGCAGGTAGTGGCCGCCCGCCTTGAGGATGCCCAGCAGCGCCGCCACCTGGTCCGCGGAGCGGTCCAAACACACACCGACACACGCCGGGCCGTCGAGTCCGGCGAGCGCGGCCGCGACCCGTTCGGCCCGCGCGTCCAGTTCGGCGTACGTGAGAACCTCCTCCCCTTCGCGTACGGCCGGCGCCTCCGGGCGCAGCGCGACCTGCTCGGCGAACAGCTCCGGCACCGACCTGCCCGCACCGTGTAACGGCGCGGCCGCGTTGCCCCGGGCGAGGAGCTCGGCCTCGTCGTCGGCGGTGAGCAGCGCAAGCGAGGACACCGGCCGGTCCGGGCCGGCGGCGGCAGCGGCCAGGATCCGTTCGAGGTGAGCGAGGAGACGCTCCACGGTGGAGCGGTCGAACAGGTCCTGCCGGTAGTCGACGTCGACGACGAGTTCGCCGCCGTCCTCGAACGCCATCACGTCGAGTTCGAACTTGACGACACCGGGATCGAAGACGAACTCGGTGACCGTCGAGCCGGGCACCCGCAGCGGGTCGGCGGGCGTGTTGAGGAACGACAGCACGACATTGACCAGCGGCGGCCTGCTCAGATCACGGTCAGGGCCGTGCAGGTCGGCGAGCTGCTCGAACGGCAGGTCCTGGTTCTCCTGCGCCTGCAGCGCCGTCTCCTGCACCTGCCCGAGCAACTCACCGAACGACGGGTCACCGGTCAGGTCCGTACGCAGCACGACCGTGTTGACGAAAAACCCCAGGAGTTCCTCCAGCTCGGGGCGGTCGCGGTGGGCCAGCGCCGCGCCGAGGAGCACGTCCCGCTGCCCGGTGTGCCGGGCCAGCAGTGCCGACAACCCGGCGGCGACAGCCGCGAAGAGCGTCACGTCGTGCCGGGCGGCCAGCTCACGCACCGCGCAGAGCACCTCGGCGGGAACACGCCGCCGCACCCGTGCCCCGTCCCAGCACTGCACCGGTGGCCGCGGCCGGTCCGTGAGCAGCCCCAGCGGCTCACAACCCGCCAACTTCCCCCGCCAGTACTCGAGCTGACCGTCCAGGACGTCCTCGTCGAGGGTCTCCCGCTGCGACCGGGCGAAATCGGTGTACTGCAGCGGCGGCTCACCCAGCGGAGAATCCACATCGAGGAGGTACGCCTCGTACAGCTCGGACACCTCACGCAGCAGCAGCGACAGGGTCCACTGGTCGGCCACCAGGTGGTGCAGGCAGAGCACCAGCACATGGTCGTCCTCGTCGATACGCAGCAAACCGGCCCGCAACAACGGGCCCCGGCGCAGCTCGAACGGCCGCAGCACCTGCTCCCGCGCCAACTCCGCGGCACGCGCAAGCCGCTCCTGCCCCGGCACGCCGCCGACCGGCGTCACCGGCACCTCGACCGGCTCGCAGGCCTGGATCCGGTGCACCGGCCGACCGTCGGGCCCGTCGGCGACCGCGGCCCGCAACACCTCGTGCCGACGCACCACCTCGGTCAGCGCCCGCGCCAGCAGACCGGGCGCGAGCGGCCCCCGAATACGGTGCGCGGACGGAATGTTGTACCCGGCGGCACCGGGATGCAGCTGGTCGAGGAACCACAACCGCTGCTGGGCGAAGGTGAGCGGGGCATCCATCAGCTGACCTCCGTGTGACCGACAAGGCTCGTCCCGGACACGCCGAGGCGACCGGCGATCGCCGCGACGGAAGGCTCCTCGAGCAGCCGGCGTACGGGGACACGCACACCGAACTCGTGCAGGATCCGCGACGAGAGCTGGGCGAACGTCAGCGAGTGCGCGCCTAGCGTCCGCAGATCGTCGTCCCGGCCGACCCCACGGCCGAGCAGCTCCTCGACCAGCCCGCTCACGGCCTCCTCGGCGGCGCTCCGCGGACCGTCCGCACCACGCCGCGGCCCGTCGAGCCACCACGGCAACGGCAACGCGCTGCGGTCCACCTTGCCGACCGGCGTCAACGGCAGCCGGTCGAGCAGAACCAGCAGGTCGGGCATCTCGTGCGGTACGAACCGGGCCGCGAGCACCTCACGCAACTCCTCCCGCAGCCGCTCGTCGCCCGCCTCGTCCGGCGCCCGGTTCACCGTCTCGACGGGTGCCGCGGCCGGGCCGGGCCAGGGCAGCCGCACCGGCTCGGGCACCGTGTCGTGCAGCCACACCGCGTCCAGTGCACCGTCGGCACGCCCGGCGGCCCAGCTGAGCCGCACCCGGTAGGGCAGACCGAGGGTGAGCGCCCGCAGATCGACCGGCGACGGCGCCCCGCCCGGCCGGGCCCGGGCCCGCAGCTCACCGGCGGTCACCTGCCCGGCCATGCCGCGCCACGCCGAAAACCGCGCCGCCAGCTCCGCGTACGGAATGCCCCGGACACCGAACACCCGCGCCTCGCCACCACGCAGCACCGCACGGATCGCCGCCAGGTCGACCTCGCCGCCGTAGTCCCGCCACTCGAACCCGGGAGCCTCCGGAACCTCGCCCGCCCGCACCAGCACATCGAACCGGCCGGGGTCGGCACGGTCGTACCGCGGCACGATCTCCACCGACCCCGCCGGCAGGTCCGCGAACACCACCGGATGCACCGCCGGCCCGGCATCGTCCCGGTGTTGCCCGTACGCCCGCCAGCGCAGCTCGTCGCCGGTGGTGCCGTCCACCGCGGCCGCCAGCACGGCCCTCCCCGCGGCGGGCCCCAGCAGAGGCAGCGACCGCACCCCGCTCACCAGCACCGTGCCGCCGTGCCGCTGCGCCGCGCCGATCACGGCGAGCAGACCATCGGCACCGTCCACGGCGTGCGCATCGACCAGCACCAGGTCGTAGGCCCCCCGCACCTCCGACGTCAGCGACTCCCGCCGCTCATGGACGTCACACACCTTGTCGAGGCCCGGCACACCCGGCCCGATCTCCAGCACGGACCGGGGCGCGAGAGCCCGCACGGCGGCGACCGTGGTGACGGCGCTCCCGGCCGGCCCCGGCGGCACCGACCAGCCCGCCGCACCGCCCGGGCCGGCCTTTTCGACGTACGCGACCAACTGTGCGGCCTGCCCCGCGGGCCGCACAGCGGCCACCGCGGCCTGCCGCACACCGGGGTGCCGCATCAACGCCCGCTCGATCTCGTCGGGTTCGATGCGATGCCCGCGGACCTTCACCTGCCGGTCGATCCGCCCGAGGAACTCGAACTGCCCGTCCGCCCCGAGCCGCGCCAGGTCGCCGGTGCGATAGGTGCGCAGCCCGCCGTCCATCCCGAACCGCCGGCTCGTCAACCCGGGCCTGCGCAGATAGCCGCGGGCCACACCGGGACCGGCCACCACGATCTCACCGGCCTCACCCGCGGGCACGGGCCGGCCCTGCGGGTCGAGCAGGCGCACATCCACCCCGCCCAACGGCCGCCCGATCGGGACCGGCCCGTCCGCTGCGGCCTCGTCGGCGACCACCGCGGACGTCACGTACACCGTCGTCTCGGTCGGACCGTAGATGTTCATGAGCCGGAACGGCAGGCCGGGCCGGGGACGGCGCCGCAGCGCCTCACCGCCCGTCACCAGCCAGCGCAGCGCCAACGTCTCAAGGCCCGGCTGGGCCAGCACGATCTCGGCGAGCGCGGTGGTCAGGAAACACACCGTGATCACACGCTCCCGCAACGCCCGGACCAGCCGCTCGGGGTCGCCCCGGTCGTCGTCGGAGACCGCGACGGCATGCCCGCCCACGCTCAGCAGCGGCCACAGATCGAGGATCGACGCGTCGAAACTCAGCGGGGCGGCCAGCGAACCCCGGTCGGCCGCGGTGAGTCCGAGCGCCTCCGCATGCCAGCGGCACAGGTCGGCGATCCCGCCGTGCTCGAGCTGCACTCCCTTGGGTGCGCCCGTCGACGCCGACGTGTACATCAGACAGGCCAGGTCGTCCCGGCGCACCCCGACGTCCGGCGGCGTGGCGGGACACGCGGCGATCAGCGCCGCATCGGCGTACGGGTCCACCACTGTGCCGGCGCCCGCATCCTGCCTCGTGATGACCACCAGGGCGCCGCTGTCCTCCAGCATGTACCGCAGACGCGCCTCCGGATAGCCGGTGTCCAGCGGCAACGCGGCACCCCCGGCCCGGTGCACACCCAGCAGCGCCACATAGTGCTCCAGGCCACGGTCCAGGTGGACGGCGACGACCACGCCCCGCTCCACGCCGAGCCCGCGCAGATGGTGGGCCAGCCGGTTGGCCCGCTCGTCCAGCTCACGGTAGGACAGCACACCGTCGGCGCAGGTGATCGCCGGTGCCTGAGGAGTACGGCGGGCCCAGTATGCGATCGCGTGATGTACGGGCCGCCCCCCGCCGTCCGTCCGGTCCGCTCGTGAGGCAACCCGCTCGTCCACTGCGTTCCCTTCCCGCGGCTCTCGATTACCGGCCCGAGCCTCCCTTCGGCCGTCCCGGTCTGTCTTCTTCCGCCATGCGCACTGCCGGCGGCCCGGCCGAAACTGCGCAACACGGAAGATGAAGCCCTCCGCCGCACCCGCGATGCTGACCGGACACGGGCGAAAAGGAGCAGGACGACTATGACGGCGACGGAGGGGCAGGACACCGGGCGGCAGAGCCGGCCCGGATGGACCCGACGCGGCTTCTGGCAGGGACCGGTCGGCTCGGTCTACGTCGCGACCCTCGTACTGTCGGTCGGCCGCGGCGCCTGGTACGCCTGCTGGGCGCTGTTCTTCCTGCGGTCCGTCCAGCTGTCGCCGGCCCAGTTCGGCATCGGCATCACCGCTGCGGGTCTCGTCGGTATGGTCGCCGGCATGCCGGTCGGCTACCTCGCCGACCGCATCGGGCCCCGCGAGGTGCTGATGGCCGTCGCGGCGGTCCAGGGCCTGGCCACCATGTCCCTGGCACTGGTGCACGACTTCTGGACAGCCATGATCGCGACCACTGTCGTGGTGACGGCGGAGAAGGCGTCCCCGGGCATCCGCATCGCCGTGCTCTCCGGCCTGACCGACGGCCCCGACCGGCTCAAATCGATCAGCAACTGCCACGTCATCAAGGAGATCGGCGCGGTCGCCGGCTCCGTCATCGGCATCGTGGTGCTGACCCTCGACAACCGCCCCGGCTACGTGGGCATGGTGCTGTTCTGCGGAGCGGCCAGCCTCGCTTTCACCGCCCTGATCGCGCGCGTCCCGCACGTCGAGTCACTCCGGGAACGCCAGGTCACACGCAAAATGCTGGTGCTGCGCGACCGCCCGTTCCTGGTCCTCACCGTCCTCAACGGCGTCCTCGCACTCAACTGGGGTGTGCTCGACGCGGGCCTGCCCGTCTGGCTCACCTCCCACACCCAGGCGCCACCCTGGACCATGGGCGTCCTGCTGGCCTTCAACGGTGTGGTCATCGTGCTGCTGCTCAACCGCTTCACCCAGGCAGCCACCACGGTCCCGAGCGCAGGACGCATGTCGGCCCTGGCCGGGGTCACTCTGGCGGTGTCCTGCCTTCTCTTCGCCACCACGGACGGCGCCGCCGCCGGCACCGTCATCGCCCTGCTGTTCGTCGCCGCCGCGGTCCACACCCTCGGCGAACTCTTCTTCGTCGCCGGCGGGTACGGCCTCTCCGTGGGCATGACCCGCGAAGACGCCCACGGCGAATACCAGGGCATGTTCGGCGTCGGCGAAGGCGCCGCGATGATGCTCGCCCCCGGTCTGCTCACTGCGCTGCTCGCCGGATGGGGCTCACCGGGCTGGCTGCTGCTCGCCGGCCTGTTCCTCGCCTCCGGAACCGGACTCCTGTACACCAGCCGCTGGTCGACCCGCCTGGAACAACGCCGCGTTACGACCACCGCGAAGGAACTGCAGCCGGCCGACTGACAGTCCCCTGGTGCGCTCTCTCGGCTTCGTGCCGGTGCTGGCGTTCTGGGGTGGGGTGTTGTGGGGCTGGTCAGGGACTTGCTGTGTGGTTGGGATGGCCGGCCGCCGGCGGGTGGGGCCGGGGAGCAGGTCGGTCATCGGGGCCGCGCGACGGGGGTGGACCGACTTCTACCAGCGCCCCACCGCCCTGCCCCCGCCGGAACTGGCCGCTGCCCTCGTCCCCGTTTCCTGCCGCTGGCACCTGAGCTGCGGCATCGTCCACCCGCACGGTGACGGCAGCGCCTGGTGCCGCGTCCCGCACGCCGTGCTCTGCCCGGCCCGCATCCCGACGCTCCGCCTGACCTCCCACGCCGAGGAGATGCGCCGCCGGCTCGGCGTCCGATCCCGCCGCCTGATCGACTCAGGGGATTTCGCCCCGGCCGCGCCGCCCCCGCACGAGCCGGACGCCAGCAGCGCCCGGCCTGCCGTCCCGTCGTGCATCTGCTGCTGGGCCGCTGTCTCGCCGCCGGCCGATGGAGGACCTCCGGTGTGTGGCCCAGACCCGGCACCGCCGCCGCTGTCCGCTGCCCGTACTGGCTCCCGGCGCCCCCAAAGGGGTCTTCAAGCTCCTGCCCGCCGGCCCCCAGCGAGGCCAACTCGCCCTGCCCACCGGGACGATGGCCGTCTGTGACCTCAGCCGTCTGCCGTAGGGGAGCAGAGCGCCGGCGCACCCAGCATCGCCCCGCCCATGCAGCAGCGCCGAACGCCGCCGACCTCGCCCTGGCCGGACGGCAGGTCTTCGACCCCCTCCTGCACGCAGCCCACACGGCGCGCCGCCACTGCCGTGGGTGGCCGCCACCGCCCGGGCTCCGGCTGCTGACTCTCACTGCCGTGCCGCATGTAATTCTCATGTAGATGTCAACTTAAAGGTCCTAACAAAGGCGTCGAACGTGGCGGTGGGTGATCAGGCAGACGGCGAGGCCGAGGAATGCTTCGTAGGCGGCGGAAGCCGTGGAGCCAGGCGATGGTGCGTTCGACGACGTAGCGGAAGATGCCCAGGCCAGTGCCGTGTGGCTCGCCCCGTCTCGCGATCACGGGGCGGATCCCTCGCTGCCAGAGCAGGCGGCGGTACTTGTCGTGGTCGTAGCCGCGGTCAGCCAGTAGTGCGTCGGGGCGTCGGCGGGGTCTGCCGACCTGGCCCGCGACGGCGGGAAATCTTGTCGAGTAGCGGTTCGAGTTGTGTGACGTCGTTGCGATTACTGCCGGTCAGCGACACCGCGAGCGGGATGCCCTGTCCGTCGACGATGAGGTGGTGTTTGCTGCCCGGCCGTGCGCGGTCGACCGGGCTGGGCCCGCTTTTGGGCCCCGTCGGGCAGCTCGCACGTGCGAGGAGTCGATCACCGCCCGTTCCCAGTCCAGCTGGTTCTTCGACCGCAGCTCGTTCAGCAGCAGCTGGTGGAGCTGGTCCCAGACGCCGGCCTCGTTCCAGGCCGCAAGGCGCCGCCAGCAGGTCATGCCCGAGCCGAAGCCGAGCTCCTGGGGCAGGTACTCCCACTGAATGCCGGTGTGCAGGACGAAGAGGATCCCGCACAGGGCCTGCCGGTCCGGCACCCGCGGTCTGCCCTCGGCCTTCTTCGGACCCGGCTTCGGCAGCAACGGCTCGACCAGCGACCACAGTTCATCCGACACGACCCACGGCCGCGACTGACGGTTTCCCATACCCAGACATACGAGCAGAACGCCGACAGACTCATGATCAGCAGCTTTGTTAGAGCCAGTTACTCAAGGGCCGATGGCACACGCTCAAAGTTCGCTGACACAGGACAGGCGAAACGGAGACGTCATGGAGCCCGCCGACCTGTTCGACCACCACAGCAAGCCCGACGGCCTAGAGGCGGCCCCGGTGCCGCCCGCGCGACGGGAGACGCTGGCCCGCGTCCAGGAGACGCCTCCCCGGCCCTGTGTCGTGTGTGGTGACCAAGGCGGCCACCGCCCGCGCCGTGCACTTCCCGGACGCGGGTCCGCGCTGGGTGGATCTGCGCTGGGACCACGGGATGGCGGTCCGCCGCCGCTCCCGCCTCCCGCAGACGCTGGAAGGCATCGCCGCGGACCTGCGGGCGGCGGCCCGGGAAGCCAGCCTGCCGGGGGCAGAGCGGATTACGTTCTACTCTTCGTTCGAAGCGGCCGTTCGTGGCCGCCGGGACGACGAGGAAACCCGATGACCGCCCCTGTACCGCCCACCAGGGAGCCGGACACTTCGGCACGCACGTGCCCCGGCGACCAGGTCGGCCCCTGCTCCACCTGCCGCCGGCCCACCCACAAATACGGCGCCGGAGCCCGCTCTCCGCTGTGCGAGTACTGTGACGCCTACTTCGGCGGTGCGTCGTCCGCGATCGCCCTGCGAACGGTATTTCTCGCGATTCCCAGCTTCCTCGCGATTGACCGCACCGGCATCTGCTCGGCCCGATGAAGCCGACGGATCTCCGCCCAGTCCTCCACGCTGATCACCACTCTTCCCGTTCTGACTCAACGAGCCAGACCCCTGGAGGGGGTCAACTTTCAAGCGTCGCCCCTGGTCCACTTTTCAGCCGTCGCCGACAGACCGGAACTCCAGCAACTCAGGGAATCAGGAAGCCGACCAACAAGGCGAGGGGCAAGGCAATCAAGGGAACTGACATCAACCAGCCCATGCCCGAGGACGTTCTCGAGCCAACAAGGATGCAGAACGGCGCCATGAGGAGCACGTAGAAGAAGAACACCGCCCAGGCAATGATGCCTGCCCCCGACCCCACAGCGCCTCCCCGCAGTACTCGCCGCAAGAGCGGGGCAGCCTTCGGCGTGGCCTCCCGCGTACTCATAATTGAACACGTTCAAATCGTGTCTGTCCAGAGCGCTGGCAGCCGTCCAGGCTCCGGCGGCGCACTGTTGGGCCCGGCCGGCAGGCAGCCGAGTCGACGCTGATGTCCCAGGTGATCAGTTTTTTCGCGTCCGCCCGGACAGCCTCACCGGGAAACCGACATCACCTCACGAACTGCCCTCTGAGTGGTCTGTGGGTGTGTGAGCCGCAACCGCCAGAGCGGGTTCAGCAGGTCGATGGTCACCTTCTTGGTGACCTCTCACGCCACCCAGGCCCGATTTTCCGGGGTGATCTGGTCGGCAGCGGCTAACCGCGACTTTCCACCGTGCGCGTCAGGGGAGGTTGTAGGTGACCACGGCGCGGGCCGGGAAGCGGAAGGAGTCGTTGAAGTCCCGCAATTCTCCGCAACTTCGTTGAGCGCGCGGACCACAGGTGCGTAGCGTCGACGGCACCGACGGACCACCAGCCGGAGAGGCGGGGCCCCCTTGCGCGCACACATCGACAGCACCGCCCCGGCCCCGGAGGGCCGCGGCCTCCAGTCGCCTGCCTACGGCGTCCCCTCCCCGGCCCTGCTGGCCCGCGCGGACCGCGGCTTCGCCCGGTTCCTCGGCCAGCACGACGAGGACCAGGACGACGGAGCCGACGGCGGCGATGACCCCCAGCGGCGACCGCCGGCCACCCGCACACGACGCTCCCGGCATCGAGGCCCGCCATGCACACCAGCACGCACACGGTCCTGTACGACCCCGACGGCCTGATCGAAGCCGGGCTCCCGCTCGACCGTGAACCGTACGAGAGCCTCGTCAAGGCCGTCCTCGCCTGGACCGACCATGACGCCCTCACCGCCCGCGACCTGGAGCAGATCGCCCTCCAGCTCACCGGCCACGCCCGCGCCGTCGCCTCCGACGTCCGCCGCCGCGCCGACCAGCTGCCCAAGGACAGCGGTCCCAAGGCGCTCGCCGCCGTTGTTCTGCGAGAGGCGGAAGGCCGGCAGTCCGTGCCGATCGAGGGCACCGTGCGCTGCGTCCAGAACCGCGCCCGCCTCGTCCGTGCCCTCTACGCACGCCTGGACCGCCTGGAGGCCGCGCGCCCCCAGGCCGTGTGACCACCCTCCGTACCCGGTGCGACCACGGGCCCGGGTGCGGAGGGCTGTACCCGCAGCGGACCTACGCGGGTGCCGGTTCCTGGCGTAGCGAGGCGAGCGGAGAGCGTCGGCCCTTCTCCACCGCGCGCAGCTGCTCCCAGTCGTCCTCGGGATGGTTGGAAATGACCGCGTCGACGGGGGCCGTGGTGTAGAGCGCGACGTCGACGGCACCGGCCCGGCTGGTGCCGAAGCGGACCTCGATCGACTGCGGGGAGCGGACCCGACCGAGCCGGACCATGTGGTCGAAGTCGGCACGGCGCCAAGCCGACGGGTTCGTGGATTCCTGGAGGGAAAATCCGGGAAACGGAGGGTGGCTGAGTTCCTGGAGGCAGAGTAGCCCGCGGGTTCCGGGCCTCCAACTGGCCTGGACAGCGTGAGAGGGTTCCCGGCTGCCAGTGGGTTTCGGCCCCGCTTAGCTGTGTGGTCTCATGAGATTGGTGCCACGGTCGTGATCATTAGCTCCCCGGCCGATCCGTGCTCAATCGTCCCGCGGAACAGGCGGGTTCCCGCCTCGCGCCCGCCCGTGCGCCGGCACTCGGGAGCCGACCCGCTCGGCGATGAGCCGCTGGTAGTTCGGGCACTGGGTGACATCCTCGTGCGCGCAGTTCAGGCCGCCCTCGATGAGCTCCAATGAGACCCGGGCCGCCGCGATTCTCGATCGGAGTTCCTCGGCCTCGGCACGCAGGACCTTGTGCCGGGTGGCGCGGTCGACAGTGGCGGACAGGCTCCTGATGGTGTCCAGGCCGAGGCCGGCCTCCTTGGAAAGGAGGATTATCGCCACGCGGGTGAGGTCGTCCGCACCGTAGCGGCGGCGCCCGCCCGCGTCCCGTCCGGGGTGCAGCAGGCCCTTCGACTCCCAATGCCGCAGGACGTGCGTGGCCAGGCCGAACCGTGCCGCAAGAGCGCCGATGCTCATCGCACCGACGGCGCTGTCGTCGCTTGACTTCATGCCGACATTAAGTAGCAGCCTGGCGTCCATGTCCAAAAACCAGGAAGTGGTAGAAGAGCGCCGCGACACCCAGGCCCTGCTGGCCGTCCTCGACGCGGCGGACCAGATACCGAGCGCCACCCGGCTGCGGGCCCGCTCCTACGAACTGCTGTCTCTCGTCCCGGGCTCGACTGTCGTGGACGTCGGCTGCGGCGCCGGACGCGCCGTCGCCGAGCTGGCCGAACGCGGCGTCCACGCAGTGGGCGTGGACCCCGACTCGTGGATGCTGGCCGCGGCCCGGCAACGATGGTCGGCGGCCGAGTTCCGGAAGGCGGGGGCGGACGATCTGCCGTTCGCTGACGGAAGCGTGCGCGGCTACCGCGCAGACAAGGTTCTCCACGTCCTTCAGGAACCAGGGCGCGCGGTGGCGGAGGCGCGGCGCGTCCTCTGCCCGGGCGGCAGGATCGTCCTGGTCGGTCAGGACTGGGACGCCATCATGATCGACTCGGACGACGCGGCACTCACCCGCACGATCGTGCACGCCCGCGCCGACCTCCTGGGCACGCCCCGCGCTGGCCGCCAGTACCGCAATCTGCTCCTGGATGGCGGCTTCGACGACGCCACCGTCGAGGTGCACACCAGCGTGTTCACGGAACCCGCGATGCTGTCGCTGCTCACCAGGCTCGCCGAGCCAGCCTGCACGAGCGGCGCCGTCGGCCGTGATCAGGCCGACGAGTGGCTCGCCGAGCAGCGCCGGCGCGCCGAGGCTGACCGCTTTCTCATCGCCATTCCGTTCTTCGTGGCCGCCGCCTCCGCCTAGGAGCTGTGCGGCCACCCGCGGATTCCCTTGAGCGTCGCTGGCCACGAGGGCTCTACCGTCCTCGTCGGCCTTGACGGCCTGCGCGCCTGCTTCGCTCCGCCGCCTGGCACTACACCACCCCACCGGCGCACGTACGTGCCACGACGAAGGAGAGCAAGGATGACCGATCCCGCACCCACTGCCAACGGCTGTCTGCCTGCCGCCGTGAGCATCACCGGCCTGGGGCTGCAGTTGCGGGAGTGGAATGATGCCGATGCGCCGGTGATGGTGGAGTTGTTCGACGAACCCCAGGTCGACCGGTGGACGCCCCTGTACCACCCGTTCGATCTGGCCGCCGCCCGCGCCTACCTGGACCAGGCCCGCACCCGCCGTGCCGAGGGCCGCAGCATCCAGCTGGCCATCACCAGTGACGGGCATACCGCGCTCGGCGAGATCCTGTTGTTCGTCGTCGGCCCCGACGGGCCCTCGCAGGGCGGGCCGTACGCCGAACTGGCCTACGCCGTCGGCATCCGTTATCGGCGGCAGCACCTGGCCACCCGCGCGGTACGGCTGATGACCGACTACGCCTACCAGGTCCTGGCCCTGCAGCAGGTCATCTTGCGTATCAACCCCGACAACGCAGCCAGCACGGCTGTAGCCCGCGCCACCGGCTTCCACATCACCAACGCCGCCCCGATCACCAGGGGCCGCTCCGGGCCACTACTGACCTGGCGGCACCAGGCCCCTGAGTTCTTTCCTCGCCCTTCGTACCGAGATCCGCAAGTGTGAGCCAGGGCGTCCCGGTGAGAGCGCTACGCGGCCCTCGCGGGCTTCCTGAACTGCCACAACCCCGAGCGGCCGCACGCCTCGACACCGTGTTCCTGGACGGCGAGCTGTCCCCCAAGGAGTTGGCCGGCAACGTGCTGGCCCACGCAGGCGGGCCCAAGTGACAAGCGGGGCCGCGAGCCAGCCGGCTCGTCACGCCTGGGTGTTGTCCTTGATGAAGCGGTGCGGGTGGGCGGCCTTGAGGTACTTCGTCGCGATGTCGGGTGCGATCCCGAAGACACGCATCAGGTGGACGGGGTCGGCGGTCTCGTGCGCTTCGTCGAGGATCCGATTGGTCCTCGACTTCTGCGGCTGGAGCCAAAGCTGAGGGAGGATCGGTTGAATGCTGTATTTGGCAACCGGTGGCCCCTCTGGGGCGAGGGCGGTGACCTGCGTGACGAACAGATGCGCGTTGGTACTGCGAGGCCAACGCTCGTAGCGTTCGCGGAGGCAGTCGGTAAGAAGCTCCAGGGTCAGCTCGTCCAGGTAGACGGTGTGCTCGTCTCCGCGGCGAGCGATGAGGCGTCCGGCCGACCGATTGAGATCCGTCAGCTGCAGGCGTCGGATCTCCGTCGATCCCAGTGGCTCTGTTCACGTCGCAGGGTTCTGGCTCGCTCTTCGTGACGCGGTTACGATTAGTGACCAGTTGCTTCTTCGAGTGCCTGGAGGATCCGTTGCACTTCCTGGCGCCACTGGTCGGCGTCGGCACTGTCCACCCACCCCGTCGCCATTTCTGATCCGTCCTGGAGTACCCGGTCCAGTGCGAGCCTGGCCAACGCGTGGAGTGATGCCGGTAGTTTGGGCAGCGGTCCCCTTGGACCGTCATCTGGATCGATCGCGATGAGGCTGTCCGGGATGGTGCTGGCGACGAGGGCACCAGCGGCAACGGCTTCAGCGCCGTCTCCGCCATCGATGCGTGCTCCTGAGCTGGTGACTCGTTGGAATGCCCGCCCAAGCACGTCGATAACCTGCTGGTGGGTGAGTCCCTCAAGTTCATCGACGAAGTCTGCGGCGAGGTCACTCTCGAACGGGCCGGTTCCCCACGTTCCCATGCATGGCTCCTGGTATGGCTGTCTCGGATGGAGGCAGGATTCCAGGCGCCTCTGGCATCGGTCATGGGGCGAGGAGGACTCGCTTGCGGAGCAGTGCGAGGCCGGCACGTCCGAACATCTGGCGCTTGAGCATCTTGATTCAGTTGACGTGTCCTTCGACGACGCCGGAGTTCCAGGGCAGAGTGAGTCCGGCGATGACCGCGTCGCGGTCGCGGTCGATGCCTGCCGCGAGAGTGTGGAGGCTGGGCAGGTCGTCCTGGCGGACGGCGTCGAGCCATTGTGGGAGCTGCTCGCCCCGGCGCTCGGTGAGCATCCGGGCGAAGGACCGGACGTGACCGGTCAGGGCGTCGAGTTCGGGGCAGTCGGCCAGGACGGCCTTGAGCCGGAGTTGTTCGCTCTCGGTGAGGGATTCCGGGCGGCTGAGGATCCACCTGGTCACCACGCGGGGTGCCGGCGGCTGTGCGGTGACCGGACGGGGGGAGGTGCGCTTCTTCCTGATGTAGGCGCTGACAATGCCGTAACTGCCCTGGTAGCCGAGCGGGATGATCTCCTCCCAGAGCTTCCAGGCATTGGTGCAGCCCTGGTTCCAGCGGTCGTCGAGATAGGGCTTGTACTCGTCGAGGACGGAGGTTCGGTTGCGCTGCCACTGGCCGCGGAAGAGATCTTCCGGCCTGGCCGCGTCAGCGAGGCTCTTGACGGTGCGGTGGGTCATATGGAGCCGACGCCCGATGGAGCGGCGGCTGTGGCCGGCTTCCAGCAGGGCGTGGACGGTGGCGTGTCTGGCCCGGATGCGGTTGGCGAACCGGTCGCTCCTCCACGGTGAGGTGGGTACTCCCTTCGGGCGGAGTGGGATCATCGGTACCCCTTCCGGCCGGTTCGAGGACGAGGACGCGCAGGCACTGGCGGTGGTGGGAGACGGCCCGCTCGGCGGCCTCGCCGAGGTTGTGCCACAGGTGCCACCGGTCAGCGACCTGGATCGCCTGGGGTGCCCCGGCCGTGGCGCCTTCCGCGAAGAACGGAGCCCGGTCCCGGCAGATCACCTCGATCCCGGGGCGCTTCGCCAGCCACTCGGCCAGGCTGGATGCCTCCCGGTCGGGCAGCAGGTCCACCGGCCGACGGGTCTCGCAATCGACCAGAACGGTGCCGTAGACGCGGCCCTTGCGCGTCGCGTACTCATCGACGCCGACCACCCGTGGGGAGGGCGCCTCCGGCTCCGGTAAGGCCGTGAGCAGCCGCAACACCGTGCTGCGGCTGACGGACACCCCGAAGACTCGTGCCATCCGGGCGCCGGCCCGGCCGGCGAGGGCGAGGCCCGACCGCGGCCAGCGTCGAACGTAGACGGTCGGTCCACCGGCTGTGCCGCCGGGTCAGGCCCGGTAGCTGCTCGACGAACGTCTGCCGTCCGCACGAAGCATTCCGGCAGAAGAACCGGCGGACCCGCAGGCAGAGAACCACTCGCCGCCCCGCGCTGGGGAAATCGGCGGGAAAGCGCAGGTAGGAGCTGTGTATTCGGCTTGAATGGCTCCCGCAGCTCGGACACACCGCCTCGGCCGCCGTACTGCGGGCCTCGACGTGTACAGCTTCGTTGTTCACGTCCACCGACAGCACCGCTAGGTCCACGATCGCCGGGAACAACAGCCCCTCCAGTCGGAGCGATGTCTCTTCCACGACGCTGAACTGTCGGCCACCCCGCGGTCGGTACTGACCATTTTCAGGCAACCTCCGGGAGGTTGATCCGAGCGTCAGTCGTCACTCAGCGTGCCGTCTCACGGAATGCGAGCCAGAACCCCTGGACTGGTCGTCCCACCGCTGCCGTGACGCGTCGGAAAAACGCGCGGGAACGCGGGATCCGGGGTGGCGTGCGGGGTCGCCGGGAGAAGACGAACCCGCACGCGACAGCCCTCAGGGCGTGCTGCTGTGGGCGGACCGGAGCCTTGTCACTGCTTGACGGCGTGCAGGACGTACAGACCACGAGGGCCGGCGGCGTGGCGCCGTACGTCGAGTCCGGCCGCGCAGCACTGATCGGTGAGCCACTGGGGAGACAGACGGAGCTTGGGGTAGCTGCTGGTCTTCAGCTTCCAACCGTCGGGATGGCGGGTGTGGACCAGGTCGTGAACCAGGACGGTGTCCTCGCCCTGGTAGTCGAGGAAGCAGGTGAGGATCCGGTCACCGGTGCTGCGGACCGGGATGAACCGCTCCGGACCGTGGAGTTCGCGGGTCAGGTCCCGGTAAGTGGCCACGAAGCTTCCCCCAGGGTGCAGTGCCTTGGCCACGTCCGTGACCAGTTCCTGCACGTCCTGGCTGCTGGGCAGGTGCGGGAGGGTGTCGCCCATGCACGCGACGACGGCGAGAGAGTCCGGGGAAGCGAGACGAGGCAGGGCCCCGCGGAGGTCCTGGTGCACGGTGCGGACGGCCTGGGCGTGACCGGAGTGCCTGGCAAACCCCGTCAGCTCTTCCAGGAGACGTGCGCTGGTGTCCACCGCGGTCACGGAAGCGAAACCGAGAGACGCCAGGGCGAGAGTCTGCGGGCCCGGGCCGCAGCCGAGGTCCACGGCGGCGGCTCCCCCCTGTACCGGTGCTGTCACCCCCAACTCGCGGAAGAGGCCGGCTTGTGCCGCCGCTGCTTCCTCGATGTCGCCGCCGAGCATCCAGGTGTAGTGCTCGGCGAGCAGGCTTTCGTAATGATCGGCAGCGGTGGCCATACATGTCCTTTCATGAAACGGATCGATCAGGGCGTGGAAGCTGCACCCCTGTCCGTGTTCTGGAGAGCGGACGCACCTGGCACGGCCGACTCGCCCGTCAGAACCCAGGCGGCGAGATCGCGGAGGTACACGTTGGCCAGGGCGTCCTCCAAAGCGTCCCCGAGAGCAGCCCGGTACATGGGCGTCACCGCCGCGTAACGCAGCCTGCCCGCCGACGTGATGCTGGTGGTGACCGTCCGCCCGTCACCGGCCCCGGACGATCGCTTCGCAAGTCCTCGGCCCTCCAACCGGCCGACCAGACGCGTCACCGTGCTGTCCTTGAGCCCGATCCGATCGGCCAGCTCCCCCATCCGCAGGGCGGAGCCGGTCTCCGTACGACTCAGCGCACACATGGCCCGGTACTCCGACAGCGGCAAGCCGTGCTCGCGCTGCAGGGCCTCGTCCAACTGCTTCTCCACGCGCTCCAGCAGTCGTACCGCCATGCACCATCGGTCGTCCTGCGCATCGTCGGCGGGACGCGGCTCTCGGGAACTCTGTGGC
This sequence comes from Streptomyces sp. CB02414, assembly GCF_001905385.1. Taxonomy (GTDB): domain Bacteria; phylum Actinomycetota; class Actinomycetes; order Streptomycetales; family Streptomycetaceae; genus Streptomyces. The sequence goes on along the minus strand of NZ_LIPF01000007.1, from coordinate 22,031 downwards.
TCAGACATCACGTCAGCACTCTATTTGCTTGGCGAAGCAAATGCCAGGGTCGTACTGTGCCGCGAAAGCCCCAACAACCCACACAAGGAGGCTCGATGAGCCACGCAACGGTGAACGGAGCCACGCTCCACTACGACGACTACGGCCCCGTGACGGGGCCGGCGGTTCTACTGATCCACGGGCACCCCTTCAACCGCACGCTGTGGGCCCTGCAGAGCAAAGCGCTGGCCGGGGCCGGTTACCGCGTCATCACCCCGGACCTGCGCGGATACGGCGACAGCGACGTCACTCCCGGAACGGTGTATCTGTCCGACTTCGCAGACGACCTCATCGGCCTCTTGGACCTGCTCGCCATCGATCAGGCCGTGATCGGCGGCGTCTCGATGGGAGGGCAGATCGCCATGGAGATGCACCGCCGCTACGCCCGTCGCATACGTGCTCTCGTCCTGTCGGACACCTCGGCATCCGCTGAGACACCCGACGGCAAGACATTTCGCAACCACCTGGCCGACCGCTTGCTCGCCAACGGCATGGCTGACTACGCGGACGACGTCATCGACAAGATGCTGGCCGCCTACAACGTCACCGCACTGCCGGCCGTCGCCGCACACGTCCTCGGCATGATGCGCGCCACCGACCCCCGTGGTGCCGCGGCTGCCCTGCGGGGCCGGGCCGAGCGCCCTGACTACCGTGACACGCTCGCCGCCGTGCGATGCCCGGTGCTGATCGTCGTCGGCGCCGATGACGTCTACACACCGGTCACAGTCGCCGAAGCCATCAGCCACCTCGCCCCGCACTCCGTACTGAGCGTCATCGATGGTGCCGGGCACCTCCCCGGCGCTGAGCAGCCAGAATGCTTCAACCGCGTCCTGCTGGACTTCCTCCGGACATCGGCTCATGGCCCGGCCTGACCAGAGACTCCCCGGCAGCGGCGACCGGCGAGGTCCAGATCCTCTATGTTGACGCTGAGGATCTCCTCTGCCCGCGCGCAGGTCTCGTACAGCGTGCGCCCCAGCGTCTTCTCCCGCAGGTGCACCTCGCGCCGCGCAATCAGCCGGTCGACAGCCATCTTCGAGCGGGCCGGGGTCTCCGAGTCCAGCGGAGTCATCCGCTTCGCCCAGGCCGGCATCCCGGCGACCACCAGGAGCGGCACCGTCGTCCGTGTGCGGGGCACACCGTCGGACACGGGCGCAGCGGCAGGACCGCTGCCGGTCGTGGCTGCACGGTCCGGCCCTGGTTCGGGGCAGGCGGCGGGGGAGTGACCGGACAGGGCCTCCCGCATGCTCAGCAGCAGGGCGTGGTTGCCCTCCAGGGTGTGCAGCTGATCCTGCAACGCGTCGATTTCCGTACGGACACGCTCGCGGTCTTTTTCGACGAGCTCCAGGTCGGCATCGATCTTGGCCGCGTAGTTCGTTCTGAGGGTGAGAAGTTCCGGGGTCGCTTCCACTATGACGGCCAGCCTCCCGCAGCAGTGCGCACTCCGGGGGACGTTAGCGTCCGCACGGCGCTGCCCGGCGACTGTGAACGAGAAGGGACCGATCTTTGCCCGACCATGTGCGCACGTGGTCAATTGTCGTCATTATGCAACTGGTTCCACATTTCCCATGAGCCGCGCGAGCGGTGAGCCGGTGGACCGGCACGGTGGGTGCAAGCAACAGCAGGGACCAGCCTGTCGCGCCTCTGGACACGTGAACCACGCGAATCCTTGTGGGTGAGAGCGGAGAGCAAGGCAGGGGGTCGTCCAGCTGTGAGGGGACCTCAGGCCGGGCTGGGAACTGCTGGGTGCTGCCGCCCCGTGCCGTTCCCTGACCACCAGGCGGCCCACTGCCTTCGCCGGCCTGATCCATCTGGTCTGCTGCGGCGGGCCGAGTGGTGAACCGCTCGGGTGTGATGGGCACGGCGCAGGAGACGGGGCGCCCTGGCTGGCAGCTGCATGCTGACCGGGTCAGGCGGCGCCGAGTTCGGGGGTGTGTAGCTGCTGCGTGGTTCCGAACACATCGTCGAATGCGAGGGAGCGTCTCGTGGGCACCAGGTGGTAGGGGGAGCCTGAGCCTGCGACAGGTTGCGGACCTGTGCGGCCCAGCATCAGGACGTCCAGGGGAGTGAGGACGTCGAGGTTGTCGAAGACGTAGCAGATCGGCAGCTGGGTCCATGCGGCGAGCTGGAGGTGCGCCATGACGGCGGCCCGTTCCACCGCATGGCGCTGGGTGATGCGGCTGGTCATGCGGCTCTTGCAGTCGATCAGAAACACCTGCCGGTCCTTGGCAGCCACCAGATCGGGTGTCCACCGCAGCGAACTCCCGGTGCCCCGCAGGGCGACTCGCACCGCTTCGGTCAGCACGCCCTGGCCCCAGGGGCTGACGTCCCATCCGCGCAGGGCGAGTTCCTCAGCGACACGTTTTTCGTGCGCGTCGCCCACGGCCTTCCTCTGCTGAAAGCTCGGCATAACGGCAAGTGTTGCTCCCCTCCTCAAGGTCGAAACAACCCGGTGTCCCGTCTCGGACACTTCTGGCCAGGGGTGTTGGCGGTCGTTGTCGTTCAGTGGCGTTCTTGGGTGTCCGTCGGTGTCTCCCTGCGTCTCAGGGCGTCTCACTCTGCCTCGAAACAACATGACCGGATCTGACTCCTGCCGCCGTAGGCCGGGAGCTGCGGCCCACCTGCCGTGCGTCTCTCATATCCTCAGCCACCGCGGTGATGCCCAGGGCGGGTTCCGGGCCTTTGGAGCCTCCGCCGGGAAGATGCACGGGGAGCAGCGTTACGGATTGCAAGGGACGGGCGGCTGCCTCTGTCGGTGACGGCGCAGGCGAGAAGCCCTCAATGGCAGCCCGCTGTCCACAGACAGCCCCCGGCAGGCTTCTTGAGCTATGGACATCAGCTCGCCGGGCATCGCCCGGAACAACAAGAAGACGCCGCGCTGCGAACGCCACGACACCCTCCTCCAGGCCGAGGAGCTCAGCGAGTTCGCGGCCCGGTTCCCGGCCGGCCACCAGGCGCAGATGGCGTTCCTCCTGGCCAACTACGCCGGCAACGCCTCCCTGGTCGCCGCGCTCTTGGGCACTGGAGTGCGTACGGTGCGCCGCCACTGCCGTGGGTGGCCGCCACCGCCCGGGCTCCGGCTGCGCCGGGCCCTGCACCGCCGTGTCGTGGACCTCGTGTGCCCGCGGTGCCTGTCCGATCGTGCGGTGGAACAGGCGCGCCAGGCGAATCGGGAAGCCCGGCGCGCGGCCCGACGGCTTCCGCGTGATCCCGGCGGCATGGATCGCTGACACACCGGGTGCCCGAGAACCTTCAGCTCCCTCAGAACGCTGAAAGCTTTTCTGCATTGACGATAGTGAAAAGCTGATGCAGATGCGGAAGTTGCATGGATTCAGGTAAGATGGTGGCATGGGATTGCGCTTGGAGGAGTCGCTGCGGCTGACGGTGGCCGCGTTGATGCAGGTAACGGGTGAATCGCAGCGGTCGGTCGCAGGGGTGCTGGGACTGACGCAGACACAGGTGTCGCGCCGGCAGTCGGGCACCATCTCCTGGAGCCTGCGCGACGTCGACGTCCTGGCCGAGCACTACGGCATCGGCGCGCTGGATCTCCTGGCGGGTCCGACCAGAGCGTGCGAGGCGCTGCCCGCCGACAGGCGCCGTACCGCGCGGACCGAAGCAAGGGGGACGGGCCGGTGAGCGACTTCGACGCGATCGACTCGCTACTTGACGCCGTCGGCCCCCAGGCCGAACTCCCGCCCTGCCACGTGCGCCGCGAGCTGCGGGAGCGGGCTCGGCTGTCCAAGGCGCAGGTGGCACGCGCGCTCGGCGTGAGCCCCTCAACCCTCAGCGGATGGGAAAGCGGCCGGGACCCGGCCGGCGAGATCCGCACCAAATACGCCTACCTGCTGGACGGGCTGAACGCCAAGCTCGCCACCGAGAGCGAGACCGAGACCGAGGCGGCGCCGGCTGCGGAGCAGCCCGTCGCGTCAGGCACGGCCGCGACTGTCACCCCTTTGTCTTCGCTCGACCTCGGCCAGGACGAGGAAGGGGACGACGTGGAGCTGCTCGTCGCCCCTGAGCCCTGTGTGCTGTGCGGCCGTCCCGCCGGACAACGCGTGGCGGGGTTCGCTCAGCACCTGACCCCGGCCGACTGCCAGCCCACCGCCACCGGGGCCCCAGCTGCCCCGCTAGCCGGACAGCCCACCACGCACACCTCGAAGGCGCCGCTGCGCACGACACGTCCGGCGCGTGCGACGGAGCGTTCCAAGGGCCCAGCCCGCCACGCGTTCCAGGAGACGTCCGGCCCGGTCGACCTGATCCGCGAGGCCGTGCAGGGCGCGCTCGCCGAGCACCAGGGCGATGTCGACGCAGCCACGGCGGCGCTGGTGAAGCGGGCCATCCCGGACGCGATGCGACTGCTGGACGAGACCCGTAAGGGCGCCCGCTACGACATGATCGCGCACCCCTGGATCCCCGACATCCTCAAGAAGCAGACCGCGCGCGGCGCGGACCAGATCTGGGAAGCCCGCCCCAAGTGGACCCGTCACGAACTCCCGCCCGGCCGGCATCAGGTGACCGCGCTCGACATCAACGGCGCCTACCTCTCCGCCCTTAAGACGCACCTCCCCCTGGGCCAGCTCGAGCACTCCACCGGCCTCGCCCACGACCGCCGCCGCTCCGGAGTCCACCTGATCACCCCGCCCGAGTGGGAGCACGAGGCGGTGCTGCCCAACCCGATCGGCCAGCGGGACGAGCCCGGTCCCCTGTGGGTCACCGAGCCGACGCTCCGCCTCTTGCTGCGCCTGTCCGGCCCCAAGCACCAGCTGTGCGACCCTCCTCAGATCCACGAGTCGTACACCTCCGGGGCCACGGAGAACCTGCTGGAGAAGTTCCGCATCGCCCTGAAGGACGCCCGCGACACGGCGATCGAGCAGGGCGACACGGTGACGCTGGAGTACGTGAAGGCGATGTACTCGAAGTTCGTCTCCACGATGGGGGAGTCGAACTACAACCGGGAGCTCTACCGGCCGGACTGGATGCACCTCATCCGCAGCCAGGCCTTCGCCAATCTGTGGCTCAAGGCGCTCAAGGCCCATGACGAGGGCCTGGCCGTCGTCCGGGCGATGGGCACCGACGAACTTCACGTCATCGGTGACTGGCGCCGTGTCTTCGCCGAAGGCCGAGCTGTTACCGAGGTCAAGGTCAAGGACACGTACACCGCCGGAAGCGACGTCGCTGAGCACGCAGACGAGGGGGAGTAGTGCCAGAGAAGAACATCGACTTCGGACGGTTCGGCGCCCGGGGCATCAAGGGCAGCGACGCCGTCGCTCGCAAACTCGACGAACTCGCGGGCGGCATCGCCACTCCCGTGACCGCCAAGCGCGGCTGGATGGCGCGCCTGCACTACCTGACGAAGTCGACCCCGACCTTGAAGGCCGCGCAGGACGCCGGACTCACTGTGACCCACCGGACGCTGAAGGCCTGGCTGGAGGGCAAACGCCGCCCCTCCAAGACCAGCCTGGAACGCATCGAGCAGGCATATCGGACGGTGCGCCGTCACAACGTCGCCCGCCACCTCCTCAGGCGCCTCGACCGCGACGGACGCGGCACCCGGGTGGAGATCCACCCGCTCAACCAGTCCCAGGTGCCGCAACAGCTGCAGCGCGTGGTGGAGTACCGGACGATGAACGTGCGCCGCTGGGACCGCATCGTCGGCTCCTGGGCGGCCGGCGACCACCAGAGCCTCGACGCAGCGTGGCAGGACACGATCGTGGACCTCGGCTCGCAGTGGGGCCAGTACGAGTACGTCACCAACGTCGGCTTTGCCGCATAGAGCCCTGCTCTAGCAACTGCAGACTCGTAAGCGCTCGCGAGCCACTCACCTGCGGCATCCGAATGGGTAAGCAGTGCCGACGATTTAGTTCGTCGGCGGATCATGAGCAATCTGGTTGCAGCAGTTCAGCTGCTTCAGGGTAAGAGCGCCGTCCTGAATCGGTTCGCTTGTCTGGGCCTTCGGAGCGTGAAGGCGCTCAGCGGCTGGCGGCCAGATTCACGGCCGTCTCTTTGATCAGTTCGCGGACTAGGAGAAGAGCCTGGTCACACATCTGCAGTACATCCTGTTGAGCGCGGATCTTCGTCAGTGGCTTGGTCGTGCTCTGACCGACGTTCTCCATGTCGAGCCGGTGTGCAACATCGTTCCTGGCAGTGAAAAAGGCATCGAGGGCGGCAAACAGCGCCTTCGGGATCTGCTGGTTGAAAATGCCCAGCGAAGCGCCAGCGCGGTCACGGAGATCGCTACTTCCTTGGAAACTCGCCTTCGTCTTGCTTACGACGTAGAGGTCGAGCAGTGCGACACCAGGATCCTGCTCCTTCAGTGCTGCCAGGAAGTCCTCGTCTACGTGGGGAGCTTTGGCCTGCTGCTCGATGAAGCTCTCGTACTTGAGTCTCGGGGTGCCTGGTTGGGCGATCAGTACTGGCACTGAGTGATGAATCAGCGCCTGAACCGTGGCGTCCAGCCCGGCGGAAGTGAACACGATGGCCGCTCGCAGGAGGTCTTGGGCGTCGGAGTGCAGGCGCCCACGCGTCGTCCTGTTATGTTGCGCCGCGCGTGTCCGGCGAACCAGATGAAGCGTGTCGAACAGGCCGGAGACGCTGTCGTGGGTGCTCCGCAGCCGCCACCAGACCGGTACGACCTCAGGGGCTTTGTAGGGTCGGTTCCCCAGGGGAGTGAGGACGAGCCTGGTGAGGTTCCCAGGCTCTTCAGGGGCCTCCGCGACTGCCTTGGCCGTCTCCGCAGTGACTGCGACGCTGAGACTTGGCAGCGTCACCTCCGCTGTAGCAACGACAGCGCCTGGCTTCGCGGCTGCTGCCTCTTCCGGCTCGGCAGGTTCAGCATCCATGGATCCCCTCACGACGGCGTCGATCACCTCAGTGAACACCACCAAGGCTCCCCGCACGCCAGCTATTGCTCACGAACTGGTGATTTGCTCGCACAGTGCTCGTGATCACGCGGAATTGCTTACCAAGTCGTGGAACCTACACCTGCACCGGAACGTGGTCTTCGGCGGCTGCTGGGATGACGTACGGTGGGGGATACCGACGCGGGGTGGAGCAGCTCGGTAGCTCGCTGGGCTCATAACCCAGAGGTCGCAGGTTCAAATCCTGTCCCCGCTACTGCTGAAGAGGCCCGGATCTACACGATCCGGGCTCTTTCGTGCCTGGCACGAGCCCACGTCTGACTCTTGCCCGGCAGGGAGCCCGGCCGTCCTTGCTGCCTGACCGAGGTGATCGATCCCAGGCCGTTCTCGCTGGACGCTCTGCGGCGAACGGAGGAGTCGTCGGTGACGGTGCGCGGATCGCAGCGGCTGGCGTCTGCATACGGTGCAGGGTCGCCATGTGCGCGGTCCGCGCTGGGATCCCGCAGCACGTCCTGGTCTGCACAAAAGCCGGTCTGCGCATAACCGTCACCGAGCCGCCGTGCCGTGCGGGACCTGCGCCGTGGTCCACCTGGCCAGGCATGCCAAGCGCAGGCCTGGTGTCTGGGGAACAGCGGTAGTTCTACCGGCGATCGGCGCCATAGCACTGTGGCAGGGATTGGGCGCATTTTTGGAACGTTTGGACGAGGCGGCCGTGCCCCATTGGGTGGGATAGTCGGGGCCGCCGGGTGCGGCTGAAGTCGGATGAGGCAGGGTGAACGGCATGGTGACCTTGGCCAGCCCGTCGGTGGGCACGTCGGTACGCGCAGCCTCTGCGGCCCTGCTGGATCCTGCCGCGCTGTCTGTCTCGCTCCAGCTGATGGGCAGCCAGGCGCTGCTGTTCTACCGGTTCGACGAGGAAGAATGCGCACGCCGCGCCCGCGTCTCAGCGGCCCGCCTCGACAGACTTGATGCGCTGCAGACGCTTCTGGAGCTGCCCGTCGACGAGCCCGTTGCACTGGCGTCGCTGCCTGCACGGCTGCGTTCGGCGGTACGTCGGCTTCCGGCCGGTGCCGCCGACGTCGACCGCTGTGAGGTCACCCGTCGCGCGGTGCGGCCGCTCACCGTTGATCTCGCCGTGGTGCGGGCAAGCGCCGCGGGCTGGCGCGGAGGACTCGAGCAAGCCGGCCGTTTCGCCCCCTTCTGCCGGCGCGCCCTGCTGCTGGACAGCGCTCCACCTGCGCCTGAGGAGAAGCTGATGGAAGCCGCCTTCTACGGCATCGGCGTCCTGGTGGCCGACGGCGAGAGCGTGGACCTGCTGCTGGAACCCCGGTCCTACACCCCGCGCCGCCATACCCCCGCGGCATGGTGCTTCATAGAGGAGTTCCACCACCGCATCGGCTAGTCACGGCTCACCGCGCTCCGCGCCCGCCACCGGGCGTGCCGTCGAGGGGGCCTGCGGGCCGACGGGGGCCTGTGCCCACTGCAGCAGCTGCTGGGGCACCTCGAAGGCGCTGAACCCGGGATGGTCGAGTTCAGCGTTGAGCACCGGGTAGCGGTCCACCGCGCGCCGACAGCGCTGCTGCCACCACGCGGGCCGCCCGGTTGGCTCGACGGCGTCCATGCTGCGCAGCCACTCCATCAGCACCGCCGCATTGTGGGCGGCCGCCGGCACCTGCCAGTGATTGCTGACGAAAGTGTCCAGGACGAGCCCGTCGCAGGCCGCGCACCGGCACACCGGCGCCAGGCCCGCGGCGAACCTCTTCGCCAGCGTCTCGCCGAGGAAGAAGTCCATCAGCTCCGGCAGCAGCACGGAGGGCGAGTTCGGACCGCCCGGGGACCGCTTGGCCGCCTGGCCAGGCGGGACGATGTGCCGCACGCTGCTGGTGGCGCCGAAAGCGGTGAACGCCGCCCCGTGGGCCAGAGCCCCGAACGCCGCGAGGTCGGCACGCAGCAGCGCGGTCCCGGGGGCCTCCGCCAGCAGCCGCTTGAGGTTGCCGACCGCCTGGGAGAAGCTGGCCAGCGGGTCCATCTGCCCGCCGAGCATGACCGCTTTGGGGTTCGGTACGACATTGAGCCAGGCGATCAACTGTCCGACAGCGTCGTCGCGCAGCCACGCCACGTCCACCGGCACACTGAAGAAGACGTGGGGGTCCTCGAGCTTGAGAACCTGGTGGACGGCGGCCTTGAGGGCGTCGGAGTCTTCCGCGTGCAGATATCCGGTGGGCGTCATGGCCGCCGTCGCGCCCGCACGGTGGCCCACCTGCTCCTCGATCGACAGCTGCAGCGGGTCGCCGAAGGCCAGCTGGCCTTGCGAGACGTCGGGAAATGGGTCGCCCTCGCTGGCCGCCGCCACGGTGTAGACGGCGGGATCCGCCAGCAGCGGTCCCGTGAACCCTTCCTCGCGCAGTTTGCGGACCTTCGCCGCCGCCCCTGCCCCGCTGACGACAAGCCCGCTGCGCACCGGATCGAGCTGCTCGCGGATATAGCCGACGCGGCTCACTCCGGCCTGCAGCAGTATCCGACCTCGCAACTGCTCGGGTACAGAGGGCGGTTGGGTGAGAGGAGGGTCGGGAGGCTCCGCGGGATCGGAACCGGCGCCTGGGCGCGGGGAGGGGAACGACTCAGTCATGGCCTCACCTTCGAAGCGGAATCCACCGCCGCGCCTTCGCGCGGGGCGTACAGCAGCTGGAAGTCCTCGGGCAGCAGCCGGGCACAGCGGGCCAGCTCTTCCTCGCTCATCCCCGCGGCCAGAGCGGAGCGGATCAGCCCGGGGACGTATCGGGGCCGCTCCCGGTCTATCTCGACCGGTTCGGCCGTGCGGTAGCCCAGCGCGGACATCTCCACCATCACACTGCGGTACTGCCAATCCGTGACGATGTTCAGACTCTGCGCCCGGCGCAGCAGCGCGGCCATCGACACCTTCCACTCCCGCTTCAGCCGGGCCAGCAGTTCCAGGTCGACGCGGGGCGCGAAGGCGGAGCGGATGTCACGCGCGGGCATGAGGAACTCGGCGGCGAATTCGTCGGCTTGCCGCTCCTGTATGGCGCTGTCGCCAGGGGACTGGTGCAGGACCAGGTGCCCCAGCTCGTGCGCCAGGCTGAAGCGGTAGCGGTCTGCGGGCGCGTGGTGGTTGGCCAGGATGAGCGGCGGCTGCGTGCCGTCCCACTGGCTGACCGCATCGAGCCGGCCGCTGCCCAAATCACGCGCGACCACCAGAACTCCGGCCGTCTCCAGGGATGCGGTGAGGTCCGCCGCTGGGCCCGGCGGCATGCCCCAGGCCTTGCGGACCTGCCGGGCTACATCCTTGGCGGTGGTCAGGGCGTCGAGTGCGACAGTGGGAATGGCGGCGGCCCGCACGCGGAGACCGGGTCGGCACGCGGCGATGCCCTCCAGCTGAGCCCGTGTCAGGGCGAGATGGGCATGTTGGCGCCGAAGGGCGGAGACGGTCAACGACGCACGCTTGCGGTGGTGGACGAGCCCCACGCCGACCCCATGCACCTGCGGATCCAGACACAGCAGCTCCGGCGGATACCCCAACGCCGCCGCATAGAACTCCAGCCGCTCTCCTGAGACCGCCAGCCGGCCGCTCTCAGCGCGGCTCACGTACCCCTGCGACACCGCCGCGTCACCGCCGGAGGCCTTCATCATCGCCTCAGCCACGTCGGCTTGTGTCATGCCGCGGAACTCGCGGGCCACCACCAGCATCCCCGGCTGCGCCGAATGTACGTCGCTCACGTTGTACCACCTCAGATCAGACCTCAAAAGATTAGCCTCAAATATTCCTCTGTGTATCGAAGTTGACAAAATTGACAGAACGTCAAGGCGAGTGGCTGGGGGATGGGCGGGCGGCGTGACGCCGCTCGTTCACGCGGATGACTGCTCCTGGAACCCGAGACGAGGCTCGATCGGCCGTGACGCCCTCGGCGAAGTGCTCCGCCATGGCGGCCGCGACGTCCCGGGTCTCGATCCTCCGCTCCCGACTCCCGGCCGCAGGACCGTGCTGTTCCGGTCCGCGCTGGTCAAGACGTACGCCGCGAGGCCGTGCCGGCGCAGCGCCCGGCTTCTGCGGGATGCGGCGTTCCAGCCCCGGCGCGGAGAGTCCCGCCTTGCCTCGAGCCAGACCCTAACTGACGCAATACGGGGAGCTGTTGCTTTGCGTCCCTCTAAGATGACTGCCTGCGATGAGTGCTCAGGTGCCTCATCCGCACGCGTAACGCCCGCACGCCACACCCCTGCCCGTCGCCCGGCGGAGCGGGGAGATACGGAGCAGCTCGACCGTGCACCTCATCCGCTTCTCCGCGTGCGGGTTCCGCTCGCTGACCCATGTGCAGGACATCCCGGTCAGCAGCCCGACGATCCTGGCCGGCCGCAACGACGGCGGCAAGAGCGCGGTCCTGGCCGCGCTGGCCTTCCTGCTGGGCGAGCACCGTCTGACGGACGAGGACCGCACCTACCAGCAGGACGAAGGCGTCAAGGGACAGCGCTGCGCGGGACATGGGTGGAGGGCGTCTTCCGCTTGGACACCGTCGAGCAGGCCGCCGCCCCCTTACCGGCGGAGCTCCGCATCCGGCGCCGCTCACGGGCCGGTGAGGCGGCATGCTGGGAGTTCTTCGGATCGCAGCCCGCCGACAGCCGTCTGCAGGGCCTGGGTCGGCTGATGAAGAAGGACCTGACCGAACTGGTCGCCGAGTTCGGACTTGCCCCGTCGGGCACGCTGAAGGAAGATCTGCTGGCCGCGCTCACCGCACACGCCGCGACCGTCCCGCAGACCGAGCAGTGGCAGCCGCTGCCGAAAGACCTCGAGGCACGGCTGCCGCGGCTGCTGGCGTTCGGCGGCAAGGACGAGAGCCCGGACGACGCGGTGCGCACCGCGCTGAGCAGCTGCTACGAGACCCACCTGGAGGACGAGACCCTCCAGGGACAGGTCCGGGAGATCGAGAAGGAGATCACGCAGCGGCTGGAGAAGGAAGCGGACTCCCTGTGCCGGCACATCCGCCAGCACTGCCGTGAGTTCGTCGGCGTGGAGGTCAAGCCCGAGGTCTCCTTCAAGGGCGGCTTCAAGAGAGCGCCGCTGGAGGTCTCCAAGGCCGACGGCGAGCCTGTGGATCTGACCCGCTCGGGCCAGGGCAGCACCCGGCGCATCGCCCTCGCCGTGTGGGAGTGGACCAGCAGCCTCCTCGAAAGCAGTGAACTCGCCGCGACGGGGGAGCAGGACGAGCCGCAGCCCACCCAGACCATCGTCGTCTACGACGAGCCCGACACCCACCTCGACTACCGCCACCAGCGCACCGTCATGGACATCATCCGCAAGCAGTGCGCCCTGCCCCACGTCAGTGTCATCGTCGCCACCCACTCGATGAACCTCATCGACGGCGTCGACATCGCCGACGTCGTCCACCTCAAGCTCAGCGACAGCGGCCGCACCCTCGTCGAGCGCCTCGACGGCGACACCCACGACGGCATCGACTTCCACCTCGGACAGATCGCCGCCGCGGTGGGACTGCGCAACTCCGTCCTGCTGCACGAACGCTGCTTCCTGGCAGTCGAAGGCCCACCGAGCAGCAGTGCGTGCCCCTGCTCTTCCGCCTCTCGCAGGGACTGCCCCTGCAGGCGGCCGGCATCGCCCTGTGGGCCTGCGACAACAACGAAGGAGCACTCCACCTCGCGGGCTACCTCGTCAAGCACCATCGCACCGTCATGCTGATGGTCGACGCCGACAGCCGCGCAAATAAGCACTTCAGAACCGAGAAACTCATCAAAGCCGGTCTCGACCTCACCAAGCAGGTCTCGTACGTCGGCGAGAGCCAGGGCTACAACGAACTGGAAGAGCTCTTCAGCGACCTCCAGTGGGCAGCCGCCGCCAACGCCCACTGGCCCCGCCCCGAGGGCCAGCCCTGGAGCGCCGACGACTTCAGCGAGCACCGGGGCGGCAAGTTCAGCGAGCGCATCCTCTACATGATCAAACAGCAGGCCGCAGAGAGCAGCCCCAACGGCAAGGCCGACATGCTCTACGCACTGGTGTCCATGCTCACCACCCCCGAAGAGGTCCCCCAGCAGCTACGGGACATCTTCACCGAGGTGCAGGCCCTCGCCTGCTGACCTGCTGCTGCGTTCGCCGCTGCAGCATGCGCTCCTTGCGCTGCTCAGTGGTCGGCGCCGTCCAGGCGTGCCATCCGGCCTCCGCAGTCCATTGCCGCGCGTGCGCGCGGGCTTCGATTCCGCACCACCGGCAGCCCCCGGGCGCCACAGTGTGCTCGGTCCTGGCAGAACGCGATAACGACATCACATCCTCCTTCCCCCACTGCTCATCTTGCCTCCTGCCACTGACAATCACCCTGCGAGCCGCGTCCGGCTCCGCCACCCGGCGGCGCATACGAAGAAACCTTTCCCTCACGTGCCCCAAGCCCCCGAAACAAGACCGTTTATCGGGAAAACCGCCCGTAGCTCCCACCACTCTGGTTACGGTCTGTGCCCATGAGGTTTCTGCATACCTCGGACTGGCATCTCGGCTGCCGGTTCCACGGGGAAGATCTGATCGACCACCAGCGCAAGGTCCTGGACCACATCTGCGCCACCGCCCGCACCCAGAAGGTGGACGCCCTGCTGATCGCGGGCGACATCTACGACCGTGCCATTCCGAGCCTGGACGCGGTACGTCTGTTCGACCGGGCTCTGCACCAGCTTGCCGACCTTGGTATCCCCACCGTCATGATCAGCGGGAACCACGACTCGGCCCACCGTCTCGGTACTGGCTCCGGCCTGTACGCCAAATCGGGCGTTCACCTGCGCACCGACCCCGCCGACGCTGCCCGCCCCGTCCTCCTCGACGACGAGCACGGTCCCGTCGCCGTCTACGGAGTGCCCTACCTCGAGCCCGCCCTGGTACGCACCCAGTTGGACGCAGAGACAGCCTCCCACCAGGCCGTTCTCACCTCGGCACTGGACCGCATCCGGACTGACCTCGCCACCCGTCCGGGCGCCCGCTCCGTCGTCCTCGCCCACGCCTTCATTACCGGTGCCACCACCAGCAAAAGCGAACGCGACATCAGCGTCGGCGGAGTCGCCCACGCCGGCGCCGACCTCTTCGACGGCATCGACTACACCGCCCTGGGCCATCTGCACCGCCCGCAGAGCGTTAACGACCGCATCCACTACAGCGGCTCCCCACTGGCCTACTCCTTCTCCGAGGCCAACCACACCAAATCGATCACCCTGGCCGACCTGCCGGCCGCCGGAGCCCCCACGATCACCCGCCACAACATCCCGGCCGACCTCCATCTGCCGCTGGCCCGGTTGACCGGCCGCATCGAGGATCTGCTGACCGACCCCGCGCACGAAGCTCTCAGCGAAGCCTGGCTGCAGGTCACCCTCACCGACACCGCCCTGCCGTACGAGGCGATGGCACGACTCAGACAGCGCTTCTCCAAGACGCTGGACATGCGGCACGTACCCGCTGGCATCCCGGCACAGGCCACCGACAGCCCCACCTACCGCGAACGGGTACGCGGCCGCGGCGACCTCGACATCGCCCACGACTTCATCACCGCCGTGCGCGGCACCCCACCCACCACCGCAGAGGCAGGCCTCCTGCAAGAGGCCGTCGACGACATGCGCGTGCGCGCCCAGGAGAAGGAAACCGTCTGACATGCGTCTGCACTCCCTGCGCCTGCAGGCCTTCGGCCCCTTCGCCCGCCGGCACACCGTCGACTTCGACGCCCTGTCCGCCGACGGCCTGTTCCTCCTGCACGGCGACACCGGCGCCGGCAAGAGCACCCTGTTCGCCGCCATCTGCTTCGCCCTGTATGGCCTGCCGCCTCACGAACGCAACATGCGGCTGCGCAGCGATCACGCTCCCGCGGACCTGCTGACCGAAGTGACCCTGGAATTAACCCTGGCCGGCAAGCGCCTGCAGATCCGCAGGATCCCCGCCCAGAAGCGACCCCACCTGCGCAACAGCGCAGAACTCGTCGACCAGAAGGCCGAAACCCACCTGCACCAGTGGGTCCTCGACGAACACGGACACGGCCGGTGGGAAGGCGTCATCAAGTCCCACAGGGAAGCCGCAGAAGAGATCAAGTCCCTCCTGCGCCTGACCCGGCAGCAGTTCTGCCAGGTCGTCCTGCTCCCGCAGAACGAGTTCACCAAGTTCCTGCGTGCCGACGCATCTGAACGCCGCATCCTGCTTGGCACCCTCTTCGGCACCCGCCGCTTCGGCCTCATCGAAGAATTCCTCGCCAACCGCAAAACCCTCACCACGAAGACGCGCGACGAGGCCCGCGCCGACGTCCTGCGCCTGGCCGAACGCATCAAGCAGGCAGCCGGCGACGACCTCGAACCCGCCCAGAACGCCCCCCGGGCCGACGACCCCGCCACCCTCACCGCACCCGCCCGCGCGTGGGCCAGCGCCCTGCACCACCAAGCCCTCACCCGCCAGTACGCCGCCGACGCCGCCACCGAGACCGCCGAGCAGCAGCTGGCGCAAGCCCGCCTGACAGAACAGGCCGTCCGCGACCTCCACCGTCTCCAGCAGGCCCACCGCACCACCGCACACGAGCTCGACCTGCTCCACAAGGAGGCCACCCGCCACGACCTCCTTGCCGAACGCCGCGACCGCGCTGTGAAAGCCCAGCAACTGCAACCCGTCCTGGAGACCGCGCACACCGCCGACCGCGAGCACACCCGTGCCCTGGACGAGGACAGCCGCGCCCGCGCCCTGCTGCCGCCCGAACACACATCCCTCGACGCCGCTGGCCTCACTCACGCCGCGCAGCAGCTGCACGCCGACACCGGCGCTGTCCAGGCGCTGCTGCCCGACGAGGCCACCCTCCAGCGCCACACGGCAGAACTGGCCGCACTCGACCGCGAGCGCCAGCAGCTCACCGAAACCCTCACCGACGCCCAGCAATGGCTCAACGCCCTTCCACAACGCCGCGCCGACCTTGCCGCACGTCTGGAAGCCGCCCGCAGCGCGCAGGAAACCAGCCGCGAACTCACCCCCACCCTCAACCTCGTTGAAAAGCAGCTGGAAGCCGCCAGGCGCCGTGACGCCCTCGACCAGCAGATCAGCGTCGCCCACAAAGTCCTCAGCCAGGCCGAGAAGGACTCCGAGCAAGCCGCGAAAACGTACATCGACATCCGACGCCGCCGCACGGACGGCATCGTCGCCGAACTCGCCGACCGGCTCGTCGACGGCGAAGACTGCCCCGTATGCGGTTCCCTCACCCACCCCGCACCCGCCACTGCCCAGCCAGGCCAGCCCACCGCCGCCGACGAACAGGCCGCCGAAGCAGCCCACACCCGCACCCAGCAGAGTGAGAACAAGGCCAAAGAGGCCCTGGCCCACCTGAACGAACAGGCCGCCACGGCACGCGGTGAAGCCGGCGGCGACACCCCCCTCGCCGACCTCACCGCCCACCGCACCGCCCTCGAACAACACCTCGCCGACGCCCTCTCCCAGGCATCCGACGCCGGACCGGCCAGCGAACAACTCGCCCTTCTGGAAAAGGAACAGGCCGAAACCGAGCACACCCGCAACACCGCCACCGCACGCCTGGGCGCCGCCGACGCAACCTACGACAGCCTGCACACGCAGCGCGAAGAGCTCACCCACCGCCTCGCCACCGCCCTCAACGGGCACGCCACACTCGCCGACCGCATCACCGCCCTCACCCAGCACGCCAGCCGCCTCGAGGCCGCCGCCGCGTGCGCCGCCACCGTGACAACAACCGCCACAGACCGCCACAGCGCCGCCGCTCTCGCCGAGCAGGCAGCCCACGCGGCAGACTTCACCTCCCCGGCCGAAGCCTCGGCCGCCCGCCTGCCCGACGACGAACTCACCGCGATCGACAAAGAGATCACCCACTGGCGTGAACAGCGCCTCGTACTGACCGCCCGGCTCGCCGACCCCGAACTGCAGGCAGCCATCACCCAGCCACCCGCCGACCTCGAGCACGCCGTCACCGAACTGAACACCGCCACCACAACCCACACCCGCACGGCAGCCCTCGCCACCCAGGCCGCCGACCGGACAACCACCCTGGCCGCCCTCACCGCTCAGCTGGACACCCAGATCCAGCGCCTGGAACCCCTCGAGGACGCCTACCGCACCGTCGATCACCTCCACGGCCTCATCAGCGGCAGCTCCCCCAGCAACCAGCTCCGCATGCAACTGGAGTCCTACGTCCTGGCAGCCCGTCTCGAAGACGTCGTCGACGCCGCCAACACCCGCCTGTCACGCATGTCCCACCACCGCTTCACCCTCGTCCACTCCGACGACAGAGCTGCCCGAGGCGCCAAATCGGGCCTGGACCTCAAGGTCCTCGACGCCTGGAGCGGACACAAACGCCACACAGACACCCTCTCCGGCGGCGAATCCTTCTACGTCTCCCTGGCCCTCGCCCTGGGCCTGGCCGACATCGTCACCGCCGAAGCCGGCGGCCAGGCACTGGACACCCTCTTCATCGACGAAGGCTTCGGCACCCTCGACGAAGACACCCTCCACCAAGTCCTCGACGTCCTGGACTCCCTACGCGCCCACGACCGCACCGTCGGACTCATCAGCCACGTCCCCGAACTCCGCCGCCGCATCAGCCAACGCCTGCACATCTCCAAGAACATCGACGGCTCCACCCTCACCCACCTGACCGAAACGGCCGAATGACCCCACGACGGACGCCGGACCCGCCCTCGCCGACGAAACGCAAGCCCCAGGCCGCGCACACTCACTGATCTTTAACCTGCCGTCGGCCCAAGGCGTAGCCACAACCACCGGGGCTGCCTGTACCCCTCTCGGCCCCGCCGAGAAAGGCAGCCCCACAGCGCTCCCGCGTCGAAAGCCGCCCATCCCTGAAGGCACCCGACCTGCCTCCCAGAAGGAGCGCATCGAACACGTACTGCTTCATGCCATTTCTGCATGTGATCGAAGTGACGGAAACAGAGCACTGCGGTGCATGAGCACCTGCATCGGCCACCGCAGCCGTACCAGAACACGCCAGTCCAGTCCGCATGACAGGAGTTTCCGCAGATCCGAGAACCACTGTCCCGCATGTTCGAACACCGCCGGACCTGTGACCGCATCACGGCGCGTTTTCGAGGCACTGCCAAAGCCTCCGCTGATCAAACCGGCGGACTTGTCAGTACCCGCTGCTACACCAATTCCCAGAGATCAGACCGCAGTTGGCGGCCTGACGACACGGAGGAGGAAGCAGTGGCGAAGCCGCCCGAGGGCTACTACAAGGTGCGAAGTCAT
The DNA here is from genome assembly GCF_001905385.1 of Streptomyces sp. CB02414. Classification (GTDB taxonomy): domain Bacteria; phylum Actinomycetota; class Actinomycetes; order Streptomycetales; family Streptomycetaceae; genus Streptomyces. Next base: position 3,890 of record NZ_LIPF01000007.1, on the reverse strand, counting down.
TACCGACGCAAACCCCGCCCCAGCGCGAAGAAACTGAGCGGCTGGTCGATCGCAGGGCTGATCGCGGTGGTGTGGCTATGGAGCCAGCTCATCGGCTTCGGAGAGGCCTCCCCGACAACACCGCAAACCCCTACACCATCAGTGTCAGCGAGCGTGGGCCACTGATGCCCCGCCGCTCGCCCCGGCTACGCCCACCCCGCGGCGGCAGGGAACAGGCCGCCGCCGCGGCCGTCGCCTGCGCCGCACTCTGGCTGCTGGCCAAGATCGCCACAGCCACATGGCAGGCAGCCGTCCGCATCTGGCCATGGCTCGCCGTCCTCGCAGCTCTCGCCCTCTGCTACGCAGCCTGGCGGTTCATCCGTGAACTGCAGGCCCGGAAGGTGCGGGCCCAGACGCTGGCCCGGCTCCGGATCACGCTCGCGCAACTCGACGCCATGGACGACCGGGCCTTCGAGTTCGCCCTACGTGACCTGCTCCTCAGGGACGGCTGGAACGCACGGCAGGTCGGCCGGCAAGGAGACCAGGCCGCAGACGTCATCGGCGAAGACCGCCAACGCGGCAGAATCGTCCTGCAGGCCAAGCACACGACCGTCGCCGGCAAGGTCGGCTCCTCAGTGATGTACCAGGTCAAAGGCACCGCAGGCCCCGCGCACGGAGCTGATATCGCAGTCGTGGTCACCAACGGCTCCTTCACCCAGGACGCCAAAACATGGGGCGAACGCCACCAAGTGCACTGGATCGACCGGGACCGCCTGCGCCGGTGGGCCGAACACGGCACGCCCCTGCAAGACCTTCTGCGCCTGCCCACGCCACGCAAGACAGCCTTCCGCCGGGCTGCCTGAAACCAAGCGGAGAAAGCCCGAGCCCTGAGCCGTCGCCCCCTATCCGCATCCGACAACACTGATCATGGGGCGCGCATGGGCTCGCAGCGCGCCCCCGCCAGAGCAGAGACACTGCGCCGCACCCCTGCTGTACGCGAGAATGAACGCGAGTCAGCCCCTCCTGCATGCCGAGGAAACGCGCGATGACCGCCAGTCCCACCGCAACAGAACACCTCGGGCGTCTGGTCCTGCGCACAGACCAGCAGGAGGGCCTCGCCAACACGGTTCGCCACCTGCGCCGCCCGCGCACCCGCGGGCACGCCGTCTCGGCCTGCGGCACCGGCAAGACCCTCTTCGCACTGCGCGTAGCCGAGGAACTCGGCGTGCAGCACCTGGCAGTGGCGGTGCCCAGCCTGGACCTGGTCGCACAGTGGGCAGCGGCCGCCCGCGCAGACGGCCGCCGCGAGCCGATGATCACCGTCTCCTCGCTACGCGCCGCCTCCCACCCGTTGCTCGCCGAGGCCGAGGTCGACTCGGCCAACGCGGGGGAGTACCTGGCCTACTGGCTCAGCCGCCACCCCAAAGCGACGGTCTTCTTCACCTACGACTCGCTGTCCAAGATCGAAGAGGCCCAGCACTCCGCGATCTTCCCCGCCCCCCTCTTCGGCCTGCTGGTCGTGGACGAAGCCCACGCCACGGCCGGCACCTGGGAGAAGAACTGGACTGCGCTGCACGACAACGAGCGCATCCCTGCCGAGCGCCGCCTCTACCTCACCGCCACCCCCTATGTGTGGGACGCCCCCCGCCTGACCGAGCCGCCCACCACCAGAGCGCAACCCAAGCGCACCACCGCCACCGCACCCGCCTGGGACGACCCAGCCCTGCTGGCGACCATGGACCAGCCGCAGATCTTCGGCCCCCGCCTGCACACCTACTCCCACGCCGACGCCATCGATGACGGCGTCCTCGCCGACTACCAGCTCGCCGTCCCCACCGTCACCGACACTGAACTGCACAACGCGCTCACCGATCCTGAAGCCGGACCCACCGCGCGCCGCACCACCGCCCTGCACTTGGCCATCCTCAAAGCCATGCGCGAGCAGGACCTGCGGCACGTGTTCGTCTACTTCCAGCAGATCGCCGACGCCGCCGACTTCGCCCGCCAGTTCGCCCACACCCTGCGCACCCTCCCCGACGAACTGCGCCCCGACTGGGCGGACGACGTCGTCGTGCAGTCCATCGACGGCACCCACAGCCCCCACCGGCGCGCCGACACCATCGCCCGCTTCAGCAACGCCGAGCGAGGCGTGCTGGCCAACGCCAAGGTCCTAGGCGAAGGCGTCGACCTGCCGGCCGTCGACGCTGTCGTCTTCGCCGACCGCACCGCCAGCGTCCGCCGCATCGTCCAAGCGCTCGGCCGCGCCCTGCGCAAACCACCCACCCTCAAGACGAAGACAGCCAGCCTCGTCATCCCCGCCTACATCCCGCCCGGCACCGACCCCACCGACCTCCTCGGCACCCCCTACGAAGCCCTCTGGCTGGTCACCGCCGCCCTGCGCCACCACGACCAGACCATCGCCGCCCACACCCCCCGGGCCAAGAACCAGCATCCCGCCCGCGACTCCCACACCTACATCACCCGCCGCTTCCGCTTCGACCACACCCTCGACCCCACCGCGATCGCCCGCGCCCTCGACCTGCTGGTGTGGCCCTCCAGCGGCGCCGTCCTGTCTGCTCCCCGCCGCGCTGGCCTAGCCGCCGCCATCCGCTACCAAAGCGAACACAGCCACCTGCGCGTGAGCGCCGACTACGAGGACGCTTACGGCTACCGGCTGGGGCAATTCATCACCGGCCAACGCACCGCCTACCAGGCAGGCACCCTCGATCCGGCATGGATCGCCGAGCTCGAGGATCTCGGCATGATCTGGGACGACCACGAGGCCACCTGGCAAGGCCACCTGGCCACCGTCGAGGCCTTCCACGCCGAACACGGCCACCTTGCCATCCCCACCCAACTACCCGGCGGCCAGTTCCTTGCCGACCAGCGCGCCCTAGCCCGAAAGGACCGCCTCACCCCCGACCGCGACAACCAGCTCACAGCCCTCGACCCAGACTGGAAACTCCCCTACGGCCCCGACTGGCATCGCAAGTACCATCTGCTGCGCCGCCACCTGGAAGCCGGCAACCACCCCAGCACGCTGCGCCGCGACGCGGTCATCCATGGAGTGAAGGCGGGCAGCTGGCTACGCCGCCAGCTCACCAGCTGGCCCGACCTCGACCCCGGCCAGCGCGACCTGCTCGCCCGCATGGGAATCACCCCCGACTGCGCCCTCCTGGAACAGAAACACGTCGCGGGCAGGCCGAGCACATCGCGGCGGCGCACGTTCGCGCAAACCACCGAGATCCTCGGGCTCTTCGTGGCACGGTGGGGACGCACCCCCGGCGCCCGAGAGTGGATCGAGGTGGACGGCGACCGTGTCATGATCGGTCCCTGGCTCGCCAAGGTCCGCACCAAGCTGAACAATGATCAACTCCCCTCAGAGCAAGAAGAGTTGGTGTCCGCTACCCTTGCCGAGCACGGCATCGATCTGGTCCGTGCTCCTGGGACCATCGGACCATCAAGCGGCTGAGGTTTGGCCGCTGAGCTCAGCGCGACAGCAGACGCGTTCGCCCGCTCCCGGGTCCCATTCTCCAGTGAGCGGGGGAGTGGCAGAACTCGAATACTCCAAAGTTTTGGAGACAAGGAAGCAGCGGCACACAGGATTGGCACGGCTTGACGTTCTAGTCGTAACTGACGAGCCGTCACCAAGTACCCAGTCGGGTAGGCCAACGCCCGCCGCCCCCTACTGCTAGCCGAATCAACCTGCATCCCAGTCATGTTGGACTTGAAAAGCGAAGGCGAGTCGGGGAGGAGGTACGATCGCGGAGCGATCGGGACACCGCACCGACGACCCAACTCGATCCGCGGAGCGGATCCGGTCCCGGAGGGACCGAGCCCAGCACCCGCGGAGCGGGTGCTGAACCGACGCGTAGCGTCGGCGCGTCGTTCCTGCGGAGCAGGACGCGCGC
>NZ_LIPF01000006.1:429376-553509 GCF_001905385.1 Streptomyces sp. CB02414 | reverse complement strand
AATTATTGCGAGGAAACCCCGCACCGGGAACGGTGCGGGGTTTTCTGCGTTTCAGGGGGTTTTCAGGACGGTCTCACGAGTTTCGTGTCGTACGCCAGGATGACCGCCTGGACGCGGTCGCGTGAGCCGGTCTTGGCGAGGATGCGGCCCACGTGGGTCTTCACCGTCGACTCGGCCAGGTGCAGGCGCTCCGCTATCTCCGTGTTGGTCCAGCCGAGGCCCAGGACGCGCAGGATCTCGCTCTCCCGGTCGGTGAGGCCGGCCAGGCGGGCATCGGGGGAGTCCGGCGTGTCCGCGGCAGGAGCCGGCAGGTGGTGGACGTAGGCGTCGAGCAGGCGGCGGGTCAGGCTCGGGGCCACCACGGCGTCGCCGGAGGCTACCGCCCGGATGCCGGAGAGCAGTTCCTCGGGCTGGGCGTCCTTGACGAGGAAGCCGGAGGCGCCGGCGCGCAGACCGGCGTAGGCGTACTCGTCGAGGTCGAAGGTCGTGAGAATGAGGATCCGGGTGCGGCCTCCGGAGGCGACGATGCGGCGGGTGGCCTCGATGCCGTCCAGGCCGGGCATGCGGACGTCCATGAGGACGACGTCCGGGTGGAGTTCGGCCGCCATGCGGGCGGCTTCCGCGCCGTTGGCCGCCTCGCCGACGACCGTCATGTCGTCCTGGCTCTCCAGGAGCATCCGGAAACCGAACCGCTGGAGAGGCTGGTCGTCGGCGATGAGGACGGTGGTCACTGCGGGGACTCCTCCGGGAGGTGTAGGTGGACGCGCCAGCCCAGCTCGGGGCGGGAACGTGGGCCGGCCTCAAGTGTGCCGCCGTACAGGGCGGTCCGCTCCCGCATCCCGGGAAGTCCCCGGCCGTCGGTCGTGGCGCCGGGCCGCGCGTCGCGGCCCGTGTCCGTGATCGTGAGGGTGACCGCGCCGCCGTCGCCGTAGGAGAGGTCGATGTCGGCGGTGGCGTCGGGGCCCGCGTGCTTGAGGGTGTTGGTCAGGGCCTCCTGGATCACGCGGTAGACGGCGAGCTGGCGGCCGGCGGGGAGGTCGGGACGGCCGTGCACGGTCGTGCGGACGGGGAGGCCGGCCTGGCGGACGCCGTCGATGAGCGGGGCGAGGTCGGTGAGGGAAGGCTGGGGAGCCAGCTCGGCCGGTTCCTGGCGGCTCTGCTCGTCGTCGCGCAGGACGTCGAGGAGACGGCGGAGTTCGCCCATGGCCTGGCGGCTGGTGTTGCCGATCGCGTCGAGGGCCTGGGCGGCGCGCTCCGGGGACTTGGTGGCGGCGTACCGGCCGCCGTCCGCGAGGCCCGTGATGACGGAGAGGTTGTGGCCGATGATGTCGTGCATCTCGCGGGCGATGCGGGCGCGTTCCGCGGCGGCGGCGAGCTGGGCCTGCTGGTCGCGTTCGACCTCCAGGCGTTGGGCGCGGTCCTCGAGGGCGGCGGTGTAGTTCCGGCGGGTGCGGACCGTGACGCCGATGAGCGCCGCCACGCCGATGGAGAGGAGCTGGGAGCCGAACTGCTGGTTCCAGGAGCCCGCGCTGTCCCCGTGGCGGAGACCGGACACGAGGACCTGCGTGAGCACCAGGGGAGTCGCCCAGCACAGGGAGCGCAGGGGCAGGCGCAGGGCGATGTGGAAGACGACGAGGAGCTGGAGCATGGCCGCTTGGAGGATGGCGCCGGTCCAGGCGTTGACGACGGCGACCGGGGCCATCGCGAGCAGCACCGCCCCCGGGTGGCTGCGGCGCCACAGGAGGGGGACCGTGAAGCCCAGGGTCATGACGAGCAGCAGCCAGCCGGGGACGTCCAGGTTGTGGGCGATGTTGCGCCAGCCGCCGCCGGTGTAGTCGATGAGGCCGGCCGTGACCCAGAAGGCGGTGAGGTGCAGGTCCCAGACGAGCGGTCGGCGCCGGTCGAAGGCCCGTACCCGGCGGACGACGCGTTGGACGTGCTCGGTCAGGGGGTCGGCGGCTCTTTCCTCGGTCACGGGCTCCATCGGACCATCGTCGGGCTTCCGGGGCCGGTGGGCGTCCGCCTCGGGGCCGTATATGAGGTGAGGGGCGTAGTACCGGGGTATTACGGTGACCCGCATGAGTGCCTCGGTTCCCGGTGACTACGTGATCCGCTCCATACGCGCCGACGAGTGGCCCGCCGTGAAGGAACTGCGGCTGCGTGCGCTGCGGGACCCGCTGGCGCACCTCGCGTACCTGGAGACGTACGACGATGCCGCGGGCCGGCCGGACTCGTACTGGCAGGAGCGGGCGGCGAAGGCGGCCGAGGGCGCGTCCGGGGCGCGGCAGATCGTCGCCGAGGGGCCGGGAGGGGCGTGGCTCGGCACGTTGGCCGTGCTGGTCGAGGAGGCCGGGACGAACGACTGGGCCGGGTTGCCCGTGGAGCGGCGGCAGGGGCACGTGGTCGGGGTGTTCGTCCGGCCCGAGTGGCGGGGGAGCGGGCTGACCAAGGCGCTTTTCGCCGCCGGGCTGGAGTGGGCCTGGGCGAGCGGTCTGGAGCGGGTGCGGCTCATCGTCCATCCGGACAACGGGCGGGCGCAGGGCGCCTACCGGAAGGCCGGGTTCGCGCCGAGTGGGCGGACGGTGCCGCTGGTGGGCGGGAAGACCGGCGAGGTCGAGTTGGAGTTCGTGGTCGAGCGCTGAGGCGGCCGGCCGTGTGCCCCGGGCTCAGACCGGGAGTTCGTCATGGGGCCAGCGGGCACGGCCCTGTTCGCGGGAGCGGAGGAGGGCCAGGGTCGGCAGGCCGAGGTCCGCTCCGGTGGTGAGCAGTTCCGGGAGCTGGGGGAGTGGCGCGACGGCGGCCACGTCGTCCAGGACCAGGGTGAGTGGTGGGTCGAGGCGACCGGAGGATGACCGTTCGGCCATGCGCCGGCCGCTCTCGACCACGCTTGAGACGAGCGCCGTCAGCAGCGGCATCGCGCCGGGGCTCGTCCGAGGGTCCTCGATGGATTCACCCACCACGTAAAGGGTTCCCTGTTCGTGCACGAAGGAATCCAAGGCGAGGGCATCAGTTCGGTTGGGACTGCAGGCTTCGCGGATGTTGACCGTGGAGAGGGCGGCCAGGGCCCGGGTGGTCAGCTGCTGGGCCATGTCCCGGCGGTCGGGGTGGGCGGTGAGGGCGCCTTCGAGTTCGCCCGCGGCACCGGGCGCGGCCTTGGGGTTGGTACGGAGGATGCGTACGGCGTCCTGGATCTGCAGGCCCTGGGACCAGCGGTGGACGTGGCGGACGGTGCGGCCGTCGATGGCGGCGGCGTGCAGGTAGCTGCGCAGGAGCAGTTCGGCGGTGTCGCCGAGGGCCTGGTCGAGCCGGGCGGTGGGGCGGACCGGTGCGAGGAGGGCGGCCGCCCGGGCCGTGGCCGTCTGTCTGTCCTCGCAGCCGGTGGTGGGGGACCAGTGGAGGCGGGCCGGGGTGTCGCAGAGGTGGCCGGGGTCGTAGAGGTGGCAGGGGCCCAGTTTGGCGCGGGCGTCCTTTGTGTCCGACCAGAGGGCGGGGCTGGAGGTGATGACGAGGGCGGCGCCTTCTGCTTCGCGCAGGGCGTTGGCGGCGGTTTCGTGGCGGGTGTTCGGGGGGCCGTACTGGACCGCGCCTTCGGCGCGGGGGGTTTCCCACCCACCCACCCGTTTACTGTCGGCCACAGAAGTGAGGGATTCCTCCGCCGGTTCCGGCTGTTGCGGGGCCTGCGGTGCCCTCGGAGTTGGGACCTCGTGCACCTGTTCCGGCTCCTGAGGGACCGTCGCCCTCGCCTCCGCCCGCCGTCGCTGCCGTACCGCACGCCACCGTGCCACCGACCCCATCACGAACACGGTCACCACGACCAGCACCATCAGCTGGCCGATGAACAGTCCCCAGAACAGCCCGTATCCGGAGAGTTCGGAGGCGGGGGTGTCCGGCCAGGCGCCGGGGATGTCGTGGGGTTCGGCGACCAGGTGGCGCATGGCCACGGGCGTGCCGGTGAAGGTCACGCCGGCGGGCCAGGAGCCGTGGGCGAACAGGGCGGAGAGACCGGTCGCCGTCCACACCAGCAGGGTCATGCCGAGGAGGAAGGCGAGTATGCCGATCAGCAGCCCGTCCGGGATGCCGCCGCCCTGGCCGTCTCGTCGCTGGTCGTCCGGTCTCATCTGCCCCGTGCCTCCCCCTCGCCTAGGCCACCGTCGATTCGGACGAGTCGCCGATGTGCTGTTCCACGAACGCCGCCGCCCGTTCCTCCGCCTCCAGTTCGGCGGCGCGCAGGGCGTCGTCGCTGAAGTCCGAGGAGGACTCGGTCATCGCGCGGTCGGTGAAGACCAGCGGGCGTTCGGTCTCCGTGATCAGGTGCTTGACCACCTGGACGTTGCCGTTGACGTCCCAGACCGCGATGCCGGGGGTGAGGGTCGGGATGATCTCCACGGCCCAGCGCGGCAGGCCCAGGACACGTCCGGTGGCCCGGGCCTCGTCGGCCTTCTGGGCGTAGATGGTGCGGGTGGAGGCCATCTTCAGGATCGCCGCGGCCTCCCTCGCCGCCGCCCCGTCCACGACGTCCGACAGGTGGTGCACCACCGCCACGAACGACAGGCCGAGCCGTCGCCCGAACTTCAGCAGCCGCTGGAACAGCTGCGCCACGAACGGGCTGTTGATGATGTGCCAGGCCTCCTCGACCAGGAAGATGCGCTTCTTCCGGTCGGGGCGGATCCAGGTGTGCTCCAGCCACACGCCCACGATCGCCATCAGGATCGGCATGGCGATGGAGTTGCGGTCGATGTGGGAGAGGTCGAAGACGATGAGGGGTGCGTCCAGGTCGATGCCGACCGTCGTCGGGCCGTCGAACATGCCGCGCAGGTCGCCGTCGACGAGCCGGTCGAGGACGAGCGCCACGTCCAGGCCCCACGCCCGTACGTCGTCTATGGCGACGTTCATCGCCTCGGCCGACTCCGGCTCGGGGTGGCGGAGCTGCTCGACGATGTCGGTGAGGACCGGCTGGCGTTCGACGATGGTCTCGTTGACGTAGGCGTGCGCGACCTTGAGCGCGAAGCCGGAGCGCTCGTCCAGGCCGTGGCCCATCGCGACCTCGATGATCGTGCGGAGCAGCGCGAGCTGGCCCGTCGTCGTGATCGCCGGGTCGAGCGGGTTGAGCCGGATGCCGTGGTCCAGGGCGGCCATCGGGTCGAGGCGGATGGGAGTTATGCCCAGCTCCTCGGCGATGAGGTTCCACTCGCCGACGCCGTCCTCGCCCTGGGCGTCCAGCACGACGACCTGGCGGTCGCGGAAGCGGAGCTGGCGCAGGACGTACGTCTTCTCCAGCGCCGACTTGCCGTTGCCGGACTCCCCGAGCACCAGCCAGTGCGGGGCGGGGAGCTGCTGGCCGTAGAGCATGAAGGGGTCGTAGATGTAGCCCTTGCCGGAGTAGACCTCGCGGCCGATGATCACGCCGGAGTCGCCGAGGCCGGGCGCGGCGGTGGGGAGGTAGACGGCCTGCGCCTGGCCCGTGGAGGTGCGGACGGGGAGGCGGGTGGTCTCCACCTTCCCGAAGAGGAAGGACGTGAAGGCGTCGGTGAGAACGGTCAGCGGGTCCCGCATCAGGGTCAGCCCCTACCTTCGGATGCCGGTGGCGAACGGAAGTGTGTTCACGAAGGCGCGGTGGTGCTCACGGTCGCACCACTCCAGTTTCAGGTACGACTTACCGGCCGAAGCCCTTATCGTCCGCTTGTCGCGGGCCAGCGCCTCGGGGGAACGGGAGGAGACGGTGATGTAGCCGACCAGGTTGACGCCGGCCGCGCCGCTGGCGAGGTCCTCGCCCCGCTGGTCCAGGCGGCCGTGGGCGGCGATGTCGCGCGGGTCGACGGTGCGGTTCATCTTGGCGGCGCGGGAGGCCTCGGCCTCGTCGTTGGTCTTCTCGGTCAGCATGCGCTCGATGGCGATCTCGGTGGGTTCGAGGTCCATCGTGACGGCGACCGTGCGGATGACGTCCGGGGTGTGGACCAGGAGGGGCGCCAGGAAGTTGACGCCCACCGGGGTCATCGGCCACTCCTTGACCCAGGCGGTGGCGTGGCACCAGGGGGCGCGGGTGAAGGACTCCCGGGTCTTCGCCTGGAGGTACGTGGGCTCCATGGCGTCCAGCTCGGCCGGCCAGGCGTTGCGCTTGGTCATCGCCTGGATGTGGTCGATCGGATGGTCCGGGTCGTACATGGCGTGGACGAGGGAGGCGAGCCGGCCCTGGCCCAGCGGCTGGCGTACGCGGATGTCGGCCTCCTGGAGGCGCGAGCAGATGTCGGTCAGCTCGCGCGCCATGACCACCGCGAGGCCCGCGTCCCGGTCCAGCTTCCGGCCGTTCTGCGGGCGGGCGGCGCGGGCCATGGCGTTGGCCTCGGCCGCCAGCTCGCGGGTGTAGTGCATGCAGGCGACGAGGTAGGCGCGGTGCTGCTCGCTGCTGGTGGACACCATCGACTGGAGCTGGTCGTACGACTGCTGCAGCCACGGCAGCGCCTTGTCGTCGCCGCGCTGGGCGACGTCCTTGGCGTGCGCGTCGGGGTCGGCCGGGAGGGTGCGGGCGAGCATCTGGATGCGGGTGACGAAACCGTCGCCGTTGGCCACGTGCTTGAGCAGGGTGCCGAAGCGGTCGACGAGGGCTTCCTGGTCCTCGGAGTCGCGCAGGCCGACGCCGGGGCCCTCGATCTCGATCGCGGCCGTCACCGTCTTGCGGTCGGCGTGCAGCAGTACGGCGATCTCGTCCGGCCCGAAGGGCGCGGCCAGCCAGGTGATGCGGCCGATGCCGGGTGGCGGGCCGACCTCGACCTCCCTGCCGTCGAGCCGGGTGCCGGCCTCGATGGCGCCGGAGCGGTACGTGGTGCCGCTGCGCAGGGTCCGCTTGTAGCTGCGGTTGATCTCGAACCACCGGTAGAACGTCCGGTGCTTGTACGGCACGTAGACGGCGGCCAGCGCGAGCAGCGGGAAGCCGACGAGCAGCACGATGCGCAGGGTCAGGACGGGGACGAGGAGCCCGCACATCATGCCGAGGAACGCGCCGACGACGATCAGCGCGATCTCACCGGTCTCGCGGTTGCGGCCGACGATCGCGTTCGGCCGGGCGCGGCCGATCAGATACGTACGGCGGGGCGTGACCGGATGGGACACGTGGGACTCGGTCGTCAACGCCCGTCACCTCCTGTGCTGTTTTTGCTGTTACGGGTGTTGCTGGCATGGGGTGTGTTCACCGGGCTGCCTGAGCGCGGTGCGGGTGCGGCGGAGGGGACAGTTCCGCCGCCGCCGTTCGAGGGGCGCGAGCTGTGCGCGGCGACTCCGCCGGAGGCGGGGTTCGAGGGGCGGGACGCGGAGGAGCTGCCGCCCTGGTTGCTGCCGCCGCCTCCGCCGTCGCCGTTGTGGCGGGAGCTGTGGGTTCTGATGCCCTGGGCGACCAGGTTCGCCGGGGAGCTGATCACGGCGGCGGCCTTGCCCTCGGCGCCCTGCATGATCCTGTTGTTGCGGCCGCTCGCGATCTCGTCGCCGAAGCCGGGGACGAAGCGGTAGATCATCGCGGACGCGAAGATGGCGAGCAGGATGATCGCGAGCCCGGAGACGACGGCGGAGAAGGCGTCCGGCCCCTCGTCGGCGGAGAGCGCCCCGGCGAGCCCGAGCACGATGACGATGACGGGCTTCACCAGAATGACCGCGATCATGATCCCGGCCCAGCGGCGGACGTGACCCCACAGGTTCTTGTCGACCAGGCCCGCGTAGACGACGGTGCCGAGCAGGGCGCCGACGTAGAGCAGCGCGGCGCGGATGACCAGTTCCAGCCAGAGGACGCCGGCGGCGAGGATCGACACCAGGGAGACGACGATCAGCATGATCGGGCCGCCGCCGATGTCCTCGCCCTTCTCCAAGGCACCGGAGAACGTGCCGAAGAACGTGTTCGTCTGGTCGCCGGTGGCCTTGGCGAGTACGTCCGTGACGGCGTCGGTCGCGGAGACGACCGTGTAGAGGATCAGCGGCGTGAAGGCCGATGCCAGGACGGTGAGCCAGAGGAACCCGATGGCCTCGGAGAGGGCGGTACCGAGCGGGACGCCGCGCACGGCGCGCTTCGCTACCGCGAGGAGCCAGAGGATGAGCGTGAGCACGGTCGACGCCGCGAAGACGACGGCGTACTGCTGGAGGAACTCCGGGTTCGTGAAGTCGACGTTCGCCGTGTCCTCGACGGCGGCGCTGAGCTTGTCGACGGTCCATGCGGCGGCGTCGGCGCAGCCCTTGGCGAGGGAGGAGAGGGGGTCGAGGGTGGAGGAGATCTCCGGGGTTTCGGCTCCGCCGCCGCCTCCTGAGCCGGAGTTGCCGTCTTCGCAGTAGTCCTTGGCGGGGCCGCGAATGAGGTCGCAGGGATCGTCGCTGCCCGACGGAGTCGGCGTCGGCGTCGGAGCAGCGACCGCGCGGGTTGCCGGGAGCACCATGGCTGCCGGTACGGAGGCCAGAACGGTTGCGACTTTGAGGAGGCGGTGGTTAGCGCGCATAGGTGAACCCTCCGAACTCCTCGACGGCCTTCGACATTTCGTCGGGGGCGGAGGCCCGCTGATCGCGTCCGATCGGCACCGGGCCGTCCTTCTGCTGGAAGTCGATGACCTTCCAGTCGTTGCCGGTCCAAGTCAGCTGGTAGGTGGTGGTGTACCAGCTCTCGGTGACCGGGTTGGTCGACTTGCCACCGGACAGTCCGAAGAGCGATGTGTACCAGACTTCGACGGTGGCCTTGTCAGCGCTGGACTCCGTGACCTTGGTGCCAACCGGGATCACCCGCGACACGAAGGTCTGGCCAGCCGGTGCCTTGCCATCCTTGTCGAGCCCGATGTTCGACAGGAACTTCGGGCTCGAGTAGGCCTCGTCCAGATCGGCCTGCCGGGAAGCAGCGACGCCGGGGGCGTAGACGGTGTTCACGATGTCTTGCCGTTTGGCCTTGTCGAACATGTCGGCCGACCCCAAAGCCACCGCATAGTTCGCGGCAGCGCTCTGCGCCCCCTGCTCATCATGGGCGAAGCCCGACTGGACCGGCGTGGTGCCTGTCGGGGCCGTCGATGACGTCTTCGGCTTGTCCGCGGCCGCGTCGGAGGAACCGGAGTCCTCTCCTCCACGGTTCGCGAAGGCGATCGCCGCGATGAGGAGGACGACCACGCCGACCACCGTGACCAGGCTTCTGGACGACGAACGGCCGCCGCGCCGGTGCCCGCCCTCGTCCTCGGGCAGCCGCATCCGCGTCCCGCTCATGCCGCCGTAGCCGCCGGAGGACTGCTGGTCGTCTCCGAGACTCATGCCGCGTACGCCCCCTCGACCTCGTGCCTGCCGTAGAAGTACGACGGTAGCCGTGCTGGTTCCCGCGCGGGCGCGGTGTGGTGACTCGACATCAGGGAAACGCAACCTCAGCCGGTTGGCACGACGGGCGGGTGGGGTGGAGGTTGAGGGACGGACGTGAGCGTGGCTATACGGCCATCCCGTACACGATGGTGAAGAGCGTGCCGAGGGAGCCGATGATGAACACGCCCGTCAGCCCGGCGATGATGAGGCCCTTGCCCTGCTCCGCGCTGAAGGTGTCCCGCAGGGCCGTGGCGCCGATGCGCTGCTTGGCGGCGCCCCAGATGGCGATGCCGAGGCAGAGCAGGATGGCTACGGCCATGACGACCTGGACCATCGTCTTCGCCTCGGCCCCCAGCGCACCGAAGGGGCCCCAGTCGGGAGCGATCCCCCCGATGATGGTGTTGATGTCTCCCTCGTCGGCCGCAAAGAGCATGTAAGTCACCGCCCCTGTTGGGTAGTTCCGCGCCCTCTGCGGACGTGCAGAGGTCAGGCCTCATTGTCGCCGACAAATCCGCCGTCGTATGTCGACTTGGCGTCATTGATTGGCAGGTTTCGTACGGATAGCTTGCCACCGGCCCGCGCCGGCCCCTAAGAGGGCCGGGCGGACCGGTATGCGATGAGTCGTATGGTCACTCTGTGTATCACGCCAGGTTACGCCTAGCAATGATGCTGGTGCGCAACCTGTCGCGTGGTTGTGTCGTTGGGCCCTTCTACGCATCCACGAAGTGATCGAACTCGCCGGCCTTCACGCCGAGCACGAAGGCGTCCCACTTCTGACGGTCCGTCGTGACCACGGGTCCGTGTACGCCGGGGCCGTGGACGCGGACGGGGGCGCCCGCGTCATTCACGGGAGTGAAAGTGACCTGGACGGGAGCGGGGTGGGCGTTCGCCTTCAGGGCGGTGAGCAGGGCGCCGAAGGTGGTCGGGGCGAGGGTGAGTATGGAGTCGGTGGGGTCGCTGCTTTCGGTGAGATGGACGGCGGTGGCGGTGGAACGGACGTGGATGCAGGAGTCACCTTCACCGCAGTAGGACGACTTCTGCCAGGTGCTGTGGCTCATGTGCGTTCCCTTCACAGGTCTTGGGCGATGTGGTGGATGAAGTCACGGGACTCCGCTGGTGGAAGCGCTTTGGCCTGGATCCGGTCCAGCAGAATGCGGTACTTGGACAGCTGAGCCTCGGCGTCCAGGAAGACGGGGCCGTGGGACTGGTCGAGGTGAACGGTGTCCAGTTGCTGTACGGGACCGGCCGAGTAGAAGACCGACTGGCCCGAGCCCGGGAACCCTCCAGCGGCGTAGGGGATCACTCTGATGGTTACGTGGTCTCGCTCGCTCATGTCGAGCAGATGGCGTAGCTGGGCTTGCACGGTAGTCCGGCTCCCGAACCGCATCCGCAGGGCCGCCTCGTGGATGAGGGCGCGGTAGGGGGTCGGAGGCTCACGGAAGATCACCGTCTGTCGCTTGATGCGGAACGAGACGCGGTGCTCGATGTCCGGGGGTGAGAGGTCCGGCACTACCTGACGGAAAGTCTCGCGGGCGTGGTCCGTGGTCTGGAGCAGGCCGGGCATGTGCACGGTGATGGCCGTGCGCAGGCTGACCGCGTGATGCTCGACCTCGGCCAGATCGAGAAGCGAGCTGGGCAGGATCTCCCTGTACTCCTCCCACCAGCCGCGTTTCCGTTCGGTGGTCATGGCGCTGAGTGCGTCGATGAGAGCTCGGTCGGCACAGTCGTAGTGGCAGGCGAGCGCGTGGATGCGTTCGGCGCTCACCCCCATGCGGCCGGCTTCGGTATTGCTGATCTGGTTCTGCTTCACTCCGAGCAGTTGACTCGCCTGTGTGGACGTCAGGCCCGCGCGCTCGCGGAGTTTCCGCAGCTCCGCCCCGAGTCTCAGCTGGCGCCCCGTCGGGTTGGTTCTCACGGGCTTGCCGCCTCCTTGGTGCTGCGGTCACCCACACGGGTGGTAGCTAAGGCCGATACCGGGAATCGGATAACGACTTATCTAATCGCCGCTACCTTACAAGTGGCGCCCCGCTCAGAAGCGCACCGGTCGACGGGCCGGCAGGCCACTGGGCACCCGTCCGTCAACCAACTTCCCGAACTGATCGGAGACTTCCATGGCCACCGTAGACCCGTCCTGGGGCTACACCCTCCACCTCCCGCACGATCCACGCGCACCGGGGATCGCCCGCACAACCCTCCGTGCCACCCTCGCCGCGCACGGACTCGGTGAGCTCACGCCCACCGCCGAGCTGCTGGCCGCCGAACTCCTCGCCAACGCCCACCTGCACACCACCGGCCCCTACTCCCTCCGCATCCTCTCGCGCGAGCCGGGACGGCTCCGGGTCGGTGTGTGGGACACCGACTGGAGGGTGCCGCCCGGCTTCCGGGACGAGGAGCAGCCCGGCGCCGCGGCCCCGGCGGACGCCGAGAGCGGACGGGGACTTCAGCTGGTGCGGGCCTGTGCCGACGCCGTCGGCGTGTCCGTGCTGCGCGAGCTGGGCGCCTCCAAGGGCGGGAAGCTGTTGTGGGCCGAGTGCCGGAGCCGCCCCGAAGAGGGGCGCGACATGGCTGGAAAGTGTTATTGAACGGCCCGGCGATGGGGGAAGGTTGGGCCATGCGGAAGTTGTGGGTCGGGGCCGGTGTCGCGGTTGCCCTCGGGATGGGCTTCGTGATGCTGCTCGTCGTGGGCGTCTACGTGGTCGCCGGGAACCTGGCCAACGGCGTCGGGGGCGGGTCGAAGAGGCTCGCGAAGGGGTCCGTTCCCGCGGCGTACCAGGCGCTCGTGCAGAAGTGGGGCAATCTCTGTCCCGCCATCAACCCCGCGTTGCTCGCCGCCCAGCTCTACCAGGAGAGCGGCTTCAACCCGAAGGCCCAGAGCCACGCGGCCGCGCAGGGGATAGCGCAGTTCATCCCGGGGACCTGGGCCACGCACGGGATCGACGGGGACGGTGACGGGGACCGGGACGTCTGGGACCCGGCGGATGCCATCCCCTCGGCGGCGTCGTACGACTGCACCCTCGCGTCGTACGTGAAGGACGTCCCCGGCAACCCGACCGAGAACATGCTGGCCTCCTACAACGCGGGGGCCGGCGCGGTGATCCAGTACCAGGGTGTGCCGCCGTACAAGGAGACCCAGAACTACGTCAAGGTCATCCGGAGCCTGGAGAAGAGCTTCGCCGCGCCGGAGACCAGGGTCGAGCCCTCCGAGCAGGCCGCCGGGGCCATCGCCTACGCGCAGGAGAAGCTCGGGACGCCCTATCTGTGGGGTGGCAACGGGACGGCCGACCAGGGCGGGCGGTTCGACTGTTCGGGGCTGACCAAGGCCGCTTACGAGAGTGTGGGGATCACGCTGCCGCGGGTGGCCAACGACCAGTACAACGCGGGGCCGCATCCGGGGCGGGACGAACTGCTGCCGGGTGATCTCGTGTTCTTCTCGGACGATCTCACCAATTCGCGGGCCATTCGGCACGTGGGGATCTACGTCGGTGGCGGATACATGATCGACGCGCCGCGGCCGGGGGCCGTGATCCGGTTCGATCCGATCGACACCCCGGATTACTTCGGGGCGACCCGGGTGACGGAAGATGGCGCGAAAGCATTGCCCACCACGGTGTGAATGCCATGGTTTGGACACAGCGTGAACCCATGCCCTGAGCTGCGACGACGTGTCTCTCTTCGATAACGTCTGCGTGATCATTCAGTGGAAGGTGGAACGTATCAACGGGGGCCGTGCGTTCCTGTTGTCGTGTAGGTGTGCGGGACAAGAGGAGCCGGCGGATCTACTGACCACGGGGGTGGCAGAGGAAAGGCGTGCGTACGGTGCGCCGCAGGACATGACGAAGGGGCCGCAGCACCATGGCTGGACTCGCAGAATCCGGGTCGAACCCCGACGTCGAGCTGCTCTACGACATCAACGGCCTGGCCAAGGACGCACCGCACTGGTTCGACCGGGTCATGGAGTTCGTCGGTGAGTACGGACTGCTGTTCGCGATCGTGCTGCTGGTGATGTGGTGCTGGTGGGGCGTGCGGCGGCGGGGCGGTGAGGACGCGGCGTCCTCGGTGGCCGCGCTCGTGTGGGCGCCGCTCGCGGCAGGTGTCGCGGTGCTGGTCAACGTCCCGATACGGGGTTTCGTGGAGCGGCCGCGGCCGTTCAAGACCCATGAGGGGCTGGAGGTGCTGGTCGCCGGCAAGGACGACTTCTCGTTCGTGAGCGATCACGCCACGCTGTGTATGGCGCTCGCCGTCGCGCTGTTCGTCGCCAACCGGAAGTTCGGGCTCGGCGCGATCGTGCTGGCGGTGTTCGGCGGCTTCATCCGGGTCTACATGGGCGTGCACTACCCGACGGACGTCATCGGCGGCTTCGCCCTCGGTACGGCGGTCGCGCTGCTGCTGTCGCCGGTCGCCATGGCGCTGCTGACGCCGCTGACCCGCGCCGTCGAGCGGTCGCCCCGGGTGGGGTGGCTGGTGCGCGCGCGGGGGCGAGACGGTGCCGACGGGCGCGGCGCCGTGATTCCGGGGGCCCGCAAGGAGAGCACCGAGGCGGACGAGCGGGACCTCGCCGCCTAGGGCCTAGGGCAGACCTCCTCCTCACCTCAGCAACGCACGCGGCGGCCTTTTCAGGCCGCCGTGTGCGTTTGCGCGTCCGTCCGGGCCTGGCTTCTCGCCCTGCGGGCCGGGCCCCGCCAGCCGCAGCTGCAACGGGCCAGGCAGAAGCGGCCCTGTTCGGCCGTCGTCGTGAGGTGTTCCGGTTCCGGTCCGGGGGCTTCCCCGGGGGCTTCCAGCCCGTCCTGCTGCGCCACGCCGTCCACGTTACCGGCGTCACCCACCCCTCGTTAACCGGGTCGGCAGGGGGTCCGGAGCGGGCGTGACGGCTGGGGTAGGTGGCGATGGTCGGGCGGGAACGGGAGCGGGAGAGGGAGCGGCGGGGCAGGAGGGCGGCCGGTGGTCTCGCCGTCGCCGGGGGTGTGGTCTGTGTGTGGCTGGCCGGGAGCGCGTGTTCCGGGGAGGGAGCCGCGGCCCAGGGAGCGGGTGGCGGCGATCCGGTCGCCGTGCTGCACCGGGCCGCCGACCGGCTGGTGGCCGCCGGGAGCGCCAAGGCGCGCACCGCGATGGAGATGGCCAGCGGCGGGACGCGGGTCACCATCCGGGGCGAGGGCGTCTACGACTTCGAGCGGCGGTTCGGGCGGCTGGAGGTGCGGCTGCCGCAGGACCCCGCGGGCACGAGCGAGCACCGGCCGATCACCGAACTGCTCGCGCCGGGGGCCCTGTTCATGAAGAACCGGGGGGCCGGCGTGCCCGACGACAAGTGGGTGCGGGTGGAGACCGCCTCGCTGTCCGACGGGAACCTCGTGACCGGCGGGGCGACCGACCCCTTCGCCGCCGCCGAGGTGCTGCGCGGGACGCGGACGGCGACGTACGTGGGGCGCACCGAGGTCGGCGGGACCGAGGTGCGGCACTACCGGGGGACCGCCGATCTGGCGCGGGCGGCGCGGGGCGCGTCCGACGGGAACAAGGAGGCGCTGGCCGCCGCCGCCGACGGGTTCGCCACCGCCGAGGTGCCCTTCGACGCCTACCTCGACGACGAGGGCCGCATCCGCAAGGTCCGGCACCGCTTCAGCTTCGTCAACGGGCGGGACGAGGGGACCGTCGACGTCGCCTCGACGACGCTGCTCTACGATTTCGGCGCCGCCGTCCGCGTACGGCTGCCGGACGACGAGGACATCTACGCCGGCAAGATCGCGGCGGGGCCGGGCGGCGACAAGAACTAGCCCTTCCGTGCCATGCGCGGTGTGTAGGCCGCTCCCTACTCTAGGAAGTCGGTGACGGCAGAGACGAGGTGACGCGCGTGGCTCCGGTCGGCGGTACGGCGGTTCAGGACCACGTGGCCCTCGCCGAGATCGAGCTGTGCGGCGAGCTGATCATCGCGGCGTCGGCCGCCCGGGAGCGGCTCAGTCTGGAGAGCATCGACGAAGTGCTGCGGGTGGCCGAGGAGCGCAGGGCCGCTCCGGCCGACCGGTAGTGGCCGGCCGGTCCTGCGGAGCCGCCGGGGGTCAGGTGCGCAGCAGGCGGCCGATCGCCTTCGTGGCCTCCTCCACCTTCGCGTCGATCTCGGCGCCTCCCTTGACGGCCGCGTCGGCGACGCAGTGGCGCAGGTGCTCCTCCAGGAGTTGCAGGGCGAAGGACTGCAGGGCCTTCGTGGAGGCGGAGACCTGGGTCAGTATGTCGATGCAGTAGACGTCCTCGTCGACCATCCGCTGGAGGCCGCGGATCTGCCCCTCGATGCGGCGCAGCCGCTTGAGGTGCTCGTCCTTCTGCTTGTGGTACCCGTGCACGCCCCGGTCGTGGTCGGTCACGACGTCGGTGCCGTCCGTCTCCACCCCGGTCACCTCGTCGACGGCGGGGGAGGGCGCACCTGCGCCGGCCTCAGTGGTCGTCATCGCGTCCTCCTGTGAGATTGGGCAGATAGCGGACATATACCCCTGGCGGGTATATGGTAACGAACTTTGCGGGGTAAGGGGCCTTTGAAAGAAAACCCTGGCAGTGGCCTGGGCGTCGTCCGGGTGTCGCCCCCCTGCTCATCAGTCTTCCTGATGGGCGACACTGGGGGACGGCCCGTTAGCCGTGGCCGGATGATGCGCCTAGCATCAGCCTGACCGAAACCGATGCACCCCGAGGACCCCACGTGCGCTTTCGTCTGACCCCCAGGGAGACGAGCTTCTACGACATGTTCGCCGCATCCGCGGACAACATCGTCACGGGCTCGAAACTCCTGATGGAACTGCTCGGGGCGGACGCATCCGCCCGGGCCGAGATCGCAGAGCGTATGCGGGCCGCCGAACACGCCGGTGACGACGCCACGCACGCGATCTTCCACCAGCTGAACTCCTCGTTCATCACGCCCTTCGACCGCGAGGACATCTACAACCTCGCCTCCTCCCTCGACGACATCATGGACTTCATGGAGGAGGCCGTCGACCTGGTCGTCCTCTACAACATCGAGGAACTGCCCAAGGGCGTCGAGCAGCAGATCGAGGTGCTGGCGCGGGCGGCGGAACTGACCGCCGAGGCGATGCCGAACCTGCGCACCATGGACAACCTCACCGAGTACTGGATCGAGGTCAACCGGCTCGAGAACCAGGCCGACCAGATCCACCGCAAGCTGCTCGCCCACCTCTTCAACGGCAAGTACGAGGCCATCGAGGTGCTGAAGCTCAAGCAGATCGTCGACGTGCTCGAGGAAGCGGCCGACGCGTTCGAGCACGTGGCGAACACGGTGGAGACCATCGCGGTCAAGGAGTCCTGACCCCTTCATGGACACCTTCGCTCTGGTCGTGACCATCGGGGTCGCGCTCTTCTTCACGTACACCAACGGTTTCCACGACTCGGCGAACGCGATCGCGACGTCCGTGTCGACGCGTGCGCTGACGCCCCGCGCGGCGCTCGCGATGGCCGCCGTCATGAACCTCGCCGGCGCGTTCCTCGGCTCCGGGGTCGCCAAGACCGTCAGCGAGGGGCTGATCGAGACGCCCGAGGGCTCGAAGGGGATGGGGATCCTCTTCGCGGCGCTCGTGGGTGCCATCGTCTGGAACCTCATCACCTGGTACTTCGGGCTGCCGTCCTCGTCCTCGCACGCGTTGTTCGGCGGGATGGTGGGGGCCGCGCTGGCCGGGAGCACGACCGTGTACTGGCACGGGGTCGTCGACAAGATCGTCATTCCGATGTTCGTGTCGCCGGTGGTCGGTCTGATCGCCGGTTACCTGGTGATGACGGCCATCATGTGGATCTTCCGGCGGGCCAACCCGCACAAGGCGAAGCGGGGCTTCCGTATCGCGCAGACGGTGTCGGCGGCGGGTATGGCGCTGGGGCACGGTCTGCAGGACGCGCAGAAGACGATGGGCATCGTGGTGATGGCGCTGGTCATCGCCGATGTCGAGGACTACGGCGATCCCATTCCGGTGTGGGTGAAGATCGCGTGTGCGCTGATGCTGTCCGCGGGGACGTACGCGGGGGGCTGGCGGATCATGCGGACGCTGGGGCGGAAGATCATCGAGCTGGATCCGCCGCAGGGGTTCGCCGCGGAGACGACGGGGGCGTCGATCATGTTCGGGTCGGCGTTCCTGTTCCACGCGCCGATCTCGACGACGCATGTCATTACGTCGTCGATCATGGGTGTGGGGGCTACTAAGCGGGTGAATGCCGTGCGGTGGGGGGTTGCGCGGAACATCATCGTGGGGTGGTTCATCACGATGCCGGCGGCCGCGGTGGTGGCTGCGGTGTCGTTCTGGGTGGTCAATCTGGTGTTCCTGTAGCGGCTCGCCTGCGTCCGTGCTGGGCGGGGGTGGGTTTCGCGGGCCGGCGCTGGCCGGGTGCCGCTGCGCCCACCCGTGCCGCCCCAGCGGCACGACTGCCCGCAGCTGGGGCGGTGCGACTGCCCGCAGCTCGGCGAGTATGTAAGAGGGCCCGCCCCCGGAGGGGGCGGGCCCTTTGTGCTCCTCGCGGTGGCACCGCCATGCAGCACCGCGAGGGGATCGGGGTGGGGTCTAGCCGAAGCGGCCGGAGATGTAGTCCTCCGTGGCCTGGACCGACGGGTTGGAGAAGATGCGCTCCGTCTCGTCGATCTCGATCAGCTTGCCGGGCTGGCCGACCGCCGCCAGGTTGAAGAACGCCGTGCGGTCGGAGACGCGCGCCGCCTGCTGCATGTTGTGCGTCACGATGACGATCGTGAAGCGCTCCTTCAGCTCGCCGATCAGGTCCTCGATGGCGAGAGTGGAGATCGGGTCCAGGGCGGAGCAGGGCTCGTCCATGAGGAGGACGTTCGGCTCGACGGCGATGGCGCGGGCGATGCACAGGCGCTGCTGCTGACCGCCGGAGAGGCCGGAGCCCGGCTTGTTCAGGCGGTCCTTCACCTCGTTCCAGAGGTTGGCGCCGCGCAGCGACTTCTCGACGACGTCGTCCATCTCGGACTTCTTGAACTTGCCGTTGAGCCGCAGGCCGGCCGCGACGTTGTCGTACACCGACATGGTCGGGAACGGGTTCGGGCGCTGGAAGACCATGCCGACCTCGCGGCGTACGGCCACCGGGTCGATGCCGGCGCCGTAGAGGTTCTCGTCGTCCAGCATGACCTTGCCGTCGACGCGGCCGCCGGGCGTGACCTCGTGCATGCGGTTGAGCGTGCGCAGGAAGGTGGACTTGCCGCAGCCGGAGGGGCCGATGAAGGCGGTCACGGAGCGGGGCTCGACGGTCATCGAGATGTCCTCGATGGCCAGGAAGGAGCCGTAGTAGGCGTTGAGGCCGCTGACGTCTATGCGCTTGGCCATGGGTATCACTTCTTCTTTCGCGGGTCCGGGTCGCTGACTGTTCTTGCTGTGGCCGCGTCAGCGACCCGTCTTCGGGGCCTTCCAGCGGGCGATCCCGCGGGCCACGAGGTTGAGGATCATGATGAACGCGATGAGCGTCAGGGCCGCCGCCCAGGCACGGTCGTAGGCGGGGTCGGAACCGGCGGTGTACTGGAGGTAGATGTACATCGGCAGCGATTCCTGCGGGTCCTGGAACGGGTTCGCGTTGATGAAGTCCGTGCCCCAGACCAGCAGCAGCACGGGCGCCGTCTCACCGGTGATGCGGGCGATGGACAGCATGACGCCGGTGACGATGCCGCCGATCGACGTGGGCAGGACGACCTTCAGGATCGTGCGCCACTTCGGCACGCCGAGCGCCAGCGACGCCTCGCGCAGCTCGTTGGGGACGAGCTTGAGCATCTCCTCGGTGGAGCGGACCACCACCGGGATCATCAGGATGGACAGGGCGAAGGAGCCGGCGACGCCGGACGGGCCCATGTCCAGGATGAGGACCCACAGGCTGAGGATGAACAGGCCCGCGACGATCGACGGGATGCCCGTCATCACGTCCACGAAGAACGTGACCGCCTTGGCGAGCCGGCCCTTCCCGTACTCGACCAGGTAGATCGCGGTGAGCACGCCGACCGGCACGGAGAACAGGGTGGCGAGGCCGACCTGCTCCAGGGTGCCGAGGATGGCGTGGTAGATGCCGCCGCCGGGCTCGTAGTCGGCGACCACGCCCATCGAGTGGGTGAGGAAGTAGCCGTCGAGGACGTCGACGCCCCGCTTGACGGTCTCCCAGATCAGGGACAGCAGCGGGATCAGGGCCAGCAGGAACGCGACCCAGACCATGCTGGTCGCCACCCGGTCCTTGGCCTGCCGCCCGCCCTCGACGCCCGCCGAGATGGCGTACGTGCCGCCGACGAAGAGGACCACGGCGATCAGGGCCCACTGGATGCTGCTGTTCAGCCCTGCCACGGTGCTGATGCCGAGGCCGGCGAGGGTCGCGCCGGCGGCGACCGCCCACGGGAACCACTTGGGCAGGGTGGCGCCGCGCAGGGAGCTGCGGCTCTTGGGGGTGAGGGTTGCGTGGCTCATGCGTTGGCCCCCGAGTACTCCTTGCGGCGAGCGATGATCATGCGGGCACCGCCGTTGACCAGCAGCGTGATGACGAACAGCACCAGACCGGAGGCGATCAGCGCGTCCCGGCCCATTACGGTCGCCTCGTTGAACTTGCTGGCGATGTTCTGGGCGAAGGTGCCGCCGCCCGGGTCGAGCAGGCTGGCGTTGATGTCGAAGGTCGGCGAGAGGACCATGGCCACGGCCATCGTCTCGCCGAGCGCGCGCCCGAGGCCGAGCATCGAGGCGGAGATGATGCCGGAGCGGCCGAAGGGGATCACCGACATCCGGATGACCTCCCAGCGCGTGGCGCCGAGGGCCAGGGCGGCCTCCTCGTGCATGCGCGGGACCTGCCGGAAGACCTCACGGCTGACGTTGGTGATGATCGGCAGGATCATGATCGCGAGCAGGACGCCGACGGTGAGCATCGAGCGCGGCGCGCCGCCGCTCCACTCGAAGATGCCGGTCCAGCCGAGGTACTCGTCCAGCCAGCCGAAGAGCCCGTCCATGTGCGGCACGAGGAAGAGCGCGCCCCACAGGCCGTAGACGATCGAGGGCACGGCGGCGAGCAGGTCGATCACGTACGCGATGACGCCGCCCAGCTTGCGGGGCGCGTAGTGCGTGATGAACAGGGCGATGCCGACCGAGATCGGGACGGCGATGGCCATCGCGATGACCGACGACACGACGGTGCCGTAGACCAGGACGGCGATGCCGAACTGCGGCGGGTCGCCGCTGGGGTTCCACTCGAAGCTGGTGAGGAAGTTGGCTTCGTTCTCGCTGATGGCGAGGGTGGCGCGGTAGGTGAGGAAGGCCGCGATGGCGGCCATGATGGCCAGCACCAGGATGCCGGACCCGCGGGAGAGCCCGAGGAAGACCCGGTCGCCGGGGCGGGTGGCGCCGCGGGTGGCGCGCTTGCCGTCCTTGCCGGGGGGCTGGTGCGGTACGGGGGCTGCTGCTGGCTTCTGGGGATCAGTGGTTATGTCCATCGGGTTCTCCGGTCTGCGGAGCCCGTCGGGCTCCTGGCGGCGGTGCACCGGACGGTGCGGTCCGGTCCCCGGTCGGGGAACCGGACCGCACTCGGGTCAGCTCAGGCCCGTGATGGTCTCGCGGACCTTGGTGATGATCTCGGTGGGCATCGGGGCGTAGCCGGCGTCCTTCAGCAGGCCCTGGCCGTCCTCCGAGGCGATGTAGTTGAGGAAGGACTTGGTGGCGGGCAGGGACTCGGCCTTGTTGCCCTTGTCGCAGACGATCTCGTACGTGACGAGGACGATCGGGTACGCGCCGTCGGCGGCCGGGGTGTAGTCCAGCTCCAGCGCGAGGTCCTTGCCGGTGCCGACGATCTTGGCGGCGCCGATGGCGGCGGTGGCGTTGTCGACGGTGGCCTCGACCGGCTCGGCGGCCTCGGTCTTGATGTCGACGGTCTTGATGCCGCCCTTGGCGTACGACAGCTCGAAGTACGAGATGGCGCCCGGCGTCTGCTTCACCTGGCCAGCCAGTCCGGAGGAGCCCTGCGCGGACTGGCCGCCCTTGGCCTCCCAGGACTTGCCCGGCTCGTACTTCCAGGCGTCGGGCGCGGCGGCCTTGAGGTACTTGGTGAAGTTGTCGGTGGTGCCGGACTCGTCCGAGCGGTGGAAGGCCTGGATCTTCAGGTCGGGCAGCTTCGCGTCGGGGTTGAGCTTGGCGATCGCCTCGTCGTTCCAGTTGGTGATCTGGCTGTCGAAGATCTTGGCGAGCGTCGCGGCGTCCAGGGCGAGCGTGTCGACGCCCGGGACGTTGAAGCCGACGGCGATGGGGCCGCCGACCATCGGCAGGTCGATGGCCTGGCCGTCCTTGCAGACCTTCTTCGACGCCTCGATCTCGTCCGGCTTCAGCGCGGAGTCCGAGCCGGCGAACGCGGTCTGGCCCTGCGTGAAGGCGGTGATGCCCGCGCCGGAGCCGGTCGGGTTGTAGTTGATCTGGACGCCGTTGCAGGCCGCGACGTACTGCTTGACCCAGGCGTCGATCGCGTTCTTCTGCGCGGAGGAACCGGAGGCCTGGAGCTGGCCCTTGGCGTCGTCGCAGTTGATGTTGCTGTTGGCGGCGTTGCTGGCGTCGCCGCCGTTGCTGTTGCCGCCGGTGTCGTCGGAGCCGCACGCCGTGAGGGCCAGGGCGCCGGAGACGGCGAGAGCACCGAGAGCGAGGGCCCGCCGGTTCTTGCGCTGAAGCTTCACTTGAGGGAGTTCCTTCCAGGAGCCGCCGGCCTGAATTCGGCGGCGTGCGAGGAGTGCGATGAAGACTGGTCGATACGGCCGCGTTCTCGGGATGCGTCCCGTATCGGTAAGGCCGAAATTAGGCAGAAGAGGTGAAGCCGCCGATGGCCGTAAATGAACGCGGGGTGAACCCCTGTGGTCGGTGCGGTGAGGTCACGGAACGCTTACGTCAAGGACACGGAGTGGTTCCGGCGGCGAGCGCCGCGAGGAGGGCGTCGACGAGGGGGCGGTCGCCGGGCCGGGTGAGGCGGGCGCGGGCCTCCGCAGGCGCCAGCCACAGGATGCGGTCGACCTCGGCGGAGGGGGTGAAGGCGCCGGTCGTGGCCGCCGCCGCCCAGTACCTGACCTCCTTGGGGCGGCCGTCGGCGAGGTAGCGCACGTGGGGCAGCTCGGCGCCGGGCGCGGCGGCGTACCCGGTCTCCTCCGCCACCTCGCGCAGGGCGCCCGCGAGCGGGTCCTCGCCTCGCTTGAGCTTGCCCTTCGGGTGCGACCAGTCGTCGTACTTCGGCCGGTGGACGAGGCAGAGCTCCAGGCCGGGCGGGCGGGGGGAGCGGCGCCACAGGACGCAGCCGGCCGCGCGGACGACGGGGACCTCGTCGGGGCTCACGGTGTGTGTCGCCTCCAGTCCTGCGACGGGTCTACGGCAGCCGGATGGGCTCCTTGCGCCAGCTGTGCTGGAACGCGTACCGCGCCGCCTCGACCTCATGCCGCTGGTCGGCGTGGAGCACGCCGAGCGCGTACGCCGTCGCGGGCGCGATGCGCGGGGTGCGCGCGGCCTGGGCGGCGGCAGCGGCGGCCTCGGAGGCGTCGCGGTGCCGGTCCAGGGCCTCGCCGGCCGCCAGGAGGCGTACGTCCGTGCCGCCGTCGGTCTCGTCGGCGTACCCGCCGGACAGCACCTCGAGCGCGTACCGGTGCAGGCGCAGCAGCAGGCGTACCTGGTGCCACTGGGTGTCCTGGGGGTGGGGCGCCGGGTCCGGGGACAGGCCGTGGATCAGGGCCTGGGCGTTGTACGGGTTGCCCGCGGTGACCAGCGGGAGCGCGGCCACGGCGTCGGTGAGGCGGTCCCGGGCCGCGGCGGCCAGCGGGCGCAGGTCGGTGGTGGAGACCGTGGTGTCCTTCAGCGGCACTTCGCTGGCCAGTAAGGCGACCTTGTCGGCGACCGCGTGGAAGCGGCTGCTGCCCAGCGCCTGGAGGGCCGTGGAGTGGGCCCGGGTGCGGGCCAGGGTCAGCTGGCGGTCGAGCAGCGCGCCCGCCTTGGCCGCGCCCACGGTGAGGCTGCCACGGTCGGTGGGGGACGGGCGGGTGGCGGTGGGGGCGAGGGGCGCGGAGACGGTGGGGGTGGTGCGGCCCGCCTGCTGCTGGGAGGGGAGGAGCGCCGTCCCCGAGAGGCGGTGCAGGGCCTGGAGCAGGCGTTCCAGGCGGGACGCGTACGCGTGCTCCAGCGCCAGCGTGCCGGACAGCCACGCCAGCTCGGGGCGCATGGACTCCGCCCACTCGGTGTCCAGCAGCGGCTGGAAGGTGTGCAGGGTGCCGCTGAGGCGGCGGGCCGCACGGCGCAGGGCGCGGGCCGCGTCGACGGGGCCGTCGGGGGCGGCCCCGTCCGGGGCGGCGTGGGCTCCGGTGCCGCGCGCTGCGGCGCCCTGCGTCCCGGTCGCGTGTGCGCCCGCGCCGGTCTCCCGGTGCAGGCGCAGGGCGCGGAGGAACTCCGTGGCCTGGGCGCGCAGGTAGCTCGCGAGGGCGTCACCGCCCGCGGGCACCGGCGGCGGCCCTGCGGCGGCCGCGGGGTCCGTCGGTTCAAGGTGTTGCTGTGCCACGCCGGCGCCTCCGGGCGTCAATGAGCATCTCCTGGACGTTGCGCAGGGGCTGGCCGTCCGGGTCCGTCGCGTGCCGGGTCCACTCGCCGTCCGAGCCGAGGTGCCAGGACGCGGTGGAGTCGGACATGCCGGTCTCCAGCAGCCGGTTCAGGGCCGCCCGGTGGGCCGGGTCGACGACCCTGACCAGGGCTTCTATCCGGCGGTCGAGGTTGCGGTGCATCATGTCGGCGCTGCCGAACCAGACCTCGGGTTCGCCGCCGTTGCCGAAGGCGAAGACGCGGGAGTGCTCCAGGAAGCGGCCGAGGACCGAACGGACCCGGATGTTCTCCGACAGGCCCGCCACGTCCGGGCGCAGCGCGCAGATCCCGCGCACCCATACGTCGACCGGGACGCCCGCCTGGGACGCGCGGTAGCAGGCGTCGATCACGGCCTCGTCGACCATCGAGTTGACCTTGATGCGGACGTAGGCGGGACGGCCGGCGCGGTGGTGCTGGATCTCCTTGTGGATGCGGGAGACCAGGCCGTCGCGCAGGGACTTCGGCGCGACGAGGAGGCGGCGGTAGGTCTCGCGCCGGGAGTAGCCGGAGAGCCGGTTGAACAGGTCGGAGAGGTCCGCGCCGACCTGCGGGTCGGCGGTGAGCAGGCCCAGGTCCTCGTAGAGGCGGGCCGTCTTCGGGTGGTAGTTGCCGGTGCCGACGTGGCTGTAGCGGCGCAGCGTCTCGCCCTCCTGGCGGACCACCAGCGACAGCTTGCAGTGGGTCTTCAGGCCGACCAGCCCGTAGACGACGTGGCAGCCGGCCTCCTCCAGCTTGCGGGCCCACTTGATGTTCGCGTGCTCGTCGAAGCGTGCCTTGATCTCGACCAGCACCAGGACCTGCTTGCCGGCCTCGGCGGCCTCGATGAGCGCGTCGACTATCGGGGAGTCGCCCGAGGTCCGGTACAGCGTCTGCTTGATCGCCAGGACGTCCGGGTCGGTGGCCGCCTGCTCCAGGAAGGCCTGCACGGAGGTGGAGAAGGAGTCGTACGGGTGGTGGAGCAGGACGTCGCGGCTGCGCAGGGCGGCGAAGACGTCCGGCGCGGAGGCGGACTCCACCTCCGCGAGGTCGCGGTGGGTGCCGGCGATGAACTTCGGGTACTTCAGCTCGGGCCGGTCCAGACCGTGGATGCGGAAGAGGCCGGTGAGGTCCAGCGGGCCCGGCAGCGGGTACACCTCGGCCTCGCTGACCTTCAGCTCCCGCACGAGGAGGTCCAGGACCTCACGGTCGATGGACTCCTCGACCTCCAGGCGCACCGGCGGCCCGAAGCGGCGCCGCATCAGTTCCTTCTCCAGCGCCTTGAGGAGGTTCTCGGCGTCGTCCTCCTCCACCTCCAGGTCCTCGTTGCGGGTGACGCGGAAGGCGTGGCTCTCCAGGACCTCCATGCCCGGGAACAGCTCCTCCAGGTGGGCGGCGATGACGTCCTCGATGGGGACGAAGCGGCCCGGGGAGGCCTCCAGGAAGCGGGAGAGCAGCGGGGGGACCTTGACGCGGGCGAAGTGCCGGTGGCCGGTGACCGGGTTGCGGACGACGACCGCGAGGTTCAGGGAGAGGCCCGAGATGTACGGGAAGGGGTGCGCGGGATCGACGGCGAGCGGGGTGAGGACCGGGAAGATCTGGTGCCGGAAGAGGGTGAACAGGCGGGCCTGCTCCTTCTCCGCCAGCTCGCTCCAGCGGACCAGGTGGATGCCCTCCTCGGCGAGGGAGGGGGCGATGTCCTCCTGGAAGCAGGCGGCGTGCCGGGCCATCAGCTCGCGCGAGCGCGCCCAGATCATCTCCAGCACCTCGCGGGGCTGGAGGCCGGAGGCGGAGCGGGTGGCGACGCCGGCGGCGATGCGGCGCTTCAGTCCGGCGACGCGGACCATGAAGAACTCGTCCAGGTTGCTGGCGAAGATCGCGAGGAAGTTGGCGCGCTCCAGGACGGGCGTGTTCGGGTCCTCGGCCAGTTCGAGCACACGTTCGTTGAACGCGAGCCAGCTGCGCTCCCGGTCCAGGAAGCGGCCCTGCGGGAGCTTGGTGCCGTCCGCCTGGAGCCCCTGGGACTCCTCCGACTCCTCGTACGCGTCGAGGTCGGCGTCGATGTCCGGTTCCAGGTCGGAGACGGTCGCGGCCACGGTGTGCGGGCGGTGCGCGGCGATGGAGCCCACGGAGGGCTGCGGGTGCTGCGCGTGCGCCGCCGACTGCGCGGACTGCGCGGGCTGCGTGTGCTGGACCTCTGCCTGGGTGTTCGGCTGCCTCATGAACCCATTCTTCCGCGCAGCGCGCAGTCCAGGCGCGTCGGAAGGCGCGTGATGCCCTGCTCCTGGTTGCTCCGGCACGGTCGGCTGCATTCGGTGAGCGTCGCAAGGCAGTCTGAATCGATGGTTACGGGGACATGACGTCTGGGATAGCGGGCTGCGATCGTGAACCGCCGGCCCCGCCCCGTGCGATGAGGAGACGTGAGCGAAACGAGAAGCGACGGTGAGCTGCTGCGGGCCGTCGCCGCCGACGGCGACCGGCGTGCCTTCGAGGAGCTGTACCGCCGCTACGCACCCTGGCTGACCGCCCGCATGCGCGGCCGCTGCGCCGACCCGGGATCGTCGACGACGTCGTACAGGAGACGTTCCTCGCCGTGTGGCGGGGCAGCGCGTGCTACCGGGAGGACGGCGACGTGGCCGGGTGGCTGTGGCGGATCGGGTCCCGGCGGCTGATCGACGTGATGCGGGGCGACGGCGCCCGGGGCCGGCTGCGGCAGGCCCTGGCGCGGCTGCGGCACCGGGACGAGGCATCGGCGGAGGAGCGGGTGCTGGCCGGGGTGGAGCACGGCGACCTCGCGGGCGCCCTCGTGCGGCTCTCGCCGGAACTGCGCGCGGTGCTCCAGGCCACCGTCGTCGACGGGCTGACCACCCGCGAGGCGGCCGTCCTGCTCGGCATCCCGCCGGGCACGGTCAAGACACGGGCGATGCGGGCCCGCCGACAGCTGCGGGAGGCGCTGGCATGACCTGGCACGTTGACGAGGCCGACCTGCGGGCCTACGCCCGCGGCGAGCTGGCGGCGCCCGCGCTCTGGTCCGCCGACACCCACCTGACCGCCTGCGCCCACTGCCGCGCCGCCCTCGCCCAGGTGAGCGACAGCGCCGCCCTGGACGCGGGATGGGAACGGCTCGACGCCGAGCTGGACGCCCCGAGGCCGGGGTGGTTCGAGGCGCTGCTGGTGCGGTGCGGCGTCGGGGACGGCACCGCGCGGCTGCTCGCCGCCACCCCCGTACTGCGCCGCTCCTGGCTCGGCGCGGTCGTCGCCGTACTGCTGACGGCGTTCCTCGTCGCCTACGCGGCGGGCGCGGCCGACCGGCCCACCCTCTTCCTCGCCGTCGCCCCGCTGCTGCCGCTGGCCTCGGTGGCGCTCGCGTACGGGCCCGCGCTGGACCCGACGTACGAGATGGCCGTCGTCTCGCCGCTGCACGGCTTCCGGCTGCTGATGATCCGTACGGTCGCCGTGCTCTCCGTGGCGCTGGGCGTGGGCGGGCTGGCGAGCCTGGCCATGCCGGGGTACGGGCTGCGGGCACTGGCCTGGCTGCTGCCCGGGCTCGCCCTGACCGCGACCGGCCTGGCGCTGACGCCCCGGCTGGGGCCGGTGGCCGCGCCGTCCGTCGTGGCGGGGGCGTGGGTGGCGGTGCTGCTGGCGGCGGACGCGGCGAGTCCGGCCGGGGACGCGGTGCTCGCGCCGTTCACGGCGGCCGGGCAGGGCGTGTCCGGGCTGGTGGCCGCGCTGGGCGCCGGGCTGCTGTTCGTGCTGCGCGACCGGTTCGACGTGTCCGCGCGCGGTGTCGCGTGAGCCCCTTCTCCTTCCTCCTCTTGAACTTCTCGTTGGACTTCTCGCACGGGAGTGCCGTATGACCCCCACCGTTTCCGCCTCCGGGCTCAGCCTCTCCTACGGCCGGACCCGCGCCCTCGACGACGTGTCGCTGCGGCTCACCCCGGGCGTCACCGGGCTGCTCGGACCCAACGGCGCCGGGAAGACCACCCTCCTGCGGGTGCTCGCTACCGCCGTGCCCGCCGACCGAGGCGCGTTCACCGTGCTCGGGCACGACCCCGGGAGCGCGCGCGGGCGCCAGGAGGTGCGGCGGCGGCTCGGGTACCTGCCGCAGACGCCCGGCTTCCACCCGGACTTCACGGCGTTCGAGTTCGTCGACTACGTCGCCGTACTGAAGGAGATGACGCCTCGTGCCGCCCGCCACCGCGAGGTGCGGCGCGTACTCGAGGAGGTCGGGCTGGGCGACGTGCGCGGGCGGAAGATCAAGAAGCTGTCCGGCGGGATGCGGCAGCGGGTCGCGCTCGCGGCCGCGCTCGTCGGCGACCCCGGGTTCCTCGTCCTCGACGAGCCCACCGTGGGCCTCGACCCGGAGCAGCGGATGCGCTTCCGGGAACTGATCGCCGGGGCGGGCGAGGGACGCACCGTGCTGCTCTCCACCCACCAGACCGAGGACGTGGCGATGCTCTGCCACCGGGTGGTCGTCATGGCCGCCGGCGCGGTGCGCTTCGACGGCACCCCGGCCGAGCTGACCGCACGGGCCGCCGGACGCGTGTGGAGCGGCGCGGCGCGCGACGCGGGGGCGAAGGCCGGGTGGCGCACGGGCGACGGGTCGTTCCGGAACGTGGGCGATCCGCCCGAGGGCGCCGAACTGGTCGAGCCCACGCTCGAGGACGGCTACCTGCTCGCCCTCGACGGCACCGGCACCGGCACGGGCACGGACGCGGAGGTGGCCGCGTGAGCACCGTACTGATGACGACCGCCCCGGACACCGTGGACGCCGGTCCCCGCGGGGCGGGCGCGAAGGCCGTGCTCGCCCTCGCGCGGTTCGAGGCCCGCCGGATGCTGACGAGCATCCCCGTCGTGCTGGTCTTCCTCGGCTACATCGCCTGGATCATCTGGCGCGGCCGCAGTGCCTGGGACGGCTACCCGGCCCTCCAGGACGCCGACCGCGCCACCCAGAGCATGCCGATGTTCGTCGGCCTGGCGGTCCTGGTCGGCGTCAACTTCGCGATGCTGCGGTCCCAGCGGCACGGCACCGAACCGCACTTCGCCGTGCAGGTCATGCCGGCCTGGCAACGCACGGCCGCCCACGCGCTGTCCGTCGTACCGGCCGCCCTGCTCACCGCGGTGTGCGTGGCCGGGCAGTTCACCTGGGCGGCCCTCAAGCCGGGCGCGGTCGGGCACGGTTCGCCCGCCGAGCTGGCCGTCGGACCGCTGACGGTGCTGCTGTTCGGCATGCTCGGGGTGCTGCTGGCGCGGGTGCTGCGGTCGCCGCTCGCCGGACCGCTCACGGTGGTGCTGCTGCTGTTCGCGTTCGCGCTCGGCACGGGACCCAGCGGCACGGACGGCACCTCCTGGCTCTCGCCGGTCGTCGCCGCGATCAGCGTGGACACCCTGCCCTCCGAACTGCTGGGCCGGCCCGCCGCCTGGCACGCCCTGTACCTGACGGGCGCGGCCCTGTGCGCCGCCTTCCTCGCCGTCCTCCTCTCCGGCGGACGGAACCTGGCCGTCCGGGCGGGCGTCGCGCTCACCCTCGCGCTGGCCGTGACGGGCGGGGTCCTCCAGGCCCGGGGCGTGGCGCCGTCGCCGGAGCTGACCGCGGCCCGGGAGCGGGCCTCGGTGCGGCCGGAGCAGACGTGCGTGGAACGGGGCGGATCGACGTACTGCGCCTTCGACGAGTGGGTCCCCCGCGTCGGCACCTGGGCCCGTGTCGTCGAGCGGGTCCAGTCCCTGGCGGGCGGTACGGCCGGGGAGCGGCGGATCGTCGTACGGCAGCGGATCGACGCCCGGTACGGGCTGGAGGGCGACGCCGCGCTCCCGCCGCTCACCGAGCCCGGCCAGGTCACCGTGGGCACCGCCTGGGGCGGCAACCGCGTCCCCGAGTTCTCCAGCGCCGTCGCCGCCGTGCTCGTCGCGGGGACGGAGGCGGCCGGGAGCGAGCTGTGCGACGGGCGGATGGTCACCGCCATGTGGCTGTCCCTCTCCTGGCAGGACGACCCGATGGACGCCCTGCGCCGGGTCCGGCTGGACGACAGCGTGAGGGGTTCGGCCATCGTCCTGTCGCCCACCGACCCGCTGTCCATGACGGAGGGCCAGACGGACGTCGTACGGCGGCTGCTGGAGAACCCGCCGAGCGGTGTCGGCCGGCGGGTGAAGGAGCACTGGGCCGAGCTGACCGCCCCGGGCGTCACCACGGCCCGCGCGGCCGAGCTGCTGGGTGTGAAGGGGCCGGACAAGGGGGACTCGGACTCGTGCGAGGAGTGACGCGCGCCCTGGTCGTCCCCGTGTGGCGCACGCTCCCGTGGCCGGCCCTGGCCGCCGCCGGAGCACTCGGCCTGCTGGCCGCGGCCACGCCGGCCCTGACGGGCGCGGAGCCCGCCCCCTGGCAGACGCTCGTCCTGCTCCGTGGCGTCGCGCTCATCGGCGCCCTCGGCCTGGCCTTCCTCCTGGACGACCCGGCCCGCCACCTCACCACACCGGTCCCCGTCCCGCGTCCGCTGCGGCAGGCGCTGCGGGTGGCCCTGGTCGCCCCGCTCGCCGTCCTGTGGTGGACGGCCGTACTGCTGATCGCCCCGTCGGCGTCCCGGCCCCCGGCCGGTGACATCACCCTGGAGGCGGCGGCGGTGGGCGTCCTGGCCCTCGCGGCCGCCGCGGCCGCGGTACGGCTGACGGACGAGGCACGCCCCGGCCCGGCGGTGGTGGCGGCCCTGCTCCTGGCGGCCGTCGCCGCGCCCCTGCTGGCGCCGGAGAGCTGGGCGCTGTTCGTCCCCGCCGAGGACCCGCGGTGGCCCGAGGCCCACGACCGGTGGGCGGTGCTGCTGGCGGTGGTGGCCGTGGCGTGGGCGGTGTGCGGACCGGAGCCGGTGGGGCGGCGCGGCGGGCGCGTCCGGTGAGGCCGCCTCAGGACTCCGTGCGGTACATCAGGTCCGTCTCGTGGGTGCCGAACCCGAGGCGTTCGTAGACGGACACCGCCGCCGTGTTGTCGGCGTCGACGTACAGCATCGCCGTGGGCAGCCCGCGCTCCGCCAGGTGCCGCAGGCCGATGGTGGTCAGGGTCTTGCCGAGGCCGCCGCCCTGGGTGTCGGGGCGGATGCCGAGGACGTACACCTCACCGAGCCGCTCCTCGGCGTGCACCTTGGTCCAGTGGAAGCCGATCAGCTCTCCGTCCCGCTCCGCCAGGAAGAACCCCTCCGGGTCGAACCACGCCTCGGCCTTGCGGTCGTCGAGGTCGCGCTGCGTGAGCGAGCCCTGCTCGGGGTGGTGGGCGAAGGCGGCGGCGTTCACCGCGAGCCACGCCGCGTCGTCCCGGCCGGGCACGAAGGTCCGCACGGTCACGCCCTCGGGCAGGCGCGGATCGGGCAGCTCCAGGCCGTCCAACGGGCGCCGCATCTGCCGCAGTTCGCGGAAGAGGGTCAGCCCCAGCACCTGAGCGAGGTGCCGGGCGGCGGAGTGGCCGCCGTGCGCCCAGATCCGCAGCCGCTTGCCGGAGGCGGCGAGCAGCGCGGAGCCCAGCGCCCGCCCGTGTCCCTGCCCCCGGTGCGAGGGGTGGACGACCAGCTCGGCGGCCGGGGGCTCGATGGGGTCGGTGCCCTCCAGTTGGGCGTAGCCGACGAGTTCGCCGCCGTCGAGGGTGAGCAGCAGGTGCGAGACGCCCTCCCGCGCCGGACCGCGCAGTTGCAGCCGCCCCTGCTCGGACACGGCCTGCTGACCGTCGTACCGGGCGGCCTCGGCGAGCAGGGCGAGGACGGCCTCCGTCTGCTCCGGGGCGAGTTCGGAGAGGGTGTCGATCGAACGGGAGCGGCCGGGCCGCACGGTGTCGTCGCTGGTCATGCGTACGAGGGTAAAGGGCGGGTGCGGCAAAGGGGCGGTGGTCGCAGGAGTCGGCCCGATGCGCAGGTACACCAGGATGTAACCCGTCACCCCCTGTCGCGCTACGCGCGTTGACTCTAGGCTTTCGCGCCGACGAGCCGTCTCCTCAGCGGCTCGCGCTCACGCACACCCACAGGGGGGCGCATGCCAGCCACAGCACAGTCGCACCATCCGCGCCGCGGACGCCGTACGACCCGTCTCCTCGCCGTCGCCGCCACCGTCGTCACGGCGGGCGCGCTCGCCGCGGCGACACTGCCGGCGTCGGCGAGCACGGCCGGGAACCACCGGGGCCACGGCGGCCATGGAGGTCACGGCCACGGTCATGGCCGCTACCAGGACGTCCAGCTCCTCTCCTTCAACGACCTGCACGGCAACCTCGAACCGCCCGCCGGCTCCTCCGGCCGGGTCACCGAGATCCAGCCGGACGGCACGACGGAGACGATCGACGCGGGCGGCATCGAGTACCTGGCCACCCACCTGCGCGAGGCGCGCAAGGGCAACCGCTACTCCATCACCGCCGCCGGCGGCGACATGGTCGGCGCGTCCCCCCTCCTCTCCGGCCTCTTCCACGACGAGCCGACCATCGAGGCCCTGAACAAGCTGGACCTCGACGTGACGAGCGTCGGCAACCACGAGTTCGACGAGGGCGCCAGGGAACTGGCCCGCCTCCAGAACGGCGGCTGCCACCCCACCGACGGCTGCTACACCGGCAAGGAGTTCAAGGGCGCCGACTTCCCCTACCTGGCGGCGAACGTCCTCGACGAGAAGACGCAGAAGCCCATCCTGAAGCCCTACTGGGTGTGGAAGCAGCGGGGCGTCAAGGTCGGCTTCATCGGCGTGACCCTGGAGGGCACCCCGGACATCGTCTCGGCGGAGGGCGTCAAGGGCCTGGCCTTCAAGGACGAGGTCGAGACGATCAACAAGTACGCCGACGTGCTCCGGCGCCAGGGCGTGAAGTCCATCGTCGCCCTGATCCACGAGGGCGGCTTCCCGGCCTCCTCCTCGTACAACTACGACTGCGACTCCCCGGGCGCCGGCGACGGCATCTCCGGCCCGATCGCCGACATCGCGAAGAACGTGACGCCGCAGGTGGACGCGCTGGTCACCGGCCACACCCACGCGGCGTACGTCTGCACGATCCCCGACCCGGCGGGCAAGCCCCGCATGGTCACCTCGGCGTCGTCCTTCGGCCGCCTCTACACGGACACGACGCTGACCTACGACCGCGCGACGGGTGACATCGCCCGTACGGCCGTGAAGTCGGCGAACCACGTGGTGACGCGGGACGTCCCGAAGGCGCCGGACATGACGCGCCTGATCGACAAGTGGAGCACACTCGCCGCCCCCATAGGCAACCGCGCCATCGGCCACATCTCCGGCGACATCGACCGGGGCGGCACCGAGTCCCCGCTGGGCGACCTGATCGCCGACGCGCAACTCGCCCACGGCAAGTCCCTGGACCCGGAGACCGACCTGGCCCTGATGAACCCGGGCGGCGTCCGCGCGCCCCTCACCTACGCGGCCTCGGGCGCCGAGGGCGACGGAGTCGTCACCTACGCCGAGGGCTTCACCGTCCAGCCCTTCGCCAACACGGTGA
Source organism: Streptomyces sp. CB02414 (assembly GCF_001905385.1). Classification (GTDB taxonomy): domain Bacteria; phylum Actinomycetota; class Actinomycetes; order Streptomycetales; family Streptomycetaceae; genus Streptomyces. The sequence goes on along the minus strand of NZ_LIPF01000006.1, from coordinate 520,176 downwards.
ACCTGAAGGACTACACGGGCGCCCAGCTCATCCAGGTCCTCAAGGAACAGGTGACCGGCCCGAACGAGGCCTCCCCGAAGATCCTCCAGATCTCCTCCGGCCTCACCTACACCCTGGACCTGACGAAGTCCGGCGCGGACCGGGTCGTCACGGACTCCATCCGCCTGAACGGCGCGCCCATCGACCCGTCGGCCACCTACCGCGTCGCCTCCAACAGCTTCCTCGCGGGCGGCGGCGACGGCTTCCCAACGTTGGGCGAGGGTACGAACGAACTGGTCGGCGCGGACGACCTGACGGCCCTGGAGCAGTACCTGACGGCCAACTCGTCGGCCAGCGACCCGATCGCGCCTCCGGCGGCGGACCGGATCACGGTCGTGCAGTAGGCGCTGCGCGTCTGGGAGAGGGGCCCGGTGTCCGCAGGGGTGCGGATGCCGGGCCCCTCTTCCGTTTCCGTCCCGGGGGCTCAGGCGCGCTTGGGCCCGGTGATCGCCTCACCGATCACGAAACCCATGGCGGGCCCCTTCGGGATCTCGGCGTCCGTCCCGTAGGGCACCCGCACGACCCCCAGCCAGTCGCCCTTGTCGGGCCGGGGCTCGGTCAGCACGGTGACGGTGCCCTGTGCGTCATGGTCATCCACGATCACGTACACCGGAATCCCCGCGCGGGCGTACTCGCGGCGCTTCCTGACCCGGTCCCGGTCCTCGTTCCGCTTCCCGGGAGAGACGACCTCCACCACCAGCCGGACCGCCGCCGCGTCCACACCGAGCCCGTCCTCGTCGGCGTAGGGCTCCAGCTCCTCCGGCGCGACGAAGAGGTCGGGAATCCAGCCCTTGCGCCGGAAAATGACATTGGCGTCCTGGTACGCCGAGTACTCGCCCTCCCCCAGGAAACGCACCAGCGCGTTGCGCAGCCGGTTCACGATCCGGGCATGGGACAGGCGGCCGGTGGGCGACACCTCGATGGCTCCCTCGATGATCTCGGCGCGGTAGCCCTCCGGGAGTTCCATGGCCTTCCACGCCTGCCACACGACCTCGTCCAGGTCGAGCCCGTTCTCCGACCCGATCGCTGTGAACCCGGAATCGGACATGGTCTCAGGCCTCTCGTGCGCAAGAGCGGTCATGGTGGCGTCACCTCCTCAAGTGTGGGCTGGGCGTACTCCAGGGACAAGCAGCGCGGTCACGCTACGTACGGTGATACGGCTGATCAGCGGAAACCAGGCCGGATCACTCGACCGGGTGGCGGATCCGCCCGCCCCGACTGACCGCGATCCGGAGCACGTCCTGAAGCGCCTCGGTCGCCCTCGCCAACGCGCACCGCACCGCCCGCTCCCCGGCCCGCCGGTCCCCGAGCACGGCCCTGGCCCCCGCGAGCACCTCCTCCCCCGACTCCACCAGCGCCTCCTCGACGTCGTCCGCGAGCCGGGAGAGCCGGCTGTCGTCGTTGTCGGTGCTCAGGTAGCAGGGGTTGCCTTCGGGGGTGGTCCAGGGGAGGAGGCGGAGTGGCGACGACTTCATGGCTCATGTCCTCTCGGCGTCTGACCGGTGGTGATTACCGATCGTGCGTCGATCGTCACCGCCTCGTCGTACGCTGCGGAATAGGCCCGGCGTTGTCTGCGGGCCAGACAACGGGGAGGGGCGACATGACTGAAAGCCCGGGTGCGGCACGGGAGTCGAGGCGGGCCGAGCTCGGACAGACGCTCCGGATACTGCGCGAGAAGGCAGGCAGATCGCTCGGGCAGTTGGCGGAGGAGACGTCGTACGACAAGAGCTACCTGTACCGCTTGGAGAAGGGGGAACGGCTCTCCAAACGCGCGGTGATGGAGGACCTGGACAGGTACTACGACACGGGTGACCTCCTGGTTCGCCTATGGAGGGACGCGCACAAGGAAGTCATCAAGGACAAGTACAAGGCGTTCATGGAACTGGAGGCGACAGCCCGGGTCATGTGGCTCTTCCAGCTTCGCGTGCCAGGGCTGCTGCAGACCGAGGACTACGCTCGGACGGTGTTGTCGGGGTTGTCCGGCGCGCAGACAACGGCGGGCAACGGCGAGGCGGTAGAGGAACAGGTGGCGCTGCGCCTGGGGCGTCAGGAGCTGCTGCACCGCTGGCCGGCGCCGAGTGTCCGAGTGATCCTGGACGAAGGGGCGCTGCGGCGACGGGTCCCGGACGTGAAGGTGTGGCGGGATCAGCTGACGTACCTCCTGCACGCGGCGGAACTGCCGTCCGTCGCGCTCCAGGTGCTGCCCTACACGGCAGGTGTGCACGACCTGATGGACAGCCACCTCTGGCTCCTGTGGCAACGAGTCGGCGATCCCGTTGCCTACGTGGAGGGCAACGGTTTCGGTGAGTTGATCGACGATCCGGACAAGGTCCTGTCATTTCGCTTGTCCTACGATCTGGTCAGGGACGCGGCTCTGACTCCGGTGGAGTCGATGGCGTTCATCAAGGGCCTTCTGGAGGAGCGCACACCATGAACCGACTCCCTGACCTCACCACCCTGAGCTGGCGCAAGTCCTCCTACAGCGACGGAGGCGGCACGAACTGCGTCGAGGTCGCCGACGGCTGCCCTGACCTCGTACCGGTCCGGGACAGCAAGGTGCCGGAGGGGCGGGTGCTGGTCTTCCGCGAGACTTCGTGGGCGTTGTTCGTTCGGGAGGCCAAGAAGTCCGCGTGGTGAGTCAGTTCTGACGTAGCAGCCTTGTACCTCCCGCACTTGCTGTCATCAACGGTGTCGTCACCTGGACGTAAACTGATCATTCTGCGATCAGGACATCGACGCGCACGGGGGTGCACATGCGGGCCAACAGGATGGTGGGGCACATTGCGGGAGCCGGGCTCTTCGCTCTTGTCGTCACCGGGTGCGGGGCAGGCGGCTCGGCGCCCGGTAACGGAGGAAGGGCCGGGGAATCTCCCGCACCAGTAGCGCTTCCGGTCGACACGACCATCCGGCAAGCTACGTGGAGCGGCCGGGACGGTACTTACCAGATGAAGGTTGCTCCCAAACGGCTTGCGCGGGGGCCCGCTGCCGACCTCGCGAATGTGCGCCTGGACGATGACCTCAAGAACACGGTCCCGTATTACCTGACCGTCAGTTACATCAACAGCGGCTCGGAGGCTGTGCCCCAGCCCAAGCCAGAAGCGAACTTCACCGTGACCCTCTCGGACGGTACCCCCGGTGAGGCGATCTCCCTCTGGAACACGAATTTCCTTGCTACCGGGTCAAGCGGCGACACGGTGGAAAAATGTGGTAAGTCCGGCGCGAAGATGATTCCGGCGGGTGCCACGGCGACTGTGTGCCAATTGGTGATGCTGCCAAAGGGGCGTACGCCCGCCACGGTGGCCTACTCGGACGAAGCCGGCGACACGCTCCTGTGGAAGGTCGGCGACGGTGAGGGCGACGATGCGGGCCTGCTCGATGCGGGCGAAACTGCTGATTCCTCATGGAAGGACACCAAGGGGGGCAGCGCTCCCTTGCGGGTCACTCCGAAGAGTATCCGTGCCGGGACTCTGGCCGATCTCGGCGACTACGACCTGTCTGGTGAATCGAAGAACCTTGTTCCCTGGTACGTCACCATGGAGTACCGCAACGATGGCTCGGTGAAGGTTCTGCCGGTCATGGACGAAGGCGTGGGCCTGCGCAGTGCCGCTGGCCAAGAAGTGCAGCCGCTGTCCCTGGTTGACTTGTCCCCTTCAGGTGCGCGTCAGGGGCAGGGTGTCGACCAGTGCCGCGGCACCATTCCGAACACTCGACTGGAACCGCATTCCACTGTGACTCTCTGCAGCGTCCACCTGCTGCCCAAGGGTGATCGGCCGGTCATGGTGTCCTTCGAGAGCGAAGAGGAGCAGACGGAACCGCTGATGTGGCGGGCAAGTTAGGGGTCTACGCAGCTCGGGTCTTCTGGGCGTTGACAGGTAGCCAGTTCTGCGGCGGCTTCGCGCCACGTGAGTGCTTTGTCGTTGCGCCTGCAACCCGCTGCGCGTAAAGATGTTCGAGATCATGGGGTTTGAGTGATACACGGGGGTGGATGATGAAGTTCGACATGGGTTCGACGACTCTGTCGGATCTCGGCAAGAGCACGGTCGGCTCGGTGGACGACCTGGGCACGTTGATCACGTGGCTGATCCAGGCGGCGGAGCCGTTGGAGGGGAAGTTCAACGGCGCGGGCAAGGCGGCCTTCGACAGGTTCAAGCTGCATGCCGACGAGATCACCAACGACCTGAACGGCTCGCTCAACGCGATCCTGGGCGGGCAGTCCGGCATGGACACCGCCTTCGGCACCGGTGATCAGGAGCTGGAGGGCAACGCCCACCAGAACATGGGCACCGCCAACTTCGACGCGGCTCGCTTCGGCGCTCGGTAGAGCCGGAGCCCGCAGAGCCGTCACCGTTTCCAAGGGGGAAGTTGAACATGGGACAGAATCTGGACCGCCGTTCGTACGACACCGGCGCCTCGGCCGACGTCCAGACCAGCCTGCACGGGGTCATCGCCCAGCTCGAACGCGTACTGACCGACCGCGACCGAGCCGTGAAGGCCGCGATGGCCGAATTCCAGGCCGACGGCGTCTCGGACGAGTACCACGGCAAGGAGGTCCGGTGGAACCGGGCCGCGACCGAGGTACGCGAGATCATCCGCCTGGTCCGCACGACGATGGAGCAGAACGACGGCACCGCCCAGTCGACGCTGGCCAAGGCGCGGGCGGCCGTGGACAACATCGGGTGAGGCGCTGCCGCGCGGCGTGTTGGCGGGCGATCCAGCGATCGGCGTCGGCAGCCGTGCGATGACGGGGACAGGCAGAACAAGGGGGGAAAGTCATGCCGGGATGGGATATATCTCCGACCGGGGTCGGGACGGTCGTCTCGAACGTGGGGGACGTCTTGACGGTCCTCGACGAAATCGTCCAGGCCTACTCCGCCGATGTGCAGGGGGCGGCCACATCGGCGGGAACCCTCGCTCCCGGCGGGGCCGGTGGAGAGCACAAGGGGCAGGCCGGGCTGGTGGCTGCGGCGCTCGCCGAGTTCATCGAGGGGACTGCGGAGGAAGTGCAGTTCATCGGGGTGCGCGTGGGCAGGTCGCTCAACGGCGCGGTTGTGGCCACCACCGCGTACCAGGACGGCGATCTGGAAATGGCCGCCGAGTTGCAGCGGCGGACCTCGGGCCTTGTGCGACCGGACATGCCGGGCGGTTGGAAGGCCGGCCGCCTGTGATCGAGCCGGCGGCCATTCCGCTGTTCACGGGGGACCTGGGACAGCTTGAGCAGCACATCGACGCACTGCGCGACGAGTCGGACGGTGTCCGTCAGGCGGGCGGGGAGGCGCATCGGCAGTTCCAGGGTCTCTCGGCCTTCTACGAGGCGCCGGAGGCCGAGGACCTGTTCGCCTCCACGGCACCGGCACGCGACGCCGCGGACAGCTTCGGGGACAAGCTCGCCACGGTGGCTGATGCCTTGCGCACCTACGCGGCGGAGGTGGCTCCCATCGCCAAGCGGCTGCAGCAGTTGCAGAGCCAGGCAGCCACTTTTGTCGCGGGGCTGAAGACGAGTACCGGGGAGATCGACGAGAAGTGGGCCAAGGACGCCGACAAGGTCGATGAGCACCGAGCGCTGCTGCACGACGTGAACGCCGCGCAGCACGCCTTCGCGGCGGCCGAGATTGCCTGCAACAACAAGATCACGGCTCTGGTCGGCGGCACGCAGTACGTGCTGAACACGGGCGCCAAACAGTTCGTGCCCCTCGGAGCGCACCTCTACGGCTACAGCACGGACGTCTTGGATCAGGCGGAGGAGCTTCCCTGGGGCACTCCCGTGACCCAGCACCACGACTGGTGGGACATAGACGACTTCGACTACTACCTCCAGCACACGGTGAAGAGCTTTGTGTGGGACGGGCTGATCGTCGACAACGTCTGGGGCACGGTCGACGGCATTCTCTCGATGTCCGGCATGAACGGTGAGCAAGCCTTCAAGGACACGTGGTCCGGCCTCGCCCGGGTGGTCGTCGGCGCGGAGACCTACCTCATGGAGGCCGGCGGTCAGGAGCCTGAGGGGATATGGGCTACCGAATTCGCTCAGGGCAGCAAGGTGTACGCCAAGGAGTTCGGCAAGTCCCTGGTTGCCTGGGACATGTGGTCCGAGAACCCTGCGCGGGCATCCGCCACGGTGGTCTTCAACGTTCTGACCCTGGGCGTCGGTCCGCTGAAGGTGGCCTCGGCCGGCAAGGCAGGTACGACGGCCAAGGTCGCGGCGACCGTTGCCAAGGTCGGCGACGCAATTGACCCGGTCAGCGCGGCGGCCAAGGTGACGGGAATCGCCATGCCTCGGATCGCAGCGGTGACGGAGAGACTGCGTGGCGCCGATTACCTCCCAGCGTCACGCACCGTTACCAGCGTCCTGGAGCACACTGACGCGACCGGTCGCACTGTCCTCGTCATCGAAGACGGCAGCATCGTGATCAGAAAGAACGGTGAAGTTGTCACAGGCGTGCCCGCGCGGGAACGCTCCGTCGAAACCCAGGCCACACCCGAGTGGACGCGAGAAAGGGAACTTGCCGGGGTCAGGCCATCAGAGGCGGCCGCGCACTTGGGAGACCATGTGGCGCGCGGGCCAGGTCGGGACGGGCCGTCGGGCTCCGGCGGCGGACAGGTCTCGGCCGGTCACGGCGGCGACGTCGAGCCACGATCACCGGGGCATCCCACGAGCGCCACCGCTGATGGCTCAAGCGGCCTGGCGGGAAGCGGCGCCAATGTCGCACCGCCGCCTGGGGGTGGAGGGAGGGGTGGCGCACCACGCGTGCTTCTCGATGGCATCGAACCGGAGAGATACAGCCAAGGGGCGGCGACTTCGGGTTCACCTTCCGGGCCAATGCTTCCTGATCAGGAACCGGGCGTACTCGAGGAACTTCAAAGAGCCAAAATACCTCCGGAGGATCAGGCTCGCGTCCTTAGGACCCTCAGAAAGGATCAGTTCGGGTCCGATATCGCAGACCTTGTATCGCGGGGACACCTCAGAGGGGTTAAGAACTATGACGAGATACTGCGAATGTGTAAGCAGGGGGCTAGTAAAGCAAGCAAGAGCATGCTCCCCGCGGCGCACATGGCTTTGAGTCACGCGACAGAGTTGCAGAGTCGAGGCTTCAATGACATGGCCTTCGAGCTCAAAGACGAAGTGACCGGCCTTGATCTCGACGTCACCACGCTTCGCGCGGACGGGACACCTCATTACGGTTACCAGCTCAAAGATGTCGACACCATCGCCGGCATCAAGAGTGCGAGCAAAAAAGCAGCTGATCAGCTCGTGGGGGGTGTCGCCGACGCAAAGATTGCTGTTCTGGATGTGCATCAGTCGATGGCGGACCTCAACGCTAAGATGCTGACCGTAGTCGAATTCCAGGCCAGGAGAGCAGGTGCCACGTTCCATTTGCGGTTCACGGACGGGTCTGTCACCGTTCCGCCCAACGGCCCTGTCTTCCCGTAAGGAACATCTATGTCGACTCTTATGCGTGCCCCACGCGAATGCGGTTCATGGTTTTGGGATCTCGAAGAAGTAGCTGCTCCGGGCTTGGAGTCCGCGCTGGCAACGGCGGCGACAATGGCCGAGGTTCTTCGAAAGCGCGAACTGCTGACTCCGCACAGCCTTGAGTATGGATGGTATGTGCTCGACGCCGGCGGTATCGGTGTGACGACCAGACTGTCTCTAACGGTGCCGCTCGGTGACGAGCTGCTTCCGGAGCGAGTTGTCAACACCCGTCCCTCGGGGTTTCCCAACGCTGAAGTCGATGACCTGCACGTGATCGGTGCGGGGAGCTGGATCGACGCGAACGGTATGGCCCGTCGCGAACCTCGACTTATCGAGCTTTCCGTCTCGCCTGCTCCGGTCGGCCTATCGGCTGAGGTGTTGGTTCACCATGACATCTGGGCATGGTTCGACTTCGCCGGCAGGCCGCATCCCCAGATCTACCAACACAACGCTCCCCGTCTTGCCGATGCCTTGGAGGAGCTCAATGCGGTGCTGGGGGTGCGGGCCGAACCCGGGGAGGCCACATATTTCGGGTCCGCGACGGACCTTGGAATCGCGACTGCCGACGCGCTTGACGACGGGACTGGCCCGAACGTTACTGACAAACTCTGAGCGAGGCTCAGGGGTGGCCGCGCATGGCTCACAACCGAACGCCCCAATGGACCGAGTAGGTATGCACCATGACCGCCCACGACTACGACAACCAGCTCCTCGAGTCCGTCTCCGTCCGCCGCCGGCGCATCCGAGACGCGCTTCTCTTCGGTGCCCAGCGGCAGCGGCGGTCCGTCGACGAGCGGCTGGGGAAGGTGGTCGCCGGGATCGTGATCGCGGCGGTGGTGTGTGCCGGGTGCGTGGGGTGGTCGTTCGTGGCGCACCGGGTCATCGGAGAGGACCCGTACCGGGCTTCGGAGCGGCCGATCTCGAGGGGCGCGACCGCTGTGCCGTCACCTTCGGTAACGGCTTCTATACGATGATAGGTTCGAACACGTGATGTCCACGGGGTCCCTGAGCCGTACCGCGGCCGCGAACCGCACCGCGCTCAGCAGAGTCACCCTGGTCGGTGAGCGGCGTCGGGTGGATCTCGTGTTGCCGTCGCGGGAGCCCGTCGGGGTGTTGTTGCCCGAGGTCATGCGGTTGCTGGACGACCGGGTGGGGGAGCGGCCGGAGTTGCGGCACCTCGTGCTGCCGGACGGGTCCGCCCTCGCGCACGACGGCACTCTGGAGTCGGCCGGCGTGCCGGACGGTGCCGTGCTGCGGCTGGTGCGGGCCGAGGACGCTCCCTCCGCGCCCGTCGTGCACGACGTCACCGACGAAGTCGCCGATGATCTCGACGTGCGGGCGTGGCGCTGGCGGCCTGCCGTGCGCCGTGCCGTCGCCGGGGGTGCGACGGTTCTTTTCGCCCTCGCCGCAGCCGTGTTCGCGCGCGGCGAGTTCTCCGCCGTCGGCGCGAGTGCGGGTGCGCTCGTCGCCGCGCTGCTGTGCGCGGCGGCCGGGGTGCTGTGCGGGCGGGCGCGGCGGCAGGCGCCGGCCGTGACGCTGCTGGTCACCGCGGCCGTTCTGGCCTGCCTCGGGGCGTGGGCCGGTGCCGACGCCAATGGGTGGGGCGGAGCCGCGCGGTTGGCGGGTGTCGGTGCCGCTGTGACCGTCGTGCTCCTGCTCGCCGGGTGGGTCACGCCGCTCGGGCGCGGTGCGCTGGTCGGGGGCGGTGCGCTCGCCGGGTGCCTCGTGCTGTGGGAAGCCGTGCTGGCGTTGCAGGACGACTCCGCGCGCGCCGGTGCGGTCGCGGCCGTGGTCTGCGTCGTCGTACTCGGTGTGCTGCCGCGGCTGGCACTGATGGCGTCCGGGCTCACGGCCCTGGACGACCGGCGGGCCGCCGGAACGTCCGTGAGCCGCTACGACGTCTCCACCGCGCTCGCCGCCACCCACCGCGGGCTGGTGCTCGCGACGGTCGTTCTCGCCGTGTCCGCCGGGGCGGGCGGCCTGCTGGTGCTGCGCACGGTCTCCGTGTGGACGGTACTGGTCGCCGTCGCCGTGACCGTCGCGCTCGCGTTGCGGGCCCGCACGTTCCCGCTCGCCGTCGAGGTCGTGGTGCTGTTCGCCGCCGCCGCGGTCGTCGCCGTACGGCTCGTCGTGCTGTGGAGCGAGTACGCGGGGGCGGCCGGGCCCCTCGCGGTGTTCGGCCTGCTGGCCCTGCTGCCGCTGCTGGTGCTCACCGTGGAGCCCGCCGAGCACGTCCGGGTGCGTCTGCGGCGGGTCGGTGACGTGCTGGAGTCCGTCGCGGTGATCGCCCTGCTGCCGCTGCTCCTGGGCGCGTTCGGCGTCTACGCGCGGCTTCTCGACACCTTCGCCTGAGGACTGGCGGGAAGCGGACGCGGGGTGGGGATCGGTATGACGACGGGTGACGGTGACTGGCAGCGGGATCTGGTGCGGGAGTTGACGGACGGCCCGCAGTCCGGGGGCGGTGCCTCACACTCGGCCGACCCCGGGGCGCGGTCCGAGCCTCGGTCCGAGGTCCGGCCCGAGGTGCGGTCCAAGGCTTCCGCCTCCCCGCAGACCCGCGACCCCCGGACACCCGCGCCCGCCGCCTCTTCCCCGGCCCCCGCCCCCGAGTCCCTCCCCACCATCGACCCCCGCCTCGCCATAGCCCTCGGCCGCCCCCGGCACGGTGACTCCACCGCGCGGCGGGCCGGGGCCGGCCTGCGGCGGCTCACCGCGTCCGCCGGGCGGGAAGTGGCCGAACAGACGCGGTACGCGGAGGAACTGCAGCAGCCCGTCACCACCGGCCGGGTCGTCGCCGTCACCTCGATCCGGGGCGGGGTCGGCAAGTCCACCGTCTCGGCGCTGCTCGGCCGCACCCTCAACCACTACCGGCAGGACCCGGTCCTGACGCTGGAGGCCGATGCCGCCCTCGGCACGCTGCCGGTGCGCATGGGCGCGGAGTCGGTGCGCTGGTCGGCCGGTGATCTCGCCCGCATCCTCACCCCGGCCATGCAGCTCACCGACGTCACCGGCTACCTGGTGCCCGTGGCCGACGGGGGCTGGCTGCTGCCCGCCGGGCAGGGCCGGGTCGGCGCTCCGCTCGACGTGGCCACCTACCGCACCGTCACCCTCGCCCTGCGCCGGTACTTCGCGGTCACCGTCGTGGACTGCGAGACGCTCCCGGGCGAGGTGGCGCGTACGGCGATGGACACCGCCCACGCCCGGGTGGTGGTCGCGCCGATGACCGCCGAAGGCGTCCACGGCACCCGGCAGGTGCTCGACTGGCTGGCGAGCCTCCCCCACTCGGCGCTCGCCTCGACCGTGGTCGCGCTCAGCGCCGCCACTCCCGACGCCACGCTCGACACCAAGGCGGCCGCCGCGCACCTGCGCGAACCCGGCGTGACCGTGGTCGCCCTGCCCTACGACCGGCACCTGGCCCAAGGAGGCCCCATCCACACCGCCAAACTGGCCCGCGACACCCGGGACGCGGCCGTCCGTCTGGCCGCCGAGGTGATGCGGCGGGCGGTGAGGGTGCGATGACCCGGCGACTCGTCCACCGTCCGGCGCGCTCCACCCGCCCCGCCGCCCCCGCCGGGCCGCGCACGATCGAGCCGCCGCCGAACCTGCCCGAGGGCAAGGTCGGCAACGCGGCCACCGCCCTGCTGCCGATGGCCGGTGTGATCAGCTCGGTCGTGCTGATGACCGTCATCCGCAACAGCCGGTTCGCCGTGGTCGGTGCCGTGGTGCTGGTCGCCGCGCTGTTCGGCGCGGTGGCGCTGTTCCTGTCGCAGCGCGGCAAGGCCCAGCGCACGCGGCGCGTGCAGCGCGAGCGGTATCTGGAGTACTTGGAGGAACTGCGGGAGGAACTGGGAGGCGAGGAACGGCAGCGGCGACGTGCGGCCCGCGGACTCAACCCGCCGCCCGAGGCGCTGTACGACCTCGTCCGGGACCCGGCACGGCTGTGGGAACGCCGCCGCGGCGACGCCGACTTCCTGCATCCGCGGCTGGGCAGCGGCGAAGTACCCGTCCAGGAACTGGCCATCGGGCAGAACCAGGCCGGTGGGGTGCTCACTCCGCCGGACCCGTTCATGCTCAACGAGGCCCGGGCGCTGCGCGGCCGCTTCGCCACCGCCGCCGACTTCCCGCTCACGGTGCCGCTGGACCGGGCGGGCAACGTCACCGTCATCGGTGAGCGCGACGACGTACTGCGCGTCGCCCGGGCGCTGCTCGTCCAGACCGCCGTCACGCACGCGCCCGACGACGTCTCGCTCGCCCTCGCCACCGGCGACGAGCACGAGTGGGCCTGGGCGAAGTGGCTGCCGCACGTCCTCGACCCGCAGACGTACGACGGTCCGGTCGCCGCCCGGCGGATCGCCCCGGATCTCGTCCGGCTCGCCCGGCTGTGCCTGCCCGATCTGCGGCAGCGTGCCGCCTACGCCGCCGAGGTGCGGCGCGGACTGTCGGGGCCGGACGCGTTGCGCCTCACCGGCCGGCTGCTCGTGATCAACGACTCCTACGGCGACACCGCCTCCGACCTTCCGCTGCCGGACTCGGCGGTCGGCCCGGCGGCCATGGGCGTCACCGTGCTGCACCTGCTGCGGGAGCAGGTGCACGAGCCCGACCAGGTGAGCGTGCGCATCACCGTCGAGGGTGACCGCGTCGTCGTCGACGATCTGCGCGGCACCACTCGAGACGCCGCCACCCAAGGCACCGTCGACGACGTCACCGTCCCCGGCGCCGAGGGCATCGCCCGCATGCTCGCCCCGCTGCGGCTGTCCGCGGAGTCCGCGGCCGACGGCACTCCCGTCTCCGGCCCGGTCGACTTCCCCGCACTGCTCGGAATCGAGGACCCGGCCGCCCTCGACCTGACCCGGCTCTGGGCGCCACGCGGCGAGCGGGACTTCCTGCGCGTGCCGATCGGGCTCACCGACCGGCACGAGCCGGTACTGCTCGACCTCAAGGAGTCCTCGCAGCTCGGTATGGGGCCGCACGGCCTGTGCGTCGGTGCCACCGGCTCGGGCAAGAGCGAACTGCTGCGCACCCTCGTCCTCGCGCTGGCCACCACCCACTCGCCCGACGACCTGGCCCTGGTGCTCGTCGACTACAAGGGCGGCGCCACCTTCGCGCCCTTCGCCCGGCTCCCGCACGTGGCCGGTGTGATCACCAACCTGGAGAACCGGGCCGGCCTCGTCGAACGCGTCCACTCCAGCCTCGCCGGTGAGGTCCAGCGCCGTCAGCAGGTGCTGAAGGACGCGGGGGACGTCGCCGACATCGGCCACTACGCGGCCCTGCGCGCCACGACCCGGCCGGAACTGGAGCCGCTCCCGCATCTCTTCGTCGTCATCGACGAGTTCGGTGAGCTGATCACCGCCAAGCCCGACTTCATCGACCTGTTCCTGTCCATCGGCCGCATCGGCCGCTCCATCGGCGTGCACCTGCTGCTGTCCAGCCAGCGCATCGAGGGCGGCAAGCTCAAGGGCCTGGACACCTACCTGTCGTACCGGCTGGGACTGCGCACGTTCTCCGCCGACGAGTCCCGCACCGTCCTCGACACCACCGACGCCTTCCACCTGCCGCCGCTGCCGGGCTTCGGCTACCTGAAGGTCGACACCTCAACCTACGAGCGGTTCAAGGCCGGGTACGTCTCCGGCGCCTACCGCGGTCCGACGCCGCGCGAGGAACGCGCCGACGAGCCGCTCGCCCGCCCCTACCCGGTCTACGGCGCACCGGAGGAGTCCGGGACGGAGCCGGTCGACGAACCGGTCGCGACCAGGCGGGAGACCGGGCCGACCGTCCTGTCCGTCATGGTCGATCAGCTCGCCGCGGCCGGGGCCCCGGTGCGTCGCATCTGGCTGCCACCGCTGCCCGAGGCGACGACCCTCGACGGCGCCGCGGGTCCGCTGCGCGCCGGGCCCGGGGGCCTGCGCCTCGCCGAGACGGCCGGGCCGTTGCGCGTGCCGCTCGGCACCGTCGACGACCCGGCCCGGCAGTATCAGCGGCCCTGGCTGCTGGACCTCACGGTCGTCGGCGGCCACGCGGCGGTCGTCGGCGGACCGCAGTCCGGCAAGACCACGCTGCTGCGCACCCTGGCCCTCTCCCTGGCGCTCACCCACACCCCGCAGGACGTCGCCGTGTACGGCCTCGACCTGGCCGGGGGCGGTCTGTCGGCCCTCGCCGGGCTCCCGCACGTCGGCGGCATCGCGGGACGTGCCGACCACGAGCGGGCCGCCCGCACGGTCGCCGAGGTGCGCGCGATGCTGGCCCGGCGGGAGGAAGTGTTCCGCGAGCACGGGATCGACTCCGTCGACCGGCTGCGGCAGCTGCGCGCCCAGGGGAGGCTCCCCGAGCTGGGCGCCACCGACGTGGTTCTCCTCGTCGACGGGTTCGGTGCCCTGCGGGACGAGTTCGCCGATCTCGAGGACGCGGTGACCGACCTGCTCAAGCGGGGCGGCGGCTACGGAGTGCACGTCGTCGCCGCCATGCTGCGCTGGAACGACGTCCGCATCGCCACCCAGTCGATGTTCGGCACGCGTGTCGAGCTGCGGCTCAACGACCCCGCCGACTCCTCCATCGACCGCAAGCTGTCCGAGACCCTGGCCCCGGACGTGCCGGGCCGCGTGCTGACCGACGGCAAGCTGTTCGCCCACACCGCGCTGCCCCGCATCGACGGCCGCGCCGTCACCGACGACCTGGGCCCCGCCCTCGAACGGACCGCGCGCACCCTCCGGGCCTCCTGGCACGGCGACGTCGCCCCGCCCGTCCGCGTCCTGCCCACCCGGCTGCCCGCCGCCCGGCTCCCGTCCCCGGCGGCCGAGCCGCACCGCATACCCCTCGGCGTCGACCAGGACGCCCTCGCCCCCGCGCTGCTCGACCTCTTCGGCCAGGACCAGCACCTGCTGATCCTCGGCGACAACGAGTGCGGCAAGACCAACCTGCTGAAGCTGATCGCCGGACGGCTCGTCGAGCTCCACTCCGACAAGGACCTCGTCTTCGGCGTCTACGACCCCCGGCGCGGACTGCGCGGCGCGATCCCCGAGCCCTACCGCGGCGGCTACGCCCACAACGCCAAGCTCGCCGCGGCCCTGTCCACCGGCATCGCCGCCGAACTGGACAAACGCCTGCCGGACACCGCGGACCCCGACGCCCTGCCCGGGGACGAACCGGCGTTCACCGGGCCGCGGATCGTGATCCTCGTCGACGACTACGACATCCTCACGACCGCCGGCCAGCAGCCCCTGGCGCCCTTCCTGCCCTACGTCTCGTCCGCCCAGGACATCGGCCTGCACTTCGTCGTGGCCCGCCGGGCCGCCGGATCGTCCCGGGCCCTTTACGAGCCCCTGCTGACCGCTCTGCGCGAGACAGGCACGACCACCCTCCTGATGACCGGCGACCGCACCGAGGGCCAGATCTTCCCCGGTCTGTACCTCACGCCGCAGCCGCCGGGCCGGGGCACCCTCGTCCGGCGCGGCCGTCCCCACCAGCTGATCCAGACCGCCCTCACAGGTGAGGAGACCCCGTGACCAAGGACGTCGTCGCCCTCACCCCCGCCATGCCCGACCTGCCGACCCTCCTGGCCGGCCTCTACGCAGGCGGCCCCGACCTGGGCGTAGACACCCTCGCCGACGGGGCGGTGGTCCAGCTCCGCGCACCCGACGGACGTCCCCTGGTCGCGGTGGAGGCGCCCATCCTGGTGCAGGTGCCCGGCGAGACGTCCCGGCTGCTGGGCGACACCGGGCGGGATGCGCCCGTGTGGTGGACGGAGGCACGGGCCTCCACGGCGGTCGCCGAGGCCGGGCGGCTCGCGGGGTCCTTCGCGGGGCGGCTGGCCACCGTGCTCGGCGGCACGGTCTGGCCGCCGGAGGCCGCGACCACCGAGGTGGTGCCGCTGTCCGGTGACGTCTCCGCCGTGCCGGTGCCCGCCACCGGCACTCCCGCCGTGGACGTGCTCACCCCGACCACCGCCGTGGTCATCCAGGACCGCCCGCTCGTCCCTCTGACCAGCTGGCTCTCCGACGCCTTGCGCACGGCGACCGAGAGCGAGCGTGCCTTGCAGATCGTCACCCCGCCCACCGCACGCCTCACCCTGCCCACCCGCACGGCGCTGCACGGCCTGCCCAACCGCTGGGTGGTCCAGGACCCCGAGCACGGTTACTACGACGGTCTGTCCGGCGCCGTACTCCACTGGAAGGGCGGCACCTTCACGCCCGTACGCGACGAGAACGGGAAGGCCTCGCCCGCGGCCCCCTTCACGACCGCCACCGTCACCGGTGAACGGCAGCTGCTCCTCACCCTGCGCACCCGCCACGACCCCGACGCCGATCTCGTACTGGGCCGGGCTCTGGAGACGGCGTTCCGGCACCTGACCGGAGGCCCGCCCGCCGGCTGGAGCACCGCCGAACCCGTCAACCTCCCCTGGTCTCCCCGTGAGCTGACCGACCTGGCGCGGGCCCGTGCGCCCCGGCCCACCTGGCTGGTCGTCGTCGGGACACCCGACCGCCCCGCGCTCGCCACGGTCCGAGTGCTGCGCACACCGGCGGGAGTGGAGGAGGACATCAGCGTGGCCTTCGGCTACGGCGAGGGAGAGGCTGTGCCGCTGGACGCGCTGTCCGGGCTGGCCGCGGAACTGGACGCCGGGCATGGCCTCGTCACGCTGCTCGCTTCCCTCCGTGCCGCGCGCCGCGACCTCACCGTGCCCGCCCGCCCCGAGGCCGCGCCACTGCCCGTCACGTTCACCCTCGGCCGCCTGGAGGCCGAACGCCTCGGTCACCCCGCGGAGGCGGCGGTACGGCACTACCCGCTGGGCGACGGAACGGACGCCGCGGCCTGGGGGCGGTTCCGGGACCTGGCCGGGCGGCTGCTGCCGCGGGGGGAGAGGTCACGGAGTCAAGCCGGTGGGGCGCCGTAGGCACCTTCGGGTGAAGGGAGTGACGGACGGCGGCCTGCTGGGTTGTGGTGTGGCTATGGTGGAGCCATGGCAGAGAACACGACCATTCAGGTGTCGCGCCAGGCCCGCGACCACCTCGCGCAGGTCGCCAAGGAGCGGGGCATGACCCTCGGCCAGCTGGTCGAGCAATTGGCCTCGGAGCAGCCGACGGCGGAGCAGATCGCGGAGCGGGTGGCGACCACGCGCAAGGTGCTGCGTGAACGGCTGGGCTGCACCCTCAGCGACGAGGAATTCGACAGCGGACCGAACGTGCTGGCCAACATCTACGCGATGGCGGCGGACAAGACCCGGGCCCGTGGGGAGCGCGCTGCGTGATCATCCTTGACGCGGACGCGGCTCTGGCGCTCGCCCGTGGCCACGAAGCGCTCCATCGCCTCGCCGACAACGTCGCGCACACGCCGGGTGACTGGCTGCACCTCCCGGCGCTGTGCCTCATGAAAGCCGAGGAGAGCGAGGCGAACGTCGGAGGCGCGCTCATGGCGCTTCCGGGCCTGCAGATCGATCCGCTCGGGCAGGTCGCGGCCATCACCGTCGGGGGAATGGTGCGTGACGGCTGGGGCGGTGCCGACACGTGCCATGCGCTCTACGTGGCCACGCCGCACCTGGACTCGGGGGGCATGTCGATCATCCTGACCGGGCGGGAGGATCTTTACCCGCCGGGCTTCCTCACGGTCGACATCGACTCCCCCGGCATGCTCGGCTACCACTGACCCCCGCCGTCCCCGCCCGTCTCCGGCGGCGGTACCGGCGCGCCCGGCAGCCGTATGGTCGCCGTCGTGCCGCCGCCCTCGCCCGGCGTCAGGCTGACGGTGCCGCCCGCCTGCTGCACCGTGCGGGCCACGATGGACAGGCCCAGGCCCGAGCCGGGCAGGGCGCGGGCGGACGGGGAGCGCCAGAAGCGGTCGAAGACGTGGGGGAGTTCGTCGGCGGGGATGCCTGGGCCGTGGTCGCGGACGGTGAGGACGCCGTCGGTGAGGCGTACGTCGACCGTGCCGCCCTTGGGGCTGAACTTCACCGCGTTGTCCAGGATGTTGACGACCGCGCGTTCCAGGGCGGCCGGTTCCGCGCGCACGTACCAGGGGTGGACGTCCGCCGTGATGGTCAGCTCCGGGCCGCGCAGGCGGGCGCGGCGCAGGGCGGACTCGACGACGTCGTGCCAGGCGAGGATGCGGGTGCGGCCCTCGTGCTGGCCGGTGTCGGGGCGGGAGAGTTCCTGGAGGTCGCCGATCAGCGCGGCCAGCTCCGTCATCTGGGCCTTCACCGAGGCGAGCAGGGCCTTGCGGTCCGCCTCCGGGATCGGGCGGCCGGTCTCCTCGCTGCGGGTCAGGAGTTCGATGTTGGTGCGGAGGGAGGTGAGCGGGGTGCGCAGTTCGTGGCCGGCGTCGGCGATCAGTTGTTGTTGCAGGTCGCGGGAGCTGGCCAGGGAGGAGGTCATGCTGTTGAAGGAACGGGAGAGGCGGGCGATCTCGTCCTCGCTGTCCTCCTCGACCGGGATGCGGACGGTCAGGTCCTCGGTGCGGGCCACGTGCTCCACGGCCTGCGTCAGTTCGTCGACCGGGCGCAGGGCGGTCCGGGCCACCCAGAGGCCGGCGGCGCCCGCGCCGACGACCCCGGCGCCGGCGACGAAGACGAGGACCAGCGCGAGGTTGCTGAGGGAGCTGTTCACCTCGCTCAGCGGGCGGGCGGCGGAGACGGCGACCCCCAGTTCGGGCAGCACGTTGTAGGTGTAGACGCGGTACTGCTTGCCGTCCGGGCCCGTGGCGTCGTGCAGGGCGTCCTTGGCCCCGCCCTCGGCCACGGCACGGTCGGCGTCGGCGAGCGGGACCTTCTCCATGCCGATGATCAGGCAGCTCCCGCCCGTACCGTCCACGAGCTGTACGGACGAGCCGAAGGGGTTCTGTTCGTGGGTGACGGGGTCGTGGGCGCACTCGCCGGTGCGCACATTGACGTACTGGATGACCTGCTGCCTGCTCATGCGGTTCGCCTTCAGCGCCTCGTCCAGCGAGCTGACCAGCACGCTCTTCACCACGAACCAGCACGCCACCGCCGCCGCCGCGACCGCCAGCGCCACCGCCGACGCCACCAGCAGCGACAGCCGGGCCCGGATGGGCAGGGCGCGGACACGGCGGGCGAGGCTCGTCACTCCGCGCCGCCCTGCCGCAGGACGTAGCCGACGCCGCGCACGGTGTGGACGAGACGCGGCTCGCCGGCCGCCTCGGTCTTGCGGCGCAGGTACATGACGTACACGTCGAGGGAGTTGGAGGACGGCTCGAAGTCGAAGCCCCAGACGGCCTTGAGGATCTGCTCGCGGGTGAGGACCTGGCGCGGGTGGGCCATGAACATCTCCAGGAGCGTGAACTCCGTGCGGGTCAGTTCGACCGGGCGTCCGGCGCGCACGACCTCCCGCGTCGACAGGTCCATGGTCAGGTCGGCGAAGGTGAGGGTGTCCTCGTCCTCGGCGGTGGCCTCCACCGCCGCCGCGTACGAGCTGCGGCGCAGCAGCGCGCGGATGCGGGCGAAGAGTTCGTCGAGCTCGAAGGGCTTGACCAGGTAGTCGTCGGCGCCGGCGTCCAGGCCGGTCACCCGGTCGCCGACCGTGTCGCGGGCCGTGAGCATGAGGATGGGCGTCGTGTCGCCCGCGCCGCGGATGCGCCGGGCGGCGGTCAGGCCGTCCATGCGGGGCATCTGGATGTCGAGGACGACCAGGTCGGGGCGGTACGCCGAGGCCTTCTCCAGCGCGTCGGCGCCGTCGACGGCGACCTCGGTGTCGTAGCCCTCGAAGGCGAGGCTGCGCTGGAGGGCTTCGCGGACCGCCGGTTCGTCGTCGACGATCAGGATGCGCTGGATCTCGCGGTCGCGGTCACGGTCGCCGTCTGCGGGGCTCATGGCTCGGGTTCCTCGGATGCGGTGTCGGGGGCGGCTGCGGGCCTCTTCAGCCTCGCATGTTCGCGGCGGCCTCGGGCAGCCGCGCGGGACGCCCGCTCAGCCGTCCGCGCCCGCGCGCAGCTTGGCCAGGTCGGCCTTGACGGTGTTGATCGGGATGGCGAAGCCGAGGCCGACGCTGCCCGCGCTCGCGGAGGACTCGGCAGACGAGTACATCGCGGAGTTGATGCCGATGATGTTGCCGTTCATGTCGATCAGCGCGCCGCCGGAGTTGCCCGGGTTCAGGGACGCGTCGGTCTGGATCGCCTGGTACGTCGTCGTGGACGAGCCGGTGTCGCCGTTGAACTCTTGGCCGCCGAACTCGAACGGCCAGCCGCCGCCCTGCCGCTGCTGCTGTTGCTGCTGGCCCTCGTCGGTGGAGACGGTCACGTCGCGGTCCAGGGCCGAGACGATGCCGCTGGTCACCGTGCCGGTCAGGCCCTCGGGGGAGCCGATCGCCACGACCTGCTGGCCGACCTTCAGGGCGTCGGAGTCGCCGAGGGTCGCGGCCTTGAGGCCGGAGGCGTTCTCCAGCTTGATCAGCGCGAGGTCCTTGCTGCTGTCGGTGCCGACGACCTCGGCCGCGTACTGCTTGCCGTCGTTGGTCGTCACCTTGACGGACGAGGCGCCGGAGACGACGTGGTTGTTGGTGATGATCTCGCCGTCACCGGTGATGATCACGCCGGAGCCGGTGGAGGAACCGGCGGGCGAGGTGGCGCTGATCTCGACGATGCTCGGGCTGACCGCCGCGGCGACGCCGGAGACCGTGCCCTTCTGGCTGGAGGGCACCACGTTGGTGCTGCTGGAGCTGGAGGCGACGGTGTCGCCGCCGGTCAGTTCCTGGATGCCGAAGGCGGTGCCGCCGCCGACGGCCGCCGCGACGATCGCCACGGCGGTGAGGAGGGCGACCGGGCCGCGCCGGGCCCTGCGCTTCTCGCGCGGCTGCTCGGGCTGCCCGTCCTGGAAGGAGGCGAAGGGGGCGGCGGGCGGCTGGGCCGGCGGGGGCGGCCACTCGGGGTCGACGGGAGAGGAGGCGTGCTCGTGGGTTCCCTGGTACGGGTTCTGGTACGGGTTCTCCTGCGCGTGCTCGTACTCGCCGTTCCGGCGGAGGCTCTCGGTCATGTTCATGAGCGTCCCGCCCGCGTATGAGAGCGGCCTGAGTGCTGCCTGAGAAGCCCGGCAGAACCTCGTATGCCCGATATAAAGAGCACGGGGACGGGTGCGGTCGGGAGAGCTACCCGCAGCCGCAGGACTGGCGGACCACCAGCCGCGACGGGAAGACCTTCAGCCGCTCGCGCCGTGAGCCCGCCACCCGCAGGCCGTCGTCCAGGACCAGGTCCACGGCCTCCCGCGCCATCGCCGAGCGGTCGGAGGCGACCGTCGTCAGCGGCGGATCGGCGAGGTCGGCTTCCTTGATGTCGTCGAAGCCGGCCACCGCCAGCTCGCCGGGCACGTCGATGCGCAGCTCGCGGGCCGCGCGCAGCAGGCCGATGGCCTGGTCGTCGGTGGAGCAGAAGATCGCGGGCGGGCGCTGCGGGCCGGCGAGCAGGTCGAGGGCCACGCGGTAGGCGTCGTAACGGTTGTACGGGGCCTCGAAGAGCCGGCCCTCGGTGGAGAGACCGGCCTCCTTCATCGCCCGCTTCCAGCCCTCGACGTGGTCGGAGACCGGGTCGCCGACGGACGGGGTCTCGGCGGTGCCGCCCATGCAGGCGACGTACTCGTACCCGTGCTCCAGCAGGTGGCGCACGGCGAGCTGGGCGCCGCCGAGGTCGTCGGTGACGACGGCGACGTCGTCGATGGCCTCGGGGCGCTCGTGCAGCAGGACGACCCGGGCGTCCCAGGCCTCGATCTCGGCCGCGGCCAGGTCGTTCAGGGCGTGGCTGACCAGGATCAGGCCGGAGACGCGCATGCCCAGGAAGGCGCGCAGGTAGTGGACCTCGCGCTCGCCGACGTAGTCGGAGTTGCCGACGAGGACCATTTTCCCGCGCTCGGAGGCGGCCCACTCGACCGCGTGCGCCATCTCCGCGAAGAACGGCTGGCGCGCGTCCGGCACGATCAGCCCTATGAGGTCCGTGCGCCGCGACGCCATCGCCTGGGCGACCCGGTCCGGGCGGTACCCCAGTTCCTTGATCGCGGCGAGGACACGCTCGCGCGTGGCCGGGGCGACCGGCCGGGGTCCGTTGTTGATGACGTAGCTGACGACGGCGGTGGAAGTCCCCGCCAGTCGCGCCACATCATCCCGAGTCACCTTGGCCACGCGCGGAGTCTACGCGGATGGAACCGCCCTGGGCAGGGCGTATCACACCTTGGTTGACGTCGCCCGCGCCGAGGGGTCCGGCTGCGACCGGGTCCTGGCTTCCTCCACTGGACGCTCGGCCTTCTCCGGCTTCTCCGGCGTGACGAAGCGGTAGCCCACGTTGCGTACGGTGCCGATCAGCGACTCGTGCTCGGGGCCGAGCTTGGCGCGCAGCCGCCGTACGTGCACGTCGACCGTGCGGGTGCCGCCGAAGTAGTCGTAGCCCCAGACCTCCTGGAGCAGCTGGGCGCGGGTGAAGACCCGGCCCGGATGCTGGGCGAGGTACTTCAGCAGCTCGAACTCCTTGAAGGTCAGATCCAGGACCCGGCCCTTGAGCTTGGCGGAGTACGTCGCCTCGTCCACCGACAGGTCGCCGTTGCGGATCTCCATGGGGGAGTCGTCGCCGACGATCTGCCGGCGGCCCATGGCGAGGCGCAGTCGGGCCTCGACCTCCGCCGGGCCCGCGGTGTCCAGCAGTACGTCGTCGATGCCCCAGTCGGCGGTGACGGCGGCGAGGCCGCCCTCGGTGACGACCAGGACCAGCGGGCAGCTGAGCCCCGTGGAGCGCAGCAGCTGGCACAGGCTGCGGACCTGGGGGAGGTCGCGGCGCCCGTCGACGAGGATCACGTCGGCGCCGGGGGTGTCGACGAGGGCGGGGCCCTCCGCGGGCGCGACGCGGACGTTGTGCAGCAGCAGGCCGAGGGCGGGAAGCACCTCCGTCGACGGCTGGAGGGCGTTGGTCAGGAGCAGCAGAGAACTCATCGCGCCCCACCTGCCTGGGTCGTCCTGCGGTCTTGCTGGTCGTGCCCGGTTCGCTCGCCCATAACGTCTGGTTCCTCCTGGGTCCCTGCGAGGACGTTTGCGGCACTGCTTCGTACGGTCGTGCAGGTGGCGGGTCCCGTGCCCGTGGGGCCCGCCGCGCGCTCGGGAGGTGAACGCCCGGCGGCCGTTCGGCGACCGCCCGGCATCGCTCCCGAAAGCACAAAAGGACCCGGGGGCTACGTTGCCCGAGTCCTCTGCCCAGCAGAATAGCCGACATGAGCAACCGACCGGCAGGTCATGTGGCGCGTTCCACCATTCGTCCGAATGCCGAGACGCCCGGCGAGACACCCCCGGAGCAGCCCCGGCGGACGCCGCGCCGCACACCCGCGCGCACCTTCCTCCACACGCCCGACGGGGTCCGGATCGACGCCGTGTACGAGCCCGGCGCGACCGCCCACGGCACCTCCGACCTGGTGTTCGTCGTCGCCCACGGGTTCACCGGCGACGCGGACCGCCCGCACGTGCGCCGTATCGCGGAGGCGTTCGGGCGCCACGGTGCCGTCGTCACGTTCTCCTTCCGCGGGCACGGCGCGTCCGGCGGCCGTTCCACCGTCGGCGACCGCGAGGTGCTGGACCTGGCGGCCGCGGTCACCTGGGCGCGCGGCTTCGGGCACGCCCGCGTGGTGACCGTCGGCTTCTCCATGGGCGGCTCCGTCGTCCTGCGGCACGCCGCGCTGTACGCCGGTGACCGCGAGGCCGGCACGGACGCCGTGGTGTCGGTGAGCGCGCCGGCCCGCTGGTACTACCGGGGCACGGCACCCATGCGCCGGCTGCACTGGCTGGTGATGCGTCCCGCCGGGCGCCTGGTGGGCCGCTACGGCATGCGCACCCGTATCCATCACCGGGACTGGGACCCGGTGCCGCTGTCGCCGGTGGAGGCGGCGGGGCGGATCGCGCCGAGGCCGCTGCTCGTCGTGCACGGCGACCGGGACGGCTACTTCCCCCTGGACCACCCCCGGATGCTGGCCGAGGCGGCCGGTGACCACGGGGAACTCTGGGTGGAGCCCGGCATGGGCCACGCCGAGCACGCGTCCGGCGAGGGGCTGCTGCACCGCATCGGCGACTGGGCGGTGGCGCGGGCGGGCTAGCCTGACATGGTTCACCGCCGAACGGCACCCGACGCCGATCGGCACCGGCGACGAAGGATCCAGATGGCAAAGGTCACGGTGCGCTACTGGGCCGCCGCGAAGGCCGCGGCGGGGGTGGCCGAGGAGGCGTACGACGCGGCCACGCTCGCCGAGGCGCTCGGCGCGGTGCGCGAGCGGCACCCCGGCGAACTCACGCGCGTGCTGCTGCGCTGCTCGTTCCTCGTCGACGGCGACCCCGTGGGCACGCGCGAGCACGAGACGGTACGGCTGGCCGAGGGCGGCACGGTCGAGGTGCTCCCGCCGTTCGCGGGAGGGTGAGCATGACCGACCAGCCGCATCAGCAGTACGGGCAGAATCAGCCGTACGAGGGATACGACGGATACGACGCCCAGGCGTGGCCGTCCGGGCAGCAGGCGTATCAGGACCCGCAGGGCCACCAGGGCCACCAGGGTCACCAGTACGGGTACGGGTACGAGGGCACGGACGCCGCCCAGTACACCCAGCAGTGGCAGGGGCAGACCTGGGAGACCCACGTGCAGCCGCCGGTCTCCGCGGAGGAGACGGCGTATCTCCCGCCGCAGCAGCCGCAGGCACCGCACGCGCCGCAGGGCTACGTACAGCCGCAGCCGCAGCAGTCGTACCAGGCGCACCCACAGACGTACGGGTACTACTCCGAGCCCCAGCCCCAGCCCCAGCCGCAGCCCCAGCCGGCCACTCCCGCCCCCGCCGCACCCCCCGCCTCCGCCGACGAGCCCGGCTACGGCCCCGCGACCGTCGCCGGGAACACGCGGATAACGGATGCCCAGCGTGCCCGTGCCGAGGGGCGCTCGCCGATCATCGACCCCGGCATGCAGCCGGCGGGGCTCACCGCACTGCTGGGCCTGCTGCTGGCCGGCGGGGCGGCGATCGGCACGTACGCGCTGCTCGTCCCGCTCGTCGTCCTCCAGGCCGTCACCGCGGCCGGCTGGTTCCGGCTGAACGGCATGTGGCCCGCCCGGCAGGGCATCGCCCTGGGCTTCGCCGCCGCGCTCGCCGCCGACGCGGCGATGCTGGTGTCCGACCGCTCCCCGGCGGCGATCATCGGCACCCTCGGGGTGTGGGTGCTGCTCTCCCTCGTGCTGCAACTGCGTTCGCACGCCGACCCGGACGAGCGGATGTACGGCCTGATGGCGACCGTCGTCGCGGCGGCCCTGGCCGTGGTCGCGGGCGGGTACCTCGCCGCCGACGCGGACGCCGTGACGGTCGGCGCGATCGCGGTGGCCGTCGCCGCCGTGGCGCGGGCCCTGCCGCTGCCGACCGCCGCGTCCCTGGTCGTGGCGCTGCTCGCGGCGGCCGGGGCGGGGATCGCGGTCGGCGCGGTGACGGACTTCGGGTCGTCGGGGGCGCTGCTCGGCGCGGGCGCCGCGGTGTGCGCGCTGATCGGCCACCGGGTGGCGGCGTACGACTACCCGTCCCGCTTCGTCCACTTCACGGCGGGCGTGGCCCTGCCGCTGGCGGCCGCCGCGCCGGCCGTCTACCTGCTGGGCCGGGCGCTCGGCTGAAACCGGCCGCCTGTCACAGGTGATCGACAAAATGCCGGTGGCCCTTGTCCGCCGCGTTACTCTCGCGCTGGACGGCCGCCGGTCGTCGGAGACCGCCGTCATTGACCGCCCGAGGTGGGGGAACACCGCATGCGTGCACTGCGAATACTGTTGATCGTCGTCGTGATATTGGGCGGTCTCTTCGTGATCGCGGACCGGGTCGCGGTCAACTTCGCCGAGGGAGAGGCGGCGGACCAGCTGCAGAGCACCGAGAACCTGGCCTCGACGCCCGACGTCTCCATCAACGGCTTCCCCTTCCTCACCCAGGTCGTCGGCGGCGAGCTGGACGACGTCGAGATCGGCATCGACGGCTACGAGGCGTCCACCGGCGACGGCGCCGAGAAGATCCGCATCGACCACCTGCGGGCGAACATGAAGGGCGTCGGTTTCTCCAGCGACTTCAGCTCCGCCACGGCGGCCACCGCCACCGGCACCGCGACCATCGCCTATGACGAGCTGATGAAGGCCGCCAAGTCCGAGCCCACGACCGTCGCGCCGGGCGTCACCGCGAAGGTCGTCGGCCTCTCCGACGGCGGCAACGGCAAGATCAAGGTCTCCCTCCAGGCCACGGCGTTCGGCGTCGAACTGCCCGAGCCGGTCGACGTCCTCAGCACGGTCACGGTCAAGGACAACAACGTCGAGGTCGTCGCCGACGGCCTGCCGGAGATCGGCGGCAAGGAGCTGGCCGAGTCCCGCATCCGGGCCATCACCGACTTCCAGCAGACCATCGACGAGCTGCCCGGCGGCGTGCAGCTGGACAAGGTCGAGGCGGCGAAGGACGGCGTCGAGATCACGGTGAAGGGCTCGGACGTCAGGCTGGCCGGCTAGGGCCTGTCTGACAATTCCCGTCTGCCGCGCGACGCCATGCACGCACTCTCGCCGCACCGGCCCCAGACCCGAGTACGGCCAGTACGCGGGTCTGGGGCCGGCACGCCGAGAGCACGCACCTGACGCCGCGCGGCCGCCCTTCGGGCGACGACGGGAATTGTCAGACAGGCCCTAGGGCGGCGACGACCGGGCGTCCGACTGGCGAGACGTGGCAGTCCGCAGCGTAGATGGGTGACGGGCGCCCCCGGTCCGGGAAGCCGTGCGCGGGCGCCCCGATAGTGTCTGCATCCCACATGCCGGGCAATCGTGTCTCATAATCCGACACGCCGGTGACACACCCCGCTGTCCGTCCCTACGATCGGGCCTTATGCAGCACCAGACGAGCGTCCTCCGGCCGCGGGGACAGGCGGATCTCACGAAGCGGCGGGCAGTCGACCTGTGCCGTGTCGCCGCCATGCTCTGTCGCACCGTCTGAGCGGACGGCGACGCCGCCGTCCGTGTCCCCTCACCTCGCCCTGCCCTGGGCACCCGCGCGCCGCCCACCGGCCCGAGCGCGCACACCCTCTCACCGCACGCCCCGCCGCAACTGCCCCGGAGGAGAAATCATGAGCCGCAGCGACGTCCTGGTCGACGCCGACTGGCTGCAGGACCACCTGGACGACCCGACCATCGCGATCGTCGAGGTGGACGAGGACACGTCCGCGTACGACAAGAACCACATCAAGAACGCGATCCGGATCGACTGGACCCAGGACCTCCAGGACCCGGTCCGCCGCGACTTCGTCGACCAGGAGGGCTTCGAGAAGCTCCTGTCGAAGAAGGGCATCTCCAACGACCACACCGTGGTCCTCTACGGCGGCAACAACAACTGGTTCGCGTCCTACGCCTACTGGTACTTCAAGCTGTACGGCCACGACAACGTCAAGCTCCTCGACGGCGGCCGCAAGAAGTGGGAGCTGGACGCCCGCGAGCTGGTCGACGGCACCGACGTGCCCGAGCGCCCGGCCACCGACTACAAGGCCAAGCCGCAGGACACCTCGATCCGCGCCTTCCGCGACGACGTCGTCAAGGCGATCGGCGCGCAGAACCTGGTCGACGTCCGCTCGCCCGACGAGTTCTCCGGCAAGCTGCTCGCCCCGGCCCACCTCCCGCAGGAGCAGTCGCAGCGTCCGGGCCACGTCCCGTCCGCCCGCAACATCCCGTGGTCGAAGAACGCCAACGACGACGGCACCTTCAAGTCGGACGACGAGCTGAAGTCGCTCTACGAGGCCGAGCAGGTCGACCTGGCGAAGGACACCATCGCCTACTGCCGCATCGGCGAGCGCTCGGCCCTGACCTGGTTCGTGCTGCACGAGCTGCTGGGCGTGGAGAACGTGAAGAACTACGACGGCTCCTGGACCGAGTACGGCTCCCTGGTCGGCGTGCCGATCGAGCTCGGCGCCAACAAGTAAGCCCGCCCCCTCTCAACCCCTCAGGAGTACGACATGTGCGGAGCGAAGGCCGGCGGCCCCGACGCCTCGACGATCAAGCCCGGTGAGACCACGATCCAGGGTCAGGTGACCCGTGACGGCGAGCCGGTGACGGGCTACGTCCGTCTGCTGGACGCCACCGGCGAGTTCACGGCGGAGGTCCCGACCTCCGCGACGGGCCAGTTCCGCTTCTACGCGGCCGAGGGCACCTGGACCGTCCGCGCGCTCGTGCCGGGCGGCAGCAGCGCCGACCGCACGGTCGTCGCCCAGCAGGGCGGGCTCGCGGAGGTCGCGATCGCCGTCTGACGGCGACGGTGACGGCGAGGGGCCGCACCCCACGGGTTGGACGCCCGGGGTGCGGCCCCTCGGCATGTCCGGGATGCCGGTTGCGGACCTACCCTGGACACATGTACGCGCGGCGGCGGCACCGCTACTTCGTGATGATGGGCATCTGCATCGCGTTGTTCGTCCTGGCCTGGGGCGTCGTCCGGCTCTGGTCGGTCCCCGCGGCCGTCGCCATGTGCGTGGTCGCCATGGTCATCCCGCCGCTCGCCGCCGTCGTCGCCAACCGTCGCGGCCCCGACGACCGCTGGTGGGACGACCCGTCCGGCGACCCGCAGTCCGACGAGTGGTGGGACGAGCTGGACGGCAAGAAGGGGCGCCACTAGCCACCCGCCCCCCCGGCCCCCCGTCATTTACATCTGGTCCAGCCCCCCGACGAGCCCTTCCAGGCAGCGCACCGCCAGCTCGGCCGGTGAACCGGGGCCCTCGGGCCCCGCCTCCGTGCCGGCCCACGTCTCCATGGCGATCCGGATGGCGTCGGTGGCCGCGGCCGCCAGCAGCCGTACCTCCAGCGGGTCGGCGGCGCCGTCCGTCAGGCGTGCGACGACCGGGACCAGCCGCTCCTCCGACTCCTGGTTCACGCGGTACCACACGGCGCGCAGCGCGGGATCGTCCTGCGCGGCCCGCAGCAGCCCTCGCGTACGCAGCATCGCCTCGGCCGCCCGGTCGTCCGGGACCGCCAGCGCCTCCTCGACCGCGGTGCGCAGCGCAGGCCCGAGCGGGGTGCCCGGCTCCGTGTCGGCGAGCAGCCCCCGCCAGCGGTCGGCGCCGACCGTCAGCAGCGGACCGACCGCGTCCTGCTTGGAGCGGAAGTACCGGTAGAAGGTGCGCAGCGCGACCCCGGCGCGCCGGGCGATCTCCTCGGCCGTCGTGGTGTGCGGGCCCTGGGTGGCGAACAGCTCGGCCGCCGCGTGCGCGATGTCGAGCTGGGTGGCGGCCTTGCGGCGCTCGGTCAGGGACGGGATCGGCGGCTCGGTGCTCACCCCAGAAGCGTACGACCCGCGACCACCTGGCGGCATGCCGTGACGTAGTGGCAAACCGTGCCACCTAGACGTACCGTGAAGCGCATGAAGCGCATGAATCACCTGAATCCCCTGAACCGCTACGAAGGCCGCCGCGCCCTGGTCACCGGCGCCGGCTCGGGCATAGGCCAGGCCACCGCGCTGCGTCTGCTGGCGGAGGGCGGCACCGTCGTGGCCGCGGACGTCAGCGAGAAGGGCCTGAAGGACACCTTCGAGAAGGCGGCCGCTCACGGTCACACGGACCGCCTCACCACCCTCGTCGTCGACATCGCCGACGAGACCTCCGTGCGCGAGGGCGTCAAGGCCGCGACGGACGCCCTCGGCGGACTGGACGTCCTGGTCAACGCCGCCGGCATCCTGCGCTCCTCGCACACCGAGGAGACCAGCCTCGCGGACTTCACCCGCGTCCTGACGGTGAACCTCGTCGGCACCTTCCTGGTGATCCGGGAGGCGATCCCGGCGCTCCTGGCGGGCCGGGACGCGGCCGTGGTCAACTTCAGCTCCACCTCGGCGGCGTTCGCCCACCCGTACATGGCGGCCTACGCGGCGAGCAAGGGCGGCATCCAGTCCATGACCCACGCCCTGGCCAGCGAGTACGCGGGCCGCGGCATCCGCTTCACCGCCGTGCAGCCGGGGTCCATCTCCTCCGGCATGACGGACGGCAGCGGGGCCAGCGGACAGAGCGCCGGTCCCGGGCTGCCCGCGGACGCCGACATGAGCCTCTTCGCGAAGCTCTCGCCCGCCCTCGGCCAGGGGTTCGCCGGCCCGGAGACCGTGGCGTCCGTGGTCGCGATGCTCGGCTCCGAGGACGGCCGCTTCATCACCGGCACCGAGATCCGGATCGACGGCGGCACCCACTTCTGACCTGCCCGCCCCTGGAAAGGAGCCCGACATGCACGACCTGACCGGCAAGAACCTGATCATCACCGGCGGCGCCCGGGGCCTGGGCGCGGAGGCCGCCCGCCAGGCGGTCGCCGCCGGCGCACACGTCCTGATCACCGACGTCCTGGACGACGAGGGCGAGGCCACCGCCCGCGAACTCGGCGACCGCGCCCGCTTCCTGCACCACGACGTGACCTCGGAGGAGGACTGGCGCCGCGCCGCCGACCTCGCGGTCGACGCGTTCGGATCGCTGCACGGCCTGGTGAACAACGCCGGCATCTCGACCGGCACCCTGCTCGAGTCGGAGTCCGTCGAACACTTCCGCAAGGTGCTCGACATCAACCTCACGGGTGTCTTCATCGGCATGAAGACCGTGATCCCCGCGCTGAAGGAGGCCGGCGGCGGATCGATCGTCAACATCTCGTCCGCCGCGGGCCTGATGGGCCTCGCCCTCACGGCGGGCTACGGCGCCTCCAAGTGGGGCGTGCGCGGACTGACGAAGATCGGCGCCGTGGAACTGGGCACCGCCCGCATCCGCGTCAACTCCGTCCACCCCGGGATGACGTACACCCCGATGACCGCGGCCGTCGGCATCGAGCGGGGCGAGGGCAACTACCCCAACACGCCCATGGGCCGGGTGGGCGAGGCCCACGAGATCGCCGGCGCGGTCGTCTTCCTGCTCTCGGACGCCGCGTCCTACGTCACCGGCGCGGAACTGGCGGTGGACGGCGGCTGGACCACCGGTCCGACGGTGGCGTACGTCATGGGGCAGTGAGCGCGGGAGGCGCGGCGGCGGGCGCCGGCGGTCAGTAGACCAGCGCCTGCGTGTCGTCGGCCAGCGCCTCCTGCACGAAGACCTGGGCGCCCGCGATCCGCACGCCCTCGATGACGTCCTTCTCGGTCAGGTCGCGCCGGGCCGCGCACTGGGTGCACAGCGTCACCCGGCCGCCGGCCAGGAGAGAGTCGAGCAGGTCGGGCAGCGGCGCGGCGTGCGGCAGCTCGAACTCGGCCGCGCGCCCCGGCACCGCGAACCAGGCGGACTCCCCGGTCAGCCACAGGGACACCTCGACCCCGCTGGCCACGGCCACCGCCGCCACCGTGAACGCCTGCGAGCAGCGCTCGGGGGCATCGGCCCCCGCCGTCACCTTGATCACGAGCTTCTTCGCCATGCCGGAAGGGTAGCCCTCGCGGGCGGCGTCAGGGCGCGAAGGTGATCGTCACCAGCAGCGTCGCCACGCTGAGCACGGTGAGCAGGCCGCTGACGGTGGCGCCGTCCAGCCTGCACGTGGCGCAGGAGCAGCTACAGCAACGCGAGCGGCGGCGAGTGCGTCGAGGTCGCCCCCGACCTCCCCTCCCTCGTCCCCGTCCGCGACAGCAAGGACCCCCCGCGGCGCGCTCCTCTTCACCGCGCCCGCGTGGGCCGCCTTCGTGGGTGGAGTCCGACGGGAAGCGGCCGGAGGGGCCGCGTAAGCTGGGGGCGGCCCTGTCGTATGCCCCCCGCTCAAGGAGCACCCCGTGGAGATCTTCTTCGAAGCCCTGCTGGTCCTGGTCTGCGTCGGCGTCCTCGCCTTCGCCGGTCTGACCGTGAAGAAGCTGTACCAGGGCCAGCGCTGATCACCGACGCCAGGAAGTACCCCTCATGATCGAGATCCCGTCCGACCTCCACAAGGACCTCGTCCCCCTCGCCTTCCTCCTCGGGAACTGGGCGGGCGCGGGCGTGCACGACTTTCCCGGCGCCGAGAAGTGCAACTTCGGCCAGGAGGTCTCCTTCACCCACGACGGGCGGGACTTCCTGGAGTACCAGTCGCACACCTGGGTGCTGGACAACGACGGCAACAAGGTCCGCCCGCTGGATTCCGAGCACGGCTTCTGGCGCATCGACGCCAACCGCAAGGTCGAGGTCACGATGGTCCGCGACGACGGCGTCATCGAGATCTGGTACGGCGAGATGGCCGAGCAGAAGCCCCAGATCGACCTGGTGACGGACGCGGTGGCCCGCACGGCGGCCTCTCAGCCCTACACCGGCGGCAAGCGGCTCTACGGCTACGTCAAGAGCGACCTGATGTGGGTCGGCGAGAAGCAGACCCCCGAGGTCGAGCTGCGCCCCTACATGTCGGCGCACCTGAAGAAGGTCGTCACCCCGGAGGACGTCGAGCGCTGGGCCAAGGCCCTCCCGGACGACATGCCGGACGACGGGATCGCTTTCTTCAAGTAGTCCTAGACTCAGGGGTGTGGTGAGCACCGACTGGAAGAGCGACCTCAGACAGCGCGGCTACCGGCTGACCCCGCAGCGGCAGCTGGTGCTCGAAGCCGTGGACACCCTCGAGCACGCGACCCCCGACGACATCCTCGGCGAAGTGCGGAAGACGGCGTCGGGGGTGAACATCTCCACGGTGTACCGCACGCTGGAGCTGCTGGAGGAGCTGGGGCTGGTCAGCCACGCTCATCTGGGGCACGGGGCGCCCACCTACCACCTGGCCGACCGGCACCACCACATCCACCTGGTGTGCCGGGACTGCACGAACGTGATCGAGGCCGATCTGTCGGTGGCCGCCGAGTTCACCGCCAAGCTGCGGCGGCAGTTCGGGTTCGACACCGACATGAAGCACTTCGCGATCTTCGGCCGGTGCGAGGACTGTTCCCTGAAGGGTTCAACTACCGAGTCGTAAGTGAGTCGTAGGCTGGGCGTATGAAGAGCCCTCTGCTGTCCCTGCCCGGCGCCGTTCCCGCCGAGGGCGTGGACGAAGGCGTCGCCGCCCACTACGGCGACCTGTTCCGCGAGCAGCGTGCCCTCGCCGACGGCACCGGATTCGTCGACCTCTCGCACCGCGGCGTCGTCAGCGTCACCGGCGACGACCGGCTGAGCTGGCTGCACCTGCTGCTCACCCAGCACGTCAGCGACCTGCCCGCCGGCCAGGCCACCGAGGCGCTGATCCTCTCCGCCAACGGACACATCGAGCACGCCCTGTACCTCGTCGACGACGGCACGACCACCTGGGCCCATGTGGAGCCCGGCAGTCAGGAGTCGCTGATCGGCTACCTGGAGTCGATGAAGTTCTTCTACCGGGTCGAGGTCGCCGACCGCACCGCCGACACCGCGGTCGTGCACCTGCCGGCCGGGTCGATCGCCGAGGCGCCGGGGAGCGCCGTCGTCCGCGAGACGGCGTACGGCCGTGATCTGTTCCTGCCGAGGGAGGAGCTGGAGGCGTTCGCGGCGCAGGCCGGGCCGCCGGCCGGGATCCTCGCCCACGAGGCGCTGCGGGTCGAGCAGCACCGCCCGCGGATCGGCTTCGAGACCGACCACCGGACCATCCCGCACGAGCTGGGCTGGATCGGGACGGCCGTGCACCTCCAGAAGGGTTGCTACCGGGGGCAGGAGACCGTCGCCCGGGTGCAGAACCTGGGCAAGCCGCCGCGCCGGCTGGTCTTCCTGCACCTGGACGGCAGCGAGGTCCACCTGCCGCCGAACGGGGCGGAGGTGCGGCTCGCGGACGACGGTCCGGAGGGCCGGAAGATCGGGTTCGTGACCACGTCCGTACGCCACCACGAGCTGGGGCCGGTCGCCCTCGCCCTGGTGAAGCGGAACGTTCCGGTGGACGCCCGGCTGGTGGCCGAGGACACGGCCGCCGCGCAGGAGACGGTCGTCGAGCCGTAGCCGGCCGCGCTCGGGCCCCGGCGCTCAGACCTCGACGAGGACCGTGAAGGGGCCGTCGTTCGTCAGCGACACCCGCATCTGCGCGCCGAAGCGGCCCGTGGCCACCGTCGCGCCCAGCGCGCGCAGCCGCGCGACGACCTCGTCGACCAGGGGTTCGGCGACGTCGCCAGGGGCGGCGGCGTTCCAGGTGGGGCGGCGGCCCTTGCGGGCGTCACCGTAAAGAGTGAACTGGCTGATCACCAGGAGTGGTGCGTCGACGTCGCTGCACGACTTCTCGTCGTGCAGCACCCGCACCGACCACAGCTTGCGGGCCAGCTGCGCCGCCTTCTCCTCGGTGTCGTCGTGGGTGACGCCGACCAGGACGCACAGGCCCTCGCCCTCGATCGCCCCCACGGTCTCGCCGTCCACCACGACGCTCGCGCCGTCCACCCGCTGTACCACTGCACGCATCCCGTCATGATGCCGTGCGCCCCCAGGGCGCGGGCACGTGGGCCCGTACGGGGTTTCTTTTCGCTCCCTAACCCCCCATCTGGGGCCGATCGGGTCCGATCGTGGGCACTCGGTCACATAACAACCACTTGGGGTGGCACGATGCTCCCAGACGCCGGTCGAGGGGACGGTAGAGGCACATGAGCACAACCAGTACGGGGACGGGGCAGTCGCTGGGGGCTGTCGCGTTGACATATCCGGGCGGCCTGGAGGCACCCAGGCCGCCCGTGCAGCGCACGGACAGCCCGGAGCTGCCCGCGGAGCTTCCCGCGGAGCGGCCCTCGGGCTCATCAGGGACGGGGGACACGGGGGCGCACGATCTGACCACACTGAGCCTGCCCGAGCTGCGCACGCTGCGCCGGGACGCCCAGCGCGAGGAGGCCGATCTCAGCTACGTACGACGGCTGTTGCAGGGGCGGATCGACATCCTGCGCGCGGAGCTGGCGCGGCGCGGTCCGGGCCCGTCGTCGTCCGTGGTCACCACCGCGGCGACGGGGTCCGTCGTCGAACGGCTGTCGGAGATCCTGGCGGACGCCCCGGCCCGGCAGCGGTCCTCCGCGCGGCATGTGACGCTCGCCACTCCGCGCACGGAGGAGTGCCGGCGGCTGGCCGCGGAGATGCTCGGCGAGGTGGAGCTGTCCGACCTGACGGCCCGCACCGACGCGGAGCTGACCGGCGGGATGGGCCGGCTCGTCCGCTACGAGCAGCAGGTCTCCCGGCGCAGGCAGCGGCTCCAGCGGACCGCCGACGACTGCAGCGGCGAGATCGCGCGCCGGTACCGTGAAGGGGAAGCACAAGTCGACGACCTGCTCGTGTGACGGGAGGGGCGGCCGGTCCGGCCGCCCACCGGAGGTCCGGTGACCCCGGGCCGTCGCCGCGCGGCGGGTCACCCGTCCGGAAGGCCCACCGCCGATGTCCGCGCCCCAGCAGCCCCAACCGTCGCAGCCGCGCCAGTCGTCCCAGTCCGCCCCCACGTCCGCCCTGTCGCCCGTCGTGCCGCCCGTCCTCGCCGAGGTCGTCCGGTCCGGGTTCGTCGAAGGGCGGCATCGGGGCAGTCTCGTCGTGCTGGCCGCGGACGGGGCCGTGGAGCTGGCGCTGGGTGAGGTGACGGAGCCGGTCTTCCCGCGGTCCGCCAACAAGCCGATGCAGGCGGCCGGGGTCCTGCGGGCCGGACTGGACCTCGCCGGAGAGCGGCTGGCGCTGGCCGCCGCGAGCCACTCCGGAGAATCGTTTCACCGTGACCTGGTCCGCAAGATGCTCGACGAGCACGGCCTGGACCCGGCCCTGCTCCAGTGCCCGCCCGACCTGCCGCTGGACCCCGAGGAGCGGGACACGTACCTGACCTCGGGCGCGGTCGCCGACCGCGTCACCATGAACTGCTCCGGCAAGCACACCGCGATGCTGGCGGTCTGCGCCGAGCGTGGCTGGCCGCAGGAGACGTACCTCGACCCGGAGCACCCGCTCCAGCGGATCATCCACAGGGTTGTGGAGGACGCGGCGGGCGAGCCGGTCGCCGCCGTCGGCACGGACGGGTGCGGGGCGCCGCTGATGGCGATCAGCCTGGTCGGGCTGGCCCGCGCCTTCCGTTCCTTCGTCGGCGCCGAGCCGGGCTCGGCCGAGCGCCGGGTCGCCGACGCGATGCGCGCCCACCCCGAGTACGTCGCCGGCACCCGGCGCCCCGACACCTGGCTGATGCGCGAGGTTCCCGGCACCCTCTCCAAGATGGGCGCCGAGGCCGTCCAGGCCGTCGCCCTGCCGGACGGCCGCGCCCTGGCCTTCAAGGTCGAGGACGG
This sequence comes from Streptomyces sp. CB02414, assembly GCF_001905385.1. Taxonomy (GTDB): domain Bacteria; phylum Actinomycetota; class Actinomycetes; order Streptomycetales; family Streptomycetaceae; genus Streptomyces. The sequence goes on along the minus strand of NZ_LIPF01000006.1, from coordinate 484,555 downwards.
CGCGACCCGCGCCCTCGGCCCGGTCCTGGCCCGCGCCCTGACGCTGATGGGGGTGGAGAGCCCCGTGGTCGACCGCATCGGCCGTACGCCGCTGCTGGGCGGCGGACGCGAGGTGGGGGAGATCCGGGCGGCCTTCTGACCGGCACAGGGGCCTGCACAGGGGGCGCACGGGGGGCCCGCAAATCCCCGCGACGCGGGCGGGGGCACCGGCCTACCGTGAGCCCATGACCAGCCGCACCGACATAGACGTACGTCCCATCACCGAAGCCGAGTACGCCGACTGGATCCGGGCCCTGAAGACGGGGTTCCTGAGGCCGCCCGCCGTCACCGAGGAGGAGCCGGAGACGCGCCGCGCCGAGTTCGTGCCCGGCCGGCTGCTCGGCGCCTTCGACGGCGCCCGGTGCGTGGCGACCTTCCGGTCCTTCGACCAGGAGGTCACCGCCGTCGGCGGCGCCCCCGTCCGGGCCGACGCGATCTCCAACGTGACCGTCACCGCGACCCACCGCCGCCGCGGCCTGCTGACCCAGATGATGGTGCAGGACCTGGCCGCCGCGAAGGACCGCGGGGACGTCGTCGCGACGCTGATCGCCGCCGAGTACCCGATCTACGGCCGCTACGGCTTCGGCCCCGCCACCACCATGACCGAGTGGACGGTCGACGTCCCCCGCGCCGGTCTCGACCCGCGCCGGCCGGTCCCGGAGGACGGCGGGCGGATCGACCTCGTGGACGGCGAGGACGTCCGCAAGCTCGGCCCCGAGCTGCACGAGCGGCTGCGCCGGGCCCAGCCGGGCGCGATCAGCCGGACCGAGCTGTGGTGGCAGATGCGGACGGGCGCCGTCAACTGGAGCGGCGCCCCGTGGACCGAGCCCTACTACGCCCTGTACCGCTCGGCGGACGGCGAGGTGGAGGGCCTGGTCTGCTACCGGAGCGACGACCACTGGGTCGGCAAGCAGCCGCTGAACACGGCGACCGTCGACTGGCTGATCGCCGTCACCCCGGCCGCCGAGCGCGCGCTGTGGCGCTACCTGTGCTCGATCGACTGGATCACGACCGTCAAGAGCGGCTGGCGCGCCCCCGACGACCTGCTCCCGCACCTCCTGCCGGACCCCCGCGCGGCCAGGATCACCACGCAGGCGGACTGGCTGTGGGTGCGGATCCTGGACGTCGTACGGGCGCTGGAGGCGCGCGCGTACGAGGGGCGGGGGGCGCTGGTGCTGGAGGTCGCGGACCGGGCGGGGCTGACCGGCGGGCGGTGGCGGCTGGACGCGGGACCGGACGGGGCGTCCTGCACGCCGACCACCGAGAGCGCCCATCTCGTGCTCGACGCGGGCGAGCTGGCGGCGCTGTGGCTCGGCGACGAGTCGGCCGTGCGGCTGGCCGCGCTCGGGCGGGTCCGGGAAGAACGAGCGGGCGCCGCCCGTGTGGCCGACGCCCTGCTGCGTACGTCCAGGCGGCCTTGGTGCCCGGACCTGTTCTGAGGTGGCTCCCTTCTGCCGGTGACGGTGGGTGTGCGCATCCGTAGCGCTCTTCGGTTGTGGTTGTGGTTGTGGTTGTTGTACGTGGTGTGTAGTGCGTGTGCGTGGTGCGACTGCCCGTCCGGGTCCCCGGCTCCCCTCCGGAAGGGGGCCCGGACAGCAGTGGGCCGGCTCAGTCGGCCAACCCCCCAGAGGTCTGACCACGTTGCTCAAGTTGGCTGCCAACTTCTCTGTACTTATCTCCGATTGGGCGCGTCTCATAACCACCTTTCGCTGAACTGCCCAAAGATGGCGAGAAGTTGTAGTGTTTGGTCGTGGAGCCGGAACACGCCCTCGTCGACGGCCTCAAGGGCCCGCAGCGGCCGCAGAGGACACATCGCGAGGTGGCCGACGAGCTGCGCGCCCGGATCAGGTCCGGCCGGCTGCGGGCGGGCCAGCGCATGCCCACCCAGGCCCAGTTGGCCGACGAGTTCGGCGTGGAGCGCGGCACCGTCCGCCAGGCCCTGCGCATCCTCCAGTCGGAGCGCCTGCTCACCAACGTGTCCAAGGGGAGCCCGGCGACCGTCGCACCCGACCCCGGCGCGGTCCTGACCGGCCCGGCTGCCCTGCCCGCGCCCACCACGGTCGCCCTCGCACCCCGCATCGCCGAGGCCTTCGCGTCCCCGCACGTGGAGATCGACGCCCTGTGCCTGACCTCCGTCTCCCTCACCCTCGCCCTCGGCGAACCCCTGCGCCAGATCCACGCGGGGCGGCGGAAACCGGCCAAGATCGACGTACGCGTGCTGCTGCCGGGCCGGAACATCGACCTGGCCTTCCCGGTGGCGGTGGCCGGCCGCGGGGGCGGCGACCCGGTGCACGAGCGGTGGCTGGCCATGCGTAACGCCCAGGGGCAGGTGCTCCAGCACAACCTGCTGGGTCTGCGGGCCACGCACGGCATCGACGTCAGCGTCTCCTTCCGCGCACTGCCCTTCACGCCGCCGGTGAAGCTGTACCTGCTCAACGGCACGGAGGCCCTCTTCGCGTACTACACCCTCAGCCGGCGTGAGCACGAGATCGATCACGAGCCGATGGAGATGTACGACGTGGAGGGCATCCGTTCGACGCTGTTCGCGTTCGGGCAGGCCGGGGGCGTGCGGGACGGGGTGTTCGTGAAGCAGTCGCGGCTGTGGTTCGACGCGCTGTGGGAGACGATCAGTTCGGAACTGCTGCTCACGACGTGATCATCGCCTGGTCACAGGGCTGGGCCCGCGACCAGGAGGGCCAGCACCACCGCTCCGGCGGAGCTGACGGACGGGCTCTTGGCCTTGACGCCCACGGTGAGCAGGAGCAGTCCGACGATGCCGGCGGCGCCGTACTTCCACTGGACGACCTGCTCGAGGGTGACGAAGAGGATCGCGGAGACGAAAGCGAGGACGGGCACGGTCTTTCCCCCTTCGGAGGTTCGGGAAGAAGAACTTCCGCCAACTGGCTAAAGTTGGCAACCAACTCCAACTAGGTTGTCCCCACTTGGCTGCTACCTATAAACAAGTTTCAAACAACTCCCTATAGGTAGGTCAAAGTTGTAGCGTTTGGTCGTGACCCAGGAGAACGTGTCCGTGAACGGCAGCAGAAGGCTCTCGTCCCAGGAGATCGCCGACATCCTGCGGGAGCGGATCCGCGAGGGAGACCTCAAGGCGGGCGACCGTCTGCCCACCCAGGCCGAGCTGGCCGACGAGTTCGGGGTGGAGCGCGGCACCGTCCGCCAGGCCCTGCGCGCGCTCCAGGAGGACGGCCTGCTCACCAACGTGAGCAAGGGCAGCCCGCCCCGCATCGCCGAGCCCCCCACGCCCCGGGACGAGCCGCAGCCGACGATGGTGGCCCTCGGGCCCCGCCTGGCGGAGGCGTTCTCGGTACCGCGCGTGAAGGTCGACGTCGTCTGCCACACCTCGGAGACGCTGATGCTCGCCCTCAGCGAGCCGCTCCGCCTCATCCACGAGGGCCGCATCCGCCCCGAGTCCATCGACTTCCGTGTCCTGATGCCGTCGCGGGACATCGAGCTGGCCTTCCCCGTCCTGGTGGACGAGGAGGACGACGACCCGGTCCACCAGCGCTGGCTCCAGATGCGCAACGCCCAGGCCCGCGTCCTCCAGCACAATCTGCACGCCGTGCGCTCCACCCACCGCGTCGACGTGCACATCGCCTTCCGCGCGCTGCCCTTCACCCCGCCGATGAAGCTCTACCTGCTCAACGGCGAGGAGGCCCTGTACGGCTACTACATGCTGACCCGGCGCGAGGAGGAGTACGAGAGCCGGACGCTGGAGATGTACGACGCCCTGGGCTCCCAGTCGCTGCTGTTCTCCTTCCTGAAGCGGGCGGGGCACCGGGACGCGGTGTTCGTGGAGGAATCACAGAAGTGGTTCGACGCCCTCTGGGAAACCATCACCTCGGACATGACACTCTCCTAGTGACTTCCGATACGGATCAGACGGAACCGGTGACCGAGCGGGACGCCGGCCTCAGGGACCTGATCGCGGGCGCCCGGGTGGTCCTGTGGGACTTCGACGGCCCCGTCTGCCGGCTCTTCGCGGGCTACTCGGCCGACCGGGTCGCCGGCGAACTGGTGGACTGGCTGGAACGGCTGGGCCTCAAGGAACTGCTGACCGAGGAGGAGCAGGTCCACCCGGACCCGCACGTCCTGCTGGGCGCGGTCGACCGCAGGCGCCACCACAGCGACCTGGCCGCCGAGTTCGAGGAGCGGCTGACCCGCGAGGAATTGCGGGCGGTGCCCTCCGCACGGCCGACCGCGTACGCGGACCCGCTGATCCGCACCTGGGCCGCGCTGGGCGTGGGACTGGCCGTGACGACCAACAACTCGCCGCGCGTGGTGGGCGAGTACCTCACGACACGCGGCCTGCTCGGCTGCTTCGCTCCGCACATCTACGGCCGCACCCGGAACCTCGGCCTGCTCAAGCCCGACCCCCACTGCCTCAACCGGGCCCTCAGCGCGATGGGCGCGGCGCCCGGCCAGGCCCTGATGGTCGGCGACACCCCCTCCGACCTGACGGCCGCCCGGCGCGCCGGTGTGCCGTTCCTGGGCTACGCGCGCAACGAGGAGAAGGCGAAGCTCCTGAGGCAGGCGGGCGCGGACACGGTCGTGCACTCGCTGGAGCCGGTGCTGAGGCTCGTGCGGGAGGGCGGCGGGGGTCGGACTCAGGCCTGAGTCATCAGCAGGACGAAGAGTACGGCCGCGGGCGCCGCCAGCGGCAGGCTGCGGGCGCGTACACCGAGCGCGACCAGGACCAGGAGGGCGACGGACGCTGCCCCGAGGGGGTGCGGAGCACCTGGGACACAGCGGTGTGCACGAGGACTGACGTCAACTGGTTGAAGAGCATGTGTCCCCCTGACGATCGGGCCAATTGGCCTGGTCTTGTCCTTGAGTTGTCCCCTTGCTGGCTGATCGACTAACGGACTCGGTCAAGTTGCCAGTCCAACTGGCCGACACCTGACCGCACATGACGGAAAGTGGTTTGGCCGTAGGGCCGCGGCGGTACGGTCGGTGCATGAGCGGAGACCGCGTTGAGGCCGGGGGCGGCAGGGAGTTCGACCGCGTTCTGCAGTCGCTGCGCGTCCAGTTGGCGGACGGCACTTACGGTCTGCACGCCAGCCTCCCTCCGCAGCGCGAGCTCTCCTCGGAGTTCGGAGTCTCGCGCGACACGGTCCAGCGGGTGCTGCACGAGCTGAAGTCGGAGGGGTGGATCGAGTCACGGCAAGGGAGCGGGACGCGGGTGGTCAAGCTTCCGCTGCAGGCCGCCACCCGCACCAAGGAGGAACCGGTGCCCGTGCGGGCCGCCCTGGGGCCCTTCATCGCCCGCGCCTTCGGACAGCGGGAGGTCCGCCTGGACGTGTTCACCCTGACCTCCGAGAGCCTGGACGCGCACATCCGCCTGCAGGCCGAGCGCATCAGGATGAAGGAGATCGAGCCCGCCGGCATCGAGCTCAGGATGCTGCTGCCCGCCGAGGACGTCGAGCTGCCCTATCCGCGTCCGAGGGTGTCGGACGAGCCGTTCGACGGCGAGCTGGGCGTGCGGCTGCAGAACCGCCTGCGCGTTATCACTCGACGGCACACGGCCTCGTTGGGCGCCGCCCTGCGTGACCTGCGGACGGAGGGGCTCGTACCCTCCGTGGACGTGCGGATACGGCACGCCCCCTTGGTACCGACGTTCAAGCTGTACCTGCGGCCGCAGACCGAGGCGCTCTTCGGGCCGTACGAAGTGGTCGAGCGGAGCATCCGGCTGGACGACGACGAGGAGGTCGAGGCGCTGGACGTGCTGGGCCTCGGCTCCACACTGACCCGGCACGTCAACGACGAGGGCGACCCCGGTTCGGCGGGGTCCGTGTTCGTGCAGAGCATGCAGAGCTGGTTCGACTCGTGCTGGGAGCTGCTGGCCGGGGACGGGTGACATACGGGCACGATCAGGTGACAGGACCGATTCGCCCGTTCGGGTCACCCGAGTTGCTCCTGTGCGTTCCGAATACTGGAGTACACCCAACGGGCAACCAGCCGTAGCTGTACTGTGTGCCCACTTCTTCGTCCCCGCATGAAGAACCGGCGCGTCGCAAGTCCCTCCTGGAGCACTCCGTGAGCCGTCCGTCCCCGCTTGGCAAGCCGGCGCTCGAGCGGGCGGCCGACGAGGCGTTCGACCGGTTCCTGGCCCACGCCACGGCGCTGGGACAGTTCGGCCGGGGCCACCACAACCTGAACTACATGGTGCGCCCCCTCACCGCCGAGGACTCGAGGCTGGTGGCCGCCGAGAACGGCGCGCCGGTCACCGTCCGCAAGCGCATCCCGTCCGCTCTGCCGGTGGTCATCCGGACGTGGCAGGACGAGGCCGACCTGCTGAACCGGATCTGGGGCGTGCTGCACAACGTCCCGCGCTGTCTGGCCAAGCACGGTGACGTCGTGGTCCTCAGCTACGTCGAGGGCGTGCCCCTGTCGTCCGTCTGCCCCAACGACACGCCCGTCGACCACGACCTGATCGTCGCGCTGGCGGGGCTGCTCGCTGACATGACGCAGGTGCGCAGGCATCACCTGCCCCCGCTGCCCGCCTCCTGGCCCCGCTCCAGCCGGGACAGCGGCGCGTTCCTCAGAGCACTGGCGTTCGCGGCCGACGACCAGATCAGACAGCGCAACCGGGCCGAGTTCGGCGGCCTGTTCGCCATGCTGGGCATCCCGGAGGACGCCTTGGTTCGGTTCGCCGAGCGGGTGCCCACGCTCATCAGCCGCCCGTTCAGCCTGCTCCACACGGACCTGCACCGGGACAACGTGATCGTCTCGTACGGCGGGAACCCTCCACTGATCTGTGTCGACTGGGAGCTGGCCAGTTACGGTGACCCGCTCCACGACCTCGCCACGCACCTGGTGCGCATGCGCTACCCCGACCACCAGTGGCCGCAGGTCGTCGAGGCCTGGCGCAAGGTGATGGGGGAGCGGCGCGGCAAGGCCGTCAACGGCCTCGACCGGGACCTGAAGCACTACGTGGCCTTCGAGCAGGCCCAGTCCGTCTACCCGGACGTCATGCGGGCCGCCAGGTCGCTCGGTGACTCCTTCGAGCAGCGGGACCTGGACGCCGCGACCCGGGCGGTGCGGAAGGCGCTGATCGCGGCGGAAGAACCGTTGCGGCTGAAGAGCGTGCCGGACGAGTCGGCCATCGAGCGGATCCTCTTCCGGTGGAACGAGTCGCACGGGGGCCGGCCCAGCCGGGAGCGGACCCTGTCCGGGATCGTGTGGCAGCGCGACCGGCGGTTCCGCATCCGTGGCGACTTTCCCGCGTGGGCGGTCAGCCGGGCCTTGTTCGAGGAGGGGGCCGCCTCCGCGGACCGGCTCTTCAAGGGGACGGCTCATCTGAACACGGCCGTGGAGGTCCCCGGCATCGACTTCCCCGTCATGGTCCGCCGGAAGGTGGGCAACGCCGACGTCCGGGAACGCCGGTTCCTCAGTGAGCACGCGGTGCTCACGGCGATCGAGCGCTCCGGCGTACGCGTCCGGGCGCCGCGTGCGCTCGCCCTGGGCACCAGTGGTCTGCGCGAGCAGTTCACCATCCACTCCTACGAGGGGCCGGTGGACGGGTTCCGCCCACCGGAGCATCCCGCACACGGACTGCGCCCGTACGAGGCCGACGATCTCGTGGACCAGTTGTGCGAGTTGACCCTGGTCGGATGCGGGGGCCTGGACCCGCTGAACGGGGCCGACTTCTACCCCTGGCTGCGGGGCGAGCTGGTCCGGTTGGTGAGCGAGCTGCCCAAGGTCACAATGGAACTCGCCCGTGAACTCGGGCTCCCGGACAGCGTCCGGCTGGCCGAGATCCTCTCCCGCCACACCCTGACACCCCGCCGTTCCGTCCTGCTGCACGGCGACCTGAATCCGTGGAACCTGGTGTGCCGGCCGGACGGGGGCCTGACGCTGATCGACTGGGAGATGGCCATGGTGGGCGATCCCCTCTACGACCTCGTCCGCCACATGCACCTCACACCGACACGGCCGGAGATCCGCGACCGCATGTTCCGCCGCTGGGAACGCTCGCTGCCGCCCGACTGCACCAAGGACTGGCACGAGGACTGGCGCGTGTACCGGTGGATCGAGACCGTCCGCTCGGCCTACGTCGACCTCGACCGCCTGGTCACCGGCGCCGGCCTGGACGCGCCCAACGTCAAGCGTGCCGTCCACACTTACGCCATGACCCTGGCCGAGGCCACGGCGGCCCTGGGCCTCCCCGACAAGTCCATGGCCAACCCGTATCTTGCCCGGGCGCTGCCGCAGGGGGACCATGGTGAGCCACGGAGAGCTCGGCTGGTGGCGGACGTCTGAGCGACCAGCGGCGGCAACGGTTCGGGGGGACTGCGCATGCCGGGTAGGCCGGGCGGATCGAGCATCGACGGAATGGCGTCCCGCTTCCGGCGGCTGCAGGCGCGATACGAACCGGCGGTGACCCGCACCCTGCTGCTGGGCCTGTTCGTCACCGGAGTGAGCGCCCAACTGGTCGAGCCGATCGGCGATGCCCTCCAGGACAAGGCCTTCCTCGGCGGTGCGCTGCTCAGCCTCGTGGGCTACGTCCTGTACGAGTCGGTGAAGGACCTGGCGGCGTCCCTGCGTCTGCCTGCCCGGGCTCAGGTCGAGTCCCGGGAACTGGGCACGTTCGTGAGCGAGGCGTTCCGCGCCCGCACGGTGGAGATCGGTTTCCTCGGGTACACCGGCGAGACGCTCTACAACGAACTGCACCACCGCCTGGAAGGCCTGCAGGAGGATCCCGGACCCACCCGTCACGTCAACGTGCGGTTCCTCATCCCCGACTTCGACCGCCCGATGACCGTGCCCTCTCGGGTCGGCCAGGACGGCAGGCCGGAGGACGACCAGGACTTCCGCAAGCGGCTCGAGGAGAAGTGCCGGGAGTACGACCAGACCCTGTCCGGCCTCGCGGAGCGGCTGACCGGCCTCGGCCGGGTGACCGCCCGGTGCGAGTACCGGCTCCATCCCGGCATACCCACGCACAAGGTCTGCGTCTTCAACCGCGAGCTCGTCCTGCACGGCCTCTACGACGTCACCGCCCGCACCGTCCTGCGCAGCTCGGACCCGGAGTACTACGACCCCAAGGGCTACCGCACCGCCCTCACGGTCTGGTCGCAGGAAGGCGGTGACGACGCGAAGGCGGTCATCGCCACCTGGAACAAGCACTTCGACAGCCTCTGGGAGCTGGCGTCGCCGCCCCCCTGGCGGGCGCTGCCCACCGCCTGAGTCGCCGCCCGGCGCCCCGGCGTAGGGTCGGTCGCATGGTGGAGACCGGTCTGCGGGAGCGCAAGAGGCAGCGGACGATCCAGGTGCTGTCGGACACCGCCGTCCGGCTGTTCGTGGAGAAGGGCTTCGACGCGGTGTCCGTCGCGGAGGTCGCCGCCGAGGCCGAGGTGTCCAAGCCGACGCTCTTCCGGTACTTCCCGGCCAAGGAGGACCTGGTCCTGCACCGCATCGCCGACCACGAGGGCGAGGCGGCGCGGGTGGTGGCGCAGGGGCCCACGCCGCTGGCGGCGCTGCGCCGGCACTTCCTGGCGGGGCTGGAGCGGTGCGACCCGGTGACCGGGCTCAACGACGATCCCGGCGTACTCGCCTTCCACACGCTGCTGTACGGGACGCCCGCGCTCGTCGCCCGGTTGCACACGCACCTGGAGCGGTCGGAGGCCGCGCTCGCCGAGGCCCTCGGCGGTGATCTGGACGCGAGGCTGGCGGCCGGGCAGGTCATCGCCGTACAGCGGGTGCTCGCGCTGGAGAACTGGCGGCGGATCGCGGCCGGGGAGCGGGTGGCCGCGGTGCGCGGGGACGCGGTGGCGGCGGCGGAGCGGGCGTTCGGGGTGCTGGCGGCCGGGCTGCCTTGGATCGCCTGAGCCGAGGTGAGTCCGGCAAGGTGATTCTGAGTAAATTATTTAACTGAGTCTCGTATTTTGGTTACGCTCGATGGAATGAGCTCACCCGATCCCGCCCTCCGGCACGCCCTCGCCCGCGAACGCGCCCACCACGACCACTGCCGCACCGCTCTCGCTGCCATGGCCGACGGCGCCCGGGAACACGTCGTCACCGGCGAGGACGTCTCCGCCTCCGGTGCCGACGCCGAAGTGCTCGGGTACCGGTTGCGCAGCCGGGCGAAGGAACTGCGCGAACTGCCCGCGGGCCCGCTGTTCTTCGGGCGGCTGGACTTCGCCGGGACGGAACCGGCGGGCGATCACGCGGGGCAGACGTATCACCTCGGCCGGCTGCGGATCACCGAGGAGCCCGCCGCCCCGCCCCTCGTCGTCGACTGGCGCGCCCCCGTCGCCCGCGCCTTCTACCAGGCCACCGCCACCGACCCGCGCGGCGTCGCCGTCCGCCGGCGCTTCGGCTGGGCGCCCGGCAGCCGCGGGGACTCGACCGACCTCACCGGGCTGGAGGACGAACACCTCGGCCGGGGCGAGTCCCGCGCGAGCGACATCGTGGCCCGGGAGATCGAACGGCCCCGCGTCGGACCCATGCGGGACATCGCAGCCACCATCCAGCCCGAGCAGGACGACCTCGTCCGCGCCGACCTCACCGCCACGGTGTGCGTGCAGGGCGCCCCGGGCACCGGGAAGACCGCCGTCGGCCTCCACCGGGCCGCCTACCTGCTCTACACCCACCCCCGGCGCATCGCCCGCGGCGGCCTGCTAATCCTCGGCCCCAATGCCACCTTCCTCGCCTACATCGCCGAGGTGCTGCCCGCCCTCGGCGAGACCGGCGTACGGCAGTCCACCCTCGCCCGGGAGATCGCCCGGCACCCGGTCACCGCCACCGACGACGAGCGGGCCGCCGTCGTGAAGCACGACGCCCGGACGGCCGAGGTGCTGCGCCGCGCCCTGTACGCCCGCGTGACCGCCGACGCCGCCGGCTCCCTCGCCGTGCCGGACGGCTCGTACCGCTGGCGGGTCCCGGCCGGCGAGCTGGCCCGGATCGTGGCGGACGTACAGGAAGAGGAACCGCTGTACACCGTGGGCCGGGAACGGGTGCGGGCCCGGATCGTGCGGTACGTCCAGGAGCAGGCCGAGCGGCGGAGCGGGCCGCGGACGGCCGCCTGGACGCGCCGGATCGAACGCGCCCGGCCCGTCACCGCCCACCTCGACGCGGCCTGGCCCCGGGTGCGTCCCGAGGAGGTCGTCGCGGGGCTCTTCGGCGATCCGGACGCGCTGGCGCGGGCCGCCGAGGGTCTGCTGGACGACGAGGAGCAGAAGGCGGTGCTCTGGACGGCGGCCGACGCGCGGCGGTCGTGGCGGTCGGCCCGCTGGACCGCCGCCGACCTGGTTCTCCTCGACGAGGTCGCCGGGCTCCTCGAACACCCCGAGGGCTACGGGCACATCGTCGTCGACGAGGCCCAGGACCTGTCCCCGATGGAGTACCGGGCCATCGCCCGCCGGGCCGCCTTCGGCTCGCTCACCGTCCTCGGCGATTTGGCCCAGGGCACCACGCCGTGGGCCGCCCGGTCGTGGTGGACGGCCCTCGCCCACCTCGGCCGCCCCAACGCCCCGGTGACACCGCTGACCACCGGCTTCCGGGTGCCGCAGGCGGTCGTCGGCCTCACCAACCGGCTGCTGGCGCGGCTCGGCGTGGAGGTGCCCGAGGCCCGCTCGCTGCGCCCGGACGGGGAGCTGTCGGTCCGCCCGGTCGCCGACGGCCGGGTCGTGGACGCGGCCGTCGGCGCCGTACGGGCCGCCCTCACCCGGGACGGCTCCGTCGGTGTCGTCGCCGCGGACGCGGACGTACCCGGGCTGCGCGACGCCCTCGACGCGGCCGGCATCCCGGCCGGGGGGCCGGAAGAGCTGGGCGCCCGGGTGACCGTGGCGCCGGCGGGCGTCGTCAAGGGGCTGGAGTACGACCACGTCGTCGCCGTCGAACCGGCGGCGATCGCGGAGGCGGAGGGCGCCGGCGGGCGGGGCCTGCACCGGCTGTACGTGGTGCTCACCCGCGCGGTGTCCCGGCTGGACGTGGTGCACGCGCGGCCGCTGCCCTTCTGACGGCCGCCGCCGCCCGGGTCAGCGCCCGGTCGTGATCACGTTGGCGACACGGGTGTACCCGTCCGTGCCGTGCCCGCGCGCGATGACCCGCCGGGCCTGCCCCTCGACGACCCGCATCAGGCTCGCGTCGATGCCGTGCGCCTCGGAGGCGTGGACGACGTGGGCCATGGTCGAGGCGGCCGAGGTGATCGGGTTCAGCTCGCCCGAGTAGGTACCGGCGTCGGTGTCGGCGGCGAACTCGGTGAACAGCGGCGGCAGGATCGCCGCGATGCCCTGGGCGAACGGCGCGAGTTCCGCCCCGGTGACGCCCTCCGCCCGGGCCACCGCGAGGGCGTGCACGTAGCCTGCCATCGCCGTCCAGAAGATGTCGAGCAGCGCGATGTCGTACGCCGCGGCCCGCCCGGCGTCCTCGCCGAGGTGGGTGTGCGTGCCGCCGAGCGCCGCCAGCAGCGGCTGGTGCTCCCGGTACAGCTCCTCGGGGCCGCTGTGCAGGAACACCGCGTCGTCCGTGCCGATGGTCGGGGTCGGGGTCATGATCGCGCCGTCCAGGTAGCGGACGCCGTGGCGGTCGGCCCACTCGGCCGTGTCCCGGGCCCGTCCGGGCGTGTCGGCGCTCAGGTTCACGACCGTGCGGCCCTTGAGGGCGGCGGTGACGGCGTCCTGGCGCAGTACGGCGTCGGAGGCGTCGTAGTTCACCACGCAGACGACGGTCAGCGGGGCGGCGGCGACCGCCTCCTCGGCGGAGGCCGCCGGGATCGCGCCCTTGGCGACCAGGTCGGTGTCCCGGCCGGGCGTGCGGTTCCAGACGGTGGTGCGCAGCCCGGCGGCCAGGAAGGCGGCGGCCAGCGCCCGGCCCATCGGGCCCAGGCCGAGGACGGTGACGGCGGAGGGCTGGTGGGTCTGTGCGGACATGCTTGAACTCCCGTAACGTGACGAATGATCGCTGATGAATGGGGGCAGGACATGGCACACCGGCGCCACGATCCGAACGTCTGCGGAGTGACCGCCGCGATCGCCGTGATCGAGGGCAAGTGGAAGACCACGCTGCTGTGGCTGCTGGAGTCGGGGCCGCACCGGCCGGCCGAACTGCGCCGGAAGGCGCCGGGCCTCACCGAGAAGGTGCTGACCCAGGCGTTGCGCGAGATGGAGGCGGACGGCGTGGTGCACCGCGAGGTGTACGACGTGCTGCCGCCCAAGACGGAGTACTCCCTGACCGAGTTCGGCCGGGATCTCGCCGAGGCCCTTTCCCCCCTCTCCGACTGGGGCCACCGCCGCCTGGACCGGCTGGCGGGACCGGAGGCCGCCGTCCGCGCGGCCTCCTGACGTCTGCCTGTCTGCCTGTCTGCTGCTTCAGTCTGGAACGGGCGTGGCGCGTTGCCCAGTACGCACAAAAAAGTGGGTGCGGGCACTATTGCAAGCGGCTGCTTGCAATAGTTAGCAGCCTGGTGCATGGTGGAGGCATGGCCTCGCTCAACGTCGGCAATCTCGGCAACCTCGGTGAGTACCTGCGCGAGCAGCGGCGCAACGCGCAGCTCTCGCTGCGGCAGCTCGCCGACGCCGCGGGCGTGTCCAATCCGTACCTGAGCCAGATCGAGCGCGGGCTGCGCAAGCCGAGCGCGGAGGTGCTCCAGCAGGTCGCCAAGGCGCTGCGGATCTCCGCCGAGACGCTCTACGTACGGGCCGGGATCCTCGACGCGGAGCGGGACCGGGACGACGTGGAGACGCGTGCGGTGCTCCTCGCCGACCCCTCGCTCAACGAGCGGCAGAAGCAGGTGCTGCTCCAGATCTACGAGTCCTTCCGCAAGGAGAACGGGTTCGGGACCGACGGGGAGGAAGAGGTGCCGGCCCGGGACGCGGCGGCGGGCGACGCCGCCGGGGGCGCGGACTCCATACCGGGTCCCGGCGCCCGTACCGGCGGCGAGCCGTAGCCGACAGCCGGTGGCCGGCCGGGCGCGGGACCACCGCACAACCCCAAAACCCTCAGTCGAACGCAATTCCGGAGGACCATCACCATGGCCATCACCGACGACCTGCGCAAGACCTTCAGCGACCCCACCCCGCTCTACTTCGCCGCGGGCACCGCCGACCTGGCCTTCCAGCAGGCCAAGAAGGTGCCGGTGCTGGTGGAGCAGCTGCGCGCCGAGGCCCCGGCGCGGATCGAGGCCGTGCGCAACACCGACCCGAAGGCCGTCCAGGAGAAGGCGACGGCCCGCGTCAAGGAGACCCAGGGCACTTTCCAGGCCAAGGCCAACGAGCTCTTCGGCTCCCTCGACGCCGACTTCAAGAAGCTCGGCGAGAACGCGCAGGACCTCGCGCTGCGCTCGGTCGGCGTCGCCGCCGAGTACGCCGTCAAGGCGCGGGAGGCCTACGAGAAGGTCGCCGAGCGCGGCGAGCAGGCGGTGCGCACCTGGCGCGGCCAGGCCGCCGACGGCATCGAGGACGTCGCCGAGGGCGTCGAGGAGTTCGCCGTGGCCGTCGAGCCGGCCGAGCCCGCCAAGTCCGAGCCGGTCGAGGTCACCGAGGACAAGTCCGCCGCGGCGAGGAAGACCCCGGCGCCGCGCAAGGCCCCGGCCAAGAAGAGCGCCGCCGCGAAGAAGACGACGCCGCCCGCGAAGTAGCCGGCTCCGGGCCGGGCACCTCTGGGGTGTCCGGCCCGTTCACCGGGTACGGTGACCGCGGAAGGACGATCCGACTCGGGTGGTGGACGTTGTGCTGATGCAGGGGTTCGCAGGCTTCATGTGGCTGCTGAGCATCGCCCTGATCCTTTTCAGCGGCTTCGCGTTGATCGACGCCGCCACGCGCCGTGAGGACGCCTACCGCGCGGCCGACAAGAAGACCAAGCCGTTCTGGCTGATCATCCTCGGGCTCGCCTTCGTGGTGAACCTGGTCTTCAACATCCTGTCGTTCCTGCCGATCATCGGGCTCATCGCGACGATCGTGTACATGGTCGACGTACGGCCCGCGCTGCGCGGCCTGCCGGGCGGCGGGCGCAGCACCCGCCGCGGCTCCAGCAGCGACGGCCCGTACGGTCCGTACAACGGCGGGCGTTGACCCGCACCGCCGGCTCGGACCGGGCGGCTCAGGGCGTCCGGTCCAGCAGGACCACGGCCACGTCGTCGGCCAGTTCGCCGCCGTTGAGCTCGCGGACCTCGTTGACGGTCGCCCGCAGCAACTGCTCGCCCTGCAGGCCCTCGGCGAACTGCCGGCGCACCATCTCCACCATGCCGTCCTGGCCGAGCCGCTCCCGGCCCTCGCCGACGTGGCCCTCGATCAGGCCGTCGGTGTAGAGCATCAGGCTCCACTCGGCGCCCAGCTCCACCTGCATGCGCGGCCAGCGGGCGCCCGGCAGCAGGCCGAGCGCCGGGCCGTTGTTGTCGTAGGGCAGCAGCTTCGCGGGCGTGCCCGGACCGGCGACCAGCGGCGCCGGGTGCCCGGCCAGGCACAGGCCGGCGCGGCGGCCGTCCGGGGCGATGTCCACGGCGCACAGGGTCGCGAAGATCTCGTCGTGCGCGCGCTCGTGCTCCAGCACCTGCTGGAGCGTGCCCAGCAGTTGGTCGCCGCAGAGCCCCGCCAGGGTCAGCGCGCGCCACGCGATCCGCAGCTCCACGCCGAGCGCCGCCTCGTCCGGGCCGTGCCCGCAGACGTCGCCGATCATGGCGTGCACGGTGCCGTCCGGGGTGCGGACGACGTCGTAGAAGTCGCCGCCGAGCAGGGCGCGGGAGCGGCCCGGACGGTAGCGGGCGGCGAAGCGCAGCGGGGAGCCCTCCAGGAGCGGTGTCGGCAGCAGGCCGCGCTCCAGCCGGCGGTTCTCCTGGGCGCGCAGCCGGCCCTCGGCCAGGCGCCGCTCCGCCGAGTCGGACCGCTTGCGCTCGACGGCGTAGCGGATCGCGCGGCTCAGCAGCCGGCCGTCCAGCTCGTCCCGGAACAGGTAGTCCTGGGCGCCGACGGCCACGGCCTCCGCGCCGCGCTCGGCGTCGCTGGAGGAGGTGAGCGCGAGCACGGCGTGCCGGGGCGCGAGCTCCAGTACGTGCCTCAGCACCGCCAGCTCGTCGTGTCCGTCCGCGTCCCCGTCGCCGCCGTCGTCGGCGCTGGTGCGGGCCGGGGCGGGGGACGGCAGGGCGAGGTCCAGCAGGATGCAGTGGACGTCGTCGGTCAGCAGCCGGCCGGCCTCGGTGAGGTTGCGGGCCGTGCGGATGCGGATCGGCTTGCCGGACTGGTCGAGCAGGTCGGGCACGATCGGTGAGCCGCCCGGGTCGTCCTCGATCAGCAGCACCGTCAGGTTCGTGGGGACGGCACTCCCGCGCTGGTCCGTGGCACGGCCGGGGGTCCGGTCCGTGGTCCGGTCCGAGGTCGCGTCAGCGGTCCGGGTCGGGGTGTTGTCGCGGTTCTCCGTGGTCTTCTCGCGCTTCTGGGTGGGGTTCTCCGGCCGGCCGGAGAGGTTCTCGGCCGGGGCTGTCCCGGGCGGGGCCTGTTCCGTGGAAGGGCCGCGGTCCTGGGACGCGGCGGGCGCCTGACCGCACTCCACGGCCGGGATCGCCCTTGGCCGCGGTACGGGTACGGGCATCGTCTTGGTTTCCTTCCCTCCCCCCGAGGGCATGGCGGGGCGAGGGACCTCGACCCACCGACGGGGACCATAGCGGGTGACGCCGCCGCTGCGGAATGGTCCAGGACACGCCGGACGGTCGTCGGCCAATGTCATATGCCGCGTTATGTACCGCAGTTGGACACGTCGACCGGGGGGCCGGGATGACGAACGTCACGCGGGGCGGGGCGCCGGGCGTGGACTGGGTCACGTGGCCCGGTTCACGTTCCCGGCGCGAGGGGTCACTCCGGGGCGGACGCGTCCGTGCCGGGTCGTACCACCCCGAGTATGGGCATCGTGCCCGCCCCCGCGATCGTGATCGAGCGCCCGGGGCGCGGGGCGTGCACGACGGAGCCGTCGCCGACGTACATGCCGACGTGGCTGGCGTCGTCGAAGTAGATGATCAGGTCGCCGGGGCGCATGTCCTTGATATCGACGCGCTGGAGCTGCTTCCACTGCTGCTGCGAGGTGCGCGGTATCGCCGTGCCGGCCGCCACCCAGGCCTGTGAGGTCAGGCCGGAGCAGTCGTAGGCCTTCGGGCCCTCGGCGCCCCACTGGTACGGCTTGCCGACCTGGGCGGTGGCGTACTCGACGGCCTTGCGGCCCTGCTCGGTCGCCTCGCTGTCGAGGTCCTTCAGGATGCCGGAGCCGAGCCAGGCGGTCTGGGCCCGTTCCTGGGCCTCACGCTCCAGCCGGGCCAGGCGCTCCTTCTCCTCCTGCTCCAGCTCGGACTCCAGCTTCTCGGCCGCCTTGATCTGCTTCTCGACCTTCTTCTGGGCGGTGGCCTTGGCCTTGCGGTTCGCCTCCAGCTCCTCGAACCGGTCCGAGGCGTCGGCCGCGTAGGCCTCCAGGTCCTGCTGGGTGCGGGTCATCTCGGCGAGCAGGCCCTTGGTGGCGCGCTGACCCTGGAGGACGCGGCCGGTGCCGTCCAGGAAGTCCTCGGGGTCGTCGCTCAGCATCAGCTTGGCCTCGTCGGGCAGGCCGCCGGTGCGGTACTGGGAGCGGGCCGCCGCGCCCGCGCGGTCCTTGAGGCCGTCCAGCTTCTCCTGGCCCTTGACGATCTTCTTGGCCAGCTCGACGATCTCGGCCGACTGCTTGTCCGCCTTCTCCTCGGCCGCGTTGTACTCCTCGGTGGCCGAGGCCGCCTCGCGGTAGAGCTTGTCGAGCTTCTTGCGCACGGCCTCCAGGTCCTTGCCCTGGGTGGCGGCAGGGGCGGAGGGCGAGGCGCTGGGCGTGCCGGGCGAGGGGGAGGGTCCCGGGTCCGCGAACGCCGTGCCCGGTGCCGCCAGCACGGTGACCGCGCAGACCACGGTCACGGCAGCGGTCGTCCAGCCATGCTTCCCCGTGCGCATACCTCGCCCCCAAACTGGTTAACCGTCAGTAACTTACGTCGCCTGGGGGATCGTGCCATGCCCGCGCGGAAAGCGACAGAGGTCGTGCTTCCCTCCTGCATCCCCCCTTCTGCCGCGCCGTACGACGATTCCCCCGCTGTGTGACGAACGCCGCACGGAGATCGTTCCCCCCTCCCGGCACCGGACCCGGCGACCGCCGTCCGGCTCAACCGCGCGGTGCCAGCGCCTCCCACCGCACCGTCACCTCGCCCTGGCGCCACCGCCCCGGCCCGTCGGTCACCGGCCAGTCGGCCGCCAGGTCCCGCACCGCCCGCATCCAGCGCTGGCGGGCGCCGTAGGAGGCGTAGGGCGCGGCGGCGGCCCAGGCGCGGTCGAAGTCGCGGAGGAAGGTGTGCACGGGCTCGCCGGGGACATTGCGGTGGATCAGCGCCTTCGGCAGCCGTTCCGCCAGGTCGGAAGGGCGGTCCAGGGAGCCCAGCCGGGTGGCGAGGGTGACCGTGCGCGGCCCCTCTGGCCCGAGCGCCACCCATACGTGCCGGCGCCCGATCTCGTCGCACGTCCCCTCGACCAGGAGCCCCCCGCGCGAGTGCTCCGACGCCGGCGCGAGCCGCGCGCACAGCCGCCGCCAGACCGCGGCCACCTCACCCTCGTCGTACTGCCGCAGCACGTTCGCCGCGCGGATGAGCGAGGGCCGCGGGGAGACGGGCACCTCGAAGCCGCCGTGCCGGAAATCGAGCCCCGCGCGCGCGTACGGCTGGGCTGCCGCCACCCGCGCCGGGTCGATCTCGACGCCCACCACGCGCGCGTGCGGTGCGACCGTGCGCAGGCGGTGCAGCAGCTCGACGGCCGTCCAGGGGGCCGCGCCGTACCCGAGGTCCACGGCGACGGGGTCGGCGGCGCGGCGCAGCTCGGCTCCGTGGACGGCCGCGATCCAGCGGTCCATCCGGCGCAGCCGGTTCGGGTTCGTCGTCCCGCGGGTGACCGTGCCCACGGGGGCCGTGCGGGCGGTGGCGCGGGAGGGCATGCGTACGAGGGTATGCGGCCGGGGGTGGCTGCCCGGACGTGTCCGCCCCCTGCGAGGGGGACGCAACCGGCCATCGAACGGTTGATCGATAGGCGGTAATGATTCGGCAAAGGCGGGGAAACCGGAAATGGAGCGCCCCGGTCCGGTGTTCGCACCCCTTGGAGGGCGGCGCGTGTCCTTCGACCGGCATGCCCGCAGCGAGGAGGAATGGCTCGTGAGCCAGTACGTCAGCAGGCTCGGGCGTCGCTCACCGGCGGCCTCCCCGCGGCTGAGGCTGCATCGCAGGCCCCGGCGCGTCGCCATGCTCTCGGTGCACACCTCACCGCTCCACCAGCCCGGCACCGGCGACGCCGGCGGTATGAACGTCTACATCGTGGAGCTCGCGCAGCGCCTCGCCGCGATCAACATCGAGGTCGAGATCTTCACCCGCGCGACGGCCGGCGGACTCCCGCCCTCCGTCCAGCTCGCCCCCGGCGTACTCGTCCGCCACGTCGACGCCGGACCGTACGAGGGCCTGGCGAAGGAAGACCTCCCGGCCCAGCTGTGCGCCTTCACGCACGGCGTGATGCAGGCCTGGGCCGGCCACCGCCCCGGCTACTACGACCTGGTCCACTCCCACTACTGGCTCTCCGGCCACGTCGGCTGGCTCGCCGCCCAGCGCTGGGGCGCCCCCCTGGTGCACGCCATGCACACCATGGCCAAGGTCAAGAACGCCAACCTGGCCGACGGCGACACCCCCGAGCCCGCCGCCCGCGTCATCGGCGAGACCCAGATCGTCGCCGCCTCCGACCGGCTGATCGCCAACACCGCCGAGGAAGCCGACGAGCTGGTCCGCCACTACGCCGCCGACCCGGCCAGGGTCGCCGTCGTCCACCCCGGCGTGAACCTCGACCGCTTCCGCCCCTTCCCCAGGGGCGCCGAGCCCGGCCCCGGCGAGCGGGCCGACGCCCGCGCCGCCGCCCGCGCCCGCCTCGGCCTGCCCCAGGACGCCCTGATCCCGCTCTTCGCCGGCCGCATACAGCCCCTCAAGGCCCCCGACATACTCCTCCGCGCGGTCGCCGTCCTCCTCGACGAACGCCCCGAGCTGCGCTCCCGCCTCCTCGTCCCCGTCGTCGGCGGCCCCAGCGGCAGCGGCCTCGCCAAGCCGGAGGGCCTGCAGAAACTCGCCGCGCGGCTGGGCATCGCCGACGTCGTACGCTTCCGCCCGCCCGTCGGCCAGGAACAGCTCGCCGACTGGTTCCGGGCCGCCTCCGTCCTCGTCATGCCCTCCTACAGCGAGTCCTTCGGCCTGGTCGCCATAGAGGCCCAGGCGGCCGGCACCCCGGTCCTCGCCGCCGCGGTCGGCGGACTCCCGGTCGCCGTGCGCGACGGACACACCGGCCGCCTCGTCGAGGGCCACGATCCCGCCGCGTACGCGCGCGTGCTGCGCGATTTCGCCGACAACCCGGAGCTGGTGCCCCGGATGGGCGACGCCGCCGCCCGGCACGCCCAGTCCTTCGGCTGGGACAGCGCCGCCGCCGCGACCGCCGACGTCTACACGGCCGCGATCCAAGCCCACCGCCGTCGCGTACGCTCCCACCATGGCTGAGGCAGCGCAGAAGGCAGCACAGGTCGTCGAGGACGCCCTGAAGGACGCCGAGCTGGAGTGGGAGAGCCCCGAACCCGGCAACTACGTCGTCAAACTCCCCGGCACCCGCAAGCTCTCCACGACGGTCTCCCTCCTCGTCGGCCGCCACTCCCTCTCCCTCAACGCCTTCGTCGTCCGCCACCCCGACGAGAACGAACCGGCGGTCCACCGCTGGCTCCTGGAACGCAACCTCAAGCTGTACGGGGTGAGTTACGCGGTCGACCGCCTCGGCGACGTCTACGTCACCGCGAAGCTCCCCCTGGCCGCCGTCACCCCCGACGAGATCGACCGCCTCCTCGGCCAGGTCCTGGAGGCCGCCGACGGCGCCTTCAACACCCTGCTGGAGCTGGGCTTCGCCACCGCCATCCGCAAGGAGTACGAGTGGCGCACCGCGCGCGGGGAGTCGACGCGGAACCTGGAGGCGTTCCAGCGCCTGATCGAGCGCACCGGGGACTCCGAGAGCTGACGCCCCGTCAGCCCGGGGTGCGGCCGGTGCGATAGGCCCCCGGCGTGACCCCCACCAGCCGCTTGAAGTGCCGGGTCAGATGGGCCTGGTCGTAGAAGCCGGTCGCGCCGGCCACCTCCGCCGGAGCACGCCCCGCGAGCAGCAGCCGCCGCGCCCGCTCCACGCGCCGGGACATCAGGTACTGGTGCGGTGCGATGCCGTAGGCGCCGCTGAACGCCCGTACGAGGTGGGCCGGATGCGCGGGCACCAGCGCGGTGGCCTCGTCGAGGGTGACGCCCTGGACGACCCGCTCGTCGAGCAGCTCCCGCAGCCGCCGCGCCAGCACGGGATCGCGCCGTGCTCGGTCCCGGGGCTCCCGGGGCCGCAGGTGGGCGTGCAGCCGCTCCCCGATCAACGTCAGCCGGCTCTCCGCCTCCAGCTCCTCCCCGGGCAGTGCCAGCGCCGCGTGCAGCTGCCCCACCCGCCGCCGCAGCACGGGGTCCCGCAGGTCGGGGCCGTCGACCGCCGGCCCGATCAGCTCCTCGCCCAGCCGGGAGGCGTCCAGGTACAGCACGCGCTTGCGGAAGCCGTCCGGGGTGGCGGGGGAGCCGTTGTGCGGCACGTGCGGCGGCAGCAGCGACACCGTGTCGTGCGGGGTGCCGTGCTCGTGCCGGTCCAGGTCGTACCGTACGGCCCCGTCGTCGACGATGAGCAGCGTCCAGGCGTCGTGGACGTGCATCGGGTAGGCGTACTCGGTGTAGTGGGCGTGGAAGACCTCGACGACGCCCGGGACGCGGGGGCGCCAGGCGGAGACGGTGCGCGTCCGCTGGTCGGCGGCCATGCAAAGAACGTACAAGACCCGCCCGTACCCGGCCCGGCAGTCTCACCGTATGAACACGCGCTTCGACACCAAGATCGCCGTACTGCTGCGCGAGGACCTGGAGACCTGGCAGCGGCTCAACGTCACCGCCTTCCTGGTCAGCGGCCTGGGATCGCAGTGTCCCGAGGTGATCGGCGAACCGTACGAGGACGCCGACGCGGTCGGCTACCTGCCGATGTTCCGGCAGCCGGTGCTGGTCTTCGAGGGCACCAAGGAGACGCTGACGACCGCCCACGCGCGCGTGCTGTCGCGCGCCCTGCCGCGCGCTCTGTTCACGTCCGACCTCTTCACCACCGGCAACGACGGCGACAACCGGGCGGCGGTACGGGCCGTACCGACCGCGGAACTCGACCTGGTGGGCCTCGCGGTGTACGGCCCGAGGAACGCCGTGGACAAGGTGCTGAAGGGAGCGCGGATGCACCCGTGAGCGGGGCGGCGGTGGTCAGGCGCCGGTGACCTCGGCGGCCTTCGCGGGCGCGGCCGCGTCGGGAACCGTCTTCGCGACCGCGGCGTCCTCCTGCGGCAGCCCCCGCATGAGCCCCCAGTACCCGGCCGCCGCCACCGTCCCGACGACGGCGCACACGCCCCACAGCCACTCGGCGCCCCAGCGGTCGATGACGAACCCGGACATCAGCGGGGCGACGAGGGAGGCGACCGCCCAGGACATGGTGTACATCCCCTGGTACCGCCCGCGCCCCCGCACGGGCGACAGCCGCACGACGAGCCCGGTCTGGGTCGGCGCGTTGACGATCTCGGCCAGCGTCCACACGCACACGGTCAGCGCGAACACCGCGACCGACCCGGCGAAGGCGGTGAGCCCGAAGCCGTACCCGGCCAGCAGCGCCGAGCCGACGAGCAGCAGCCGCGGGTCACGGTGCTCGATGAACCGCGTGACCGGGATCTGGAGCACGACGATCAGCACCCCGTTGACGGCGATGGCCATCCCGAAGTCGGCGGGTGTGAACCCCGCCTCACCCATGGCCACCGGCAGCCCGACGTACGCCTGCTGGAAGATCAGGGCGATCAGGAAGGACAGCCCGACGACCCCCATGTACCGCCCGTCGCGCAGCACGGTCCCGAGCGACACGGGAGCCTCCGCGGCACCGGCGGCCCCACTGCCGTCGTCCCCCTCCTCCGGCCGCGACTCGGGCAGCTTCACGAAGACGAGCACGGCGCACACGAGCGTCATCCCGGCCTCGATCAGGAACCCGGCGAGATAGCTGGCCTCGGCGATGAACCCGGCCGCCATGGAGGAGACCGCGAAGCCGAGGTTGATGGCCCAGTAGTTGAGCGAGAAGGCGCGGATACGGTCCTCGGGCCGCACGATGTCCGCCATCATCGCCTGCACGGCCGGCCGGGAGGCGTTGCTCGCCATGCCGACCAGGAAGGCGACGGCCGCGATGGCGACCGGGTCCCGCACGAAGCCGAGCAGTGCGACGGACAGCGCGGTGGAGACCTGCGCGACGAGCAGCGTGGGCCGCCGCCCGAGCCGGTCGGCCATCACCCCGCCGCCCAGCGAGGAGACGACGCCGCCGAGCCCGTGCAGCGCGGCGACCAGTCCGGCGTACGAGGCGGAGTACCCGCGGTCGATGGTCAGGTACAGCGCCATGAAGGTGGCGACGAAGGCACCGAGCCGGTTGACCAGGGTGCTGGTCCACAGCCACCAGAACTCGCGGGGGAGCCCGGAAACGGACTCCCGCACGGCACGCCTGACACCGGTGACGGACATGGGACCCCCGAGAAGACTGTGAACGGCGAAGACTGTAAGCGGCTGAGCCGGGAAGCACGACTTACGTGACGTACGAACAACCTACGAAAGCGCCGGTACGGGAGCCACTCGATTAACACTTCCCGTCAACCGTCCGAGCCTCGGGCGCCCCGCGCGGCCGGTGCGTGGGTTCGATTAGGCTCGGAAGCATGGCCGACGCACCGTACAAGCTGATCCTCCTCCGCCACGGCGAGAGCGAGTGGAACGAGAAGAACCTGTTCACCGGCTGGGTGGACGTCAACCTCACCCCCAAGGGCGAGAAGGAGGCGACGCGCGGCGGCGAGCTGCTCAAGGACGCCGGCCTGCTGCCCGACGTGGTACACACGTCCGTCCAGAAGCGCGCGATCCGCACGGCCCAGCTCGCACTGGAGGCCGCCGACCGCCACTGGATCCCGGTCCACCGCCACTGGCGCCTGAACGAGCGCCACTACGGCGCCCTCCAGGGCAAGGACAAGGCCCAGACCCTCGCCGAGTTCGGCGAGGAGCAGTTCATGCTGTGGCGCCGCTCCTACGACACCCCGCCGCCCGCCCTGGACCGCGACGCCGAGTACTCCCAGTTCTCCGACGCCCGCTACGCGACCCTCCCGCCGGAGCTGCGCCCGCGGACGGAGTGCCTGAAGGACGTCGTCGGCCGCATGCTGCCGTACTGGTTCGACAGCATCGTCCCCGACCTCCTCACCGGCCGCACGGTCCTGGTCGCCGCCCACGGCAACTCGCTCCGCGCCCTCGTGAAGCACCTCGACGGCATCTCCGACGCCGACATCGCGGGCCTGAACATCCCGACGGGCATCCCGCTGACGTACGAACTGGACGCCGAGTTCAAGCCGCTGAACCCGGGCGGGACGTACCTGGACCCGGACGCGGCTGCGGCGGCCATTGAGGCCGTTAAGAACCAGGGGAAGAAGAAGTAGCCCGAACTGATCTGGGCCTGATCAGGGCCCCTACCTGCTGTTTGCTCGCGGGTAGGGGCCTTGTTGCTGTGCTGGGACCGTCGACGGGGGCGTTCGCGTGTGTAGGACCGGGGCCGCCAGGGCGCTGCCGAGCGCATTCGTCGCGCCGAGCGCACCATGAAAGCAGCACGAGGAGGGCGCGCCATGAGCAGAAGACACCGCGCTCAAGGGCCGCAGTGGGGGCCGAGCGCCCCACAAGGTCCCGGTCCGCCGCCGCGCGGATGGCCGGCACCGCCGCAGGGTCCGCCGCCCGCAAGTCCCTACCGCGCCCAGTCCGGCCCGCCACCGAGGAAGCGGCGTCGGGTCTTTCCCTGGGTCTTCCTGGCCGTTCAGGTACCTGGTGTTCCGGCTCGCCCGACGACGCGCCTGAACTGAGAGCACTCGTGTGGTTCCACGGCTTCTCACGTCCACCGCTTGATGACCTTTGAGGGCGCTTCGGGGGTCGGCCACACTTCGATGCGGACCTTCTCGGTCGTCGCGAGGTGCTCATCGGAGTCGACATCCGCCTCAATGGCCCGTGCCAAGTTGCTCCGGGATACGCGAACGCGGTTCCAGCCCGGGAGGACCTCGAAAGCTGCCGCTTCCGGCGCGTAGTCCGTGCATCCCTGAACCGACAGCCGCCCCCGCGACACATCGAGGCTGGCCTCCACGACGTGGTCGAACTCGGAGCTGTCGTCGTCGGGTTCCTGGGGAAGGAGGGCGACCGTGACGGACACGTGGACGTTCACGGCAGTGCCGATGCCGAGCGCATCCCGTGCGACCGCCAGGTGATCGGCAACGGCCTGGGGTGTCCACGCGTCGCTCAGGTCACCGTCCGAATCCGCATCGGACACGTGGAGCTGGAAGTAGTCGGCGAAGAGGGTGAGCTCCGCGGTCTTTGTCATGGCGGCACACTGACATGAGGCACTGACAGCGCTGGAGTGCCGGCTCGGCGAAGACGTACGGCAACCGTGCCGATCGCTACCGGGCCGCGTGCTCACAGTGGCCAGGCATCGGCCAACTCGAAGAAGACCACCGTCCCGCCGAAACGGCTGAGCCCGGAGTGCCACGAGTCGGCGATGGCGTCGACCAGGAGCAGCCCACGTCCGTGCGCGTCCTCGGAGTCGGGGCACCTGAGCCTCACGTCGTTCGGGAGCCCCGGGTTGTGCACCTCGACCCGGAGGGCGGTCCCATCGCGGAACCACTCCACCCGCACGAACCAGGGCTCGTCGTCCGACCTGCCGTGAAGGACGGCGTTGGTCACCAGCTCCGAGAGCAGCAGAAAGCAGTCGTCGACGGAGCGCCCCGGCTCGTAGGGGGTGATGAACTTCCGAAACCAGCGCCGGGCCCGTGGCACGGATTCCGCGACGGGGTGCAAGGTCGCTCCGTCGAGGTCAACGAGATGACGTTGGACGCCGCGTCATACGTATTGGAGTACGACTTCGACGCCCTGAGCGCGAGCGAGGCCGGACGGCGTGCCCGGCCCCCGTCGCACGTTGGTTGCGTGGTCGGCGCTGGCAGGTCTCGTTCTTGGCCATCGACCTAGCCCGGCCGTCGGTTGGGTCCCGGGCTGTTCCCGGGCCGCCCCCAGACAGAACCGGGGATGCAGCTGCTCTGCGGAGCTGGACACCTCGGAAGCCGACCACGCGTCCAGGACACTAGCCGCGACCACTGACAATCGCGGGTGCCGTCGAAATCACGAGGGTGCCCCCTCACCCGCACATCCCGCGTAGGTGAGGGGCGTACCGCCGCGCGTCAGCCCATGCTCTTCGCGCCGTCCAGGGACTCGCGGATGATGTCGGCGTGGCCGGCGTGCTGGGCGGTCTCGGTCATGATGTGCATCAGCACGCGGCGGGCCGACCACTGGGTGTCGGCCTCGAACCACGGGGCCTTCGGCAGCGGCCACGCGGCGTCGAGGTCGGGGAGGGTGGCGACCAGGTCGTCGGTGCGGCGGGCCACCTCGGCGTAGGCGGCCAGTACGCCGTCGAGCGTCTCGCCGGGCAGCATCCGGAACTCATCGGCCCGCTCGGCCCAGTCGGCCTCGGTCATCGCTGTGAAGTCGCCCATCGCCGACGGGCCCTCCAGGATGAAGTCGGCCCAGCCCCGCTCGACCGACGTCACATGCTTGATCAGGCCGCCCAGGCACAGCTCGCTGGCGGTGGTCCGGAGGCCGGCCTGCTCGTCGGTGAGGTCGCGGGTGGTGAAGCGCAGGAAGTGCCGGTGCTTGGCCAGCGTTTCCAGCAGGTCGGCGCGCTCACCGGTGGCCGTGTCGCGGGTGGTCTGCTCATTGGGGGTCATGGTGTGTGTCCGCCTTCCGGGGGTCCTGCTCCGTCGGTGTAGCCACACGCTATGAAGTATCGAGGTCAGGTCGTGTCCTACTTCGCGCGGGCCGCCTGCGAATCCCGCGCGACCGTCCCGCCCTCGGCCGTTACGATCGCGGCCAAGGGCGGGACGTAGCGCAGTGGTCGACGCGAGCGGTCTCCAGAACCGCGAGGACGCCGGTTCGAATCCGGTCGTCCCGCCCCCTGCCGGATGACTTACGCCGGTTCCACCGGGAGCCACAGTTCGCAGGTGGCGGTGGAGATGTCGTCCGCGCGGTCGAGGACGGCGACGATCGAGGGGCCCGGGCGCAGGCGCCACGGGTTGGACGGGAACCACTCCGTTGCCGTGGCGGCCCAGGTCGTCTGGAGGGTTGCCGGGTACGGGCCCGAGCTGCGGAAGACCGCCCACCGGCCGGCCGGGACCTCGATGGCGTCGAGGTCGTCGGGGGCCGGGGTGGCCCCGCTGACGGCGACTCCGTGCAGGTAGGTCAGTTCGCTGCCCTCCGAGTTGTCGGGGGCCAGGTCGTCGCAGACCGCGAGCAGACCCGCCGGGTCGGTGTCGCTGAGGGATTTCAGGCGGGCGTGCTCCTCCTGGGGCAGCGCGGCGATGTGCTCCTGGATGTGCGGGTTGACGCCCTCGTGGATCAGCGGGACGCGGGTGGCGTGGCCGATCAGGCGGAAGGCGGGGCGGTCGGCGAAGCGGGTGTCCATGGGG
This sequence comes from Streptomyces sp. CB02414, assembly GCF_001905385.1. Taxonomy (GTDB): domain Bacteria; phylum Actinomycetota; class Actinomycetes; order Streptomycetales; family Streptomycetaceae; genus Streptomyces. The sequence goes on along the minus strand of NZ_LIPF01000006.1, from coordinate 456,895 downwards.
GTGCTCCCTTCGACGGTCAGGCGGAACCTGAGCTGCGGCTGTGTCTGAAGGGGGCCTCCGTCGCGGCGTACGTCACGCGGGGCGGCGCCGTGGACCGCCCGGAACGCACGTCCGAACGCCTCCGTGGAGCCGTATCCGTGTCGGACGGCGATGCTCAGCAGGTCGTCCTCACCGCGTACGACGTCGGCGGCGGCGACCGTCATGCGGCGCCGGCGCACGTACTCCGACAGCGGCATGCCCGCCAGTGACGAGAACATCCGGCGCAGGTGGTACTCGGTGGTCCCGAGCGTTCCGGCCAGTGCGGGGACGTCGAGTTCCTCGGTGAGGTGTTCCTCGACGAGGTCGACGAGGTGGTTGAGTGCCGAGATCACGAGGCCTCCTTTCGACATCCACCGTGGCAGGGGGCGGGGATGCGCTTCCCGATCGTTGTGGTCCGGTTCGGTCGGGTGGCTGAGGGGCGAGGGGCGCGGTCAGGGGTGCGGCGTGCCGTACAGCGTCGGCAGGTCTACCAGTTGTACGTCCGGTGAGGCGGCGGCGGCCTGGCGGGCCTTGTCGTTGAAGCCCGTGCCGCTGAAGCAGAGGAGCCTCGTGCGGCGGGTGTCGTAACGGGCGGTGCGGGCGATGACGTCGCGGATGTGGCGCAGGCGGTCGATGTGGGCGATGCCCATGGTGTCGTTCCACTTGGCCTCGCCGATCGCCAGCAGGGGAGGCTTCGTACCGTCGGCGACTCCTACGACGGCGACGTCCACCTCGTGGGACGTGCGTGTCGGAGGGTCGTTCACGACTCCGTGGCCGACGTGGGCGGGGAGGCCGCCGAGGAGGTCGGGGTCGGCGTGGTGCAGGGCCCACTCGCGGCAGACCTGTTCGAAGTGGGGGCCGAGGACGTTGGCCGCGAAGCGGCGTCGGCTGGCCTGCCAGACCCGGGCCGCGTTGCCCGGGCGTTCGAGTTGGGGCCAGACCGGGCGCATCACCGCGTGGTAGAAGGCGATCAGGGGTTCCGAGATGCGGTAGGTAGAGCGGTTGGCGCGGAAGGCGTCCGCCTCTCGCTGGAGCAGCCCGGCGTCCTCCAGGACGTTGATCGGGTGGGCGATGTCGGTGGCCTTGCGTTCCAGGTAGCCGGACATTCCGCCGCGCGTGGTGTGGCCCTCGGCCACCGCTCCGAGTACCGAGAAGTAGAGCGCGGTGTCGCGCAGGTCGGGTTCCTCGGCGAGGAGGTAGCGCGCTTCGCGGAAGAGGGGCGTCTCCGGGTTCAGCACGGTGCGGATCACCCAGTCGTCGAAGTCGTCCGGTCCGGAGGGGCTGTCCCCGCGCGCGAATTCGCGGCGGTAGGCGGGGGTGCCTCCTACGACGGCGTGCACTTGAAGGGCGAGTCGCGGGTCGGTGATGTCCCAGAACTGGGCCGCGAGTCGGTGGTCGAGGGAGCGGACCACCAGTTCCAGGCCCGCACGGCCTCGCAGTGGCGCGTTGCCGGACAGCAGGCGACCCATGAAGGTCAGCGCGGAACCGCAGAGTAGGAGGCGGGTGCGGGAGGTGGTGCGTTGCTCGCGCAGGGGGCGGAGCGCGTTCTGGATGATCGACGGCAGCTCCGGGTTGGCCTTGGCCAGGTAGGGGAATTCGTCGATCACGACCGGCACCGGGCGTTCGGTGCCCAGAGCGAGCAGGGCGTCCACCGCTTCGTGCCAGTCGGCGAAGTGGTAGGGGCTGGGAGGGCGGACGTGAGCGGTGAGGGCCGCGCTCAGGCGGCGCAGGGATTCGGCGTCGGCGGCCTCCGTCGCCCCGAAGTAGAAGCCTCCCGTCGCTTCACAGGCCGCTTCGAGCAGGAAGGTCTTTCCCTGGCGTCTCCTGCCGGAGACCACCCCCAGCGTCGCGCCCGGCTGGGTGTCGGTGACGAACCGGGTCAGGGCTGCCCACTCGTAGTCACGGTCGAACATGTCGGCGGGCTTGTCCATGCGGCCTCATTTATAGGAGTACGTTTCTATAAACTGTATCCCTATAAAGCGCGAGGTCGTTGCGGCTGGTGCTGCGGCTGTTCGCCGCTCACCCCGCCGTCGTCAGCCGCCCCCGGCGTCGGCCCCGCAGGCCCTCCCACGTCGCCCCCAGGGCCAGCGACTGGACCAGGGCCGACAGGACGATGCCGCCGATGAAGAACCACGTCGGGGCCTCGCCGCCCCAGATCGACTCGCCGAGCCAGGCCACGAAGCCGAAGGCCGGGAAGGTGAAGAGGGCCGGCCAGATCCAGATGAGGGAGGCGTCGGGGCTGGTGGCGAAGAGGGGCGTCAGCGCGGCCACCGCCATCGCGCCGCCGACCACGGTGAGGTAGGCCGCCGAGACGCGGTTGGCGACCGTCAGGCGGCTCAGGCGAGTGAGGGTCGTGAGGGTGCGTATGCGGGGGGTTCGGGTGGTGTTCATCGGGTTCGGTCTCCCCGGAGGTCGCTTTCCGGCTGGGTGTTCCCGGCCTGAACGTGCGTGTCCAGGGTCGGACGGGAGCGGCCTCCGGGGCCTGAGTACCCGTACTCAAAGTGGAGACCGCGCCTAGACCGTCAGCGGGACCTCGTGGATCTCGTCCGCCTTGTGGCCCGCGCGTTCGTGGACGCGCTGGACCGCGTCGGCCGACGGGCCCTCGGAGAGGCAGTAGATCGTGCCGGAGCCGGGGTCTGCCCACGCCCGCTCGAAGTGGACGTTCTCGTCCTTCTCCAGGGCGAGGTCCGCCTGGTGGGCACGGTGGAGCTGGTCCGCGGTGATGCCGTGCATGCCGTGGTGCACGTCCATGAAGTGAGCCATGGCCTCGCACCTCCTTCAGGGGCGGCTGTTCCTGCTCCTTCCAGGGTGCGCGCGCACGGCGGCCGGGGCGAACCGGCCGCCGTGCCCGTCGCGTGCGCCGGCGCCGCTACCGCACCGTCAGCCGCACTGGCAGGGACTGCCCGACTGGCAGCCGCAGCCGCAGCCCGAGCCGCAGCCGCAGGCGGCCAGCAGGGGCAGGGCGCGGGGCTCCGGGGGCTGTTCGGTGGGGCGCTCGCGGGTGGGGTCGGGCTGCTTCGTGCCGAGGGTGCCGGGCGTGCTGGGGGAGACGGGCATGGTTCCTCCTGGAGGCTGGTGTGCCTCGGTCCATTGCACGCCCGGGGCGGCAGTCGCATCAACGGCGCATTGGGGCGACGTCGCGCGCCCCCGGCACGAAGACGGGTCGGCTCAGGCGCCCTCGGCCTGGGTCGTCGGCTGGATGTCCGGCTGGAGCTCGTCCGCGTGCTCGCCGGTGACCAGGTAGACGACGCGCTTGGCGACCGCGACGGCGTGGTCGGCGTAGCGCTCGTAGTAGCGGCCGAGGAGAGTGACGTCCACGGCCGTCTCGATGCCGTGCTTCCAGCGGTCGTCCATCAGGTGCTGGAAGAGGGTGCGGTGGAGGAGGTCCATCGCGTCGTCGTCCTGTTCCAGCTGGAGGGCCAGGTCGACGTCCTTCGTGATGATGACCTCGGCCGCCTTCGCCATCAGGCGCTGCGCGAGCTGGCCCATCTCCAGGATGGTCGCGTGCAGGTCGTGCGGCACCGCGCGCGCCGGGTAGCGCAGGCGGGCCAGCTTGGCGACGTGCTGGGCCAGGTCGCCCGAGCGCTCCAGGTCGGCCGACATCCGCAGCGAGGTGACGACTATGCGCAGGTCGGTGGCGACCGGCTGCTGCCGGGCCAGCAGGGTTATCGCCCGGGCCTCCAGCTCGTGCTGGAGCTCGTCGACCTTCTGGTCGCCCTCGATGACCGTCTCGGCCAGCTTCAGGTCGGAGTCGAGGATCGCGGTCGTGGCGCGTCCGATCGCTGACCCGACCAGCCGGGCCATCTCGACCAGACTGTCGCCGATCGAGTCAAGTTCCTCGTGGTACGCGTCCCGCATCAGGGTTCCCTCTCGTACGTCCGTATGGGGGGCTCGCTCCGGCACGCGCCGGCTCGGACCCCTTGCCGTGCCCCCACGCTTACACGTTCCGGCCTGTACGCGTCCGTTTCCGGCACCACAAGTGAATCGTCCCTGGCTCCAAGGTGAACTCTGGGCGACGAGTGTTCGAGGTCGCAGGCCGAGGGCTGGGGCGGGGTACTCCGCCGTGCCTAACCTGGAGGCATGGACGTGAACGCGGCGGTCGCCGCAGCGGCTGCGATCGCCGGAGTGCTCACCGGCGTCATCGCCATGCTGGCGTTCCGCTGGAGCGAGCGGGAGCAGAAGCGCCCCACGCGCACCTCGCTCCACACGGACCCCGTGCTGCCGCCGGGTGTGGACACCGTCCTGTCGGTGCTCCGGTCCTCCGCGGTCGTCCTCGACGAGGCCGACGCGGTGGTCAAGGCCAGCTCGGCGGCGTACGCCCTCGGACTGGTCCGGGGCGGCAAGCTCGCCGTCGAGCCGATGCTGCAGATGGCCAGGGACACCAGGCGGGACGGGGAGATACGGCAGGTCGAGCTGGACCTGCCGAGGCGCGGGAACGGGCGGGGCGAGGCCCTGGCCGTCTCCGCGCGCGTCGCGCCGCTCGGGTCGCGGCTGGTGCTGCTGCTGGTCGAGGACCTCACCGAGGCCCGTCGCATCGAGGCCGTACGCCGCGACTTCGTCGCCAATGTGAGCCATGAGCTGAAGACGCCGGTGGGCGCCCTCTCGCTGCTGTCCGAGGCCGTCATGGACGCCTCCGACGACCCGGAGGCCGTGGAGCGGTTCGCCGGGCGGATGCAGATCGAGGCCACCCGGCTCACCAACCTGGTGCAGGAGCTCATCGACCTGTCCCGGGTGCAGAACGACGACCCCCTCGACGACGCCGAGCCCGTCCGGGTGGACGAGCTGGTCGCCGAGGCCATCGACCGCTGCCGGCAGCAGGCCGGTACCAAGCAGATCACCATGGCCGCCGGAGGTACGGCGGATCTGCACGTACGCGGCAACCGCGGCCAGCTCGCCGCGGCGCTCGGCAACCTCGTCGAGAACGCCGTCAACTACTCGCCCGCCCGCACCCGCGTCGGCATAGCCGCCCGCCGCGTGGGCGCACCCGGCGGCGACCTGATCGAGATCGCCGTCACCGACCAGGGGATCGGCATCTCCGAGAAGGACAAGGAGCGCGTCTTCGAGCGCTTCTACCGCGTGGACCCGGCCCGCTCCCGGGCCACCGGAGGCACCGGTCTGGGTCTCGCGATCGTCAAGCACGTGGTCGCCTCGCACGGCGGGGAGGTCACGGTGTGGAGCGCCGAAGGCCAGGGCTCCACCTTCACGCTGCGGCTGCCGGAGTCGGGCCCCGCCCGCGACCGCGCACCGCGCAACCCCGACCGCGCCGGGACCGGCGACGAGACCGAGCGGTCGTCCTCATCCCCCCATACTTCCCCGTACGAAACGCTTCCCGCCCCGGAGGTCCTTCCGTGACCCGTGTGCTCGTCGTCGAGGACGAGGAGTCCTTTTCCGACGTCCTGTCGTACATGCTCCGCAAGGAGGGCTTCGAGGTCGCCGTCGCGACCACCGGCCCCGACGGACTCGACGAGTTCGAGCGCAACGGCGCCGACCTCGTCCTCCTCGACCTGATGCTGCCCGGCCTGCCGGGCACCGAGGTCTGCCGCCAGCTGCGCGGCCGATCGAACGTCCCCGTGATCATGGTGACGGCCAAGGACAGTGAGATCGACAAGGTTGTCGGGCTGGAAATAGGGGCCGACGACTACGTCACCAAGCCCTTCTCCTCCCGCGAGCTGGTCGCCCGCATCCGTGCCGTACTGCGCCGGCGCGGTGAGCCGGAGGAGGTCGCTCCGGCCGCCCTGGAGGCCGGTCCCGTCCGCATGGACGTCGACCGGCACGTGGTGACCGTGGGCGGCACCAAGGTCGACCTGCCGCTGAAGGAGTTCGACCTGCTGGAGATGCTGCTGCGCAACGCCGGCCGCGTGCTGACCCGCATGCAGCTCATCGACCGGGTGTGGGGCGCCGACTACGTCGGTGACACCAAGACCCTCGACGTCCACGTCAAGCGGCTGCGCGCCAAGATCGAGCCCGACCCGGGCGCGCCGCGGTACCTGGTGACGGTGCGGGGGCTCGGGTACAAGTTCGAGCCGTAGAGCGCGGCCGGCGCGTCGGCGCGTGTGGCCGGTCAGGAAAAGACGGAAAAGGGCGGGGCCTCCGGAGAGGTCCCGCCCTTCTTCGTGGCTTCGTTCAGTACGAGGCTCAGTGGCCGGCTTCGGTGCCGGTCTCGGTCCCGGTCTCGGTGCCGGTGCCGGTGCCGGTCTCGGTTTCGGTGCCGGCGGCCGACTCGTCGTCGGACGGGGCGCCCGACTCCTCCTGCGAGGGGTTCGCCGACGCGCCGGGCACCGCCGGGACGTCGCTCGGTCCCCACTCGGAGAAGTAGCTCTCGGCCGGGACGACGAAGGCCTCCAGGCTCACCTCACCGGTCTTGCTGAAGGTGAAGGTGATCTTCTGTGCGTTGCCGTCCTGGATGGCCTCGCGGCTGCTGGGCAGGACGGCGGAGGCGTTGCCCTCGCCGCCGAGGACCAGCGAGCCGCCCGCCGGGACGGTCAGGCCGCCGTCCGCGCCCTTCTCGCCCTCGGCGGGCTTCAGCTCGGCGGACTTGTCGGTGCCGTCCACGGTGATGGACTCGAGGACCTGGTCGGTCCTGCCGTTGTTGAAGAAGGTGGCGGAGACCACGGCCGGGCCGGTCGACTCCAGGTCGGGCTGCGTGATGACGACCGCGTTCTGGATCTGGATGTCACCGACCGTCGTCGCGGCGTTGTCCGGCTTGATCTCCAGCGTTTGGGCGTTGTGACCGGCACCGCACGCGGCGAGCGAGGCGATCGAGAACGCGATGGCGGCGGCGGCGAGGGCGCCGCGTCGAAGGCTGCTGCTCACGGCGGCGGCAACTCCTTGGACTCGAGCGAGGCGGCGGCAACGGATAAAGCCGCCCTAAGTGACTGTCAGCGGCTTCAGGCTACCGAGCCGTTCCCCGGCGGCCGCACCCGACCCTCCCCGAACGTGATCCGCTTCGCCCGGCAGGCGGCAGGAGGGGCGGCGCGGCGGCTTCCCCGGCGGACCGCTTCGGACAGGATTTCGCAGCCCGTACTCGTCCGCCATTCACCTAAGAAGCCCTCCGTCACACCGGCCGCCGATCGGTGCGCGAATTTTCCGTGAAGGAATGCGCGGACGGACAGGAAATTGATCATCCGGTGGCCGGCCGGGGCGGTCTGTGATCAATTCCGGAATCGGCCGGAACCCCGTCCCGGCCCCCGAACGGAGTAGCGGAAGTCGCACACATGGAACCGGACATATGGAACTGTTCGGGCAGGTGGGAGGGCTTCCGGATGTGTGTGACGTGCGCGTTTCGCCCGGCCTGAAGAGCCGCTCCGACCTGCGAATTCTTTCTTCCGCTCGCCCGGCGCAGCACGTTCATGTTGCTGTTGTCAAGCCCCGAGATATGCCCTGACCTGCGAAAACGCCATTCAGAAGACGCCGTATCCGTGTTACCCTGGATAGCCACGGAAGGGGTACCTGTCACATGACGTTCAAGGTTGGCGACACCGTGGTCTATCCCCATCACGGGGCCGCGCTGATCGAGGCTATCGAAACTCGCCAGATCAAAGGCGTGGACAAGACCTACTTGGTGCTGAAGGTCGCCCAGGGCGATCTGACGGTACGTGTGCCAGCGGACAATGCGGAGTTCGTCGGCGTGCGTGATGTGGTCGGTCAGGACGGACTGGACCGGGTCTTCGAGGTGCTGCGCGCGCCGTACGCCGAGGAGCCCACGAACTGGTCGCGTCGTTACAAGGCAAACCTGGAGAAGCTCGCCTCCGGCGACGTCATCAAGGTCGCGGAAGTCGTACGCGATCTGTGGCGCCGGGAGCGCGAGCGCGGACTCTCCGCCGGTGAGAAGCGCATGCTCGCCAAGGCCCGCCAGATCCTGGTGAGCGAGCTCGCTCTTGCGGAGAACACCAACGAGGACAAGGCGGAGGCCCTGCTCGACGAGGTGCTCGCCTCCTGACGCGTCTCCCGGGGCGGGACGCGGGTAGGCGTCCGCCCGGATCAGCGCACTGAAATGCCGCGGTGCCCGATGACATCTCTGCTGTCGCCGGGCGCTGCGGCATGTTCGTACCCGGACGCCGTCCTCGTACGATCAACCCGGGGGACTCGTCCCCCGGTCCTGGCGTGCCGGGCCCGGGCTGCTGGCTCGACCAGGGTCACGGAAGGGTCCGGTCGAGGCATCGCGCCCGGCACGGTGAGGCCATACCCAACTAGGTCGAGCACACAAACCTGACAGGAACCGATGTCTGACGAATCGCGTCCCTCGCCCGCCGAGATGCCCGCCGATACGGCTGCCGACACCCGTGTGAACATCCGGACCGCGGCTGTCATTCCGGCCGCCGGCCGGGGTGTGCGGCTCGGCCCCGGCGCCCCGAAGGCCCTCCGCGCGCTGGGCGGGACGCCCATGCTCATCCACGCGGTGCGGGCGATGGCGGCCTCCCGCCGGGTCTCCCTCGTCGTGGTCGTCGCCCCGCCCGACGGCGTAGCCGAGGTCAAGAGCCTGCTCGACGCGCACGCGCTGCCCGAGTGGACGGACTTCCTCGTGGTGCCCGGGGGCGAGTCGCGGCAGGAGTCCGTACGGCTCGGGCTCGACGCGCTGCCGGACGAGTACGACATCGTCCTCGTGCACGACGCGGCCCGGCCGCTGGTGCCGGTGGACACGGTCGACACCGTGATCGAGGCCGTACGGGAGGGCGCGCCGGCCGTGGTGCCGGCGCTGCCGCTCGCCGACACGGTCAAGCAGGTCGAACCGGCCACGGTGCCGGGCGAGCCGGAGCCGGTGGTGGCCACGCCGGAGCGGGCGCGGCTGCGGGCGGTGCAGACACCGCAGGGGTTCGACCGGGGGACGCTGGTGCGGGCCCACGGGACGGTGACCGAGAACGTCACGGACGACGCGAGCATGGTCGAGCAGCTCGGGCTGACCGTGGTGGTCGTGCCGGGGCACGAGGAGGCGTTCAAGGTGACGCGGCCTCTCGACCTGGTGCTCGCGGAGGCGGTGCTGGCGCGCAGGAGGCTGAACGATGGGTTCTGAGAGTTCGGTGGCGGGCGGGGGCGTCGTGCTGCCGCAGGTCGGGATCGGGACGGACATCCACGCCTTCGAGGACGGGCGCGAGCTGTGGTGCGCCGGGCTGAAGTGGGAGGGCGAGGGGGCCGGGCTGGCCGGGCACTCCGACGCGGACGTCGTGGCGCACGCGGCGTGCAACGCGTTGTTCTCGGCGGCTGGGCTCGGGGACCTCGGGCAGCACTTCGGTACCGGGCGGCCGGAGTGGTCCGGGGCGTCGGGGGTGACGCTGCTGACGGAGGCGGCGCGGATCGTGCGGGCGGCGGGGTTCCGGATCGGGAACGTCGCGGTGCAGGTGGTCGGACCGAGGCCGAAGATCGGGAAGCGGCGGGACGAGGCGCAGGGGGTTCTGTCGGAGGCGGTGGGGGCGCCGGTGTCCGTGTCGGGCGCGACGACGGACGGGCTGGGGTTTCCCGGGCGGGGGGAAGGGCTGATGGCGGTGGCTACGGCGTTGGTCGTGCGGGTGGGGTGAACGGGGGGTGAGGCGCCCCGGCGTTGTGGTGGTGCCCGGTGCCCGGCGTGCCGTCGCGGGGCTCGGCCCCGCACCCCGCCAGGGGCTCCGCCCCTGGACCCCGGCCTGTGCCCACCCGGCCACCCGACTCGGTCGGCCGGGACGCGGGCCTCGGTCCGGGGGACAAGAGTGTCCGCGTGCCCGTGGCACTGCCCCGCGCCCACTACCCTGGAGGGGTGACTATTCGCCTGTACGACACCAGCGCCCGGCAGATTCGTGACTTCGCCCCCCTCACGCCGGGCTGCGTCTCGATCTACCTGTGCGGTGCCACCGTTCAGGCCGCCCCGCACATCGGGCACATCCGGTCGGGGCTGAACTTCGACATCATGCGCCGCTGGTTCGCGTACCGCGGCTACGACGTCACGTTCATCCGCAACGTCACCGACATCGACGACAAGATCATCAAGAAGGCCGCGGACCAGAACCGCCCCTGGTGGTCCATCGGATACGAGAACGAGCGGGCGTTCAACGACGCCTACGACGCCCTCGGCTGCCTGCCGCCGACCTACGAGCCCCGCGCCACCGGGCACATCACCGAGATGGTCGAGATGATGCGCGGCCTCATCGAGCGCGGGCACGCCTACGAGGCCGAGGGCAACGTCTACTTCGACGTACGGTCCCTGCCCGGGTACCTGTCGCTGTCCAACCAGGACCTCGACGAGCTGCGCCAGCCCTCCGGCGAGGGCGAGAGCGGCAAGCGGGACCCGCGGGACTTCGCCATGTGGAAGGCGGCCAAGCCGGGGGAGCCGAGCTGGGAGACGCCGTGGGGGCGGGGGCGGCCCGGCTGGCACCTGGAGTGCTCCGCCATGGCGCACAAGTACCTGGGCGAGGAGTTCGACATCCACGGGGGCGGGATCGACCTGATCTTCCCGCACCACGAGAACGAGATCGCCCAGGCCGAGGGCTTCGGCGACGCGTTCGCGCGCTACTGGGTGCACAACGCCTGGGTCACCATGAGCGGCGAGAAGATGTCCAAGTCGCTCGGCAACAGCGTGCTCGTGAGCGAGATGGTGAAGACCTGGCGGCCGGTCGTGCTGCGGTACTACCTGGGCACGCCGCACTACCGCTCCACCATCGAGTACAGCGAGGAGTCCCTGCGCGAGGCCGAGTCGGCGTACGCGCGGATCGAGGGCTTCGTGCAGCGCGTCACCGAGCTGGCCGGCCACACCGTCGAGCCCGCCGCCGAGGTGCCGCCCGCCTTCGCCGAGGCGATGGACGACGACCTGGGCGTCCCGGGGGCCCTCGCGGTCGTGCACACCACCGTCCGGCAGGGCAACAGCGCGCTGGCCGCCGACGACAAGGACGCCGCCGTCGAGCGGCTCGCCGAGGTGCGGGCCATGCTCGGGGTGCTGGGCCTGGACCCGCTGGCCCCGCAGTGGGCGGGGGAGCAGGAGCAGGGCGAGGACCTGCGGCACGTCGTCGACAGCCTCGTACGGCTCGTGCTCGACCAGCGGGAGTCCGCGCGGGCCCGCAAGGACTGGGCCACGGCGGACGCCATCCGCGACGAGCTGGGCCGGTCCGGCCTGGTCATCGAGGACGGCCCGCAGGGGCCCCGCTGGAGCCTCGGCTCCCGCTGACCCGAGTCCTCACTCGTAGGCCGGTACTCGTAGATCGATTGTGCCGCCCGGCCCTCCGGGCGGCACACTGCATAAGACGCACGTACGACGCACACTCCCGTAGAGAGCGGAGACAGGTAACTCATGGCCGCGAACAACCGCCGCATGTCCGGCAAGAAGGGCGCGCAGGTCGGCAGCGGCGGCAAGCGGCGCCGGGGCCTGGAAGGCAAGGGGCCGACGCCTCCCGCCGAGATGCGCAAGGGGCACGCCAAGCAGCGTGCCGCCAACGCCAAGGCGCGCCGCGCCACGGGGCGTCCGCAGCAGCGGCGCGGGGGCGGGCGGTCCACGTCCGAGCTGGTCGTCGGCCGCAACCCGGTCTTCGAGGCGCTGCGCGACGGCGTGCCCGCGTCGACGCTCTACGTCCAGCAGTTCATCGACAACGACGAGCGGGTGCGCGAGGCGCTCCAGCTCGCGGCCGAACGCGGCGGCATCAACCTCATGGAGGCGCCGCGTCCCGAGCTGGACCGGATGACCAACGGGCTGAACCACCAGGGCCTCGTCCTCCAAGTCCCGCCGTACGAGTACGCGCACCCCGAGGACCTGGTCGCCGCCGCCCACGACGAGGGCGCGGACCCGCTGATCGTCGCCCTCGACGGCGTGACCGACCCGCGCAACCTCGGTGCCGTCGTCCGCTCCGTCTCCGCCTTCGGCGGCCACGGCGTGGTCGTGCCCGAGCGGCGCGCGGCCGGCATGACGGCGGGGGCCTGGAAGACGTCCGCCGGCACGGCAGCCCGCACGCCGGTGGCCCGCGCCACCAACCTCACCCGGGCGCTGGAGCAGTACCAGAAGGCCGGGATCACGGTCGTCGGCCTGGCCGCCGACGGCGAGGCCGAACTCGGTGAACTGGAGGCCCTGGACGGTCCCCTGGTCGTCGTGGTCGGCAGCGAGGGCAAGGGTCTGTCCCGGCTCGTCGGGGAGACCTGCGACGTTCGGGTGCGGATCCCGATGCCGGGCGGGGCGGAGTCGCTGAACGCCGGTGTGGCGGCGGGGATCGTGCTGTACGAGGCGGCACGGCGCAGGCGCTGAGCCGGGAACGGGGTTTCGGCTCCGTCACCCACACGGGGTGTTCCGGGCTGTCCGGGCGGGCTTGACGCGGTCCGGACAGTTCGGCGCGGTCAAGGCAGTGTCCTAACGACACATCACTCGGTTAGATGAGTGTGGACACCAGAACACCCCGCACACCCACGGGGGACCGCTCGTCGGGATACGACGACGCTCCCGCGCTGAGCATGGTGAAGGTGCCGAGCGATCCGGCCCAGGTCATCGTCAATCACGCGAGCTTCCGCGTGCAGCTCGGTGCCTCCGCCGGGCGGACCCGGTCCCCGCGGATCGCGCGGCACTTGAGCGCCACCCAGGACACCGCCCGCATGCCCGGCCTCACGGGCACCGCCCCGGCAGCCGCCCGCCGCCGCGCCGTCGTCTGGAGCGGGCGTTCCGACCCGGACGACACCGGCGCCCACCGGCTGCTCCAGGCGGTACGGGCCGGAGCCGGCCGCCACACCGAGGACCCGGCCGCCGACACCTCCGCCGACGCCGGAGCGACCCAGGTCATCCCCCGCGTCGACATCGACGGCGCCGCCCCCGGCTACGAGGGCGGCTACGACGGTTACGACGACGGGCCCGCCACCCAGACCCTCGAGACGCCCCTCGTCGGCGCCCAGCGCGGCCCCGTCCCCGAGGGCACCCGGCTGCTGCCCGCCATGCGCACCGTCGGCAGCGCCTACGACGAACCCGCCTACACCGGCGAGGACTTCACCGCCGGACCCGGACAGTACGGCGACGGCTACGACGAGGGTTACGACGAGCGCGCGGACGAGCCCGAGCCGCGCACCCGGCGGCACGCCGACGACGACGCGCGGCACGCCTACTTCCCGGGCCGCCGCATGAACCTCGGCGTCGTGCTGCTCCCGCTGCGCGTCTTCCTCGGCTTCATCTCCATCTACGCCGGCATGGGCAAGCTCTGCGACCCCGTCTACTTCGACGGCGGCGAGCGCGGCTCCATGGTCAAGTGGCTCAACACCCTGCACCCCTGGGACGTCGCCGAGCCGCTGCGCCAGTTCGCCCTCGCCCACCCCGTCGGCGCCGGGCTCGTGATCGCCTTCCTCCAGGTCCTCGTGGGCGTCCTGACCGTGCTGGGCTGCTGGCAGCGCGTCGCCGCCGTCATCGGCGCCGGCCTGTCCGCCGCGCTCCTGGTCACCGTCAGCTGGAAGAGCGTCCCCGTCTACGACGCGCCCGACATCATCTACCTCGCCGCCTGGTCCCCGCTGATCATCGCCGGCGCACCCGTCTACTCCGTGGACGGCAGGCTCGCCGGCAACGCCTGGCGGCGCCTGGGCCCCCGCGCCGACATCTGGGACCTGCGCCGCTACGTCCTGCGCCGCGGCGCCCTCGTCACCTTCCTCGTCGCCGGTGTCACCCTCCTGGTCGGCTCGCTGCTCGGCGGTGCCGTCCGGGACGCCGACCGGGTGGTCGTCCCCGGCCCCGGCGAGGCCCCGCGCAACGAACTGCCGGGCTCCCCGCTCCCGCAGGAGCCCGGCACCCGCGAGCCGAAGACCTCCCCGGAGGCCTCCGCCTCGCCCACCCGTGGCGCCACCGGTGACGCGGCCACCCCGTCCGAGGACGCCGCGGCCACCTCCGGAGCCACCCGGGACAGCGGCGGCGCGACGGCCGGCACCACGCCCAGCCAGACCCAGGGCACTTCGGGCCAGGCCCCGCCGCGGCAGTCCTCCCCGGCCGGACAGGCACCGAGCACCACGGCGGGCCCGACCGCGGGCGGCACCACGACCGGCGGCGGCAGCGGCTCCAGCGGCGGAAGCGGCGGGAGCGGCGGCAGCGACAGCGACGGCGGGGGCTCCTCCTCCACCGGTGAGCCGGGGGGCAGCCGCCTCGTGGGCGGCCTCCTGGGCTAGCCACCACAGCCACCACCCACGGCGGTCCACGCGGCCGTACGCATGCCGAAGGGCCCCGCACACGTGACGTGCGGGGCCCTTCGGTGTACCGGCTGCGAACCGGCGTGCCAGGGTGCTCAGCGGCCGCCCAGGGCCGCCAGTTCCCGGGCGGCCTCCGTCAGGTCCTTCGCGGTGTCGATGGCACGCCAGTAGGAGCCCTGCGGGATCGGGAAACCGGCCAGCCGGCGCTCGCGGGCCAGCCTCGGGAACGTCGTCCGCTCGTGGTCGCCGCGCTCCGGGAGCATCGCCGCGAAGGCGGACGAGAAGACGTACACACCGGCGTTGATCTCGAAGGTCGACGGCGGTGCCTCGATGAAGTCGGTGATGTGGCCGAAGCCGTCCGTCTGCACGGCGCCCCACGGCAGGCGCGGGCGGGCCAGGGCGAGGGTCGCGACGGCGTCCCGCTCGGCGTGGAAGTCGGCCATGTCGCGCAGCGAGAAACGGGTCCAGATGTCGCCGTTGGTGGCGTACCAGGGCCGGTCCGGGTGGGGCAGGTGCGCGGCGGCGTACTTCAGGCCGCCGCCGCGGCCCAGCGGCTCGGTCTCGACGACGGTCGTGACGGAGAGCGGCAGGTCGGCGCCCTCCAGCCACTTCTGCAGCACCTCGGCCAGGTGACCGCAGGAGACCACGACGTCCGTCACGCCCTCCTCGGCGAGCCAGGCGAGCTGGTGGCCGATGATCGGGGTGCCCGTGCCGGGGATCTCCACCATCGGCTTGGGTCGGTCGTCGGTGTACGGGCGCAGCCGGGAACCCTGTCCGCCGGCCAGGACGACGGCTTGAACGGGGCGGCGGGACGCGGCGTTCGGATCGGTCATGCCCGAACTGTACGCGGCGCCCCGCGGGACCCGAGCGGGCTCCTCAGCTCATCGTCCCGTCGGCCCGTCGGCCCTCAGCCGTGCGCGGCCAGCACGCCCGAGGCGAAGGCGGTGTCGCAGACGGGGCGTGCGTACGACTGGGCGCGCGTCGGGCCGTACACCTTGACCGCGGCGCGACCGAGGGCGCGGGCGATGGAGGCGCAGTGCCCGGCGAGCGACGGGCGCTCGTTCACGGCCTGCTGGAGGTGGGTGAGGGCCGCGCCCGGGTCCTCCTCCTGCAGTTCGGTCAGCAGCCGGTCGCGCAGCACCTCGTGCGGGGCGCGCTTGGCGGCCTTGGCGGTGGAGACCTTGGCGCTGGAGGCTTCCGACGCGGCGAGCACCGAGTCGGCCGAGTCCCCCGACCAGTTGACCCGGGTGACCGCGAGGGTCCCGGAGAGCACCAGGACGACGGGCAGGACGAAGGCGAGAGAGCGGCCGATCCGGTGGGCGGGGCCCCGGCCGCGTCGCGTCTGTCGGGTAGTGGAGTGCTTCACGGAGTGCTTCACGCGAGTGAGGGTAGCGCCCGGTAATGATTTGGCGACATTTAGTCACCTTTTCGGGGGATGAAGAGCGGCACCGAAATGGGTAAGGGGTTGACGCACACTGCTCGAAACGTCCGTTGTGCCGGGGTATTTGTCGACAACGGAAAGAGCCCCGCAGCAGGCCGCGGGGCTCTTTTTCGTCAACGCGGGTGAATTCACCCGGCCGCGTGGTTTCCGTCAGCCGTCGTCAGTCGGAGAGGCGCTCGCCCGTGGAGGACGAGAAGACGTGGCTCTCGCCCGGCCGGGGCACGACGTGGACGGTCGTGCCCTTCTCCGGCACCGCGCGGCTGCTGACGCGGACCACGAGGTCCTTCGTCTCGCCGCCGACCTCGACCGTGCCGTAGATGTAGCCGTCGGCGCCGGTCTCCTCGACGACGTTGACCGAGACCGCGAGGCCCGCCGGGGCGTCCTCGGAGTCCTTCGACAGGGTCTTGGACGCCCCGCCGTTCAGCTCCACCACGTCGAAGTGCTCGGGGCGGACGCCGACGGTGACCGTGCGGTCGCCCTTGTCGGCGGCGGCCGCCAGGGCCTCGCGGCTGATCGGCACCACGCTGTTGCCGAACTTCACGCCGCCGTCGGTGATCGGGACCTCGATCAGGTTCATGGCCGGGGAGCCGATGAAACCGGCGACGAAGAGGTTGGCGGGCTTGTCGTACATGTTGCGCGGCGAGTCGACCTGCTGGAGCAGACCGTCCTTGAGCACGGCCACGCGGTCGCCCATCGTCATGGCCTCGACCTGGTCGTGGGTGACGTAGACGGTGGTGATGCCCAGGCGGCGCTGGAGCGAGGCGATCTGCGTACGGGTGGAGACGCGGAGCTTGGCGTCCAGGTTGGACAGCGGCTCGTCCATGAGGAACACCTGCGGCTCACGCACGATCGCGCGGCCCATCGCCACACGCTGGCGCTGACCGCCGGAGAGCGCCTTCGGCTTGCGGTCCAGGTACTCGGTGAGGTCGAGGATCTTCGCGGCCTCCTCGACCTTCTGCCGGATCTCCGCCTTGTTGACGCCGGCGATCTTGAGCGCGAAGCCCATGTTGTCGGCGACCGTCATGTGCGGGTACAGCGCGTAGTTCTGGAACACCATGGCGATGTCCCGGTCCTTCGGCGGCAGGTGCGTGACGTCGCGGTCACCGATGCGGATGGCGCCGCCGTTCACGTCCTCGAGCCCCGCGAGCATGCGGAGCGAGGTGGACTTTCCACAACCGGACGGGCCGACCAGGACGAGGAACTCGCCGTCCTCGATCGCGATGTCGAGACCGTCGACGGCGGGCTTGGTGGAACCCGGGTAGACGCGGGTCGCCTTGTCGAACGTAACTGTGGCCATGGTGATGGGCCCCCTTCTACCGGCAGGAACGTGCCGGACGATCCGTTGTAGGAAGGTGGTGTGGTGTAGTCCACACGGGTGAACTGGCACAGGACGGTACCTGGCGTTCACCTGATCTGTCAGTACCTGGGGGCCTGTGAACTTCGCCGAAATTTTCGAATCACATCGTTCACCGGCTCTGTGTACAGTGGAGCCTCCGCGCGCGCCGCCGCGCGACGCCTCCTTAGCTCAGCTGGTCAGAGCGCCGCTCTTGTAAAGCGAAGGTCGTCGGTTCGAATCCGACAGGGGGCTCGGAAGCGAGAGCGAAGGCCCGCCGTCCTGTGGACGGCGGGCCTTCGGTGTCAGGCGCTACTTGCCTTCCGGCACGGGCTCCGGTTCGCAGACCGCGCCGGGCTTCGGGAGTTCTCCGTCGAGCAGGTACGTGTGGACCGCGTCGCGCACGCACGGGTTGCCGGAGTCGAAGGCGCCGTGGCCCTCGCCGCGGTAGGTGAGCTCGAAGCCGACGCCCTTGCCGAGCGCCTCGGCCATGCGGGCGGCGCCCTCGTAGGGGGTGGCGGGGTCGCCGGTGTTGCCGACCAGCATGACCGGCGCCGCTTCCGGTGCGCTCACCTCGGGGTGGTGGGCCTCGCCGGGGACCGGCCAGCCGGTGCAGGACAGCGCGCTCCACGCCAGGCCCGGACCGAACAGGGGCGACGCCTCGACGAACTCGGGCATCATCCGCTCCACGTCGGCGACGGTGTAGCGGTCGCTGGAGTCGTCGCAGGTGATGGCCCGGAAGGCGTCGTTCTCGTTGCTCTCGTCCACGGGGTCGTCCTCGGCGGCGTCGTCGCTGTCGCCGCCGGCGCCGTGCTGTCCGAGTACCTCCGCCAGGTCCGCCAGGACGTCACCGTCGCCGCCGGTCACCGCCTCCAGGCCGACCAGGAGCGCGGGCCAGAAGGACTGGCTGTAGAGCGAGCCGGTGATGGCGGCGAGCACCTCGTCGCCGTCGAGTTCGCCGCCGTCCGAGGTGCCCAGCGGGGTCTCGTCCAGGCCCGCCTGGAGCTCCACGGCGGCGTCCACGATCGCCTCGACGTCCTCGCCGATCGTGCAGCGCTGCTCGACGCACCACTCGGCGAAGTGCTCGAAGGCGAGCTGGAACCCGGCGGCCTGACCGAGGGCCCCCTCCATCGTGTCCTGGGTCGGGTCGACGACGCCGTCCAGGACGGCCCGGCCGACGTGCTCGGGGAACAGGTGGGCGTACACGCCGCCGAGTTGGGTGCCGTACGAGATGCCGAAGTAGTGGAGTTTCTCGTCGCCGAGGACCTGCCGCATCAGGTCCAGGTCGCGGGCGGCCTCGGTGGTGCCGACGTACGGGAGGACGTCGCCGGAGTTCTTCTCGCACGCGGCGGCGATCAGCTTGTTGAGCTCGGTCAGCGCGTCGGCCTCGTCGCCGCCGTCGTCGGGCGTCTCGTCGACCCGCTCCTCGGCCTCCTCGGCCGCCTCGGGGTCGAGGCAGCGCACGCCGCGGCTGTTGCCGACGCCGCGCGGGTCGAAGCTCACCAGGTCGTAGCGGGAGCGGAGCTGCTCGTAGTCGGGGGCGAAGGCGGGCAGGGCGGCGACGCCGGAGCCGCCCGGGCCGCCGAAGTTGAAGAGGAGGGAGCCGATGCGGTCGTCCGCGTCGCCGCCGGCGCGGGCCCGGATGAGTTCGATGCCGATGGTGTCTCCGGCGGGCTTCTTCCAGTCCAGGGGCGCCTGCATGGTGGCGCACTGCCAGCGGGTGCCGTCCGGGAGCGGGGCGGGGGCCTCGCCGCCGCCCTGGATGGGGGTCGGGGCGGGGCAGTCCCGCCAGTCCAGGGTCTGCTGCCGGAAGCGGTTCACGTCGTCCCGGTCGCTCGCTGCCGTGGCGCCGTCGGCTCCCCGGCCGCCGTTCCCTGCCGTCGGCGCGCAGGCCGCCAGGGAACAGGAGAGCAGGGTCGCCGTGGACAGCAGGGCAGCGGTGGATATCACTCGTGCTGTGGGCATGGGCTCAGGCTCTGGCCGGCCGGCCGCGGGCGCACGGTACGGCGGCCATTCGGCGCAAGCGGCCCCCTGCCCGGTGTGGCGACGGCAGCGGGCAGGGGGGCGGGGCGGGTCAGGTGCGGTTCGCGCTGGAGGGGCCGAAGAACTCGATCTCCGCGATGGCGACCTGCTTGTCGGCGGAGGCCGCGTGGGCCGACTCGATGGTGAAGCGGACCTTGGTGACCTCGCCGACGCGGAAGGGACGGCGCTGGTCGCCGGCGCCCTGGTCCAGGGTGAGGGCGCGGGTCGTGGTGCTGCCGTCCTTGTTGGTGATGGTCGCCTTGACGCGGTGCGGCAGCGCCGACTTGTTGAGCTGGTCGGGCTTGGTGGAGGTGCCCGGGGTGATGATCAGGTCCAGCAGCCGGGTCGGCTGGGTGAAGCTGACCTCGACCCACTGGCCCTCGCCGGACTGCACGACACCCGGGCCCCACCAGGTGTTGCTGCGCTTGTCGATGAGGAGCTCCGGCTTGTGGCCGGGGAAGGAGCGGGAGGCCGTGATCCGGTCCGGGGAGACCGGGGCCCGCTTGGCGAAGTGGTCGCGGGTGGCCTGGACGCCGTCGGGGATGTAGACGAAGCCGAGGACCGCCAGGGTGATCACGACGGCCAGGGTGATCCAGGTGCCGATGCGGTCGAACACGCGGCGCAGGCGCGGCCGGTCACCCGCCCAGGGGGTCTCGCTGCGCCGCCCGCCGAAGAGCCGGCGCCACCACGGGGCGGGGCGCGGTTCGCCCTCGCCGGTACGGTCCAGCGGCATCGCGCAGCGCGCGCAGTAGTGGCGGTCGGGCCGGTTGGGGGTCGAACACCAGGGGCAGGGCGGGCCGTTGGCAATGTCCGGCTGGTGGCCGGGGGCGCGCACCTGGGGCCGGTCGGCGTCGGGGCGGCCGGGCAGCACCGGGGCGACCGCGGGGGTCGGGGCGGCGGCGGGCGTCTCCGGGTCGGCGACGGGGACGAGGAGGGAGCGGGCGCGGTGGTTCATGGTGTCGCTGAGGGCGTCCGGCGCGGCGCCGGGCTCGGGGGCGATGGGGGTGGTGGGGGCGGTGTCTTCCGTGTCGGGGGCCGGAGCGGAGGCTGCGGGGGTGGGGTGCGCCGGGTCGGTGGGCTGTGTGTCGGCCGTGGCGGACGGGGGTGTGGTTCCGGAGGGTTCGGGGGCGGGGTGGGCCGTGGTGGCGCCGGTCGACCAGGCGGGGGCGGTGCTGGGCTGTGCGGTCCCGGAGGGAGTGGGCGCTCCGGCCGAGGGGGCCGGGCCGGCTGCCGCGGCCGGCCAGGTGGCTCCCGGGGTCCCGGTGGTGCTGGTGGGCGCGGAGGCGGCGGTGGCCGTTCCCGCGGCTCCTGCCGCCATCCTCGCGGTCCTGGCGGCCCGCGCCGCCCTCGCCGCGCGTGCGGCGCTCACGGTGTCGGCGGTGCCGGTGGGTGACGTGGTGCTCGCCGCCGGTCCCGTGGTGCTCGTGGCCTCGCCGGTGCCGGGGGCCTCCGCGCTGGGACGGGTGTCCACGGTGCGGTGGGGCGCCGTGCTGTCGGTGGCCCCCGTGCCCGAGGCCGTCTCTGGTCCGGCGCCCGGTGCGGACTCCGTTCCCGGGCCTGCGTCCGGGGTTGTCCCCGCACTCGACCCCGCACTCGACCCCGCACCCGGGACCGTGTGCGTGCCCGGGGACGGTGCCGAACTGTCGGCGTGCGGCTGTCCGGGAGCGGCCGGCCGGTCCGCGAGGCCGGGGCGGGCCGGGGCCACCCCCGTGCCGCCGGGGCCGGGGCGGTCGAAGGCGTCCCAGCCGGGGTTCTGGTCGGACGGTGCGGAGGCGGGCCGGCCGGCGCGGGCGGGGCCGGCCTGTTCCCAGCGGAGTACGGCGCCGCACGCGTCGCAGAAGGACTGGCCCGGTTCCGCGCGCGTTCCGCACTCGGCGCAGTTCTGCGTGGTCATCTCTCCGGGGTCCTTTCGGAGGCGGTCACTTCGACGGTGTAGGGCATGTGGGCGGGGCGGGCCGCGGCGACGAGGGCGTCCAGGCGGTGCCGGTCGGCCGGCGTCGGGTCGGGCAGCCGCAGGGCGACGTGGAGGTGGGGGCGCGGAGTGCCGGGGAACGGGCCCAGGGGGCGGGCGTTCCACTCGGCGCCGCCGCTCTCGCTGATCTCCGGCTCGGCGCCGAACGCGAGCCGTACGGCCTCCGCCAGCCCCTGCCGGGTGCCGCGTACGCGGTGCAGGCGGGCGGCGGCGGCGACGGCCGCGCGCAGCCGGGGCTCGGGTTCGGTGCCGTCGGTCTCGGCGCCGACCCAGGTGCCGAGCCACTGGGCGAAGTCGGCCGGGGTGAGGGCGGGGTCGAAGTAGGTGTCGAGGCAGTCGAGGACGTTGAGGATGGGCGCGAGGACGTCGTCGAGGCCGCCGACGAACCGCTGGGCGAGGTCGTCGTCGGCGAAGACGGCGGGCAGCATCGTGCCCAGGGGCAGGGAGGAGCCGAGGCCGTCGACCGAGCCCCGGTAGGGCGTCGTCGTCACGTGCCGTCCCCGATCACGCGGACCCGGTGGTCGAAGGAGAAGACCAGCGCGGGCGGTTGCAGGTCGATGCGGTCGGTGGGGTCCCCGCGTTTGCCGGTGAGCGGGTCGGCGGGGTGCAGGACGACCTCGTCGACGAGTTCGACGCCGGGGACGCGTTGCAGGACGGCGAAGACCTCGCCGGTCTGCACGGGGCGGCCGAAGGGCCAGCCCTTGCCGTCGGCGCCGCCGGTGAGCGGGTCGAGGTGGCGGTAGAGGGCGTCGTGGGCCTGGCGGCGTACGCGGTCGGTGTCGGTGCCGCGGAAGGCGTGGACGGTGGCGACGACGGTGACGCCCTGGTAGTAGGGCGGGCCGACGGCGAGGCGGGTGCCGATGAGGCGCCGTTCGTCGAGGTGGCGGGTGATGCGGGCCAGCAGGGCGTCGCCGGGGACGAGTTGCTCGAAGCGGAGCCGGCCGCCCGGGTCGGGCACGGCCTGGGGGACGACCAGGACGCGGACCGCGTAGGCGCCGTGGTCGCCCTCCTCGCCCTCCAGGCAGGTGATGCGGGCGGTCTCGGGGGCGGCGCGGCGGGCCAGTTCCTCGTAGTCCCGCAGGGTGACGGCGCGTTCCTGGGCCCGGAGCGTGATCGGCGCCCTCAGCTTGGCCTCCTCGACCGTCTCGCCGTCGACGCCGCCGCGCGCGGCCTCGCGGTTGACGACCTCGGAGACGTACGGGATGGAGGTGCGCAGCACCTGTACGGCGCCGCGCGCCACGTTGCCGGCCCGTCCTCCGCCGGTGCGGTAGCGGCGGGCGCGGATGACGGCGCCCTTGGGGGCGACGGTGCCGTACTGGCGCAGGGTGCCGTCGGCTTCGCGGACGGCGGGGCCGAAGGCGATCTCGCCGGTGGCGGCGTCGAGGGTGATGTGGTGGTCGTCGGGGCGGGAGGCCGCGAAGTGCGGGACGACCCGCCAGTCCTGCCAGCCGTCGTCGGCGGCGGTCTGGAGGAGGACGGGCGGGTCGTCGGCGACGACGGGGGCGTGGGCGAGCCGCAGCCGCTGGCCGGGCAGGCCGGTGGACTCGCCGAGCGCCTCGTCGTGGACGGTCTCGGCGTGCACGGCCCGGGTGGTGCCGCCGATGGTGTACGCCTCGGCGGAACGGATGGTGGGCGACGTGGTGTAGAAGGGCTGGCCGGGCAGCGGGTCGGTGACCCGGCAGCGTATCCAGCCCGCCTCGTGGCCGCCGTTGCGGGACAGGACGTGGCCGCCGGGAATGTGGAGCACGATGTCGCCGGGGCGGTTGAGGCCGCCGGTGCCGTCCTGGTCGACCTCGCAGGGCTGCCAGCCGTCCTCCGTCCACGCCTCCCAGACCAGCGGCGGCTGGCGGGGGTCGACGCCGACGCCGTCGACGCGGCTGTCGAGTTCGAGGGCGAGGGCGCAGTCGGGGGTGGCGGCGGTCAGGCCGATGAGCATGCAGTCGCCGGGCTCCGGGGCCTCGGCGAAGCACATGAGGTCCTTGCCCTCGGCGAGGTCCGTGGTGCGGTCGGTGACGGGTTCGCCGCGGTGCTGCACCACGAGCCGGCCGAGCGCGCACGGTACGACGACCAGGTCGCGTTCGGTGGCGAAGACGACGGCGTCGTCGCGTTCGGTGCGCAGGGTGGCGACCTCGGCGCCGGACGGGACCAGGACCGCGTCCTCCTGCGGCGCGGACAGCCAGAAGGTGACGTCCGTGCGGGCCGCGGAGGGCGGGAAAAGGGTGATGCCGACCAGGTCGAGGAAGGCCAGGTGGTTCTTCTCGGGGACCCGGTTGAGGCGGTAGACGATCTGGTCGGCCATGTGCGCGACCGTCTCGACGAGGGTGACGCCGGGATCGGAGACGTTGTGGTCGGTCCACTCCGGGGCGCGCTGCTGGATGTAGCGCTTGGCGTCGTCGACGAACTGCTGGAAGCGGCGGTCGTCGAGGTTGGGGGAGGGCAGGGACATCAGCGGTCGCTTTCGGGAGAGCCCGGGAGGCCGGCGGGACCACCGGGGAGGTCCGGCTCGTCGTGGGAGGGGATGACGTAGAACGGGAAGACGAGGCTGCGCGGGTTGTTGGTGCCGCGGATCGAGTAGCGGACGTCGATGTAGAGGACGCTCTGGTCGGTGCCCGTGCTGACGTCGACCTCGTGGACCTCGATGCGCGGCTCCCAGCGGTCCAGGCTGACGTACACCTCGTGCTGGATGCGGCCCGCGGTCTGCTCGTTGACCGGGGCGAAGACCAGGTCGTGGATGGCGCAGCCGAACTCGGGGCGCATCGGCCGCTCGCCGGGCGCGGTGGCGAGGACCAGCCGGATGGCCTCCTCGACCTCGCGCTCGCCGCTGACCAGGGCGATGCCGCCGGTGGGTCCGATGCGCATGGGGAACGCCCAGCCGGAGCCGACGAATTGTTCGGCCATCAGGGGGCCACCTGCCTTCTGCTTCCGGTACCTGTTCCTGTGCCTGCTCCGGTGCCTGTCATGCGGGGAGCGGGTATTTCACGGTGTTGACGAACACGGCGCCGAAGAGGTCGACCTTGATGCCCTTGATGTTCACGTTGGCCACGGCGTTGACCGAGACCATCCCGGTGGCGTTGATCGACGTCATGCCGCTCGACGAGAGGTTCATGGCGCCGCCCATCGCGTTGACGTTGACCGCGCCGCCCAGCGAGGTGAGGCTGACCAGGGCCTTGCCCTTGAGGGTGAGCGGGCCGCCGCTGTCGATCAGCACCGAGCGGCGTCCGCGCAGGGTGAGGCTGGTGCCCGCCTCCACCGACACCGAGCGGCTGCCGGTGATGCTGACCGAGCCCTTGCTGTCGACGGTGATCTCGGTCTGGGTGCGGTCGAGGTTGATGATCAGCTTGTCGTTGCCGCTGGCGATCCGCACGCCCTGCTTGCGCCCGCCGGTCCGCTGGCTGAGCAGGTCGACGCGGTTGCCCTGGCGGTCGGACAGGGTGTGCCGGGCGGCCTGCTTCTTCAGCCCGTCGTGCAGCGGCACGTCCGGAACCTTGGTCGGCAGGTCCCGTCCGTTGTAGAGCCCGCCGATGACGAACGGGTGGTCCAGCGCTCCCCGGTCGAAGCCGACCAGCACCTCGTCGCCGACGTCCATGGGGAAGACCCCGCCGCCGCCCTTGCCGCCCAGCTGCACGCTGCGCGCCCAGTCGCTGACGTAGGTGTCGTCCAGCCACGGGAACTGGAGCTTGACCCTGCCCTGCTTCAGCGGGTCCTGCACGTCGGTGACGATGGCGTTGGCCACGCTGGGCAGCCGCGCCGCGCTCGCGGCGTCCACGCCCCCGCCCCCGCCGCCCGAGGCCAGCCCGTACAGGGAACGCCACTGGCGTCCGCTGACGGTGATCCAGGACTCGTAGTGCTTGCCGTCGCCGAAGACGTGGCGGACCGAGGTGACCGTGTACTTGCCCTCGAAGGGCCTGCCGACGTCCGAGAGCGCCACGGGGACGCCGGGCCTGAGGTCGGGGTTGCCGTAGACGGCGACCTCCAGCTCGGCGAAGGAGGAGGTGACGTCGGCGGCGAGGGCCTTCGCGGCGTGCCGGACCTCGTCCTGCTTGTCGTAGGGGCTGGCGGTCTCGACGAGCTTGGCGGGCTTGAACTTCCCGGCCGCCTGGCCGGGTGTCGTGCCGATGCTGAAGCCGGGGTCGGTGGTGGCGGGCGCGACCTCGGTGATCTTCTTCTTCGTCGTGACGTTCCAGCCGCGCGACTCGACCTTCCCCACCTGGTCGGCGGCGGTGACGGCGGCCCGCAGCCGCAGGATGTCGTGGCCGGCCTGGAGCACGAAGGTGCTCTTGTCGCCGTCCGTCTTCGGCGACGGCGCCCCCGCCGACGGCTTCGGCGTGACGAAGCGGAACTTCCCCTTCGCGTCCAGGGACATGACCATGTTGTTCTCGTCGGCGAGCCGGGACAGGAAGTCCCAGTCGGTCACGTTGGACTGGCTGATGAACCCGTACATGCCCTTCGTCGGCTGGATGCGGCCGATGGACACGCCGTCCATCGCGGCGAGCTTGCGGGCGATGTCGGAGGCCTTCTGGTTGCGGTACGCGGCCACCCGGCGCTGGCGCATCATGCGGTGCCCGTAGTCGTACCCGCGGATGACGGTGAAACTGCCGGTGCCGTCGTAGTCGGCCTCCAGACCGGTCACCTCGCCGGTCAGCAGCGGGTTGCCGATGCCCTGCCCGTCGGCGATCGGCGTGATGACGATCCTGGAGCCGAACTGCACGTTCAGCTTGCCGAGGACTAGGCGGTAGGGGTCGCGGAAGGTGAGGCGGAACGCCGCGGGCACGCCGACGCCCTGGTCGACCCAGCCCTCCACGAGCAGGGGCGCGATGTCGGAGGGCAGCTTCGCGCCGCCGATCTTGACCTCGACGATGCTGGAGAACGCGGGACGCACCATCAGTGCGGCACCTCCTCGGTGGCGGGCAGCATCAGTTCGGTGCCGGTCGGCAGGTGGGACGGGTCGTCGATGCCGTTGGCCTCGGCGATCGCCCGCCACGCGCCCGCACTGCCGTACTCGCTCCACGCCAGCGACTGAAGGGAGTCCCCGGCGACGACGCGGTGCACGCGCTGGGCGGTGAGCGCGCCGGAGGTCGGGTTCTGGCCCTGGGTCGGGCCGGGGATCTCCACGAGGGACACCTGGCAGGTGGCGCGGATGGGAACGCCGGTGGTGCCGAAGAGGGTGTACTGCGCCTCGATCGACGAGACGTACGCCGTGAACCGGGCCGTGGAGAAGGAGCCCCACTCGAAGACCACCCAGGGCGGCGAGGGCTGCTTGGCGGCGATGCTCTTGGCGGTCACCTCGCAGCACAGCAGCAGCGACTCGACCTTCTTCATCACGGTGTTGCCGTTGGGCTTCATGGAGGAGTCCAGGAAGATCTCCAGCGTCATCTCCCGCGGGTCGGCACCCATGAACTCCGGTTTCGAACCGTCCCGCACGGCCATCGTCGGCGTCGCCTTCCACTGGGCGCGCTGGGTGAGGGACAGCTGCGCCGGGTTGAACTCGAAGGCGAACCTGCGCATCAGCGCGCCGGGCGTGGTGGTGGTGCCGGTGGGCGGTTCGTGGATGGCGAGGTTGGCGCGTACGAGGCTCTTGCCGGCGCCCTTGCCGCTCTTTGCCATGGTCTCTTTCCTTCTGCCTCTTCTGTCCCTCTGCTGCGGGGCGCCGTCAGTCCGTGAACCCGTGGTGGGCGATCTCCAGGACCTCCGTGGCCACGGCCGGGCTCGCCGGGTCGAGGCTGGGGCCCTGCCAGCTGACCGGCAGCACCTCGATCAGCCCCCAGCGGGCGACCAGCGAGCCGTCCGCGCGCAGCGCCGAGATCTGCGCGGTGGGCCGCTTGATGCCGGTCTGCACGGAGGAGATCCACTTGGCGACCTTGGCCGTGTCCGGGGTGAGGGGGCGGGTCAGCCGGATGTTGGAGTAGGAGACGCGGGTGGGCAGTTGCCACACGAACCCGTTGTTGCCGCCCTCCTGGCGCTGCTCGATCTCCACGTGGGACGACAGTCCTTCGCACCCGTTGAAGTAGCCGAGGCTCTCGCCGTCGATGGTGAGCGTGAACCAGATCGTGGAGCCCGGGTCCTGGCGGGGCATCGGGGATGGCCTTTCTGTCGGGTGGTACGTCGGTCGCGAGGGGAGGCGGCCGCCGGTCAGGCGCGGGGGTCGCGGAGTCTGCCGACGCGTTCGCGGTCCATGCGCAGTTCGGTGCGGACCAGGCGGGTGACGCGGCCGATGATCCGGTGCACCAGCTCGTCGAGCTGGAAGTCGGTGAGCTCGCGCGGGTCGAACCCGCCTTCGGGCACGGCCGTGTACGCGGGCGGAGGGTCCGTCTCCGGGGCGGGCGCGTGGGACGGGTGACCACCGGGCGGGGTCGTGGCCGCGCTGTACGAGGGGGGCGGCTCGTAGGGCGGGGGCGGGGCCGGGGCGTTCGGCGGTGAGTGCGGGGCCGACTGCGCGGGCGACTGCTGGGACGAGGGCGATCGGAAGCGTCCCAGGGTGTCGGCGACGGTGGCCGACGCGGCGGCGGCGAGGGCGCCGATGGTACGGCCGGGGGCGCGCTGGGCCGGGAGCGCGGGAGCCGTGGGGGCCGCGGGGGCCGTGGCGGGGTGGAGTGCGGGGTGTGGTGCCGGTCGGGGTGGGGTGAGGGACGCGACGGG
>NZ_LIPF01000006.1:0-429290 GCF_001905385.1 Streptomyces sp. CB02414 | reverse complement strand
GTTGCCGTGCGGGGGGTGCTTGGGCCGGCAGTCGGGGGTTCGGGCGTGGTGGGGGTGGTGGCGTGCTGGACGGGCGGGGGTGCGGGCGCGTCGGCTGCGTGGGGGGTCGGTGCCGGGGGCGTGGGTGTGGGGGCGGCCGCGGTGGTGGCTCGCTGGACCGGCGTCGCGGTGGGCTGGGCCGGGGCGGCGGCGAGTGGTCTGCTGCCGTCCGGTGCGGTGGTGAGGGGAGCACCGAGGGGGGAGCGCCGACGGTCGGCGGGGAGGGGGGCCGGGGCGGCGGCCGGACGCGCGGGAACGACGGGCTCGGGCCTCGGGTCCGGGGCCGGGCGTACGTCGGCGGGCCCGGAGGTGGGGGCGCCGAGGCCCGCGCGTGGTGGGGCGGTGCTGCGCTGGACCGGGGGGACAGCGCGGGGGGCGCCGAGGCCGGTGCGGGGTGTCGTGGCGGTGGAGCGGGACGGGCGTACGGCGTCGGCGTCGGCGGAGTGGCCGGTGACGGACGTTCCGGTCACCGGGCGGGTGGCGGGAGCAGGCGTGGCGCCGGGGGCGGGGGAGCGGTCCGTGGAGCGCTGCACCGGGGGTGCGACGGACGGGCGCGGTGCCGGGGTGGGGGGCGTCGCCGTGTGCCGGGTCTCAGGGGCCTGGTCGGGAGCTGAAGGGTGCGACGCGGCCGGGCGTCCGGGTACCGATGTGCGCCGCTGCACGGCGGGTGTGGTGCCGGCCGCTTCGAGGGGGTGATCCGTCGGGGAAGGGGCTGAGGACGGCTGCGGCCCGGTCATGCCGTGGACGGTGCGCGGTGGGGTCGGCGTGGCGGTGGCGGGCAGGGACGGGGCCGGTGCCGGGATGCCGCGGGATACGGCTCGCTGGACCGGCGGGAGGGGGTTGCCGGGTGCGGCGGCCGGGCGGTCGGTGCGAGGTGTGGACCGCTGTACCGGGTCGCTTGTCGCCGGGGTGCCGTCCGGGGCGGCCGTTGCCCGGCCGGGGGTTCCGGCGGGGTGGGTGTGCGGGTGCGGTTCTTGTGCGGCCGCGCTGCCGGTGGTCGTACTGCCGCCGAGGTGAGGGCTCGAGCCGGGGGCGGAGGCGGGCAGGGCCCGCTGGACCGGCGTGGCGGGTGACGGGGTGTCGGGAGTGGCCTGGGCGGCGCGGGGGGTGGCCGTCGGTGCGGAGTCCTGCGCGGGCACGGGACGCTGGGCCGGCGGGGTGGGTGATGTGCCGCCCGGGGTGGACGTGGAGCGCTTGTCTGCGGGGGGAGGCGTGCGTGGGGCGGTGGGCGCGGACCGCTGGACGGGGAGACCGGTCGTGGCGCCGCCGTCCGGGCCGACCGGTGCGGTGCCGTGGCCGGGTGTCGGCGACTGTGTCGGGGCGCCGGGTGCCGGCGTGCCGGGGGTTGGTGCGGTCGGCTTGCGGTCGCCGGGAGTCGCGGGCCGTGTCGGCGTACTGGTGCTCGGTGTGGCCGGTCTGTGGTCGCCGGACGCGTTGGTGCGGGGGCTGCGGGCCGCGGGCGGTGTCGGTGTACCGGCGGCTGGTGGTGTCGTGCTGCGGGCGTCGGGCGCACCGGTGCGGGTGTTGGGCGTCGCTCGTTGTACGGGCGTACTGGGGGTTGGTGCGGTCGGCTTGCGGTCGCCGGGAGTCGCGGGCCGTGTCGGCGTACTGGTGCTCGGTGTGGCCGGTCTGTGGTCGCCGGACGCGTTGGTGCGGGGGCTGCGGGCCGCGGGCGGTGTCGGTGTACCGGCGGCTGGTGGTGTCGTGCTGCGGGCGTCGGGCGCACCGGTGCGGGTGTTGGGCGTCGCTCGTTGTACGGGCGTACTGGGGGTTGGTGCGGTCGGGTTGCCGTCGCCCGTGGTGCTGTTGCGGGTGTTGGGCGTCGCTCGCTGTGCCGGCGTACCGGCGACGGGAGTGCCCGCTTCCCGGCGGTGCGCGTTGGTGCGCGGGGCCGGGGTGCCGCTGGAGTCGGGCGTCACCTCCCGTCGGTGCACAGCACGCTGGGCCGGCGTCCCGGGTACTGGGGCGCTGTGCCGACCGCCGGAACCGGTGCCGGAACCAGACCGGGAGCCGGTATCGGGTCCCGAGCCCGAACCAGAGCGGGAGCCGGAACCAGAGCCCGAGCCCGAGCGGGAACCGGTACCCGGCTGGAACGCCGCGCCTCCCAGCGGGGCGCCGTCCGCGGGCCCGCCCGGGGAAGCCGCCGTCGCCCCAGGCGCGGCGGTGTCCGCCGGCCTTGCGGGCACGGGGCGGGGTGCGTGTGCCGCGCGCTGGACGGGGGGCGCACCGGCCGACGCGGACGAGCGGACGCCGGACGGGCCCGTCCCGGGCACGGAACGGGCAGCAGGGGCGGTGACCGGGGCGACGCCGCGATCTTCTCGGTCGCCGTCCGCGGACGACGGTGCCGGACCCGGGGAGTCGGGTACGGTGTCGGCCGTCCGGCGACTCGCGGGCAGGGCCCGGCGCTGCACGGCCGCCGGAACGGACGGCGCCTTGGTGAGGGAGCCCCGCGCCCGGGACGCGGCGGGCGGCACGGGCGTCGCACGGAGGCCGTGGGCAGGAGCCCCGGGGGACGCGGGCCCCGCGGAGCGCGACCGTTGGACCGGTGGGAGCGGGGCCGGGGACACCGGGGCGGCCGACGCCAACCGCGTACGCCCCAGGGGAGCCGCAGCCGAACCCGTACCCGCACCCGCGTCCGCGCCCGAAGCCGCAGCCGTGGCCGACAACGGAACCGGTCCCGCACCTGCCCCCGGCGTTGTCCCCCGGAGCGGCGCCACCGGCATGCGCTGCACCGCCGCCGACGGCAGGCCCCGCGAGGGGTGTTCGGACGCCGGCTCGGCGAACGCTCCCGAGAGCAGGCCGTGGCCCGCCGCCGGGTCCAGGACCGCCGGGGACGGCGCGCCGCTGAACGACGGGTTCTGCCAGGTCGGCAGCCGTCCGCCGAACCCGGCGTCCGCGACGCCGGTCGGTCCGCCGTCCGCCGCCCGCTGGATCGGCGGCAGCGACGTCCATGCCGCGACGGCCACGGGCGGCGCGGCCGCGCCCGACACGTCCGGCGGTCCCGCCGTACCCGCCGTACTCGCGTCCGGTGCCGCGCTCCCCACGGAGCCCGGCACGCCGTCGCCCGCGCGGGCAGCGCCCTCGCGTCCCCGCAGCCGGTCCAGGAATCCCACCGATCAGCCCTCCGCCGCGCCGCGCGTCACGAGGGACGCGATCTGCTCCGTGTACCGGCGCCGGTCCCGGTGCTCCAGGTCCAGGATCGCGTCCAGGCCCCAGTGGAAGTGGTAGGCGACGTACGCGATCTCCTCGTGCAGCCGGTCGGTCGCGTACGTCACGATTCCCCCAGGCGGCTCCCGCCGAGTTCCACCTCGAAGGGTTCCGAGCAGTGCGGGCACCGCACGGCCGCGCGGGTGTGCCCCTCCGCGTTGATCTGGCGGTAGAAGTCCTGGAGGAACGCCAGGTCGGAGGCGAACATGTTCTCCACGATCCCGTCGTGCACCATCGTCAGCGTGCCGAGCCGGGTGATGACCCGGCCCAGCAGCACCACCGACAGGTACGCCGGGTTCTCCTGCACGCGCACGTCGCGCAGCGGGACCAGTTCGTCCCGGGCCGTCGACAGGCGCATCACACCGTCCCGGTGCAGCGTGCCCGACTCGTCGACGTAGCCGCGCGGCAGTTCGAAGGGGAACTCGGTGACCAGTTCCCGGCGGGGCGCCGGGTCGGCCGGCGCCTCCGTCGGAGCGGCGGCGGGAGCAGACCGGGGGAAGTCCGCTCCCGCCGCCGCGGTCTGGGGTGGAGCGGCGGGCGCCTTGGCAGCCGTACGCCGCATTACTCGATGACCAGTTCTTCGAACACGATGGTGACGGTCTCGGTCAGGGCCGCCGCCTCGCCCGCCTTCACCGTGCTCGTGTCGATCTTGCTGCACCAGGCGTTGCGCAGGTTGTACCGCTTCACCGGGTTGTCCTGGAAGTCCATCATGATGATGGAGGCGTTCTTGCGGGCGGTGCTCATCTGGCCGCGGATCGAGTCGTTGATCCACTGGGTGAACGACGCCGACTGGGTCATGCCGCGCACGACCGTGCACTGGCCGTTCTTCTGCACGCCCGGCAGCAGCGCCACCTCGGCCCGGCCCATCGAGCTGTTCTGCTGGTAGGTGATGACGTCCTGTTCGAGAGTGAGGCCGCTGACCTCGGCGAGGTACTCGACCATCACACCGTCGATCTGGAGGCCGAAGTTGTGTGAGGTGAGGGCGTCACCCGGCTGGAGACTCATGTGTTCGCTGTCCTTCTAGGGAGAGGGGGAGGGGGTTTGCGGAGACGAGGCGGGCGGCCTGGCGCGCCTACTCCTCCAGCTCCCCGCTGCCGCTGGAGAACTGGGCCAGCCGGAAGATCACGAACTCGGCGGGCTTGACCGGTGCGATGCCGATCTCGCAGATGACCCGGCCGAGGTCGACCGACTCGGGCGGGTTGGTCTCCTCGTCGCACTTGACGTAGTACGCCTGCTCGGGGCTCTGGCCGAACAGGGCGCCGTTGCGCCACTCGTTGACCAGGAACGCGGAGACGTTGCGGCGGATGCGGGCCCAGAGGTTGTGGTCGTTCGGCTCGAAGACCACCCACTGGGTGCCGATCAGGATCGACTCCTCCAGGTAGTTGAAGTACCGGCGGATGTTCAGGTAGCGCCACGCCGGGTCGGAGGAGAGGGTGCGGGCGCCCCAGACGCGGATGCCGCGGCCCGGGAAGGCGCGGATGCAGTTCACGCCGATCGGGTTGAGCAGGTCCTGCTCGCCGCGGGTGATCTGGAGTTCGAGGTCGACGGCGCCGCGGACGACCTCGTTGGCGGGGGCCTTGTGCACGCCGCGCTCGGAGTCGTTGCGGGCCCAGATGCCGGCGACGTGACCGCTCGGCGGGACCAGGCGGGACTGGCCCGACGCCGGGTCGAAGGTCTTGATCCAGGGGTAGTACAGGGCCGCGTACTTGGAGTCGTAGCCGGCCGTCTCCTGGCGCCAGACACGTATCTGGCGGGCGTTCAGGCCGGGCGGCGGGTCGATGACGGCGACGCGGTCGCCCATCAGCTCGCAGTGGGCGATCAGGCCGAGCTGGACCGCCTTGACGGCCTCCAGGTCGATCGCGCCGCGCTGGTAGGCGGCCATCAGGTCGGGCACCGCGACCATGGAGATCTCGTCGACCGCCTCCAGGCCGCCGAAGCCGGTGCGGTCGGCGGAGTCGCCCAGGTACTGCGCCGGTCCGGGGTGCGAGACCTCGC
Source organism: Streptomyces sp. CB02414 (assembly GCF_001905385.1). Lineage (GTDB taxonomy): Bacteria > Actinomycetota > Actinomycetes > Streptomycetales > Streptomycetaceae > Streptomyces. The sequence goes on along the minus strand of NZ_LIPF01000006.1, from coordinate 424,049 downwards.
CCGGCGCGGCGGCCGGGGCGGCCTTCTCCACCGGGGCGGCGGGCGGCGCGGGCAGCGCCAGGGTCTGGTTCTCCGGGCGGGCCAGCTGCGCGGACGGCGCGGCCTCCGTCACGGTGATGAGCTTGGAGCGCTCCTTGACCTGGGTGACGACGTAGGCGCGGTTGCCTTTCTTGGCGCTCACGTCGAAGGTCTCGACGGGCTTGTCGCCGTCCTTGACGATCAGCTTGAAGCGCTCGGCGGGGCCCTCGCCCTCGGGGTCGGCGACCTCGACGGACAGCGGGCCGTTCTGGCCGGCGGCGGTGGCCGTCACGGCGAACGTGCCGAGCTGCCTGGGCTCGGCGGCCGGGAGCGCGGCGGGCGCGGCGGCGCCGGTGACCGCGGCGGGAGCGGACGTCCCGTCGGAACCGGTGGCGGCGTCCTGGGCGGAGCCGCCGACGCGCACGACGTACGCGGCGCTGCCGCCGTTGTTGAAGAACCCGTAGACGGAGTGCGCCAGGTAGTACCCGTCGGTGAAGTCACCGAACGCCGCGACGTACTGGGTCCAGTTGGTGACCAGTGTGGGCTCGTTCAGCGGGCCGGTCGGCGCGAGCCCGACGAAGGCCGCGACCGAGGTGCCCACCCCCTCGATCGGGCGCGAGCCGCTGGCCACCTCCTCGACGTAGACGCCGGGCGACAGGTAGGACGGCATGCTCTGCTCTCCTCGGGGTACGAGACAGGACGCCCCTCACCCTCGCGCGCGCGTTCCCCCGCCGGAACGGCCTTCGGAGCCGGAGCGGGGGCACTCCCGTTGCCCCTCGCCGTGCCCGTTGGGGCAGACTCCGCGCCTTCTCGGGTGGACGGCCGCCCCCGGTGCCTCACCATCGTGTGTTGTTGGGCATCGGTTCACCAGGACGTCGCCCGGTGGCTGTCGGCCGTTCCGGCCGCGGTGACCAGCCCCCGAAGGGAGTTGACCGTGCTGGACCGCTCGCACGCGCAGCAGGCACCTCGCACCGGCGCTGCCGCCGTCGCCCGGCCCGGCGCCCGGCAGCCGCGCCGCCCCCTGGCCTCCTTGCAGGCCGGCGCCGGGAACAGGGCCGTCGCCGCGATGCTGCAGCGCGCGGCCGATGCCCCCGCCCAGGCGGAGACCGCGGCGGCGGAGCGGCGCCGGCGGGCGGAGCTGGCGGCCGCGGCGGCGGAGCGGCGGCAGCGGGAAGCGAGGGCCGCGGGGGAGGAGCAGGGGCCGAGGGAGGAGGCGACCACGGCGCAGGACCACGGCCGGGACGGAGCGACCGCGGCGGCGGAGCGGCGCCGGCGGGCGGATCTGGCCGCCGGGGCGGCCGAGCGGCGGCGCCGGCCGGCAGCGGCGGACGGCGGGGAGGAGCAGGGACGCAGGGCGCTGGGGGGCCTGTCCGGCGCCCGGGAGAAGCTCAGGGACATCAACGCGAAGGTCGGCCGGCTCTTCGGTACCTCCAAGGCCGACCGGGCCAAGAAGGCCATCGACCCGCCCGACACGGTGGCCACCCGGGTCAACGCGCCGACGGAAGGCGGTGTGCGCAGCCACGGGCTGGGCACGTCGAACGCCGGCCTGGTCGAGGCCAGCGCGATCCAGGGACAGGTCGGCACCGGGATCAACGTCGTGACCGACTCCCTGGGGCTGTTCAACGACCTGCGTGCCCTGAAGTCCGGGTACGAGGGCCGCGAGGGGACGGGGCCGGACTCCCACAAGCCCAGGAAGGACTGGAAGGGGAAGCCGCTCGGCGCGGCCCAGAACACCGGCATGGTCGTCGGTGACGTCAGCGGCATGGCCAACGCCGCGGTCCGCAACGCCGGGAACCTGGGCGGGGTGCCCGCGCTCGGCATCACGACCGGCGGGGCCGGCGTCTTCTACTCCACGCTGATAGCCGTCCGGGAGGCCGCCGCGGTCTGGCGGACCTACCACAAGAACCGCGCCCTCAAGGAGGTGGTCGAGGCGCTTCCCGGCGGGGCGCCGGTGGAGGCGGCACGGCTCCAGGAGGTACTCGACGGGCTGGGGCGGGCGCAGGAGCGGCTGGAGCGGGCCAGGGCCCTGCCGCCACGCCGGCTGTACGGGCTCGCCGCCGCGCGGGACGCCGAGGTCGCGAAGTACGGGCAGCAGGTCGCCGTCCTCACCGAGCACCTGCGGGCCGACCTCGCCGACGTGGGCAGGTACGCGCGGCACAAGCAGCACACGAAACTGGGCAAGCGCGTCACCAACCTGGGCGGGAACACGGTGCGTGCCGCCGGCGGCGGGCTGGCCGTCGCGGCCGTGGCCGGGGCGGTCAGCGGCCCGGCGGCACCGGCCGTGGCGGGGACGGCGGCGGCCCTGCTGCTGGGTAACGCCCTCTACAAGGGTGTCAGGGCGGGCAGCAACCGGTACGTCGAGGCGCGGCACCCGGACAGGTTCGCCCGCCCCACCAGGGCCCAGGAGGAGGCCGGGGCGGCGGAGCCCGGGGCACCGGCGGCCGGTGCCGGACGGGGTGACGCGGTGCTGGAGTTCTTCAAGGTGACGAAGTCCGTCCAGCAGGGCGAGCGCCGGTACATGGCGCAGAAGCTCTACGCGCTCGCGGCCGGGCCGGCCGTTCACGTGGGCAAGAGCGTTCCCGACGACATCCGTGCCTCGGCGCGTGCGCTGCTCAAGGTGCTCAAGGCCGGCCCGTCCCAGCACAGCCGTACCGACGAGGAGTGGGAAGCCTCGCTCAACGACCCCGAAGAGCAGAGCGCCTGGGAGAAGGAGATCTTCAACCAGCTCTCCTCGGCCTGACGGCCACCCGCGTCACCGGCCGCAAGCATCACTGCCCTCTTCGCTGCCCTCCTGGACCTGCCGGTGGGCGGGGCCGGGAGGTAAGGCTGGTGGGGGACCGCCCGGTCAGTGTGAAGGGGAGCATGGTGCGCGCTCACGAGGAAGCCGTCGGCGACAAGGCCGCGAAGGCGGGCCGGGCCCCGCGCCCGGCGGTGACCGCGCCCGTCGGCGCGACAGCCGGACCGGTGACCCCTCGGACCGCCCTGGCCCTTCAGCGCTCCGTCGGCAACCGGGCCGTCTCGCGCCTCGTCGACCAGCACCAGGGCCAGGACCAGCACGTGCACGGTGCCGGCTGCGGGCACGGCGGGATCGAGGACGGCAGCCCGGCGGGCCAGCGGCAGCTCCTGGACGAGGCCATGGCCTCTCCGAGCCGCCCGCTCGGGGGGTCGCTGCTCTCCGAGGCGACCGCCTTCTACCGCAACGACCTCTCCGCCGCCCGCATCCACGACAACCCCACGGCCCAGCGCGCGACCGTGGCGCTGGGCGCGCAGGCCATGACGGTCGGCACCCACGTGTTCCTGGGGCCCCAGGCGGCCGGCCGCAAGGACCTCATCGGCCACGAGCTGGGCCACGTCGACAAGAACCTCAGAGGCCACCGCGAGACCGGCAACAGCAACGGCGCCGGAGTCACCGTGACCGACCCGGGCCAGGACTCCGAACGGACGGCCGAGGCGGACGGCGCCGCCTTCGCGGCGGGGGCCGCGACCGCCCCGTCGGTGGTGGCGCAGCGGGCGTTCGCGGCCGGTACGGGTGAGCGGGACGAGGCCGTGCAGCGCAGCACGGAGGCGCGGGACGCCCCGGTGCAGCGAGCCGTGGACGAGGCGCTTCGGTCCGCCGGGAACCCGAGCGAGATGATGGCCGCCCTGGAGGCGTCGGGGCACTCCAAGGACGATGCCTGGGAGCTGATGCAGTACATGACCCAGCAGCAGTTCCCGCCCGGCGAGGGGCAGCAGGACTTCGACATGCTCTCCCACATCAAGGAGGCCAAGAAGCAGCGGATCCCCGGCGTCATGAAGACCCAGTCGAAGAGCCTGCGCGACAAGAAGTGGACGATCCGTCACTACACGGGCACGGACCCGAACGTGAAGCCGTCCTTCCAGGAGGTCATGACGACGTACGACAACGCGGCCGCCGGACGGGCGGGCGCGAACACCAACGTGGCGGACTGGCGCTCGCTGGGCAACATCAAGTTCACGTTCTACCTGATGGCCGTGGACGGCAAGGTGCCGTCGCGTCGCTGGCTCAACAACACCCACTGGTACGCCGAGTGGGACCTGGACAGCATCCCCGACTGCTGGGTCTCCGCGGACCTGCTGGCCCGGATGAACAAGGACCTGGACGCGGACGGGGCACGAGCGGCCATGCGGGGAGCGACGGCGTACCGCGGCTCGGGCACCGAACTCAAGGAGCTGCTGGCCACCAAGATGCTCAGCGCGGGCAACGATCCCACCGCCGCGCTGGACACCGTGCTCGGCGGCGACTTCGAGCTCAAGGTGCCGGGCGGGCTGGCCCTGCCGCAGAGCGGGTGGCAGAAGAAGTAGCGGCGGACACCGGCAGGGCCGGACATCGGCCCCCTCGACCGCCGTCGCCGCCCGTAGATTCCCGCGGCCTGGGCTCCCCCGCCCGGCGTGCGCGACGTGGACCCGCGGACTCCCCTGGACGCCGACGGGGCATTCGGAGGCGGTGCCGAAGGGGCCGGCCGGGCCTGGGCCGCATCGCCTGCGGCAAGCGGCTGTACTTCGTCAGCCCGATGGGCCGGAAGCGCCGGCTGGGGTCCGTCCGCCTCACCGCGCGATGGGGCCGCCGGGGCAACCGTGTCTGCCCCGACGGCTCCTGACGGGGCGACGGCCGCGCCGTAGCGTCGAGGCGTGAGCCTATGGACTTCCCTCGAGCCCGCGTCCGTCACCGTCGACCCCGGCAGCAGTACACGTGTACGGCTACGGGTGCGGAACACCGGCGACGTAGTGGATGAGTACCGGTTCGAGCCCGTCGGAGACGTGGCGCCCTGGACCACCGTCGAGCCGCAGACGCTCAGGCTCTACCCCGGGACCACCGGCACGGTGGAGCTGACCTTCGCCCCGCCGCGTACGTCGGACGCGACGGCGGGTCCGAATCCGTACGCGGTGCGGATCACGCCGACGGAGCATCCGGAGGCGGTGACGGTTCCGGAGGGAAACCTGACGGTCACGCCTTTCACGGAGGTGCGGGCGGAGTTGGTGCCGCCGACCGTGAAGGGGCGGTTCCGGGGGCGGCCGCGGCTGGCGGTGGACAACCTGGGCAATACGAAGGTGACGGCGTCGGTCTCCGGGAGTGATACCGGGGACCATCTGTCGTACGAGGTTCGTCCGGGGAATGTGCAGATCGAGCCGGGTCGTGCGGCGTTCGTGGAGACGACGTTGAAGCCGCGGCAGGTGATCTGGTTCGGGGCGAAGGAGGAGCGGCCGTTCACGTTGGCGGTGCGGCGGTCCGGGGTCGACCCGACGGAGGTCGAGGGGACGTACGTCCAGCGCGGGTTCCTGCCGCGCTGGCTGGCGACGTTCTTCGGGTTCGCGCTCGCCCTGACCATCGCGTTCGTGATGATCTGGATCGCGTACAAGCCGCAGGTCCGCAGCAGCGCCTCCGAGCAGGTGGAGCAGGCCGGTGCCGCCCTCGTGCCCAGCCCCAGCGCGTCGCCGGAGACGCTGCCCAGCGTAGAGGCCCCGCCGGAGGCCGCCGAACCGCCCAAGACCGAGGAACCCGAGAAGGACGAGGGCGGCGGTGGCGGTGGCGGCGGCGAGTCCAAGCCCGCCAAGGAGCCCGTGAAGAAGAAGCCCGGCGTGGTGCCCGCGAGCAACGTCACGCTGCGCAACAGCACCACCAAGCTCTGCGCGGAGATCCCCGGACGCGACAAGGGCAAGATCGGCTTCCCGGTCCAGCAGTCCGTCTGCGACGAGACCGACGGCGACAACCAGCTCTGGGACCTGGACGTGAAGTACGAGAAGGACGGCCCGGGGGGCAAGGCGCTCTTCCTGATCCGCAACGTCAAGGACGGGCTGTGCATGGACATGCCCGGCTACGAGTCCATGCCGATCCGGACCGACATCATCGAGGGCACCTGCAACGGCGGCAAGGACGACAACCAGCTGTGGTGGATCGAGAAGCAGCCGAGCGGCGACTACTGGATCCGCAACTTCTCCAGCAACAACAAGTGCCTGGACGTGGCCGGCTACAGCGACGGCGTGGTCAACACCAAGCTGACGCTCTTCGACTGCACCCGCGTCGACGACCAGGAGTGGAAGGTCGTCCCCGCGCCGAAGGACTGAGCCACCGGCCGGGGCCGGCCGGGAGGTGACTCACCAGCCGCCTTCGCCGGGCACCAGCCGCCCGGCCTTGCGGTACTCACGGCGGGCGCCCTCCAGGAGGTCGCCCGCCGTCACGCTGTCCCCGCGTCCGGCGGCGAGGTAGGCGGCGGTGACCACGGCGCTGCGGATCGAACCGCCGGCCAGCTCGAAGTTCCGGGCGAGCGGCGCCGGGTCGATGCCGTCGGCGGAGGGGACGTGGGTCAGGCCGTGCCGCCACAGGGCCAGCCGCTGTCCCTCGTCCGGGAACGGGAAGTCGACCACCAGGTCCAGGCGCCGGGTGAAGGCCTCGTCGATGTTGGCGCGCAGGTTGGTGGTGAGCAGGGCGATGCCGTCGAAGGACTCCAGCCGCTGGAGGAGGTAGGCGCTCTCCATGTTGGCGTACTTGTCGTGCGCGTCCTTGACCTCGGAGCGCTTGCCGAAGACCGCGTCGGCCTCGTCGAAGAGGAGCACGGCGTCGGTGCGGTCGGCCTCCGTGAAGATCCGCTCCAGGTTCTTCTCGGTCTCGCCGACGTACTTGTCGACGATCGACGACAGCTGGACGACGTAGAGGTCGAGACCCAGGTCGGCCGCCACCACCTCCGCCGACAGGGTCTTGCCGGTGCCGGACTCGCCCGCGAACAGGCCGAGGACGCCCCGGCCGCGCCCGCCGCCCGCGCTGAGCCGCCAGTCGCCGAGGACCCGGTCGCGGTGGCGGGCGCGCAGGGCGAGTTCGCGCAGCTGGGTCAGGGGCTTGTCGGGAAGGACCAGATCGGTCCAGTCGACGGCGGGCCGGATGCGCCGGGCGTGGCTCTCCAGGCCGGAGGCCGACTGGCGGCGGGCGGCGAGCCGGACGTGGGCGGCGGTGACCGGACCGCCGTCGAAAGCGGCGAGGGCGCGGGCGGCCTCGGCGGCCCGCCGGACGCGGTCGCCGCCGAGGCGGTACGGGGCGACGGTGGCGGCCAGGTCGAAGGCGTCGGCGTCGGGGCCGAGCGCGGTCCGCCAGGCGGCCGCCCCGCCGGCCCGGCGGCTCGGGGCCTCCAGGATCAGGGGGTCGTCGGGCGACCAGTGCGGGTCGTACGGGCGCGGGTCCGTCATCAGCACGGTCACGTCGCTCGCCGCGGTCAGCGCACGCACCAGCGGACCGGGCTGCTCGGGCAGGCTCGGCACGACGACCGCCCGGCCGCCGAGGCGGGCCTCGCGCAGCAGCTCGGGGACGTGGTCCCCGGGGTCCGGGCAGTGCAGCGCGTCGAGGCCGGCGAGGCGCAGGGCCGAGGCGATGGCGGCGAGGCCGTCACCCTCGCGCTGTTCGCGCAGGTGGACGGTGTGCGGGCCGGCCAGGAGGCGGGCGGCGAGTCGCTGCGCGAAGTCCTCGGCGGCGGTGTCGGCGGGCAGCGGCAGCGGCATCGGGTGCAGGCGGCCGAGCAACGCGGCGTCCGGGGTGTCGTCGCCGAGGAGGTGACCGGTCAGCCGGTCGGGGACGCTGAGCGAACGGGTCAGGAACGGGCGTTCCGGCTCCTCGACCTCCAGCAGGCCGAGGGCGCGCAACGGCGCCGAGGCGTGCAGGCGGGCACGGGCCGCCGCCGCGTGCGCGGGTACGGCGCACAGGTCGAGGGCGAGGCCGGTGGTGGCCCTGCGGCGACTCACGTCGTCGTTGAGGTAGCCGTAGAGCGGTTCGAAGGTGCGGTCGACGTCGGGTGCGAGGGCGACGAGCAGCACGGCGACGTCCAGCTCGGTCAGCCCCGTCCGGGCCGCCAGGGACGCCAGCCGGTCGGCGGTTCCGCCCTCGGCGGGCTGCGTGCCCGAGGTGGTGCGGGAGTCCGCCCCGGGGTCCTCGGTGCCGGCGGCCGCGGGCTGCCAGGTGCGCAGCAGGTGGCGTACCGCCTCCTCGGGCAGGTAGAGGCCCCGGAGCGGGTCGTCGGCGGTGGGATCGGTGGCGGCCCGCCGTTCGACCAGCGTGGTCACCCGCTCCCGCAGCACGGCGAGCCGGCCGAGCAGGGCGTCGGCGGGGGCCTCGTACGGGGCCTCGGAGACGGTGGTGGGCGGGGCGTTCACCGCGGGTCCGCGGGCCGGGCGGCCGGGTTCCTGCGGGCCGCGGCGCGGGCGGCGCGGGCGGCCGCGACCTGGTGGGGGCGGTGGGAGCGCCCGGCGGGCGCCGCCGCGTCGTCGGCCAGGTCGCGCACCCGGACCGTCGCGCCCTCGGTGACCGGGGGCCCGGCGTCGTACTCCGGGAAGGCGGGGAAGGGCGCGGTCACCACCAGGTCCAGGGACGGCTTCAGTTCGCCGCCCAGGGCGGACCAGATCTCGGCGAGGGAGCGGGACTCCGTCTGGATGCCGGCCACCGTCAGCGGCACCGACAGGCCCAGCTTCGCCAGGGAGCCGGGGAGTTCGGCGGGCGTCAGGATCTCGCGGGGCAGCAGGGTGGCGAGTACGGCGGACAGCAGCCGGTGTTCGTCCTGCGGGGTCTTCGTCCAGGCCGTCACCAGGTACGACAGCCGGAACCAGCGCGGCGGCTGGCGGCGCCGCACCACGATGTCGTCCTCGTCGCGCACCGCCATCTGGCCGCGCTGGCGCCGGGCCACGTCCTCCCGGATGTCGTACAGGTAGGCGTTGACCGAGGGGGCGTTGCGCCGGGCCGCCCAGTCACGGGTGGGTGCCTCGAAGGACACGTCGATGCCGGCACCCGTCAACGCCCCGCCACCCAGGAGGCTCTTGAGGACCTCGTCCACCTCGTGGATCACTCTCGCGCTCCCGCCCTGCCCGCCTTGCCCGTACCGCGTTCCGCCCGGCCACCGTCAGTCCGTCCGTCCCCGATCGTGCCCCGGCCGGCGTACCGTCCGCAGGCGCGCCGGGGACGGCGGCCGGGCAGGCCGGCCTGCCCGGCCGGTCCCGGAGGGCCGCATCTGATTGCCCGTTCGGTCAGATGTAGCCTTCCCGCAGGGCATAGGCCACGGCGTGCGCACGATTGCGCAGGTGAAGGCGCGTGGTGAGCCCGTGCATGACGTTCTTGACGGTCCGTTCGGAGTAGGACAGCTTGCCGGCGATCTCACCGGTGTCGAGACCCTCGGACACCAGTCGCAGGACGTCCACCTCGCGGGGAGCCAGGCCCAGCGAGGGGGCGCCGGGGCGGCCCGCCGCGCCCCGGTGCAGGGTGCCCACCTGGCTGATGAGCCGTCCGATGAGGTCGGCGGGCAGGTCGCCGTCGCCGCGTGCGGCGGCCAGTACGGCCTGCACCAGCCGGTGGGCGGTGGCCTCGTGGCGCCACACGATGGCGCCGACTCCGCACTCGACGACGTCCAGCAGTTCGTTCTCGCGGATCGCGCCGATCACGAGCACGGCGCGCGCGCCCTCGCTGCGCACGATCCGCCGCAGCCGGGTGAGCGCCGCCTCGTCCAGCGCGTCCTCGATGAGCAGGGCCACCGTGCCGGGGCCGGACTCCTCGCGCAGGTCGATCTCCGGGTGCCGGCGCAACTGGCTGACGGCGCCCTCGCGGCTGATCGGGTCAGGAGCGGACACCGCCACCGGGACACGCCGGTCGGTGACACCGGTGGTCCGGCCGGTGCCGAGCGTGGATGTGGCGGTGGTCCGGGGTGAGTTGAGCAACCGTTTCCCCCCTGTTCACGTGCCCGCTGTCCGGCACTGGCCGGTAGCGGATGAGCGTGTTCCACACTTCTGTGACTGCTGGGACCGCGCAATCGTGGAGCACCACGAGGCGCACCACGAGACCACGGGAACAGTCGTCGTCATCGCGTCCAGTGGGGGCGTTCATGCAGGTCAGAAAGGTCCTGCGCAAGGGGGTGCGGGCTTGTGGACGCGGGCGCGGGCCACCGTGAGCCTCGCCACAGCCGCCGTCCGGCCCACGGAATCCGTCGCCGCGCGTGGGCCACTTCACACCACCCCCGTCCGCGTTCGAACGTCTCACAGACCGGGGGAGCACCATCCACCACAGGAGGCACCCGATGACCGGACCGCTCCGTGAACGTGACGACGCCCAGGCGCTGGTGGCGGGGGAGACCGAGCGCGCCCGGGCCGGCACCGGCGGGTTCGTCCTGCTGCGCGGGGCCACGGGTACCGGCCGGACCGCCGTCCTGGAGCGCGCCGCACGGCACGCCGCCGGTCGCGGCCTGCGGGTGCTGCACGCACGCTGCTCGCCCGAGGACACGGCGGTGCCCTTCGCCACGGTCCTGCAACTCCTCGGGCCGGTCCCGGAGTTCACGGACCTCGCGCCAGGCGGTGACGACCGCGGCAGCGCGGCCCGGCTGTGGCGGCTGCTGCGGTCGTACGCGGACGAGGGCCCGCTGCTGGTGGCCGTCGACGACGTCCACCTGGCCGACGACCCCTCGCGGCGCTGGCTGCTGGAGGCCGCCCGGCGGCTGGACCGATTACCGGTACTGCTGGTGGCCACCGAGCGCAGTCAGTACGACATCGACCCGCGGCCGGCCGGGCTGACCCAGGCCCTGTCGCCCTCCCTCGTACGCACCCACACCCTCGCCCCGATCGGCGACGCGGCGGCCGCCGGGATCGTCCGGGCGGCCTTCCCGGGAGCCGGGCCGCGCTGGACGGCCCAGTGCGTGCGGGCCGGTGCGGGCAGCCCGCTGCTGCTGCACGCCCTGCTGGACGACCTGCGCGGGGCCGGCTCCGCACCCGACGGCGTGCCGCCGCTGCCCGCCACCTGCGCCGAGCTGTATCCCGGGAGCTACCCGGCGGCCGTCTCCTGGTGGCTGAACAGCGCCGGAACCGCGACGGCCGACGTGGCCCGCTGCCTGGCGGCACTGGAGCAGGCGTGGCCGCAGGACCCGGACACCGACGCGGGGAGGCTGCCGGCCGAGACGGGTGTGGGTGGGCTGTGGGGCGGAGCGGGTGCCGGTGGGCCGGACGGTCTGCGCGTCGGCCGGGACGCGGGTGGCGGACACGGCCCGTTTCCCGAGACGTACGCCGATGGGCGGGGTGGGCTGTGGGGCGGCGCGGATGCCGGTGACCCGGTCGACCTGCTCGCCGAAGCGGCCGGGGCCGACCCCGCCCGCGTCGCCGGGTGGCTCGCCGCCATGACGCGGCTCGGGCTGCTGCGGCGCGACGCCTCCGGCCGCCCCCGCTACGCCCACCCGCTGCTGCGCGACGCCGTGCTCACCGGCTGGCCCAGGCCCCGCCGGGAGGCGGCGCACCGGGCGGCCGCGGAGGCGTCGCTGCGCCGGGGCGGCCGGGTCGAGGCGGTCGCCCGGCACCTGCTGCGGACGCCGGCCGCCGGACCGCCCTGGGCGCTGCGGGTGCTGCGGGACGCGGTGACCGTCGCCGTGCACGACGCCCGGCCCGCCGACGCCGTCGCCTACCTGCGCCGGGCGCTGGACGAGCCGCTCGCCGACGACCTGCGGCAGCGCCTGCTGACCGAACTGGGCTCCCTGGAGTACGCGTCGGCCGACGCCCCCGCCGCCATCGCGCGCCTCGCCGAGGCCCAGCACCTGCCGGCCGAACCCCGCAACCGGGTCCGTACGGCCGTCGCCCTGGGCACCGCCCTCGCGGCCCGCGGGGAGATCCGTACGGCCATGGACGTACTGCGCCGCACGGAGGGCCGGCTGTCCGGCCACCCGGGTCTCGCCCGGACCGTGCAGGCCGCCGGAGCGCTGCTGTCCGACGAGGACCTGGCAACCCGCCAGGAGGTGTACCGGTCGCTGTGCGAGACCGGTGAGCACACGCCGGAGGTGCTGGGCACCGCCGGCCAGGTGCTGCTGGTGCGGTACGGGGCGACCGCCGGGCTGATCTCGGCCGAGGAGGCGATGACGCGCGTACGGGCCCTGCTCGCGCAGCCCGGCGACCCGCTGGCGGAGCCGTACCTGCTGGGTACGGCGGCCGCGGTCGCCCAGTGGGCGGACGAACTCGACGAGGCGGAACGGCTCGTGGAGCGCGGGCTGGCCGGGCAGCACCCCGCGCTGCTGCACCCGATGCAGCACGCGCTCCTCAACACCCGCGCCGACATCGCCGCCGCCCGCGGCGACCACGCCCGCCTGCTCGCCGACGACCGGCGCAGCGACACGGCGGCCTCCCGCACCGGACCCACCAACCGGGACGCGCACGCCCTGCTGGCGCTCGTCCACACCGGGCGCACCGAGGAGGCCGAACGGCTCGCGCACGCCTTCGACCTGCGCCGGGCGCCGGAGGGCTGGGAGGTGAACCGCTTCCTGTACGCGCGGGGCGTGCAGCGGGCCGCCGCCGGTGACGTGGTGGGAGCGGTGCACGACTTCCTGGAGTGCGGGCGGCGGCAGACGGCCCGCGACGTGGTCAGCCCCGTCGTCACCCCGTGGCGGACGGCGGTCGCGGAGTGCCGGCTGGCGCTGGGCGGCGGCCAGGAGGCGCTGGCCCTGGCGACGGAGGAACTGCGGCTGGCCCGGGTGTGGAACACCCCGCGCACGGTGGGCCGCGCCCTGCGCGTGCTGGGCACCGCGACCGGCGGACGGCGCGGCCTGAAGCTGGCCGAGGACGCCGTACGGACCCTGCGGGAGGGGCCCGTCGACACCGGCACGGAGCTGATCGAGGCGCTGCTCGCCCAGGGCCGCCAGCTCCTCGCCGCCGGTGAACGCGGCCGCGCCCGGGACCGCCTGCGCGAGGCGGCGGAACTGGCCGAACGCAAGGGCGCCGTACGGCTGCTGGGCCTGGCCGGGCAGGCCCTGCGGGACAGCGGCGCCCGGAGCCCGGCGACCGCCGGGACCGGCTCCGGGGCGCTGACCGGCAGCGAACGCCGGATCGCCGAACTGGCCGCCGCCGGCCGCACCAACACCGAGATCGCCGACCTGCTCCACCTCGCCCGGCGCACCGTGGAGACCCATCTGACCAGCACCTACCGCAAGCTCCGCATACGCCGCCGCACCGAACTCCCGGCCGCCCTGGGGCCCGCCCGGCCCCACGAGGCCCGTCCGGTCGCGCGTGACTGAGGCCCTCCTCCGGCGCATCGGGGGGGGCGATCACGTCCGGCGGCTCACCGGGTGCGCAGCAACCGCCCGATCTCCAGCTGCTCGGGCTCCAGCGGGTCGCCGTCCTCGACGTTCCACAGACAGTTCTGCAGGACGCGGCCGAGGCTCCAGGCGCGGGCCCGTTCCCGGTCGAGGCCGAGGATGTCGGTCATGGCGTCGAAGCGCCACAGGGTCTCGTCCGGGTCGTAGCGGTTGTCGAGGGCGGGCAGCAGGTCGAAGGCGGGGTCGCCGGCCAGCGGCTTGGGGTCGATGGCCAGCCACGGGGCGCGGTCGGAGCCGAGGACGTTGTCGTAGTGCAGGTCCCAGTGGAGCAGCCGGTCGCCGGGCTCGTCCACGACCTCCCGCACGGCGGCCGCGCAGTCGGCGACCAGGCGCCGGTCCGCCGGGTCGGGGACGCGCTCCAGGGTCCCGGGCGTCCGCTCCAGCATGCCCCGCGCGATGTCCCCGAGGCGGCGCAGACCGGGCGGTGCCGGGGTCGCGGTGAGGTGGGCGAGCAGCCGGGCGATGACCTGGACGGCCTCGCGGGAGTCCGCGACGTGCCCGAGCGTGCGGGCCGGGTCCAGCCGCTCCAGCAGCATGGTGCCGGTGGTCGGGTCGTGGTCGAGCAGCCGCACGGCCCCGTCGCCGTCCCACCGGCGCAGGGCGACGGGCTCGCCCTCGGTCTCCGCGTCGAGGATCTGGAGCTTGAGCGCGGCCGGGGTGCCGTCGCCGCGCACCACGGGCAGCACGAGGGCGGCCCAGCCGTGCATGGCGGGCCCGTCGAGGCGCAGCCCCCACCGGTCCAGGAACTCGGCCGCCAGCGCGGGCAGCGCGTCGACGAAGGCGCGGCCCGCCTCTCCGTTGTACTTCGCCTGCGAGGCCGCCAGCGCGTCCGGAACGTCGATCACGTCGGCCGACGCTACCGGTGCCCGGCGCCGCGGTCACCCGGATTCCGGGCCGCAAGGAGCGTCCCGCGCCGGGAAATTCAACGGAATCCGAAGCAGACAGCCCCGGCTCACCAGGGCTAACGTCCTGGCCATGAGCAGCCCGAACAGCGGCGTCGTGAACGGCGGCATCTCCTACTGGTACGCGGACGACGGTCTCCCGGCGACGGTCCGGGAACCGCTCGACGGTGACGCGTCCGCCGACGTGGTGATCGTCGGCGGCGGATACACGGGCCTGTGGACGGCCTACTACCTCAAGAAGGCCGCGCCCTTCCTGCGGATCACCGTCCTGGAGCAGAAGTTCTGCGGCTACGGCGCCTCCGGCCGCAACGGCGGCTGGCTCTACAACGGGATCGCGGGCCGCGACCGGTACGCCAAGCTCCACGGCCACGAGGCGGCCGTGCGCCTCCAGCGGGCGATGAACGACACCGTCGACGAGGTGATCCGCGCCGCCGGGGCCGAGGGCATCGACGCCGACGTCCACAAGGGCGGCGTCCTCGAAGTGGCGTGCACACCGGCCCAGGCGGCCCGGCTGAAGGCGTTCCACGAGGCCGAGCTGGCGTACGGCGAGAAGGACCGGGAGCTGTACGGCGCCCGCGAGACGGCCGAGCGGATCCGCGTCGCCGGCGCCGTCGGCTCGACCTGGACCCCGCACGGCGCCCGCCTGCACCCGGTGAAGCTGGTCAAGGGCCTCGCGACGGCCGTCGAACGCCTCGGCGTCACCATCCACGAGTCGACGCCCGTCACGGAGATCACTCCCCGGCACGCCACGACCCCCTACGGCACCGTCCGCGCACCCCACGTCCTGCGCTGCACCGAGGGCTTCACCGCCTCCCTCAAGGGCCAGAAGCGCACCTGGCTGCCCATGAACTCCTCGATGATCGCCACCGAGCCGCTCACCGACGAGCAGTGGGAGTCGGCCGGCTGGGCGGGCCGCGAGACCCTCGGCGACATGGCGCACGCCTACATGTACGCCCAGCGCACCGCCGACGGCCGGATCGCGCTGGGCGGGCGCGGGGTGCCGTACCGCTTCGGCTCCCGCACCGACAACGACGGCACCACCCAGGCGGCGACCGTCGAGGCGCTGCGCGAGATCCTGGTCCGCTTCTTCCCCGCCCTCGCCGGGCTCCGCATCGAGCACGCCTGGTCGGGCGTCCTCGGCGTGCCCCGCGACTGGTGCGCCACCGTCACCCTGGACCGCTCGACGGGCCTCGGCTGGGCGGGCGGCTACGTCGGCTCCGGTGTCGCCACCGCCAACCTCGCCGCCCGCACCCTGTGCGACCTGGTCCTGCGCGACTCCGGCCAGGGCGGCCGCACCGACCTCACCGACCTGCCCTGGGTGAACCACCGGGTGCGCCGCTGGGAACCGGAGCCGCTGCGCTGGCTCGGCGTGCAGGGCATGTACGCCGTCTACCGCGAGGCCGACCGGCGCGAACGCGCCACGCACAGCGCCGGTTCCTCCCGGCTGGCGCGGATCGCGGACCGGGTGTCCGGCCGGAGCTGACACACACCGCAGGGCCCCGCGCACGGCGGGACGGGACTCCTGCGACGTCCCCCTGGGCCCTGTCGTCAAATTCCCGCCTGCCCGGCGACGCCAGGGCCTAGGCCACCGGTTCCGGCACCGGCCGGTCGGCCGGGGTGCCGTGCTTCGGGGCCTTCGCCGTCACCATCAGGCCCGCGATCAGGCCCGCCAGCAGCATGATGCCGGCGGCCAGCCAGATGGCGACCGTGTAGCCGTGGACGATGCCCTCCCGGACGACCTGCTCCCGCTGGGCCGGGTCGGTGAGGTGGGAGGTGATCCAGGAGGCGCTGGTGCTGGTCGCGACCGTGTTGAGCAGAGCCGTGCCGATCGAGCCGCCCACCTGCTGCGAGGTGTTGACCGTCGCCGAGGTCACGCCCGAGTCCTGCGGGGCGACCCCGGCGGTCGCGGTGGAGAAGACCGGCATGAAGGTCAGTCCCATGCCGAGGCCCATCAGGATCAGCGCGGGCAGGATCTCGGAGGCGTACGCCGAGTCCACGGTCATCTGGGTGAGGACCACCATGCCGCCGGAGGCGAGGAGCATGCCGGGGACCATCAGCATGCGCGGGCCCACGTGACGCAGCAGCCGGGCCGAGATCTGCGTGGAGCCGATGACGATCGCCACGGTCATCGGCAGGAACGCCAGGCCGGTCTTCACGGGCGAGTACCCGAGGATCTCCTGGAGGTAGTAGGTCATGAACAGGAACATCCCGAACATGCCGATGACGGCCAGCATCATGGTCAGGAAGCACCCGGCGCGGTTGCGGTCGCGGATGACGTGCAGAGGCAGCAGCGGCACCGGCGCCCGGGTCTGCCACCACACGAAGACCGCGAGGAGGACGACGCCCGCCGCGAACAGCGCCAGTACCAGCGGGTCGGTCCAGCCGCGCGGCTGCGCCTCGCTGAAGCCGTAGACGAGGGCGACCAGCCCGCCGCAGCCCAGCAGCACGCCGGGCACGTCGAGGCGGGCGCCGGGACGGCCGGGGCGGGTGTGCAGCAGGGCGAAGGCGCCGATCACGGCGGCGACGGCGACGGGGACGTTGACGTACAGACACCAGCGCCAGTTCAGGTACTCGGTGAGCACACCGCCGACGATGAAACCGACCGCGGCGCCGCTGGCCGCGAGCGCGCCGTAGATGCCGAAGGCCTTCCCGCGCTCCTTGGGGTCCGTGAAGGTCGTCGTCATCAGGGACAGCGCGGACGGCGCCAGGACGGCGGCGAAGACGCCCTGGAGCGCGCGGGCGCCGAAGAGCATCGCCGGGGTGGTGGCGGCGCCGCCGATCGCGGAGGCGACGGCGAAGCCGATCAGCCCGATGACGAAGGTGCGCTTACGGCCCACCAGGTCCGCGATCCGCCCGCCGAGCAGCAGCAGGCCGCCGAAGGCCAGGGTGTAGGCGGTGATCACCCACTGCCGGTTGCCGTCGGACATGCCCAGGTCGCGCTGGGCGGAGGGCAGCGCGATGTTCACGATGGTCGCGTCCAGTACGACCATCAGCTGGGCCAGGGCGATCACCACCAGCCCCCACCAGCGGCGGGGGTCGGCTTCCGCGGGCGCGGCCGGCTCACCTGTCCGGGTGGCACTCATCTGGCCAGAAGACCACGAATCGGGTCGTATCGCATCCGCGTGGGGGCTGGGCCGGCAGTCGAAAGGGCGGCAGCCGAAAGGCCGGGTGGAGACCTCAAGCGTGCTTGAGGTCAAGCTCGCGCCTGCCCAGCGCCAGGGACACCGCCGTCAGCGCGCTGTTGAACGACACCTCCGACAGCAGCCCCGGCGCGGCCACCTGGTCACCGGCGAGGTAGACCCCGTCACCCCGGTCGACGGCGGGCCGGTCGCGCCACGTGCTGCCCGGCAGGTCCACGGCCCCGGTACGGCCGTTCGCGATCGCCTCCCGCCGCCAGGTCAGCCGCTCGCGCCAGCCGGGGAAGCCCAGGTCGAGCAGTTCCTCGGCGCGGGCGGCGCCGTCGGCCTTCGACTCGTCGGGCGCGATGGGGAGCTGCCCCTGGATCAGATGCTCGCCCGCCGGTGCCAGGGTGCGGTCCTGCGCCGTGAACCGCTCGATCCAGCCCGGCGCGTCCAGGTCCGAGACCGCGAAGGCGTCACCGCGCCGGGTCCTTACGGCCAGATCGACCAGGGTGGTGCGCCCGCTCGGCCAGGTCAGCGAGGCGTCCCCCAGCAGGCGGCGGGCGGCGTCCAGGGAGGTGGCCACGACCACCGGGCTGTCGGCGGGGACCGTGTCGACGCGGGAGAGGGTCTCCACCCGGACGCCGAGGTTCCACGCCAGGGCGGCCATCCGGTCGATCACGCCCGCCCAGCCACCGCGCGGGTAGTGCGCCTCGGGCGGCAGCTTGGCGGCCCGGCGCAGCCGCTCCTGCACGAAGGCGGCGGACAGCGAACCGGGGTCGTAGTGGAAGAGGGCGACGGCGCAGTAGTGGGCGGCGGCCCGCGCGCCCTCCTCGCCCGCGATCCCCGACGCCCAGGTCAGGAAGTCGCTGTCCACGGGCGCCCGCCCCGCGCCCCGGCGCAGCAGCTTGAGCATGGCGAAGGGCGGGGTGCGGCGCAGCACGCCCTTGTGGCGCAGCCGCAGCCGGGCCCCCTCCAGCGGCGGGAGCGGCGCGAGCGGACCGATCAGGTCGCGCTGCCTGAGCCACGACCAGTGCGGGCCGCCGTTGTAGAGGGCGTGCGGGCCGTCGTTGGTGCGGTAGGGGCCGTCGGCCGTCCGGGCCCGTCCGCCGAGCGTGTGGTGGGCCTCGTGCACGGTGACCTTGGCGCCCGCCTCGGCGGCGGTGATGGCCGCGGTCAGTCCGGCGAAGCCGCCGCCGATGACGGTGATGCGATGCATGGCTGTGGTTCTCCCTCGGGTCGGGGACGCCTTGCGGGGTGCCTGTCCGTGAGTACGACGCGACCGGGGCGCGGAATGTGACATCCGGCAGGGGAGCGGGCGTTCAGGGCGGGCCGGAGCGGTCGGCCGGGGCGGTTGTCAGTGGCGGGGTGCAGCATGGGGACATGGTGAGGAGAGCGGCGGGCGGTGGCGGTGCGGGTGCGAGGCCGGGTGCGGCGAAGGTGCGGCCGGCACGCCGCCCCGAGCTGCGGCTGCCGCCCCTGGATCCGCACGACGGCGGTGAGCTGGAGCCGGACGGGGACTACGACGGGCTGGAGTTCCGCGAGACGGACTTCGCGGGCCAGGACGGCGCGGGCGCCCGCTTCATGGACTGCTCGCTGACGGGCTGCGCGCTGGACGAGGCGTCGATGCCCCGCGCCCGGCTGCTCGACTCCGTCCTCAACGGTGTCCGGGGCGTCGGCGTGAACCTGGCCGAGGCGACCCTGCGCGACGTCGAGCTGCACGACGCCCGCCTGGGCGGCATCCAGCTGCACGGCGCCGTGCTGGAACGGGTCCTGGTCCGCGGCGGCAAGATCGACTACCTGAATCTGCGCCGGTCCCGGCTCAAGGACGTGGTCTTCGAGGGCTGCGTCCTCGTCGAGCCGGACTTCGGGGGCGCCCGCCTGGAGCGGGTCGCGTTCGTGGACTGCGCCCTGAAGGAGGCGGACTTCAGCGCGGCGTCCCTCACGGACGTCGACCTGCGCGGCGCCGCCCCGCTGGAGATCGCCCGGGGCGTGGACCGGCTGGCCGGCGCGGTGATCAGCCCGACCCAGCTGCTGGACCTGGCGCCGGTCCTGGCGGCGGAGCTGGGGGTGCGGGTGCTGGCGGGGGAGTAGTCGTCCGGCCCGGGACGCTCAGGAGACGCGTGGGAAGCGGGCCTGGAGCGTCCAGATGGCCGGGTTGTCCGCCAGGTCCTCGTGCATGTCGGTGAGGTCGGCGATCAGGTCGTGCAGGAAGTCCCGGGCCTCCCGGCGCAGTTCGGCGTGGGAGAAGGACAGCGGGGGCTCGTCCGCCGGCACCCACTCCGCCTCGATGTCGACCCAGCCGAAGCGGCGCTCGAAGAGCAGGCGGTCGGAGGACTCGGTGAAGTCCAGCTCCGCCCGCTGCGGCCGGGCGGCCCGGGAGCCCGCCGGGTCCCGGTCGACGCGCTCCACGATGTCGCACAACGCCCACGCGAAGTCGAGCACCGGCACCCATCCCCAGGCTGTGGACAGCTCCCGGTCCGCCTTGGTGTCGGCGAGGTACACGTCCCCGCAGAACAGGTCGTGCCGCAGGGCACGGACGTCCGCGCGGCGGTAGTCCGTCTGCGGCGGGTCCGGGAAGCGGGTGGAGAGGGCGTAGCCGATGTCGAGCACGCAGGAGATGGTGTCACGGCGGCGGACCGGGCGCGCCGCCGCGGGCCCCCGCGGGCGCCGGATAGGTTGCCCGGCGTGATCATCACCCCGCTCCACCTCACCCCCGACCGGGACATCCCCGGCCCCCTCCTCACCGAACTCACCGCCCTCTACGCCTCCAACCACGCCTTCCACGCGCTCGGCGGCGACTTCCCCGACCCGGACGACATCCGCCCGGAGCAGGTGGCGGCGGCGCTGGCCGACGAGTTGGCGCGGCCGGGCGCCGAGGTGCTGCTCGCCCGGGACGCGGGCCGGCTGGTCGGCGTTGCGGTCACCCTCGCCCGGCACCCCGACCCGGCCGACCCGGACCCCTGGATCGGGCTGCTGATGATCGACGCGGGCCTGTGGGGGCAGGGGTACGGCCGACGGCTCGCGTCCCTCGTCGAGGACCGCCTCCGCGCCGCGGGCCGCACCGCCGTGCGGCTCGCCGTCCTCGACTCCAACACCGCCGGCCTCGCCTTCTGGACCGCCCTCGGCTACACGGCCGTGGACCGCCGCCGGGACCATGCCCTCGGCCGGCCCTGCACGGTGCTGCGCCGCCCGCTGGACAGCGACCGGCCGCGCACCCCGCGCCGCGCCGCCCGGTTCGCCGTGCTCGACCCCCAGGGAGCGGTCTTCCTCTTCCGCTACGACAACACCGAGGTCGGGGTGTACTGGGCGATGCCCGGCGGCGGCCTGGAGGCGGACGAGAGCCCCCGCGAGGGCGCCCTGCGCGAGGTGCGCGAGGAGACCGGCTGGACCGACCTGGAGCCCGGCCCGCTGCTGTGCACCTGGGAACACGACTTCACCCACCTGAGCGTCGGCCCCGTCCGCCAGTACGAGCACATCTACGTCACCCGCGGCCCGCGCCGCGAACCCACCGGCCCGCACCTCGCCGCCTCCCACGCCCAGGACGGCATCCTCACCTGGAGGTGGTGGACCCGCGAGGAACTGGCCGAGTCCCCCGAGCCGCTCTGGCCGCCCGACCTGGCCCGGCTGCTCGACGCGTTCGAGGCGCCGGAGCGGTCTGAGGCGCCGGGGGAGTGAGGCGGGACGTACGGGGCCCGGCTCAAGCGCTGTCCGGCCTGCCGTCCCCGTACAGCCAGTCCTCCCAGACCGCCGTGAAGTCCTCGTCCGGCGCCGACTTCTCCACGTAGGCCGTGAAGTCATCGGTGTCCGCGTTGCCGTGGCGGTGCTCGGCGGCCCAGCCCCGCAGGAGGCCGAGGAACGCCTCGTCGCCGACCGCCTGGCGGATCTTGTGCAGGACCATCGCGCCGCGCTGGTAGACGGGGCTCGCCGAGATGTGTTCCGCGTCGGGTGGCTCGGCGGGCGGGAACGCCCAGATCGAGGCGTTCGCGTCCGCGTCGTCGTAGTAGGTCCCGTCGTAGAGCGCGTCGAAGGTCTCCTGGGCGTTGTCGCCGCCCTGGTCCTCCTCCCACAGCCACTCTGCGTAGGTGGCGAAGCCCTCGTTGAGCCACATGTCGCGCCAGGTCTTAGGGCTGACGGAGTTGCCGTACCACTGGTGCGCGAGCTCGTGGACGAGCAGGACGGTGTCGGGGGCGCCGGGGAAGTACGGCCGGTTCTGGGTCTCCAGGGCGTACCCGGCGTCCGCCACGCGGTCGACGATCGCACCGGTGGAGGAGAAGGGGTACGGGCCGAAGTTCTCCACGGCCCACTCCATGACCTCGGGAATCCGCCCCAGCACCTCGCGGCTCGCGTCGGCCTGCCGCGGGTCGACGGCCGTGTGGACCGGCAGGCCGGCGTCGGTGGTGAAGCGTTCCGTCTCCCATTCGCCGACGGCGACCGTCACGACGTGGCTCGCCATCGGCTCTCCGACGTGCCAGGTGGACGTCGTACGGCCGCCGCGGGTCGACTCGCCCGTCAACTCGCCGTTGGACACGGCACCGAGCCCTTCCGGCACGGTCACCTTCAGGTCGTACGTCGCCTTGTCGGAGGGATGGTGGCTGCCGGGGAACCAGGCCATCGAACCCGTCGGCTGACCCAGCCCGACCGCGCCGTCGGCGGTGGGCAGCCAGCCCTCCTTCGAGTCGTCGGGGTCGGTGATCGTCACCGGCTCACCGGAGTAGCGGACGGTGACGCGGAAGGTCTCCCCGTCGTCCAGCTCGTCGGCCGGGCGGACGGTCAGCTCCTGACCGGCCCGGTTGAAACGGGCGTCCCGGCCCTCGACGGTGACCTCCTCGACGTCCAGGCCCTTGAGGTCCAGGTTGAAGGCGGACAGGTCCTGGGTCGCACGGGCGGTGATCGCCGCCGTTCCGGTGAGGTGCCTGTCGTCGGGGTCGTAGGCCAGAGTCAGGTCGTAGTGCCCGATGTCGTAGCCGCCGTTGCCCGCCTTGGGGAAGTACGGGTCGCGCACGCCCGAGCCGCCGGGGGTGCCGTCGACCGCGCCGCCACCGCTGCACGCCGCGAGGGCGGTGGCGGTGGCGGCGGCTACGAGCAGACGGGGGGTGGTGCGCACGTCGTGATCCTATGGGGCGTTTCACGTGAAACGCCCGTTGGGACCGGCTGTTGGGACCGCCGTGAGGCGCCCCGGGCTCTAGTCGATCGCCTCCGCGCCCGCCTGCGCGAACTTCTCGTCCAGGGTGCCGGACGGCGCACCCGCCACACCGATGCCGGCGATCGGGGCCTTGCCGGACGTGACCGGGACGCCGCCGCCCAGGAACAGGGTGCCGGGGATGTCCTTCAGGTTCGGGGCGTTCTCCAGGCGGCCCTCCAGCTCCGTCGTCGGGGCGTTCCAGGCGACGGAGGTGAAGGCCTTCTGCACGGCCGATTCGTAGGACTGCGGGCCGGCGCCGTCGCCGCGCATGGTGAGGATCGTGTTGCCGTTGCGGTCGACGACGGCGACCGTGATCCGCTGGCCCTCCTTCTTCGCGGCCTTCAGCGCCGCCTGCGCGGCCTCGGTCGCGGCGTCGATCGTCAGGTGCGTGGAGGTGGTGGTGTCGCGCTTGCCGGCCTCGGCGGCGGCGGGGACGGCGGCCACCGCGGAGCCCTGGGCCGCGTCGGGGGCGGAGGCGTTCGCCGCCACCGTGCCGAAGGTGCCGGCGGCGACCGCGGCGAGAACGGCGCCGCCGGTGGCGATGCGGGCGCGGCGGGAGAGGGTCTTCTTCATGGGTGTCTGCTCCTCGAAGGGGGGCGGGCTTCCGTCTGCTCTCCACCCTCCGCCCGGCACCGGGGGCGCGCGGTCGCC
Organism: Streptomyces sp. CB02414; assembly: GCF_001905385.1. Taxonomy (GTDB): domain Bacteria; phylum Actinomycetota; class Actinomycetes; order Streptomycetales; family Streptomycetaceae; genus Streptomyces. Next base: position 401,074 of record NZ_LIPF01000006.1, on the reverse strand, counting down.
GTTCCGGCTGCCGGTCGCGGACGGATCGGGCGACGGCGGGGTCGTCCGATCGGCTGACCCGCGGGCCGTCCCGAAGGGTCATCATGGGAGTGTTCGCGCAGCTCAGCGTCCCCCTGCGGCAGGTTGGGGAGCAGGGGCAGGCGCGGCCGCGAACGCGGACGCAAGGAGGTGGGCGCCGGATGCCGAAGCCGTACGACCCGGACAGCCGGTGGCTCGGCGCGGTGATGCACGCGGCGTTCTTCCTCCTGCTCGGCGGCGCCCTCGCCCGCTTCCTGCTGCGCCACCCCGGCGAGCCCCGCACCCCGTGGATCTTCGCCCTCTCCCTCACCCTCGCGGTGCTGCACCTGCTCGGGCCCGCCCTGACCGGCCCCGAGCCGTCCGGCCCCGCCAACCGGCCCGCCCGGCGGCGCCTGGCCTGGCTGGGCCTGGTGGTCGTGGTGTGGATGGTGCTGGTCGTCCTCGCGCCCAGCTTCGCCTGGTGCGCGGTGCCCCTCTTCTACACCGGCCTGCGCACCCTCCCGGCCAGGGCGGCGCTGGTGCTGGTCACCGTCCTGACGCTGTTCGTCGTCGCCGCGCAGCTCCGGCTCGCGGGGGGCTTCGACCCCAACCTGCTGCTCGCGCCGCCCGCCGTCGCCGCGATCGCCGCCGCCGTGTTCCTGCACACCGAACGGCAGGCGGCCCGGCAGCGGGCCCTGATCGACGACCTGATCCGCACCCGCCGGGAACTCGCCGCCTCCGAGCGCCGCGAGGGCACCCTCGCCGAACGGCAGCGGCTGTCCATGGAGATCCACGACACCCTCGCCCAGGGCCTGTCCAGCCAGCGGATGCTGCTCCAGGCCGCCGAGCGGGTCTGGGAGACCGACCCGGACAAGGCCCGCACCCACGTCCGGGGCGCCGCCTCCGTCGCCGAACACAATCTCACCGAGGCCCGCCGCTTCGTCCACGACCTCGCCCCCGCCGACCTCGCCCGCGGCGGCGGCCTGGACGCGGCGCTGCGCGCCCTGGCCGTGCGGGAGTCCGGCGACCACCTCACCGTGCGCGTCCACGTCGACGACGGCGGCCGTTCCCCGCTGCTGCCCGACCGCGTCCAGTCGGCCCTGCTGCGCATCGCCCAGGGCGCCCTGGCCAACGTCCGCGAACACGCGGGCGCCGCCACCGCCGCCCTGACCCTCACCCTCCTCGACGACCAGGCCGTCCTGGACGTCACCGACGACGGCCACGGCTTCGACCCGGCGGCACTCCCCGACGCCCCCGCCGGGGTGCGCGGACACGGGCTGCCCGCGATGCGCGCCCGGCTGCGCCAGCTGGGCGGCACCCTGACCGTGGAGTCGGCGCCCGGCGAGGGCACCGTCCTGTCCGCCGCCGTACCCCTGGAAGCGCCCCGCCCCGACCCGGCCGACCGGCAGGAGACACCCCGATGACCCACCCGGCAGACGGCGGGCCCGCCCCCGTCCGCATCCTGGTCTGCGACGACCACGTCGTCGTGCGGGCCGGACTGCTCGCCCTGCTCGACAGCGCCCCCGGCATCGAGGTGGTCGGCGAGGCGGGCACCGGCGAGGAGGCGCTGGCGCTCGCGGCGCGGCTGGCGCCGGACGTGGTGCTGATGGACCTGCAGCTCGGCGCGGGCATCGACGGCGTGGAGACCACCCGCCGCCTCACCGCCGCCCCGGCGATCGGCACACCGCCGACCGGCACACCGCCGACCGGCTCCGGCCGTGTCCCGCACGTCCTGGTGCTGACGACGTACGACACCGACGCCGACATCACCCGCGCCATCGAGGCCGGGGCGACCGGCTACCTGCTGAAGGCCGAACGCCCCGAGGAGCTCTTCGCCGCCATCCACGCCGCCGCTCAGGGCCGTACGACGCTGTCCGGCCCCGTCGCCGGCCGGGTCATGGCCAACATGCGCAGCCCGCGCCCCTCCCTCACCGACCGCGAACGCGACATCCTGGCCCAGCTCGCCACCGGCCTCGGCAACCGGGAGATCGCCCGCGCCCTGTTCATCAGCGAGGCGACGGTGAAGACCCACCTGCGGCGCATCTACGACAAGCTGGGCGTCGACACCCGCGCGGGCGCGGTCGCGGTGGCGAAGGAGCAGCGCCTGCTGCCCTGAAGCCCGCCACGGAAGTCCGCCACGGAAACGCCGAAGGCCCCCCGGCCGGACGTCCGGGGGGCCTTCGTACCGCGAAACGCGCGGGCGAACGTCAGACGTTCACGCCGAAGTCCTGGGCGATGCCCACCAGGCCCGAGGCGTAGCCCTGGCCGACGGCGCGGAACTTCCACTCGGCGCCGTTGCGGTAGAGCTCGCCGAAGACCATGGCGGTCTCGGTGGCCGCGTCCTCGGACAGGTCGTAGCGGGCGATCTCGGCGCCGCCGGCCTGGTTGAGGATGCGGATGTAGGCGTTGCGCACCTGGCCGAAGTTCTGCGAGCGGTTCTCGGCGTCGTAGATCGAGACCGGGAAGACGATCTTCTCGATGTCGGCCGGGAGACCCGCCAGGTTGACGTTGATCGCCTCGTCGTCGCCGGCGCCCTCGCCGGTGCGGTTGTCACCGGTGTGGACGATGGTGTTGTCCGGCGTCTGCTTGTTGTTGAAGAAGACGAAGTGGGCGTCGGAGTACACCTTGCCCTGCGTGTTGACCGCGATCGCGGAGGCGTCGAGGTCGAAGTCGGTGCCGGTGGTGGTGCGGACGTCCCAGCCGAGGCCCACGGTGACTTCGGTCAGGCCCGGAGCCTCCTTGGTGAGCGAGACGTTGCCACCCTTGGACAGGCTTACAGCCATTGTTGGGAGTCCCTTCCCTCGTTTACGTACGGCAAGAAAGCTACAGCTACCCCCATGAACGACGAGAGGGGTCCACAAGGTTCCAGCTCTCTTTACTTTCTTTACCGAGGCCGGGGCCGAGGATAATGGGGTGACGTGGACCGCACGGGGACGGGAACATGGACGGCATGTCCGGTCCCCATGTCATCCGCGGCTCCGTCTCCCTTCCCGAGGCCGAGCTCGTCTGGCGTTTCTCGCGGTCCTCCGGGCCGGGCGGGCAGCACGTCAACACCACGGACACGGCCGTGGAGCTCCGCTTCGACCTGGCGCGCACCGAGGCGCTGCCCGAGGTGTGGAAGCGCCGCGCGCTGGAGCGGCTGGCCGGGCGCCTGACCGACGGCGTCGTCACCGTCCGCGCCTCCGAGCACCGCTCCCAGTGGCGCAACCGCGAGAGTGCCGCCGTACGCCTCACGGCCCTCCTCGCCGAGGCCACCGCCCCGCCGCCCAAGCCCCGCAGGCCGACCCGCATACCGCGCGGCATCAACGAACGCCGGCTGCGCGAGAAGAAGCAGCGCTCGCAGACCAAGCGCGGCCGCTCCCCGAAGAACTGGGACTGAAGCGGGCCACTAGGCCAGCTTCAGCACCCCCACCGTCTGCCCCTCGCTCGTCTCGCCGTCCGGCCTGAAGCCCAGCCCCAGATAGAAGCCCTCGGGGCCGTCCGGGCCCGGGTGCCAGGTGACGTAGCACTCCTCGCCGCCGCGCCGGCGGATCTCCCCGGCCACCGACTCCACCGCGAAACGGCCGTATCCCCGGCCCTGTTCGCCGGCCGCGATGTTCAGCCGCCACAGTCCGGAGCGCCGCACGCTGCCGTCCTCGTACCAGTCGATGTCGAAGAAGGCCATGAGGAAGCCGACGGGGCGGTCGCCGTCGAGGATCAGGCGGGGCCAGGCGACGCCGGGGTGGAGGTAGGCCTCGGCGAGCGATGTCATCACCGGCTCGACGGCGAACTCCTGGTCGGGGCGGACCCGTATGGCGGTGGCTGCCTCGAAGTTCGCGCGGGTGACTTCCGCGAGGCGGAGCTTGGTGCTGGTCGTCATGCGCGCACCTTAAGCGGGCGTCGCACGGACGACGAGCGATTAACGAGCGATTGAAGGGTCACCCCAACTGCCGGTACCGCCCCCGGAAGTACGCCAGCGGTCCGCCGTCCGCGCTCGGCAGCGAGGCGGTCAGCACGCGGCCGATGACCAGGGTGTGGTCCCCGGCCCGCACGCGCTGCTCGGTGCGGCACTCCAGGGTGGCCAGGGCGCCGCCGACCAGCGGGGCGTCGGTCGCCTCGCCCCGTACGTAGGGGATGTCGGCGAAGAGGAGCCGGTCGCTGACGCGGCCCTTCATGGCGAAGCGCCCGGCGATGTGCCGCTGGCTCTCGGACAGGACGGAGACCGCCCACAGGGGCTGCTCGTCCAGCAGGTCGTCCATGCGGGAGCCCTCGCGCAGGCTGACCAGGACCAGCGGCGGGTCCAGGGAGACCGACATGAAGGCGGTGGCCGTCATGCCGACGTCCTCGCCGCTCGGCGCCTGCGGGTCGTCGGGGTCCAACGGCGGCTCCTGCGCGGTCACCAGGACCACGCCCGAGGCCAGCCGGGACATGGCGGCACGGAACTCCTCGTTGCTCACCCCCTCAGCATGCCCGGCGGCGGGCGACGGCGACGGGAGCGTGGGGGACGCGGGGGACGTGAGGGAAGGAGTGTTCGGCACATCGTCACGCTAATCGCCGGTCCCGGCGCCCGGCATCGGGCCCCGGACGGAACCGGGTCCTAGGACCACCGAAGGAGTCCGGCGCGAGGTGTGCGGACGGACACAGAATTTGCGTTCAGTAAACGCACAGAGAAAACGCAGAAACACCACTCAATTGTTCATCTTTCGCTGTGACTTGAGTCACAAGGGAGCGTAATTGTTGACCCTGTGTACCGAGTGGGCAGCGCGCTGTGATTCAGTGGCGGGGAACTGGAAGGGCACCATCAGTAAAGGCGCCAAGGCAACCCTTGATTCGCTGCGAGGTCTCGGGGGGAGGGCGAGCATGGAGACCGAGTCGGAGCCCTACGTCCGTCTTGCGTCCCTGCGGCAGCTGCACCAGGCCATGGCCGACATGAACAAGGCCCGCAGCCTGGCCGACACCCTGCAGGCCGTCGCCGACGGCGTCGTCCAGGCCCTCGGGTACGAGCTGGCGTGCGTCAACCTGGTCCGGCCCGACGGTGACCTCGTCGTCGCCGCCTTCTCCGGCAACCAGGCCGCCGAGGCCCTCATCACCGGCCGGGCGGGCTCCCGCGAGTCCTGGGACCGGCGGCTGCGCATGGGCGAGCAGTGGGGCGACCTGATCTTCATACCCCACACCGAGGGCTGGGTCCTCGACGACGACGACGTCCCGCAGTGGTACACCGACGGGCCCGCGCCCCGCTTCGAGGACGAGTGGCACCCCTCGGACCGGCTCTTCGCCCCGCTGTACGCCCCCGGCCCGCAGGGCGGCGGCAACAGCGGCGAGCTGATCGGTGTCCTCTCCGTGGACCGGCCGCGCAACGGCCGCCGCCCGGGCGCCTGGGGCCGCGAGGCTTTGCAGATGTACGCGTTCCAGGCCGCCATCGCGATCAGCAACGCCCGGCTCCGCTCCAACATGCAGCGCGCCCTGGTCCGCCTGGAGCGCGACCAGCAGGCGCTGAGGGCCAGCGAGGAAAGCTTCCGGCAGGCCTTCGAGTACGCCCCCTCCGGCATGGCCATCGCCGAGATGGGCGGCGACCAGCACGGCCGCATCCTGCGCACCAACGACGCCCTGTGCCGCCTGCTGGGCCGCCCCGCCTCCGCCATGCGCCGCTACGCCTTCTCCGACCTCGTCCACCCCGAGGACATCGGCACCCTGCTGCGCACCTCCGCCGAGGGCGGCCGGGCCGAGCTGCGCCTGGGCCGCCGCGACGGCACCTACGTCTGGGTCTCCCTGCGCAACAGCGTCGTCGCCGACGCCGCCGACGGGCCCCGCTTCCTGCTCACCCACGTCGAGGACATAGAGGAGCGCAAGCGCCGCGAGCTCCAGCTCGCCCACCGCGCCTCCCACGACTCCCTCACCGGCCTGCCCAACAGCGCCGAGCTGCGCTCCCGCCTCGCCGCCCGGCTGTGCCGGCGCCCGCAGTCGCCGCACGCGGGCGTGGTGGACGCCATGGACGCCGCCTACGGGGACTCCGCCGTCTTCGACTCCGGCGGCCACACCTTCGACTTCGGGGCGGCGGCCGCCGAGCCGTACGGCGCCTACGACCACCACGTGCACGCCGTCGCCCCCGAGGACGGCCGCGACGACGGCACCAAGGGGCTCGCGGTCCTCTTCTGCGACCTGGACGGCTTCAAGTCGATCAACGACCGGTTCGGGCACAACGCCGGTGACGCCGTCCTGATCGAGGTCGCCCGCCGGCTCAGCGGCGGCGTCCGCGACGGGGACACCGTGGCCCGGCTCGGCGGCGACGAGTTCGTGATCCTCGCCAACGGGCTCGGCCGCGCCGACGCCCAGGACCTCGCCGTACGCCTGCGCAACGAGATCATCCAGCCGATCCGCGCCGAGGGACGGGCCGTCCGCGTGGGGGCCAGCTTCGGCATCGGGTGGGCCCACTGCGGCATGACGGCGGACGAAGTGCTGAAGTCTGCTGACGAACGTATGTACGTCGAGAAACGATCTCGTCCCAAACAGCACCGACGTGCGGGATGATCACCAGGTCAGGGCGCCGATGCGGTCTGAGTCACCCTTTCGGGTCAGTGCGAGCGGGTAGGCTCGCCCTCTCACGACCCGTACCGCACACGCAAGCATCTGGTTAGGAGACCAAGGGATGACGCCCGGCAACAACGGCGCGAGCACGCCCGAGGACGACGACCCCTTCGGCTACCTCTACGCCGACGGGCAGGCCAACGGGGCCCAGCCGCCGTCCGGTGGCTACGGCTACCCGAACTCCGTCAACCGGGTGCGTCCCGTCGGCACACGGCAGTACGGCGGCGCACCGCAGGGCCAGGCCGCCCCGACCGCCGCCTACGGCCAGGCCGCCCCGCAGCAACAGGGCGCGTACGGCGCACCCAACGCGCACTACGCGGCGCCGGAGACGCTCCCCGGCGGCGGCGCGCCGAACGGCCCGCAGCAGCCGGGACGCGGCGCGGGCGGGGGCGGCGGTCGCCGCGGTCCCAACACCAAGGGACTGCTGATCGGCGCGGTCGCGGTCGTCGCCGCGGTCGTCGTCGGTATCGCCGTGGCCATGACGAGCAGCAGCTCGGAGGACGACAAGGGCGGCAACGAGGCGGGTGGCGGCTCCACGCCCACCCAGTCCCAGAGCAGCGAGCCCAGCCCCTCGGCCAGCGACGACGCCGAGGAGGAGGTCGAGCTCCCCGCGACCGACGCGAAGGCGCTCAGGCTGTCGCCCGGCGTGACGACCGCCTCGGACATCGAGGGCGCGAAGGCCGACGGCGGGGTCTACGTCACGGGCTTCAACCAGGTCGGCGCGAAGGTCACCTGGACCGTCAGCGGCATCGAGAAGGCCGGCAGCTACCGGCTGAACGTGCGCTACGGCACCCCGGGCACCGACGCCGACGCCACCCTGCTGGTCAACGGCAAGGCCCAGGCCCGCCCGCTGAACATGAGCAACTTCGGCGGCACGCCCGCCGGGGACTGGGAAAAGGGCTGGAAGTCCACCTGGGCCACCGTGAACCTCAACGAGGGCACCAACACGATCGAGCTGGCCTGCAACGCGGACAACAAATGCGAGGCGGTCATCGACCAGTTCTCGCTCACGACGGGCTGACGGCCCCGTAGACCGGCCGCGCGTCACGTCCGCCGCCCCGCGTCACGCCGCGTCGGCCTCCGCCGTCACCGCCACCCCGCGGCCGAGCAGCTCCTCGTACGCCGCCCGGTCGAACTCGCCCGCCACCGGCGCCCGCACCGTCGCCGCCGACAGGGCGACCGCGCGGGCCAGCCGGTCCGGCCAGGGCAGGTGCTCCACCAGGCCGGAGAGCAGCCCGGCGACCGCCGAGTCGCCCGCGCCGGTCGGGTTGCCGCGCACGTGGGCGGGCGGGGCCGCGCGCCAGCGGCCCTCCGGGGTCTCCGCGAACAGTCCGGCGGCCCCCAGCGAGGCGACCACCGAGCGGGCGCCGCGCCGACGGGCGGCCTGCGTGGCCCGCAGCGGCTCGTGCGAGCCGGTCAGCTCGGCCAGCTCGTCGGCGTTCGGCTTGATGATGTCCGGACGGGCGGCGACCCCCCGGCGCAGCGGCTCCCCGCTGGTGTCCAGCAGCACCGGCACGCCCGCCGCGCGGGCGGCGCGCACCAGACCGGCGTAGGCGCCCACCGGGACACCCGGCGGCAGGCTGCCGCACAGGGCGACCGCGGCGGCACCGGCCAGCAGCTCCTCGTACGCCTCCTGGAAGGCGTTCCACTCGGCGGGCGCGACGGCCGGGCCCGGTTCGTTGAGCTGGGTGGTGTCACCGGTGCGCTCGTCCACGACGGCGATGGTGCGCCGCGTCGCCCCCGCCACCGGCACCAGCGCGTCCGCCACCCCGGGCACGCCGGTGAGTCCCGCGCGCACGGTGTCGCCGGTGGTGCCGCCCGCGAAGCCGGTGACCGTGACCTCGTGCCCGAGGGCGGCCAGCACCCGGGCGACGTTCAGGCCCTTGCCGCCGGGACGCTCCGTCACCTCGGTCACCCGGTGGGAGGCGTGGGGCCTGAGGCCCGGGACGCGGTAGGTGATGTCGAGCGCGGTGTTGAGTGTGACGGTGAGGATCACCGTGCCGACCTCCCCCGATCGTCTGCGGCTGGCGTGCCCGTGGAGCTGTGCTCCACGACACGATCATGCCAAAAGGGCGGCGGTCGGCCCAGCCCCCGGTCGGCCGTCGGGGCCCGGTCCCGGGACGGATCAGGCCAGTTGGGGATCGACCGCCCATTCGCCCCGGCGCATGACGCCCACCAGGTCGAACGCGTCGTCCAGGACCACCAGGTCGGCGTCCTTGCCGGGCTCCAGGGAGCCGATCCGGTCGTCCAGGCCCAGCAGCCGCGCCGGGTTGGCGGAGATCGCCGCGACGACGTCCCCGACCGGCAGCCCGTCCACCGTCACCGCCCGCTTGAAGGCGCGGTCCAGGGTGAGCGTGGAGCCCGCGATCGAGCCGCCCTCCACCAGCCGGGCCACGCCGTCCGCGACCTCGACCTCCAGCGGGCCGAGCAGGTAGCGGCCGTCGCCGAAGCCGGCCGCGTCCATCGCGTCGGTGATGAAGGCGACCCGGGAGGCGCCCGCGTGGTGGAAGGCCAGCTGGAGCGCGGCCGGGTGCAGGTGCGTGCCGTCGTTGATCAGCTCGACGGTGATCCGCTCGTCCTCCAGCAGCGCGGTGATGGGACCGGGGGCGCGGTGGCCGACCGGGGGCATCGCGTTGAAGAGGTGCGTGGCGACCGTCGCGCCCGCGTCGATGGCCTGCACCGTCTGCTCGTACGTCGCGTCGGTGTGCCCGATCGCCGCGATCACGCCGTGCTCCGCGAGCAGCCGTACGGAGTCCAGGCCGCCCGGCAGCTCGGTGGCGAGCGTCATCATCTTCGCGTGGCCGTGCGAGGCGTCGACCAGCTTGCGGACCTCGGCCGGGTCCGGGTCGCGCAGCAGTTGCTCGTCGTGGGCGCCCTTGCGGCACGGGGAGATGAACGGCCCCTCGAAGTGGATGCCGGCGACGTCGCCCTGCTGCGCCAGCTCGGCGAGCAGCCCGGCCTGCCGGGCGAGGAAGTCGAGGTCGCCGGTGACGGCGGAGGCGACCACCGTCGTGGTGCCGTGCCGGCGGTGGGTCTCGACGCCCTTGAGGACGTCCTCGGCGGTGCCGCCAGTGAAGGAGGCGCCGCCGCCGCCGTGGTTGTGGATGTCGACGAAGCCGGGGACCACCCAGTGGCCCGACACGTCGACGATCTCCGCCCCGGGGGGCGCCGTGTCCGCGATCCGCGTGCCGTCGACGATCACGCGGCCGTCGTCCACGGTCCCGGTGGGCAGTACCACCCGGGCACCGGCGAGAACCTTGCTTGGGGCCATCAGGTGGTTACCTCCGGGGGAGTCATGGTGGTCGTAGGGGTGGTGCCGTGCGGACCGGTGCCGAGCAGGTCCCAGGCCATCAGCCCGGCGCCCAGGCAGCCCGCGGTGTCCCCGAGCGCCGCGGGGACGATCTCGGGCAGCTTCTGGAAGGTGACGCGCCGTCGGACGGCGTCCCGCAGCGGTGAGAACAAGGTTTCCCCGGCCTCGGCGAGGCCGCCACCGATGATCAGCACGCGCGGGTCCAGCAGAGTGAGCGCGGTGACCAGTCCGTCGGCGAGCGCGTCCACGGCGTCCTGCCACACGGCGAGCGCCCGCGCGTCCCCCGACTCGACGGCCTTGGCGCAGTCGGCGGCGTCCGCCTCCGGGTCGCCGCAGGCCTGTGCCCACGCCTGGCTGACCGCCGACGCGGACGCGAACCGCTCCAGGCACCCGCGCTGCCCGCACGGGCACGGGATGCCGCCGGGGCGCACGACGACGTGGCCAATCTCGCCCGCGAAGCCGTGGGCGCCCGACTCGACCCGGCCGTCGATGCCGATGGCGCCCGCGATGCCGGTGCCCAGCGGCACGAACAGGAACCGGTCGGCGCCCTTCCCGGCCCCGACGCGCCCCTCGGCGAGCCCGCCGGTGCGCACGTCGTGCCCGAGGGCGACCGGGACGCTGCCCAGCCGCTCGCCGAGGAGCGCGCGCAGCGGTACGTCGCGCCAGCCGAGGTTGGCCGCGTAGACGGCGGTGCCGTGCTCCTCGTCGATGATGCCGGGGACGGCCACGCCCGCGGCGGCGGCGGGCTCGCCGAACCGGTCGGCGCCCAGGGCGCGCAGCTCGGCGGCGAAGTCCAGGATGCCCGCGACGACGGCCTCGGGACCGCGCTCGCGGCCGGTGGCCCGGCGGGCCTGGTGGAGCAGCTCGCCCCCCGGCCCCGCCAGGGCGGCCTTCATCCCGGTGCCGCCCACATCGAGGGCGATGACATGTCTCACGGAGACAGTGTGGCCCGTTGACCCGGGAGAGGTCTAGTCCACTGCCGTGGTGTAGACCTTAGTCCGTTAAGCGAACAAGCGCGCAAGCGCGAATCAGTGAACAAGCGAACAAGCGAACGACTGCGGCAAGCAGTGCACGACGTGTCGTCGGCAGGGTTGGGGAATCAGGGTGCAGCGGCGTAGGACAGGAACGATCGCGGTGGTGTCCGCACTGGGCATGACGGCGGTCCTCGGCGGCTGCGGGATCACCGGCGACTCCGGCGAGGTGACGCTGAGGCTGGTCGCCGCCGACTACGGCGACAGCAAGGCCAACAGCTCCCAGGGCTACTGGGACGACGTCGCCAGTGCGTACGAGGCCAAGCACCCCGATGTGAACGTCGACGTCACCGTTTACTCCTGGAACGACGTCGACCGGAAGGTCCGCGAGATGGTCGAGGCCGGCAAGGCTCCCGACCTGGCCCAGATCGGCGCCTACTCCGACTACGCGGACCAGGGCCTGCTCTACCAGGCCGGCGACGTGCTCTCCATCCCGGTCCAGGCGAACTTCGTCTCCCAGCTCGCCACCGCCGGCCAGGTCAACGGCGCCCAGTACGGCCTGCCCTTCGCGGCCTCCACGCGGGTGCTCTTCTACAACAAGACGCTCTTCGAGAAGGCCGGCGTCACCCCGCCCAAGAGCTGGGACGACCTCGCCGACGCCGCCGAGGCACTCAAGGACGAGGGCGTGAAGTACCCGTACGCGCTGCCGCTGGGCCCCGAGGAGGCACCGGCCGAGGCGATGCAGTGGATGCTCAGCGGCGGGGGCGGCTACACCGACGACGTCGGCACCTACTCCATCGACTCCCCGCAGAACGTCACCACCTTCACCTGGCTCAGGGACGAACTGGTCGCCGAGGGCCTCACCGGCCCCGTCGCCCCCGGCAAGCTCGACCGCGCCGACGCCTTCGCCGCCTTCGCGGGCGGCGACGTCGGCATGCTCAACGGGCATCCCACGCTGATGAAGGCGGCGTCCGACAAGGGCGTGAAGTACGGCATGGTGACGACTCCCGGCATCGACGGCGCGAGCAAGAACACACTCGGCGTCACCGACTGGATGACGGCCTTCAAGGAGAACGGCCACCAGGAGGAGATCGGCGACTTCCTCGACTTCGTCTACAGCGACGAGAACGTCCTCGCCTTCTCCCGTCGCTACGACCTGCTCCCGGTCACCACCTCCGCCTCCCAGATCATGAGCACGGCCAAGGAGGACGCGAACCTCAAGCCCTTCCTGAACGAACTGCTGCTCTCCGAGCTCTACCCGGTCGGCAAGACCTCCTGGGCCTCGGTCAGCGCGGACGTCAAGAAGCGCATCGGCCAGGCCGTCGCCCCCGGCGCCAGCCCCAAGGAAGTGCTCGGCCAGATCCAGGCCACGGCGATGCGGGCGGGCAGCGCCGAGTAGCGGCGGCGGGGGAGCGGCCGTTGTCGGTGGCGGGCGTTACGGTGCCGTACATGGACCTGGGACAGAGGGAGCGGGACGTCCTCGCACTGGAACGCCGGAGCTTTCCCGGCCCCGGCGCCAAGGAGCGGGCGATCCGCGAGGAACTGGGCCTGGCCCCCGTCCGGTACTACCAGCTCCTCAACGCCCTCCTGGACGACCCCCGCGCGCTCGCCGCCGACCCGGTGACGGTCAACCGGCTGCGCCGGGTACGGGAGTCGCGCCGCTCGGAGCGGTGAGGTTGACCCACGCCGCGGCGGGATAGGTTCGCGGTATGGGCAGCCACCAGGAATCCACCCGTGACGAATCCCCGGACCACCTGCCGACCCCCGCGACCGAGGCCGGACGCGAAGGCCTCGACGCCCTCCTCGCCGACCCCGGCCGCGCGGTGATCGCCCTCGACTTCGACGGCACACTCGCCCCGATCGTCGCCGACCCCGACCGGGCCCGCGCCCACCCGGACGCCGTACCGGCGCTCGCGGCCCTCGCCCCGAAGGTCGCCGCCGTCGCCGTGATCACCGGCCGCCCCGCCGAGGTCGCCGTCCACCACGGAGGCTTCGCGGACGTGCCGGGCCTCGACCACCTCGTCGTCCTCGGCCACTACGGCGCCGAACGCTGGGACGCCGCCACCGGCACCCTCACCGCCCCCGACCCGCACCCCGGCGTCGCCGCCGTCCGCGCGGAACTGCCCGGCCTGCTGGAGCACTCCGGCGCGGGCGAGGGCACCTGGATCGAGGAGAAGGGCCACGCGGTCGCCGTCCACACCCGCCGCGCCCCCGACCCCCAGGCCGCCTTCGACGCCCTGCGCGCCCCGCTGACCGGCCTGGCCTCCCGCAACGGCCTGATCGTGGAACCGGGCCGCATGGTCCTGGAACTGCGCCCACCCGGCATGGACAAGGGCGCCGCGCTCCGCGAGTACGTCCGCGAACTCGGCGCCGGGTCCGTCCTCTACGCCGGCGACGACCTCGGCGACCTCCCCGCCTTCGACGCCGTCGACACCCTCCGCACGCAGCACACCCCCGGCCTCCTGGTCTGCAGCGGCAGCGACGAGGTCCCAGCCCTCCGCAAGCGAGCCGACCTGGTGGTCGACGGCCCGGAGGGAGTAGTGGCCCTACTCCGAGCCTTGGCGGACGCCTCCTAGCCCGAGCTGCGGGCCGGGCAGCGCGATCAACCCCTCAACGCCTCCAACTGCTCCAAGAACCACCGCCCCGGCGGCAACGCCGTCCCCGCCGCAGCCAACCGCTTCGACCGCTCCCCCCGCTCCCCGGCCGGCAGCCCCAGCGCCTCGTGCAACGCCTCCGCCGTCCCCGACACGTCGTACGGATTCACGACGACCGCGTCCTCCCCCAGCTCCTCGTACGCCCCCGCCTCCCGCGACAGCACCAGCACACACCCCTCGTCGGAGACGACCGGCACCTCCTTCGCGACAAGGTTCATCCCGTCCCGGACGGGGTTGACCAGCGCCACGTCCGCCAGCCGGTACGCCGCCAGCGACCGCGCGAAGTCGTCCTTCACGTGCAGCACGACCGGCGTCCACCCCGCCGTCCCGAACTCCGCGTTGATCGACTCGGCCACCCGCCGCACCTCGGCCGTGTAGTCCCGGTACACGGCGAGATCCTGCCGCGACGGGTAGGCGAACGCCACGTGCACGACCCGCTCGCGCCACTCCGGCCGACCCGTCAGCAGCTCCCGGTAGGCCAGCAGCCCCCGCACGATGTTCTTGGACAGCTCGGTCCGGTCCACCCGCACGATCGTGCGGCGACCCTCCCCGATCTCCTCGCGCAGGTCCGCCATCCGCTCCTCGACGTCGGCCTCGTGCGACCGCTTCCGCAGGAAGTCCCCGTCGGCGCCCAGCCCGTGCACGCCGATCTCCGTGCCGCCGAGCCCGCCCACCAGGGCGTCGCAGCACGCGGTGAACGCGTCCGCCCAGCGCCGGGTGAGGAACCCGAGCCGGTCCGCGCCCAGCATCCCGCGCAGCACCTGCTCGGCGATGTCGTCCGGCAGCAGCCGGAAGTAGTCGACCGGCGCCCAGGGCGTGTGCGAGAAGTGGCCGATCCGCAGGTCGGGCCGCAGCTCGCGGAGCATCCCCGGCACCAGCGTCAGGTGGTAGTCCTGCACGATCGCGACCGCGCCCTCGGCGGCCTCCTCGGCCAGCGCCTCGGCGAACGCCCGGTTGTACTTCTCGTAGGAGGCCCACCGCAGCCGGAACTCCGCGTCGAAGACCGGCTCCAGCGGCGTCTGGTACAGCATGTGGTGCACGAACCACAGCACGGAGTTCGCGATCCCGTTGTACGCGTCCGCGTGCACGTCGGCCGGCACGTCCAGCATCCGCACGCCGTCCTCGCCGACCCCGCGCCGCACCGCCTCACGGTCGCCATCGCTGAGCGCGGAGCACACCCACAGCGCCCCCGCGTCCGGCCCGATGGCCGACAGCCCGGAGACCAGCCCGCCCCCGCCCCGTTTCGCGTCGAGTGAACCGTCCTCCCGCACCTCGTACGAGACGGGCCCCCGGTTGGAGGCGACCAGCACCTGGGCAGTACCGAAGCTTGCAGCCATACGCCTCAACGTAGCCCGGCCCCGAAAACCTCAAACGTGCCCGGGGATCACTTCGGCCGCGATTCGGTCACACCGCTTGTGTGGGAGATGTGAACGTGCCGAGGATGTGCGGTGCACATTTCAACTTTCTGGGGGGTGGGCTCCGTGCCCGTACGTATACGCATGCGCAGACTCGCGGCCTCCGCGGCACTGGTCGCGGCCTCCGCGCTGGCGCTGGCCGGCTGCGGCGACTCAAGCGCCGGTACGCAGGCGGACGAGCGGCCCGCGAGCGCCGCCACCACAGCCACCGCCACCGCCACAGCCACCGCCACGCAGAGCCCCAGCCCCACCCCCGAGGCGTCCCCCGCCGCACAGACCCCGACCCCCACCCCCGTCACGCTGTCCGACTTCACCGGCCGCGACGTCGGGTCGGCCGTCGCCTCCGCCAAGCAGGCCGGGCTCGACTACGCGGTCCAGCTCCAGGGCACCGGACGGCAGGCGTCCTCCTGGGGCGCCGGCGAGGAGGTCTGCGAGCAGACCGACGGCCCCGACGGCGTGACGTTCACCGTCCCCCGCGACGGCCGCGACTGCGCCGGTCGCCTGCTGCACACGCCGGAACCGGACCCGACCCCCGAACCCGAGAAGACGAAGGACACCGGCACCGGTGGCACCGGCGGCGGCACCGGCGCCTGCGAGCTGACCAGCCCCGCGGGCAACTGCTACGCCGACGGCCAGTTCTGCGCGAAGAAGCACCGCGGCCTGAGCACCCACGGCCGCGGCGGCGAGTACCTGACCTGCGAGCCGGACTCCGGCGGCACCTGGCGCTGGTCGGACGGCGTCACCGGCTGAGGCTTTTCACGCCACCCGGCGGGCCGCGTACTCGGCGATCTCCGTCATCGGGGGCCGCTCCTCCGTGTCCACGGAGTACGTGCGCGGCTCGAAGCCGTCGGCGCCCCGCTCGAACTGGGTGAGGGCGGGCCGGACCAGATGGCCGCGGGCCAGCCGGAGCTGGGCGGTGCGGTAGATCGCGGCGGACATCCGGCCCAGCGCCTGGCCGTCCTGGTGCCGGTGCCTGCGGACGCCGACGTCGACCTGCGCGAGGGCGTCCAGGCCCACCAGGTGCAGGGCGTCGACCAGCATCCCCAGCTCGACGCCGTAGCCGACGGGGAAGGGCAGCTGTTCGAGCAGGGAGCGGCGGGCCGCGTACTCGCCGCCGAGCGGCTGGACGAAGCCGGCCAGCCGCGGCCAGTGCATGTTGAGCAGCGGGCGGGCCATCAGCTCCGTGACCCGGCCGCCCTGACCGGGAGCCGCGCCGAGCGGGCGGTCGTACATGGCCTTGACCAGGTGCACGTCCGGTTCGGTGAGCAGCGGGCCCACGATGCCGGAGACGAAGTCGGCGCGGAACTCGCGCAGGTCGGCGTCGACGAAGCAGACGATGTCGCCGCCGGTGACCAGCAGCGAGCGCCACAGCACCTCGCCCTTGCCGGGCACCGCCGGGACGCGCGGCAGGATCGTGTCCCGGTGCACGACCCGCGCGCCCGCCGCCGCGGCCACCTCCGAGGTGCGGTCCCGCGACCCGGAGTCCACCACCAACAGCTCGTCGACGAGCGGCACCCGCTCCATCAGCTCCCGGCGGATCACCGAGACGATGGCGCCGACGGTCGCCTCCTCGTCGAGGGCGGGCAGCACCACGCTGACCGACTGCCCCCCGGCGTGCTTGGCGGCCATGAGCTGCTGGATCGGCCGGTCCCGCACGGACCAGGAGCGTGCGTCCAGCCAGCGCTCGACTTCTTCCAGCACGGTCGGTGGCTCCCTCTGTGATCCATCTCGCGGTTCGGACGACTATCTCAACTGTCATGGCCGTCGGTTACAGTCTTGAACAACGCGGGCGACCATCGCATGCCGGGGTCGCCGCGTGACCAACAACTGAAAACCGCTCATCCAGAGGGGCAGAGGGATACGGCCCGATGAAGCCCCGGCAACCCTCCAGTCGGTTCTTGTCACACGGACGTGGCGAGGCTCCCGGCTAGGGAAGGTGCCAAATCCGTCTCACGGCGAGATGCGTCGTGAGGAAGATGAGGAGAAAGGGCCTCGCCTCACATGGCTGTGCAGACTGTCGCAAGCAACACCGACACCACCGCTTCCACCCCCTCCGCCGCCTCCCCGGTCGACCTCGGTCCCGCCGCGGCGCTCTCCTGCCGCGAGTGCGGTCACCGCGTGCCGCTCGGCCCGCTCTTCGCCTGCGAGGAGTGTTTCGGCCCGCTGGAGATCGCCTACGACTTCTCGGCGTACGACACCGAGGAGCTCCGCAAGCGCATCGAGGCGGGCCCCGCGAACATCTGGCGCTACGCGCCGCTGCTGCCCGTCCCCGCCGACGTGGCGACCAAGCCGAACATCAACCCGGGCTGGACCAAGCTGGTCAAGGCCGACAACCTGGCCCGCGAGCTGGGCGTCGAGGCCGGCAAGCTCTTCGTCAAGGACGACTCCGGCAACCCGACGCACTCCTTCAAGGACCGCGTCGTCGCCCAGGCCCTGGAGGCCGCCCGCGCCTTCGGC
This sequence comes from Streptomyces sp. CB02414, assembly GCF_001905385.1. Classification (GTDB taxonomy): domain Bacteria; phylum Actinomycetota; class Actinomycetes; order Streptomycetales; family Streptomycetaceae; genus Streptomyces. Next base: position 383,706 of record NZ_LIPF01000006.1, on the reverse strand, counting down.
TTCACCACCCTCTCCTGCTCTTCCACCGGCAACCTCGCCGGTGCCGTCGGCGCCGCCGCCGCCCGCGCCGGCTTCCGTTCCTGCGTGTTCATCCCGCACGACCTGGAGCAGGGCAAGGTCGTCATGGCCGCCGTCTACGGCGGTGAGCTGGTCGGCATCGAGGGCAACTACGACGACGTCAACCGCTTCTGCTCCGAACTGATCGGCGACCCGGCCGGCGAGGGCTGGGGCTTCGTCAACGTCAACCTGCGCCCGTACTACGCGGAGGGCTCCAAGACCCTCGCGTACGAGATCTGCGAGCAGCTCGGCTGGCGGCTGCCCGACCAGATCGTCGTCCCGATCGCCTCCGGCTCCCAGCTCACGAAGATCGACAAGGGTCTCCAGGAGCTGATCAAGCTCGGGCTGGTCGAGGACAAGCCGTACAAGATCTTCGGCGCCCAGGCCGAGGGCTGCTCGCCGGTGTCCACCGCGTACAAGGCCGGGCACGACGTCGTACGCCCGCAGAAGCCGGACACCATCGCCAAGTCGTTGGCCATCGGCAACCCGGCGGACGGGCCGTACGTCCTCGACATCGCGCGCCGCACGGGTGGCGCCGTGGAGGACGTGACCGACGAGCAGGTCGTCGACGCGATCAAGCTGCTCGCCCGCACGGAGGGCATCTTCGCGGAGACCGCCGGCGGGGTGACGGTGGGCGTGACGAAGAAGCTGGTCGAGGACGGCGTGCTGGACCCGGCGCTGACCACGGTCGTGCTGAACACGGGGGATGGCCTGAAGACGCTGGACGCGGTGGCTGGCACGGGGCTCACCGCGACGATTCGTCCCAGCCTTGATTCGTTCCGCGAGGCCGGTCTCGTCTGAGGGACCGCTCCATCGTTCTCGTCTGCGGGTCGGTGGGGGCTGGTCGCGCAGTTCCCCGCGCCCCTGGGCAATCACCTGACCGGAGGTTTTGAAGTGAGCGTCACCGTTCGTATCCCGACCATTCTGCGCACCTACACGGGTGGGCAGGCCGAGGTCAGCGCCGACGGCGCGAGCCTCGGGGAGGTCATCGCCGATCTGGAGAAGAACCACACCGGCATCGCCGCCCGGGTCCTGGACGACCAGGGCAAGCTGCGCCGCTTCGTCAACGTGTACGTCAACGACGACGACGTGCGTTTCGAGCAGGGCCTGGAGACCGCCACGCCGGACGGCGCGGGCGTCTCCATCATTCCGGCGGTCGCCGGCGGCTGACACGCCTCGTAGTGCCCATTGCCCCCTCCGTGAGAGAAGCGGAGGGGGCAATTCCATGTGATTGAGCGCGGTAGAGTTGGGGAACGCGCTCCCGATCGGAAGATCCGGAGTCCTGAGTTCCTGCTTTGCGCCCGACAAGATGCAGCCAAAATGCAGGCGCATTTCGCGGCTTTTGCTCCTTTTGTGACACCCGACTTGACCCGAATTCAGGCGAAAGCTCGCCATATTTCGGACCGGGTGCGTCCAGATTTCTCGTCCGATTGACCTGTTGCAGACGGCAGTTGGACAGATACATTCAGCCGCGGTCGACGCGTTCCGGCGCACGCCCCCAGTCGTGGGGGGTGAGGTCTGACCCGGGTCCGCGAAGTGCGGATCTGTGCAAGGGCCAGTAATAGGGGAGTTAGGCATGGCTCAGGGCACCGTCAAGTGGTTCAACGCGGAGAAGGGGTACGGCTTCATCGCGGTCGACGGTGGTGCGGATGTTTTCGTCCACTACAGCGCGATTCAGATGGACGGCTACCGCACCCTCGAAGAAGGCCAGCGGGTCGAGTTCGAGATCTCGCAGGGTCAGAAGGGCCCGCAGGCCGACATGGTTCGCCTCAGCGCCTGAGACGTTCGGCCACCGCAAGTAAACGGTTCTTCTCCGAAGGGCCCGCACCTCACCCGGGGTGCGGGCCCTTCGGGCTGCCCGGACGGCCCCCGGTTCCGTGTTCGCGGGTGGCTGAGCGCGGGCGCGGATCCTCGAGAGGCGCTTGCACTCGATGGGGGCGAGTGCTAATCATTGGCGTTAGCACTCTGAAGGTGAGAGTGACAACGAAGGACCGGGTCGGTGAGGCCCGCGGGCCGGGTGGGGAAGGAACCACGAGGCCGGCGAGCCGTCCGTCGCGGGCGCGGGCGCGGTCCGAAGGAATCACCCCCAGTCCTGGAGGGACCACTTCACATGGCCAAGATCATCGCGTTCGACGAGGAGGCGCGGCGCGGCCTCGAGCGCGGCATGAACCAGCTCGCGGACGCCGTCAAGGTGACGCTCGGCCCCAAGGGCCGCAACGTCGTCCTCGAGAAGAAGTGGGGCGCGCCCACGATCACCAACGACGGCGTCTCCATCGCCAAGGAGATCGAGCTCGAGGACCCGTACGAGAAGATCGGCGCCGAGCTGGTCAAGGAAGTCGCCAAGAAGACGGACGACGTCGCCGGTGACGGTACGACCACCGCGACCGTTCTCGCCCAGGCCCTCGTCAAGGAAGGCCTGCGCAACGTCGCGGCCGGCGCCAACCCGATGGCCCTGAAGCGCGGCATCGAGAAGGCCGTCGAGGCCGTCTCCGCCGCCCTGCTGGAGCAGGCGAAGGACGTCGAGACCAAGGAGCAGATCGCCTCCACGGCCTCCATCTCCGCCGCCGACACCCAGATCGGCGAGCTCATCGCCGAGGCCATGGACAAGGTCGGCAAGGAAGGCGTCATCACCGTCGAGGAGTCCCAGACCTTCGGTCTGGAGCTGGAGCTCACCGAGGGTATGCGCTTCGACAAGGGCTACATCTCGGCGTACTTCGCCACCGACATGGAGCGTATGGAGGCGTCGCTCGACGACCCGTACATCCTCATCGCCAACTCCAAGATCGGCAACGTCAAGGACCTGCTGCCGCTCCTGGAGAAGGTCATGCAGTCGGGCAAGCCGCTGCTGATCATCGCCGAGGACGTCGAGGGCGAGGCCCTGTCGACCCTGGTCGTCAACAAGATCCGCGGCACCTTCAAGTCCGTCGCCGTCAAGGCCCCGGGCTTCGGCGACCGCCGCAAGGCCATGCTCGGCGACATCGCCATCCTCACGGGCGGCGAGGTCATCTCCGAGGAGGTCGGCCTCAAGCTGGAGAACGCGTCCCTGGACCTCCTGGGCCGCGCCCGCAAGGTCGTCATCACCAAGGACGAGACCACCATCGTCGACGGCGCCGGCTCGACCGACCAGGTCAACGGCCGCGTCAACCAGATCCGCGCCGAGATCGAGAACAGCGACTCGGACTACGACCGCGAGAAGCTCCAGGAGCGCCTGGCGAAGCTGGCCGGCGGCGTGGCCGTCATCAAGGCCGGTGCCGCCACCGAGGTCGAGCTCAAGGAGCGCAAGCACCGCATCGAGGACGCCGTTCGCAACGCGAAGGCGGCCGTCGAGGAGGGCATCGTCGCCGGTGGTGGCGTGGCCCTGCTCCAGGCCTCCCAGGTCTTCGAGAAGCTGGAGCTGTCGGGTGACGAGGCGACCGGCGCCAACGCCGTGAAGCTCGCCCTGGAGGCCCCGCTGAAGCAGATCGCCGTCAACGGTGGTCTCGAGGGCGGCGTCGTCGTGGAGAAGGTCCGCAACCTGACCGTCGGCCACGGCCTGAACGCCGCGTCCGGTGAGTACGTCGACATGATCGCCGAGGGCATCATCGACCCGGCGAAGGTGACCCGCTCTGCCCTGCAGAACGCCGCCTCCATCGCCGCGCTGTTCCTCACCACCGAGGCCGTCATCGCCGACAAGCCGGAGAAGGCCGCCGCGGCCGGTGCTCCGGGCGGCATGCCGGGCGGTGACATGGACTTCTGATCGACCGGTTCCGGTTGATCGACCGTCCAGTACGGACCGAGGGCGGCACTCCCGACAGGGGGTGCCGCCCTCGGGCGTTCGGTGCCGTGACCTGGGTCACTGATGCCGGGCGGCCGGAATGCGCGTGGCGGGCGCCCCCGTTGTCATCGGCAGGTTCATGCACATGCACATACCTCCCGGTACCTCCAGAGGAGCCCCCACGTGACCGTCACCGCCGCCGACGCCGCCTCGCGCGCCGCCCAGATCCTCGCCCGCCCGGCCACCATCAACGGCCTGACCGTCCCCAACCGCATCGCGATGGCCCCGATGACCCGGATGTTCTCCCCGGGCGGCGTCCCCGGCGAGGACGTGGTCTCGTACTACTCCCGCCGCGCCGCCGCCGGTGTCGGCCTGATCGTCACCGAGGGCACCTACGTCGGCCACGACTCCGCCGGGCTCAGCGACCGCGTGCCGCGCTTCCACGGCGAGGAGCAGCTGGCCGGCTGGGCGAAGGTCGCCGAGGCGGTGCACGCGGCGGGCGGCACGATCGTGCCGCAGCTGTGGCACATCGGCATGGTCCGCAAGCAGGGCGAGCAGCCCTTCCCCGAGGCCCCCGCCGTCGGCCCCTCCGGCCTGCGCATCGGCGAGGACGAGGTCACCGGCAAGGCGATGACCCAGCGCGACCTGGACGACGTCATCGGCGCCTTCGCCGACGCGGCCGCCGACGCCGAACGCATCGGCTTCGACGGCGTGGAGATCCACGGAGCCCACGGCTACCTCATCGACCAGTTCCTGTGGGCGGGCACCAACCGCCGCACCGACGCCTACGGCGGCGACCCGGTCTCCCGCACCCGCTTCGCCGCCGAGATCGTGGCCGCCGTCCGCGAGAAGGTTTCGGCCGAGTTCCCGGTCATCTTCCGCTACTCCCAGTGGAAGCAGGACGCCTACGACGCCCGTCTTGCCGAGACCCCCGAGGAACTGGAGGCCATCCTCGCCCCCCTCGCCTCGGCCGGCGTCGACGCCTTCCACGCCTCCACGCGCCGCTACTGGCAGCCCGAGTTCGACGACTCCGACCTCAACCTCGCCGGCTGGACCAAGAAGCTCACCGGCAAGGCCGCCATCACCGTCGGCTCCGTGGGCCTGGAGGGCGAGTTCCTGGGCTCCTTCCAGGGCCAGGGTGCCGCGCTCGGCAGCCTCGACAACCTCCTGGACCGCATGGAGCGCGACGAGTTCGACGTGGTCGCCATCGGCCGCGCGCTGCTCCAGGACCCGCAGTGGGCGGACAAGGTCCTCTCCGGCCGCTTCGGTGAACTCGCCCCCTTCGACGCGGAGTCGCTGAAGACCCTCAGCTGACCCGGCCCGACCCGTCCGCGCACCGCGGCGTAGGGTCCGTGGGATCACCAACTCGAGTGAGGGAGTGATCCATGACGAACCCCGAGGTCCCGGAGCCCGTGGTGCGCACCGCCACCGGCGCGGTGCGCGGCCGAGTGGAGGACGGCCTGACCGTCTTCCGCGGCATCCCGTTCGCCGAGCCGCCCGTGGGCGAGGCCCGGTTCGCCGCCCCGCGACCGGCCCGCCCCTGGGACGGCGTCCGCGAGGCCCACGCCTTCGGCCCGCCGCCCCCGCAGGACACCGGGCTGGCGGGCCCGCCCGCCGCCCTCCCCGAGGGCGACGACTGGCTCACGGTCAACGTCTGGACCCCAGCCCCCGACCCGGCCGCCCGCCGCCCGGTCATGGTGTGGATATACGGCGGCGCCTACCGCCTGGGCCACTCCGGCAGCCCCGGCTACGACGCCCGCCGCATCGCCGAGGACGGCGACCTCGTCGTCGTCACCCTCAACTACCGCGTCGGCATGGAGGGCTTCGCCCGCATCGAGGGCGCCCCCGCCAACCGGGGCCTGCTCGACCAGATGGCCGCGCTGGAGTGGGTACGGGACAACATCACCGCGTTCGGCGGCGACCCCGGCCAGGTCACGATCTTCGGCGAGTCGGCGGGCGCCGGTTCCGTGGCCTCCCTCCTGGCCATGCCCCGCGCCGCCGGGCTCTTCCACCGGGCCATCGCCCAGAGCGTGCCGGGCACCTTCTTCTCCGACGAACTCGCCTGCGACATCGGCACCGTCCTCGCCGCCGAACTCGGCCTGCGTCCCACCGTCGCCGACCTGGCCGCCGTGGACCCGGCCCAGCTGGTCAAGGCGGGCCAGACCCTCACCCCGAGGATGTCCCAGTACCTCGACCGCTGGGGCCAGGCCGCGCCCACCTCCACCCCGTACTCCCCGGTCGTCGACGGCGACGTCCTCCCGGTCACCCCGTGGCAGGCGCTGGCGTCCGGCACGTCCCGTGACGTCGACCTGGTCGTCGGCCACAACCGCGACGAGAACCGCCTGTTCACCGCGATGGCGGGCAAGCTGGGCTCGATCGGTGAGGAGCGCGCGGGCAAGGCGCTGCGGCTGTACGCGCCGGGCGGCGAGGAGGCCTACCGCGCCGCGTACCCCGACTGGTCCGCGAACGACCTCTACGAACGCGTCCAGACCGACTGGCTGTTCGCCATGCCGTCCCTGCACCTGGCCGAGGCCCACCTCGCGGGCGGCGGCCGCTCCCACATCTACGAGCTGACCTGGCCGGCCCCCGGCAACGGCGGCGCCCTCGGCGCGTGCCACGCCCTGGACGTGCCCCTGCTCTTCGGCACCTTCGGGGCCGACCTCGGCCTGCTCCTCTTCGAGGGCGCGCAGCCGTCGGCGGAGGCGCTGGCGCTGTCCTCGCGTTTCCGGTCCTCCTGGACGTCCTTCGCCCGCACCGGCGACCCCGGCTGGCCCGCGTACGACACGGAGCGGCGCCTGGTCCAGGTCCTGGACGCGGAGCCGGCCGTGGCGCCGTACCCGGAGGAGGCGTCACGCCGCCTGTGGGAGGGCTACGAGTTCGCTGCGCTGCCTCTCACGCAGGGTGCGTGAGGCTCCCGACGAACGCCGACCAGGCCTCGGCCCGGAAGAGGAGTTTCGGGCCGAGGGGATTCTTGGAGTCGCGGACGGGGACGAGTGCGGTGTTGCCGAGGGCGGCTTCGAGGCAGTTGTCGCCGCTTCCGCCGCTGTAGCTGGACCTGTGCCAGTCGTACTCAGGGGTGGTCTCCATGGCCGTAATTCTGCGCCAGGTCCTCGATCAAGGACAGGGACTTCCCAGGCGGGAGCGCGGACATCATGAGCAGGTCGTAGTAGACGCGGTAGCGCGCCACGGTGGCAGGGTCGTCGTCGACCCGTCCGGTGCCGACTCCCTCGAGATACACCAAGGGTGGGGAGTCCGCGAAGTCCATCAGTCGGACGCAGCCCTGCATGGCCGGATGTGCTCCCGCGTCGAAAGGCAGCACCTGGACGATGACCCGGTTCTCCTGCATCAGACCGGCGAGGTGGCGCAGGGCGTCCGCCATCACCGTACGGCCACCGGCGGTCCGACGTAGCGCGGCTTCGTCAACGACGGCCCACAACACGGGCGCTGTTGGATCCGTGAGCATGCGTGCCCTTTGCATGCGTGCGTCCACGAGCTCGTCGATCACGTCGTCCGCCGCAGTCGGCTGATAGGCGCGGCAGACTGCCCGTGCGTAATCAGGAGTCTGCAGCAACCCCGGGATCAGCATTGACGCGTACTCTCTGATCGCCGTCGCCGCCCCTTCCGCCTCCGCCGCCTCGGCGAAATGCTCGGGATACTTCGACTTCGCCGACGCCGCGCAGTTCCGCTGGAAGAAGTCCTCCGTCCCGAGGACGTCGTCCAGCATCCGCGCGTACTCCGGCTGCATCCTCCGCGTGCCCGCCTCCAACTGGCCGATGAACGAGCCGCTGACGAACAGCCGCGCGCCCAGCTCCTCCTGGCTCAGCCCCGCTTTCTCGCGGGCGTGACGCAGCTCCGCGCCCAGGAGCGCGCGGGGGGACGACGACGGATCGAGGTCTTTCGGTCCAGGCATGGCAGCGGAACTCCCGGTCGCACAGCAGGGATTGTTGGGGCGCCCTGTATGGCCAGGTTAGAACCGGAACGGACACGCTGTGTGGCGAATCACAAACTCAGCGTGGAGGTGAGGAAGCGTGCGGTCGACCGAAGAAGTCGTCGAGACCTTGCGACAGGCCCTCGTGGGCGCGGGCATCGTGTTGCCGTCCCTGTGCGTCGATCCGGTGACGGGGGCGAGTGAGGAGCCGTTCGCGCTGGTCGAGCTGGGGCGTTGCAACGTGCGGGTCGCGGAGCGCCTGGCGTCGGTGGTGAGGGGTGAGCGGCCGGCGGTCGGTACGCATGCCGTGGACGCGCGGGACGGGCGTGTGGGGGAGGTGGTGGCGCACGACGGGCGTGACGTACGGCTGCGGCCGGTCGGTGGGGGCCGTGAGTGGGACTGTCCGGTCGTGTCGCTGGCGGCCGCGCAGCAGGGTGAGCTGATGCGGGCCCGGCTGCGCAGGACCAATCAGGACAGTGTGCGGGGGTAGAGGCTGTCCGGCGCCACGATGCGCTCGACGGCGGCGGCCACCAACTCGTCCCGTTCCTCCTGGGAGAAGACGTCCGGCAGCGTGAGCTGTTCGACGATCAGCCAGTTCAGGGCGAGGTACAGCAGCTTGACGGCCGTCGCGTCGCCGGGGAGGCCGGACGCCTCGTGGTAAGAGACGTTGGCGGCGACGTCGGCGCGGACGCGTTCGGTGAGGACGGCGCGCAGGCCGGGGCGGCGGGTGGCCTCCAGACGGAGCTCCAGCAGGGCGAGGTAACCGGTGCGGAACGAGGCGATGCGGTCGACGAGTTCGCGCATCAGGGCGACGTAGGTGTCACGGTCGCGGCCCGCCGTGCGCTGGCGGGCGATGGTGGCGTCGTCGGGGTGGAGGCGTTCGTAGACGCGGGCGCCGGCCTGGGTGAGCAGGTCGTCGCGGTTGGCGAAGTAGTTGGACGCGGTGCCGGCCGGGACGGCGGCGGCCGTGTCCACCGCCCGGAAGGTCAGGCCTCGGGCGCCCTCCGCCGCCAGCACTTCGATGGCCGCGTCGACGAGGGCGGCACGGCGCTGGTCGTTCCGTCTCACCATGGCTCAGAGGCCGCCCATCGGCTCGATGTCCACCCGTACCGGCGTCCCCCACACCCGCAGCACCTCGTAGTCCGTGAATTCGTGGACCAGCCGGTACGCCATCGCCGCGCGCGGCGTCCGCAGTTGGGCCGCGATGTACTGCTCGGCCTCGCGGCGGTCGCGGCGCGGGGTGCCGCACAGCTGCCACGTCTGGCCGTTCCACAGCTCGGGCAGCCAGCGCTGCTGCGGCTGCGGCCGGTCGCCCCGGACGCCGTAGCGGGACTGGACCGGCTCGGTGGCGGGCCGGGCGGGGAGCGGGCCGCCGTTGTACTCGGCGCGGCGGGCGGAGCGGCGGCGGGTCTCGCAGAGGAGGCACAGGTCGGGGGCGGCCTTGTCGACCGGGCCGTTCGGGTGCTCGGGGCAGCGGGTGCTGGGGGCCGCCGACTCGACGCTCTCATCCAGCAGGTCGAGTGCCCGCTTCAGGTCCGCGCGGACCTCGTGCAGTTTGGCGTCGGGGGTGTCGGTGCCCAGGGCCTCGCCGTGCTCACCGAGGAGACGCAGGGCGCGGCCCAGGGCGGTCAGCTGGGCGTGGTTCATGTTTCTCAGGGTCGCACACGGGGCGGGCGGCGCCGTCGGGAAGACCGAAGAAGTACGTGGCCAGGAAGCCGACCGCGTACCCGGTGAGCAGCCCGCCGCCGTACACCCCCGCCGTCACCGCCCAGCCGCCGCCGCCCGCGAGGAGCGGGAACAGCGCCCAGCCGGACGGGCCGATCGCCGTCGCCCCCACGTCCGTGCCGAGCATCGCGAACAGGCCGACGAAGGCGCCGCCCGCCGCGCCGCCCACGCAGGCGGTGAGGAAGGGGCGGCCGAGGGGGAGGGAGACGCCGTAGATCAGGGGTTCACCGACGCCGAGGAGACCGGCCGGGAGCGCTGATCTGATCGTCGTACGGAGGGAGGTGTCGTGGCGCAGACGGACGTAGACCGCAGCCGCCGCGCCGACCTGGCCCGCGCCCGCCATGGCCAGGATGGGGAGCAGGACGGTGTGGCCCTGCTGCTCGATGAGGGTCGTGTGGATGGGGATGAGGGCCTGGTGGAGGCCCAGCATCACCAGGGGGAGGAAGAGGCCGCCGAGGATCAGGCCGGCCAGGGCGCCGGTGGTCGTCAGGAGCCAGTTCGCCGCCGTGCCGATGGCCGTGGCGACCTCGCCGGCCGCGTACATGAGGACGTAGAGGGTGACCAGGCCGGAGACCAGGACGGTGAGGGTGGGGGTGAGCAGGACGTCCAGGGTGCCGGGGAGGCGGGCGCGGCACCACTTCTCGACGCGGGTGGCGAGCAGGGCGGCCGCCAGTGCGCCGAGGACGCCGCCCTGGCCGGGGGCGAGGGCCGCCCCGAAGGCGGTCACCTTCGCCACGCCCGGGTAGACGACGACGGCGGCCACCGCGCCGCCCAGCACGGGCGTGCCGCCGAACTCCTTCGCCGTGTTGTGGCCGACGAACACCGCGATCAGCGCCATGAAGGCGGCGGAGAGGGCGGTCAGGGCGGGGGTGAGGCCGGGGAGCCAGCGCAGGTTCGTCAGCAGGCCCGCGAGGCCCGCGACGATGCCGCAGCCGATGAGGGCGGGGATGAGGGGGACGAAGATGTTCGCGACGCGGCGCAGGGCCGTCTTGAGCGGGGTGGCGTTGCGGGCCTTCTGCCGCGCCTTCAGCATGGCGCCGCGCCGGGCGAGGGCGTCCGCCGTGTCGTCCGTCGCCAGTAGGGCCTCGAAGGCCTCCGTCACCCGGCCGACCACTCCCGGGCCCAGCACGACCTGGTACGACTCACCGTCCTCCACCACCCCGAGCACGCCGGGCAGCGCCCGCAGCGCCTCGTCGTCCACCTGGGAGCGGTCGGCCAGGCCCAGGCGCAGGCGGGTCATGCAGTGGGCGACGGAGGTGACGTTGGCGGCGCCGCCGACCAGGGGGAGGAGGGCGACGGCCGTGGAGTGGGGGTCCTTGATCACTCCCCGAGGGTGCGGTCAGCCCTGCGTCGCCGCCAGCGCGGCACGCAGGTGGCCGCCGGAGTCCTCCAGAAGGCGGGCGGCCGTCGGGCCGTCCACATCGGCCAGCAGGGTCAGGATGGCGTGCTTGACCTCGCCGTCGGTCGCGGTGAGAGCCCGCTCGATCTCGTCGTCGGCGGCGCCGGTGGCGAGGGCGACGATGCGGCGGGAGCGGGCGCGCAGCTTCTCGTTGGAGGCGCGGACGTCCACCATCAGGTTCCCGTACGTCTTGCCGAGGCGGATCATCGTGATCGTCGACAGCATGTTGAGGACCAGCTTCTGCGCCGTACCGGCCTTCAGGCGGGTCGAGCCGGTGATCAGCTCGGGCCCGGTGACGACCTCGATGCCGTGCTCGGCGGCGGCGGCCAGGGCGCTGCCGCCGTTGCAGGCCAGCCCGACGGTCAGGGCACCGTGGGCGCGGGCGTGCTCGACGGCGCCGACGGCGTAGGGCGTGCGGCCGGACGCGGAGACGCCGACCACCGAGTCGTCGGCGGTGAGACCGAGGGCGTCGAGGTCGGCTCGGGCCAGCTCGGCGGAGTCCTCGGCGCCCTCGACGGAGGTCACCATGGCCTCCGGGCCGCCCGCGATGAGGCCGACGACCTGCCCTGGGGCGGTGTTGAAGGTGGGCGGGCACTCCGAGGCGTCCAGCACCCCGAGCCGGCCGGCGGTACCGGCGCCCGCGTAGATCAGCCGCCCGCCGCGCGTCATCCGGGCGGCGATGGCGTCCACGGCGGCGGCGATCTCCGGCAGCCGCTCGGCGACGGCGGCGGGGACGGAGGTGTCCTCGCCGTTCATGACGCGGGCGATCTCGAGAGTCGGTGACTGGTCGATCTCGGCCAGCTCGGGCCGGAAGGCCTCAGTGGTCAGCGTCTCCAACTGGGAGCGGAGATCGGGGTGGTGAGGGGTTGCAGTCATGAGGAAGCCGCTCTTTTCCACTTCGGTACCTGTACTTACCTAGGGGCGCGGGGAACTGCGCGACCAGCCACAACGAACCCGCAGTCGCGCACGGCGAACAACCCCTACGGTCTCCCGCGCACCCCATGCCGATGAGCCAACGCCTCGTAAGAAGCCGCCAGCGCAGGCGCCGCCGCCTCATACGTCCGCTGCGCCACCCCCACGAACAGACAGTCCACCACCAGCAACTGACTCGTCCGCGACGACATCGCCGCCGGCCGCAACTCGCTCTCCCGCGACGTCGACGTGGTCAGTACATGGTCGGCGTACTGCGTGACGGGGCTGTCCGGCCGCCCGGTGACGGCGACGGTCGTCGCGCCGCGTTCGAAGGCGGCCCGCAGCGGCTCGATCACGTCCCCGGTCGACCCGGAGTGCGTGATCGCGATGGCGACGTCCCCGGCCCGCAACTGCACCGCGTTGGTGACGGCGAGGTGCGGATCGCCGGGCGCGTGGGCTATCAGCCCTATGCGCAGCAGCTTCTGTGTGAGGTCCTGGGCGACCAGCCCGGACGCGCCGATGCCGTACACGTCGGTGCGGCGGGCGGCCGCGATCGCGGTGACCGCCGCGCCGAGCTGGACGGTGTCCAGTCCGGCCGCCGTGTCGGCGAGGGTCTGCTGCTCGTCGTAGGCGAGCTTGGCCACGACGTCGGCGATCGGGTCGTCGACCGCGATGTCGGTGGTGATGGCGGGCGCGCGGCCGGACTGCTGCTGGGCGGCGAGACCGGCGAGGGCGAGGCGCAGGTCCCGGTAGCCGGGGTAGCCGAGCAGCCGGGCGGTGCGTACGACCGTGGCCTCGCTGGTGCCGGTGAGCTCGGCGAGTCCGGTGACCGTGAGGGCCGCGCAGCCCGCCGGGTCGCCCGCGACGGCCTCGGCGACCCGCTGCATGGAACGGGTCATCGACGGTGCCAGCGTGCGCACCTTGGCCGCCAGTGCGCCGGGAGCGGGAGGAGAGGCGAAAGTTTCCTTCACGTCATCGGTCACTCATGAAAGATATTTTCGTTTCGGTCCGTGGGTCAAGAGTGCGCACAATGGGTGCATGGACCCCATCAGCCCCCTGGAGCAGGCGCTGCACGCCGCGCGCGCCCTGGTGCTCGCCGACCTGGTGGCCGGCCAGGTCGCCGAGCCGGACGTCGTGTCGCTGGTCGAGGAGTCCGTCGTCCAACGCCGTTGGTGGGTCGAGCAGTGGCCCGAGGGCGTCGAGTTCGTGGCCGGGCTGGTCGCGCAGGACGTGCAGGACGCCCTGCTGGAGCGGTACGGACGGTGGCCGCTGTGCCCGGTGTGCGGCTCCGGCGACCCGCACGCGCTGGACGTCGAACCGGAGCTGGGCCCCGACCCGCACTGGGTGTGCGGCAAGGCGGGGGTGAAGGTCGCGGCCGTCGGTTCGCTGGGCGAGGCCGGCGGCGGCCCGCTGCCGTCGTGAGCGCGCCGGGGACGCCACAGTGACCGTCTACATCGATCCGCCGACCTGGCCGGGCCACGGCCGCATGTGGTCGCACCTGGTCAGCGACGTCTCCTACACCGAACTGCACGCGTTCGCCGAGCGGCTGGGTGTGCCGCGCCGCGCCTTCGAACGCGACCACTACGACATCCCCGCCCAGCGGTACGCCGACGCGGTGTCCGCCGGTGCGCTGGAGGTCAGCAGCCGCGAGGTGGTGCGGCTGCTGCACGGGGCGGGACTGCGCCGGCGCAAGGGCGCCGGTCAGCCGCGCAGTTCGTAGGCGTACTGCTCGGTGTCCTCCCCGGTGACCCGGCGGAAACCGGCGCGGGTGATCACGGCCTGCGAGGCGGTGTTGTCCGGCTCGGTCGTCGCGAACACGGACGTCACCTCCTCCCGGGCCAGCGCCCACGCGGCGAGCACACGCAGGGCCTCGGTGGCGTAGCCGTGACCGCGGGCGGACTGGGCGAGGTCGTAGCCGACCTCCACCCGGCCGTCCTCGTCCGGCGCCGCGTGGAAGCCCATGCCGCCGACCGCGCGGCCGTCCTCGCGGCGCACGAGCACGAACACGCCCCACTCCGGCCGGTGCACGCCCGCCTCGTACGCCTTCAGCAGCATCCCGGCGGCGTCCCGGGTGCCCTGGTACGGGCCGCCCTCGACCCACGCGAAGCCGCCGTCTCCGCCCGCGGCCAGGTCGGCGGCCGCGGCGGGGGTGACCCCCTGGAGGGTGAGGCGTTCGGCGTCGATCACCAGGTTGTTGCGCCAGCGCCACTCGGTGACCGCCGGGCGTCCGGGCAGGTCACCGCGGCCGGTGGCCCACAGCAGGGTGCGCCAGGGGTCGGTGCCGGGGCGGACGTGCGGGAAGAGCCGGGTGAGGACGTCCGTGCAGAGCCGGGCGGGCGGCTCGTAGGCGAGGCCCAGGCCCTCGGCGATGTCGTGCGTGTGGAGCAGTACCTCGGTGATCCCCATCGCGGCGAAGCCCTCGCGGTTCGCGCTGCGGAAGGGGTACGGGTGGAAGGCGCGGACCTCGCGCGGGGTGGTGCGGAGGGTGGCGGCGAGCAGGGCGCCGGTCGTCTCGACGACGTGCAGGGCGCCTGCGTTGTCGGTGCCGTCGTCGAGGGTGATCTCGAAGGGGACGTACGCCTGCGCGGCGCGTCCGGCGAGCTGGCCCGCGTAGGCGATGAGGTCCCCCGCGATGTGCTCGGCCGTCTGCCGGCAGTCCCACTCCAGCCGGCCGGCCCGCACCGCCGTCCAGTCCCGGTCCGTCGCCGTACGCAGCAGCGCCACGGCGTCCGCGACGGCCTCTTCCACCTGTTCCCCGCCCAAGGTCAGCATGTGGGGCAGGCTACGGGGCGGTCTCCTCGCCGGGCGACAGCATTTCCAGCTCGCCGGTGAGGTTGTAGCGGGCGGTCGCCTCCCATTCGCGGCGGCCGTGCGGGGTGTGGAAGAGGGTGGGCAGGTCGAGGAGTTGGCGCAGGATCGCGGCGCGGCCCTCGCGGAAGGCGTCGTCCGGGACGAAGTGGTACTCCTGCCGCACGGCCGCCGTGTACGCGGCGTACGCCGACGGCGGTGAGGCGAGGACCGCCAGGTCGGCGTCGCAGAGCACCTGGCCGTCGTGGTCGTCCTCGGCCGGGGCGTGGGTGACGGTGAGGCGGACCAGGCGGGCCACCTCGGCGGTCCTGTCCGCCGGGACGCCGGCCTCGGGCAGGGCGCGCTCGGCGAGGCGGGCCGAGCGTTCCTCGTTGGTGGACCGGTCGGGGAGGTAGACCGCGTCGTGGAACCAGGCGGCGAGGCGCACCACGGCCGGGTCGTCGGCGTACTCCTCCAGTACGTCGATGTGGTCGAGGACCGCCGTGAGGTGCGCGAGCGTGTGGTAGCGCCGCTGCGGCTCCTGCCAGCGGGCGAGCAGGTTGTCGGCGTACGGGTACGGATGGGGGTGGCAGGCACCGTCGCGTGCCGGGAGCAGGGCACGCAGCCAGCGGGCGCGCAGGGCGTCGAGGTCGTCGGCCATGGGCCCATTGTCGCAACGGGGAGGCGAGCGACTGCGGTGATAGCCTCTAACTGAATCTTGACTCTGTACCGGAGAAGGCGGCGGACCATGACGCAGGCGCGCACCGAGACCCCGCGCGAGCGCTACCGCGCCCAGGTGCGTGCGGAGATCAAGGAGCACGCGCGGGAGCAGATCGCCACGGCCGGTGCCTCCGCGCTCTCCCTCAACGCGATCGCCAAGCGGATGGGGATGAGCGGGCCCGCGCTCTACCGGTACTTCGCCGGCCGCGACGAGCTGATCACCGAACTCGTCACGGACGCCTACCGGAGCCTCGCCGACACCTTCCGGGCGTCCGCCGCGTCCGGCGCCGACCTGGCCGGGCTGGCGCACGCCATGCGCGCGTGGGCGCTGGCCGACCCCCAGCGGTACTTCCTGGTCTTCGGCACCCCCGTGCCGGGCTACCACGCGCCCGCCGACGTCACCGGGATCGCCTCCGAGACCATGGCCGTCATCCTCGACGCCTGCGCCACGCTGCCGTACGAGGGTGACGGGACGGCGGCCTTCGACGCGCACCTCGAAGGCCACCGGCAGTGGGCGGACGGGCATCCGGCTCCCCCCGCGGCCCTGCGCCGGGCGCTGTCCTTCTGGACCCGGCTGCACGGCGTGCTGTCCCTGGAGCTGGCCGGTCACTTCACCGGCATGTCCTTCGACCCGGCGCTGCTGTTCGACGCCGAACTGAACGACCTGACGGCACCCTGACCGCGGGACGGTCGCGGCCCCTAACGTGGAGCCATGACGACTCCTGCTGACGTGCACGACGTACGCGACCCCGAGCGGCCCGGACGGCTGCTGGCCATCGAGCGGGACGCACTGGTGCCGCTGATGCGGTCCCGGACGGACGGCGACTTCGCGGTGCCGGTGGCCGCGTGTCCCGGCTGGACCGTGCGGGACGTGCTGGCGCACTGCTCCTCGGCGCTGATGCGGACGGTGGAGAACCGTTTCGAGGCCGGCGTCTTCTCGCCCGAGTCCAACGACCGCGACATCGCCGAACGCGCCGACTGGACCAACGCCCGGGTCCTCGACGAGCTGGAACGCGGCATGACCGAGGCCGGTCCGGTGATCGGCCGCGCGGGCGGCGCCCTGGACCTGCTGGCGCTGGGCGAGTGGGTGCACGCGGGTGACGTACGGGTGGCCCTCGGCGAGCCGGGCGCGTACGCGGGGCCCGGGCTGCCGGAGGCGCTGGCGCTGCTGGGCACGCTCACCCGCGACCGCGGCCACGTGCCGCTGCACGCCGACCTCGACGACGTGGACGAACCGCTGAAGCTGGGCGGCGCGAGCGGTGAGCGGCCGCCGGGGCGGTTCATCGGGGACGCGCCGACGCTGGTGCGGCTGTACGCGGGCCGGGCGGTCGAGGACGGCAACGGCTACGAGCTGGCCGGGGTGGAGGCGGAGGAGCTGAACCTCTTCCGGCGGCTGGACGGCTGAGCGGCGCCGGGTGGCGGCGTCGGGGAGCCCTGGCCTGCCTATGGGGCGTAGTCTTGGATTGGACTAGACCTGTAGCAGGCCGACGAATGGGGTCCCATGAGCAAGCGTGCAGTCCTGGAGGTGATCGCCCTCGACGTCGAGGACGCGGTCGCCGCCCAGGCCGGAGGCGCGGATCGCCTCGAACTGGTCACCGACATGGCGGCCGACGGACTCACCCCGTCGGCCGGGACCGTCGCCGCGATCCGCGCCGCCGTCGACATCGACCTGCGGGTGATGCTGCGACTGGCGGACGGCTTCGCGGCCGGGGACGTCGAGCGGCTGGTGACAGTCGCCGGGCGGATGCGGGAGGCCGGGGCGACGGAGTTCGTGCTCGGGTTCCTCGACGCGGACGGTGACGTCGATCTCGGGGCGGTGGAGCGGGTCGCCGGGGCGCTGGAGGGGTGCCGGTGGACCTTCCACCGCGCGATCGACCGCGCCGCGAACCGGGACGCCCTGCGCAAGCAGCTCGCGGACTTCCCCGGACTGGACACGTACCTGACGGCCGGGGCGGCCGGCGGGGTGGACGACGGGCTGAACGTGCTGCTCGCGGAGGCGCGGCGGCGGGGGGAGCCGGGGTACGAGCAGCAGCTGCTGGTGGGCGGCGGGCTGCGGCTGGAGCACGTGCCGGGTCTGCTGGAGGCGGGGATCGACGGGTTCCACATCGGCGGGGCGGCGCGGCCCTCCGGGTGGGGCGGGCCGGTTTCGGCGGAGGCGGTCGGGGAGTGGCGGCGGGTGCTGGGAGGCTGATCGCGCGTAACCGCGGGCAGTCGTGCCGCCTGGGGCGGCACGGGTGGACGCGGCGGCACCCGGCCAGCGCCGGGCCGCGTCACCCACCCCCCCCCCAGCGCCGGCGCGGTCAGCACTCGTCAGACGCCCGAGGTTACGCTGCCAGCTGTGGTGGCAGGCCCGCCCCGTGGGTCACGATCAGGCCCGACACCGCGCGGGTCAGGCAGACGTACAGCCGCCGCAGCCCCGTCCGCTCGTCCGGTTCGCCGTCGACCACCGCGCGCGGCTCGTCCAGGACCACGTAGTCGTACTCCAGGCCCTTGGCCAGCGAGGCCGGGACCAGGGTCAGGCGGGTGGCGCGGGTGGTCTCCTCGCCGGGGCGGACGAAGCCGATGCCCGCCGACCCGAGGGCCGCCGCCAGCTCCGGCACCCGCGCGTCGGCGGCGATCAGGCCGACCGAGCCCTCCCGCTCCAGCAGCTCGGCGCAGGCTCGCACCACGTTCGCCGTGCCGGCGTCCGTCCCCCGGACGTCGAAGAACCCCGGGTTCTCACGGATCGACGCCACCGGCGTCAGCCCCGGCGCGATGTGCGGCAGCAGCCGGGACGCGTAGGCGATCACGTCCGTCGGCACGCGGAAACCGGCCGTCAGCTCCTCGACCACCGCCCCGTCCTTGCCCAGGTGGGCCAGCGCCTCGGCCCAGCCGCGGGTCGCCCACGGAGTCGTGCCCTGCGCCAGGTCGCCGAGAACGGTCACCGAGCCGGTCGTGCAGCGCCGGCCCACCGCGCGGTACTGCATGGGGGAGAGGTCCTGCGCCTCGTCGAGGACGACGTGCCCGAGGGAGTGGGTGCGCTCGATCAGGTCGGTGGCCTCGTCGATGAGCACGGCGTCGGCGGGCGACCACTTGGCCGACTTCACCGAGCGGGCCGGCTTCACCCACAGCACCGCCTTCTGCTCCTCCTCGGTGAGGACGCCGTCCGCGTGCTCGGCGAGGAAGTCCGCGTCGGTCAGCAGGCGCAGGACGAGCTTGGCGGGGTCGACCTGCGGCCAGACACTCTTCACCACCGCCTTCACGGCGGCGTTGCGCGCCACCGCGTTCTGCACCCGGTCGTCCGGCGCCTCACCCGCCCGTTCCATCTGCACCAGCACGGCGTGCGCGACGCGCTGCGGAAGGGCCTCGCGGGCGGCGCCGTAGCGGATGTCGCGGGCGAGCAGCTCGCGGACGATCTCCTCCAGCTCGTGCGCCGCCACCCGCCAGCGCCGCGAGCCGCGCACCACGACGACGCCCTCGGTGGGCAGGGTGACGTGCGCGTACAGGGCGCGCCGCAGCACCCGCGCCATCCGCGCGTCACCCTTGATCACCGCCGTCGCCGCCTCGTCGCCGCCGCGCACCTCGACGTGCGCCACCAGGTCGTCGACCGTGGCCTGGCGGACCGTCAGCTCGCCCAGCGCCGGGAGGACCTGCTCGATGTAGTGCAGGAAGGAGCGGTTCGGGCCGATGACGAGGGTGCCGGTGCGGGCCAGGCGCTCGCGGTGGGCGTAGAGGAGGTAGGCGACCCGGTGCAGGCCCACGGCGGTCTTGCCGGTGCCGGGGCCGCCCTGCACGCAGACCGACCCGGCCAGCCCGGCGCGCACGATCTCGTCCTGCTCGGGCTGGATGGTCGCCACGATGTCCCGCATCGGACCGACGCGGGGCCGCTCGATCTCCTGCTGGAGCAGCTTGCTGGTGGTCTCGGCCTCGGCCGGGTCCGACAGGTGCTCGTCCTCGTACGCCGTGAGGTCGCCGCCGGTGTAGCCGAAGCGGCGGCGCAGGGCGACGTCCAGCGGGTTCTTCTTCGACGCCTGGTAGAACGCCTGCGAGACCGGCGCCCGCCAGTCGATCACCATCGGGTCGCCGTCCGCGTCGTGCACGTGCCGGCGTCCGACGTAGAAGCGTTCCCCCTCCGCGCCCTCGGCCTGCTCGGCGCCGGGGGAGTGCAGGTAGTCGAGCCGCCCGAAGAACAGCGGGGTCTCGCTCAGGTCGGCCAGCGCTTTGATGCGCTCCTCGATCTGGCTCTCCAGCACGGCGGCGTTGACCCAGTTCGCGGTGACGTCGGTGATGTCGAGGGACTCGACGTCCTCCCTCATCGCCCGCAGGGCGGAGCGTGAGGCGGCGAGGTGGGAGCGCTCTTTGGACAGGGGATCGTCGTGGACGGGCGTGGACAAGGGAGTGCCTCCGGATGACCTGCGGTACGACCTGCGGTGTGGTGGGCGCGGTTCCGCGCGCCGCGGGGCCGGCCGGTTTCCGTCCGGTCGGCGGCGCTCCGTGGGGAGGCGGGCAAGAGCGGAGATTCTAGGGGAGCGGCCGGGACACGGGCCAACGGTTTTCCGACCCCTAGGGGTTCGCGCCTCCCGCTCTCGGGGGACGCGCTCCCTCCACGGTCGTAGCGCGGGGGGCCGGGGATTGGGCCCGCAGACCGATGCCGGTCGGGGGTGGGCAGTCGCACCATGGAGACATGAGTGCAGCAACCATCTCCCCCGCCCCGGCACCGGGCCGCGCGTCCGGTGCCACGCCCGTGGCCGGCAGCCACCGGCACCGGCTCGGCGACGCCGTGCGCGCCGTGCGGGTGTTCGCGGGTGCCGCCTTCGACGTCGTCATCCTCGGCGAGTACGGCGAGGAGGCCGGCGTCCGCCGCCGCTGAGACCGAGTCCGAGCCTCAGCCGAGGATGTCGTCCGCGTCCATGATCCGGTACGCGTAGCCCTGTTCCGCCAGGAAGCGCTGGCGGTGGGCGGCGAAGTCCTGGTCGAGGGTGTCGCGGGCGACGACCGAGTAGAAGTGCGCCTGGTGGCCGTCGGACTTCGGCCGCAGCACCCGGCCCAGGCGCTGCGCCTCCTCCTGCCGCGACCCGAAGGTGCCCGACACCTGGATCGCGACCGTCGCCTCCGGCAGGTCGATCGAGAAGTTCGCGACCTTCGACACGACCAGCACGCTGATCTCGCCCTGCCGGAAGGACTCGAAGAGCTTCTCCCGCTGGGCGTTGGACGTGTCGCCCTTGATGACCGGCGCGCCCAGGTGCTCGCCCAGCTCGTCCAGCTGGTCGATGTACTGGCCGATGACGAGGATCTGCTGCCCGGCGAAACGCCGCACGATCGCCTCCGTCACCTTCCGCTTGGTGTCGGTCGTCGCGCAGAACCGGTACTTCTCCTCCGCCTCGGCGGTGGCGTACGCGAGCCGCTCGGAGTCGGTGAGGTTGACCCGGACCTCCACGCAGTCGGCGGGCGCGATGTAGCCCTGCGCCTCGATCTCCTTCCACGGCGCGTCGAAGCGCTTGGGCCCGATGAGGGAGAACACGTCCGACTCGCGGCCGTCCTCCCGGACGAGGGTCGCGGTCAGGCCGAGGCGGCGGCGGGCCTGGAGGTCCGCGGTGAACTTGAAGACCGGCGCCGGCAGCAGATGCACCTCGTCGTAGACGATCAGCCCCCAGTCCCGGGAGTCGAACAGCTCCAGGTGCGGGTAGACGCCCTTCCGCCGCGTCGTCAGCACCTGGTACGTGGCGATGGTGACCGGACGGATCTCCTTCCGGGTCCCGCTGTACTCGCCGATCTCGTCCTCGGTCAGCGAGGTGCGCTTGACCAGCTCGTGCTTCCACTGCCGGGCGGAGACCGTGTTGGTGACCAGGATCAGCGTCGTCGACTTCGCCTGCGCCATCGAACCGGCGCCGACCAGCGTCTTGCCCGCGCCGCAGGGGAGCACGACGACACCGCTGCCGCCGTGCCAGAAGTTCTCCACCGCCTGCTTCTGGTACGGGCGCAGCGCCCAGCCGTCCTCCGCCAGCTCGATCGGGTGCGCCTCGCCGTCGACGTACCCGGCGAGGTCCTCGGCGGGCCAGCCGAGCTTCAGCAGCGTCTGCTTGATCTGGCCGCGCTCGGAGGGGTGCACGGCCACCGTGTCGGGGTCGATGCGGGCGCCGACCAGCGGCGCGATCCGCTTCGACTTCAGGACCTCCTCCAGCACCGGCCGGTCGGTGGTCGTCAGGACCAGACCGTGCGCCGGATGCTTGGAGAGGGTGAGGCGGCCGTAGCGGTCCATCGTCTCGGCGATGTCGACGAGCAGCGCGTGCGGCACCGGGTAGCGGCTGTACTCGACGAGCGCGTCGACGACCTGCTCGGCGTCGTGGCCCGCCGCCCGCGCGTTCCACAGGCCCAGCGGGGTCACCCGGTAGGTGTGGATGTGCTCCGGCGCCCGCTCCAGTTCGGCGAAGGGCGCGATGGCCCGACGGCAGTCGGCGGCCTGCTCGTGGTCGACCTCGAGGAGCAGGGTCTTGTCGGACTGGACGATCAGCGGACCATTCACGGGCGGCACCCTTTCGCGTGCGTACGGCCGACGGCGGCTCGGCCAACAGTCCAGTGTGCCTGATCGTCCCGGCGGGCTACCGCAGAGAGATGTTGTTGATCAGCGGACCCTCGGCCGTGACCCCCTCCGTGACCAGGGACTCCACAGTGGTGGCCGGCAGCGGCAGGGGCAGGGCGGCGGCCTTGGGGGCGAGGGCGCCGAACAGCGCGGCGGCGGTGATCAGGGCGGCGACGGAGACGGCCACGGCGGAACGGGCGGCGCGGTCCGGATCGGGGAGCTTGGAACGCATGACGTGCCTTTCGGGATACGGGGAGGCAGGGAGGGGGAGCGGCGCGGGCCGGGCCCAGGGGGGCTGGGACCCGGCCCGCCGTCAGGGGGCGTGAACGAGGACTTCAGCGAGCGGTCAGAGGGTCACGCCTCCACCGAGGTCGATGCCGACCGCGGCGGCCTCGGCGGCGAACGCCGCGATCATCGCGGCGGTGGAGGTCAGGACGGTGGCGACTCGACGAACGGCACGCATCGGATGGTTCCTTCCGGTTCGGTGTTCAGGACACCCGGTGGCTGCCCGACCGCCGAAAAATCGATGCGGATTATGAAAAAAGCTCCCTCTCAGGTGCTAATCACCCGGCGTGGCGTGCATGATCCGGCCCGTACCCCCGAAAGAGGGGCGCGTACGAGGGCGCCGGAGGGGCGCGTCAGGGCGCGTCGTCGGCCAGCTCGGCCACGCCCGTGATCCGGTGCAGCGGGTACGTGCGCACCTCGTCCGCCGTGTGGTCGTACGCCGTCACGAAGCCGCCCTCCACCCGGATCGGCGCGATGACGCGCTGGCTGGCGGCGCCCTCCGCGTTCACGTAGCCGATCCACAGCGCCTCGCCGGTCAGCGCCGCCGCCTGCACGGTGGCGAGGGTCTCGGCGGCGCTCGTGCGGGGCAGCTCGCCGTCCGCCGCCGGGCCGCCGCCCGTACCCTCCCCGGCGCCCGGCTTGCGCGGCGTCGTGGAGGCGAGGTCGCCGGCCCGGATGGCACGGACCGCGGCCGACAGGAGGGTGTCGTCGGGCACCGGCGGACCGTCCGGGACCGGCTGGGGCGCCGCACGAGGCGGGGTGCGGTGGGCGTCGGCGCGGGCGATCAGCACGTCACCGGCGGCGGACTCCGCGGCCGGCGCGAACCCCATCGCGCGCAGCCCCTCCAGCAGCGCCGCCGGGTCGGCCTGCGCGGCCAGGACGGTCGGCGCGAGGCGGCGCAGGCCGAGGCCGGCGGCCCGCTTGTCGGCCAGGATCTCGTCCAGCGTCGCGTCGTCGTCGCAGCGCACGTACGCCGAGGCCGCGCCCACCCGCAGCCGCCCGTGCCGCCGGGCCACGTCGTCGATCAGGTACGTCAGCGGCTGCGGAACCGGCGTACGGGAATGCCGGGCCAGGAAGGCGTGCAGGTCGGCGGCGCTCTGCCCGGCGTCCAGCGCGCGCCGCACCGAACCCGGCGTGAACCGGTAGACGGTCGCCCCGCCCTTCGACTCCACGTCCGCGAGCACCCCCAGCACGTCGGCCAGCTCCCGCTCCAGCGGCCCCGGCGCCACCGCCGTCAGGTCGGCCTGGAGCAGCACGTGGTCCAGCGGCTCGGGGAAGAGCGGCGCGAGCAGCCGGGCGGCGGCCGCGGTGGCGACGGCCTGTTCGGCGGGGGTCGCGGGGGCGGGTGCGGGGGGCGTGCGGTGGTGGTGGACGGGAAGCTTGTCGCCGGGGCCCGCGGGTTCCGGTTGGTGCTCCGCCGCCGGACGGACCGGCTCCGGCGCCCCGATCAGCGCCCGGCCGGGCGCCGCGAGCGCACCGCGCCCGGTGATGCCCAGCAGCTCGGCCTCGGACAGCGTCCACCGCGCGAGCCGGCTGCGCAGGTCGTCGTCCCGCTGCTCCCGCTGCTGCGGTCCGCGCAGGGGGCGCTCCCAGCGCAGCCGGCCCAGCACCGACTCCCCATCGGGCGAGGCGCCCTCGGGCAGCCCCGCCAGCAGGGCCAGCACCCGGCGCCGTACCTCCGGCGCCGCCGAGCGGTCCAGGTTCGGGCCGAGCGCCGAGAGCGTACGGTCCTTCGCGTCCCGTCCGCCGACCACGCCCGGCGTCCGGGTCGCCGTCAGCCACGACTCGGCCAGCAGCGCCCACCGCTCGGCCGGCGGCAGCTCGCGCCACTCGTCGTACGCCGGAGTCGCCGCGTACCGCTCGTCGGCCTCCCCGTCGGAGGCGATCAGCCCGGCCGCGTAGGCCAGTTCGACCCAGAAGGCGGCGACCGGCTCGGGCACGTCCAGGGCGACGGCCGTCCGCTTCAGGTCGCGCACGCTCAGCCCGCCGGCCCGCAGCACCGCCGGGCCGCCCTCGTCCCACTCCTTCAGCAGCTCGTCGACGGTCGCCAGCGCGGCCAGCGCCTGCCCGGCCGCGGTGGCGTCCACAACCTGTGGACGGTGCGTGGCCGCGGCCTCCACCGGCGGCGGCAGCGGCTCCGTCGTCCGGTGCGCCCGGCCCGCGCGCAGGTGCAGGGCGACCTCGCGGGGCAGCACGACCGTGCCGGGCGCGGTCGGCAGCAGCAGGCCCCGGTCCAGCAGTGCCCGCAGGTGGGCCGCCGGATCGTGGGTGACCTGCCCGTACGGCGGGCCCCACATCAGCCGCTCCAGCACCTCGCGGGACTCCCCGGGCAGGGCGGCCAGCAGCGCCGCCATCCGCTTCCGGTCGCCGAACAGCTCGCCGAGCGCGGACACGGCGGAGACGGAGTCGTGGGTCGACGCGAGACCGACGGCGGTGAGGATCTCCTGCATCCGCCCCGGCGACATCCCCGCCGTCGCCTCCCGCACGGTCGGCCCGAGGCCCGTCGGGGACGGGTGCTGCGGGGACGGCGTGAGCAGCTCGCGGGCGGTGCGCACCAGCCGCAGCCGGTCGTCGGCGCCCCACACCAGCGCCTGCTCGCGCAGCAGCGCCACGGTGCGGGGCAGGGCGGCGGCGACGGCCGGGTCGCCCTCGTCACCGGCCATGAGCCGCAGCAGCTCCTCGTACGGCGCCGGGTCCGCCGCCACGGCCAGCGCCTCCGCCGCCTGCAGCGCGAACCGGTCCAGCCGCTCCAGGGCGCGTACGACCGAGGCGCGGGTGCCGGCGCGGGTGGCGAGCTGCGTGAGGTCCGTGGGGACGGGGGTGACGAGGTCGGGACGGCTGCGCAGGAGGGCGGCCAGCGAGACGTCGTCCCTGACGCGGAGCGCCTCCGCGAGGGACCGGGGGGCCGCGGACTTCTCCTCGGTGCTCATCCGGCCCACGGTAGCGGGTGGGTACGACGGTGGGGCGGTGCGTGCGCCGGTGACGTGCGCGGTGGTGTCCGCCGAGCGCGGGAGGATTCGGTACCTTCGTCCGACGGGTACCACAACACACCGCCCCGGAGGCGTTCGTGGGCATCGAGAGCGACCAGGTCGTCTTCGAGTATCTGAGCCGCGTCGGCGACGTGGCCCAGCAGCGGCAGCTGCCGTCGGCCACCCGCATGCGGCTGGTGTCCGAACTGCGGGGCGAGATCGACAAGAGCCGGGCGAAGGCCGTCGTGGACAGTCCCGCCGCCGTCCGCCGCATCCTGGACCGGCTCGGCAGCCCCGACGACGTCGTGGAGGCGGCGGGCGGCACGAGCGGTGCCCCGCGGCCGCCGGTGCCGCCACCGGCCGCCGTGCCCGAACAGCCGGACGGCGGGCCGCGCGAGAAGGAGAAGCGCAGGGGCGGCCTGCGCCGCGCCGTCCCGCGCCCCACCGCGCCCGACGCCTCCCCGGCGCCGGCCGCCTCCCCGCCGCACCTGGCGGGCGCCCACGAGCTGGGCGACGGCGCGGCGCGGCGCGACTGGTGGCGGGTGGACAGCGGCCCGTACGGGGACATCGGCGACCAGGTGCCCGGGTTCGTCGGCGGGGTGGAGATCCCGGACCTGCTCAAGCCCCCGCCGCGGGAACGGGACGAGGCCGAGCGGAAGGAACGGGAGCAGCGGGCGGCCGCCGAGAAGGCCGAAGCGGCCGGGGCCGTGGAGGAGGCGGCGTCCCGTCGCCGCAGCCTCCCCCGCCTGTGGCCCGAGGGCGGCTGGAACAACCCCCTGCTGCTCCTGGCCGCCGCCCTGCTGATCGCCGGCGCCGTCCTGGGCAGCCTGGTCCCGCTCGGCCTGGGCTGGCTGATCGCCTACCTCTCCCGGCGCCTCACCCCCGCCCAGTCGAAGTGGGCGGTACTGGGCCTGCCAGGCACGGTCGCCGCCGCCGGGGTCGTCTGGCTCTGGGGCCGCACGGAGGGCCGCTGGGGCGACCCCATCGCCGAGGGCCACATGAACGACGCGGTCACCGAGACCTGGCCCTGGGTCCTGCGCACCGCGGCCGTGGCCACGGCCCTGTACCTCCTGTGGCGGGCCCGCCGCCCACGGGCCTGACCAGGGCTCCGACCCGGCCCCGGACCCGGCCCTCGGCTCCGGCCCCGGCCCTCGGCTCCGGCCCCGGCCCTCGGCTCCGGCCCCGGCCCTCGGCTCCGGACCCGGACCCGGTCCTGGCCCCGGCTCCTGCCAGGGCCCGGCCCTTCCCCAGGACCGGCCCCTGCCCCGGCCCAAGCCCGTGCCCAAGACCTGGCTGCGGATCCCGCCCTGGGTCTGGCGCCTGCCCCGGCCCCGGCCTTGGGCCCCGGCCCCGGCCCCGGCCTTGGGCCCCGGCCCCGGCCCCGGCCCTGGGCCCCGGCCCCGGCCCCGGCCTTGGGCCCCGGCCCCTGACCCCGCCCCGACTCCAGTCCCACCACCCTCCCGGCACAATGGACCCCATGGCCTCCACCACCCGCCCCGCGCCCACCGTCGGTTTCGATCTCGACATGACGCTGATCGACTCGCGCCCCGGCATCCGCGCCTGCTACGTGGCGCTGACCGAGCGGACCGGGACGTACGTCGACGCCGATCTGGCCGTCACGCGGCTCGGGCCGCCGCTGGTGGAGGAGCTGGCGCACTGGTTCCCGGCCGAGGAGATCGACGCCGTCGCCGACCTGTACCGGGAGATGTACCCGACGTACGCCGTCGCCGCCACGCCCGCGCTGCCCGGCGCCCGCGAGGCCATAGCCGCCGTGCGCGAGGCCGGCGGGCGGGCGCTCGTCGTCACCGCCAAGTACGAGCCGAACGCCAAGCTGCACCTGGCGCACCTCGGCATCGAGCCGGACGCCGTGATCGGCGACCTGTGGGCGGAGCAGAAGGCCGTGGCCCTGCGCGAGCACGCCGCGGACGTGTACGTCGGCGACCACCTCGGCGACGTCCGCGGTGCCCGCGCCGCCGGTGCCCGCTCCGTGGCGGTGGCCAGCGGCCCGTGCAGTGCCGAGGAGCTGCGGGAGGCCGGCGCCGACGTGGTCCTCGGCGACCTGACCGAGTTCCCGGACTGGCTCGCGGACTACTGCGGCGCCGGCTCCGGTGGGGTGGCCGCCGCGCGGGCCTGACGCCGGCCCGCCGCGATCGACTGGAAGACGCCCGCCCCGGCGATGAGGAAGCCGACCCCCATCAGCATGCTCAGCACGAACATGTAGGTGGGGAACGGCGTCGTGCCCAGCAGCAGCGGGGCCACCGTGACCAGAGTGGCCACGGTGCCGATGAGGAAGACGATCGCACCGGCGCGGATCAGCCGGTCACCGGGCGCGGCGGAATTCGTTCGGGTTTTGTCACGCACCCGACCAGGGTAGTTCCCAGCCCTGAGGAACAGCCGGGGGACGTCTTGTCACCGGCGCCGTGACCATTAGCCTGGACACCGGCGGGTCGGACGACCCGCCCAAGTGCTATCAAGAGCCGTTTCCGAGCAGTTTTCCGACGAGTACGAGGACGAGGACAGACGTGCCTACCGGCAAGGTCAAGTGGTTCAACAGCGAGAAGGGCTTCGGCTTCCTCTCCCGCGACGACGGCGGTGACGTCTTCGTGCATTCCTCGGTCCTCCCCGCCGGAGTCGAGGCACTGAAGCCGGGGCAGCGAGTGGAGTTCGGCGTGGTCGCCGGGCAGCGCGGCGACCAGGCGCTCTCCCTCACCCTGCTGGACCCGGCCCCGTCGGTCGCGGCCGCCCAGCGCAAGAAGCCCGACGAGCTGGCGTCGATCGTCCAGGACCTGACGACGCTCCTGGAGAACATCACCCCGATGCTGGAGCGCGGCCGCTACCCCGACAAGACCGCCGGCAAGAAGATCGCCGGACTGCTGCGCGCGGTCGCCGACCAGCTGGACGTCTGACCCGCCACGCCGCTACGGGAACGCCAGCGCGTCCGGGCCGAGGGCCGGTACCAGTCCCTCGGCCGCCGCGCGGGTCAGCAGGCCCCGGACGGCCGCGTAGCCGTCTTCGCCGAGGTCGGCCGTGAACTCGTTGACGTACAGCCCGATGTGCTGGTCGGCGACGGCCGGGTCCATCTCCTGCGCGTGCTCCATCACGTACGGCCGGGACGCCTCCGGGTCGTCCCAGGCCGCGCGGACCGAGGCGCGCACGGAGTCGGCCAGCCGGGTCAGCGCCGCCTCGCCCAGCGACCGCTTGGCGATGATCGCGCCGAGCGGGATCGGCAGTCCGGTGGTGTGCTCCCAGTGCTCGCCCATGTCGGCGAGCTTGTGCAGCCCGTAGTTCCGGTACGTGAAGCGGGCCTCGTGGATCACGAGTCCCGCGTCGACCTTCCCGTCCCGCACGGCCGGCATGATCTCGTGGAACGGCATGACCACGATCTCGCCGACCCCGCCGGGCACCGTGTCGGCCGCCCACAGGCGGAAGAGCAGGTAGGCGGTGGAGGTCTCGCTCGGCACGGCGACCGTGCGGCCCCTCAGGTCCGCGTCCGCCTCCCGGGTCAGCACCAGCGGCCCGCAGCCCCGGCCCAGCGCGCCGCCGCAGGGCAGCAGGGCGTACTCGCCGAGGACGTACGGCAGTACGGCGTACGACACCTTCAGCACGTCCGACTCGCCGCGCTCGGCCATGCCGTTGGTGATGTCGATGTCCGCGAAGGTCACGTCGAGGGCGGGGGCGCCCGGGACGCGGCCGTGGGCGAGGGCGTCGAAGACGAAGGTGTCGTTCGGGCAGGGGGAGTACGCGATCCGCAGGGTCTCGGTCGGCTCGGTGGGCACGGTCTCAGTCGTCATGTGGGGTCCAACTCGAAAGGACGGGGGCGAGCTTCCCGAAGGCGTCCGTCAGGGCCGCCAGCGCGTCGCCGATGCGCCAGGCGGCGCGGTCGCGCGGGCCGACCGGGTTGGACACCGCGCGCAGCTCCAGCACGGGCACCCCGTGTGCGGCGGCGGCCTCGGCGACGCCGAATCCCTCCATCCCCTCGGCCAGGGCGCGCGGGTGGCGGTCGCGCAGCAGCGCGGCGCGTCCGGCGGTGCCGGTGACGGTGGACCCCGTCAGGACGGTGCCGGGGAGGGCGCCGGTCGCGGTGGTGACGGCGGCGACGAGGCCGGCGGGCGGGAAGTGGGTGACGGTGCCGAAGCCGAGTTCGGTCACCGGCAGAAAGCCGTCGGCGGTCTCGGCGCCCAGGTCGGCGGCGGTGATCTCGTCGGCGACGACGAGGGAGCCGACGGGCGCGTGAGGTGCGAAGCCGCCGCCGATGCCGGCCGAGACGACCAGGGCGTAGGGGTCGCCGTCGAGGGCCGCGGCGGTCAGCGCGGCGGCGGTGGAGGCGGCGGCGAGGGCGGGGCCGACGCCGGCCGCGAGGAGGTCCGGGCCGTGCGGCGGCCGGTGGACGGTGATGCCGGGGCCGGGCAGCTGAACGCAGGCCCCTGGGAACGCCTGAGCCACCGCGTCCCGTTCGACGGGGACCGCGGTGGCCACGAGGACGCGTACGGAGGACGTGGTCAGTCGTCCTTCTTCAGGCGGAAGGACCACAGACCGGTGGCCTCCTCGCTGTCGTCCTTGCCGTCGCCGGCCTTGATGGTGACGAGCGTGGAGTCGCCCTGGGCGCCGTACTGGGCGTTGAAGAACACGCTGCCCGGCACGGTGCGGTAGGTGTTGTCCGTGTCGTCGGTGAGCTGCTGACCGTTCATCAGGATCGTCCAGCGCTGGTCCGCGATCTCCGGGTCCACGCCGAAGCGCACGGTGTCGTCGGGGTTGACCGTGATGGACTCGACGTCGTCGTTCTCCAGGCACTTCTGGATCTCGGCCATCTCCAGGGCCTTGCCCTCGCCGCCACAGGTGGCCTCGGAGCTGACCGAGTCACTGCCGACCGTGACCGTGGCCATGGGCGTCGGCTGGTCGCAGGCGGACAGCAGGAGCAGTCCGGCGGATACGGCGCCGGCGGCGGCGACGGCGCGGCGGCGTCGCACAGCGGATTGCAACGTGGTCATGGGCGAAGGCTATACGGCGCTTCCGGCCCGCTCCCCACCTGGGTACGGCGTGGCGTGATCACGCCACCCCGCATCACGCCACCCTCGGCCGGGCCGCCCCCTTGTGCCGGGCCGAGTCGATCAGCCCCCGTACGGTCGTCAGCCACCCGGCGGCGACGATCGCCGCCGCCACCGCGAGGCCCAGCGTGCCGTTGAGCGGCAGCACGATGCCGACCGCGCCGCCCAGCACCCACGACACCTGGAGCAGCGTCTCCGAGCGCGCGAACGCCGACGTGCGCACCTGCTCCGGGACGTCCCGCTGGATCAGCGCGTCCAGCGACAGCTTGGCCAGCGCCTGCGCGAACCCGGCGACCGCCGCCAGGCACGCCACCAGCACGGTGCTGAAGAACACCGCCGCCGTGATCCCCGCGCCCAGCACCACGGCGACGACGGTCACGATGATGATCTCCGGGGCGCGTGAACGCAGCCACGCCCCGACCGCCGTGCCCAGCGCGTTGCCCGCGCCCGCCGCGACGCCCACGATGCCCAGCGAGACGGCCGCGCTCTGCCCGGACAGCGGGTGCACCCGCAGCAGGAAGGCGAGGAAGAAGATCAGGAACCCGGACAGGCAGCGGATCGCGGCGTTCGCGGCCAGCGCGTGCGTCACCGCCGGGCCCACCGTGCGCAGCCCGGGACGCTTGACGGGCTTGCGGTGCGGGCCGTGCAGGTGCCGTTCGTCGGCGGCGAGCAGCGCCCGGTCCTCGCCCCGCGCCGAGTCCACCTTCGGCGGCAGCGTGAACGACAGCACCGTCCCCGCCACGAAGATCACGAAGGCGCCGTACAGCGGCCAGCGCGGTCCGATCGCCTGCAGTCCCGCCGCGATCGGCGCGGCCACGCCGGTGGCGAGCAGCCCGCACAGGGTCACTCTCGAGTTCGCCTTCACCAGGGAGAACCGCGGCGGCAGCAGCCGCGGCACCACCGCACTTCTGACCACCCCGTACGCCTTCGAGGCGACCAGCACGCCGAGCGCCGCCGGATACATCTCGATGCTGCCGCTGATCACCGCCCCGGACAGCACCAGCGCGAGCAGCGCCCGCGCGCCCATCGCGGCCGCCATCGCCGCGCGCCGGCCGTGCGGCAGGCGGTCCAGGAGCGGGCCGATCACCGGGGCGAGGAGCGTGAACGGGGCCATGGTGATGGCCAGGTAGAGCGCGACCCGCCCGCGCGCCTCGTCGGTCGGCACGGAGAAGAAGACGGTGGAGGCGAGGGCGACGGTGATCATCACGTCGCCGGCGCCGTTCACGCCGTGCAGTTCGATCAGCTTGCCGAGACCGGACTCGCCCGCTCCGTGCGCGTGCGTCGCCTTGCGGATGCCGCGCGCCGTCCCGGTCACCGGCAGGCGCAGCGCCCGCCCGACAGCACGGAACCGGGAGCCGGGACCGCGCCCCCGGCTCCCGCCCTTGAACTCCGTCCGTGCGGCTGCCACCCCGTCATAGTGCCCCGAGAGCCGGGGCTGTAGCGTCCATACGGCACGTATGGCGGCCATCGAGTCGGGTGACACCGGCGCCGCGGGCGGGCCGGGAGCACCGGGGAACGGGCGGCCGTACCCCGCCGAAGCTGCCGTCGGTGTAGGCCCAGCGCACATGAGCAGGTAGCGTGCGTAGCGCGCCGTGGCGAACGTTCTCGGCCGCGCGCCGTACGGCCATCCCGCAGAATGGATGACGTAGGTGCGCCCGAGCGCGATCGGGCGCGGACGTCGACGCGGTCCACAGGTCCGCTCCGTCCGCCCCTCGCAGGCAGTGGCGCACTCGTGAGACGGCGTATGGAGAGAAGCGATACCTGTGAGCGCAGCGACAACGCGAAGCCGCACCCCTGACCGCCTGTGCGCCGAGGCCGTCGACCTCGCCCGGGCCGCGGCCGAGGAGGCCGCCGCCCCCGGCGTCGTCGGCGAGCACGAGGGGATGGTGTCGGAGGGCGACCGGGTCGTCACCCACTACTTCGCCTGCAAGGAGCTCGGCTACCGGGGCTGGCGCTGGGCCGTCACCGTGGCCCGCGCCTCCCGCGCCAAGATCGTCACGGTGGACGAGGCGGTGCTGCTGCCCGGCCCGGACGCCCTCCTCGCCCCCGAGTGGGTGCCGTGGAGCGAGCGGCTGCGCCCCGGCGACATGGGCCCCGGCGACCTGCTGCCCACCGACGCGGACGACCTGAGGCTGGAGCCCGGCTGGACCGGCGAGGACGAGCCGCCGCCGAACTCCGCCGTCTCCCACGAGATGGCCGACCTGGTGGAGGCGGAGGATGCGGAGCTGACCGCCGGACCGCCCGCCGAACTGCCGGCCGTCCCGGCCCGCGGCACGATCTCCGCGGTCGCCGAGGAGCTGGGCCTGCGCCGCTCCCGCGTCCTGTCCCGGTACGGGCTGCACGTCGCCGCCGACCGCTGGGAGGAGGGCTACGGCCCCAAGACCGCGATGGCCCAGGCGGCCCCCGCCTCCTGCGTCAGCTGCGGCTTCCTCGCCCGGATCGGCGGCTCGCTGGGGCAGGCCTTCGGAGTGTGCGCCAACGAGTTCTCCCCGGCCGACGGGCACGTCGTGTCGCTGGCCTACGGGTGCGGCGGGCACTCGGAGGCCGCGGTGATGCCGAAGCCGCCGCGGGTGGCTCCGCCGGTGATCGACGAGACGCGGGTCGACCCGTTCCCGCTGCGGCCGGCGGCGGACTCCGGGTCGGTGTCCGTGGCCGAGGACGAGGCGGCGGATCTCGGGCACTCGTAGCCGCGGCGCGGGCCGCGTCCGACGGGTGAGCGGATGAGGTGTGTCGTGGCTCGCGGCGGTACCTTCATGGTCCGTCGATGAGGAGAGTCACCGTGAGCATGTTCGTGCGGCCTGCCGCCGAGGGCGCCGATCCGTTCGGTACGGCACGTCTGCGGCGCGGGGTGCTGGACGCCTGGGCGACCAGCCCGGCCCGGTTCCGTGAGGACGCCAACGCGGAGGAGGACCTCGTCCTCGGCGGCTACCGCGACCGGCTCGTCGTCGAGCTGGCGCAGAACGCCGCCGACGCCGCCGCCCGCGCGGGCGTGCCCGGACGGCTCCGGCTCACCCTGCGCGACGGCGTCCTGGTCGCCGCCAACACCGGTGCCCCGCTGGACGCGGCCGGCGTCGAGTCGCTGTCCACGCTGCGCGCCTCCGCCAAGCGGGACGCCGGGCAGGGTGCCGTCGGCCGGTTCGGGGTCGGTTTCGCCGCCGTCCTCGCGGTCACCGACGAACCCGCCGTCGTCGGCCGGCACGGCGGCGTGCGCTGGTCCCTGGCCGAGGCGCGGGGACTGGCCGGCGACACCGCCCTGCACAGTCCCGGCCTGGGCGACGAGATCCGGCGGCGCGACGGACACGTCCCGCTGCTGCGGCTGCCGTTCCCCGCCGAGGGCAGCGCCCCGAGCCCCTACGACACGGCCGTCATCCTCCCGCTGCGCGACACGGCCGCCGCCGACCTCGCCGAACGGCTCCTGAACGCCGTGGACGACGCGCTGCTCCTCGCCCTGCCGGGCCTGGAGGAGGTCGTGGTGGAGACCGGGGACGCGCCCCGCACGCTGTCCCGCCGCACCGAGGGCCCGCTGACCGTCGTCGAGGACTCCCGGGAGGGCACGACCAGCTGGCGCACCTCCGTCGCGCACGGCCCGCTCACCCCCGACCTCCTCGCCGACCGGCCGGTCGAGGAACGGCTGCGCCCGCACTGGTCGGTGACCTGGGCGGTGCCCGTGGACGCCGACGGCGGCCCCGTCCGCCCCCGCACCAGCCCCGTCCTGCACGCCCCCACGCCCAGCGACGAACCCCTCGGCGTGCCCGCCTTGCTCATCGCGTCCTACCCGCTGGACTCCACCCGCCGGCACGCCGCGCGCGGCCCGCTGACCGACTTCCTGACCGAGCGGGCGGCGGACGCCTACGCCGGACTGCTCGCCGACTGGAGCCCGGTCTCCGCCGGCCTCGTCGACCTCGTGCCCGGACCGCTGGGCAAGGGCGAACTGGACGGCGCCCTGCGCCAGGCGATCCTCGAACGGCTGCCCCGCACCGCCTTCCTGCCGCCCGCCGCCGCACCGCGCGAGGACGACCCCGACCTGCCCGAGTCCCTGCGCCCCCGCGACGCCGAGGTGGCCGAGGGCGCGGGCGCCGACACCGTACGCGTCCTCGCCGAGGTGCTGCCGACGCTGCTGCCCGCCGGCCTGGAGCGCCGGGTGGAGCTGCGCACCCTGGGCGTGGCCCGCGTGCCGCTGACCGACGCGATCGACCGGCTGGCCGGGCTGGAGAAGGCCCCGGACTGGTGGCGGCGGCTGTACGACAGCCTCGCCGGGGTCGACCCCGACCGGCTGTCCGGGCTGCCCGTGCCCCTCGCGGACGGCCGTACGACCATCGGCCCCCGGCAGGTCCTCCTGCCCTCTCCGGACGCCGCCTCCCTCGACCCGGACGTCCTCACCCGTCTCGGCCTCAAGGTCGCCCACCCGGACGCCGCCCACCCGCTCCTGGAGAAGCTCGGCGCCCTCCCGGCCACCCCGCGCGCCGTGCTCACCACCCCGCAGGTGAGGGCCGCAGTCGCCGCCTCCCTCGACGACGAGGGCGGCAGCAACTGGGAGGAGGACACCCTCGACGCCGACGAACTGGCCGACACCGTCCTCGGCCTGGTCCGCGACGCCGGACTCGAACCCGGCGACGAACCCTGGCTCGGCGCCCTCGCCCTGACCGACGAGGACGGCGAACTCTCCCCGGCCGGCGAACTCGTCTTCCCCGACGGCCCCTTCGCCCGCGTCATGCGCGAGGACGAACTCGCCGTCGTGGACGCGGAACTGGCCGGGAAGTGGGGTCCGGAACCGCTGGCCGCCTGCGGCGTCCTCGTCACCTTCGCCCTCGTCCGCGCCACCGACGTCGTCCTCGACCCCGACGAACTGGAACCCCGCGAGGGCGACTTCGCCGAACCCGACGACGCGGGCCTGCTGGACGCGGTGGACGTGTGGAGCGAGGACGTCCTCGACCGCTTCCCCGACAGCCCCGTCCCGCCGGTCGCCACCGAGATCGTCGCCGTGCGCGACCTCGACCTCGTCGACGACGACCGCTGGCCCGAGGCCCTCGCCCTGCTCTCCCGGCCGCCGCTGCGCGACGCGCTGGTCCAGCCGGTGCGCGTCCTGCTGCACGACGGCACCCACGAGGTCGTACGGCCCTACACCGCGTGGTGGCTGCGCGGGCACCCCGTGCTCGGCGGCCGCCGCCCGGCCGGGCTGCGCGCGGCGGGCGGCGACCCGCTGCTGCGCGGCCTGTACGACGAGGCCGACGCGTCCGGCTTCGAGGACGAGCAGGTACTGCGGGCGCTGGGCGTACGCACCTCGGTGGCCGCCCTGCTCGACGAGCCCGGCGGCGCGGCCGAGCTGCTGGACCGCCTCGCCGACCCCGAACGCCCCGTCACCGCCGCCCAGCTCCACGCCCTCTACGGTGCGCTGGCCGACCTGGACCCCGAGCAGGTCACCCTGCCGGACGAGGTGCGGGCCGTGGTCGACGGCGAGGTGCGCGTGGTGGACGCCGCCGACGCGGTGGTCGTCGACTCGCCCGACCTGCTGCCCTTCACGTCCGGCGTCCCGCTGCTGCCGGTGCGCCCGGCCCGTGCCGCCGAACTGGCGGAGCTGTTCCAGGTGCGGCGGCTGAGCGAGTCCGTCACCGGCGCGGTGGACTCCGAGGGCACGGAACACGACGTACCGGAGCCGGTGCGGGTGCTGCTGGGGGCGCGGACGCCGGTGTCGTACGTGGAGCACGATGAGCTGGTCGTCGACGGCGTTGAGATCGACTGGCGGGTGACGGACGACGGGGCGTTGCATGCGGCGACGCTGGAGGGAGTGGCGGCCGGGCTGGCCTGGGCGGCGGGGCAGTGGCCGCGACGGTTCGAGGTGGCGGCGCTGCTGGAGGACGAGTCGCGGACGGAGGAGTTGGCGAGGGACCGCTGGTTCGACTGACGGGCGCGCCCCAAAGGGGCGCGGGGCTGTGTTCGACATGCGGCTCCGCCGCGTGGGCGCGACCAGCCACGATGGCGCGGCAGTCGGCCACGGACCGTCACACCGGGAAGCGGCGGTCCACCCACCGCCACGTCACCTCCAGCAGACCCGCACCGACCACCGCGATGCCGACGGCAGTCCACGGCATCGTCACCCCCACCAGCTTCAGCGCGAAGAAGTCCTGCAACCACGGCACTACCAGCACGATCACAAAGCCCAGCCCCATCGCCGCCACCAGCAGTACCCGCCACCACGTGTACGGCCGGGCGATGATCGCCAGCACCCACATCGACACCAGGAACAGCGTCAGCGTCGCCGCGCTGGTCTCCGCGTCCAGCGCGCCCGGCCCCGAGTAGTGCTGCCGGGCGACGAGGTACGTCGCGAAGGTCGCCGTCGCGGCCACGATCCCGCCCGGGATCGCGTACCGCATCACGCGCCGGACGAAGTGCGGCTTGGCCCGTTCCTTGTTCGGGGCGAGGGCCAGGAAGAAGGCCGGGACGCCGATGGTGAGCGTGGAGAGCAGGGTCAGGTGGCGGGGCAGGAACGGGTACTCGACCTGCGAGCAGACCACGAGGATCGCCAGCAGCACCGAGTACACGGTCTTCACCAGGAACAGGGTCGCCACCCGCGTGATGTTGCCGATGACGCGGCGCCCCTCGGCCACCACCGACGGCAGCGTGGCGAAGCTGTTGTTCAGCAGCACGATCTGCGCGACCGCCCGCGTGGCCTCCGAACCGGAGCCCATCGCCACGCCGATGTCGGCGTCCTTGAGCGCAAGGACGTCGTTGACGCCGTCGCCGGTCATCGCGACCGTGTGCCCGCGTGACTGGAGGGCGCCCACCATGTCCCGCTTCTGCTGCGGGGTGACCCGGCCGAACACCGTGCCCTCGTCCAGCGCCCCCGCCATCTCCTCCTGGCCGGCAGGCAGCCGGCGCGCGTCGACGGTCGCGCCGGACAGCCCGAGCTTGGCGGCCACCGCGCCGACCGACACCGCGTTGTCCCCGGAGATGACCTTGGCGCGGACGTCCTGGTCGGCGAAGTAGCGCAGGGTGTCGGCGGCGTCCGGGCGCAGCCGCTGCTCCAGGACGACCAGGGCCGTGGGCGTCACGTCCTCGGCCACCGCGGGGTCGTCCAGGTCCCGCCGGGCGCGGGCCAGCAGCAGCACCCGCAGCCCCTGCTCGTTGAGCCGCCCGGTCTCCGCGAGGGCGGGGTCGTCCTCGGCCAGCAGGACGTCGGGCGCGCCCAACAGCCAGGTGCCGGTGGCGCCGTCGGTCTCGCTGAGGGCGGCGCCGCTGTACTTGCGGGCGGAGGAGAAGGGCAGCGACTCGGTGCAACGCCAGTCCTCGGGCGCCGGGTACGCGGCGATCACGGCCTGGAGGGAGGCGTTGGGGCGGGGGTCGGACTCGCCGAGGGCACCGAGCACCGTACGGACGTACGCCTCGTCGGCGCCGTCGAGCGTGCGCAGCTCGGTGACGTCCATGCCGCCCTCGGTGAGGGTGCCGGTCTTGTCGAGGCAGACCGTGTCGACGCGGGCCAGGCCCTCGATGGCGGGCAGCTCCTGGACGAGGCACTGCTTGCGGCCGAGGCGGATGACGCCGATCGCGAAGGCGACGGAGGTCAGCAGGACCAGGCCCTCCGGGACCATGGGCACGATGCCGCCGACGGTCCGGGCGATCGAGTCGTCCAGCTCGTTGTCCTTGGCGAGGAGCTGGCTGAGGATCAGGCCGAGCGCGGTGGGGACCATCATCCAGGTGACGTACTTCAGGATCGTGGAGATGCCGGAGCGCAGCTCGGACTGGACCAGGGTGAAGCGGGAGGCCTCCTCGGCGAGCTGGACGGCGTAGGCCTCGCGGCCGACCTTGGTCGCCTGGAACGCGCCGCCGCCCGCGACCACGAAGGAGCCGGACATGACCTGGTCCCCGGGCCGCTTGACGACCGGGTCGGCCTCGCCGGTGAGCAGCGACTCGTCGATCTCCAGCCCGTCCGACTCGACGCACACCCCGTCGACGACGGCCTTGTCCCCGGGACCGATCTCGATCACGTCGTCCAGCACGATCTCGGAGGTGCTGACGTCGGTGGCCGTCCCGTCCCGGCGCACGGTCGGCCGGGCCTCGCCGATCAGGGCCAGGGAGTCGAGGGTCTTCTTCGCCCGCCACTCCTGGATGATGCCGATGCCGGTGTTGGCGAGGATCACGAAGCCGAACAGGCTGTCCTGGATCGGCGCCACGATCAGCATGATCACCCAGAGCACGCCGATGATCGCGTTGAAGCGGGTGAAGACGTTGGCGCGGACGATGTCGGTCAGCGAGCGGCTGCTGCGTACGGGTACGTCGTTGACCTGGCCGCGCGCCACCCGTTCGGCGACCCCGGCCGCCGTCAGGCCGGTCGCCGGGGTCGGGGTGTGAACGGGGCGCGCGGAGTCGAGTCGGTCGTCCGCGTCGAGATGCGTCATGCGTTCGACGGTACGTGCGGGTTTGGGGCGTCACCCGCCGAATGCCTGGAAGTTCCGACCTGGGTATGACGGGCGGCGGGGATGGGTGATGCCCAGGTACTACGGGGTGTGGGCCGTGGGGTGGTGCGGGCCGGGGTCCGCGGGGCCGCGCGGGTTTCCGGCGTCGCGCAGGTCCGCCAGGTCGCGCCGGAAGGTCAGTCCCGCGCGCCCGTCGAGCCGCGTCTCGCCGGTGCGGACGAAGCCGGTGCGGGCGAGCACGGCCTGCGAGGCGGCGTTGTCGACGGTGGCCGCCGCCCGCAGCGCCGTCAGCCCGTAGTTCCGGGCGGCGAGGGCGCAGACCTCCCGCACGGCCCTGGTGGCCAGGCCCTGCCCGGCGGCCCGCTCGGCGATCCGGTAGCCGAGGTCGGCGACGCCCCGCTCGACGTCCACGAGGTTGACCCGGCCGAGTATCCCGCCGTCGGCGCCGACCAGCACGTGGAAGTGGCAGACACCGGCCTCCTGCTCGGCCAGCAGCGCGCGGAGCCGTTCGTCGAAGTGGGCGAACCAGTCGTCGCCCCGGTCGGGTACGGAGGCGGCGAACCAGGCGCGGTTCTCCCGTTCGAAGGCGAGCAGGGCGGGCGCGTGGGCGGCGTGCAGGCGCCGCAGTCCGGGCACGGGCGTCAGCCCGCGTCCCGTGCGGCCCGTTTGAGGGCCGCGTCGCGCTTGCGCACGTACCAGATGCCGATCAGGCCGAGCCCGGCGCCGGCCAGGCAGGTCCACACCCACCAGGTGTGCCCGTGGTCGTCGAACCAGCCGTAGAAGGGCAGCTGCGCCAGGAAGAGGACGAACCACAGGACGGTGCCGCCGACGATGGTCGGAACCACGGGGCCCTCCAGGGGCTCCGGTGCCTCGTGCGTGGGTGTCCACTTCGTCATGCGTACAGCTTACGAGGCGCCCGGCGGCGGTCCGACGGGGCGCCGCCACCCCAGGTCTACGCGCGGAGATAGCGATCAGGGGCTCATACGTTCATACTGAACCCGTTTGTCTCTGACCGCTTTCATTCGTAGGAAACGCCAACAAGGCCGTGGGGGAACCTGTTGGTGATGAGGTCCTCGCATGCCCACCTCGGCCTCCGCCAAGGTCCCCCCGTCCCCCGAGTCGCCGGAAGACCGGCGGCCCCCGCAGAACGGCCTCGACCGCTACTTCAAGATCTCCGAGCGCGGCAGCACCCTGTCCCGTGAGATCCGCGGCGGCTTCGCCACCTTCTTCGCGATGGCCTACATCATCGTGCTGAACCCGATCATCCTGGGCAGCGCGAAGGACATGTACGGCAACCAGCTCGACAACGGTCAGCTGGTCACCGCGACCGCCCTCACGGCGGCCTTCACCACGCTCCTGATGGGCGTCATCGGCAACGTCCCGATCGCGCTCGCCGCCGGTCTCGGCGTGAACTCCGTCGTCGCCCTCCAGCTCGCCCCGCGGATGTCCTGGCCGGACGCCATGGGCATGGTGGTGCTCGCCGGTTTCGTCGTGATGCTGCTGGTCGCCACCGGCCTGCGCGAGCGCGTCATGAACGCCGTGCCCCACGGACTGCGCAAGGCCATCGCGATCGGCATCGGTCTGTTCATCCTGCTGATCGGCCTCGTCGACTCCGGGTTCGTCACCCGGATGCCGGACGCCGCGCAGACCACCGTCCCGCTCCAGCTGGGCACGGGCGGCCATCTGCTCGGCTGGCCGGTGCTGGTCTTCGTCCTCGGTGTGCTGCTCACCCTGGCGCTGATCGTCCGCAAGACCCCCGGCGCGATCCTGATCTCGATCGTCGTGATGACCGTCGTAGCGATGGTCATCAACCTGGTCGCCGACGTCCCCTCCTGGGGCCTGACCACCCCCGAGTGGCCCGGCAACCCGGTCGCCACCCCGGACTTCGGCCTGGTCGGCGAGGTCAGCCTGTTCGGCGGGTTCGAGAAGGTCGGCATCCTGACCGGGGTGCTGTTCGTGTTCACCGTCCTGCTGTCGTGCTTCTTCGACGCGATGGGCACGATCATGGCGGTCAGCGACGAGGCGAAGCTGACCGACGGCGAGGGCCAGATGCCGGGCATCAACAAGGTCCTGTTCGTCGACGGCATCGCGGTCGCCACCGGCGGTGCCAGCTCCGCGTCGGCGACGACCTGCTTCGTGGAGTCCACGGCCGGCGTCGGCGAGGGTGCCCGCACCGGCTTCGCGAACATCGTCAGCGGCGGGCTGTTCGCCCTGGCCCTGTTCCTCACGCCGGTCGCCACGATGGTGCCGTCCCAGGCGGCCACCCCGGCGCTGGTCGCGGTCGGCTTCCTGATCCTGGCCGGTTCGATCGGGGAGATCGACTGGAGCGACTTCACGATCGCCATCCCGGCGTTCCTGACGATGCTGATGATGCCGTTCACCTACTCGATCACCAACGGCATCGGCATGGGCTTCATCGCCTTCTCCGTGCTGCGCCTGGCCGTCGGGCGGGGCCGCGAGGTCCCGGTCACGATGTACGCGGTGTCGGCGGTCTTCGCCTTCTACTACCTGATGCCGGCCCTGGGCCTGACCTGACCCGTGCGGGGCACGCTCACGTGACCCCGTAGAACCGTTCCGTCTCCTCCACGGCGGACTGGAACCGCTCGTCGAAGTCATCACGGATGAGCGTCCGGACGACATAGTCCTGGACGCTCATTCCTCTTTTCGCCGCATGGTGCCGGAGCCGGTCGAGCAGCTCCCCGTCTATCCGCAGGCTGAGCACGCTGGTCCCCATGGGCACGAGGGTCACCCCCACCGGACGGGTGGTGCTCCGATTTCCGGAAACGACTCACTCGTACGGGTGAACTGCGGGTTTCAGTGGCGGGCGTCACGGGCACGCGGGCGGTTGTGCGGTGGTATTTCGCCAGACTAATGAGTTACGCTAAGGAACATGCCGGACCTCAAGCATGGCGACGACGCCGCCGCCGTGAACTCCCTGCGCTCCGCCGTGATGCGGTTGTCCCGTCGGCTCAAGCACCAGCGGGTCGACGAGTCGCTCAGTCCGACCGAGATGTCGGTGCTGGGGACCCTGTCCAACTGCGGCAGCGCGACCCCGGGCGAGCTCGCCCGCAAGGAACACGTCCAGCCGCCGTCGATGACCCGCATCGTGGCGCTGCTGGAGGCGAAGGGGCTGGTCCGGCTGGAGCCGCATCCCGAGGACCGGCGCCAGAAGGTCGTGACGCAGACCGAGCAGGCCGTGGTGATGCTCGAGGAGAGCCGCCGCAAGCGGAACGCGTTCCTGGCCACGCTGGTCGAGGGACTCGACGAGGAGGAGTGGGCGGCCCTGCGCGCCGCCGCCCCCGTGCTCGAGAAGCTGGCCCACGTGTAAGCAGCACCGACGAGGAGGCGAACCTTTTTGAGTACGGGACCCGGAGCAGCTTCCGCCCCCGCACCCGACGGCCACGACGACCCGACCACCCCCGGCACTCGTCGTAAGACCTCGATGTTCGCCTCCCTGAAGGTCAGGAACTACCGCCTGTTCTTCACGGGCCAGGTCGTCTCGAACATCGGCACCTGGATGCAGCGCATCGCCCAGGACTGGCTGGTGCTGAGCCTCACCGGCTCCTCGGCCGCCGTCGGCATCACCACCGCCCTGCAGTTCCTGCCGATGCTGCTCTTCGGCCTCTACGGCGGTGTCCTCGTCGACCGCCTGCGCAAGCGCCCCGCGCTGCTGGTCACGCAGTCCTCGATGGCGGTGACCGCGCTCTTCCTCGC
This sequence comes from Streptomyces sp. CB02414, assembly GCF_001905385.1. Taxonomy (GTDB): domain Bacteria; phylum Actinomycetota; class Actinomycetes; order Streptomycetales; family Streptomycetaceae; genus Streptomyces. The sequence continues at coordinate 341,441 of NZ_LIPF01000006.1, read as the reverse complement.
CGTTCTCACCCTCACCGGCCACGTGCAGGTCTGGCATGTCTACGTCGCCGCCTTCGCGATGGGCCTGGCCACCGTGGTCGACAACCCGGCCCGCCAGTCCTTCGTCGCCGAGCTCGTCGGCCGCGACCAGCTCCAGAACGCGGTCAGCCTCAACTCGGCCAACTTCCAGTCCGCCCGCCTGGTCGGCCCCGCCGTCGCCGGTCTGATGATCACCGGGGTGGGCACCGGCTGGGCGTTCCTCGCCAACGGCCTGTCCTTCGTCGCGCCGCTGAGCTGCCTGCTGCTGATGCGCGCCCGGGAACTGCACGCCGTCGAGCGCACGCCGCGCGGCAAGGGCCAGCTGCGGGAGGGCCTGCACTACGTCGCCGGACGCCCCGAGTTGATCTGGACCATCACTCTGGTCGGTTTCATCGGCACCTTCGGCTTCAACTTCCCGGTCTTCCTGTCCGCCTTCGCCGACGACGTCTTCCACGCCGGGGCCGGCGCCTACAGCCTCTTCAACACCCTCATGGCCGTCGGTTCGGTGGCCGGCGCCCTGCTCGCCGCCCGGCGCGGCACGGCCCGCCTGCGGGTCCTGATCGCGGCGGCGCTCGCCTTCGGCGCCCTGGAGATGGTGGCGGCGACGGTCCCCGAGCTGTGGCTGTTCGCGCTGCTGATGGTCCCGATCGGCGTCTTCAGCATGACGGTCAACGTCACCGCCAACACCAGCATCCAGATGTCCACCGACCCGGCCATGCGGGGCCGCGTCATGTCCCTCTACATGATGGTCTTCCTCGGCGGCTCCCCGGTCGGCGCCCCGATCGTCGGCTGGGTCACCGACACCTACGGCGCCCGCGCGGGCTTCGCCGCGGGCGGCGCGGTGGCGGCGACGGCCGCGCTCGTCATCGGCCTGATCCTGGCCCGCGTCGGCAACCTGCGCCTGTCGGTGGGCTGGCACCGGGGACACCCGCAGGTGCGGTTCGTGCCGCGTGAGCGGCGGGAGGAGCTGGCGCCGGCGGCGTAGGGGCCGGGCGGGAAGGGTCTGACAGGGTGCTGCCATGAGACTGTTCGCCGCCGTACTGCCCCCCGAGGACGTCACCGCCGCCCTCGCCGCCGAGGTGGCGGCGCTGAAGAGGCTGCCCGGTGCGGAGGAGCTGCGCTGGACCGGTCGTCCCGGCTGGCACTTCACCCTCGCCTTCTACGGAGAGGTCGACGACGACCTCGTACCGGACGTGTCGGCCCGCCTGCAGCGGGCGGCCCACCGCACCGCCCCCTTCGGGTTGGCGTTGCGCGGAGGCGGCCAGTTCGGACACGGGCGGGCCCTGTGGACCGGTGCGGAGGGTGACCTGGCGACGCTGCGGCTGCTCGCCGACCGGGCGGAGTCGGCGGGGCGCAGGGCGGGCGTCGAGATGGGGGAGCACCGGCGCTACAAGCCCCACCTGACGGTGGCCCGCAGCCGGGAGGCGTACGACACGCGACCGTACGTCGATGCCCTGGACGGCTTCACCAGCCGTACCTGGACGGTCACCGACCTCGCACTGGTGCGCAGCAACCTGCCGAGGTCCGGGGTGCCGGGCGAGCAGCCCCGTTACGAGACGGTCGCCCGCAGCCCGCTCGGCGCGTCCGGTTAGGCTCGGGGACGTGGACCCGAAGACCCGTAACCGGATCATGGCCGGTGTGCTCGTGCTGATGCTCGTGGTGGTGGCGGTGGCGGCGGCCCTCGGCTGACCTGGCCGTGGGCGCCGCCGCCCCGCTCACCACGTCACCGCGCTGCGCGCTCAGCTACCAGGCGAACGCCTCCGGCGAGGGCCCCGGCCCCGGGAAGATCTCGTCCAGCCCGGCCAGCAGCTCGTCCGACAGCTCCAGCTCCGCGGCCCGCAGCGCCGACGTGAGCTGCTCGGCCGTGCGCGGGCCGACGATCGGGCCGGTCACGCCGGGCCGGGTCAGCAGCCAGGCCAGCGCGGCCTCGCCGGGCTCGACGCCGTGCTTGTCGAGCAGGTCCTCGTACGCCTGGATCTGAGCCCGCTTCGCCGGGTCGGCCAGGGTGTCGGCCGCCCGGCCGGAGGCGCGGCGCCCGCCCTGGACCTCCTTCTTGATCACGCCGCCGAGCAGCCCGCCGTGCAGCGGCGACCACGGGATGACGCCCAGGCCGTAGTCCTGCGCGGCCGGAATCACCTCCATCTCGGCGCGGCGCTCGGCCAGGTTGTACAGGCACTGCTCGCTGACCAGCCCGATGGTGCCGCCGCGCCGGGCGGCGGTCTCGTTGGCCTGGGCGATCTTGTAGCCCGGGAAGTTCGACGACCCGGCGTACAGCACCTTGCCCTGCTGCACCAGCGTGTCGACGGCTTGCCAGATCTCGTCGAAGCCGGTGGAGCGGTCGATGTGGTGGAACTGGTAGAGGTCGATGCGGTCGGTTTGGAGCCGCTTCAGACTGGCGTCGACCGCCCGCCGGATGTTCACGGCGGACAGCTTGTCGTGGTTCGGCCACGCCTCGCCGTCGGCGCCCATGTTGCCGTACACCTTGGTGGCGATCACGGTCTTGTCGCGCCGGTCGCCGCCCTGGGCGAACCAGTTGCCGATGATCTCCTCGGTGCGGCCCTTGTTCTCGCCCCAGCCGTACACGTTGGCGGTGTCGAAGAAGTTGATGCCGGCGTCCAGTGCCGCGTCCATGATGGCGTGGCTGTCGGCCTCGTCGGTCTGCGGACCGAAGTTCATCGTCCCGAGGACGAGCCGGCTGACCTTGAGTCCTGTGCGTCCCAGCTGCGTGTACTCCATGGTCTCCAAGCCAACGGCTTGGAGTGCGCTCCAGGCAAGCGGGTTCGGTCGGTCAGTCGCGGGGGAAGGTGTCGGTCCTGAGGGTGAGGCCGAGGACGGTGTCGGTGAGGTCCAGTTCCTGTCCGAAGGCGACGCGGGTCTCGGTGGTGTAGTCGCCGTCCTTGGGGTGCGTGAAGATGTGGCAGCGGCCCTGGTACGGGTCGGCGATGAGGTAGAGCGGGACCTCCGCGGTGGCGTAGGCGAGTTTCTTGGGGCCGTAGTCGTTGGCGGCGGTGCCTTTGGAGATGACCTCGGCTACGAACTCGACGTCCTCGTAGCGCCAGTGGCCCGTTTCGTCCTCCTCCGCCCCGTCACGGAACTTGGCCACGTCGGGGCAGAAGGCGTTCCCGAGTCCCGGGAAGTCGATGCGGACGTCCGAGAAGAGTTCGACGTCCATACCGAAGCGGTCTTCGATGGCTCGTTCGATACGGCGGATGATCTTGTGGTGGGTGCGGCGCTGCGGTGTCATGTGGACGTTGCCCCCGACGATCTCGACCCTGAATCCTTCGGGGACGGGCATCCGCTCCAGCCGCTCGAACCACTCGTCCAGGCGCTGGGTGTTGGCATCGGCCATGGCGATCCTGTCGTCAACGACGGTCATCGTGGCACTCCTCCCCGGCTGTCCCACGGGCGGGAGCAGCCGCGCGGTACAACGATACGCACGGCGACCGGGACACGGGGGACGCGCATATGCCAGAGGCGCGGGCGCCTACGAAAAGGCGCAGTACGGCCCGCCCAGCTCCCACTCCTCGTGCAGCGCCTCCGCGAACGCGCCCGCGATCCGGTGCTCGCCGCTCTCGTTGGGATGCGTGCCGTCGTAGGTGTCCGTGTGGAAGTCGTACGCCGTCGGCGGCGGGACCAGCAGCAGCGGGGAGCCGGGTGCGTCGAGGTCGGCGACCGTCTTCGCGAGGAGGTCGTTGAAGCGGTGGACCTGCCCGGCGAAGGTCTCGTCGGCGTCCACCCGGATGTTGTGCAGCACCGGCATCACGGCCGTGCGCACGCGCGGGTTCGCCGAGCGGGCGTTCGCCACGAAGGCGCGGACGTTGTCGGCGGTCTGCTCCGCGTTGGTGTAGAAGCCGAGGTCGATGAGGCCGAGGGAGACCAGGAGCACGTCCGCGCGGCAGGCGCGTACCGTCTCGGCGATGACCGGGGTCATGTGGTGCCACCCCTCGCCCCAGCCCGCCAGGTGCGCGCGGGGGAAGTCCGGGTCGGCGTAGGCGTACGAGACCGGCTCGTCCGTCGACGGGTCGTGCAGCGTCTCGCGCGGGCCCACGAACGTGAAGGGCCGGCCGTAGGAGTCGCGCAGGTGCTGCCACAGACGGTAGCGCCACGTGTGTTCGCCTGCGCTCCCTATCGTCATGGAGTCACCGACGAACATGAACCTGAGCATCCGCTCATCATGGACGATGCACGGACGATGCGCCTGACCGTCGCTATGTGAGCCCGGCCACGCAGCGTGACCGTCACCGTGAACGGCCGCGCGGGATGGCAGGCTTGGCGCATGCGCCGATCTCTCGCCCTCCTCGCCTCGGCCCTCCTCGTGGGTGCGTTGGCCGTGCCCGCCTCCGCCGCCGACGGGGACGACGGGAGCGACGGCTTCACGATCAGGGACCCGCGCATCACCGAGTCCAGCGGCCTCGCCGCCTCCCGCCTCCACCCCGGCGTCTACTGGACGCACAACGACCAGGACAACGGCCCCTACCTCTACGCCGTGGACGGCTCCACCGGCGAGACCGTCGCCCGGGTCGCCCTTTCCGGCGTGGGCACGCCCCGGGACGTCGAGGCGATCTCCATCGGCCCCGGCAACAAGATCTTCGTCGGCGACATCGGCGACAACCTCGGCGGCACCTGGCCGTACGTGTGGATCTACGAGCTGCCCGAGCCGGCGGAGCTGAAGGACCAGACGGTCCAGGCGACCCAGTACGTCGTGAAGTACGCGGACGGCGCGCGCGACGCCGAGTCGATGGCCGTCCACCCGAAGACCGGGCGGGTCTACATCATCGACAAGAACGAGAACGGCGGGCACCTGTACGAGGGACCCGAGAAGCTCTCCGCCTCCGGCACCAACGTCTTCCGGCGCGCCGCCCCCGTAGAGCTGTGGGCCACCGACGCCGCCTTCTCCCCGGACGGGAAGACGCTCGCCGTGCGCGGCTACCTCGGGGGCATCTGGTACGACTGGAACGGCGGGAAGATCCAGCGCAAGGGGCGGATCAGCGTGCCGCTGGGACAGGGCGAGTCCGTCACCTACACCCCCGACGGGAAGAAGCTGCTGCTCGGCATGGAGGGGACGAACAGCCCGGTCAAGGCCGAGGACGCGCCGGGGGGCGGGAGCGGCGGGTCCGGCAGGGGCGGCTCCGACGCCTCGGGCGGGGGCGACGACGGGGCCGGCGGTCCGGGCGGGGACACGCTCAAGGTCGGGGCGGTCGGGCTGCTCGTGGCGTGCGCCGTCCTGTTCGGCCTACGACGGGTCTTCCGCCGCCGCTGACCCGTCCGGCGTGCGCCGCGCGGCCACCAGCACCTCCAGCCCGTCCAGGATGCGCTGCAGCCCGAAGTCGAAGTGGTCGAAGCCGGTGCCGAAGGCGTCCTCGGAGAGGGAGGCCAGCACGGGGTAGCGGCCGCTGGTCATGGCCTTCACCAGCACCGGTTCCTGGGCCTGCCAGAACTGCGCGTCGGTGAGCCCCGAGGTGCGTTCCGCCTCCTCCTGGTACACCTGCGTGCGGGCGGCCCCGACGACGTACCCGTCGATCAGGACGAGCGCCGAGACCAGCTCGGGGTCGGTCAGGCCCATCGGCTTGATCCGGGCGAGCACCTTCTCCATGCCGTCCAGCGCGCTCGGGCCCAGGATCGGGCGGGACTGGTTGACCTCCAGCAGCCAGGTGTGGCGGCGGTAGAGGGCAAGGGTGGCGTGGCCGAGCGCCGCCAGCGCCGAACGCCAGTCGCCGTCACCGAGGTCGCCGAGTTCGCCGGGGTCCTCGGAGGGACGCTGCACGCGGTCCAGCATGAGGTCGAGGAGTTCGGCCTTGCCGGGGACGTAGCGGTACAGGGACATGGTGCCGGTCCCCAGCTCGGTGGCGATGCGGCGCATCGAGACGGCACCGAGCCCGTCCCGGTCGGCGACCTCGACGGCCGCCTCCACGATCCGCTCCAGCGTCAGCCCCGGCTTGGGCCCACGGCTGGGCCGTCGGCCGGTGTCCCACAACAGTTCCATGGTGCGGTTGACGTCACCGCTGCCACTGGTCTCCGTACCGCTCGCCATGAGGTCAGTCTAGGTCCGCGCGATAAAACTGGGTACGGTGTACGCGCAATCGGGTACGGTGTACTCAGTTAGGGAGTGAAAGGGGGACCACCCATGAGCGACGGACACGCGGTACGGGCCGAGGGGCTGGAGAAGAGGTACGGCGACAAACGCGCCCTCGACGGCTTCGACCTGGCCGTCCGCGAGGGCACCGTGCACGGGCTGCTGGGGCCGAACGGCGCGGGCAAGACCACCGCCGTGCGCATCCTGTCCACGCTGATCCGGCTGGACGGCGGGCGCGCGAGGTCGCCGGCCTCGATGTCGCCCGGCAGGCCCGTGAGGTACGGGCGCGGATCGGCCTCACCGGGCAGTACGCGGCCGTGGACGAGGTGCTCACCGGCCGGCAGAACCTGGAGATGTTCGGGCGGCTGTTCCACCTGGGCGGCAGGCGCGCCCGCGCCCGTGCCGTGGAGCTGCTGGAGCAGTTCGACCTGACCGACGCCGCCGACCGGGGCGTCGGCAAGTACAGCGGCGGCATGCGGCGCCGCCTCGACCTCGCCGCCTCGATGATCCTGGCCCCGTCCGTGCTGTTCCTGGACGAGCCGACCACGGGCCTGGACCCGCGCAGCCGGGGCGAGGTCTGGGACTCGGTCCGCGCCCTGGTGGCGAGCGGCACGACGGTGCTGCTGACCACGCAGTACCTGGAGGAGGCCGACAAGCTGGCCTCCCGCATCACCGTCATCGACCGGGGCCGGGCCATCGCCGACGACACCCCGGACGGGCTGAAGAACCTGGTCGGCGGCGACCGGATCGAGGTCGTGGTCGCCGACCGCGCCGAGATCCCGGAAGTGGTGAAGACGGTCGCCCGGGTCTGCAAGGGCGAACCGGAGGTGGAAGAGGAGGCGCTGCGCGTGCACGCCCCGGTCACCGACCGGGTGTCGGCCCTGACCGAAGTGGCCCGCACCCTCCAGGACGAGGGCGTCGCCGTGGAGGACATCGGGCTGCGCAGGCCGAGCCTGGACGACGTGTTCCTGCGCCTGACCGGACACCGTACGAGCGCGGAGCCCGCGCGGCACGCGGAGAAGGAGGCGGTGGCGGCATGAGCGCCCTCGACCTGACGACGGCCCCGGCCGCCGAGCGCGGCCGCCTCTACTGGCTGCTCGCCGACTGCGGCAACATCGTCCGCCGCGGCCTGACCCACTACCAGCGCCAGCCCGTCAACATCGCCTGGCAGCTGGGCTTCCCCATCCTCTCCGTCCTCCTCTACGGCTATGTCTTCGGCAGCGCGATGACCGTGCCCGGCGGCGGGGACTACAAGGACTTCCTGATGCCCGGCATGTTCGTGATGACCATGGCCTTCGGCTTCATCAACACCGCGACGGTCGTCGTCTACGACTCCACCAAGGGCGTCATCGACCGGTTCCGCTCCATGCCGATGTCGTCGTCGGCGGTGGTGGCCGGACGGGGGGTCACGGATCTGGTCGTCGCCTGCGCCGAGCTGGCCATCATGATGCTGACGGCACTGGCCATGGGCTGGCGGCCGGACGGCGGCTGGGGATTCCTGGCGGCCTTCGGACTGCTGCTGTGGCTGCGGTTCGCGCTCATCTGGATCGGCGTGTGGCTGGGTCTGCTGGTCCCCAACCCGGAGGCGGCGGGCGGTCTGTTCGCCGTGGCCTTCCCGCTCACGATGATCTCCAGCATCTTCGTCGCCCCGCAGCTCATGCCGGACTGGCTGGGCTGGGTGGCCGCCTGGAACCCGATCTCCTCCACGGCCGCGGCCGCCCGCGACCTGTTCGGCACCCCGGTCGGCGGCGGCGACTCCTGGGTCGAGCAGCACGCGCTGCTGATGGCGGGGGTGTGGCCGGTGATCCTGACGGCGATCTTCCTGCCGCTGGCGGTACGGAGGTTCCAGCGGCTGAGCCGGTAGGCCCGAGGAAGCGGTGAGGGGCGCCCGGCGAATCGCCGGGCGCCCCTCACCGTCGTACGACGGCTGTCGCTACAGCTTCTCGATCACGTAGTCGACGCACTTCGTCAGCGCCTCGACGTCCGCCGGGTCGATCGCCGGGAACATCGCGACGCGCAGCTGGTTGCGGCCGAGCTTGCGGTACGGCTCGGTGTCGACGACGCCGTTGGCGCGCAGCACCTTGGCGACGGCGGCGGCGTCGATGTCGTCGGAGAAGTCGATGGTGCCGATGACCTGGGACCGCTTGGCCGGGTCGGAGACGAACGGGGTGGCGTACTTGGCCTCCTCCGCCCAGGAGTACAGGCGGGTCGAGGAGTCCTTGGTGCGGCCGGTGGTGAAGTCCAGGCCGCCCTGGCCGTTCATCCACTCCAGCTGCTCGCCCAGCAGGAACAGCGTGGCGAGGGCCGGCGTGTTGTACGTCTGGTTCTTGCGGGAGTTGTCGATCGCGGTCGGGAGCGAGAAGAACTCCGGGACGTGGCGGCCGGACGCGTGGACGCGCTCGGCGCGCTCGATCGCGGCCGGGGAGAAGACGCCGATCCACAGGCCGCCGTCGGAGGCGAAGGACTTCTGCGGGGCGAAGTAGTAGACGTCGGTCTCGGCGATGTCGACCGGCAGACCACCGGCGCCGGACGTCGCGTCGACCAGCACGAGGGAGCCCTCGTCCGCGCCGGCAACCCGTTTGATCGGCATGGCGACACCGGTCGAGGTCTCGTTGTGGGTGAACGCGTACACGTCCACGCCGGCCTCGGCCCGCGCCTCGGGGTGCGTGCCCGGGTCGGCGGAGACGACGGTCGGCTCGGCCAGCCAGGGCGCCAGCTTAGCGGCCTTGGCGAACTTGGAGGAGAACTCGCCGAACGTGAGGTGCTGCGACTTGTTCTCGATCAGACCGTGGGTCGCGATGTCCCAGAACGCGGTGGAGCCGCCGTTGCCGAGGACCACCTCGTAGCCGTCGGGGAGCCGGAACAGCTCGGAGATGCCCTCACGGACCTTGCCGACCAGGTTCTTGACGGGCGCCTGGCGGTGGGAGGTGCCGAGCAGGGACGTACCGGTGGCGGCCAGGGCGTCCAGCGCCTCCACCCGCACCTTGGAGGGACCCGCGCCGAATCGACCGTCCGCGGGCTTGATGTCAGCAGGAATCTGGATCTCAGCCACGTGCCGGAGCGTATCCCCTCGGCCAAACCGGACGAAGACATGTCCGTCCGATGAGACGAGATCTCCGTCTTGCGGACCTGTGCCAAGCGACAAGCGCTCATGCTGGAAGCATGACCGATCTGGAGGCAGCACTGCGCAGGGCCGTCCGCGGCGAGGTCGGATTCGACGTCACGTCCCGGGCGCTGACCACGATGGACGCGTCCAACTACCGGAGAGTCCCGCTCGGGGTGGTCGCGCCCAGGGACGCCGACGACGTGGCGGCCGTACTGGAGGTGTGCCGGGCGCACGGCACGCCGGTCGTCGCGAGAGGCGGCGGCACGTCGATCGCCGGCCAGGCGACCGGCACGGGCGTGGTCCTGGACTTCACCCGGCACATGAACCGCCTGGTCGCCCTGGACCCGGAGGCCCGCACGGCCGTCGTCCAGCCCGGCCTCGTCCTCGACCGCCTCCAGGAGGCCGCCGCCCCGCACGGCCTGCGCTTCGGCCCCGACCCCTCCACCCACAGCCGCTGCACCCTCGGCGGGATGATCGGCAACAACTCGTGCGGCTCCCACTCGGTGGCGTGGGGCACGACGGCGGACAGCGTGCGCGAGCTGTCGGTGCTCACGGCGCGGGGGAGGCCCGCGCGGCTCGGGCCCGGCTGGGCGGGGGCACCGGAGGGCCTGCGCGAGCTGGTCGACGGCGACCTGGCGCGCCTGCGCACCGGCTTCCCGGACCTCCCCCGCCGCATCTCCGGCTACGCGCTGGACGCGCTGCTGCCGGAGAACGGCGCGGACGTGGCCCGCTCCTTCTGCGGCTCGGAGGGCACGCTGGGCGTGCTGACCGAGGCGGTCGTACGGCTGGTCGAGGCCCCGCGGGCACGTGCGCTGGCGGTCCTCGGGTACGCCGACGAGGCGGGCGCGGCGGAGGCGGCCGCCGGGCTGCTGCCCCTCGGCCCCCTGACCGTGGAGGGCATGGCGGTGGACCTGGTCCCGTCCACGGAGGGGCTGCCGCGGGGCGGGGCGTGGCTGTTCGTGGAGACGGGCGGCGACTCGGAGGCACAGGCGCGGGCGGCCGCCGAGGCGGTCGTACGGGCGGCGGACGACGCCGTGGACGCGCTGGTGGTGACCGACCCGGCCGGTCAGCGGGCGCTGTGGCGCATCCGGGAGGACGCGAGCGGCACGGCGACCCGGATGCCGGACGGTTCGGAGGCGTGGCCCGGCTGGGAGGACTGCGCGGTGCCCCCGGCCCGGCTGGGCGGCTACCTGCGGGACTTCAGGGCGCTGCTGACCGCCCACGGCCTGCGCGGCACGCCGTACGGCCACTTCGGCGACGGCTGCATCCACGTACGCATCGACTTCGACCTGCTGACGGACGCCGGGGTCGCCCGTTTCCGCCGCTTCTCGGAAGAGCTGGCGGACGTGGTCGTGGCGCACGGCGGCTCGCTCTCCGGGGAGCACGGGGACGGGCAGGCACGGGCGGAGCTGCTGCCGCGGATGTACGGCGAGGAGACGGTCGCCCTCTTCGAACGCGCGAAGGGCGTCTGGGACCCGGACGACCTCCTCAACCCCGGGATGCTGGTCCGCCCGGCCCCGCTCGACACAAACCTCCGTTTCTCCGTCCTGCCGCGCGAGCCGGTCGACGTGGAGTTCGGCTACCCGTCCGACGGCGGCGACTTCTCGGCGGCGGTGCGGCGCTGCGTCGGCGTCGCGAAGTGCCGTACGACGTCGGTGACCGGCTCGGCGGTGATGTGCCCCTCCTTCCGGGCCACGGGGGACGAGCAGCACTCCACGCGGGGCCGCGCCCGCCTGCTGCACGAGATGCTTGCCGGTGAGGTGGTGACGGACGGCTGGCGTTCGGAGGAGGTCCGGGACGCCCTGGACCTGTGCCTGTCCTGCAAGGGCTGCCGCTCCGACTGCCCGGTCGAGGTCGACATGGCCACGTACAAGGCGGAGTTCCTGCACCACCACTACGCGGGACGCCGCCGCCCGCCCGCCCACTACGCGATGGGGTGGCTGCCGGTGTGGCTGCGCTGGGCGGCGCGGGCGCGGGTGGCTCCGGTCGTCAACGCGCTCGCGTCCGTGCGGCCGCTGGCGGCGGTGGGGAAACGGCTGGGCGGGATCGCGAAGGAGCGGGACGTACCGCGTCTGTCGGGGGAGACGTTCAGCCGGTGGTGGCGGGGGCGCGGAGGACCGGTCGCCGAGGGTGAGCTGGTGGTCCTGTGGCCCGACACCTTCACCGAGCACCTGTCCCCCTCCGTGGGCCGGGCGGCCGTACGGGTTCTGGAGGCGGCGGGGCTGCGGGTGGTGCTGCCGCCGACACTGCGCGGACGGGCGGCGGTCGGCGACGGCACGTCGAGGTCGGCTCTGGCGCTGCTGGCCGCCCGCCGGAGCCGCGTCTGCTGCGGCCTGACCTACGTGTCGACGGGCCAACTGGACCGCGCCCGCGCGGTGATGCGCCGCACGCTGGACCTGATGACGCCGGTGCTGGAGACGTCCGCCCCGGTCGTCGTCCTGGAGCCGAGCTGCGCCGCCGCCCTGCGCACGGACCTGCCCGAGCTGCTGCACGACGATCCGCGGGCCGCCCGCCTCGCCGCCCGCGTCCTGACCTTCGCACAAGCCCTGGAACGCCACGCCCCCGACTGGACCCCGCCCACCGTGAACCTCCCGGCGACCGGCCAGACCCACTGCCACCAGCACGCGGTCCTGGGCGACGCGGCCGACCGCCGCCTGCGCGAGGCGGCCGGCCTGACCGGTGAGCTGAGTGGCGGCTGCTGCGGTCTCGCGGGCAACTTCGGTTTCGAGGACGGCCACTACGAGGTGTCGGTGGCTTGTGCGGAGGACCAACTGCTCCCGGCGGTGCGCGAGGCGCCGGACGGGGCGGTGGTCCTGGCGGACGGCTTCTCGTGCCGGACGCAGCTGGAACAGCTGGGCGGGGTGCGGGGGCGGCACTTGGCGGAGGTGTTGGCGGAGGGGCTGGAGCAGAGGCCGGAGTGACGGGAGCTACGGCCGGTGGAACTCGACCTCGGGACGGGATGCCGTGGGGCCGTCGAGCAGCGGCTGTGGGACGCCCCGCAAGTGGAGCTCGAAGAAGGCGGCGACGTAGTCGCGGGTGATGTGCCAACTCCGCTCACCTGAGAGCGGAGCCTCCGGGTCCGTCGGCAGCCCCAGCCGGTCGCCCAGCCAGGGGAAGTCGGTGAAGGAGAAGTGCCCGGCTCCGTCGACGGTCAGCCAGCGCTTCCAGCCGTGCAGGCGGCTCCAGGCGCCGTCCCAGTCGGTGATGTCGCCGCCGGGGCTGTGGACGCTCTCCGCGCCGAGCATCAAGAAGGGCCGCTCGCCGATCCCTGCCCCGGCGTCGTCGACGAAGAAGTTGCCGTCGAGATCGGCGCCGGCCCGCACCCGGCGGTCGGCGGCCATGGTCGCCGCGGCGGTCGCTCCGCCGATCGAATGCCCGGCTGCCCCGATCCGCCGGGGGTCGATCATGCGGGCCAGCGCCCCGGTCCTCCGGCGGTCCGTCAGCTCGTCGATCACGAACGACAGGTCGGCCGTCCTCCCGCGCACCACACCGGCGAACTCGGCACGTCCGTCGACCTTTTCGCAGGCCACGCAGGGCATGACCCGGCCTCCGGGGAACTCCGTGGCGAGCGATTCGTAGGCGTGGTCCACGGCGGCGACGACGTAACCGCGACTGGCCAGGTCGTCGGCGAGCGAGGTGAGCGTGGTGCGCGGCATCCCGAATCCGGGGGACAGCAGCACCAGTGGGAAGCGTCCGCGCGCTGGGGCGGCGCCGACCCGCGCGTGCGTCCGGGTGCCGGCCAGCGTCTCGGCCGGCACGACACCGGTCAGCCCCCTCGCCTCCAGCAGGAGCCGTGCCTCGTCGGCCGTCACGTACGCCGCCGGTGACCCGGCGCCCGTCCGGCGGGCCGGGTACGACACGGACACCAGCAACTCCCGTCCCCGCGCCGTCGGCACCCAGGGGTCGGTGCGGTGCCGGTCGACGAGGTGCAGGGTGCGGCGCCCCACCGGGTGCGGTCCGGCGGGGCGCGGCAGCTCGGGCGCGCTGGTGCTGCGCGTCCCCGGCACTGAGTACTGGGTCTGCGCGTGCGCCTGCTGAGAAGCCGACGCGGGCGCGGCGCCCAGCAGCGGGACGGCCAACGCGCACGTGAGCAGGGCGGCCACTGCGGCTCTGCGTGGTCTAGTGGTCATGTCCCGAAGCTAGGTTCTCGACTGGGCTCAACACATCGGTCCTGGGCGCCGCTTGGCGTACGACCAGGGGGTGACGTCGGAGCGCGGGGTGATACCGCGGGGCGATGGGAGAGAGACGGCTCGTGTCAGAGTCTCAGCCCCCGGAGTCGACGGCTTCCAGCCGTCGGCCGCGGCTCTCGGCCACTCGCAGGGCGTTGGCGAGGCATTCCGCAAGTCGCTCCGCGAGGTAGCGGAGTTCACCGGGCGGTGTGCCCGGGAGGAGTTCACGGGCATGGGCGAGCAGCTCTGCGCCCATGCCGAGCTGGGTGACCTCGGTGGTGTCAGCGAGTCGGGAGACGGGGCCACCGTGGTCGTCGGTGACGAGGTAGCAGGGCTTGCCCTCGGGCCCTGACCAGGGGAGCAGGCGGGGTTCGCGCGGTGCGGTCATGCCACTGTCTCCAGCTCGTACGGGGTGGGGAGGAGGACGTACGGGCGTACGGCCACGGTTTCTGTGCCGTCGAGGGTGGCGGGCAGGCCGTAGGGGCTGCGGTGGGTGGGGAGGGGAATTGCGGCAGGGCGGTGAGGGGTGGGGAGAACCGCCGGGGGCGGGACGGTTCCGCGGTGGGCTCCTCGGGGGCGGAGGGACAGGCTCACCCAGGTGATGAGGTGGCCGATAAGGTCGGTCATGCCATCAGCTCCGATCAGGATTCAGCTGGTGGCCACGCCCCGGGGCCGGTCGGACGGTCGCCGGGGTCTCGCCGTGTGGGCGGGCGTGGCGGCACGACAAAGACTGGACCGGTGGACCGGTCCAGTCAAGCAGGACGTCAGTTCCCGCACCGCATGGGGTAGTTGTCGGTCTGCTCGTAGACGTGGGAGGGCGTGACGCCCTCCTCGCACACCAGGGCACGTCGCTCTTGATCGAAGGCGGTATGCAGAACGACGGCGACCGCGGCCGGCTGTTCCACTTCCAGGAGCCGCGCCTCTTCGTCTGTGGCCAGGCGCACGGTCGTCACGTCGTGACCCTCCACGGGCCCACGGCCCGTCTCGCGGCGGACGTAGTGTGTCGTGCCCTCGGCGATCGGCCCCTTCGCGGACAGGCGCGGTGCGGCGTCGGCCACCGAGGCCGGGAACCACGCGGTTACCAGACTGTGCGGCGAGCCGTCGTCGAGCAACATGAGGCGGACCCGGCGCAAGGCCTTCTCGTCGGCTGCCAGCCCCAAGGCCTCGGCGACATGAGCAGGCGGAACCGCACGGTCCGGCGGGCCGATGCGGCGGTACGGCGATCCGCCGGACAGCCGACTGGAGCCCACCCCTCGCCCACCGGCAGGCCGGGCTACGGGGGTTTCCGTCACGAGGAAGCCGGAGCCTTGTCGTGCGACGACGAGGCCGTCGTGCCGCAGGATGTCGTACGCCTTGACCACGGTGGCCCGCGATACGCCCCACTGTTCGGCCAGGTCGCGGCCTGATGGCAGGAGGTCGCCCGGATCGAATTCGCCGTTCGCGATCCTGGTACGCAGATCATTGGCGATCTGCTCGTACTTCAGCAGCGGCATGGCACTCTTTCCCGATCACTGGACTGGTCCACCGGTTCGCCACCAGAATGCATGGATGACGAGCCTTGAGGTAACGCCGGAGATCGTGAGGTTCTACAGCGAGAGCGTCGACGAGGCGGACCGGTTGGTCGCCACGGCCGACGGACGTCTGGAGATGGTACGTACGCAGGAGTTGCTGCGCCGCCACCTCCCCCAGGCTCCGGCTCGGGTGCTCGACGTCGGCGGCGGACCCGGCACGCACGCCCGCTGGCTCGTCGAGGACGGGTACACGGTCCACTTGGTGGATCCCATTCCCCGTCACGTGCAGCAGGCCAGGGACACGGGCGCGAGTGCCGAGATCGGTGACGCCCGGCACCTCACGGCCCATGGCGACTCCTACGACGTCGTGCTCATGCTGGGCCCCCTGTACCACCTGCCGCAACGGGCGGACCGGGACCGTGCGCTGGCAGAGGCCCGCCGCGTGCTCAAGCCCGGCGGGCTGCTGGCCGTCGCGGGTATCAACCGGTACGCGTCGCTGTTCGAGCATGCCGCTTACGCGCACCTGCACAAGGAGTCGATGCGGGAGAGCATCGAGACCATCCTCGCCACTCAGATCCACGACGGAAAGAAGGCGTTCACCACGGCGTACTTCCACAGTGGGCAGCAGTTGCGCGACGAGGTGGCGGCGGCGGGCTTCGTCGGCGCGGACGTCTACGGGATCGAGGGGCCCGCGTGGTCCATGCTGGCGGCGGCGGAGCGGAACACCGGGCAGTCGTTCCGTGAGTCAAGCCTGTTCGAGTCGGTGCTCACCGCTGCCCGTCTGGCCGAGCCTCACCCGGAGCTGCTGGCGGCGAGCTCCCACCTGCTGGCCGTGGGGCGTCGACAGGAGTGACGCAGTCGGGTGAGGCGCACTCGATCGGGCTGGTTCGGTGATCGAGTTCGTTCCCGATGTCCCCCGTTGGCGCCAGGTCGCCGAGGTGGTGCGTGGCCGCATCGTCGACGGCACCTACGCGCCGCGTACGCGTGTTCCCTCCGTCGTGCAACTCAGCGCGGAATTCGGAATCGCGAACGCGACGGCTCACAAGGCTCTACGGGCGCTGCGCGAAGCAGGGTTTACCTACACAGAGCCCGGCCTCGGCTCTTTCGCCGTCCATCAGCCCAGTGGCATCGACCGGGTGCGGTAACGGACTTGCGACGCATGGACCGCTTCGCGGATCCGTAGCATCCGTCGTAGGACTCCCGAGCTCGACGGGGACGGCCACCCCGACCTGGCCTTCGGCTCGCAGGGGGACGTGGAGGGCGGGGCCGGGGGCGGCAGCATCGAGGTGGCGTACGGGACGGGGGGCGGGGTCGGGCTCGCGCGGTGTCAGTACCTGACGCAGGACGACCCCGGCGTACCGGGGAAGAACCGCGACGAGAGCTTCTTCGGGGCTGACGTGGTGGCGCGCGACCTCGACGAGGACGGGTACACCGACCTGGCCACCGTCGTCTTCGACTGGGAACCGAGCGTGATCGTCATGTGGGGCTCGGCGGACGGGCTGTCGCGGGCCGTGCGGGTGCCGGGGACGGACACCAGTCACGTCTCTTGGGACAACGATCCGATCCTGGACGAGCAGCTCGTCGCCGGTGACTTCGACGGCGACGGGCACGCCGACCTGGTCTTCGGGCTGGGCTCCGAGAAGGGGCTGCTCAAGGGGCCCTTCGCACGGGACGGCAGCCCGGCGGAGACGGCCGCGGTCCCGGCTCCGCGCCGGCCCTCGGGGGACGTCGACGACGCCAACTACCGCGACCTCGTCGCCGGGGACCTCAACGGCGACGGCGCCGACGAGCTGGTGACCTTCCACGAAGCCTGGTTCCCGGATGCTTCCTGGACCGAGACGCCGTGGCCGGTCGGCTACTTCGAGGGCGGCCCGGACGGCCTGACCCAGCCTGCCGGCGTCGACCTCCCCGACGCGGCGACGGCGGCCGTCGGTGACGTGGACGGCGACGGTTACGGCGACCTGGTCCTCAGCCCCCGGGGCGGCGACGCGAGCCGCAGTTCGGTGACGGTGGTGTACGGGTCGGAGTCGGGGCCGGGGAAACGCAGAACGACCATCGACCGCGACACCCCGGGCGTGCCCGGCGAGGAACCCCAGGACGAGGACGCCGTACTGGCCTCCCTGGACACCGGGGACGTGAACGGCGACGGGTACGCGGACGTGGTGGCCGGCGCGCCGCGATGGGACCCGTACTCCGAACCGGGTCCCGAGCAGGTGCTGTTCCTGGCGGGCGGCCCGGACGGACTCACCGGTGTGGGCGCCCGGGTGTTCGAGGGCGGTGACCTGCCGGGCTCCGCCGAGCGGGCAGGCTTCGGCGCGGAGGTGGCCCTCACCGACCTGGACGGCGACCACCGCGCCGACCTGGTGGTGGCCGAGCTGGGCGGCGACAGGACCGGCAGCTCCGCGTGGTTGCTGCCCGGTACGGACGACGGGCCGTCCGCCGGGAGTGTCACCCGGCTGTACGGGGACACCTTCGACGACAGCGGGAGGCTGGACCTGCTGATGGGGGGCGGGGGGATCGCTCACTAGCCACTAGCAACCAGCCGCTAGCCCCGTCGTACCACCCGGTGGCGCAGGTGCACCACCCCCGAGCCGAAGGTGCGGGTCTCGACGAGTTCGAGATCCACCCGGCGCTCGCCCCGAGGGAAGTACGGGATGCCGCCGCCGACCAGCACCGGGTAGACCATGACCCGGTACTCGTCGATCAGGTCGGCCTCGGCCGCCTGGGCGGCGAGGGTCGCGCCGCCGATCGCGATCTCGCCCTCCCCGGGTTCGGCCCGCAGCCGCTCGATCTCCTCCGCCACGCCGCCGGACGCCAGGCGGGCCCGGCCCCGCACCGTCGGCAGCGTGGTGGAGAACACCACCTTGGGGAGCGGGTTCCAGAGTGCGGCCCATTCGAGCTCGGCGTCGGCGAGCGTCCCCTCCCGCTCGGCGTCCTCCCAGTACAGCATCGTCTCGTACAGCCGCCGTCCCATGAGGTGGACGTCGATCTGTCGGATCTCGTCGATCCAGAAGCGGAAGACGTCCGGGTCGGGCTCGCCCCAGGCGAAGTCGCCGTCCGGCCCGACGATGTAGCCGTCGAGCGAGACGTTCATCGAATAGGTCACGTGGCGCATCGGAGTCCTCCTCGTACGGACGGGTTCGACCGTACGCCCGTTCCGCCGCCGTCACTTCCCGAAGCGGTACTTCAGGTGTGTCGCCAGGGGGGTGTGGACCACCCGGACCGGTTCGAGGTCGCCGCGGACGGCGCCCGGGCCCTCGAAGAGCCGCAGGCCGGCGCCGAGGAGCGTCGGCACCACGTGGAGCTGGAGCTCGTCGATGAGGCCCGCCCCGAGGTACTGGCGCACGGTGTCCGCGCCGCCCGCGATGTCGACGTCGCGGTCACCGGCGGCGGCCTTCGCCCGGTCGAGGGCGTTGTGGATGCCGTCGGTGACGAAGGTGAAGGTGGTGCCGCCCTCCTTGACCAGGGTGGGGCGGGGGCGGTTGGTGAGGACGAAGACGGGGGTGCGGAAGGGCGGGTTGTCGCCCCAGAACTCCTCGCCCGTGTCGTACATCGTCCGGCCCATGACCACGGCTCCGGTGGCGTCGAACCACTCGCGGACCAGCTCGGAGTCGCGGTTCTCGACCCCGCCGGTCATGCCCTGGCGCTCACGCCAGCTCGCCAGGGTGTGGATCCAGTCGAAGATCGGGGCGGCACCGTCGCCGCCCGGGTTGTCGAGGGTGACGTTCGGGCCGGCTACGTAGCCGTCGAGGGTGATGGCCAGGTCGGCGGTGACGGTCATGAGGGGCGCTCCTCGGAGGTGGGGTGTGCTGCCTTCACCCACGCGTCGATCGGGAGTCCGCGTTTTCGACACGCCGCCCGCGAAGGCGGCTCAGGGCGCCGTCTCGCCGCGCACCAGCGGGCCGCACACCGGCTGGGCGTCCTCGGGCAGGTCGTCCGGGTGACACCAGCGGGCCTCCAGGATCTCCAGCGGGTCGAGGCGCAGTTCGCCGCCCAGCAGCCGGGCCTCGTACGCCACCTCCAGCCGGGTGCGCAGGCCGCTGTTCAGCATGACCAGGCGGCCCGCCGCCACGTCCAGACCGGTCTCCTCCTTGACCTCCCGGACCACGGTGCGCCGGAAGTCCTCACCCTTGTGCGCGAAGCCGCTCGGCAGACCCCACTGGCGGCCCGGGGCCCACATCCGGTGCTTCAGCATCAGGACCCGCCCCTCGTCGTCCCGCACGACGCCGGTCACGCCGACCACGAACTTGGCGTTCACCAGCCACATCACGCGGCTCTGGACGGGGCGCAGCAGGCGCCAGAGGCGGGTCAGGAGTCGTCTCACGCAGCGGACGGTACCCGGTCGTCCCGCGGCCGGGGGCGGGCGGCCCCGCTCGCCTGACGGACGTGCGTTGACAGGCGCGCGTCCCGGCCCTGACAGTTGCGTAAAAGAGTTACGTGCCTGACAGAGTCCATTACTCTGGACCGTGCCGTACAGCGTGATGAACGACGTCCACCCGCACACCGTCCCGGAGCTCCCGTGAGTACCCCCAGCGCCGACCCCGGCACCCAGTCCCCGGCCGTCGCGGCACCCGTGCCCGCCCCCGTGGCCACCCCCGACGCCGCGCAGGGCGGCGGCCGGTGGGGTTCGCTCGGGCCGGTCGGTCTGGTCCTCGCCGGCGGGCTCTCCGTGCAGTTCGGAGCCGCGCTGGCGGTGAGCCTGATGCCGCGGGCCGGTGCGCTCGGCGTGGTGACGCTGCGGCTGGCCGTGGCCGCCGTCGTGCTGCTGATCGTCTGCCGGCCCCGGCTGCGCGGGCACTCGCGGGCCGACTGGGGCACGGTCGTCGTCTTCGGCATCGCCATGGCCGGCATGAACGGCCTCTTCTACCAGGCCGTCGACCGCATCCCCCTCGGTCCCGCCGTCACCCTGGAGGTGCTCGGCCCGCTCGCCCTGTCCGTCTTCGCCTCCCGCCGCGCCGTCAACCTGGTCTGGGCCGGCCTCGCGCTGGCCGGCGTCTTCCTGCTCGGCGGCGGCGGCTTCGACAGCCTCGACCCGGCCGGTGCCGCCTTCGCGCTCGGGGCGGGCGTCATGTGGGCGGCGTACATCGTCTTCAGCGCGCGTACCGGCCGGCGCTTTCCGCAGGCCGACGGGCTGGCCCTGGCGATGGCGGTCGGCGCGGTGCTGTTCCTGCCGCTGGGCATCGCCGAGTCGGGCACGAAGCTCTTCGACCCGATGACGCTGGCCCTCGGCGCCGGGGTCGCCCTGCTCTCCTCCGTCCTGCCCTACACCCTCGAACTCCTCGCCCTGCGCCGCCTGCCCGCGCCGACCTTCGCCATCCTCATGAGCCTGGAGCCCGCCATCGCCGCGGCGGCCGGTTCCCTCATCCTCGACCAGGCCCTGTCCGCCACCCAGTCCGCCGCCATCGCCCTGGTGATCGCGGCGAGCATGGGCGCGGTGCGGACCCAGGTGGGGCGCGGGCGGCGGGTGAAGGCGGCCCCGGACCTGCCGTAGGGGGCGTCCGCATGCCCTCCCTCCGGGCCCCGGCACGAAGGGCTGTCACCCGCACCGCATAGGCTGCGGACCTGGTCATCTCATCGGGATCACGGGGAGGGAACCGATGAACCACGCGGCCGAGGTCTTCCAGCCCTTGCAGGACGACGATCCGCGCGCGGTGGGCGGCTACCGGCTCGCCGCCCGGCTCGGAGCGGGTGGCATGGGACGGGTGTACCTGTCGCACACCCGGGGCGGCCGGCCCGTGGCCATCAAGGTCGTACGGTCGGAACTGGCCGACGACCAGACCTTCCGTCGGCGCTTCGGCCGCGAGATCAAGTCGGCCCGGAAGGTGAAGGGCGCCTACACCGCCGAACTGATCGACGCCGACGCCGACGGCACTCCGCCCTGGCTGGCCACGCTGTACGTCCCCGGGCCCTCGCTGTCGGGCGCCGTCGCCCGGGGCGGGCCGCTGCCGGTGCCGGCGGTGCTGTGGCTGATGGCGGGGGTCGCCGAGGCGTTGCAGGCCATCCACGGTGCGGGCATCGTGCACCGGGACCTCAAGCCGTCGAACGTCCTGCTCGCCTCCGACGGGCCCCGCGTCATCGACTTCGGCATCTCCGTCGCCGCCGACAGCACCGCGCACACCGCCACGGGCTCCACCATCGGCACGCCCCAGTACATGGCGCCCGAACAGGCGTCCGGGGGCGACGTCACGGCGGCGACCGACGTCTTCTCGCTCGGGCAGACGGCCGCGTTCGCGGCGCTGGGCAGGCCGCTGTACGGCGACGGGCCGGCCGCCACCGTGCTGTACCGGATCGTCCACTCGCAGCCCGACCTGTCCGGGCTGCCGGAGCGCCTGCGCGACCTGCTCGGCCGGTGCCTGGCCGCCGACCCCGAGGACCGGGCCACCCCGGTCGAGGTCGTCGAGTGGTGCCGCCGGGAGCTGGGCCGGGACGGCGAGGAGGAGGCCGGTTCGGAAGTGTGGCGGGAGATCACCGGGCCGCCGGTGACGGTGCCGCCGCCGGTCGCGGCCACCGGTCCGGCGACCGCCGCGGCCTCGGTTCCGGCCCTGGACCCTACCGTGGCGCACACGCGGCCGTGGACGGTCCCGCAGCCGCCCCTCGCGCAGTGGCCGGGCACCGCCCAGTGGCCCGCCGGACCGTACGGCGTGACCGCACCGCAGCGGCAGGACGGCCCGGAGCAACGCAGGCGCCGCCGGAGACGCGTCACGCTGATCACGGCCGCTGCCCTGGCCGCGGGCGCGCTCGCGATCACCGCGGCGTGGACGGTCCTCGATGCGGCGTGGGACGGCGTACGGGACCGCACCCGGGACACGGCGGCGTCCGCGTCCCGGACGCCCGGCGCGGGAGCGGGAAAGGCGTCGGCGTCCGGAGACGCGGCGTCCGGGTCAGCCGCGGCGGAGGGCTCGGACTCGTCGGCCGTACCCGGATCGGTGGCCGACGGTTCCGCCGCCGGGACGACGGCGCCGCGGGCTTACGCGGTCGGCCCCCGGACGGTGGACGCCGACTCCTCACTGAGCCTCTCCGACGGGGCGAGGCGCGAGGACCGCGAGGGTGACATCCGCTTCGACTGCGAGAGCGTCGGCTGTGCGCTGGAGAGCGACACCAGCGTCTTCACCCTGATTTTCGGCCCGCCGGGCGCCACATACGAGATGTGCGACCTGATGACCAGGGGCAAGCGCAGCCACCGCGTCGGCCTGGCCTCGGTGTCGGTCGGCATGGAGATCTGCGTCAGGCACCGCAACGGGGACATCGCGCTGCTCGTCGTCCAGACGAAGTCGACCGCGGTGCCCGAGTTGGCCTTCGTCAACGCGGACGTCACGGTCTGGCGGGCGAAGAAGGATTGAGCGGGCGGAGAAGGACTGAGCGGGCGGAGAAGGACCGAGGCGTCACGCACGGGCCCGCCGTCGAGGCGGCGCATCCAAAAATCATGCAAGCATGCTTGATTGTTACTACCGCCCCTGCCATGCTCCCCACACCGCGCCGCACACCGCCGTGCCCGAGGGGAGCGCCCCGTGTCCGACCCGACGCCCGTGATCGACGACCTGCGCGAGGAGAGCGAGGAACTCGACGCGCTGGTGGCCGCGTTGAGCCCGCGGGAGTGGCGGCTCGCCACCCCGGCGCCCGGCTGGACGATCGCCCACCAGATCGCGCACCTGCACTGGACCGACCGCGCCGCCCTGGTCGCCGTCACCGACGAGGACGGCTTCGGCACCCTGATCGAGCAGGCCCTCGCCGCGCCCGACCGGTATGTCGACGACGGCGCGGAGGAGGGCGCCCGGCAGGAACCGGCCGCGCTGCTGGCCGCCTGGCGGGACGGACGCACCGCCCTCGACAAGGCGCTGCGCGCGTCGGCCCCCGGCGCCCGCTTCCCCTGGTACGGCCCGCCCATGGCCGCCGCCTCCATGGCCACCGCCCGCCTGATGGAGACCTGGGCGCACGGCCTGGACATCGCCGACACCCTCGGCATCACCCGCCCGCCCACCGACCGTCTGCGGCACATCGCCCGCATCGGCGTCCGCGCCCGGGACTTCGCCCACGCCACCCACGGACTCACCCCGCCCGCGGAGCAGTTCCGCGTCGAACTCACCGGGCCGGGCGGGGACGTGTGGACGTACGGTCCCGAGGACGCCCGGCAGCGCGTGACCGGCCCCGCCCTCGACTTCTGCCTCCTGGCCACCCAGCGCGCCCACCGCGCCGACCTCGCGCTCACCGCCGAGGGCCCGGACGCCGACCGCTGGCTGGACATCGCCCAGGCCTTCGCCGGACCGCCGGGAGCCGGCCGCCCGCCGAAGGGGGCGGGGTCCCGGTGAGCGTGCTCCGCGTCGGCAACGCCTCCGGCTTCTACGGCGACCGCTTCGACGCCATGCGCGAGATGCTCACCGGCGGCCCCCTGGACGTCCTCACCGGCGACTACCTCGCCGAGCTGACCATGCTGATCCTCGGCCGGGACAGGATGAAGGACCCCGGCGCCGGCTACGCCCGCACCTTCCTGCGGCAGTTGGAGGAGTGCCTCGGCCTCGCCCGGGAACGGGGCGTGCGCATCGTCGCCAACGCCGGGGGCCTCAACCCTGCCGGACTCGCCGACGCCGTACGCGCCCTGGCCGATCGGCTCGGCATCCCTGTCCGCGTCGCGCACGTCGAGGGCGACGACCTCACCGCCGCCCACCCGGGAGCGCTGGCCGCCCACGCCTACCTCGGCGGCTTCGGCATCGCGGAGTGCCTGCGGGCCGGCGCCGACGTGGTCGTCACGGGCCGCGTCACCGACGCCGCGCTGGTCACCGGGCCCGCCGCCGCCCACTTCGGCTGGGGGCCCACGGAGTACGACCGGCTGGCGGGCGCCGTCGTCGCCGGGCACCTGCTGGAGTGCGGGGCGCAGGCCACCGGCGGCAACTACGCCTTCTTCCGGGACGGCGACGTACGGCACCCCGGCTTCCCGCTCGCCGAACTGCACGCCGACGGCACCTGTGTCATCACCAAGCACGACGGCACCGGCGGTTTCGTCGACGTCGGCACCGTCACCGCCCAGCTGCTGTACGAGACGGGCGGCGCCCGGTACGCCGGCCCCGACGTCACCGCCCGGCTGGACACCGTACGGCTCTCCCCGGACGGCCCCGACCGCGTCCGCGTCGAGGGCGTGCGGGGCGAGGCACCGCCGCCCACCCTCAAGGCCGGCCTGAACCGTCTCGGCGGCTTCCGCAACGAGGTCGCCTTCGTCCTCACCGGTCTCGACGTCGAGGCGAAGGCTGCGCTGGTGCGGGCCCAGATGGAACCCGCCCTCGCCGAGGTCTCCGACGTCCGCTGGGACCTGGCCCGCACCGACCGGCCCGACGCGCCGACCGAGGAGACGGCCGGCGCGCTGCTGCGGCTCGTCGTCCGGGACGCCGACCAGCAGGCCGTGGGGCGGGCGTTGAGCGGGGCGGCGATCGAGCTGGCCCTCGCGAGCTACCCCGGGTTCCATGTGCTCGCGCCACCCGGGAAGGGCGCGCCCTATGGAGTGTTCGACGCCCTCCACGTGCCCCAGGACTCCGTCGACCATGTGGCGGTCCTCCACGACGGGCGCCGGATCTCCGTGCCCGGCGCCCAGGACACCGCCGTACTCACGGACGTACCGGAACCGCCCCTGCCGGAACCGTTCCCGCCCGGCCCCGTCCGCCGCGCCCCCCTCGGACTCGTCGCCGGCGCCCGCAGCGGCGACAAGGGCGGCGACGCCAACGTCGGCGTGTGGGCGCGGACCGACGACGCCTGGCGGTGGCTCGCCCACGAGCTGACCGCCGACCGGTTCCGCGAGCTGATCCCGGAGGCCCGCGACCTGCGCGTCACCCGGCACCAGCTCCCCGACCTGCGCGCCCTCAACTTCGTCGTCGAGGGCATCCTCGGCGAGGGCGTCGCCGCCCAGGCCCGATTCGACCCGCAGGCCAAGGCGCTCGGCGAATGGCTGCGCGCCCGGCACCTGGACATACCGGAGGCCCTGCTTTGACCGTCAGCCCGGAGGTACAGCCGTGACCGTCGTCAGCCCGGAGGTACAGCCGTGACCGTCCTCGCCTCCGCCCTCGACCCCACCGCCCCCGACCACCGCGCCAACCGCGAGGCGATGCTCGCCAAGCTCGCCGACCTGGAGGCCGAGCACGCCAAGGCCCTCGCGGGCGGCGGCGAGAAATACACCGCCCGGCACCGGAAACGCGGCAAGCTCCTCGCCCGCGAGCGCATCGAACTGCTCCTCGACCCCGACACGCCCTTCCTGGAACTGTCGCCGCTCGCGGCCTGGGGGAGCGAGTACACCGTCGGCGCCTCCCTCGTCACCGGTATCGGCGTCGTCGAGGGCGTCGAGTGCCTGATCACCGCCAACGACCCGACCGTGCGCGGCGGCGCCTCCAACCCCTGGTCGCTGAAGAAGGCCCTGCGCGCCAACGACATCGCCCTCGCCAACCGGCTGCCCTGCATCAGCCTCGTCGAGTCCGGCGGCGCCGACCTGCCCTCCCAGAAGGAGATCTTCATCCCGGGCGGCGCGATCTTCCGGGACCTCACGAGGCTGTCGGCGGCCGGCATTCCCACCGTCGCCGTCGTCTTCGGCAACTCGACGGCCGGGGGCGCCTACATCCCCGGCATGTCCGACCACGTGATCATGGTCAAGGAGCGGGCCAAGGTGTTCCTCGGCGGGCCGCCCCTGGTCAAGATGGCCACCGGCGAGGAGAGCGACGACGAGTCGCTGGGCGGCGCCGAGATGCACGCCCGCACCTCGGGCCTCGCCGACTACTTCGCCGTGGACGAACCGGACGCGCTGCGGCAGGCCCGCCGCGTCGTCGCCCGTCTGGGCCACCGCAAGGCGTACGCCGACCCGGCCCCCGCCGCACCCCCGAAGTACGACCCGGAGGACCTGCTCGGCATCGTCCCCGCCGACCTCAAGGCCCCCTTCGATCCGCGCGAGGTGATCGCCCGCATCGTCGACGCCTCCGACTTCGACGAGTTCAAACCGCTGTACGGCACGAGCCTGACGACCGGCTGGGCGGCTCTGCACGGCTACCCGGTCGGCATCCTCGCCAACGCCCAGGGGGTGCTCTTCAGCGAGGAGTCGCAGAAGGCCGCCCAGTTCATCCAGCTCGCCAACCAGCGCGACATCCCGCTCCTCTTCCTCCACAACACCACCGGCTACATGGTCGGCAAGGAGTACGAGCAGGGCGGCATCATCAAGCACGGGGCCATGATGATCAACGCGGTCTCCAACTCCCGCGTCCCCCACCTCTCCGTCCTCCTGGGCGCCTCCTACGGCGCCGGGCACTACGGCATGTGCGGCCGCGCCTACGACCCTCGCTTCCTCTTCGCCTGGCCCAGCGCCAAGTCCGCCGTCATGGGCCCGCAGCAGCTCGCCGGGGTCCTGTCCATCGTCGCCCGCCAGTCCGCCGCCGCGAAGGGACAGCCGTACGACGACGAGGGCGACGCGGCACTGCGCGCCATGGTGGAGCAGCAGATCGAGTCCGAGTCGCTGCCCATGTTCCTGTCCGGGCGGCTCTACGACGACGGCGTCATCGACCCGCGCGACACCCGCACCGTCCTCGGCCTGTGCCTGTCCGCCGTCCACACCGCGCCCTACGAGGGCGCGCGCGGTGGCTTCGGCGTCTTCCGAATGTGAGGTTGAGGGACCAGTGATCACTTCCGTCCTCGTCGCCAACCGCGGCGAGATCGCCTGCCGGGTCTTCCGCACCTGCCGCGAGTCGGGCATCCGGACCGTCGCCGTCCACTCGGACGCCGACGAGAACGCCCTCCACGCGCGCGTGGCCGACGCGGCCGTACGGCTGCCGGGAGCGGCGCCCGCCGACACGTACCTGCGCGGCGACCTGATCGTGAAGGCCGCGACCGCCGCCGGCGCCGACGCCGTCCACCCCGGCTACGGCTTCCTCTCCGAGAACGCCGACTTCGCGCGCGCCGTACGGGACGCCGGGCTGCTGTGGATCGGGCCGCCGCCGGAGGCGATCGAGGCGATGGCGTCCAAGACCCGCGCCAAGGAACTGCTGGGCATCGCGCCCCTGGACCGGGACACGGTCACCGAGGCCGACCTGCCGGTGCTGGTGAAGGCGGCGGCCGGTGGCGGCGGGCGCGGCATGCGCGTCGTACGGCGCCTCGCCGGCCTCGACGCCGAACTGACCGCCGCCCGCGCGGAGGCCGCGAGCGCCTTCGGCGACGGCGAGGTGTTCGTCGAGCCGTACGTCGAGGGCGGCCGCCACGTCGAGGTGCAGGTCCTCGCCGACACCCACGGCACGGTGTGGGCGCTCGGCACGCGCGACTGCTCCCTCCAGCGCCGCCACCAGAAAGTCATCGAGGAGGCACCGGCACCGGGCCTGAGCGCGGCACTCACACAGGAGCTGTACGAGCAGGCGGTCCGCGCCGCCCGCGCGGTGGACTACGTCGGCGCCGGGACGGTCGAGTTCCTGGTCGACGCCGACGGCAGGGCGCACTTCCTGGAGATGAACACCCGCCTCCAGGTCGAACACCCGGTCACCGAGGCCCTCTTCGGCGTCGACCTCGTCGCCCTCCAGCTCCGGATCGCCGAGGGCCACGCCCTCGAAACCGACCCCCCGCGCGCGCGGGGCCACGCCGTGGAGGCCCGCCTGTACGCCGAGGACCCGGCGAACGGCTGGGCCCCGCAGACCGGCCGCCTGCACCGCCTCGCCGTCCCCGACGGCGTCCGCCTGGACACCGGCTACACCGACGGCGACGACATCGGCGTCCACTACGACCCGATGCTCGCCAAGGCCGTCGCCCACGCACCCACCCGCGCGGAGGCCGTCCGCCGCCTCGCCGGTGCCCTGGAACGGGCGGCGATCCACGGCCCGGTCACCAACCGGGACCTGCTCGTCCGCTCGCTACGGCACGAGGAGTTCACGTCCGCCCGCATGGACACCGGCTTCTACGACCGCCACCTGACCGACCTGAACTCCCCGGCGCCGGACCCCTTCGCCCCGCTGGCCGCCGCCCTCGCCGACGCCCACGGCCGCTCCCGGTTCGGCGGCGGCTGGCGCAACGTCCCGTCACAGCCCCAGGTCAAGCGGTACACCATGGCGGGCGAGGAACACGAGGTCCGCTACCACCACACCCGCACCGGCCTCACCGCCGACGGCGTACGCGTCGTCCACGCCGACGCCCACCTCGTCGTCCTCGAGACCGACGGCGTACGGCGCCGCTACGAGGTCGCCCGCTACGGCGACCAGATCCACGTGAACGCCGCCCGCCTCACCGCCCTGCCCCGCTTCCCCGACCCCACCGCCCAGCACGCCCCCGGCTCCCTCCTCGCCCCCATGCCCGGCACGGTCGCCCGCGTCGCGGAGGGCCTGACGGAGGGGGCGGCGGTGGAGGCGGGCCAGCCCCTCCTGTGGCTGGAGGCGATGAAGATGGAACACAAGATCACCGCCCCGGCCACGGGCACACTCGCCGCACTGAATGCCGTACCGGGCCAGCAGGTCACGGTGGGCTCTCTACTGGCGGTAGTGCAAGAGGCCTAGGGGCGCGGGGCCGCATTGAACATGCGGCTCCGCCGCGTGGGCGCGCGACCAGCCACGACGAAACCCGCACCCGAAGGAGCCGCATGACCCCCGTAATCGAATCCGACGCGCACAAGTCCCTCCGCGAAGCGGTATCCACCTTCGCCGGCAACCACCCCCGCACCCTCGGCACCGACAACAAACACTTCTGGCAGGCCGCGGCCAAGCTCGGCTACATCGGCGTCAACCTCCCCGAAACCTACGGAGGAGGCGGCGCCGGCATCACCGAACTCGCCCTCGTCCTCGAAGAGATGGGCGCCTCCGGCAACCCCCTGCTCATGATGATCGTCTCCCCGGCGATCTGCGGCACCGTCATCTCCCGCTTCGGCACCGAAGAGCAAAAACGCGAGTGGCTCCCGCCCCTCGCCGACGGCACCCGCCTCATGGCCTTCGGCATCACCGAACCCGACGCCGGCTCCAACAGCCACCGGATCACCACCACCGCCCGCCGCGACACCGCCACCGGCGACTGGCTCCTGACCGGCCGCAAGGTCTTCGTCTCCGGCGTCGACATCGCCGACGCCACCCTGATCGTCGGCCGCACCGAAGACGCCCGCACCGGCAAGCTCAAGCCCTGCCTGTTCATCGTCCCCCGCGACACCCCCGGCTTCGAGCGCCGCCCCATCGACATGGAACTCAACGCCGCCGAGAAGCAGTTCGAGCTGACCCTCGACGGCGTCCGGCTGCCCGCCGACGCGCTCGTCGGCGACGAGGACGCCGGTCTCCTCCAGCTCTTCGCCGGGCTCAACCCCGAGCGCATCATGACGGCGGCGTTCGGCATCGGCATGGGCCGTTACGCGCTCTCCCGGGCCCTGGAGTACGCCCGTGAGCGCACGGTCTGGAAGACCCCCATCGGCGCCCACCAGGCCATCGCCCACCCCCTCGCCCAGGCCCACATCGACCTCGAACTGGCCCGCCTGATGATGCAGAAGGCCGCCCACCTCTACGACGCCGGTGACGACATGGGCGCCGGCGAGGCCGCCAACATGGCGAAGTACGCCGCCGGGGAGGCCTGCGTGAAGGCCGTCGACCAGGCCGTGCACACCCTTGGCGGCAACGGCCTCACCCGCGAGTTCGGTCTCGCCCAGCTGATAACGGCCTCGCGTGTGGCTCGCATCGCGCCGGTGAGCAGGGAGATGATCCTCAACTACGTCTCCCACCAGACCCTCGGCCTGCCCAAGTCGTACTAGACCGCGTTACCGACCTGTTGGAGGAACCGTGTTCCGCAGCGAGTACGCAGACGTCCCGCTTGTCGACCTGCCCATCCACGAGGCCGTGCTCGGCCGCGCCGCCGAGTACGGCGACACCCCGGCGCTGATCGACGGCACCGACGGCACCACCCTCACCTATGAGCAGGTGGACCGGTTCCACCGGCGGGTCGCCGCCGCCCTCGCCGAGGCCGGCGTGCGCAAGGGCGAC
The DNA here is from genome assembly GCF_001905385.1 of Streptomyces sp. CB02414. Taxonomy (GTDB): domain Bacteria; phylum Actinomycetota; class Actinomycetes; order Streptomycetales; family Streptomycetaceae; genus Streptomyces. Next base: position 311,616 of record NZ_LIPF01000006.1, on the reverse strand, counting down.
GTACTCGCCCTGCACAGCCCCAACACGGTCGCCTTCCCGCTCGCCTTCTACGCCGCCACCCGCGCGGGCGCATCGGTCACCACCGTGCACCCGCTCGCCACGGCCGAGGAGTTCGCCAAGCAGCTCAAGGACTGCGCGGCCCGCTGGATCGTCACCGTCTCACCGCTGCTGGACACCGCCCGCCGGGCCGCCGAGCTCGCGGGCGGTGTCCAGGAGATCCTGGTGTGCGACAGCGCGCCCGGCCACCGCTCGCTCGTCGACATGCTGGCCTCCACCGCACCCGAACCGTCCGTCACCGTCGACCCCGCCGAGGACGTCGCCGTACTGCCGTACTCCTCCGGAACCACCGGCACCCCCAAGGGCGTGATGCTCACCCACCGGCAGATCGCCACCAACCTCGCCCAGCTCGAACCGGCGATCCCGGCCGCCCCGGGCGAACGCGTCCTCGCTGTCCTGCCGTTCTTCCACATCTACGGGCTGACGGCCCTCGTGAACGCTCCGCTGCGGCTCGGCGCCACCGTCGTCGTCCTGCCCCGCTTCGACCTGGAGCAGTTCCTCGCGGCCATCCAGAACCACCGCATCACCGGCCTGTACGTCGCCCCGCCGATCGTCCTCGCCCTCGCCAAGCACCCCCTGGTCGCCGACTACGACCTCTCCTCGCTGAAGTACGTCATCAGCGCCGCCGCCCCCCTGGACGCGAACCTCGCCGCCGCCTGCTCGCGGCGGCTCGGCCTGCCGCCCGTCGGCCAGGCCTACGGCATGACCGAACTGTCCCCGGGCACCCACGTCGTCCCCCTCGACGCCATGCACGACGCCCCGCCCGGCACCGTCGGCAAGCTCATCGCGGGAACCGAGATGCGCGTCGTCTCCCTCGACGACCCCGGCAAGGACCTCCCCGCCGGCGAGTCCGGCGAGATCCTCATCCGCGGTCCCCAGGTCATGAAGGGCTACCTCGGCCGCCCCGACGCAACCGCCGCCATGATCGACGAGGAGGGGTGGCTGCACACGGGGGACGTGGGGCACGTGAACGGTGACGGCTGGCTGTTCGTCGTCGACCGGGTCAAGGAACTGATCAAGTACAAGGGCTTCCAGGTCGCCCCCGCCGAACTCGAAGCCCTCCTGCTCACCCACCCCGGCATCGCCGACGCCGCCGTCATCGGCACCTACAACGACGACGGCAACGAGGTCCCGCACGCCCACGTCGTACGCCGCCCCACCGCACCCGACCTCTCCGCGGGGGAGATCATGATGTACGTCGCCGAACGCGTCGCCCCCTACAAACGCGTCCGCCAAGTCACCTTCATCGACGGCGTGCCCCGGGCGGCCAGCGGCAAGATCCTCCGCCGGGAACTGCGAGGGCGGTCATGAGCCTCGTCGCCCGCGCCCGGGAGCGAGGCGTCGAGACCCTCACCCTCGACTCCCCGCACAACCGCAACGCCCTGTCCGCCGCCCTCGTCACCGAACTCACCGACGCCCTCACCGACGCCGGCGAGGACACCGACGTCCGCGCCGTCCTCCTCACCCACACCGGCAACACCTTCAGCGCCGGAGCCGACCTGCGCGACCCGCCCGACCCGGACGCCCTGGTCGCCCTGCTGAGGCGGATCGTCGAACTGCCCAAGCCCGTCGTCGCCCGCGTCGACGGTCACGTCCGCGCGGGCGGCCTCGGCCTGCTCGGCGCCTGCGACGTCGCGGCCGCCTCCACCGTGTCGACGTTCGCCTTCACCGAGGTCCGCATCGGCGTCGCCCCCGCCGTCATCTCCCTCACGCTCCTGCCCCGCACCGACCCCCGCGCCCTCGCCCGCCACTACCTCACCGGCGAACGCCTCGACGCCGCCGAGGCCGCCAGAACCGGCCTGGTCACGGCGGCGGGCGACGACGTGGACGCCGTACTCGCGCCCGTCCTCGACGGTGTGCGCCGTGCCTCACCTCAGGCGCTGGCCGAGACGAAACGGCTGCTCACGGCTAGGGTGCTGGAGGCCTTCGACCGGGACGCGGCGCAGCTGACCGCGCTCTCGGCCCGGCTGTTCGCCTCCCCGCAGGCCCGCGAGGGGATGACGGCCTTCCTCGAACGACGGGATCCACAATGGGTGGTGTGAGCGGCGCCGTGCACGCGGCCGACCGCGCGGAACGCGTCCCCAAGCAGGACCGCAGCCGGGCCACCCGGCAGCGGCTCCTGGAAGCCGCCGTGGCCTGCCTCGCCGAACACGGCTGGGCCGGCTCCACGGTCTCCGTCGTCGCCGAACGCGCCGGCGTCTCCCGGGGCGCCGCCCAGCACCACTTCCCGACCCGCGAGGACCTCTTCACCGCCGCCGTCGAGTACGTCGCCGAGGAACGCTCCGTGGCGCTGCGCGCCCTCTTCCCCGAGGGCGCCGGCCCCGGCGACCGGCACGCCGTCGTCGCCGCGCTCGTCGACCTCTACACCGGCCCCCTCTTCCGCGCCGCCCTACACCTGTGGGTGGCCGCCTCCAACGAGGAGCAGCTGCGGGGCCGGGTGACCGAACTGGAGGCCCGCGTCGGCCGCGAGACCCACCGCATCGCCGTCGACCTCCTCGGCGCCGACGAGAGGCGCCCCGGCGCCCGCGAAACCGTCCAAGGCCTCCTGGACATGGCCCGCGGCCTCGGCCTCGCCAACCTCCTCACCGACGACACGGCCCGCCGGGAACGGGTCGTGGAGCAGTGGGCGGGCTTGCTGAGCGCGGTACTGGACTGACGTGCCCGGCCGTCAGCCGAGCCGCAGGTTGTCGACGCGGCAGCGCAAATGCGGCGCACCGGCGAACTTGGCGTCCACGGTGACGAGCGCGGCGTCGAGGGTCTCGGCGAGAGCGACGTAGGAGGCGTCGTAGGGCCACATGTTGTGCCGCAGCTCCCAGACGCGGGGCAGCAACGGCACATGGTCGTAGCGCCTCAGCGGCATCCGCCCCAGAAGCTGCAGTGCACGCTCCGCCTCGCCCTCGGGCAGCTTGTTGCCGCGTACGAGGCCGCGCAGGACGGACGCGCACTCCAGGTCGACGGCGTGCGGTGCGGCCAGCCGGTGGTCCAGGGCGCGGGCCCGGACCCGTTCGGCGAGTTCGTCGCCGCCCACGAGGAACTCCACGAGAGCGGAGGTGTCCAGGACGAGCACGCTCACCCGCGGGCCTCGCGCAGATCACGCAGGACGTCGGTGACGTCGTCCGCCGATACGTTGCCGCGCGAGGCGATCGCACGCGCTTCGGCGGCCGCTTCGGCGGGCGACAGCAGTGCCGCCTCACCCACCAGCAGCTGCAGGACGTAGTTCTGCAGCGACTGCCCCGTGCGCGCCGCTCTCGCCTTCAGCGTGCGCAGTGAGTCCTCCGGGACGTCCCGCACGTGGATCGTAGCCATGCAAGCATTCTAGTCCCAAAGCGAGCGAAGTGCTTGCGGATCTCACGGACTCAGCCGCTCCACCCGCCACCCCCCGTCCGCCCCCGCCACGTACCGCAGCCGGTCGTGCAGCCGGTTCTCCCGCCCCTGCCAGAACTCCACCGCGTCCGGGACCACCCGGAACCCGCCCCAGTGCGGTGGCACCGGCACCTGCTCGCCCTCCGGATAGCGCGCCGCCAGCCCGGCGTACGCGGCGTCCAGGGCGTCCCGGTCCGCCACCACCGACGACTGGGCGCTGGCCCAGGCACCCAGCTGGGAGCCGTGCGGCCGGGTCCGGAAGTAGCCGGCGGTCTCGTCCCGCCCGGTCCGCCGCGCCGTCCCCGTCACGATCACCTGCCGGGCCATCGGATGCCACGGGAACAGCAGCGACACGTACGGATTCCCGCCCAGCTCACGGCCCTTGCGCGACTCGTAGTTGGTGTAGAAGACGAAGCCCCGCTCGTCGAAGTGCTTCAGCAGCACCGTGCGGGAGCTGGGCCGGCCCTCGGCGTCCGCCGTGGAGACGACCATCGCGTTCGGCTCGAACAGCCCGCCCTCCGTCGCGGCCTGCTTGAACCAGCGCGCGAACTGCTCCAGGGGCGTGGCGGCCAGCTCGGACTCGGCAAGCCCCTCGGCCCGGTACTGCTTGCGCATCGAGGCGAGATCGAAGGGGACGGCATCGCGGTCGGTCACAGCGGCCATCCTGCCGCATCCACCGCGCCCTCCACTGAGTCCTTCGTCACGGCCTCCGGCACGACTCCCGCAGAAAGTGGCACTCAGTGCCGCTACCCCTCCCCAAAGGTGGCACTCGGAGATATCGTGCTGATCCCGTCCCGGTTGGATGACCCGAGGCCGAACGGGGCATCACAGGGATGACCGGAGACCAGGACCGCGAGTCGTCGACCGACCGCGGATCCACAGGAACCGGGTGTTCCGGTGTTCCGAGACGGGCCGGTCGCCACACTTACGATCACGAGGAGCCGCCTGATGTCCGACTTCGTACCCGGGCTCGAAGGAGTCGTCGCGTTCGAGACGGAGATCGCCGAACCCGACAAGGAGGGCGGCGCCCTCCGCTACCGCGGCGTCGACATCGAGGACCTGGTCGGGCACGTCTCCTTCGGGAACGTCTGGGGCCTGCTCGTCGACGGCGCCTTCAACCCCGGCCTGCCCCCGGCCGAACCCTTCCCGATCCCCGTGCACTCCGGCGACATCCGTGTCGACGTGCAGTCCGCGCTCGCCATGCTCGCCCCCGTCTGGGGCCTCAAACCGCTCCTCGACATCGACGCCGAGCAGGCCCGCGCCGACCTCGCCCGCGCCGCCGTCATGGCCCTGTCCTACGTCGCCCAGTCCGCCCGCGGCCAGGGCCTGCCCATGGTCCCGCAGCGCGAGATCGACAAGGCCCAGTCCGTCGTCGAACGCTTCATGATCCGCTGGCGCGGCGAACCCGACCCCAAGCACGTCGCCGCCGTCGACGCCTACTGGACCTCCGCCGCCGAGCACGGCATGAACGCCTCCACCTTCACCGCCCGTGTCATCGCCTCCACCGGCGCCGACGTGGCCGCCGCCCTCTCCGGAGCCGTCGGCGCCATGTCCGGCCCGCTGCACGGCGGCGCCCCCTCCCGCGTCCTGCACATGATCGAGGAGATCGAACGCACCGGGGACGCCGAGGCCTACGTCAAGAAGACCCTCGACGCGGGCGAACGCCTCATGGGCTTCGGCCACCGGGTCTACCGCGCCGAGGACCCCCGCGCCCGCGTCCTGCGCCGCACCGCCCGCGAACTGGGCGCCCCGCGCTACGAGGTCGCCGAAGCCCTGGAGAAGGCCGCCCTGGCCGAACTCCACGCCCGCCGCCCCGACCGGGTCCTCGCCACCAACGTCGAGTTCTGGGCCGCCATCATGCTGGACTTCGCCGAGGTCCCGGCGCACATGTTCACCTCGATGTTCACCTGCGCCCGCACGGCCGGCTGGTCCGCGCACATCCTGGAACAGAAGCGCACCGGCCGCCTGGTCCGGCCCTCGGCCCGCTACGTCGGCCCGGGCCCCCGCGACCCGCGCGCGATCGAGGGCTACGCCGACATCGCGGGCTGACGGACCGCGCCGTACACGCAGACGACCCGCGAGTCTGGTTCCTCCGGAGAGGAGCCGGCCGGACTTACCGGCGACTCGCGGGTCGGGTGACTGCTTGGGATTGGGCCGGCTGCGCGCGTCTTTCACGCGCTGGTCCGGCACCGCACTCGGTGTGGTGACGGGCCGCTAGCCCGCAGCCACCTCACGCGTCCGGTTGTCATACATCTGCCGAACCACCTCCCTTCTGTGTGCTCCCCACATTAGGAACTGACCGCCCGCTCATCAACGTCTTTTTTCCGGACCCGTCCGCGGCCCTCGGCCGACGATCACCCATGGACGCGTCCGCGCTGGTCACCTACCGTTTCGCCCATGACGAAACACCAGGGGGAGCCGCCGGTCAGGCGGGCGGTGGTCAGCGGGTCGACGTTCGAGGAGCGGATCGGGTACGCCCGGGCCGTCGTCGACGGGGACCGGGTGCACGTGTCGGGGACGACCGGGTTCGACTACGCGTCGATGACCATCTCCGAGGACGTGGTGGAGCAGGCCGGGCAGTGCCTGCGGAACATCGGGGCGGCACTGGCCGAGGCGGGGTGCACGTTCGCGGACGTCGTGCGGGTGCGGTACCTGCTGCCCGCGCGGGAGGACTTCGAGCCGTGCTGGCCGGTGCTGCGGCGGGCGTTCGGCGAGGTGCGGCCGGCCGCGACCATGATGGTGTGCGGGCTCGCCGACGAGCGGATGCGGATCGAGATCGAGGCGGACGCGCGGCGCGGGCCGGTCGGTCCGGGCGCCGGACTGCGCGTCGAGGCCGTGGCCGGGGACGCCATGGTGGAGGAGTGGCGGCACGTCCACGACGAGGTGGTGCCGCCCGCCGCGATGACCCCGGATCAGGCGCGGGAGCGGGCCGGGCGGTACCGGCTGGCCAACGCGTACCTCGGGGACGTGCTCGTCGGGTGCTCCACGGTGCGGCCGCCCGAGGGGGAGGAGCGGGCGGCGACCGTGATCGCCCGGGTGCTGCCCGCGTTCCGGGGGCGCGGGATCGGCGCGGCGCTCTACGAGGCGGGCCTGGCCGAGGCGGCCGCGCTCGGCGCCGAGGCGGTGGAGACCGTGGTGCTGGCGGCCAACGGTGACGGGTTGCGGTTCGCCGAGGGGCGTGGGTTCGTGGAACGGGAGCGGTACGTGTTGGATGGCGAGAGCGACGAGTGGGTCGATCTGAGGCTCGCCGCGCACCCGTCATGACGGGGGCGTATGCCGAGTTTCCGCAGTACAACGATTTCCGCAATCTTGTGGGAACTCGGTGTGTGCTGCATCACGTTCGAGTTGAATGAAGGCCAGTGACGCAGCCTGCAGGGGGTCCAGGTGAGTGCTTCCCGGCGTAGTGGGACCACCGACGAGCTGGGGCCGGACGAGCCGGAACAGCCCGAGCGGGACGGCGCGGACCTGTTGGCCGCGCTGCTCGACGGCATGGACGCGGCCCTGTGCGCCTTCGACGCGGACGGGGTGGTCACCCACTGGAACCGCGAGGCGGAGCGGATCCTGGGCTGGAGCGCGGCCGAGGCCGTGGGACGGCAGGGTTTCGCCGGCTGGGCCGTGCGCCGGGCGGACGCCGGTGAGGTCGAGGAGCGGCTGCTGTCCGCGATGCGCGCCCCGGGCCGGCAGGTGCACGAGTTCGCGTTGCTGACCAAGGACGGCGGTCGGGTGCTGGTGCGCACCCAGTCCGCGGCCGTGCGCGGTCCCGACGGCCGACCCGCCGGGGTGTACTGCGCGTTCAGCGAGGTGCACGCGCAGATCGACCTGGAGCGCTCCATCGCGCTGAGCGAGGCCCTGCTGGAGGACGCGAGCTGGGGCGTCGTACTGGTGGACGTGGATCTGCGGCCGGCCGTGGTGAACGCCCACGCGGCGCGGGCCCTGGGCGCCGGGCGTACGTCCGTGCTGGGGCGGCCGCTGGGCGATCTGCTCGCGCAGGGCGTGGAGGAGCTGGAGAGCGCGCTGACGCACGTGCTGGCGGAGGGCGCGCCGCCCGGGCCCGCCGAGATCTGGGTGAGCGTGCGCACGCCGGAGGGCGAGCGGCGCCGGTGCTGGCGCAGCGGCTTCGTGCGGCTGGCGTCGCCGCTGGCGGAGGAGCCGGTGCCGTTGGGCGTGGGCTGGCTGTTCCAGGACATCACGGAGGGCAAGCAGGCCGAGCAGGAGGCGGCGCTGCTGCGCTTCCGCACCAACCAGCTGCACCGCGCGGCGCGGGCGGCGGCGGAGTGCGAGGATCCCGCGGAGGCGGCGGTCGTCCACCTGGACTTCGCGCTCGCCGGGTTCGCCGACCACGCCCTGATCGACCGGGTGGTGGGCGAGAGCGGGCCCCGGGCGGGCGAGTCCGAGGCGGCGGAGCCACAAGCGCCGGGGCCGGTGCGGCTGATGCGGGTGGCGGCGACGCCGTCCGGAGCGCCGGGGCCGAGCGTGCCGGCCGCGACGTCGGGCATGCCGGTGCGCTACGCCGAGGGGCACCCGGCGGTGCAGTGCGTGGAGCGGGCGGGCTCGGTGCGGGCCAGTGCCGGTGTCCGGGCGGTGCCGGCGGAGCGGGTGCGCCAGTGGGCGACGGCCCGGCAGTGGCCGGCGGACACGGTGCACGGCCTGTGCGCGGTCCTGCGCAGCCGGGGCCGGACGCTGGGCGTCGTGACGTTCCTGCGCGGCTCGGGGCGCAGCGCGTTCGAGCGCTCGGACGCGGTGTACGCCGAGGACGTGGCGGTGCGCATCGCGGCGGCGCTGGATCTCGCCGGGCCGGTGGAGGGGCCGTAGCGATCGGGGTCCTGGCCGGGTGTCCGCTCAGCGCCGGTAGAAGATCCGGTCCCCGTACTGGTCCAGTACCCGCCCGTTCCATTCGTGGCCGCCGTCGACGTTGCCGGAGCGCAGCAGGGGCGGTTCGATGCCGCGGTCGGCGAGGGCGGCGGCCGCCGTGGCGGTCATGGCCTGCATCAGGGCGCTGGTGACGACCGTGGAGGCGGGCGCGAAGGGCGCGGGGACGGTGTCGAGCGTGAGCTCCGCGTCGCCGACGGCGATCTTCGAGTCCAGCACGATGTCGCAGTGGTCCTTGAGGAAGGAGCCGGAGGCGTGCCGCGACTTGGTCTCGGAGGCGTACGCCACCGAGGTCACGCCGATGACGCGGACGCCCAGGGCGCGGGCGTTCATGGCCATCTCCACGGGCAGCGCGTTGCGCCCGGACAGGGAGATGATCACCAGGGCGTCGCCCGCGCGGATCGGCGAGGAGTCCAGTACGGCGCTCGCGAGGCCGTCCACCCGCTCCAGCGCGGAGCCGAGCGTGGCCGGCATGACGTCGACGCCGACGACGCCGGGCACGGCGAGCAGGTTCATCAGGGCGAGGCCGCCGGCGCGGTAGACGACGTCCTGGGCGGCGAGGGAGGAGTGGCCGGCGCCGAAGGTGAAGAGCCGGCCGCCGTCGGCCACCGTGTCGGCGAGCAGCGTGCCGGCCGCCTCGACGGAGTCGGCCTCCTCGTCGCGGACCCGTCGCAGGAGGTCGATCGCGGCGTCGATGAACTGCCCGGCCGGCTTGCGGTCGCTCATGCGGGACCCCTTCGGAGTGGCTGCGTCGCGGATCACCGTGCGGTCTGGACCAGTGCGGTGTCAATACGGCGTCGACACCGCCGGACGGCCGCGCGGGCCCTGGTTTCCGCGGTGCGGCACGGTTGTCGGTGGTATGCGTCAGAATTGGGGGCAGGGCCAGCGCACGAGCCGGTGGGCCGTAGCCTCCGGCAATCTCATCAAGGGGCACGTATGTCCGGACTGATCGACACCACGGAGATGTACCTCCGCACCATTCTGGAGCTGGAGGAGGAAGGTGTGGTCCCGATGCGCGCCCGGATCGCCGAGCGGCTCGACCAGAGCGGCCCGACGGTCAGCCAGACGGTGGCGCGGATGGAGCGCGACGGTCTGGTGTCCGTGGCGGCCGACCGGCACCTGGAGCTGACCGACGAGGGCCGCCGGCTGGCCACGCGGGTGATGCGCAAGCACCGGCTCGCGGAGTGCCTGCTCGTCGACGTGATCGGCCTGGAGTGGGAGCAGGTGCACGCCGAGGCCTGCCGCTGGGAGCACGTGATGAGCGAGGCCGTCGAGCGCCGGGTGCTGGAGCTGCTGCGGCACCCGACCGAGTCGCCGTACGGCAACCCGATCCCGGGCCTGGAGGAGCTGGGCGAGACGGACGGCGCCGATCCGTTCCTGGACGAGGGCATGGTGTCCCTCGCCGACCTGGACCCGGGCACGGAGGGCAAGACGGTCGTCGTGCGCCGGATCGGCGAGCCGATCCAGACGGACGCGCAGCTGATGTACACGCTGCGCCGGGCGGGCGTGCAGCCCGGCTCGGTGGTGAGCGTGACCGAGTCGGCCGGCGGCGTGCTGGTGGGCAGCGGCGGCGAGGCGGCGGAGCTGGAGACGGAGACCGCCTCGCACGTGTTCGTCGCCAAGCGCTGACGGGCTGCCCGCCACGGCGTGGATCACGCCGTTTCCCGTGTGCGGTCCGCCGAATCGCAGCGTCCGGTCACCGCGCGTGCAAGGCTGTGGCGTGAGGCGTATGACGTGAGGGCTCTGGGCCGTGGTGTGACAGCGATGTCGTCCCGGCCGGAGAGGGGGAGGGGCGTGCTGCTGAGACGGAGAGGGCCCCGGCGCCGTGTGGCGCCGGGGCCTGTCCTCCCCTGTGCTGACCCGGAGCCCCGAGCTCTCAGGGTCAATCCCCTCGGACCGTTTTCCCCGAGCGGCCCGCCTCCCGTTGAAGATCTCCCCTCGGCGGCGGCGATCAATCCCTGAAGGGGGTCACTCGAACGAGGGGTGTTGCTCGCCGAGGCGGCATTTTCGAATATGCATTCGATACTCTGCGAGCGTCGGACGGCCGTGAGCGGACGGTGGCCCGTCACGGCCAGAACGACAGGCACGACAGGCAGGACACGGTTCACAGGATCGGCCGGCCCGGCGGGGCGGGCGGTCCGAGCGGAGCTTGGGGGTGCCAGGACCATGGCGCGACGCATCGACGTGACCGGCGCGGGCGGCGTACGCCTCGCGGCCTGGGAGTTCGGCGACCCTCCCAAGACGGACCGGACCGACCGCACGGACCACGCGGACCACACAGGTGTGCTGTTACTGCACGGCCTGATGGGCCGCGCGTCCCACTGGGCCCCCACGGCCCGCTGGCTCGCCGCCCGGCACCGGGCCGTCGCCCTCGACCAGCGCGGCCACGGCCGCAGCGACAAGCCGCCGCGGGGCTCCTACACCCGGGAGGCCTACGTGGAGGACGTCGAGGCCGCCCTGGAGCAGCTCGGTCTCGGCCCGGCCGTCCTGATCGGCCACGCCATGGGCGCGCTGACCGCCTGGCAGCTCGCCGCCAAACGTCCCGACCTGGTCCGCGGTCTGGTCGTCTGCGACATGCGGGCCTCCGCCCTCGGCGCCGCGTCCCAGCACACCTGGACCGAGTGGTTCGGCGCCTGGCCGGTCCCCTTCGCCACCCTCGCCGACGTACGCAAGTGGTTCGGCGAGGACGATCCGTGGGTGGAGCGCCCGAATCCGGCCCGGGGCGAGTTCTACGCCGAGGTGATGGCCGAGTCCCCGGACGGCTGGCGGCCGGTCTTCGAGCCGGAGCAGATGCTGCGCTCCCGCGAGACATGGGTCTACGACGCCCACTGGGAGGAGCTGGCCCAGGTCCGCTGTCCCACGCTGGTCGTCCGCGGCCTCGACGGCGAGCTGGGCCGCGCCGAGGCCCAGGAGATGGTCCGCGTCCTGCCGCACGGCCAGTACGCGGAGGTCGCCGACGCCGGCCACCTCGTCCACTACGACCAGCCGGAGGCGTGGCGAGCGGCCATCGAGCCGTTCCTCGACAGCCTCCGCGACGGCTGACCGGACCGGGCGCCGCCGTCAGCCCTTGCTGACCGCCGTGAGGATCTCCGGCAGCCGTCCGGCCGTGCGCGGCGCGGCCAGCCGCAGGCCGGCCAGCGTCAGCACCGCGCCGTACACCGCGCCCACCGGAAGCAGCAGCGGGCTCCCGGCACCGCGTACGTTCAGCCAGATCGTCAGCGCGATCACGGGTGCGCACAGCAGGGCCGCGCCGACCATGCCGCCGAGGATCGAGATCCAGGCCAGCCCGACCTGACCGGGGGCGACGTTCTTGTGGCCCTCCTGCGGGATGGAGTACGGGAAGCGCGCCGAGGTCCACGCCCCGGTCGCCAGCATCGCGCCGAGCAGCGCGAAGGACAGGCCCAGGGCCTCGGGCAGGGTCCGCCAGTCGTCGAGCATCGCCGTGGTCAGGACGGTGACGAGGGTCGCGTACGGAAGAGTGATCAGCAGCAGGGCCAGCGCGCGGGCGCGCAGTTCCACGTAGGCGTCCCTGGTCGAGGAGATGGTCAGCGCCACCATCCAGAAGGCGGACGTGTCCTGCCCGAACTGGTTGTACATCTGGATGCCGAGCATCCCGGCGGCGAAGCAGGCGAAATACACCGAGCCGGTGCCCTGCCAGGCGTTGAAGACCGGCACGATCAGGCCGATGGCCAGCGAGGTCACCCACGCCGCCTTCGTCTTCGGATCGCGCCACACGTAGCGCAGGGTGCGTTCCATCGTCGTACCGGTGCGGCCGGTGGGCAGCAGCCGGGTGAGGCCCGACGAGCCGCGCCGGCGCACGGGACGCGTGTCGCTCTGCAGGGTGGACCCGTCCGGCGTGGTCATCAGCCGCGTCAGGTGCCGCTCCCACACCCGCAGCAGCAGCACCAGCGCCGCCGCCGTCAGGGCCAGCTGCGCCAGCGCGGTGCCCCAGGACCCGTCGCCCGCCGCGTCCATCGCGCCGAGGGCCGAGGCGGGCGGCACCCAGCGCAGCACGTCGGCCGCCGGGTCGAGCTGTTCCAGCCCGGACGAACCCAGTCGCTGTGCGCCGAAGTTGACGACCTGCGCCCCGACCGCGACGACCAGCCCGCTCAGCACCGCCAGGTCGCGGCCCTTGCGACTGGTCAGCAGCCGTACGTTGGCGGCGGCGACGGCCCGCGCGAGGGTCACGCACACCAGCAGCGCGAGGACACCGCCGACGACGCCGACGGCGTACGCCGCCCAGCCGTGCGCGACCGCGACCACCGAGCCGGCCAGCACGCACAGCGTGAACAGCGGCCCGATGCCCACCAGCGACGCCGTGAGCAGGGCCCGGACCAGCGGGCGGGGCCGCAGCGGCAGCATCACCAGCCGGGTCGCGTCCAGCGTTTCGTCGCCGCCGGGGAAGAACAGCGGCATCACCGCCCAGCCGAGACCCAGCACCGCCGCCAGCAGGATGACCAGTGACCCCACGTGGTCGTACCCGCGCAGGGCGATCAGACCGATCAGCTGGAGCGCGGCGAAGAGCAGCACGGCGACGGCGGAGGCGATGTAGGCGGCCCGCCGCCCGCCGGACCGGCGCAGCCCGTTGCGCAGGAGCGACAGTTTCAGCCGTACGAAGACGGAGGTGACCGACGCGCTCACCGGGACCCGCCGCCCAGCCAGTCCAGGTCCGACCCGGTGTCCAGGCCCCCGGCGCCGACGAGTTCGAGAAACGCCTGCTGCAGGGAGGCCGCCTCCCCGCGCACCTCGGCGAGGGTGCCGGTGGCGCGGATGCGGCCCGCGGCCATGACGGCCACCCAGTCGCACAGGGACTCCACCAGCTCCATGACGTGGGAGGAGAAGACGACGGTGGCGCCGGAGGCGGTGTAACGCTCCAGGACGCCCCGGATCGTCTGCGCCGACACCGGGTCGACCCCCTCGAACGGCTCGTCCAGGAAGAGCACTTCGGGATTGTGCAGCAGCGCGGTGGCCAGCCCGATCTTCTTCCGCATGCCGGTCGAGTAGTCGACGACCAGCTTGTGCTGGGCCCCGGCCAGGTCCAGTACGTCCAGCAGCTGGGTCGCCCGCCGGTCCACCTCGTCACCGGGCAGGCCGCGCAAACGCCCCGTGTAGCCGAGCAGTTCCCGCCCGGACAGCCGCTCGAACAGCCGCAGCCCCTCCGGCAGCACCCCGATCCGCGCCTTCACCTCCACCGGGTCGCGCCACACGTCGTGCCCGACGACCTCGACGGTCCCCTGATCCGGCCGCAGCAGCCCGGTCACCATGGAGAGGGTGGTGGTCTTCCCGGCGCCGTTCGGCCCGACGAGCCCGACGAACTTGCCCGCGGGCAGCTCCAGATCGACCCCACCCACGGCAACCTGCTGCCCGAACCGCTTCCAGAGCCCTCGCACGCGCACGGCAACCCTCGCACCCACCACGTCTCCCTCCGTCAACTCCGCACCCTACGGGGGAAGAGCGCCCCGATAAGGGGCGCGGGGAACTGCGCGATCAACCACGTACGGCCGCCAGCCGCCAGAACACCTCAACCAGGCAGATGAATAGGCGCCCCTAACGATCCCTACCGCACGCATACGCCAACGGCGACACCAACTCCTCCACATCCGGCAGCCACCGATTCGCCGGCGTAGGCCGGCAGGCCCACTGCACAGCCCCCCGTGTCCCGTACCGCGTAGGCGGCGCAGCCACATACGCCCCTTCCCCGAGCGCCGTGAGATCGAGCAGTCGCGGCACCCAGCCCAGCTTCCGCACCAGCTCCGGCACCTTCGCGGCGGCCCCCGGAAGAACGAAGAACCGCATCCGCCGGTCCGGCGTCAGCGTCACCGGCCCGAGCGTCAGCTCCATCCGCTCCATCCGCGCCAGCGCCAGGAACCCCGCGGTCTCCGGCACGTCGATCGCGTCGAACGTCCGCCCCGTGGGCAGCAGGATCGAGGCCGCCGGCTGCTTCTGCCACATCCTGCGGGCGACGGTCGCGCTGCCCGTCGCCTGCGTCGCCCAGTCCTCGCGCGCCGGGTGCGCGCCCGGGGCGGCGCACGCCGGGTCCCCGCAGGAACAGCGCTGCTCCCCGTCGGCTGCTTCCAGCCAGGTGCCGGGGAACACGTCCCAGTGGCGCTCCTCGGCGTAGCGTACGGCGGTCTCCAGCAGCGACGCGCCTCGCTGCTGCGGGATCTGGGTGGCTTCGGTGCCGGGGATGGTCTCTGTCACGTGGAACTCAACTCCCGTGCTCACCGGGGGTTACGGCGGTTGCGCGCGCGGGGGAGGAGCATCGATTCCGCATCCGGGGCGCATGGGTGCATGTACGGGGGCGCGCGGGAGGATTCGCCGCCGGAGCTGGGTAGCCACGTCTGGGGCCGACGCCGGCCGGCGTCGGCCGTCACCCCGGCAATCCTCGCAAGCTTCGCAAGTCTCGCATTGTCGGCACATCGACTGGGCATTGATCTTCACGGCCGGATCTTCTCGTCCGCCGGGACAGCATCGAGACCGTATGAGACCGCATGGGGGTTACGCCATGGCCGCAAGGCCTCTCGTCGCGCGGCAGCCGAACGAACGACTGCAGGCGCTCATTCAAGAAGCGGGCTGCTCGAACGCGGGCCTCGCCCGCCGGGTCAACGTGTGCGGGGTCGAGCACGGACTCGACCTGCGGTACGACAAGACCTCGGTGGCCCGTTGGCTGCGTGGGCAGCAACCGCGCGGCCGGGCACCGGCGATCATCGCCGAGGCGCTCGGACGCAAGCTCGGCCGCACGGTCACGATCGACGAGATCGGCATGGCCAACGGCAAGAACCTCGCCTCGGGGGTCGGCCTCCAGTTCTCGCCGACGGTACTGGGAGCCATCGAGCAGGTCTGCGAGCTGTGGCGCAGTGACGTCGGGCGGCGGGACTTCCTGTCCGGGTCGTCCGTCGCCGCCTCGGCGCTCGTCGAACCCAGCCGGGACTGGCTGATTTCCGCCCCCGACTCACAGGTGTCGCGCTCGGCCGGGCCGCGGGTGGGGCCCTCCGACGTGGCGGCGGTGCGGGCGATGACGCAGGCGCTGGTCGACCTGGACCACCAGTACGGCAGCGGGCACGTGCGCCCGGTCGTCGTGCACTACCTGAACAGCGTCGTCTCCGGGCTGCTCGCGGGCTCCTACCGGGAGGCGGTGGGACGGGAGTTGTTCGCCACGGTGGCCCGGCTGACCGAGCTGGCCGGGTACATGGCCGTCGACACCGGCCAGCCCGGACTCGCCCAGCGGTATTACATCCAGTCCCTGCGGCTCGCGCAGGCGGCCGGTGACCGCGGCTACGGCGGGTACGTGCTGGCCGCCTCCATGAGCCACCTCGCCGCGCAGCTCGGAAACCCCCGGGAGATCGCGCAGTTGGCGCGCGCGGCGCAGGAGGGGGCGCGCGGGCGGGTGACGCCGCGCGCGGAGGCGATGTTCCACGCCGCCGAGGCCCGCGGGCACGCGCTGCTGGGCGACGCACGGGCGGCCCACACGGCGGCCGGGCGGGCGGTCACCGCGATGGACGCGGCCGAACCGGCGGCCGGGGACGACCCGGTGTGGATCGCGCACTTCGACGAGGCGTATCTGGCGGACGAGTTGGCGCACTGCCACCGGGACCTGGGGGAGGCCGACTCGGCGGCGCGGTGCGCCCGGCAGTCGCTGGACGGGCACCCCGAGTCGCGGGCGCGCAGGCGGGCCATCGGCCATGTGCTGCTGGCCACGGCCCAGGTGCAGCAGCGCGAGATCGAACAGGCCTGCACGACGGCGACGAAGGCGGTGGAGCTCCTCGGGACGCTGCGGTCGAACCGGGGCGCGGAGTACCTGGACGACTTCCAGGCGCGGCTGGAACCGTACCGGGAGGAGGCGGTGGTAAGGGAGTTCGGGGCGCGGCTGGACCTCCAGGCCGCCGCGTGAACACCGGCGCGGTGTGAGCGAAGTTCCATGAACAGCGTGCCGCGGCACGGTTTTGTTACTGCGGTCACAGGGAAGGAGTTCACGCCCCATGCGGCGTGGCAGTGGGCTCCGGGGACCCGGTAGCGTGAGCCGACGATTCCGAAGGTCCCCCATTCACAGGAGTCCCGGTGACGCAGAGTGGACAGGGCGAGGAGCCCTCGCCGCGGGAAGCGCGCGAAGGCATCGTGCTGCCCTCGGACGGTGGCGAGCCGCTGGTACCGGGCCTGACCGGCCCGGGCGCGCCGGCCGGCCCCGCACCCGCGCCCGCCTCGGCGCCACCCGGCGGCCAGGCCTGGGACCGGCCGTGGGGGCCCGAGCAGCAGAGCCCGGCGCCCGAGCAGGGCTGGTCCACTCCGCCCGCCGCCCAGCCCTGGGGCTCCCCGCCCCAGGCGGGCCCCGGCCCGCTGCCTCCGGAGGGCGCGCAGGCCACCGGTGAGTACGGCGGGCAGGCGTACGGAGCGGCGTCCCACGGGCAGGCGTACGGCGGTTCGTCCGGCGCGCAGCCCTACGGCGGGCCGGCCGGGAGCCAGGCGTACGGCTCGGGGCCGTCGTACGGGCAGCCGGGGCCGCAGGGGCAGTACCACCAGCCGGGCCCGCACGGCCAGACCGGCCAGCACGCACAGAACGGCCAGCAGGCCGGTCAGCACGGTCAGTCCGGTCCGCAGGGTCAGCCTGGTCAGTTCGGCCAGCCGGGACCGCAGGGCCACCACGGGCAGTCGGGGCAGCACGGTCAGCCGAGTCCGCACGGCCAGCAGGCCGGTCAGCACGGTCAGTCCGGTCCGCAGGGTCAGCCTGGTGAGTTCGGCCAGCCGGGACCGCAGGGCCACCACGGGCAGGCCGGGCCCCACGGCCAGTCGGGGCAGCACGGCCAGCCAGGTCAGGCCGGGCCGCACCTTCACCCCGGCCTCCCCGGACAGGGGCCCGCGGCCGACGACGGTGCCACGCGGTACCTGCCGCCCGTCGCGTCGACCGCCGACGAGGGTGCGACGCAGTACATCCCCCCGGTGCCCCCGGCCGGGAACCCGGCCGACGAGGGTGCCACGCAGTACATACCCCCGGTCTCTCCGGGCGCCCTGCCCCCGGAGAGACCCGCCCAGCCGCACGCCGAGTCGACGCAGTTCCTCGGCACGGCGGCACCGCAGTACCCGGCACGGCCCGGCCCCAACCCCGACGCCGAGGCCACGCAGTTCATCGCGCCCGTGCCCGGCGGCCCCGCCACACCGGCCCCGTACGGCGGCGCGCCCGGCGGTGACGAGGGACGGCAGCCCCCCGCCGAATTCGACAGCCTCTTCCGCAGCGCCCCGGCCGCCGACGGGCCGGCCTCGTCGACCCAGCAGCTGCCCGCCTTCGACGAGCCGCAGGCGGCGCACCGCGGCGGCCCCTCCGCCTACGCCCCGCAGGGCCCGCACGGCCCGGCCGGTGGCGGCCGGCGGCGCGGCGGCCACGACGACGGCGGCCGGGCCGGCGGCGGGCGCACCGGCTCGCGCGTGCCCATGCTCGCGGCCGTGGGCGTCGGCATCGCCGTCGTCGGCATCGGCGCGGGCGCGATGCTGGCCGGGGGCGGCGGTGGCGAGGAGAACAAGGGCGGCAATCAGCCTGTCTCCGCGACCGCCCCCGTCTCCGAGTCCGCGTCGGCGTCCGCGTCACCGTCGCCGTCGGTCGACCCGGCCCGCCGGCAGGCCGTCGAGCTGGACAAGCTGCTGGCCGAGAGCGGCACCGGCCGGACCACCGTGATCAACGCCGTGGCCGACGTGAAGAAGTGCGACAACCTGCCCCAGGCGGCCAAGGACCTGCGCGAGGCCGCCAAGCAGCGCACCGGGCTGGTCACCAGCCTCTCCGAGCTGTCCGTGGACAAGCTGCCGCAGCACGCCGAGCTGACCGCCGCCCTCACCAAGGCGTGGCAGGCCTCCGCGTCGGCCGACAACCACTACGCGGCCTGGGCCGACCGGACGGCCGGCAAGAAGGGCTGCAAGAAGGGCAAGGCCGCCACCCAGCCCAAGGAGGCCAACCGGGCGAGCGGCACGGCGAGCAAGGAGAAGACCAAGGCCGCCGCCCTCTGGAACGCCATCGCCAAGCAGTACGGACTCACGGAGCGCCAGCCCACCCAGCTCTGAGAGGGGCCCGTGCGACCCCGGTCCCGCCGGGGTCCGCTCAGGCCACGTGGGCGTTCTGCAGGAGGCGGGTGGTGTCCATGGAGCCCTGGTGGGCGGAGACCAGCCGGCCCTGCCGTACGACCTGGAGGGTGACCTCGGTGTTGACCAGGCGCGGGAAGCCGACCGAGGCGAGCTCGGCGGCGAACGTCCACCGGAGGGTGGGAGTGAGTCCGCCCGTGCCGACCTCCAGGCCGCCGTCCAGGGCCCGCCGTACGGTGCCGGCGCTCACCTCGCCGTCGCCGAGCGACTCGACGACCTTCTTGAGGACGGTGTACGCGATCCAGGTGGTCTGCACCCCGGCGTCCGCCGCGTCGATGTCGTTGTCGCCGAACGCCTCCTCCTTGATCACCTTCTTCATCCCGTTCCAGGCCGGATCGTCCGCCTCCGGGTACCAGCCAGTGACGTACGCCCCCTCGTAGGGCCCGGACGCCCCGCCGCTCGCGTTGACCGTGGACTGGTCGACGCTGCCGAGCACGGTCGCGGTCCGTACGTCGGGGTAGTCCTCGCGGGCCCGGCGGAAGGAGTCCATGAAGGTGCCGGTGCGGTCGCCGAGGACCGGCACCACGCACCCCGGGTCCGCCGGATCGCCGGTCGTGCTCTCAAGGGCCCGCTCGGCCTGGCCGCTGTACTCGGTGGCGTCCTCCGCCGCCCGCTGGTCCTCGGCGCGCTCGTGCCCGCCCGAGGTGAGCCCCGAGTCGAGCAGGACGGGGAACTGGTCGCCCGCGATGGTGTCGGGGCGGATGAGGGCGACGGGCCCGCAGGAGCCGGCGAGCGCGCTGCCGAGGCCGGCCAGCAGCGCGGGCTGTCCCCCGTTGACCGGGTAGGACAGGGGGCTGGTGAACTCCGCGTTGGTGATGCCGTAGCCGCCGATGTAGGGGATTCCGGCGCCCTCCAGCACGGGGAAGAAGGAGTCCGCGTGCTGGCTGTAGGAGCCGACGACCGCGACCGCCTTCTCGTTGACGGCGCGGCGGGCGCACTTGGCCGCGGCCACGCTGTCGTTGTGGTCGTTGCAGGTCAGCACGTTGAGCTTGCGGCCGCCGATGCCGCCGTTCGCGTTGACCCAGCGGGCGTAGGCCTGCGCGAAGGCGGGCATGCCCGGCTTGTTGGTCGCGCCCGTCTCCTGCGGCGCCCAGGTCATGACGGTGATCGCGTCGTCCCCGGAACCCCCCGTGGTACCGGGGACGACGCCGCAGCCGACGGCGAGCGACACGCACGCCACCAGCGCGCCCGCCGACAGTGCGCCGGTGCGGGTGGCCCGGGAGCGGCCGCTCGGGCGGCGGAGGAAGCTGCTGCGGATGGGGCGCCTGCCGGTCATGTGCCCGCACGATTCCGTCACACGGCCAACCCGGAGGTGACCTGCGGTCAATGCGCGGTGACACGGAGGTGAATTGCGGGGGCCGGTGAGGAGGGCCGGGAGGGGAACGTACGATCGATGACCGTGCAAGGTTCGGAGAACTCTTCCCGTCGCGGCCGTCGCTCCTCCACCATGGGCGGCATGCCCCTCAACGACATGCCGTGGTGGCGCTGGCGCAGCAACGTGCGCTCCGCGCTGCACATGCTCTCCGCCCCCGCCTTCCAGCGGGACGTCTGGCTGGCCGGCGTCGACGGCTACGGCGACGTCACCGACGCGGTGTACCGGCTGGTGGAGGACACCTGGCTGGACCACTGGTCCGCGGAGAAGTACGTGGGCACGGTCTTCCGGGACTCACAGGAGGCGGCGCTCGTCGACACGGCCGTGCTGCGCGTACTGAGGATCATGCACCAGGTGGGGCCGGACGCGCCGGTGACCGCGTATCTCGACCACCCGGACTGGCCGGACGCGGTGCGGGCGGCGCGCGACGCGCACGTGCGACTGGCCACCAGTGACGGTGAGGACCCGGAGACGGCGCCGCGCACGCTGGAGCTGCTGCAGATCCTGACCCGGTCCGCCTGACGGGACGACGCTCGGGCGGCGGGCCCGGGTATGGGACCCTGTCCTGCATGAACGAGCAGTCCTCCGCCGCCGTCCCGTCGGCCGCCGCCCGGGCCGACCAGTACGTCCTCACCCTCTCCTGCCCGGACAAGCAGGGCATCGTGCACGCCGTGTCGAGCTACCTGTTCATGACCGGCTGCAACATCGAGGACAGCCAGCAGTTCGGCGACCACGACACGGGACTGTTCTTCATGCGGGTCCACTTCTCGGCCGACGAGCCGGTGACCGTGGACAAGCTGCGGGCCAGCTTCACGGCGATCGGTGACGCCTTCCAGATGGACTGGCAGATCGACCGGGCCGACCGGAAGATGCGCATCGTGCTCATGGTCAGCAGGTTCGGGCACTGCCTGAACGACCTGCTCTTCCGGGCCCGGATCGGCGCGCTGCCGGTGGAGATCGCGGCCGTGGTGTCCAACCACACGGACTTCGCCGAGCTGGTGGGGTCGTACGACATTCCCTTCCACCACATCCCCGTGACGAGGGACACGAAGGCGGACGCCGAGGCACGGCTGCTGGAGATCGTGCGCGAGGAGAACGTCGAACTCGTCGTGCTCGCCCGCTACATGCAGGTCCTCTCGGACGACCTGTGCAAGCGGCTCAGCGGCCGGATCATCAACATCCACCACTCGTTCCTGCCGAGCTTCAAGGGCGCCAAGCCCTACCACCAGGCGCACGCGCGGGGCGTGAAGCTGATCGGCGCGACCGCTCACTACGTGACCGCGGACCTCGACGAGGGCCCGATCATCGAGCAGGAGGTGGAGCGGGTCGGCCACGACGTCACGCCGGACCAGCTGGTCGCGGTCGGACGGGACGTGGAGTGCCAGGCACTGGCGCGGGCGGTCAAGTGGCACGCGGAGCACCGCATCCTGCTGAACGGCCGACGGACCGTCGTCTTTGCCTAGGGCCGGTCGGGCAGGCCCTGGGCGAGGACGACGATCGTCCCGGTCGTTCCCGGTCGTGCACGGTCACTTCGGGTCGTTGTTGAACTTGGCGGTCGCCCAGAAGTAGCCGAGTGCGGTGAGGGCGACACTCCAGACGAGGGCGAGCCATCCGTAGTGGCCGATCTCGGTGCCGAGGAGCAGGCCGCGCAGGGTCTCGATGGCCGGCGTGAACGGCTGGTACTCGGCGATCGGCTGGAACCAGCCGGGCATGGAGTCGATCGGGACGAAGGCGCTGGAGATCAGCGGGAGGAAGATCAGCGGCAGCGCGTTGTTGCTGGCGGCCTCGGCGTTGGGGCTGACCAGGCCCATCCCGACGGCGATCCAGGTCAGCGCCAGTGTGAAGAGCACCAGGAGCCCGAAGGCCGCGAGCCACTCCAGGGCGGTGGCGTCCGCCGAGCGGAAGCCGATGGCGACGCCGACGGCGCCGACGAGGACCACGCTCATGATCGACTGGGCCACGCTGCCGATGACGTGTCCGACGAGTACGGAGCCGCGGTGGATGGCCATGGTCCGGAAGCGGGCGATGATGCCCTCGGTCATGTCGTTGGAGACGGAGACCGCGGTGCCGATCGTGGTGGACCCGATGGTCATCAGGAGCAGGCCCGGCACGATGTAGGCGATGTAGTCGGAGCGGTCGCCGCCGCCGATGCCGGCGCTCATCGCCTCGCCGAAGACGTAGACGAAGAGCAGCAGCAGCATGACCGGCGTGAGCAGCAGGTTCAGGGTGAGGGAGGGGTAGCGCCGGGCGTGCAGGAGGTTGCGGCGCAGCATCGTGGACGAGTCGCGCACGGCGAGGGCGAGGTTGCTCATCGGACGGTCTCCTTCGGCTGGTCGGTCTGGGCGGGGACGGCGGCGTTGCCGGTGAGGGCGAAGAAGACGTCGTCGAGGTCGGGGGTGTGGACGGTGAGTTCGTCGGCCTCGATGCCGGCCGAGTCCAGTCGGTCGAGGATGGTGCGCAGGTCGCGCTGGCTGCCGTCGCTGGGGAGTTGCAGGGTCAGCGACTCGTCGTCCCCGGTGACCTCGCGCAGGGCCAAGGCCGCGGACCGGTAGGCGGCGGGGTCGGTGAAGCGGAGGCGGACGTGGCCGCCGGGGATCATCCGCTTCAGCTCCTCCGCCGTGCCCTCGGCGGCGATCCGGCCGCCGTTGAGCACGGCGATGCGGTCGGCGAGTTCGTCGGCCTCCTCCAGGTACTGGGTGGTGAGGAAGACGGTGACGCCGTCGGAGACCAGTTCGCGGATGATCTGCCACATGTTGTGGCGGGAGCGGGGGTCGAGGCCGGTGGTGGGTTCGTCGAGGAAGATGATGCGGGGGTCGCCGACGAGGGTCATGGCGATGTCGAGGCGGCGCTTCATGCCGCCGGAGTAGGTGGAGGCGGGCTTCTTCGCGGCTTCGGTGAGGTCGAAGCGTTCCAGGAGTTCGGCGGCGACCCGGCGTCCCTCGTCGCGGGGGAGGTGGTGCAGGTCGGCCATGAGCCACATGTTCTCCTCGCCGGTGATCAGTCCGTCGACGGCGGAGAACTGGCCGGTGACGCCGATGGTGGCCCGTACGGCCTGGGGGCTGGTGGCGAGGTCGTGTCCGGCGACGCGGAGGGTGCCGGCGTCGGCGGTGATGAGGGTGGAGAGGATCTTGACGGCGGTGGTCTTGCCGGCGCCGTTCGGGCCGAGGAGGGAGAAGACCGTTCCCTCGGGCACGTTCAGGTCGATGCCGTCGAGGACGGTCTTGTCGCCGTAGGACTTGCGCAGTCCGCTCGCCGCGATGGCCAGGTCGGTCATGGTGGTTGCTCCTCAGAGGCTGCGGGCGGTGATGTCGCCGTGGGCGGTGGTGGCGTGGATGGTCAGGCCGGGGGTGCCGTCGGTGTTCTTGAGCGCGTTGTCGATACGGCCGTAGCCGGTGCCGGCGTCCAGCGAGGCCGAGACCCCGGCGGCGGCGCCGACCGTCACGTCGCCGGACTGGGTGCGCAGCACGAGCGCACCGCGTGCGGCCTCGGCGATCCGGATGTCGCCCTTCTGGGTGCTGATCTCGGCGGAACCGCCCAACCGCCCGACCGTGACGTCGCCGGCGGCGGTGGTGAGCCGGACGCTCGCGGCCTCGTCGAGCTTGACCGGGCCGTGCGCGCCCTCGAACTCGACGTCACCGAGCCGTCCGACGCCCCGGAACTCGGTGGCGGCCGTCCTCGCCTCGACGCGGGAGTCGGCCGGCAGCCGGACCGTCACCTCGACGGACCCGGAGGCTCCCATGAGCTGGTTGTTCTCCGGCGCCTCGACCCGCAGGACGCCGTCGCCGAACTCGACCCTGGTCTGCTCGGCCACCCGCACGTCGCGGCCCTTCGAGGGGTTCGCGGGCAGGACC
Source organism: Streptomyces sp. CB02414 (assembly GCF_001905385.1). Taxonomy (GTDB): domain Bacteria; phylum Actinomycetota; class Actinomycetes; order Streptomycetales; family Streptomycetaceae; genus Streptomyces. The sequence continues at coordinate 287,982 of NZ_LIPF01000006.1, read as the reverse complement.
TCGACCGTGGTGTCGGTCCGGTCGGCGGCGATGAACTGGACGCGTCCCGCGGGGATGCTGAGGACGGCGGAGATCGGAGCGGGGGTGTCGAAGGTCTGCATGGTGGTCTCCTGTACTCGTCGTTCTTTCTGACGAGAGAAACGCTACGTTGCCTTCATGGTTCTATCAACACACTTGTTGCGCACTCGCATTGAAAGGGCAGCTCAGCGGCTGTTATTCGTTGCAACCGAACTGCGAAGCAATGCAACGGCGATTACCCATGCGTTGCAATGAAGTGGGAATGAACGCTATAGTGACGGCATCAAGGGAGCGCGCGAAGGAGATCACGATGCCGGGAGGCAGGCTCACTCAGCAGGAACGTCAGCAGATCGCCCTGGGGCTGGCCGACGGCCTCGCCTACGCGGAGATCGCCAGACGCCTCGACCGCCCCACCTCGACGATCACGCGCGAGGTGATGCGCAACGGCGGCCCCACCGCGTACCGGGCCGACCTCGCCCACCGGGCCACCGAGCGCCGAGCCCACCGGCGCAGGCAGGCCGCGCCCCGGGGACCCCAGGCGCTCCCGCAGGCCCACGGGCGCGACGCCGAGGCGGTGCGCGAGTACGAGGAGACGCTGACCACCGTCTTCATGCAGTCGGGCACGCCGAAAATGATGGCCCGGGTGATGGCCTGCCTCTTCGTCAGCGACACGGGCAGCCTCACCGCGTCCGAACTCGTCCGGCGCCTCCAGGTCAGTCCGGCGTCCGTCTCCAAGGCGGTCGCGTTCCTGGACGAACAGGGCCTCGTCCGCCGGGAACGCGACGATTCCCGCCGCGAGCGCTACGTCATCGACGACGACGTCTGGTACCAGTCCATGGTCGCCAGCGCCCGCGGCACCCTGCAGATCGCCGAAACCGCGCGCCAGGGCGTCGGCGTCCTCGGCTCCGGAACGCCGGCCGCCGCGCGCCTGGAGAACATGGCCCGCTTCCTCGACTTCATCTCGGAGAGCATCGTCCGCGCCGCGGACCAGGCCCGCGAGGTACTCCACACGGCACCCGCCACGCCCCCGGACAGCGCCGAGTGACCCCGCGGCGTACCCGGCCGTACGGGGTGGCCTACGGGGTGGCCGGAATCCGCCCTACATCCGGCTCAGGCTGGCCGCGGCGAACAGGACGTCCCTGATCGCCTCGCGGTCGCCCACCTGACCGGCCGCGGCCTCCGCCGGAGGCACGTGACCCGCGGCCAGCCGGCAGAACTCAACGCCGTCCAGGGCGACATGGGCCACCTCATGGTCGGCGGAGCCCTTGGCGCCCGGTGAGTCGAGCGGGATCAGCCACTCGCCGCCGCCCGAGCCCTCGATCTCCAGCCGCAGGCTCCGCCCCGGTTCACCCGCGGTGACCAGGTGCGGGCGGGCCCCCGGCGCGGCCAGCCCGGCCATGCGGCGCTGGGCCAGGACGCCCGGCAGCATCCGGGCCGCGAGGTCGATCATGCGGTTCAGGTGGCGGGCGGAGGGCGGCTCGTACGGGTAGTCCACCGCGTCCGCGATGTCCTCGGCGTGCACCCAGCACTCGAACGCCCGGTCCAGCATGGCGTCGCGCAGCGGCAGCTCGAAGTCGCCGTACGACACGGGCATCCCGCCCGCGTCGCCGGTGAACGACACGGTCCGGACGATGTCGTGGCTCAGCTCGCGCCAGGGCGCCCGCACCGCACGGGTGGGCGGGTAGTGCGAGGCACGCCAGTACGCCTCCGTGCGGCTGCCCGGCGCGCAGGTGGGCGCGGTGATGTCCCTCAGCGGATCGGCGAGGCCCAGGGCGACCGCAACCAGTCCGTCGACCGTGAGCAGGTGCGCGATGACCCCGGCGACGGTGGTACGGCGGCTCGCGGCACCGTCGGCCTCGAACCAGCGCAGCCGGACCGGGGCGTGCCACTCGGCGTCCCCGATGTCCTGCAGCAGCGCGTCCAGCCGCGCGGTCTCGGCGTCGTACGGCGTCGCCCACTCGGGCACGGGGATGCGCGGCGGGCGCCGCTCCAGGCACCCCTCCAGGACGCGGGTGCGCAGCGCCGGGTCCAGGTCGAGGCTCTCCGGCCGCTGGAGCAGGGTGACGGCGTCGCGCAGCCGCAGTGCCTCGTCGGCACAGGGGGCGCACTCGCCGATGTGCTCCTCGACCGCCGCCGCCTCCTCGGCCGAGCAGGCGGCCAGCGCCCACGCCCCGAGGAGCGACGTCAGCACGTGGTGCTCCAGCGCGACCGGCCCGCCCGGCACCACATCGGGCAACGCCCGCCCGGTGTCCTCGACGGAGGCGCGGGGGAGTGGTATGCGGGGAGCGGGGGCGTTCGGGGCGTCGGGGACGCTGGGGCCGCCTGGGGCGTCGTTCGCCGTCGGTCCATTCGATCCGCCCGGTGGTTCGTCGCGCGGCGGGCCCCCGGGGCCCGGCGAGGCGGTGGTGCCGTCGGGCGAGGGCGGGCCGGGTGCGGCGGGGTGCGCAGGGCGGTCCGGGCTCGCCGGTGCGTCGTGGCCGCCCCGCGGCTCCGGGCCGTCGTCCCCGGAGCCTCCGCTGTCCGGAGTGCCCGCGCCCCCGCCCTCGTCGTAGGCCCCCTTCACGCCGCACCCCCGTATCCCGGCGGCGCCCCCGGTGTTCCCGGGGAGCCGGCGTCGCGGGCCGTGGACAGGAGCTGGAGGCCCAGGCGCAGGCGGCGGCGGGCCTCGTCCTCCGTGACGCCCAGGTCGGCGGCGGTCTGGCGGTAGTCGCGGCGCTGGAAGTAGGCCAGCTCCAGGGCGGCGCGCAGCGGGGCCGGCATGGACTGGACGATGTAGTCGGCGCGCGCGGCGACCGAGGCGTGCCGCACCTTCGTCTCCAGCTCCTCCACGCTTCCGGAGCCGCCGCGGGCGAGGGCGGCCGTCTCCGTGGCCCGCAGCCGCTGCACGGCCAGCCGGTGGGTCAGCGTGGCGATCCAGGTGCGCAGCGGGCCCTGGCGGGGGTCGTAGGCGTCCGGATGCTCCCAGACGTGCGCGAAGACGTCGCGCGTGAGGTGGTCGGCGGCGCGCTCGTCGTCGAGCACGCGGTGCGCCAGGCCGTGCACCATCGAGGCGAACCGGTCGTACAGCTCACCCAGGGCGGCGGCCTCGCCGCGTGCCAGCCGCTGCTGCATCTTCCGGTCCCAGCGCGGCGGTACGTCCCTCTTCGCCATGCGGCCTCTTCACCCCCTGTACCTGTGCGTACCCGTACGTCGCACTCCAGCCTGCGGCCGACGTCTCCCCGAATGTAGTCGGCACGTCCGACACCGCACGCCCCTTTGTGTCAATGCGCGCCCCCGGCGGCCCGCACGTGCTAGGCACCTCGCCTACCCTCTATCGTGCGACCGGAATCGATCGAACGGGATCGAAACCGTCTGAAACAAGCCTTTTCCGATCGTTCCCCGTTTCCGGGTCGGCGTTTGCGGGAACGGCCGGTGGGCAGGCGCGCGCCCAAGAAGCGTAAGCATGGCTTCCGTTTCGGGTGAATTTCGGGTGATTCCGGACGTCCGATGTACCGGCGACTGAAGGGCATGGTGGTGACGTTCAATGTGACCGGCGGCGAGCAGGGCGAATGGGCCGTGCTCCAGGTGTCGGGTGAACTGGACCTGGTGACGTCACCGGTGCTGCGGCAGCGGGTACACGACGAGGTGGCCGAGGGGCGGCACAGTCTCGTCCTGGACCTCTCCGAGGTCCTGTTCTGCGATTCCAGCGGGGTCGGTGTGCTCATCGCGTCCCGGCGGCTCATCCGCTCCTGCCAGGGGCGGCTGCGCCTGATACTGCCCGCCCAGGGAGCCGTCGACGGCTCCCACGTCAACCGCGTTCTCGGCGCGCTCGGGGTGCGCCGCCTCTTCGACGTCCATCCCGACCTCGCCTCGGCGACCGGCGACAGGCCCCGCCCGCTGTCCGCCTGAACCGCGCACCCGCCCGGCCCGTCGGCCCGTATGCCGCCCGCGGCCGCGGCCGGCGTCGTACTCTCCGAGCGAGACGCAGACCACCGACACCGACGTGAGGCGGCCGGAGAGAACCATGGTCAACAGCGAGTACGAGCGCAGGATCGCCGCACGCTTCGCCACCTTCGACCAGGACGGCAACGGTTACATCGACCGTGCGGACTTCAACGCGGCGGCCAAGGCGCTGCTCGCCGAGTTCGGCACCGCCGCCCGTTCCGAGCGGGGGCAGTCCCTGTACGGCGGCGCGGAGGCGCTCTGGCAGGGCATGGCGGGCATCGCCGACCGGGACGGCGACCAGCGCATCACCCGTGAGGAGTTCGTCACGGCGGCGGTCAAGCGGCTGCGGGACAACCCGGACCGGTTCGCCGAGATCGCCCGCCCCTTCCTGCACGCGGCCCTGGACGTCGCCGGCACCGACGGCGACGGAGCGGTCGGCGTCGAGGACGTCGCGCGGGTCCTCACCGTGCTCGGCGTGCCGGAGGAGACCGCGCGGTCGGTCGCCGCCGCCCTCGACACGGACGGCGACGGCAGGGTGGGGGAGGCGGAGATCGTCCCGGCCTTCGCCCGCTACTTCACCGTCCCGGAGTAGCGCGCCGCGCGCCGCCGGCCGTCTCCACCTGTCTCCGCACTCCGTCCCCGCGCGGGATGTCACGGATCGTGGCACGGCGGCGTCACGGAGCGTTGATACCGGGTTGTGTCCGCCGTGTGACCCGTCACGGCCCGGAGTCGGCGCCACACTCCGGTACCTTGTGTGGGATGCGAGTGGTCCTGAGCGCCGAGTGTGGTGGAACGGCCGTCGGCCGCCGCCTGTTCGACTCCCCGGAGCGGGCGTCGCACAGTATGCCGCAGGGGTACTCCTTCGCGCTGGAATATGCCCGAAGCGCTTGTTGGCGTGACTGTACGTCAACCATGCTGTCCCGCAAGGGATTCACGTTCCGTGATCCCCGCCCGGCCGTTGTTCTGGCCATGCAGAGAATGGCTACGATCGTGGCCCTCATGAGGCGCGAGCCTTTGTGTCCGCCGGTTCGGATGGTGTGAGCGGTGCAGGTGCTTCAAGTGCAGCTGGAGGTCCGGCCCGACCCCTCGGAAGTGGGGCGGGCCCGGCGGTGGGCGCGCTCACGGCTCGCCGGGTCCGGGATACAGGCCGACGAACCACTCGCCGAGACGCTGGTGCTCCTCGTCTCCGAGCTCGTCACCAACGCCGTGGTGCACACCGGCCGTTCGGCCGTACTGCGGCTGGTGCTCCCGGGAGCGGTGACGGAGGAGGCCGGGGAGGCCACCGTCCGCCTCGAGGTGGACGACGCGAGCGACCGGGCCCCGGTGCCCCGCTGCGTGGACGGCGAGGAGACGGGCGGCCGGGGTCTCGCCCTGGTCGACGGCCTCGCCGACCGCTGGGGTTGGAGCCGCGAGGGTACGGGCAAGCGCATCTGGTGCGAACTGGACCGCTGCGCCGGGCCGGAGGACACCGCGCCTACCTGCGACGGCGGTGACGGCGCGGTCGCGTACGAGGGGTACGCGTACGAGGTGGTGTAGCGGCCGGCGCGGGACGCGGAGGCGCCCGGTGCGCGGAGCCCGTCATTCGCGGGGCCGGTGCGGCAGTGCGCCGGTGTGTGCTTCCGTGCGCGTCCCGTACAAACCGGGTGTAAGTGATGAACAGTCCGCTGCCGGTTGACGGATCGTGACCGTTTCCTCACGCTTGTAGGCGACGATTCGCCGCGAGGGGACGACGAGGGCTCGGTGACGGAGCCCTCGACGAGTGTGGGTCGTGTTTCGGCGGCGGTTCCCTCGGGGGCGACGGGAGCCGGGCGGGAGCGCCGGAGTCGGGTGGCGGCGCGCGATGCCATGCTCGGGGCGGTCGGCGCCGCGCCGCCGGCCGACGAGTTCCGTCCGCCGCCCCTCACTCTCCACAGGCTGTGGACAAGTCGGGCCGGAAGGTCCGCCGGTACGCGGTCGGGGTGACCCCGAGCGCCGCCTGCAGATGCTGCCGCATCGACTGGGCCGTACCGAAGCCCGCGTCGTGGGCCACCTGGTCGACGGAGAGGGCGGTGGACTCCAGCAGGTGCCGGGCCCGTTCGACGCGCTGTCCGGTGAGCCACTGACCCGGACTGACGCCGACCTCCTCGCGGAAGCGGCGGGTGAAGGTGCGCACCGACATCGACTCCTGCGCGGCCATGTCCCGCAGCTGGATCGGCTCCTGGAGGCGGGCGAGTGCCCAGGCGCGGGCGCCTGTCGTGGAGGACTGCTGCGGATCGGGCACCGGCCGCTCGATGTACTGCGCCTGCCCGCCGTCGCGGTGCGGCGGTACGACCGTGCGGCGGGCCACCTCGTTGGCGACCGCCGTGCCGTGGTCCCGGCGCACGATGTGCACGCACAGGTCGATGCCGGCCGCGACGCCGGCCGAGGTGAGGACGTCGCCGTCGTCGACGAACAGCACGTCGGCGTCCACCCGCACCTTGGGGAAGAGCCGCTGGAAGTGCTCGGCGGAGGCCCAGTGCGTGGTCGCCGGGCGCCCGTCGAGGAAGCCGGCGGCGGCCAGGACGTACCCGCCCGTGCAGATCGCCACGAGCCGGGTGCCGGGCCGGACATGGGCGAGCGCTGCGGCCAGCTCCTGAGTCAGCACGCCCTCGTCGTGGACCGGGCCGAGCTCGTAGGAGGCCGGGACGACGACCGTGTCGGCGGTGGCCAGGGCCTCGGGGCCGTTCTCCACCATGATCGCGAAGTCCGCGTCTGTCTCGACGGGCCCGGGCGGGCGGACGGAGCAGGTGACGACCTCGTACAGGCGGCGCCGCCGCTCGTCGCGCGCGAGTCTGAAGATCCGCTGCGGGATGCCCAGTTCGAAGGGGAGCAGGCCGTCGAGGGCGAGCACGACGACGCGGTGCGGCCTGGGGGCGGGGAGGGCTGGGGACGTACGGTCGGACGCCATGGCCCGATCCTAGCGAATGCTGTCCTTCGGGCCACTCGATCGGCCGGGACCCGTCCCCGAAGCTCAATGACGTGACCCAGACAACCGACGACGCCGCAGCAGCCGTACACCAGCCGGAGCCCGACCGCCCGCGCCGCCGCCCCCGTGTGCACCGCGCCTGGTGGGTCGCCGCCGTCACCTTCGTGACGATCATCGGCGCGGCCGCCTTCCGCTCCCTGCCGGGCATCCTCATCGACCCGCTCCACCAGGACTTCGGCTGGTCGCGCGGCACGATCGGCGCCGCCGTCTCCGTCAACCTCGCGCTCTACGGGCTGACCGCGCCCTTCGCCGCCGCGCTCATGGACCGCTTCGGCATCCGCCGCGTGGTCGCCGCCGCCCTGACCGTGATCGCCCTCGGCTCGGGCGCGACGGTCTGGATGGAGTCGGCGTGGCAGCTGATCCTCTGCTGGGGCCTGCTGGTGGGCCTCGGCTCCGGCTCCATGGCGCTGGCCTTCGCCGCCACCGTCACCAACCGCTGGTTCACCGAACGCCGGGGCCTGGTCACCGGCGTCCTCACCGCCGCCTCCGCCTCCGGGCAACTGATCTTCCTGCCGCTGCTGTCCTGGATCGTCGAGACGTACGACTGGCGCCCCGCCGCCGTCACGGTCGCCCTGGCCGCCCTCGCCGTCGTCCCCTTCGTCTGGCTCCTCCTGCACGACCACCCCGCCGACGTGGGCATCGAGCCGTACGGCTCCAAGGAGTTCGTTCCCAAGCCCGCCCCCGTGCCGGGCGCCGCCCGCCGCGCCCTCACGGTCCTCTTCTCCGCCGCCCGCACCGGCCCGTTCTGGCTGCTCGCCGGCACCTTCGCGATCTGCGGCGCCTCCACCAACGGCCTGATCCAGACCCACTTCATCCCCGCCGCCCACGACCACCACATGCCGCTGACGACCGCCTCCGCGCTGCTCGCCGTCATCGGGATCTTCGACGTGATCGGCACCGTCGCCTCCGGCTGGTTCACCGACCGCTTCGAACCGCGCCGCCTGCTCGCCGTCTACTACGCCCTGCGCGGCATCTCCCTCCTCTTCCTCCCCCTCCTCCTCGCGCCCAGCGTCCACCCCCCGATGGTCTTCTTCATCGTCTTCTACGGCCTCGACTGGGTCGCCACCGTCCCGCCCACCCTCGCCCTGTGCCGCGAGCAGTACGGCGAGGACAGCGCCATCGTCTTCGGCTGGGTCCTCGCCTCCCACCAGGTCGGCGCCGCCCTCGTCGCCTTCCTCGGCGGCGTCGCCCGCGACGAGTTCGGCTCCTACGACGTCGTCTGGGTCGCCTCCGGCGCCCTGTGCGCGGCGGCGGCCCTGATGGCCCTGGTGATCCGGCGCCGTCCGGCCGCGGCGCCCGGCGGCACCGCCTAGGGTCTGCCCGGCAGCCGTGACACCCGCCCCGCCTCCCTCTTCGCCACCGCCCCGGCGATGCGGCCGGCGTCGAGGCCCAGCTCGCGGAGCATGCCGCTGATCGGGTTGGTGAAGCCGGTGAAGTACAGGCCGGGGGCGTCCGGCCGGCTGCGGGCGCCCCGTACGGTCGGTCTGCCGTGCGCGTCGAGCACGCCAAGGTGGCCGACCAGGCCCTCCAGTCCCCGGCGGTAGCCGGTGGCGGCGATCACCGCGTCCGGGGCGGTGCGGGTGCCGTCGGCGAGGGCCACCTTGCCGTCCTCGAAGCCCTCCACGGCGGCCACGACCTCCACCCGCCCCTTGCGCACCGCGTCGATCAGACCGACGTCCTGCACCGGTATCGCGCCCTCGGCGGCCCGGGTGAGCAGGCCGGTCTCCGGGCGGGGCAGCCCGTGCGCCGACAGGTCGGGCGTGCTGATCCGGGCCAGCGGCCGGGCGAGCCGGTCCACGAGACGGGCGGGCAGGCGGCGGGCCAGGACGCCGTTGTACTGGGCGGGCCAGCCCGCGGTGGAGCGGCGGACGATGTGCGGCGCGGTGCGCACGGACAGCCGGACCCGGCCGGCCCCGCCCTCCACCAGGTCCACGGCGATCTCGGCGCCCGTGTTGCCGACGCCGACGACCAGGACGTCGCGGCCCGCGTAGGGGGCGGCGTTCCGGTACTCGGCGGCGTGCCGGAACTCGCCGGTGTACGTCTGACGCCCGGGCCAGTCCGGCACGCGCGGGGTGTGGTTGTAGCCGGTGGCGACCACCACCGCGGCGCCGGTCAGCTCGCGGCCCCCGGAGGCGTGCAGCGTCCAGCCGGCGCCGTCGGGCGCGCGCTCGACACGGAAGACCTCGACGCCGGTGACGATCTCCAGCTGGTGGACCTCGGCGTACTTCTCCAGATACCGCACCACGTCGTCCCGGGCGACCCACCGCCCGAAGCGGCGCGGCATCGGCAGGCCGGGCAGCGCCGACAGGCGGCGGGTGGTGTGCAGGCGCAGCCGGTCGTAGTGGTGCCGCCAGGAGGCTCCGACGTGGTCGGCGCGCTCCAGGACGACGGCCCGTATGCCGCGGGCGCGCAGCGCGTGGGCGACGGCGAGGCCGCCGGGCCCTGCGCCGATGACGTACACGGGGCGCTCCGCGGGGTGGGCGGGCTGCGGCTGAGCGGACGCTGTGGAGTCGGCCATGCCGCGAGCGTAATCAAGGCTCGGCTTGATGGGTCTCGGTCAAGACCGGAATCGGTTGCGGAACGGTCACGACCGCGACGGGTCGGCTTCAATGGCCCGATGGCCTCCACACGTATGCCCACCCTGCTCCCCTCTCTGACCCAACCCCGCGGACACGGGCTGCACCTGGGTCCCTGGGACGCCGGGTCCGACGCCGACGCGGAGAGCTGGCTGCGCGGCTGCCTGGACCCCGAGTTCCAGCGCTGGAACACCCCGCTCAAGCTGTGGACCGACCTCGCCGGCGCCCGCGAGTCGCTGCGCGCACGGGCCCAGGAGGCCGGGGAGGGCAGGGCCGCGTCGTTCCGGATCACGGACGGGGAGAGCGGTACGACGCTGGGCCACATCGGCGTCAACGAGATCAACCTGCCGCTGAGGCTGGCGCGGGTCGGCTACTGGGTGCTCCCCGAGGCCCGCGGCCGGGGCGTCGCCACCCGCGCCCTGCTCCTCGCCTCACGCTGGGCCTTCGCGGAACTCGGCCTGCACCGCCTGGAACTGGGCCACGCGCTGGGCCACGATGCCTCCTGCCGCGTCGCCGAACGATGCGGGTACGCCCCCGAGGGCACGCTGCGCGGCGCGATGTTCGAGGCCGGCCGGCACGACGCGTTCCGCGACGCCCACCTGCACGCCCGGCTGGCGACGGACAAGGAGCCGGCCCCGCCGCGCGGGCGGTGCTGAGCGCCGAGCGCGGGTGCGCGGCCGTTCCCGCCCGCGGGTGCGCGCTGACCGCTGCGGACGCCTGCTTCGCCCGGTGGGCGGCGTTGCGCGGGGGGTGTGGGTGGGTGTGGTCGGCGGGGGGGGGGTGCCGTTGGCGTGCAGGCCGGTGTGTGCTTGCCGTGGTCGGCGGGCGTGTGCGGGGCTGTGCCGGCCCCGCCGGGGGCGCGCTGACCGCTGCGGACGCCTGCTTCGCCCGGTGGGCGGCGCGTTGCGCGGGGGGTGTGGGTGGGTGTGGTCGGCGGGGGGGTGCCGTTGGCGTGCAGGCCGGTGTGTGCTTGCCGTGGTCGGCGGGCGTGTGCGGGGCTGTGCCGGCCCCGCCGGGGGCGCGCTGACCGCTGCGGACGCCTGCTTCGCCCGGTGGGCGGCGCGTTGCGCGGGGCAGCGCGGGTGTGTGCGGCAGGTGAGGTGCGCGGTTGCCGCCGCAGGCGGGCGTGTCCGAGGGCTGTTCCCGTCCCCGCCCGCCGCTGACGGGCGTCCCCGGCGGGCAGTGGCCGTGGCCGCCCGTCAGGGCCAGAGCAGGCCCGTGCGCCAGGTGGTGCGCCCGGTGTCCTCCGTCCGCCGGTAGGCGAGCCGTACGTGGCGGCGGTGGGGGTCGCCCTGGAAGAACTCCACCTCGTCGGGGAGGAGCCGGTACAGCGTCCAGGACGGGGCCGGGGCGTCCGGCTCGCGGCCGGCCCGTTCCCAGGCCGCCTCGGAGGCTCGGGCCAGTTCCTCCAACGACCCCAGGTCCTCGCTCTGCCGCCCGGTGAGCGCGGCGGCCAGGGCGCCGGCCGACCGCGCGTGCAGGTCGGCCCGCGCCTCCTCGGCCGGCGCGACGGTGACCGGGCCGCGCACCCGCACCTGGCGGCCCAGCACCGGCCAGTGGAAGACGAGCGCGGCGTACGGGCGGGCCGCGAGGTGCCGGCCCTTGCGGCTGCCGGCGTGCGTGGCGAAGGACCAGCCGTCCTCGTCGGCCCCGTGCAGCATGACGATCCGCACGTCCGGCAGCCCCTCCGCGTCCGCGGTCGCCAGCGACACGGTGTGCGGTTCGCGCTGCCCGGCCGCCACCGCCTCGGCGAACCACCTCGTGAACAGGTCCAGTGGGTCGCCGGGCGCGTCGGCCGGGTCGAGGGGCGGCAGTTCGGTGACCGCGGGGTCCCACACCCGCAGTGACCTCAGCAGCTCGTGGAGATCGGTCGGCTCGGTATCCATGCCCCGATTGTCACGTGCGCTCAGACCGAGCCGAGGTCCGAGGACACCCACCGCTCGGGACGCATCCGGACGACGACCTGGTCGCCGTGGTTGGCGGAGGCGAAGGCGACGTAGCCGTCGACCTTGTCGGCCGGGAGGTAGCGGGCGGAGACCTCCCGCAGGTCCTCGTCCGTGGCGGTGACCGTCCCGACGACCGGCCCCTCCACCGACACGTACCGGATGGTGGGCTCCAGCCGGTCGACCATCAGCGAGAACCGCCCGGCCGCCTTGATCAGTTGGTTCTTGCGGCTGTCCAGTCCGGTCATGATCCAGACGTCGCCGCCGGGCTCGTACTGGTACCAGATCGGCACGGTCAGCGGTGCGCGGCCCGCTCCGGCGTCCACCGCGAGCGCGGCGATGTGGGGCTCGGCCAGGAACTTCTCACGCTCTTCGCGAGTCAGGGCCATTCCGGTCTCCTCCAGCGGGTACGGGCGTCGGTCGCTTCCTCGGTACCACGTCAACGCCGGTCGGGACGGCGGCTGTTCCCCCGGCGCCGGGCGGCCGGCGGGATCAGGACAGCGCCAGGCGCTGCACCAGCAGGAACGCGCCGATGCCCAGCATCGCGGCGCCCGACGTACGGGTGACCGCACGCGCGGCGGCCGGCCGGGCACCCAGGACGGCACGGGCGGCGAGACCCACCGTCAGGTACACGGCGGCACAGCACGCCATGTGCAGCAGCCCCAGGACGACAGTCTGCACGGGCACCGGCAGGTGCGCACCCCGGGTGACCAGGAACTGCGGCAGCACGGACAGGTAGAGCAGCAGGCCCTTGGGATTGAGGCCGCTGATCGTCGCACCGCGCAGGAAGACCCGGGCGCGGGAACCGCCCTCCGCGGTGGCTGAACCCTCCGCGCCGGCCGGCCCCTCCTCCCGCGCGGCACCGGGAGTGCCCGGCCGCCGCAGCACCCCCCACCCCAGCCACACCAGGTACGCCGCGCCCGCCACCGTCAGCACCGTGAGCAGCCCCGGCGACCCGGCGACCAGGACCGCCAGCCCCGCCGCCGCCAGCAGCGTGTGCAGCGCGTACCCGGCGACCAGGCCGCCCACCGCCCACGTCACCGACCGTTCGCGCAGTCCCGCCGCGATGGCGTACGCCCAGTCCGCGCCCGGCACGCACACCAGCAGCAGGTCCAGGGCGAGGAAGGAGAGAAGCAGTGCCGAGTCCATACCGGGAAGATTAGGAGCAGATGCCCCGAAGGTGTTCCCGAGTTTTTCCCCGTGCGGCACCTTGAGTGGACGAATTTCCCCCATGGATGACATGGACCGGAAAATTCTTGCCGAGCTCCAGCAGGACGGGCGGCTGACCGTGACCGAACTGGCCGCGCGCGTGCGGCTGAGCGTCTCGCCGTGTCACCGGCGGCTGCGCGAGCTGGAGCGGTCCGGGGCGATCGGCGGCTACAGGGCGGTGGTGGACCCGGCCGCGGTGGGCCTGAGCTTCGAGGCGCTGGTCTTCGTGTCGATGCGGCAGGAGGACCGGGAGACGGTCGCCGAGTTCGAGCGGGCGGTCAGCGAGGTGGGGGAGGTGGTGGACGCGCAGCGGCTGTTCGGGGAGCCGGACTACCTGCTGCGGGTGGTCGCCGCCGACCTGGCGGCCTACCAGCGGCTCTACGACGAGCGGCTCGCCACCCTGCCCGGGGTGCTGCGGCTGACGTCGACGCTGGTGATGAAGCACGTGGTGCGGGACCGGCCGCTGCCGGCGTAGTGCGGGCGCGACGGAGATGACAGGCTGCCGCTTCCGGCGCCGGGCCGACCGGCTCTACTTGGCGGGCTTCTTGCCGGTGACGCCGAGGTACATCAACAGCGAGAGGGTGGGCTTGAGTTCGGCCTGCTTGACGCCCCAGGAGGAGAAGCCCTTCTGGTGCGAAGCCGCGGCGGCCAGCATGACGACCAGGGAACCGGCGATCGCCGCGGGGTTCACGTCCTTGTCGACCTTGCCCTTGGCCTGCAGTTCGGCGACGGAGTCCGTGAGGGAGGAGTGCACCGAGTTCAGGACCTTCATGCGGATCTTGGAGAACCGTTTGTCCCCCTCGGCCGCACCCAGGTCGACGACCCGGAGGATCGCGTCGTTCTTCCGCCAGAAGTCCAGGAACCCGTCGACCAGTTCCTGCGCCGTCTGCCAGCCCGCCTTGCCGGTCCACGAGCGGCCCGCCGTCAGCTCGGCCAGTCCGGAGCTCTCGGCGGCCATGTGGTCGGCGAGCTCCAGGACGGCGCCCTCGACGTCCGGAAAGTACTGGTAGAAGGTCGCGGGCGAGGTGCCGGCCTTGCGGGCGACATCGATGACTTTGACATCGCGATAGGGGGAGGAGCTGAGCATGTCGCTGAGGCAGTCGAGCAGTTTCTGCCGGGTCGCCTGCCCACGTCGACCGGCCACGCGGCCGTCGACGGTACGCACTTGTCCTGTCATGCCGTCAGCTTACCGACGGGTGATCCGAGCGCGATTCGGCCGACTGCAAATGGGGTGTGCGAGCGCCAGGAGGCTGGTGTGCCTGGTCTGCGCGGTGCGGGCGGCGCGGTTACTTTGACGGCATGGCCGAAAACGGGGCATCACAGAAGACGGCGTCCGCTCGTCCGGAACTCCCTCAGGGCGCACCCTGCTGGGCCGACGCCCAGCTGCCGGACGTCGAGGCGGGCAAGCGCTTCTACGGGGAGCTCTTCGGGTGGACCTTCGACGCACCGGAGGAGGAGACCGTACGGGCGCGGCTGGACGGCGAGCCCGTCGCCGCGCTGGTCCGCAAGACGGACGGCCGGATGCCCACCGTGTGGTCCGTGTACTTCCACACCCCGGACGCCGCCGCGCTGGCCGGGCGCATCCGGGCGGGCGGCGGCCAGATCGTCACCCCGCCCCACCCGGTGGGCGACCAGGGCACCACCGCGCTCGCCGCCGACCCGGACGGCGCCGTCTTCGCCCTCTGGCAGCCGGACCGCCACCGCGGCTTCGGGCGCCGGCACGAGCCGGGCACCTTCACCTGGGCCGAGCTGTACACCCGGGACACCGAGGCCGCCAACGCCTTCTACGGCGACCTGTTCCACGACGCCCTCTTCGGGCCGGACGCCGCTCCCGACTTCGGCCGCGCCCCCGTCTCCTCCGTCTTCCCGGCCGAGATGCCGCCGCACTTCCTCGTGCACTTCCTGACCGGTGACGTCGAGGCCGCGCTCGGCAGGGTGGCCCGGCTCGGCGGGCGGGTGCGGGTGCCTCCGTTCGAGACGTCGTACGGAGGGGTGGCCGTGGTCTCCGACGACCAGGGAGCGTCGTTCGCGCTGCTGCAGCGCTGAGCGGAGGTCGGGGGCGCGGGCCACCAGGGAGTCTTTGTCCGGGATCGGGATGACACACCCCGATTGTCCGCAGGTTCGCCACCAGCGCTCCGGACAGGAAGAATCGGGGTGCGTGCCGCCACTGGGGTGCCGTGGTGAGACGCTGCACTTCGGTCGCGTACATATGTGGGTGGCGCGGCTCGTACGGGGAGGTGGCAGGCAAGTGGTGGATCAGCTGACGCAGCACGATCCGCGGCGGATCGGGCCGTTCGAGGTGCTGGGGCGGCTCGGCGCCGGCGGCATGGGGCTGGTCTATCTCGCGCGCTCGGCGTCCGGGCGGCGCGTGGCGATCAAGACGGTCCGCACGGAGCTGGCGGAGGACCAGCTGTTCCGCGTCCGCTTCACGCGGGAGGTGGAGGCGGCCCGCGCGGTCTCCGGTTTCTACACCGCCGCAGTGGTCGACGCCGATCCGCGCGCCGCGGTGCCGTGGCTGGCCACGGCCTACGTGCCCGCTCCCTCCCTCGAGGAGATAGTGAACGAGTGCGGGCCGCTCCCGGCGCAGGCGGTGCGCTGGCTGGCGGCGGGCGTCGCGGAGGCGCTCCATTCGATCCACGGCGCGGGCCTGGTCCACCGCGACCTGAAGCCGTCCAACGTCCTCGTCGTCGAGGACGGCCCCCGGGTGATCGACTTCGGCATCGCGTCCGGCGTCTCGAACACCAGGCTGACGATGACGAACGTCGCCGTCGGCACGCCCGCCTACATGTCCCCGGAGCAGGCCAAGGACTCCCGCAGCGTCACCGGCGCCAGCGATGTCTTCTCGCTCGGCTCGATGCTGGTCTTCGCCGCCACCGGGCACCCGCCCTTCCACGGCGCCAACCCGGTCGAGACGGTCTTCATGCTGCTGCGCGAGGGCCCCGACCTCGAAGGCCTCCCCGACGAGCTGCGCCCGCTCATCGAGTCCTGCATGCAGATGGAGGCCACGGCCCGCCCCAACCCGGCCGACCTCCAGGCCCAGCTCGCCCCGCACCTGTTCGGTTCCGGCTCGGACGACAGCGGTACGGCGTCGGCGTGGCTGCCGGAGCGGGCGGTGGGCCTGATCGAGAGCCGCCGGGGCGGCCGCCCCGCGCCCAGGCTCGCCACGACCGCCGGCGGCCGGGGCGGTGCCGGAGGCGGAGCGCACGGCGGCCCCGCGGGCCCCGCCCCCGCCGTACCCGCGCCCCCGCTCCCGCCCCCGCCCTCCCACGACCCCGTCGTACCGGCACCGCCCGGACACGCGCCGCCGGTGCCCGCGCCCGTCGGCTCGCCGGACTCCGGCCCGGTCCGGCTGGCCGGGGTCTCCGTGCCCATCGGCCCCGGTCCGCGCGTCGCCGACATGCGCGCCGCCGCCGTCGCCGCGCCCCCGCCGGAGTCCGCCCTCGCCGCGTCCTGGTCCCGCCCGCGCCCCGGCGTCAACGGCGCCGACCCCGCCGCACCGCCCGCCCCCGCCGCGCCCCCGGAGGCGTCGCCGGCGGGCTGGCGGCCCTGGCGCTTCCGCATGTCCAACGACGTGTGGGGAACCCCGGCCGTCGCCGAGGAACTGGTCTACGTCACCTCCTTCGAGGTGCACGCCCTGGACGTCGCCACCGGCCGCCGCCGCTTCAAGACCCGGGACGTCGCCTGGTCGATGGCGGTCGCCGACGGACGTGTCCACGCCTCCGACGGGCCGACCCTCTTCGCCCTCGACGCCCGCGAGGGCGCCGACCTGTGGCGCGTGCAGACCGACGCCTGGGTGTACTCGCTCCAGGCCGAGCGGGGCACCCTCGTCACCGCCACCCGGGGCGGCGGCGTGCAGGGCTGGGAGGCCTCGGGCGGCCAGAAACTGTGGGAGATCACCGGCTGCCAGACCGACTTCGAGTCCCCGGAGGCGGGCGCCGCGCTCCACGAGGGGACGGTGTACGTCTGGCAGGACGCCCGGCTGCGCGCCCTGGACGCCCGCACCGGCGACGAGCGCTGGTCGTACCCGATCGGCGACGCCGCCTCCTGCGGCGGGGTCCCGGTCCGGGTCGCCCCCGCCCCCGACGGCTACGTCTACGTCTCGGCCGGCACCCGGGTCCTCGCCCTGGAGGTCGCCTCCGGGCACGTCCGCTGGCACTTCGAGGCCCCGGCGGTCTTCCTCGCCCCGCCGGCCTTCGTACCGGGCCCGGCGGTGACCGGCGGCGGCGTCTACCTCGCCGACTACCTCGGCACCGTCTACGCCCTCGACGCCACCGACGGCCGCGACCGCTGGCGCATCGCCACCGAGGCCCGCTCCTCCACCGACCCGGTCCTGGTCGCCGCCGGCCACGTCCATGTCGGCAGCGGCAAGGGCCTCTACACCCTGGACGCGGTCACCGGCACGCCCAAGTGGCGCTTCCAGGCGGGCGGCGACATCGTGGGCGCCCCCGCGGTCGCCGAGGGCCGCATCCACTTCGGCTCCACGGACCACCTCCTCTACACCCTCAAGTCCGACGACGGCCGCCTCCGCTGGAAGCTCGCCACCGGCGGCGAGATCACCGGCTCGCCGGTGGTGCGGGACGGCATCGTGTACGCGTGCAGCAAGGACCGCTGCGTGTATGCGCTGGACGCGGAGAAGGGCACGGGGACGGCCCGTACGACATGAGTCCGGGCGCCGGCGACGATGCCGCCGGCGCCCGGACACATGTCGGCCGCGGCGGCTCCCCTCCGCGCCGCCGCGGCCGATCCCCGTGTGGAGAAAGGTCTACTTGCCGTCGCCGTCCAGGTCCAGGGCGGGCGGGGCCGGCATGGCGTTGTCCATCGTGGTGATGGTGTCGGCGGGGCCGCTGGGCATGGCGTTGTCGAGCGTGGTGACGGTCTCGTCGTTCGCCGGCGGCGTGGGCATGGCGTTGTCCTGCGGAGTGGCCGCCGCTTCCTTCTGCTTGTCGCTCATGTCTTCGGTCCTTTGCTGCTGAGTCAGCGAGTTGGCGACGCCCGTCCGGTAGCTCCCCCGTGGGCCGCCGGACGGGCGTTCGGAGCCGCACGATACTTCTCGGGCTCCCGGCCACCCCGTCTGCCCCCCGACGCGACGGTGTGACAGCAACGACAGTGCCCGAGGGGCATAAACAAACGCTGAACGCCCACCCGCCCCCGGGTACGGCGTCGTTCAGGCCGCTGACCGAGGGGAGAGGAGCGCCCGCACGTCGTCCGCCTGCGGAGCACCGATCTGCTGGAAGATGTTGAGCGCCTCCTGCCAGCAGGCCTTCGCCCGGTCCGCCTGACCGAGCGCGGAGAGAGCGCGGCCCAGCAGGGTCAGGACGTTCCCGCGCATGCGGTCACCTCCGATGCACCCCAGGGCCAGAGCCTGTTCGGAGTGCCGGGCCGCCTGCGCGGGGCGGCGGGCGGCCAGGTGCACCTCGGCGATGCGGAAGTTGGTCGTCCCCTGCCAGAGGCGCTGTCGGTGGGCTTCGAAGATGAGCAGGGCGTCGGAGAACTGCTGGAGGGCTTCGCCGTGGCGGTCGGCCTGGGTCAGCGCGATGCCCAGGGTGAAGTGCCCGTTGGCGAGCCGCATGGTCCGGCCGATGTCGAGCTGCGCAGTCAGCCCGCGGTGTGCGATGGCCACGGCCTTGGCGGTGTTTCCCATGCCCAGGTGGGCCCGGGAGAGATTGCAGAGACTCAGTGCCTCGCCGGCCCGGTTCCCGGCGGCCCGGTACCCGTCGATGGCCTGCTCCAGGAAGGCCCGGCCGTCCGCATACCGCCCCTGGTGCAGTGAGATGAGCCCGCGGTCGTTGGCGACCCAGCTGACCGCCGTCGTGTCCAGCGCCGACTCCGCCAGTTTCATGGCCAGAGCCGCCTGCTGGGCGGCCTGCTGGATGCGGCCGGACACCAGCAGGACGTTGGTGAGGGTGGTCAGCGCCCTGCCCTGAGCGCGAGTGTCCCCGGCGGCCGCGGTGGCCTCGCACATCGCACTCGCCGTCGTCTCGTACTGGTGGGAGTTCGCCCCTGACTCCGTCAGGTCCTTCGCCGCCCACAGCAGGTCCACCGCGCGGCGCAACCTGTCGGTTCCCGCGGCCTGCCGCACACCCGCCAGCAGCGGCGCCGCCTCGGTGTACAGCCAGTCCAGCGCGGCCGATCCCTCGGTGAACGACAGCCCCGGGTACTCCGTCGGCTCCAGGCCGTCCACCAGCCGGTCCCCGGGCCGCTCGATCGCGTACACCCCCGCCGCCGTGGCCAGGTAGAAGTCCAGCAGCCGCGACAGCGCCGCCTCCCGCTCGCTCGGCGGGTGCTCGTCCCGTTCCGCGCACGCACGCGCGTAGAGGCGGACGAGGTCGTGCAGGCGGTAGCGGCCGGGGGCCGCCGACTCCAGCAGGGAGGTGTCGACCAGGGACTCCAGCAGGTCCTCCGTGTCCTCGACCGGGAGGTCCAGCACCGCGGCGGCGGCCGCCAGGGAGATGTCCGGGCCGTCCGCCAGCCCCAGCAGCCGGAAGGCACGGGCCTGGGCCGGTTCCAGCTGGCCGTAGCCCAGTTCGAAGGTGGCCTTGACCGCCAGGTCGCCGGCCCGCAGCTCGTCCAGGCGGCGCCGCTCGTCCGCCAGTTTCGCGGCGAGGACCGAGACGGTCCAGGTGCGGCGGGCCGCCAGCCGGGACGCGGCGATGCGGATGGCGAGGGGCAGGAAACCGCACGCCCCGACCACGTCCAGCGCCGCCTCCCGCTCCGAGGCCACCCGCTCCTCGCCCACGATCCTGGTGAAGAGCGTCAGCGCCTCCTCCGGGGACATCACGTCCAGGTCGACCAGGTGCGCCCCGGCGAGGTCCACCATCCGCACCCGGGACGTGACGAGCGCCGCGCACCCGTCCGTGCCGGGCAGCAGGGGCCGCACCTGCGCGGCGTCGCGGGCGTTGTCGAGGAGGACGAGGACGCGGCGGCCGTCCAGGACGGACCGGTAGAGGGCGGCGCGTTCCTCCAGGGAGTCGGGGACGGCCGAGTCGGGCGTGCCGAGGGCGCGGAGGAAGGAGCCCAGCACCGTCTCCGGTTCCGCCGCCCGCGCGCCGGCGCCCTGGAGGTCGACGTAGAGCTGCCCGTCGGGGAAGGCGGCCCGCGACTGGTGGGCGACGTGCACCGCGAGGGTCGTCTTGCCGACGCCGCCGATGCCGGCCAGTGCGGAGACCGCCATGACACGGCCCGACGGTCCGTCCCCGGACGCCGAGGCCAGTACGTCGCTCAGCTCGCGGACGAAGGCCGTACGGCCGGTGAAGTCGGGCACCGTGGCGGGGAGCTGGGCCGGGCGGACCGGGGGCGACACCGCTTCCTCGGCCGGCGCCGACGGTTCGGCGAGACCCGGGTCCGCCTGGAGGATGCGCTGCTGGAGTTCCTGGAGGCCGGGGCGCGGGTCGACGCCGAGTTCGTCGGCCAGCAGGCGCCGCGTGTCCGCGTAGACGGCCAGCGCCTCCGCCTGGCGTCCGCTGCGGTACAGGGCCAGCATCAGCAGCTCGCGCAGGCGTTCGCGCAGCGGGTGGGCCGCGGTGAGCGCCGTCAGTTCCGAGACGGCCTCGGCGTGGCAGCCCTGTTCCAGGTCCATGTCGAGGCACGTCTCCAGGAGTTGGAGCCGCCATTCCTCCAGGCGTACGCGCTGCCCCTCCGCGTACGGGCCAGGTACGCCCGCCAGTACCTCGCCGTCCCACAGCGCCAGCGCGCGGCGCAGAACGTCACGGGCGTGGCACAGGTCTGAGGCGCCCCGGGCCTTCTCCGCCTCGGCGGCCAGGTCCTGGGCCGTCCCCAAATCCAGGGCGCCCTCGCCCGGCAGGCGCACCGCGTACCCGCCCGACTCGCTCACCAGCACGCCGGGGTCCAGGACCTTGCGCAGCCGCGACGCGTACGTCCGTACCGCCGCCAGCGCCTGCGACGGCGGTTCCTCGCCCCACAGGGCGTCGATCAGCTCGGCCGCGGTGGCCGTCCGCCCCTCACGGAGCAACAGGGCCGCCAGCAGGGCCCGTTGCTGGGGGGAGCCGGTGGCCAGCGGCTCCCCGCCGCGCCAGGCGCGTACCGGTCCGAGTACGCCGAAGCGCAGCCCGGCCGACTGTTCGGGTTCCGCCGGGCTTCCCGGATGCCGCTGCTCCGGAACCCGCGGTACACCGTCCATGCCGTCCCCCTAGACATCCTGAGCAACCAGGCCAGTTTGCCTTGTTCATGCCGACCGCGTCAGCCGCGGGAGACGCCGATCACAGGTCCCTCACCTGCTTTCACCGTCGTCCAGGTCCACCCGCACCGTCAGGTGCCCCGTCCCGACGCCCATGGCCCGCACCGCCAGGCTGTTGAGCCGGGGGAGGAGCCGGAGGCGGGCGACCGGGTCGTCGTCGGGCAGGAGGCGGGCCGTGCCCGTGTACCAGCGGCCCCTGATGCGTACCCGTACCCGCGGGTCGGCCCGGACGTTGCGTACGTACTGGGACCGCTCGCCGAACTCCGACACCAGCCAGAAGGAGTCCCCGACCCGGCGTCCGCCCACCGGTGTGCGGCGGGGCAGGCCGGAGACGCGGCCGGTGGTCTCCAGCAGGGTCTGGGCGGGCAGGCGGCGCATCACGGCGTTCAGCCGGCGCTGGACGGCCGTGACGGCCCGGTACTTCTTCTCGGCGTAGGGCGGCTTCGACATCGTTCGTTCACGCTCCCGTCTCGTGTGCCTCCATGTTCCCCGGAAAACCTCAGGGGGAAGGTGAGGGCAGGGCCGAGAGACGGGTGGTGCGGTCGTGCGGGTCGTGACCTGGAATCTGTGGTGGCGGTTCGGGCCGTGGGCCGACCGGCAGAAGGCGGTCCTCGCCGTGCTGCGGGAGTTGCGGCCCGATGTCGTCGGACTCCAGGAGGTGTGGGCCGCCGACGACGGCGCGAACCTCGCCGAGTGGCTGGCCGGTGAACTCGGCCTGCACTGCGCCTGGGCCGCCTCCGAGGCCCCCGAGCGGTGGCAACGGCGGATCGCGGACGACACGGTCGGCATCGGCAACGCGGTGCTCAGCCGCTGGCCGGTGACCGAGCGGGCGGTGCTGCGGCTGCCCGCGCCGACGGAACTCGACGACGGACGCCTCGCGCTCCACGCCCGCCTGGACGCCCCCGGCCACCCGGTCCCGTTCTTCACGGCCCACCTGAACTCCGGAGACCATGCCGCCGCCGTGCGCCGCGAACAGGCCGCCGCCCTGGCGGACTTCGTCGCGAAGTACCGCCACGGCACCGCCTTCCCGCCCGTCGTCACCGGGGACTTCAACGCCCGCCCCGAGTCACCGGAGGTCCGCCTCCTGCGCGCGGGGCGGCTGCACGACGCCTGGGACGTCGCGGACCCCTCGGCGCCGGCTTCGACCTGGGACGCGGCCAACCCGTACATCCCGAACCCACCTGTCCCGGGCGTCCGGATCGACTACGTCCACGTGGGGCCGCCCGGGCCGGACGGACTCGGCCGGGTACGTACCGCGCGACGGGCGGGCGACGGACCCGTGGACGGCGTGTGGCCCTCCGACCACGCGGCGGTCGTCGTGGACCTGGCCGGGAATTGACGCGGGAGAGCGGAAACGGCCGCCCGGCGTGAACTCGATGAAGGCTCAATTACCGTGCGTGTATGTGCCGGTGGTCAAGTGATCGATTCGTGGTTAGCATGCTCGTGTGCCTGGCGCTCCACCGACCAATGGAGTTCCGGTACGTGTCGTTTTCTCTCCTGGCCAGCGGGACGGCGGCAGACCGAATCGGGGGAAGAAGTAAGCAGGCCGAAGCCCAGCAGGCGGCGCGACCCCGGGCCTGACGCTCCTTGAGATCTACAACGCCCTTCGCTGACGCGGGCCCCACTCGGCCGACCACGAAGACACGGAGTACTCGGTATGACCGACACCATGTCCGCCCGCGCCGCCACGGAAGGCACGTGGGCCCTGCCTCTGCTCGCGCTCGCTCCCGTGGCGCTGGTCAGGCTCTTCACGGAGCCCTCCACGCCGTGGCTCGCCGCTTCCTGGGCGCTTCTGGCCCTGTCCGCCGTCCTGATGGCGGTCGGGTGGAGCACGGTGCTGCGCCACGGGACCCGCACGGGCGGGACATGGGCCACGTGTCTTCTCGCCCACGGAGCGTTCGCCTGGAATGTGATCGCCATCGTCCGCCAGTAGCGCGGGAATTGCACGGCTGTGCATGCTCCGCCGAGGGACAAGAGCGGTAATCGGGGAAGGAAGTCCGAGGGACCTTCGGTTTCCACGCCTGTCAGATCACCTTGAGGCTTCCTTCCCCTTGCGATAACGCACGACAAGTCTGCATGAGCGCTGCACGGCCCGAGGCGGCGAACGGTAATTCGGCCCGTTTCCCGATTACTTGAATGCGCCTGCCGCCGGCCGGTCTTCGGGCTGCCCCGGTTACTCCCGCCCCAGGAAAATCGGATTCGTGAACGCGGCCAGCGCCCCCGGCAACGGCCCCGCCGCCGCCTCGTGCCGCAGCTCCGCCCGCACGTACGCCGCGTAGGACGCGGTCGTGCGCCACTCCACGACGTCCGCGCCGGACACCGGCAGCGGGGCGCTGGTGAACAGCACGCCCTGGTCGGTGACGAACCGCACCGTGCAGCGCGGGGCGCCCGTCACCTCCAGGCGGACGGTGACCGGGGTGTCGTCGTCCACGCGCAGCCGCTCACCGATGCCGGCGTGCTCGCCCCGCCCGCCGGAGGCGGTGAAGGCCAGCGTCAGCTTCGCCGACTCGGCGACGTACGACCGCCCGGCCCGGATGCCCTCCTGGATCGCCTCCCGGGTCAGGTCGTCGGCGAGGACGACGGTCTGCGGGCGCCCGATGACGTCGGGGGAGCGGTGGGAGTCGCTGCTGCCCATCGCCGGGATCCAGTCCCCGCCGTGCCGCCCGCCGCGCCCGTCCCGTACGGCGGCGACCAGCATGCCGTCCCAGTCGGCCAGCGCCACCTCGTCGTCGGGTGTGTAGGCCCCGTTCCACACCTCGACCGCGTCCGCCTCCCCGAACCCGAACTTCCAGTTGCAGCCGATGCAGGTGGCGTGCGGGTGGGCCGGGACGACCAGGCCCCCGGCGCGGCGGATCTGGCGCGCGAACCGCCCGAAACGGTTGTCCCGGGCCCGGTAGCGCCAGTCGACGAAGGTGCCGGGGTCGGTGCCGAGGGCGACGACGTGGCCGTTGCGGGTCGTCACCTCCTCGCCCAGCATGATCAGCAGGTCGTCCCCGGCCTCCGGTCCCCAGTGCGCGTGCGCCGAGTGCGTGTTGTGCTCCGAGGAGTTGATGAAGTCCAGCCCGGCCGCCCGCGCCAGCTCCGCGATCTCGGCGAGGGTGTAGCGGCCGTCGGAGTACACCGAGTGCAGGTGGCAGTCGCCGCGGTACCAGGCGCGGCCCCGCCCCTTCGCGCGCTCGGGCGGGTACACCGGCCGCGGGGTCTCGCCCTGCTCCCCGTACGTCAGCGTGATCGTGATCTCGTACGACAGGCCCTGCGGCGCCACCGTGTACGGGCCGAGGGCGACGTGCCACGTGCCCGGCCGCACCGGGCCCGGAATGTACCCGGGCGTCGCGTCGTCCGCCCGCACGAAGAACTCGGTGCGCGCCCCGCCCGACCAGCCCCTGAAGCCCCGGCCGCCCAGTTCGGTGCCACGCTCGTCGAAGAGGCCGATGTCGAGGGCGTTGCCCGCGGTGCCGGCCGGGACGGCGGGCCGGTCGTAGGTGTAGGCGACGTGGAGCTCCCGGACCCCGGAGGGGATCTCGACGGGGACGTACACGAAGTCGGGCGAGCCGGTGGGCAGCGTGCCCCGCACCGTTCTCGTCCGCCGCTCACGGGGTGCCGCCGATGCGAAGCTCACGGTTCCCAACGTAAGCGCGGCGGCGGCTCCCGTCACGAACACCGCGCGTCTGCCGATTCCTGCGTGGTCGTCCTCGCACATGCTGCTGCTCCCAAGGTGTCGTCGGTGACTGGCACGGGTGGTGCAGGGATGGTGCGTGCAACCCTCGTATTGAGCCGTGAACTCCCGTACAAGAGAAGGGGGTACGCGCATAGCGGGCCGGAAACCGGAGGGTGGGCCGGTGGGACGGCACCGACGCTTCGATCATGCCGCTCGTATGCTCGAAGGATGACGACTTCCGCGACCCCCGGAACCGGCTCGACGGGCCCCACCGAGAACGCCCTGCGTCGCGCCCTCAAACGCGCCCGGGACGGCGTCGCCCTCGACGTCTCCGAGGCCGCCGTGCTGCTCCAGGCCCGCGGCGAGCACCTGGACGACCTCACCGCGTCCGCCGCCCGGGTCCGTGACGCGGGCCTTCAGGCCGCCGGGCGCCCCGGCGTCATCACGTACTCGAAGAGCGTCTTCGTCCCGCTGACCCGCCTGTGCCGGGACAAGTGCCACTACTGCACCTTCGTCACCGTGCCCGGCAAGCTGCGCCGCGCCGGGCACGGGATGTTCATGTCGCCGGACGAGGTCCTCGACATCGCCCGCAAGGGCGCCGCCCTCGGCTGCAAGGAAGCCCTCATCACCCTCGGCGACAAGCCGGAGGACCGCTGGCCGGAGGCCAGGGAGTGGCTCGACGCGCACGGGTACGACGACACGATCGCCTACGTCCGCGCCATCTCCATCCGCATCCTGGAGGAGACGGGCCTGCTGCCCCACCTCAACCCGGGCGTCATGACCTGGACGGACTTCCAGCGGCTCAAGCCCGTCGCGCCCTCCATGGGGATGATGCTGGAGACCACCGCCACCCGCCTGTGGTCCGAGCCCGGCGGTCCCCACCACGGCTCCCCGGACAAGGAACCCGCCGTCCGCCTGCGCGTCCTGGAGGACGCCGGCCGCTCCTCCGTCCCCTTCACCTCGGGCCTGCTGATCGGCATCGGCGAGACCTACGAGGAGCGCGCGGAGTCCCTGTTCGCCCTCCGCAAGGTCTCCCGTGCCTACCACGGCATCCAGGAACTGATCATCCAGAACTTCCGCGCCAAGCCCGACACGGCGATGCGCGGCATGCCCGACGCGGAACTGGACGAACTGGTCGCCACGGTGGCCGTCGCCCGCCACATCATGGGCCCGTCCGCCTGTCTCCAGGCCCCGCCCAACCTGGTGGACTCGGAGTACGAGCGGCTGATCGGCGCCGGCATCGACGACTGGGGCGGCGTCTCCCCGCTCACCATCGACCACGTCAACCCGGAACGCCCCTGGCCGCAGATCGACGAACTCGCCGCGAAATCCCGGACGGCCGGGTTCGAGCTGCGCGAACGCCTCTGCGTGTACCCGGAGTTCGTGCAGCGCGGCGAGCCCTGGCTCGACCCCCGCCTGCGCCCGCACGTGGCGGCGCTCGCCGACCCGGCGACGGGCCTGGCCCGCGAGGACGCGACGGTCGAGGGCCACCCGTGGCAGGAGCCGGACGAGGCGTTCACCGCGACCGGCCGCACCGACCTGCACGCCACCATCGACACCGAGGGCCGTACGTCGGACCGCCGCGACGACTTCGACGAGGTGTACGGCGACTGGGGCGCCCTGCGCGAGGCCGCCGCCCCCGGCATGGCCCCCGAGCGCATCGACACCGACGTACGCGCCGCGCTGGCCACGGCGGCCGACGACCCCACGAAGCTGACGGACGACGAGGCGCTCGCCCTGCTGCACGCCGACGGCCCGGCCCTGGACGCCCTGTGCAAGGTCGCCGACGACGTGCGCAGGTCGGCCGTCGGCGACGACGTGACGTACATCGTCACCCGCAACATCAACTTCACCAACGTCTGCTACACCGGCTGTCGTTTCTGCGCCTTCGCCCAGCGCCGCACGGACGCCGACGCCTACACGCTCTCCCTGGACCAGGTCGCCGACCGCGCCCAGCAGGCGTGGGAGGTGGGCGCGGTGGAGGTCTGCATGCAGGGCGGCATCCACCCCGACCTGCCCGGCACGGCGTACTTCGACATCGCGCGGGCGGTCAAGGAACGCGTCCCCGGCATGCACGTGCACGCCTTCTCGCCGATGGAGGTCGTCAACGGCGCCACCCGCACCGGGATGTCGGTCCGCGAGTGGCTGACCGCGGCCAAGGAGGCGGGCCTGGACTCGATCCCGGGCACGGCGGCCGAAATCCTCGACGACGAGGTCCGCTGGATCCTCACCAAGGGCAAGCTGCCGACGGCCACCTGGATCGAGGTCATCGAGACCGCCCACGAACTCGGCATCCGCTCCTCCTCCACGATGATGTACGGCCACGTCGACCAGCCCCGCCACTGGCTGGGCCACCTGCGCACGCTCGCCGGGATCCAGCAGCGCACGGGCGGCTTCACGGAGTTCGTGACGCTCCCCTTCATCCACACCAACGCGCCGGTGTACCTGGCGGGCATCGCGCGACCGGGCCCCACCCTGCGGGACAACCGCGCGGTGACGGCGATGGCCCGCCTCCTCCTGCACCCGCACATCCCCAACATCCAGACAAGCTGGGTGAAACTGGGCACGGAGGGTGCGGCGGAGATGCTCCGCTCCGGCGCCAACGACCTGGGCGGCACCCTCATGGAGGAGACGATCTCCCGCATGGCCGGCTCGTCCTACGGGTCGTACAAGTCGGTCAAGGACCTGATCGCGGTCGCGGACGCCGCGGGCCGCCCGGCGAAGCCGCGCACCACGCTCTACGGCCCGGTCCCCGAGGAGCGGCAGCGGGCGGCACGGGACTCGGACGGGCACCTGCCGCGGCTGCTGCCGGTGCTGGACTGAGGAGTCGCGGGTGCGCAGTACGATGATCGGGCCCCCGGTGTGTCGGGGTTCTCGTAGCTGAGGAGATGCGTGCCCGTGCCTGCCCGACTTCCCTCATGGGCGTGGGTCTCCGGCCTGACCGTGGGGGCGATAGCGGCGGTGAGCGTCCTGGCCGTACAGGCGGACCAGGGACCCCACCCCACCGCCGCGGCGACGAAGCCGAAGCCGTCGGCGTCGGCGGACGCGCACCCCACGCCGAAGGAGACCGCGCCGGCCCCGGTACCGGAGGGTTCCGGCACCGGGCGGCGCGTCGTCTACTCGGTCGGCCAGGACCGGGTGTGGCTGGTCGACGCCAGCGACGCCACCCGGCGGTCCTTCAAGGTCTGGCCGGGCACGGTCGACCCCGACCCCGGCGAGTACAGCGTCGGCTCCCGCCGCCAGGACCCGACGACGGGTTCCGACGGGGTGCGGATCGAGCAGATCATGTACTTCGCCCAGGAGGACGGCGTCTGGGTCGCCTTCTCCAACGCCGTGGACGGCTCCTCGCCGCCGCCGCCCGTCGACGGAGTCAGGACGGGCGGCATACGGCTGCCCAAGGCGGACGGCGACGCGCTGTGGGAGTTCGGCACGTCCGGCACGACGGTCACCGTGGTCGCCTAGGTCACTGTGGGTTCTTGGTCTCCGCCTCGCCGGACGGCAGGTGCGCCACGATCAGCACGACGCCGCTGAACAGGAGTACCCGGGTCGCCGCGTCCAGCCCGTTCCAGTCCTCCGACTGCCACATCGCGAACCACTCCCCGCCGATCGCGAGGAACCCGGCGCCGAAGAGCAGCATCAGCATGAGCGTGCCGTACGTGGTGAAGCGCCGAGCGGGAGCGTGCTGCCGGCGTATCCAGAGCCAGGTCGCCCAGATCAGCACCAGCGCGGCCGCGGTCTCCCACACGATGATCGCCACGTAGGCGGTGTCCTGGAGCCCCTTGCTCGTGATCGCCCGCCACATCAGGTCGTCGTCCTTGAACGTCGTGTCCATCGACAGGACGTGACGCACGTACTGCTGGTTGTTGTCGAAGTCGGTGATGTTCCCGAGGGCCACGAGGGCGATGTACAGGGCGAGGACCGCGGTGAGCACGGTGGAGGCGAGTAAAAGGGTGCTGCGGGGGATGTTGGTCATGGCAGCACTATCCCGAAGCCGAGGGCCCCGCCAGTAGGCAGGGCCCTGGAACGTGATCTCTTCGCAGCGTTCCGCCGGTGAACAACCCTGCGGGTCAGTACACCTAGCGGCCCGTGCAGACCGCCGTGTCCACCAGGTCGAAGACGTGCTGGTGGGCCGCCATCATGTCGGCCGGTTCGGCGGCCACCGAGCTGGACAGGGCCGTCGTCGCCACCGTGGCCGCGCGGCCGTCCCGCGTGGCGCCGCCGTAGGTCTCGTAGCCGTGGATGGAGCCGCCGTGGCCCCACAGCTCGACGCCGCAGGACAGGGGAGTGCGGAAGAGGCCCAGCCCGTATCCGGTACCGGGCGTGGGAGCGCCCTCGGTGACCGGGACCGTGGTCTGCATCTCCTTCAGCTCGGCGGCCTCCAGCACCTTGCCGCCGAGCAGGGCGGTGAAGAAGCGGTTGAGGTCGCGCGGGGTGGTGACCAGCTGTCCGGCCGCCCAGGCCTGGGACGGGTCGAGGCGGGTGATGTCCGCCAGCGGCGCGCCGGGGGTGGCGGCGGCGTAGCCCTTGGGGTGGGCGCCCCGGATGCCGCGCTCGCCGACGCCCGGCCAGTAGGTGTCCTTCAGACCGAGCGGGCGGATGATCCGGTCGGTGATCTCCTCGCCGAAGGGGCGGCCCGTGACCTTCTCGACGAGCAGGCCCGCCAGGACGTAGTTGGTGTTGCTGTACTGCCACTTCGCGCCGGGCTCGAACGCCGCCTTCTGGCTCAGGGCGAGGTCGATCAGGTCACGCGGGTTGTAGTACGTGTCGCGGACCTCGAACGGGTCCAGGCCCAGCGTCTGGACGTAGTCGGGCAGGCCGCTGGTGTGCTGGAGCAGGTCGCGCACGGTGATGCGGCCGCCGTCGATGCCGTCGCCGCGCACCAGACCCGGCAGGTACGTCTCGATCGGCTCGTCCAGCTTCACCTTGCCCTCGCCGACCAGCTGGAGCACCGCCGCCGCGGTGAGGGCCTTGGTGTTGCTGCCCGCCCTGACCTGCCCGTTGACCGGTACGGACGCGCCGGTCTCCAGGTCGCCGGTGCCGGCCGTGTAGTCGCGGACGCGTCCGTCACGTCCCTGGTCGGCGACCAGTGCGGCGGGGAAACCGTCCTCGCGCACCAGGTCCTTCGCTCCCTCGCGCACGGCGTCGCGGTGACCGGCGTGGTCCGGGGCGCCGTAGGCCAGGGAACCGGTCACGGCGAGGCCGCCGCCCAGGACCGCGAGCGCGGCGACCACCGACAGCACGCGCCCACGCTGCTTCCTCGGCTTGGACGGGACGGAGGCGGAGGCGGAAAGACGGTCGGACACGGGGGATCCTCTCAACAAGGCTGCTCTCGGAACGCCTTGAGCCTTTCGCGAACCGGCCGCCCGCTCGATGGGGCCAGGCGGCGTAAACGGGGTGTACCTTCCCCCACCCCCGTCCGCCCGGCCCGGCGGCCGATCCGTCACCCGGCCGCCCCCACGACGAGCGCCGCGATGCTGAGCGCCAGGTAGCCGAGGGGGAACGCGATGTTGTGGAAGACCCGGGCACGGACATGTGCGGCGACCGCGCCGACGAAGAAGAGGACGAGGCCGACCGCCGCCGCGATGCCGAGCGGCCGGACCCCCAGCAGGCCGACGAGGAGCCCGGCGGCTCCCGCCCCCTTGAGGCCGGCCAGCCACGGGAGCCACGACGAGGGGACCCCCACCTCGGCCGAGTTGGCGAGGACGAACGGGGCCCGCAGCAGGTCCGCGACGGCGATTCCGGCATGGGCGACGATCGCCACGACGGTGACGGTCACGTAGGCGGTGTCCACGGGTTCGCTTCCTTCCAGTGGCTTTCCTCCAGCCTCACCGGCGCCCACCGCGACGTCCAATACCTGGTTCTATAACCTGGTGGAATGGATGTCCACACCCGATTGCTGCGGTACTTCGCGACCGTGGCGGAGGAAGGCAGCCTGACCCGGGCGGCTCAGCGGCTGTACGTCTCCCAGCCCGCGCTGACCAAGCAGATCCGGCAGCTGGAGTCCGCACTGGGAGTGCCTCTCTTCACGCGCTCGCGCAGCGGCATGGCCCTCACCGAGCCGGGCCGGGCGCTCGCGGCGCGGGTGCCCGCTCTCCTCGCCGGGTGGGAGGCGGCACTGCGCGAGACGAGGTCCGCGGCGCGCCGGGCGGACCGGGTCCTGCGGGTGGGCTTCCTCGCCAGTGCCGCCAACGAGGCGACGCAGCCGATCATCGCCGAGTTCGCCCGGCGCCGCCCGGACTGGCGGGCCGAGATGCGGCAGGCCGCGTGGTCGAACCCGACCGCGGGACTCGCCGACTCGGACGTCGACGTCGCCCTGGTGCGGCTGCCGTTCCCCGGGCAGGAGACGCTGCGTGTGGTGGAGCTGTTCAGCGAGCCCCGCTGCGTGGCACTCCCCGAGAACCACCGGCTGGCCGGGCGCGGGACGATCGACTTCCGCGAGCTGTGGGACGAGCCCTTCGTGGCCGCACCGCCCGAGACGGGCCCCTGGCGCGCGTACTGGCTGGCCGCCGACGAGCGCGACGGCCACCCCGTACGCGTCGGCGCGGTCACCGAGCAGCCCGACGACTGGCTCACCGCGATCGCCAACGGCTACGGCGTCGCCCTCGCGCCCGAGTCCGCCGCCCGCTTCTACACCCGCCCAGGCGTCGTCTACCGCCCCGTCACCGGAATCGGGCCCAGCGAGGTCGCGGTCGCCTGGGCCCCCGCCGCCGACGACGATCCCGTCGTCCAGGACTTCGTCCGCTGCTGCCGCGAAGCACACTCCGCCCGGCCCTGAACCGACCGCCCTCGTTCGAATACAGTGCTGGACGTCGTACGTACGGACCGTGTCGGTGCCGAAGGGAGGCCCGGGTGGGCGCGACAACCGGTGCCGTCTGGGGACGTGCCGAACAGCAGGACTTCCGCAGCCGGGTACGAGGGACACTGCTCGGCGTGGCCGTCGGCGACGCCTTCGGCGCCCCGGTCGACGGGCTGGACCTCGACGGCATCCGCCAGGAGCACGGCGCGGAGGGCCTGACCGACCCGGCACCCGCCCACGGCCGGCGCGGTGCGGTCACCCACCTCACCCAGCTCACCCTGTTCTCCGTGGACGGGCTGATCCGCGCCCAGGTACGCCGGGACACCGGCGCCTGGCACCCGCCGACCGACCTGCACCGGGCCTACCGGCGCTGGGCCGCCACCCAGCGCGACTGGGGGCCCGACCTGCGACGCAAGGACGACGGCTGGCTGGCCCGCGAGGAATGGCTGTACGCCCGCCGGGACGCGCCCCGGGCGCTGCTGCTCGGACTCGGCGACGAGACGATGGGCACGCCCCAGGCGCCGAAGAACCCGGGGGAGCGGGGTGCGGAGGCCGCCGCCCGCTCGGCGCCGTTCGGGCTGCTGGTCGGCTGGGAGCCGCAGCTGGTCGACCAGCTCGCCGTGGAGTGCGCGGCGCAGACCCACGGCCACCCCGGCGGCTATCTGGCGGCGGGCGCGTACGCCGTGATCGTGCACGGGCTGGCGCGGGGCGACAGCCTGGACGCCGCGGTGCAGCGGGCGCTCGCCCTGCTCGCCGCCCGGCCCGGACACGAGCCGGTGGCGGCCGCCCTCCAGCATGCGCTGGGCGCGGTACGGCAAGGGCTGCCGACGGCGGACCGGGTGACCGAGCTGATCGGCGAGGGGACCGCGGAAGGCCTCGTGGCGGCCGCCGTGTACTGCTCCCTCGTCGGCGAGGACGTACGGCACGGGCTGCGGCTCGCCGTCAACCACGGCGGGCCCTCCGCGGCGGCCGGCGCCCTGACCGGCGGGCTGCTCGGCGCCCTGCACGGCGAGACGGCGCTCCCGCCCGCCTGGCTGGCCGAGCTGGAGGGCCGCCCGACCATGCTGGAACTGGCCGACGACTTCGCCATGGAGATGACCCAGGGCCCTGCCCTGCACGGTCCGGCCGGGTCGTCCCCGGGGTGGCTGGCGCGCTACCCGCGCGGCTGAACGCGGCTGGAGACAGTCAGGAATCGAGAAGCACCGGCCGACGGCCGCCGCTAGCGTGACGGTCATGAACCTCAGCATCCACACCACCGTCCTCCCGCACGACGACCCGGACGCGGCGGTCACCTTCTACCGGGACGTCCTCGGTTTCGAGGTGCGCAAGGACGTCGGGCAGGGCAAGATGCGCTGGATCACGGTCGGCCCCGCCGGCCGGCCCGACGTCTCCCTGCTCCTGGCGCCGCCGGCCGTCGACCCCGGCATCACCGACGCCGAGCGCCGCACCATCACCGAGATGATGGCCAAGGGCACCTACGGGTGGATCCTGCTCGCCACCGAGGACCTCGACGGCACCTTCGAGAAGGTGCGGGGGCACGACGCCGAGATCGTCCAGGAGCCGACCGAGCAGCCGTACGGCGTCCGCGACTGCGCTTTCCGCGACCCCGCCGGCAACCAGATCCGCATCCAGGAACTGCGCTGAGCCCGGACGGTGCCCCGGCCCAGACCGGGACACCGTCCGCACCCACAAGCCGGCCAGGCCCTAGTCACCCACCCGGGACCGCGCCACCGACTCCTCCGCGCCGCCCGCCGGCGCCGGGATCGCGGCCGCCGCGCCCGAGGCGTCGTCGTCGCCGTCGGTGTTGACCTTCTCGATGATCGCGAGCCGTTCCGGGGTGTCCTCCGGCTTGAGGTAGCCGATCAGGACGTACAGGACCAGCGACACGGCCAGCGGGATCGACACCTGGTACTCCAGCGGCACCCCGCCCTCCACGCTCCAGTGGATCGGGTAGTTGACCAGCCAGAAGGCGAGCAGACCGGCCGCCCAGCTGGTGAGCGCCGCCGTCGGGCCGGAGCGGCGGAAGGGCCGGAGCAGACCGAGCATCATCGGGATCGCGATCGGGCCCATCAGTCCGGCCACCCACTTGATGACGACGGTGATGATGTCCTTGAACGTCGGCGAGTCGACCTGCGTGGCCACCGCCATGGACAGCCCGAGGAAGACCACCGTGGTCAGGCGGGCCGCCAGCAGCCCGGACCGGGTGCCCCAGGCCCGCGCCCGCGCCGACAGCACCGGCGCCACGTCACGGGTGAAGACGGCGGCGATGGCGTTGGCGTCCGAGGAGCACATGGCCATGGTGTGCGAGAAGAAGCCGACGATGACCAGGCCCAGCAGCCCGTGCGGCAGCAGCTGCTCGGTCATCAGGGCGTAGGAGTCGGAGCCGTCCGGCTTCTGCGACTCCACCAGCAGCGGCGACATCCACATCGGGAAGAACAGCACCAGCGGCCAGACCAGCCACAGCACCGCCGACAGCCGCGCGGAGCGGGTGGCCTCCCGGGCGTTGCTCGTGGCCATGTAGCGCTGGGCCTGGTTGAGCATGCCGCCGTTGTACTCGAAGAGCTTGATGAAGAGGTAGGCGAGCAGGAACACCGCCCCGTACGGGCCGACCAGCGGTTCGGCGTGGCCCTGGAGTTCGGGCTCGTCCCAGACGCCGAAGAAGCCGCCGTGGTCGCCGAGCTTCATGACGACGGCGACGAACATCGCGACGCCGGCCAGCAGCTGGATGACGAACTGGCCCAGCTCGGTCAGCGCGTCCGCCCACAGGCCGCCGATCGTGCAGTAGACGCCCGTGACGACGCCGGTGATCAGGATGCCCTGGTTGAGGGAGATGCCGGTGAAGACCGACAGCAGGGTGGCGATGGCCGCCCACTTCGCGGCCACGTCCACGATCTTCAGCAGCATCCCGGACCAGGCCAGGGCCTGCTGGGTGGGCAGGTTGTACCGGTTCTTCAGGTACTCCAGGGGAGAGGCCACGTGCAGCCGGGAGCGCAGCCGGTTGATGCGCGGCGCGAACAGGGTGGAGCCGATGGCGATGCCGAGGGCGATCGGGAAGGACCACGTCACGAACGACGTCACGCCGTAGGTGTAGGCGATGCCCGCGTACCCGGTGAACATCACCGCGCTGTAGCCCGACATGTGGTGCGAGATGCCGGAGAGCCACCAGGGCATCTTGCCGCCGGCCGTGAAGAAGTCGCTGACGTTGTCCACGCGTTTGTGCGACCAGACGCCGATCGCCACCATCACGGCGAAGTAGCCGATGAGCACGGACCAGTCGAGACCGTTCATGTGCCCCCTTCCGGGGTCCGCCTTGTGAACTCCGCTCAGCCGGTTGGCACTTCGCACGAGCGGGGTAGGGGCGTGGCAGGCCGCGAAGTGCCCGCTCATCGTGGGTGCGACGACGCGGGCACGACAAGGAAGGGGAAGGTCAAGAGCGAGTAAAAAGGTTCGGCTAGCTGACCTCGGTTCACCTACGTGAACACCCGCCGGTGAGTGCGGCGGGTTACTCCAGCTCGTCGGGGCAGGGCGTGCCGCGCTTGAGCCCGTACGGCGAAGCCAGCCGGTAGGTGCCCGCCTCGGGTGCGACCAAGGTCGTCCACTTGTCGCCCTTGGCGGTCTCCTCCGTCTCCGTCAGACAGCCGTTGACGTTGTCGTACGTCTTCGGCGTGCCCTCCGGTGCGTTCTTGGAGGCCTCGGTCTCCTGGGGCGGCTCCAGCTTGTTGCCCTCGTCGTCGACGAGGCTCAGCCACGGCGAGTACGGCATCCGGATCAGGATGCGGCCCGGTTCCTTCACGTCGATCGTCCACTCGTCCTGCTCGGCGCTCTGGACGACGGCGTTGGGCTCGGCCAGCGGCGTCGGGTCGAGCACCTGGAACAGCTGCCAGTTGGCGTCGCCCCAGACCTGCTTCAGGTACGGCAGGCCCCGCTGCAGCAGCTCCCGCTCGCGCTTGCCGCCGTCACCGTCCGGCTCGCCCTTGGGCAGCACCACGTAGTGCACGGCCCATCGCTTGAGCCACTCGTGGTAGTTCGCCGAGTTGAGCGTGTCGTCGTAGAAGAGCGGGTTGCGCTCCATGTCGGCCTGGCGGGTCCAGCCGCGGGCCAGGTTCACGTACGGCGCGAGCGCCGAGGCCTCCCGGTGGGAACGCGCGGGCACGGCCTCCACCCGGCCCTTCTCCGCGCCGACCTCCTGCAGCTCGTTGAGGAGCGGTGCCAGCTCGCGCGCCCAGGACGCGGTCGGCTGGGTGTGGATGACGTCGTCGGCCGACTTGAAGCCGATCCAGCCGGCGAAGCCGACGAGCGAGACCACGAGCGCGTACCACTTGCGGGACTTCGGCACCGTGAACGGCAGCGCGGCCACCAGTGCCGCCCCGGCGAAGAGCATCGCCAGGCGCGTGATGTTGGAGCCGATCTGGGAGCTGATCAGCCAGACCAGCAGCACGGACAGGCCGTACACCGCGGACGTGATCCGCACCGTGGTCCAGGTGCTCGGCACGAACCAGAACACCAGCCCCGCGAACAGGACCGGCAGGACGGCCGAGCCGAAGGCCATCGGCTGGGTGCCCGAGAAGGGGAACAGCACGGCCGACAGCGCCACGACCGCGGCCGGTGCCAGCCCCAGCGACCAGGCGCCCGGACGGCGCTTCTGCAGGAACAGGGCCACCGCCACCAGGCCCACGAACAGGCCCGCGACCGGTGACGCCATGGTGGACAGCGCGGCCAGCGGAGCCGCGCACAGCCCTTTCGCCCAGCGCTTGTGCCGCCAGCGGTGCGGCCAGCAGAACACCGCGGCGACCGCGCCGAGCCCGAACATCATGCCCAGCCCGAACGTCACCCGGCCCGACGCGGCGTTGCCCATCAGCCCGAACAGGCCCGCCAGCGACGCCCACAGCGGATTGCGCACCACCCGGCTGCGGATCAGGATCATCGTCAGCAGCCCGGCCGACAGCGTCCCGGCGATCATCATCGTCGTACGCACGCCGAGCACCGACATCAGGTACGGCGAGACCACGCTGTACGACACCGGGTGCATGCCGCCGTACCAGGCGAGGTTGTACGCCGAGTCCGGGTGCCGGCCGACGAACTCCGCCCACGCGTCCTGTGCCGCGAGGTCGCCGCCACTGTTCGCGAACGTGAAGAACCAGGCGATGTGGAGGAGCCCGGCGAGGGCGGTGACGGACAGCACGGGGTGGCGCAGCATGCGCTCGCGCAGGGCGAGGAACGCCGCCTTCACCGCGGACGGCGCTTCCGGCTCGCGGCGCCCGGCACCGTCACCGGCACGGTCCGTGTCACGGCCGTCGTCCGCGCGGGGCGCGGGTACGCGTGGTCGCGGGCCGGTTCCCGGGCCCGGTTCGGCGTCGTCGGCGCGTGTCGGCTCCGCAGTGGCCACCTGAAGGCACTCCCCGTGTCCCGTCTTCTGATTTCGGCCGTGTCCCGTTCCCGCGACCGGCGACCTGCCCCGTTTCGTGACGCTAGCACGCACGCCCGCACCGTCGCTTGTTCCCCTGTGGAAAGCGAACGCCCCCGCGGCCGGGCGGCCGCGGGGGCGTCACATCGGTACGGCCCCGGTGGGCGGGCCGTCAGCCCAGCCGGGTCAGCTTGTCCGTGAAGGAGGGCTCCACGAGATCCTTCTGGAGGGCGACGGGAACCTTCACCGCACCCGCCGCGCCGCCGTCGCCCACGGTCAGGGTGCCGACCTTCGTGCCGGCGGCGGCCGTGTGCGGCACCTCGTCCGCCTCGAACGTCAGCTTCACGGTCAGGCCCGGCCAGCCGACGGCCTTGACGTCCTCGGTGGCGACGACCGGCGTCCGGCCGCCGAGACCGTCGTCGACGTAGCCGACGACGTCCCCCTTCTTCAGGATCGTCGACGACTCCAGGACGTCCTGCGCGGCCCGGATCAGCTTGTCGCTGGAGTCGAGCGCGGCGGCGAGGATGCCCTTGTCCGCGGTCGCCGGCTGGCGCACCACGGCCCCGACGATGGTCCGGGTCTCGCCGCCGACCTCCTTCTTCGCCGCGAAGACGAGGTTGCCGAGCGCGGAGGTGGTGGTGCCCGTCTTGATGCCGACGACGCCGTTGTGACCGACCAGCTGGTTCCAGTTGGAGTGGTTGACGCCCTTGTAGTCGTTGTACGACATCTTCTGGGCCACTTCGCGGAAGGCGACCGACTCCATCGCCGCCTTGGCCAGCTTCACCTGGTCCACGGCCGTGCTGACCGTCGTGTTGTTCAGGCCCGACGGATCGGTGTACGTGGTGTTGGTCATGCCGAGGTCCTTCGCGGCGGCGTTCATCTTCTCCACGAACGCCTTCTCCGACCCCGCGTCCCAGCGGGCGAGCAGCCGCGCCACGTTGTTCGCGGACGCGATGAGGATGGCGTCCAGCGCCTCGCGCTGGGAGATCTCGTCGCCCGCGTACACCTGCACGGTCGACTCGTCGCCGGCGTTCGACTGGTCCTCGGCCGCCTGGTCGATCTCGATCATCGGGCCGTCGGCGCCGCTCTTGAGCGGGTGGTCGCGCAGGATGACGTACGCCGTCATGACCTTGGCGACACTCGCGATCGGCACGGGCTTCTGCTCGCCGGACGAGCCGAAGGTGCCGATGCCCTGCACGTCCAGCGCCGCCTGCCCGCTGGACGGCCACGGGATCTCGGGCTTGCCGCCCTCGAACGCGAAGCTCTCCTGCGCCGTGAGGTCCAGCTCGGGCGCGGGCAGCGCGCGCATGGACTGCACCACGCCGAGGACGACCACCAGGAGCAGGACCAGCGGGGTCCAGATCTTGACCCGGCGCATCGTCGTGCGCAGCGGGGTCTCCGGTGGCGGCGGCGTGTTCGTCAGCTCCGCCAGCAGGTCCAGCGGCGGCTTCGGCGGCAGCGGCTGCTGCGTGGTCCGCTCGGGCCCGACGTGCGGTACGGCGGTGGTGGTTCCGGTGCGGGGGGCCTGCGGCGCCTTCTGCGGGGGCTTGCGGGTCGCCGGGTCGTCCGACTGCCGGAGGGCCACGAACTTGCTGGTCCGCTCGGCGTCGCTCTCGGCGCTCCCGCCGGGCTTCTTCGGCGCGGCGGCGTCGCCGAGCTTCAGCATGGTCGTCGGCTGGTCGACCTCGCGCGCGGAGGGCCGCAGCGCCTTGAAAACGGCGGTGGGCTGATCCCCACCGGCCGCCTTGCCGGCGTCGGCACCGGTGTCCGCGTCCGCATCCGCGTCCGAGGGCGTCTTGCCGTCGTGGGGCGCGTCAGGGCTGCCGCCAGGCTCCCCGTCGGCATCCGAGTCGGTGCGCTCGCCTGCGGGCGTCTCGCCGTCGGCGTCCGAGTCGGCGCGCTCGTCCGTGCGGCTCTCCGCGTCCCGCGACGCCTCCGCGCTCCCGCCGGCGGGGCGGTCCGAGTCGCCCTCAGGGGCCGGCTCGTCGTCCGCCGTGGCACCGTGGCCGGCCGCGGGCTTCGCCCCGTCCCGCGGCACCTCGGAGTCCGCGTCGACGTCCGCGACCGCGCCACCGGACTCGTCCGGTGCCTCGTCAGCGTCCGTGGCGGCGGTGTCCCGCCCGCCTGCGGGGGTCTTGGCGTCGTCCTCCTGCCCGGCGGTGGCGAGCGCGCCGGTGTCCCGGGGGGCGTCCGCAGCCGTACCGGCCTCGTCCGGGGCCTCGTCGGCGTCCGTGGCCGTCTCGGCGTCCGGCCTGACGCCCCCTGCGGCCCCCGCGCCCGGCGTGTCCTCGGCGTCGCTCTCCGCGTCGCCCTCCGTGTCCTCGTGCCGTGCGTTCGCGGCGGCCCGTTCCTCGGCGGTCGCCACCCACGCCGCGACGGCGTCCCGCAGCCGTCCGTCGCTCGCGGCGGCGGGTCCCGCGGGCTCGTCCTCGGCCGCGGTGGAGGACCCGGCGCTCCCCGCGTCGGCGTCGGCTTCCGCGTCGTCGTCCCGCGTGTCGCGGACCGACAGCACCCGGGTGGCCGTGTCGACCCCGCCGCGAGACTTCCCGGTCCCGGCGGACGCCGAAGGCTTCGCGTCCTCCCGCGCCACCGACAGCCGCGGATCACGCGTCTCGCTCGCCCCGGTCCTGGCTTCGGGAACCGGACCCGCGCTCCCCGACGTCGGTTCTTCCGACGACTCGTGCTGCTTCGACCTGTCGGGGGACTCGCCCGCCACCGATGCCTCCTCCATGCGCCGCACGCCTCGTGTGCGCTACCGAACCCGTACCGGAACCATGTACCAGTGTCCTGTGTACGGGTGGAACCCACGCGGTAGACGAGAACGACATACCTACTGGTTCCACTACGAAGCGGTCACGCACCCTCGACAGACCAATGTGAGAGGGGTCACCCTGTCTGTCATCCACGCGGGGAGGCATGGATGGGCAGGAGCCGCAGAACACTTCCGGAGGAGCTTCTGCTGCTGGCGTTGGACCCGACCACGGGTACCACCGCGCAGCCGCAGTCGCTCGACCTCGGTCTGGCCGGAGCGCAGCTGGTGGAGCTGGCGCTGGCCGGACGTATAGCCCCAGACGGGGATCGTATCGCCGTGGTGGCCCCACGGCCGACAGGAGATCCAACACTGGACTGCGCGTTGGAGTTGCTGCGAAGGCGCGGCGCTCCCGTACGGGCGGTCAACTGGATTGGCGGGCCCCGCCTGGGGCTGCGCCAGACCTACCTCTCGCATCTGGAGCGATGCGGCATGGTGCATGCCGTGGAGGGCCAGATGTGCGGGGTGCTGCCGACGACTCGCTACCAGGCGACGGACACGGCGATCAGCAGGGAGATCAAGGCCCGGCTGGACTCGGCGATCCGCACCGGCGTACCGCCGGACCCGCGGACCGCGGCGCTCGCCGCGCTGGCCCACGCGGTCGGTCTCGGCAAGCACCTCTACCCGGGCAACGAAGGGCGTTCGTCACGGTCCCGGCTGCGGGACCTCATCAGGCACGACCCCATGGGCGGCCTGGTGGCGCACGCGGTGATGGACGTCCAGAACGGCGCGGCGGCCCAGCCACGCCGCAGCCCGGCACCGGCCGGCCGCCAGGCCGCGGGACCGGGCGCCAGGACGGCCCCGGAACCCGCCCGCGGTGTTCCGGCGCAACCACGCCACGGATCCATGGCCCGCGCGGCGGCCCACTGAGCCGCACGAGCCCCACCGCATCACCGCACCGCCGCACCACCAGTCCCCGAGCCCGGTCACGGGAGCCGCAGGTCCGCGCGGGGCGGTGGGACCGACCGCACGTCCGCACAGCCGGGCTGCGGAAAGGTTCCGCCGCCCCGCGCGGCCATGTCACAGCCATGTGTGCGGGTGGCGCCCCGAACTGGCGTGTACGCGGCGCATATCGACCGTTTCCCAGCGCTGGAAAGCACCTTGGTGGCAGTCTGCTCAGCAGCAGATACGCAAAGTGGCAGGTATGAGTCACGCAGCCGGAGGTGCACGTCCCGTGGCGTCCAATGTCAATCCCACCGTCAGGCGGCGCCGGCTGGGCCAGGAGCTGCGCCGGCTCCGTGAGCTCAAGGGCATGACGGCCGAGGAGGTGGCGGAGCGGCTGCTGGTCTCGCAGTCGAAGATCAGCCGCCTGGAGAACGGCCGGCGCAGCATCAGCCAGCGCGACGTCCGCGACCTGTGCGGGGTGTACGAGGTCGAGGACCAGCGGATGGTCGACTCGCTGATGGAGATGGCGAAGGACTCTCGCCAGCAGGGCTGGTGGCACGCCTTCGGCGACATCCCGTACAGCGTCTACATCGGCCTGGAGACCGACGCCGAGTCGCTGCGGACCTACGAACCCCAGATCATCACCGGTCTGCTCCAGACCCGGTCCTACGCCGAGGCGCTGATCCAGGGCGCCCTGCCCGAGACGCCGGTCGCCGACGTGGAGAAACGCGTCCAGGTCCGGATACGGCGTCAGGAACGCGTCACGGCGGAGACCAACCCGCTGCGGCTGTGGGTGGTTCTCGACGAGGCCTGCCTGCGCCGGGTGGTGGGCAACAGGCAGGTGATGCGCGAGCAGCTGGAGCACGTCGCCGAGATGTCGCAGCTGCCGCACATCACCGTGCAGGTGCTGCCGTTCGACGTCGGGGGACATCCCGGCATCAACGGGCAGTACTCGATCCTGGAGTTCGCCGACACCGCCGACTCCAGCGTCGTCTACATCGAGGGCGTCACCAGCGACCTGTACCTGGAGAAGGCCCCGGACGTGCAGAAGTACACGGTGATGTACGAGCACTTGCGGGCGCAGGCCCTCAACGTGGACGAGTCGCGGCGGCGCATCGAGGACGTGGCGAAGGAGTACGCCCGCTGACGCGGTGGCGGATGTTACAGCCCTGGTGCGCGGTACAGGAAGAGTCGCCTGGAATATGCCACCCGGTCGGGTGAATGGCTGCTCCGTACGGCGAGGTCAGCGAGTAGCGTCGATCACGCCAAAGATCAAGCGTCATTGGCGTGAACCACACTCAGCGACTCACCATCGGAGCAGACATGGCAATTCTCCAGGGCGCCCAGGAATCGTGGATCAAGTCCTCCTACTCCGGGGGCAACGGCGCGTGCGTCGAGGTCAAGTCGCCGGTCGTGGCGGCACTCGCCGTCCGTGACTCCAAGGTCGCCGGGGGGCCGACGCTGGCCTTCCCCGCCGACGCGTGGAACGCCTTCGTGACCTCGGTCAAGAAGTAACGGCTCCACGCGCCACCCGGCAGCACCGCCGACGGAGCCCTCTCGACCAGTTCGCCGACCTTGCCGAGAGGGCTCTGTTCAGTTCGCCTCAGCTCACGGGGAACGCGATGTCGCACACCGGGTCCCCGGGGCCCGCCGCCTCCCAGTCGGCGAAGTACACCTCACGGCACGGCCCCGCCGCCGTCAGCCCCTGGGCCGCGATCCACTCCTCCACCGCCGCGAACGCGGCCAGGATCTGCGGATAAGCCACCTGCGCCTTGGTGATCCGGGTGAAGGCCAGCCGCTGGGCCGGCACCACCCGCACCCGCGTCTGCCAGGCCCGCCCCCGCTCCTCGCACCACGCCCGCGCCGCCGCCTCGTCGGCGACCGGCACGCACGACTCGGCCGGACCGTCGCTCTCCTCCGTCACCTCGGAGTGGTACACGACGAACGGCGCCGCCGTCACGCCCCCGCAGCCCCGCGCCGCCTCCTCCAGCCGCTCCAGCGACGCGCCGATCCAGGCCGGCAGCTCGTCCGCCAGCGTGTGCCGGGTCTCGCTGATCACCACCTGCCCGGGCACGTCCACCGTCTCGACCACGAACTTCCCGTTCATCCCGGAACTCCTTCCCGAAAGGCGTCCACGGAGGTAGCCGGCGAGCGTCCGCTGCCCGGCCACCCGGGCCTCGACCCCGGACCAGTAGGCGTCGAGCAGTTCGGCGCCGCCCGGCCCGTCCGCGCGCACCACCTCCGCGACCTGCGCCAGCGGCATGTCCAGCCGGCGCAGCAGGGCCACGAGCCGGGCGCGTTCGGTCTGGCCGGGGCGGTAGTAGCGGTAGCCGGTGGCCTCGTCCACGTGGTCGGGCACCAGCAGGCCCATACGGTCGTACAGCCGCAGGGCCTTGGCCGACAGCCGGGCCCGCGCGGCGAACGCCCCGATGGTCAGCAGACCGTCGTCGTGTGCGTCGTCCACGCCGTCATCCTCCGTCACCGGGCGGTCCGTTCCGCCCGGCGACGGAGACGCTCGGGCCTGCCCCAGGGGCAAGGTCAACCGGTCCGGCGCTCAGCCCGCCAGCCGCTCCTCCACGGCCGCCACGACCTCGGCCGCCTCCGGCTCCGTCTGCGGCGCGAACCGGGCGGCGACCTTGCCGTCCCGCCCTATCAGGAACTTCTCGAAGTTCCAGCGGATGTCCCCGCTGTGCCCCTCGCCGTCCGCGAAGCCCGTCAGCCGGTCGTACAGCGGATGCCGGCCCTCCCCGTTGACCTCCACCTTCTCCGTCATCGGGAAGGTGACGCCGTACGTCGCCGAACAGAACTCGGCGATCTCGTCGGCGCTGCCCGGCTCCTGGCCCATGAACTGGTTGCACGGCACGCCGAGCACGGTGAACCCCTGCTCCGCGTACCGCTCGTGCAGCCGCTCCAGGCCCGAGTACTGCGGGGTGAGCCCGCACTTGGAGGCCACGTTGACCACCAGTACCACCCGGCCCGCGTACTGGGAGAGGTCCGCGGACCCACCCTGGAGGGCACCGATCTCGACGTCGAGGGGAAGGCTGTCGTTGTCACGCGCGTTCTGTGAGGTCGTCATGGGCGGATGCTAGCCCCGCGACATGTCCCGTGCCCCGCCCGCCCGCGGCCCGCTCGACTCGACGAGCACGTCCCCGGCCGCCGTCCGCGAGTACAGCACCGACCGTCCCGCCCGCCGCCGCTCCACCAGCCCCGCGTCCAGCAGCACCCGCAGGTGCCGCCCGACCGAACCGAGCCCCTGCCCGGTCAGGCCGACCAGCTGGCTGGTGCTCACCGGCGAGCCGAGCAGCGTCAGGACGGCCGCGCGGGCCGGTCCGAGCAGCGCGCCGAGCGCGGCCGGCACCTGCCGGGCACCGTCGTCCGCGAGGGCACCCGCGCACGGGTAGACCACCGCGTACCGCTCCGGTTCCTCCCACGCCACCCACCCGTGCCGCTGCGGAGTGACCGGTACGAGGACCAGCTCGGCGCCGGCCAGGTCGCGGGGCGGGTAGGGGTTCAGGTTGATCTGGAGCCGGCTGCCGCCCAGCCAGCGGGTGCCGGGCCGCAGGGCGTCCAGCGCCGCAGCCCAGCCTCCCCGGCTCACCTGCGCGGTCCGCGCGACCACGTCGGCCTCCAGGACCCGGCGGCGCCGGTCCCAGTACGGCCGTACCGCCTCGGCCCAGACGTCCTGAAGCAGCGCGCCGGCCCGCTCGGGCAGGTCGTCGCGGTCCAGGGCGGCGGGCAGCGGGCCCCCGAGGGAGACGGCCAGGTCGGCGCGGGCCCGCTCGGGGCGGGTCGCCCGGACGCGGGCGAGACCCTCCTCGAAACTCTCGCCCTCGGCCGGGGTGGGGGTGAGGAAGTCGGCGATCCACTCCCGGCCGACGCCCGAGCGGACCAGCAGCGCGGCCACCGGGTCCTCGGCCAGCCGGCGCCGGTGCGCGGGCAGGTGGGTGTCGAGCCAGGCCCGTTCACCGGGGTGCGCCGCCACACCGGCGTGCAGCAGCTTCAGGCACGCGAAGGTCTCGGCGAGCGGTGAGACGACGAAACGGCTGCGGGCGAGCGTGTCGGCGTTGACCTGCCACCAGCCCACACGGCCCCCGTTCCGTTCCCCGCGATGTTTCGCCTCCACGCGAAACGTTAACGGTCTTCCACCGCCCCGCCCGAGACTCCCCGCATGCCGGACACACCCCGCAAGAGCTACACGGACCTCTTCCGAACCCCCGAGTTCAGCCCTCTTTTCCTCTCCTCCTCCGCCAACGTCGCCGCCCAGACGGTGAGCGGTCTGGCGCTCGGCACGCTCGTGTTCCGGGCGACCGGCTCGCCGCTGCTGTCCGCGCTCAGCATGTTCGGCCCCGCGCTCGCCCAGGTGCTGGGCGCCACCTTGTTCCTCTCCGGCGCGGACCGGCTTCCCCCGCGGGCGACGCTGGCGGGCCTCTCGCTGGCCTTCGCCGCGGCCACCGCCGTCCTCGCGCTGCCCGGCCTGCCGGTCTGGG
Organism: Streptomyces sp. CB02414; assembly: GCF_001905385.1. Lineage (GTDB taxonomy): Bacteria > Actinomycetota > Actinomycetes > Streptomycetales > Streptomycetaceae > Streptomyces. Next base: position 243,075 of record NZ_LIPF01000006.1, on the reverse strand, counting down.
CGATGCTCGCCGTCGTCCTCGTCGAGGGCCTGATCGCCTCCCTCGGCGGCGGGGTCCGCTGGGGCCTGCTGAACGAGATCCTCACCAAGGACGGGTACCTGGCGGGACGCTCGCTCTTCAACATGATGAACGGCGTCACGCAGATCGCCGGCTACGCGGCCGGCGGAGTCCTGGTGACCGTGCTGTCACCGCGCCTGTGCCTGCTGCTCGCGGCCGGCCTCTACGCGGCGGCGGCCGCGCTCGCGCTCCTGCTGACCCGCCGCCCGCCCCGCGCCGCAGGCCGCCCCTCCGTGGCCGCCACCTGGCGCGCCAACGCCCGCCTGTGGTCCGCCCGCCCCCGCCGCCACGTCTACCTGGCCCTGTGGATCCCCAACGGCCTCGTCGTCGGCTGCGAGTCCCTGTACGTCTCCTACGACCCTCGCGCCGCGGGCACACTGTTCGCCTGCGCCGCGCTGGGCATGCTGGCCGGGGACGTGACCGTCGGCCGCCTGCTGCCGCCCCGGCTGCGCCCGCGCCTAGGCATCCCCCTGCTGGTACTGCTGGCCGCCCCGTACCTCGCCCTCTTCCTGCGCCCGCCGCTGCCGGTGACGGCCGTACTGGTGGCCCTGGCCTCCGTCGGCTTCGGCGCGAGCCTGGTGCAGCAGGAGCGCCTGGTCGTCCTCACCCCGGACGAGCTGACCGGCCACGCCCTCGGCCTGCACTCCGCCGGGATGCTCACGGCGCAGGGCCTCGCCGCGTCCCTGGCGGGCACGGTGGCCCAGTTCACCTCCCCGGCGACGGCGATGACGGCGATGGCGCTCACCTCCCTCGCGGTGACCCTCACCCTCACGGTGGTGAGCCGCCGGGACGCGGGGGCGGACGGGGGGCTGCTGCCGAGGCGGGTGGTGCGAGCGGCGTGACCACCGGGCCCGTCCGGCCGCTCGGCCTCGATTGGGTTAAGGACCGCCCGGTGCCTCCTGCGCGAACAGGCCCTTGCATAGGCTAAGAGACTGGGGGGGGACGCCTGAGAACAGGAGAGGGCGGCTCTTGAGCGCTGCGACACCGGAGTAGTCATGACCGCGAAGAAGTCGCCGTCCAGTTCCACGGTGCTGGCCTGGATGCCCGTGGCGGCCATGACCGTGGTCGCCGTCGTCGACCTCACGGCCGGCCCGGACGTGGGGCTGCTGCCGCTGGTGTCGCTGGGACCGGCGTTCGCCGGGCTGGTCGGCGGCTGGCGGCGCACGGCGGTGATCGGGCTGGCCGCGCTGCTGCTCTGTGTGGGCCTCGGCCTCTACAACGGGCTCTTCGACCAGCCTCGCGGCTACACCGCCATGGTGTCGGTGGCCGGCGTCACCGGCGTCGGCATCGCGGCGGCCGTGGCGCGTTCGCGCCGGGAGGCGGAGCTGGCCAGCGTCCGGTCGATCGCGGAGGCGGCGCAGCGGGTGCTGCTGCGCCCGGTGCCGCTGACCGCGGGCCCGCTGCACGCGGCCGTCTCGTACACCTCGGCGGTCGCCGAGGCCCGTATCGGGGGCGACCTGTACGAGGTGGTGGCCTCGCCGCACGGCGTCCGGGTGATCGTGGGCGACGTGCAGGGCAAGGGCCTGGCGGCGGTGGAGACGGCGGCGCGGGTCCTCGGCGCCTTCCGGGAGGCGGCGTACGACGAGAAGGACCTGGTCAAGCTCGGCGAGCGGCTGGAGCGCAGCGTCGCCCGTGAGCTGGAGGACGAGAAGTTCGTGACCGCGATCCTCGCCGAGATCGGCCACGACCACCAGGTCGTCCTCCTCAACTACGGCCACCCGGCCCCGATGGTCGTCCACCCCGACGGCACCGCCGACTTCCCGGAGCCGCCCGCCTACGCCCTCCCGCTGGGCCTGTCCGCCCACGGCGGTCCCGGCCCCGAACCCTTCCCGGTGCCCTTCGTCCCCGGCGACCAGCTCCTCCTCTACACCGACGGCGTCACGGAGGCCCGGGACGAGGCGGGCGGCTTCTATCCGCTCGCCGAGCGCGCCCACCTCCTCAAGGACCCCGACGTCCACCGCGCGCTGGACGCCCTGCGCGAGGACCTGGTCCGGCACGCGGCCGGACCGCACCACGACGACGCCGCGATGCTGCTGCTGCGCTACCAGGGCCCCGCCGGCGCCGGACCGGCCGCCGCCGTCGCGACCGCCGCCGATCCGGCCGGCTGAACGGACCGGCGGCTCTCGGGCCGGCGGGTCAGGCGTGGCGGGCGCCCGCGGACGCCATGCCCAGCCAGGTGTGCGGGTTTCCGGCCCAGCACCAGCCGAGCTTCGGGGCCTTCTGGCTGATCCAGATCGCCGGGACCCGCCGGTCGCCGGACCGGGACCCGCCGAGCGAGAAGCACTTGTTCTTCACCAGGACCTGCGGGGCGTGCGTCATCAGCGCGATGCCCTCCTCGATGGTGAGCAGGGTGCGGCCCCGTCCGGCGATGGTGGCCATCGCGTCGTTCGGTACGGCCCCGCAGAACTCCTCCCCGCGTTCCACGTCGAACAGCAGGTGGACGCCGTCCGGGCCGGGCGGCGCGGCCTCCTCGGTGGCGACGAACCGTTCCAGGGAGCCCGGCTCGAAGCTGTGGTCGACGAAGCCGGGCAGTTTGCCGCCGTGCAGGGTGGTCAGCGGCATGGTCCGTTCGACCGGTACGAGGGCGCGGGTGACGACGAGCACGAACGGCACCCGGCCGTCGGCGGCCGGATCGTACGCGGCGCCCGCCGCACCGCCCGCCCGCTCCACGGCCGCGGCACGCAGCGGCGCCACCAGCTCGGCGAACTGCTCGGGGGTGCGGCCGGCGAGCGCCGGGTAGTCGAGCGAGTCCAGCGTCCGGACCTGCCGGTCGAACTCGGCCCCGGCGTCGTAGGCGATGAAGCTCTTCTGGTCGGTCAAGCGAGGTCCTCCTCCGTCTTCTCCGTCTTCTCCGTCTTCGTCGTCTCCGTCGCGGCGGTGCTCGCGATGGATTCGATGTCGGCGGGGCTGCCGGACATGATCGTGCGGACGTGGCGGGTGACCAGCTCGACGGGCCAGTCCCGCCACGCGGCCCGCTGGAGGCGGGCGATGTCGTCGGCGTCGTACCGGGTGCGGATGGGCCGCGCCGGATTGCCGCCGACGATCGTGTACGGCGCGACGTCCCCCGTGACCACCGCGCCGGCGGCGACGATCGCCCCGTCGCCGATGCGTACGCCGGGCATGACGGTGGCGCCGTAGCCGAACCAGACGTCGTTGCCGACGACCGTGTCGCCGCGGCTGGGCATGCCGGTGACCAGGTCGAGCGTGGCCTCCGCCCAGGCGCCGCCGAACATGGTGAACGGAAAGGTGGAGACGCCCATGGTCGGGTGCTCGGCCCCGGCCATCAGGAACCGGGTGCCGGAGGCGATCGCGCAGTACTTGCCGATGACCAGCTTCTCCGGCCCGTACGCGTAGAGCACGTTGCGGGTCTCGAAGGCGGTGGCGTCGTCGGGGTCGTCGAAGTAGGTGAAGTCCCCGACCTGGATGCGTTCGTCGGTGACGAGCGGCTTGAGCAGGACGACCCTCGGATGCTGGGCGAGCGGGTGCAGGACACCGGGGTCCGGGGCGGCCTTGCCGCCGGCTTCGGGGGTGGTCATACGGTGACCTCGATCCTGGCCAGGGAGCCGGTTTCCAGGGCGCACCACAGGGCGCCGTCGTGCGGGGCGATGCCGTGCGGTTCGCAGTCGGGGCGGGACAGCGCGTACGAGGTGACGTGACCGTCGACGGTGATCCGCCCGACCCGGCCGCTGCCCCACTCGGTGAACCACATCGCCCCGTCGGGCCCGGCGGCGACGGCGTGCGGCCGGCACGCCGGGTCGGGCAGCGGGTACTCGGTGATCTCACCGCCCACGGTGATCCGGCCGATCCGCCCGGCCCCGATCTCCGTGAACCACAGCGCGCCGTCCGGCCCCGCCGCGATGCCGACCGGCGCGGCACCCTCGGTCGGCAGGGGGTGGACGGTGCCGGACCCGTCGGTGGTGATCCGCCCGATCGCGTTCTCCTGATTGAGGGTCATCCACAGTGCCCCGTCCGGGCCCGCCGTGATGGCGGACGGAAAGGCGCCGGGCGCCGGATACTCGGTGACCTCGCCGTCCATGGTGACGCGGCCGACCCGGTCGGCGGCGGACAGCGTGAACCACATCGCCCCGTCCGCCCCGGCCACGATCCCGAACGGCCCGCCCTCCGGCGTCACCGGCGCGAAGGAGGAACGGGAGCCGTCGGGCGCGATCCGCCCGATGCGGTGCGCCTGGTACTCGGTGAACCACACGGCCCCGTCCGGCCCCGCCGCGACGAGGGTCGGCCCGGCCCCGACCGGATGGACGGTGACGGTCCCGTCGCCCGGGTCGCGGCGGCCGACGGCGTCCTGGTGGACGAGGGTGAACCAGAGAGCACCGTCCGGCCCTTCGGCGAGGGCGTAGGGGCCGGCGTCCGGGCCGCTGACGGCTAACTCCTGTACGGATGCGGAGACTTCCCTGAAATCGTTCATCGGTAGTAACTTTAGATCGAGGCTATACAGGCAGTCAACATAAATTTACAACGAGGGTAGTTTTCCTGATGGATCCCATCGACCCGCCCCCACCGCCACCCCTCCCGACGTCCCTCGGGCTGCGCGAGACCAAGAAGCGCGAGACCCGGCAGCTCATCTCCGACCGGGCGACCGCGCTCTTCATCGAGCAGGGCTTCGAGCACACGACGATCGCCGAGATCGCCGACGCCGCCCGCGTAGCCAAGAAGACGGTGACGAACTACTTCCCGCGCAAGGAGGACCTGGCCCTCGACCACCAGGACGAGTTTGTCGCCACCCTGGCCGACGCCGTCACCGCGCGCGAGGGGAACGAGGCTCCGCTGGCCGCCCTGCGCCGCGCCTTCCTGGCCGCCGTGGCCGCCCAGGACCCCGTCGCGGGCTTCGCCGGCCCGGCCTTCACCCGCATGATCGCCGACAGTCCCACCCTCACGTCGTGCCTGCGCGGCCTGCACGACCGGCGGGAGGAGGCCCTGGCCGAGGCGCTGGCGGAAACGACCGCCGCCCGACCCGACGACATCACCCCCCGCACGGTCGCCGCCCTGCTCGGCGGAGTCCACCGCGTGCTGTTCACCCGCATCCAGGAACTGACCCTGGCGGGCCGCGCCGACCCGGAGATCGCGAAGGTGCTGGACGGCGAGGCGCGACGCGCCTTCGACCTCCTGGAACCGGCCTTGAGGGACTACGGCCGGAGGGCTCCGGGTGCGACGTCACCCGAACGGACGCACACTGACTGAGTGAGCGAAATGCGCACCATGCGGGGCGACTCGGGCCTCGGTGCGGGTCGCGCGGCCTCCCAGCCGCTGGCACTCGCGGCCATGATGTTCGCGGTGGCGATGACCTTCATCGACCAGACCATCGTGTCGATCGCGGCGCCCGACGTCGTCTCCGAACTCGGCCTCTCCGCCACGGGCATGCAGTGGGTGATCAACGCCTACCTGCTGGCCCTGGCCGCGTTCTTCGCCCTCGGCGGACGCCTGGCCGACCTGTGGGGCCCGCGCCGCGTGGTCGTCGCGGGCACCCTGATCTTCGTCATCTCCTCGGTGCTGTGCGGCTGCGTACCGGCCGGCGACTACGCCCTCAGCTGGCTGATCGCCTTCCGCGCCACCCAGGGCCTGGGCGCCGCCCTGCTCTTCCCGGCCGCACTCGCCGTGGTCGTGGCGGTGTTCCCCGTCGAGCGCCGCGGACGCGCCCTCGCCCTCTTCTTCGGCGTCACCGGCGCCCTCACCGCCGTAGGGCCCCTGCTCGGCGGCTGGCTGACGGCCTGGACCTGGCGGGCGATCTTCTGGGTCAACGTCCCCGTGGCGCTCATCGCGCTGATCCTCACGGCCCTGGCCCGCATCCCCGACCGCCGCCGCGACGAGACCCTGGACGTGCGGGGCGCGATGCTGATCGTCGCCGGCATGAGCCTGAGCGTCCTCGGCTTCCAGCAGGCGTCGGCGTGGGGCTGGGACAGCGCGGCGACCTGGGCCTGCATCGCAGGCGGCCTGGCCCTCCTCTACGCCTTCGTCCGCTACGAACTCCGCACCCCCGGCCACCCCCTGATCAACCTGTCGGTCTTCCGCGACCGCGGCTTCACCGCCGACACGCTCGTCCTCTTCTTCGCGATGCTGGCGTTCGTCCCGGTCTTCTTCTTCGCCTCGGTCTACGCCCAGGTCTCCCTGAGCGCCTCCCCCAACCAGGCCGCCCTCTACCTCCTCTACTTCTTCGCCGGCTTCGCGATCGCCTCCCAGTGGGGCGGCCGCATCCTGGACAAACGGGGCGCCCGACCGGCGATGAAGATCGGCTGCGCGCTGGGCGCCGTGGGCTTCGCCCTCTGGGCGGGCAAACTCACCGACCTCTCCATGCACGACCAGTGGCCCTACGCCGCACTGGCCGGCGCGGGCATCGGCTTCCTCCTGGCCCCGGCCTCGACGGACGCGGTCAACCGCGCGATCGACGCCTCCTACGGCGAGGTCACGGGCATCACCCAGACCGTCCGCAACTACGCGGCGAGCGTGGGCCTGGCCGTCTTCGGCACCGTCCTGACCCACACCATGACCGACCGGGTCACCGAGACCCTCAGCACCCGCGGCGTCCCCCCGGGCACGGACCACTCCGTCGCCCGCGACGTGTCCCAGGCGATCACCGGCAACGCGGACACCCGCACCCCCAGCGGCGACGGCCCCCTGGAGACCACGATGCGGGAGGCCATGCCCGCCATCCGCATGGACTTCGCCGAAGCCAACCAGTGGATCTTCTACGGCATGGCCATCGCCCTGGCCGTCGGCTACTTCTGCGCCCTGCGGCACCCGGGGGGCCGCGCGACCCCGCAGGACGGCACGGCATCGCAGGACGGCACGCCCCCGACGGAACGGCGGCCCCGGGACAGCGCCCGGTCCGAGAACGGCGACTAGGGCCCCGCCGGAGGCGCTCCCAGCCCGAGGACGTCGAGCACCGCTCGGGTGGCCGGGCTGGGGTTGAAGCGGCTCCACACCAGGTACTCGGTCCGGCGCGGTCCGTCGACCACCGGGACCAGTACCAGTTCCGGGTTGTCGGCGACCCGGCGGCGGATGAACGCCGACGGCAGCAGCGCGACGCCGAGCCCGCGCGCGATCAGCTGGGTGATGAGTTCCACGATGCCGGCCTCGTAGGCGACGTCGCGCGTCAGACCCGCGGCGGCGAACGCCTGGTCGGACTGGGCCCGGGCGGGCGTCCCGCTCACGAAGTCCACGAACGTCTCCTCGGCGATCTCCTGCAACGTGACCCGGGAAACGCCCGCCGCCCGGTGCCCGGTCGGCACCACCAGCACGTGTTCGTCGTGACCGAGCACAACGGTCTCCACACCGGAAGGCGGTTCGCTCTCCGGCACGCCGAGGAAGGCGATGTCCAGGTCGCCGGCCCGGACCGCCGCCGCCAGTTCATCGCTGCGCCCGGAGCGCAGGGCGACGCGGACCTCCGGATGCTGGGCGCGGTACCGCTGCAGCAGCTCGGGCACGTCGACGGCGGCCGTCGTCACGATCACTCCGACGGCGAGCCGGCCGCGTACCGTGCCGGTCGCGGCCGCGGCGTCGGCGGCCGCGCGGTCGGCGGCGGCCAGACACTCGCGCGCGGCTGCGACGAACGCCGTCCCCGCAGGCGTCAGTTCGACGCGCCTGCTGGACCGTGCGAACAGCCTGACCCCGAGTTCCCGCTCCAAGCCGGCGATCCGGTGACTCAGTGACGACTGCACCACGAAGCAGCGTTCCGCGGCGCGGGTGAAGTTGCGGGTTTCGGCGACGGCGACGACGTAACGCATCTGCTGGAGATCCACACAGTCATCGTTCTGGTTCATAGGTGTGATGACAAGCATGTGTTGGACTCATTGCAGGCCCGGTCCCGAGACTGCCTCACATGGACACCTCGACGGAGCGGGCCCTCGGCCCGCCGCGGATCCCGTACGCGCCACAGTTGGCGACCGTCGCACTGACCGCACTCGCTCCCGCGGCCTGGGGCACCACGTACGTGGTCACCACGGAACTGCTTCCGCCCGGGCATCCGCTGTTCGCCGGGATGCTCCGCGCACTGCCCGGCGGGCTGCTCGCGCTGGCGCTCACCCGAGTGCTTCCGCGCGGGGACTGGTGGTGGAAGGCCGCCGTCCTCGGCGCGCTCAACATCGGGGCCCTCTACCCCCTCCTGTTCGTCGCGGCCGAACGGCTCCCCGGCGGTGTCGCCGCCACTCTCGGCGCCGCCCAGCCGCTGATCGTCGCGGGGTTGGCCGCCGTGATCCTCCGCGTCCGGCCGACGGCCTGGCGACTGACCTGGGGCGTGCTCGGCGTGGCCGGCGTCGGACTCGTCGTGCTGGGACCGCAGGCCCGGCTGGACGTCGTCGGCGTCCTCGCCGGGCTCGGCGGTACGGCCTCCATGGCCGCCGGGATCGTCCTCACCAAGCGGTGGGGCCTTCCCGCGGGGGTCGGTCCGCTGTCCCTGACCGGTTGGCAGCTGGCGGCGGGCGGACTGCTGCTGCTTCCCCTCGCGGCCGCGTTCGAGGGGGCACCCCCGCACATCGACGCCGGAGCCGTCGGCGGATACCTGTGGCTCGGCAGCGTGGGCGGACTGGTCGCGTCCACGCTGTGGTTCCGCGGCATCGGAAGGCTGTCGGTCGGCGCGGCCGCACCGCTGGTGCTGCTGTCCCCGCTGGTCGCGACCGTCATCGGCGTCGCGCTGGGCGAGTCACTGAGCGCGTCGCAGACCTTCGGCTTCGTCCTCGCCCTGGCCGCGTTGCTCGCGGCGCAGCTCAATTCCCCGAAGCGCGGTCCGAGAAGCCCGGACGGCGTGACCACCACAAACGAGAAGGACGGACTCGATGAAGACAGGCATGACGATCGCCGTACTGGGAGCCACCGGGATGGTCGGCAGCCGGGTGATCAAGGAGGCCGGTACACGCGGACACCAGGTGCTCGCTCTGTCCCGGAAGCCCGCGAGTGAGGATCCGGGCGCTCCGAACGTGACGCCGGTCGCGGTCGACGCCACCGACCCGCACGCCGTGCGCGAGGCGCTCGCGGGCTCCGTCTCCCACGGCGCGGTGGACGCCGTCGTACTGACCGTGCGGACCGTACCGGTCGACGAGGAGTTCCTGGTCGGCACCACCCGCAGGGTGCTGGACATCGCCGCCCAGCTCCAGATCCGCGTCCTCGTGGTCGGCGGCGCGGGGGCGTTGCGCAGCCCCGACGCCCCCGGGCTGCTGGTCGCCGACAATCCGGCGTACGTACCCGCCGGCATCAGGGCCGTCGCCGCCGCCGGAATCGCGCAGCTGCGAACCTGCCAGTCCCACGCCGATGCCGACTGTGTCTACCTGAGCCCACCGGCCCTGCTGGAACCCGGCACACGGACCGGCCGCTACCGGCGCGGCACCGACACCCTGCTCGTCGGGGCCGACGGCCGGTCCTGGATCAGCGCCGAGGATCTGGCCGTCGCCGTGGTCGACGAACTCGAGACCCCTGGCCCCGACCCCCTCATCACGGTCGCCCACCACGGCGAACGCCCATCGGCGTGATCCGGGCAGGACGACAGCCGGCCCCGGACGAGGGCCCCGAGGACCACCACATCGCCTCCCTGCGGGAGAAGACCCAGGTCGGCGACGTAACGAGCGGTGTGCCCCCGGCAGGACCGCCCGAGCCTGCGACACCCGCTCAAGGGTGCTGTCGCGGTGCTGGTGCGACGGCCGGACGCAGACGCCGGCGTATCTTCCCGTCCGGTGTCGTTGATGTCAGCTACGGACGTCGGGGCCTCTTGCCTGTCCAGTGGTTCCTGGTGGGCCGGCCGTCACCACGGGTACCGGGACCGGACGGGAACCGAAGGCCAGTGACTCCGCACCGGCCACGCCGACCAGTGACGCGGCCACGGCGGGCCGTACCGGTACCAGCGGCGGCTCTCCATGTTCCATCGTGGCCCGGAAGGCGCACAGTACCCGTACGGTGCCCTCGGCCCCGCGGGCCACAGGTTGCCCGGCGAGGGCGATGGGCGGAGGGGTGCGTACTTCCTCGCGTGCGTGTCCCTCCGCGGCCGCCCAGCCCTCCGTTCTGACACGGACGGACCAGGACCGTTCGCCGGCGGTCCGGACGGACTCGGCCAGCGCCTGGCTGCCGCGTACGGAGATCCAGCTCCAGTGGCTGTCGGCCTCGCCCTGGAGGAACCCGTGCCGAGTGAGCGCCAGCGCCCCGGTGGACAGCCGTACCGCCATGACGACCGCGGCGCGCGGATCCGCCTCGTCCACGGGGAACGCCGACACCTCCACCGGCCAGGCGTCCGTGAGGGCCAGCACCGGCGAGAGGGTGTGTGTGCAGTACGCCGTAGGAGCGATGCGCCCGCGCCAGTGCGCCGGATCACCGATCAGGCCCGTGACCTCGGCCGGGGACATGCCGTGCAGGTAGTCCGCTTCGATCAGGCCGATCCGGCCCAGCTCCCCGGCCTCGATCGCCTGCCGGATGAGATGGACGTGCGGATGGCCCACGTAGTTCTCGGCGAAGGAGTAGGTCGCGGACGACCCGTCCGCCGCCGCGATGAGCCGCTCCCCTTCCGCGGCGTCCGCGCACGCGGCCGACTCGGACAGCACATGCACCCCACGGTCCAGGAACGCGATGGCCAACGGCGCGTGCTCGTCGAAGTCGTTGGCCAGCACGACCCCGTCGAGACGGTGCTCCAGCAGCTCCTCCCACCGCTCCACCAACACCGCACCGGGAAACCGCGCCCGCGCCACGGCACGGCGTTCGGGGTCGCGGTCACATGCCGCCACGATCTCCATGCCCACCTTGCGGCACCAGTCCGCCAGGTGAAGCCCCATCCTGAGCCCGACCACTCCCACTCGCATACGGACATCGTCTTCCGAACCACCCGTCCCTCACAGCCGGTTTCCCACCACGGAAAGGCAGCAGGCGGAGCGGCTGACCGAAGGGCACTCCCCGGACACCACGAAGGGCCAGCCTGGAAGGGGAACCCCCTGGGCTGGCCCCTTTCTCTGTCCCCCGGCAGGAGTCGAACCTGCGACACCCGCTTCAGGAGGCGCGACGGCCGGACAGAGGTGCTGGTGTACGCCTCCGTCCGGCGTCGTTGATGCCAGTTGTGGACGCCAGAAGCCTCCTCATCCGTGGCTCTACAGGGATCGGTCGCTGACCGTCACACCGCCTGCTTCACGACTTCGGGAGCCCGTTGGCGGACGGCTGTAGTTGCTGTGCGTTGTTCCGCTGCTGTACCGGGTGGCCGCCGTCCTGATCAGGGCTCCGTATCGGCTGCCAGGTGCGGCGACGGTCGCCCGTCCGCCTCGGCACGCAGGGACGGATCCAATGCCGAAGGCGCCTGCTGGGCAGCTTCGATCTCTGAGTAGAGACCGATCAGTGCACCTGAGCACGCAACCCACTCAGGGCTGACTCCGAGGAGGTAGAGAATGATCACCACAATGACGATCTTCAATCCATTGCGGTAACGCTCGAAACCTGGGTGTGGGCACCTCAGGTAGCGGGAATGGGACCGAACGAGGTTCACGTTCGTCTCCTTTGGTGTGCCGTGAATCCAGGGCCCCGTCTCACGGGCTTCCCGACCTGAGTGAGACGGGGCCTTCCTGTGGTTGCGGGGGACTCTTACCCACCATCCGCGAGAGATCCCCGTTTTGACGCGGGGCGCATGTCCGAAGCACGGAAGCACGCACTGGCGCAAAATGAAGGCCATTTCTGCCCTCACCAGGCTCGATACCTAAACATGTGAGGCGCGCATTGCTACAAGGGGAAGATCGTCGACACCTGTAAACGCGTACACCGTCATGGGGGGCGCACGACAGTCGAGATCCCCGACTCGTGGAGTCAAACCACAGGCCCGGGACCGGAAGCTGGGGCGTTTGGCCGGTGCACTGCGGCTTCTTAGGTCGAGTTAGCGGGCACGGATGTCCCCGCTGGCTCGAGCCCGACTCAACGGGCCGCTCAGTCCAGGAAGTAGGAGTGGGGATACCCCCCGCAGAAATGCACGGGTCAGCAGGCGGGCCATGGCTGTGCCGTGCCTGGAGGATCGGGAGCGCTGCTCGTGCCCGTTCCTCAGTCTCACGAATTGAGGCCATGATGTCGCGCTCCGCGCACCCAGTTCCTTCCGTCGACCGATCTCACGCCTCCGGCGCAGAGTGCCTGGTGTCGGGTTCCCAGGCGCCTCCTGGGCCGGTGCACGTCGCGTTCGCGTTATGGATCACGGCTGTTGCCGCCGGTGCCTTTGAGACGGTTCTGGCGGTGGGCAGATTGGCGGCCGAGGACTCGGGTTCCGCCGCCGAGATCGTTGGAGGGCTCGCAGTGCGGTTGCCCGTCTTCGCCGTGGCGCTCCTTCTCGCATTCAGGATGCGCCGTGGCCAGGGCTGGGCCCGGATCGTGCTGACGCTGGGCCTCGGTGTGGTGGGCATGGCGTCGATGGTGGTGGAACCGATCCGTGCCTTGGCCGAGGGCCGCACGCTCGGCACGGCACTGGCGGAGGCCGGAGCGCTGGACCTGGTCTTCGGGGCCAGCCGGGTGGTGCACGTGGTCGCCGTGCTCTCCGCCGTGGTGCTGATGTTCCTTCCGGCTGCCAACCGCTACTTCCTACTCCGCCGTGTCCACAGGACATCGGTTGCCGCTGGACAGCGCACCCGTTGATGTCGGACGTAGATGTCGAAAGGCCCCGGAACCATGATCGGTCCGGGGCCTTTCGACTGGTGCCCCCGGCAGGATTCGAACCTGCGACACCCGCTTTAGGAGAGCGGTGCTCTATCCCCTGAGCTACGAAGGCAAGGCATGGCGGCAAGGTGCAGTGCCGCCGTCGACAGTGTAGCGGTTGGTCAGGTGAGGGGGACCGGGCGGAAGCGGCCCGCCGTGCTCAGGTCGGCCTCGATGCGGGCGGCGGTTTCGCGGAGGGGCGGGAGGATGTCCGTCACGCAGGCCTCTGGTGTGCGGCGGGCGGCGTGCATCGCGACGTTGAGGGCGGCGACGACGTGGCCCTCGCGGTCGTGGACCGGGACGGCGAGGGAGCGCAGGCCGGCCTCCAGTTCCTCGTCGACCAGGGCGTAGCCGGCGGCCGGGGGCTCGGGGAGGAGGACGCGGCCGAGGGCGGTCGCGTGGGCGGGGAGGCGGGTGCCGATCGCGATGTGGGCGCTCAGGACGCGGCCGGTGGACGCCCGGGCCGTGTACTGGATCTCCTCGCCGGAGTCGGACAGGACGGCCAGCGCGATCGATTCGTGGACGCGGTCGGCGAGGGTGGTCAGGTGGGGCTGGGCGATCTGGGGAAGGGAGGTGCGGGAGAGGGGTGGGAAGCCGAGGGAGAGGACGCGGGGGGTGAGGGTGAAGGTGTGGTCGGCAGTGCGTCGCCGTACCAGGCCCGCGTGTTCGTGGGTGATCAGGGCCCGGCGGGCGGTGGCGCGGGACAGGCCCGTCGCCTTCGCGACCTCGGTGAGGGTGAGGGACGGGCGGTTCTCGTCGAAGGCCGTGAGGACGGTGAGGCCGCGGGCCAGGGATTCGACGAAGTCACGGCCGAGTTCCTGCTTCGACGCGCCCGTCCATGTGGCCAGGTCGGCCGGGGGTGGGGTGGGGCGCGGGGGCGGCGTGGTGCGCAGGGTGTGTTCCATCGAGCGGACCGCCTCGCGGAGGCGGGGGAGGAGGGTTGCGCGCAGGTCGTCGGCGGTGTGGCGGCTGGTGTGGCTGACGATGCTCGCCACGCAGGCCGGGGCGCCGGTGCGGGGGTCGCGTACGGGGACGGAGACGGCGACCAGGCCCGGTTCGATCAGCTGGTCGTCCAGGGACCAGCCGGCGGTTGCCGCCATGGCCGTACGGTGTGTGAAGTCCGAGTCGGGGGCGGGGTGTTCTGCCGGGGGGACGGCCGGGAAGGTGTGGTGGTGGGGGTCTGCTGCTCTGCGGGTGTGCCAGTGGTTCCAGTCGGCGTCCGTCCACTCCGTGGCGAACAGGGGCCCGGGGGCCGTGCGTTCGGCGGGCAGGAGGTCGCCGATGCGGAAGCTGAGGGACATCGCGCGGCGGCGGGTGGCCTGGTGGATGAAGCGGATGCCGTCCCCGTCGGCGACCGCCAGGGAGACCGACTCGTCCAGCTCGTCGGCGAGCGCGTCGGCGCGGGCGGAGAGCAGGGCGGGGAGGCGGAGGGCGGCCAGGTAGGCGTTGCCCAGTTCCGTCAGGCGGGGGGCGAGGGTCACGTCGCGGCCGTCGAGGCGGACGTAACTCATGCGGGCGAGGGTGGCCGTGACGCGGTCGACCGTGGAGCGGGCCAGGCCGGTGGCCTTCTCCAGGCCGCTGAGGCTGAGGGTGCCGTCGCGCGCCCCGGTGAGGTGGTGGAGTACGGCGATGCCGCGCAGGAGGGGGGTCACCGCCTCGGCGGGCGGGTCCGTGTCCGCGGTCGGTGCGGTGCCGGAGCCGTCCGGTGAGGTGTCGTGCGTGAGGTCGGCGGGCATCGGGTCTCCGGTACGGCGGTCGTGGCGGGCCCGCCTACCGTATGCCGCCGTAGGGCGGCGCCGGTCGTCAGCGCCGGGTGACGCGCACCTGGTGGTCGCCCTTCGAGTCCGCTCCCGAGACCGCGATCGTGACGCCGTGGCGCGGGTCCTTGAAGGTCTCGCCGGGGGTGAAGGCGGCGTCCGAGAGTTCGGCGTGGACGTTCGGGGCGCGGGTGCAGCCGCCGCTGTCCTGCCGGGAGTCGTAGACGGTCACCGGGCCCATGCCCGTGTCCACGTCCGCGTCGACCTTGTAGATCAGGATGCCTGGCCGGCAGACCACCTCGTCGTTGCCTGCGCGGGTGCGCAGTTCGACCGCGTACCCGGACTCCGAGTCCAGTGGCACGACCACCAGTTTGTCGCCGCCCTTGCGGGCCAGCGGGGTCAGTGTGTACTCCGTCGTCCCCGGTGCCGACGCGCAGTGCACCTGGGTGCGGTCGAGCCAGCCCAGCTTCCACTTGTGCCAGCCGAGGAGGTCGTTGTTGGCGCCCCAGTCCTCGCTCATGATGTCCCAGTGCCCGACGGCACCGCCGCCCTCCTGGGTGTAGAGGTCGGGGAGGCCGAAGACGTGGCCGTTCTCGTGAGGCAGGACGCGGTAGCCGGTCTCGTCGTAGGAGCCGGAGCCGTCGTCCTGGCGGGAGTAGACGAAGGAGGCGTTGGCGACGGGGACGCCGTCGGCGACCGGTGCCTCCGCGTTGCCGGCGAAGGTGACGGACAGGACCGTGTCCAGGGCGGACGGGCCCGCGTTCGGGGTGACCAGGACGTTCACGAGGTCGTACGCGCGGAAGTCGACCTTCGCGTCGGCCTCCGCCACCATGTCCTCGACCAGTTCCCGGTAGCCGGGCTCGAACGGGGCGCCGCGCTCTATGCCGTACTCGGCGAACGACTTCGGCATGCGCAGCCAGTCCCGGATCGGGGTCTCGGGGCGGTAGTCGAGGCGGCCGTAGGAACTGGTGCGGAACCATTCCTCGGTCTGCGGGAAGAACTCCGCGTAGCGGTCCATCGCCTTGCCCTCGCCGGGGGCGTCGGAGAAGTCGATCATCAGGTTGAGGGCCCGGACGGTGCCCGTGGAGCGGGCGTAGCCGGCGGAGGTGGGGACGCCCTCGGACATCTGGATCTCGGGACCACCGCTGATCATGCAGGGGCCGTGCGCGGAGGAGCGGGAGAGGGCTGCCGGGCCGGGGCCCGCCGCCGTGGTGCCGGGGGCGAGCCGGCCGGTGCCGGCCGAGGTGCTGACCGCGAAGGTCACGGCGGTGACGGTCGCGATCGCGGCGAGCCTGCGCGGGCGTATCCGGCGGCTCGGCGGCTGCGCCGGCGGCTGCGGCTGCATGCGGACCTCCCGGACCACGGCAGCCGCCCGACTCCGGCTGCACCCTTGCGCTCACCCTGTGCCGAGGGGTGGGCGGGCGCGCGCTGGAGGAGCCGATCGTGGGTTTCTCGCCGGTAGCCGCCGACCGGGGGAGGGCGGGGCGAGTATCGGCTCCTGCGTGTGACTCAGGTCACGGGATGTTTCTCCGGGGGTGGGAAATAAGCGGGGATCGTTTCCCCGTTTAGCCATGTGTCCGAGCGAAACGGGGACTCCCTCCCCGGATCGCCCACCCGATGTCCGAGGAGTACGCCGTGCAGACCGCAGCCCCCGAGCGCCAGAAGGTGACCCGGCCCCGCGCCGACGCCCTGCGCAACCGGGAGCGGATCGTCACCGCCGCCCGGGAGATGTTCGTGGAGCACGGGCCCGACGTGCCGCTCGACGACGTCGCCCGCCGCGCCGGCGTCGGCAACGCCACGGTGTACCGCAACTTCCCCGACCGCGACGCCCTCGTCCGCGAGGTCGTCTGCTCGGTCATGGACCGTACGGCACGGGCGGCGGAGCTCGCGCTCGCGGAGACCGGGGACGCGTTCGAGGCGCTGGAGCGCTTCGTGCACGTCGCCGCCGACGAGCGGATCAGCGCCCTGTGCCCCATGGTGTCCAGCACGTTCGACCAGCACCACCCCGATCTGGAAGCGGCGCGTGAACGGGGCGAGCGGCTCGTCGCCGAGGTCATGGACCGGGCCAAGGCGGCCGGGCAGCTCCGTACCGATGTGGGCGTGGGGGATCTGATGATCGCCGCGGCCCAGCTCAGCCGGCCCCCGGCCGGTACGGGGTGCCTGAGCGCCGACCGGTTCGTCCACCGGCACCTGCAACTGTTCCTGGACGGGCTGCGGGCCCCGGCCCGCTCCGCCCTGCCGGGCGCGGTCGTGACCATGGAGGACCTGCGCCAGCCCTGCGACCAGTAGTTCCGCGCCACCAGTTCCGCGACCGCCGGGTCCGCGTCCAGTAGTTCCGCGTCCAGTAGTTCCGCGAAGGCCTCGCCGAGCTCACGTCCGGCCGCGTCTCAGCCGTCCCTTTACTCACCTTTTTTCCGTCACGAAGTCCCGAAGTGGGTATCCCCATGTCTCAAACAGCCGTCAAGGCCTCCGGCGTCACCGACGCCCCGGACGCCGGACGCTGGAAAGCGCTCGTCTTCATCGCGCTCGCCCAGCTGATGGTGGTCCTCGACGCCACCATCGTGAACATCGCCCTGCCCTCCGCGCAGCAGGACCTCGGCATCTCCGACGGCAACCGGCAGTGGGTCGTCACGGCCTACGCCCTCGCCTTCGGCGGCCTGCTGCTGTTCGGCGGCCGGATAGCCGACCTGTGGGGCCGCAAGCGCACCTTCGTCGTGGGCCTGGCCGGCTTCGCCGTCGCCTCGGCGCTCGGCGGTGCGGCCACCAACGAGGCCATGATGTTCGGCTCCCGCGCCCTCCAGGGCGTCTTCGGCGCCCTGCTCGCGCCCGCCGCGCTCTCCCTGCTCGCCGTGATGTTCACGGACGCCAAGGAGCGCGCCAAGGCGTTCGGCATCTACGGTGCGATCGCCGGTGGCGGCGGTGCCGTGGGTCTGATCCTCGGCGGTTTCCTCACCGAGTACCTGAACTGGCGCTGGACGTTCTTCGTCAACATCCCGTTCGCCGTGGTCGCCGCGGCCGGTGCGTACCTGGTCATCCGTGAGCCGAAGGGCGGCCGCAACCGCTCGCCGCTCGACGTCCCCGGCGTGATCCTGTCCACCCTGGGCCTGGTCGCGCTCGTCTACGGCTTCACCCGCGCCGAGTCCGACGGCTGGAGCGACGCGGTGACGGTCGGCATGTTCGTCGGCTCGGCCGTGCTGCTGCTGGCCTTCGTGATCGTCGAGTCCCGGGTCAAGGCCCCGCTGCTGCCGCTGCGCGTGATCACCGAGCGCAACCGGGGCGGGATCTACCTCTCGCTGGGCCTGGCGATCATCGCGATGTTCGGCCTGTTCCTCTTCCTGACCTACTACCTGCAGATCGTGAAGGGCTACTCGCCGGTCAAGACCGGCTTCGCCTTCCTGCCGATGATCGCGGGCATGATCACGGGCTCCACGCAGATCGGCACCCGCCTGATGACCCGGGTCGCCCCCCGGCTGCTGATGGGCCCCGGCTTCCTGGTCGCCGCCGTCGGCATGCTGCTGCTGACCCAGCTGGAGCTCGACACCTCGTACGCCGCGGTGCTGCTGCCCGGCATGCTGCTGCTCGGCCTCGGCATGGGTACGGCGTTCATGCCGGCGATGTCCATGGCCACCCAGGGCGTCGAGCCGCGGGACGCCGGTGTCGCCTCGGCGATGGTCAACACCTCGCAGCAGGTGGGCGGCGCGATCGGTACGGCGCTGCTGAACACCATCGCCGCCTCGGCCACCACGTCCTACATCGCCGACCACATCGGCGGTGCGGCCTCCCGGTCCCAGCAGCAGCTGGTCCAGCTGGAGGGTCAGGTGCAGGGCTACACCAGCGCGATCTGGTTCGCCGTCGGCATCCTGGTCGCGGCGGCCGTGATCGCCCTGACCTTCATCAACGCCGGTCGTCCGGGCGGTTCCGCCGTCACCGGGTCCGGTGCGGGCGACGCGGCCGAGGAGGAGCTGCCGGTGCCGGTCGTCGCCCACTGACGACGCCGGACGCGGTACACCCCCTCGGGCCCCCTGTTCCATCCGTGCGCGGGGGGAGGGGACGCCCGTCGCGCACGGTTCCCAGGACCTGCCCCGGCCGCGCTCAGCGCAGCCAGGGCAGGTCCGCACCCGCTTCGCGGGGCTGAAGTCCCTCGGCGACGATCCGCATGATCTCGCCGAGGGACTTCTGCTGTTCCGGCGTGAGACGGTCGAACACGGCCTGGCGCACGGCCTCCACGTGACCCGGCGCGGTCTGCCCCAGCACCGCGTACCCCTCCTCCGTGAGCACGGCGAACTGGCCCCGCTTGTCGGAGGGGCAGTCCTCGCGGCGCACCCAGCCGTTCTTCTCCAGGCGGGCGATCGCGTGCGAGAGGCGGGAACGGGTGATCTTGGCGTACCGGGCCAGCTCCGTCATCCGCAGCCGCCGCCGCGGTGACTCGGCGAGCTTGACCAGCAGTCCGTAGTAGACGTGCGGCATTCCCGCGTCGCGCTGGAGCTGGCGGTCGAGGTGGTCCTCCAGGAGGGTGGCCGCCTCGATGTAGGAACGCCAGACGCGCTGCTCCTCGGCGGTGAGCCAGCGGGGCTCGTCGGCGGAGGGCGGGATGGGTGCCGTGTTCATGTATCCATGGTACGAGTCCTTGAATTTTAAACAAGGAACCCTTAGATTTGCCTGCGAGCAAAAGCTTGAGAGTTCAAGTAGCTGAGTGAACCGAGTGACCTGAGCAACAGGAGCCGCCCCGTGTCCGCCACCGCCCAGGAGCGCATGCCCGCCCTCTACCTGAGCCACGGCGCGCCGCCCCTCGCCGACGACCCGGTCTGGCCCGGCGAGCTGGCCGCCTGGGCCGCCGCACTGCCCCGCCCCAAGGCGATCCTCGTCGTCTCCGCCCACTGGGAGGAGGCCCCGCTCGCCCTCGGCGCCACCCGGACCGTCCCCCTGGTCTACGACTTCTGGGGCTTCCCCGAGCACTACTACCGGGTGCGCTACGAGGCCCCCGGCGCCCCCGCGCTCGCCGAGTCCGTACGCAAGCTGCTGCGCGCCCCCGGTACGCCGGTGCAGGACGTGCCCGACCGCGGACTCGACCACGGCGCGTACGTGCCGCTGGTCGAGATGTACCCCGGCGCCGACATCCCCGTCCTCCAGGTCTCCATGCCGACCCTCGACCCGGAGCGGCTGATGGAGACCGGCCGCAGGCTCGCGCCGCTGCGCGACGAGGGCGTGCTGATCATCGGTTCCGGCTTCTTCACCCACAACCTGGCCGCGCTGCGCCAGGCCGGTGTCCCGTCCTGGTCGGCCGAGTTCGACGACTGGGGCCGGCGCGCGCTGGACGCCGGTGACGTGGACGCGCTGCTCGACTTCACCCGCAAGTCCCCGGCGGGCCTGCTCGCCCACCCGCGCACCGAGCACTTCGCCCCGCTGTTCGTGACCATGGGCGCGGCGGACGCGGCCGGTGAGCCGGCCCTGCGGGAGTCCGTGATCGACGGGTTCTGGATGGGGCTGGCCAAGCGGTCGGTGCAGTTCGGCTGAGCCGCGCGCCCCGAGGGGCTACAGCGGCTTCTCGTACCAGGCCACGTCCCAGTAGCGGCCGAACTTGCGGCCCACCTCGCGGTACGTGCCGACGTACCGGAAGCCGAAGCGCTCGTGCAGCCGGGCGGAGGCCTCGTTCGGCTGGGCGATGCCCGCGTAGGCGCGGTGCAGGTCCTCGCCGGCCAGGGCCTCGAAGAGGGACGTGTAGAGCAGGGTGCCGATGCCCCGGCCGCCGGCGCCAGGGGTGACGTAGACCGTGGTCTCCACCGAGGTGCCGTAGGCGGGCTTGGCGCGGTAAGGGCTCGATGTGGCGTACCCCAGGATTTCCTGTGACTCGGCCTCCGTGGCAACCCTCAGCCGGTGCGGGCCGTCTTCAGGGTGGGAGAGCAGCCAAGGACGGCGCTCTTCCGGGGTGAACGGCTCGGTGTCGAATGTGGTGGGCGTCTCACGTACGTAGTGGTTGTAGAGGTCGGTGAGGGCCTTGAGGTCGTCCTCGGTTCCCGCCCTGACCTGGACCTCCGTACGTCCCGCCGGCATCACGCCTCCTCGTGTGGCGGCACAGGGTACTGCATGATCAGAAAAATCGGGGGGCGGGTTGGGAATTCTGTCCGGATTCCAGTCGTTGTTTCCATCGGATGCAGGGCACCCGAGGAGAGTCCCGGGAGAGGCCGGAGCGCAGTTCCGGGACCGGAGACAACCTCAGACGCCGTACGTCCACCGGACCACCCGCTGAACCACCATCGCAAGGGAGCACGCATGGCAACCCGTGCCGTCGCCCGTCGTAAGTCCGCCACCGGCGAGACGGCCGACGCGGCAACCAGCGTCCGCGCAGGCAGCGGCGAGCTCGCCGACCGCGATCTGGTCGGCATGTACCTCGACGAGATCGCACGGACACCGCTGCTCGACGCCGCCAAGGAGGTCGAGCTGTCCCAGACCATCGAGGCGGGTGTGTTCGCGCGGCAGGTCCTCGAAGGCTACGAGGAGACCGGGGCGGACGCCACCCGGGAGGAGCTCCAGGCCCTGATCGACGAGAGCGAGCGGGCGAAGGACGTCTTCATCCGCTCCAACCTCCGGCTGGTCGTGGCGGTCGCCCGGCGCTACCCGCGCAGCGGCCTGCCGCTCCTCGACCTGATCCAGGAGGGCAACGCGGGCCTGGTCCGCGCGGTCGAGAAGTTCGACTACCGCAAGGGCTTCAAGTTCTCGACGTACGCCACCTGGTGGATCCGTCAGGCCATCACCCGTTCCATCGCGGACCAGTCGCGCACCATCCGGCTCCCCGTCCACCTGGTGGAGGAGCTGGGCCGCATCCGGCGCGTGCAGCGGGAGTTCAACCGGGAGCACGGCCGCGAGCCGGAGCCCGCGGAGATCGCCGCCGAGCTCGGCTCGACGCCGGAGCGCGTCACCGACGTCCTCGACTGGGCCCGCGACCCCGTCTCGCTGAACATGTCGGTGGACGACGAGGGCGAGACCCAGTTCGGCGACCTGCTGGAGGACACCTCCGCCGTGTCGCCCGAGCAGTCGGTGCTGACACTGCTGCGCAGCGAGGAGCTGGACGACCTCATCGGCCGCCTCGACCCGCGCACGGCCTCCATCATCAAGATGCGGTACGGCATCGACGACGGCCGGGAGCGTACGCTGACCGAGGTCGGCAAGGAGCACGGCCTCACCCGTGAGCGCATCCGGCAGATCGAGAAGCACGCGCTGCTGGAGCTGAAGAAGCTGGCCCGCGACACCGGCTTCGAGGCCGCGGCGTAGCGCGGACCCCGAGCGCGGCGTGGCGGGCAGGTGATCCGCCCGCCGTGATGAGGGGGCGTGACGTGACGCGTGGGGCGTACGCCGGTGGCCGAACCCCCGCGCAAACATGGCCGTACAACGCTGCTTTAACCGGCGGGAGCCGGGAACAAGAACACCGGGCCCAGTGGTCCGGCCCCGGGCACCCGCCCCGGACCGGGCCTCGCGCCCCTTCAGGACCACGTCCCGACGCACTCCCCCCGGCGCCGGGACTTTCCCGAGCCGGGCTCGGCGCCTCTCCCCCCGGGGCGCCGCAGCCCGGCTCCCTCCGTTTCCGGATGTTTCCGGACCGTCGCGCAGCGGGGCACCCCGGACCTGAACCCCGGGGTGACCCGCCGAATGGCAGATTCTGTCACAGCGGCATAGCCTGCCGAAGTGAGCAGCGCCATCCCGTCCTCTTCCGTATCCGAACCGTCCGATTCCGGTCTCGGTCCCGGAGGTCCCGGGCCCCTTTCCCTGACCGAGCGGCGCAAGGCCGCGACCCGGATGGAGATCGCCCGCGCGGCGGCCGGCCTCTTCGTGCGCCAGGGCCTGCGGGCGACCCGGGCGGAGGACATCGCCCGGGCCGCGGGAGTCGCCCCGCGCACCTTCTACCGCTACTTCGCGACCAAGGAAGAGGCCGTCGCCCCGCTCTACGCCCTCGGCGCCGAGCGCTGGGCCGCCGCGGTGCGCGCCGCCCCGCCGGAGCTGTCCGTGCCCGACGCCCTGGCACACGCCGTACGGCACACCCTGACGCCCGGCGCCGGGGTGTCGGCGCCGTCCTGGGAGTGGGCCCGCACGCTGATCCGCCTGGCCGAGACGAGCCCGGCGCTGCGGAAGGTGTGGGCGGAGGTGTGCATGATCGCCGAACGCGGGCTGGTGGGAGTGCTGGCGGCGCGGCTGTCCGACGGTGACGACAACGTTGCCGAGCGGCTGGCGGGCTCCCCGGAGCTGCGGTTCGCGGCCGCGGTGGCGGGCGCGGCGGTGCGGGTGGCGGTGGAGCACTGGGCGGACGGCACGGAGGGGGCCGGGAGCCCGGTCGAGCCGGCGCTGCGAAACCTGGCAGGGCTGCGGGCGTTCGCCTGGGAGGGCAGCGGGGCTGCTGGATAGCGGGCGGGGTGGGGCGGCCGGGTGCGTGAAGGGCGGTCACCCGCCCGCCGCGCCGAGCAGCCGCGTCCCCAGCTCCCGTACGCGCTCGACCAGTTCCGCCGGCTCCCGGACGCGGAAGTCGGGGCCCACCATCGCGAGCCGTACCGCCATCCAGTCCACCGGGTCGGAGACGGTCGCCCGCAGTACGCACGACGTGCCGTCGGCCGCCGGCTCCGGCGGCCCGAGCCACTGCGGCAGCCGTGTGGCGACCGCCTCGGGCGGCGCGGCGAAGGTGACCTCGATGTCGTACGAGTCGCCGTGCCGTTGCATCGAGCGCCGCAGGTACTCCGCCGCGCTCCCGGTCGGCAGTTCACGGGGAGCGAACCGTGCCCCGGTCGCGAACGGCTCGCTCACCCGGTCGACCCGGAACGTCCGCCAGTCCTCCCGGTCGAGGTCGTAGGCGACCAGGTACCAGCGGCGTCCCGTGGAGACCAGCCGGTACGGCTCCGTCACGCGCCGCGACTCGGTGCCGTCCGCCGCGCGGTAGGCGAACCGCAGCCGTTCCTGCCCCGCCACCGTGGAGGCCATCACGGTCAGCGTCTCGGTCGCGATACTCGGCCCGTCCCCACTGGTCAGCGGGGTCGTCGCGGCCTGGAGCGTGGCCACCCGGTGCCGCAGCCGCGACGGCAGCACCTGCTCCAGCTTGGCCAGCGCCCGCACCGACGCCTCGTCCACGCCCTCGACCGCGTGCCCGGCGCCGGCGCGCAGGCCGACCGCGATGGCCACCGCCTCCTCGTCGTCGAGCACCAGCGGCGGCATCGCCTTGCCCGCCACCAGTCGGTAACCGCCGTCGGCGCCCATGGTCGCCTGTACGGGATAGCCCAGCTCACGCAGCCGGTCGATGTCCCGCCGGACCGTGCGACGGGAGACGCCGAGCCGATCGGCGAGTTCGCCGCCGGGCCACTCGCGGGGTGTCTGGAGGAGGGAGAGGAGCGTCAGGAGCCGGGCGGGAGTGTCCGTCGTCATGTGTCCGAGCATGGCGCATGTATAGGACGCGACCTGTCCTACTACCGTCATAGCTTCACGGCCATGACCTCAACGCACACCCCGAGCCCCGTGCCGAGCACGCCCCCCGCGGGCGACCGCCGGCGCTGGTACGCCCTCGCGATCGTGATGACCGCGGCTTTCATGGACCTGGTCGACGTCACCATCGTCAACATCGCCATCCCGTCGATCCGGCAGGACGAGGGCGCCTCTTTCAGCCAGATCCAGTGGATCACCGCCGGTTACGCCCTCGCCTTCGCGGCCGGCCTGATCACCGGCGGGCGGCTCGGCGACATCCACGGCCGCAAGCGGGTCTTCCTCGTCGGCGTCGCCGGCTTCACTCTGGCGTCCGCGCTGTGCGGACTCGCCGTGAACCCCGAGATGCTGGTCGCCTCCCGCATCCTCCAGGGGGCGATGGCGGCGTTGATGGTGCCCCAGGTGCTGTCGATCGTGCACGCGACCTTCCCGGCGCACGAACGCGGCAAGGTGTTCGGACTGTTCGGCGCGATCGTCGGTCTGGGCGCGGTCTCCGGGCCGCTGCTGGGCGCCCTGCTCACCGAGTGGAACCTCTTCGGGCTCGAGTGGCGGCCCATCTTCCTCATCAACCTGCCGGTCGGTGTCGCCGCCCTCGTCCTCGGCGGGCGCTTCATCACCGAGTCCAAGGCGCCGCGCGCCCTGCGGCTGGACCTGGTCGGGGTCGCCCTGGTCACCCTCGGTCTGCTGATGCTGGTCTACCCGCTCACCCGGGGACGCGAGCTGGGCTGGCCGCTGTGGGGGCACCTGTCGATGGCCGGCGCGTTCGTCGTGCTCGCGGTGCTGGTGGCGTACGAGAGGCGGAAGAGCGCGCGGGACGGTTCGCCGCTGGTCGAGCTGTCGCTGTTCCGGGTGAAGAGTTTCGCCGCCGGTATCGCCGTGCAGACCGTCTTCGGGCTCGCGCTCGGCATCTTCTTCCTGGTGTGGACCCTGTACATGCAGGTGGGGCTCGGCTGGACGCCGCTGCGGGCCGGGCTGACCGGCGTGCCGTTCTCGGTCGCCGTCTCCGTGGCGGCGGGAGTGTCGGTGCAGAAGCTCGTGCCGCGCTTCGGGCGCAAGGTGCTGCAGGCGGGCGCGCTGGTGATGGCGGCGGGCGTACTGCTCTACCTCTGGGAGGCCGGGCACTACGGGCTCGGCATCACCTCCTGGCAGATGGCGCTGCCGCTCGTCGTCATGGGCGTCGGCATGGGACTGATCGTCGCGCCGCTGACGGACGCGGTGCTGTCCCAGGTGCCGCGCGAGCACGCCGGGTCGGCGTCCGGGCTCATCAACACCGTGCAGCAGATGGGCAACGCGCTCGGGCTCGGGCTGGTCTCCGTGGTCTTCTTCGGCACGATGAGCGACCACGTGGCGCCGTCCCGGATCGGTCCCGCCTACGCGGACGCCTTCCAGAACGCGCTGGGCTGGGTGGCGGCCGTACTCGGCGTCATCTTCCTGCTGATGTTCGCGCTGCCGAAGCGGCCGGCGCAGCACGTGGAAGGGGCTTCGGGGGGCGCTTCGGAGGTCGCTGCGGAGGTCGCTGTGGAGGAGAAGAAGGCCTCGCTGGTCTGAGGCCGTCGGCAGGGGTGCCCGCTCATGCCCACCTGTGCCCGATTGTATTTGAATGCGCCTGGTTACTTGTTTACATTCCGGAAAACCGGGCGTAGCCTCCGAGAGAAACCACAGGTTCGGGCACAGGTTTGGGCACAGGGCGGAGGCGAACGGTCATGTACGCACCGGAGCGGCAGCAGGAGATCCTCCGGCTGGCGCGGGACGGCGGCCGGGTGGACGTGGTGTCGCTGGCCGAGGAGTTCCAGGTGACGGCGGAGACCATCCGCCGCGACCTCAAGGCACTGGACCGCGCCGGTCTGCTGCGCCGGGTGCACGGCGGCGCGATCCCCGCCGGGCGGCTCGACTTCGAGCCGGACCTCGCCGAGCGCGAGTCGACGGCGGCCGACGAGAAGGACCGGATCGCCAAGGCGGCCCTGGCGGAACTGCCGGCCGACGGCACGCTGATCCTCGACGCCGGTTCCACGGTGGCCCTGCTGGCCGCCGCGATCCCGCGCGAGACCTCGCTCACCGTCGTCACCCACAGCCTGCCCATCGCCGCCCGCCTCGCCGACCATCCCGGCATCCAGCTCCACCTGGTCGGCGGGCGCGTGCGGCACCGTACGCGCGCCGCCGTCGACGCCTGGGCGCTGCGGGCGTACGGCGAGATCCGCGCCGACGTGGTGCTGGTCGCCGCCAACGGCTTCTCCGCCGAGCACGGGCTGACCACCCCCGATCTCGCGGAGGCCGCGGTCAAGCGGGCCGCCGTCTCCGCCGCCCGCCGTGTGGTGCTGCTCGCCGACTCCTCCAAGTACGGCCAGGAGCACTTCGCCCGCTTCGGCTCCCTGAGCGACGTGGACCTGCTGATCACCGACAGCGGGCTGAGCCCCGAAGACGCCACCGCCGTCGAGCGCGACGGCACGGAAGTAGTACGCGCATGATCCTCACCGTCACCCCCAACCCGTCCCTGGACCGCACCTACGAGGTGCCCTCCCTCGACCGCGGCGAGGTCGTCCGCGCCACGGGCGAGCGCGTGGACCCGGGCGGCAAGGGCGTGAACGTCTCCCGCGCGGTGACGGCGGCCGGCCGGCGCACCGTGGCGGTGCTGCCGCTCGGCGGTCCCTCCGGCGCCCTCGTCTCCGAACTGCTCGACGCGCAGGGCATCGAGGTCGCGCCCGTGCCGGTCGCCGGGGTCACCCGCGCCAACATCGCCCTCGCCGAGGCCGACGGCGTCCTGACGAAGATCAACGCACCCGGCCCCGAACTGACGGCGGCCGAACGGGAACTGCTGCTGGAGACCGTGAGGCGCCAGTCGCCCGGCGCCGACTGGATCGCCTGCTGCGGCAGCCTGCCCCGCGGACTCGCCCCCTCCTGGTACGCCGACCTGGTGGCCCGCGCGCACGCCGCCGGTGTCCGCATCGCCCTCGACACCTCCGGCCCCGCCCTGCTCCAGGCCCTGCGCGAGCGGCCCGACGTGGTCAAGCCGAACGCCGAGGAACTGGCCGAGGCCGTGGGGCGTCCCCTGCTCACGGTCGGCGACGCGGTGAAGGCCGCCGAGGAACTGCGGGAGCTGGGCGCCCGGTCCGTCCTCGCCAGCCTCGGCGCCGACGGACAGCTCCTCGTGGACGACGCGGGCACCTGGTTCGGCAGCGCCCGTGTGGACGTCGTACGCAGCAACGTCGGCGCCGGTGACGCCTCCCTCGCCGGGTTCCTCGTCGCCGGGGGCGCGGGGCCGGGCGCCCTGGCCTCCGCGGTGGCGCACGGCGCCGCGGCCGTCCGGCTGCCCGGCAGCGTGATGCCGACGCCGGCCGACCTGGACCCGGGCGCGGTGACGGTCACGGCCCAGGTGCCGGCGGACCGCGCACTGAAGGAACCGGCGTCATGACCGCCACCGACCGAGCCACGGGCCCGTTCCCCAGGGGCGGTTGCGGCCGGGACGTCCCCGGCGGGTTCCTGTCGGCCGTGCTCGGTTTCGGCCGTGGTGTCTCCGGTGGCTCCCCGGCCGCCGTCGCCGATCCGGACCGCGACGCCCCCGTCCCCTTCCGCTACGTCCCCGGCCCGCTCGCCGGGGCCGTCCCCGACCCCCACCGCAGTGCCCCCGTCCCCCTCCCCGTTTCCGCCCACCACCCCACGTTCCGGGCGATACGCGAGCTAAGGAGCCCGCGATGAGCGAGATGATCACCGCGGACCTGGTCGACCTCGACCTGTCCGCCGACACCAAGGAAGCGGCGGCGCGCGCCCTCGCCGAGCGGATGGTGGCCCTGGGCCGGGTGACCGACCTGGACGCCTTCCTCGCCGACGTGGCCGCCCGCGAGGCGCAGATGCCGACCGGCCTCGACGGCGGCATCGGCATCCCGCACTGCCGCAGCGCGCACGTCACCGAGCCGACGCTCGCCTTCGGGCGCAGCGCGGCCGGCATCGACTTCGGGGCGGCGGACGGCCCGGCCGACCTGATCTTCCTCATCGCCGCTCCGGCGGGCGCCGACGACGCCCACCTGACGATCCTGTCCTCCCTGGCCCGGCAGCTGATGAACGCCGAGTTCACCGACGCGCTGCGGTCGGCGGGCGACGCGACGGCCGCGGCGGCGCTGATCCGCGGGGAGGAGCCGGACGGCACCCAGGACTCCGTGGCGGTCCCGGCGGCGGCCTCCGCCGGGACCGCCACGGGCAGCCCCGACGAGGATCGCGGCGAACCCGAACGCCCCTTCCGCGTGGTCGCCGTCACCTCCTGCCCCACCGGCATCGCGCACACCTACATGGCGGCCGAGTCGCTGGAGAACGCCGGTCGCGAGGCGGGCGTCGAGGTCGTCGTCGAGACGCAGGGCTCGGCCGGGTTCACCCGGCTCGACCCGGCGGTGATCGAGGCGGCGGACGGCGTGATCTTCGCCCACGACGTGCCCGTACGCGACAAGGAGCGCTTCGCGGGCAAGCCCACCGTCGACACCGGCGTGAAGGCGGCCATCAACCGGCCCGGCGAGCTGATCGGCGAGGTCCGCGAGAAGGCGGCCCGCGGTGAGGTCACGGCGGCCTCGCCCGCCCGTACGACGCCCGTCGAGCGTGGCGGGGGCTCCGGTGAGGGGTACGGGACGAAGCTGCGCGTCTGGCTGATGTCCGGCGTCAGTTACATGGTGCCGTTCGTCGCCGCGGGCGGTCTGCTCATCGCCCTGGGCTTCGCGATCGGCGGCTACGAGATCAACGAGGCACCGTCGGTGATGGACCACTTCGCGTGGTCGCAGGCGGACAGCTGGGCGGCGCTGCTGTTCCAGATCGGCGGCGTGGCCTTCGCCTTCCTCGTCCCGGTGCTGGCCGGTTACATCGCCTACGGCATGGCCGACCGCCCGGGACTCGTCCCCGGATTCGTCGGCGGCTCGATCGCGCTGACCATCAACGCCGGTTTCCTCGGCGGCCTGGCGGCGGGTCTGATCTCCGGTGCCGTAGTGATGGCGATCCAGCGGATACGCATCCCGGCGGCGCTGCGCGGCATCATGCCGGTGGTGGTGATCCCGCTGATCTCCTCGGCGGTCGTCGGATTCCTGATGTTCGTGGTGATCGGCAAGCCCATCGCGTCCGCGCAGAAGGCGATGACCGACTGGCTGAGCGGCCTGTCCGGCGCCAACGCGGTCCTGCTCGGCGCCCTGCTCGGCCTGATGATGTGCTTCGACCTGGGCGGACCGGTCAACAAGGTCGCGTACGCCTTCGCCACGGCAGGCATCGCGGTCGCCGACCCCAGCGACTCGGCGATGAAGATCATGGCGGCGGTCATGGCGGCCGGTATGGTCCCGCCGCTGGCCATGGCCCTGGCCACGACCGTGCGGAGCAAGCTCTTCAACGCGGCCGAACGCGAGAACGGCAAGGCCGCCTGGGTGCTGGGCGCCTCCTTCATCTCCGAGGGCGCGATCCCGTTCGCCGCGGCCGACCCGCTGCGGGTCATCCCGGCGTCGATGGCGGGCGGCGCGGTCACCGGCGCCCTGTCGATGGCCTTCGGCGCCACGCTGCGCGCCCCGCACGGCGGCATCTTCGTGGTGCCGCTGATCGGCAACCCGCTGCTCTACCTGGTCGCCATCGCGGCGGGCGTCTGCGTCACCACGGCCCTGGTGATCGTCCTCAAGGGCGTGCGCAAGCCGGCGCCGGGGGCGGTGGCCGCGGGCCCGTCGGCCCCGTCGTCGGGGGCGAAGCAGCCGGTGGCCGCGTGAGGGGCGGCACGCGCCGGTGATGTCCGGGCCGGGTTCCGTACGGGACCCGGCCCGGACGTCACCGGCTCAGGAACCCGTCGCCGCGCTCAGGAGACCTGTGCCGCCCTGCGCTCCATCGCCCGGCGGGCGGTGTCCTCGCCGGCGTACACCTCGCACATGTGCCGCCCGTCGGGCGTGGCCGTGTGCTCGACCTCCCAGAGGGAGACCTCCGTGCCGTCGCGGAGCAGGAACGCGTGCTCGTAGAGCGAGAAGCCGATCCGGGCGCGGCGCGCGCGGCCGGGGCCGCCGAAGGCCTGGGTGATCTGGTGCGCGGACGCCGTCGCCAGCCGGGCGGCGAGCTCGGCGCCGGGCCGGTCCGGGTTCTCCGCGCGGCGCAGCAGCCGGCGGGCGTGGTCCGCCGAGGCGTCGGGGGCGTAGCTGTGCCGGGGGGTGGGGACCGGGGACAGCTGCACCTGCACCGGCAGTTCGAAGTCGGGGGTGTCCGGCGGCAGCGCCAGCCGGGCGGTGGCGGCGCGCAGCTCCTCCTCGTCGACGTACACCTCGTGCTGCGGTTCGCCGCCCGGGGTGGTGTTGTGGACGAGCTCCCAGAGCGTGACCGCCGCGCCGTCGGCGAGCAGCCAGGTGTGCCGGTACGTCTCGCGGTGCAGCCCAGCGCTGTGGTGCGCGGAGTGCAGCGAACCGTCGTGCGCCAGCGCGCAGTCCAGCTGCCGTAACGTCTCGTCGGGCAGCTCGAACGAGTTCAGTGCCCGACCGAGCAGTCGCATGAGGTGCTCCTCCGGAGACTCGGGCGACTCGGGTGGTTCGTACGCTGCCGTCTCGTACGGAACGCTCAAGGTTTCTCCCGGCGTTGCTGCATGTCACCTTGTGGGTGCATACCGTAGCCCCTCGGTCGGACATCATGTCCGGGAACCGGGAAAACGTACGCACGAAAAACGCGCGGGCCGCGCGAGAAGTTCCCGCGCGACCCGACGAACCGTCAAAGAACGCTGGTCAAGAGGCTGGTCGCCCGGTCAGGTGGCGCTCCCGGCGACCCACTCGCTCCACGCCATGTTCCAGCCGTTGAGGCCGTTGTCCGGCGCGATCGTGCCGTCCGGGGAGTTCTTGACGACCACGACGTCCCCGACGAGCGAGTTGTCGAAGAACCACTTGCCGTCCGTGGCACCCTGCCCGCCCTGCACGTCCCGCAGCCCGACACAGCCGTGACTGGTCCCCTGCGCACCGAAGGGCGGATTGCCCTTGTTGTACCAGTAGTTGCCGTGGAGGAAGGTGCCGGACCGGCTCAGCCGCATCGCGTGCGGCACGTCCGGGATGTCGTACGTGAACCCGACCGTGGAGCCGTCCATGCGCATCTCCTCCGACTTCGACGAGATCACCATCTGCCCGTTGTACGTCGGGTTCTCGGCGCTGCCCGCCGAGATGGGGACCGACTTGAGCGTCTCACCGTCCCGCACGACGGTCATGGTCTGGGTGTTCGCGTCGACCGTGGAGACCTGGGCGCGGCCCACGGTGAAGGTGACGGTCTTCTTCTGCACGCCGTGGACGCCGTTCGCGCCCTCCACGCCGTCCAGGTCGATCTTCATCGTGACCTTCGAGCCGGCCTTCCAGTACTCCTCGGGCCGGAAGTCGAGCCGCTGGTCGCCGAACCAGTGTCCGACCACCTCCTGCCCGCTGCTGGAGGTGACCGAGATGTGCGACTGCACGCTCTTCTTCTCGCTGATCGCCTTGTCGAACTTGAACGACACCGGCATCCCCACGCCCACCGTGGTGCCGCCGTCCGGGGTGTAGGTGCCGATGAAGCTGTTGGCCGCGGAGACCGTGGTGAAGGCCGAGTCGGCGGCCGACGTACGGCCGTCGGCGTCCTTCGCGGTCGCGTGGATCCGGTACTTGGTACCCCGCTCCAGCTGCTCCTTCGGCTTCCAGCTGCCGCCGTCGGCGGAGAGCGCGCCCGGCACGGCCGCCCCCGTCTCCGCGACGGTCATCCGCACCTCGGTCAGCCGCCCGTCGCTGACCTTCACGCCGGTCGTGTTGATCGAGGCACCGGTCGAACCGTCCTCGGCCGAGATCACGACCTTCGGGGCCGAGGCCTTCGCGGAGTCCGCGCCACCGCCCCCGCCGTCCTTCTTGTCGTCGGCGCTGGCACTGCCGCCGCAGGCGGTGAGGGTGAGGGCGCCGACCACCAGGGCGGCACAGGCCCCCAGTACGCGCCGCGATGCTATGACCGGCCTTGTCACGGGCTGCTCCAGGATGAGGTGTTGTGCGGTGTTACCTTCAATCCTGTAGAGGCGGGCGGGGCCGACCGGGTTCCCGCCGGCCGCCCGTGACGCCCACGCGTGACAGAACCGGGACAATCGCCCGCACCCGCGGCTCAACCGCCCCCGGCTCAACCGGCCTCCGGCTCACGCCCGTACAGCTCCGCGTACGACGGCCACGCGCCGTCCGGCCCGTCCACCGGACCGGCGGCCCGTACGGCGCGCACGATCGCCCGCGTCACCACATCCGCGCCCGCCGCCAGCACCTCGTTCAGCGCGAGCGGCTGCCCCGCGTCGAGCGGACGCGCCCCCGTCGCCAGGGCGAACACCGTGTCCCCGTCGCTCAGCAGATGCACCGGCCGTACGGCACGCGCGATGCCGTCGTGCGCCGTGCCGGCCAGCTTCTGCGCCTGGGCCTTGGACAGATCCGCGTCGGTGGCGACCACGGCGAGGGTGGTGTTCAGCGGTGGCGGCGCGTTCCTCGCCGCGACCTCGGCGAGCCGGCGCCCGGCCGCCTCGTGCACCTCCGGCGCCGGGTACCGCACCCGTCCGCCCCGCAACAACTCCCCGTACAGCACCCCCGTCTCCGGGTCGGTCACCGACCCCGCCGCGTTCGCCACCACCAGCGCCGCCACCGTGATCCCCGAGTCCAGCACGGTGCTCGCGGTGCCCACCCCGCCCTTCAGCGTGCCGACCACCGCTCCGGTGCCGGCCCCGACACATCCCTCGGCCACCTCCCCGCCCGGCGTGCTCGCATGCGCCGCCTCCACCGCCGCCCGGCCGGTGCCCGCGTCCGGCCTGGCCCGGAAGTCACCGCCGCGCCCCAGGTCGAAGACGCAGGCGGCGGGCACCACCGGCACAACATGAGCGGGGTCCGGGCCGACCCGCACCCCACGGCCCTGCTCCTCCAGCCAGGCCATCACCCCCGAAGCCGCGTCGAGCCCGTACGCGCTGCCGCCGGTCAGCACCAGCGCCTGGACCCGCTGCACCAGGTTGCGCGGATCGAGCGCGTCGGTCTCCTTGGTGCCGGGCCCGCCGCCCCGCACGTCCACGGCGGCGACCGCCCCGGCCTCCGGTGCGAGGACCACCGTCGTGCCCGTGAGCCACCCGTCGCCCCTGCGGGTCGCGTGCCCCACCAGCAGGCCGGCGACATCGGTCAATGCGTCAACTGTCATGCCGTCAGTCTGGTCCAGGCACGGACCCTCCCGGAGGAACGCGGTGCCGGTGGGGGAGTGCGGGACCGGACTGTCAGCCGGTGGGCGCCGCCGGGCCGCGTTCCGGCACGCCCCGCCGCGCGGTCAGGATCACCCCGGTCGCCACGGCCGCCGCGAGGACGAGCCCCGCCGCGAGCACCGCCAGGCCGCCGGCGAAGGTGGAGCAGAGGACCAGCAGCGCGGCCGTCGGCAGCACCGACTGCTCGGCGACGCCCACCTTGAAGTGCCGTGCGTGCAGTGCCCACACCGTGAGCAGGAACAGCGCCGTCGGCAGGGTCACCGCGGCGGACGCCGCGAGCGTCGAGATGTGCGCCTCGCCCACCGCCTGCTCCACGGCCACCTCCAGACCCGCCCCGATCGCCGCCGCCGACGCGAACACCACATAGTGGCCGTAGCCCCACAGGAACGACTGCCTGTTGGACCGCAGGTGGCCGTGGACCGGCACCATGAAGTAGACCCACCACGCGGCGAAGACGATCAGCAGTCCGCCCGCCGCGATCGGCAGCAACTCGCCCAGCGCGTCGTTCTCGTCGATGCCCGACTTCACCGCGACCGTGGCCGCCGCGATGGTCTCCCCGAGCACGATGATCGTGAGCAGCCCGTACCGCTCGGCGATGTGGTGGGGGTGCCAGGACGACTGGTGCTTCCGCTCGGCGAACGCCGGCACGCTCAGCTCCAGCACCACCATGACCAGGAACAGCCAGCCGCGGCCGCTCTCCGGCAGCAGCAACAGCCCCAGCCAGCCGACCTGGCAGACCAGCACGCCACCGGCGTACCTCAGGGCCATGGCGCGTTCCGCGGGCGCGGCGGAACGGGCCGCTCTGAGCCACTGCGCCGACATGGCCACACGCATGATCACGTAGCCGATGACGACGGCCGTCCAGTCGTGGTCCTCGAAGGCCCGGGAGACGCCGGCCGCGAGGACCAGCACACCGGCGATCTGCACCAGGGTGACGATCCGGTACAGCGCGTCGTCGTTGTCGTAGGCCGAGGCGAACCAGGAGAAGTTCATCCAGGCCCACCAGATGGCGAAAAAAACCATCGCGTAGTTGAGGACGCCCTCGCCGGCATGGCTCTCGGCGACGGAGTGCACCAGCTGGACGCCCGCCTGGGCGATGGCCACTACGAAGCACAGGTCGAAGAAGAGCTCCAGCGGAGTGGCCGCACGATGCGACTCGTGCCGGCCGCGGGCCGTCAGCCTGCGCAGTGGCGGCTGGACGCCGGGCGGACCGGAGGACGCTGCTGCGGGCGTCGGGCTGGACGTCATGGCTCCCAGCACAGCAGAGGCGGCGCTGGACCGCCTGCGGACGACCCCGCCCGCCGGGCCGGGCCGGTCGGACGGAGTACCGCCCGCCGGGCGGGCCGTACTCTGGAGGAATGAGCAGCGCTCCCGAACCCTCCGCCCCCGAGCCCCGCGCGCCCAGGCCCGCGCTGGTCTTCGACGACCCGCTGGACCAGCAGAGCTCGGACGACACCGACCGCGGCTGGGGCGGGCGGCCCGAGGGCGACAGCGCGGCCGACCTGAAGCGCTTCCTCGACGAGAAGCCGCCCCACCACCTGTGAGCCGCGGGGGGCGCGGAGCCCCTACGGGCGGTCGTGCCCCGAGCCGCGCTGGGCGACCAGCGCGTCGCGGATCTCCTTGAGCACCTCCAGCTCGGAGACCTCGATGACCTCCTCCGCGCCTTCCTTCGCCTTGCGGCGGGCCTCCTGCCGGGCCAGGTACTTCGACATGGGCAGGACCATCAGGAAGTAGACGACGGCCGCAGTGATCAGGAACGTGAGCGTGGCGCCCAGCACCGAGCCCCAGAGGATGCGCACGCCCGTCGCACTGTCGCCGGTACCGGTGCACGGGCCCTTGAGGCAGGAGCTGTAGCTGTCCAGGCTCTTGGTGCCGAACGCGCCGACCAGGGGGTTGATGACCCCCTTCACCACCGAATTGACGATGTTGGTGAAGGCGGCGCCGATGACGACCGCCACCGCCAGGTCGATGACGTTGCCGCGCATCAGGAAGGCCTTGAAGCCCTCGAAGACGCTCGGCTCCTTCTTCTCGCTCACCTCGGGGGCACTCCTTGACTGAACCGGGTGTGGAACAAAACGCTCCGCAACCTACGTCAGCGTTGGGCCACCCTGTCCAATCCGGTCCCTCGAACGAGGGACTTGACGGGCTCAGCACAGCGTCACCGCCAGCCGTTCCGTGGCCGCCGCGCCGGCCAGCCGGTGGGCGGTCGCGCGTGGCACCGACACCACGACCAGTGCACCACCCGCAGCCGTCCCGTCCACAGCGGCCCCGCCCCCAGCCGTTCCGTCCAGAGGCTCCGGCACCTTCGTCACCCGCGCCCCGCGCGCGAGTACGGTCGCGTCGCCCGCGCCGTCGTCCCCGGCCGCGATGACGTCGACCCGGTCGCCGGGCCTGAGCAGGCGCACCGTGGCGGCGTCGGCGATCCGCACCGGCGCCGACACCGGCTGCGCGCCGCGCCGCTCACGCACCGGCTCGGTCACCGGGTGTCCGCGGGCCCGCTGGGCGTCCGGGGCGCCGGCTCCCGGATGCGGGCCCGCCGCCACCAGCGCCGCGGCGGTGACCGCGAGCCCGGCGGCGACGGCGCGGCGCCGGTGGCGCAGGAGCCGGTGCAGCTGGTGCCGACCGCCGCCGACCCGCACCGGGGCGAAGTGCGGCACCTCGCACGTGGGAGGGGCGTCGGTGCCGAGCGGCAGCGGGGAGGCCAGTACGGAAGGGGACATGGGGACGGGCACGGTCACCACCACCTGTGACGAGGGATCGGGCTTGCGTGACCACGATGAGGCTTTTCGCCGATGCCCGCCGGAGCCCGTGGGCTACCGGCCGGTTGTGGACAACTCCGCCACCCGAACGTGCCGTTCCGCCCAGCAGACACACGGTCCGGGGCTCTACGGCAGCGCGATCCCCGGATCCATCCCGCCCAGTGCCGTCGCGCACAGGCAGTCCCGGTCGCCGGTCACCGGCAGGGCGGCCACCGCGTCGAACAGGACCCCCCGCAGCCGGTCCACGTTCGCCGCGAAGACCCGCAGGACCTCCTCGTGGGACACGCCCTCACCGCTCTCCGCGCCGGCGTCGAGATCCGTGACGAGGGTCAGCGAGGTGTAGCAGAGCTCCAGTTCACGAGCGAGCGCGGCCTCGGGGTGGCCGGTCATGCCCACCACCGACCAGCCCTGTGCCCGGTGCCACAGGGACTCCGCCCGGGTGCCGAAACGGGGTCCCTCGACCACGACCAGCGTGCCGCCGTCCACCGGCTCCCAGTCCCGCCCCCGGGCCGCCTTCAGCGCGGCCGCCCGCCCGGTGGGGCAGTACGGGTCGGCCAGCGAGACGTGCACCACGTTGGGCACCGTGCCGTCGGGCGTCGGCAGTCCGTCGAAGTAGGTCGAGGGCCGGGACCGCGTGCGGTCGACGAACTGGTCCGGCACCAGCAGCGTGCCCGGCCCGTACTCGGGGCGCAGGCCGCCGACCGCGCACGGGCCGAGGACCTGGCGGACACCGGCCGAGCGCAGCGCCCACAGGTTGGCCCGGTAGTTGATCCGGTGCGGCGGCAGATGGTGGCCGCGCCCGTGCCGGGGGAGGAAGACGACCCGCCGGCCGGCGACCTCGCCGAAGAAGAGGGAGTCGCTGGGCGGCCCGTAGGGGGTGTCCACCTCGACCTCGGTCACGTCGTCGAGGAACGAGTAGAAACCGGAGCCGCCGATCACGCCGATCTCGGCATTCACCTTGTTCGCCATGCCCGCACCCTAGCCGTCCGGCCTACGCCGAAGACCCTGCCGTCGGACGACGACAGGGTCCCGTAAGCAGTTGCCGGGCGCCTTACGCGGCGGTGGTGCTGGAGGAGCTGTCGGAGCTCGACGACGAGCCCGAGCCCGACGACGAAGAGCCCGACGACGAGGACGATCCCGAGTCCGAGGAGGACGCCGAAGACGACGACTTGGACGACGACGCCGCCGGCGAGCTGCTGGACGAGCTGCCGCGGCTGTCGTTGCGGTAGAACCCGGAGCCCTTGAAGACAATGCCGACCGCCGAGAACACCTTCTTCAGGCGACCCTGGCAGTTGGGGCACTCGGTCAGGGCGTCGTCGGTGAACTTCTGCACCGCCTCGAGGCCCTCGCCGCACTCGGTGCACTGGTACTGGTACGTCGGCACTTGTCTTCCTCCTGGCACTCTCACTCGATGAGTGCTAACGACGGTCCATAGTGACGCATTCCCCGGGATCAGTCCACTGCGGCGTGCTCGCGGTGACCGACGCCACGTGCGACCGTACGTCCCCGGGGCGGGGCCGTCAGGTGTGAACGCAGCGCCAGCAGCGTCGCCAGCGCGAGCACCGTGCCGGCCATCGGCATCAGGAACCCGGCGCCGTCCCAGAACCGGTCCTCGAGCTGGCCGGAGACGGTGACGGCCGCCGCCTGGCCGAGCGCCACCGCGCCGGTCAGCCAGGTGAACGCCTCGGTGCGGGCGCCCGCCGGGACCAGGTCCTCGACCAGCGTGTAGCCGGTGACGAGGGCCGGCGCGATGCACATGCCGACCAGCAGACCGAGGCCGGCCAGCACGAGCACCGAGTGGGCGGCCCACAGGCCGGACGCGGTAACGGCGAGGGCGGTGTAGCCGACCAGGAGGCGCCGCTGCGGGGCCACCTTCCAGGCGATGGCGCCGCAGGCCAGGCCGGAGAGCATGTTGCCCGCGGCGAAGACGCCGTACAGGACGCCGTTCAGTCCGGGCTCGCCGATCGACTCGGTGAACGCGGCCAGCGAGACCTGCATGCCGCCGAAGACGGAACCGATGCCCAGGAAGGCCACGATCAGCACGCGCACTCCGGGGACGCGCAGCGCCGAGACGTGCTCCACGCGCGCGTGCCCGTCGGCGGCGTCGCCGACCGTCGGCTGGGTGCTCTTCTGCGCCGCGAACAGCAGACCGCCGACCAGGGTGAGCGCGGCCTCCGTGACCAGGCCCGCGGCCGGGTCCACGGCCGTGCACAGGGCGGTCGCCAGCAGCGGGCCGAGGACGAAGGTCAGCTCGTCGGTGACGGACTCGAAGGCCGCGGCCGTGCTCATCAGCGGGGTGCCCTTGAGCTTGACGCCCCAGCGGGCCCGCACCATGGGGCCGATCTGCGGCACCGAGGCGCCGGTGGGCACCGCCGCGACGAACAGCGCCCACAGGGGTGCGTCCGCCAGCGCGAGGGCGGTCAGCGTCAGACCGGCCGCAGCGTGCACGAGCACGCCGGGGAGGAGGACGGCCCGCTGGCCGTAGCGGTCGGCGAGCCGGCCGCTGTAGGGGGCGAACAGGGCCATGGAGACGCCGGTGACGGCCGCGACGGCGCCCGCGACGCCGTAGGAGCCGGTGGTGTGCTGCACCAGCAGCACGATGGAGAGCGTCAGCATGGCGAAGGGCTGGCGTGCCGCGAAGCCGGGCAGCAGGAACGTCCAGGCGCCGCGGGTGCGCAGCAGCTGCCCGTATCCGGGGCGGTCGGAGCTGGACGCGGTCCGCGTCCCGTCCGGCGACTTCTTCGACGGGGTGACCGTGGATGCCACGGCCCGTGCCTTTCTGCCGCCTGGTAGCGCGGTCCGCCTCGCGGCTGTCGCCGTGCGGGAGCGCCGAGAGCT
This sequence comes from Streptomyces sp. CB02414, assembly GCF_001905385.1. Classification (GTDB taxonomy): domain Bacteria; phylum Actinomycetota; class Actinomycetes; order Streptomycetales; family Streptomycetaceae; genus Streptomyces. The sequence goes on along the minus strand of NZ_LIPF01000006.1, from coordinate 204,367 downwards.
GTCCTCTTGCGCGGACTGCGGTAGATGCCGGAGCCCGAACGGGGAGGGGGCGTGCCGGCCGCCATACGGTCGCGCCAGCTCTGCTTCAGGCAGAGTTGGTTCGATCAGGTGCCGCGTTCATCGTACAGGGACGAAGACGGGCGCAACCTGTGAAAGCGCGCACCCCCGCCCGTCCCTCGCCCGTCCCTCGCCCGTCCCTCGACCGTCCCTCGTCCGCTCACCGAGGGCTGCCGCCCGTGCCCAGCCAGCCGGCCAGCTTGCCGCCGTGGCCGACCGCGCGCAGCCGCGCCTCGGCGGCGTCCCGGACCGGGTCGGTGGCGACCACGAGGAGTTCGTCCCCGCGCCGCAGCCCCGTCGTCGGCAGCGGGACGAACGACTTGCCGTCGCGGACGACCAGGGTGACCGCGGACCCGGCGGGCAGCCGCAGCTCGCTGACCTCCACGCCGTGCATCCGCGAACCCTCGGGGATCGTGACGGACAGCAGGTGTCCGCGCAGCCGCTCCAGGGGCGCCGACTCGATGCCCAGGTCGGCGGCCTCGTCCCCCTTGCCCAGGCGCAGCTTGCGGGCCAGCCAGGGCAGCGTCGGACCCTGGACCAGGGTGTAGACGACGACCAGGACGAAGACGATGTTGAAGATCCGGCGGCTGCCGTCGACGCCCTCCACCATGGGGATGGTCGCCAGGATGATGGGCACGGCGCCGCGCAGCCCGGCCCAGGACATCAGGGTCTTCTCCTGCCACGGCACCCGGAACGGCAGCAGGCACAGCACGACGCTCAGCGGACGCGCCACCATGGTCAGCACCAGCCCGATGATCAGGGCGGGCAGGATGTCGTCGCCCAGCTCGTGCGGGGTGACCAGCAGGCCGAGCAGCACGAACATGCCGATCTGGGCGAGCCAGCCCAGCCCGTCGGCGAAGCCGCGGGTGGCGGGCCAGTGCGGCAGCCGGGCGTTGCCCATGACCATCGACGCGAGGTAGACGGCCAGGAAGCCGCTGCCGTGGGCCATGGCGCCGGCCGCGTAGGCGGTGACGGCGATCGACATCACGGCGATCGGGTAGAGGCCGGAGGCGGGCAGCGCCACGTGCCTCAGCCCCAGGGACCCGAGCCAGCCGACCGCGAGTCCGACGGCGGCCCCGATGGCCAGCTCCAGGGCGATCTCGCCCAGCAGCACGTACCAGTGCTCGATCGGGCCGGCCGTGGAGAAGGCGACGACCAGGATGACCACGGGGGCGTCGTTGAAGCCGGACTCGGCTTCCAGGGTGCCCGTTATCCGCGCGGGCAGCGGAATTCTGCGCAGCACCGAGAACACGGCCGCCGCGTCCGTGGAGGACACCACCGCTCCGACGATCAGCGCCTGCCGCCACTCCAGCCCGGTCAGGTAGTGCGCGCCCGCCGCGGTCACACCTACGCTCACCCCGACGCCGACCAGGGAGAGGACGGCGGCCGACGGCAGGACCGGTTTGACCTCCGTCCACTTCGTGCCGAGACCGCCCTCGGCCAGGATCACGACCAGGGCCGCGTATCCGATGACCTGGGTCAGTTCGGCGTTGTCGAAGTGGATGTCGCCGATGCCGTCCTGGCCCATGGCGACGCCGATCGCCAGGTAGACGAGCAGGCTGGGGAGCCCGCTGCGCGAGGAGATCCGGACCGCCGCGACGGCGATGAGCAGGACGAGCGAGCAGACGAGCAGGAGCTGGTTGAGGTGGTGGACAGTCAGCGGCCGTTCCCTTCCCTGACGCACAGCACGGATCGCACGGAGACCTGGGGACCCCACGGGGCGTGTACCGAGACGTACACGAAACCGCAGTGCTCTGCGGACAACTACTTCGTTACCTTACCTAACTCTTGACGAGTTCTTGACGTTCACCTTGGCAGGATCGAACGTCCGTGCGCGCCAGTACCCGACTCCGAGTCAAGGGGGAGCCGGGCCTGCGCCTACAGTTGCTCCAGCGCTCGGTCGCTCAGTACGAAGCACAGCCCGCCCCTGCCGCTCGTGTTAGGACAGCAAGGACAGCGATGCCCCCCACCACCACCGCCTCCACGGGTCAGCAGCCCGGCACGTCCGGCAGGAAGAAGGGGAAGAAGGGGCGCAAAGGCCGCCTGATCGTCCTCGTGCTGGTCCTGGCCGTCATCGGCGGCCTCGTGTACGGCGGGTACTGGTCCGTCAGCACGGTCCGCGCGTCCTTCCCGCAGACCACGGGCTCGATCACGCTCAAGGGCCTGTCCGGCCCGGTCGACGTCAAGCGTGACGGTTACGGCATCCCGCAGATCTACGCGTCCTCCGAGGAGGACCTGTTCATGGCGCAGGGCTACGTCCAGGCGCAGGACAGGTTCTACGAGATGGACGTGCGCCGTCACATGACCGCCGGGCGCCTGTCCGAGATGTTCGGCAAGAGCCAGGTGGACAACGACGAGTTCCTGCGCACGCTGGGCTGGCACCGGGTGGCGAAGAAGGAGTACGACGAGAAGCTGTCGGACTCCACCAAGAAGTACCTCCAGGCCTACTCCAAGGGCGTCAACGCCTACCTGGACGGCAAGGACGGCGAGGAGATCTCCCTGGAGTACGCCGCCCTCGGCTTCACCAACGACTACAAGCCCCAGGAGTGGACCCCGGTCGACTCGGTGGCCTGGCTGAAGGCGATGGCCTGGGACCTGCGCGGCAACATGCAGGACGAGGTCGACCGCGCCCTGATGACCAGCCGCCTGGGCCCCAAGCAGATCGCCGACCTGTACCCGGAGTACCCCTACGACCGGAACAAGGCGATCGTCCAGGAGGGCCAGTACGACGAGCTCTCCGAGACGTTCGAGGGCGGCGGCACGTCCGGCGACGAAGGCACGGGCGCAGGCACCGGAAGTGGCACCGGCACGGGTGCGGGGACGGGCACCGGCGTAGGAACGGGTACCGGCAACGCCCTCCAGAGCCAGCTCTCCGGCCTCCAGGACGTCCTGGACGACCTGCCCACCGCCGTCGGCGTGAACGGCAACGGCATCGGCTCGAACTCCTGGGTCGTCTCCGGCAAGCACACCATCACCGGCAAGCCCCTGCTGGCCAACGACCCGCACCTGTCGCCGTCGCTGCCGTCCGTCTGGTACCAGATGGGCCTGCACTGCCGCACCGTCTCCGACAAGTGCCGCTACGACGTCGCCGGTTATACCTTCGCCGGCATGCCCGGTGTGATCATCGGCCACAACCAGGAGATCGCCTGGGGCCTGACCAACTCCGGCGTCGACGTCACCGACCTCTACCTGGAGAAGATCACCGGCGACGGCTACCAGTACGACGGCAAGGTGGTCCCCTTCGAGACCCGCGAGGAGACCATCAAGGTCGCCGGCGGCGAGTCCAAGAAGATCGTGGTCCGCGAGACCAACAACGGCCCCCTGCTCTCCGACCGCGACGACGATCTGGTGAAGGTCGGCAAGAAGGCCACCGTCGAGACCGCCGCCCCCGACCGCGGTGACGGCTACGGCGTAGCCCTGCGGTGGACGGCGCTGGAGGCGGGCACCACCATGGACGCCGTCTTCGCGATGGACCGGGCGCAGAACTGGGACGACTTCCGCGAGGCCGCCGCCCTGTTCGACGTCCCCTCGCAGAACCTGGTCTACGCCGACAGCGAGCACATCGGCTACACCCTGCCCGGCAGGATCCCGGTGCGCGCCGAGGACCACGACGGCTCGGTCCCCGCGCCCGGCTGGGACCCCGACTACCGCTGGACCGGCGAGTACATCGACGACGACGAGCTGCCGTACGAGTACGACCCGGAGCGCGGCTACATCGTGACCGCCAACCAGGCCGTCGTCGACGAGGACTACCCGTACACGCTGACCACGGACTGGGGCTACGGCACCCGCAGCCAGCGGATCACCTCCCTGATCGAGCAGAAGATCAAGGACGGCGGCAAGATCTCGACCGACGACATGCGCCAGATGCAGCTGGACAACAGCAGCGAGATCGCCAAGCTGCTCGTGCCCCAGCTGCTGAAGATCGACGTCGGGGACAAGGACGTACGCGAGGCGCAGAAGCTGCTGGAGGGCTGGGACTACACCCAGGACGCCGACTCGGCGGCCGCCGCCTACTTCAACGCCGTGTGGCGCAACATCCTCAAGCTCGCCTTCGGTAACAAGCTGCCCAAGGAGCTGCGCGTCGAGGGCCAGTGCCTGTGGGTCGACCCGGTCAACACCACGGGCCCGGCGGACGAGACCAACAAGGTCCGCGAGTGCGGTCAGCGCGATGCCGACCAGGCGCAGCCGGACGGCGGCGACCGCTGGTTCGAGGTCGTGCGGCAGCTGATGGACAAGCCGAAGAGCGACTGGTGGACGACGCCCGCCAACGGCACCCGCAAGGGCGCCGACCACAACCGCGACGACCTGTTCAAGCGCGCCATGGTCGACGCCCGCTGGGAGCTGACCGCCAAGCTCGGCAAGGACATCGACACCTGGAACTGGGGCCGGCTGCACCGCCTGTTCCTGAAGAACCAGACCCTGGGCACCGAGGGCCCCGGCTTCCTGAAGTACGCCCTCAACCGCGGCCCGTGGAAGCTCAGCGGCGGCGAGGCCGCGGTCAACGCCGCCGGCTGGAACGCGGCGGGCGGCTACGGGGTGGTGTGGGTGCCGTCCATGCGGATGGTGGTCAACCTCGGCGACCTCGACAAGTCGCGCTGGATCAACCTGACCGGCGCCTCCGGCCACGCCTACAGCGCGCACTACACCGACCAGACGGACAAGTGGGCCGACGGCGAGCTGCTGCCGTGGGCCTTCACCGAGAAGGCGGTCGAGGAGAGCACGAGCGACACGCTGGTGCTCGAGCCGTAGCCCACCGGTTGACGTGAACGGCCGCCACGCGCGCGTGGCGGCCGTTCACGTGTCCGCACCCGCGGTCGACCGCACGCGCGGTCAGCGGAAGCGGCGCACCCCCGCCGGCGTCACCACCGCGTCCACCGGCCGGTCGTGCGGTTCCTCGGGGAGGTGCTGCCGCGCGACCTCCGCGTCGTACAGCAGCACCAGCAGTGCGGGACGCGCGCCCGCCCGTTCCAGGCGTGCCAGGACCCGGTCGTACGACCCGCCGCCGCGTCCCAGCCGCATGCCGCGCCCGTCGACCGCCAGCCCCGGCAGCAGCACCACGTCCGCCTCCGTGACGGCGTCCGGCCCCAGGCGCTCACCGGCGGGCTCGGACAGGGTCATCCGCCCACCGTGCCGCACGCGCGTGAGAGATCCCTCACCGGTGTACTCGCCCCAGTCCAGGTCGTTGTCGGGGAGCAGGGCGGGCAGTAGGACGCGCGCGCCCCGCGCGCGCAGCGCGTCCAGCAGCGCGAGGGTCCCCGGCTCGGCGCCCACCGAGACGTACGCCGCGACGGCGCGCGCCCGCGCGACCTCCGGCATCGCGAGCGCCTGCCCGGCCAGGGCGTCCGCCGCTTCCCGCACGTCGTCCGCCGTCAGCGCGTCCCGTGCCGCGAGGAAGCCCCGCCGCAGGCTCCGCTTGCCGGGCTCGGCCGGGGGCGCGTGGTGACTCATGGACCGCTCCTGTAACGTCTAGGATGCTCATATGAGCATCCGGTATCCGGAGTGACAGATTCTCCCCATAGGTACCGGATATGGTGGCGCGCATGACTCAGTCCCACCCCAGGATCAGCAAGGCTGTCATCCCAGCCGCCGGACTCGGCACCCGGTTCCTGCCGGCCACCAAAGCCACTCCCAAGGAGATGCTGCCGGTCGTCGACAAGCCGGCGATCCAGTACGTGGTCGAGGAGGCCGTGTCCGCCGGCCTCGGTGACGTCCTCATGGTCACGGGCCGCAACAAGCGCCCCCTGGAGGACCACTTCGACCGCAACTACGAGCTCGAGTCCGCCCTCCAGAAGAAGGGCGACGCGAGCCGGCTGGCGAAGGTCCAGGAATCCAGCGACCTCGCCATGATCCACTACGTCCGCCAGGGCGACCCCAAGGGTCTCGGCCACGCCGTGCTGTGCGCCGCGCCGCACGTCGGCGACGAGCCCTTCGCGGTCCTGCTCGGCGACGACCTGATCGACCCGCGCGACCCCCTGCTCCAGCGCATGATCGACGTCCAGGAGCAGCACGGCGGCAGCGTCATCGCCCTCATGGAGGTCGCCCCCGAGCAGATCCACCTCTACGGCTGCGCGGCCGTAGAGGCCACCGGGGACGACGACGTCGTCAAGGTGAGCGGACTGGTCGAGAAGCCCGACCCGGCCGACGCCCCCTCCAACTACGCCATCATCGGCCGTTACGTCCTCGACCCGCACGTCTTCGACATACTCCGCAAGACCGAGCCCGGCCGCGGCGGCGAGATCCAGCTGACCGACGCCCTCCAGCAGCTCGCCGAGGACGAGAAGGTCGGCGGTCCGGTCCACGGCGTCGTCTTCAAGGGCCGCCGCTATGACACCGGCGACCGCGGCGACTATCTGCGTGCCATTGTCCGACTCGCGTGCGAACGTGAAGACCTGGGCCCGGACTTCCGGACCTGGCTTCGCAGTTACGTAGCCGAGGAGATGTAAGGACGTTGAGCAGCGCCGCGCACCGTGACACCGGCCACGACCACGCCACCGCGGACTTCGGTCCGGACCGGCTGTGGTCGGTGCAGGACCACCTGGACGACATCCTCGCGACCGTCCGGCCCCTGGAGCCCATCGAGCTGAACCTGCTCGACGCCCAGGGCTGCGTCCTGGTCGACGACATCACGGTGCCGCTCTCCCTGCCGCCGTTCGACAACAGCTCCATGGACGGTTACGCGGTGCGGGTCGCCGACGTCGCGGGCGCGAGCGAGGAGTTCCCCGCCGTCCTGGAGGTCGTCGGGGACGTCGCCGCCGGCCAGGCCGACCCGCCGGCCGTGGGCCCCGGCCGGGCCGCCCGCATCATGACCGGCGCCCCGCTCCCGCCCGGCGCCGAGACGGTCGTCCCCGTCGAGTGGACCGACGGGGGGCTCGGCGAAGGCGCGGTGGCCGGGATGCGCGCCCGCAGCCTGTCCCCGGAGGGCGCCGAGGGCCAGGTGCACGTGTACCGCCCGGCCGCGGAGCGCGCGCACGTCAGGGCCAAGGGCAGCGACGTCGCCGCCGGTGACCGCGCCCTGGAGGCCGGCACGGTCCTCGGCCCGCCGCAGATCGCCCTGCTCGCCGCGATCGGCCGCGGCAGGGTCCGGGTACGCCCGCGCCCGCGCGTGGTGGTGCTCTCCACCGGCAGCGAACTCGTCCAGCCCGACGAGGAACTGGCGCCCGGTCAGATCTACGACTCCAACAGCTTCGCCCTCACCGCCGCCGCCCGCGACGCCGGCGCCATCGCCTACCGCGTGGGCGCCGTCGCCGACGACGCGGAGACCCTGCGGTCCACCATCGAGGACCAGTTGGTGCGCGCCGACCTCATGGTCACCACCGGTGGCGTGAGCGTCGGGGCGTACGACGTCGTCAAGGAGGCGCTGGCGCACGTCGCCGACGAGGACGAGCCGGGCAGCGGCGTGGACTTCCGCAAGCTCGCCATGCAGCCCGGCAAGCCCCAGGGCTTCGGCTCCATCGGCCCCGACCACACCCCGCTGCTCGCCCTGCCGGGTAACCCGGTGTCGTCGTACGTCTCCTTCGAGCTGTTCGTCCGCCCCGCGATCCGCACCCTCATGGGGCTCGCCGACCTCCACCGCCCGACGGTGACCGCGTCCCTGGCCGCGGACAAGACGCTGACCTCGCCGAAGGGCCGACGCCAGTTCCTGCGCGCCACGTACGCCGACGGCGGCGTCACCCCGGTGGGCGGGTCGGGCTCCCATCTCGTGGCCGCCCTCGCGCACGCCGACGCGCTGATCGTCGTCCCCGAGGACACCGAGTCGGTCGAGCCCGGCGCCGAGGTCGACGTGGTCCTGCTCGGCTGACCACCCCTCGTTGGCGGTACCGTGTCGCGCACAGCAGGCCCGCGCGCCGCACCGCGCCGGGCCCGGACCGGGAGCGCCACACGAGCATGAGTACGCAGGACCGACCCCCGCACGAAGGCCAGGCAGCCCACGGCGGCCAGGCAGCGCAGGCCCCGCAGGACCGGCTGACGCACATCGACGAGGCGGGCGCCGCCCGCATGGTCGACGTGTCCGCCAAGGACGTGACCGCCCGCACCGCCCGCGCCAGCGGCCGTGTCCTCGTCGCCCCCCGCGTGGTCGAGCTGCTGCGCGGCGAGGGAGTCCCCAAGGGCGACGCCCTCGCCACCGCACGCATCGCGGGCATCATGGGCGCCAAACGCACCCCGGACCTGATCCCGCTGTGCCACCCGCTGTCGGTCTCCGGTGTGAAACTGGACCTGTCGGTCGCGGACGACGCCGTGGAGATCACCGCCACGGTGAGGACGACCGACCGCACGGGCGTCGAGATGGAGGCGCTCACCGCGGTCTCCGTCGCCGCGCTCACCGTGGTCGACATGGTGAAGGCGGTCGACAAGGGAGCGGTCATCACGGACGTACGGGTGGAGGAGAAGACGGGCGGCAAGTCGGGCGACTGGAGCCGGTCATGACGCCGGACGGACCGGCCGGCGGCACCCTCCCGGCCCCGTACCGAGCCCTGGTCGTCACGGCCTCGAACCGGGCCGCCGCCGGGGTCTACGAGGACAAGGGCGGCCCGCTGATCGCCGAGGGCCTGCGCCGCTTCGGCTTCGCCGTGGACGGCCCGCAGGTCGTCCCCGACGGCGACCCGGTGGAGGCGGCCCTGCGCGCGGGCGCCGAGGCGGGCTACGACGTGGTCGTCACGACCGGCGGCACCGGGATCTCACCCACCGACCGCACCCCCGAGGCCACGCGGGCGGTGATCGACTACGAGGTGCCGGGCATCGCGGAGGCGGTCCGGGCGTACGGCCGGGACAAGGTGCCGACCGCGGTGCTCTCCCGGGGTCTGGCCGGGGTGGCGGGCCGCACGCTGATCGTCAACCTGCCGGGCTCCTCCGGAGGCGTGAAGGACGGCCTGGCCGTGCTGGAGCCGCTGCTGACCCACGCCGTGGACCAGCTCCGCGGCGGGGACCATCCCAGACCCGCCAGTGGTGGGGGTGCGAGCTGAACAGCCCATCCTGGCCCGTGGAGCTGGTGGACGGCGACATCGTCCTCAGGCCGATAAGGCTGCGCGACCAGCGGGCCTGGCGCGAGGTCAACCGGCGCAACCGCGACTGGCTGCGGCCCTGGGAGGCGACCATCCCGCCGCCCACCCCCGCCGGCCCGCTCACGCACCGGCCGACCTACCGCCAGATGGTGCGGCACCTGCGCTCCGAGGCCAACGCGGGCCGGATGATGCCGTTCGTCATCGAGTACCAGGGGCGGCTGGCCGGGCAGCTGACGGTGGCCGGCATCACCTGGGGCTCGATGTGCTCAGGGCACGTCGGCTACTGGGTGGACGAGTCGGTGGCGGGCCGGGGGGTGATGCCGACGGCCGTGGCGATGGCGGTGGACCACTGTTTCCGCACCGTCGGACTGCACCGCGTCGAGGTCTGCATTCGCCCCGAGAACGCGCCCAGCCGCCGGGTCGTGGAGAAACTCGGATTCCGGGAGGAGGGCCTGAGACCGCGTTATCTCCACATCGACGGAGCATGGCGCGACCACCTGGTCTTCGCGCTCACCGCGGAAGAGGCCCCCGAAGGCCTGCTGCGACGCTGGCACCGGTCACGGGACCGGTCCACGCGGAACACCGGGAATTGAATAAACGTTCGAAATTGATCGATCTGTGATCGTGCCTGCGACCGTACCGAAACGGGAAAATGCGCGACCGTGGCAGTGTGTTGATCGCATCGATCACAAGAAAAGTTCGAAATATCAGCCAGATCGTGCGACACACCGGCTCAATTGGCGGATGGCCCCACGCAAACCCCTCTACCGTGTGAGGCGTGAGCAGCAGCGGCCTCATCTACGCAGTCATTGTCGGGGCCTGGGCCGCCTACTTGGTGCCGATGTGGCTCCGTAGGCAGGACGAGCTGAACGAGGCCCGTCCGACGGAACGCTTCAGCACCGCCATCCGGCTGCTGTCCGGACGGGCGGGCATGGAGCGCCGGTACGCCAAGGACCTGCGGTCGCGCTCCGCCGACGAGGCCGGGCCCGACGCCGACGCCCCGGGCGCCGTCACCGACTCGGTGGACGTCCGGGCCTTCGCCGTGTCCAGAACCCGACGGCACACCCGGCCTGTGGCCGACGAACACGCACCCGGCCCCGGACGCGGGCAGGCCGCGGAAACCGGACCGTCTCCCGAAGCGGCGCGAGTCCCGCAGGCCCGCCGCGCTCCCGTCTCCCCCAGCGCCGCGGCTCGCGCCCGGCGCAGCAAGGTACTCGCGCGCCGCCGGCGTACGACCGTGGTCCTCTTCCTGGCCTTCACGCTCGGCGCGGTCGTCGCCGCCGTCGGCGGACTCGCCTTCCTGTGGGCACCCGGAGTCCCCGCGGTGCTGCTCAGCGCCTACATCGCCTACCTGCGTACGCAGGAACGCCGCCGGTTCGCCTTCCAGATGGACCGCCGCCAGGCCGAGGTCGCCGCGCAGCGGCTGCGGGACCGCGACCGCCGCCCGCGCAGGCGCACCCCCGCCGATCCCGCCGGCGCCGTCGGCGACCCCGACGCCGAGGAGCCCGACGAGGGCCCTGAGACGGAGCCCGACTCCGGCCTGTCGGCCCTCGCCGCGGACCGGCGCGCCCTGGTCGAGCAGACCGACCACGCCGAGTGGGTCGACCAGCAGCGCGAACGCCGACGGCGGCCGCAGGGCGACAGCTGGGACCCCGTGCCGGTACCCCTGCCGACCTATGTGACCGCGCCCGTCGCCCCCCGCGCCACCCCCGACGTGGACCTCGGGTCGCCGGACGCCTGGAGCTCGGCACGCTCCAGCGCCGTCGATCCCCACCGGGAGGACGCGGCGGCCGCCCCGGCACCGGACCGCCCCGCCGACCGCGCGGAGGGCCGGGCGGAGGACCGCCCGGAGGCTCCCGCCCGCAGCGGCGCCCGCCGCGCCGCCTCCGCCCGCCGCGCCCGCGAACGTGGCCGGACCCCGCTCTTCGACCAGTACGAGGACGGCGACCGCCCCCGCGCGGCCAACGAGTAGCCCCCGCCGCGGCCCGGCCCGCCCGGGTGTCCCGGAAGCGATTTTTGAGCAGGCCGGTCGGGGTGCTAAAGTTTCACTCGTTGCAAGGGCCTGTGGCGCAGTCCGGTAGCGCACCTCGTTCGCATCGAGGGGGCCAGGGGTTCAAATCCCCTCAGGTCCACGCACATTGACGAAGGTCCCGTTCGATCATCACGATCGAACGGGACCTTCGCCGTTTCCTTGGCTGCCGTTTCCTTGGCTCGCACCGCACGGGGACGGCCTGTAAGGCCGAGATAAATCCGTGACCGGACAGCGCGCAACCTTCACCGTTACCGACGGGTCACCTGTGCGCGGCGTCACAGCAGTGACGCCTGATTGTCGTCTGGGAACGGAAGAGAACATGAGAGACAGCTCCCTGCGCTCGCCGTGGAGACGCGCGGCCGTGGCCGGGGTGGCCGCCGCCGGACTCGCCACGGCCTCGCTGACCGGTGTCGCCCAAGCCGAGGAGGGCCAGGCCGCCCCCCTTCCGGTCACCATCACCGGACCGGACAAGGTGGACCTGGCGCTGGACGGGGCCGAGGACGAGCCCGGAGAGCCGCAGATCTACCTCGGCCTCACCGGCCCCGGCGAGTACGACCCGGACAGCGGCAAGGACCCTGAGCCGGTCCCCAACGACGGCTACACCGTCACCATCGACGCCACCGCCCTCAAGGGCTTCGCCGACGTCGAGCTGCCGCGGTCCTGCGAGGCGGAGGGTCTGACCGCGGTCTGCCACGAGAGCAGCCTCTACCCGGGCGACGTGTACAACCCGAGCTGGAGCGTCCGCCTCGACCTGAAGGACACCGCCGGGGCCGGCGACTTCGGGAAGATCAAGGTCACGGGCGAGGGTGCCGGCCTGGAGTTCAACGAGCACACCGTCGACGTTCTGGTCGGCGGGCCGGAGCTGCTGAAGAAGAAGCTCCCCGCCGAACCCGAGGGCTTCGCCGCCGGCGACACCTACAACGCCCCGCTCGGCTTCCGCAACGTCGGCAGCATGTCCGCCGACGGCGTCGTCCTGCGCTTCGGCGGCTCGCGCGGCCTGTCCTTCCCCGACACGTACGACAACTGCTCGTACGCGGAGGAGAACAAGGACGACCTGATCCGCTACCAGAAGGTCGCCCTGTGCACCTTCGAGGGCGAGTTCCTGCCCGGCACGTCCTACGAGCTGAGCGAGCCGGTCAAGGTGAAGACCGCCGGCTTCGCGCTCAACGACGTCTTCCACTACGGCTTCGACGCGGTCGGCGCCAAGGAGACCGGCGCACTGCGCGCCGGCGCCGCCTACCGGCAGGGCACCGGCGAGAGGCTCACCCTGAAGCCGGTCGACGGCGGCGGCAGCGGCGACTACGCGAAGTACGCCGAGATCGACCTGCCGACGCGGAACACCTTCGACCTCGACCTCACCGGCGCGCGGGTCGCGGGCGAGCAGGGGGAGACCGTCAAGGTCGACATCGCCCTGAGCAACCACGGGCCCGCCTGGATCGGCGCCCTGCGCTCCGGCGGTGAGCCGCTGAGCTTCACCGTGCAGATCCCGGAGGGCGCGAGCGTCGTCGACAGCCCCAGCCTCTGCCAGCCGGTGAACGACGCCACCCCGTCCGAGTACGTCTGCTTCGCCGACACGCCCTTCCTGGAGGACGACCGGCGCACCTACGGCTTCCAGCTGCGGATCGACGAGGTCGTCGAGGGCGCCAAGGGCGAGATCGCCCTGCCCGAGTACGAGAACCCCCGGGAGGGCGACCCGTCCAACGACGCCGGCTGGATCGTGCTGAACGGCACCGGCGACGAGGAGACCCCCGGTGACACCGGAGGCGCCACGGGCGGCACCGGCACTACCGGCGGCTCGGACACCACGGGCGGAACCGGTACGAGCGGCGGCTCGGGCGGCGCCGGTTCGGACGGCGGCACCTCCACCGGAGCCACCGGCTCCACCGGGTCCACCGGCGGCTCGGACGGCGGCGAGGCCCCCCAGGGCGACCGTGACGACGACGGCGGCCTGCTGGCCTCGACCGGCTCCACGGCCCTGTTCGCCTCGGCCGGCGCCGCGCTGGCGCTCGCGGCGGGCGGCGTGCTGTTCGCCGTCTCGCGACGGCGCCGGAGCGAAGGCGCCGCCTGAGGGCCGTCCGCGCGGCCTACGGGGCCGGAGCCTGGAGAGCCTTCGCGTAGCAGAGGCTCTCCTCGTGGAACCGGTAGTAGCCGAACTTCCCGCACGGCTCGTAGCCGCTCGACGTGTACAGGGCCACGGCCTCCGGCTGCTTGGTGCCGGTCTCCAGCACCATGCGGGCCCGGCCCGCCGCACGGGCGTCCTCCTCCAGGGCCGCCAGGATGCGGCGGGCCAGCCCGCGGCCACGCACCTGCTCGATGACGAACATCCGCTTGAGCTCGGCGTCCCCGTCGAGGTTGCCCTCGTCGTTGGCGTCCTGGCTGCGCCAGCCGCCGGAGGCGACCGGGACGTCGTTCTCGTCGTACGCGATCAGGTAGAGGCCGTTCGGCGGCGCGAAGTCCGACGCGGCCAGCTCGGTGGCGTCCCCGCCGTCGCCGTAGCGGACGTCGTACTCGGCCTGGACCTCGTCGTTGAGCTTCAGGGCGTCGGGGTGGTCGAAGGGCACCCGGCGTATGTTCATGCTACCTACCGTATATCGATGCGGGCTCCGGGATCGGGGCACCGTCCAGTGTGCCGGTATCGTGCCCTGGTGCTCACCGTGACCTCCGTGAATGTGAACGGTCTGCGTGCCGCCGCGAAGAAGGGCTTCGTGGAATGGCTCGCGGACACCTCCGCCGACGTGCTGTGCCTCCAGGAGGTACGGGCCGAGCCCCAGCAGCTGCCCGAGCACGTCCGCACCCCCGACGGCTGGCACGTCACGCACGCCCCCGCCGCCGCCAAGGGCCGCGCCGGCGTCTCCCTCTACACCCGCCGCGAGCCCGACCGCGTCCAGGTCGGCTTCGGCTCGACGGAGTTCGACACCAGCGGCCGCTACGTCGAGGCCGACCTGCCCGGTGTGACGGTCGCCTCCCTCTACCTCCCCTCCGGCGAGGTCGGCACCGAGCGCCAGGACGAGAAGGTCCGTTTCATGGGCGAGTTCCTCGCCTACCTCAAGGAACTGCGCGAGCGTGCCGCCGCCGACGGCCGCGAGGTCGTCGTCTGCGGCGACTGGAACATCGCCCATCGCGAGGCCGACCTGAAGAACTGGCGCGCCAACAAGAAGAACTCCGGGTTCCTGCCGGAGGAGCGGGAGTGGCTGGGGCGGGTCCTGGACCCGGCCGAGGGCGGGTACGTGGATGTCGTGCGCGCTCTGCACCCGGACGTCGAGGGGCCGTACTCGTGGTGGTCGTACCGGGGGCGGGCCTTCGACAATGATTCAGGTTGGAGGATCGACTACCACCTGGCCACCCAGGGTTTGGCGGCCGGGGCGGTCAAGGGGTACGTCGAGCGGGCCGCCACACACGCCGAGCGGTGGTCGGACCACGCGCCCGTGACGGTCGTCTACGACCGCTAGCCCACGGGCGGTCCTTCGTCGCCGGTCTTCTTCCGTATCCGCCGGTCCATCGCCAGCGACAGTTCCGCCTCCACCACGCTGCGGGCGAGCGGGCGCAGGCGGTCGAGTTGTTCCTCGGGGGCGTGGCGGAGGATCAGTTCGGCGAAGAGGTCGGCGAGGGCGTCGGCGTGTTCGCGGACGCGGGCGCCGGCCTGGAGGACCTCGCCGAGGGGGATGCCCTCGCGGACCAGGGCGGAGGAGACCTCCAGCAGGCGGTGGCTTATGTGGACGATCTCGTCGCCGTCGGTGCCGACATAGCCGAGGTCCATGGCGGCGGCCAGGTTCTCCGGGGTGACCTCGCCGTCGAAGCGGGCGGCGAGTTCCTCGGGAGTGAGGCGGACCGGGGTCTCCTCGGTGGGTTCGCCGTAGCCGAGCAGGTCGCCGACGTCGCGGCCGTGGTCGAAGGCGTCGGCGAGTTCCGCGATGCCGCTGAGGGTGTGGCCGCGTTCCAGGAGGGCGGCGATGGTGCGGAGGCGGGCCAGGTGGTGGTCGTCGTACCAGGCGATGCGGCCCTCGCGGCGGGGCGGCGGGATCAGTTTGCGTTCGCGGTAGAAGCGCAGGGTGCGCACCGTGATGCCGGCCAGCCGGGCCAGTTCCTCCATGCGGTATTCGCGCTTCTCGGTCACGGCGTCGAGCCTACGGCGTACCGTCGGTAACTTTCCTCGCGTACCCCCTACCCATCAGTACGGTGCTGCTCTACTCTCCCCATTGCGCCAGTGTTCACTGGCAGAGTTCTAGGCGACGCGTGGAGGCTTCGGGATGGCCGAGCACGAGCAGGTTCAAGAACACGTGCGGGTGGCGGTGGTCGGCTCCGGCTTCGGCGGGCTGGGGGCCGCCGTGCGGCTGCGGCGCGAGGGGATCACCGACTTCGTCGTCCTGGAGCGGGCGGGGAGCGTCGGCGGGACCTGGCGCGACAACAGCTATCCCGGGTGCGCCTGCGACGTGCCGTCCCACCTGTACTCGTTCTCCTTCGCGCCCAATCCCGACTGGCCGCGCACCTTCTCCGGGCAGGAGCACATCCGCGCCTACCTGGAGCACGTGACCGACACCTTCGGGCTGCGCCCGCACATCCGCTTCGACTCGGAGGTGAAGCGGATGGCGTGGAACGGCGAGCACATGCGGTGGGAGATCGAGACGGCGAGCGGGAACCTCACCGCCGACGTCGTCGTGTCCGCGAGCGGGCCGCTGTCCGACCCGAAGGTGCCCGACATCCCGGGCCTGGACTCCTTCCCCGGCAAGGTCTTCCACTCCGCCCGCTGGGACCACGAGTACGACCTCACCGGCAAGCGCGTCGCCATGATCGGCACCGGCGCCTCCGCCATCCAGATCGTGCCGTCCATCCAGCCGAAGGCCGGTCACCTCACCCTCTTCCAGCGCACCCCGGCCTGGGTGATGCCCCGCATGGACCGGGAGATCAGCGGCGCCGAGCGCGCCCTGCACCGGGCGCTGCCCGTCACCACCAAGCTGCGGCGCGGGCTGCTGTGGGGCATCCGCGAGCTTCAGGTGCAGGCGTTCACCAAGCATCCGGGCGAGCTGGGCTTCGTCGAGCAGATCGCCAAGCGCAACATGGCGTCCGCCATCAAGGACCCGGCCCTGCGCGCCAAGCTCACCCCGGACTACCGCATCGGCTGCAAGCGGATCCTGCTGTCGAGTACCTACTATCCGGCGCTCGCCCAGCCGAACGTCGATGTCGTCGCCGGCGGGCTGAGCGAGGTGCGCGGCTCCACCCTCGTCGCCGCCGACGGCACCGAGACCGAGGCCGACGTGATCATCTTTGGCACCGGTTTCCACGTCACCGACATGCCCATCGCGGAGCGGGTCGTGGGCGCCGACGGGCGGACCCTCGCCGAGACCTGGAAGGGCGGCATGGAGGCGCTGCGCGGCGCCTCGGCGGCCGGCTTCCCCAACTGGATGACGATCATCGGGCCCAACACCGGCCTGGGGAATTCGTCGATGATCCTGATGATCGAGTCGCAGCTCAACTACATGGCGGACTACCTGCGCCAGCTGAACGTCCTCGGCGGCCGGGTCGCCCTCGACGCCCGCCCCGCCGCCGTACGGAACTGGAACCACCGGGTGCAGGAGCGCATGAAGCGCACCGTGTGGAACACCGGCGGCTGCACCAGCTGGTACCTGGACGCCAGTGGCCGCAACACCACCGTGTGGCCCGGCACGACCGCCGAGTTCCGGCGTGCGACCAGGCGCGTGGACCTGGGGGAGTACGAGGTGCTGCGCCCGGCCGTCGCCAAGGCGGCCCCCGGCGCGGACGCGAACGCGGAGGTGAGCGCGTGAGCCGTCTCATGCACGTCTCCGCCGGGCCGTACGCCCCGCCCGTCCCCGCCCGCGAGCTGACCGTGACCGCCGCCGACGGCGCCCGCATACACGTCGAGGTGCACGGCCCCGAGGACGCGCCCGCGGTCGTCCTCTCGCACGGCTGGTGCTGCTCGACCGCCTTCTGGGCGGCGCAGATCCGCGCGCTCGCCGCCGACCACCGGGTCATCGCCTACGACCAGCGCGGCCACGGCCGCAGCCCGGCCAACCCGGCCTGCGGCACCGAGCCCCTCGCCGACGACCTCGAGGCCGTCCTGGAGGCCACGCTCGCGCCGGGGGAACGGGCCGTGATCGCCGGGCACTCCATGGGCGGCATGACCGTGATGGCCGCGGCGACCCGGACCAAGGTGCGCGAGCACGCGGCGGCGGTCCTGCTGTGCAGCACCGGCAGTTCGCGGCTGGTGGAGTCCGCGACCGTCCTGCCGTTCGGCGCGGGGCGGGTGCGGACCTGGCTGACCCGGCGGGTCCTCGGCTCGCGGGCGCCGCTCGGGCCGGTCACACCGCTGGCGCGCCGCATCCTCAAGTACGGGACGATGGGCGCCGGTTCGGCACCGGAGATGGTCGAGGCGTGTGCCCGGATCGTGCACGCCTGCCCGAGCCGGGTGCGCCGCGCCTGGTCCGAGGTGCTGGACCTGCTCGATCTCGACCACGGGGTGCGGGATTTGAGGATGCCGGTCGAGATAGTCGTCGGCACCGCCGACCGGCTGACCCCGCCCGTGCACGCCCGCTCGCTGGCCGCCGCGCTGCCCGACTGCGTGGGCCTGACGGAGCTTCCGGGTCTCGGCCACATGACGCCGGTGGAGGCGCCGGACCTGGTCACCGGGAAGATACGCGCCCTCGTCGGCACCTATGTGTCCGCCGACCGCACCGAATCCGCCGTACACGCCGAGGAGATCGCATGAGCAGGGTGAGCCTGGAAGGGCGCGTCGCCGTCGTCACGGGAGCCGCGCGGGGCGTCGGGGAGCTGCTGGCCCGCAAGCTGTCCGCGCGCGGGGTGAAGGTGGCCCTGGTGGGGCTGGAGCCGGACGCGCTGAAGCAGGTGTCGGCCCGGCTGCACAGCGAGAGCGACCACTGGCACGCCGACGTCACCGACCACGTGGCGATGGCCGAGGTGGCTGCGCGGGTGAAGGAACGGTTCGGCCGGGTCGACGTCGTCGTCGCCAACGCCGGTGTCGCCACCGGCGGTCCGTTCGTCGAGTCCGACCCGGAGTCCTGGCGGCGGGTGATCGAGGTCAACCTGATCGGCTCGGCGGTGACGGCCCGCGCCTTCCTGCCCGCGCTGCTGGAGAGCCGCGGCTACCTGCTCCAGGTCGCGTCCCTCGCCGCGATCACGCCGGCGCCGATGATGTCGGCCTACTGCGCCTCCAAGTCCGGTGTGGAGGCGTACGCGCACAGTCTGCGCGGGGAGGTCGGGCACCGGGGCGTGAAGGTCGGCGTCGGCTATCTGTCGTGGACCGACACGGACATGGTGCGCGGCGCCGACCAGGACGACGTGATGCGCGAGCTGCGGCAGCGGCTGCCCTGGCCGTCGAACAAGACGTACCCCCTGGGCCCGGCGGTGGACCGGCTGGTGGAGGGCATCGAGCGCCGCTCGGCCCACGTCTACGGGCAGTGGTGGCTGCGCGGCATGCAGGGCGTGCGCGGGTACCTGCCGACCCTCATCGGCACCGTCGGACAGCGCGAGATGCGGCGCTTCGGGGACCGGCTGGACGGGCTGCGGGTCGGGCTGGTCGGGGCCGGCGGAGCCGCCGACGAACAGCAACGATCGGGCCCGGCTACGGTCCGTAAGTGATCGACATGCGCACGGTCACCGCCCGTGTGAATCTGATCGAGCGCCCGGCCGATCCGGTCGGGCCCGATCACCACAGGAGTGAACCCACATGGGTATCAAGGACCAGTTCCAGGACAAGGCCCAGCGCATGCAGCAGCAGGGCAAGCAGCGTGCCGACCAGGCCAGGGAGCAGTTCCCGAACCGTGAGGACCGCGACCGCGACCGCCGCCGCGACGAGGACGAGATGGACCCGGCCTCGCGCCGCCGCCGCGACGAGGACGAGCGCTTCGAGAGCAGCTACGACGCCTGACGCGCTGCCGCTGAGCTGAGCTGAAGGGGCGCCCCCCGCTGGGAGGGCGCCCCTTTCGTGTGGCCCGGCGGGGTCAGGTCCTGGGCGGCAGCGGCGGACGGGAACGGTCGGGTACGGCGTCGTAACCGGGCGGTGTGGCGGGCGGGTTGGTCTCCAGCAGCTCCAGCGCCAGCCGGACCGCCTCGTCCAGCACCGGATAGCGGCCCTCGGCCCAGTCCAGCGGGGTGCGCAGCGCCTCGACGTCGGGATCGACGCCGTAGTTCTCCACGGACCAGCCGTACGCGTCGAACCAGGCCGCGTTCATCGGCACCGTGATCACCGTGCCGTCGCCGAGGCGGTGCCGGCCGGTCATGCCGACCACGCCGCCCCAGGTGCGCTGCCCGACGACCGGGCCGAGCCGCAGCAGCCTGAACGCGGCCGTGATCATGTCGCCGTCGGAGGAGGTCGCCTCGTCCGCGACCGCCACGACCGGCCCGCGCGGGGCGTTGGAGGTGTACGACACCGGCTGGGCGTCGCGGGTGAGGTCCCAGCCCAGGATGGTGCGGGTCAGCTTCTCGATGACCAGCTCGCTGATGTGTCCGCCCGCGTTGCCCCGCACGTCCACGATGAGGGCGGGCCGGGACACCTCCATCCGCAGGTCCCGGTTGAACTGCGCCCAGCCGGAGCCGCCCATGTCGGGGATGTGCAGGTAGCCGCACCGTCCGCCGCTCAACTCCCGGACCACTTCGCGCCGTTTGGCCACCCAGTCCTGGTAGCGCAGGGGGCGCTCGTCGATCAGCGGGACGACGGCGACCCGGCGGGAGGGTCCCGGACCGCCCTCGGCCGGCGCGAAGGTCAGCTCCACCGTCGTAGCGCCCGCACCGGCCAGCAGAGGGTACGGCCCCGTCACCGGGTCGACCGGCCGGCCGTCCACGTGGGTCAGCACCGCTCCCTCGCGGATGCCCGTACCGGCCAGCGGGGAGCGGGCCCTGGAGTCGGAGGAGTCGCCGGGCAGGATGCGCTTGACCACCCAGTGGCCGTCCCGGCACGCGAAGTTGGCGCCGAGCAGGCCCTGCCAGCGCTGGTAGTGCGCGGGGCCCTCGTTGCGGCGGGCGGCGGCGACGTAGGCGTGCGAGGTGCCGAGCTCGCCGAGCACCTCGCGCAGCAGGTCGGCGAACTCGTCCGGGGAGGCGACCCGTTCGACCAGCGGACGGTACTGGTCCAGCACCGCGTCCCAGTCGATGCCGCACATGCCGGGATCCCAGAAGTAGGCGCGGATCAGCCGGCCGGCCTCGTCGTAGGCCTGGCGCCACTCGGCGGCCGGGTCGACCTCGTGCAGGATGCGGCGCAGGTCGATCCAGACGGTCGAGTCGCTGTCGCCCGCCTCGGTGGCCGGTACGGCGCGCAGGTCGCCCTCGTCGAGCACGACCAGGCGGCTGCCGTCGCCGCTGACCCGGAACCAGTCCAGGTGGTCGACCAGTTCGGACTTCCGCGCCTTGGCGAGGTTGAAGTGCTCCAGGGTGGGCCGCTCGCTCGGGTCGGCCGGGTTGGCGAAGGTCTCGCCGAGCGCGCCCGAGATCGGCCAGCGCAGCCAGACCAGTCCGCCGCCCGCGACCGGGCACAGCGCCGAGTACTTGGAGGCGGTGACGGGGAACGGGGTCACCCGGGACTCAAGTCCCTCGACCTCGACGGTCACCGCGCCGCCCTCACCGGATTCGTCGTCCAGCGGGTCCAGGCCTCCGGCGGCGGGGCGGCCCTCCGGGTTCAGCGCGAAGGGGGAGGGGGTCGCGGACGACAGCGGGACGAGGTAGGGGCGGCAGCCCAGCGGGAAGGAGAGGTCGCCGGTGTGCACGTCGTACACCGGGTCGAAGCCGCGCCAGGAGAGGAAGGCGAGGTAGCGGCCGTCCCGGGTGAAGACCGGGTTCTCGTCCTCGAAGCGTCCGTCGGTGACGTCGACGACGAGCGGGCCCTCCTGCCCGTTCCTGCCGTCGCTCCTCCCGTCGATGCGGGCCATCTTGATCTGCCGCAGGGAGCGCCCGATGCCAGGGTGGGACCAGGTGAGCCAGCTGCCGTCCGGGGAGAAGGCGAGGTCGCGGACGGGGCCGTTGAGGGAGCGGATCAGCTCGGTCACCCCGCCGGGCCGGCCGACGGGGGCTTCGGCGTCCGTCTCCTCCGTCCCCTCCGCCCCCGCGAGCGCCTCGGCGGCCTCCGCGTCCTCCTCCGGCAGGTCGAGGAGCAGCAGCCGTCCGTCGTGCGAGGCGATGGCCAGCCGCTCGCCCGCCGGGTCGGAGACCAGCTCCAGCACCCTGCCCAGTTCCCCGGAGGCCAGCCTCCGCAGCGCGCGGATGCCGGTCGCCCGGGGCAGGTGGCCGATTTCGACGGCGTCCTCGCCCTCCGCGTCCGTCACGTACGCGATCCGGCCGCTCGCCCCGAGCATCTCCGGCAGCCGGACCCGTACGCCCGGTGTGTCGGCGAGGGTGCGGGCCGGGCCGTCGCGGTGGGTGAGCCAGTACAGGCTGCCGCGTACGACGACGGCGCTCGCGCGGCCCGTCTCGTCGACGGAGACGCCGCCGACGTGCTGGGCGGCGGGCACCTGGTACGTGCGCCGTCCCGCGCGCGGGCCGCTCAGCCGGACGTCGAGCCGGCGCGGCCCGGAGCCCGGCGACAGGTCCTCGACGATCCACAGGTCGCCCGCGCACTGGTACACCACGCGGGTGCCGTCGCTCGCCGCGTGCCGGGCGTAGCAGGCGTCGTGGTCGGTGTGGCGGCGCAGGTCGGAGCCGTCGTGGGCGCAGGAGTAGAGGTTGCCGACGCCCTCGTGGTCGGAGAGGAAGGCGATCCGGCCGCCGACGAACATGGGGGAGTGCAGATGCCCGTGGAGGTCGGGCAGCAGCCGTTCGCCGTGCAGCCAGAGCCGGCCCGTGGCGCCGCCCCGGTAGCGCTTCCAGGAGGCCGGTTCGTGCGGCGGGGTGCCGGTGAGCAGGAGGGTCTTGCGCTCGCCGTCGAGGTCGGCGGCCTGGATGTCGGTGACCGGGCCCCAGGGGAGCTTGCGGCCGGGGTCGCCGTCCGGGGTGATCTTGTAGGCCCAGGTGAGGTGGGAGAAGGGCTCGCCGTGCGAGGCGACGGCGAGGATCGCGGTCGTCCCGTCGGGATCGGGGGGCGACCAGCCGCAGACCCGGGTGTCGAGTCCGCCCCAGTGGGTGAGCCGGCGCCCGGGACCGCCGTCCACCGGCACGAGGTGGACCTCCGGGACCAGGCTCCGCCAGCTGGTGTAGGCGATGTGGCGGCCGTCGGGGGAGAAACGGGGGTGGCCGGTCTTGGTGCGGTCGACGGTGAGCCGCCAGGCGCGGCCGGGTCCGTCGAGGGACGCGAGCCAGAGGTCGTCCTCGGCCACGAAGCACAGCTGGTCGCCGCTGAGGTGCGGAAGGCGCAGATAACTCACCCACCCCATGCTTTGCCGCTGACGGTGGACCGGCAACTTATGGGTAACCGACAATCGTGACCCACACCACGAACGAAACCGTTTCGTTTCGCTAGGGATGGGGGTACATTGGTCCTGTACGAAACGGTGTCGTTCCTGAGCGGAGCGACCGGAGAACGACCGGAGAAGGAGAGGAGTGAGCGAGATGACGGAGGTTGCCACCGCGCGCCGCAGTCGGATCACTCCCGAGCGCGAGGCAGAGCTGTACGAGGCCGTGCTCGACCTGCTCCGGGAAGTCGGCTACGACGCCCTCACCATGGACGCCGTGGCCGCCCGCACCCGGTCCAGCAAGGCGACGCTCTACCGCCAGTGGGGCGGCAAGCCCGAGCTGGTCGTCAAGGCCATCCGGCACAGCAAGCCCGGCGAGATCGGCGACGTCGACACCGGCTCCCTCCGCGGCGACCTGCACGCCCTGCTGGCCCGCGAGGACGACTGCACCATGGCGCAGAACTCCGCGCTGATGCGGGGCGTCGCCATGGCGCTGCACCAGAACCCGGACCTGCGCCAGGCCTTCCGGGACCAGCTCATCGAACCGGAGATGGCGGAGCTCCGGCGCCTGCTGCAACGCGCCGTCGACCGGGGCGAGATCAGACCGGACTGCCCGGCGCTGGACTTCCTCGTTCCCATGCTCGTCGGCGGCTTCGCCACCCGCACGCTGCTCGACGACCAGCCGCCGACCCGGGCCTTCCTCACCTCGTACATCGACGCCGTGATCCTCCCCGCCCTCGGCGCCGGCACCACAGCCTGACCCGAATCCCCACTGAGCCCCACCTGAGCCCCACCTGACGTCACCGCTCACGTCGTCGTCGGGCTGATCCCCCCTGCCCTGAAGACCCACGACCTGACCGGGAGTACGCCCCCGTGGCCACGTTCCTCTACAAACTCGGCCGGCTCGCCTTCCGCCGACGGCACTTCGTCGCCCTGATATGGGTGGCCCTGCTGACGCTCGCCGGCGTCGGCGCGGCCAGTGCCCCGCCCGCCGGCACCACCTCCTTCTCCATCCCCGGCACCGAGGCCCAGAAGGCCTTCGACCTGCTGGAGGAACGCTTCCCCGGCGCCGCCGCCGACGGGGCGACCGCACGCGTCGTCTTCAAGGCACCGGACGGCGAGAAGATGACGGACCCCGACAACAAGGCGGCCGTCGAGAAGACCGTCTCCGACCTGGCCGACGGCTCCGAGGTCGCCTCGGTCGCCGACCCGTACCGGGGGAACGCGGTCAGCCAGGACGGGACGATCGCCTACGCCTCGGTGAAGTACGACGTCTCCGGCATGGAGCTGGAGGAGTCCACCAAGGACGCCCTCGAGGACGCCGCCCAGCAGGCGCGCGACGCCGGGCTGACCGTGGAGGTCGGCGGTGACGCGCTCCAGGCCGTCCCGCACACCGGCGCCACGGAGATCATCGGCATCGCGGTCGCCGCCGTCGTCCTGGTCATCACCTTCGGCTCGCTGGTCGCGGCCGGCCTGCCCCTGCTCACGGCCCTCATCGGCGTCGGCATCGGCGTCTCCTCGATCACCGCCCTGGCCAGCGCCCTCGAACTGGGCTCCACCACCTCCATCCTGGCGATGATGATCGGCCTCGCGGTCGGCATCGACTACGCCCTGTTCATCGTCTCCCGCTACCGCGCGGAACTCGCCGAGGGACGCGAGCGCGAGGAGGCCGCCGGCCGGGCCGTCGGCACCGCGGGCTCGGCGGTCGTCTTCGCCGGCCTCACCGTCGTCATCGCCCTGGTCGGCCTCGCGGTCGTCAACATCCCGATGCTCACCAAGATGGGCATCGCGGCCGCCGGCACCGTCGCCATCGCGGTCGTGATCGCCCTGACCATGGTCCCCGCGCTGCTCGGCTACGCCGGCCGCCGGGTCAAGCCGGCCGGCGCGAAGGGCAAGCTCCTGGGCCGCGGCCGCAAGAGCGCCGACCAGGCCACGGAGAAGACCGAGGACGCTCCGCCCAAGGCCAACCTCGGCACCCGCTGGGCCCGCTTCGTCGTCCGCCGTCCGCTGGCCGTGCTCCTGCTGGGCGTCGTCGGCCTCGGCGCGGCGGCCGTCCCCGCGGCCTCTCTGGAACTGGGCCTGCCCGACGACGGCTCCCAGCCGACGTCCACGACCCAGCGCCGCGCCTACGACCTGCTCTCGGAGGGCTTCGGCCCCGGCTTCAACGGCCCGCTGATGGTCGTCGTCGACGCCAAGGGCAGCGACGCGCCGCAGCAGGTGTTCACCGACGTCTCCGACGAGATCAAGGGCCTCAAGGACGTCGTGGCGGTGACCCCGCCCCAGCCCAACAAGGGCGGCGACACCGCGACCATCACCGTGATCCCGGACTCCAAGCCGTCCTCCGTCGCGACCGAGGACCTGGTGCACGCCATCCGCGACGCGGGCGCCGACATCAAGGCGGACACCGGCGCCGAGACCCTGGTCACCGGCTCGACGGCGATGAACATCGACGTCAGCCAGAAGCTCAACGACGCGCTGCTGCCCTACCTGGTCCTGGTCGTCGGCCTGGCCTTCCTCCTGCTGATCGTGGTCTTCCGCTCGATCCTGGTCCCGCTCAAGGCGGCCCTCGGCTTCCTGCTCTCCGTCATGGCGGCGCTGGGCGCGGTCGTCGCGGTCTTCCAGTGGGGCTGGCTGTCCGGCCTGATGGGCGTCGAGGAGACCGGCCCGGTCATGTCGATGATGCCGATCTTCATGGTCGGCGTGGTCTTCGGTCTCGCGATGGACTACGAGGTCTTCCTGGTCACCCGCATGCGGGAGGCGTACGTCCACGGCGAGCAGCCCAGCCAGGCCGTCGTCACCGGCTTCAAGCACGGCGCCCGGGTCGTCACGGCCGCGGCGGTCATCATGATGGCGGTCTTCGCCGGCTTCATCGGCTCCAGCGAGTCGATGGTCAAGATGATCGGCTTCGGCCTCGCGATCGCCGTCTTCTTCGACGCGTTCGTCGTCCGCATGGCCATCGTCCCGGCCGTCCTCGCCCTGCTCGGCAAGAAGGCCTGGTGGCTGCCGAAGTGGCTGGACCGCGCACTGCCCAACGTGGACGTCGAGGGCGAGGGCCTGCGGACCCTCGGCGACGACGGCAAGGACGAGGACCGGGAACTGGTACGCACCACCTGACCCGCCACCTCTGAACACCTCTGACAGGAGGACGCCAGACCAGCCGGTGAGGGCTCCGTGGGGACGGGGCTGCCCTCACCGGCTTCCTCCTTCCCGGGCGTCCCGCACGCCCCGCAACCCGTTCGCATGCGGACTACACGTACCGCTACGGTGCCGCCATGACGACCACCGACGACACCTCCGGCGCCTCCGCCGTCCACCCCCGCTTCGCCGAGGCCCTGCGCGCGCTCGGCCTCGGAGACCTGACCGCCGAGGTCCGGCGCTTCCCGGAGGCCACCCGCACCGCCACCGAGGCCGCCGCCGCGATCGGCTGCGAGCTGAGCCAGATCTGCAAGTCGCTGATCTTCGCCGCCGACGGGGTGCCCGTGCTGGTGCTCATGGACGGCGCCTCCCGCGTCGACCTGGAGCGGGTCCGCGAGGAACTCGGCGCCCAGAAGGTCACGCGGGCCAAGGCCGACGTCGTACGGGAGACGACCGGGTACGCCATCGGGGGCGTGCCGCCCTTCGGGCACCGGGAGCGCACCCGGGTGCTCGCCGACCGCTCCCTGCTCGCCCACCAGGTCGTCTGGGCCGCCGCCGGCACCCCGTACTCCGTCTTCCCGATGGAACCCAAGGAGCTCGTCGCCACCGCCGGCGCGACCCTCGTGGACGTGCGCGAGCGCTCCGAGTGACGCCACTGGTCACCGGCGCCGTCCTGCTGGCCGCCGTCACGCACGCCGCCTGGAACGCCATCGCCCACCGGATCACCGACAAGCTGACCGGCTTCGCGCTGATCTCCGGCGGCGGCATGCTCATCGGGCTGGCGCTGCTGCCGTTCACGGCGTTCCCGGCGGCCGGCGCGTGGCCGTACCTGCTCCTCTCCGCCGCGATCCACATCGCGTACTACGCGCTGCTCATGCGGTCCTTCCGGCTCGGCGACTTCGGGCAGGCGTACCCGATCGCCCGCGGCAGCGCGCCACTGCTGGTGACCGTCCTCGCCGCCGCCTTCGCCCACGAGGTGCCCGACGGCTGGGCCGCGGCCGGCGTCGTGGTGTCCTGCGCGGGCCTGACCGGCGTCGCCCTGTGGGGGCTGCGCGGGCGCCGGCCCGACTGGGCGGCGATCGGCGCGGCCCTGGCGACCGGCGCGACCATCGCCGTGTACACCGTCGTCGACGGGCTCGGCGTACGCGCCTCCGGTTCCTCCCTCGGCTACATCGCCTGGCTGATGGCCGTGCAGGGGACGGTTCTCCCGGCGTACTTCCTGTACCGCCACCGCGCCGGTGCCTGGACGCTGCTGCGCCCGCACGTGCGGCTCGGGCTGCTCGGCGCGGTGCTGTCCGTCGCCGCGTACGCGCTGGTCCTGTGGGCGCAGACCCGCGCCGCACTCGCCCCGATCGCCGCCCTGCGCGAGTCCTCCATCCTGGTCGGCGCCGCGATCGGCGCCCTCTTCTTCAAGGAGCGGTTCGGCGCGCCCCGGATCGCGGCGGCGGGCCTGCTCGTCGTCGGGATCGGGCTGATGCTGCACACGGGGTGAACGGACGGGTGATGCGTGCGGCGTCCGCGAGGAGCACCCTGGAAGGAGGACTTCCGGAGGTGATCGTCATGATGCACACCGCAGTGGGATGGCATGTCGAGCTGGAGTTCATGGAGGACGACCAGCACACGCGGGCGGTCGCGATGGTGCGGCTCCCCGACGGCACCGAGGTCCGCGCGCACGGCCACGCCAGCCGCCACCGCGTGGACGCCCAGCAGCCGAGGGTCGGCGAAGAGGTCGCCGGCGCACGCGCGTTGAACGAGCTGGCGATGCAACTGCTCACCAAGGCGCACGACGAGATCGACGCCGCGTCGGGCAGGACGTCCCACCCGATCCACGTGTGACCCGTACGCCGCGTACGGCTCGGGACGGGACCGTCAGCCGTCCGTGCCGAGCGACGTCCGCAGCGCCCGCACGAGTGCCTGCGCCCGCGGGTCCGCCGTCACGGTCTTGCGGAAGCCGTTGGTGACGTAGCCGAAGGCGACGCCGGCCTCCGGGTCGGCGAAGCCGAGCGCGCCGCCGCGGCCCGGGTGGCCGAAGGAGCCGGGGGACAGGAACGGCGACGCGCTGCCGTGCAGCATGTAGCCGAGGCCGAAGCGGGTGGAGACGACCAGGACGCGGTCGGGGCCGGACGACTCCTCGGCGCGGGCCAGTTCCGTCGTCGCCGGGTCGAACAGCCGCGCCCGCCGGGTCACGCCGTCGACCTCGCCGATCAGCGCCGCGTAGAAGCGGGCCAGCGCGTCCGCCGTCGCGATGCCGTTGGTCGCCGGGAGGGCCGCCGCACGGTAGGCGGGGTCGTTCTGGTCGGGGAACGGGGTGACGGCGGCGAAGGCGCGCCGGGTGAGGGAGTCCGGGTCCGCGTAGGCCTCGGTGACGGCCCGCTTGGGACGCAGGCGCGGGCCGCCGCCGCCCGACGGTTCGGCCTCTTCGAGGCGCCCGACCCGGCCCGCCCGGCCCGCCGCCTCCTCGGCGGCCGGCAGCCCGATCCACAGGTCCAGGCCCAGCGGACCGGCGACCTCGTCCGCGAGCCACTCACCGGTGCCCCGCCCGCCCGTCACCCTGCGCACCAGCTCGTCGAGGAGCCAGCCGTAGGTGAGCGCGTGGTAGCCGTGGTCGGTGCCCGGCTCCCAGACGGGCGCCTGCGCGGCGACCGCCTCCGGCCCCCGCAGCGGGTCCAGGGCCTCGGCCGGGGTGAGCGGCCGATCGAGGACGGGCAGGCCCGTCCGGTGGTTCAGGACGTGCCGGACCAGCACCCGCTCCTTGCCGTGCGCCTTGAACTCGGGCCAGTACTCGGCCACCGGCGCGTCCAGGTCCAGTTGCCCGCGCTGGTGCAGCAGCAGCGGTACGGCGGCGGCGACGCCCTTCGTCGCCGAGCGCACCACCTGCGCGGTGCCCCGGCGCCACGGCTCGGTGCCGTCCACGTCCCGCGTGCCGCCCCACAGGTCGACGACCTTGCGCCCGTCCCGGTAGACGGCGACCGCCGCGCCCCGGTCCCCGAGCGCCGCGAAGTTCCGTGCGAACGCGTCCCTGACCGGCTCGAACCCCTCGGCCACCGTGCCCCGCACGTCCACGTCCGCGCTCACTTCCCCACCCGTCCCTTCGGATCACCTGCGACAGAGGGTGCAACCGTCGTCGGGTGCCTGCGATTCCGGGAGGGAGCTGATCTCACATGTGATATTCGGCCCGAAGGGCGTGAGCCGGGAAATGTGGGACATTGGAATGGGGGCGGACGTACAACTTCCGCAAAGGTCACAGAGCGCAAGGGGCGATCCGATGTCGGTGGTCGAACAGCACGCACGAGCCCACATCCTGACCGACGCGGACCTCCCCGACTGGGACGACGGCGGAGCGATACCCGTCGTACTGCGCTACGACCCCGACCACGACCCGCGGTCGGTGTGCGTGGCCCTGCCGGCCCGGGGGCGCGCTCCCGCCTCCCGCGAATGGACCTTCCCCCGCGCCCTGCTGGAGCAGGGGCTGCGCGCGCCCGCCGGGACCGGCGACGTGCGGGTGTGGCCGTGCGGGCGGGTGCAGGCCGTGGTCGAGTTCCACTCCCCGCAGGGCTGCTCGGTGGTCCAGTTCGAGACCAAGGCCGTCATGCGGTTCCTGCGCCGCACGTACACGGCGGTGGCGGAGCCGGTGGCCCACTGAGCCACCGGCCGCGCGCCTTCTCCCGGCTGCCGGTCAGCCCGCGTTCTTGAGGAGCGCCGCGACGATCGGCCCCGCGCTCTCGCTGCCGTGGCCGCCCTGCTGGACCACGCCCGCCGCGGCCAGGTCGCCCTTGTACGCGGTGAACCAGCCGTTGGGCTTCTCCTGGTTGTCGACCTCCGCCGAGCCGGTCTTCGCCCCGGCGTCACCGCCGACCCCGGCCATCGCCCCCGCCGCGGTACCGGCGGCCGCCGTGTAGGACATCATCTCGCGCAGCTGCGCCAGCGTGGACGCCGACATCGTGCGGGAGGCGGTGGCGAGCTTCCGCCCGTCGACCGACGGGGGGACCAGGTACGGCTGGTGGAAGGAGCCGGACTTCACGGTCGCCGCCACGGACGCCATGTTCAGCGGGTTCATCCGGACCCCGCCCTGGCCGATGAGGGAGGCGGCCATCGGCGCGGCGCTCTGCACCGGCACCGAGCCGTCGAAGGTGGGCACGCCGACGGTCCAGTTGTTCATGGAGAGGCCGAACACCTCCTTCGCCTGCTTGGTCAGGTCGTCGTTCTCCAGCTCGGGGGCCTGGCTGATGAAGGCGGTGTTGCAGGAGCGGGCGAAGCTCGCCTTGAAGGTGCCGTCCTTGATCTCGAACTCGTCGTCGTTCTGGAACTTCCAGCCGCCGTAGCTGAAGTACTTCGGGCACGGGTGCTTCTCGTCCATCGACGCCAGGTTCTTCTCGATCAGCATCGAGGCGGTGACGACCTTCATCGTGGAGCCGGGCGCCAGCGAGCCCTGGAAGGCGGTGTTGAAGCCGTGGCCGCCGTTGGCGACGGCGAGGATCTCGCCCGTGGAGGCGCGCATCAGCACCACCGACGCCCGCGCCTTGCCGGACACCTGCTGTTCGGCGGCGGCCTGCAGCGCCGGGTCCAGGGTGGTCTTCACCGTGCCGGGCGTGCCCTCGCTCAGCTCCAGCAGGGTCTTGTCGGAGGCCTTCGCCGCCTTGGACTCCTTGCCGCGGACCACGCGCAGTTCGATGCCCGGGGTGCCGCCGGCCTTCTCGCCGTACTTCTCGCGCAGGCCGTCCAGGACGGTGCCGAGGGAGGGGTACTCGGCGGCGGTGAGCTTGCCGCCGTCCCGGTCCAGCGCCTCGACCGGCGGGTCCCCGGCCTCCCCGGTGACCAGCTTGTCGCCGTCCTTCAGCTCCGGGTGGACGACGGCGGCGTGCCAGTCGACCAGGGGCTCGCCGTCGCCGGGTCCGCGCACGACGGTCAGCGCGCTGTCGTACGTCAGCGGCTTGCTCGTCTCCCCGTGGGCGACGGTGGCCTTCACGGAGAACGGGACCTTGTCCCCGGCCGGGGTGCCCGGGGTGAGGGTGACGTCCTTGACGCGGGCGTCCTTGGTGTAGCCGGTGAGCAGGGCCTTCGCGGCCTCGGCGTCGTCGGTGCCGGCGGCCGCCCCGGCGACGTCGCCGTTCTGCCAGGCGGTCAGGAACCGCTGGGCCGTGGCGGTGACCTCGGCCGCCGTGAGCGGCCCGGACTTCACCTTCTCCCCGGCCGCGGCGGACGTGGTCCGGCCGCCGTCCTCTCCGTCGGCGCCGCCGCCGTACATCGCGTAGGCGCCGAATCCGGCGCCGGCCACGACCACGGCGGCGACGCTGCCGATCACGGCGGGTCTCGTACTGCGCCGCCCGGCGGCGGCCCTTCTGCTGCCCACTGCGTCCCGTTCTTCCCTCGCGCTGCCCTGTCGGTGGTCCCCGCCGTCGGTGTCGCGCTGCCGCGCGCCCACCCCGACGGCGACCACCCTAGGGTGTCCGGGCGGGTCCTACCCGTCCGGTTCAGCCACCGGCGCGCAGCACGTCCGCGACGATCGGGCCGGCCGCGTCACCGCCGTGGCCGGCCCCCTCGGCCATGGCCGCCGCCGCGACGTCGTCGCGGAAGCCGGTGAACCAGCTGTCGGACGTGGTCTGCCCGTCGACCTCCGCCGACCCGGTCTTGGCGCCGATGTCGCCGCCGAGCCCGGACATGGCCGCGGCGCCGGTGCCCTGCGTCGCGGTGAGCCGCATCATCTGCTTGAGCTGGTCGGCGGTGCTCTGCGGCAGGCCCTTGGCGGTGGCCAGCTGCCGCCCGTCCAGGTCGGGGGAGACGAGGTAGGGCTGGCGGAACTCGCCGGTGATGGCGGTCGCCGTCACCGAGGCCATGTTCAGGGGGTTCATCTGGACCTTGCCCTGGCCGATGGCGTTGGCGGCGCGGTCCGGTCCGCTCACCGCGGGGACGCTGCCGTCGAAGGAGACGACGCCCGTCTGCCAGTTGTCCCGGCCCAGCCCGAAGCGCTCCTCGGCCTCCGTCGTCAGCGAGGCGTCGGTGAGCGGCTTCTCGTCGATGAGCTTGATGAAGCCCGTGTTGCAGGAGCGCATGAAGGTGTTGGCGAGGGTGGCGCCCTCGTTGGGCTCCATGCCGGTGAGGTTCTTGAAGGTCTGGCCCTGCCACATCGCCGAGTCCGTGCAGGGCGCCGGGCCGTTCATCGAGGTCACGCCGTTGTCGATGAGCATGGCCGCGGTGATGATCTTCATGGTGGAGCCGGGGGCGACCCGTCCCTGGAACGCCGCGTTGAAGCCGTCCGCCCGGTTGTTCGCCACGGCCAGCACCTCGCCGGTGCTCGGCTTGACCGCGACCACGGACGACTCGCCGAACCGCTTCACGGCCTTCTCGGCCGCCGCCTGGACGCTCGCGCTGAGCGTCGTCTCCAGCTTGCCGGGCTCACCCTCGGCGAGGGTCAGCAGCGGAGTGTCGGGGGCGTCGGCGGCAGTGTGCCGCACTACCAGCTCGACGCCGGGGGTGCCGCCCGCCTTGGCGCCGTACTTTTCCCGCAGGGTGGCCAGCACCGGACCGAGCGAGGGGTACTTCTCCTTCGTCAGCACGGTCCCGTTGCGGCCGACCGCCTGGATCTGCGGGGTCTCCGACTCCGCCGTGACCAGGGTGTCGCCGTCCTTCAGCGCTGGATGGACGACCGACGGCTTCCAGTCCACCAGCGCCCGCCCGGTGGTCTCCCCGCGCACCACGGTCAGCTCACTCTTGTACGACAGCGGCTTGGCCGTACCCTCGTACGCCACCTTCGCCTTCACCGTGAACGGCACGCTCGTGCCGGTCGCCGTGCCGGGCGTGATCTCCACGTCGGTGATGTGGGCCGCCTCGCCGTACGCCGTGAGCAGCGTCCCGGCCA
This sequence comes from Streptomyces sp. CB02414, assembly GCF_001905385.1. Taxonomy (GTDB): domain Bacteria; phylum Actinomycetota; class Actinomycetes; order Streptomycetales; family Streptomycetaceae; genus Streptomyces. The sequence continues at coordinate 171,937 of NZ_LIPF01000006.1, read as the reverse complement.
CCGAGGCGTTGTTCGTGTACGACGCCGCCGTGGCCGCGTCGCCCTTCTCCCAGGCCGTGAAGAACTTCTCGGTCGTCTCCCCGACCTCGTCACCGTCGGGCGGCCCGCTCTTCTTCGCCGTACCGGCGCTCCCCGAGCCGCCCCCGCCGTCCAGCGCCGACACGATGTTGTAGGCGCCGTACCCGGCCCCGCCCACCATCACGGCGAACACGCCGCCTATGACGGCGACCTTCACCCCCCTGCCCATCGGCAAGTCCCTCCCCAGAATCCCCTGAATCCCCGTCAGACCTTCCGCACGCCTTCTTGAACGCGTTCAGAAGCAGTTGTGGGTGGCACTCTATGCGCAGGGCGTGACCAGCGGTACGGATGTTTCCGTTTGGTGGCCCAAAGGAGACCCGGCGGGGCGTGAGCATTGTCGGTTGCCGGTGTCTACGACCGGGACTCGGCTCGCTGAGCCCCCGACAGGTCCCTGACGAAGGCGGCGAAGACGTGGGCGGAGAAGCTGAGGGTCTTACGAGGCGCCTTCGAGTCCCGTACCCCCACCCACGGGCCGCGGTCGGCGATCTCGACGCACTCGTTGCCCTCGCCGCCGCTGTAGCTGCTCTTGAACCATCGCACGCTCCTGTGCTCGGTCAGGGAAGGCGCTATGCCGGTCATGAGGACAGCTCCTGTCGTGCTCTGGCGACCAGCCGCGACGAGAGGGTGACGTCGGCGGCCTGCGAACGAAGGTAGTCGAACGTCAACTTATAGGCACTGACGTCCTCGGCGTCGTCCAGATACACCCCGCGCCGGCGCATCTCGATGTACACGACCGCCATGGAGTTGAGGGGCTCCCGCTCGTCGTCGCGACCGAGGATCACGAAGTGCCCGGCCCCGGCGGCGTGTGCTCCCGCGCTGAACGGCAGGATCTGGATGTCGACGTTGGGGCTATCCGCCATCTCGTGAAGGTGCTTGAGCTGCTGGTTCATGATGTCGGTGTTTCCCACTGTCCTGCGAAGCACCGCCTCGTCCAGCACCACCCAGAGGTGCAATGCCGGGTCGCGCATCAGGATGGTCTGGCGTTGCATTCGGGCCTCGACCATCCGCTCAATACCGTCGTTCGGACTGCGGACCTCCCTGGCCTGGTGAATGGCGAGGGCGTATTCCCGCGTCTGCAGCAGGCCCGGGATGACCGTGTTCGCGAAGACGTGCTCGTATGCCGCTTGATGCTCGAACGAGACGAGCGGATCCAACCACTCAGGCACCGCGTTGTTGCCGACCCACCATCCGTCGGCCTGCGACTTGGCCACAGCTACGAGCGCTTCACGTTCCTGAGGCGTGGCGTCGCACGCGTCGGCCAAGGCCTTCACCGTTGCCCAGCGGATACGGGCGCGATCCTGCCATGCCTCGTACCGGCTGACCGTTGTGGTGCTGACGCCTGCACGGGCCGCCACCTGTGTCTGAGTGAGCCCGCAGCGCTCGCGCAGTGAGGTCAGGCCTCGTGCGATCTGCATGCGACCGGCTGGACCCGTCTGTGTAGCGCTCATGTCGCATCCCCTCCGTCTGTGAAATGTGCAGCTCCGACTGCATAGTGCCCCGCGCAACGTCCGCGACTGTATGGGCCCTTCTGGGACATCGGACGAGGATTCGAGCCTCGTCACCCACATCAGTGAACTCCCTCCATGGGTCAGCCTTCCATGGGATTCCCATGGCAATTTTCCCTTGCACCGTTTCTCAGAGGCGAGGAGGCATTGAGGGCATGGCTGGATTCACGCGGTTCCTGATCCGCTGGCTACGGATGGTGGCCCTACCTTCTGGGCGGCATCGAGCAGGTCGGCCGCCGGCGGGGCGCCCTGTCGACCATTCGGCGAGTGAGCGTGCCGTGCCATCGCCGCGCTTCAGTGCCCCCGCCGCCACTCCCCGCTGGCAAGAGCCCATCGACGGCACGTCCACCCCGCTCGTCCGCCCCTACCTCACTGCGTACGAGCGGGACGAGAAGGCGCGTATCCAGCGGCTGCGGCGCGACATCCTCTGGTGTGCGACGTACGGTGTCGACCTCGACACCCGTGACATCCACGCCTGTTCGGCGGCGGCGTCATGAGCGACGGGACGGACTGCGTGCGAATCCTGCCCTGCCCTGGCGTCCATGGGCACACTGCTCTGCTCCTCACGGACGGAGACGGGCCTGTCTCCCGGCTCGCCGACCACATGGAAGCGGTACAACTCGGTCTGGCGGAACGACTGCTCGGCCGGGCGCGGCAAGTACTGGAGAAGCAGCCGCCGAGAACAGGGGAGTTGCGCGCCCTGACAGGCCAACTGACCGACGCGCTCGCGGACGCTCTGCGCGTCGCGGAATCCCGGGGCGCGCGTCTCGGTGGTGCGGGACCGGGCCAGGGCGACGGGACCTCACTGGCACTACGTGCGTACGGCCTGCTCACACTCCCGGGCGGGGACCTCGCTTCTGTCCGAACCGCAAGGCACTACGTCCGTGACACGTGCCGGACGTGGAGTCTTCCGGTCGGTACGACGGACGACCTCGTGGCCGTCACCGGCGAACTGGTCGCCAATGCTTTAGAGCACACGGAGAGCCGTACCGTCGCGATCACCTGCGCCCTCGCCGCTGATGTGGCGGCGGTCGGTGTGACCGACGACGGCCGGAGCGGCGGCACACCGGTGATCTCCACGTCAGCAGGTGTGTCCGAGGACGAGTGTGAAGGCGGGCGAGGGTTGCTGATCACCAATGCGCTGGCCAGTCGCTGGGGGACGAGGCGAACGGGCGGAGGGCTGACGGTCTGGGCCGAGATCGCTGTCGGAGTCACCACTGGCCCCTCGACCGGTTCCGGGTGAGGAAGCTTCTTGCCGAACTGCGAGTCGTTGTCCCACGATCGCCCGGTGGGCTGGGCTGAACACCGGCACCGACTCGCGGGATCGTCCAAAGATCCACGGCGTGGAACGATGACGGCCATGTCAGGTCAGGTTTGGGTGTCACTCATATCGCTGGGCGGTGTCGTCCTCGGCGGGGCGTTGTCCTACCTCGTCCAGCACAGGACTCAGCTCTCGGCGGAACGTGCCGAACAGCAACGGCAGCAGACCTCCTTGTCGGAGGCCCGACGGGCGGAACGGCTGGCGTTGCTGGAGCGGTTCATCGAGGTGGGTGCCGAGGCCGAACGCTCCGCCTTCAGCCGGCCTCCCGAGTGGGAACGCACCGACGACTGGTTCCTCACGACCCAGGATGTCATGAACAGGCTTTGGGTCGCGGAACGGCTCATCCGGATTCAGTTCCCCCTGCCCGTGCACGATGCGGCACGCGCGTACTTCCTCGACCTCAACAAGACGGTGTGGGAAGGCTTGCCGGACGATGCCAGCGTGCGGAACTACCTGGAGGAGAACCGGCTGGCGTTCCTGGACGCAGCCCGCGCGGTCATGAACCCGCCCTCATGACGTGCCTGCCCGGCTACACCAACGTGTCCAACCACATCCGCGCCCGGCAGGCCTCCTTGGGGATCGCTGTGCCCGTGTAGATGGGCCAGAAGTAGATGAAGTCACGGTTCGCCACGACGCCAGGGCGTTGACCACGCGCATTGGCTGACTACGCGCTCCGCGCGCGCGATCTGGGCCGTCGTGTACCCGTGGCCCTAGTCGTGCAAGGCCTTGATCGCGGCGCCGACAAACGCGGTCCTTGCCTCCTTGAACCCTTCGAAGGCTGCTTGGTACTCGGCTGAGTGACTTGCGGTGTTGTCGCCTTGTGGTCCGTCGAGGGCTTCAGCCCAGCCCACGAGCGCGACGAACATACGGCCAGTCGCCGTACGCAGTGCGTATGCTTGGGCGACCACGTCGCTCGGTCCCCAGAGGTCGACGCGTCCCGCAGCCTCAGAGAGCGCCGCAAACAGGTCCCTGACGACTGTGCGTTCCTCGCTGGAGAGCGACTGGTTCGCCTGCAATCGAAGTACTTGATAGTTGACGGCTGAGGCTAGAAAGGCTGCCTGGGCAGCCAGGACATCGCCGTACGACACTCGGCGATGATCGCGTATCCAGTGCAGGTGCTCAGCTTCCGATTGACGCTCGACCTGTAGCCGTGTCGCCTCGATGGTCTTCTGAGCGCCGATGCGCGCTCCGTAGGCTGTAGCAAGTCCTCCTACACCGGCACCCACTAGTCCGGCGACCCCTGCAAGTACCGCTGCGATTCCCTGATCCACATCGACATTCTCCTTGCTTACTCAATCGCTCACAGGGCGTTCGGTACAGCCGCCTACGCCTCCGGCTGTCCCTCTGCTACCAAGGCGCCAGCTCTCGACTTCCCATACAGGAGATCCACGGCTGTGCGCGTTCGGCCTTCACTGCTCGGCAGGAGGTGCGTGTAGGTCCGGAGGGTGAATGGGTCCCTGTCCTCGGGGCCCGGCGGTGTGACGGCCATGGCCGCTTCCAGCGCACGCCGACTGTCGTCGGGCAGTCGGCAGTCACCAGCCTTTACCGCGCGTTTGAGATCATGGACCCGACGTTTGTGCGCGCCCGCGCCGGCTTTCATGCCGACTTGGCGCAAGCTCACCTCACGCGAGCCGAGTACGACGACGCTGGCACGCATCTGCGGCAGGCTCGCTTGTTGGCGGGCCGTACCGGCTCGGTCCGGCAGCGTCGTCGCGTCGACCTGCTCAGTGCGCGGTTGTGAGTCCCTGAGTGCGCCGTGCCGCGAGAATGTGTAGCAGGGCAACGAGGGTGCCAGAGCCCAGCAGCTCACCGCGGGCCATGAGCCCGGCAATGTCCGCCAGCGGTACCCACTCGATGTGGTCGGCCTCTTCCAGGTCGGTCGGCTCACCGACCTTCTCAGCGCCGTGTCCCAAGAAGATTTCGTGCGGGGAGTCGACCATGCCGCCCATGGGCTGATAGCTCACAACGTGTTCCAGCGACTTGGGCTGCCATCCCGTCTCTTCGACGGTCTCCCGCAGCGCCGTGTCCGCTGGGTCTTCCCCCTCGTCCACAATGCCGCCGGGGAGCTCCCAGCCGAATTGCTTCGGCACGAAGCGGTACCGCCACATCATCAGGACGCGGTCCTGATCATCAACGACAGCGGTAATGGCCACGTGGTGAAGCCTAACGACGTGGTGTTCGAACCGCTTCACCCCGGGCGGCTCCACGTCCCAGAGCTGAAGTCTGACCCACCGGTTGTCGTACACGTCGCGCTCGCCGTGGATACGCCAGGGCTCCAGCCCTTCCGGACGCTGAACGCTCACCGCGCCCGGCACCCGGTACGAACTCCGTCCCCGCACCTCCAGCTGTCCTTCGGAGACGAGACGGGCGAGCACCTGCCGTAGAGCCGTCCGGCCGCGATGCTGAGTTCTTCCACGAGCGTGCGTTCTGAGGGGAGCTTGTCGCCGGGGGCGTACCCGCCTCCGGAGTCATGTGTCCGGACTATTCTGCGAGTCGTTCTGTCACACGTCTTTAGCTCTATGAAAAGCGCTTAGGTTCTCTACCGACATTCGTAGCGCCTCATAGCTGCCAAGGTCGTCAACGAATTCGCTCTTGATCTGGACCCATGCTGTCCTTGCTCCCGTCTTACTCGCTACGTGCCCAAGGTGTTCAATTGCCTGGGTTGTCAGGGAGTTATGCGTGACCACAAGAACCGCAGCCAACCGGTGTTGCGTGATCATTTCTGCCACGTATCTAATATCTTCGACTTTAACACCTTGAGTGTACTTCTTAACCTCGATACCAATCGTTGTGCCGTCTGGATGGATTACGGCTAGATCCGGAATTGGCGTTCGCATGCCGTTATCAAGCTGTTCTTCCAGGTTGAGCACTTGCGCCTCAGTGAATTGCTGGCGCAGCATCAACTCGATGGCCCTGCTGTATGGCAGTGGGTCAGCGTAATCCTGCTCAGCCGTGGCCAGATCGTGTACCGATCGTTCGTCTACTCGCAGATCTAGGATTTCGTTTGCTTGTGCGAGTAGCTGACTGGGGGTGAGCATATAGAGTTGAACGCCTGCCCTGTTGCGGAGCTCGACGACCAGTTCAGTTCTAGGCCGAGCGGGTGTATGGCTAGATGCGGTAATCCACCAATCTGGCTTAACGTCACCGGTCACAAGGAGGACATCGCTCTTCCGGTGCTCTGCTTCGTCAAGGATTTGCGACCACAGCAGATAGTCGCCGGCTGCTTTCTCGATCGGCTTGTCTTTAAAGTCCTCATATCCTGGAGGGATGCGCTTCTCGGCCCGCTTCTCTGCTTCTTTCAGGGCGCTCGTAAGTGTTGCCTCGGAGGCAGGCTCGCCGATGCGTCCATGTAGTAGTGCTTCGAGTTCAGACAGAACCGGATCCGAGTGAGTCGCGGAGACGTCCTTCAGTGCGTCTCGCTCTGCTTGCGACTGAATGAAAGACTTCAGGCTCGTTAGGACGATTTCCATAGAACTTCTGTTACGATTCAAATGATCTCTGGCGTTCGCGTCATTGGACAAGTGAACGTCTTTAAGCCAGCGGTCTAGCGCGTCATTCATGGATCTATGTGCTTTGTCTAGAGCTGCACACGTCTCTTTGGCTTTAGTGCGATGATGTCCTCGCACTGAAGGTAGGTCTCGGTTGCGCCAAAACTCCGATAGAACTTGGTGTGGGACCCATATGCGGTCGCGGAGCTTTTTTAGGACGGAGAACGTGTCTCTTCTGGTGTGGTTATTGCTGCGGTATAGGTTGAGTAGCACGTTCGTATCTAGTGCTATCAAACCGTGTGTGAAAAGGCGTTCGTAATCCTCGCGGACGGGTGTCCTGTAGGCGTCATCGCAATCAAAGATCCCTCGGCGCATTTTTCCTTTCGCTGTCCCCGGAGTTTCCTGTTTCTCCTCAGTCAAAGCTGCCTCCCCGCCCTCTGAGTGACGCATATTTTCGTCAAACAGTGTTGCAGGCTAACGCTCTTTGCGTCTGGCGTTTACGAAGGATCGGTGACCGTACACGGCTCCCGGGTGCAGGAGGCAACGTCGGAGAGCCTGCTGACATCACACTCACGTCGTCTGCGTGGGAAGTGACGGCCAGGGGACCCGCTGCGGGCCACGTGGCACGCGTGGGGGAGGTGCAGACTAGACAGCGAAAGACCAGGTCAGCAGCTCATGCCTTGCAGACTGTAAATCTGCTGAGGGCCAGGGTTGGGCCGTCCCTGGGCCGTACGCGGGGGACCAACGACGACCGCCAACGACCAACATCGACCACGGGGGCACGCTATGCCGCCGTGCCCCCACGACGGATCTGCCCGGCTACACCCACGTGTCCAGCCACATCCGCGCCCGCCAGTCCTCCATCGGGACCGCCGTGCCCGTGTAGATCGGCCAGAAGTAGATGAAGTTCCAGGCGATCAGCAGCACCAGTACGCCCGCGCCCGTCGCCCCCGCCACCCGCCGGGCGTCGCCGCAGCCCGGCCGGCCGATGATCGCCCCCAGCAGCATTGCCACCGCCAGGCACAGGAAGGGGACGAAGACGACCGCGTAGAAGACGAAGATCGTGCGCTCCTGGTACAGGAACCAGGGGAGATAGCCGGCCGCGATGCCGCAGGCGATGGCGCCCGCGCGCCAGTCCCGGCGGAAGACCCAGCGCCACAGCACGTACAGCAGCGCGAAGCAGCCCACCCACCACAGCAGCGGCGTGCCCAGCGCCAGCACCTCGCGGGCGCACTTCTCGCCCGCGTCGGCCGGGCAGCCGTCCGAGCCGGGCGAGGGCGACTCGTAGAAGTAGGAGACGGGGCGGCCCATCACGATCCAGCTCCACGGATTGGACTGGTACGTGTGCGGCGACGTCAGGTGGGTGTGGAACTCCAGCACCTGCGTCTCGTAGTGCCACAGGCTGCGCCACCAGTCCGGGAAGAGCCACGACCAGGAGCTGTCCTTGCCGTCGGTCGCCGCCCAGTCGCGGTAGTAGCCGCCGGTACCGTCCGAGGGGGAGAGGATCCAGCCCAGCCAGGACAGCAGGTAGGTGCCGAGCGCCACCGGCACCGTCGACAGGAACGCCCAGCCCAGGTCGTACCTGAGGACCGACAGGTGCGGCCGGTGGGCGCCCGCGACCCGGCGGGTGCCGACGTCCCACAGCACGGCCATCACGCAGAACGCCGCCATGATGTAGAGGCCGTTCCACTTGGTCGCCGCCGCCAGGCCCAGCATCAGCCCCGCCGCCAGCCGCCACGGCCGCCACCCGAAGCGGAACGTCTCCGCGAGGTGCGCGTCCGGGCGGACCCGGCCGTCGGCGTCCACGGGCAGCGCGGCGGCGAGTCTGCCCCGGGCCCAGTCCCGGTCGGCGACCAGGCAGCCGAAGGCCGCCAGCACGAAGAACATCAGCACGCTGTCCAGCAGCGCGGTGCGGCTCATCACGAAGTGCAGCCCGTCCACCGCCATCAGCGCGCCCGCCAGGCACCCCAGGAAGGTCGAGCGGAACAGGCGCCGGCCGATCCGGCACAGCAGCAGCACCGACAGGGTGCCGAGCAGCGCCGTCATGAAGCGCCAGCCGAACGGGTCGAAGCCGAACAGCAGTTCGCCGAGTCCGATGACGTACTTGCCGACCGGCGGGTGCACGACGTACGACGCGTCAGCCGGGATCGGGACGTCGCCGCCGGAGTTCAGGATCAGGTCGTTGGCGTTCTTGTCCCAGTTGACCTCGAAACCGCGGTGGATCAGCGCCCACGCGTCCTTGGCGTAGTACGTCTCGTCGAATATCACCGCCTTCGGGCTGCCCAGGTTCCAGAACCGCAGCACCCCCGCGAACAGCGCCACCAGCAGCGGCCCGCCCCACGCCGACCAGCGCACGAGCCGCTCGGCGCGCGTCTTCGACAGGTTGAGGAAGACCCACAGCCGCGGCCCCGGACGCGTGTACGGCGGCACCAGCCGGTCGCGGACGTCGTCGGCCGCGGGCGGTGCCGGGTAGCCGAAGCGGCGCAGCCGCTGCTGCCAGGCCGGCCGCTGCTCGTGCGGGGCCTGGTCCTGCCGGGTGTCCGTGGAGGACGCGGTACTGGTCACCGCGCCATCGTAGGGAACCGCGCTGTGCACGTCCCGCGCATGCCCCGGACCGGTCCCCACGCGTTGCTGGGAGGATGGGGAGGTGACTGGAACCCTTGTACTGGCGGGCACCCCCATCGGCGACGTGCGCGACGCGCCGCCCCGGCTCGCCGAGGAACTGGCCGAGGCCGACGTCGTCGCCGCCGAGGACACCCGGCGGCTGCGCCGGCTCACCCAGGCGCTCGGTGTCACCCCGCGCGGGCGCGTCGTGTCGTACTTCGAGGGCAACGAGTCCGCCCGCACCCCCGAGCTGGTCGAGGAGCTGGCGGGCGGCGCGCGCGTGCTGCTGGTGACCGACGCCGGGATGCCGTCCGTCTCCGACCCCGGCTACCGGCTGGTCGCCGCCGCCGTCGAGCGGGACGTCCGGGTCACCGCCGTACCCGGGCCGTCCGCCGTGCTCACCGCGCTCGCCCTGTCCGGGCTGCCCGTCGACCGGTTCTGCTTCGAGGGGTTCCTGCCCCGCAAGGCCGGCGAGCGGCGCGCGCGGCTGCGCGAGGCGGCCACCGAGCGCCGCACCCTCGTGTACTTCGAGGCCCCGCACCGCCTCGACGACACGCTCGCCGACATGGCCGAGGCGTTCGGTTCCGGGCGGCGGGCCGCCGTCTGCCGGGAGCTGACCAAGACGTACGAGGAGGTCAGGCGCGGCGGGCTGGGGGAGCTGGCCGCGTGGGCCGCCGAAGGGGTGCGCGGCGAGATCACCGTCGTCGTCGAGGGGGCCCCGGAGCAGGGGCCCGAGGAGGTCGGCGCGGCGGAACTGGTGCGCCGGGTGCGGGTGCGCGAGGAGGCGGGGGAGCGGCGCAAGGAGGCCATCGCGGCGGTCGCCGCACAGGCGGGCCTGCCCAAGCGCGAGGTGTTCGACGCGGTGGTGGCGGCGAAGAACGCGGGGGCGTGATCCGGCCGCGCTTGACCCGGTCCTGACCTTGCGGGCCCTTCCGTCAAGGACAGCCCAAATCGGCTCAAACACTCGGCACTGCCTGGTGCTTTCCGGCCGGTGGAGGAGTCCACTGGGGGCAGGAAAGGCGACTGGACCGAAGGAGCCGGGATGAGCACGAGTGAGAGCGCGGCACGGACCGGGACGGCCTTGGGAGCCACAGCCGTCGTCCACGAGTCCTACTCGTTCGCCTGCATGCGCTGCGGGCACGGCTGGGAGCAGTCGTTCGCGATCGAGCACCACACGGACGCCGACGGCCACGCATTCGTCCGCTACGTCGCCGACGGCCGCGTCGTGCCCTCCCCGCTGACCCGGCCGACCTGCGCCAACTGCGACAACCACGTCGTGCGGATCATGCGGCCGGGGCGGGTCGCCTCCGTGCGCGGCGCCTCCCACGGCCTCCACCGGGTGCCGCCGGCTGGGCCCCTGGAGGTGCCCCAGGTGCCGCAGGTGCCGGCCGGTCAGGTGGTGCCCGAGGCGCCGGGGCCGGGCGCGCCGGGCCTGACGGCCGGACGTGGACCTGGGCACTGGCACCTGAGCGACCTCCTGCACTCCCTGCACCTCCACCGCAGGGCGAGCTGACCCGCCGGGACCCGGCCGGGGCTTTCGTAGGATCGAAGGCATGCCTTCGAACGCCTCCGGCCGCTCCGACAAGAACGACGCGCCGCCGCTGCCCGAGCCCCTGCGGGTACCGGTCGCCGACTCCCACACCCACCTCGACATGCAGTCGGGCACGGTGGCGGAGGGCCTCGCCAAGGCCGCCTCGGTCGGCGTCACGACCGTCGTCCAGGTCGGCTGCGACCTCGCCGGCTCCCGCTGGGCGGCCGAGACGGCGGCGGCCCACGACGCCGTGCACGCCACCGTCGCCCTGCACCCCAACGAGGCGCCGCGCATCGTCCACGGCGACCCCGACGGCTGGTCGCGGCAGGGAGCACGGCAGCCCGGCGGGGACGCGGCGCTCGACGAGGCGCTCGCCGAGATCGACCGCCTCGCGGCACTTCCGCAGGTCAAGGGCGTCGGAGAGACGGGACTGGACTACTTCCGCACCGGCCCCGAGGGCAAGGAGGCGCAGGAGCGGTCCTTCCGCGCCCACATCGAGATCGCCAAGCGGCACGGCAAGACCCTGGTCATCCACGACCGCGACGCCCACGCCGACGTCCTGCGCGTCCTCAAGGAGGAGGGCGCCCCCGAGCGCACCGTCTTCCACTGCTACTCCGGCGACGCCGAGATGGCCGAGATCTGCGCGAGCGCCGGCTACTACATGTCCTTCGCCGGGAACGTCACCTTCAAGAACGCCCAGAACCTCCGCGACGCCCTCGCCGTCGCCCCGCCGGAGCTGATCCTCGTGGAGACCGACGCGCCGTTCCTGACGCCGGTGCCCTACCGGGGCCGGCCGAACGCCCCCTACCTGATCCCGGTCACGGTGCGTGCCATGGCCGCCGTGCGCGGCGTCGACGAGGACACGCTGGCGAGCGCGCTGGCCGCGAACACCGCGCGCGCCTTCGGGTACTGAGGCGGGGCGCACCCGTTCGCCACGCTGAGTGCTCGTCCTGCTTTGGAGAGTGACGGACGCTCCGCTAGGTTCTGGGGGCCCGATCCGGACCCCTGGAGCGTGTCGGCGTGAACGGAACGCAGTTCGAGACCTACGAGACCCGGGCGCCGTACGACGTCCACAGCGCGCCGACCCTGCCGTACGGCGACACCTACCGCCCCCCGCTGCCCCGGCAGGGCACCAACCCGGTACCCGCCCCCGACGGCGGCCGGGCCGCGCGCCGGCGCCGGGAACGCCGGCCCGCGCCCACGGACGGCTCCCTGCGCCGCCTGGTGCCGCGCGCCCTGGTCGTCGCGTTCCTCGCGGGCGGCACCACCGCCTTCGTCGCCGAGGACAAGGCGGTCGAGCTGACCGTCGACGGCACCCCGCGCACGCTGCACACCTTCGCCGACGACGTCACCGAACTGCTCGCCGAGGAAGGCGTCCAGGTGGGCGCCCACGACGTGATCACCCCCGCCCCCGGCACCGGTCTGACCAGCGGCGAGGAGGTCACCGTCCGCCACGGACGCCCCGTCCTGCTCACCCTCGACGGCCGCCGCCGCCAGGTGTGGACGACCGCTCAGACGGTGGCGGGGGCGCTGCGGGAACTCGGCGTGCGCACCCAGGGCGCGCACCTGTCCGCCCCCGCCTCCCGGCGCATCGGACGCGAGGGACTCGCCCTGGACGTGCGCACCGAACGCGTGGTCACCGTCCTGGCGGACGGCCGGGCCCGCACCATCCGCACCAACGCCGCCACCGTGAGCGAGGCCGTCGAACAGGCCGGGGTCACCCTGCACGGCGAGGACACCACCTCCGTCCCCGGCACCGGCTTCCCCCGCGACGGGCAGACCATCACGGTGCTGCGGATCACCGGCTCCCAGGAGGTCCGCGAGGACCCGGTCCCCTTCGCCGAGCGACGGACCGAGGACCCGACCCTCTACCGGGGCACCGAGGTCGTCCAGCAGGCCGGACGGCCCGGTCTGCGGCGGACCACCTACGCCCTGCGCACCGTCAACGGCGTCCGGCAGAAGCCGCGCGAGCTGCGCACCGAGCTGGTGCGCGCACCCCGCCCGCAGATCGTCCGGGTCGGCACCCGCGCCCGTCCCGCGTCCGTCCGGGGCGCCGACCACCTGAACTGGCAGGCCCTCGCCGCCTGCGAGTCGGGCGGCCGCCCGCAGGCCGTCGACGCCTCCGGGACGTACGGGGGCCTCTACCAGTTCGACGCCGACACCTGGCACAGCCTCGGCGGCGAGGGACGCCCCGAGGACGCGACGGCCGCCGAGCAGACGTACCGGGCGAAGAAGCTGTACGTCCGCAGCGGCAGCAGCCCGTGGCCGCACTGCGGGGCCCGGCTGCAGGGCTGACCGCCCCCGGGCGGTCCGCTGCTGCTCGGCCCGGACGGCCCCGCGCCCGCCCCCGGCTACCCTTGCGGGGTGAGCAGCCCCACCCCCGACGCCCTCCTGGGTCCCGCCGACGTCCGCGAACTCGCGGCGGCCCTCGGCGTACGCCCCACCAAGCAGCGCGGCCAGAACTTCGTCATCGACGCGAACACGGTCCGCCGTATCGTCCGCACCGCCGAGGTACGCCCCGACGACGTGGTGGTCGAGGTGGGACCGGGTCTCGGCTCGCTCACCCTGGCCCTGCTGGAGGCGGCCGACAAGGTCACCGCCGTCGAGATCGACGACGTCCTCGCCGCCGCCCTGCCCGCCACCGTCGCCGCCCGCATGCCCGAGCACGCCGACCGGTTCGCGCTCGTCCACTCCGACGCCATGCAGGTGACCGAGCTGCCGGGCCCGGCCCCGACGGCGCTGGTCGCGAACCTGCCGTACAACGTGGCCGTGCCCGTACTCCTCCACATGCTGGAGACCTTCCCGACCATCGAGCGGACCCTCGTCATGGTCCAGGCGGAGGTCGCCGACCGTCTCGCCGCCGGACCCGGCTCGAAGGTGTACGGCGTCCCCTCCGTGAAGGCCAACTGGTACGCCGAGGTCAAGCGGGCCGGCTCCATCGGCCGCAACGTCTTCTGGCCCGCGCCGAACGTCGACAGCGGCCTGGTGTCACTCGTCCGGCGGACCGAGCCGCTGAAGACCACCGCGTCCCGGCGCGAGGTGTTCGCCGTCATCGACGCCGCGTTCGCCCAGCGCCGCAAGACTCTGCGGGCCGCCCTCTCGGGGTGGGCGGGGTCAGCCGCGGCCGCCGAGGAGGCCCTCGTCGCCGCGGGCGTGTCGCCGCAGGCGCGCGGAGAGGCGCTGACCGTGGAAGAGTTCGCGCGTATCGCCGAGCACAAGGCGCGCATCGCCCAGCACGAGGAGTGACGAGCAAGTGAGCGTGACGGTCCGCGTCCCCGCCAAGGTCAACGTCCAGCTCGCGGTCGGCGCCGCCCGCCCCGACGGCTTCCACGACCTGGCCAACGTCTTCCTCGCGGTCTCCCTGTACGACGAGGTCACCGCCACCCCCGCCGGTGAACTCCGCGTCACCTGCGAGGGCCCGGACGCCGCCCAGGTCCCCCTGGACCGCACCAACCTGGCGGCCCGCGCGGCACTCGCCCTCGCCGAGCGCTACGGCCGCGCCCCCGACGTCCACCTGCACATCGCCAAGGACATCCCGGTCGCCGGCGGCATGGCGGGCGGCAGCGCGGACTGCGCGGGTGCCCTGGTCGCCTGCGACGCCCTGTGGGGCACCGGCGCCTCGCGCGACGAGCTGCTGGAGATCTGCGCCGAGCTGGGCAGCGACGTGCCGTTCAGCCTGGTCGGCGGGGCGGCGCTGGGCACCGGGCGGGGCGAGAAGCTCGCGGAGCTGGAGGTCGGCGGCGACTTCCACTGGGTGTTCGCACTGGCCGCGCGAGGGCTGTCGACGCCGGCCGTCTTCCGCGAGTTCGACCGGCTGGGGGAGGGCCTGGACATTCCGGAGCCGGTCGCCGACCAGGCGGTCCTCGACGCCCTCGCCAAGGGCGACCCGACCGCCCTCGCCGTGGCCGTCTCCAACGACCTTCAGCCGGCCGCGCTCTCCCTCTTCCCGGAACTGGGCGACACCCTCGCGGCGGGGCGGGCGGCGGGAGCGCTGGCGGCGCTGGTGTCGGGGTCGGGGCCGACGACGGCCTTCCTCGCCCCCGACGCCGGGTCGGCCTCCGACATCGCGGGCGTGCTGCGGGCGTCGGGGACGTGCCGGGACGTGCGGACCGCGGTGGGGGCGGCGGCGGGGGCGACGGTGGTGTGAGGGCGATCAGAGCTTGTCGATGGCGGTGAGGTCGATGTCGATCGGATAGGGGACGTCGACCTTGATCCGGTCGTGGTGGATGCCCGTCAGCGCGTACGTACCGGTGGTCTCCGCCAGCTCGTACACCTGGATCACGGGACGACTGTCCGGGCTCACCATGTCGACCAGCCAGAAATGGCGAATCCCCGCTGCGGCGTACTTGTAAGGCTTGGTGTGCCGGTCACGGGACTCGGATTCCGGCGAGATCACCTCGACCGCCATCACGACTTCGTCGGCCTCGAAACGCGTCTGCAGCGGCCCCCGTCTCGCCTCTGCCTTGATGAGGGAGATGTCTGGCTCCGGACCGTTGCGCTGGTCCAGAACGATGGTCATCTCCCGGGCGACTTTGAGATGCGACGGGATCGTGCTGCGCAGGCCGCTGACCAGCAGGTCGATGGCTGTGAAATGGAACCAGCGCTGGGGACTCACGAAAATCAGGCTCCCGTCGATCAACTCGGTGTGTCGCGGGAGATCAGGCAGTGTGAACAGGTCGTCCACTGTGTAACCGTCCGTCGGCGGCATGGGCCAACGCGGCTGCTCGACGGACTCGGCGGTCATGGTTCCTCCCATGAGACGGGATCCTGCTGCCCTGCCCTCCAAGGTAACCGGGAGATCTGACACACGTCACCACAAAGAGTGACCACCCCCGCCCGCCCCACCCCACCCCCCGGAGGGCCTACGCTTGAAGGCTGATCGATCCCCCAGGCAGGAGAGAAATGGCCGTCAACCTGGTCAATGTCGAGAACGTCAGCAAGGTGTACGGCACCCGTGCACTCCTCGACGGCGTGTCCCTCGGCGTCTCCGAAGGGGACCGCATCGGTGTCGTCGGCCGCAACGGCGACGGCAAGACGACCATGATCCGGATGCTGGCCAGGCTGGAGGAGCCCGACACCGGACGCGTCACCCACTCCGGCGGACTGCGTCTCGGCGTGCTCACCCAGCACGACTCCCTCGACCCGGAGGCGACCGTCCGCCACGAGGTCATCGGCGACATGGCCGACCACGAGTGGGCGGGCAACGCCAAGGTCCGCGACGTGCTGACCGGACTGTTCGGCGGGCTGGACATGCCGGGGTTCCCGCAGGGGCTGGACACCGTCATCGGGCCGCTCTCCGGCGGTGAGCGGCGCCGGATCGCGCTGGCCAAGCTGCTCATCGAGGAACAGGACCTGATCGTCCTCGACGAGCCCACCAACCACCTCGACGTCGAGGGCATCGCCTGGCTCGCCAAGCACCTGCGCGAGCGGCGCTCGGCACTCGTGTGCGTGACGCACGACCGCTGGTTCCTCGACCAGGTCTGCACCCGCATGTGGGACGTGCAGCGCGGCGACGTCTACGAGTACGAGGGCGGCTACTCCGACTACGTCTTCGCCCGCGCCGAACGCGAGCGCATCGCCGCCACCGAGGAGACCAAGCGGCAGAACCTCGTCCGCAAGGAGCTGGCCTGGCTGCGGCGCGGGGCGCCCGCCCGCACCTCCAAGCCGCGCTTCCGCGTCGAGGCCGCCAACGAGCTGATCGCCGACGTGCCGCCGCCCCGCGACAGCAGCGAGCTGATGAAGTTCGCCTCGTCGCGGCTCGGCAAGACCGTGTTCGACCTGGAGGACGTGACCGTCCAGGCCGGTCCCAAGGTGCTGCTCAAGCACGTCACCTGGCAGCTCGGCCCCGGCGACCGCATCGGCCTGGTCGGTGTCAACGGCGCCGGCAAGACGTCCCTGCTGCGGGCCATGGCCCAGGCCGCCCGCAGCGAGGGCGAGGAGCAGCCGGCGGGCGGGCAGGTGCGCGTCGGCAAGACCGTCAAGCTGGCCTACCTGTCGCAGGAGGTCGCCGAGCTCGACCCGACCTGGCGGGTGCTGGAGGCCGTGCAGCGCGTGCGCGAGCGCGTCGACCTCGGCAAGGGCCGGGAGATGACCGCCGGGCAGCTGTGCGAGACCTTCGGCTTCGGCAAGGAGAAGCAGTGGACGCCGGTCGGCGACCTCTCCGGCGGTGAGCGGCGGCGGCTGCAGCTGCTGCGGCTGCTGATGGACGAGCCCAACGTCCTCTTCCTCGACGAGCCCACCAACGACCTCGACATCGAGACCCTGACGCAGCTCGAGGACGTCCTCGACGGCTGGCCCGGCTCGATGATCGTCATCTCCCACGACCGCTTCTTCATCGAGCGGACCACCGACCGGGTCTTCGCCCTCCTCGGCGACGGTGCCCTGCGGATGCTGCCGCGCGGCATCGACGAGTACCTGGAGCGCCGGCAGCGGATGGAGGAGGCCGCCGCGTCGAGCGCCCCGGCCGTGGCGGCCAAGCCCGCCGCCGCCGTGCCCGAGAAGAGCGCCGCCGACGTGCGCGCCGCCAAGAAGGAGCTCCAGAAGATCGAGCGGCAGCTGGACAAGGTCTCCGAGAAGGAGACCAAGCTGCACGCACAGATCGCCGAGAACGCCACCGACTTCGCGAAGGTGGCCGAACTCGACGCTGAGCTGCGGGAACTGGCAGGTCAGCGCGAGGAGCTGGAGATGCGCTGGCTGGAACTCGCCGAGGACGCCTGATGCCCTGCGCGCGGGGGGCGCGTGCGGCGTGAAGAGGACGTGAAAGCGAGTAACAGGGGCATCACGGGCCGGTCCTCCCTTGGGAACAGGGGCGGACGCGGCCCGGTGTGCGCTTCGCGTCGGGTGATAGAAAGGCCGTCTGAGAACTGTCTGAATGATTGCCGTGAAACGACTCCGAGGCCAGCGCGTACCTCGGGACGTGGCTAAAAATCAGTGAGTCATAAGGGGGAACGCGCTGATGAGCCAGCCGCCCAACCAGCCGCCGCAGGGTGGCTTCGGAGCGCCGCAGGACCCACCGCCGGGAGGCTTCGGGGCACCGACCCCGCCACCTCCGCAGGGGCAGCCGCAGCCGGGGTACGGCTACCCGCAGCAGCCGCCCGGCCAGCCGGGTCCCTACGGCCAGCCCGGACCGTACAACTCCGGCCCGTACGGCCAGCCGCAGCAGCCCGGCCCGTACGGCCAGCCGCAGCAGCCCGGTCAGCCGGGGTACGGCTACCCGCAGGCGCAGTTCCCGGGCGCGCCCGGCACCCCACCGCCCGGCGGCTCCGGCTCCCGCAACCCGTTCAAGGGCAAGCCGGCCCTGGCGGTCGGCGCCGCGGTCGCCGCCCTGCTCGTCATCGGCGGCAGCGTGTGGGCGGTCACCGCGGCCGGCGGTGACGACAAGGACAAGAAGCCCGTCGCCGGCAAGAGCGACGACCCCAAGCCCTCCGGCTCCGGCGGCGGCGCCCCGGTCAACCCCGGTGACGGCAGCGGCGACGGCGGCGAGGACCCCGAGAACCTCAACGAGGGCCGTCAGGCCGGTGAGTCCAAGGTGCTCTGGTACAAGGAGGCGCCCGACGCCCCCGGTTCCGGCGCCGACGCCGAGGGCATGTGGATCACCGACAAGGCCGCGGTGAAGGCGGCGTACAAGCAGGTCTTCGCCTGGAACGCCGGCGACGGCAAGCCCGCCTGGGACCCGATCGCCTTCCCGGAGAAGATCTGCGCGGTCACCCCGGAGAAGACGGCCGACGACAAGATCGTCGTCGCCTACATGAGCGGCTCCAGCGACCGCGCCAAGTGCAACAAGCTCCAGGAGATCGACCTCGCCACCGGCGAGAAGGGCTGGTCGGAGGAGGTCGAGGACGGCGAGCTGTTCGACACCACGCTCTCCGTCGAGCTCACCGTCAGCGGCAACACCCTGATGGTCGCCCGGTCCCAGTCCGGCACGGCGTACGACATCACCAGCGGCAAGAAGCTGTACGACAAGAGGAAGTACGGCGACGCCTGCTTCCCCGCCGGTTTCGCGGGCAGCGCCAACAAGCTGGTCCAGGTCGCCTCCTGCGGCGCCGGCGGCAACAACGCGCACGACGAGCTCCAGGGCCTCGACCCGAAGACCGGCAAGGTCCTGTGGACCTACAAGTACGAGAAGGGCTGGCGGGTCGCCCGCGCGTACTCCGTCGACCCGCTGGTCGTCTACGCCACCAACGAGGACAAGAAGGTCTGGAACATCTCCACCTTCACCTCCGGCGGCAAGGTCCAGGAACAGGTCGGCGTCGACGAGGACTTCGCCCCCGAGTGCGGCTGGGCGATCCTCGAACGCGACCTCCAGGGCTGCGCGGGCGTCGCCGTCGCCGGCGGCACCCTCTACCTGCCGACCGAGGCCACCACCGGCGCCAACGAGATCGTCGCCATCGACCTCGCCACCGGCAAGGAGAAGTGGCGGACCAAGTCCCCCGCGGACGAGTCGATGATGCCGATGAAGGTCGAGGGCGACCAGCTCATCGCCTACGTCCAGCCCTCGTACGACGCGGGCGGCCAGGTCGTGTCGATCCCGACCGGCGGCAGCGACCACAAGCCGGCCAAGCTGCTGCAGAACCCGCAGGCCGTTGCGGACATCGAGAACAGCTTCTACTCCAAGGACATCGACTGGGTCGACGGGCGGTTCTACATCTCCAGCACCCGCCTGACCGGGAACGACGAAGCGAAGGAGAAGTTGATGCTCGCCTTCGGCAAGTGACCTTCTTCCTCCGCACGTTCCGTCCTCCGTCCCCGCTCCACGAGGTAGCCACGTCATGACCCAGCCGCCGCCCCCGCCGCCCAACCAGCCCCCGCAGGGGGGCGGTTTCGGCCCGCCGCAGAACCAGCCGCCGCAGCAGCCGCCCACCCCGCCCGCGGGCGGTGGACCGAACCTCGGCAAGGCGCCCGAGCCGGGGTACGGCTACCCGCAGACGCCTCCGGCAGCCCCGCCGTCCGGGCCCGCGCCGCAGCCGGGGTACGGATATCCGCAGACGCCGCCGCAGCAGCCGCAGCCCGGGTACGGCTACCCGGGGCAGCCGGGCCAGCCGGGGCCGTACGGGCAGCCGACGCCCGCGTACGGGCAGCCGGGGATGCCGGGTCAGCCCGGGTACGGCTATCAGCAGCCGACCATGCCGTTGCAGCCCCAGGCCGGCGGGCCGGGCGGCGGAGGGGGGCGGAAGATCAACGCGCAGATGGCGATCATCGTGTCGGCCGTCGTCGCGATCGCGCTGATCGTCGGCGGCGGAGTCTGGTACGCCAAGTCCTCCGGCGACGACGGGGGCAAGGACGACACCGCCAGTTCCGGCGGCACGGGCGGCGGCACGGACGAGAAGGGCGGCTCCGGCGGCAAGTCCTCCGGCGGCGAGGAGAAGGTGCCCTCGGACCCGGCGTCCAAGGTGCTCTTCCAGGTCCCCATGCCGGCCGTGAGCAAGGACGACAGGACCATCGTCGTCTCCGGTTCCTGGCTCACCGACAAGGTGTACGCCAAGAGCGGCATCGCGGAGATCGTCGGCTACGACCGGGACAAGGGCAGCAAGGCCTGGACGGTCGACCTGCCCGGCCCGGTGTGCGAGGCCAGCCACCGGGTCACCGAGGACGACAAGACGGCGATCATCTACAAGCCCGCCATGCCGACCAAGGCCGAGCCGCAGTCCTGCACGGAGATCGCCGTGCTCGACCTCGCGGCGGGCAAGACCGCGTGGACCAAGTCCGTCGAGACGGGCGGACGGCCGATGTCCCTGGACAACGTGACCCTGAGCGGCGGCACCGTCGCCGCGGGCAGCAGCGACGGCGGCATCGCCTGGGACATCGCCACCGGTGACGAGCTGTGGTCCCCGAAGGCCACCGACACCTGCTACGACGCCGGCTACGGCGGCGGCGAGAAGCTGGTCGCGGTGCGCAAGTGCGGTTCGTACGACGCCCGGCAGCTGAACATCCAGACCATCGACCCGAAGAGCGGGAAGGTGGTCTCCGAGTACAAGATGGCCAAGGGCATCGAGTACGCGGCCGTCGTCTCCACCGAGCCCCTCGTCGTGGCCGCCGACGTCGGCGACTCCGCCGGGGACGGCAGCGGTATCTCGGACTTCTTCTCCATCGACAACAAGACCGGCAAGCTCCTGGCCCGCATCTCCGCACCGGGTGACGAGTACGGCGCCAGCTGCGAGTCGATCACCGAGGTCGAGGACTGCCGCGGTCTGGCGGTCGGCAACAACCGGCTCTACATCACGACCGAGGAGCACGAGAGCGGCGGCGAGTCCTACAGCCGCACCAACGAGGTCGTCGCCTTCGACCTGACCACCGGCAAGCAGACCGGCGAGCGCGCCGACGCCGGTGACGGCTACACCATCACCCCGCTGCGCATGGACGGCGGCAACGTGATCGCGTACAAGCGCCCCCCGTACGACAAGGGCGGCCAGATCGTGAGCATCGACGGCGGGACGTTCAAGCAGACCACGCTGATGGAGAACCCGGCGACCGAGGCGGTACGCAACGTGGAGGCCCGGATGTCGCCGGACTACTCCGAGGTCCGGTACTCGCAGGGGCACCTGTACATGTCGCAGGTGTACGCGAGCGCGCCGAGCAGCGCGGACGAGAAGGAGTACCTGGCGATCGCGTTCGGCACGAGCGGCTGAGACACGCGGCGCCGTAGCCCGTGACGGCCCCGTCCCCTTGCCGGGGGGCGGGGCCGTTTCGCGTGGCGTGCTGCATGGTGTGTTGCATGGATTTTCGGTGATCCGGGGCGGTTCTTGCCGGTAGGGGCAGCGCGCGGGGGCACTAGCGTGTAGCTTCCGGGGGACTGGGGAGGGTGACTGGGGGGTTGCTCGATGGGTGTACGGCTCATGGTGGTCGACGATCACCGATTGCTCGCCGAGGCGCTGGCCTCGGCGTTGAAGTTGCGGGGGCACCGGGTGCTGGCGGCGGCGGCGCCGGCGGCGGGGGCGGCGGAGCTGGTGATCAGCCGGGCGCCGGAGGTGTGCCTGCTGGGGACGGCGACGCCGGCCGAGCCGGGGATCTTCGACCCG
The DNA here is from genome assembly GCF_001905385.1 of Streptomyces sp. CB02414. Lineage (GTDB taxonomy): Bacteria > Actinomycetota > Actinomycetes > Streptomycetales > Streptomycetaceae > Streptomyces. The sequence goes on along the minus strand of NZ_LIPF01000006.1, from coordinate 150,395 downwards.
GTGGTACGCATCAAGCGGGAGCGTCCGCAGGTGGCCGTGCTGGTACTGGGGCCCGTGCCGAACCCTCGCGGGATCGCGGCGGCGTTCGCGGCGGGGGCGTCGGGGTACGTGCGGCACGACGAGCGGATAGAGGGCGTCGAGCGGGCCATTATGAAGGCGCGGGCCGGGGAGGCGGCGGTGGCGCCCGCGTTGTTGCAGGGTGCGTTCGGCGAGCTGCTGAACCCGGCGACCCAGCCCGACGACGAGGGGCAGCGGCTGCTGCAGATGCTCACGCCGAGGGAGGTGGAGGTGCTGGTGCGGGTCGCGGACGGGGAGGACACCCGGCTGATCGCGGCGGGAATGGGCATCGCGCCGTCCACGGCCCGGACGCATGTGCAGCGGGTGCTGATGAAGCTGGGCGTGGGCTCCAGACTGGAGGCGGCGGCGCTGGCGGCCCGGACGGGGTTGCTGGACCGGGCCGGTGCCTCTGCCTCCGGCGGTTGAGCGGGGCGCCTGCGGCGGGTGGGAGCAGCGGCACCCCGCCACGCCGGGCTGCGCACCCGTCCCCGCCCGTGAACGCCGGTCAGGGACCGGCGTTCACGGGACCGGCGTCACTTCTCGGCGGTCTCCTCCAGCGGCGGCGTAGGCGGAGCCGTGGGCCGTAGCTTCAGCCACGCCAGGAAGAACAGCCCCAGCACCAGCATTCCCAGCCCGGTCCACAGGTTGATGTTCACCCCCTGCGCCTTGTCGATCTCGTCGTCGGACGCCACGAAGCCCGCGATCGTCACGATGACGCCGTAGACCACGAACAGCCCGCCGATGATCCGCCGGATGTCGAACAGCCGCGCGGCCGTCACGGACTTGGTCTCCAGCTCGGAAACCTCGTCCTGGACGTTCTTGTCGGAGTAGGAGTCGAAATCGGACATGCTCTCTCAATCCTCCCGCGATCAGAACGAGAACGGGATGTAGCAGGCGGCGGCCAGCACGACCGCACCCCAGCCCAGCAGCGCCGGCTTGCGGTACCACGCGTCGTCGCCCTTGGCGGGCGCCTCGGACATGCCGGGGGAGACGGTGCCGTAGACGAGGCCCTGAAGCTCGGCGGCCGGCTTCGGCGCGGTGAACAGGGACACCGCGACCATGACCACCGCGCCGGCCACGAAGCCCGCGATCGCGGAGACGAAGTTGGCGCCCTGGTCGGAGGGGATGTCGATGATGCCCTGCTTGTAGATGACGAAGTAGTTCACCATCGCGGCCGTGGTGCCCGCGATCAGGCCCCAGAAGCCGGACTTCATGGACGCCCGCTTCCAGAACATGCCGATGATGAAGACCACGAACATCGGCACGTTGAAGAAGGAGAAGAGCGTCTGGAGGTAGCTCATGATGTTGGAGAACGACGAGGCCAGGAACGCCGTGCCGATGGAGGCCAGGACGCCGATCACCGTGATCAGGCGGCCGAAGCGCACGTAGTAGTCGTCCTCCCGGTCCTTCACCACGTAACGCGCCCAGATGTCCGTGGTGAAGACCGTGTTGAAGGAGGACACGTTCGCCGCCATGCCGGCCATGAAGGCGGCCAGGAGGCCGGTGACCGCGATGCCGAGGACGCCGTTGGGCAGCAGTTGCTGCATCAGGTACGGGATCGCGTCGTTGTACTGGAGGTCCGAGCCGGGCGTGCCGATCCTCGGGACGAGGACCGCGGCGACCAGGCCCGGGATCATGACGACGAAGACGATGAAGATCTTCGGGAAGGCGGCGATGAGCGGGGTGCGCTGGGCCGCCGAGAGGTTCTTCGCGGACAGGGCGCGCTGCACCTCGGCGAAGTTCGTCGTCCAGTAGCCGAAGGAGAGCACGAAGCCGAGGCCGAGGACGATGGTCAGCCAGTTGGCGCCCAGCGGGTTGTCGCTGCCGATGCCCGTGCCGCCCCAGGCGGTCATGAAGTCGCCGCCGCGGGACTGGGTGAGGGAGTCGGACAGGCCGTCCCAGCCGCCGACCTTCTTCAGGCCCAGGATCGTGATCGGGATGAGGCCGGCCAGGATCACGAAGAACTGGAGGACCTCGTTGTAGATGGCCGAGGAGAGGCCGCCGAGGGTGATGTAGGCGAGGACGAAGAAGCCGGCGACCACGATGGCCACCCACTGCGGCCAGCCCAGCAGTGCCTCGACGACGATCGCGAGGGCGTAGAGGTTCACGCCGGCGATCAGGATGGCCGCGACGGCGAACAGGATCGAACTCAGCAGGTGTGAGGACCTGTCGAAGCGCAGGAGCAGGAACTCCGGGACCGAGCGGACCTTGGAGCCGTAGTAGAACGGCATCATCACCAGGCCCAGGAAGACCATCGCCGGGATGGCGCCGATCCAGTACCAGTGGGTCGTGTAGACGCCGTACTGGGCGCTGTTGGCGGCCATGCCGAGGATCTCGGTGGCGCCCAGGTTGGCCGCGACGAAGGCGAGGCCGGTGACCCAGGCGGGCAGCGAACGGCCGGACAGGAAGAAGTCCAGGCTGGTCTTGACCGACCGGCGGGCGGCGAAGCCGATCCCGAGCACGACGACGAAGTAGATCCCGAGGATCGTGTAGTCGAGCCAGTTGGTGGGGAGTCGAAGCTCCGCGGCTAGGTATGTGGGGGTATGCATACGAACTCGCTTCGTTGCGCGAACTGATCCGCAGCGGAACCTACGCCTCCGCGTTCAGGAAATGAACAGTTTTGGTGGTGTTCTTTGTTTGATCGTGATGATCGGGGGTGCTGGTGGGTTGTGAAGTGTTATGTTTGATTGTGTTGGATGATTGGGTGTGGGTACGGAGGAGTGCGGCTGTGAAGAAGACCTCGACCCGGCTGGCCGACGGTCGCGAGCTCGTCTACTACGACCTGCACGACGACGCGGTGCGCGGCGCCGTGGACCGGCGCCCGCTGGAGCGGACCGTCACCACCTCCGAGGTCCGCCGCGACCCGCTGCTCGGCGACTCGGTCGCCATCGCCTCGCACCGCCAGGGCCGCACCTACCACCCGCCCGCCGACCAGTGCCCGCTGTGCCCGTCGCACGGGGAGCGGCTGAGCGAGATCCCGGACTCGTCGTACGACGTGGTGGTCTTCGAGAACCGCTTCCCCTCGCTGGCCGGCGACTCCGGCCGCTGCGAGGTCGTCTGCTTCACCTCCGACCACAACGCCTCCTTCGCCGGCCTGAGCGAGGAGCAGGCCCGGCTCGTCCTCGACGCCTGGACCGACCGCACCTCGGAGCTGTCGCATCTGCCCTCCGTGGAACAGGTCTTCTGCTTCGAGAACCGGGGCGCCGAGATCGGGGTGACGCTGGGTCACCCGCACGGCCAGATCTACGCCTACCCCTTCACCACACCCCGCACCGCGCAGATGCTCCGTTCGCTCGCCGCCCACAAGGAAGCCACCGGCGGCGAGAACCTCTTCGACGCCGTACTGGAGGAGGAGCTGGCCGGTGAGCGGGTCGTCCTGGAGGGCGAACACTGGGCGGCCTTCGTGCCGTACTCCGCGCACTGGCCCTACGAGGTGCACCTCTACCCCAAGCGGCGGGTGCCCGACCTGCTCGGGCTCGACGAGGCGGCCCGCACGGAGTTCCCACAGGTCTATCTGGAACTCTTGAGGCGCTTCGACCGGATCTTCGGGGAGGGTGAGCCCTCGACGCCGTACATCGCGGCCTGGCACCAGGCCCCGTTCGGACAGCTGGAGGACTTCGAGGGTGTGACGCGGGACGACTTCGCGCTCCACCTGGAACTTTTCACTATCCGCCGTACGTCCGGCAAGCTGAAGTTCCTCGCGGGCTCCGAGTCCGGCATGGACGTGTTCATCAACGACGTGCCTCCGGAGCGCGCGGCCGAGCGACTGCGAGAGGTAGCGAGTTCATGAGCGGGAAGTACCTGGTGACGGGCGGGGCCGGCTATGTCGGCAGCGTGGTCGCCCAGCATCTGCTGGAGGCGGGCCACGAGGTCGTCGTCCTCGACAACCTGTCCACGGGCTTCCGGGAGGGCGTGCCGTCGGGTGCCACCTTCATCGAGGGGGACATCCGCGACGCCGCGAAGTGGCTGGACGCCTCGTTCGACGGCGTGCTGCACTTCGCCGCCTTCTCCCAGGTCGGCGAGTCCGTCGTGAAGCCCGAGAAGTACTGGGACAACAACGTCGGCGGCACCATGGCCCTGCTGGAGGCCATGCGCACGGCGGGCGTCCGCCGCCTCGTCTTCTCCTCCACGGCCGCGACGTACGGCGAGCCGGAGCAGGTCCCGATCGTCGAGACCGCGCCGACGAAGCCCACGAACCCGTACGGCGCCTCCAAGCTCGCCGTCGACCACATGATCAGCGGTGAGGCGGCGGCCCATGGCCTGGGCGCGGTGTCGCTGCGCTACTTCAACGTCGCGGGCGCCTACGGCCAGTACGGCGAGCGCCACGACCCCGAGTCGCACCTGATCCCGCTGGTCCTCCAGGTGGCGCAGGGCCGCCGCGACGCCATCTCCGTCTTCGGCGACGACTACCCGACGCCGGACGGCACCTGCGTGCGCGACTACATCCACGTCGCCGACCTGGCCGAGGCCCACCTGCTGGCGGTGACGGCCGCCGTCCCGGGCGAGCACCTCATCTGCAACCTGGGCAACGGCAACGGCTTCTCCGTCCGCGAGGTCGTCGAGACCGTGCGCCGGGTGACGGGCCACCCGATCCCCGAGGTCGTGGCACCGCGCCGGGGCGGCGACCCGGCGGTCCTGGTCGCGTCGGCGGACACCGCCAAGGAGAAGCTGGGCTGGAACCCGTCCCGCGCGGACCTCGCGGGCATCGTGGCGGACGCGTGGGAGTTCGCGCAGCGGCGCGCGGGCCAGGACTAGGGAAGAGCGAGGGGCAGGGCATGGGCGAGGCAGTGGTGAAGGCCGTCGGCGAGCGGTTCCGCGAGCTGTACGGCGCGGAGCCGGAGGGGATCTGGGCGGCCCCCGGCCGCGTCAACCTCATCGGCGAACACACCGACTACAACGACGGCTTCGTCATGCCCTTCGCCCTGCCGCACACCGCGGTCGCGGCCGTCTCCCGCCGGGACGACGGACTCCTGCGCCTGCACTCGGCCGACATCGACGCCGGTGTCGCCGAGCTGCGCGTGGCCGACCTGGCCCCCGAGTCGGACAAGTCCTGGACCGCGTACCCCTCGGGCGTGGTCTGGGCACTGCGCGAGGCCGGCCACGAACTGACCGGCGCCGACATCCACCTCGCCTCCACGGTCCCGTCCGGCGCGGGCCTGTCCTCCTCGGCGGCCCTGGAAGTAGTGGTCGCCCTCGCCCTCAACGACCTCTACTCCCTCGGCCTGCGCGGCTGGCAGCTCGCCCGCCTGTGCCAGCGCGCGGAGAACGTCTACGTCGGCGCCCCCGTCGGCATCATGGACCAGACCGCCTCCGCCTGCTGCGAGGCGGGCCACGCCCTCTTCCTCGACACCCGCGACCTCTCCCAGCGCCAGATCCCCTTCGACCTCGCGGCCGAGGGCATGCGCCTCCTCGTCGTGGACACGCAGGTCAAGCACTCCCACAGCGAGGGCGAGTACGGCAAACGCCGCGCCGGCTGCGAGAAGGGCGCGGCGCTGCTGGGCGTCGACGCCCTGCGGGACGTCCCGTACGCCGAACTCGACGCGGCGCTGGAGCGCCTGGCCGACGACGAGGAGGTCCGCCGCCTGGTCCGGCACGTCGTCACGGAGGACGAGCGCGTCGAGCGGGTGGTGGCCCTCCTCGAATCCGGCGACACCCGCGCCATCGGCCCCGTCCTCGTCGAGGGCCACACCTCCCTGCGGGACGACTTCCGCATCTCCTGCCCCGAACTGGACCTCGTCGTCGACACGGCCCTCGCCTCCGGCGCCCTCGGCGCCCGCATGACCGGCGGCGGCTTCGGCGGCTCGGCGATCGTCCTGGCCGACGTCTCCGACGTGGACGCCATCACGAAGGCGGTGGAGGAGGCCTTCGCGGCAGCGGGCTTCACCGCGCCGCGGGTGTTCGAGGCGGTGCCTTCGGCGGGGGCGCGGCGGGTGGGGTGACGCCCTCGGGGCAGTCCTCGGCAAGGCGGTGCTGACGCAAACCCAACTACCCCCTCACCAGGCCCGGTCGATAGCGTTGCCTCACTCGTGAGAACCCTCGCCCCACCGGGAGCCATCCGTGAACCGCCGCCCCACCCTGCTCGCCGCTGCCGCGTTGACCGCCGTCGCAGCTCTGTCGCTGTCCGCCTGTGGGGGCGGTGAGGAGAATTCCGAGGGCAACGACAAGATCGCGGGGGCGGATACGGGTGGTGCAGCTTCGGCCTCAGCTTCGCCGAGTGCGTCGGGTTCTGTCGGACGCCCGAAGATCACCCTGCCGCCGGACGTCAAGGACGTCTTCACGCCGGAGAAGACCGGTGACGCCGCGAAGGACGCGGTACTACGCGATAACGCGGAATTCGTGAAAGCCATGGACGCAGCCATCGTCGCCGGCGACCCTGAATTGCCGGCGCTCGAGTTCTACACCGAAGGCGAAGCGGCTGCGGCGGCGCACGACTGGGTCAAGGGATACGTGGACGGCGGCCTGGCCATCACCGGAACTGTGCGTTACTACGACCGCAAGGTGGAGGTGAACTCCGAGGATTCTGCGGCGATCGGCTATTGCGCGGACGAGTCCAAGGCGTATGACAAGGTCATCAAGACTGGCGAGGTCAAAAGGACCATCGCCTCCGAGAACAGCTATGTCGCCTACACCGGGCAACTGCGTCTCAACGATGACGGCGTCTGGGAGACGACGAAGCTCGTTGCGACTCGGGGAGCCTCGGCATGCCAGCAGTGAAGCGACCCCTGAGGCACGCGACGGTGGCGGCGACTGTCCTACTGCTGACGCTGGGCGTGCCCCCTGCCGCGATGGCAGACCGGACGGGCTCGGGGAACGGCGGAGAGTTCGGCGGCGGGACCGGGACGGACACCAGTGCCTCGGGAGAACGCGAGGGTGACACCCTCAAGTCCGGGGTCAGCGGAACGATCGTGTTCGACCGCTCGAAGAACGGCGCCGGGGAGGCGACCGGAGCGGTCACGGCCTCGTCCACGTCCTGGACGCCCCCCGCCTGCTACTACGCGCCGGCATACACGCCCAAGGAGATCGAGGCGCAGATGCGCCAGGTGTGGGAAAGCAGCGCTCCCAGCCCCGAATGGGCTTTGAAGACGCAGAATCACTTCGTCAACGGCGAGCCCTACAAGGACTTCAACAAGGAAAAGGAGGGCGAGGGCTACTGGTGGGACGCGTACATCACCGAGGGGCGGGAAACGGACCCAGCCTCCCAGGAATGCGACGAGCTGCCCTTCTGGGTCGACGAGGGGGCCGCCCCGCCGGCCGATGTCCCGCAGGCCATCAACGTTGAGACGCTTGCCCAGCTCGCCTACGCAGAGATCCGCGTCCCTTCCACCGAAGTGGAACTCGCCCCCGCAGACGCCACCAAGGTCAACCTCCCGACCTGGGCATGGCTGGACACCGCAGACTTCGAACCGGTCTCCGTCACCGCGTCCGTCCCGCTCCTCGGCCTCAGCGCGACGACGACGGCCGAGCCCGTTTCGCTGGAAATCTCTCCCGGCACGGACGACGCCGTCACGTACCCCGCCTCCGGCCAGTGCGAGATCCGTGACGGTCAGATCGGTGAGCCCTACGCCAAGGGGAAGGCCGACGAGACCCCGCCCTGTGGAGTGAAGTACCTACGTTCATCCGGCGACGGCTCTTACAAACTCCAAGCGACCGTCACCTGGAAGATCAGCTGGACGAGCACGACCGGCGAGGGAGGCGACCTTCCCGACGGCCAGTTCGGCGCCGACCAGGATGTCGTGGTCCAGGAGATCCAGGCCGTCAACCGCTGAACCGTGAGGCGAGCATGCTCACGCCCATCGCTGCCCTCGGTGACGTACTGGCGAATGTGAGCGCCGCGCTGGCCGCGATCTCGCTCGTCATGCTCGGTCTCAGTGTGTTCTTCCCGCCTCTCGCCTTGGCATCCGTAACGGTGGGTACGGTGGCGGGCGGCTTCTCCGGCGGGGCGCTTGCGCTCCACGGAACGGCGCGGACTGTTGGCGGTGACGCGTGGTCTCCAACCGAACCCTCGCGCAGGATGCACTGGGTGCTCTGCCGTTCGGGCTCGCGTTCGAGGGGGTGACTGCGGTAGTAGCCGGAAAGTGAAGCCACTCATGAAAGATGAACAGATCCTCGCCTACTTCGATGGGCGAGGCACCGCAGAGATCACGCTGACAGGCCGAGAGGTATCGCAGAGCAACAGAATCGCGGCGGTGGCCTTCGAACTGGGTTACAAGCTCCACGAGACTGACATCGTCACTCGGGGGCAATGGCGGCTTACCTATCTGCGGGACGACTCCCCGGACGTCCGCCACACCGGCGACGTGGTCACGGTCGGGGTGACCGACAGCGGCAGGAGCGGCGGTACGCCGTCGGCGACTGCGGCCGGGGCGGAGTGTGAACGCGGGCGAGGTCTGTTGATCACCGATGCGCTGGCGGGACGGTGGGGGACACGGCGGGCGGGTGGAGGTCTGACGGTCTGGGCCGAGGTCGCCGTCGGGGCCGCGGCGGACGTCTCGGTCGGTGCGGGGTGAGTGGGACGACGCGCGCCCGCAGTGCAAGACCGGCGCCTTCATACTGGAGGCCGGGAGGACCCATGACTCAGGAGACCCTGTACCGGCGACTGCGCCACCGCCGTGATCGTATGACTCCGCCGCCGGGCTTCGCCTGGCCCGAGATCAGTAACGGGCAGCTTGTGATGATGATGAGCCCGCGGCCCCGCCATCAGCTCACCGCGAAGCTGGTGTCCCGGCAGCTCGATGCTCAGGTTCCCGAGGGATTGTTCGCGTTCGAGGCGACCGACATCGACGACGCGTCCCTCGGCACGCTGCGGATTCCGGACATCCTCGTCTGTTCCGGCGACGCCATGCAGACCGACGACCCCCTCGACCCCCACGAGATCGTCCTGGCGATCGAGATCGTCTCCCCCTCCAACCCCGACAACGACTACCGCGACAAGAGCCGCGACTACCCCGCCATGGGCATCCCTCACTACCTGATCCTCGACCCGCGCGACGGCACCTGGACCTACCAGTGGGGCATCGGCCGGAGCGAGGGGCGCCCCGCCTACGAGAACCGGCTTCACCTCCCGTACGGCAAGGCGGTCACCCTCGCCACGGAGCTCGGTACCTGGACCGTCGAGACGGCCGGGCTGCCCCGTTACAGCGCGAAGGACATGGGGCTGGAGTCCGAGTGACACCGAGCTCCGCAAGTTCCGCCCCCGCTCACCCCAGCCGCCTCACCAGCGTGTACTCCGTGACCCCCGGCGGATAGTCCGGGATCACGCACACCACCTCGTACCCCTGCTTCCGGTAGAAGTCCGGCGCCTGGAAGTCCCACGTCTCCACGCGGGCCGCCGCGCAGCCCCGTTCGTCGCGGGCCGTTCGTTCCGCCTCGGTGAGGAGGGCGGAGCCCAGGCCCGTGCCGCGGTGGGGGTCGTCGACCCACAGGTACGTCACGTGCAGCCAGGTCGCCCAGGTGTGGCCGACGAGGCCGCCGGCCAGGGCGCCGGACGACTGGTCGAGGACCCAGACGTGCAGGGGGTGTTCGCGTTCGTGAGGGGTTCCGCGCAGGGAGCGCAGGACGGACGAGGCCGTCGTGTTCGTCTCCCGGAGGCGGGTGCGCAGCAGATCGCGCCGTGTCCTGTCCACTTCTGTCACGAGACGAAACATGCGGCTCACCATAAACGCGTCGGGCTGTCAGTTCTGCAAATAGCCTTCCGCTCCCGGCGCCCGCCCGTACTCTGATGAACAACACCGGTGGGGGCCGGTGCCGTTCAGGGGGCGAGACAGCCGGGTACGGCGCCCGGGGCGGGGGTGGCGGTCACTGCACGGCGGCGGCCGTGCGGCTGCGGCGCCCCGTCCCGGTGTCGTCTTCCGCGTTTCGTGGCCGGACAGACGATGGTGCCCCTGCTCCGCCAGGAGCCTGGGGGAGGGGGGTTTCGTGGTTCGTATCCGTGTCCTGGTCGTCGACGACCATCGCATCTTCGCCGAGTCGCTCGCCGCCGCGCTGGCGGCCGAGCCGGACGTGGAGGTCTCCGCGGCCGGCAGCGGCCCGGCCGCGCTGCGCTGCCTGGAGCGGGCCGCGTCCGAGGGACGGCGGTACGACGTACTGCTCGTCGACGCCGACCTGGGCGGACACGTGCCCGGCGCGCGGCCCGCCGTGCCGGTGCGCGAGGGCAACGAGGACGGGCTGGTCGACGGGATCTCGCTGGTCGCCGGGGTGCGGTCGGGGCAGCCGGGCGTGCGGATCGTCGTCCTCGCCGAGAAGGACGATCCCCGGCGGGCGGCCCTCGCGCTGGGGGCCGGGGCCTCTGGGTGGGTGGCGAAGGACTGCTCGCTGTCGCGGCTGCTCAGTGTGATCCGGGGCGTGCTGCGGGACGAGACGCATCTGCCGCCCGCGCTGCTCACCGGCGTCCTGCGCGAGCTGACCGCCGCCCGCAAGCACCGCACCGAGAGCGAGCGGCTGGTGGAGTCGCTGACCCCGCGCGAGCGGGAGGTGCTGCGCTGCATGGTGGCCGGGCTCGGGCGCAAGGCGGTCGCCGAGCGGCTGTACCTGTCCCCGCACACCGTGCGCACCCACATGCAGAACGTACTGGGGAAGCTGGGCGTGCACTCGACGCTCGCCGCCGTCGCGCTGGCGCGGCGGGCCGGAGTGGGACCGGCCGATTTAACCGGGGATGTTGTCGAACGGGGCGGTCAGCTGGCGTAGCAGACCCGCCAGTTCGCCGCGCTGGGCGCGGGAGAGCTCGGCCAGGATCGCGCGCTCCTGGGCCAGCAGGCCCGCCAGGGACTGGTCGGCGCGGTCCCGGCCCTCGTCCGTGAGCCGGACCAGTACGCCGCGCCGGTCGCTGGGGTCGGGCAGGCGCTCCACCAGGCCCTTCTTGGCGAGGCGGTCGATGCGGTTGGTCATCGTGCCGGAGGTGACCAGGGTCTGGGTGAGGAGCTGGCCCGGGGAGAGCTGGTACGGGGTGCCCGCGCGGCGCAGGGCCGTCAGGACGTCGAACTCCCACGGCTCGAGATTGTGCTCGGAGAAGGCGATGCGGCGGGCGCGGTCCAGGTGCCGGGCGAGCCTGCTGACCCGGCTCAGTACCTCGAGCGGTTCCACGTCGAGGTCCGGGCGCTCCCGGCGCCACGCTGCGACCAGCCGATCGACCTCGTCCTCCATGACGATCAGTGTAGTGGTTGTGTCGACGTGAAGTCTCTTGATGTCGACTCTCTTGACGTCGAGATAGGGGTGGGGTGACGCTGGGTACCCGGCCCGGACAGCACGCCTCTGGAGGCCCCATGCCCGCCACCGCCCCCACCTGGGACCCCGCCCAGTACCTGCGCCACGCCGGCCCCCGCGCCCGCCCCTTCGCCGACCTCCTCGCCCGCGTCCCCGACCTGCCCGGCGACCGGCCCCGCGTCGCCGACCTCGGCTGCGGCCCCGGCAACGTCACCACCCTGCTCGCCGACCGCTGGCCCACCGCCCGCATCACCGGCTACGACAACTCCGCCGAGATGCTGGAACGCGCCCGGCAGCACGCCGGCGACACCGCCGACGGCGGCCACGTCGACTTCGCCCCCGCCGACGCCCGCACCTGGACCCCCGCCGAACCTCACGACCTCGTCATCAGCAACGCCACCCTCCAGTGGATCCCCGGGCACGTGGAACGGTTCCCCGACTGGATCGCGGGCCTCGCCCCCGGCGGCGTCCTCGCCTTCCAGGTCCCCGGCAACTTCGCCGCCCCCAGCCACCGCCTGATGCGCGAACTCGCCCACTCCCCGCGCTGGCGCCACCGCCTCGCCGGCACCCTCCGCCACGACGACGCCGTCCTCACCCCCGAGGCCTACCTCGCCCACCTGACCGCCGCCGGCTGCACCGCCGACGTGTGGGAGACGACGTACGTCCACCTGCTGCCCGGCGACGACCCCGTACTGGACTGGGTGAAGGGGACGGGACTGCGGCCCGTGCTCACCGCCCTCGACGACGACCCCGAGGCCCGCGCCGCCTTCGTCGAGGAGTACCGCACCGTCCTGCGCGCCGCCTACCCGCCGGGGCCGCACGGCACCCCGTTCCCCTTCCGCCGGATCTTCGCCGTCGCCCGGAAGCCGGCCGACCGGTGATCACTGCCCTCGACCACGTCCAGCTCGCCGCGCCGCCCGGCGCCGAGGAGGCGCTGCGCGCCTTCTACGCCGGGGTCCTGGGCCTGACCGAGGTGCCCAAGCCGCCCGCGCTCACCGCCCGCGCCGGCTGCTGGTTCCGGGCGGGAACGGTCCAGCTCCACCTGGGCGTCGAGACGACCGGCTTCCGGCCCGCCCGCAAGGCCCACCCCGGGCTCCGCGTCACCGGCATCGAGGCGTACGCCGCCCGGCTGGAGGCCCATGGCACACCCGTGACCTGGGACGACGACCTCCCCGGCCACCGGCGCTTCTACTGCGCCGACCCCGTCGGCAACCGCCTGGAGTTCCTGGAACCGGACCCGCCGAGGCAGCCGTGACGCCGGGCGGCGGCGCTCACGCCACCCCCGCCGCGACCAGCGCGTCGATCTCCTCCCCGGACAGGCCCAGCTCCCCGAGGACGGCACGGGTGTGCTCGCCCAGCGCCGGGACCGCCTCCATACGGGGCGCCGCCCCCGTCGGACCCGGCGGTGCGAACGCCGGCACCGGACCGGCCGGCGTGGGCACCTCGTGCCGGCGCCCCCGCGCGGCCAGCTGCGGGTGGTCCCACACCTCGGCGAGCGTGTTCACCCGCGCGTTCGCCACCGGCACCGCGCCGAGCAGCTCGACCGCCTCCGCACCGGTCAGCTCCGCGAACCGGGCCGCGATCAGCTCGCCCAGCTCATCCCGGTGCGCGTTGCGGTCCGCGTTCGTGGCGAACCGCGGGTCCTCGGCCAGCTCCGGGCGCCCCAGGAACTCCGCACAGAAACCGTGCCACTCGCGCTCGTTCTGGATCGCCATCATGACGGTCTTCCCGTCACCCGCAGTGAAGGGGCCGTACGGGTGGATCGTCGCGTGTGCGGCACCGGCCCGCGGCGGCGGCCCCGCGCCGTCGACGGCGTAGTACAACGGGAAGCCCATCCACTCCACGGTGGCCTCCAGCATCGACACGTCCAGATGCGCGCCCCGGCCCGTGCGGCCCCGCTCCAGCAGCGCCGCCAGGACCGAGCTGTACGCGTACATCCCGGCGGCGATGTCCGACACCGAGACGCCCACCTTCGCCATCTCCTCCGGCGTCCCCGTCACCGACAGCAGCCCCGACTCGGCCTGCACCATCAGGTCGTACGCCTTGCGGCCCTCGTACGGGCCGGGCGAGCCGTAACCGGAGATGTCGCACACGATCAGCGACGGGTGCCGCTCCCGCAGTTCCCCGGAACCGAGCCCCGCGCGGGCCGCCGCACCCGGCGCCAGGTTCTGCAGGAACACGTCCGCGCCCGCGATCAGACGGCGCAGCACCGCCATGCCCCGCGGGTCCTTGAAGTCGAGGGTCACGGACTCCTTGTTGCGGTTCACCCACACGAAGTGCGAGCTCAGACCCTTCACCCGGGTGTCGTAGGCGCGGGCGAAGTCACCCGCCCCCGGACGCTCCACCTTGATCACCCGCGCGCCGAGATCGGCGAGCTGACGGCTGGCGTAGGGAGCGGCGACCGCCTGTTCGAGTGAGACGACGGTGATTCCGCGCAGCGGCTGCATGGGCTCCGGCTCCGGTACGGTCCTAGTTCTTCCGGTGCCCTATCAGGCGCGGCTTCGGCTCCAGGCCGTCCAGGCCGTGCCACGCCAGGTTCACCAGGTGCGCCGCCACCTCCGCCTTCTTCGGCTTGCGCACGTCCAGCCACCACTGCCCCGTCAGCGCCACCATGCCGACCAGCGCCTGCGCGTACAGCGGGGCCAGCTTGGCGTCGAAACCGCGGCTCTTGAACTCGCGGCCCAGGATGTCCTCCACCTGGGTGGCGATGTCCGAGATGAGGGAGGCGAACGAGCCCGTCGACTGCGGGATGGGGGAGTCGCGGACCAGGATGCGGAAGCCGTCCGTGTACTCCTCGATGTAGTCGAGGAGCGCGAAGGCCGCCTGCTCGCACAGCTCCCGCGGGTGGCCGGCGGTCAGGGAGCTGGTCACCATGTCCAGCAGGCGCCGCATCTCCCGGTCGACCACCACCGCGTACAAGCCCTCCTTGCCGCCGAAGTGCTCGTACACCACCGGCTTGGAAACCCCGGCCTTCGCCGCGATCTCCTCCACCGACGTGCCCTCGAAACCCTTCGCCGCGAAGAGGGTGCGACCGATCTCCAGCAGCTGCTGGCGGCGCTCGGCACCGGTCATCCGGGTGCGACGCGCACGCCGCGGCTTCTCATTGCTCGGGGTGCTGCTGGAGTCGGTCGCCACAGCGACCATCATGCCGCCTCGACGGTTTCCTTCCGGCGCCGGGAGGAATCTTGGTCCGTGTTGCGGCGGGAATCGATACGCGAGCGTGACGGCCACCGCACGTCGTACGCCCACCCGAACTGCTCGAACCAGCGGATCAGCCGCGCCGACGAGTCCAGCTGGCCCCGCATCACACCGTGCCGCGCCGACGTCGGATCGGCGTGGTGCAGGTTGTGCCAGGACTCACCGCACGACAGGACCGCCAGCCACCACACGTTGCCCGAACGGTCCCGCGACTTGAACGGACGCTTGCCGACCGCGTGACAGATCGAGTTGATCGACCACGTCACGTGGTGCAACAGCGCCACCCGGACGAGTGAACCCCAGAAGAAGCCGGTGAACGCGCCCCACCACGACATCGTGACCAGCCCGCCGATCAGCGCCGGAAGAGCCAGCGACACCACTGTCCACAGGATGAACTGGCGGGAGATCGCACGCAGCGCCGGATCCTTGATCAGATCCGGGGCGTACTTCTCCTGCGGCGTCTGCTCCTCGTCGAACATCCACGCGATGTGCGCCCACCACAGGCCCTTGATCAGCGCCGGCACCGTCTCGCCGTACCGCCACGGCGAATGCGGATCGCCCTCGTCGTCGGAGAACTTGTGGTGCTTGCGGTGATCCGCCACCCACCGCACCAGCGGCCCCTCCACCGCCATCGAACCCGCGATCGCCAACGCGATCTTCAGCGGCCGCTTCGCCTTGAAGGAGCCGTGGGTGAAGTGACGGTGGAAGCCGATGGTGATGCCGTGGCAGCCCAGGAAGTAGAAGAAGACCAGCAACCCCAGGTCCAGCCAGCTCACCCCCCACCCCCACGCCAGCGGCACCGCCGCCACCAGCGCCAGGAACGGAACGGCGATGAACAACAACAGCGTGATCTGCTCGATGGACCGCTTCTGCTCACCCCCCAGCGTCGCGGAAGGGGCCGAGCCGCCGGGCGGCTCAGGAGGCTTCGAAGCGTCTGCGATCACATCGGAACTCGAGGTCATGCGCGTCCCCTGTGGGGTCGAGGGTGGTGTCCGGTGCCGGGCTGCCAGAACCATGCACACTTCCTACGGTTCCGTAACCTACGGCGACGTAAGTATGGCAGTGCGTCGCCCCGCGGCAAGAGCCCGAGAACCTGCGCGTCCTGGCCGACACCTATCCTGGGAGCCGGTCGGACAGCGCGGTCCGCTCGGAATACTTCCCGGACGTCCGGCCCCGTAAGCGGCGCCCGCCGCGCGAGACGCCGTCCGGGTTCCCTCCCAGACGAGCTTCAACACTGCAAGGAGCCGCACCTGTGAGCAGTGCCGACGACCAGACCACCACGACGACCAGCAGCGAACTGCGTGCCGACATCCGCCGGCTGGGTGACCTCCTCGGAGAGACCCTCGTACGGCAGGAAGGCCCCGAGCTGCTGGACCTCGTCGAGAAGGTCCGCCGCCTCACCCGAGAGGACGGCGAGGCCGCCGCCGAGCTGCTGCGCGGCACCGAACTGGAGACCGCCGCCAAGCTCGTACGCGCCTTCTCCACCTACTTCCACCTCGCCAACGTCACCGAGCAGGTCCACCGCGGCCGCGAACTCGGCGCCAAGCGAGCCGCCGAGGGCGGACTCCTCGCCCGTACGGCCGACCGGTTGAAGGACGCCGACCCCGAGCACCTCCAGGAGACGGTCCGCAACCTCAACGTGCGCCCCGTCTTCACCGCACACCCCACCGAGGCCGCCCGCCGCTCCGTCCTCAACAAGCTGCGCCGCATCGCCGCCCTCCTCGACACCCCGGTCAACGAGTCCGACCGCCGCCGCCTCGACACCCGCCTCGCCGAGAACATCGACCTGGTGTGGCAGACCGACGAGCTGCGCGTCGTCCGCCCCGAGCCCGCCGACGAGGCCCGCAACGCCATCTACTACCTCGACGAACTGCACGCGGGCGCCGTCGGCGACGTCCTGGAGGACCTGACCGCCGAACTGGAACGCGCCGGCGTCAAGCTCCCCGACGACACCCGCCCCCTCACCTTCGGCACCTGGATCGGCGGCGACCGCGACGGCAACCCCAACGTCACCCCCCAGGTCACCTGGGACGTCCTCATCCTCCAGCACGAACACGGCATCAACGACGCCCTGGAGATGATCGACGAACTGCGCGGCTTCCTGTCCAACTCCATCCGCTACGCGGGCGCCACCGAGGAGCTTCTGGAGTCCCTCCAGGCCGACCTGGAACGCCTGCCCGAGATCAGCCCCCGCTACAAGCGCCTCAACGCCGAGGAGCCCTACCGGCTCAAGGCCACCTGCATCCGGCAGAAGCTGGAGAACACCAAGCAGCGCCTCGCCACCGGCACCCCCCACGAGGACGGCCACGACTACCTCGGCACCGCACAGCTCCTCGACGACCTGCGCATCGTCCAGACCTCCCTGCGCGAACACCGCGGCGGACTCTTCGCCGACGGCCGCCTCGCCCGCACCATCCGCACACTGGCCGCCTTCGGCCTCCAGCTCGCCACCATGGACGTCCGCGAACACGCCGACGCCCACCACCACGCCCTCGGCCAGCTCTTCGACCGGCTCGGCGAGGAATCCTGGCGCTACGCCGACATGCCCCGCGAGTACCGCACCAAGCTCCTCGCCAAGGAACTGCGCTCCCGACGCCCCCTCGCACCCAGCCCGGCCCCCGTCGACGCCGCCGGCGAGAAGACCCTCGGCGTCTTCCAGACCGTCAAGCGCGCCCTGGAGGTCTTCGGCCCCGAGGTCATCGAGTCCTACATCATCTCCATGTGCCAGGGCGCCGACGACGTCTTCGCGGCGGCCGTGCTCGCCCGCGAGGCCGGACTCATCGACCTGCACGCCGGCTGGGCCAAGATCGGCATCGTGCCGCTCCTGGAGACCACCGACGAACTCAAGGCCGCCGACACCATCCTCGAGGACCTCCTCGCCGACCCCTCCTACCGGCGCCTGGTCGCCCTGCGCGGCGACGTCCAGGAGGTCATGCTCGGCTACTCCGACTCCTCCAAGTTCGGCGGCATCACCACCAGCCAGTGGGAGATCCACCGCGCCCAGCGGCGCCTGCGCGACGTCGCCCACCGCTACGGCGTACGCCTGCGCCTCTTCCACGGCCGCGGCGGCACCGTCGGCCGCGGCGGCGGCCCCACCCACGACGCCATCCTCGCCCAGCCCTGGGGCACCCTGGAGGGCGAGATCAAGGTCACCGAGCAGGGCGAGGTCATCTCCGACAAGTACCTCATCCCGGCCCTGGCCAGGGAGAACCTGGAACTGACCGTCGCCGCCACCCTCCAGGCCTCCGCCCTGCACACCGCACCCCGCCAGTCCGACGAGGCCCTCGCCCGCTGGGACGCCGCCATGGACGTCGTCTCCGACGCCGCCCACACGGCCTACCGCAAGCTGGTCGAGGACCCCGACCTGCCCACGTACTTCCTGGCCTCCACGCCCGTCGACCAGCTCGCCGACCTGCACCTGGGCTCCCGGCCCTCCCGCCGCCCCGGCTCCGGCGTCTCCCTCGACGGACTGCGCGCCATCCCCTGGGTCTTCGGCTGGACCCAGTCCCGGCAGATCGTCCCCGGCTGGTACGGCGTCGGCTCCGGCCTCAAGGCCCTGCGCGAGGCCGGCCTGGACACCGTCCTCGACGAGATGCACCAGCAGTGGCACTTCTTCCGCAACTTCATCTCCAACGTCGAGATGACCCTCGCCAAGACCGACCTGCGCATCGCCCAGCACTACGTCGACACCCTCGTCCCCGACGAGCTCAAGCACGTCTTCGACCGGATCAAGGCCGAACACGAGCTCACCGTCGCCGAGGTCCTGCGCGTCACCGGCGAGAGCGAACTGCTGGACGCCGACCCCGTCCTCAAGCAGACCTTCACCATCCGCGACGCCTACCTCGACCCGATCTCCTACCTCCAGGTCGCCCTCCTCGGCCGCCAGCGCGAGGCCGCCGCCGCGGGCGAGGAGGCGGACCCGCTCCTCGCCCGAGCCCTCCTGCTCACCGTCAACGGCGTGGCAGCGGGCCTCCGCAACACCGGCTGACGAACCCCCACAGCCGAAAAACGACGGTGCCCCGGACTCACCAGAGCCCGGGGCACCGCCACATCACAGGCGCCGTGCCCCTCACACCGCGAAGAACGCCGACGTCAGCAACACCACACCGGCCCCCGCCATCCCCCACGCCACCCGAGTCCGCCGCAACCCCCCGGCCACCACCACGGACGCCAGCAACAACGCCCCGCCCAACGGCACCCACGCGAACAGCACCCCCGCCGGCCCCGACCGCACCACACCGTCACCGCCCGGCTTCACCACCACGGAGTACGTCCGCCCCTCCGCCACGGCCACCGAATCCTCCAGCACCACCCGGCCCCGCGCCTGCGACCCCGCCGACACCGGCACGTACGGACCACTGCACACACCGTCGCCGCACCGCGTCACCTCGACGGCCCCCCGCTCACGCCCCTTGGTCAGCATCACGTGCTGCGCCGTACCCCACGACGCCCACACCCCGGCGATCAGCAGCAGCACCGCCACCGTCCCCATCACCGCGACCCGCCCGAACCCCAGAACGGCGTGAGTGACCCGACGAGGACGAGCAGCGGCGACGGCTGAGGCAGGCATGGCCGGGATCATTGGCCATGCCCGCACGGCCGGTCAACTCACCCGCGTGCCATCCACGGACAAGTCACGAGTTGTACGTGCTCTGCGCCCGCTCCAGCCCCTCGACCACCAGAGCCTCCACCGCATCCGCCGCCCGGTCCACGAAGTAGTCCAGCTCCTTGCGCTCCGCCGACGCGAAATCCTTCAGCACGAAATCCGCCACCGGCATCCGCCCCGGCGGCCGCCCGATCCCGAACCGCACCCGGTGATAGTCCGACCCCAGCGACTTCGTGATCGACTTCAGCCCGTTGTGCCCGTTGTCCCCGCCACCCAGCTTCAGCCGCAGCACCCCGTAGTCGATGTCCAGCTCGTCGTGCACCGCGATGATGTTGCCCACCGGGACCTTGTAGAAGTCCCGCAACACCGTCACCGGACCGCCCGACACGTTCATGAACGACATCGGCTTCGCCAGAATCACCCGCCGGTTCGCCGGCCCAGGAGGACCGATCCGCCCCTCCACCACCTGCGCCTGCGCCTTCCCGTGCCGCTTGAACCGCGCCCCCATCCGCTCCGCCAGCAGATCCGCCACCATGAAACCGACGTTGTGCCGGTTCGCGGCGTACTCGGGCCCCGGATTGCCGAGACCGGCCACCAGCCAGGGCGCACCCGCGTCCGTCGTCACGTCCTGTCTCCTTCGCGTCCGTCCACACACATACGCGTCGGCCGCTGCCCCCGCACGGGAACAGCGGCCGACCACACAAAGACCGTAAGGGAGACGATCAGGCCTCGGCGGCCTCTTCGCCCTCACCCTCGGCCGCCGGCTCCTCCGCCTGCGACGCCAGGACCTGCAGCACCACGGCGTCGTCCTCGACGGCCAGCTTCACACCGGACGGCAGCTTGACGTCCTTGGCCAGGATCGAGGCACCGGCCTCCAGACCCGCCACCGACACGACGACCTGCTCCGGGATGTGCGTGGCCTCGGCCTCGACCGGCAGCGCGTCCAGGACGTACTCCAGCAGGTTGCCACCCGGGGCCAGCTCGCCCTCGGCCTGCACCGGGATCTCGACCGTCACGGTCTCGCCGCGCTTCACCAGCTGCAGGTCGACGTGCTCCAGGAAGCCCTTGATCGGGTCACGCTGGACCGACTTCGGGATCGCCAGCTCGTTCGTCTTGCCGTCGATGTCCAGCGCGATCAGCACGTTCGGCGTACGCAGCGCCAGCAGCAGGGCGTGGCCCGGCAGGGTCAGGTGCAGCGGGTCCGAACCGTGGCCGTACAGGACACCGGGAACGTTGTCTTCACGACGGATACGGCGGGCAGCGCCCTTGCCGAACTCGGTGCGCGTCGCGGCGGCGATCTTCACCTCGGACATGATCACTCCTCGTAGAGGTAGAAACGGACGTGGTCACCCGGCCACGAACGGCCTGCTACGAAGAGCGCGTCGATAACGGACAGCCACCACCCGCCGAGAAAACGGGCACGGCCTCCCTCGCCGAGCAACTTCAGCAGTCTACTCGGAGAGGGAGGCCGCACCCAAAACGATCTCAGCGCTGTGCAGAACGGTTACTGCAGAACGCTCACTGCTCGTCGAACAGGCTCGTCACCGAACCGTCCTCGAACACCTCACGCACCGCACGCGCGATCGTCGGCGCGATCGACAGCACCGTGATCTTGTCCAGCTCCAGCTCGGACGGCGTCGGCAGCGTGTCCGTGAACACGAACTCACTCACCTTCGAATTCTTCAGCCGGTCCGCCGCCGGACCCGACAGCACACCATGCGTCGCCGTCACGATCACGTCCTCCGCACCGTGCGCGAACAACGCGTCCGCCGCGGCACAGATCGTGCCACCCGTGTCGATCATGTCGTCGACCAGGACGCAGATACGCCCCTTCACGTCACCCACGACCTCATGCACCGTGACCTGGTTCGCCACGTCCTTGTCACGCCGCTTGTGCACGATCGCCAGCGGCGCACCCAGACGGTCACACCAACGGTCCGCCACCCGCACCCGGCCCGCGTCCGGCGACACCACCGTCAGCTTCGAACGGTCCACCTTCGCACCCACGTAGTCCGCCAGCAGCGGCAACGCGAACAGGTGATCCACCGGACCGTCGAAGAAGCCCTGAATCTGGTCCGTGTGCAGATCCACCGCCAGAATCCGGTCCGCACCCGCGGTCTTCATCAGATCCGCGATCAGACGCGCCGAAATCGGTTCACGCCCCCGGTGCTTCTTGTCCTGCCGCGCGTAACCGTAGAACGGCACGATGACCGTGATGGAGCGAGCCGACGCACGCTTCAACGCGTCGATCATGATCAACTGCTCCATGACCCACTTGTTGATCGGAGCCGTGTGGCTCTGGATCAGGAAACAGTCCGCACCACGCGCCGACTCCTGATAACGCACATAGATCTCGCCGTTGGCGAAGTCGAAGGCCTTCGTCGGGACGACCCCGACACCCAGCTGATGGGCGACCTCCTCGGCAAGCTCGGGGTGGGCGCGGCCGGAGAAGAACATCAGCTTCTTCTCGCCGGTCGTCTTGATCCCGGTCACAGCACTTTCTCCTCAGAGGTTCGCAGCTGAGCGTCACGGGCGCTCTCCCGCTGGCCGCGGGGGCGTCTCAGCTGGTGGGGTGCGGATGTGCACTTATCACGGTACGCCCAGATCGACGCACCGGTTTCCGGTCAGCCTTCGCCGCCGGCCTCCGGAGCCGCCGCCCCGGCCGCCTTCGCCGCCGCGCTCCCCGGACGCTTACGAGCCACCCAACCCTCGATATTCCGCTGCTGGCCACGGGCCACGGCCAGCGAACCGGGCGGCACATCCTTCGTGATCACCGAGCCGGCGGCGGTGTAAGCACCGTCCCCGACAGTGACAGGAGCCACAAACATGTTGTCCGAACCCGTACGGCAGTGCGACCCGATGGTCGTGTGGTGCTTGTCCTGCCCGTCGTAGTTCACGAACACGCTCGCCGCACCGATGTTGGTGTACTCACCGATCGTCGCGTCACCCACGTAGGAGAGGTGCGGGACCTTCGTCCCCTCACCGATCGAGGCGTTCTTCGTCTCCACGTACGTCCCGACCTTCGACTTGAGACCGAGGCGGGTCCCGGGACGCAGATACGCGAACGGACCGACCGTCGCCTCCGGACCGACATCGGCCCCGAGGGAAACGGTGTTGTCGACACGGGCGCCCGCACCCACGCGGGTGTCGGTGAGCCGGGAATTCGGGCCGACCTCGGCCCCCTCGGCGAGGTGCGTTGAACCGTGCAGCTGCGTACCCGGGTGCACGACGACGTCCTGCTCGAACGTCACCGTCACGTCCACCCACGTCGACGCCGGGTCCACCACCGTCACGCCGGCCAGCATCGCCCGCGTCAGCAGCCGCTCGTTCAGAATCCGGCGGGCCTCGGCCAACTGCACCCGGTTGTTGATCCCCGCGATCTCCCGGTGATCACCGGCAACCGACGCACCGACCCGATGACCGGCCTCGCGCAGAATCCCGAGCACGTCGGTGAGGTACTCCTCGCCCTGGCTGTTGTCCGTCCGCACCTTGCCCAGCGCGTCGGCGAGCAGCCGCCCGTCGAAGGCGAAGACGCCGGAATTGATCTCACGGATCGCCCGCTGCGACTCCGACGCGTCCTTGTGCTCCACGATCGCCGTCACGGCACCCGAAGCCCCGTCCCGCACGATCCGGCCGTACCCCGTCGCGTCCGGCACCTCAGCCGTCAGCACGGTCACCGCATTCCCGTCGGCGGAGTGCGTGGCCGCCAGGCCCCGCAGCGTCTCGCCGGTCAGCAGCGGAGTGTCACCACAGACGACGACCACCGTCCCGTCCACGGCACCGCCCAGCGCCTCCAGCCCCATCCGCACCGCGTGACCGGTGCCGTTCTGCTGCTCCTGGACGGCGGTACGGACGTCGGGAGCGACCTCGGCGAGGTGCGCGGTGACCTTCTCGCGGGCGTGCCCGACGACGGCGACCAGGTTCTCGGGGTCCAGCTCACCGGCGGCGGCGAGCACGTGCCCGACGAGGGAACGGCCGCACAGCTCGTGGAGGACCTTGGGTGTGGCCGACTTCATACGGGTGCCCTCACCCGCTGCGAGAACGACGACGGCTGCCGGGCGAATGGCGCTCACGGGATGCCCTTCGGCTTTGAGGGGGTGGGGGTGGACATCCGCAGGATACCGGGGTGGTTTGTGGGGGGTATGAGTGCGGGCCCCGACCTTGGGGGTCGGGGCCCGAACTTTGCAGCTCCGCCAGCTGGATTCGAACCAGCACTACAGGGCTTCAAAGGCCCGCGGGCTACCAGTTACCCCATGGCGGATGGCTGCGTCAGACCATACCTGAGGCGGACGGTGTCGTGATCCCGGAGACCATGCCCGCCCACCAACCTTCGATACGCCGGTACAGGTCGGTGCCTTGCGCGACGCGAATGACCAAGCATCCACGATAGGTATCGCCCACATTCTTGCGGACGGTTTTCGGGTTGTGCTTCTTGATCGTCGTCTTCTGGAACTTGGAGACGTCCACGCCGACGAGATCGGCCCAGTACCGCTTCGCTCCCTCGACGTCTGCCGTGATGTGGATCATGACTCGGTACTTCAGCCGATCCTGGTCCACCCCCAGGAGGCGCAGCCAAGCCAGGTACAGCTTGATCACACCGGCGTCGCTGTTGACGAAGATCACGTTCTCTCGCCGGTCATACGGCTTGTCCTTGGTGCCTTCGGCCCAATACAGGGCGACACCAGCCACGAACAGGTCGCGATCGGTCATGGTGCCGATATCTCGGGCAGCGGCCTCCTTGGTCCGCTGGCGCTCCTCATCACGGATGGCCAGCTCGTGTTCCCAGCGTTTCCGCGCGGCCAGCTTCGCTTGCTCTGACGGCGCCCGCCGCTCCGGCTTCGGCAAGTCCCGCACCCACAGCGAGATCGAGCTCTTGCTGCACCCCAGCTCCACCTGGATCTGGTCGTAGGTCCACCCCTGGAGCCGCAGCTCCCGTGCCCGCTCCCGTACGTCGTCCTTCGCGTTCGGGCGCTTCGTCCACTCCGGGGGCGGCTCGCCCTCCAGGAGCCGGTTGAGGATGTCGTTGTTGTCGACGTGGAGCCGGTCGCGGATCTGGCGGCGGCTCAGGCCCTCGCGCCGCAGCGCCACCGCCCGCTCCCGCAACCCTTCGAAGTCCGCGTACTTGTTCTCTGAACGTGCCATGGGCATACCGTCCGGCCGGAATCTTCGCCTCCGGCGCCGTACGGCGCAGGGTTCACCAGTTCGAGGGATATCGCGTCGTATCGTTTGTCGAAAGTCACCGGAAATGGGGCGCCCGGCGCCCGTAGGCTGGAGGCATGACCACGACGGGGGAAGACCACGCACCGGCCCGGGGTGGGCCTTGGTGGTGGGGCAGGCGGCGCGGTGCGGTGCTCGATGTGAGCCTCGGTGCCGTGTCCGCGTTGGAGTGCGCGGCGGAGGGGATTCCGTTCGCTCGGGACGCCGGGATTCCGTTGGCGGCGGGGGTCGTCTTCGGGGTGCTGGCCGGTTCGGTGCTGGTGGTGCGGCGGAGGTATCCGATCGCGGTGGTGCTGGTGGCGATCGCCATCACGCCGGCGCAGATGGGTTTCCTGATGGGCATCGTCGGTCTGTACACGCTGGCGGCGTCGGAGTTGCCGCGGCGGGTCATCGGGGCGCTGGCCGGGATGACGTTCCTGGGGACGTTGATCGTGACGTTCGTGCGGCTGGGGCAGGACATGCGGCGGGACGGCCTGGAGCTGGGGGACTGGTTCCTTCCGTTCGCGTCGATCGCGACGTCGCTGGGGATGACCGCGCCGCCGTTGCTGCTGGGTCTGTACGTGGGGCAGCGGCGGCGGTTGATGGAGAGTCTGCGGGAGCGGGCGGACAGTCTGGAGCGGGAGCTGCAGTTGCTCGCGGAGCGGGCGGAGGAGCGCGCGGAGTGGGCGCGGGGTGAGGAGCGGACGCGGATCGCGCGGGAGATGCATGACGTGGTGGCGCACCGGGTGAGTCTGATGGTGGTGCATGCGGCGGCGTTGCAGGCGGTGGCGCGGAAGGATCCGGAGAAGGCGGTGAAGAATGCCGCGCTGGTGGGGGACATGGGGCGGCAGGCGCTGACGGAGTTGCGGGAGATGCTCGGGGTGCTGCGCAGCGGTGGGGAGGGTGCGCGGGCGGAGCGGGCGGCGGTGCCGTTGGCTGCGGTGGGGGTGGCGGCTGCGGCGGCGGCTTCGCGGGCGGCGGACGACGGGGAGCGGTCGGGTGAGGGGCCGTGTCTGTCGGAGTTGGACGAGTTGATCGGGCAGTCGGCGGCGGCCGGGATGGTCGTGGATCTGTCGGTGGAGGGGGAGGAGCGGTCGTATGCGGCGGTGGTGGAGTCGACGGCGTTCCGGGTGGTGCAGGAGGCGTTGACGAACGTGCACAAGCATGCGGCGGGTGCGAAGACGTATGTGCGGTTGGCGCATCGGGTGTCGGAGATCGCGATGCAGGTGGAGAACGAGCCGCCGCCGGTGGGGTCGTCGGGGGAGTCGGCGCGGTTGCCGTCGGGTGGCAATGGGCTGGTGGGGATGAAGGAGCGGGTGGCTGCTCTGGGGGGTGTGTTCGTGTCGGGGCCGACGGATGCGGGGGGTTTTAGGGTGTCGGCGGTGATTCCGGCGGCCTCGTAGCGGCGGGGTGTGCGGCGCGGTCAGCCGGTGGTGAGGCGGGTGGGCCGGGTGCCGGCGACGAGGGTGGCGAGGGCCTGGTCGATGTCGGGGCCGAGGTACCAGTCGCCGGTGTGGTCGAGGGCGTAGACGCGGCCTTCGTTGTCGATGGCGAGGAGGGTCTGGCTGTCGGTTTCGGTGCCGAGGGGGCAGGCCTGGGTGTCGAGGGCGCGGCCGAGGTCGCCGAGGGTGCGGGCCATGTGGAGGCCGTGGAGGGGGTCGAGGTGGAGGGTGGCGGGGGCGATGTGGCGGCCGGGGCCGGTGGGGGTGATGTGGAGGCCGCCGAATTCGGCCCAGGCTTCTACTGCGGCGGGGAAGACGGTGTGGCGGTGTCCTGCGGGTGAGGTGTGTTCGCGGAGGGTGTCGGCCCAGATTTCGGCCTGTTTGATGTCCCAGCGTCCGGGTTGCCAGCCGGCGTCGCGGAGGGCGGCGTCGACGGGGACGGGGAAGCGGGTGGTGGAGGTGCGGTCGGCTTGCATCTGCCCTTGGTTCGTTTCGGGTGTGTGGTGCGGCGCGGGTGTGGTCGTCGGGGTCAGTCGTCGTGGGTGGTGGGGTCGACGATGCGGACGCCGAAGTGGGCGCTGAGGGCGGTGCAGGCGCGGCAGGGGGTGGCGAAGCTGCCGTGGAGGGGGTCGCCGTCCTCGCGGATGCGGCGGGTGGTGAGTTTGGCGTGTTTGAGTGCTTTGCGGGCTTCGCCGTTGGTCATGGGTTTGCGGGAGGCGCGTTTGCTGCGGGCGGCGTCGGCGGTGGCGAGGTGGCGTGAGATGAGGATGGTTTCGGCGCAGCGGCCGGTGTAGCGGTCGCGTTGGCCGCTGGTGAGGGTGTCGAGGAAGTCCTGTACGAGGTGGTGCAGGGCGGGGGGTGTGTCGGCGCGGGTGGGGGTGCCGGTGAGGGTGGTGCCGCGGACGGAGAGGGCGGCGGCGACGGTGGGGAGTATGCCGTCGCGGCGGTGCAGGAGGGTGGGTGCGTGGTGGGTGTCCGCGCTGCTCCAGCCGATGCGGGGGTCGCCGCTTCGGGGGTCGTCGGATCGTCCGGTGTGGGGTCCGGTCTGTGTCGCACTCATGATCATTTTCCCCTCCTGAACATCCCCCCGAAGGTCACAGAGTGCCAAATCGCGTGGCTGGTGCGGAAGCTGGGGCGTGGTGACACGCCCGGTTATGGGCGTTCCGTCACGGGAGGGTGACGTCCGGTCACGGAAGCGGAGGGGTGTGTGTCGGGTGCGGGGTCCGGTGCCGGTGACCCCTCTCGTCGTACCGCATAGGCTGTCGGCACCGCCTTCGCGTGCGGTGACCAGACAGTGCAGACAGACAGATCAGGCAGATCAGACAGACGCCGCAGGGGGCAACCGCCATGACGACAGGTCGGCTCGGGCAAGCGGCCGCGCCGCCGAACGCGGCCTATGCCGGGCAGGTCGTGCATTTCCCGGATCCGGTGCGGGCGGCCCGTCACCCGAGAGGGGTACGGGTGGACGAGGGTGGTTACCCGGTGTTCTCGCCGTATGCCCGTGCGGTGGCGGAGATCGCTGATCCGCCGGAGGGTTTCGGGGTCGACGAGCTGCGGTTGACGGACTACGTGTCGGCGAACGCGGCGTTGTCGGCGTCGGGGCACGAGTTGTGGGGCACGGTGCCGGCGGTGGCGACGCCGCACGGCTGGACGTGGCACCACGTGGCGGGGTCGCGGCGGATGGAGCTGGTGCCGGTCGAGGTGAAGGCGCTGCTGCGGCATCACGGCGGGATCGCGACGGCGGCGGTGGACCAGGGCAAGCGTGGTACGCGGCCGTTGCAGGAGACGCGTCCGGCGCATTTCGGGCTGCCGAAGTCGGGTGTGGCGGTGTCGGAGCAGCAGGTGCTGGGGGTTGAGGAGGACCTGGGGTACCGGTTGCCGGGTGCGTACCGGTCGTTCCTGAAGGCGGCGGGCGGCTGTGCGCCGGTGGGTACGGCGTTGGACGCGGAGCTGGGGTTGCTGGTGGACCAGCCGTTCTTCACGGTGCGTGAGGAGGCGGCGGTCAATGACCTGGTGTACGTGAACAAGTGTCTGCGGGACCATCTGACCAAGGACTATCTGGGCGTCGCGTTCGTGCAGGGTGGTCTGCTCGCGGTGAAGGTGAAGGGCGAGCGGATCGGTTCGGTGTGGTTCTGCGCGTACGACGACGTGCGGGACGTTGATCCGTCGATGGCGCCGGCGGAGCGGGTGGAGCGGTTGCTGTTGCCGTGCGGTGAGGATTTCGACGCGTTCCTGTCGCGGCTGGCGGGTTCTCCGCCGGAGTTGGAGACGGTGGCGAACCTGATGGTGGACGGCGGTTTCGCGCGTGCGGTGCCCGTGTCGGCGTCGGTAGGGGAGTGAGCTGGCGATGGTGACGTTCGCGCAGGCGCAGGAGCGTGCGGAGGAGTGGGTCAACGGCGAGCTGCCGGCGTATCAGCACCGTGAGGTGCGGGTGCGGGAGTTCGGTCTGGGGTTCGTGGTGTGGGCCGAGGACCGTGCGGAGGGGCCGCGTTCGGACGGGGGCGCGCAGCGGCTGGTGATCGCGCGGGACAGTGGTGAGGCGACGTTGTGGCCCGCGTTGCCGGTGGGTGAGGTGATCCGCCGGTACGAGGAGGAGTACGGCCGTCCGGAGGAGGCGGCGGAGCCGGTGCCGGCGCCTGCGGCGCGGGTGGATCTGAATCAGACGTCGTTCTTGTTGAGTCCGCCGGAGTGGTTGCAGGAGGCGGCGGACAAGCTGGGGGTTCCGGATCGGCGGGGGGATCGCGACACTGCCGGTTCCGGTGCTGGTTCGAGTGCTGCGGCTTCGGCGGCTCCTGCCGTTTCGGGCGGCGCGCAGGGGAGTGGTGCGGGGTGGCCTGCGGCCGGTGCGGGTGATTCCGGTGCGGGCGAGGGTGCGTCCGGTGGCTCCGGTGTGCCGGGTGCGCCTGCCGGGGCGACGCCCTGGGCGGGGACGGACACCAACGCCGATGCCGGTGAGGACCGTTCCGTTCCGCTGCCGGAGACGGTGTTCGCGCCGCCGCTGAGCGATGTCGACGGGGGTACCCCGCCGCCCTCGGCGACGCCGGAGGCCAAGACGGCGCTGATGTCGGGCGGCAGTCAGCTTCCGCCGACGGCGCTGTCGCCGGCGATCGACGACCCGAACGCGTCGGCCCCGTCCGCTTTGGGGTCCGCGGGGGCGGGTGCGCCGCCGGCCGGTCCGGGGGCGTCCGCCACGCCGGCCCGCCCGCCGGCACCGAACGCCGGGGACATCGCGGACGCCGCGACGAGCAAGGCGACCCCTCCGCCGCGTCGCGGCGGTGGTTCGACGACGCCGCCTCCGCCGAGTGCCCCGGGTGTGCCGGGCGCGCGTCCGGGTGCCACGCCTCCGCCTTCGGCGCCCGCCGGTCCGGGCGGGCCGGCCACTCCGGCGGGTGGCTATGTGCCGACGCAGTTGGTGTCGTCGCTCGGTCCCGAGGGTCCGGGCGGTGGTCCGGGGACGCCGCCACCGCCGAGCGTGCCGCAGCCGCCGGCTGGTCAGGGTGCGCCCGGTGGGCCGGGTACGCCGCCTCCGCCGAGCGCTCCGGGTACGCCGCCTCCGCCCAGTGCTCCGGGTACGCCGCCGGGCGGGGTGCATCACGCCGCCACGATGCTGGCCGATCCGGGCCGGACGGGCGGCGGGGCGCCGCAGCCGCCCGCACCTCCTGGTCCTCCGGCCGCTCCGGGCGTGCCGGGTGCGCAGGGTGCGCAGGGTGGTCCTGGTGCGCCGCCGCCTCCCGCGGCTCCCGGTGTGCCGGGTGGTTCCTCCGGTGGTGCGGGTGGTGCCGTGCATCATGCGCAGACCGTGCTGGCCGCGCCCCCGGCGGGCGGCCCCGGCACGCCTCCGCCGCCTCCGGGTGCTCCGGGTGTGCCCGGCGCTCCGGGCGCCGCGCAGCCCGTGCCGCCCGGCGCGGTGCCGCCGCCCGGCGCGATGCCGCCGCCCGGCGGGC
Source organism: Streptomyces sp. CB02414 (assembly GCF_001905385.1). Taxonomy (GTDB): domain Bacteria; phylum Actinomycetota; class Actinomycetes; order Streptomycetales; family Streptomycetaceae; genus Streptomyces. The sequence goes on along the minus strand of NZ_LIPF01000006.1, from coordinate 120,753 downwards.
CGGTGCCGGGTGCGCCGCCGGCGTACGGCTATCCGCAGCCGCCCGCCGGTATGCCGACCGTCGGTCCCGGCTACCAGGCGGTGCTGCGCTACCGCGCGCAGGACGGTTCCGAGCAGCAGCTGATCCGGCGTTCGGCGCCGGGTACGCCGCACCCGGAGTGGCAGATCTTCCATGAGCTGCGGGCCATGAACGTGCCGCCGGACCAGGTGCTGGAGCTGCACACGGAGCTGGAGTCGTGCGAGCTGCCGGGCGCCTACTGCGCGCGGATGATCCGGGAGCAGTGGCCGCAGGCGCGGATCACCTCCATCGCGCCGTACGGCACGGATCACGCGAGCCGGCAGCAGGGCATGCAGCAGTTGCTGGAGCACCAGGGTGAGCTGCACCAGGTGGCCGACGGGCCGGCTCGTCCGGCGCCGGTGCGGGCGCCGCTGCCGCAGGTGCAGCCGGTGCCGCCGGTTCCGCCGGAGGCGATCGGGCAGGAGCTGGCCGGGGCCTTCGGGCCGGGTGTGTTCCGGTTCGAGCAGGCGGCGGTGTCCCGGCAGGGTGTGCCGCCGGTGGTGGCGCACACGCTGGTGGCGGCGGGTCTGCCGATGGACATGGGTCCGTTCTTCTGGGCGCAGGCCCAGCCGGGCCGTCCGGTGCCGACGCTGGCGGAGCTGGCGGCGGAGCGCGGGGTGCAGCCGGCCCCGGACGCGGGGTCGTATCTGGTCGTGGGCAGTGACTTCGGCCGGGCGATCTGTGTGCAGTACGGTACGGCGGCCATCGTGGCGGTGCCGGTGGAGGCGGGGCCGGGCGGTGCTGCGGTGCCGCCGCAGTTCGTGAACACGGGGCTGCCGGAGTTCGCGCGCTGTATGGCGCTGCTGGGCCGGATGTGGCGGCTCAGGTTCGGTCTGAACCAGGAGCAGGCGGGTCGCTGGACGGTTGATTTCCAGGCGCAGTTGGCCGCGCTGGACCCGGCGGCGCTCGGGTCGCCGGAGAGCTGGTGGTCGGTGCTGCTGGAGCAGATGTGGGACGGGCTGCTGTGAGGCCGCGGCGCAGCTGACGTACGCGAGGGGTGGGGCCCGGTCGGCCGGTGAGGCGGCCGGGCCCCACCCCTTTTGCATGCGGAGGCTGGCCCGGTGTGTCGCATTATGGGGGCTTACGTCCGATCCATAAAGTCGGTTGAGTCCATTTACTGCGGCAGGTTCCCCACAGGGGTGATGAGCATGACCAGCGCATCGGCGTCCCCTCACGGCTTCGTGACCGTACGCGGGCGCGAGCGCGGCTACCGTCCGGAACAGGTGGAGGAGTTGGTCGCGGCCCTCTGCGAGGAGCGGGACGCGGCCTGGGAGCGTGCCGCCCGGCTCACCGTGCTCGCCCGGGAGATGGGCACGGAGCTGGAGGGGCTGCGGGAGGTGGTGGCGCGGCTCCCGGCGCAGGACTACGAGGCGCTCGGGGAGCGCGCGCGGTCCCTGTTCCGGCTCGGTCGGGAGGAGGCGGAGGCCGTTCGGGAGGGGGCGCGGGCCGAGGCGGACGGATTGCTGGCCGACGCGCGGGCGTACGCGGCCGGGGTGTGCGAGGCGGCGCAGGCGCACGCCGACGACGTACGCGCGGAGGCTGACGAGCGGCACCGGCAGCGGCTGCTGGCGGCGCGGGCGGAGGCCGACGAGGTGCGGATCGCGGCGCGGCGCGAGGTGAAGGCCGGGCGCGGTCAGGCGCTGGCCGCGCTGCGCGAGATGCGGAGGCGGACCACCGGGATGCTGGCCGAGCAGAGCGGGGAGCACGCCGAGCGGGAGGCCGCGCAGGACCGTGCGCGGGAGGAGGCGTCGCGGGCCGCGGACGCGCACCACGCGGAGCTGCTGGCGCGCGCCGAGCGGGAGCTGTCCGAGGCGAGGGCGGAGCTGGCCGGGGCGGAGGAGGCCGCCGTGCGGTGGCAGGAGGAGGCCCGGGCCCGGGCGTCGGAGACGGTCGCCGGGGCCCGGGCCCGTCAGGAACGGATCGCCCGTGAGACGGAGCGGGTGCTGCACGAGCACGGGGAGCGGTGGGACGAACTCCAGGCCCATGTGGCGTCCGTGCGCAGCAACCTCAGTTCGCTGACGGGCCGGGCGGTGGAGTGACGCCGTACCGCCGGCGTCGCCGTCACTCCCCTCTGCGGACCGCGCCCGCCAGGATCCAGCCCTCCACGGCCTCGTAGTGCCGGCGCTGTTCCTCCGCCTTGCGCCGGCCGGAGAGCATGGTGCCGAGCCAGCCGCAGGCGAAGCCGAGGGGGATGGAGACCAGGCCGGTCGTGGTGAACGGGAACCAGTTGAAGTCGGCGTCGGGGAACATCGAGACGGGTGAGCCGGAGACCAGGTTGGTGCCCGGCATCAGCAGCAGGACGGCCAGCGAGCCGCCGACGAGGGTGCTGAGCAGGCCGGCGCGGGTGTAGCGGCGCCAGAAGAGGCCGTAGACCAGGGCGGGGGCGATGGCCGAGGCGCCCAGGCAGAAGGAGAGGGTGACCAGGGGCTGGAGGCTGCGGTGCTGGACGAGGGTGGCGAGGACGATCGCGGGGATGCCGACGGCCAGGGCGGACAGGCGGGCGAGCGTCATCTCGCGGCGCGGTGACAGTTCCTGCACGCGGGTGGCGAAGACGTCGTGGGCCAGGGAGTTGGCGCAGGCGAGGATCATGCCGCCGACGGAGGCGAGCAGGGTGAGGAAGACGGCCGTGGTGACGGTCGTGAACAGGAAGGTCTCCGCAGTGGAGACCTGGGCGCCGAACGCGGCCTGGGAGCCGAGCAGGTAGGCGGTGTTGCCCTGCGGGTCGATCCCGGCGATGACCGCACGCCCCACCAGCGCCGTCGCACCGAAGCCGACCACCGTGATGACCAGCACGAACAGGGCCACGCTGGAGACCGCCCAGGACATCGAGCGGCGCACCTGGCGGGCGGAGGACGCGGTGTACATGCGCATGGTGACGTGGGGGAGGCAGGCGCCGCCGAGGACGACGGTCAGCTGCGAGGTGATCATGTCGGCCTCGGGGTGGGGACCGCCCGCGAACTGGAGCCCCGAGTTCAGGAAGGCCGGCCCCGCGCCGCTGTTGCCGGCCGCCGCGTCGAACAGCGCGCCCGGGTCCCAGTCGAAGCGGTTGAGGATCAGTACGGCGATCACGGCGCCCGAACCGAGCAGCATCACCATCTTGAGGATCTGGATGAGGGCGGTGCCCTTCATGCCGCCGATCGCCGCGTAGCTGATCATCAGTACGCCCAGCCCGATGATGCAGCCGGTCTCCAGTGATTCGCCGGAGAAGCCGAGGACGAAGGCGAGCAGTTGGCCGGTGCCCGCGAGCTGCACCAGCATCAGGGGCAGCAGGGCGGCGATGGTCACCGCGCAGGCCGCGATGCGGACGCCGCGTCCGGGCATCCGGCGGGCGAGCGCGTCGCCCATGGTGAACCGGCCCGCGTTGCGCAGGGGTTCGGCCAGCAGGAACATCAGCAGCATCAGTGACAGGGCGGTGCTGAGCGCCAGGACGACACCGTCGTAGCCGAAGAGCGCGATGACGCCGCCGGTGCCGAGGACGGTCGCCGCGGAGATGTAGTCGCCGGCGATCGCCAGGCCGTTGCGCATGGGGGACAGGGAGCTGTAGCCGGTGTAGAACTCGTCGAGGTCGTCCCGGTCGGGGCCGGTCATCACGCACAGGAGCAGGGTGATGGTAGCGACGGCGGTGAAGCCGACCAGGGCCATCGTCTGGGCGTTGCCGCTGAACTCCGTCATCGTCCCGCCCCCCGCCGGGCGTCCAGTTCGGCCTCCTTGCGGATGCGGTCCGCGAGCGGGTCGACGTGGCGGCGGGCGGTGTGCTCGTACAGCGCGATCGCCAGCCAGGTGACGGGGAGTTGGAGCAGGGCGAGCAGCAGTCCGGTGGGGAGGCCGCCGGCGAAGGTGGTGCCGGTCATGAAGCCGGGGGTGTACGCGGACAGGAACAGGAACAGTGTGAAGTAGCCGAGCGCGGTGAGTGTGGCGGTGCGCCGCTGCCAGCGGTAGGCGGTGCGCAGGACCCGGAGGTCGCTGTGGTGCCCGAGGGGGGCCCGGCGAGGGGGCCGGGGGCGGGTGGGGTGCGGGTAGGGGGAGGGCCGCTGATGTTGGTAGGGCTGCGGGGGCTGGTACGGGGGCGGTGGTGGGCGGTGCGGGTACGACGGGGACGGGTCGTAGGACATCCCGGGGCTCCTTGCGTGGCTCGGGTCCGGGGCGGCGGACCGCAGGGAGGTGGGGGGTGGGGGCCACGCACGCTACTCGCCGGTCACGTGGGGCGCTGCGTTTTGGCCAAACTGGTTGGTCGGTATGCGCCTGCCGCGCCGCCCTCAGGGTGTTACCCGCGTTAACCTGCGCCTTTGCCGGGTCCAGCGGTCCGCGAGTTCAATCCTGGAGCACCGGGAACCGGCGCGGCGCCACCAGCAGCAGCACCAGGAACGCCAGCGCCGCCGCACCCGCCGCGCCCAGGTAGACCGCGTGCACGGCGTCGGCGATCGCCCGTCGTACGGACTCCCCGGCGGTGCCCGAATCCAGCGCCCGGGTCACGGAGTCGAGGTCCCCGGCGCCGGTGCCGTCCGTCGCGCCGAGCCGTGCGGCCAGCACCCCGTTGGCGATCGCGCCGAAGGCCGCCGCGCCGACGGTCTGGCCGGTCTGGCGGCAGAAGAGCACGGACGCGGTCGCCGTGCCCCGCTCCGCCCAGCCGACCGTGGACTGGACGCCGACGATGAGCGGCAGCTGGAAGAGGCCGAGCGCGCCGCCGAGCAGCAGCATCAGCAGCGTCGGCTGCCAGGCCTCGCCGGGGTAGGGGAGGAAGGGGAAGGCGAACAGGAGCAGCGACGCGGTGCCGATGCCGAGCATCGCCGTGTTGCGGAAGCCGATCCTGCGGTACACGTGCTGGCTCAGGGCCGCCGACACCGGCCAGCTCAGCGTCCACACGGACAGCACGAAACCGGCGGCCACGGGCGCCAGGCCCAGCACCGACTGGGCGTAGGTGGGCAGGAACACGGTCGGCGCCACCATGAGTACGCCCAGGGCGCCGAGCGCGAGGTTCACCGCGGCGATCGTGCGACGGCGCCACACCCAGCCCGGGATGATCGGCTCCGCCGCGCGGCGCTCGATCACCACCACGGCCGCCAGCAGGACGAGGCCGGCGGCGAACAGGGCGAGCGAGGGCGCCGACAGCCACGGCCAGGCCACCCCGCCCTGCACCAGGGCGATGAGCAGCACGCCCCCGCAGGCGAACACGGCCAGCGCGCCCGCCCAGTCGACCCGCGCGCGCGTGCCGTCGCCCCGCCGTGAGGGCCCGTCGCGCGGCGGCTCGTGCAGGTGACGGACGATCAGCCACAGGGCGAGGGCGCCGATCGGCAGGTTGATGAGGAAGATCCAGCGCCAGTCGGCGTACGTGGCCAGCACGCCCCCGACGCCGGGGCCCGCGATGGCCGACACCGCCCACACGGTGGAGAGCCGGGCCTGGATCCTGGGCCGGTCCTTGAGCGGGTACAGGTCGGCGGCGAGGGTCTGCACCGTGCCCTGCAGTGCGCCGCCGCCCAGGCCCTGGAGGACGCGGAAGGCGATGAGGGCGGCCATGTTCCAGGCCAGCGCGCACAGCAGGGAGCCGAGAAGGAACAGCGCCGCGCCCACCACCAGGACCGGCTTGCGGCCGAAGGTGTCGGAGAGCTTGCCGTAGACGGGCAGCGTGACGGTGACGGCCAGCAGGTAGCCGGAGAAGAGCCAGGAGAAGAGGGAGAAGCCGCCGAGGTCGCCGACGATCTGCGGGACGGCGGTGGAGACGATGGTGGCGTCGAGCGCGGACAGCGCCATCGCGAGCATCAGCGCGGCGACGACGGCACCGCGCCGGTCCGGGCCCGTGCCGGGTGCGGCCTCGTCCACCGCCGACCTGGTGCCGTCCACCCGTGCGCCCCCTTCTGTTGTGTTCCCCCTGCATCCATCCGCGGGGTTCAGCTTCCCACTTGACCCTGACGTCGCGGGAGGGTGGATGCTCGGTGCGTCCTGAGGCGGAGGGCCACCCTGAGTCCGGCTCCACCGGAGGGTGGACTGCCCCTAGGGGTACCTCCGTACTACGGGTCGGGGAGGGTTCGTACCGACGGAGGACGAGAGGTGCCCGGCGGGGTCCTTAATCTGGCTTTACGCCGCTGGGGGGCGGCGAACCGGACCCGTGGGGGTGGGGTTTTCCCCAGCAGAAGAGTGCGCTCTTCCTCAGCGCGCTCGGCACCCGGTTCCGGCCAGACTCTTCGACGTAGCAGCGACACGTTCCAGCGCACGACCACTCGCACGACCCGCGGTACAGCTCAGCGTTCACCGCCGGCACCGGCGGCACAGGTGATGACCGACATAGGAGACTTGACATGACATCGGCCGTAAGTATTCCCGCACACGGGAGCACTGGAGGGCGTACGGCCGTTGCCGCGCGGGCGCGGCAGGTCGTGAAGGCGTACGGGGCGGGCGAGACCCGGGTCGTCGCCCTGGACCACGTGGACGTGGACATCGCCCGCGGTCAGTTCACCGCGATCATGGGGCCGTCGGGCTCCGGCAAGTCCACGCTGATGCACTGCCTGGCGGGCCTGGACACCGTCACCGGCGGGCAGATCTACCTCGACGAGACCCAGATAACCGGCCTGAAGGACAAGAAGCTCACGCAGTTGCGCCGGGACCGGATCGGTTTCATCTTCCAGGCGTTCAACCTGCTCCCGACGCTGAACGCGATCGAGAACATCACGCTGCCCATGGACATCGCCGGCCGCAAGTACGACCGGGCGTGGCTGGAGCGGGTCGTGGAGACCGTCGGGCTCGCCGGGCGGCTCAAGCACCGGCCGACCCAGCTCTCCGGCGGCCAGCAGCAGCGTGTCGCCGTGGCCCGGGCGCTGGCCGCCCGGCCCGAGATCATCTTCGGTGACGAGCCGACCGGCAACCTCGACTCGCGCGCCGGCGCCGAGGTGCTGGGCTTCCTGCGCCGGTCGGTGGACGAGCTGGGCCAGACCATCGTGATGGTCACCCACGACCCGGTGGCCGCCAGCTACGCGGACCGGGTGCTGTATCTCGCCGACGGCCGGATCGTCGACGAGATGCACCGGCCGACCGCGGAGGCCGTCCTGGATCGGATGAAGGACTTCGACGCCCGGGGGCGCACGTCATGACCGTCGTGAAGACCTCGATGCGCAACTTCCTCGCGCACAAGGGCCGCATGGCGCTCTCGGCGGTGGCGGTGCTGCTGTCGGTGGCGTTCGTGTGCGGCACCCTGGTGTTCACGGACACCATGAACACCACCTTCGACAAGCTGTTCGCGGTCACCTCGTCGGACGTCACGGTCGCCCCGAAGGACGCCGAGGCCGAGGACACGCCGCAGAACGGGGTGCCCGAGTCGCTTCCGGCGTCCACGCTGGAGAAGATCCGCGCGGCCGAGGGCGTCGAGTCGGCCGAGGGCGCGGTCGTCTCGATGAACGTGACCGTGGTCAACGCGGACAACGACAACGTGGGAGCCACCAGCGGCGCCCCGACCCTCGCCGGGAACTGGACCAGGAACGACCTGCGGTCGATGGAGATCACGTCGGGGCACGCGCCGCGCGGCCCGACCGAGGCCATGGTCGACTCCGACACCGCCGACAAGCACGACCTGAAGATCGGCGACGAGCTGCGCACCATCGCGCAGACCGGCGACTTCAAGGCGAAGATCGTCGGTATCGCCTCCTTCACCGTCACCAACCCCGGTGCCGCGGTCGTCTACTTCGACACCCCCACCGCCCAGCGCCAGCTGCTCGGCGGCACCGACCGCTTCAGCCAGTTCAACGTCACCGCCTCGGCCGGCGTCACCGACGCACAGCTCAAGCAGAACGTCTCCGCCGCCCTGGACGGCGGCGCCTTCAAGGTCCAGACCGCCAAGGAGGCGTCCGACGAAGGCCGCGCGGACGTCGGCGAGTTCATGAACGTCATCAAGTACGCCATGCTCGGCTTCGCCGGCATCGCGTTCCTGGTCGGCATCTTCCTGATCATCAACACCTTCTCCATGCTGGTCGCCCAGCGCACCCGTGAGATCGGCCTGATGCGGGCCATCGGCTCCTCCCGCCGGCAGGTCAACCGCTCGGTCCTCGTCGAGGCGTTCCTGCTCGGCATCGTCGGCTCGGTCCTCGGCGTCGCCGCCGGTGTCGGCATCGCCGTCGGACTGATGAAGCTGATGTCGGCGGCGGGCATGAACCTCTCCACCGACGACCTGACCATCAAGACGACGACCCCGGTGGTCGGCCTGGTCCTCGGCATCGTGGTCACGGTCCTGGCCGCCTACCTGCCGGCCCGCCGCGCCGGCAAGATCTCCCCGATGGCCGCCCTGCGCGACGCCGGCACCCCGGCCGACGGCAAGGCCGGCCGGATACGCGGGCTGATCGGCCTGGTCCTCACCGGTGCCGGCGCCGCGGCCCTGTTCACGGCCGCCGCGGCCGACAAGGCGAGCGAGGGCTCGATGATGCTCGGCGCGGGCATCGTGCTGTCCCTCATCGGCTTCGTCGTCATCGGCCCGCTGCTCGCCGGCTTCGTGGTCCGGGCGATCAGTGCGGTGCTGCTGCGGGCCTTCGGCCCGGTGGGGCGGCTGGCCGAGCGCAACGCCCTGCGCAACCCGCGCCGCACCGGCGCCACCGGTGCCGCCCTGATGATCGGCCTCGCGCTGGTGGCGTGCCTGTCCGTCGTCGGCTCCTCCATGGTCGCCTCGGCCACCAGCGAGCTCGACAAGACGGTCGGCGCGGACTTCATCGTCCAGGGCAACCAGCGGATCGTGCCGCAGGCCGAGAAGGCGATGCAGGACACGCCCGGCCTGGAGCACGTCACCCGCTACAAGATGCTCGACGCCACGCTGACCTCGCCCGACGGCAAGACCGACGACGACGGAGTCACGGCCGCCGACCCGACCTACGCCCAGGACGTGCGCCGCGCGACGACCGAGGGCGAGCTCTCCGCCGCCTACGGCACCGACGCCATGTCGGTCGGCTCGGACTACGCCAAGAAGCACGGCGTGCACGTCGGCGACACGATCTCCGTCGCCTTCGAGGGCGGCGAGACCGCGAAGCTCAAGGTCGCCGCGATCACGAGCGACGACGTCGCCATCGACCAGGGCGCGCGGTACATCAGCATCGAGACGATGCGGAAGTACCTGCCGGCCGAGAACGTCCCGCCGAACACGATCATGTTCGCCAAGGCCGAGGACGGCCAGGCGGACCAGGCGTACGCGGCGCTGAAGAAGTCCCTGGACGCCTACCCGCAGTACCAGGTGGCCGACCAGACCGACTACAAGCAGGAGCTGAAGGACCAGATCGGCCAGCTGCTGAACATGGTCTACGGCCTGCTCGCCCTGGCGATCATCGTCGCGGTCCTCGGTGTGGTGAACACGCTGGCGCTGTCGGTGGTCGAGCGGACCCGCGAGATCGGCCTGATGCGGGCGATCGGCCTCTCCCGCCGCCAGCTGCGCCGGATGATCCGCATGGAGTCCGTCGTCATCGCCCTCTTCGGTGCCCTGCTGGGCCTGGGGCTGGGCATGGGCTGGGGCGCCACGGCACAGAAGCTGCTCGCCCTGGAGGGACTGAACGTCCTCGACATCCCCTGGCCGACGATCATCGGCGTCTTCATCGGCTCCGCCTTCGTGGGCCTGTTCGCGGCCCTGGTCCCGGCCTTCCGCGCCGGCCGCATGAACGTCCTGAACGCGATCGCGACGGAGTAGCACCCGACCCGCCGGCCACCGCATACGGGGGTTGCGGGGGAAGGGCCCGGCGTCGAGTCCGTCACGGACTCGACGCCGGGCTTTTTCGTTCACCTTTCAGCCCACCGAGTCGGGATGGGGCCCCCGCGCGAGCGCAACCGAGCGTGGGGGAGGGTGGGCACAGGTCCTCCGGGGGTCCAGGGGGCGGAGCCCCCTGGTACGGCAACCGCGGCGCCGGCCACCACGCACCCCACGCTGTCCACAGCCCCCCGCGCCCGCGACCGCAGCGTCGTACGCTGGACACCCCCGGCCCTCACCCCGCCGGGCTACTCGTGTTGTCCACCCCAGCACCCAGGACGGAAGCGCCCCCTCCATGAGCCTGCACGGTCTGCTCGACGCCGTCGTCAAGGACACCGCCCTCGCAGAAGCGATCACGGCGGCCGCAGACGGCAACCGCATGCACGTCGACCTGGTCGGCCCGCCCGCCGCCCGTGCCTTCTCGGTCGCCGCGCTGGCCCGCGAGACGGGCCGCCCCGTGCTGGCGGTGACCGCGACGGGACGTGAGGCGGAGGACCTGGGCGCCGCCTTGCGCTCCCTGCTGCCGCCCGAGGGCGTCGTGGAGTACCCCTCCTGGGAGACCCTGCCGCACGAACGGCTCAGCCCCCGCAGCGACACCGTCGGCCGCCGCCTCGCCGTACTGCGCCGCCTCGCCCACCCCCGCCCCGACGACCCCGAGACCGGCCCGGTCTCCGTCGTCGTCGCGCCCGTGCGCTCCGTGCTCCAGCCGCAGGTCAAGGGCCTCGGCGACCTGGAGCCGGTCGCCCTGCGCACCGGCTCCACCGCCGACCTGAACGAGGTCGTCGAGGCCCTGGCGGCCGCCGCGTACGCGCGCGTGGAGCTGGTGGAGAAGCGCGGCGAGTTCGCCGTGCGCGGCGGCATCCTGGACGTCTTCCCGCCGACCGAGGAGCACCCCCTCCGCGTCGAGTTCTGGGGCGACGACGTCGAGGAGATCCGCTACTTCAAGGTCGCCGACCAGCGCTCCCTGGAGGTCGCCGACCACGGCCTGTGGGCCCCGCCCTGCCGCGAGCTGCTGCTCACCGAGGACGTACGAGAGCGGGCCGCCGCCCTGGCCGAGGACCACCCCGAGCTGGGCGAACTGCTCGGCAAGATCGCCGAGGGCATCGCGGTCGAGGGCATGGAGTCCCTGGCCCCCGTCCTCGTGGACGACATGGAGCTCCTGCTGGACGTGCTGCCCAAGGGCGCGATGGCGGTGGTCTGCGACCCGGAGCGGGTCCGCACCCGCGCCGCCGACCTGGTCGCCACCTCGCAGGAGTTCCTCCAGGCCTCCTGGGCGGCCACCGCCGGCGGCGGCGAGGCGCCGATCGACGTCGACGCGGCCTCCCTGTGGTCCATCGCGGACGTCCGGGACCGCGCCCGCGAACTGGACATGATGTGGTGGTCGGTCTCCCCCTTCGCCGCCGACGACGCGCTCGAAGAGGCCGACACACTCAAGCTCGGCATGCACGCCCCCGAGACCTACCGCGGCGACACCGCCAGGGCGCTGGCCGACACCAAGGGCTGGCTCGCCGACGGCTGGCGCGCGGTCTACCTCACCGAGGGTCACGGCCCGGCCGCCCGCACCGTCGAGGTCCTCGGCGGCGAGGGCATCGCGGCCCGCCTCGACAACGACCTGGACACGCTCAGCCCCTCCGTCGTCCACGTCTCCTGCGGCTCGGTCGACCACGGCTTCGTCGACCGGGCCCTCAAGCTCGCCGTCCTCACCGAGACCGACCTGACCGGGCAGAAGGCCGCCGGCCGCGAGGGCGCCCGGATGCCCGCCCGGCGCCGCAAGACCATCGACCCGCTCACCCTGGAGGCGGGCGACCACATCGTCCACGAGCAGCACGGCGTGGGCCGCTACATCGAGATGGTGCAGCGCACCGTGCAGGGCGCCACCCGCGAGTACCTGGTCGTGGAGTACGCCCCCGCCAAGCGCGGCCAGCCCGGCGACCGCCTCTACATCCCCACCGACCAGCTGGAGCAGATCACCAAGTACGTCGGCGGCGAGGCACCCACCCTGCACCGCCTCGGCGGCGCGGACTGGACCAAGACCAAGGCCCGCGCGAAGAAGGCGGTCAAGGAGATCGCCGCCGACCTGATCAAGCTCTACAGCGCCCGGATGGCGGCGCCCGGCCACGCCTTCGGCACGGACACACCGTGGCAGCGCGAGCTGGAGGACGCCTTCCCGTACGCCGAGACCCCGGACCAGCTCACCACCATCGCCGAGGTCAAGGAGGACATGGAGAAGACGGTCCCCATGGACCGCCTGATCTGCGGCGACGTCGGCTACGGCAAGACCGAGATCGCCGTCCGCGCCGCCTTCAAGGCCGTCCAGGACGGCAAGCAGGTCGCCGTGCTCGTCCCCACCACCCTGCTGGTGCAGCAGCACTTCGGGACGTTCAGCGAGCGCTACGCCCAGTTCCCGGTGAGCGTGAAGGCGCTCTCCCGCTTCCAGAGCGACACCGAGTCGAAGGCGACCCTGGAGGGCCTGCGCGAGGGCTCGGTGGACATCGTCATCGGCACCCACCGCCTGTTCTCCTCGGAGACCAAGTTCAAGGACCTGGGCCTGGTCATCGTCGACGAGGAGCAGCGCTTCGGCGTCGAGCACAAGGAGCAGCTGAAGAAGCTGCGCGCCAACGTCGACGTCCTGACCATGTCCGCCACGCCCATCCCGCGCACCCTGGAGATGGCGGTCACCGGCATCCGCGAGATGTCGACGATCACCACCCCGCCGGAGGAGCGGCACCCGGTGCTGACCTTCGTCGGCCCCTACGAGCACAAGCAGATCGGCGCCGCGATCCGCCGCGAGCTGCTGCGCGAGGGCCAGGTCTTCTACATCCACAACCGCGTCGAGTCCATCGACCGCGCGGCGGCCAAGCTCCGCGAGATCGTGCCCGAGGCGCGGATCGCGACCGCGCACGGCCAGATGTCCGAGCAGGCCCTGGAACAGGTCGTCGTCGACTTCTGGGAGAAGAAGTTCGACGTGCTGGTCTCCACGACCATCGTCGAGTCCGGCATCGACATCTCCAACGCCAACACCCTCATCGTCGAGCGCGGCGACAACTTCGGCCTCAGCCAGCTCCACCAGCTGCGCGGCCGCGTCGGCCGAGGCCGGGAGCGCGGCTACGCCTACTTCCTCTACCCGCCGGAGAAGCCGCTGACGGAGACGGCGCACGAGCGCCTGGCCACCATCGCCCAGCACACCGAGATGGGCGCGGGCATGTACGTGGCGATGAAGGACCTGGAGATCCGCGGCGCCGGCAATCTGCTCGGCGGCGAGCAGTCCGGTCACATCGCGGGCGTCGGCTTCGACCTGTACGTGCGGATGGTCGGCGAGGCGGTCGCCGACTACCGGGCCTCCCTGGAGGGCGGGGTCGAGGAGGAGCCGCCGCTCGAGGTCAAGATCGAGCTGCCCGTCGACGCGCACGTCCCGCACGACTACGCCCCCGGCGAGCGGCTGCGGCTCCAGGCGTACCGGTCCATCGCCTCCGCCAACAGCGAGGAGGACGTCAAGGCCGTACGCGAGGAACTGGTCGACCGGTACGGCAAGCTGCCGGAGCCGGTGGAGAACCTGCTGCTGGTCGCGGGGCTGCGCATGCTCGCGCGGGCGTGCTCAGTCGGCGAGATCGTGCTTCAGGGCAACAACATCCGCTTCGCGCCGGTGGAGTTGCGCGAGTCCCAGGAACTGCGGCTCAAGCGGCTCTACCCCGGTTCCGTCATCAAGGCGGGCACCCACCAGGTCCTCGTGCCGCGTCCCAAGACCGCGAAGGTGGGCGGCAAGCCGCTGGTCGGGCGCGAACTGCTCGGCTGGGTCGGGGAGTTCCTGACGTCGATCCTGGGGTCCTGACCCCGGGCCGACCAGGGAGCCGCAGAAGAAGCCGTCCACGGGGACAGGTCCCGTGGACGGCTTCGCCGTGTCCAGAAGCTACCGCTGGTCCGGCCGGTCGCCTCCACCCTCACGCCCGAAGCCGAGCCTGTCCTCGGCCTGCTGCTGCGCGGTGTCGACGTGCTTCTCGTACTTGCCGCCGGTCCTCTGGTTGACCTGGCGCTCGGCCGCGTCGGACATCTTCCTGGACCTGTCCTTGTCCTTGCCGGCCATGCTCTTCATCTTGTCGAGGATGCCCATGCAGAGCTCCTTCCGAGACGTGACTCACTGTCGACCGTACGACAGATTTGTCCTGCATGCCCAATAAGGCCACCTTTGGTCTGAACCTCTCCCTGGCTACCGTGGTACCTGCGAACGGCAAGGGGAGGGGCGCGCATGGGGCGGCAGAGCAGGATCCGTAACGGCTGGGCCGCGGGCGCGGCCCTCGTGCTGGCGCTGGTCACCGGGTGCGAGGGCGTCGACGGCGGCGGGCCCACGCCGTCGGAGGAGAACGCCGGGGCACCGGCCGCGGGCCGGGCCGTCAGCCCGCTGCGCAACCCGGACGGCACCGGGCCCGGCCTGGCCCCCGTCACGGGCGACACCGACCGGGCCACCGCCCGCGAGCTCATCGACGGCCTGGACACGAAGGGACGCGGGCCCAGGACGGGGTACGACCGCGACGAGTTCGGCTACGCCTGGATGGACACGGCCGACGGCGTACCGTACGCCCGCAACGGCTGCGACACCCGCAACGACCTGCTCCGGCGCGACGGGCAGGACCTGCGCTTCCGCTCCGGGTCGGACTGCGTGGTCGTCGCCATGACGCTGGACGACCCGTACACCGGCACCACCATCGAGTGGCGCAAGCAGGAGGCGAGCGAGGTCCAGATCGACCACGTCGTGCCGCTGTCCTACAGCTGGCAGCTGGGCTCCTCGCGGTGGTCCGAGAACAAGCGCGAGCAACTGGCCAACGACCCGCTCAACCTCATCCCGGTGCAGGGCCGGGCCAACTCCGCCAAAAGCGATTCCGGACCGGCCTCCTGGCTGCCGCCCGACAAGTCGGTCCGCTGCGCCTACGCGGTCCGCTTCGCGCAGGTCGCCGCCAAGTACGAGTTGGCGGTCACGGCTCCGGACAAGCGGATGATGTCCCGCCAGTGCGGCGGCTGACGGCATGGAGCCGAAGACATGGAGCTGAGGGTTTCGAGCCTCGCCGAGCGCCCGGAGATGCTGGACCGGGTCCGGGAGATGGCCGACAGCTGGCCCGCGTTCGCCGTCGAGGACCTCTCGGGCAACGCCCACTATCCGCGCATCGCCGTCGAGTTGCCTCAGTACGTGCAGTTCGCGGAGGACGAGTACGGCGAGGTCGTCGCCCACGGCCACAGCGTGCCGTTCGCCCTGCACACCGAGGGGCGTGGCACGCTGCCCGCCCGCGGCTGGGCCGAGGTGCTCGTCTGGGCCTTCGGCGACTTGCGCCGCGGGGTGCGCCCCGACACCGTCAGCGCTATCTCCGTCACCGTCGCCCCGCACGCGCAGGGGCGCGGCCTGTCCGGCAGGATGCTCGCCGCGATGCGCGACAACGCCCGCACCCGCGGCTTTCGCGAGGTCGTCGCCCCCGTCCGGCCCAGCGCCAAGCACCTCGAACCCCGCGTACCCATCGAGGAGTACGCCCGCCGCCTGCGCCCGGACGGCCTGCCCCACGACCCCTGGCTGCGCGTCCACGCGCGGGCCGGCGCCACCCTCGACTCCGTGGCCCCGGCCTCCATGACCGTCTCCGGCTCACTGCAACAGTGGCGGGACTGGACGGGACTGCCCTTCGACACCGCCGGGGACGTCGAGGTCCCCGGCGCCCTGGTGCCGGTGCGCTGCGAACCGGAGCGCGGCTACGCGGTGTACGTGGAGCCCAACGTGTGGATGCGGCACCCGCTGTGACCTCCCGGGCCGGGCCGGGGCGTGCGCGGCGGGTGCCGTACGCCGGTCAGGCGTTGCGCCCGTTCACCGCGTCCAGGTCGATGACGTCCCCGGTGGGGGCGTCGGCGGGCACCGGCTCGTCGTAGTCGCTGAAGGTGAGGGTGCCGGCCTCGTTCTCGGACTTGTTCTCGAAGCGCACCAGGTAGGGCTTGCCCTCGGAGGCGATGTAGAGCTTGCTGCGGTCCGCGCCGTCCGTCTCCCACAGGACGAGCACGGGCGTGCCGTCGACGGTGGTGGCCTCGCCGCGGGTCAGCACCGGATCGCCGTCGTCGGCGTCGCCGTCCGTGCCGTCCAGCATCGTGTCCAGGTCGCAGAAGCTCGTCATGTCCTTCGCGTCCGGACCGGTGGCGGACATCTTGGTCCACCGGTCGGCCAGCAGCGACACGAGGGCCTCCGTGTCCGCCTGCGGCTCGCCCTTGCTCTGCGCCCGCAGGAACCGCTCGTCGTACTTCATGTAGACCGCGTCACCGGTCTTGATGAGCTCGGCCTCGCCCTGGCCGTCCATGCTCATGGTGCCCGCGCACTCGCCCTTCCGGTCCAGGGCGAGGTCGATCCGTATCGTGCCGCCGCTCTCCTCGTCCGGGACGTCGCCGGTCATCCGCAGCGAGCGGGCTCCGATGGTGGCCTCCAGGGCGCGGTCGGAGATCTCGTCGGCACTCAGACCGGCGAACGGCTCCGCCGACCCGGAGGCCGAGGCCGACGGCGACTTCTCCGGGTTCTTGTCCTTGTCCGGCTCCGAGTCCGCGTCCGCCTTCGCCCCGGAAGCCGTGCTGGAGGCGGACGCAGTGGCTCCGGTTTCGTCGGAGCCGCCGGCCCTCCCGGAGTCGTCCTGGCCGGACTGGCATCCGGTCAGGCTCGCGGTGGCCACCGCGGCGAGGAAGAGAGCGGTGAACGTGGTGCGGCGTGCGGGCCGGCGCATGGCGGAGTCCCCCCAGGAATCCCAGCGAGCGGTGAACGATGGACTGCGGTTGAACGAGCTGCGGTGACGAAGTGCGGATCCGCCGGCTCAGAAGTTGCCGTTGCCGAGCAGCTCGCCGTCGGCATCGTAGACGGTCACGAGGCCGTTCTCGCTCTGCTTCCAGTCAGCGAACGCGGAGGCGATGAGCTTGGCCGGGCCCATGCCCTCGCCCATGATGCCGCCGGTGAAGTCGGTGTAGACGTCGGCGGCGTCGAGGATGTCGTTCTGCTCCTCGGCGCCCTGCACCTTGGTGACGTGGGCGACGGCCTCCTTCTCCGACGGCGTTCCGTTCTTGTTCACGAACGCCTTGAACTGGTCGGCCTGGGACGCCTTCTCGGCCGCCTTGTCCTCGGCCGGCTTCGCGTCGGACGCGCCGTCGTCCTTCGTGCCGTCGCCCTTCGCGCCGCCGGGCTTCTCCTCGGCGCCGGCGGAGGTCCGGTTGTCGCTCTTGCCCTCGCCGCCCCCGTCGCCGGAGTTCGCCGAGACCGCTCCGATGACGACGATCCCCACGACGGCGCCCAGCGTGATCTTGGTCTTCATGCCCATGCCTGTGTCCCCTCCCGGTGCGGCAACCGCCATCTCTAGGTCAGCTGCCCGTTGGCAGGGTCAATGAGACCAGAGTCCGTGAACCGAGTCAACCAGGTTCACACGGTCATGCGTGTACACGTCCGTGAATCGGGTCGGCTGGCTTCCTCGGTATGCTCGGCGTCACACATGCGACGAGGGGAGCCGCGCCGGTGCAGGACAACGCGACCGAAGTGACCGCCGCCGGGATCGCGCGGCTCGCCGGCGTCGGCCGGGCCGCCGTGAGCAACTGGCGCCGCCGCCACGCCGACTTCCCCAAGCCGGCCGGCGGCACCGAGACCAGCCCCTCCTTCGCCCTCGCCGAGGTGGAGGGCTGGCTGCGCACCCACGGCAAACTCGCCGAGGTCCCCCTGCGGGAGCGGGTCTGGCAGCAGGTCGTCGGCCACCCCGAGGGGCCGGTCACCGCACTCACCCACGCCGGCTGCGTCCTGCTGCTCATCCACGACCGCCCCACCCTCTGGCTGGAGGTGAGCGCCGGCTCCGACGAACGGCTCGCCGCGATGCTCCCCGAGGCGCTGGACCAGGTGCTCACCCCGCGCTTCGGAGCGGTGCGCCCGGGACGCCGCAGCCCCGGGGGGCGGACGACCGCGGCCTCCCCCGCCGGGGCACCGACCGGTACGTCAGCCGCTGTGGCCGCCGCGCCCGCTCAGCCCGCTCAGCCCGCCAAGTCCGCTGTGAACGCACCCACCGGCGACCGTGCGACCCGCGCCGTTCACACGGAGCACACGGAACCCGCCGTCAACACCCCCGCCCTCCAGAACCTCACCGGCCCCGCCGCCCTCGCCTCCGCCCCCCTCCTGCGCGGCACCGCCGAACTCGCCGCCGGACTCGGCGCCCGGCAGGCCTTCGAGTTCCTGCTCGGCCGGCACCTCGACGCCAACCCCCGCCAGTACACGCTCACCCCCGCCGAACTGGCCGGCCTCATGGCCGACCTCGCCGGCCCCGCCCGCACCGTCCTCGACCCCGCCTGCGGCACCGGCGCCCTCCTGCGCGCCGCCGCACCCGACGGCCCCGCACCACGCCCCGAGCAGGACGGCCTGTGCCTCCACGCCCAGGACGGCGCCCCCGACCTCGCCGCCCTCACCGCGCTCCGGCTCGCCCTGCACACCCGGGCCACCGTCCGCGCCGCCGCCGGCGACACCCTGCGCACGGACGCCTTCCCCGACCTGCGCGCCGACGCCGTCCTGTGCCACCCGCCGTTCAACGAACGCAACTGGGGACATGACGAACTCGCCTACGACGCCCGCTGGGAGTACGGCTTCCCGGCCCGCACCGAGTCCGAGCTGGCCTGGGTGCAGCACGCTCTCGCCCGCCTGCGTGACGACGGCACCGCCGTCCTGCTCATGCCGCCCGCCGCCGCCTCCCGCCGCTCCGGCCGCCGCATCCGCGCCGACCTGCTGCGCCGGGGCGCGCTGCGGGCCGTGATCGCCCTGCCGGCCGGCGCCGCGCCGCCGTACAGCATCCCGCTCCACCTGTGGGTGCTGCGCCGCCCCGGGAAGGCGCCCGCGCAGCCCGAGGTGCTGCTCGCCGACGTGGGGCAGTTCACCGGCGAGGGGCGCGGACCGGACTGGCGGGCCGTCAGGGGCGCCGCCCTCGACGCCTGGCGGGACTTCGACCGCACCGGCCGCCTCGACGAACGGCCCGGCCTGGCCCGGTCCCTGCCCGTCATCGAACTCCTCGACGACGACGTCGACCTGGCCCCCGCCCGCCACCTGCCGCCCCCCGCCGCCGACGGTCCCGGACGGCTCACGGACGTACGCGAGCGCCTCGGCGAGACCCTGCGCCTGACCGCCGACCTCACCCCCGCGCCCGCCGACACCCCGCAGCCCGGCACCGCGCCGCCCGCGCCCCGCTGGCCGCTCACCACCGTCGGCGAACTCGCCCGCGGCGGCGCCCTGCTGCTGCGCACCGGCACCAACGGCGGGCACGCGCGTGTGCCCGTCCTCACCGACCACGACGTACTGGCCGGCACCACCCCCTCGGGCACCCTCCCGGAGAGCGACGAGGAACCCGTGCTGACCGAACGCGGCGACGTCGTCGTCCCGGTCCTCGGCGGCGGCTCCGTCGCCCGCGTGGTCGACGCCGCCGCCGCCGGCGCCGCCCTGGGCCGCAACCTGGTCCTCCTGCGACCCGACCCCGCCGCGCTGGACCCGTGGTTCCTCGCCGGGTTCCTGCGCGGCACCGCCAACAACCGCCAGGCCAGCAGCTACGCCTCCACCGCCACCCGCCTCGACGTCCGCCGCCTCCAGCTGCCCCGGCTCCCGCTCGACGCCCAGCTGCGCTACGGCGAACGGTTCCGCGCCCTCGACGAGTTCGAGCGCGCGCTCAGGCTCGCCGGCCGACTCGGCGAGCAGCTCGTACGGGGGATGTACGACGGGCTGACGGACGGGTCGGTGGCGCCCGGGCCATGACCTGGTGGTGATCGGTACGACAACGGTTCGGTACATCCGGAGACCACTGTCGGCCCGGGCCTATACGCTCGGACTTTCACGCCGGACGACCCGTTCGTCCGTCCGGCACGGCATCATGGTCCAGGAGCAGTCATGTATGGCAACGGCGCCGCCGGGCCGCCGCCCGCGCGCGGCACGACCAACGTCATCACCCTGCGCGTGCTGTTCGCCGCCGCCGGCTTCCTCACCTGTGGTCTGCTCTCCTGCGTCCCACTGTTCCGGATCGCCGTGCTGCGCGGAAGCCGGCTGGACTGGACGCTGGCCTGGCTGAGCCTTCCGGTGTCCATCGGCTGTCTCGCCGTGGTCGGCTCCCTGCCGGAGACCGACGGCCGGGGGGACGTCGCGATGGCCGCCCTGCTGCTCATCGGAGCGGCGGCCAGTGCGCACTTCCTCGTGGCCGACATACGCCTGCACGCCGCGCGGCCGCCGTTCCCAGCCCACCAGCCGCCCCCCGGCCACCAGCCGCCCCCCGGCCACCAGCCGCACCTCGGCCACCAGCCGTACCCCGGTCACCAGCCGCACCCCGCCCCCGGCCCGCATTACGCCCAGACGCAGCCCGCCGTCGGCCCGTACACGCCCACGTACCCGTCGCAGTCCCCGCTGAGCCCGGACCCGCGGCACGCTCCCCCCGGGGCCCAGACACCCGTTCCTCAGCCGCACGCCCCGACGCCACCTCCCCAGCACCCCGCGCCCGCCCGCATCGACCAGGTCCGCGCCGAGCTCGACGAGCTCAGCGACTACCTGCGCAAGCACGACGGCACGGGCGGCGGCCACGGCGGTGGCACCCCGGAGGGCGGAAGGTGACCGTGGCGACAGGACGCGTCGTCGCCGGCCGGTACGAACTGGCCACGCTCATCGGGCAGGGCGGCATGGGACAGGTCTGGACGGCCTACGACGGGCGCCTCGACCGGCGCGTGGCGGTGAAGCTGCTGCGCCCCGACAAGGTGGCCGGCCAGGAGGCCGACGAACTGCGCCGCCGCTTCGTGCGCGAGTGCCGGGTGACCGCGCAGGTCGACCACCCCGGCCTGGTCACCGTGCACGACGCGGGCAGCGAGGGCGAGGAGCTGTTCCTCGTCATGCAGTACGTCGACGGCGCCGACCTCTCCGACCACCTCGCCGAGAACGACCCCTACCCGTGGCAGTGGGCGGTCGCCGTGGCCGCGCAGCTGTGTGCCGTACTGAGCGCCGTGCACGCCGTGCCGATCGTCCACCGCGACCTCAAGCCGCGCAACGTGATGGTGAAGCAGGACGGCACCGTCACCGTCCTCGACCTCGGCGTCGCCTCCGTCATGGACGCCGACACCACCCGCCTCACCCACACCGGCACCCCCATCGGCTCGCCCGCCTACATGGCACCCGAGCAGGCCATGGGCGGCGCCGTCGGCCCGTACACCGACCTGTACGCACTCGGCGTACTGCTGCACGAACTGCTCAGCGGCGACGTCCCGTTCGCCGGATCCACCGCCCTCGGCGTGCTCCACCGGCACCTGTACGAACCGCCGCTGCCCGTGCGCCGCATCCGCCCCGAGGTCCCCGAGGCGCTCGAAACCCTGGTCCTGCGCCTGCTCGCCAAGGACCCGCAGCACCGCCCCGCCTCCGCGCAGGAGGTCTACGAGCACCTGGCGGCGCTGCTGCCCGCGCGCGGCGTGCCCACCGGCGGCCCCCTCGACCCCACCCGCCCCTTCGTACGCCCGCACGCCCCCTGGCCCGACCGCGCCCGCACCCCCGCGCCCCAGCCCGCCCCCGCCCCGCCGGCCGCCGAGGCCGGCAAGCCGGACGTCGCCCGCGCCGTGGACGACGTCAAACGCCTCCTCGGCGAGGGCCGCATCACCCAGGCCGTCGACATCCTCGGCGCGATCCTGCCCGCCGCCGCCGAACAGCACGGCGAACGCTCCCCGGTCGTGCGCACCCTGCGCAAGCAGTACGCGGCCACCCTCATGGACGACGGCCAGTACCGGCGCGCCCTGCCCGAGCTCCGCCGCCTCGCCGACGAGCGCGCCGCCGAGGCCGGCCAGGCCGACCCCCAGTCCCTGCGCCACCGCTACGACGCCGCCCAGTGCCTGGAACAGCTCGGCGAACCGGCTGCCGCCCTCGCCGAGTACCGGGCCCTGCTGCCGTACTACGAGAACCAGTACGTCGCCGGCGACCCCGACCTCGCCCACGACGTCCGCCGCCGCATCGGCCACCTGCTCCTCGCCCTCGGCGACCGCGCCGCCGCCCACGAGACGCTGGCCCGGCTGCTGCACGACGTGGAGCGCCTGCACGGCCCCGGCCACCCGCTCGCGACGGAGATCCGGCGCACCCTGACGTGGCTCGGCCAGGTGCGCGGCTGACGGCCACCACCCAGGCCGGGGCGCGGCGGTGCCCGAAGTGCTGGTGAATCGTTGGTCGAATGGGTTGGCCAGAGCCGGACCACTGCCTACCATCGATCATCGCAAGACTTTGTGCACCGTCGCACAATCTCCTCGGGAGGTTCCCTTGCACCGCCGCCGTCGCACCGCGCTCCTGTTCACCGCCGCGATCGCCACCGCGGCGCCCCTGCTCACCGCGTGCGGCAACGACGCGCACCCGGGAGCCGCCGCCGTGGTCGGCGACCAGCGGATCACCGTCGCCCAGCTGGAGCACCGCGTCGACGAGGTGCGCGAGGCACAGCGGGCCGCCGTCCCCGACGACGCCCAGTACCAGCAGGTCCTCGCCAGGACCGGCAGCCTCACCCGCGACACCCTGCACGGCATGGTCCTCGACCGGGTGCTGCACCGGGCCGCCGAGAACGCGGGCGTGACCGTCAGCCGCAAGGAGGTCCAGGAGCTGCGCGGGGGCCTGGAGGAGCAGGCCGGCGGCCCCGAGCAGCTCAAGACGCTCTGGCTGCAGCAGTACGGCGTGGCCCCCGACCGCCTGGACGACAACCTCCGCGTCCAGCTGGAGGCCCAGGAGCTCGCCGAGAGCCTCGGCACCGACACCAGCCGGCCCGAGTTCTGGCAGGCCCTGGCGAAGGCCTCCGACCAGCTCGACATCGACCTGAACCCGCGCTACGGCGACTGGGACGTCCAGAAGAGCAGCCGCGTCGACACCGAGACCCCGTGGGTCCGGGAGATCACCACGGCACAGACCCAGCAGACGGCGTAACGGTCCTGCGCGGTGCCCCCCGCGCCCCTTGTGGACAAGCCGGCCCGGCCCCCTGTGGACAACTCGGGGGGCCGTCGGCCTCGTGCGTTACGTTCTGAAGGTGAACGCAACCAGCGCCGACACCACCCCCGGCACCGCTCCCGACCCCGGCCGCATCGTCCTGCTCACCACCAGCCACCGCGTCGCCCCCGGCCTGCTGTCCTGGCCCGCCTGGCAGGCCCTGCGCACCGCCGACCGCGTCCTGTGCGCCGACGGCGCCCACCCGCAGCTGCCGTACCTGCGCGAGGCCGGCATACGGGTGGACGAGGCCGCCCCGGCCGCCGAGGAGCTGGTCACCGCCTGCGCCGGCGGGCACACCGTGGTCGTCGTCGCCACCGGGGAGGGCGAGCCCGCGCTCACCGACGGGCTGGCCCGCCTCGCGGGCTCCGGCCGCCTCTCCATGCCGGACCTGGAGCTGCTCCCGGCCTCCTACGACCTCCCCGGCGCCCGCCTGCTCGACCTCGTCCAGGTCATGGACCGCATCCGCGTCGAATGCCCGTGGTCCTCGCAACGCACCCACAAGGGCCTCGCCAAGTACGCGATCGAGGAGGCGTACGAACTCGTCGAGGCGATCGAGGACGGCGACCGCGACGAGCTCCGCGAGGAACTGGGCGACGTGCTCCTCCAGGTCGTCTTCCACGCCCGCATCGCCGAGGAGGACCTCGACGCGCCGTTCTCCGTCGACGACGTGGCCGCGACCATCGTCGACAAGCTCGTCCACCGCCACCCGCACGTCTTCGGCGACGCGACGGCGACCACCCCCGAGGAGGTCAGGGAGCACTGGCTGCGCACCAAGGCGGACGAGAAGCAGCGCGCCTCGGTCACCGACGGCGTCCCCCTCGGCCAGCCCGGCCTGGCCCTCGCCGCCAAGCTCGCCTCCCGCGTCCGCACCGCGGGCCTCCCGGTCTCCCTGCCCTCCGGCGAGGGCATCGGCTACGAACTGCTCGCCCTCGCCGCCCGTGCCGAGTCCGAGGGCACGGACCCCGAGGCGGCCCTGAGAGCGGCGGCCCGGGCCTACCGGGACGCGATCAGGGAGGTCGAGGCATGACCGGCCCCACACCCGTCCCGGCCCCGGGCCCCGAGCTGTTCACCTGGGAGTTCGCCGCCGACCCGTACCCCGCCTACGCCTGGCTGCGCGAGCACGCCCCCGTGCACCGCACCCGGCTGCCCAGCGGAGTGGAGGCCTGGCTGGTCACCCGGTACGCGGACGCCAGGCAGGCGCTCGCCGACCCGCGGCTGTCCAAGAACCCGGCCCACCACGACGAGCCCGCGCACGCCAAGGGCAAGACCGGCATTCCGGGGGAGCGGAAGGCCGAGCTGATGACCCACCTGCTGAACATCGACCCGCCGGACCACACCCGGCTGCGCCGGCTGGTCAGCAAGGCGTTCACACCCCGCCGGGTCGCGGAGTTCGCGCCGCGGGTACAGGAACTGGCCGACGACCTCATCGACCGGTTCGCGGAGACCGGCAGCGCCGACCTGATCCACGAGTTCGCCTTCCCGCTGCCCATCTACGCCATCTGCGACCTGCTCGGCGTACCCCGCGAGGACCAGGACGACTTCCGGGACTGGGCGGGCATGATGATCCGTCACGGGGGCGGCCCGCGGGGCGGGGTCGCTCGGTCGGTGAAGAAGATGCGGGGCTATCTGGCCGACCTCATCCACCGCAAGCGCGCCGCGCTGCCGCCCGAGCCCGGCCCCGGCGAGGACCTGATCTCCGGCCTCATCCGCGCCTCCGACCACGGCGAGCACCTCACCGAGAACGAGGCCGCGGCGATGGCCTTCATCCTCCTCTTCGCCGGCTTCGAGACCACCGTCAACCTGATCGGCAACGGCACGTACGCCTTGCTCACCCACCCCGAGCAGCGGACCCGCCTGCAGACGTCCCTCGCCGTCGGCGAGCGGGCGCTGCTGGAGACCGGCGTCGAGGAACTCCTGCGCTACGACGGCCCGGTGGAGATGGCCACCTGGCGCTTCGCGACCCGGCCGCTCACCCTCGGCGGGCAGGACATCGCGCCCGGCGACCCGGTCCTCGTCGTCCTGGCCGCCGCCGACCGGGACCCGGAACGCTTCACGGAACCGGACACTCTCGACCTCGCCCGCCGGGACAGCCAGCACCTGGGGTACGGCCACGGCATCCACTACTGCCTCGGAGCCCCGCTGGCCCGGCTGGAGGGACAGACCGCGCTCGCCACGCTCCTCACCCGCCTCCCGGACCTCCAACTCGCCGCGGAGCCGGATGAACTGCGCTGGCGCGGCGGGCTCATCATGCGAGGTCTGCGCACCTTGCCCGTGTCCTTCACACTCGTTGCGGGATCGGCGGGTCATGGTCCGACCCCGAAGTAAAAGTGACACGCGCTCAACTTTGTGATCTTCACGTGATCTGCGCGGCATGAACTTGTGACAAGCGATCATCTGCCTATACGTTCACGGATCAGCGTGGCCTGAGCGTTACCGCCGCGCGGTCCCCGCTGTCTCGTGAAAGGTCGTCGCATGCTCTCCGGGAACGGTCGTCACCGCCGCCCCCGCCAGGCCCCCGCCCTGGTCGTCGCCGCCGGAGTGACCGGCTCCGCCATCGCGATCCCCCTCCTCGGCGCCACCGGCGCCCACGCGGCCGACGGCGCGAACTGGGACCGGGTCGCCGAGTGCGAGACCGGCGGTGCCTGGAGCCAGAACAGCGGCAACGGGTACTACGGCGGCCTCCAGATCTCCCAGGAGGCCTGGGAGCGGTACGGCGGCCTGGAGTACGCGCGGAGCGCCGACCAGGCCAGCCGCTCGCAGCAGATAAGAATCGCCGAGAACATACACGCGGACCAGGGCATCGCCGCCTGGCCGACCTGTGGTCTGCTCGCGGGACTGGGCAACGACTCGGGGGTCCTCGACGGCGGCACCGGTTCGGCCGGTGACGGCTCGTCGGGGAGCGCGGATCCCTCGCAGGCGCCCACCGCTCCGGAGGCGAGTGACCCGTCCGGCACGGCCGACCCGTCCGGTTCCACGGACCCGACCGGCGCGGCCGGTTCGGGCGAGGCGTCCGAACCGGCCGCCGGGGCGTCGCCCTCGTCGTCCCCCTCGCCGACTTCTGACCCCTCGTCGACCGGTCAGGACGAAACGTCCAAGCCGGGCACTTCGGTCGAATCCGATTCCTCGGCGAGCGTCGGCCCGCAGGAATCCGGCAGCCCGTCCACAGGTACCACCAAGACCGATGAAACGGACAAGGTGGGGCAGAGCGACGGTTCTTCGGCGGACGCCGGCAGTGGCGAGTCCGGCGCGGGACGGCACCGCGGCGACAGTGCCGACGAGGGTGCGGCGAGCGGCCGTACGGACGGCCGTGCGGACGCCTCTTCGGGCCGGCACGCCTCGCGCGGTGAGGGTGAGGCGCGGGAGGCCGTGGACGGCTCGTACACGGTCCGTTCCGGCGACAGTCTCTGGGGCATCGCCGACTCCCTTGAGCTCGACGGCGGGTGGCGTTCGCTCTACGCCGGCAACAAGGACGTCGTCGGGTCCGACCCGGACCACATCCTGCCCGGTCAGACGCTCACGGTCACGGGCGAATCGGGCGAAAAGTAGGGGGAGTTCGCGTCACGGTTAGAGGCTGTATGTCCGTTTTGGATCTCGTGAGAGATAGGTCTCAGAAGCCGTGATCGTCTTTGAAAATCCGCGGAGCGCGTGTCTACGGTCATGACCGCTCGCCATCGCGGGCCCCGGCTGCCGCAACGCCGAATCCTGCCAGCGGCCGTACGGGAACAGTCGTCGCTTCGAGCGCCGCAGGCAGGAGCGGGGGACCCAAGGTAAGTGCCGCACCGGGCAGTTGAGCCGGAGCGGCTAGGGGTGGAGCCGAGTTCCGCGAGGAACCCGGCCGGGCAACTCAACCGGCCCGAACCCGACAGCTCACCTCGCAGGCGTCGGTGAGGGGATCAACCATGCTGTTTTCCGGCAAGGGCAAGCACCGCCGTCCGTCCAAGGCCACCCGTATCGTCGCCGTCGCCGGTGTCACCGGTGCCGCCGTCGCCGCCCCGCTGATGGCGGCCGGCAACGCCTCCGCCGCCACCGCGTCCGAGTGGGACGCCGTCGCGCAGTGCGAGTCCGGCGGCAACTGGTCCATCAACACCGGCAACGGTTACTACGGCGGTCTGCAGTTCTCCGCCTCCACCTGGGCCGGCTACGGCGGCACGCAGTACGCCGCGACCGCCGACCAGGCGACCAAGGCGCAGCAGATCGAGATCGCCGAGAAGGTGCTCGCGGGCCAGGGCAAGGGTGCCTGGCCGGTCTGCGGCACCGGCCTGTCGAACGCCGCGTACACCGGCGGCGGCTCCGAGAGCCAGGACAGCGGCTCCTCGCTGAGCCAGGACAGCGGCTCCACCGCCGAGCGCTCCACCGAGCAGAAGGCCTCCCGCTCCGACGAGCGTCCGGCCGCCGAGCCGAAGGCCGACAAGCCCGCCGAGAAGAAGACCGTCACCACCCCGACCGGCAAGAAGGTCGAGAAGGGCGACGGCGAGTACGAGGTCGTCAAGGGCGACACCCTCAGCTCGATCGCCGAGGAGCACGACGTGAAGGGCGGCTGGGCGAAGCTGTTCAAGCTGAACGGCGACATCGTCGACGACGCCGACCTGATCTACCCGGGCCAGCAGCTGCACCTGAAGTAAGCGGCGGCCCCCGCGACTCCCGCCCCGGTGCGTGTTCCCCCGTACGCACCGGGGCGGGTTTTTCACGCCCCGGAGCCATGCGTGATTGCGAACGGATTTTCGGAAACGTCTTTGTTCCGTTCGGAAACAATTTACTCTCGGTTCTGTCCAGCGGGTGGGCGATCGGCTGGCCGATCGCCCGGAGCCGGTTAGGCTCGGTCCCGCAGAGCCGCCGCGGTCCTCGGACCCGCGCGCGTCACACCGAAGCGTCACATTGAAGAAGGAGATGCTCGTGCCGTCCATCGACGTCGTCGTAGCCCGGGAAATCCTGGACTCCCGAGGCAACCCCACGGTCGAGGTCGAGGTCGGCCTCGACGACGGCAGCACGGGTCGTGCCGCCGTTCCCTCCGGTGCCTCCACCGGCGCCTTCGAGGCCATCGAACTCCGTGACGGCGATGCGGGCCGTTACCTGGGCAAGGGCGTCGAGAAGGCCGTCCTCGCCGTCATCGAGCAGATCGGCCCGGAGCTGGTCGGCTACGACGCCACCGAGCAGCGCCTGATCGACCAGGCCATGTTCGACCTGGACGCCACCGACAACAAGGGCTCGCTGGGCGCCAACGCCATCCTCGGCGTCTCCCTCGCCGTCGCCCACGCCGCCTCCGAGGCGTCCGACCTGCCGCTCTTCCGCTACCTGGGCGGCCCCAACGCGCACCTGCTGCCGGTGCCGATGATGAACATCCTGAACGGCGGCTCGCACGCCGACTCCAACGTGGACATCCAGGAGTTCATGATCGCGCCGATCGGCGCGGAGTCCTTCTCCGAGGCCCTGCGCTGGGGCGCCGAGGTCTACCACACCCTGAAGAAGGTCCTGAAGAGCAAGGGCCTGGCCACCGGCCTCGGCGACGAGGGCGGCTTCGCCCCGAACCTCGGCTCCAACCGCGAGGCCCTCGACCTCATCCTCGAGGCGATCAAGGAGGCCGGCTACACCCCCGGCGAGCAGATCGCCCTCGCGCTCGACGTGGCCGCGTCCGAGTTCTACAAGGACGGCGCCTACACCTTCGAGGGCAAGACGCGCTCCGCCGCCGAGATGACCGAGTACTACGCCGAGCTGGTCGAGGCGTACCCGCTGGTCTCCATCGAGGACCCGCTGTTCGAGGACGACTGGGAGGGCTGGAAGGTCCTCACCGACAAGCTCGGTGACAAGGTCCAGATCGTCGGCGACGACCTGTTCGTCACCAACCCGGAGCGCCTGGCCCGCGGCATCGACGAGAACGCCGCCAACGCGCTCCTCGTCAAGGTCAACCAGATCGGTTCGCTGACCGAGACCCTGGACGCCGTGGAGCTGGCCCAGCGCAACGGCTTCAAGTGCATGATGTCCCACCGCTCCGGCGAGACCGAGGACGTCACCATCGCCGACCTGGCCGTCGCCACCAACTGCGGCCAGATCAAGACCGGCGCCCCGGCCCGCTCCGAGCGCGTCGCCAAGTACAACCAGCTGCTGCGCATCGAGGAGATCCTCGACGACGCCGCGGTGTACGCCGGCCGCAGCGCGTTCCCGCGCTTCAAGGGCTGAGCACCACACCCCGGTAGGCAGCGTCGTACGTACGTCCCCGTACTCGGTCCCGTACCGTGTGCGGGGACGTACGCACGTGTGGACTTAAGGCGGGGACAGACATGGCGGTGAAGGACCGGGACCGTTTCTCCACCGCGACCAGGATCCGGATCATCGGGGAACAGACCGCGGCCCGGGTCTACCGCTCGCAGACCAAGCGCCAGGCCCGCCGCTCCCGCCTGACCGGCCGGGCCGCGCTGCTGGCGATGGTGCTCTGCTCGCTCGTCGTCGCGCTCGCCTACCCGATACGGCAGTACGTCGCCCAGCGCGCCGAGATCGCCGACCTCCGGCGGGAGCAGCAGGAGACCCGGGACCGGGTCGAGCAGCTGCGCGACCTCAAGGCGCGCTGGCAGGACGACGCCTTCGCCGAGCAGCAGATCCGGCTGCGGCTGCACTACGTGATGCCGGGGGAGACGGGGTTCATCGTCGTCGACCCGGACGCGGCCCGGCAGGCCCGCGCCGAGGCGGGTGCCGCCGACCGTCCCTGGTACCGGAACGTGTGGGACGGCATCGACAAGGCCGACGCCGCCGCCGACCGGCGGTGAGCCCCGTGCGGGCAGCACAACGACCGCACCGGCCGTGACTCAACAGGAAGACCAGCAGAAGACAGTCATGCAGACTCCCCCGCCGACCACCGAGCGCACCGAGCCCACCGACGCGGACGTCGAGGCGTTCAAGCAGCAGCTCGGACGCCCCCCGCGCGGCCTGCGCGCCATCGCCCACCGCTGCCCCTGCGGCCAGCCGGACGTCGTGGAGACGGCACCGCGGCTGCCCGACGGCACGCCCTTCCCCACGCTGTACTACCTGACGTGCCCGAAGGCGGCCTCCGCGATCGGCACGCTGGAGGCGAACGGCGTGATGAAGGAGATGACCGAGCGCCTGGCAGCCGACCCGGAGCTGGCCGACGCCTACCGGGCCGCGCACGAGGACTACATCCGGCGCCGCGACGAGATCGAGGAGCTGACCGGCTTCCCGAGCGCGGGCGGCATGCCGGACCGCGTGAAGTGCCTGCACGTCCTGGTCGCCCACTCGCTGGCGGCCGGCCCCGGCGTCAACCCGCTGGGTGACGAGGCGATCGCGATGCTGCCCGAGTGGTGGCGCAAGGGGCCGTGCGTGTCGCTCTCCGAGACGTCCGAGGAGTCCGGGGAGGACGCCAAGTGACCCGGGTCGCCGCCATCGACTGCGGTACGAACTCCATCCGCCTGCTGGTCGCCGACGCGCACCCGGAGACGGGCGAGCTGACCGACCTCGACCGCCGCATGACCATCGTGCGGCTCGGACAGGACGTCGACCGCACCGGGCGGCTGGCGCCCGAGGCGCTGGAGCGGACCTTCGCCGCCTGCCGCGAGTACGCCGCCGTCATCAAGGAGCACGGCGCCGAGCGGCTGCGCTTCGTGGCCACCTCCGCCTCCCGGGACGCGGAGAACCGGGACGTGTTCGTGCGCGGGGTGCTGGACATCCTCGGTGTGGAGCCGGAGGTCATCACCGGCGACCAGGAGGCCGAGTTCTCCTTCACCGGGGCCACCAAGGAGCTGGCCGGCCGCGACCACCTCGACAAGCCCTACCTGGTCGTCGACATCGGCGGCGGCTCGACGGAGTTCGTCGTCGGTGAGGACCACGTGCGCGCCGCCCGTAGCGTGGACGTCGGCTGTGTGCGGATGACCGAGCGGCACCTCGTGCACGACGGCACGGTGACCGACCCGCCCACCGGGGCGCAGGTCGCGGCGATGCGGGCCGACATCGAGGCGGCCCTCGACCTCGCCGGGGAGACGGTGCCGCTGCGCGAGGCGCGCACCCTGGTGGGGCTGGCCGGTTCGGTGACGACCGTCTCCGCGATCGCGCAGGAGCTGCCGGAGTACGACTCGGCCGCCATCCACCACTCCCGCGTCTCCCTGGACCGCGTACGGGAGATCAGCGACTGGCTGCTGCGCTCCACCCACGCCGAGCGCGCGGCCGTGCCCTCCATGCACCCCGGGCGCGTCGACGTGATCGGCGCGGGCGCGCTGGTACTGCTGGCGATCATGGAGCGGACGGGCGCGGAGGAGGTCGTGGTGAGCGAGCACGACATCCTCGACGGCATCGCGTGGTCGCTGGCGTAGGCGTCCGCGGTCGCGGTCTGAGCAGTACGGACGACGGTTGAGCGGCTCCCGGGGGGTCCTTCGAGGTCCTTCCGGGCCCTCCGGTGACGTCCTGTCGGGAAACTTCGTGAAGTTCTTCACAAGGAATTGGGCCCGGTCGGGCGGCGAAAGCGTGCCCGTTGACCCTTTTGGGGGTTCAACTGCCCTTTGAACGTGTTCAGGACGGTGTCCCGGCAGGGGCTCGGAGGGGGCCTTCGGCGGACTGGTTCACCGCCCCCGGGGGGTGCGGAGGAGCAGCTCACGCGGCATTGACAACGGAGTGCCGTACACGCTGGTTCCACTGCTCGCCATGATCTCCGTCACTTGGGCGGCGGATGGTAACACAGCCCTCACATGAGCTTGTGAAGGGGCGCACGATCGACCCCCCTGGGGCGGGTGGATACTCGATGGCATGAGCACCACGGAGCGTCCCAGGATCCTCGTAGTAGGCGGTGGGTACGTAGGCCTGTACGCAGCTCGACGCATCCAGAAGAAGATGCGTTACGGCGAGGCGACCGTCACCGTCGTCGACCCGCGGTCGTACATGACCTACCAGCCCTTCCTCCCCGAAGCCGCCGCCGGCAACATCTCCCCGCGGCACGTCGTCGTCCCCCTGCGGCGCGTGCTTCCCAAGGCGGAGGTCCTCACCGGCCGGGTCACCACCATCGACCAGGACCGCAAGGTCGCCACGATCGCCCCGCTGGTGGGCGAGGCGTACGAGCTGCCCTTCGACTACCTGGTCATCGCCATGGGCGCGGTCTCCCGCACCTTCCCGATCCCCGGCCTCGCCGAGCAGGGCATCGGCATGAAGGGCATCGAGGAGTCCATCGGCCTGCGCAACCACGTCCTGGAGCAGCTCGACAAGGCCGACTCCACCACCGACGAGGAGATCCGCCGCAAGGCGCTCACCTTCGTCTTCATCGGCGGCGGCTTCGCCGGCGCGGAGACCATCGGTGAGGTCGAGGACATGGCCCGCGACGCGGCCAAGTACTACAAGAACGTCTCCCGCGAGGACATGCGCTTCGTCCTCGTGGACGCCGCCGACAAGATCCTCCCCGAGGTCGGCCCCAAGCTCGGCCAGTACGGCAAGGAGCACCTCGAGGGCCGCGGTGTCGAGGTCTACCTGTCCACCTCCATGGACTCCTGCGTCGACGGCCACGTGGTGCTGAAGAACGGCCTTGAGGTCGACTCCAACACCATCGTGTGGACGGCCGGCGTCAAGCCGAACCCGGCCCTGTCCCGCTTCGGCCTCCCGCTGGGCCCCCGCGGTCACGTCGACTGCGCGGCCACTCTCCAGGTCCAGGGCACCGACTACATCTGGGCCGCGGGCGACAACGCCCAGGTGCCCGACCTCGTCGGCCGCAAGGCGGGCAACGAGAACGCCTGGTGCCCGCCGAACGCCCAGCACGCGCTGCGCCAGGCCAAGGTCCTCGGCGACAACGTGATCTCCGGTATGCGGGGCTTCCCGCAGAAGGAGTACAGCCACGCCAACAAGGGCGCGGTGGCGGGCCTCGGCCTGCACAAGGGCGTCGCGATGATCGTCATGGGCAAGATGAAGATCAAGCTCAAGGGCCGTCTCGCCTGGTACATGCACCGCGGCTACCACGGCATGGCGATGCCGACCTTCAACCGGAAGATCCGCGTCTTCGCGGACTGGACGCTCGGCATGTTCCTCAAGCGCGAGGTCGTCTCCCTCGGCGCGATGGAGAGCCCGCGCGAGGAGTTCTACGAGGCCGCCAAGCCGGCTCCGGCCGCGCCGAAGGCCGAGCAGAGCGACAAGCCGGCGGCGAAGACCGAGGCCAAGGCATCCTGACCTCCGGTCGCCGCCAGTCGTAGCAGTCCCCCGAAGGGGCCGCCCGCCATCCGTGGTGCGGGCGGCCCCTTCGTGTTGTCCGCGCACACCCGGCGGCAGAACTCGTGGTGCGTACAAGTATTTTGCTGAGTCGTAACGCGCGCCGGGGACTGTGCGGCGGGCTCCCAGGTGTTTACGTGGTGATGGACATTCCGGGATCGCTCGTCACGGAGGTACGCCATGGCTGATGCCGCGCTGCGGCTGCAGAACCTCTTCGAACAGTTGCTGGGAACGCCCCTCCCGGTGCGCATCCGCGCCTGGGACGGTTCACAGGCGGGTCCGCCGGGCGCCCCCACCCTCGTCGTCCGCAACCGCCGGGCCCTGCGCCGGCTGCTGTTCAAACCGGGCGAACTGGGCCTGGCCCGCGCCTGGGTGGCCGGCGACCTCGACATCGACGGAGACCTCTACACCGCCCTCGAACTGATGGCCGGCCTGATCTGGGAGCGCGGCGAGGACGCCCGCACGCTCGCCGGGGCGCTGCGCGACCCCGAGGTGCGGGCCGCCGTGCGCGGTCTGGTGAGGCTCGCCGGCCCGCCGCTGCCGCCCGCCCCGCCGCCGGAGGAGGTCCGCCGGGCCCGCGGCCACCTGCACACCAAGCGCAGCGACCGTCGCGCCATCAGCCACCACTACGACGTCGGCAACGACTTCTACGAGCTCGTCCTCGGCCCCTCCATGGTCTACTCCTGCGCCTACTGGCAGGTCCCGGAGGCCGAGGGCGGCACGCTGGAGGACGCCCAGCGCGACAAGCTCGAACTGGTCAGCCGCAAGCTCGGCCTGAGCCCCGGCGGGCGCCTGCTCGACGTGGGCTGCGGCTGGGGCTCCATGGCGATCCACGCGGCCCGCGAACACGGCGTGAGCGTCGTCGGCGTCACCCTCTCCCAGGAGCAGGCCGCCTACGCCCGCAAGCGGGTCGCCGACGAGGGGCTCACCGACCGGGTGGAGATCCGCGTCCAGGACTACCGGGACGTCGCCGACGGGCCGTACGACGCCATCTCCTCGATCGGCATGGCCGAGCACGTGGGCGCCGAGCGGTACCTGGAATACGCCCTCGACCTGCACCGGCTCCTGAGGCCCGGCGGGCGGCTGCTGAACCACCAGATCGCGCGGCGCCCCCAGCGGGACGAGTCGGCCTACAACGTGGACGAGTTCATCGACGCCTACGTCTTCCCCGACGGCGAACTGGCCCCGCTGGGCACCACCGTGACCCAGCTGGAGCGCGCCGGGTTCGAGGTGCGCGACGTGGAGTCGATCCGCGAGCACTACGCGCTCACCCTGCGCCGCTGGGTCGCCAACCTGGAGTCCGAGTGGGCGGCGGCGCTCCGGCTGGTCAGCCCCGGCCGGGCCCGGGTGTGGCGGCTGTACATGGCCGCCTGCGCGCTCTCCTTCGAGCGCAACCGCATCGGCGTCAACCAGGTCCTGGCGGTGAAGACCCCGGAGGCGGGCGGCTCCGGGCTGCCGTTGCGCGCCCGCACCTGGCACTGACCTCACCCGCGCCCGCGACACCGAAGGGCCCCGCTCCGGGCGGAACGGGGCCCTCCTCGGCCGTCTCGGCCTCCTCGGTCTACTCGGCCTTGATCGCCTGGAGCATGTTCAGCCGTGCCGCCCGCCGGGCCGGCCACAGCGCGGCCAGGACGCCCACGACGGCGGCCAGCAGCAGGAACACGCCCATCCGGCCCCAGGGCAGGACCAGTTCGTACGTCGCGATCGTCGAGCCCATCAGCTCACCGGCCGCCCAGCCGAAGAACACGCCCAGGCCGATGCCGAGCACCCCGCCGAACAGGGAGATCACCAGGGACTCCAGGCGGACCATCCGCTTGATGCCCTTGCGGTCCAGGCCGATGGCCCGCAGCATGCCGATCTCCTGGGAGCGTTCGAAGACCGACATGGCCAGGGTGTTGATGACACCGAGGACGGCCACGATCACCGCCATGGCCAGCAGGCCGTAGAGCATGTTCAGCATCAGCGTGAACATCTTGGCGATCTCGTTGGAGATGTCCTTCTTGTCCTGGATCTTGATCGCGGGGTTGGTGTCGAGGGCCTGCTGCAGGCTGTCCTTGGCGGCCGCGGAGGCGCCGTCGGACATCTTCACCATGACCTGCATGTCGACCGGGTCGCTCAGGTGCGGGGTGAGGACGGAGTTGTCGAGCATGATGCCGCGCAGCATCTCGTTGGCCTCGTAGACGCCCGCCACCGTGAGCTGCTGCTTCTCGCCGTCCTCGTAGGCGACGGTGAAGTCCGAGCCGGCCTTCCAGCCGTTCTCCTTCGCGGTGTCGCCGTCCACGACGACCTTGGTGCCGCCGACCTCGAACGCGCCCTGCTCGACCTTCAGGTCGGTCAGCTCGGTGATCGTGGAGCCGTTGACGCCGGTGAGGTACTCCGTGTCGCCGCCGATACGGGCGGGGGAGTTGCGCAGCGGGCTGACCGCGGTGACGCCGTCGGTCCCGGCCAGCTTCTCGCCGACGTCCGGGGAGAGCCAGTTGCCGTTGGCCATGGAGACCACGTAGTCGGCCTCGATCGCCGCCGACGCCATCTTGTCGATCGACTTCTGCAGGCTGCCGGCCATCACCGTCATGCCGGTGATCAGGGTCAGGCCGATCATCAGCGCGGAGGCGGTGGCGGCGGTGCGGCGCGGGTTGCGCACCGAGTTCTGCCGGGCGAGCTTGCCGGAGACGCCGAACACGCGCAGCACCGGAGCGGCGGCGGCGATCAGCGGGCGGGAGAGCAGCGGCGTCAGGATGAACACGCCGATGATCAGCAGCACCGCGCCCAGACCCATCGGGGCCTGCCCGTCCGTGCCGCCCATGGTGGTCGCCGCGAGGACGACCGCGATGCCGGCGGCCGAGACCAGTGTGCCGAGCGTGTTGCGCAGCACCAGCGACTTGGTCGTCGCCTTGGCGTGCACGCTGCTCATCGCCGCGACCGGCGGGATCTTCGCCGCCCGGCGGCCCGGCAGCCAGGCGGCCAGCATGGTCACCAGGACGCCGACCGCGAGGGCCGCGACGATCGTGCCGGTCGAGACCACCAGCGGCCCGTCGGGCACGACCTCGCCCATCGAGCCCATCAGGGCGCGCATCCCGGCCCCGATGCCGATGCCCGCGAGCAGGCCGGTGACCGCGGCGACCACGCCGACCACGAACGCCTCGATCAGCACCGACCGCGTCACCTGCCGGCGGGAGGCGCCGACCGCCCGCATCAGGGCGAGTTCCTTGGTGCGCTGGGCGACCAGCATGGTGAAGGTGTTGGCGATGATGAAGGTGCCGACGAAGAGCGCGATGCCGGCGAAGACCAGCAGCCCCTGCTTCATGCCGCTCATCGACGCGGCGATCGCCTCCGCCTGGTCGTCGGCCAGCTCCTGGGCGGTGGTGGTCTCGACCAGGCCCTTCGGCAGCGCCTTGTCCAGCTCCGCCTTCAGCGCGGCCTGCGTGACGCCGTCCTTCGCCTTGACGTCGATCTCGTCGTACGTGCCCGCCTTCCCGAAGACCTTCTGCGCGGTCGCGGTGTCGAACAGGGTGAGGCTGCCGCCGGCCGCGACACCGCCGTCGTCGGTGGTGAAGACGCCGACGACCTTCGGAGTGATGACCGGCCCGTCCACGGACATCCGCACGGTGTCCCCGACGCCGTAGCCGGTGCGCTCGGCGGTCTTGGAGTCGATGAGGATCTCGCCCTCGCCCTTGGGGGCGCGCCCGTCGGTCAGCGGGTACCGGGGGTCCTTCTCGCCCCAGTAGTTGCCGCCCTTGGTGCTCCAGCCGTCGCCGATCAGGTCGCCGTCCTTGTCGGCGACCGCGGTGAAGCCGGAGACCACGCCGATGGCGGAGGCGGCGCCCGGCACCCCGGCGCTGTCCTCGACGAGGGCCTGCGTCAGCTCGGGCTGCTCGCCGACCTTGTCGCCCTCGGCCTCCTGGAACTCGGGGGTGACGGCGACGTCGACGTGGTCGAAGCCCTTGGCGGAGCTGTTCTGCAGGGCGTCGGAGATGGTGTTGGTGAAGACCAGGGTGCCCGACACGAACGCCACGCCGAGCATCACGGCGAGCACGGTCATCAACAGCCTGGCCTTGTGCGCGAGAACGTTGCGCAAGGCGGTACGGAACATGGGTCTTCTCTGTCCGGAGGTACGTACGTGGGGGCGGGGACGGGTCAGCTGGTGCGGCCCTTGGCGTCGAACCGCTTCATGCGGTCCAGCACCGAGTCGGCCGTCGGCCCGTACACCTCGTCGACGATGCGTCCGTCCGCGAGGAAGACCACCCGGTCCGCGTAGGCCGCGGCCACCGGGTCGTGGGTCACCATCACGACCGTCTGACCGAGCTCGCGCACCGAGTTGCGCAGGAAGCCCAGCACCTCGGCGCCCGAGCGGGAGTCGAGGTTTCCGGTCGGCTCGTCACCGAAGATGATCTCGGGCCGGGAGGCCAGCGCCCGGGCCACGGCCACGCGCTGCTGCTGACCGCCGGAGAGCTGGGAGGGCCGGTGACCGAGCCGGCCGGAGAGGCCGACCATCTGGATCACGGAGTCCAGCCACTGCTTGTCCGGCTTGCGGCCCGCGATGTCCATCGGAAGGGTGATGTTCTCCAGGGCGGTGAGCGTCGGCAGCAGGTTGAACGCCTGGAAGATGAAGCCGATCTTGTCGCGGCGCAGCTTGGTCAGCTGCTTGTCCTTCAGGGAACCCAGTTCGGTGTCGCCGATGCGCACCGAGCCGGAGGAGAAGGTGTCCAGCCCGGCGACGCAGTGCATCAGCGTGGACTTGCCGGAGCCGGAGGGGCCCATGATCGCGGTGAACTCGGCCTGCCGGAAGTCGACGGAGACCCGGTCCAGGGCGACCACCTGGGTCTCACCCTGGCCGTAGATCTTGGACAGCTCCGTGGCGCGCGCGGCCACGGTGGTGGACCGGTCGGCGATGGGTGCGGTGGTCACGGGAAGGGCGCTCCTGTCGGTACGGCGTGTGTTCGGGGACGTTCTCCATCCTTCCGGCCGCGGGGCGCCGTGTAGTCAGCCGCTGTTCCGGTTCCGGGGGGCGACTTCGGTCGGACGGCGAGGGCGCGTGTACTACCTGAGGATGACGGTCGACCCTGACCCGCCGGGTGCCACGGCCGGGCGCCGCGACGGGACGCCGTAACAGGGCGGGCGCCCTTGAAGGGACGGTGAAATTCCGTCATTCCGCATGCGGGGCCGGGCGCCACGGGCAAGGCTGTTGGCAAGTGAGGATGGGTCGGCCCCGGAGCTGATGCTCCCTCAGGCGCCAATAAAATAAGACAACATCGGTCCGCCCGCCCCCTGCGCGAGGGGTGCGCCCCGATAGGCTCAAGGCACTCGACGCGGAGCCCATGGCCTGCCCGGATGGTGGAATGCAGACACGGCGAGCTTAAACCTCGCTGCCCCTTCGCGGGCGTGCCGGTTCAAGTCCGGCTCCGGGCACTCTCCCGCAACGAGCGCAGACCGGCGTTTGACCTCAAGCAAACTTGAGTTTCTAGGTTCCTCTCCAGACGGCCACCGAGGCCGTCATCAGGTCGTCACGAAACGAGGAACCCTCATGTCCGCCATGCCTTCCGTGTCCCGTGTCCCGCTGAAGATCGGTGTGATCGTCGGGAGTGTGCGCCCCGGCCGGTTCGCCGAC
Organism: Streptomyces sp. CB02414; assembly: GCF_001905385.1. Lineage (GTDB taxonomy): Bacteria > Actinomycetota > Actinomycetes > Streptomycetales > Streptomycetaceae > Streptomyces. The sequence continues at coordinate 82,212 of NZ_LIPF01000006.1, read as the reverse complement.
ACCGTCGCGCGGTGGTTCGTCTCCGAGGCGGGCCGGCGCGACGACATGGACGTACACGTCATCGACCTGTCCGAGCCCGCGCTCGCGGCGGAGCTGAAGCTCTCCCTCGGCGATGACGGGGCGCCGTCCGGCACTCCGGGCCTCGCCGAGCGCGTCGGCGGGCTCGACGGCTTCGTGGTCGTCACCCCCGAGTACAACCACGGCTACCCGGCCTCCCTGAAGCTGGCGATCGACCACGTCCACGCCGAGTGGCGCGCCAAGCCGGTCGGCTTCGTCTCCTACGGCGGCATGGCCGGCGGCGCGCGGGCGGTGGAGCAGCTGCGGCAGGTCTTCGCCGAGCTGCACACGGTCACCCTGCGCGACACCGTCGCGTTCCCCATGGCCTGGGAGAAGTTCGACGAGGACGGCCGCCCGTTCGACGAGGGCGGTCCCGCCAAGGCCGCCGCCGTCCTGCTGGACCAGCTCGACTGGTGGGGCCGGACCCTCCGCGAGGGCCGGGCCGCCCGCCCGTACGGAGGCTGACCGGCACTCCCGCGACGGTCCGCGGCGATTCGCCGCGGACCGTTGACAGCGGCGCCGCGCGGCCGGAGACTCAGCCCAGCGCTCAGTGAAGGAATCTTCACCAGGCGAACAACTTGGCGGCGACGCCGCACGACCCATGGAAGGGACGACCGATGCGCACCACCGTCGGGATCATCGGGGCCGGCCCCGCCGGACTCCTCCTCGCCCGCCTGCTGCACAACGCGGGGATCGACTCGGTCGTCCTGGAGAGCCGCGACCGTGCCTACGTCGAGCGGCGGCAGCGCGCCGGAATCCTGGAGCAGGGCACCGTGGACGTCCTGCGCGCGGCCGGGGCGGGGGAGCGGATGGACCGCGAGGGGCTGCGCCACGACGGCATAGAGCTGCGGTTCGACCGGCGCCGCCACCGCGTCGACTTCCCCGCGCTCACCGGCGGCAAGTCCGTCATGGTCTACGCCCAGACCGAGGTGTGCAAGGACCTCATCGCCCTCCAGCTCAAGGAGGGCGGCCCGCTGCTCTTCGAGGCCGAGGCGCTGGCCGTGGAGGGAGCCGAGACCGACCGCCCGCGCGTCCGCTTCCGGCACGAGGGCGTCGAAGACGTCCTGGAGTGCGACTACGTCGTCGGCTGCGACGGTTTCTGGGGCGTGGCGCGCAAGGCGGTCCCGGCCGGACTGAGCCGCACCTTCGAACGGACGTACCCCTTCGGCTGGCTCGGCATCCTCGCCGACGTAGCCCCCTCGCACGACGAGCTGGTCTACGCCCGCCACGACCGCGGCTTCGCGCTGCTGTCCATGCGCTCCCCGTCCGTCTCCCGCCTCTACCTCCAGGTCCCCGCCGGCACGGACGCCGACAGCTGGAGCGACGACGAGATCTGGGCGGAGCTGGAGCGCCGCTTCGAGACCGACGACGACTGGACCCTCCGGCGCGGCCCGATCACCCAGAAGTCGGTCACCCCCATGCGCTCCTACGTCCACGAGCCCATGCGGCACGGCCGCGTGTTCCTGGCCGGCGACGCCGCGCACATCGTGCCGCCCACCGGCGCCAAGGGCCTCAACCTCGCCGTCGGGGACGTCGTCACCCTCGCCCGCGCGCTGTCCCGCCGCACGGAGACCGGCTCCGACGACCTCCTCGACGCCTACTCCGCGACCTGCCTGCGCCGCGTCTGGCAGGCCGAGCGGTTCTCGTACGACATGACGACGCTCCTGCACCGCGCCCCCGACGCCACCCCCTTCGAGGACCGGCTCCAGGTGGCCCGCCTGGACCGGATCGCGTCCTCCCGCGCCGCGGAGACCGACCTGGCCGAGGCCTACACCGGATTCCCGATCGGGTGAGCGGCGCGGGGCCGCGCCCACGACCCCGGCCGTGAGGGGAATCACGGATCCGCGTAGCGTGTTGACCCGCAGGAGCAGGGAAAGATCCTCCCCAGGCAGTAGGGTCATTCCTTTGCCGTTCCATTACTCTTGAGCCAAGGCTGCGCAGTGTGGCCATGGAGGAGTGAAATGAGGAGCAGAAACCCGGTCTTCTCGCGACGGGGGTTCAGCCGCGACAACGGCTACGCGGGCTTCAACACCGCGCCGCAGGCCGGGGGTCCCGCTGTCGCCACCCAGGGCAACCCGTATGCCCAGCCCGCGGGGGCCAACCCGTACGCGCAGAACCCGTACGCGACGAACCCGTACGCCCAGCAGGACGTGCAGCACGGTGCGCCGCCGCAGGCGCCGGCCGGCGCCGGCCGGATGACGATGGACGACGTCGTCATCCGCACGGCGAGCACGCTCGGCACGCTCATCGTGACGGCCGCGCTCGCGTGGGCGCTGCTGCCCGTGGACGACGCCAACATCGGCCGGTCCTACGGCATCGGCATCGGTGCCGCGCTGATCGGCATGGTCCTGGCGCTCGTCCAGTCCTTCAAGCGCAAGGCGTCGCCCGCGCTGATCCTGTCGTACGCGGCGTTCGAGGGTGTCTTCCTCGGCGTCGTCTCCAGCGTCGTCGACAACCGCATCGCCGACGGCGCGGCCATGCAGGCCGTGATCGGCACGATGGCGGTCTTCGCCGGTGTGCTGATCGCGTACAAGGCCGGCTGGATCCGCGTCAACCGCCGCTTCTACGGCTTCGTCATGGCGGCCGCGCTCGGCTTCGTCTTCCTGATGATGGTGAACCTGCTGTTCGCCGTCTTCGGCGGCGGTGACGGCCTCGGCTTCCGCAGCGGCACGCTCGGCGTCGTCTTCGGCATCGTCGGCATCATCCTCGGCGCCTGCTTCCTCGCCATGGACTTCAAGCAGGTCGAGGACGGCCTGGCCTACGGCGCCCCGCGCGAGGAGGCCTGGCTCGCCGCCTTCGGCCTCACCCTGACGCTGGTCTGGCTGTACCTGGAGTTCCTGCGGCTGATCGCGATCCTGAACAGCAACGACTAGCGACGGTCCGCGACGGCGGACGCCGGTCGACAGTGAAGGGCCCCGGGCTTGCCGCCCGGGGCCCTTCGTCGTCGTGATGTGGCGTCGTGTTGTGGTGGCGCGCGCTCAGCGGAGCCTGCGCGCGGCCCTTCTCAGGTCGTACTCGTGGATGATCGCCTTCGCGTGGCCGTACGCGAGGTTGTGTTCGTGGCGGAGCCAGCTGACCTTCTCCTCGAAACGGAAGAGGGCGGGGCCGTCGTCGACGGCGCGCAGCCAGTCGGAGATCTCACGACCGGTGCAGTGCGGGATGCGGGCGAGCATGTTGCGATGGGTCTCCTCGGAGAAGACTTGGGACATCGGCGCCTCCGGGCGGAAATGGGATGTAAGCCGGTCCTTCAGGTCACCGTGCCTGAGCGTTCGCCCGTTGGCAACAGTCCCGGAGGGGCGCGTACGCTCGCGCCGTGGTTGATACGACGCCTATGACCCGTGCCGTGGACGACTTCGCCGACCGGTTGCGGGCCGCCCCGCAGAGCAGGCTGCAACGCGGGGCCGCCGCCGAGGCGCTGGAGCTGGCCAGGGAGTTGGCCCGGCGCGCCCAGCTGCTGGAGGAGCCGGGGACGGAGCCCCGGGAGATGCCGGACGCGGGGATGTTCGCCGCCGCCGACCAGATCGCCGTCGCCGCACACGACTTGGCCCTCGTGCTGAGCGACGAGGGCCAGGTGGAAGAGGCGGTGCGGCTGGTGGAGGAGGCCCGCAAGCGGGCCGGGGTCTGACGGCCCCGGGGCGGGCCCACGTGGTGGTGCGGGGTGCTAGAGGGACGCGATGACCCGGTCCGCCAGGATGTACACGTTCTCCTCGCCGCACGCGAAGGTCAGCGTGTAGGCGCCGGAGATCCCCGAGCCGCCCAGCAGGTACGGCGTCTTGCCCGCGCCCAGCGCGGCGGCCAGGCGCTCCGCGGTCTCCCGGTGCCCCGGCGTCATGCAGAGCGTGGTCCCGTCGGCGAAGACGTACACGTCCAGCGTGCCCAGCGGGCCCGGGCGGACGTCGGCCAGCGCCACGCTCGACTCGGCCAGCTCCTCGAGGGTGGCGACGGTGCGCTCGTGGTCGCCCACGGCCGGTGACGGGTTCGGCACGAAGTCCGGGTGCGAGGGGTGCCGGCGGCGGGCGGCGGCCAGCTCGGCGGACTCCCGCGGGCCCGCGTCCTGCGCGGTCGCCTCGTCGGTGTCCGCGCCCGGCTCGGCCACGGGCTCCATGCCCGCGAAGTCGGCCTGCCGGGGCAGGAACAGCTCACTGTCGGCCAGGCCGAGCAGCAGCGGCGCGTCGGAGGCGTCCCGGGACTCCTGGGCGGCCCAGAAGGCCCGTGCCTCGGCGAGCTCCCGCTCCCGCTCCTCGGCCAGCGCCTGAGCGACGGCGGCGCGTATCTCCTCCGCGTCGGCGGTGGAGCGGGCGGCGGGCACCCGGCCCCGCGTGGCGGCGGCGCGGCTCTCGGCCAGCTCGGTGCGCAGAGCCGCCACCTGCCTGCGCAGCACCAGGATGCTGCGCAGGACGGCGACGCCCACGGCGCCGGTGGCGGCCGTGGTGAGCAGCAGGGCGATCGGCATGGCGCTCACTGACGTACTCCCGGTTCAAAGTCGACCCCCGACTTCCTACATCAGCTTGAAGGGAGGACTAACCGTCTGTCAGTGCGTAACGTCACGAAACGGACAGGACTTTGGGCCCGGAAGGTAGGGGTGTTGCTGGTCTGACCTGCGTAAATCAGGGGTGCAGGAGAGGTAGGTCACATCCTGGGGGAGTTTGGGTCACAAAACGACCCGGAACTCCGGGGCGTCCGGGTTCCGGGCCGTCGTGTCACGCTGGGTCCCCCGGGTGCTACTGACGGTGCCTCAGCGGTGCGGCGGACGGGTCAGCTCAGACGCTCGATGACCATGGCCATGCCCTGGCCGCCGCCGACGCACATGGTCTCCAGGCCGAACTGCTTGTCGTGCGTCTGGAGCGAGTTGATCAGCGTGCCGGTGATCCGGGCGCCGGTCATGCCGAAGGGGTGGCCGACGGCGATGGCGCCGCCGTTGACGTTCAGCTTCTCCAGCGGGATGCCGAGGTCGCGGTAGGAGGGGATGACCTGCGCGGCGAACGCCTCGTTGATCTCGACCAGGTCGATGTCGCCGACGGTCAGCCCGGCGCGGGACAGCGCCTGCTTGCTCGCCTCGACCGGGCCCAGGCCCATGATCTCGGGCGAGAGGCCCGAGACACCGGTGGACACGATGCGGGCGAGAGGGGTCAGGCCCAGCTCGCGGGCCTTGGTGTCGCTCATGATCACGAGGGCGGCGGCACCGTCGTTGAGCGGGCAGCAGTTGCCGGCGGTGACCAGGCCGTCGGGGCGGAAGACGGGCTTGAGGCCCTGCACTCCTTCCAGGGTGACGCCGGCGCGCGGGCCGTCGTCCTTGGAGACGATCGTGCCGTCGGGCAGCGTGACCGGGGTGATCTCGCGCTCCCAGAAGCCGTTCTTGATGGCTTCCTCGGCGAGGTTCTGCGAGCGGACGCCGAACTCGTCCATGTCCTGCCGCGTGATCCCCTTGGCGCGCGCCAGGTTCTCGGCGGTCTGGCCCATCGCGATGTACGGGTCGGGGACCAGGCCGTCCTCGCGCGGGTCGTGCCAGGTGGTGCCCTCCTGCTGGGCGACCTCGGCGGTGCGGGCCTCCGCCTCGGCGAACAGCGGGTTGTGCGTGTCGGGCAGGCTGTCGGAGTTGCCCTTGGCGAACCGGGAGACCATCTCGACGCCGGCCGAGATGAAGACGTCGCCCTCACCGGCCTTGATCGCGTGCAGGGCCATGCGGGAGGTCTGCAGGGACGAGGAGCAGTACCGGGTGACGGTGCAGCCGGGCAGGTGGTCCATGCCCATCTCGACGGCGACGATCCGGCCGAGGTTGTTGCCCTGCTCGCCGCCGGGCAGACCGCAGCCCAGCATCAGGTCGTCGATGTCCCGGGGGTCCAGCTCGGGGACCTTGGCGAGCGCGGCCTGGATGATCGTGGCGGCGAGGTCGTCGGGCCGCAGGTCCTTGAGGGAGCCCTTGAAGGCGCGGCCGATGGGGGAGCGGGCGGCAGAGACGATCACGGCTTCGGGCATCACGGCTCCAGTGGCGTCGCGGGAGTGAGGCGGCTGGTTGGGAAGTTACCTGGCCGTATGGCCTGGGTCACGGGTGCGGCGGTGTGACATGGGCCGCAACTTTCTAAGCGCTTGCTTGGCATCCACTCGGGGGAGGCACCCCGCAGCGCCGGGCAGCGCCACGTCCCTACCTCGGCTGAGCCGACGGCGCCGGCTCGGCCTCCGAAACCCTGCGGCGCCTCCGGCGCTTCAGCAGTGCCCATGGCCCCCGCGGCCCCGACGGCATCGCGGCCGCGACCTCCGTGCCGGCCTCCGACGCCGCCTCCGCCGCCGCCCGTGCCACCGGCAGGAACCCCTCGCGGCGCAGTGCGTCGGGGCGCTCCTCCTCGGCCGGCCACAGGCCGAGCGCGGCGCACACCGACGGCAGTACGGCCATCGCGGCGGTCGCGTACCCCTCGGCGGAGGGGTGGTAGTTGTCCGGCCCGAACAGCTCCCGCGGGTTCTCCGCGAACTCCGGACCCAGCAGGTCGCCCAGCGACACCGTGCGCCCGCCCTGCTCCACGACCCCGATCGTCTGCGCGGCGGCCAGCTGCCGCGAGGCCCGCCGGGCCAGCCAGCGCAGCGGCTGCCGCACCCGCTCGATGGTGCCCAGGTCGGGGCAGGTGCCGACCACGACCTCCGCACCGGCCGTGCGCAGCCGCCGTACCGCGCCCGACAGGTGACGGACCGAGCGAGTGGCCGGCATCCGGTGGGTGACGTCGTTCGCACCGACCATGATCACGCAGATGTCGGGGACCGTGCCCGGGTCGGCGAGCACCAGGGCCACCTGCCGGTCCAGGTCGTCCGAGCAGGCCCCCGGCAGCGCGACCGAGCCCAGCTCCACCGGCCGCTCCGCCACCGCCGCAAGCCCCGAGGCGAGCAGCGCGCCCGGGGTCTGCCCGGCCCGGCGCACACCCTGGCCCGCGGCCGTGGAGTCGCCCAGCATCATCAGCCGCAGGGGCGGCTCACCGGCCGTCGGCAGGCCGCCGCCGTACAGTCCCCGCGCGTTCGGCACCCGGTCGGGACCTCCGATGCCCACCCGGCGCCTGGCCAGCTGCACCTCCGCCAGCAGCAGACCGGCCGCGGCCGCACCGGCCAGCCCGATGCCGCCGCCGCCGTACGCCGCGCCGGCCGCGATCCGCCGGGCCACCCGCGCCCTCGACATGCTCGTCATACGTCGCCGCCACCTCCTCCAACCCGTACACCCACTCCTTGCCCCGTACGGACGGTCGCCCAATCTCAACGGGGAGTGAACGGGGGAGTGGGCGGCCTTCACGGGGCACGGGCGGGCCGCCAGGCCATAGGCTGGCCGGACCGATAGACGACCACATCCTTTGCAGCATCCGGAGACCACGGTGCAATTCCACGACTCGATGATCAGCCTCGTCGGCAACACCCCGCTGGTGCGGCTCAACAGCGTGACCAAGGGCATCAGGGCCACCGTCCTGGCCAAGGTGGAGTACTTCAACCCCGGCGGCTCGGTGAAGGACCGCATCGCCCTGCGCATGATCGAGGCCGCGGAGAAGAGCGGCGCGCTGAAGCCCGGCGGCACGATCGTCGAGCCGACCAGCGGCAACACGGGCGTCGGCCTGGCGATCGTGGCCCAGCAGAAGGGCTACAAGTGCATCTTCGTCTGCCCCGACAAGGTGTCCACCGACAAGATCAATGTGCTGCGCGCGTACGGCGCCGAGGTCGTCGTCTGCCCCACGGCGGTCGACCCCGAGCACCCGGACTCCTACTACAACGTCTCCGACCGCCTGGTCCGCGAGACGCCGGGCGCCTGGAAGCCGGACCAGTACTCCAACCCGAACAACCCGCTCTCCCACTACCACTCGACCGGTCCCGAGCTGTGGGAGCAGACGGCGGGGAAGATCACCCACTTCGTCGCCGGCGTCGGCACCGGCGGCACCATCTCCGGCACCGGGCGGTACCTGAAGGAGGCCAGTGACGGCGCGGTGAAGGTGATCGGTGCCGACCCCGAGGGGTCCGTCTACTCCGGCGGCTCCGGACGTCCGTACCTCGTCGAGGGCGTCGGCGAGGACTTCTGGCCGACGGCGTACGACCGCGAGGTCGCCGACGAGATCGTCGCCGTCTCCGACAAGGACTCCTTCCAGATGACCCGCCGCCTCGCCAAGGAGGAGGGTCTGCTGGTGGGCGGCTCCTGCGGCATGGCGGTCGTGGCGGCGCTGGAGGTGGCGTCGCGGCTCGGTGAGGACGACGTGGTCGTCGTACTCCTCCCGGACAGCGGGCGCGGTTACCTCAGCAAGATCTTCAACGACGAGTGGATGGCCGACTACGGCTTCCTGGAGGACGCCGGCCCGAGCGCCCGAGTCGCCGACGTCCTGAACCACAAGGAGGGCGGCCACATCCCCTCCCTCGTCCACATGCACCCGGACGAGACCGTCGGCGAGGCCATCGAGGTGCTGCGCGAGTACGGCGTCTCGCAGATGCCGATCGTCAAGCCCGGCGCCGGTCACCCGGACGTGATGGCCGCCGAGGTCGTCGGCTCGGTGGTGGAACGCGAGCTGCTGGACGCCCTGTTCGCCAAGCGGGCCTCGCTGGAGGACCCGCTGGAGAAGCACGTGTCCTCCCCGCTGCCGCAGGTCGGCTCCGGCGAGCCCGTCGCCGACCTGATGTCGGTGCTCGGCGCGGCCGACGCGGCGATCGTCCTCGTCGAGGGCAAGCCGACCGGTGTGGTGAGCCGTCAGGACCTGCTGTCCTTCCTGGCCAAGGGCAAGTAGCCAAGAGCGGGTACGGACTTCGCCTTCGCGGAAGTGGTACGTGCGCGTCATGTGCGCGCAGCAGTCGCTTAACACGGGGACGGCAGAGTGAGGGGTGTCGGCAGGAACGGGCGGGGGTACCTCCCAGGCGTCAAGCACTGGGGGAGGCTCCCCGGTCCCGCCGGCGTCGTACGGCGTCACGGACTTTCCGGAGCGGCTCCCGGACCTCCAAGGACGCCACGGACGCGCCGCCGCCCGGCCGTGAGGCCCGGCACCGCGCGCGTCCACCGCGGGGACCGCCGTCGTCCCGCCCCCCAGCGATGGGGGTGCGGCGGTCCCCGCGCATTCTTTCCTCAGAGGCCGGTGGCCTTCACTCGTCCCAGCTGTCGCCCTTCGCGGCGCGCCGGCGGCCCGAGAACAGGCCCGGGTTGGTCCGCGCCACCTGGACGACGTTGACCCCGACGATGCCCGCCCAGGCGACCAGCAGCCCCGGGAGGTCGGCGACGCCGCCGCCGATCGCCGACAGCGGGACCGCGAGCACCAGCGAGACGATGCCGAAGCCGAAGCGCTCCCCGAAGGAGTCCGTCGGCCTCGGCGACCGGCTGTCCCGGGCCGCCTCCATCTGCCGCTCGGCCATCTGCCGCCGCACCCGGCGTTCGACCGCCCCGTCGATGCGCTGGTCGACCTTCTCCAGGAACGAGTCGACCAGCGCGGACTCGTACTCCTCCCCGAGCTCCCTGCGGGTCTGCAGGGTGGCGTCGAGTTCCTTCTTGAGGTCGGTGTCCCGCCCGTCCATTCCGGTCATGACACCCAAGGTAGGCAGCCGGGGCGCGGTCGGCACTGGGGTTAGCCCCCGTCTGTGGCGGGGGCGGACGGGAAGGGCGCCGCACGTCGTGCCGGCCGCCGCCCCGCTGTATAACGGTATGCAGGAATCGAGGTACCTGAATAGGGCGAAATAGGGCGAGGGGGAGCACCTCATGAGCGGGACCAGCGGCACCGGGGGCGGCGGCACCGACAGTCCGGCCGTGCGGCTGCAGGCGCTGTTCGAGGGGCACCGGCTGACGCCGACCCAGCGGCGCATCGCGCACAGCATGGTGCGCCGCGCCTCCGAAGTGCCCTTCCTGTCCAGCGTGGAGCTGGCCGAGCTGGCCGGGGTCAGCCAGCCGTCCGTGACCCGCTTCGCCGTCGCCCTCGGCTTCGACGGCTATCCGGCGCTCCGCCGCCACCTGCGCGAGGTGGCCCCCGCCGAACCGGTGGCGGACACCGGCTCCTGCAACGAGTACCAGCAGGCCGTCGAGGCCGAGATCGAGAACCTGCGCCACCTGGCGGAGGCGCTGGCCGACCCCGCGCCGGTGCGGGAGGCGGGCCGCGCCCTCGCCGCGAGCCGGCCCCTGCCGGTGCTGGGGCTGCGGGCGGCGGCGGCCCAGGCGCACGGCTTCGCCTACTTCGCCGCCAAGGTCCACGCGGACGTCCGGCTGCTGGACGAGGGCGGCACCATGCTCCACGACCGGATCGACGCCGCCGTCCGGGCGGGGGCGAGCGCCCTGCTCTGCTTCGCCCTGCCCCGCCATCCGCGCGAGGTCGTCGACGCGCTCGCCCACGCCAAGGGGGCGGGGCTGACGGTGGTGACCGTCGCCGACTCGGCCTTCGCGCCGGTCGCCAAGGTGTCCGACCTGCTGCTGCCCGCCGCCGTCGGCACCGGCCTCGCCTTCGACACCGCCTGCGCGCCGATGCTGCTGGGCCGGGTGCTGCTGGAGGCCATGTGCGACGACCTGCCGGACGCCCAGGCCCGGCTGGAGGAGTTCGACGCGAAGGCGGCGGCGCGGGGGCTCTTCGTCGACTGAGTCGCGTGGGGCGGCCCGGGCCGCCCAGGTGCCGCGTTCTCAGATTCGTCTCAGCTTTCCCCGTTAACCTGCCTCGCCGCACACCCTGCAGACGCATCGCAGGCAGCACAGAGGGACAGGAGGCCGGACGTGGCGCGCGGAGGACAGGGGCTGGCTCGGGTCGCCGTCGTCGTACGGGCGGGGGCGGCGCCACTGTGGTGGCTGGGCGTGTTCGCGGCGGGCATCGGGTTGCTGGTGCCGGGACTGACCGGGCGCCGGATCGGGGTCCTCGCCGGAGCCGCCCTGTTCGTCGTCGCGGTGGCCGTCGTCGCCACCGTACGCCGCAAGCGGTACACCGCCCTGGCCGGCTCGGCCGCCCGCGCGGGCAAGCACGACGTGCTCCAGGACCGCGCGGTGACCCTGCGCAACTGGCGCCGGGGCCACCGCTGGTGGCTGCTCCTCGCCTTCCTCGCCGCCCTGGGCAGCGACTTCGCCGTACCGGCCGCCGCCGGGCTGCTGATGGCCGGCTGCGGCGTGGGACTGTGGCTGAGGTCCGCCTGGGTCGGCCGCCGCGAACAGGCCGGGGACGCCCTGCTGTGGGTCCGCGTCGACTGGCTCTCCCGGGGCGGCGGCCGCCCGGCGGGCAAGGCGGTCAGGGCCTACCGCAGCACGGGCCTCGCGGCCGGCGACGCGGAGCCCGGCGGGGCGCGGCGGAAGGCAGCGGCGCCGGTGTGACGCCGGGTGCCGGTGCGGCGCCGGGTGCCGGCGCGGCGCTGGTGGCGGTGCGCCTACCGGTGTCGTGCGGTACGGGCGCGGGCGCGGGTGCGGTGCGTTGTGGCTGGTCGCGCAGTTCCCCGCGCCCCTGGGGCGTCACCTCAGCCGTGTCGTGAGCGCGTTCGCGTGTGCGCCGCCCGCCTCCGACACGATCTCCGCCACCGACTGGGGCTCCCGCACGGTCGCGAAGGCGACACCCCCGGAACCGTCCGTCCTGAAGCCGTACACCCCGGGACGCGCCAGCGAGTTGTACGCGTAGTGGTGCGCGAAGTAGTACGCCCCCGTGTCCAGCGCCGCCGCGTAGTCCCCCTGCTCCAGCAACGGCAGCGCACGCCCCGCCGCCAGCAGGTCGCCCGCGAAGCACGCCGGGCCCGCCACGTCCTGCACCACGTCCGGCCCCGCCTTCGGTAGCCCCTTGCCGTCGTACGCGGCGATCCGCAGCGGCCATGCACCCGGCGCGTACACCGTCCGCGTGGCGACCTGCACGCCCGCGTGCGTCACCGCGACCGGCCGGCCCCCGGCGCTCTTGGCGTATTCGACGCGCGCCACCACCGTGCCGTGCTTGGCCAGCAGTGACCGCCCGAACTCGGTGACCAGCCCGTACCGCCCGTCGAGCAGCCCCGGCACCGTCTCGCGCAGCACGCGCGCGTACGCGGCGTACGACGGGGTCGTCTCGTCCGACGCGAAGTTCACCGGCAGCCCGCCGCCGATGTCCAGCGTGTCGACCTGCCGGCGGCCGGCCCGCTCGTTGATCTCCTCGGCGAGCGCGTACGTCTCCGCCACGCCCTCGGCCATCAACGCCAGCGGGATGCCCTGGGAACCGGTGTGCGCGTGCAGCCGGGTCAGCCACGGCCGGTCCAGGCAGGCCCGCACCACCCACTCGCGGGCGCCCTCGTCGCGCAGCGCCACCCCGAACTTCGAGGTCGCCGTCGCCGTCGACAGCGCCTCGATGGAACCCCCGCCGACCTGCGGATTGACCCGGATGCCGAGCGGGGAGCGGCTCGTCCCGTCGGCCATCAGGGCGTCGATGCGCGCCAGCTCCTGCGGGTTGTCCGCGTTGACCGCGATGCCCAGCGCCAGCGCTTCCCGCAGCTCGCCCGGCGTCTTGGCGGGCGAGTCCAGCACCGTCCGCTCCGGCGGCACCCCCGCCGCCCGGGCCAGGGCCAGCTCGCCCGGGCTCGCGACCTCCGCGCCGATGCCCTCCTCGTGCAGCAGCCGCACCACCGGGACCAGCGGGGTCGCCTTCACCGCGAAGGCGTGCAGCACCGGGGTCCCGGGTGCCGTCACCGCGTCGAACGCCGCCCGCAGTGCCGCCGCCGACTCGCGGATGCCCGCGACGTCCAGCAGTCCGACGATCGGGGCGTCGGGCCCCAGCAGCCCCTGCTCCACGGCCGCCCGCACCGCCTCGTCCCGTCGCGCCGCCCGCTCCGCGTCGGTGCCGCCCAGGTCTCCGCCCACGTCCGTGCCGTCGCTCACGCGATCCTCCGTTCCTTCGTGTGCCTGCTGACCGGTCCGCACCGCCAGCCAAACATCCGCGACGCGCCAGCGTCGGGACACGGACGTATTGACTAGTTCTATTCACGCAGCGAGTATGTGAATATCCGCAGTAACAATCCGCCGGGAGCAAGCCACCAGGAGGCAGATCATGTCCGGACCCCGCCCTGTCCGCGCGCCACGCGGCATCACGCCGAGCGCCCTGGGCTGGCAGCAGGAGGCCGCCCTTCGGATGCTCCAGAACAACCTGGACCCGGAGGTCGCCGAGCACCCGGACAAGCTCGTCGTCTACGGCGGGACGGGGAAGGCCGCCCGCGACTGGCGCTCCTTCGACGCCATGGTGCGGACGCTGCAGACCCTCAGGCAGGACGAGACGATGCTCGTCCAGTCCGGCCGCCCGGTCGGCGTCATGCAGACCCACGAGTGGGCCCCGCGCGTCCTCATCGCCAACTCCAACCTCGTCGGCGACTGGGCCAACTGGGAGGAGTTCCGCCGCCTGGAGGCCCTCGGCCTGACCATGTACGGGCAGATGACGGCCGGCTCCTGGATCTACATCGGCACCCAGGGCATCCTCCAGGGCACCTACGAGACCTTCGCCGCCGTCGCCGCCAAGAAGTTCGGCGGCACGCTGGCCGGCACCATCACCCTCACCGCCGGACTCGGCGGCATGGGCGGCGCCCAGCCCCTCGCCGTGACGATGAACGACGGCGTCGCGATCTGCATCGACTGCGACCCGCGCGCCATCGACCGCCGCATCGAGCACCGCTACCTCGACGTGAAGGCCGACTCCCTCGACCACGCCCTCCAGCTGGCCACCGAGGCCCGTGATCAGCGCAAGCCGCTGTCCATCGGCGTCCTCGGCAACGCCGCCGAGCTGGTCCCGCAGCTGCTCGCCATGGGCGCCCCCGTCGACATCGTCACCGACCAGACCTCGGCCCACGACCCGCTGGCCTACCTGCCCACCGGGATCGCCTTCGAGGACATGGCCGACGCCGCCGCCAAGGACCCGGCGGGCTTCACCACCCGCGCCCGCGAGTCCATGGCCCGGCACGTCGAGGCCATGGTCGGCTTCCAGGACGCCGGCGCCGAGGTCTTCGACTACGGCAACTCCATCCGCGGCGAGGCCCAGCTCGCCGGATACGACCGTGCCTTCGCCTTCCCGGGCTTCGTACCGGCGTACATCCGCCCGCTCTTCTGCGAGGGAAAGGGTCCCTTCCGCTGGGCCGCCCTGTCCGGCGACCCCGCCGACATCGCCAGGACGGACAAGGCGATCCTCGACCTCTTCCCCGAGAACGAGTCCCTCGCCCGCTGGATCAAGATGGCCGGTGAGCGCGTCCACTTCCAGGGCCTGCCCGCCCGGATCTGCTGGCTCGGCTACGGCGAGCGCGACAAGGCCGGTGAGCGGTTCAACGACATGGTCGCGAGCGGCGAGCTGGCCGCGCCGATCGTCATCGGCCGCGACCACCTCGACTGCGGCTCCGTCGCGTCCCCGTACCGCGAGACCGAGGCGATGCTCGACGGCTCGGACGCCATCGCCGACTGGCCGCTGCTCAACGCCATGGTCAACGTGGCCTCCGGCGCCTCCTGGGTCTCCCTGCACCACGGTGGCGGCGTCGGCATGGGCCGCTCCATCCACGCCGGTCAGGTCACCGTCGCCGACGGCACCGCACTCGCCGGCGAGAAGATCCGCCGCGTCCTCACCAACGACCCCGGCATGGGCGTCATCCGGCACGTCGACGCCGGGTACGACATCGCCGAGTCGGTCGCCGGGGAGCGGGGCGTGCGGGTGCCGATGCGCGAGGGCCACGAGGGTGGGGCCGCGTGAGCTTCCACAGCATGTGGGCGGAGCTGCTGCCGGTCGGCCGCAGCTCCGCCTCCGGCGGCTACCGCCGCTATGCCTGGACCGGGGCCGACGCCGACTGCCGGGACTGGTTCCGGCAGCAGGCCGAGGCGCGCGGACTGACCTGCGAGACCGACCGCAACGGCAACCAGTGGGCCTGGCTCGGCGACCCGGCCGAGGGCGATGCCGTCGTCACCGGCTCCCACCTGGACTCCGTGCCCGACGGCGGCGCCTTCGACGGCCCCCTCGGCGTCGTGTCCGCCTTCGCCGCCCTGGACGAACTGCGCGGGCGCGGAGCGCGGCTCACCAGGCCGCTCGGCATCGTCAACTTCGGCGACGAGGAGGGCGCCCGCTTCGGCCTCGCCTGCGTCGGCTCCCGGCTCACCGCCGGCGCGCTCACCGTCGAACAGGCCCACCGCCTCACCGACGGCGACGGCATCACGCTCCCGCAGGCCATGGAGGCCGCCGGGTACGACCCGGACGCCATCGGCCCCGACCCGGAACGGCTCGCCCGCATCGGCGCCTTCGTCGAGCTGCACGTCGAACAGGGCCGGGCCCTCGACCTGTCCGGCGACCGGGTCGGCATCGCCTCCGCCATCTGGCCGCACGGACGCTGGCGGTTCGACTTCCGGGGTGAGGCCAACCACGCAGGCACCACCCGCCTCGCCGACCGCCGCGACCCCATGCTGTCCTACGCCGAGACCGTCCTCGCCGCCCGCCGCGAGGCCGAACTCGCCGGTGCCGTCGCCACCTTCGGCAAGATCGGCGTCGAACCCAACGGCGTCAACGCCATCCCGTCCCTGGTGCGCGGCTGGCTCGACTCCCGCGCCGCCGACCAGGCGACCCTGGACACCGTCGTCACCGGCATCGAGAAGGCCGCCCGCGAGCACGCCGCCGCCCACGGCGTCGACCTCGGTGTCGAGCGCGAGTCCTTCACCCCCGTCGTCGAGTTCGACCACGCCCTGCGCGACGAACTCGCCCGCATCCTGGGCCGCGACACGGAGCTGAAGGTCCCCGTCCTCGGCACGGGCGCCGGACACGACGCCGGAATCCTCTCCGGACGCATCCCGACCGCCATGCTGTTCGTGCGCAACCCCACCGGCGTCTCGCACTCCCCGGCCGAGTACGCCGCCGAGGACGACTGCGTGGCCGGGGTGAGAGCACTCGCCGACGTACTGGAAGGGCTGGCCTGCACGTGACGACCACCGAGCGGACCCGGACCTACTGGCTGGAGCACGCCTGGCTCGGCACCCACGTCGAGCCGGGCGTCGCCGTGGACGTGAGCGACGACGGCCGCCTCAGCGCCGTCCGCACGGACGTCCCCGCCCCGCCCCCGGGCGCGGAGCCCCTGCGCGGGCTGACCCTGCCGGGACTGGCGAACGCCCACTCGCACGCCTTCCACCGCGCCCTGCGCGGCACCGTCCAGGTCGGCTCCGGGACCTTCTGGACCTGGCGCGAGGTCATGTACTCCGTCGCCGACCGGCTGACCCCCGACACGTACCTCGAACTGGCCCGCGCGGTGTACGCCGAGATGGCCCTGGCCGGCATCACGACCGTCGGCGAGTTCCACTACGTCCACCACGCCCCCGGCGGCACCGCCTACGCCGACCCCAACGCGATGGGGGAGGCCCTGATCCAGGCCGCCGCCGACGCCGGAATCCGCATCACCCTCCTCGACACCTGCTACCTGTCCTCCGGCTTCGGACAGCCCCCGAACCCGCACCAGCGCCGCTTCTCCGACGGGACGGCGGACGCCTGGGCGCAACGCTGTTCAGTTCTCAAGGAACGGGATCACGCACGGATCGGGGCGGCGGTCCACTCGGTGCGGGCCGTGCCCGCCGATCAGCTGGCGACCGTGGTCCGGTGGGCCGAGGAGCGGCGGGCCCCGCTGCACGTGCACCTGTCCGAGCAGACCGCCGAGAACGACGCCTGCCGCGACGCCCACGGGTGCACCCCCACCCGGCTCCTCGCCGACCACGGAGTGCTCGGACCCCGCACCACCGGCGTCCACAACACCCACCTCACCGACGAGGACGTCGCCCTGCTCGGCGGCAGCCGCACCGGCACCTGCATGTGCCCGACCACGGAACGGGACCTCGCCGACGGCATCGGCCCCGCGGCCGCCCTCCAGCGGGCGGGCTCCCCGCTCTCCCTCGGCTCCGACAGCCACGCCGTCGTCGACCTGCTGGAAGAGGCGCGCGCCATGGAGCTGAACGAGCGCCTGCGTACCCGCACCCGCGGCCACTGGACCGCTGCCGCCCTGCTGCGCGCCGCCGGCGCCGACGGCCACGCCGCCCTCGGCTGGGACGACGTCGGCACCATCGAGGCCGGGGCCCGCGCCGACCTCGCCACCATCGCCCTCGACTCGGTCAGAACGGC
The DNA here is from genome assembly GCF_001905385.1 of Streptomyces sp. CB02414. Lineage (GTDB taxonomy): Bacteria > Actinomycetota > Actinomycetes > Streptomycetales > Streptomycetaceae > Streptomyces. Next base: position 65,131 of record NZ_LIPF01000006.1, on the reverse strand, counting down.
GGGGCCGCTGCCCAGGCTCGGCGCCGAGACGGCCGTATTCGCGGCGACGGCAGCGGACGTACGGCACACGATCGTGGGCGGACGGCACGTCGTACGCGACGGGGTCCACACCCTCGTACCCGATGTGCCCGAGGCCCTCGCGCGGGCCGTGGCAGCCCTGCGCGCCCAGTAACGAACGCCCGCTCCCGCCCCCACGAGGACGTCACGGACACCATGAGCAGCAGCACCGTCATCACCAACATCGCCGCACTCGTCACCAACGACCCCTCCCTCGGTGACAACTCCCCCCTCGGACTGGTCCGGGACGCGGCCGTCGTCATCGACGGCGACCGCGTCGCGTGGACCGGTGAATCAAGCAAAGCACCCGCCACTGACAACCGGGTCGACGCCGGCGGCCGGACGGTCCTGCCCGGCTTCGTCGACTCCCACTCCCACCTTCTCTTCGGCGGCGACCGCACCGAGGAGTTCAACGCCCGCATGTCCGGCCGCCCCTACAGCACCGGCGGCATCCGCACCACCGTCGCCGCCACCCGCGCCGCGAGCGACGCGGAACTGGAGGCGGGCCTCACCCGTTACCTCGAAGAGGCCCTGCGTCAGGGCACCACCACCTTCGAGACCAAGTCCGGCTACGGACTGACCACCGCCGACGAGTCCCGCGCCCTGCGCGTCGCCGCCCGCCACACCGACGAGGTGACGTTCCTCGGCGCCCACATCGTCGCGCCCGAACTGGCCGACGACCCCGCCGCCTACGTCGCGCTCGTCACCGGCGAGATGCTCGACGCCTGCGCCCCGCACGCCCGCTGGATCGACGTCTTCTGCGAGAAGGGCGCCTTCGACGGCGACCAGGCCCGCGCGATCCTCACCGCGGGCAGGGCGAAGGGCCTGCACCCCCGCATCCACGCCAACCAGCTCTCCTACGGCCCCGGAGTGCAGCTCGCCGTCGAACTCGACGCCGCCAGCGCCGACCACTGCACCCACCTCACCGACGCCGACGTGGACGCCCTCGCCGGCAGCCGCACCGTCGCCACGCTGCTGCCCGGCGCCGAGTTCTCCACCCGCGCCCAGTGGCCCGACGCCCGCCGCCTGCTCGACGCGGGCGCCACGGTCGCGCTGTCCACCGACTGCAACCCGGGCTCCTCCTTCACGTCCTCCGTGCCCTTCTGCATCGCCCTCGCCGTGCGGGACATGGGGATGACGCCGGACGAGGCGGTCTGGTCGGCCACCGCGGGCGGCGCCGCGGCCCTGCGCCGGGACGACGTCGGCCGCCTGACCCCCGGCGCCTACGCCGACCTGACCCTCCTCGACGCCCCGAGCCACGTCCACCTCGCCTACCGGCCGGGCGTCCCGCTGGTCCGCGGCGTGTGGCGGCGGGGCGCACGGGTCGTCTGACCCCCTCCGGAACGGGTCGTCTGATCCCCGCCGGCACGGATCACCGCGTGGCCCCGGCCCGCCACCGCTGGTCGGTCCGGCCGGAGTCCGCCCCGACGAGCACCACCGCATCGCCCCCGCCCGGCGTCACCGCCCGGTCGGGGGCGATGCCCGGGTGGATCGCCCCGCGCGCGTCCACGGCGAACCGCAGGTTCTGGCCGTTCCGCCCGTCGACGGAGTCGCACTCCCAGATGCCGACGCCCTTGTCGACGGAGCCGCGGCTGTCCAGGCAGAAGTCGTCGTCGGCGTACGACTGGACCACCCCGCGCCCGGCGTCGGCCCGCCACAGCTGGGTCGGGGAGGAGGTGCAGGGCGCCGTCACGACGTCCGTGCCCTTCTCCAGGTCGCCGTCGATGTCCAGGCACCGGCCCGAGGCGACGTTCACCACCTGGGCGTACGTGCCGTCCGGCGCCCGGTACGACGGCGCGGAGGGCGTCGGCGACGGCCGCGCGGTGCGCGACGGCGTAGGACTCGGCGTAGGAGAGGGCGATTCCGAGGTGACCGACGGGGAGGGCGAGGGCGTGGGGGAGGCAGACGGCGTCGCGGGGACGGTGGCCGTCACCGTCACCGGCGGCGGTCCGGCCGGGGAGCGGGACGACGCGTTCGCCGCCGGTCGGGACGGGGCGTCGTCCGGTGACAGCAGCAGGAAGAGCAGCGGAGCCAGGGCCACGCCCAAGGCCGCCGAGGCCAGGGCGAAGCGGCGGGAGGGCGGCCAGCTCCCGGGCAGCGCGAGCGGGGCGCCGACGCCCGGCGCCTCCGGCTCCCGAGCCGCGTACGCCGTGCCCGCCCACGGCAACAGGCCCTCGGCCAGCGCGGAGCGGGGGGAGTCGCGCAGGGTGCGCTGCTCCTCGTGGGCCGCCGTGCAGTGCGGACAGTGCGTCATGTGCGCGTGCAGGTCGGGGCTGTCCCGTGGGCTGTCGGGCCGTACCGACTCCTCGATGAGGCGCCGGAAGTCCACACAGCGGGGGTCGTCGGAGGTCGCCAGCCGGGTCCGCAGGCAGGCCTGGGCCAGTGACTGGAGCGCGGGGGCCGTGCCGTACGTGACGTCCTGGCCGCCGAGGCCGAGCAGCGCGGCGGTGCGGTCGGTGGGCTCCCGCTCCACCACGTCGTACCAGAGCAGGCCCTGAGCGCGGGACGGCAGCGAACGGAAGGCCGTGAGCAGGGGCGGGACCGGGCAGCCGGAACCCCCGGTGTTCAGGACGAGGAGCAGACCCGGGTCCAGTCCGGCGGAGCGCTCGTCGGCCGCCCACTCGGCCGCGACCTCCCCGGTGAGCAGCAGCAGACGGTGCCGCCACGGCCCGCCCGTGTCCGTGCCGCGGACCGCCTGACGGGCCGCCAGCGTGAAGGCGCGGGCGGCCAGTTGCCGTGCCGCCGAGTCTCCGGCCGCGCACAGGCGGGCGTAGGCGAGCACCGACGGCTGGTGGCGCGCGCGGAGTTCCCGGAGCGCCGGGTAGGCGGTGGGTGTGTCGGCGTGGAGCAGTTCGGTCAGCCGCGCGTCGGATGCGTCGGCGTACGCCTCCTCCCCGGCCCGGTCACCGCTGTCGGTCCTGTCGCCCCGCGCCATCCGTCCGCCTCCTCGCACCACGCCGTACCACCGCGCCGGTGCTGACGTACCGGCCAGTTTGGAGGGTGCTCATAGTGGTGGAACGAGGCCCGGGAGGAAAGAGGTGTCCCCGGGTAACAGGCGGTGGTTCGGGGCCGCGAGCCGGATCCGCGGGGACAACCCGAAGGGGGGCGGCCCGATTCGGACCGCCCCCCTGGAGGGCAAGCGTCACCCGGTGAGGATCACTGGACCATTACTGGACCACTACTGGACTACTCCTCGACCGTGAGCCCCTTGCGCAGCTTCACGAGGGTCCGCGACAGCAGACGCGAGACGTGCATCTGGGAGATGCCGAGCTCCTCGCCGATCTCCGACTGGGTCATGCCCGCGACGAAGCGGAGGGAGAGGATCTTCCGGTCCCGGGAGGGGAGCTCGGCGATCAGCGGCTTCAGCGACTCGACGTACTCGATGCCCTCGAGCCCGTGGTCCTCGTAACCGATCCGGTCGGCCAGCGCGCCCTCGGCGTCGTCCTCCTCCGGCTGGGCGTCCAGCGAGGAGGCGGTGTAGGCGTTGGAGGCGGCCATGCCCTCGACGACCTCGTCCTTGGACAGGCCGAGGTGCTCGGCCAGCTCCGTCACCGTGGGGGCGCGGTCGAGGCGCTGGGCCAGCTCGTCGCCCGCCTTGGCCAGGTCGAGGCGCAGCTCCTGGAGGCGGCGCGGGACGCGCACGGACCACGAGGTGTCACGGAAGAAGCGCTTGATCTCGCCGATGATGGTCGGCATCGCGAACGTGGGGAACTCCACACCACGCGACAGCTCGAAGCGGTCGATCGCCTTGATCAGCCCGATCGTGCCGACCTGGATGATGTCCTCCATCGGCTCGCTGCGCGAGCGGAAACGGGAGGCGGCGAACTTGACCAGCGCGAGGTTGAGCTCGACGAGCGTGTTGCGTACGTACGCGTACTCGTGGGTGCCTTCCTCCAGCGACTCCAGCCGCTCGAAGAGGGTCCTGGACAGGGCCCGGGCGTCGGCGGGAGCGACCTCGTCGTACGCGGGGATGTCCGGAAGCCCGGCGAGTGCGTCGTCGTCGGGTGCGACGACCGCGTCGTGGTGCTCGATGGGATCCAGATGTTCCGGAGGGAGTGTCGACGTCGCTTCCTGGGTACGCGATCCGTCGAGCCGGGGTGACATGATGTCCTCCATCGTTCTCGGCATACGGCTGCCGAAGCCAATTACGTGCACTGCGGTGTGCGGCGCCTCCAAAGCCGGCCGTGTCGGTTTACGTGTCTTACTAGCCCTACCGGGTTTACCGAGCCCACCGCAAGTGTGTTCTGTGTGGGTATGTCCGTTTGTGTGCGGTTGTTCGGGTGTCGGAGTGCGGTGGGAAGGCGTAGTGTTCGAGGGCGTCAGCAAGCAGTCACGACCTCGGGAGAGAGAAACGGCATGGACCGCGGGACGGTCGGCAGTGCCCAGTCGGGCCGGCTTCTGGTCGAAGTACGGGAAGAGGGCCCCAGTGCCGTCGTGACACCGGCGGGTGAGTTGGACCACCACACCGCCGATCTGTTGCGCGAGCCGCTGGAGGACTGTCTCGCCAAGGGATTCAACCGGCTCGTCGTCGACTGCTCGCGCCTGGAGTTCTGCGACTCCACGGGACTCAACGTCCTGCTCGGCGCGCGGCTGAAGGCGGAAGCCGCGGGGGGCGGTGTGCATCTGGTGGCCATGCAGCCGGTGGTGGCTCGCGTGTTCGAGATCACGGGGGCCGAGGCGGTCTTCACCCTCCATGACACGCTTGAGGCCGCGCTGGCCGACCAGTCCGGCTGAGCTGCTCCTTGTCCGGCCGACGGAGGGTTCCGCGCGCCTCCTGGGGCGCGTGTGCCCACCCCCTCCCGAGTTCCGTGGCGAACACAGGGGTGTTCGGACGGTCCGGTCGGGCAGGAGACTCCCTGAACTGACTGTGTACGACGTACGACTTTGAAACGTGAACTGGTGAATCGGTGAGGTGAAGCGCTGATGAGCACCACCCGGCCCTACTCGCCGGGCGACCGCGGTCCGGAGCCCAGCGGCGCTTCCGGGGCGTCCGCGTCCGCGCCGGTGCCTTCTTCGGGGGTTTCCGGGGCTCCCGGGGCGGCGTCCGTGCCCACGGCTGCCTCCGCCTCCGGGGGTGGCGGGCGCCAGGCCCGCAGACTGAGCTTCGAGGACGCGAGCGGGGTCGTCCCGCTGGCCCGTGACTTCACCCGCGAGGCGCTGTACGCCTGGGGCTGGCTGCCGTCCGCCACCGCGGACCAGCGGGCCGCCGCAGAGGACGTACTGCTCGTGGTGTCCGAGCTGGTCACCAACGCGTGTCTCCATGCGGAGGGCCCGGACGAACTGTCGATCACCTGCGAGAAGAAGGTGATCCGGCTGGAGGTCTCCGACCGGGGGACCGGACAGCCCGCGCCGCGTACGCCGCACCGGGCCGGGCGTCCGGGTGGGCACGGGATGTTCATCGTGCAGCGGCTGTGCCTGGACTGGGGTGTGGTGCGGACGCCGGGGGTCGCGGGCAAGCGGGTGTGGGCGGAGCTGGGAGCGCCGGGGTAGGGCGCGGGGGTTTGCCCACCCACCCACCCACCACCCGTCTCGGTGGGCCAAGTCGTGACCGTCGCCGGGGCCGCTGAGGGCGCCTGCCTCGGCCCGCGTGCCTCACTCGGAGGCGTCGGCTTCCGTCAGCCTTGCCCTTGCCCTTGCCTCCTGCCCTGGGCCCCGCCGGCCCCGCTCCGGGACTCGCGCTCCGTCGCCCGCCTGCCCGTGCCCTGGCCCCGCCAGATCCGCACAACCGCCCCCGCCCCGCCCAGCGCCCCCGCTGCCGCCCCGCGTCCTTCCGTCCGCCGAACCGCTCGCTGCGTACCCCCGCCGCATGGTCTCCAGGGCCCCGCCACGCGGACCCACTCGGAGCACCGAACAGGGCCCGCCCGCACAGCCCCCACAAAACCCCGAAGGGCCACCGCACCCACCCGGGATGCGGTGACCCTTCTCGGATCTCGGAGCTGTACAGCCAGGCCGGCAGGCCTCAGCGGACGTCGCCCATGAGTTCCTTGACGCGCTTGCGGTACATCCAGATCGCGACACCGGCGAGGACGGCCAGGGCGGCCTCCGCGGCGACGATGCCCGTCTTGTTGAGGTCGACGCCGGCGATGGAGAGCAGGCCGGTCGTGGCGTCACCGGCGGTGACGGCCAGGAACCAGACGCCCATCATCTGCGAGGCGTACTTCACCGGCGCCATCTTCGTGGTGACCGACAGGCCGACCGGGGAGAGCATCAGCTCACCGCAGGTCTGGACGAAGTAGATCGCCACCAGCCACAGCGCGGCCGCCTTGTGGCCGCCGTCCGCGATGGCCAGCGGGGCCAGGAAGAGGAAGAAGGACGCGCCGACGAGGACGAGGCCGAAGGAGAACTTGACGATCGTGCTCGGTTCCTTGCCGCGGCGGGCGAGCGCCAGCCACACCGTGGCGAAGACCGGGGCCAGGGCCATGATGATGACCGGGTTGACCGACTGGAACCAGGAGACCGGGAACTCCCAGCCGAAGACGCTGGTGTCGGTCGAGGAGTCGGCGAAGATCGCCAGGGTCGAACCGCCCTGGTCGTAGATCATCCAGAAGACGGCCGCGGCGACGAAGAACCAGATGTACGCCGACATCTTGGACTGCTCGGCGCGGTCCAGCTCCTTGTCGCGCTTGATGCGGGTCAGCACCAGGATCGGGATGATCACACCGAGCAGCGTCAGCGGGACCAGGATCCAGTTCAGCGTGTAGTTGCCGGAGAAGCCGACGATCGCGTAGAAGACGACGGCGAGCGCGGCCCAGAACGCGGCCTTGCGCAGCGTGGAGGTCTTCTCCTCCGCCGACAGCGGCTTCGGCACGACGCTGGAGTGCGGGGCCAGGTGGCGGCTGCCGATCAGGAACTGGACCACGCCCAGGCCCATGCCGACCGCGGCGAGCGCGAAGCCCAGGTGCCAGTTGACGTTCTCACCGATGGTGCCGATGATCAGCGGCGCCGCGAAGGCACCGAGGTTGATGCCCATGTAGAAGACGGTGAAGCCACCGTCGCGGCGCGGGTCGTCGGGGCCGCTGTAGAGCTGGCCGACCATCGTGGAGATGTTGGCCTTCAGCAGACCCGAGCCGATGGCGACCAGGCCGAGGCCCGCGAAGAACGTCCCGGAGGACGGCAGCGCCAGCGTGAGGTGGCCGAGCATGATCACACCGCCGGCGACGGCGACGGTCTTGCGGGGGCCCCAGACGCGGTCGCCGAACCAGCCGCCCGGCATCGTGAGCAGGTACACCAGGGAGAGGTACACCGAGTAGATCGCGGTCGCGGTGCCGGCGTTCATGCCGAGGCCACCGGGAGCCACCAGGTACAGCGGGAGCAGAGCCCTCATGCCGTAGTAGGAGAAACGCTCCCACATCTCGGTCATGAAGAGAGTGGCCAGTCCGCGGGGGTGGCCGAAGAAGGTCTTCTCGGATCCGGGGGTGCCCGGGGTGACCGAGTCCTTCGTCAGGCTGGACGCCATGGTCGATCCTTGCTGGTCGGGACGCGCTCATGAGGCGATGCGCGCCCGGTGGGGGGCGGCCGGCACCGGCGGCCTTCCCCGCCCGTCCCACGCCTGAGGGAATCCGCTCCGGATTGCGAAGCGGTGGGCGGCGGCCACCGGGATCCACGCCTCGCGTACGTCACTGCACGCGGTGAGGCCCGGCCACAGGTCATTCCTTTCAAGGCCGACCGTGGGGGCCGGCCCGCACACAAAAGAGACCTTCAGCGTCGAACAGTCGCCAAAGGTCCTCTGGGTGCTACAGGCGCTGATTCACCATACGGCAGGACACCGCCCGGTATGGAAGGACTTGAGACGCGGATCACAGGTAAGACTGGAACCGCGAACGATCTTTCGAAGGTCCATCACAGGATGGCACCCCGCACCCGCAGGTCGCGGGGCGGGGTCCGCCGGGCCGCCCGCCGGGCGGGTGTCCGGCTTGTCCACAGGTGGGGCGCGGGCGCGGGAGCCTTGGGACGATCACGGCCCGGGCCCTGCTCCGGGCGGACTACCATCGGCTCATGACCCGTGTACTGCTCGCCGAGGACGACGCGTCCATCTCGGAGCCGCTGGCCCGCGCACTGCGCCGGGAAGGGTACGAGGTCGAGGTGCGTGAGGACGGACCCGCCGCACTCGACGCCGGGCTGCGGGGCGACATCGACCTGGTCGTGCTGGACCTCGGCCTGCCGGACATGGACGGGCTGGAGGTCGCCCGCCGGCTGCGGTCCGAGGGGCACGCCGTGCCGATCCTCATCCTGACCGCGCGCGCCGACGAGGTGGACACCGTCGTCGGTCTCGACGCGGGCGCCGACGACTACGTCACCAAGCCCTTCCGCCTCGCCGAGCTGCTCGCCCGGGTCCGCGCCCTGCTGCGGCGCGGCGCCGTCGAGCCCCCGCAGCCGCCCGCCACGCACGGCGTGCGCATCGACGTCGAGTCGCACCGGGCCTGGATGGGCGAGGAGGAGCTCCAGCTCACCGCCAAGGAGTTCGACCTGCTGCGGGTCCTGGTGCGCGACGCGGGCCGGGTCGTCACCCGCGACCAGCTGATGCGCGAGGTCTGGGACACCACCTGGTGGTCGTCGACCAAGACGCTCGACATGCACATCTCCTGGCTGCGCAAGAAGCTGGGGGACGACGCGGCCAACCCGCGCTACATCGCCACCGTGCGCGGCGTGGGTTTCCGTTTCGAGAAGAACTGAGCGCCCGCAGGGCCTGCCCGGGTAAGAGGACATGCGCCGTCGACTGATCCAGTCCACGCTCGCCGTGGTGCTCGTCGTGATCGCCGTCTTCGGCGTCTCGCTCGTCATCGTCGAGACCCGCACGATCAGCAGCACCGCCCAGGAGCGGGTCGACCTGGAGGCCGTGCGGCTGGCCAGCATCGTGGACAGCCGCCTGCTCGGCACCGGCTCCGTGGACGCCGCGTTCCTGCGCGAGCAGATCCGGGACGCCCGGTACGCCGAGATCCGCATCCCCGGCGAGCCGGTCATCGAGGTCGGCAGCCGGCCGACCGGCGAGGTCATCCGCGGCAAGGCCACCGGCGAGGAGGGAGAGACGGTCCTCGTCGAGGAGCCCAGCTCCTCGGTGACCCGCGAGGTCGGCCGGACCCTGCTGATCATCGGGCTGGTGGCACTGCTCGCGGTGGTCGCGGCGGTGCTGCTGGCGATCCGGCAGGCCAACCGCCTCGCCTCCCCGCTCACCGACCTCGCCGAGACCGCCGAACGCCTCGGCTCCGGCGATCCGCGCCCCCGCCACAAGCGCTACGGCGTCCCCGAGCTGGACCGGGTCGCGGACGTGCTGGACTCCTCCGCCGAGCGCATCGCCCGGATGCTCACCGCCGAACGCCGCCTGGCCGCCGACGCCTCCCACCAGCTGCGCACGCCGCTGACCGCACTGTCCATGCGGCTGGAGGAGATCACCCTCACCGACGAGCCGGAGACGGTGAAGGAGGAGGCGACGATCGCGCTGTCGCAGGTGGAGCGGTTGACGGACGTCGTGGACCGGCTGCTGACGAACAGCCGCGACCCGCGCAGCGGCTCCGCCGTCACCTTCGAGCTGGACGACGTCATCCAGCAGCAGATCGACGAGTGGCGCCCCGCCTACCGCAGCGAGGGCCGGGCGATCGTCAGCTCCGGCAAGCGGCACCTGACGGCCGTGGGCACCCCGGGCGCGGTCGCCCAGGTGCTGGCCGCGCTGATCGAGAACTCCCTCATGCACGGCGGCGGCACGGTGGCCCTGCGGACCCGGGTGACCGGCAACCAGGCGGTCGTCGAGGTCACCGACGAGGGCGCGGGCGTGCCGGGCGACCTGGGGGCACGGATCTTCGAGCGGGCGATCAGCGGGCGGAACTCGACGGGCATCGGCCTGGCCGTGGCCCGTGACCTGGCGGAGGCGGACGGCGGCCGGCTGGAGCTCCTCCAGGGCCGGCCCCCGGTCTTCGGCCTGTTCCTGTCCCGTACGCCTCCGCCGAAGAAGTCGTCCGGGGACTCGAAGGACACGGTGCGCTAGCCGCTTTCAGCGGTCACGCCGCCCTCAGCGGCCACGCAGCCTCAGCGGTGGGCCGCCGGGGAGCCGTCCGCGGCGCGCACCGCCGTCGGGTGCTCGTGCTCCAGGAAGGTCTCCGCCCGCGCCACCGGCTCCCGGGCCGGCAGCGTGCGGAAGACCCAGGTCCGGTACGACCAGAAGCGGAACAGCGTGCCGATGCCGATGCCGAGGAACTTGAAGATGTTGCTCTGCAGCGGGCTGTCCCAGCCGAAGCCGTACGTCGCCGTGTAGAGGACGCCGTTCTCGATCACCAGCCCGACCGCGCTGAACAGCAGGAACAGCGACATCTCGCGGGTACGGTGCCCCTTGTCGCGGTCCCGGTAGGTGAAGTAGCGGAAGCCCAGGTAGTTGAAGACGATCGCGACGATCGTCGCGATGATGCTGGCCCGCACCACCGCGAGGTCGGTCACGTGCCGCACCAGGTTGAAGACCAGCAGGTTGACCAGCACGCCCGCGCCGCCCACCGCGCCGAACTTCACGACCTCGCGGACCAGCCGGTCGATCCGTTCCCGCAGCGTGCCGCGGGGTCCGGGGGCAGCCGGGGGAGCCGTATGAGCACCCGAGGAACCATGTCCCATGGTCGTGCAGGCCCCCGTCCGTCGGTTAGGCGTCAATCCGTTCATGCTAACCACCCGGACGCGCGATCTTCCTGCGGACGGACCCGGGGCGAGGGCCGGGGGCCGCGGGAAGGGCCGGGAAACGGCCGGTAAACATGTGGGCCCCGGGCGGCCGATACGCTAGGGGTGTGACGTTCCCCGTAGTCGGCATGGTCGGCGGTGGCCAGCTCGCTCGTATGACACACGAGGCTGGCATCCCGCTCGGCATCAGGTTCAAGCTCCTCAGTGACACTCCCCAGGACTCCGCGGCGCAGGTCGTGAACGAAGTCGTCGTCGGCGACTATCGCGATCTGGACACGTTGCGCGAGTTCGCGCGCGGCTGTGACGTGATCACCTTCGATCACGAGCACGTGCCGACCGAGCACCTCAAGGCCCTGGAGGCGGACGGCATCCCCGTGCGCCCCGGCCCCGAGGCGCTCGTGCACGCCCAGGACAAGGGCGTGATGCGCGCGAAGCTCGTCGAGATCGGTGTGCCCTGCCCGCGGCACCGGATCGTGCGCGATCCGGCCGACGTGGCCGCCTTCGCGGCGGAAGGCGTCCCCGAGGGCGCCGTCGAGGGCGACGGATTCCCCGTCGTGCTCAAGACGGTCCGCGGCGGGTACGACGGCAAGGGCGTGTGGGTCGTGGACTCCGCGGAGGAGGCCGCCGAGCCCTTCCGCGCCGGGGTGCCCGTGCTGGCGGAGGAGAAGGTGGACTTCGTCCGCGAGCTCGCCGCCAACGTGGTCCGCTCCCCGCACGGACAGGCGGTGGCGTACCCCGTCGTCGAGTCCCAGCAGGTCAAGGGCGTCTGCGACACGGTGATCGCGCCCGCCCCCGACCTCGGCGATGACCTCGCCCTGCGGGCCGAGGAGATGGCGCTCAGCATCGCCAAGGAACTGGACGTCGTCGGTCACCTGGCCGTCGAGCTGTTCCAGACCCGCGACGGCCGCATCCTCGTCAACGAACTGGCGATGCGCCCGCACAACTCCGGCCACTGGTCGATGGACGGCGCGATCACCTCGCAGTTCGCCAACCACGTCCGCGCCGTCCTCGACCTCCCGCTCGGCGACCCGCGCCCGCGCGCCAGGTGGACGGTGATGGTCAACGTCCTCGGCGGCGACTTCCCGGACATGTACTCCGCGTACCTGCACTGCATGGCCCGCGACCCGCAGCTCAAGATCCACATGTACGGCAAGGACGTGAAGCCCGGCCGCAAGGTCGGCCACGTCAACACTTACGGCGACGACCTCGACGACGTGCTGGAGCGCGCCCGTCACGCTGCCGGCTACCTGAGAGGGACGATCACCGAATGAGCCAGGCCAGCCCGGTCAGCCCGGTCGTAGGCATCGTCATGGGGTCGGACTCCGACTGGCCCGTCATGGAGGCCGCCGCCAAGGCCCTCGACGAGTTCGAGATCCCCTACGAGGTCGACGTCGTGTCCGCGCACCGCATGCCGCACGAGATGATCGCGTACGGCGAGCAGGCGGCCGGCCGCGGACTGAAGGCGATCATCGCGGGCGCGGGCGGTGCCGCCCACCTGCCCGGCATGCTCGCCTCCGTCACCCCGCTGCCGGTCATCGGCGTGCCGGTGCCGCTGAAGTACCTGGACGGCATGGACAGCCTCCTGTCCATCGTGCAGATGCCGGCCGGCGTGCCGGTCGCGACCGTCTCGGTCGGCGGCGCCCGCAACGCCGGTCTGCTGGCCGCCCGCATCCTCGCCGCGCACGACGAGGAGCTGCTCGGCCGGATGCGCGAGTTCCAGCAGGAGCTCAACGACCAGGCCACCGAGAAGGGCAAGCGGCTGCGCAACAAGGTCGCGGGCTCGGCCGCCGGCTTCGGTTTCGGGAAGTGAACCGGATGACGTCCCTGGACCAGGCCCGGGAGCTGCTGCGCGAGTTCCCCGTCGTCGACGGCCACAACGACCTGCCCTGGGCGCTGCGCGAGCAGGTCCGCTACGACCTCGACGCCCGCGACATCGCCGCCGACCAGTCCGCCCACCTGCACACCGACCTGGCCCGGCTGCGGTCCGGCGGCGTCGGCGCGCAGTACTGGTCGGTGTACGTCCGCTCGGACCTGCCCGGCGCGGTGACGGCGACGCTGGAGCAGATCGACTGCGTACGGCGGCTCATCGACCGGCACCCGGGGGAGCTGCGGGCCGCGCTGAGCGCCGCCGACATGGAGGCGGCGCGCACCCAGGGCCGTATCGCCTCCCTCATGGGCGCCGAGGGCGGCCACTCCATCGACAACTCGCTGGCCACCCTGCGCGCCCTCTACGCGCTCGGCGTGCGCTACATGACGCTCACCCACAACGACAACGTGGCGTGGGCGGACTCGGCGACCGACGAGCCCGGCGTCGGCGGCCTGTCGGCCTTCGGCCGTGAGGTCGTGCGGGAGATGAACCGCGAGGGCATGCTCGTCGACCTCTCGCACGTGGCGGCGACGACGATGCGCGACGCGCTGGACACCTCGACCGCGCCGGTGATCTTCTCCCACTCCTCCTCCCGGGCCGTCTGCGACCACCCGCGCAACATCCCGGACGACGTGCTGGAGCGGCTGCCCGCCAACGGCGGCGTGGCGATGGTGACGTTCGTGCCGAAGTTCGTGCTCCAGGCCGCCGTCGACTGGACGGCCGAGGCCGACGACAACATGCGCGCGCACGGCTTCCACCACCTGGACAGCAGCCCCGAGGCGATGAAGGTCCACGCCGCCTTCGAGGAGCGCGTCCCGCGCCCCGTCGCCACCGTGTCCACGGTCGCCGACCACCTCGACCACATGCGGGAGGTCGCCGGCGTCGACCACCTCGGCATCGGCGGCGACTACGACGGCACGCCCTTCACCCCGGACGGCCTCGACGACGTCTCGGGCTACCCGAACCTCGTCGCCGAACTCCTCGACCGCGGCTGGTCCCGGGCCGACCTGGCCAAGCTGACCTGGAAGAACGCGGTCCGGGTGCTGGGCGACGCGGAGGACGTGGCCCGCGGGCTCCAGGCGACGCGGGGGCCGTCCAACGCCACCATCGAGCAGCTGGACGGCTGAGCCGTCGAGCAGCGGGGCGGTCCGGCCGCCCCGCTTCCCGGCCGGGTGGGGCGCCCGTACCCCCGAACGCCCCACCCACCAGGAAGCCCTTACCGCTCCGTGCGACGGTGGCCGTAACGCACGACGACCGTACGGAGCCCGCCATGGCAGACCTCCAGGACGACCTGCACACCAGCACCGAGGCCGCCGGGCTCGACGACCTGCCCGTGTCGTCCGCCGCCGAGGTCTTCCCGCCGGAGCCCTACGCGCCCGTGTCCGACCCGGGCGACGAGCCGCTGACCCGGGCCCACGCGGTGCTGGCCGCCCACCCGGTCGCCGACGGCTACAGCGGCCTGCCCTGGGCGCTCAAGCACCTGCCCTGGTACGACCTGGAACTCGGTGAGACCGCCGTCGACACCGACGTGCCGCGGCTGCGCGAGGGGCACGTAGGTGCGCTGTTCTGGTCGCTGCACCTGCCCGACGCCATCGACGGGGACCGGGCCGTCGGCGCGACCCTGGAGCAGCTGGACCTGATCAAGACGGTCGTGCGCGCCCACCCCGAGGGCCTGCGCCTCGCCCACGACGCCGGGCAGGCCATCGACGCCCGCAACTGCGGCCGGGTCGCCGTGCTGCCGGGCCCCGCGGGCGCCGCCGCCGTCGGCGACTGCCTCGGCATCCTGCGCTCCCTGCACGCCCTCGGCGTGCGCGTGCTCACCCTCACCGGCGTGAGCTGGGCGAGCGAGGCGGGGCTGACCCGGTTCGGCGAGGAGGTCGTCCGCGAGATGAACCGGCTCGGGGTGATCGCCGACCTCTCCGGCGCCTCGCCCGAGACCGTCCGCCGCACCTTCGCCGTTTCCAAGGCGCCCGCCCTGTGCACCCGCTCCGCCGCCCGTGCCCTGCGCCCCCACCCCGCCAACCTCCCCGACGACCTGCTGGTGGAGCTGGGCGCGGCAGGGGGCCTGTGCATGGTGCCGCTGACCGCCGAGCAGACCGGCCCGACCGTCCGGGACGTCGCCGACCACCTCGACCACGTCCGCTCGGTGGCCGGCCCGCAGAGCGTCGGCCTGTCCGGCACCTACGACGCCGGAACCGCGCACCCGCTGGAGCTGGGCGACGCCTCCTGCTACCCGAGGCTCATCGCCGAGCTGCTGCGCCGCGGCTGGGACGAGGCGGACGTGGCCATGCTGACCTGGGGCAACGTCCAGCGGGTGCTGCGCGGTGCGGCCTTCACCGCCCGCGCGGCCCAGCTGCGCCGGGAGCCGTCGACGGCGACGATCGCCGACCTCGACGGCTGAGTCGCCCGCGGGCTCAGGTGTGCTCGATCCGGCACAGGCAGAACGGATGCCCCGCCGGATCGGCGTACACCATGAAGCCCTTCTTCTCCCGGTCCTCCAGGTCGAGGGGCCGGGCGCCGAGCGCGAGCACCTTCTCGTGCGCCGCGTCCATCTCCTCCCAGGTCGCCCCGCCGTCGAAGTCCAGGTGGAGCTGCTGGGCGTTGCGGTCGGAACGCGGCCACTCCGGAGGGGTGAGCTCCGCCACCCGCTGGAACGACAGCCGCGGCCCGCCCGGCATCTGGAGCACCACCCAGTCGGGGTCCCGCTCGTCGGGTGTGCCGCCGCCGACCTGCGCGTAGAAACGGGCCAGCTCGGCCGGCTCGGTGCAGTCGACGACGACGGAACGGAAATGTGCCGCGGGTGCCATGGGGGCCCTCCCGAAGTGGACGACAGGGGTGTGTTCAGCAGGCGCAGAGGCAGAACGGGTGCCCGGCCGGGTCCGCGTAAACCCGGAAGGAGCGGGAGCGGTCCTCCGCGTCCAACGGCCTCGCGCCCAGCCCCAGCACGGCCTTCTCCGCCGCGTCCAGGTCCTTCACGTCGAGGTCGAGGTGGAACTGCTGCGCCCCGTCGGGGCCGGGCCACTTCGGCGGTACGTACTCGGGGGCGCCCTGGAAGGCCAGCGTCCGCCCGCCGGGCAGGTTCAGGTCGACCCACGCGTCCTGGCCGTCGCTCTTGTCCTCGACGGTGCCGCCGAGGACGTCGGCGTAGAAGCGGGCCAGGGCGTGGGGGTCGGGACAGTCCAGGACGACGACGCCCAGTTCGGCGACAGCCATGACTTCCTCCTTGAAGTCCGCGATGCGGTTACCAGCACTCTGCGGGTAACCGGTAACGGTTACTGCATGCTGCCGTATTGAAGGTAACGTCGCAAGCATGAGTGACAGATCGCCCGCACCAGGGGGCTTGGATCTGGTCGAGAAGCTGGTGAACACGATCGACCTCGAGACCGGCGCCGACTCGCTGGACACACCGGAGGGCCGGGCGCGTCTCGGTCTCACCGAGGACGACGTGCCCGGGGCACGGGAGCTGCGCGAGTCCCTGCGCGCGGCCCTGCTCGCCCACGCCGGCCACCCGCCGCACCGCGCGGTGACCCCGCTCGGCGAGCTGCTGGCCGCCGCCCCGCTGGTGGTGACCGTCGACCCGGCCGACGGTACCGCCGCCCTCGCCGCGGCCCGGGACGGCTCCCTGACCGCCCGCGTCGCCGCCGCCGTCGCCGAGGCGCTGGTCGCGGGCACGTGGACCCGGCTCAAGGCGTGCGAGGCCGTCGACTGCCACTGGGCGTACTACGACCGCAGCCCGGCCGGCCGTGGCCGCTGGTGCTCGATGCAGGTGTGCGGGGCCCGCGCCAAGATGCGCCGGTACCGGGCCAGGGGGACGTGAGCAACGAGGCGGTTCACCGGCCGCGGGGCCGCCCCCTGGGGCAGAATGCGGACGACGCCGGTTCGGCCGACTGAGCCTCGGCCGAACCGGCGTCGTCCTTCAGGCGTCTAGGCCGTCGGACGGCCCATCGCCCGGAACGTCCACCCGGCCTTGCGCCAGGCCACCGGGTCCAGGGCGTTGCGCCCGTCCAGGAGCACCCGGGCCGCCACGGCCTCGCCCAGCGCCTCCGGGTCCAGCTCGCGGAACTCCCGCCACTCGGTGAGGTGCAGGACGACATCGGCGCCCCGCACCGCCTCCAGCGCGGAGTCGGCGTAGCCGAGCGTCGGGAACAGCCGCCGGGCGTTGTCCATGCCCTTCGGGTCGTACACCGTGACCTGGGCGCCCTGGAGATGTACCTGCCCGGCGACGTTCAGCGCGGGGGAGTCCCGGACGTCGTCCGAGTCGGGCTTGAAGGTGGCGCCGAGCACCGCGACCCGCTTGCCCAGGAACGGGCCGCCGCCCAGCGCCTGCCGGGTCAGCTCCACCATCTGGCCGCGCTGGCGCATGTTGATCGAGTCGATCTCGCGCAGGAAGGTCAGCGCCTGGTCGGCGCCCAGCTCACCGGCGCGCGCCATGAACGCCCGGATGTCCTTGGGCAGACAGCCGCCGCCGAAGCCGATCCCGGCCCGCAGGAACTTCTTCCCGATCCGGTCGTCGTACCCGATGGCCTCCGCCAGCTTCGCGACGTCGCCGTCGGCGGCCTCGCACACCTCCGCCATCGCGTTGATGAAGGAGATCTTGGTGGCGAGGAAGGAGTTCGCGGAGGTCTTCACCAGCTCGGCCGTCGGGAAGTCGGTGACGACGAAGGGCGAGCCCTCCGACACCGGCGTCGCGTACACCTCGCGCAGCAGCTTCTCCGCCCGCTCGCTGCGCACGCCGACCACGATCCGGTCCGGGTGCAGCGTGTCCTTCACGGCGAAGCCCTCGCGCAGGAACTCCGGGTTCCAGGCCAGCTCGGCCTCGTCACCGGCCGGGGCGTGCGCGGCGAGGTAGGCGGCCAGCCGGTCGGCGGAGCCCACGGGCACGGTCGACTTGCCGACGACGAGCGCGGGGCCGGTCAGGTGCGGGGCCAGCGAGGCCAGCGCGGATTCGACGTACGACATGTCACAGGCGTACTCGCCGTGCTTCTGCGGCGTGTTCACACACAGGAAGTGCACGTCGCCGAAGGCCGCGACCTCGGCGAAGTCGGTGGTGAAGCGCAGCCGCCCGCTGGACCCCTCGATCCCGGCGACGTGCTTGCCCAGCAGCTCCTCCAGCCCCGGTTCGTACATCGGGACCGCGCCCCGCTGGAGCATCTCGATCTTCTCCGGCACCACGTCCAGCCCCAGCACCTCGAAACCGAGCTCGGCCATGGCCGCCGCATGGGTGGCGCCGAGATAACCGGTGCCGATCACGGTGATCTTGAGGGCCATGAGTGCTCCAGACGTACGGCGTGGGGTGCGCGCCCGAGCATATCCGGGGCGCGGAGCAAGCCTCGCGCCCCGGCTGTCGTCAAGCTCACCTATCCACGAACCGGGGCAGGGCTCTAAAATTTGGGTTACTTAACGGTAGTTAGCGTGCCCAGCATCACAGCGTTTTGGAGCGTGAGAGACCTTGGCCGGATCGGCTGACTTCGACCTGTACCGCCCGTCCGAGGAGCACGACATGCTCCGCGACGCCGTCCGCTCCCTGGCCGAGGCGAAGATCGCGCCGTACGCCGCCGCGGTGGACGAGGAGGCCCGCTTCCCGCAGGAGGCGCTGGACGCGCTGACCGCGAACGACCTCCACGCGGTCCACGTCCCCGAGGAGTACGGCGGCGCGGGCGCCGACGCGCTCGCCACGGTGATCGTGATCGAGGAGGTCGCCCGCGTCTGCGCGTCGTCCTCCCTCATTCCGGCCGTGAACAAGCTCGGCTCCCTCCCGGTGATCCTCTCCGGCTCCGAGGAGCTGAAGAAGAAGTACATGACCCCGCTCGCCAAGGGTGACGGCATGTTCTCCTACTGCCTCTCCGAGCCCGATGCCGGCTCCGACGCGGCCGGCATGAAGACCAAGGCCGTCCGCGACGGCGACTTCTGGGTCCTCAACGGCGTCAAGCGCTGGATCACCAACGCGGGCGAGTCCGAGTACTACACGGTGATGGCCGTCACCGACCCCACCAAGCGCTCCAAGGGCATCTCCGCCTTCGTCGTCGAGAAGTCCGACGAGGGCGTCTCCTTCGGCGCCCCGGAGAAGAAGCTCGGCATCAAGGGCTCCCCGACCCGCGAGGTCTACCTCGACAACGTCCGCATCCCCGCCGACCGCATGATCGGCGCGGAGGGCACCGGCTTCGCGACGGCCATGAAGACCCTGGACCACACCCGCATCACCATCGCCGCCCAGGCCCTCGGCATCGCCCAGGGCGCCCTCGACTACGCCAAGGGCTACGTCCAGGAGCGCAAGCAGTTCGGCAAGCCGATCGCCGACTTCCAGGGCATCCAGTTCATGCTCGCCGACATGGCCATGAAGATCGAGGCCGCCCGCCAGCTGACGTACGCCGCCGCCGCCAAGTCGCAGCGCGGCGACAGCGACCTCACCTTCCAGGGCGCCGCCGCCAAGTGCTTCGCCTCCGACGTGGCCATGGAGGTCACCACGGACGCCGTCCAGCTCCTCGGCGGCTACGGCTACACCCGTGACTACCCGGTGGAGCGCATGATGCGCGACGCGAAGATCACGCAGATCTACGAGGGCACCAACCAGGTCCAGCGGATCGTGATGGCGCGCAACCTGCCGTAATCGGCACCGCGCGCCGGCACGTCCGGGGGCTCAGTCCTCGTACCCCTCCGCCACCCGCCGCTCCCGCAGTTCCATGATCGCGCGGCGGCGGGCCAGGCGGTGGGTGCGGCGGATCTGGGCCTCCTGGTAGCGGCGCTTGTCCTTCTCGGTCTCGGGGTGGACCGGCGGGACCGTGCGGGGCTTGCCGTCGGCGTCCACGGCGGCGAAGACCAGGTAGGCCGAGCCGACCTGGGTGGCGGGCGTGGACTCGTTCCAGCGTTCGGCCATGACCCGCACACCGACCTCCATGGAGGAGCGGCCGGTCCAGTTGACCTGGGCCTTCACATGGACGAGGTCGCCGACGCGGACCGGTTCGAGGAACGCCATCTCGTCCATGGACGCGGTGACGGCGGGTCCGCCGGAGTGCCGTCCGGCCACGGCGCCCGCCGCGTCGTCCACCAGCTTCATGATCACCCCGCCGTGCACGGTGCCCAGGAGGTTGGTGTCGCTGTGGGTCATGATGTGGCTCAGGGTGGTGCGGGATGCCGAGGTCGGCTTGCCCGGGATCTCCGGAGTCGCCGACTGCGCGGCCGAGGCCTGTTCTGCCTGGTCTGTCATGGCCTCCACCTTATGCCGGGACGACAGGCGCGTAATTTGTGTCAGCTTCGCAACAGCGCCGCCCCTATTTTCCGACGACCCTTGTATGGCGCTCAGGGCGGACCTGCACACTGGTGCGCATGAATGATTGGCCCGAGGGATGGTCCGGTGACAACCGCGGCGGCGGGTACGGACGCGGCAGCGCGAGCGCGCGGCCCGAGAGCGCCCGTGTGATGCGTCAGGTCCGTCGCGGCGCGCCGCCGCCGTCCGGCCCGGGCCCGTCGGCCCCGCCGTACGGCGCCGGGGTGCCGCAGCAGCCGTCGTACGTCGACGGACAGGGCCACGGGGGCTACGACAGCGGCTACAACACGGGTCAGGTCTACGGCAGCCCCGGCGGCCGGGGTCCCGCGGGCCCGGGCCCGCGCCAGGGCCAGGGGCGGCCCGCGCCGGACTGGCGGCGGCGGATCAAGTGGACGGCGATCACCGTGGTGACCGCGCTGGTCGTGACCACCGTAGGCACCTACTTCTGGGCCGACTCCAAGCTCAACCGCGAGGTCGACCTCTCCAAGGTCATCGAGCGGCCCGAGGCCGGCGAGGGCACCAACTACCTGATCGTCGGCTCCGACAGCCGCGAGGGCATGACCGACGAGCAGAAGAAGGACCTGCACACCGGTTCCGCCGAGGGCAAGCGCACCGACTCGATGATGATCCTGCACACCGGGGACAACGGGTCGACGCTGATCTCCCTGCCCCGTGACTCGGACGTCGAGATCCCGAGCTTCGTCGGCTCCGAGTCCGGCAAGAAGTACGAGGGCACCGGCCGGCACGTGAAGCTGAACGCCGCGTACGCGGAGGACGGCCCCGAGCTGCTGGTGCGCACCATCGAGCACAACACCGGGCTGCGCCTGGACCACTACGTCGAGATCGGCTTCGCCGGCTTCGCGAACATCGTGGACTCGGTCGGCGGCGTCGAGATGGACATCCCGCAGGACATCAAGGACCCGAAGTCCGGCGCCGACTTCCAGAAGGGCAAGCAGACCCTGAACGGCGAGGAGGCCCTGGCCTTCGTCCGCACCCGGTACGCGCTGGCCGGTTCCGACCTGGACCGCACCAAGAACCAGCAGAAGTTCCTGTCGGCGCTGGCCAACCAGGTGGCCACCCCGTCGACCGTGCTGAACCCCTTCAAGCTGTACCCGACGATGGGCGCCGGCCTGGACTCCCTGATCGTCGACAAGGAGATGGGCCTGTTCGACCTGGCGAGCATGTTCTGGGCGATGAAGAGCGTCAGCGGCGGCGACGGCACGTCGATGAACATGCCCGTCTCGGGCAGCGTCGGCGGAAACCTGAAGTGGGACGACGCCAAGGTGAAGAAGCTGGTCGAGCAGCTGAAGAACGACGAGAAGGTCACCGTGACGGGCAACTGAGCCCGCCACCGGTCACTGCTTCCCGCAGACCACCTCGTCGCCCCGCACCACCGTGCCCGGCTCCCGCGGCGGGTCCGCCGGCTTCACCTTCACGACCTCCTCGAAGCCGGCGCCCGCGATCACCTTCAGCGTCGGGCCCTGGCCCTTGACCGGCCGCAGCTCGCTGCCGGGCAGCGCGGCGGCCAGTGACTTCGCCGAGCGGTCCCAGCGGGGGTCGAAGGCGACGACGGTCCGCTCGACCGCGCGGTCGGTGGCGTTCCGGGGCGCCTTGGTGGTGCGGAAGCCGGTCGCGGCCAGCGCGTCGTCCACCCGCCTGCCGAGCCCCGGGGTGCGGGTGCCGTTCTCCACCTGGACCCGGATCTGCTTCGGGTCCACCGGGACCCGGACCGGCGCCGGGCCCTTCGGCTTCGGCTTGGGCGCGGCCAGCGGCTCGTCCTCGCGCAGGGCGTCGAAGATCCGCTCGGACTCGGCGGGGTCCCACTTCAGGGTCGAGCCGACGCCCTTGACGGCGTAGCCCATCTGCCCGATCGGCACGGTGGTGAACTCGGAGGAGGAGGGCGAGAAGTTCCGCATCGCCCGCCCCAGTGCCAGCATCTCGTCGGTGCCGAAGCCCTTGTCGGCCCGCACCGAGCCCAGCACCGCCTGGGTGACGTCCCGGAACTTCAGCGGGTTCAGCAGCAGCCCCGAGGACGTCGCCCGGTCGATCAGGGCGGCCAGGAAACGCTGCTGGCGCTTCATGCGGCTCAGGTCGGAGGCACCGTCGAGGTGCCGGGCGCGGACGTACTGCAGTGCCTGCCCGCCCATCAGCGTGTGCGTGCCGGCCGGCAGATCGAGTCCGGTGTGGCTGTCCTTGAGCGGCTCGGCGGTGCAGATTCGCACGCCGCCGAGTACGTCCACGGTCTTCATGAAGCTGGTGAAGTCGACCTCCAGGTAGTGATCGATCTTCACCCGGGTCATCTTCTCGACCGTGCGGATGGTCAGCTGCGGGCCGCCCTCGGCGTAGGCGGCGTTCAGCTTCACCGGGTGCCCCTTGTGCTGCTCGCCGGTGGTGCGGTCGGTGTGGTCGGGTGTCTCGGCGTAGGAGTCGCGCGGCAGGCTGACCACGCTGGCGCGCTCCCGGTCCTCCGAGATGTGCACGATCATGATCGTGTCGGTGCAGTGGCAGGGGGCGCCGCCCAGCCGGTACTTCTGGCGCTGCTCCTCGCTGATCCGGTCGCGGCCGTCGGTGCCGACCAGCAGGACGTTCATGCCGTCGCCGGCCCGGGGCCGGTTCTTCATGTCCTTGAAGGCGTCGACCCGCGTGATGTCCGAGTCCAGGCCGGAGAGCACCGCGTGCCCGATCCCGGCCGAGGCGAGCACCACCACCGACAGCGCGGTCACCGCCCGCATGGCCCAGCGCGGCCGCTTCCGCCGTACGGGGGGCCGGGGCGGGCGCCCGGAGGCTCCGCGCTGCGGCGGCGGGACGCCCCGGGACGTGGCGGCCGGGACCCGGGGGGAGCGGGGCGGCGTGGGCAAGGTGACACCTCCGCGGGGACGGGCCGTGCGGCCGGGCTTGCGATCCGTGAGCACCGTAGGCCCATACGATCTGCGGCCCGGGGCTGCGGCCCCCGCGGCGCGCACCCGTGTCCCCCGTTCGCGGTAACGTGAGCACCGATGAACGCCAAGTCCGACGTGCGGCTGCCCGCCGTTTCCGTGATCATGCCGGTTCTCAACGAGGAGCGGCACCTGCGCGGTTCCGTTCGCGCCATCCTCGCCCAGGAGTACGCCGGCGAGATGGAGGTCGTGATCGCCCTCGGTCCCTCGACGGACCGCACGGACGAGATCGCCGCCGAACTCGTCGCCGAGGACCCCCGCGTCCACACCGTGCCCAACCCCACCGGCCGCACCCCCGCCGCGCTGAACGCCGCGATCAAGGCGTCCCGGCACCCGGTCGTCGTGCGCGTCGACGGCCACGGCATGCTGTCGCCGAACTACATCGCCACGGCCGTACGGCTCCTGGAGGAGACCGGCGCGCAGAACGTGGGCGGCATCATGCACGCCGAGGGTGAGAACGCCTGGGAGGACGCCGTCGCCGCCGCGATGACGTCGAAGATCGGCGTGGGCAACGCCGCCTTCCACACGGGCGGCGAGGCCGCCCCGGCCGAGACGGTGTACCTGGGTGTGTTCCGCCGCGAGGCGCTGGAGCAGCAGGGCGGGTACAACGAGGAGTTCATCCGCGCCCAGGACTGGGAGCTGAACTTCCGCATCCGCGAGGCCGGCGGTCTGATCTGGTTCTCGCCCGAGCTGCGGGTCTCCTACCGGCCCCGCCCGACCGTGCGGGCACTGGCCAAGCAGTACAAGGACTACGGCCGCTGGCGGCACGTCGTCGCCCGCTACCACGCCGGTTCCATCAACCTGCGCTACCTCGCCCCGCCGGCCGCCGTGTGCGCGATCGCCGCCGGTGCCGTGGTGGGCGCGGCGCTGACGCCGTGGGGCTTCGTCGTCCCCGGCGGCTACCTGGCCGCGATCGTCGCCGGGTCGCTCCCGGCCGGCAAGGGGCTCGGGGTGAAGGCGCGGGCGCAGATCCCGGTGGCGCTGGCGACCATGCACATGTCCTGGGGCTGGGGCTTCCTGACCAGCCCCAAGTCGCTGGCCAGGAAGGTCATCGCCTCGCGGCGCCCGGCGGTCCAGCCGGACGCGGACACCGCCGGGACGCGGTGACGTCCGTCAGGACCAGGTGAACGCCGGGTTCACGTGCATGCAGGCGCTGTCGTCCGCGCCGTTGAGCGCCTCGGCCGACTCCGGGGTCGTGTTGTCGGCCTCGGGCGCCTCGTACGCCGTGCCCTCGCGCCAGTCGGCGCCGACGACGAGGGTGACGCCCGAGACGTCGGTCGACCGCTGCACCGAACTCGCTGGGATGCCCAGGGACTTGGCGACCCGCCGCGCGTCGCCCTCCAGGTCGGCACTCGGGTAGCGGACGATGGTGCGGTCCTCGCTGGGCAGCACCGAAGGGTCGGCGACGGCCTGGTCGAAGCCCTGCTCCACCAGCAGCCCGGCGATCGTGTTCGCGCGTCCGCGGGCCGCCGCGAGGGTGTCGGTGCGGGTGCCGTTGCGGACCTGGACCGCGATCTCGTCGTCGGGTGCGGCGGGGTCGGCCGGTTCCTTCGGCGCCTGTGAGGGCTCCTTCTTCTTCGTGTCCTTGCCGTCCAGGGCGATGTCCTCACGCACCAGCCGGAACAGCTTCTCGGCGTCCTCGGTGGGCTCCACGCGGGCGCCCACGTAGCGGTTGGGCATCGTGGTCATGGTGATGCGCTCCGGCTCCACCCCGCGCAGTTCGTTGCTGAGGTCGTACAGCTTCTTGACGGTGTCCAGGCCCGGGTCGACGGTCAGTGCCCGGGTGGCCTCCTCGGCGAGCCTGCGCAGCTTGTTCGGGCTGCTCAGGGTGGCGTTCTCGCGCAGCGTGCGGACCAGCGAGTTCAGGTACATGTGCTGGGCCTTGGCCCGGGCGAGGTCGCTGCCGTCCTCGAAGCCGTAGCGGGTGCGCAGCCACTGCAGGGCCTGCTCGCCCTTGACCGGGTGGGTGCCCTTCTCCAGCTTCAGTCCGGAGCCGTGGCCCTTGCTGTCGCGCGAGTGGATGTTGGCGTCCACGCAGACCGGGACGCCGCCGACGGCGTCCGCCATCGACACCACGCCCGCGAAGTCGACCATGATGAAGTGGTCGATGTGGATGCCGGTGAGCTCCTGCCAGGTGGCGACCGTGCAGCCGGGGCCGCCGTGGCCGAGGCTCCGGTTAGTCATCGTCCGGCCCTCGCTCGCCGGGTAGACCTTCCCGTCGTCCGGGTCGGTGCACTTGGGAATCTGTACGAGGGTGTCGCGGGGCATGCTGACGACCGACATGTTGCTGCGGTCGGCGGACAGGTGCACCAGCATCTGCACGTCCGCCAGCGGCGTCGAGCCGAACGTCTCCCGGGCGCCGCCCAGTTGCTGGTTCTCCTCGCTGTCCCGGGCGTCGGAGCCGATCACGAGGATGTTCAGCGGGGTCTGCCCGGCCGCGTTCGGCGTCGGCGCGGCGACCTTGTTGTCGCCCAGGTTCAGCGGGTCCTTCTTGATGTTGCTGTTGAGGTGCTCGTAATAGAGGTAACCGGCGCCCGCCGTGCCCACTATGAGCACGGCGAGTGTCAGCGCCGTCCAGCGCAGCACCCGTCGGCCCCGGCCCCCGCGGCGTCTGCCGGCCGCGTCGCCGCCCCCGTCACCGGCCTCGTCGACGGCTGCCCCGGACCGCTCGGCGGCGTCCGGCGCACCCTGCCGCGTTTCCTCCCCCTGCACACTGCTTCGCGTCACTTCCGCGTCCCCTCCCACCCCCGCGCCGTCGCGCGGGCCCGTCGCCGCCCTGTGAGACGAACGGCGGGCCCGTCAGGTCAACTGGCGCACAGCTTCTGGTCGGCCGTGGTCTTGTCCACGTCCGGCGTCTCGACGGACGTGGCGTCGAGCTTCACCCCGGCGCCCTTGAAGTCCTTGCCGAGGGTGAGGGTCATGGTGGGCAGGCCCTGGGCGTTGGTGACGCTCTCGCCGGGCTTCATGGCGGCGCCGGACAGGCCGAGGATCTCGGCGAGGGCGCGGGCCTGGTCGGCCTGGTCGGGGGCGTACTCGAGGGTGGTCTTGGCGATCTCGGCGTCGGCGTTGCCCGCGTTCTCGGACTTGGTGACGCCGGCCTCGTTCTGGAGGTAGCGCAGTTCCTGCGAGGCGCTGCCGCCGGGGGCGCCGCCGTTGAGGATGCGGACGCGGATCTCGGAGGGGTCGGACTTCGCGCCCTCCAGCCGGGCGGCGACGGCGGCGGCCTCCTTCTTCTTCTCCGCCTTCTCCTTCTTCTCGACCTCGGTGAAGGAGATGTCGTTGCGGATCGTGTTGAAGACCTGTTCGGCGGTGCCCGGCTTGAGGACGACCGTCACCGGCTTCGGCTCGTCCGGGTTGTCGATCACCGGCACCGTCATGAAGGTGATGTTCTTCGTCGGCACCTTCTTCAGCTCCAGGGCGATGTCCTTGAGCGTGCCCACGTTGCCGATGGGCTTGTCCACCGTCAGCGCCTTGGTGGCGGCCTCGGCGAGCTTCACCAGCTTGGTGGGGCTGGTGAGGGTGTCGCTGGAGGACATTTTCCGCATCAGCGAGCCCAGGAACTGCTGCTGCACCTTGATGCGGTCCAGGTCGCCCTCGTTGCCGAAGGCGTGCCGGGTGCGGACGAAGGCGAGCGCGTCCTCGCCCTCCACCTTGGACTCGCCTGCGGGCAGCTGGAGGTGGGACTTCGGGTCGTCGACGGCGTGCTCCACGCAGACCTCGACGCCGTCCACTGCGGTGGTGAGCGTCTTGACCGCGTTGAAGTCGGCCATCATGAAGTGGTCGGGCTTGATGCCCGTCGCTTCCTTCACCGTGCGCATGGTGCAGCCCGCGTTCCGGCCGCCCTCGCCCAGGCTCCGGTTGAAGCGGACGTTCTGCTGCCCGGGAACGATCTCCGTCGAGCCGTCCTCCTGCGTGGTCTCGCAGTCGGGGATGTCGACGATCAGGTCGCGCGGGATGCTGAGCGCGGTGGCGTTGGAGCGGTCCTCGGCGACGTGCAGCAGGATCGTGGTGTCGGCGTGGCCGACGCTGCCCGCGTCGCCGTAGCCCTCGTTGCCCGCGCCGGTGCGCTTGTCGGTGCCGATGATGAGGATGTTGAAGGCTTCGTCCTTCTTGAAGCTGCTGCTTCCGGCGCTGCCCACGTCCGTCGTCGTGACGTTGCCCTCTAGGTGCTTGAGGTAGAGGTAGCCGCCGACGCCGGCCGCGAGGACGACGAACGCGGTGCCGCCGCCGCCCCACAGCAGAGCCTTCCTGCCCTTCGACTTCTTCTTCGCCGGGCGGCGTCCGCGCCGCCCGGGGGCGGGCTCCTCGGGGGCCGAACGGCGTCGCCGCTGGGGCGGGACCTCCCGGCCGGGCGTGGCCGTACGGCTCGCCGTGCCGGTGGTTCCGCCGTCGTCGGGGGAGGGGGTGCCGCTGTCGCGGGGGGCAGGCCTGCGAGGTCCCGGCACGGGTGACTGCGGTGCGGAAGGGGGCAGTCGCAGTTCGTATTCACCGGTGCGCGGATTCAGTACCCACTGGTCTGCGGGGTCGACGTCGTCTGCCCGCCCACGTCCTTGCGCGTCCACGGTCTCCCAATCCTCCGTAGGGGCCACGCGGCACCTTCTGCCGGAAGGCGCACGATAAAGGGTCAACATGTGCACGACGCCAGGGCGGACCTCGCGGCGGGGGCACTGGAGCGCTCACACTATCCGCCCAGTTCGGCGTGGAACTACTCCGGTGGCGCGCCCGCCGTCCCTACAAGCGGGCAAATCCCTCCTATTTTCCTGAGTTCCTACCATCGGTAGGGCGCGTACACGTCCATGCACTTACCGGTGTCCGAGCCGTTGAGGGCGTCGCTGTTGTCCGGCAGGTCTCCGGCCTCGGGCTTCTCCTGTCGCGGGTACGAGGTGCCGGAGCGCCAGTCGGCCCCCACCACGAGCGTGATCCCCGACACGTCCGCGGAGGTGCGCACGGAACTCGCCGGGATGCCCAGTGCCTCGGCCACGCGCCGCGCGTCCCCCGCCGTCTCCGGGCCCGGGTGGCGGACCACGGTCTTCTCCTCGGCGAGGGCGGCCGACGTGTCCGTGGCGGCCTTGGCGAACCCCTTGCGCGCCAGCACCTCGGCGACCGCACTCGCCCGGCCGCCGACCGGGCCGAGGGTGGCGGAGCGGGTGGCGTTCTGTACGAGGACGCCGATCTCGGCATCGGGCGCGGCCGGGTCCTTCTCGGCGACGGAGTCCGTGTCCTTGTCTCCTGAGTCCTTGCCGCCCTCGCCGCCCTTGTCGTCGAAGGACACGTCCTCGCGGAGCATCGTCCACATCTTCTCGGCGTCACCGGCCGGGAGCAGGTGGTTCTTGTCCTGAGGGTCCTCGACGGTGGGCATCGTGGTCATGGTGATGCGGTCCGTGGGGACGGTCTTGAGCTGCATGCCCAGGTCGTAGAGCTCCTTGACCGTGCCGATCTCCTGGGACACCGTCAGGGACTTCGTGGCGGCCTCGGCCAGGTCCATCAGCCGGCCGGTGTCGGTGAAGATGTTCTGCCCCTTCAGGGTGCGGATCATCGAGTTCATGTACATGTGCTGCGCACGGGCACGCAGCAGGTCGCTGCCCCAGGCGTGCCGGGTGCGCAGCCACTGGAGCGCTTCCTCGCCCTTGACCTTGTGCGAGCCCTTCGTCATCTTCAGCCCGGAACCCCCGGGCACGGCGGGCAGCGGGCGGTCCCACACGTTCTGGTTGACGCAGACCTCGACGCCGCCGACGGCGTCCGCCATCGCCACCACGCCCGCGAAGTCGATCGTCATCCAGTGGTCGATGTAGACGCCGGTGAGGTTCTCCCAGGTGGCCAGGGTGCAGCCGGCGCCGCCGCGGCCCAGGGACTCGTTGATGATGGCGTTGGTCGCCGGGTACTTCTCGCCGGTCTTCGGGTCCGTGCACGCGGGGATGTCGACCCTGGTGTCCCGGGGGATGCTCACCACGGCGGCGCTCTTGCGGTCCGCGGACAGGTGGATGAGCATCTGCACGTCGCCCAGGGGCGGGTTGTCGCGGTGGTTCCTGCCGCCCCCCAGGGCCACGTTGGCGTCGGAGGCGCGGCTGTCGGAGCCGATCAGCAGGATGTTCAGGGGCGTCTGCCCGGCCGCGTTCGGCTCGGGCTTGTCCGCCTTGGAGTCGCCGCTGCTGCGCTCGCCCTTCTGGATGTTTCCGTTCAGGTGCTCGTAGTAGAGGTATCCGGCGCCGGCCGTGCCGAGTATCAGCACCGAGAGGACTGTCGCGGACCATCGCAGCGCGCGGTGCCGGCGCCCGGAACGACGCCTCCCGGCCCGCCTGCCCGGGCCGGGGCCGTCTCCGGAGTCCCCGTCGCCGCCCGGGGCGGCACCCGGTCGTGTCCGCTCCCCGTGCACACTGCTCTGCGTCATGTCCCTCTTCCCACCCTCGTCCCCGCGAACGTGCCTCGTGCCCGCTCCGTTCGCACAGTTGGACGTACGAGGTGCCCCGTTGGCTGTACGGCGGCGCCGACGGACTGTCGTACTGTCAGACGCGCGCGGGGCCCGTCAGGTCACTTCGCGCACTCGACCTTGTCCGCCGTGGACTTCTTGGCGCCCTCGGGGACCTCGGCCGGCGCGTTGAGCTTCGCTCCGGCTTCCTTGAAGTCCTTGCCGAGGGTGAGGGTCATGGTGGGCAGGCCCTGGGCGTTGGTGACGCTCTCGCCGGGCTTCATGGCGGCGCCGGACAGGCCGAGGATCTCGGCGAGGGCGCGGGCCTGGTCGGCCTGGTCGGGGGCGTACTCGAGGGTGGTCTTGGCGATCTCGGTGTCGGCGTTGCCCGCGTTCTCGGACTTGGTGACGCCGGCCTCGTTCTGGAGGTAGCGCAGTTCCTGCGAGGCGCTGCCGCCGGGGGCGCCGCCGTTGAGGATGCGGACGCGGATCTCGGAGGGGTCGGACTTCGCGCCCTCCAGGCGGGCCGCGGCGGCGGCCTTCTCCTTCTTCTCCTTCTCGGACTCCTTCTTCTTGACCTCGGTGAAGGAGACGTCGTTCTTGATCATGTCGAAGACCTGCTGGGCGGGCCCCTCCTGGAGGACGACCGTCGCCTTGACCGTCTCGGCGGGGTTGTCGCGCACCGGCACCGTGGCGAAGGTCAGGTTCTTGGTGTTGAGCTTGCCCAGCTCCAGCCCGAGGTCCTTCAGCTTGCCGATGCTGTCCAGCTTGGAGTCGACGGTCAGTGCCTCGGTCGCGGCCTCGGCCAGTTTCACCATCTTCGTGGGGCTGGTGAGGGTGTCGTTGGACTTGAGCTTGCGCATCAGCGAGCTGAGGAACTGCTGCTGGATCTCGATGCGGCTCAGGTCGCCGCCGAAGCCGACGGAGTGCCGGGTGCGGACGAAGGCCAGGGCGTCCTCGCCCTTGATGGTGTGCTTGCCCTTCGGCAGGTTCAGGTGCGAGTCGGGGTCGTTGATGTCCTTCGCCAGGCACACTTCGACCCCGCCGACCGCCGAGGTCAGCGTCTTGACCGCGTTGAAGTCGGCCACCATGAAGTTGTCGGGCGTGACGCCCGTCAGTTCGGTGACGGTGCGCATGGTGCAGCTGGGCGTACGGCCGTTCTGGCCGAGGCTGTTGTTGAAGCGGACGCCGGTGGAGCCGGGGATGACCTCCATCGTCCCGTCCTCCTGCGTGGTGGGGCAGTCGGGGATGTCGACGATCAGGTCGCGGGGGATGCTGAGCGCGGTGGCGTTGGAGCGGTCCTCGGCGACGTGCAGCAGGATCGTGGTGTCGGCGTGCCCGGCGCTGCCCGCGTCGCCGTAGCCCTTGTTGCCCGCGCCGGTGCGCTTGTCGGTGCCGATCAGCAGGATGTTGATCGCCTCGTCCTTGCGGAAGCCTCCGGTGCCGGCGCCGTCGTCGGGGAGCGACTGGATGTTGTCGTTGAGGTGTTGCAGGTAGAGGTACCCGGCCGTGCCCGCGGCGAGGACCACGAACGCCATGGTGCCGACGGTCCACAAGAGGATTTTCTTGCCCTTGGACTTCTTCTTCGCCGGGCGCCGCCGTCCCCGCCGCCCGGGCGGCGGCTCCTCGGGCGCCGAGCGGCGCCGGCGGGGAGGGGGGACCTCGCGGTCCGGGGCGGACGGGGGAGCGGGGGCGGCGGTGCGGGGGCCCGGGATTCTCGACTGCGGTGCGGAAGGGGGTGGTCGCAGTTCGTATTCACCGGTGTGCGGGTTGAGTACCCACTGGTCTGCGGGGTCTATGTCTTCCGCCCGCCCACGGCCTTGCGCGTCCACGGTTGTCCGAATCCTCCGTCGGGGCCACGCGGCGCCCTCCCCTCAAGGCGCCCGGACTGGCTCACTGAGTGCGCGGCCCCGGGCATCACCTCGTGGCCGGGCACACCGGCCCGATCACATTAGCCTCACGGTTCCTCACCGGGCGACGCCCGTGACACATTCCACGGCCCTTACAACTGGGCATTCCGGCGCATTTATTGGACAACTGTCCGCACTTCCGTGCCACTTTTACTCGCAGACGTCTTCGGCGGCGGTGTTGCCGCTGAACGTCGGCGCCGGGGAATTGCCGGTTCCGGATTCTCCGGATTCTTCTGGCTCCCGGGGGCCGGGCGATGCCTCCCCGTCGGTCCCCGCCGCGACCGCCACGGGCTGGTCGGTCCGAAGGCGGGTGAACAGCTCCTCCGCGTCCGGCTCCACGAGTTGGTCGCGATTGGCGTCACCCGCGTACGACTCCCGCGGCACGGTCAGGAATTGCACGCGTCCGGTGGGAATGTCGCGGAGCCCTCGTACGAGGTCGTACAGGCCACGCAGACTCGCCAGATCCGGATCCGTCGTGAGTGAGGAAGTGGCCGCGTCCAGAACGGGATACAGCTTCACGGGATTCAGCAGTACGCCATTGCTCTGCACCTTGTTGACGAGGGCGCCCAGAAAACGCTGCTGCCGGTCCATCCGGTCGGTGTCGCTGCCGTCACCGAGCGACTTGCGGGCCCGGACGTAGCCGAGGGCCTGCTCCCCGTCGAGCGTCACCCGGCCCGCCGGCAGCCGCAGTTCGGCGGCCTCGTCGTTCACCGGCTCGCGCAGGCACACCTCGACGCCGTCGAGCGCGTCGACCATCTCCTTGAAGCCATGGAAGTCGACGACCACGTGGTGGTCGATCCGGATGCCGGTCAGCTTCTCGACCGTCCGGATCGTGCACGCCGAACCGCCCACCTCGTAGGCGTAGTTGAACTGGGCGAACACGGGTTCCGAACGCTTCCCGTCCGAGCGGCGGCAGCCGGGCACGTCCACCATCAGGTCGCGGGGGAGGGAGACGGCGGTGGCGCTGTCCCGGCCCGCGGCCAGGTGCAGCAGGATCGTGGTGTCCGACCGCTCGGTCCCGTCGTTGCGCCCGTAACGGGCGTTGCCCTCGCCTGAGCGGGTGTCCGACCCGATCACCAGGACGTTCTGCGCGCCGCGGACCAGCGCGGTGGGCCGCTCCTTCTCGTACCGGGCGAGCTCGGCCGCCGCCGCCTCGTCGGCGGTGATGTTGCCGCTCAGCTTGGCGTAGACGGCCCATCCGGCCCCCACGGCGCCGACGGTCAGCACGGCGACCCCGGCCCCGGCCCACCCCAGCCGCCGCCTCCGACGCCGCCGCCGCAGCCCGTCCCCGGTCGCGGACGCCCCCGCACCGGCCCCGGGACCACCGTCGTCGTCGCTCACGTCTCCCTCCGTCCCGCACACGTGCGCTCCTACGACCATGACCCGAGCGGACGCGAGAGACGGAACGGGGCTACGCCGAACGGGGCACGGGCCATGTCCCTTTACCCACCCACCCAGCCTGCGGGCATTCGTGCCGCCTGGGGCGGCACGGGTGGGCGCAGGCGGCACCCCGTTAGCGCCGGGCCACGCGACCCATCCCGCGTCCACACCCACGCCGGTGCCCGCTCAACGCCGGACACGCACCCACCTCACCTCGGCGCCAACCCCCGGCGGGCACCTCACCGAGCCGTGGCCGAAACCCGCTCCGCCTCGATCCGCTGATCCAGCACCCCGTCCCCCGCCCGCTCCAGATGCCGGCACAACACCACCGACCCCCCACTCGCCAACGGCCCGTACAACCCCGCGCTCAACCCCTCCCACGTGTCGTACGGCAACCCCGACAGAATCCGCGCCCCCGGCCCCGTGAGCCCCAGCCCCGACGCCTCAGCCCGAGCCCGCTCCACGACCTCCGCCCCGCTGAACTCCCGCCCGGCCACGATCAGCGCGGGCGCCTCCGGATCCACCGGCACGTACGGCACGAACCGGTCCCCCTGCCCCGGCACCTCCACCGCGTAATCGGCGAAGCCCTCCGGCGCGGCCGGCGCGAACCGCCCGCCGAGCGGCCGCAGCGCCAGCGCGATCCGCGGACCGGAGCACGCCCGCGCCGCCTCCAGCGACTGAGGGTCGGGCCCGCTCACCACGACATCCGCCGCCGCGGCGTCGCCCGCCACGTCGGCGACCACACCCACCGACGCGCACGCCAGCAGCCACACCGCCGTCTGCCAGTGCGCGGGCAGCAGCAACGCGACCCGGTCGCCGGGTTCGACGGACAGTTCGTCCTGGAGCAGGTTCGCGGTCTTGGCCACCCAATTGGCGAAGGTGGCCACGGACAGTTCGACGCGTTCGCCGGTGGCGTCGTCGTAGAAGGTCACGAGCGGGCGTCCCGGGTCCGCGGCGAGCGCGGAACTCAGCAGGTCGGCAGGGGTGCGATCGGTCGCGTTCATCCGCGCAAGGGTACGCGGGCCCGCCCCCGCGCACCGAGCGTACGGCGTACCGCACCGCCACCGGATCGGGCGAAAACGCCCTACGGCCCGTCAGTTCACCATTGGACAGATTTGTACATGAATGACCACGATCGCTTGCATGCGTGGATTCCTTGCTTCCTCGATCGGTGTCACGTGCGCGGCGGCCCTGGCCCTCCCGCTCACCCCGCCCGCGTCGGCGGCAACCACCCCCGCGAACCGAGGAGCGGCGCCGGCCGGGGCGTACGTCCCCGGCAGCACCCAGTCGCTGCCCCTGGCCCCCCTCGGCGGGGACCGCGCCCCCGGCGCGGCCGAACAGGGCGTCCCCCGCCGGGACGTACCGCACTTCTCACTGGTCGGCATCGTCTGGGACGACCCGGCCACCGAACTGCACGGCCAGGTCCAGGTCCGCACCCGCGCAGCGGCCACCGGCGTCTGGTCCGCCTGGCAGGAGCTGGAGACCCACAACGCCGACCACGCCGCCGACCCCGGCACCCCCGAGAGCACCTCGGGCCGCGTCCGCGGCGCCACCGCACCGCTGTGGGTGGGCGAGTCCGACGGCGTGGAGGTCCGGGTGCGGGCCGACAGCGCGCCGGGGGCCGCCCGAACCGCCTCGCACACCACCGGACCCGCCCGGCCCACGGCCTTCGCGCTGCCCACCGGCATGCGCCTCGAACTCGTCGACCCCGGCGAGGGCGCCCCGCCCGCCCCGGAGGACGGCCCTCGGACCACCGCCGTCGCCGGCCTCGCCCCGCTCGGGGCCCACGAGATCCCGGCGGAGCGGCAGCGGGCCAAGCCGTACACCGGCCCCCGCCCCAGCATCACCACCCGCCGCGGCTGGGGCGCCGACGAGAAGCTGCGCGAGAAGAAGTACGTGTACACGAAGAAGGTGAAGGCGGCCTTCGTGCACCACTCGGCCACCGGCAACAACTACCGCTGCTCGCAGGCCCCGTCAGTCATTCGCAGTATCTACCGCTACCACGTCAACAGCATGGGCTGGCGCGACCTCGGCTACAACTTCCTCATCGACAAGTGCGGAAAGATCTACGAGGGACGGGCCGGGGGAGTGAGCAAGGCCGTCCTCGGAGCGCACACCTACGGCTTCAACTCCAACAGCATGGGCATCGCCGTACTCGGCACCTACAGCTCCAAGAAGCCGTCATCGGCCGCCGTGAAGGCGGTCGCCCGGCTCACCGCGTGGAAGCTCGGGCTCTCCGGCATGAATCCGCGCGGAAAGACATACCTGAAGTCCGGTGGTGGCAATCTCTACCGAAAAGGCAAGAACGTACGACTCAACGTCATCTCCGGGCACCGTGACGGCTTCGCCACGAGCTGCCCCGGCAAAAAGCTCTACGGCAAGCTCGGCACGGCCCGCTCGACGGCGGCGAAGTACCAGGGCCGCTGAGGGCGGCACACCGCACGACCACCGACGGCGCCGAGGAACGGTCTGCATACACTGGCCGGCCGAAAGACAGTTCGGCCGGTCCCGGCAGGAAGCAGAGACGACGGTGACAGAAGCGATCCTCCTGGTCGGCGGCAAGGGCACGCGGCTGCGGCCGCTGACGGTGCACACGCCCAAGCCCATGGTCCGGGCGGCGGGGGTGCCGTTCCTCACGCACCAGCTGGCGCGGGCCAAGGCCGCGGGCGTCGAGCACATCGTCCTCGCGACGAGCTATCTGGCCGAGGTCTTCGAGCCGTACTTCGGCGACGGCTCGGCCCTGGGACTCCACCTCGAGTACGTCACCGAGGAGGAGCCGCTCGGCACCGGCGGCGCGATCCGCAACGTGGCGTCCCGGCTGCACTCCGGCCCCGAGGAGCCGGTGCTGATCTTCAACGGCGACATCCTGACGGGCCTGGACATCGGGGCGCTGGTGCGCACGCACGAGACGACGGGGGCTGACGTCTCCCTGCACCTGACGAAGGTGACCGACCCGAGGGCGTACGGGCTGGTCCCGACGGACGACACGGGCCGGGTGCTGGCCTTCCTGGAGAAGCCCCAGACCCCCGAGGAGATCGTCACCGACCAGATCAACGCGGGCGCGTACGTCTTCCGGCGCTCGGTCATCGACACGATCCCGGCGGGCCGCCCCGTCTCTGTCGAGCGCGAGACCTTCCCGGAACTCCTCGCCACCGGAGCGCACCTCCAGGGCATGGTCGACTCCACGTACTGGCTGGACCTCGGCACGCCGGCGGCCTTCGTACGCGGCTCGGCGGACCTGGTACTGGGCCGCGCCCCGTCCCCGGCGATACCGGGCCGCTGCGGGGACCGCCTGGTCCTGCCCACGGCACGCGTCGCACCCGACGCCAAGCTGGCCGGCGGGACGGTGGTCGGTGAGGGTGCCTTCGTGGCCGAGGGGGCGCGCGTCTTCGGCAGCACGATCCTTCCGGGCGCGGTCATCGAACCCGGCGCGGTCATCACCGACTCGCTCATCGGCACCCGCGCCCGCGTCGGCACGCGTTCGGTCCTCACGGACACGGTCATCGGCGACGGCGCGGTCATCGGCGCCGACAACGAACTCCGCTCCGGCGCCCGCATCTGGTGCGACGCCCACATCCCGCCGGCGGCTCTGCGCTTCTCGTCCGACACGTAGGCCTCCGGCGGTGGTGCGGGTAGCGCGTTCGGTTGTCTGTGGGTCGGGGCCGCGCCGGGGAGTGTCCGTCCTCGGAACGGTGCGGAATCGGTCGGCTACGGGGCTGAACGGCGCGGACGCGCCATCCCGCCCAGCTGCGGGCAGTCGTGCCGCTGGGGCGGCACGGGTGGGCGCAGCGGCACCCCGCTACGCCGGGCCGCGCACCCACCCCCGACGCCCACACCCACGCGGGCGTGCAGGAAACGCCGGCCCACGCGTCCCACCTGACACGCCGACCCCCACCGTCACAACCGCTCAATCCCCCGCGGAGCCATCCGCGGCGCCCGCCGCCCCGGCACCCGCCCGCTCAGCAGCACCAGCCGAGCCGCCCGATGCCGCTGCCCGGCATACGGCTCCAGCAGCCGCAGCATGACGGAGTCGTCCGCGTACCGGTCCCCGCCCAGCGCGAACCCCACGATCCCCGGCAGGTGCAGGTCCCCCACCGTCACCGCGTCCGGCGCGCCGTGACTGCGCTGCACGGTCTCCGCGGACGTCCACGGACCGATCCCGGACACGATCTCCAGCCGCTCCTGCGCGTCCGCCGGCTCCATCCCGGCCGCCTCCTCGAGCCGCGCGGCGACCCGCACCGCCCGCAGGATCGTCGACGCCCGCTTGTTGTCGACGCCGGCCAGATGCCACTCCCAGGACGGGATCAGCGCCCACGTCCGCGCCGCCGGCATGACGTACATCCGCCCGGGCGCGGGCCCCGGTGCCGGCTCACCGTACTTCCGTACGAGCAGCCGCCACGCCTGGTACGCCTCCAGCGTCGTGACCTTCTGCTCCAGGATCGAGGGGATCAGCGATTCCAGGACCAGCCCGGTCCGCGTCAGCCGCAGCCCCGGACGCCGGTGCGCGGTGTGCGCCAGCAGTCTGTGCCGCGGCACGAACGAGGACGGGTCGTCATCGGCGCCCAGGAGCCGCGGCAGCCGGTCCAGCAGCCATTCCGCTCCCGGTCCCCAGGCCTCGCCCCGCACCTCGCCGCCGCGCGCGGTGATCCGCAGGGTGCCCGGACCGGCGGGTGTCCGGCTGGCGCGCCACACCGACCCGTCCGGCATCGTGTGGAACGTCGGGTCGCCCGGCCCGCGCCGCAGCGGTCCGAGGACCAGCCCCAGCTCCAGCGGCCCGTCCGGCACCCACACCCGTACCTTGCCCGGTGCGGCGGCCTGCCGGGGCACGGCGGCCGGGGGTACGACGGTCTCCCCGCCGCGCACCGTGGTGCGCGTGGGGCGGGGAGCGAAACGTCCTGCCACTGGTGAGGTCCTTGGGAGGGAGAGGGAGTCTCTACGAGGGTAGAGGCTCGGCCGGCCGGCTCACCGCACCTCGATGAACGACCCCGCGTCCCGCTCGGGCCGCGCCTTCGGCTCCCCGGCGGGGTGACCGACGGCGACCGCGCCCATCGGGTCCCAGTCGTCCGGCAGTCCCAGCACCTCCCGTACGACGCTTCTGCAGAACATCGTCGAGGACACCCAGGCCGAGCCCAGCCGCTCCCCGGCGAGCGCGACCAGCAGGTTCTGCACGCCCGCGCCGGTGGCGACCACGAACATCTCCCGCTCGGCCCCGTCGCGCCGCTCGTCCCCGTAGGTGTGCGAGCCGTCCATGACCAGGCAGGGGACGACGAGGTAGGGGG
Organism: Streptomyces sp. CB02414; assembly: GCF_001905385.1. GTDB lineage: Bacteria > Actinomycetota > Actinomycetes > Streptomycetales > Streptomycetaceae > Streptomyces. Next base: position 27,379 of record NZ_LIPF01000006.1, on the reverse strand, counting down.
CGTCGCGCAGGACGTCGCCGCGGCGGATCCGCTTGGCGATGGATTCCTCGGTCTTGCCGTCCCGGCGCAGGTCCGCGATCCAGGCGTCGCGCATCGCGTCCAGCAGGCGGGTGCGGGAGTCCGGGGACTCCAGGAGTACGAAACGCCACGGCGTCGTGTGGTGCGGGGCCGGTGCCGTCACCGCCGCCGCCACCGCGCGGCGCACGGCGCCGGGGTCGACGGGCTCGTCGGTGAAGGCCCGTACGGTGCGGCGCTGGGTGACCGCCTGCCGGACCGCCTCGGAGGTGCCCAGCCGGAACATGTCGTCGCGTGCGCCGCGGACCAGCGCGCGGGCGCCCTCGCCGTCGTCCTCGGAGGTCGTGTGGGGAAGGCCGCGTACGACGGCGACCGGCAGGCCCGAGGCCTTGCCCTTGGCCAGGTCGCCCGCGGCGGCGAGCTCGTCGGCGGTGGCGACGATCGTGGCGCTGAGCGGATTGCCGTGCGTGTCGGTGCCGCCGCGCAGGTCGTCCAGGACGCGGACGCCGGCGGCGCCGATCGCCACGTCCGTGAGGCCGGACCGCCAGGGGCGGCCGACGGTGTCCGTGACGATCACGCCGACATCGACGCCGAGCACGTCGCGCAGGCCCTCGCGGACGGTGCGGGCGGAGGCGTCCGGGTCCTCGGGGAGCAGCAGGACCGTGCCGGAGGGGGTGTTGGAGGCGTCCACCCCGGCCGCGGCCATGACCAGACCCTGGCGGTTCTCCACGATGCGCAGGGTGCCGCGCCGGGCCACCACCCGTACCGTCTCCGCGTCGATCGCGGCCTCCCGGTCGGCGGCCTGGACGATCCGGCCCTCGGCCTTGGAGACGATCTTGGAGGTGACGAGCAGCACGTCCCCGTCGGCGAGGGCGGGCTCGGCCGCCGCGATCAGCTTGGCCAGGTCGTCGCCGGGTGCCACCTCGGGCAGGCCGGGGACGGCCCACACCCGGTAGCCGGAAGCGCCGTCGCTCATGCCTCGCGCACCTCCTCCGCCAGCGTCAGCGCCTCCCGGGCCATCCGCGCGGTCGCGTCGAGGTCGGTCATCATCAGCGGGACGGCGCGGCACAGGATGCCGGCCGCCTTCACGCGCGTGACGGACTCCGCGTCGACCGTGTCGACGAGCCAGCCGTCGAGCAGCCCCGAGCCGTAGTGCTCGGCGACCGCGGCGGCGGTGGACTCCACGCCGACCGCCGCGAGGACCTTGTCGGCCATCCCGCGCACGGGCGCGTCCCCGACGATCGGGGAGAGGCCCACCACCGGCACCCCGGCGTCGGCGATCGCCTCCCGGATGCCGGGCACGGCGAGGATCGTGCCGACCGAGACGACCGGGTTGGAGGGCGGGAAGAGGATGACGTCCGCCTCCGCGATGGCCTCCAGCACGCCGGGGGCCGGCTTCGACTGCTCGGCGCCGACGGGGACGACCGCCTCGGCGGGGACGGAGGCCCGCAGCCGTACCCAGTACTCCTGGAAGTGGACCGCCTTGCGTTCGCCGTCCAGCTCGACCGCGACGTGGGTCTCCACGCGGTCGTCGGTCATCGGGATCAGGCGTACGCCGGGCTTCCAGCGGTCGCACAGGGCCTCGGTCACCGCGCTCAGCGGGAACCCGGCGGTGATCATCTGTGTCCGCACGATGTGCGTGGCGAAGTCGCGGTCGCCCAGGCCGAACCACTCGGGCCCGGCACCGTACGCCGCGAGCTCCTCCTTCAGGTGGAAGGTCTCGTCGGTCCGTCCCCAGCCCTGCTCCTCGTTGATGCCGCCGCCGAGCGTGTACATCACCGTGTCGAGGTCCGGGCAGACCTTCAGCCCGAAGAGGTGGATGTCGTCCCCGGTGTTGCCGATGACCGTGATGTCCGCGTCCGGCGCGGCCTGCTTCAGACCACGCAGGAACCGGGCACCGCCGATGCCGCCTGCCAGAACCACAATGCGCATGGCCCCAGTCTTGCAGGCGGGTACGACAGTGCGTCAGGCAGTCGTCACGGCGCCCGTGTCCGTGTTCCGCGCGGTGGCCGAGCACTGAGGGGAGTGCATGGGCATCTCGGTCAGCCCCGGGAAGTAGACGTGCAGGCTGACCGCCGGCTCCAGCGCGTCGTTGACCACCTCGTGCACGTGTCCCGGGGCGAAGACCTTCTGCGTCCCCGGTCGCAACGCGCGCGTGCCGCGTTCCGTGCGCTCGGTGAGGGCTCCCTCCAGAACGGTCCACACACCTGAGGAGGGGCCGTGGTCGTGGCGTCCGCTGCCCTGGCCGGGCAGCCAGGACAGGAGCCAGACCTCGTAGCCGGGGCCGGTGCGCAGCCGGTGGTACCAGCGCGTCGTCGCGTCGTACCGGACCAGGTCCCGCCACGCGGACCGGTCGGCGGCCAGGGAGCGGACCAGGCCGGCGAACTCGGCGACGGTGGCCGGGTGCTCGCGCGGTGTCTGGAGGAGGTGGGGGACTTCGAGGATGTCGCCGGCGATCTGGAGGTCGCTGTCGCTGTTCATGGGTGGGGTGGGTCCTCGGCGGGAGAGTCAGGAGGAGAACAGGAGAAAGGGGAGTCGCGGGGTGGCTCGGTGCGCCCTGGTGGGGCGGGGAGAGACGGGCACGGGTCGCGTGGACCCGGGCGACGGCCGGAGCGCGGTGGGGCTCAACAGCCGGAACAGCAACAACAGCTGCGGCGAGCGTGGGCAGCACCGTGGGACCCGGCGGTGCGGGTCGAGGTGAGCGCCAAGTTCGCGAGCATGCCCACAAGGACAGCGGTTCACACCGGCACTGTCAACTCGATGCCCGTTATGTGGGACATGTTTCACCTCATCCGGTTCATCTGGCAGGTGAAAGGTTTGCTCAGGCGGCTTCCAGGACACATGGCGCACAAGCCGGGCGCACAACCCCCGTTGCGATCCCGTGATCCGAATGTGATCAGCTTCGCTTCGGCGTGTGTATCGGAACGGGATCGAACGCCCGGGCGTCCTCCCTGGTGCGGACTCCGCTCGGGGCGGGTGCCCCGGTGGGCCTCGTTGGTATGTCGAGGTTTATGCCGATTTGAACACTTTCCGCATGGCCTTGGTTCCGCAGAGTGAATAAGGGGCCCAATAGCAGATCCCGGCTTGACTCGCCCGGAGCAGCACACTTGTAATTTCACTCGTGTCGTTCAGCCGGAATCGATAACGGCTGGATCACGGGGACGCGAAAGACAGACGAGGGGCGCACATGACCGAGCTGGTGCAGCAACTGCTGGTCGACGACGCGGACGAGGAGCTCGGCTGGCAGGAGCGCGCACTGTGCGCCCAGACCGACCCCGAGTCCTTCTTCCCCGAGAAGGGCGGCTCCACCAGAGAGGCCAAGAAGGTCTGCCTCGCCTGTGAGGTCCGCTCCGAGTGCCTCGAGTACGCCCTCGCCAACGACGAGCGTTTCGGCATCTGGGGCGGTCTCAGCGAGCGGGAGCGCCGCCGGCTGAAGAAGGCCGCCGTCTGACGCGACGGCGGGAAGCTGCGGCAACGGCCCCTCGCAGGTGGGTTGTCCACAGGCGGCGGGCCGTCCTTCTGCCCAGCCGATAGTGTGGGCGCTCGTCCGAGACGCCCCGCCGCCCCCAACAGGCACGGGCGTCCACCGCAGTCCACCGAACCGGGGCCCGTACCTCGATGTCCGTGCACAGCCACACGGCAGCCCAGCAAGACCTCGCTGCCACACCTGAGTTCCCGCGTCACGTCGTGACCGCGGTCCTCGTCGCCCACGACGGAGCCCGCTGGCTGCCCGACGCGCTCGCCGGGCTGCTCGGCCAGGAGCGCCCCGTCCAGTACGCCGTCGCCGCCGACACCGGCAGCGCCGACGACTCCGCCCGGCTGGTCACCGAAGCCCTCGGCGACGACCGCGTGCTCCACCTCGCCCGGCGCACCGGCTTCGGCCAGGCCGTCGAGGAGGCCGTCCGCGTCGCGCCCGCCCTCACCCCGGAGGACCTGCCGTACCTGAGGCGGCCGAGCGGCTGGGACCCCGTCACCCGCACGTGGCGCGACGACGCCTACGACCTGCCGGAGCTTCCCCACGGAGAACCGGTCCAGTGGCTGTGGCTGCTGCACGACGACTGCGCTCCCGAACCCGACGCCCTGGCCCAGCTGCTGCGCGTCGTGGACAACGAGTACGAACTCGGCCGCGACGACGTGGCAGTCGTCGGCCCCAAGCTCCGCGGCTGGTACGACCGCAGGCAGCTGCTGGAGGTCGGCGTCTCCATCGCCAACTCCGGCCGCCGCTGGACCGGCCTGGACCGCCGTGAACAGGACCAGGGCCAGCACGACCACGTACGGCCCGTCCTGTCGGTGTCCTCCGCGGGCATGCTGATCCGGCGTGACGTCTTCGAACGGCTGGGCGGGTTCGACCGCCGGCTGCCCCTGATGCGCGACGACGTCGACCTGTGCTGGCGCGCCACCGCGGCCGGGCTCCGCGTCCTCGTCGCCCCCGAGGCGGTCGTACGCCACGCCGAGGCGGCCTCCCGCGAGCGCCGCACCGTCGACTGCGCGGGCCGCACCACCGCCTCCCCGCACAAGGTGGACAAGGCGGGCGCCGTCCACACCCTCCTCGTCAACGCCCGCACCGCCGCCCTGCCCTGGGTGCTGCTCCGTATCGTCCTCGGCACCTTGCTGCGCACCCTCGCCTACCTCGTCGGCAAGGTCCCCGGCCAGGCCCTCGACGAGATCCGCGGCCTGCTCGGCGTCCTGCTGCGCCCCGAGCGCATCCTCGCCGGACGGCGCGAACGCGGCCGCCCGCAGGTCGAGAAGGACGAACTGCGCCCCCTCTTCCCGCCGCCCGGCGCGACCATCCGCGTCACCGTCGAGCAGGTCGCCGGCAACCTCGTCGGCGCCTCCGACGCCGAGGCGGCCGCGGGCGCCGGACGGCACGGCGGCGCCATCGAGTCCGGACCCGGCGGCGACGACGCGGACTTCCTCGAGGTCGAGCAGTTCTCCCGGCTCAAGCGCGTCGCCCGCAAGCCCGGTCCGGTGCTCTTCCTGATCCTGCTGCTCGTCTCCCTGGCCGCCTGCCGCGCCCTGCTCGGCGGCGGCGCACTGGCGGGCGGCGCCCTGCTGCCCGCCCCGGCCGGCGCCGGCGAGCTGTGGTCGCGGTACACGGACGCCTGGCACACCGTGGGCACCGGCGGCACCGCCTCCGCGCCGCCCTACCTCGCGATCGTCGCCACGCTCGCCTCCCTGCTGCTCGGCTCGACCGGCCTCGCGGTCACCCTGCTGCTGGTCTGTTCCGTGCCCCTGGCCGGCGCCACCGCGTACTTCGCCTCCCGCCCGCTGGTTCCCTCCCGGCTGCTGCGCGCGTGGGCGGCCGTCGCCTACGCCTTCCTGCCCGCCGCCACCGGCGCCCTGGCCGGCGGCCGCATCGGCACCGCCGTCCTCGCCGTGCTCCTCCCGCTCATCGCCCGCGCGGGCGTCGCCGCGGCCGGCCTGACGGGCTCCTCGGGCACCCGCGGCAGCTGGCGCGCCACCTGGGCGTACGCCCTGCTGCTGACGATCACCACCGCCTTCACGCCCGTCGTGTGGCCCATCGCGCTGCTCCTCGGAGCCGGCGTCCTGGTGCTGCGCCGCGGCGACATCACGGCGTACGGCCTGCGCTTCCTCGCCCAGCTCGGCACCCCTCTGCTGCTCGCCCCCTGGTCCCTGTCGCTGCTGCCGTTCGGCTTCTTCGACGAGGCGGGGCTCGATTACGGCGCCTCGGCCGCCTCCGCCCTCGACCTGCTCGGCGCCAGCCCCGGCGGCCCCGGCACGGTCGGCGGCCTGGTCCTCATCGGCATCGTGCTGGCCGCGCTCGCCGCCCTGCTGCGCTCGGAGCGGCAGCCGGCCATCCGCACGGCCTGGGCCGTCGCCCTGGTCGCCCTGGTCTTCGCGGTCCTGTCCAACCGCTCCGTCTGGGCCGGCCCCGCCACCCTCGTCTACGGCATCGCCCTCCTGGCCGCCGCGACTCTCGGCGCCGACGGAGCCCGCTTCCGCGTGGCCGAGCAGAGCTTCGGCTGGCGCCAGCCGGTCGCCGCCCTGATCGCCCTCGCCTCGGCCGTCGGCCCGCTGATCGCCGCCGCCGGCTGGATGGTCGGTGGTGCCGACGGACCCCTGGAGCGACGCGACCCCACCCAGGTGCCGGCGTTCGTCGCCGAGGAGAGCCGCACCCGCGACCAGGCCCGCACCCTCGTCCTCGACAGCGACTCCGCGGCCCACGTGAGCTACATGCTGGTCCGCGGCTCCGGTGCCCGCCTCGGCGACGGCGAGCTGGCCGCCGGCGACGGCGGGAACAGCCGGCTCGACAAGATCGTCGCCAACCTGGTGGCCGGTTCCGGCGCCGACCAGGCCGACCAGCTCGGCGGCTTCGCCGTGCGCTACGTACTCGTCCACAAGGGCGCGCCCCGCGAGGTCACCCGAGTCCTGGACGCCACGCCCGGCCTGAGCCGGCTCAGCCAGCAGGACGGCAGCGGGCTGTGGCGGGTGGACAAGGAGGTGGCGCGCGCGACCATCGTCTCCGGCGCGGGCGCCGAGGACGGCTCGGGCGACGGTGACCGTGCCGGTGCCGGTGAGCCGCAGCCCGTCGCGGCCGGTCCGGTCGAGATCCACACCGAGGTCCCGTCCGGCCCCGAGGGCCGCGTGCTGCGCCTCGCCGACACCGCCGCCGACGGCTGGACGGCCACCCTGGACGGCAAGCCGCTCACCCGCACCACGGTCGACGGCTGGGCGCAGGGCTTCGAACTCCCCGCCTCCGGCGGAAAGCTGGACGTCACCTACGACGGTCCCCTCACCCACACCCTCTGGTTGTGGGCCCAGGGTCTCCTCGCCGTCGTCCTGGTCGTCCTCGCCCTTCCCGGCAGGCGCCGCGACGTCGACGACGACCTGCCCGACGAGCCGCTCGTCCCGGCCCAGGCCGTCGAGGGCGAAGGGCGCCGGGCCCGGCGCCTGCGGGCCCAGGCCGAGGCGGAGGCGGCGGCCGAGCCGGCGGGCGGTGACGGAGCCGTGCCGCCCGTCGAGGCCCCCGTGCCCGTCCCGCAGCAGCAGAACCACGGCGACTGGGACCAGCCGGCGTACGCCCCCGCCGAGTACGGCTCCTACGGTGCGTACGGCGCCGAGCAGCACCCGGGCGCCCAGGAGCAGTACGACGCGGGCGTCTACGGACAGCAGCCGTACCAAGGGGACCCCTACCAGGCGGACGCCTACCAGAGCGGTCAGGGCGGCGGGTTCGAGGCGGGGCAGTACGCCCCCTACGCCTACGGCGATCCCTCCGACCCGTCGCAGGCCGGCGCGTACGGCCCCGCCTACGGTCAGGCGTACGGCCAGGGCGGCTACGACACGCCGTACGACCCCTCCCAGCCCCACGGCACCGGCAATGAGCGTCCCGACGGGAGCCAGCAGTGAAGCGCACCACCCTGTCCCTGTTCGCGGGCGCCGCGGCGCTCGCCGCCGTCACCGGGTTCGCGGCCGTCTCCGCCCCGGGCGACACGGGCGCGGACACCGCCGAGCCGGCCGCCGTACTGCCCGTGGAGCGCACCAGCCTGCTGTGCCCGGCGCCCAGCAACTCCGACCTCGCCGAGACGTCGTACACCTCCTTCACACCCGTCACCAAGGGCGCCGACGAGAAGGGCACGGCCGCGCTCAAGGCGGCGACGGCCGAGTCGGAGGACGAGCAGGGCGACGACAAGGGGGAGGAGAAGGAGGGCAAGGGCGAGAAGTCCGGGGACAAGGCCGACAAGCCCGTCGTACAGCCCAAGGAGCCCGGCACGCCCGCCACCGGCAAGGCCTCCGGCGCCGACACGCCCGCGCTGATCGGCACCGCCGAGGGAAGTCACGCCCCCGGCTGGACCGTTCAGCAGACCACCGAGGTCGCCGCCGGGACGGGCCGCGGACTGCTCGGCCTCAACTGCACGGCGCCGGACACGGAGTTCTGGTTCCCGGGCGCCAGCACGGCGAGCGGCCGTACCGACTACGTGCACCTCACGAACCCCGACGACTCCGCGGCCGTCGTCGACATCGAGCTCTACGGCAAGGACGGCGCCCTGAAGTCCACGGTGGGGGAGGGCATCACCGTCCCGCCGAACTCCAGCGAGTCCCTCCTGCTGTCCACGCTCAGCGACGAGGAGCAGACCGACGTGACCGTGCACGTCGGCGTGCGCAGCGGCCGGCTCGGCGCCGCGGTGCAGGCCCTGGACGACAAGACCGGCGGCGACTGGCTGACCGCCGCCGCGGACCCGGCGGGCGAGCTGGTGCTGCCGGGCATCCCCAAGGACGCCACGGCCGTCCGCCTGGTGCTGTTCACGCCCGGTGGCAGCGACGCCGACCTGAAGGTACGGCTCGCCTCGCCGTCCGGGACGATCACGCCCGCCGGGCACGAGACCGTGCACGTCAAGGCGGGCATGACGACCGGCGTCGACCTCGGCGAGGTCACGCGCGGCGAGGCCGGTTCGCTGGTGCTGACGCCGACGAGCGGGTCCGTGCCGGTCGTGGCCGCGGTCCGGGTCGTGCGGGGCGAGGGCGGTGAACAGGAGTCGGCGTTCATCCCGGCCGCCGACCCGGTCGGCGCGCGCGCGACGGCCGCGGACAACCGGGCCAAGAGCACGACCCTGTCCATCACCGCGCCGGAACAGGCCGCGAAGGTCAAGGTCACGGCGTCGGCGGGCACCGAGGGCGGCACGACGGCGAGCAAGACGTTCACGATCAAGGGCGGCACGACCCAGAACGTCGAGGCGCCGGTCCCGGCCGGACTCGAGGGCGCCTACGCCCTGACGGTCGAGACGGTCTCGGGCGGCCCGGCGTACGCCTCACGCACCCTGACCGGCGAGGACGACGACGTGGCGGCCTTCACGGTGCAGACCCTCCCGGACGACCGGGGCATGGTCTCGGTACCGAAGGCGGAGGAGGACTTGAGCGTCCTGCAGCAGTGACGCGCCCCGCCCCGCTCAGTCCTCTCCGTACCGGGGGTCCACCGTCTCCGGCGTCAGCCCCAGCAGCTCCGCCACCTGCTCCACGACTACCTCGTGCACCAGCGCCGCCCGCTCGTCCCGCCCCTTGGTGCGGATCTCGACCGGCCGCCGGTACACGACCACCCGCCCCCGCCGTCCGTCCCGCGAGGGCACCGTCCCGCCGAGCGGCACAGCCTCGTCGCTCCACGCCTCCCCGGCCCCGCCGCCGTCCAGCCGTGGCACGTCGAGGACGAGGAAATCGATGTCGGCGAGCTGCGGCCACCGCCGTTCCAGGCGTTCCACGGAGTCCTGCACGAGGTCCGCGAACACCTCGCCGCGGCTCGCGGCGAGCGGTACCTGAGGGGGCGCGATCGGGCCGCGCATGCCCCGGCCGTGGCGATCACGGCTGCGGGGCCCTGGCCGGCCGGCGTCACGGGGCGTCACGGGGTTGTCCATCACTGGTGAAGGGTAGTCCTCGCCGGTTCCGCGCGCCGGACCGCACACGCGGACCGGGGGAGCGCCCACACATGTCGCCGAATGACCATTCCAGCCAAGCTTGGGCTCGATTCCGTACCTCTCCGCGACCGCCGATCTCAAGGCAAATGTCAGTGTTCGCATCGTTTCGCGACCGCTCACCGACCCGTCCGGCATCCCGGACCAGGTCGTCCGCGCAGGTCAATGAGGGGTGTCCGGAGGGTGGTGTGTCCCGTTTCACACCGCGACACGGTGGTGTGACCTGGTGGGGAGTCGTCGCGGCCCGCTCAAGAGTGCGGTACCGTCCAACATCGTGAGCCCTGTACGTCGCTGTTCGCGCACCGCCTGCGGCCGTCCCGCCGTCGCGACGCTGACGTACGTCTACGCTGACTCGACCGCGGTCCTCGGCCCGCTCGCCACCTACGCCGAACCCCACTGCTACGACCTGTGCGCCGAGCACTCCGAGCGCCTCACCGCCCCGCGCGGCTGGGAGGTCGTCCGCCTCCTCGACGGCTCGGCCCCGGCCCGCCCCAGCGGTGACGACCTGGAAGCGCTCGCCAACGCGGTCCGCGAGGCGGCCCGCCCCCAGGAGCGGGCGGCGGAGGCCGGTGGTGGTCCCCGCACGGCCGACCCGATGGAGGTCGCGCGCCGCGGCCACCTGCGCGTTCTGCGCTCGCCGGACAACTGACGCCACTTCAGTCCCTCCCGGCGCCGAACCGTTGCTGCAGATCCGTTTACCGCACACCCATTGACGCCACCTTGTCGCGGACACGACCATTCCGGGAGTCGCGAGAAACCGCTTTCGCATGGCGGAATCCGGGGAGGCGCCCGTGTACGTCCAGGAACTGGAACCCGTCGCCGGTTCACTCGGCCTGTCCGCGCTGGTGGCGGCCCTGCCCCTGGTGATCGTCCTCGTCCTGCTGGGCGGCGTCCGCATGAAGGCACACCTGGCGGGCCTCACCGGCCTCCTGGCGGCCGTACTCGTCGCCTGGCTCGCCTACGGCATGCCACTGGACCAGACGGCCTCCAGCGCCGTACAGGGCGCCGTGTTCGGGATCTTCCCCATCCTGTGGATCGTCGTGAACGCCCTGTGGGTGTACCGCATGACCGTCCAGACCCGGCACTTCGACATCCTCCGCCGCTCCTTCGGGCGGCTGTCCGACGACCCGCGCATCCAGGCCCTGGTCGTCGCCTTCTGCTTCGGCGCGCTGCTGGAGGCCCTCGCCGGGTTCGGGGCGCCCGTCGCGATCTGCTCGGTCATGCTCGTCGCGCTCGGCTTCGACCCGGTGCGCGCCGCCGTCGTCTCGCTCGTCGCCAACACCGCCCCGGTCGCCTTCGGCGCGATGGGCACCCCCGTGGTGACGCTGGCCCAGGTCACCGGGCTGCCGCTGGACGACGTCGCCTCCGTGGTGGGCCGCCAGACGCCCCTGCTGGCCCTCGTCGTGCCGCTGCTGCTGGTCGCCCTGGTGGACGGGCGGCGCGGGCTGCGCGAAACCTGGGCGCCCGCGCTGGCCTGCGGCGTCGCCTTCGCCGTCGCCCAGTTCGTCGCCTCCAACTACGTCTCCGCCCAGCTCGCCGACATCGGCGCCGCCCTCCTCGGCGCCGGCGCCCTGGTCGCCGTACCCCAGGCCCGCAGCCCGCCGCCGAGCCCGTACGCACCGCCGTCCTCACCGGCGTACGCAGCGAGGAACTGGACGAGCGGGACCCGCGCCGGGAGGTCGTACGGGCCTACGCGCCCTACGCGCTGATCGTCGCCGTCTTCTCCGTCGCGCAGATCCCGGCGGTCAAGGACTGGCTGGCGCGGGCGACCCAGACGTACGACTGGCCGTTCCTGGACGTCGCCGACCCGGAGGGCAACCCCGTCGGCGGCAACGTCTTCTCCCTGCCGGTCGTGTCCACCGGCGGCACGCTCGTGCTGTTCGCCGGTCTCGCGACGGCCGCCGTCCTCGGCGTGCACGCGCGCGTGGCGGTCAGGGAGTGGCTCGCGACCGTGCACGAGCTGCGGTTCGCCATCCTCACCGTGACCTCCGTCCTCGCCCTCGCCTATGTCATGAACCTCTCCGGGCAGGCCGCCACCATCGGCCACTTCGTCGCGGCGGCCGGGGCCGGCCTCGCCTTCCTGTCGCCCGTGCTGGGCTGGTTCGGCGTCGCCGTCTCCGGCTCCGACACCTCCGCCAACGCGCTCTTCGGTGCCCTGCAGGTGACCGCCGCGCGGGAGTCGGGTCTGTCGCCGGAGCTGCTCGCCGCCGCGAACAGTTCGGGCGGCGTGCTCGGCAAGATGATCTCCCCGCAGAACCTCACCATCGCCTGCGCGGCCGTCGGCCTCGCGGGCCGCGAGGGCGACCTGCTGCGCAAGGTGCTGCCCTGGAGCCTGGGCCTGCTGCTGGTGATGTGCCTGATCGTGGTCGGCCAGTCGACGCCGGTCCTGGGCTGGATGCTGCCCTGACCTTCGGGAACCCCACGGCGCCCGGTCGGCGGTTACGGGTAGTTTGTGGGCTCCGACAGGACTTTCAGGAAGGTTGGCCGTGGCTGCTGATCTGTCGCAGATCGTGAAGGCGTACGACGTACGCGGGGTGGTCCCGGACCAGTGGGACGAGTCACTGGCCGAGCTGTTCGGCGCGGCCTTCGTCGAGCTGACCGGCGCGAGCGCCATCGTGGTCGGCCACGACATGCGGCCCTCCTCGCCCGGCCTGTCCGGCGCCTTCGCGCGCGGGGCGGCGGCCCGCGGCGCCGACGTCACCGAGATCGGCCTGTGCTCCACCGACCAGCTGTACTACGCCTCCGGCGCGCTGAACCTGCCGGGCGCCATGTTCACGGCCTCGCACAACCCGGCCCAGTACAACGGCATCAAGCTGTGCCGCGCGGGCGCGGCCCCCGTCGGCCAGGACACGGGCCTCGCCGAGATCCGCGCGCTCGTGGAGCGGTGGAGCGAGACCGGCGCACCCGAGCCGGCCGCGCGCCCCGGCACGGTCACCCGCCGCGACACCCTCGCCGACTACGCGGCCCACCTGCGCTCCCTCGTCGACCTCACCACCATCCGCCCCCTGAAGGTGGTCGTCGACGCGGGCAACGGCATGGGCGGCCACACCGTCCCCTCGGTCTTCACCGGCCTCCCCCTCGACCTGGTGCCGATGTACTTCGAACTCGACGGCACCTTCCCCAACCACGAGGCCAACCCGCTCGACCCGGCCAACCTCGTCGACCTCCAGCAGCGCGTCCGCGAGGAGGGTGCCGACCTCGGCCTCGCCTTCGACGGCGACGCCGACCGCTGCTTCGTCGTCGACCAGAACGGCGACCCGGTCTCCCCGTCCGCCGTGACCGCCCTCGTGGCCGCCCGCGAGCTCGCCCGCAACGGCGGCCAGGGCACCGTCATCCACAACCTGATCACCTCCTGGTCCGTCCCGGAGGTGGTGCGGGAGAACGGCGGCACGCCCGAACGCACCCGCGTGGGCCACTCCTTCATCAAGGCCGAGATGGCCAGGACCGGCGCCATCTTCGGCGGCGAGCACTCCGCGCACTACTACTTCCGCGACTTCTGGAACGCCGACACGGGCATGCTGGCCGCCCTCCACGTCCTCGCCGCCCTCGGCGGCCAGCCGGGCACCCTGTCCGCCCTGGTCGCCCAGTACGACCGCTACGCGGGCTCGGGCGAGATCAACTCCACCGTCGCCGACCAGGCCGACCGCCTCGCCGCGATCAGGGCCGCCTACGAGGGCCGCGACGACGTCACCCTGGACGACCTCGACGGCCTCACCGTGTCGTCGGCCGACTGGTGGTTCAACGTCCGCCCCTCCAACACCGAGCCCCTGCTCCGCCTGAACGCGGAGGCCCGCGACGAGGCGACGATGACAAAGATCCGCGACGAGGCCCTGACCATCATCCGCGCCTGACTGCCCGCCGTCCCGCCCAGCTGCGGGCAGTCGTGCCGCTGGGGCGGCACGGGTGGGCGCAGCGGCACCCCGCAGCGCCGGGCTGCGCACCCACCCCCGACGCCCGCACCGACGCCGGGCATCCGGCCTGCGCCGGGCCGCGCACCCACCCCCGACGCCCACACCCACGCCGGGCCCCCACCCCGCCCCATACCCACGCACCCGCCCCCACACCGGCGGTACCCTGACCAGCACATCCACACAAACCCAACCGCCCCCGAAGGGAACCCCCATGCCGCTCGAAGCCGGCCTCCTGGAGATCCTCGCCTGCCCGGCCTGCCACGCCCCCCTCAAGGAGCAGGACGCCGAGCTGATCTGCACCGGCCAGGACTGCGGACTGGCGTACCCGGTGCGCGACGGCATCCCCGTCCTCCTCGTCGACGAGGCCCGCCGCCCCGAGTAACCGACGGCCCGCCGCCACCCCGCCGCGCACCCCGACGAACGCTCCCGGCGATCGGAGACAGCCGCCATGCTCGACGAAACGCTCCTCGACTCCCCGGAGCGCCTCACGGACGCCGACCGCCGCGGCCTCCTGCGCGGCGCCGCCGAGGCCGGTGCCCGCGTACGCACCGCCGCCCGGCACGCCGCCGAGGCCGGCGTCGGCAACCTCAAGCCCGACGGCCGCCCCCGCGCCGTCCTCATCGCCGGCCCCGGCGCCGCCGCCACCCACGCCGCCGACCTCCTCGGCACCCTGGCAGGCGCCGGAAGCCCCGTCACCCGCCTCGCCCCCACCGGCGTGGCCCCCGCCGCCGGCGCCCTGCGCTGGGAACTGCCCGGCTGGACCGGCTCCGTCGACCTCCTGCTGATCACCACCCCCGACGGCACCGAGCCGGGCCTCGCCCTGCTCTCCGAACAGGCCTACCGCCGGGGCTGCACGGTCGTCGCCGTCGCTCCCGCCCGCTCTCCGCTCAGCGAGTCGGTGAACGCCTCGCACGGCCTGTTCATCCCCATGGCGACCGCGCCCTACGACCACGACGAACCCCTCGCCGGCGCCGCCCCCGGCGTGCTGTGGGCGCTGCTCACCCCGCTCCTCGCGCTCCTCGACCGCACCGGCCTGCTCGAAGCGCCCCCCGAGGCCGTCGAGAAGGTCGCCGACCGCCTCGACCGCATCGCCGAACGCTGCGGGCCCGCCATCGCGACGTACAGCAACCCCGCCAAGACCCTGGCGGCCGAGCTCGCCGACTCCCTCCCCGTCATCTGGACCGAGGGCACCTCCGCCGGACCGGCAGGCCGCCGCTTCGCCGCCGCCCTCGCCGAACTGTCCGGCACCCCGGCCGCCGTCGCCGAACTCCCCGAGGCCCTGGACGCGCACAACGCCCTGCTCGCCGGCCGGCTCGCCGCCGCAGCCGACCCCGACGACTTCTTCCGCGACCGCGTCGAGGACACACCTGCCCTGCACGCCCGCGTGGTGCTCCTGCGCGACCGCCCCATCGGCGGCCTCACCGCCGCCCCCGGCGCCCGCGACCTGGCCCTCGGCCACGACACGCCGATCAGCGAACTGGAACCCGAAGCGGGCGGCGAGCTGGAGACCCTCGCCGAACTGATCGCCATCACGGATTTCGCCGCCGTTTACCTGGCGCTCGCCTCGGGCGCCTGATCTCGTACGCACCACCGCGTACACCTCAGTACGCCAAGGACACGCACCGGCAGAGAGAGCCCATGGACCGCCTCGACAACACCGTCCGCCCCTACGCCTGGGGTTCCACCACCGCGATCCCGGCCCTGCTGGGCACCGAGCCGACCGGCGAACCGCAGGCGGAGATGTGGATGGGCGCCCACCCCGGCGCCCCCTCCCGCACCGGCCGGGGCACCCTCGCCGACGTCGTCGACGCAGCCCCCGAGCAGGAACTGGGCGCCGCCTCCGTGGCCAAGTTCGGCCCCCGGCTGCCCTTCCTCCTCAAGCTCCTCGCCGCCGGTGCCCCGCTCTCCCTCCAGGTCCACCCCGACCTCGCACAGGCCAGGGCCGGCTACGAGGACGAAGAGGGCCGCGGCGTCCCCCTCGACGCCCCGCACCGCAACTACAAGGACGCCAACCACAAGCCCGAACTGATCTGCGCTCTCACCGAGTTCGACGGCCTGTGCGGCTTCCGCCCGCCCGCCGAGACCGCCGACCTCCTCGACGGGCTCGGCATCGACTCCCTCAAGCCCTACGTCGACCTGCTGCGCGCCCGTCCCGAGGACGCCGCCCTGCGCGAGGTCCTCACCGCGATCCTCACCGCCGACCCCGAGGACATGTCCCGCACGGTCACCGAGACCGCGGCCGCCTGTGACCGCCTCGGCGGCCCCTACGCGCCCTACGCCGACATCGCCCACCACTACCCGGGCGACCCCGGCGTGCTCGCCGCCCTGCTCCTCAACCACGTCCGGCTCCAGCCCGGCGAGGCCCTGTACCTCGGCGCCGGCATCCCGCACGCCTATCTCGACGGCCTCGGCGTCGAGATCATGGCCAACTCCGACAACGTCCTGCGCTGCGGCCTCACCCCCAAGCACGTCGACGTCCCCGAACTCCTGCGCATCGTCCGCTTCGAGGCCGGCGACCCCGGCGTCCTGCGCCCGGAGGCGTCCCCCGACGGCGAAGAGGTCTACGACACCCCGACCGACGAGTTCCGCCTGTCCCGGTACGTCCTCCCCGAGGGCGCCGCCGCCCACGACCTCACCCTGCCCACCCCGCAGATCCTGCTCTGCACGGCCGGCACCGTACGGACGGGCGAACACGAACTGACCCCCGGCCGCTCCGTCTTCGTCCCGGCCGGCGAGCAGGCCGAAGTGTCCGGAAGCGGCACGCTCTTCCGGGCCACCGTGCGCCTCTGACGGCGACCGACACCGGACCGAGAGGCACCCGACACCGGACTGAGAGGCACCCGACGGGGCATCCGGCACGTCGGGGCCCGCGCGGGCTGCAACAATGGCGCACCGCTAGCAGACCAGGCATATGAAGGCGAAGGGACAACGCGACACATGAGCGCGTCAGGCGGAACCAAGGCGATCGTGGCGGCACTGCTCGCCAACCTCTCGATCGCGGTAGCGAAATTCGTGGCGTTCCTCTTCAGTGGATCGTCGTCGATGCTCGCCGAGTCCGTGCACTCCCTCGCCGACTCCGGCAACCAGGGACTCCTGCTTCTCGGCGGCAAGCGCGCCCAGCGCGCCGCCACCCCGCAACACCCCTTCGGCTACGGCCGGGAACGCTACATCTACGCCTTCCTCGTCTCCATCGTCCTCTTCTCGGTCGGCGGCATGTTCGCCCTCTACGAGGGCTACGAGAAGATCAAGCACCCGCACGAGATCGAGCACTGGTACTGGCCGGTCGGCGTCCTGGTCTTCGCGATCATCGCCGAGGCCTTCTCCTTCCGGACCGCCATCAAGGAGTCCAACGTCCTGCGCGGGCAGAAGTCCTGGAAGGAATTCGTCCGCCACGCCAAGGCCCCCGAGCTGCCGGTTGTCCTCCTGGAGGACCTCGGCGCCCTCGTCGGCCTGATCCTGGCCCTCGGCGGCGTCGGAATGGCCCTGCTCACCGGTGACGGCGTCTGGGACGGCATCGGCACCCTGTGCATCGGCGTGCTGCTCATCCTCATCGCGCTCGTCCTGGCCGTCGAGACCAAGTCCCTGCTCCTCGGCGAGGCCGCGGGCACCGAGGCCGTCCAGCAGATCGAGGCCGCGATCGTCGCGGGCGACACCGTCACCGGCGTCATCCACATGCGCACGCTCCACCTCGGCCCCGAGGAACTGCTCGTCGCCGCCAAGATCGCCGTCCGCCACGACGGCACGGCCACCGAGATCGCCTCCGCCATCGACGCCGCGGAGACCCGTATCCGCGAGGCCGTCCCGATCGCCCGCGTCATTTACCTGGAACCGGACATCTACAGCGAGGCCGAGGCCGCCAAGGGCCCGGACCGCGAGGCCACCCCCGGCGGCCCCAGCACGCCCCCCGCCGCCCACTGACCTCGTTCTTCCCGCACCACCGGGCCCGTCGATCCACTCGGCGGGCCCGTCGGCCTTCCTCCCGGGGCCGCCCGTCACGCTTCGTGAACGTCCGGAAGTCTTCGGAGGCGGACTGGGGACGGCGGGCACCACCGGTGTAGCTTGGGACGGAGCCAGACGTCGCTGCTGATGGCGGTCGGGCGGTCCAGGCACGGACCGACCGAGGGAGAGAGGGCCTCCGACGGACTGCGCTGCGCGTACGCGGGCATGCCTGTGTCCTCTTCTGGGCACCCCTGTGTCCGCCGCCGCGCAGGTCAGCCGTACCCACCTCGACCCAACCCCGAGGAGCAGCTCGCAATGACGACTGTCGACAACCGACAGGATTTCAAGGTCGCCGACCTCTCCCTGGCCGCCTTCGGCCGCAAGGAGATCACCCTCGCCGAGCACGAGATGCCCGGCCTGATGGCGATCCGCAAGGAATACGCCGAGGCGCAGCCCCTCGCCGGCGCCCGCGTCACCGGCTCCCTGCACATGACCGTGCAGACCGCCGTCCTCATCGAGACCCTGGTCGCCCTCGGCGCCGAGGTCCGCTGGGCGTCCTGCAACATCTTCTCCACCCAGGACCACGCCGCGGCCGCCATCGCCGTCGGTCCGAACGGCACGCCCGACAACCCGCAGGGCGTCCCGGTCTTCGCCTGGAAGGGCGAGACGCTCGAGGAGTACTGGTGGTGCACGGAGCAGGCCCTGACCTGGCCGAACACCCCCACCGGCGGCCCGAACATGATCCTGGACGACGGTGGTGACGCCACCCTCCTCGTCCACAAGGGCGTCGAGTACGAGAAGGACGGCAAGGTCCCCTCGGTCGACACCGCCGAGTCCGACGAGCACCGCGTCATCCTCGAACTCCTCACCCGCACGGTGAGCGAGAGCCCGCAGAAGTGGACCCAGCTGGCGTCCGAGATCCGCGGCGTGACCGAGGAGACCACGACCGGCGTCCACCGCCTGTACGAGATGCACCGCGACGGCACCCTCCTGTTCCCGGCGATCAACGTCAACGACGCCGTCACCAAGTCGAAGTTCGACAACAAGTACGGCTGCCGCCACTCCCTGATCGACGGCATCAACCGCGCCACGGACGTCCTGATCGGCGGCAAGACCGCAGTCGTGTGCGGCTACGGCGACGTCGGCAAGGGCTGCGCGGAGTCCCTGCGCGGCCAGGGCGCCCGAGTGATCATCACGGAGATCGACCCGATCTGCGCGCTGCAGGCGGCGATGGACGGCTACCAGGTCACGACGCTCGACGAGGTCGTCGACAAGGCCGACATCTTCGTCACCACGACCGGCAACAAGGACATCATCATGGCCTCGGACATGGCCAAGATGAAGCACCAGGCGATCATCGGCAACATCGGTCACTTCGACAACGAGATCGACATGGCCGGCCTGGCGAAGACCCCCGGCATCGTCAAGGACGAGGTCAAGCCGCAGGTCCACACCTGGACCTACCCCGACGGCAAGGTCCTGATCGTGCTGTCCGAGGGCCGCCTGCTGAACCTGGGCAACGCCACCGGTCACCCGTCGTTCGTGATGTCCAACTCGTTCGCGGACCAGACGCTGGCCCAGATCGAGCTGTTCACCAAGCCCGACGAGTACCCGACCGACGTGTACGTGCTGCCCAAGCACCTGGACGAGAAGGTCGCCCGGCTCCACCTCGACTCTCTCGGCGTCAAGCTGACCACGCTCCGTCCGGAGCAGGCCGACTACATCGGCGTCAAGGTCGAGGGCCCGTACAAGGCGGACCACTACCGCTACTGAGCCACACCGAGCCCCGTCGGCTCCTTCGAGACAGGCCCCCGCACCCCCGTGTCGGGGGCCTGCCCCGTTGAAGCCTCAGCGGCCGGACCAGCAGCCCGTCACCACCCAGGACCCCCCATGCCCCGCGGCCGGTATTCGCTCCATGATCCGCACGACCACACCCCCCTGGCGGAAGAACACTTCCAGTGCGCCCCCGGCCCCTCCGGCTGGCGCTACGTCTCCCGGCTGACCACACCCGCCGGCGACCACCACGGCTCCGTCGACCTCGCCCTCGACGAACTCGGCCGTCCCATCCGCCTCGAACTCCACCTTGCGAGCTGGCAGGTCCGCGGCGCGGCCATCGACGGTGTCACCTGGGTCCGTACCGATCCCACCGGAGTCCACGCCACCGAAGGCAATGCGCGCGCCCACGCCTTCACCGGCACCTCCCCGGCCTTCCTCGTCGCCCTCACCCGTCTCCTGCGCCTCACCCCTTCCACCGCGGCCACCCGCGTACGCCTCGTCGCCCTCACGGATCCCGTCCTCGCCCCCCGTACCCTGGACCAGTCCTGGGCCTTGGTGAACAGCGAAGCACACGCCACTGACAACGGCCCCCTGACCGTGGACGAATACCAGGTCACAGCCCTGGACACAGGCGAGCAGCACCGCGTGCACATCGCTGGGGACGTCGTACTCGCGGCCCCCGGAATCGAGTTGGAGGACCTCGCGTCGCCGCCGTCCGTGTTCGCGTGAGGACCCGGCCGGAACGACCTACGCCGGCGGCACGAATCCGGTACCGGGCCGACCGTCCGAAGACGAGGCCGGCGGCACCGCGGGAGGCGCTGCCGACGGTGGGACCGGCGGCGTCGCCGGATGGACCGGCGGGGGAGGAGCCACGGCCTCCGTCACCGACGGCATCCCGGCCGCGGGCGCACCCCCGAATGCCCGCCGGGCCTCCCGGGCCTGCCGCTCGTGCATCATCGCCGCCAGGTACGCGGCGGGCGGTACCTCCCGGGGCGCCGGAGCCCCCGTCCGGGCCGCCACGTCCGCGGCGAGCCGCTCCGCCATCGCCCAGCCGACCCGGGGGTCCAGTTGCCCCATGCGCGTGAGGTACTGGCGTACGGCAAGCCACAGGTCGTCGGGCACCGCGGACAGGTCCAGCTCGGAGAACCGCCCGGCCAGCCAGGGCGGAGGGGGCGGCATGAAGCCCGTCGCCGGAACCGGCACCCGCTCCCGCACGACCAGGGTCCCCGCGAACACGTCACCGAGCCGCCGACCCCGCGCCGACACCAGCGAGGCGATACAGGCGACCACCCCGAACGTCATCAGGATTTCGATCACCCCGATCAGGCCCCGCACCAGCGAGTGCCGGAACCGGATCGGCCCGCCGTCGTCCCGCACCACCCGCAGCCCGCAGGCCATCTTGCCGAGCGACCGCCCGTGGCTGAGCGTCTCCACCGCGATCGGCCCGCCCACCAGGACGAGGACGAAGGCCGCGATCGACAGCGCGGTCTGCGCCGCCATGTCCAGGGAGGCTGTGGAGGCCACCAGCACGATGGTCACCGCCACATAGACGGCCACCGCCACCGCCAGATCGAGCAGGACGGCCAGCGCCCTGCTGGGCAGCCTCGCGGGGCGCAGCTCCAGCGCCACCGCCTCGCCCGTCACCAGCTCGCTCACGCCTGCCGCCCTTCCCCTCACTGCCCCCGTCCCCGCCAGTCTGCCAAGCTGAGGACGCACCGCGCCGCAGTACGACAAGCTGATCCACGACGAGCCGCCGACGATAGCCGAGGAGCAGGCACACCGATGGACCTCGACGTCTTCGTCTCCGCCCACCGCGCGGAGTGGGACCGCCTCGACGCCCTGCTCCGGCGCCGGCGCCGACTGACCGGCGCCGAGACCGACGAACTCGTCACCCTCTACCAGCGCACGGCCACCCACCTCTCCCTGATCCAGTCGAGCGCCCCCGACCCGCAGCTGACCGGGCGGCTCAGCCAGCTGGTGGCCCGCGCGCGCAGCGCCGTGACCGGCACCCGTCGGGCCTCCTGGCGCGACGTCACCCGCTTCCTGACCCAGCAGTTCCCCGCCGCCGTCTACCGGGCCCGTCACTGGTGGGTCCCCACCGCTCTCCTGTCGACCGCCGTCGCGGCACTCCTGGGCTGGTGGATCGGCACCCACCCGGAAGTCCAGGCCACCATCGCGGCCCCCAGCGAACTGCGCGAGCTCACCCGCCCCGGCGGCCAGTACGAGACGTACTACTCGAGCCACCCCGCAGCGTCCTTCGCCGCGCAGGTCTGGACGAACAACGCCTGGGCCGCCGCGCTCTGCCTGATCCTGGGCGTCTTCCTGGGCCTTCCGGTCATCTGGATCCTGTTCCAGAACATGCTCAACCTCGGCGTCGGCTTCGGCCTGATGTCGTCGGCCGGCCGCCTCGACACCTTCCTGGGTCTCGTACTGCCACACGGTCTGCTCGAACTGACCGCGGTCTTCGTGGCCGCCGGCACCGGCCTCCGCCTCGGCTGGACAGTCATCGACCCCGGCCCGCGCACCCGACGCGCAGCCCTCGCGGAAGAAGGCCGGGCCGCCATCGGCATGGCGATCGGTCTCGCCCTGGTCCTGTTCGTCTCCGGAGCGATCGAAGGCTTCGTCACCCCCTCCGGCCTGCCCACCTGGGCCCGCATCACCATCGGAGTCGTCGCCGAGCTGGCCTTCCTCGCCTACGTCTACGTCGTGGGCGGGCGCGCCGCGCGGGCCGGCGACACGGGCGACGTCGAGGCGTCCGAACGCAGCGCCACCGTGCCCACGGCCGCCTGATGTGCGTCAGCCCCCGGGGAGCTGCTAGTGTCCTCTTCGTTCCCGCAAGAGCCGTTGACACGGAGCGAGCGGGGAGGTAGATTCGAACAGTTGCCTGGAGACGGGTTCATCCCCGGAGGGCGACGGTGAGAAACTATCGGCTTCCCCCGGATCGCAGAATCCGGCGAAGCACTCTCCCGATGAATCGGAAATGAACGGCCGGTCAAACCGGCTCAGAACTTCTGATAAAGTCGGAACCGCCGGAAAGGGAAACGCGAAAGCGGGAACCTGGAAAGCACCGAGGAAATCGGATCGGAAAGATCTGATAGAGTCGGAAACGCAAGACCGAAGGGAAGCGCCCGGAGGAAAGCCCGAGAGGGTGAGTACAAAGGAAGCGACCGTTCCTTGAGAACTCAACAGCGTGCCAAAAGTCAACGCCAGATATGTTGATACCCCGTTACCAGCCATCAGGCTGGGACGAGGTTCCTTTGAAAAAACACAGCGAGGACGCTGTGAACGGTCGGACTATTCCTCCGACTGTTCCGCTCTCGTGGTGTACACCGGATTACCGGTAAACATTCACGGAGAGTTTGATCCTGGCTCAGGACGAACGCTGGCGGCGTGCTTAACACATGCAAGTCGAACGATGAACCACCTTCGGGTGGGGATTAGTGGCGAACGGGTGAGTAACACGTGGGCAATCTGCCCTGCACTCTGGGACAAGCCCTGGAAACGGGGTCTAATACCGGATACTGATCCTCGCGGGCATCTGCGAGGTTCGAAAGCTCCGGCGGTGCAGGATGAGCCCGCGGCCTATCAGCTTGTTGGTGAGGTAATGGCTCACCAAGGCGACGACGGGTAGCCGGCCTGAGAGGGCGACCGGCCACACTGGGACTGAGACACGGCCCAGACTCCTACGGGAGGCAGCAGTGGGGAATATTGCACAATGGGCGAAAGCCTGATGCAGCGACGCCGCGTGAGGGATGACGGCCTTCGGGTTGTAAACCTCTTTCAGCAGGGAAGAAGCGAAAGTGACGGTACCTGCAGAAGAAGCGCCGGCTAACTACGTGCCAGCAGCCGCGGTAATACGTAGGGCGCAAGCGTTGTCCGGAATTATTGGGCGTAAAGAGCTCGTAGGCGGCTTGTCACGTCGGTTGTGAAAGCCCGGGGCTTAACCCCGGGTCTGCAGTCGATACGGGCAGGCTAGAGTTCGGTAGGGGAGATCGGAATTCCTGGTGTAGCGGTGAAATGCGCAGATATCAGGAGGAACACCGGTGGCGAAGGCGGATCTCTGGGCCGATACTGACGCTGAGGAGCGAAAGCGTGGGGAGCGAACAGGATTAGATACCCTGGTAGTCCACGCCGTAAACGGTGGGCACTAGGTGTGGGCAACATTCCACGTTGTCCGTGCCGCAGCTAACGCATTAAGTGCCCCGCCTGGGGAGTACGGCCGCAAGGCTAAAACTCAAAGGAATTGACGGGGGCCCGCACAAGCGGCGGAGCATGTGGCTTAATTCGACGCAACGCGAAGAACCTTACCAAGGCTTGACATACACCGGAAAACCCTGGAGACAGGGTCCCCCTTGTGGTCGGTGTACAGGTGGTGCATGGCTGTCGTCAGCTCGTGTCGTGAGATGTTGGGTTAAGTCCCGCAACGAGCGCAACCCTTGTCCCGTGTTGCCAGCAGGCCCTTGTGGTGCTGGGGACTCACGGGAGACCGCCGGGGTCAACTCGGAGGAAGGTGGGGACGACGTCAAGTCATCATGCCCCTTATGTCTTGGGCTGCACACGTGCTACAATGGCCGGTACAATGAGCTGCGATACCGCGAGGTGGAGCGAATCTCAAAAAGCCGGTCTCAGTTCGGATTGGGGTCTGCAACTCGACCCCATGAAGTCGGAGTCGCTAGTAATCGCAGATCAGCATTGCTGCGGTGAATACGTTCCCGGGCCTTGTACACACCGCCCGTCACGTCACGAAAGTCGGTAACACCCGAAGCCGGTGGCCCAACCCCTTGTGGGAGGGAGCTGTCGAAGGTGGGACTGGCGATTGGGACGAAGTCGTAACAAGGTAGCCGTACCGGAAGGTGCGGCTGGATCACCTCCTTTCTAAGGAGCACTTCTCAGCCAAGCTTGCTTGGTTCAGAGGCCAGCATGCGAGCGAACGTCTCGCACTGGTTGCTCATGGGTGGAACGTTGACTACTCGGCACGGTTCGACTTGAAAGGTCGCTAGTACTGCTTCGGCGTGGAACGTGAGTCTGGAGAGCGGTCGTGTCGGGCACGCTGTTGGGTGTCTGAGGGAATGAACTTCCTTCAGTGCCGGCCCCAGTGCACTCGGGATGTTGTCCCGGGGTGATGGGTGGTTGGTCGTTGTTTGAGAACTGCACAGTGGACGCGAGCATCTGTGGCCAAGTTTTTAAGGGCGCACGGTGGATGCCTTGGCACCAGGAACCGATGAAGGACGTGGGAGGCCACGATAGTCCCCGGGGAGTCGTCAACCAGGCTTTGATCCGGGGGTTTCCGAATGGGGAAACCCGGCAGTCGTCATGGGCTGTCACCCGCTGCTGAACACA
Organism: Streptomyces sp. CB02414; assembly: GCF_001905385.1. GTDB lineage: Bacteria > Actinomycetota > Actinomycetes > Streptomycetales > Streptomycetaceae > Streptomyces. The sequence continues at coordinate 2,976 of NZ_LIPF01000006.1, read as the reverse complement.
TAGGCAGTGTGGAGGGAACGCGGGGAAGTGAAACATCTCAGTACCCGCAGGAAGAGAAAACAACCGTGATTCCGGGAGTAGTGGCGAGCGAAACTGGATGAGGCCAAACCGTATACGTGTGAGACCCGGCAGGGGTTGCGTGTGCGGGGTTGTGGGATCTCTCTTCTACGGTCTGCCGGCCGTAGGGCGAGTCAGAAACCGTTGATGTAGGCGAAGGACATGCGAAAGGTCCGGCGTAGAGGGTAAGACCCCCGTAGTCGAAACGTCAGCGGCTTGCTTGAGAGACACCCAAGTAGCACGGGGCCCGAGAAATCCCGTGTGAATCTGGCGGGACCACCCGCTAAGCCTAAATATTCCCTGGTGACCGATAGCGGATAGTACCGTGAGGGAATGGTGAAAAGTACCGCGGGAGCGGAGTGAAATAGTACCTGAAACCGTGTGCCTACAAGCCGTGGGAGCGTCGGGATGGAGCTTGCTTCATCCTCGTGACTGCGTGCCTTTTGAAGAATGAGCCTGCGAGTTTGCGGTGTGTTGCGAGGTTAACCCGGGTGGGGTAGCCGTAGCGAAAGCGAGTCCGAACAGGGCGGTTTTAGTAGCACGCTCAAGACCCGAAGCGGAGTGATCTAGCCATGGGCAGGTTGAAGCGGAGGTAAGACTTCGTGGAGGACCGAACCCACCAGGGTTGAAAACCTGGGGGATGACCTGTGGTTAGGGGTGAAAGGCCAATCAAACTCCGTGATAGCTGGTTCTCCCCGAAATGCATTTAGGTGCAGCGTCGTGTGTTTCTTGCCGGAGGTAGAGCACTGGATAGGCGATGGGCCCTACCGGGTTACTGACCTTAGCCAAACTCCGAATGCCGGTAAGTGAGAGCGCGGCAGTGAGACTGTGGGGGATAAGCTCCATGGTCGAGAGGGAAACAGCCCAGAGCATCGACTAAGGCCCCTAAGCGTACGCTAAGTGGGAAAGGATGTGGAGTCGCACAGACAACCAGGAGGTTGGCTTAGAAGCAGCCACCCTTGAAAGAGTGCGTAATAGCTCACTGGTCTAGTGATTCCGCGCCGACAATGTAGCGGGGCTCAAGCGTACCGCCGAAGTCGTGTCATTGCAGCAATACGGCCAACGCCGGCTGTGATGGGTAGGGGAGCGTCGTGTGCCGGGTGAAGCAGCCGCGTAAGCGAGTTGTGGACGGTTCACGAGTGAGAATGCAGGCATGAGTAGCGATACAAACGTGAGAAACGTTTGCGCCGATTGACTAAGGGTTCCTGGGTCAAGCTGATCTGCCCAGGGTAAGTCGGGACCTAAGGCGAGGCCGACAGGCGTAGTCGATGGATAACCGGTTGATATTCCGGTACCCGCTGTGAAGCGTCAAACATCGAGCATCGTGATGCTAAGGCCGTGAAGCCGTTCCGGACCCTTCGGGGAAAGGAAAGTGGTGGAGCCGCTGAACCAAGCGGTTAGTAGGTGAGTGATGGGGTGACGCAGGAAGGTAGTCCATCCCGGGCGGTGGTTGTCCCGGGGTAAGGGTGTAGGCCGTGCGGTAGGTAAATCCGTCGCACACAAGGCTGAGACCTGATGCCGAGCCGATTGTGGTGAAGTGGATGATCCTATGCTGTCGAGAAAAGCCTCTAGCGAGTTTCATGGCGGCCCGTACCCTAAACCGACTCAGGTGGTCAGGTAGAGAATACCGAGGCGTTCGGGTGAACTATGGTTAAGGAACTCGGCAAAATGCCCCCGTAACTTCGGGAGAAGGGGGGCCACACCTGGTGATGATCTTTACGGTCTGAGCTGGGGGTGGCCGCAGAGACCAGCGAGAAGCGACTGTTTACTAAAAACACAGGTCCGTGCGAAGCCGTAAGGCGATGTATACGGACTGACGCCTGCCCGGTGCTGGAACGTTAAGGGGACCGGTTAGCTTGGATTCGTCCAGGCGAAGCTGAGAACTTAAGCGCCAGTAAACGGCGGTGGTAACTATAACCATCCTAAGGTAGCGAAATTCCTTGTCGGGTAAGTTCCGACCTGCACGAATGGCGTAACGACTTCTCGACTGTCTCAACCATAGGCCCGGTGAAATTGCACTACGAGTAAAGATGCTCGTTTCGCGCAGCAGGACGGAAAGACCCCGGGACCTTTACTACAGTTTGATATTGGTGTTCGGTTCGGCTTGTGTAGGATAGCTGGGAGACTTTGAAGCTCGCACGCCAGTGTGGGTGGAGTCGTCGTTGAAATACCAGTCTGGTCGTGCTGGATGTCTAACCTGGGTCCGTGATCCGGATCAGGGACAGTGTCTGATGGGTAGTTTAACTGGGGCGGTTGCCTCCTAAAGAGTAACGGAGGCGCCCAAAGGTTCCCTCAGCCTGGTTGGCAATCAGGTGTTGAGTGTAAGTGCACAAGGGAGCTTGACTGTGAGACCGACGGGTCGAGCAGGGACGAAAGTCGGGACTAGTGATCCGGCGGTGGCTTGTGGAAGCGCCGTCGCTCAACGGATAAAAGGTACCCCGGGGATAACAGGCTGATCTTCCCCAAGAGTCCATATCGACGGGATGGTTTGGCACCTCGATGTCGGCTCGTCGCATCCTGGGGCTGGAGTCGGTCCCAAGGGTTGGGCTGTTCGCCCATTAAAGCGGTACGCGAGCTGGGTTTAGAACGTCGTGAGACAGTTCGGTCCCTATCCGCTGTGCGCGTAGGAGTCTTGAGAAGGGCTGTCCCTAGTACGAGAGGACCGGGACGGACGAACCTCTGGTGTGCCAGTTGTTCTGCCAAGGGCATGGCTGGTTGGCTACGTTCGGGAGGGATAACCGCTGAAAGCATCTAAGCGGGAAGCCTGCTTCGAGATGAGGACTCCCACCCACTTGATGGGGTAAGGCTCCCAGTAGACGACTGGGTTGATAGGCCAGATATGGAAGCGCCGTAAGGTGTGGAGTTGACTGGTACTAATAGGCCGAGGGCTTGTCCTCAGTTGCTCGCGTCCACTGTGTT
>NZ_LIPF01000005.1 GCF_001905385.1 Streptomyces sp. CB02414 | reverse complement strand
CGGTTCGTCGAGGAACTGACCCAGAAGGACATCGGCGAACGCCTGGGCGTCTCGCAGATGCACGTGTCCCGGCTCATCTCGCGCCTGCTGGCCCGCCTGCGCAAGGGCATGCTCAGCACGGCCTGAGCCGGCCGGCGGCCGCCGCCGACTCAGGCGGCGGCCGTCTTCTTCCGCCGGCGGCCGCCGGTTCCGGTGAGGGCGTCGATCAGCTCCTCGCGGCTCATCCTGGAGCGGCCCGCGACGTCCTGGTCGGTGGCCCGCTGGTAGAGCTCGGCCTTGCTCAGCTCCCGCAGCTCGCTCCGGGTGGGCGGCTTCTTCTTGCGGGAGGGGGCGGTGGCCTTCTTGCGTGACCCGGCCGGGCGCTCACCGCTCTCCGTCTTCCCGGCCGGTTTCCCGCCGCCCGCGCCCGTGTCCTTCGCCCGCTCCAGGCTGCCCTGGAGCACCTCCATCAGGTCGACGACGTTGGTCGCCTGCGGCGCCTCCTCCGCCACCGCGACCTCCTCACCCTCGGCCTTGGCACGCACCAGCTCGCGGACCTTCTCCTGGTACGTGTCGTGGTAGCGGTCCGGCTCCCAGGGACCGCTGAGGGCGTCCACCAGGCGCAGCGCCATGTCGAGTTCCTTGCCCCGGCCAACCCGGTCCGAGGGCAGTTCGGGCAGCTCCCCGACCGGGTCGCGGACCTCGTCGGCCCAGTGGAGGGTCTGGAGCACCAGGACCTCGTCCTCGGCGCGCAGCACGGTCAGGTACTGGCGGTTGCGCATGACGAAGGTGGCGACGCCCGCCTTGCCGGACTCGGCGAGGGCCGCGCGCAGCAGCTCGTAGACCTTGAGGTACTCCTTGCCGCGCGGGGCGACGTAGTAGGTGCGGTCGAAGTAGACCGGTGCGATCCGGTCCAGTTCGACGAAGTCGGTGATCTCCAGGGCGCGGGAGCGGCCCGGCGCGATCTCGTCGAGTTCGTCCGGCTCCACGACGACGTACTCCCCCTCCCCCACCTCGTAGCCCTTGACGATGTCGCCGGGGTCGACCTCCTTGCCGGTGCGCTCGTTGACGCGCCGGTTCCGGATGCGGTCGGAGGTGCCGCGCTGGAGCTGGTGGAAGCGGACCGTGTGGTTCTCGGTCGCCGTGAAGAGCCCGACGGGCACCGAGACCAGCCCGAACGTGATGACGCCTGTCCAGATCGCCCGTGCCATCGCCGTCCGCTCCGTCCGTCCTGCCGTACCGCCCGGGCATTCCACGCTGACACCGCGCCCGCGCTCCCGCGCGCCGGGCGGAGCACTCGGGTGGGCGGCGGGCCGGCAGCGCGCGGATCCGCCGCCGCCGGGTTTCCCTGTGAGGTGCGGGACGGCGGGCGCGCCGGCCGGACCACGAGGAAGCACACGTCGAAGCAGCAGCAGAGCCGAACAGAGGGGCACCGTCCATGAGCCGTCACGTGAAGCCGATCAGCCGCGAGGAGCACCTGCGGTTCGTCGCGGCCCGGCCGTCCGTGAGCCATCTGCAGACGCCCGCGTGGGGTGACGTGAAGCCGGACTGGCGGGCGGAGAGCCTGGGCTGGTTCGACGAGCGCGGCGAACTGGTGGGGGCCGGGCTGGTGCTGCTGCGTCCGCTGCCGCGGCTGAAGCGGTACCTGGCCTATCTGCCCGAGGGCCCGGTCATCGACTGGGACGCGCCCGACCTGGAGCGGTGGCTGGAGCCGATGCTCGCGCACCTGAAGCGGCGGGGCGCCTTCTCGGTGAAGATGGGACCGCCGGTGGTGACCCGGCGCTGGAGCCCCGAGGCGGTCAAGGCGGCGATCGCCGACCCGGGGGCCCGGCGGCTGGGGGACGTGGAGGCCACCGAACGGGAACCCGGGGCCGAGGCGGTGGCCGAGCGGCTGCGCCGGACGGGCTGGCGTCGCTCCGCGTCCGGCGGCGAGGACGGGTTCGCCACCGGGCAGCCGCGCCACGTGTGCCAGCTGCCGCTCGCCGGGCGGACCCCGGAGCAGCTCCTCAGCGGCTTCAACCAGCAGTGGCGCCGGAACGTCAAGAAGGCGGAGAAGGCCGGCGTCAAGGTCGTCCGGGGTGACCGCGAGGACCTGAGGGCGTTCTACGAGCTCTACGTCGAGACCGCCGAGCGGGACCGGTTCGTGCCGCGGCCGCTCGGCTACTTCGAGCGGATGTGGACGGCGCTGACGGCCGAGGACCCGGACCGCATGCGGCTCTACCTCGCCCACCACGACGGGGAGGTGCTGGCGGCGGCCACGATGCTGACGGTCGGCGAGCACGTCTGGTACTCCTACGGCGCGTCCACCGTCCGCCGGCGCGAGGTGCAGCCCAGCAACGCCCTCCAGTGGCGGATGATCTGCGACGCGCTCGAACTGGGCGCCTCGGTCTACGACTTCCGCGGCATCACCGACACCCTCGACGCGGACGACCACCTGCTCGGGCTGCTGCGCTTCAAGGTGGGCGCCGGCGGCCGGGCCGTCGAGTACCTCGGCGAGTGGGACTACCCGCTCAACAAGGTGCTGCACAAGGCGCTGGAGCTGTACATGGCGCGGCGCTGACCCCGGGCCCTCAGAGCGTCGGCGCCCGGCGTGCTCCGCCGCGCGTCAGGGCCGCGTAGAGCAGCGAGGCGGTACGAGGCCGGCCGGCAGGGCGAGGTCCACCCCGCCGAGGGCGCGGGCTATCGGACCGGTGTAGAGGGTGTTCACGCACAGGGCCGCGACGGTGACGCCTCCGGCGAGGGCGAGGGCGCCCGCCGGGTTGACCCCGGCGCGGTACCAGAAGGGGCTGCCGGGCGTCTCGTCCATCAGCGCGGGGCCGTCGTACCGGTTGCGGCGCAGCAGGATGTCGGTGGCGTAGACGGCCAGGGCGGGGCCGAGCAGGACGACGGTGAGCTGGAGGACGTTGCTGACCGTGTCGAGGAAGTCGGAGACGAGGAGCCCGTACAGGGTGAGGGCGACGGCGGCGGTGCCATCGGCGAGCACGCTGAGGGAGCGGCGGATGCGGATGCCGACGGCCTGGAGGGCGAGGCCCGCGCTGTAGGCGGTCAGGGCGTTGATGGCGATGGTGCCGAGGACCAGGGCGAGCAGGAGGACCGGACCGAACCAGTCGGGCAGCAGCTGCCGCAGCCCCGCCTGCGGGTCCGACATGTCGGCCACCGTCGCGGCGAGGGCGCCGAGCGAGCAGACGGCCACGCCGGGCAGGAAGCCGCCCAGGAAGGTCCAGCCCACGACGGCCCGGGCGGGTGTGGTGCGCGGGAGGTAGCAGGAGAAGTCGGCGCTGGTGGTGTACGACAGCGGGGCGGAGGCGATGAGGGTGACGCCGGCGACCACGACGGTCAACAGGTCCGTGCCGGTGAGCGGTTCGGCCGGTACGTAGGAGAGGTCGGCGTGCCGGTACACGCCCACGGCGACGACGGCGAAGGCGGCCGTCAGGACCAGGGTGATGGGGAGGTACTGCTTCATGATCATGGCGTGGCCGTAGACGCCGATGGCCAGGGTGAGGGCGGCGATCACCATCACCACGACGACCTTCACGCCGGTGTTCGCGGTGATGCCGGCCATCTCCACGAGGGCGAAGGCGGCGGTCGCGGCGGCGGCCAGGTTCAGGGCGAAGTAGCAGACGGAGATCAGCCAGCCCACGATCGCGTTGTTGACGCGGTTGCCGCGCACCCCGTACATCGCCCGGGTGATGACCTCGCTCGGCGCGCCCGCCGCCGGCCCGGACATCGAGAGCAGGCCGGTCAGCAGCCAGAAGAGGTTGCCCGTCACGATCACCGCCAGCGCCTGCCACAGGGTCAGGCCCATCAGGATCAGGGCGCCGCCGGTCACCAGGCTCAGGTAGTTCACGTTGGCCGCCGCCCACACCGAGAACAACTGCCGCGGCCGGCCGTGACGTTCGTGGTCGGGGATGTGGTCGATGCCGTGGGCCTCGACGCGGCCCGCCCGGTCCGACGGCGGCGGGGGCGGTGCCTCCTGGCGCGCGGCGCCGGTGCCGGGGTGCGGGTCGGGAATCGTGGACGCCATGAGGCTCCTCCGGGGTGCTGGTGTCCCACCTGCTTGCTTGTTGGTCGCACACTCAATAGCATCGATTCCATGCCGTCAAGCATTCCGAACAAGCGAATCCGCAAGTCTCCGGCCGCCAGACGTGCGGAAATCGTTGTAGCGGCCTCCGGGGTCGCACTGACCGAAGGGTTGGAGTGCATCACTCTGCGGCGGGTCGCCGAGGAGCTGGACGTGCGCCCCGGACTGATCAGCCACTACTTCCCGGCAGTGGAGGACCTGGTGGCCGAGGCGTACGGCGACGCCGCCTCCGCCGAGCTCGACGAACTCCTCCCCGCCGGCCTGGACGGCGTGACGCCGACCCGGCAGCTGGCGCGCTTCTTCGCGCGGGCGACCGGGCCGGACTTCGACGACATCAGCCGGCTGTGGCTCAACGCCCGGCACCTGAGCCGTTACCGGCCCGCCCTGCGCGAGAGGGTGGCCGTCCAGGAGGCGGCCTGGCGCGACCGGCTGGAGGCGGTGATCCGGGACGGCGTCGAGCAGGGCGAGTTCCGCACCGACGACCCGCTGGTGGCCGCCGTCCAGATCCTGGTCGTCCTCGACGGCCTCGGCATGCTCGTCAACAGCGCCGACACCGGTGACGACCCGCCCGCGGTGCGACGGATGCCGATCACCACCGCGGAGCGCGAACTCGGCCTGTCCGCAGGCGCTCTGACGGCCACCGACACCAACTGAACCGCCCCCCTCAAGGAGTGACTGTGCGCACCTCTCTCGTCCTGCTCTCGGCCCGGCTGCTCGACCCGGTCACCGGCGACTTCCTGCCGCAGACCGCGCTGGCCGCGGCCGACGGCCGGATCAGTGCCCTCGGTGACGACCGGGAGATCCGTGCGCTCGCGGACGCCTCGACCACGGTCGTCGACCTGAAGGGTGCCGTGGTGACCCCCGGCCTGGTCGACGGGCACATCCACCCGGTCACCGGTGCCGAACTGACCCACGGTCTCGACCTGTCGGGCTGCACCGACGTCGGCCAGGTGCGCGAGGCGCTGGCCCGCGCGGTGCGGGACCTGTCCCCCGGCGCGTGGCTGCACGGCTGGGGCCTGGACCCAAACGTCTTCGGTGACCGGCCGGTGGAGACGGCGCCCTTCGACTCGGTGCTCGACGGCGTGCCCGCGCTGCTGCTGCTCTTCGACGCGCACTCCATGCTGGCCAGCCGGCGGGCCCTGGAGCTGGCCGGGGTGGACGGGCCGCGCACCTTCGACCAGGCCACGGCCGAGGTGGTGTGCGACGCCGAGGGGCGGCCCACGGGCCTGCTGCTGGAGGACGCCGCCTGCGAGCTGGTGGAGCGGATCGCCCCGCAGCCCACCCGGGCCGAGCGTCTCGACCGGCTCGCCGCGGCCCTGCGCGCCATGGCGGCCACCGGCCTGACGGGCGGTCACGTCATGGACGCCAACGGAGACAGCCTCGACCTCTTCACCGAGCTGGACCAGGCGGGACGGCTGCCGCTGCGCCTTCGGGTGGCGCCCTGGTGCCAGCCCGGCACCGGCGCGGACGGGGTGCGCGCCCTCGTCGAGGGCCAGGGCAGGGGCGGCAGGCTGTGGCGGACCGCCGGCGTCAAGATCTTCATGGACGGGACCGTCGACAACGGCACCGCCTGGCTGGAGCAGCCGGACTGCCACGGCGAGTCCCGGCACGCCTTCTGGCCGGACCCCGCGGAGTACACCCGCGTCGTCGGCGAGCTGCACCGGGCCGGCGTGCCCACGGCCACCCACGCGATCGGTGACGCGGCCGTGCGTCACGTCCTCGACGCCGTCGAGAAGGCCCAGGCGGACGGCGTACGCAGGGTGCGGCACCGGGTCGAGCACATCGAGACCGTCCCGGACGACACGCTGCGCAGGTTCGCCGAACTCGGGGTCGTGGCCTCCATGCAGCCGACCCACTGCTGCGACTTCACCCGGGCCGACCACACCGACAACTGGTCCCGGCGGCTGGGCGAACCGCGCGCCTCGCGGGCCTGGCGCTGCCGCGACCTGCACGACTCCGGTGCCGTCGTGGTGCTCGGCTCCGACTGGCCCATCGCCCCCTACCCGCCGCTGGGTGTCATGGCCGGCGCCCGCCACCGCCGCCCGACCCGCGACCTCAGCCGGGCGCCGCACGGCCCGGAGCAGGCGCTGTCGGCGCTGGAGGCGCTGCGCGGCACGACCGTCAACGCGGCCTACGCGGCGGGCGAGGAGCACGAGGCCGGGCGGATCGCCGTCGGTCACCGCGCCGACCTGACGGTGCTCGCCGCCGACCCGCTCACCGTGCCGGCCACCGAACTGGCCGGCGTGCCGGTGCTGCTGACCGTCCTGGACGGCGACCCGACGCACCGCGCCGCGGGTCTGTGACGCATGGGGAGGTTGCGGCCCGGCGCGCTCCGGGCAGGGTGGTGGTGTCCGAGGGTGTGAGACGGGGAGTGGGCGATGGCGCGGCTGCTGGTGGTGCAGAACGGTCCGGGCGGCGGGCCGGACCGGTTCGGTGACTGGCTCGTCGCGGACGGCGTGTCACTGGACGTCGTGCACGCCTACGCCGGTGCCCCGCTCCCCCGCCGCCTCCAGCACGACGGTGTCGTGGTGCTCGGGGGCGGTTACCTGCCCGGCGACGACGTGCGCGCGCCCTGGCTGGCGCCCACCCGCGCACTCGTCGCCGAGGCGCTGGAGCGGGGCGCCCCCGTGTTCGGGATCTGCCTCGGCGGGCAGCTCCTCGCCCACGTCGCGGGCGGCACGGTACGGGGCGAGCACGGCGACCCGGAGTTCGGCAGCACCCCGCTCACCCTGCGGTCGGGTGCCGGTGACGATCCGCTCTTCGGAGGGCTGCCGGAGCGGGTGACGGCCGTCGAGCACCATGTGGACGCCGTCACCGCCCTGCCGCCGGGCGCCGCCTGGCTGATGGAGAGCGAGCGGTGCCCGTACCAGGCGTTCCGGGTCGGTGACCGGGCCTGGGGCGTGCAGTTCCACCCCGAGGCGGGCGCGGACCGGATGCGGTCGTGGGATCCGGAGCGGTTGCGGGCCCGGGGGCTGGACCCGGCGGAGCTGTGCCGCCGGGCGGAGCGCGACGAACCGGCCGCCGAAGCGGTCTGGCACGGGGTCGCCCGGCGTTTCGCCGCGGTCGTACGGGGTCGCGGCCATGGGGAGCCGGGCTTCAGGCGGTGAAGGCGCCACGGTCGCCGAAGGCCAGCTGGGCGAAGCGTTCGCCCATGCGGCGGTGGGTGGCGGCGTCCGGGTGGACGTTGTCGGGCAGGGGCAGCTCGGCGGCGTCGGCCTCGCCGTAGAGATCACGACCGTCGAGGTGGTGCAGGTGGGGGTCGTCGCCCGCCCGCTGGGCCACGATCCGGGCCAGCTCCTCCCGGATGACGTTCAGGGTCAGCTTCCCGCTCGCGCGTTCCGCCGGGTCGCCGGTGGCCACGAAGCGCAGCCGCCCCTCGGCGGCCTCGCTGAAGTCGGGGGCGAGGGGGCCGGGCGTGTCCTCGTGGACGGGGCACAGGACGGGTGAGACGACCAGCAGCGGGACGGTGGGGTGGCCCTCCCGGACCGTGTCGAGGAAGCCGTGCACGGCGGGGCCGAAGGCGCGCAGCCGCATGAGGTCGGCGTTGACCACGTTGATGCCGATCTTGACGCTGATCAGGTCGGCGGGGGTGTCGCGCATGGCCCGCGCGGTGAACGGGTCGAGCAGGGCGCTGCCGGACAGCCCCAGGTTGATCAGCTCGACGCCCCCGAGGGAGGCGGCGAGCGCGGGCCAGGTCGTGGTGGGGCTGGCGGCGTCGGAGCCGTGGCTGATCGAGCTGCCGTGGTGCAGCCACACCCTGCGGCCGGAGTCCCGGGCGGGTTCGACGGGGGCGTCGGTGCGCAGGGCGACGAGTTCGGTGGTCTCGTTGTGCGGCAGCCAGACCTCGATCTCCTTGTCGCCCTCGGGCAGGTCCGGGAAGCGGAGGGTGCCGGCCGGGCCGGGCTCGACGGAAGCCGTGCCGGTGGTCATGTCGATGGTGAGGGTGTTGCCTCCCGTGACGCTGCCCCGGCCCGCCGGGCGGCCGTCGACCAGCAGGTCGTACACGCCGTCCGGGCGCGGCGGGGCGCCCGCGTAGAGGCGCTTGGTGGGCAGCGTGTCCAGTTCGAGGACGGTGGCGCGGGTGCGCAGCGCCAGGCGTACGCCGGAGGGCTGGGACTCCGCCATGGCCAGCTGTCCGTCGGTGTTCTGGGCGCGGGCCCGGGCCGGCAGCCGGTGCGGCAGCAGTCCGTGTTCGGTGCGCTCCAGGTCGAGGGCGCCGCGGATCAGGTCCGGGGTGATCGGCGTGGTGATCAGGCCGTCGTGGGCGTGCATGTGGTTCTCCGGCTGTGGTGGTGTCTCGGTTCGCGGTCCGGGGTTCAGGGGGCCGGCCAGTTGCGCAGCAGGGCGTCGAGGGCGTCCACGATCCGGGTCCAGGTCTCCTGGGTGTCGGGGGCACTGTGGTCGAAGCCGCCGCCCATCTCGAGGCTGACGTAGCCGTGGAAGACGCTGCCCAGCAGCCGGACCGCGTGGGTCTGGTCGGGTTCCGTCAGGTCGTAGCCGCGCAGGACGGCCCGGGTCATCCGGGCGTGGCGGACACCCGCGCTCGCGGCCGCCGTCTCGGGGTCCAGGCGCAGCTGGGCCGCGGCGTAGCGGCCGGGGTGCTCCCGGGCGTAGTCGCGGTAGACGTCCGCGAAGGCGGCCAGGGCGTCCTTGCCCGCCCGCCCGGCCAGGGCGGTCGCGGCCCGGTCCGCCAGTTCCTCCAGGGCGAGCAGGGCGATGCGGGTCCTGAGGTCCTGGGAGCCCCGTACGTGCGAGTACAGACTCGCGACCTTGACGTCGAACTGCCGGGCCAGCGCGGAGACCGTCACCTGGTCGAAGCCGACCTCGTCGGCCAGTTCCGCGCCCGCCCGGACCAGGCGTTCCGGGGTCAGCCCCACGCGTACCATAACCATCCTTCCGTTCGCCTGAACCGATTATGTGTTTGCCTAAGCCTATTAGGCAACCTACTCTCCGTCGTATGAGACCCCTGACCGAAAAAGAGATCCGCGCCGCCTTCGTGAACTGCTCCAAGGGCGCGGCCAAGCGCCTGTCCGTGCCCCACGACCTGGCCGACCGCCCGTGGGACGACCTGGACTACTTCGGCTGGCGGGACCCACAGGCGCCGGACCGCGCCTGTCTCGTGACCGAACTGGACGGCCGTCCGACCGGCCTCGCGATGCGCGCCTCCGGCGCGGGCTCCGGGCAGACGCGGCGCAGCATGTGCTCGATGTGCCTGACGACCCACTCCGGCGGCGTCTCGCTGATGGTCGCGCCCAAGGCCGGCAAGGCCGGGCAGCAGGGCAACTCGGTGGGGGCCTACATATGCGGCGACCTGGCCTGTTCGCTGTACGTGCGGGGCATCCGGGAGCCGGACGCCGGGGCGCGGCTGCACGAGACGATCACGCTGGAGGAGAAGATCCGGCGGACGGTCGCCAACGTGACGGCGTTCGTCGACCGGGTGGTCGCCTGACATGGCGTTCCCGACAGCTTTCAACGGGAAAGTGCCACGGCGACGGGAAGGCTGCTGACCTGCGCTTCAATGGGCTGGTGGCCGGCCACGGCCACGGCCGCCGTCCGGTGAGGAGGTCCGTTCCGGCCATGCACACCGTCGCCGTACTCGCGCTGGACCAGGTGATCCCGTTCGACCTGTCCACCCCGATCGAGGTCTTCGCCCGCGCCCGCCTCCCCGACGGGCGCCCCGGCTACCAGGTCCGCGTGTGCGCGGAACACCCCGAGACCGACGCCGGGGCCTTCACCCTGCGCGCGCCGTGGGGGCTGGACGGACTGCGGGACGCGGACACGGTCATCGTGCCGGGTACGGCCACCGCCGGCGCCCCGCTCTCCCCGGCCGTCCGGGACGCGCTGCGCGCGGCCGCCGCGAACGGCACGCGCATCGCGTCCATCTGCTCGGGCACCTTCCCGCTGGCCGCCACCGGGCTGCTCGACGGCCTGCGGGCGACCACCCACTGGGCCGCCGCCGACGTCCTGGCCGCGGCACACCCGGACGTCGAGGTCGACCCGGAGGTCCTGTACGTCGACAACGGCCAGTTCCTCACCTCGGCCGGCGCCGCCGCGGGACTGGACCTGTGCCTGCACATGATCCGGCGGGACCACGGATCGGCGGTCGCCGCCCATGCCGCCCGGCTGTCGGTCATGCCGCTGGAACGCGAGGGCGGCCAGGCGCAGTTCATCGTCCACGACTGCCCGCCCACGCCCCGCGGGTCCGCCCTCGAACCCCTGCTCGCCTGGCTGCGGGACAACCTGTCCCGCGACCTCGCCCTCGCCGACATCGCCGACCACGCCGGCATGAGCACCCGCACGCTGATACGCCGCTTCCGGGAACAGACCGGCTCCACCCCGCTGCAGTGGCTGCACCGGGCCCGCGTCCGGCAGGCGCAGCACCTGCTGGAGACCACGGAGCACTCCGTGGAGCGCGTCGCGGCACAGGTCGGCTTCGGTTCGCCCACCTCGTTCCGTGACCGTTTCAAGCGGACCACCGGAGTCAGCCCGCACGCCTACCGGCGCTCGTTCGGCCGGGCGGCACCGCGGGCGCGCGGCCGGGAGGCATGAGCGCGGGCGGTGCGGGGACCCCGGTCACATGTCGCATCCCCACCTGGTCACGTTCGGACACGGCACCGCGGGCCGGACCGCACTGGCCGAGCTGCTACGGGGCGCCGACGTGCCGGCCGTGGTCGACGTCAGGACGGCGCCGGGCAGCCGCCGCGACCCCGACCTGCTGCGGGAACGGCTCGCCCGGTGGCTGCCCGAGGAGGGCATCGCCTACCGGTGGGAGCAGCGGCTGGGCGGCTTCCGCAGGCCGGCGCCGGACTCGCCCGACGTGGTGTGGCGCAACACGTCCTTCCGCGGGTACGCCGGTCACACCCGTTCGCCGGAGTTCGTCACCGCCATGGACGAACTGCTGGAGCAGACCGCGCGGGAACGCACCACGGTGATGTGCAGCGAGGCCGTGTGGTGGCGCTGCCACCGGCGCCTCATCGCCGACTTCGCCGTGCTGGCCCGCGGCACTCCCGTGGACCACCTCATGCACGACGGCCGTCTGACACCCCACTCCCCCACCCCGGGGGCACGGCTGCGGACGGACGGACTCCTCGTGTACGACGACGAGGACGAGGCGGCGAGGCACGCGCGGTCGTAGCGGGTCCGTGGCCGTCGGTGGCGCACACACGTCGAGGTGGAGGCGGAGGACCATGCAGCGCAAGGGCGGACACCGCCGGAAGGACGGTGACCACGACGCGGAGTCGGTCGAGTCGGTACTCGACGAGCTCTACACGACGCCTCCGTCCGACTTCGTCGCCCGTCGAGAGGAGCACGCCAAGGCCGCCAGGACCGCCGGCCGCAAGGAGGACGCCCGCCGTGTCCACGCAGCCCGCCGGCCCACGCTCGCGGCCTGGGCGGCGAACCTGCTGACCCGTTCCCGGCCCGAGGAGAGCCGGCGGTTCCTGGACCTGGGGCAGGCGCTGCGCGAGGCATACCGCGCCCTGGACGCCGACGGTCTCAAGGAGCTCTCCGCGCAGCGCCGGAGCGTCGTCTCCGCGCTGTCCCGGCAGGCCGCCCAGCTCGCCCGCGAGGCGGGGCACCGGCTGTCCGAAGCGGCGCAACGGGAGGTCGAGTCGACGCTGCAAGCCGTCCTCGCGGACCCGGACGCGGCCGCGCGATGGGCCGGCGGGCGGCTGGAGGGCTCGCTCACCCCGCCCTCGGAGTTCCCCTCGGACACCGTCCCGGCCGAACCGGCGCCGCGCGAGCGGCCCTCCCGGACGAAGACTCCTCCCGCGGGCCGCGCGAAGGACGAACTCGCCGAACGGCGCCGCAAACGGCAGCAGGACCTCAGCCGCGCCGAACAGGCCGCCGAGCGGGCCGAGCGGCAGGTGCGCGACCGCCGGGCGGAACACGCGGACGCCGACTCCGCGCTCCGGCACACCGGTGACGAACTCGACCGGGCACGCGAGGAGGTGTCCACGGCCGAGCGGCGGCTGCGGCAGGCACGACAACGACTGGAGCGGGCCGAGCGGGAACGGCGTGAGTCGGAAGAGCGCGAGCACTCGGCGGCGGACGCCCTGGACCGGGCCGAACACGAGGCACGCGAGACCGCACGGCAGGTCGGCCGGCTGGCCGGCCGAGTCAAGCAGTACGGCGGACACAACTGAGTACCCGTACTCATGAGGAGCCGGACCACGCCGGAGGAGGCTTGCCGTGTCAGCCTGCCAGAGGGAGCCAACCATGCGCGTCGTCAGCCGAGTCAACCGTCAGTCAGCCGTGCGCGGCGAGCAGCGTGCCGCACGTTCCGTCATCGGTCTCGCACTGGTCTGCGCGACCGCCGCCGCGGTGCTGACCGGATGCTCCATGAAGGAGGCGATCTGCGGCGGCGGCGAGTACCCGGTCATCAGCGGCGGCACCGGCGGCGCGTGCGTGCCCAACGGCGGGGAACCGCCCGGGGGTTACACCCGTTACCCGGAGGGCAAAGTGCCCGAGCACGTCGATGACGAGTGGGACACCTACTGGCGGACACACACCGTCGGCAAGGACGGGAACATCGTGGAGGTGCCCGAGGGCCGGTGAGCGCGGGGTGTTCGCGGGACGAACGCACGGACGAGGAAACACGGCGCGACATACCGCGATGACGGCCAAACGTGGTATACCGGCCGGGCGCCGATCGGACATGGTCCCCGTGTCCCGCGCCCGAAGTCCCGTCGTTCCTCCCGAGCCTTCACGGCCGCGAATCGAGGAGAGTCAAGAGCATGTCCGAGAGCACGACGCAGCCCGCCACCCAACTGGCGTCGCAGTACAGCGTCCAGGTGACCGACGACCTGGAGCGCAACCTCAAGGAGCAGGAACGCATCAGCGCGGAGATCACCGCCCTCCAGCAACAGCTGGCCGCGTTGCAGCACGACCACGCCCTGCTGGTGAACATGCAGCAGGCGCTGGGCATCACCCCGCCGCCCGCCGCCGCGGCCGACTCGCCCACCGTTCCCGCGCCCCGCGACGGTGCCACCGCGGAGCCGGCCGCGGGGAAGCGGACACGGGGCCGCAGGACGACCGCCGCTCCCAAGCGCGCCGCCGCACCGAAGCCGGGCGCCAAGCCGAGCGCCAAGCCGAGCGGCAAGCCGGCCGCGAAGTCCGCGGCCAGGTCCAAGCCTGCCGCGAAGTCCGCTCCCAAGCAGGCCTCGAAGCCGTCCGCCAAGGCCACCGGGAAGACGGCGGTCAAGAAGCCGTCGCCGCAGGCCGCGTCCGCCCAGCAGGCCGCCGCCCAGCCCACACTGGTCGAGCTGGTCCGCGCCCACCTCACCGAACAGCGTGAGCCGCGCTCCGCCGCCGAGATCACCACGGCGCTCGGCCAGGCACACTCCGGACGCACCATCAAGACCACGGTCGTGCGCACCACTCTCGAGGGGCTCGTCGCCAGGAACCAGGCGCAGCGCACCAAGCAGGGCACCTCGGTCTACTACACCGCAACCGACGCGCCCGAGGCGGCGAAGCAGCAGGACACCGGGGAGAAGGCGACGCCCGCGCAGAGCGGGGACTGACGGCCGCCGCGCGCGGCCGGAGGGAAACCGGGCGAGTATCGGTGGATGGGTGTCGTACTGCCGGTGCTCTTCGCACTCCTCGCCGCGTTCAGCAACGCGCTGGCCACCGTGCTCCAGCGCCGGGCGGCGTTGACCGTGCCCCAGACACAGGGGTTCCGCCCGGGGCTCGTCGTCGACCTGCTGCGGCGGCCGGTGTGGCTCGGCGGCATGCTCGCCGTGGTCGTCGCCGGCGTGGCACAGGCGGTGGCTCTGGCGACGGGGCCGCTGTCACTCGTACAGCCGCTGTTCGTGCTGGAACTTCCGCTGGCGCTGCTGCTGGCCTCGCTGATGACCGGCCGCCACCTGGCCCCCGCCCTGTGGCTGGCCGTGGGCGGGGTGGTCGTCGGGCTGGGACTCGCGCTGGTGTCGGCCGCGCCGGACGCGGGCCGGGAGGACGTTCCGCTGGACCGCTGGCTGCCCGCGCTGGCGGCCTGCGCCGGAGCGGCGGTGCTGTTGGCGGCGGCCGGTCTCAGGCGCCCCGTCGGCAAGGCCCGCGCCGCCTGCCTCGGTGCGGCCACCGCGGTCTGCTACGCGCTGACGGCGGCCCTGATGAAGGACGCCATGCGCGTCCTGGACACGGACGGACCGGCCGGCTTCCTGACCACGTGGCAGACGTACGGCTTCGCCGCGGCCGGGGTCGGTGCCGTGCTCCTGCTGGAGCACGCCATGCAGGGCGGCCCCCTGGTCGCCTCCCAGCCCGCCCTCACCCTGGGCGACGCCGCGGTGAGCCTCATGCTCGGCGTGTTCCTCTACCGCGAGGACGTACGCGGCGGCTGGTGGGTCCTGCCGCAGCTCCTCGGGGTCGCCCTCATCGTCGTGGGCGTCCTGACGCTCGCCCGGCGGGGGGCGGACCTGCGCGCCGGAGGGTGAGCGTCACCGACGACCGGGTGACCGACGAGCAAGATGCCCCAAGCCGCCATGTGGGGCACAGTGGTCGCGAATCGTCCGGCGACCCAGAGGGACGGCATGTCGCAGGCCGCTACGACCGACGCCGGCGGGGAGGCCCCGCCGGCCGCCAAGCTGCCCCTGTTCACCCTGACGGCCATGGTCGTCGGGTCGATGGTGGGTGCCGGGGTCTTCTCGCTGCCGGGTCGGTTCGCCGAGGAGACCGGCGTCGCGGGGGCGCTGATCGCCTGGGCGATCGCCGGTACGGGCATGCTGATGCTGGCCTTCGTCTTCCAGTCCCTCGCCGTCCGCAGGCCCGACCTGGACGCCGGTGTGTACGCGTACGCCAAGGCGGGCTTCGGCGAGTACCTGGGGTTCTTCGCGGCCTTCGGCTACTGGGCCAGCACCTGCGTGGGCAACGTGACCTACTGGGTGCTCATCATGTCGACGATCGGCTCGATCTGGCCGGAGCTCGGTGACGGCGACACCGCCCTCGCCGTGGTCCTGTCCTCGATCGGGCTGTGGGCGTTCTTCTGGATGATCCGGCGCGGGGTGAAGGAAGCGACGGCCATCAACAGGATCGTGACGGTGGCCAAGCTCGTCCCCATCGTCATCTTCGTGATCCTGGCGCTGGTGTACTTCCGGCCGGGTGTGTTCGCCGACAACTTCGGCGGGACGGACTACGCGGGGTCCCTGTTCTCGCAGGTGCGCGGCACCATGCTGGCCACCGTGTTCGTGTTCCTCGGTGTCGAGGGCGCCAGCGTCTACTCCCGGCACGCCGAGCGCCGCTCGGACGTGGGCAGGGCGACGGTGCTGGGCTTCCTCAGCGTGTTCGCGGTCTTCGCGTCGGTGACCATCGTGTCGTACGGCATCATGCCGATGGCCGAGATCGCGGACCTGCGCCAGCCGTCCATGGCGGGCGTCCTGGAGGAGGCCGTCGGGACCTGGGGCAGGGTGTTCATCAGCGTCGGCCTGATCGTGTCGGTGCTGGGCGCCTATCTGGCGTGGACGCTGATGGCGGCGGAGGTGCTGTTCGTCGCGGCCAAGGACGACGACATGCCACGCTTCCTGCGCCGCGCCAACGCCGTCGACGTGCCCGTGCCGGCGCTGCTGATGACGTCGCTGCTCACCCAGGTGGTGCTGATCGCCACCAGTTTTTCGGACGACGCCTTCAACTTCGCGCTCAACCTGACCAGCGCACTGTCCCTGATCCCGTACCTGCTGGCGGCCGCCTTCGCGGTGCGGATCGGCCTCCGCGACGACCCGCGCACGGAGGGCGGGCGGACCTCCCGGCGGGAGCTGGCCGTCGGTGTCGTCGCCACGCTGTACACCGCGTTCCTGCTGTACGCGGCCGGGCTGAAGTTCGTCCTGGTGTCCTTCATCCTCTACGCCCCGGCCACCGCCCTGTTCGTGATGGCCCGCCGCGAGCAGGGCAGACGCCTGTTCTCCCCGGCGGAACTCGCCGTCCTGGCCGTCTCCGTGGCCGGCGCGGTTTTGGGCCTCGTGGCGCTGGCGGCCGGATGGATCAGCCTGTGAGCAGCGTCCCCTCTCCCCCACATCCCGCACCCTTCAGGGAGGCCGTGTGACCAGCAACGACAGCGCCCCGATGCCCGCGCTCGGCGTCCACTCCGAGGTGGGCAGGCTGCGCAAGGTCCTGGTGTGCTCGCCCGGCCTCGCGCACCGGCGGCTCACCCCGACCAACTCCGACGACCTGCTCTTCGACGACGTGATGTGGGTGGAGAACGCCCAGCGCGACCACGCCGCGTTCGTCGGCGAGCTGCGCCGGCGCGGGGTCGAGGTGGTGGAACTGCACGACCTGCTGGCGCAGATCATGGCGATCCCCCAGGCGAAGGCATGGCTCCTGGACCGCAAGATCACCGCCAACCAGGTCGGTGTCGGCCTCATCGACGCCACCCGCGCCTACCTGGAGACCCTCTCGCCCAGGGAACTGGCCGAGCACCTGGTCGGCGGACTCGCGGTCGGCGATCTGCCCGAGGACTTCCGCTCCCCGTACCTGGCCCTGGCCCGCGAGTCCACCGGCGCCCGCGAGTACCTGATGCCGCCGCTGCCCAACACCCTCTACACCCGCGACACCACCTGCTGGCTGTACGGCGGAGTCACCCTCAACCCGCTGTACTGGCCGGCGCGGCACGACGAGACGCTGCTGATGAAGGCGGTCTACCTCTTCCACCCCGACTTCAGGGACTCCAAGGTGTGGTGGGGCGACCCCGAACTGGACTGGGGCCAGGCCACCTTCGAGGGCGGCGACATCATGCCGGTGGGCAACGGCGTGGTCCTCATGGGCATGAGCGAGCGCACCTCGCGGCAGGCCATCACCCAGGTCGCCGCGTCCCTGTTCCGCAGTGGTGCCGCCGAGCACGTCGTCGTGGCCGGGATGCCGAAGCTGCGGTCCGCCATGCACCTGGACACGGTGTTCACCTTCGCCGACCGCGACGTGGTGACCCTCTACCCGCGCATCATGGACGCGGTGCACACCTTCTCGCTGCGCCCCGGGGACCGGGCCCCGGGCTTCGACGTCGTCGACGAGGGCACGACGCCGTTCACCGACGTGGTCGCCAAGGCGCTCGGGCTGTCCTCGCTGCGGGTGGTGGAGACGGGCGGCGACGCCTACGCCTCCGAACGCCAGCAGTGGGACAGCGGCAACAACGCCGTCGCGATCGAACCGGGCGTGGTGTTCACCTACGACCGCAACACGCTCACCAACGCCCTGTTGCGCGAGGCCCGCATCGAGGTCGTCACGATCGTGGGCGCGGAGCTGGGGCGGGGCCGCGGTGGCGGGCACTGCATGACCTGCCCGCTGGTGCGGGACCCGGTCGACTTCTGACCGCCCCGGGGCCCTCGGCCGTCCGTCACCGGCAGAACCCGTAGGCCTGCTCCAGCCACCGGTGCAGTGCCGTGTGCACGCTGCCGGGAAGCTCGCTGAGCCGCTCGATGGCGGCCCGGTCCCCGGCGGAGGGCGCGATGCCGGCCGTGGTGAGCAGGGCCAGCAGGTCCAGGCGCCGCAGGTCGACGGGGTCGACGCGGCAGGGCACGCGTTCGGCGGGGTGGGGCGGCTGGAGCAGGAAGTCGCCGTCGGTGTCGCCGGGGCGCGCCGGATCGGCGGCGGTCGGGGCAGTCATGATGTGCATACCGCGGTCCTCCACTTGGTGGGTCGCCTTGGTGGGTCGGCGTTCTCGACGGCAAGAGACACCGGCGCGGCGGCGGCGGTTGCGGGCCGTCCGCCGGACCACACGGTGGATGCAATCGGCGCCTTATCGCACGAACCGGCCGGGCACGGGCGCCAGCCGGTAGGCGTCCCGGTGGCCGACGACCCGGCCCGCGGTGGGCGGTGGGAAGTGGGTGCCCAGCACCAGGGTGCCGGTGCCGGCCAGGGAGGCGAGCAGGGAGCGCCTGGTCGACTCGGCGAGGACGGGGTCGATGTCCACGCAACTGCCCAGCGCGGGGTGGGCGAGTTGCACGGGATGGTGGACGCAGTCCCCGGTGACGAGGGCGTCGGCGCCGGGTCCGCCCACCCGCACGGCGACGTGGCCCGGGGTGTGGCCCGGGGTCGGCAGGAGGCGCAGGCCGGGCGCGAGGTCGGTGCCCTCGGCGGGTACGTCGACGAGGTCGAGCAGTCCGGCGTCCTCGACCGGGTGCACGGAGTCCCGGAACATCTGGCGCCGGGGCTCGTCCATCGGGTACGCGGCCCAGAAGTCGCGCTCGGCGCGGGAGACGACGTAGCGGGCACGCGGGAAGGTGGGGACCCAGCCGTCGTCGGTCCGCCGCGTGTTCCAGCCGACGTGGTCGGTGTGCAGGTGGGTCAGGATCACCAGGTCGACGGTGTCCGGGTGGAAGCCCGCCGCCGTGAGCCGCTCCAGGTAGCCGGTGCGCAGGTCGTGCCAGGCCGGGTTCGCGCGTGTCTTGCCGTCGCCGATGCCGGTGTCGACGAGGACGCGCAGCCCGCCGGTGGTCAGGGCGAAGGTGTGGCTGCCGAGGCGCAGGACGCCGTCGTCGGCGGCGAAGTCGGGGCGCAGCCACTCCTCGCGGGTGACCAGGTCCGGGGTGGCGCCGGGCAGCAGCCAGGGCCCGGTGGCGGGCGGCAGGGAGGTCTCGTCGATGCGGTGGACGGTGGTGTCGCCCACGGTCCAGGAGGGGGAGTGCATGGCGGTGCCGTCTTCCGTCGAGCTCGCTAAAAGCCATTGGTTTGCGTTTAGCCACCGTAGAACCCTATGGTCACCTAACGCAAACAGTTAGCTTTAAGTGAGCTTCGGAGTGAAGGAGAGTGCCTGTGCCCATCACCGAAGAGGACCGGCAGGCCGTGGTGACGGCCACCGCCCGGCACATTCACGGCGTCGTCTCGGTACTGCGGGAGCTGGACTTCGGCGACACCCCGCCCGCCGCCGCCTTCCACGCCGTCGAGGCGTCGGACACCGGGCGGGAGGAGGTGCGACGTGCGGCCGTATGAGTTGTCCCTGACCGCGGCCGCGGACGCCATCCGCACCCGGCGGCTCTCGCCGGTCGAACTGGTGGACTCGGTACTGGAGCGCGCCACGGAGGTGCAGCCGGGACTCGGCGCGTACGTGACGCTGACGGCGGAACGGGCCCGCCGCTCGGCACGCGCGGCCGAACGGGACGTGGCCAAGGGCAGGGTCCGAGGGCCACTGCACGGCGTACCGATGGGGCTCAAGGACCTGATCGACGTCGCCGGCACCGCGACCACCGCGAGCTCGCGGGTCCGCGCCGGGCATCGCGCGCGGGCCGACAGCACGGTCGCCGCGCGGCTGGCGGCGGCCGGCGCGGTGCTGGCCGGCAAGACCCACACCCACGAGTTCGCCTACGGCCTGACCACTCCCCAGACGCGCAACGCCCGGGACCCCGGCCGGATCGCGGGCGGCTCCAGCGGCGGCTCCGCCGTCGCCGTGGCGGCGGGCGCGGCCACCTTCGCCCTCGGCACCGACACCGGGGGCTCGATCCGCGTGCCCGCCGCCCTGAACGGCGTCGTCGGCCTCAAACCGACCTACGGCCTCGTCCCCCGCCATGGGGTGACGTCGCTGTCGTGGTCGCTGGACCACGTGGGGCCGATCACCCGCACCGTCGAGGACGCGGCCCTGGTCCTGTCCGCGGTGGCGGGCCACGATCCGCGCGATCCCGCCTCGACGTCCGCGCCGGCGGCGGACCACCGGCCGGCCGCGTGGACGGGGGACCTGACGGGCCTGCGCGTCGGCGTGCCCCGCACCTACTACTTCGACCACGTCGACCCCGAGGTCGAGACCGCCGTCCGGGGCGCCGTCGCGCGGCTGGCGGAACTCGGCGCGCACCTCGTCGACGTGGAGATTCCCATGGCGCGCTACGTGCGGGCGGTCCAGTGGGGCCTGATGGTGCCCGAGGCCACCGCCTACCACGAGCGGACCCTGCGCACCGCCGCCGACCTGTACGAGGACGACGTGCGCGTGCTGCTGGAGGCCGGGGAGCTGATGTCCGCGGGGGACCACCTGCGGGCCCAGCGGGCGCGGACGCTGATGCGGCGGGAGTGGGCGCGCCTGCTCCGGCAGGTCGACGTCGTCGTCGCACCGACCGTGCCGGTCACCGCGGTACCGGCCGGGCAGTCCTCCGTCACCTGGTCCGACGGCACGGTGGAGAGCGTCTCGGACGCCTGCGTCCGGCTCTCCGCGCCGGCCAACATCACCGGTGTCCCGGCGCTGACCGTACCGGTGGGCGCCGACCGGGCGGGCATGCCCATCGGCATGCAGGTGCTCGGGCGGCCGTTCGACGAGGCCACCGTGGTGCGCGTGGGCCACGCCTACGAACGGAGCTCCGCTTGACGCAATCACTTTGCTTTAGGCTGTCGGCATGAGTCCCAGACCGATGGCCCGCCCGGGCGGGCGCAGCGCCCGGGTCCAGGAGTCGGTGCACACCGCCGTACGCGAACTCACCGCCGAGGTGGGCCGCGACGCGCTGACGGTGCCGCTGGTCGCGGCCCGCGCCGGGGTCACCCCGTCGACGGTGTACCGCCGCTGGGGGGACCTCCAGGAACTCCTGTCGGACGTGGCCGTCGAACGGCTGCGCCCCGACGCCGGCCCCGAGGACCACGGCGGCCTGCGCGCGGACCTGACGGCCTGGGCCGAGCAGTTCCTCGACGAGATGGCCTCTCCCCCGGGCCGCGCCTACATCCGTGACGCCCTGCTGGGCGATCCGGACGGCGGCAACGCGGGCCGGTGCTCGGCCTACGCCGCCGAGCAGATCGACGTCGTCCTCGCCCGCGCGGCCGGCCGCGGCGAGGCGGTGCCGGACACGGAGACGGTCGTGGACCGCGTGGTCGCGCCCGTCATGTACCGCGTCCTCTTCCGCCCCGGCGGCCTCGACGCCGGGTACGCGCGCCGCCTGGTGGCCGGGCTGCTGGACACGGCCGGGTAGCCCCGGGCGCTGCTCCGTACGAGTGGTGCGTTCGCGGCGTCGGCCGTACGGTCGGGTACGGGGAACGGAGCGGAGACAAGCGACCCCGAGACGGCCGGGAGCAGACATGGGCAGAAACCCGATGAGGGCAGCGATCACCCTCTGTGCCGCCGCCGCGCTCGCAGTACCCATGGGCACGGCCTTCGCGGCACCGCCGGCGCAGCACACGACCACCGCCCGGGCGGAGCACAGCCGGCACACGCAGGACCCGGTGCTGGTCGACTGCGCATTCCAGCCCCAGGTGCGGCCCGAGGCGTTCATCCTCGCCTGCGGGGACGGCAACAGCCGTCTGGTCTCCCTGCACTGGATGCGGTGGGACGCGGACGCCGCGGTGGGCCGGGGCACCAACGTCGTCAACGACTGCGACCCCTACTGCGCCGCGGGCACCTTCCGCCCGTACCCCGTGATCGTCCGGCTCGACCAGCCGCAGGCGTCGCAGTCGGACCCGGGCGAGCGGCACTACACCCGCATGACCCTCACCTACACCGACGGCGGGCCGGACGGCTACCCGCGCACGGTGACGTACCCCCTGTCGGGCTGACGGTCCCCGCGCTCCCGGCGGTCACTCCGGGAGCGCCAGCCGGCAGGTGTCGCCGGGCGCGAGCCGCACCTCGCGGTCCGGCAGCCGGATGTCGATGGGCAGCGGGCCCGAGGCGGGCACGGCGACCTCCAGCCGGCCGTGCTCCAGCCGGAACCGCACGCCCCAGTGGCCCTGGTAGCGGACGGAGAACCCGTACGACGACAGCTCCGGCAGCGGCACCGGGTCCAGCCACAGGGCGCCGGAGCGGGTCTCCAGCCCGGTCAGGCCCCGCTGCACCAGGTCGAGGGTGCCCGCCATGGCACCGAGGTGGATGCCCTCGCCGGTGGTGCCGCCCTGGAGGTCGGCGACGTCGCCCTTGAGCGCCTCCTGGCAGTAGGACCACGCCTCGGCGCGGCGGGCGCGGGCGAGGATCCAGCCGTGCACCAGGCCGCTGAGGGTGGAGCCGTGGCTGGTGCGGGCCAGGTAGTAGTCGACGGTGCGCTGCCAGGTCTTCTCGTCCAGGCGGTACCCCAGCCGGTCGAAGAGCGAGCGCAGTTCGGCCGGGGAGAACAGGTAGCCCAGCATCAGCACGTCCGCCTGCTTGGACGCCTGGTAGTTGTTCGGGCTGTCGTCCTCGGCCTCCAGGACGCGGTCCAGGCGCCGGATGTCGCCGTACCGCTCCCGGTAGCCCGCCCAGTCGAGTTCGGCGAGGTCGCCGTACCCCTCGAACTGGCTGACGACACCCTGGTGGAAGGGGACGTGGAGGGTGCGGGAGACGCTCTCCCACTGTTCGAGTTCGGCGTCGTCCAGGGCGGTGCGCTCGACGAGTTCGCGGCGGCGGGGCTCGGGGAGGTCGCGCAGGACCTCCAGGGTGCGGGCCAGCACCCAGGCCGCGGTGACGTTGGTGTACGCGTTGTCGTCGAGGCCGGGACGGTCCGCGCCCGGGTACGCCTCGTGGTACTCGTCGGGGCCGACGACGCCCCGGATGCGGTGCCGGCCCAGCTGGGCGTCCCAGGTGGCGGAGTCCGCCCAGAAGCGGGCGATCTGCAGCAGCATCTCGGCGCCCTTGGTGTGCAGGAACTCGGCGTCGCCGCTCGCCTCGCAGTACTGCCACACGTTGTACGCGATCGCCGATCCCACGTGGTGCTGCAGATGCGAGTGGTCCGGCAGCCAGCGTCCCGAGTGCGGGTTCAGGTGGAGCTGCTGGGTCTCCTCGCGCCCGTCGCTGCCGCTCTGCCACGGGTACAGCGCGCCGCGGCGGCCGGTCGCGCGGGCCGCGGCGCGGGCCCGTTCCAGCCGGCGGTGCCGGTAGTGCAGCAGGGCCCGGGACACCTCCGGGAAGTGCAGGTTGAGGTAGGGCAGGACGAACAGTTCGTCCCAGAAGACGTGGCCGCGGTAGGCCTCCCCGTGCAGCCCGCGCGCCGGTACGCCGACGTCCAGGTCGGCGGTGTGCGGGGAGAGGGTCTGCAGTACGTGGAAGAGGTGCAGGCGCAGGATGCTGCCCGCCTCGCCGGGCACGTCGAGTTCGGCCCGGCGCCACAGCTGGCCCCAGGCCGTGCGGTGGGTCCGCAGCAGGTCGTCGAAGCCGGGGGCGTCGGTCACCCGGTCGACGGCGGCCTGCAGGGGGTCGCTGATCGCCGGGTCGCGCGAGGTGTGCAGGGCGACGACCTTGTCGACGGTGACGGTGCGGCCCGGCCGCACGCGCGCGCTCGCCCGCTGGGTGACCCTCAGGTGCTCGCGGGCCGGGGTGACGGGCACGCCGGCCGTGGTACGGGCCGCGAGACCGGTCCGGATGTCCGAGGTGCGGGTGCGGCAGCGCAGCCAGACCGTGGCGTCGTCGGTGACGCCGGTGTGCACGTGGGTCAGGTGACGGCCGTCCAGCTCCCGGTAGCGCGGCACACCGGAGTTGGTGACGCCGCCGTCGAGGGCCGCCTCCACCTCCAGGTCCACGCCACCGGCGTCCACCGTGAACTCCGTGCGCAGCGCGGCGAGGTGCGGGTCGGCCATGTGCACCAGGCGCAGCTGGCGCACGGTCAGCACGCGTCCCTCGCCAATCCCGAAGTGGGTGCGACGCTCCAGCACGCCCGAGTCCAGGTGCACGGTCTGCCGGTGGTCGAGCACCTCGGCGGTGTCCGGGGTGATCCAGTCCCCTCCGGCGGTCCGGAAGCGCAGGGGCAGCCAGTTGGGAAGGTTGACCATGTCCTCGTTCTCGACCTCGCGGCCGGCGACGGCGGAGGTGAGCCGGTTGTAGCAGCCGGCCACGTAGGTGCCCGGGTAGTGCACGTCGTCCGCGGCGCACTCGGGCAGCGCGCCGCGGGTGGCGAAGTAGCCGTTGCCGAGCGTGCACAGCGACTCGCGCAGCCGCTCCTCGGCCGGGTCGTAGTGGTCGTAGTCCCAGGTCGAGGGTGTCGCGGTCACCGTGCGCCCTCCCAGGTCCAGTCGGCGACCTCGGGCAGGTCCACTCCGTGTTCGCGGATCCAGTCGTGGTGGCGCAGCCGGGCGTCCTCCATCCGCTGCCGCACGGCGGCCGCGCGCACGGCGAGGCCGGGGACGCGGTCGATGACGTCCATGACGAGGCGGTAGCGGTCCAGGTCGTTGCCGACCACCATGTCGAAGGGCGTGGTGGTGGTCCCGATCTCCTTGTAGCCGCGCACGTGCAGGTGGGCGTGGCCGGTGCGCCGGTAGGCGAGGCGGTGGATCAGCCAGGGATAGCCGTGGTACGCGAAGATGACCGGCTTGTCGGCGGTGAACAGGCCGTCGTACTCGAAGTCGCTCATGCCGTGCGGGTGTTCGCCGCTGGGCAGCAGCCGGGCGATGTCCACCACGTTGACGACGCGTACGGCGAGGTCCGGCAGGTGCCGGCGGACGAGCTG
Organism: Streptomyces sp. CB02414; assembly: GCF_001905385.1. GTDB lineage: Bacteria > Actinomycetota > Actinomycetes > Streptomycetales > Streptomycetaceae > Streptomyces. The sequence continues at coordinate 573,467 of NZ_LIPF01000005.1, read as the reverse complement.
GGCGGCGGCGAGCACCTCCTGGGTGGGGACGTCGCCCGCGCAGGCGAGCACCACGTCGGGTTCCCGGTTGCCGTCCTCGGTGCCGGCCCAGTCCCAGATGCCGGCGCCGCGCGCGCAGTGCACCCGGGCCTCCTCGATGGAGAGCCAGTCGAAGCAGGGCTGCTTGCCGGCGACGATCACGTTGACGTAGTCGCGGCTGCGCAGGGCGTGGTCGGCGACGGAGAGCAGGGTGTTGGCGTCCGGCGGCAGGTAGACCCGTACGGCTTCGGGGCTCTTGTTGAGGATGTGGTCGACGAAGCCGGGGTCCTGGTGGGAGAAGCCGTTGTGGTCCTGGCGCCACACGTGGGAGGTGAGCAGGTAGTTGAGGGAGGCGATGGGTGCGCGCCAGGGCAGGCGGCGGGTCACGCGCAGCCATTTGACGTGCTGGTTGACCATCGAGTCGACGATGTGGACGAACGCCTCGTAGCAGGAGAAGAGTCCGTGCCGGCCGGTGAGGAGGTAGCCCTCCAGCCAGCCCTGGCAGGTGTGTTCGGACAGGATCTCCATGACCCGGCCGTGCCGGTCGAGGTCCTCGTCGACGGGCAGGGTGCGTTCCTGCCAGGCCTTGCCGCTGGCGCCGTAGACGGCCTGGAGGCGGTTGGAGGCGGTCTCGTCGGGGCCGACGAGGCGGAAGTCGCGCCGCTGGGCGGTGGCGGCCATGACGTCGCGGAGCAGGTCACCGAGGACCCGGGTGGGTTCGTGCGTGCTCGCGCCGGGCTGGTCGACGGGGACGGCGTACTGCTCCAGCGGGGGCACGGGCAGCTCGCGCAGGAGGAGACCGCCGTTGGCGAAGGGGGTGGCGCCGAGGCGGCGCGAGCCCCCGGGGACGGCGGCGAGGACGGCGGGGCGGGGCGCTCCGGTGTCGTCGAACAGTTCCTCGGGGCGGTAGGAGCGCAGCCACTGTTCCAGTTGCCGCAGGTGGTCGGGGTCGGTGCGGACGGCCGAGAGGGGGACCTGGTGGGCGCGCCAGGTGTTCTCCACGGGCAGGCCGTCGACCTCGGCCGGGCCGGTCCAGCCCTTCGGGGTGCGCAGGACGATCATGGGCCAGCGGGGGCGGTCCGTGGCGCCGTCCTCGCGGGCGGCGCGCTGGACGGCGGCGACGCGGTCCAGGGCGGTGTCCATGGCCTGGGCCATCGCGCGGTGGACGGCGGCCGGGTCGTCGCCGGTGACGTGGATGGGGTCGTGGCCGTAGCCGCGCAGGAGTTCGTCGAGCTCGGCCTCGGGGAGACGGGCGAGGACCGTCGGGTTGGCGATCTTGTAGCCGTTGAGGTGCAGGATCGGCAGGACCGCGCCGTCGTGGACCGGGTCGAGGAACTTGTTGGAGTGCCAGGAGGTCGCCAGCGGGCCCGTCTCCGCCTCGCCGTCGCCGATCACACAGGCGACCACCAGTCCGGGGTGGTCGAAGGCGGCGCCGTAGGCGTGCGAGAGCGCGTAGCCCAGCTCGCCGCCCTCGTGGATGGAGCCCGGCGTCTCGGGGGCGACGTGGCTCGGTACGCCGCCGGGGAACGAGAACTGCTTGAAGAGGCGGGCCATTCCGGTCGCGTCCCGGGTGATGTCCGGATACGTCTCGGTGTAGGAGCCCTCCAGCCACGCGTTGGCCAGGACGGCGGGGCCGCCGTGCCCGGGGCCCCAGACGCACAGGGCGTCGAGATCACGGGCCTTGATCACCCGGTTGAGGTGGGTGTGGACCAGGTTGAGGCCGGGTGAGGTGCCCCAGTGGCCGAGCAGGCGCGGCTTGACGTGCTCGGGGCGCAGCGGCTCGGTGAGCAGGGGGTTGGCCATGAGGTAGATCTGGCCGACGGAGAGGTAGTTCGCGGCGCGCCAGTGGGCGTCCAGTCCGGCGAGCTCCTCGTCCGTGAGCCCGGAGGGCGCCTGCTGCGTGTCGGCGGACATCGGGAGTCCTTTCCGTGTCGGGACGGCGATCGGGCCGCGCGGGCACGGGGTGCCCCGTGCACATCCCAACCCCGCGCGGGCCGGTCGGGTACCCGACAGGACCGTTCGGGTCACGCCGGTGTCCGGACCGGGCGGGCACGGAGACGGACACGGAGACCCGCACGGAATGGCACGGCCGCCACCGGCGCCGACCCCGGTGCCGACCGTGCTGAGGCACCGTGTACCCCAACTTTCGGAGGGCACGCAGGAGTTGCACGAGGCCTGTACGGCCCCTGTACGGGCCCCGCACCGGTCTCACGCGCTCGACACCCGTCTCGATACCGATGCCGACACCCGCGTCGATACCCCCCTGGGTATATTTGTTACGGTGGAACTGGATACCCCAGGGGGTAATCGGAAGGAGAGTGCCGTGTTCTTTGTCGACGTCCTGGCGACCGAGGGCCTGGGCAACCGCAGCTACCTGGCGGGCGGCGCCCGCGCGGCCGTGGTCGTGGACCCACCGCGGGACATCGACCGGGTGATCGCCGAGGCCGCCCGGCGCGGGGTGCGGATCACCGCCGTCGCCGAGACGCACATCCACAACGACTACGTCACCGGCGGCCTGGAGCTGGCCCGCCTCACCGGCGCCCGCTACCTGGTGCCGGCCGGGGCCGAGGTGGCGTACGCGCGGGTGGCGGTGGCCGACGGGGACGTGGAGCCGGTCGACGAGGGCCTGGAGCTGCGCGCGGTGGCCACGCCCGGTCACACCCCGCACCACACCTCGTACGTCCTTCAGGAATCGGGCCGGGCGGTGGCCGCCTTCACCGGCGGCTCCCTGCTGATCGGCAGCGTGGGCCGGCCCGACCTGGTGGAGCCGCGCCTGACCGAGGAGCTGGCCCGCGCCCAGCACGCCTCCGTCCACCGTCTCGCCGGCCAGCTGGACGACGGGGTGAGCGTGCTGCCGACGCACGGATTCGGCAGCTTCTGCTCCTCGTCCCAGGCGGGCGGCGAGCACAGCACCATAGGCGCCGAGAAGGCGGGCAACCCGGCGCTCGTCCAGGACGTGGAGACCTTCGTCGCCCAGCTGCTGGCGGACCTGGACGACGTGCCCGCCTATTACGCCCACATGGGTCCGGTCAACACGGACGGTCCCGCCCCCGTGGACCTGACCGAGCCCCGCCGCGCCGACGCCGACGAGATCGCCCGGCGGCTGGCCGCCGGTGAGTGGGTCGTGGACCTGCGCGGCCGGGTGGCCTTCGCCGCCGGGCACGTGGCCGGGTCGTTCAACTTCGAGCTCGACGGACAGCTCGCGACCTACCTGGCGTGGATGATCCCGTGGGGCAAGCCGGTGACGCTGCTCGCGGGCAGTGCCGCGGACGTCGCCCGCGCCCAGCGGGAGCTGGCCCGGGTGGGCATCGACCGGCCGGCCGCGGCGGCGGTCGGCTCCCCGGCCGACTGGGTCCCGGACGGCGCCCGGCCGGCCTCGTTCCGGCGGGCCACGTTCGGCGAGCTGGCCACGGCGCGCCACGAGGACGCGGACGTGGTGGTCCTCGACGTACGCCGGGACAGCGAGCGCGCGCACGGCTGGGTCGAGGGCAGCGTGCACGTCCCCGTCCACGAGGTGCACCGCCGTCTGGGCGAGGTGCCGCCGGGCACGGTGTGGGTGCACTGCGCGGGCGGCATGCGCGCGGCTGTCGCCGCGTCCGTGCTGGACGCCGCCGGCCGTGAGGTGGTCGCGATCGATGACGGCTTCGCGGCGGCGTCGGACGCCGGTCTCCGGCTGGTCACGCCGTCGGGCGGCCGGGCCGTATGACCGCGCTCGTCCTCGCCCTCGCGGCCGGTGCCGTGGCCGGCCTGGCCCTGGGCGCGCTGGGGGCGGGCGGGAGCATCCTCACCGTCCCCGCGCTGATCTACCTGCTCGGTTTCACCCCGGCCGCGGCGACCACCGCGAGCCTGGTCGTCGTGATCGTCTCGTCGGTCACCGCACTGGTCGCCCACGCGCGGGCCGGTGCGGTGCGCTGGCGGGCCGGGCTGGTGTTCGCGGCGGCGGGTCTGCTGCCCGCCGCGGCGGCCGGGGCGCTGTCCGCGCGGATCCCCGAGACGGTACTGACGCTGCTGTTCGCGGCGCTGGCCGCACTGGCCGGGGTGCACATGCTGCGCCGCCGCACGCCCCGCGAGGGCGGCCCCGCCTCGGGCGTCCGGGCGGCCGGGGCGGGGGCCGGGCTGGGCGCGGTGACCGGGTTCCTCGGCGTCGGCGGCGGCTTCCTCGCGGTACCCGCGCTGGTGACGGTGCTGGCCGTGCCGATGGGCGCGGCGGTGGGCACGAGTCTCCTGGTCGTGACGGCCAACGCGCTGGTGGCCCTCGCGGCCCGGGCGTACAGCGCCGTACACCTGGACCTCACACTGCTCCTGCCGTTCCTGGCCACCGCCGTCCTCGGCGCGTGGGACGGCAGACGGCTGGCGGCCAGGGCGTCCGCGGGGACGCTGCGGCGCGTGTTCGGTGCCGTGCTGCTCGCCGTCGCCGTGGCGATGGGTGTCACGGCGGCGCTGTGACCGGCCGCCCACCGCGCCGCGCCGGTCAGGCCGTCGGAGCCGGTCAGGCCAGGGAGAGGAAGAGCTTCTCCAGGCGGGCCCGCATCTGGGCCGAGTCCCGCACCTCGGGGTCGTCACTGGTCATGCACTGCTGGAGTCCCGTCGCGATGATCGAGAAACCGGCCCGGTCCAGGGCCCGGGAGACGGCGGCGAGCTGGGTGACCACGTCCTCGCAGTCGCGCCCCTCCTCGATCATCCGGATGACTCCCGCCAGCTGCCCCTGGGCGCGCCGCAGCCGGTTGAGCGCCGACTTCAGTTCGTCGGCCGACATGTCGAGTTCCACGCTTCCTCCTCCACCGGGCCCCACATACCCCCGCGGGTATCCTACCCCGGGGTCGTACGCAACGAGAAAGGTTCTCCCCATGACCACCCGCACCGCACCACCCGCCACGCTGACCCCGCAGGAGGCCGTGAACCGCCTGGGCGAGTTCACCGTCGTCGACGTCCGCTCCCCCGGCGAGTACGCCGGCGGCCACCTGCCCGGCGCGCACAACGTCCCGCTGGACCGGCTGGACGAGGCCGCCGCCGCGCTCGAAGCGGCCGCCGCGCACGGACCGCTGCTGCTCGTGTGCGCCTCCGGAAACCGGTCCGCGCAGGGGTGCGACCGGCTGGCGGCACGGGGCGTCGAGGCGGCCACCCTCGAAGGCGGCACGAGCGCCTGGGCGACGGCGGGTCACCCGGTCGAGCGCCCGGCCGGCACCGCCCGTACGCCGTGGCCGATGGACCGGCAGGTCCGCTTCGCCGCCGGCTCGCTGGTCGCCCTGGGCTTCCTGGCGGGCCGCGCCTGGCGCCCCGCGCACTGGCTGTCCGGCGCCGTCGGCGCGGGCCTGGTGTTCTCCGGGGTGACCGGCACCTGCGGCATGGCGGCGGTGCTGGCCCGGCTGCCGCACAACCGGGCCGCCGGGAGCGCCGCCCCCTTCGAGGAGACGCTGGCGCGCCTGGCCGGCTGAGCCGGGGCACCTCACGGCGGCGGGCGCCGACCCATCACGAGGGTCGGCGCCCGCCAATTTTGCATGCCGTGCATCTTTGCATACCATGCAACTTATGACGGAGAAGAGTGCCGCGGGGGGCGGTCTGCGGGAGCGGAAGAAGCGGGCCACGCGTGCCGCTCTCGCCGAGGCCGCGGTACGGCTCGCCGCCGAGCACGGGGCGGAGAAGGTCACCGTGGAGGCGATCAGCGCCGCGGCCGGGGTCTCGGTACGCACCTTCTTCAACTACTTCGACACACGCGACGACGCCTTCGTGGTCATCGACGCGGACGCCAGCGCCCGCATGCGGCGCGCCGTGCTCGAGGCGCCGGCCGGGCTCTCCCCGCTGGAGGTCGTGCGCGACGCCATGGCGGCGGAGATCGCCGAGGCGGAGCAGCAGCACGAACTGTGGCGGCTGCACGCCGAGGTGCTGCACGCCTCACCGCACCTGCTGGCGCGGGGAGTCGGCGCGCACATGGCGGCCGAGGCGGAACTGGCCGAAGCCATCGCCGAGCGTCTCGGCGACACCGGCGGTCTCTACCCGCGGCTGCTGGCGGCGGTGGCCGCCACCGCGGTGCGCACCACCATGGACCACTGGTCGGCCCACCAGGAGGAAGCCGCCTTCCTGGACGTCTTCCACGAGGTGTTCTCCCTCCTGGCCGCCGGTCTCCCGGCCCCTCCCGCGTAACCGCCTCCACTCCCCTCTCCGCCGCCGCGCCGGGCGCCGGCGCGACTCGTCAGACCACCACCGAAAGAGATGCCGTGACCGCAGCCCAGGCGCCCGCCGACGCGCCTCCCACCTCCATGAACCAACGGCAGATACTCCAGGCCATGTCCGGCCTGATGGCCGGCATGTTCGTCGCCATCCTGGCGGGCACCGTCGTGTCCAACGCGCTGCCGACGATCATCGCCGACCTGGGCGCCAGCCAGTCCTCCTACACCTGGGTCGTCACCGCCGAACTGCTGGCGATGACCGCGACCGTGCCCCTGTGGGGCAAGCTGTCCGACCTCTTCAACAAGAAGCTGCTGCTCCAGCTCTCGCTGCTGATGTTCGTGATCGGCTCGCTGCTCGCGGGCTTCTCGCACGACACGACGCTGCTGATCTTCAGCCGGGTCGTGCAGGGCATCGGCGCGGGCGGTCTGACCGCGCTCGCGCAGGTCGTCATGGCCGCCGTCATCCCGCCCCGGGAACTGGGCAAGTACTCGGGCATCTTCGGTGCCGTCTTCGCCGTCGGCACCGTGGCCGGGCCGCTGATCGGCGGCGTGCTGGTGGACACCGACTGGCTGGGCTGGCGCTGGTGCTTCTTCATCGGCGTGCCGTTCGCGCTGCTGGCCATCTTCCTGCTCCAGCGCACGCTGAAGCTGCCCACCGTCAAGCGCCAGGTGAAGATCGACTGGCTCGGCGCCTTCCTGATCGTCGCCGGTGTCTGCGCGCTGCTCATCTGGGTCTCCCTGGCGGGCAACCAGTTCGACTGGGCGTCCTGGCAGACCGCCGCGCTCGTCGTCGGCGGCGTGGTGCTGCTGGGCCTGGCGGTCCTCGTCGAGGCCCGCACCGACGAGCCGGTGATCCCGCTCGACATCTTCCGGAACCGCACGGTCACCCTGACCACGGTCGCCAGCCTCCTGGTCGGCGTCGCCATGTTCGGCGGAACCGTCTTCCTCTCCCAGTACTTCCAGGTCTCCCTGGGCAAGTCGCCGACCGTCGCCGGTCTGATGAGCCTGCCGATGATCCTGGGTCTGCTGGTGTCGTCCACCGTCGCCGGACAGCTCATCAGCCGGACCGGCAAGTGGAAGGGCTACCTGGTGGCGGGCGCGGTCATCATGACCGCCGGCCTCGCGCTCCTCTCCCTGATCGACGCCGACACCCACTTCGGGCTGCTCAGCATCTACATGGCCGTCCTCGGGATCGGCGTCGGCATGCTGATGCAGAACCTGGTGCTCGCGGCGCAGAACGACGTCCCCGCGGCCGAACTGGGCGCCGCGACCTCCGTGCTGTCCTTCTTCCGCAGCATGGGCGGCACGATCGGCACCAGCGTGCTCGGCGCGATCCTCGCCAACCGGGTCGCGACCGAGATGACCAAGGGCCTGGAAAAGGCGGGCGCCACCGGCGCCGCCGAGGGCGGCTCGGGCGGCGGTCACGGGGCCGTCCCGGACATGAGCGCGCTGCCCGCCCCGATGCGGGAGATCGTGCAGCACGCCTACGGCGTCGCCACCGCCGACCTGTTCCTCGTGGCCACCCCGTTCGCGCTGCTGGCACTGGTCGCCGTGGTCTTCATCAAGGAGAAGCCGCTGAAGACCACCAGCGGCATGGAGCGCCTCGCCGAGGAGGCCGGCGAGTCCGCCGCCGCCCCGGCCGACAAGGGCCCCGCGGCGCCCGTCGCCTGAGGCACCCGGCACCCATGACAGCGGGGCCGCCCGTCCGATCCGGACGGGTGGCCCCGCTGTCATGTACGGCGGCGGGCCGGAGCGCCCGCGGTCAGATGCCGAAGGGAGCCGCGTAACGGACGGTGCCGGCTGGCAGCGGGTGGGCGGCGTCCAGGGTGAGGGCCATGAGGGCCTCGTCGGGGACGTCGATGGTCAGGCCGATGCCGTGGGCGGAGGCCCGGCCGAAGCCGAACCGGGGATAGTACTCCGGGTGTCCGAGCACGACGACGTGGTGCTCGCCGAGGCGTCCGGCCGCGGCGAGTGCCGCACGGACGGCCGCGGCCCCGGCGCCGGTGCGCTGGTGGGCGGGGAGTACGGCGACGGGTGCCAGGCAGAGCGCCGGGCTGTCCCCGATGTGGCACCGGGTCAGCAGCGCGTGGCCGACGGGGCGGTCGTCGTCGTCCGCCGCGACGAGGGACAGGCCGTCGATCCAGGCCTCCGGGTCCGCGCGCAGCGCGTCGACGAGGGCGGCCTCTTCCGGCGTGGGGAAGGCGGTACGGACGATGTCACGGACGGCGGGGATGTCGGCGCCGGTCTCGGCGCGGGTGTTCCAGGTGTGCGACATGGCTGGGTGAGGATCCGTTCCTGGTTGCGTTCGACTGGGTCAGGACGTGGCCCGGGTCGCGAGGGAGACCCGGGCGCCGCGAAGCGCGGCTTCGAGCGCGGTCATCGACCTCACCTCCCCGTCGTCCTGGTCCATGGGCTCGTCGAACGCGAACGGCCGCCAGTCTACCCGTACGGCACCGGCGGGGTCACCCGCTGGGCGTGGGGCTGGTGTCGTACACGGGGACCTGCGACTGGATGTTGAAGGTGACGGACCCGGCCTTCTCGAAGTCCAGAGTGATCTTCATGAAGTCGCCGCCGCGGACCACCTTGCGCACGTCCCGCAGCAGCAGGTGGCTCTTGCCCTGCTCCAGTTGCTGGAGCTGGTTCGGCGGGAGCTCCACGCCGTCGGGCAGGGGCTTGCCTTCGGCGTTCACGATGTCCACCGACTCGGCGTTGGAGCTGCTCGCGCCCACCAGCCGGTCGGCCTTGTCCCCCTCGTTCACGAGCCAGACGTACGCCGGGACGTCGTCACCGACCTGCCAAGGCTCACCCTTCGGCTCGGCCACGTGGGCGTAGCGGATCAGGACGTCGCCGACGCTCGCGTTCTGGCCGGGCGCGTGCCAGTCCTGCAGCTCGAAGCTGTCGTCCCCGCCGCAGCCGGTCAGGGCCAGGGCCGTCGCGGCCACAACGGCGGCGGCTGCGGTTCGAGCGGTTCTCCCGCGGGTGAGCACCATGGCACCTCCAGTACGGCGGTCGGCATCCGCGCCCGGGTTGCCCGCGGTCCGGAGTGCAAACGGCTGGTCATGCGGCAGGCCAGTGCCGCCCCGCCGGACACCGTGGGAGGCTCGCGACCAATCCGCGGGCCGTGCGGCCTCGGATTACCCGGGGGCACCCCCGCCCGTCGCGTTCTTTTGGAGACACCCTCGTGAAGGAAGCCGTACACATCGGCAGAAATCCATCGGCCCAGCCTGATCTGCAACAGCTCATCCGTGAGGTGGCCCTGGGCGATCAGGACTCCTTCGCCGCGGTCTACGACGCGGTGGCGGGGTCGGTACTCGGGGTCGTCCGGGCGGTGCTGCGCGACCAGGCGCAGTCGGAGGAGGTCGCGCAGGAGGTGCTGGTGGAGGTGTGGCGCACGGCGCCCCGCTACCGGCCCGAGCGCGGCACGGTGATCAACTGGATCCTGACCCTGGCCCACCGGCGGGCCGTGGACCGAGTGCGGTCGGTGGAGGCCGCCGCGGCCCGCGACCACAGGGCCGCCCTGCTCGACCGTACGCCCGAGTACGACGAGGTGACCGAGCAGGTGGAGTCGCGGCTGGAGCGGGAGCAGGTACGGCGGTGTCTGCGCACCCTCACCGAGATCCAGCGCCAGTCCGTCACGCTCGCCTACTACCGCGGCCTGACCTACCGGCAGGTCGCCGAGGCGCTCGCGCTGCCGCTCGGCACGGTGAAGACGCGGCTGCGCGACGGTCTCATCCGGCTCCGTGACTGCCTGGGGGTGAGCGCGTGATGCGCACCGATGACCTGCACAGCCTGACGGGCGCGTACGCCCTGCACGCGCTGCCCGACGACGAACGGACCGCGTTCGAACGGCATCTGGGGCACTGCGGCCCCTGCGAGCAGGAGAGTCTGGAGCTGGCCGCGGCGGCGGCCCGGCTTGGCCTGGCCACCACCGTCACCCCCGGCCCCGTGCTCAAGGAGCGGGTGCTGCGGCGCATCACCGCCGTGCGCCAGGTGCCGCCGGGCGGCGGGACGGTGGAGCGGGCGCGGCGCGTCGTCCCCCGGGGGCGGGGTCTGGCCCGGTGGGCGCTGGCCGCGTGTGTCGCGGCGGCGGCCGGGCTCGGCGGGACCACCGTCTGGCAGTACCAGCGGGCCGAGGACGCCGGGGAGCGGGCGGCGCGGGCGGAACAGCGGGCCGGAACCCTGGCCGGGGTGCTGGCCGCGCCCGACGCCGAGTCCCGCACCGCGCGCCTGGCGGGCGGGGCGACCGGGACGCTGATCGTGTCCGAGCACGAGGACCGGGCCGTGTTCCTGGCCTCGGGCATGGCCGAGCCGCCGCAGGGCAAGGTGTACCAGCTCTGGTTCGACGACCACGGCACGATGCGACCGGCGGGCCTGATGGAGCCCGGCCGCACCAGTCAGGCGGTGCTGATGGAGGGCGCCGTGGACGGCGCGGCGGGTGTCGGCATCACGGTGGAACCATCGGGCGGGTCCGAGCAGCCGACCTCCGCGCCGATCGCGCTGATGAACATGCCGGCCTGAGCACGGTGGTCCCCGCGTCATCGGCGCCCGCCCCTCGGTGCCCGCCGGGCGGGCGCCGATGCGAGGCTTCGGGCCATGGCTCTCTCACCCACGCCGGACGGCATCACGACCCGCAGCGCACGTCCGGAGGACTTCGACACGATCGTCGCGGTGGTCGACACCTGGTGGGGACGCCCGGTGTCCGGCCTGCTCAACCGGCTCCACCTGGACCACTTCCACCGGACCAGCCTGGTCGCCGAGGGCGAGGACGGGCAGCTCGCGGGCTTCGTCGTCGGCTTCCTCTCCCCGTCCCGGCCGGGTGAGGCGTACATCCACTTCACCGGAGTCGCCCGGTCGCCGTAAGAGCGGTTCTTCGCCGAGGCGCGCCAGGCCGGCCGCACGGTCGTCAAGGCGGTCACCTCGCCGCACAACACGCGCTCCATCGCCTTCCACACGGCCCTGGGCTTCGAGTGCTCCGAGCCGGTGGCCGACTACGACGGCCCGGGGCAGCACCGGGTTTTCACGGGCCGTCCGCTCCGTTCCCGGGCGCGGGGCGGGGCGGGCGCGGGAAGAAACCGCTGGTGCGTGCCGTGTACGCGGCCCACCCGGGGCGGTCGGCCATGTGCCGTTCCAGCAGCCGCTTCCCGCTGCCGCCGATCAGCAGGTACGTCATGACCAGCGGGGAGAGGACCGACACGGCGGCGGCCTGGAGGCCGGCGTCGCAGGCGATCAGGAACAGGCCCCACCAGACGAGGAAGTCGCCGAAGTAGTTCGGGTGCCGGGTCCAGCTCCACAGCCCGCGGTCCATGATGCGGCCCCGGTTCGCCGGGTCCGCCTTGAACCGGGCCAGCTGAGCGTCGCCGACGGCCTCGAAGCCGAGCCCCACGGCCCATCCGGCCGCCCCGGTCCAGGCCAGGGCCGTCATCGGCCCGGAGCCGTACGAGGCGGCCTGCACGGGCAGCGACACCAGCCACACCAGGGCGCCCTGGAGCAGGTAGACCACGCGCAGGGCGTAGAGGTTCCGGTTGCCGCGGGCCTTGGCGAGCATGGCGTCGTAGCGCGGGTCCTCACCGTGGCCCCGGCCGCGCCGGGCGATGTGCGCGGCGAGGCGCAGGCCCCAGACGACGGTCAGGACGGCCACCAGGGCACGGCGCCCGGGGTCGCCTCCCCCGGCCGCCTCCGTCGCCGCCCAGGTCACGGCGGCGACCGCGGCGAACCCGACGCCCCACGCAATGTCCACGACCCGGTGCACGCCCTTGCGCACGGCGACCGCGAAGGTGACCAGCATGACGGCGAACGCGGCGCCCGCCGCCCAGCCGAGACCCGACGCGAACGCGCCCCACGGGAAGCCGCTCACGGCCGGTCCAGCTGCTCGTACCACTCCCCCGGCGTCGCCGGCATGCCGCTGACCCCCTCACGGGTGGGCCGGACCCCGAGGATCTGGTCGACGCCCATGCGCCGCTGCTCGAAGGCGAGCGCACCGCCGGCCAGGTACAGCCGCCACACCCGCGCGGTCTCCTCGCCGACCAGGGCGGTGAAGTCGTCCCAGCGTTCCTCCAAGGTGCGCGCCCAGGCGGAGACCGTGCGCACGTAGTGCTCGCGCAGGGACTCGACGTGGCGCACTTCCAGGCCGGCGTCCTCCAGGAGCTGGACCGTCTCGCCGAGGGGCCGCATGTGCATGTCGGGTGCGATGTAGCCCTCGATGAAGGCTCCGCCGCCGGGCGCGTTGCGGCCCCGGGACATCTGCTGCACCAGGACCCGGCCCCGCGGCCGTACAAGGCGGTGCAGGGCGGCGGCGAACGCCGGGTACTCGGCGTCGCCGACGTGCTCGCCCATCTCGACCGTGGACACGGCGTCGTAGTCCCCACCGGTGATGTCGCGGTAGTCCTGGCAGATCACCTCCACCCGGTGCTCCAGTCCGCGCTCGCGCACCTGCCCGCGCACGTACGCCGCCTGCTCCTGGGCCAGGGTGACCGCGGTGACCTGCGCCTTGTGCCGTTCGGCGGCGTACAGGGTGAGCGAGCCCCAGCCGCAGCCGATGTCCAGGAGGCGGGCGCCGGAGGTCAGGGCCAGCTTGCGGCAGATCAGCTCCAGTTTGGCGTGCTGGGCGCCGACGGGGCTCGCGTCGGCGTCCTCGCCGGTCCACACGCCGCACGAGTAGGCCATGGTCTCGTCGAGGAGCAGGCGGTAGAAGTCGTTGGAGAGGTCGTAGTGGTGGCTGATGGCGGCCCGGTCGCGGGACCTGCTGTGCAGTCCGCCGCGCTGGCGGGCCTGGGAGGCGGGGGCGGCCGGGCGGGGGCCGACGGCGCCGAGGCGCACCGCGGTGCCGACGGCGCGGGCCCGGTCGCCGAGGCGTGGACGGGGCGGGTGCAGCCGGCGCTCGCGGGCCGCCGCCCACATCCGGCGCAGGCCGTCGGCGAGGTCGCCCTCCACGTCGAGTTCGCCAGTGACGTAGGCCTGCGCGAGCCCGAGTTCGCCGGGCTGCCACAGCAGACGGCGCAGGGCGCGCCGGGACCGTACGACGACCACCGGGCCGTCGGCGGGGCCGGTCTCGGAGCCGTCCCAGGCGCGCAGCCCGAGCGGCAGGGGGCCGCCGAGCGCGTCCTCGACGAGCGCGGCGAGCCGGTGGGCGGTGCCGGGCCGGGTGGTGCGGGCGGTGGTCATCGGGCCGGGCCCTCCTTGGTGAGCAGGTACTGCTGGACGTCGAGGTAACCGGCCCGGAACCCGGCCTCGGAGTAGGCGAGGTAGAAGGTCCACAGGCGGCGGAAGGTCTCGTCGAAGCCGAGGGCGCCGACCTCGGCGGCGCGCTCGGTGAAGGTCTCCCGCCACAGGCGCAGCGTCTCGGCGTAGTGCGGGCCGAAGGCGTCCCGGCGGGCGACGCGCAGCCGGGTGTGGTCGCGGACGGACTCTTCGACGGCGGCGGTGGAGGGGATCTGGCCGCCGGGGAAGACGTACTTGGTGATCCAGGTGTGGGTGTCGCGGGCGGCCAGCATCCGGTCGTGCGGCATGGTGATGGCCTGGAGGGCGGCCCGGCCGCCGGGGGCGAGGCGGGCGTCGAGGGTGCGGAAGTAGACCGGCCAGAACTCGGCGCCGACGGCCTCGATCATCTCGACGCTGACGACGGCGTCGTAGGTGCCGGACTCCTCGCGGTAGTCGCGCAGTTCGACCCGGACGCGGTCGGCGAGCCCGGCCTCGTGGGCGCGCTCCACGGCGCGGTCGCGCTGTTCGCGGGAGAGGGTGAGCGTGGTGACGTGCGCGCCGCGTGCGGCGGCCCGCAGGGCCAGCTCGCCCCAGCCAGTACCGATCTCCAGCAGCCGGGTGCCGTCGCCGACCTCGGCGAGGTCCAGCAGCCGGTCGATCTTGCGGTGCTGGGCGGCGGCGAGCGATTCGCGGCGGGCCGGGAAGCCGAGGAAGACGGCGGAGGAGTAGCTGAGGGTGTCGTCGAGGAAGAGGGCGAACAGGTCGTTGGACAGGTCGTAGTGGTCGCTGATGTTGGTGCGTGCGCCCTCGGGGGTGTTGCGGCGGGCGGCGGGCCGGCGCTGGTGCCACAGGCGGCGCAGCCGCTGGAGGGGGGCGGGGACGAGGTCGGGGGCGTGGGCCGCAAGCACGGTGAGGGCGCCGACCGGGTCCGGGGCGTCCCACTCGCCGGCCATGTAGGACTCGCCGAAGCCGATGAGTCCCTGGGCGCCGATCCGTCCGTGGAAGGCATCGGGGTCGTGGACCTCCAGCAGCGGTCCGCCCAGCCCGACGGTGTCCCCGTCGGCGAACCGCACCCGCAGCGGCAGCCGCTCCAGCGCCCGGCGTACGACGGCCGCGGCGAGGGCGCGGCGCGCACCGGAGGCCCGGGGCGGAGCAGCCACGTCGGGCCAGCGGGTCGGGTCGACGGGCGTGCTGCGGGCGCCCGGGGGCCGGGGCGCGGCGGTGGGGCGTGGGTCGGGGTGGGTCGCGGTCATGTCGCCTTCTCCGTGGTGCGGTGGTTCGGGCGCGGCTGGACGGGCAGGCCGCGCAGATACAGGCGTATTCCGTGGCGGCGGATGCCGGCCGACACGGCGAGGGTGGACAGGGGGTGGCGCAGCGCGAGGCGCAGCAGGGCGGGGCCGGTGGGCTCGCGGCGGCTGCCGCGGACGGTCGCGGTGAACGGCCGGGCGCCGGGCCGGTCCAGTCGTACGGTCAGGTCGAGGCGGTCGCCGGGGAGCGGGAGCCGCATGCGGTAGGTGCCGTCGACGGGGAAGAACGGGGAGACGTAGAAGTCCTTGTCGGCGTGGGCGACACCGGCCTCGTCGGGGTGCAGCAGGTAGGCGTGCCGTTCGCCGTAGGTGTTGTGCACCTCGGCCACCACGCAACGCGGGGTGCCGTCGCGGCCGTGGCACCAGTACAGGGTCAGCGGGTTGAAGACGTGGCCGAGGACGCGGGCGTGGGCGAGCATCATGACCCGTCCGCCCTCCAGGTCGACGCCGCGTGCGGCAAGGAAGCCTTCGAGGGCGGCCCGCAGGGTGGGGGCGTCGCCGGTGAAGTGGTCCCGGGCGCGGAAGCCGGCGAAGGGACGCAGGGGACGCGGCAGTTCGGGGAGCCGGTCGAGGTCGACCAGCCACATGTAGGTGCGGTGGCGCAGGGTGTGGCGGATCGGTCCGGTGCGTACGTGGACCGTCTCGCAGGGATAGAGTCCCGGGCGGCCAGTGGTGGGCCCGGTCACCAGGTGACTCCGAGGGCCGCGGCGGCCTCCACCCCGGAACGGCAGCCGTCCTCGTGGAAGCCCCAGCCGTGGTAGGCGCCGGCGTAGGCGGTGACCGGCGTGCGCAGGCCGGGGAGGCGGCGCTGGGCAGCGACCGACTCGGGCGTGTACACGGGGTGTTCGTAGGTCATGCGGACCAGCACCCGGCCGGGGTCGACCCGGTCCTCGCCGCCCAGGGTGACGACGTAGGTGTCGGCGGCGTCGAGGCGTTGCAGGCGGTTCATGTCGTAGCTGACGCGGACCCGGTCGGCGCCGGCGTCGCAGGCGGGCATGAGGTAGTTCCAGGAGGAGCGGGCTCCCCGTGAGCGCGGGAGGAGGGCGGTGTCGGTGTGCAGGAGGGTGGTGTTGCGGGAGTACCGGAAGGCGCCGAGCACTTCCTTCTCCTCGGGCGTCGGGTCGGCCAGCAACTCCAGCGCCTGGTCGGGGTGGACGGCGATCACCACGTGGTCGTACGTGTCCGTGGTGCCGTCGGCGGCGGTGATGTCCACGCCGTCCGGGTGCCGGGTCACCGAACGCACCGGGGTGGCGGTGCGGACGTCGGGCAGTCGCCGGGCGATCCGGTCCACGTAGGAGCGGGAGCCGCCGGTGACGGTGCGCCACACCGGTGAGCCGCCCACGGCGAGCAGGCCGTGGTGGTGCAGGAAGCGGAACAGGTAGGCGGCCGGGTAGCGCAGGGCCGTGGCGGCGTCGCAGGACCAGACGGCGGAGACGACCGGTGTCATGAAGTGGGCCCGGAAGTACGGCGAGAAGCCCTCGCGGTCCAGGAACTCCCCCAGGGTGAGTCCGGGGTCGTCTTCGGCGAGCAGCAGCCGGCGGGCGGCCCGGTGGAAGCGGGGCACCTCGGCGAGCATGCGCAGGTACGGGCCGCGCAGGGCGTTGCCCGGGCGCGCGAGGAGCCCGGCCGGGCCGCGGGCGCCCGCGTACTCCAGTCCGCACCCCTCGCACCGCACCGACATGCTCATCTCCGACTCCTGCGTGGCGACGCCGAGTTCATCGAAGAGGCGCAGCAGGTTCGGATAGGTGCGGCGGTTGTGCACGATGAACCCGGAGTCGACACGGTCGACCCGGCCGTCCGCCGACGTCAGGTCGTGGGTGTGGGCGTGCCCGCCGAGGCGGTCGTCGGCCTCGTAGAGGGTGACGCGGTGCGCGCGGTCCAGTACGTACGCGGCGGTCAGCCCCGCCACTCCACTGCCGACGACGGCGGTACGGCGTGCGGCCTCCCCTGACGCTCGCGGCATCGCTTCTCCTCCACCCCTGGTGATCAACAACTGGCGTGGGTAATCCGGGGCCGCGGGCCGGGCGGATTGGCGGAAGTTCCGACGACCAGCCCGGGCCATCCGGCCGCCGTGCGGCAACGAATCACTCAGGGAGAGAGATGAAAAGGGATGAAGCATCATGAAAGCGACCTGCGAACTGGCCGGCTGCCGGGACAGCCAAAGCGCGCGCTTGGTGCGCGACGGTGTGCGGGACCAGTTGGACCGCTGGGGAACCGGCGCACTCGCCCCCGACGCGGAGCTGGTCGTCACCGAACTGCTGAGCAACGCCCTGCGGCACGGAAGGCCCCCGGTGCGCGTGGCACTGACCATCCTCTGCGCGCCGCACGGCCGGCCCTCGGTGCGCGTGGAGGTCACCGACGCCGGTGCCGCCTTCGACACCGGCCGCGTCCGGGGCCGGTGGCGGCATCCGTCGTTCGGCTGGGCGGAGTCCGGCCGGGGGCTGTTCCTCGTCGACGCACTGTGCTCCCGCTGGGACGACCGGCCGGTCGGTGGCGGGCACACTGTGTGGGCGGACCTGGGCTGACGACCGGGCGAATGCACCCATCCGCCCGCCGCGCGGCAACGGATCACGGATGATCGCCGCTGGTCGGTGCCGACCGGCGGGAATGACGAGGGGGAGCACATGAGCACGCACGACGAGGCGTCGACGAGGGCGCTGGTCGTACGCCGCCGGCCGGCGCGGGCGCGTGCGGCCGTGCTGGTGCTGCACGGCGGCCGGGCGGAGAGCCGCCGGACCGCACGGCCCTGGCACCTGGCAGCGCTGCGGATGCACCCTTTCCTGCGCACCCTGAGGTCACGGACCGACCGGGACGACGTGCTGCTGGGTCAGGTGCGCTACCGCCGGCGCGGCTGGAACGGCGCGGGCGCGGAGCCCCTGGAGGACACCGTGCGGGCGCTCGCCGAGCTGCGTGAACTGGTGGGTGACGTGCCGGTGGTGCTGCTGGGGCACTCCATGGGCGGCCGGGCCGCCCTGCGGGCCGCGGACGCTCCTCAGGTGCGCGGTGTGGTGGCCCTCGCTCCCTGGTGCCCGCCCGGCGAGCCCGTCGCGCAGTTGCGGGACCGGCACGTCCTCGTCCTGCACGGAAGCCGCGACCGGATCACCGACCCCGGGGAGTCCGCCGCGTACGTCTCCCGCGCCCGCGCCGCCGGCGCCCTGGCCGGCATGCTGCTGGTGGCGGGCGGCGACCACGCCATGCTCCGCCACCACGGCCGCTGGCACCACACGGCGACCTCGGCGGTGGCCCACCTCCTCGCCCCCGGCACGGCCCCCTCCGGGCTCTTCACCCGGGCCACCACGACCGTCGATCCCGTGGTTCTGTGACGGCGCCGTGCCGGTGGGTGGGCAGCGGACCGGGGTGGCGTTCCTTGCCCCCGCGGGGCGTCGGACGGCAGGCTTCGGGTGTGACCACTTTGCTGATCGTGCACCACACGCCGTCGCCGAACTGTCAGGCGATGCTGGAATCCGTCGTGTCCGGGGCGACCGATCCGGAAATCGAGGGCGTACGGGTGGTCCGGCGCGCGGCGCTGGCGGCGACCGCGGCCGACGTGCTGGAGGCCGACGGATACGTGCTGGGCACGCCGGCCAACCTGGGTTACATGTCGGGGGCGCTGAAGCACTTCTTCGACCAGGTCTACTACCCCTGCCTCGACGAGACGCGGGGCCGCCCGTTCGGCTACTACGTGCACGGCGGCAGCGACACCACCGGCGCGGTGCGCGGCATCGAGGCGGTCACCACGGGCCTCGGCTGGCAGCGGGCGGCGCCGGCGGTGACCGTGGCCGGTGAGCCCGGCAAGGCCGATCTCGAGGCCTGCTGGGAGCTGGGGGCCGCGCTCGCCGCCGGGCTGATGGACTGAACCGGAGGCAGGCACGGGGCGGCGCCGGGTGCGGCCGTCTGCCCGACCGCACCCGGCGCCGTCCGCCCGCGTGTCAGCTCTTGGGCATGAGGACGGTGTCGATGATGTACACGTTGGCGTTGGCGGTCTTCACGTTGCCGCAGACGACCTTCGCGGAATCGTTGACCGTGTAGGCCTCGTCGGAGCCGGAGGTGGTCAGCTTCGACTTCTGCAGCGTCTCGAAGGAGCCGTTCTCCAGGTCCCTCGGCGCGAGCTTCTGGCCCACGACGTGGTAGGTCAGGATGTTGGTGAGCATCTCCTTGTCGGCCAGCACCTTGTCCAGGTCGGCCTTCGGGATCTTGGCGAAGGCGTCGTTGGTCGGGGCGAACACCGTGATGTTCTCGGCGTTGTTGAGCGTGTCGACGAGGCCGGCCTTCTTCACCGCCGTCACCAGGGTGGACAGGGCCGGGTTGTTGGAGGCGGCGGTGGCCACCGGGTCCTTGGCCATGCCGTCGAAGGAACCGGCGCCCTCCTTCGGCACGGAGGAACAGGCCGGGCCGAACGGCTCGTCGGCGCCGGCCATGTCGCCGCCGTCACCGGCGGACTGGTCGTCGGTGGCGGCGGGGGCGGAGGAGGCCGCCTGGGCGGAGTCCGACGAGCCGCTGTCGCCGTCGTCGGAGCAGGCGACCAGGGCCAGGGGCAGGATGGCGGCCGCGGCGACGGCGACGGCGGAGCGGCGAATACGGGCGTTCATGGATTCTCCCGGATAAAAGGGCAGCACTGAGGCCGCGTTGGTGCGGAGTACGGTGAAGTGGTGGTCGGTCGGCGGGGTGCGCGGCCCCGCCCGTCGTCAGTCGACGGACCCGCGCCGGTCCCCGTCGGCGTCCCTCTTCGCGGCGAGCGCACTCGGAGGTTCCGCGCTCGCCGCGGGGCCGACCCCGCTCGACGGGGTTCCCGGCGCGGGCGTGTGAGGGCCGAGCCGCCCCGCGCGTATGGACGGCAAGGAGGACGGTCGGTCGGTGCGCTGTCGGTGTGTCCTCGGTTCTTCCCTCACACGGGGAATCCGGAGCCGGGCCGGCGCCGGATTGGCCGCTCACCCGATCGAGTGAAAATGTTCTGCGACTGAGCCTGTGACCTGCGTCTTCTCCGGGGAAAGAAGGTCCCTCAGAGAGGAGTGGCGGCGCGCAGGATCAGGAACATCGTGACGGCGGCGTTCGCCGACGACATCGCCGACACGGCGGTTCCGGCGGCCGCGGCCCACGCCGCCAGGCCCACCGAGGTGAACAGCGAGGGCCAGGTGCGGACCGCGGGAGCCGGCCCCAGCAGCGCCGCGACCCGGCGCGGCACCGGGCCGGGCGCCGCGAGCCCGGCGAGCGTGGCCACGGGGGTGCCCCGGGAGACGAGGGCCGCCTTGCCGATCGCCGTCGCCACCGCGCGGCGGTCGCCGACCACTCGCGCGGCCGCCTCGTCGGCCCACCGCTCCGCCGTGTAGGCCACGGCGGTCCGCAGGGGCCGCAGGAAGGGGTTGGCCAGCGCGGCGAGCCGGACGGCGAGCAGGAAGCGGTGGTGGCGGGCGGCCAGGTGGGCCCGCTCGTGCGCGAACAGCGCTCGGCGCTCGGCCGGTTCGAGACGGTCGAGCAGGGCCGTGCTCACCACCACCCGGTCCCGGCGCCCGCCGGGCAGCGCGTACGCGTAGGGCACCTCGTCCGGCAGCACGGCCACCCCGGTGCCCGGCAGCCCGGCCAGCGCCCGGTGGGCGCGGCGGCGCACCCTGCCGTGCCGCCACAGGGCCCGCGCCGACGCCGCGACCACGGCGCACAGCGCGGGGATCGCCGCCTTGCCGACGACCTCGTCGTACGGCACCGCCGCCCGCACCTCGGGGTCGGACCAGCCGTCGGGCAGGGGGTTGCCCGGCAGCTGGGCGGTGCCGACCACCATCACCAGGGCCAGACACACCGTGCTGCACAGGGCCATCACCGCGGCCACCGCGGTGAGCAGCCGGGTGGCGGTCCGCGGGTGCAGATGCTGTTCGGCCAGCCGGGCGATCGGCCACGCCGTCAGCGGCAGGACCAGCGGCAGGAAGACGAAGACCCCCATGCGGCGTCAGCCGTCCCCCGCGTCGGGTGTGTGGCCCAGCAGCGTGCGCAGCAGCCGCTCGTCGTCCGCGTCGAGCCCGGTCACGAAGCTGGCCAGCACCGCCGACCGGTCGCTCTCCGAGTCCAGGACCTTGCGCATCTTGCGGGCGGCGAGGCCCGCCTGGTCCGAGGCGGCCGTCCAGGCGAAGGACCGGCCGACGCGCTCACGGTCGACCGCGCCCTTCTCCAGCAGGCGGGTGAGGATCGTGATCACCGTGGTGTAGGCGAGGTCGCCGCCCAGGTGCTCCTGCACCCAGCCGGCCGTCGCCGGGCCGTCCGCCTCGCGCAGCGCCGACAGCACCAGTGCCTCCAGCTCGCCCTGGCCTCGCCGCCGCGGACGCCGGTGATCCGTCACGGTCCGCCTCCTTCCGCCGCAGTCCCTTGTCCGAGGCGACATCGTATAGACCGGCCGGCGCGCCCACCGGCTCCGGTGCCCCCTGCCACCACTCCCTCACAGCACGCCGGGCGGGTCAGCCCTCCGGGCCGCAGCAGTCGCCGGTGCCGTCGGCGTCCGGGGCCGTGCCGAGGCGGCAGAAGCAGGAGGCGCCGACCGGGACGTCCGCCAGTGCCGCGGCGAGCCCGAGCTGCTGCGCCACGATCCGTGCCTCCCCCTCCTTGCCCAGCCGCTCCAGGCACTCGTGGAGTCCGTGCAGGGACCAGACGTTGCCGGGGTGCTGCAGGGCGCGCGGAAGGGTGTCGTCCAGGCCGAGGTCGGCCCGGTAGACCGCCTCGGCCTCTTCGACGCGGCCCTGTTCCAGGAGCAGGGCGCCGTAGGCGTGCCGGGTGGGCTGCATCCAGCCCCACGGCTCGTCGTAGGGGAGGTTGTCGTCCAGTGCGATCGACCGTTCCAGGGCGGCGAAGGCGGCGGCGTGGTCGCCCTTGCGGTACTCCAGTTCTCCGTCGAGCATGGCGGCGGCGATGGCGAGGATGTCGGCGCAGGTGTTGTTGAACAGGGTGCGCGTCCCGGGCACCCGGGCGACCGCCTCGCGGAAGCGCAAGCGTTCGGCCTCCGCCTCGTCGACCCTGCCGGTGGCCGAGAGGGCGACCCCGCGGGCGTAGTGGAGCATCGCGGTCGTCACGCAGTACAGGCGCGGGTCCGTGGGCAGCGGCAGCCCGAGGATGTCCGCCCAGCGGCCGAAGCGGATCAGGACGTGCACCCGCATGGCGAGGAAGCCCTCCAGCCAGTCGGCCATGGGCGGGCTCTCGACGCGCAGCAGCTCCTCGGGAACGGACGCCTCCAGCCGCGCGGCGGCGTCCAGGGCGGTCTCGTACTGGCCGAGGAACATCGCGCCGTAGATCCTGAAGTGATGGTTGTGCGCGCGGTAGAGGGTGTAGAAGTTCATCGCGCCGGCCCGGGCGCGGTACTTCTCGTCGGCGGCGATCGCGGCGGCGTTGTCCGACACCACGCGCCGGTAGTCGCCGCACAGCACCTCCAGGTGCGAGGGCATGTGGTTGAGGTGGCCGGCGTCGGGGACCAGGCCGCGCAACCGGTCGGCGACGGTGAGGGCCGCCTCCGGGGTGGCGGACATCTCCATCAGGTGAATGTAGAGGTGCAGGGCGCCGGGGTGCGCGCGCCCGCCCTCGGTGGCCAGGGCCCGGTCGAGGACGTCCTTCGCCTCCAGGGTGCGGGCTCCGTCGGCCGGACGTCCGGTGCGCAGGTCCCACAGCTGCCAGGGTGTCAGGTTCATCAGCGCGTCGGCGTAGAGGGTTGCCACGTCGAGGTCGTCCGGGGCAAGTGCGTGGACGGCCCGCATGCTCTCGGCGTACGGCGCGTTCCACACCGAGCAGTCCTCGACGGCCCGGGACTGCGGGTAACGGGCGCGCAGGGCGCCGATCAGGGCTCGTTCGACCGGGGTGGCGGCCAGGGTCGCCCTTTCGTGGGCGCGTTCGACGGCGGCGTGGGTGCGGTCGACGGTCCGGGTCAGTTCCTCGGCGTCGAAGGCCTCCCACGGCTTGTTGTAGTTCGGGCCGAGGGCGTAGGCGATGCCCCAGTGGGCCATGGCGCAGTCCGGGTCGGCCGCGGCGGCGGCCTCGAAGCAGGAGACGGCCTCCTCGTGGTGGAAGGCGTACGTCCACACCAGCCCGCGGTCGAACCAGCGCTGGGCCTCGGGCGACGAGGTCGTCACGGGACGGCCGTGGGTGCCGAGGTCGTAGTAGTCCATCGGGTCCATGAGGGGACGTATACCGCAGCCCGCGGCGGCCGCGGCGTACCTCGCCGGGACTGTCACACCGACCGGTGTCCCCGCCGGACGCGGTGCGCCCGGCGGGGGTGGGGGGACGGGGTGGCGCGGATCAGCCGAAGTCGACGTCGCTGCACAGGAAGTACGTCTGGTCCATGTGCGACGCCTGCCAGATCGTGTACACGACGTGCCGGCCGCTCAGGCCCGAGGTGCTCACCGGGATCTCGTAGTTCTGGCTGGGGGCGTAGCTGCCCGTGGTGGTGAGCAGCTGGAGGTCGTCCCAGCCGAGGGCCTGCGTGGTCGGGTCAAAGCCCTGCCGGGAGACGTAGACCTTGAAGTAGTCGGCACCGTGGCTGGCCTGGTCGTACAGCTTGACGGTGAAGTCGTCCGCCACCGCGGTGGTCTTCCAGGCGCCGACGGTGTCCAGGGAGTTGTAGCGCCCGCCCTCGGTACGGCCGCCGCTGCACAGCTGACCGTCGGGTACGACGGCCTCGAAGTTGCCGCCGGAGCCGTTGCGGTACAAGCCGTTCCAGTTCCACATGGCGTTGGGGTTGTCCTGCCATGCCTGCCAGCACATGGGGTCTTCCTGGGCCATGGCGGGGTTCTGGAAGTCGTCGCCCCAGCGCAGCCAGCAGCCGTAGTTGCGGGAGGCGGGGTCGACGACCGAACCGTGGGCGACGGCGGTGCCGCTCCAGGGGATCAGGGCGAGCAGCGCGGCGGTCAGGGCACCGAGGGCGAGGGTCGCGGCCCGGCGGACTCTCCCGGCGGGGCCTTTAATGGCGTGATCATGACAAGCCATGACGTCCTTCTCTCGTGGGGGGACGGTGTGGGCGGACAAGGGTGAGAGCGCCAGTGGGAGCGCTCCCAAAATCGGTTCGGAGACCAGGCTGCGCCCGGGGAGAGGGAATGGCAATAGTTGAAATGCGCCACTTCCCGTCGGGCGGTGGCAGGTTCGCTTCGGTCGGCACGTCGGGTGGGCGGGGCCGGCGTCCCGCCCACCCGACGTCCGCGTCATGGCGTCACGCGGGTTTCACAGCGCACGCTTGCGGGAGCGGAACAGCAGCACGCAGCCCCCGGCGAAGAGGACGCCTCCAACGGCCGCAGGCCACAGACCCATGCCTGATCCCGTCTCGGCGAGTCCGCCCTGGGCCGCCTGGGGCTCGGTCGCGGAACCCGGGGCCACGTCGTCACTGCCGTCGTCGCCACCGCCCGGGCCCTGGGTCCCCCGGGGTGCGGCTGTGGCGTCGTTCCGGTCGTCCGGGGTCGCGGCGGGCGTCGTGGCCGCCCGGGGCTCGACGCTCGGGGAGGTGGCGCCGGCCTGCGGGGTGTCGGTCCGCGGGGCGTCGTCGTCCTGACCTCCGTTGTCCTGACCTCCGTTGTCCTGACCTCCGTTGTCCTGACCTCCGTTGTCCTCACCGCCGTTCTCCTTGACCGGAGGGGCGGGCCGGCCGTCGTCGTACTCGCCCTGTCCCGAGTCCGCGGGCGCCGAAGCAGTGGCGGTCTGCTCGGCCGGGGGCTCGGAGGCACCGGGTTCCTCGGTGGGCTGCTCCTGCGGGTCCTCGCCCTGGTCCCCGCCCTGACCCTGATCCGGGGGCGCGCCCGCACCGCACTCGCGGCCGTCGTTGATGCAGTCGGCCATCTCCCGCATCAGGTCCTCGTCGAAGACGTTGATGAAGTCGCTGTGGTCCGTCACCGGTTTGTGCAGCTGCTCGGGGAACGAGTCCACGGCGAACAGCGGAACCGTCTTCCCCCCGTCCTGGAGGCTTGGCGCGTCCACGTCGTACACGATCCGCTGCACCAGGCGGGGAATGGGCCGGAACCCGTCCGGGCAGCTTCCGTCGGCGGCGGCGAAGGCCACGTGGGTGCGGTGGTTGGCGCTGTCGATGTTGCGGCCGTCCCAGCAGCTCTGGAAGGTGAAGGTGCGTACCACGTCGCTGCCCGAGGGGCAGAGCGGGTACTTGTCCTTCAGCTGCCGGTCCTCGAAGCCGGTGCAGCTCCAGGAGGCGTTGGCGTTCGCGTCGCCGTTGACGAACGCCTTCGCGTCGCCGGTGATGATGCGCAGCAGCCGTGGCATCTCCGTGACCTTGCCCTGCTCGTTGCCCTCGAAGGTCAGCGTGACCGCGGCCGGCGTGACGATCTCACCGGCGTTGCCCTCGATGCCGCCGCCGGGCGACTGGGCGTCCTGTTCGACGGTGCCGTTCTGGAGGCGGAGCACAGGCCAGTAGTACGAGGACTTGTCGCCCTGGTCTGCGCAGCTGGTGTCGGCGGCGGCCAGGTCCTCGTCGCTGGAGAAGGCGTCGTTGTCCTGGTTGCCGACGTAGTCGTGGAAGTGGTGGGCGCCGTTGCTGACGCCGGGGGCGGCGATCAGGTTGTCCGAGTTGAACAGGCCTTCGGCGTTGACTCCGCAACTGGTGGAGAAGGAGCCGTCGGAGGAGTCGGGCTGCCGCGGTGCCTCGACGACGTTCGGCTGGATCGACTTGATGTCGGCGTAGTCCGCCGCGACGGGACCGTTGCCCGCCTGTCCGCCGTTGCCGGGCGGCTGCTGCCCGCCGCCGTCCTGCCCGTCCCCGCCGTCGCCGGCTTCCTTGCCTCCGTCGTCCTGCTGCCGGCGCTCCTGGTCCGGGCTGCCGCTGCCCGCCTCCGTCGGCGCCACCTCGACGCGGCGCAGGGTGCACGCCGCCTGGGTGTCCAGTCCCTCGGGGCGGTCACCGGCCTTGTCGACGGCGGCGACGATGCGTTCGATCGTCGCGGCCCGTTCCTTCTTCAGCGGGTCGAGGACGGCCGCCTCGTCGAGCTTGCCGTCGTCGGCGGTGCGGGCCGCTTCCTGGAGTTGCCCGTAGGCGGTGGCGATCTGCTGGTCGAGCCGGGCGAGTTCGGTGTCGACCTCCGGCCGCGCCGGCTCCGGTACCGCCGTCAGCCGTTCGCTGAGGTCGGGGCAGTCGATGGTGGCCGCCACTCCGGAACTGCCCAGGGGAACAGCGGTGTCGCCGGCCTCGGTCGCGGAGGCGAACACATTGACGGCCACCAGGCCGCCGCCTCCCAGAATGAGCGCGAATGCTCCGAAGGTCGCGCGCCGCGCGCCGGTCGGGCGTCTGCGCCTGTTGTGTCCCAAGACGTGCTCCTGTGTCGTGGCGGACTCGGACATGAAATGCCCCCGGCTCCATACGGAACCGGGGGCCGGAGCGTTCAGCCGTCCCGGGAATTCTCAGCGATCCCTCACCTCACGGACGCGATCCGCACCTCTCACGGACGCAGGATCAGCCGGATCGGGTCGCCCTCCTTCTTCTCCAGCCGTGCGACGGCCTCGGCGACCTCGGCCAGCGGCAGTACGCCGCTGATGGACCCGGAGAAGTCCAGCCGGCCGCCCTGGACCATCCGCAGGAGCTGCGGCAGCGCGACCGGCATGTCGGAGCCGTAGTGCCCGAGGATGCGCTGCTGGAGATAGCTGAAGCGGGTCCCGTCCGTGACGGTGAGCGGCTTGTCGGTCAGGCCCACCAGGACGAGCCGTCCCTTGGGCGCGAGCACGGACAGCGCCTGCTCGCGTACGGGCGGCACGCCGGCGAAGTCGAAGGCGGCCGCGAGCCCGGCCCCGCCGGTCACCGCGCGTACGGCCTGGCGCAGCTCCGGGTCGGCGGAGTCCAGGGCGAGGTCGGCACCGGCCGCGAGGGCGCGTTCACGGGCGACGGGGCTGGGGTCGACGGCGACGACCGGGCAGGCGCCGACGGCGCGCAGTAGCTGTACGGCGTGCACACCGAGGCCGCCGACGCCCCACACGCCGACCGCCTCGGCGGGACGGACGGCGCCGGTCTCGGTGATCGCGCCCCAGGGCGTGGACACGGCGTCGGGGATGATCGCGCCCTGCTCGAAGGGGATGGCGTCGGGCAGCGGGGTCAGGGCGGTCTCGGCCGACAGGGCGTACTCGGCCCAGCCGCCGTCGTAGTCGACGCCGCGGGTGTACGTGACGCCGTCGCGCACCTCACCGGCGTACAGCACCACCCGCTGCCCCGGCGACCAGGCAGTGACGCCCGCACCGACCTCGGCGATCGTGCCGGAGACCTCGTGGCCGAGGGTGACCGTGTCGCCCTGGAGGAGCAGCGGGGTGAGCGTGCCGTCGATGAGGTGCACGTCGGAGAGGCACACGCCGGCCGCCTCGACCTTGACCAGCACCTCCCCGGGGCCGGGCTGTGGGCGGGGCACCTCTTCCAGCCGCAGGGTGCGGCTCGGGACGTGCAGGCGGGCGGCGAGCATCTGCGCCATGACGGGACCTCCTCGGTGCGGTGGCGACCCCGGACGGCCCCCCGGCGGTCCGTCGGGACCCCAGACGGCTCATCGCAGGTCGACTTGCGTTAACGGTACACCCAGCGCAAGCCGACTTGCTTTGGCCGCTCAACGCAGGCCGGCCTGCTTTAGGCTGGCCGCATGACGTCTCTCGAACCCGCCGCCCCTCCCCTGCGCCGCCGTGGGGAGCGGATGCGGCGGGCGGTGCTCACCGCCGCCGTGGACCTGCTGTCCACGCAGGGGCTGGCGGGCGCGACCGTCGGCGCCGTCGCCCGGGCGGCCGGGGTGCACGAGACGTCCGTCTACCGCCGCTGGGGCACGCGGGAGAACCTGATCCTGGACGCGCTGACCACGGAGCTGGACTCCGCCCTGCCGGTCCCGGACACCGGGCGCGTCCGGGACGACCTGCTGGCCTTCTTCTCCTCGCTGGCCGGGCTGCTCGGTACCGCGCAGGGCCGGGCGCTGCTGCGGCTGAGCGCCGAGCACGACGACACCCTCGAGGACCGGCGCGGCCCCTACTGGAGCGAGCGTCTGGACCGGGCGGTGGTGATGGTCCGGCGGGGCGTGGAGCGGGGTGAACTGGCCGCGGACACCGACGCCGGTCTGCTGGTCGAGGCCGTCAGCGGTCCGCTGTTCGTCCGCGTGCTGCTGAGCGGGGCGCCGCTGGACGACGCGCTCGTGCGGGGGCTGGTGGGCCTTGCTCTGGAGGGGGCTCTTCCCCGCCCGGAGTGACCGCGCCGCCGGGGCCGGGGGCGCGGTCGGCTCTGTTAGGTACCTGGGTTCGGGGAACCCGGGGCGCGCAGCTACCGTCCGCGCGCGCCAGCGCCCACGCCGAGGGAGCCCCGCATGTCAGTGACCAAAGGCCTCGTCGCCGGAGCGGCGGGGACGATCGCGCTGAACCTCACCACGTACGGCGACATGCTGCTGCGCGGCCGGGGGTCCAGCGACGTGCCCGCGCAAGTGGCGGACCTGCTCGTCGACCGGGCCGGCGTCGACCTGGGCGACGAGGAGACCAGGACCAACCGCGAGCAGGCCGCCGGAGCCCTCCTCGGGTACGTCACCGGCCTCGGCGTCGGCGCGGCCTACGGGTTGCTGCGGCGCCGGAGCGGCCCGCTGCCGGACTGGGTGGCCGGCCCGCTGCTCGGCGTGGCCGCCATGGCGGGCAGCGACGTGCCCGCGTCGGTGCTCGGGGTGACCGATCCGACGTCGTGGGACCGGGTCTCGTGGGTGTCGGACCTGGTGCCGCACCTCGTGTACGGCTTCACGACGGCCTCGGTCTACCAGGCCCTGCGGTGAACGGGCGAAGCATGGCGGGCGGCAGGCCTCTCGCGCTGGTCACCGGGGCGTCCAGCGGCATCGGGTACGAACTGGCCGGGCTGTTCGCCGAGCACGGTCACGACCTCGTGGTCAACGCCGAGGACGACCGGCTGGAACACGCCGCACAGCGGCTGCGCGAGACGGGCGCCGAGGTGCGTGCCGTGCGCGCGGATCTCCGGACCGCGGAAGGCGTCGACCGGCTGGTCGCCGCGCTGACCGGGCTCACGGTGGACGTGGCCGCCCTCAACGCCGGGGTGGGGCGGGGCGGCGCGTTCGTCGACACCGATCCCGCCGACGACCAGTCCGTCATCGACCTCAACGTGTCGTCGACCGTGCGGCTCGCCAAGCCCTTGCTGCGGGACATGGTGGAACGCGGCGTGGGACGGCTGATGTTCACGTCGTCCGTCGCCGCGACGATGCCGGGGTCGTTCCAGTCGGTGTACAACGCGTCGAAGTCGTTCGTGCAGTCCTTCGCCCAGGCGTTGCAGGAGGAGGTCGCGGACACCGGCGTCACGGTCACCTCCTTCATGCCCGGACCCACGGAGACCGACTTCTTCCGACGGGCCGGCATGGAGGACACCAAGGTCGGCACCATGGACAAGGACGACCCGGCGCAGGTCGCGCGGCAGGCGTACGACGCCGTCATGAAGGGCCGGGGGAAGCTGGTCACGGGCTCGGCGAAGACCAAGGCGCAGGGCGTGGCGGACAAGGTACTGCCGGACCGCGTCAAGGCGGCCGTGCACCGGAGGATGGCGGAGCCGGGGACGGCACCGGACGCCGACGGCCGGTAGGGCGGGGCCGGCGTGGCCGGCCGGTCACCCGTAGGGGCCCTTGTCGGCGGCCGTCCGCCGGTGGAACGATGCCTGCGGCACCGGCCCGCCCCATCGAAGGGAACGTCGTGACCGACGAGCAGCAACGGCCGCAGGCCGCCGCCGCGTTCGACGCGCTGGGCGCCGACTACGAGAAGGCCTTCGCCGGGTCGAAGACGCACCGGCGCTCCCTGGAGTGGCTGCTCGGACGCCTCGCGCCGGGCAGCCGGGTGCTGGACGTGGGCAGCGGCACGGGCCGGCCCACCGCCGAGATCCTGGCCGGCGCCGGCCACGACGTCCTGGGCGTCGACGTCTCCCCGGTCATGGTGGAACTGGCGAGGCGTCAGGTGCCGGCCGCCACCTTCCAGTGCGCGGACATCCGTGAAGTACGGCTCCCGGACGCCTCGTTCGACGCGGTCTGCGTGTACTTCTCGCTGCTCCAGCTCGACCGGCGGGAGCAGGCGGACCTCGTCCGGCGACTGGTGCGGGCGCTGAAGCCGGGGGGTCACCTGGTCCTGGCCACGGTGCCGCTGGACGTCGAGGGGATCGACGCCACCTTCATGGGCCAGCCGGTGCGGGTGACCAGCTTCACCGCGCAGGCCCTGACCGCCGTGGCCGAGGAGGCCGGCCTGGAGGTGCTGGCGCAGGAGGCGTCGATGTTCACCCCGGCCCACCCAGAGGTCCGGCCGGAACCCCACCTCTTCCTGCACTGCCGGCGCGCGTCCGCCCCCGCGCCGGACGCCTGAGCACCACGGGCGTCACGCCGCGCCCGGTCCCCGCGCAGCCCCGGATGGGGTAACTGCGCACGCGCCGGCCGGGGCCCGCGGCCAGAGTGGGCAGCATGACAGAACCTGGCGAGCGGCGGCGCGGCACGACTTCCACGACCACGCGCGAGCGTTCCGTGCGGGGCGCCCGGGACGCCGCCGAACGCGCCGCGAACGCCTTGGCCGAGCTGATCAGGCACCGCGTCGAGGGGGTCTCGGCGGTGTGCCGGAGCGAGGACGACGGCTGGATCGTCAACGTGGACGTGCTGGAGGTGGCACGCATCCCCGACACCACCAGTCTCCTCGCCACCTACGAGGTCGAGCTGGACCCGGCCGGCGACCTGCTCCGGTACCGCAGGGTCGCCCGCTACCGGCGCGGTGCCCAGGACCAGTGACCGCCGTGAGGCCTGCACCCGGAAGGACCACCGCATGATCACCTACGACGACGAAGTCGTCTGCGCGCCCCGCGCCGGCACCCTCTACGACGTCCTGGAACTGATCCTCGACCGCGGCATGGTGATCGACGTCTTCGTGCGCGTCTCGCTGGTCGGCATCGAGATCCTCAAGGTGGACGCCCGCATCGTCGTCGCGAGCGTCGACACGTACCTGCGGTTCGCCGAGGCCTGCAACCGGCTGGACCTGGAGCACGACGTGCGCTCCAAGACCGTGCCCGAGATGTTCGGCTCCCCGGTCGCCAAGACGATAGGCAGGGCCGGCGCCAAGCGGACGGCCCGCTCCCTGACCGACAAGGTGCGCGACATCCTCACGCCCGAGGAGGAGGCGGCAGAGGAGGAGGACACCCGCTCCAGCGCTCCGGAGCGCAAGTACGCGGAGCGCGGCCGGAGCAGCGCCGAGCGGCCTCGCCGCCGGCCGGCCGCACACCCCCGCGACGAGGACGACCGCCCGCGCCCCCGCCCCCGCCGGCGCACGGAGACGGAGGACGAATGACCGCGCCAGCCACCACCGGAACCGCGACCACCGCCGGTACCGCCAGCACCGCCACCGACCGCAAGGCCCTGTACGTCTACGGCATCACCCCCGCCGGGGTCCGGGCTCCTCGTTCCCCGGGCGTCGACGGCGCCCCGGTGCGGCTGCTGACCGGCTCGGGCCTGTGCGCCGCGGTGTCGCCGGCGCCCCCGCGGCTCCGGCCCCGGCGCCGGGACCTGCTGGCGCACCAGGCCGTACTGGACGAACTGGCCGCCCAGGGGCCGCTGCTGCCCATGCGCTTCGCCGTCCTCAGTCCCCGGCCCGACGCGCTGCTCTCCCAGCTGCGGGCGGACGCCGCCCACCTGTCGCGGCAGCTCGACGAGGTGCGCGGGTGCGTCGAGCTCAACGTCAAGGGGACGGTCGTGCCCGGCTACTTCGCCGAGCTGGTCCGCCGGGACGAGGGACTGCGGTCCCTGGCCCTGCGCACCCGGCGCCGTCCGGACTACGAGGCCAACGTCCGGCTGGGCGAGGCGATCGCCAAGAGCGTCCGCCGCGAGGCACGACGGGCGGCAGGGGAAGTGCTCGACCGCCTGACCCCGCTCGCGGTGCGCACCGTACCGGGCCGTACCGATGACGAGCAGGTGCTGAGCGTCTCGTTCCTGCTGCGCTCGGCCGACGAGCGACGCTTCCGTCAGGAGGTGGACGCCCTGGCACAAGGCCACGGCGACCGGCTGGCGCTCAGCCTCACCGGGCCCCTGCCGTGCTACAGCTTCGTCGACCCGGATCCCGCACAGGCCGGGCGGTGACGCGGTGGGCATCGTGAGCGGCCTCCTGCTGCTGCCCCTCGCCCCGGTGCGCGGCACGGCGTGGATCGCCGACCACCTGCTCCAGGAGGCCCGGCGCCAGGCCCACGACCCGCGCGTCGTCCAGGCGCGCCTGGCCGCACTCAACCGGGCGCTGGACGAGGGCGCCCTCGACGAGGCGGCGTTCGAGCGGGAGGAGGAGCGTCTGCTCACCCTCCTCGAACGCCGGTCCCGGCCGGGCGGCCGCACCACCACCACGCATCGAGCGCAGAGAAGGCACGTATGAACGACAGCAAGGCGGCCCTGGCGGCGGCCGTGGCCGGCGGATATCTCATGGGCCGCACGAAGAAGGCCAGACTCGCCTTCGCGGTCGGTTCCTACCTCATGGGCCGGCGTATGGGCCTCTCGCCCGGCCAGGTCCTTTCCCAGGGCATGTCCGGGCTCCAGCGGAATCCACAACTCCAGGAACTGACGGACCAGCTGCGCGGCGAGCTGCTGACCGCCGGACGCACGGCCGCCACCGCCGCGGCGAACCGCACCCTCACCGGCCTCGCGGACAACCTCCGCGACCGCACCGACGCGCTCACGGGCGCGGGCCGGAGGGACGACGGCTACGACGCGGATCACGAGGACGACGAGGGCTACGAAGACTACGAGGACGAGGGTGGTCCGGACGAGGACGCCTACTTCGACGACGAGGACCGGGCGGAGACCCGGCGGGCCGCGCCACCCCGGAAGGCGGCCAAGAAGGCGCCTCCGCGCAAGACCGCGCCTCCCGCGAAGACCGCGAAGACCGCGAAGAAGGCTGCCGCCAAGAAGACCGCCCCGGCGAAGCGGACCGCGAACCCTGGGCGGCGCGGAGGTGAGCGCGGATGAGCCCCGACCGGCAGGGCGGCGGGCCGTCGCCCCTGGGCGACCTCAAGGACGCGCTCGGCGGCTACCTCTCCGCCACGGGGCACAGCCTCGTCGGCAAGGCGGGGGAACGGATCGGTGGGCTGACCGAGCGCCTCACCGCCTCCGCCGACGGCGGTGGTTCTGGCGGTGGAAGCGGCTCCGGGAGCAGCGGTGGCAGCGTCAAGGCCACGCACATCATGGAAAGCGTCGACGTCGGCGTGCCCCTGCGCACCGTCTACGACCAGTGGACGCAGCTCCAGGACTTCAGCGGCTTCACCAAGGGCGTCCAGAGTGTCAGCCCCCACGACGAGGTGACGTCGGACTGGACCGCCAAGATCGCCTTCTCGACCCGCAGTTGGAAGGCGACCGTCCAGGAGCAGATTCCCGACCAGCGGATCGTCTGGACCTCCGAGGGCGCCAAGGGCAGTACCAACGGGGTGGTCACCTTCCACGAACTGGCACCCCGGCTGACCCGGGTCGTCGTGGTCGTGGAGTACTACCCGGCGGGCTTCTTCGAGAAGACCGGCAATCTCTGGCGTGCCCAGGGACGCCGACTGCGCCTGGACCTCAAGCACTTCGCCCGGCACGTGACCCTGATGGGCGACGACGAGGAGGTCGAGGGCTGGCGCGGCGAGATCCGCGACGGTGAGGTCGTCCGGAGCCACGAGGAGGCGCTGGAGGAGGAGGAAGGTGAGTACGACGACGACGCTCGTGACGACGAGTACGAAGACGAAGAAGAGTACGAAGACGAAGACGACGACGATGAAGACGACGAGTACGAGGAGCGCGAACGTGCCCGCCCCCGTCGCTGACCCCCGGGGGAGTACGCGGTGACGGACCTCGACCACCGCTACGCCACCCCGGACACCCAGCCCTACGCGCCCGTCACCGGCAACCTCGCCGACCTCCTCGAACGAGTCCTCGACAAGGGGATCGTCATCGCCGGTGACATCAAGATCGACCTGTTGGACATCGAACTGCTCACCATCCGCCTGCGCCTGTTCATCGCCTCGGTGGACACCGCGAAGAAGGCGGGCATCGACTGGTGGGAGACCGACCCGGCACTGTCCTCGCGGGCGGCGCGGGACGCGCTCGCCGAGGAGAACGCGCGGTTGCGGGCCCGGCTCGACGCCCTGGACGACGTCCTGGAGGAAGCCCCCGGCAGGAGCACCGAGGACACGTCGGAGGCCGCACGGTGAGCGAGTACCCCGCCGGACCGGCGGCCCCGAGCCTCGTGTGCGCCTTCGCCGTCACCCGCACCGCGCCGGACGGCACCGGCCTGGCCGCGGCGACCGGTCACGAGGAGGGCGGCCCGCTGCGCGTCCTGCGCGCGGGCGGTCTGTGCCTGGTCGTGCAGGACGTTCCGGCCGCGCTGTTCGACGAGGGGGCGCTGGCCGAGCGGCTGAACCGGCCCGACGACCTGGAGCGTTGCGCCCGCGCCCATCACCGGGGCGTGGAGGCCGCCGCCGCCCGCGGCCCGGTCGTACCGCTGCCGATGGCGACGCTGTACCGCGGCGACCGGAGCGCGGAGCAGGCCGTGGCCGGCCGGGAGGCGGCGCTCGACGCGCTGCTCGACCGTCTTGGGGACCGCACGGAGTGGGCGGTGAAGGTGCACGCCGTCGAGGGGCCGGCGGAGCCCGCCGCCGGTTCCGGTGCTCCCCGCGTCCGAGGCGCCGGCGGGCGTGACTACCTCAGCCGGGCCAGCGCGCGGCGCCGCGACCGGCGCGACGGGCACGCCAGGGCGCAGGCCGAGGCGGAGGCCGTGGACGCGGAACTGAGCCGGTACGCCGTCGCCGCGACCCGGCACCGGCCGCAGAGCGAGCGGCTCACCGGCCGGCGCTCCCCGCAGGTGCTCAATGCCGCCTACCTGGTGGAGAACGCGGAGTCGGCCGCCTTCACCCGTGCGCTGTCCCGGCTCACCGCCGACGGGCGGTTCACGGCCGTGGAGATCGGCGCTTCGGGCCCCTGGATCCCGTACTCGTTCGCCCGCTGGGACGAGGACCCGGCGCGCGCACCGCGGGTGGTGGGCGCGTGATCGGCCCGGACACCCGTACGCCCGGCCCCGGACCCGTGCCGTGGGACGGACCGGAGCCGTACGCGCCGGTGGGCGTGCCGCTGGTCGACCTCCTGGACCGGGTGCTGGCCACCGGCGTCGTCGTCAGCGGGGACCTGGTGCTGGCCGTCGCGGACGTGCCGCTGGTGCGGATCTCGCTGCACGCGCTGCTGTCGTCGGTGAACGAACGGGTGCCCGCCCCCTGGCCGGACAGCGGGCCGCTGTGAGCGCGCCCCGGGCCCACTCCCTCGACCTGGACCCGGAGCGGGTCAGCAACGACCTGGCCGCTCTGGTCCTCACCGTCGTGGAGCTGTTGCGCCAGCTGATGGAGCGCCAGGCCGTGCGCCGCTTCGACGAGGGGACGCTGAGCGGGGAGCAGGAGGAGCGGCTCGGTACGGCGCTGATGCTGCTCGACGAGCGGATGGACGACCTGTGCGCACAGCACGGCCTCAGCCGTGGCGACCTGAACCTGGATCTCGGCCCGCTGGGGCCGCTCCTCGCGGACCCGGAGCCGTAGCCCTGCCCCGCCCCGCCCCGCTGAGCCCAGGCACCCACTTTGAGCGATCGCTATGATGGCCCGGAATCGCTCAAACGAACATCACGGGGGTGGGAGGCCTGATGCGGGAGCCGGTCGATCTCAGGCGCCAGCGGATTCTGGCGGCGGTCCAGGCGCGGGGTACCGCGCGGGTGCGCGATCTCGCCGACGAGTTGCAGGTCTCCGTGGTGACGGTGCGCCGTGACGTGGAGGAGCTGACGCGCGAGGGCAGGCTGCGCCGGGGGCACGGCGTCGTCCGGTCGACGCTGCCCGCGCAGGAGGCGCCGGCCAGGGAGGCCGCCGGCGGGGACCGGGTGGCCGTGGTGGTGCCGGAGCGGCACTCGTACCTGACCGAGACGCTGCACGGGGCGCGCACGGTGCTGGAGGAGGCCGGGGTGCGCCTGGCGCTGCACATCGCGCCGCAGGCGGCGGGCGCGGAGCACCCGCTGGTCGAGCGCGCCCTCGCGGACGGCGCCCGGGGCCTGCTGCTCGCACCCCGGTGGAACAGCCTGGCCGTCGAGGAGGCGGACCACGCCTGGCTGTCCGGGCTTCAGGTGCCGACGGTCCTCATGGAGCGCCGGCCACGGCGCGGCAGCGCGCCGCACGTGCTGGACTCGGTGTGCTCGGACCACTGGTACGGCGCGCACCTCGCGGTGGAGCACCTGGTGGGGCTCGGGCATCGGCGCATCGTGTTCGCGACCCGGGACGACAGCCCGACCGCCCGCACGCTGCGGTCCGCGCTGGCCGAGATCGCCGCCGCGCACCCGCTGGTGGAGGAGTGGGCGTGGGCGCTGAGCACCCCGGAGTCGGGGCCGGAGGGACCGTACTCGGCGGACGAGACGGCCGAACTCCCGGTGCTGCTGCGCAAGACGGGGGCGAGTGCGGTCGTGCTGCACGGTGACGTGGACGCGTTGATGATCGTGCAGCGGCTGGCGGCCGAGGGCGTGCGGGTGCCGCGGGACTGCTCGGTCGTGGCGTACGACGACGTGGTGGCGGGGCTGGCCACTCCTCCGCTGACCGCCGTGTCCCCGCCCCGGGCCGAGGTCGGCCGGGTCGCCGCCGAGTTGCTGCTCCGGCGTCTGCGGGAGAGCGCGCCCGGGCCCACGAGCCGGGTCGAGCTGCTGCCCCGGCTGATGGTGCGCGGCTCGACCGCCGCGAAAGAATGAGCGTTTGAACGCTTTATTTTCTTCTGATCGATCTATTGACCGTTTGTGCTGGAGGCTTCAGGATTCCCGTGTCCCGAACAGTCGGGTCCGCAGCCACGCGGGCCCGCAGGAGCCGCGGGAGGCGCCATGCCCGGACGACCCAGCCGTCGCTCCGTGCTCGCCGCGATGGCCGCCGTACCCCTGACAGGAGCCGTGAGCGCCTGCAGCGGGGGGAACGGCGCATCGTCGGCCCGCACGGGCGGTGCCACGCGCATCACCTTCTGGTCCGCCCTGCGCGGCAGTCAGGAGGTGGTCGACGAGTTCAACCGCACCCACCGCAGCATCCAGGTGGAGTTCAACCAGATCCCGTCCGGCGGGCAGGGCGGTTACGCCAAGCTCAGCAACGCCGCCCGGGCGGGCAACGCACCCGACGTCGCCACCATCGAGTATCCGCAGGTGCCCGGGTACGCCATCGACGGCGTCGCCCGTGACATCACCGACCTCGTCAGCGACGGCCTGCGCCGCAAGCTGCTGCCGCAGTCGCTCGGGCTGACCACCTTCGAGGGCCGGGTGTTCAGCGTGCCGCTGGACGTCGAGCCCATGGTCATGCACTACCGCGCCGACCTCTTCGACCGCTACGGGCTCCGGCCCGCCCGAACCTGGGACGAGTTCGCCGAGCAGGCCGCGACCGTGCGCCGCGAGGCACCCGACCGCAGGCTGGTGCTGTTCCCCACCGACGGGATGACGCAGTTCGCCTGCTACGCCTGGCAGGCGGGCGCCCAGTGGTTCGACACCTCCAAGGGCGCCTGGAACGTCTCCCTCGCCGACGCGCCCTCCCGGCGGGTCGCCGAGTACTGGCAGGGGCTGATCGACCGGGACGACGTCTTCATGAACGCCGTCGAGAGCCGCCAGTCCGACGCGCAGATCGCGAACGGCCTGGTCCTGACCCGGCTCAGCGGCGCCTGGGACGCGGGCGCGCAGATGAACGCGCGGCCGGGGCAGAAGGGCCAGTGGCGGATCGCCCCGATGCCGCAGTGGGACACCGGCAGCCCCTCCGCCGGCACGCACGGCGGCTCCACCTTCGCCGTCACCGAGGACAGCGAACATCCCGAGGCCGCCATGGAGTTCATCGAGTGGCAGGTCTCCCACCCCGACGCCCTGCGGGCCCGGCTGTCCAGCGGCACCAGCAGCCAGTACCCGGCCGCCCCCGGCCTGGTCTCCGTGGGCCGCGACGCCTTCGACCGGTCGTACTACGGCGGTCAGGACATCTACACCCTGTTCGAGCGGGAGGCCGAGAAGATCGGCGAGCAGTGGCTGTGGGGGCCGCGGATGAGCGCCACGCAGAAGGTCATGCAGGACTCCTTCGCCCGCGTCAGCGGCGGCCAGGGCTCCCTCGCCGAGTCGTTGCGCACCGCGCAGGAGGGCACCATGCCCGACCTCAAGGCCCTCGGCCTGTCCACCACCCAGCACAGCACCTGAGCCGACGAAAGGCAGGTGACACCCCATGACCACGACCACCCACACCCGGGTGCCGGCCGGCGCCTCCCCCGCCGGGGCCCCGGCGCCCTCCGCGTCCGGACTGCGCGCCCGCAGAGCGGCCAAGCGCAGACAACTGACCGCCGCCG
The DNA here is from genome assembly GCF_001905385.1 of Streptomyces sp. CB02414. Classification (GTDB taxonomy): domain Bacteria; phylum Actinomycetota; class Actinomycetes; order Streptomycetales; family Streptomycetaceae; genus Streptomyces. The sequence goes on along the minus strand of NZ_LIPF01000005.1, from coordinate 535,478 downwards.
GCGTCCTGATGACGCCGTTCTTCGCCCTGCTGGTCACCGTCTTCCTGATCCCGGTCGGCACGGCCGTCTACCTGAGCTTCTTCAGCGACGACCAGCCCGGCCTGGGCTTCGGACCCGAACGCCGGATCTTCGTGGGGCTGCGCTCCTACGCGGCCGTGCTCACCGACCCGACCTTCCTCGGCGGGCTCGGCACGGTCGCCCTGTACTGCCTGATCTACATCCCGCTCATGGTCGTCGGCGCGCTCGCCCTCGCCCTGCTGCTGGACTCCGGCGTGGTCCGGCTGCGCGCCTTCGCCCAGCTCGGCCTGTTCCTGCCGCACGCCGTGCCCGGCATCATCGCGGCGCTGATCTGGCTGTACCTGTACACGCCCGGCATCAGCCCGGTGATCGAGCTGTTCGCCCAGGGCGACATCACCATCGACTTCCTCGGCGTCCACACGGTGATCCCGTCCATCGTGAACATCGCGCTGTGGAGCAACCTCGGCTACAACATGGTGGTCTTCTACGCCGCGTTGCAGGCCGTGCCGCGCGAGGTGATCGAGGCGTCCGTGGTGGACGGCGCGGGGCCGGTGCGCACCGCGCTCCAGGTGAAGACGCCCCTGGTGCGCGCCTCGATCGTGATGGTCTCCATCTTCACGCTGATCTGGGCGCTCCAGCTCTTCACCGAGCCGATGCTGCTCAGCCAGTCCTCACCGATGATCAGCTCCCGGTTCTCCCCCAGCATGTACATCTACGACGCTGCCTTCACCCGCAACAACTACAGCCTCGCGGCGGCCGCCTCGGTGGTCCTGCTCGTCTGCACCATCGCCCTGTCCTACGGCGTCACCCGCTTCACCAGCCGCGCCGACGTCACGGAGGAGGCCCGATGAGCGCCACCGACAGCTCCCTGCTCCGCCCGGGACTGCTGGGGCGCGCGACGGTCAACGCCGTCGTGGCGATCTCCGTCCTCTACACCCTGCTGCCGGTGCTGTGGCTGGTGCTCGCCGCCACCAAGACCCGGGACGCGCTCTTCAGCAGCGACCTGCTCTCCCTGAGCGACTTCTCCTTCCTCCAGAACATGGGGGACCTGTTCGCCATGGACGGCGGGCTGTACGGCCGCTGGTACGTCAACAGCCTGCTGTACGCGGTGGTGGGCGCGGCCGTCGGCGCGCTGGTGAGCGTGGCCTGCGGCTACGCCTTCGACAAGTACAGCTTCCGGCACAAGGAGAAGCTGTTCGGTCTGGTGCTGGCGGCGGTCATGGTGCCGCAGACGGTGCTCGCGCTGCCGCTGTACCTGATGGCGTCCGAGGCCGGCCTGGTCAACACCTTCTGGGCGGTCTTCATCCCGGTGCTGTTCAACCCGTTCGGCGTCTACCTCGGCCGCATCTTCGCGCGGGGCTATGTGCCCGACGAGGTGCTGGAGGCGGCGCGGGTGGACGGGGCGGGCGAGCTGACCACGTACGCCCGGGTGGCGCTCAGGATGCTCGGGCCCGGTCTGATCACCGTCTTCCTCTTCCAGCTGACCGCGATCTGGAACAACTTCTTCCTGCCCATGGTGATGCTGTCCGACCAGGACCTGTATCCCGTCAGTCTCGGCCTGTACCAGTGGAACAGCGCGGCGTCCGTGTCGCCGGAGTACTACCCCGTGGTGATCATGGGCTCACTGCTCGCCGTACTGCCGCTCATCCTCGCCTTCGTCCTGCTCCAGCGCTTCTGGCGGAGCGGGCTGACCGCCGGAGCCGTCAAGTGACCTCGCACTCCCCCGGTCCCGGATTCCGGCCCCGTGCCGCCGTGGCCATGTCCCGGGACGCCGCCTCGGCCGTCCTCGATCCGCAGTCCCTCGCCGCCTTCCGCCGGGTCTGCGACCTCGCGCCGTTCCCGGTCCTGGACGACCTGTCCACGCCGCGGGCCGCGTCCGTGCTGGCCGACGTGGATCTGCTGGTCACCGGCTGGGGCTGTCCGCGGCTGGACGAGGCCGTGCTGCGGGCCGCGCCCCGGCTGCGGGCCGTGGTGCACACGGCGGGCAGCGTCCGCGGGCACGTCACCGAGGCCTGCTGGGAGCGGGGGATCGAGGTGTCCTCGGCCGCAGCCGCCAACGCGCTGCCGGTGGCCGAGTACACACTCTCCATGATCCTGCTCACCGGCAAGCGGGTGCTGGAGCGGGCCCGCGACTACCGGGTGTCCCGGGAGCGCGGCAACTGGCTGCGCACCCCGCGCGGCGTCGGCAACTACCGCCGCACGGTCGGCATCCTGTCGGCCTCGCTGATCGGCCGCCGGGTCGTCGAGCTGCTGCGCCCGTACGACGTGGACGTCCTCCTGCACGACCCGTACGTGAGCGACGCGGACGCCGCCGGACTCGGCGTCGAACTCGTGTCGCTGCCCGAGCTGTTCGCGCGCTGCGACACCGTCAGCGTGCACACGCCGCTGCTGCCGACCACCCGGGGACTGGTCGGCCGGTCCCTGATCGACGCGATGCGGCCCGACGCGGTGCTCATCAACACCTCCCGGGGCGCGGTCGTCGACCAGGACGCGCTCACCGACGCCGTCCTGGCGGGCCGTGTCCGGGCGGTGCTGGACGTCACCGACCCCGAGGTCCTGCCGCCGGACCATCCGCTGTGGGAGTGCGACAACGCGCTGATCACCCCGCACCTCGCCGGTTCCGAGGGCAACGAGTGGCGCCGCCTGGCCGACCTCGCCCTCGCCGAGACGACCCGCTGGGCGTCGGGTTCCGGCTTCCTCCATCCCGTACGACGCGAAAGGCTGGCGTTCCTGGCATGAGCATCCCGTTCGAACTGCCCACCGAGGACCGTGCGCCGAGCCCGTACACCGGGTACACCCGGGCCCACTGGGAGGCCGTCGCGGACGGGCTGCTGTGGGCGGCGTGGCGCTGGAGCACCCCCGGCCGCGCCCTGCTGGACCTGCCGGGGCGCCCCTCCCGCTCGGGCGTGCGCTCCGACGGGCTGGAGGGCTTCGCCCGGACCTTCCTCGCGGCGGCCTTCCGGGTCGCCGGCGCCGACGGCGACGACCCGCACGGCTGGCTGGACCGCTATGCGCGCGGCCTCGACTCGGGCACCCGCACGCCCGGCCGCGAGGACGCCGAGTCCTGGCCGCTGATCCTCGGCCACGACGTGCAGGGTCAGCCGATGGTCGAGTCCGCGTCGGTCGCGCTCGGGCTGCGGCTGACCACGCCCTGGCTGTGGAAGAACCTCGACGCCGGGGTGCAGGACCGGGTGGAGGAGTGGCTGCGCGGGGCGCTCAGGCACGTGCCGGCGCCCAACAACTGGTACCTGTTCCCGTACACGGTGGCCGGGTTCCTGGAGTCGGTCGGCCGCGGGGACCCGGAGACGGCGGCGGCCCGGCAGCGGGCGCTGGAGCTGATGGAGGGCTGGTACCGGGGCGACGGCTGGTACGCCGACGGCGACGGACGCGCCTTCGACCACTACAACGGCTGGGCGCTGCACCTGTACCCGGTGCTCGACGCCCACCTGGCCGGCGACACCGGGCCGGTCGCCGCCCGCTACGGGGAACGGCTGCGCACGCACCTCGACGGCTACGCGCGGATGTTCGGCGGGGACGGGGCGCCGCTGCACTACGGCCGTTCGCTCGCCTACCGCTTCGCGGCCTCCGCGGCCGTGGGGCTGGGCGCGGTCACCGGGCACACGCCGCTGGCACCGGGCGCCTCGCGGCGGCTGGTGAGCGGCAACCTGCGGTACTTCCTGGAGCGGGGCGCGCTGACCGACGACGGGCTGCTGAGCCTCGGCTGGCACGGCCCCCACGAGGCCACCCTCCAGCCGTACTCGGGCCCGGCCTCCCCGTACTGGGCGTCGAAGGCGTTCGTGTCGCTCCTCGCCCCCGCCGGCCACCCGCTGTGGACGGCGACCGAGGAGCCGGCCCCGGTGGAGGAGGCGGACCGCGTGCTCGCCCTGCCGGCACCCGGACTGCTGCTCCAGGCGACGCGCGCCGACGGGATCGTACGGCTGCACAACCACGGCAGCGACCACGTCCGGCCGCACGAGGGAGAGGTGGCCGCCGAGGACGACCCGCACTACGGCCGGCAGGCCTACTCGACCCGGACCGGCCCGACCGCCGTCACGAACGTCGCGGACAACCACCTCTCGGTCCAGGTGAACGGACGCGGCAGTGTGCGGCGCCGCGTCCACCCGCTCGGCGCGGGGCAGGGCGAGGGCTGGGGCTGGGCGGCGTCCTGGCACCGGCCGGTGTTCGCCGGCGGTCCCCCGATGGTGCCGGGGCTGCGGGTGGAGAGCGTGACCGTGGCCAAGGGGCCGTACGAGCTGCGGGTGCACCGGGTGACCGGGGCGCCGCCCGGCACGCGCCTCACGCACACCGGATGGGCCACCGGCCCCGAGGAGCCCCTGGTCTCGGCGCTGCACGGACTGCACGGCTGGAGCCCCGAGCCCGAGACCGTCCGCGCCCCGCAGGGCACCGCGTACACGCAGTGGGCCGAGCTGCCCCGGCTGTCCGGCGAAGCGGGCGGCACCTCGCTGCACCTCTGCCTGGCCGCGCTCACCGGCGAACCGGGGCCCGGCCCGCTGGCGGACGCCGTCACGGAGGTCGTGTCCGGCGAGCGGGAGGCCGAGGTGGTCTGGGCGGACGGCGGCGGGCGCACCCGCGTCTCGTTCGAGCCGGTGCGGGTGACACACACGCCCGCCTGACAACGACTCCGGACCCAGGAGCACACGGGGCCCCGGCCGGCACGACCGGTCGGGGCCTCCCTCGTGCGCGCGTCTGAAGTGGCGGACCGCGGCGCGCCCGGTGACGCTGGTACGGCACCGGCGAGAAGGAGCCCCACTGATGCGCAAGTCCCTGTGGGCCGTGGTCACGGCCCTGACCGTGCCGGTACTCTGCGCGGCTCCCGCCGAGGCCTCCGTGTCCCCCGCCGCGCACCTCCCGGCCGACGTGACGGCGACCGAGTGCATCCAGGGCGGCGGACTCATCGTCGTCTCGGTCGACCAGTCGGGGACGGGATCCTTCACGAAACGCTGTCAGGGCGGCGTGCACGACGGGGAGTCCGTCACCTGAGACGTCCGCGTCCGTTCCCTCGCGCCCATGCCTTGAGTCCCGCTCGCTGGGTACGCGGTCACGGCCCACCACGGCAGTCGGTACCCGAACACGACCGGCCGCGTGCAGCGGCCCGCCCAGAACGGAGAAGAGGCTGATGAGCGAGGCCAACCCCCTCAAGCGGGTAGCCCACAAGGTCACCGAGAGCCTGCAGGGCGACGGTGGCGGACCGGCGGACGGCGTCCCCGGCAAGCCCGGGCCCGAGTCGCCGCCCGTCGCCGAACCCACCGAGCCCCGGGAGCCGCTGCCCCCGAAGCCGGACCAGAGCGGACCGGACACCGTCTCGCCGACCGGCCAGCCCACGGGCGCCGACCAGGCCCGCGTCGCGCAGTCCGGCGCCTACCTGACCAACGCTCAGGGCACGCGGCTGTACGACACCGACCACTCGCTGAAGGCGGGTCCGCGCGGCCCCGTGCTGCTGCAGGACCACCACCTGCGCGAGAAGGTCATGCACTTCGACCACGAGCGCATCCCGGAGCGCGTGGTGCACGCGCGCGGCGCCGGCGCGCACGGCGTCTTCCAGAGCTACGGCACGGCGGCCTCCGTGACCAAGGCGGCGTTCCTCGCCGAGGACGTGGAGACGCCGGTGTTCACGCGGTTCTCCACGGTGGTCGGCTCCCGGGGGTCGTCGGACACCGTGCGGGACACCCGCGGCTTCGCGACGAAGTTCTACACCAGTGAGGGCGTCTTCGATCTGGTCGGGAACAACATCCCGGTCTTCTTCATCCAGGACGCGATCAAGTTCCCGGACGTGGTGCACGCCGCGAAGCCGCACCCGGACCGGGAGATCCCGCAGGCGCAGAGCGCGCACGACACCTTCTGGGACTTCGTCTCGCTGCACACCGAGGCGACCCACCACACCATCTTCTTCATGGGCGACCGCGGCATCCCGCGCTCCTTCCGGATGATGGAGGGCTTCGGCGTCCACACCTTCCGGCTGGTCAACGCCGCGGGCGAGACGACGCTGGTGAAGTTCCACTGGAAGCCGAAACTGGGCGTGCACTCCCTGGTGTGGGACGAGGCGCAGCTCATCAACGGCGTCGACCCGGACTTCCACCGCCGGGACCTGGCGGACGCGATCGAGGCGGGCGCGTACCCGCAGTGGGAGCTGGGCATCCAGACCTTCCCCGACAACCCGGAGCAGACCTTCGAGGGCATCGACCTGCTGGACCCGACCAACATCGTGCCCGAGGAGCTGGCGCCGGTGCAGCCGGTCGGGCTGCTGACGCTGAACCGCAACCCGTCCAACTTCTTCGCGGAGACGGAGCAGATCGCCTTCCACGTGGGCCACCTGGTGCCGGGCATCGACGTCACCGACGACCCGCTGCTCGCGGGGCGGCTGTTCTCGTACCTGGACACGCAGATCACCCGGCTCGGCGGCCCCAACTTCCCACAGCTGCCGATCAACCGGCCGCAGGCGCCGGTCAACGACATGCTGCGCGACGGCATGCACCAGACGGCGGTGCACCGGGGGGTGGCGCCCTACCGGCCCAACTCCCTGGACGGCGGCTGCCCGTTCACGGCCGGCGCGGCCGAGGGCGCGTACATCGAGGCGCCGGTACGGGTTCCCGAGGCGACCAAGGTGCGCGAGGCGCCGGAGTCGTTCGCGGACCACTTCAGCCAGCCGCGGCGCTTCTGGCTGAGCATGAGCCCGGTGGAGCGCGAGCACATCATCGGCGCCTACACCTTCGAGCTGGGCAAGTGCTACGAGCAGGCGATCCGGGAGCGGACCCTCCAGGTGCTGGCCAACATCGACCCGGAGCTGTGCGCGGGCGTCGCCGAGGGTCTGGGCCTGCCCGCGCCGCAACCGACCGTGCCGCTGGCCGACATCGAGCCGAGCCCGGCGCTGTCGCAGGTCGGCCGGACCTGGCCCACCGACGGCCGGGTCGTCGGCATCGTCACGGGCGGGGGTGACCTGGAGGGCGTGAACGCGGTGCGGCAGGCGGTGCTGAACGCGGGAATGGTGCCGCTGGTGGTGGCGCCGACCGGCGGCACGCTGGGCTCGGGCGACGCCGCGCTGACCGTCCAGCGCAGCTACGTCACCGCGCGCTCCGTGGAGTTCGACGCCGTGCTGCTGGCGGGGGCGCCGGACATGGGCAGCGACGCGTACACCCCGCGCGACTACAAGTCCGGGCCGGCGCCCGCGCGGCCGGCGACGACCGACCCGCGGGTGAGCCTGCTGGTGTCGGAGGCGTTCCGGCACGGCAAGGCGATCGGCGTCTGGGCGGGCGGCGAGGTCGCGCTGGAGGCGTCGGGGGTTCCCGCCGACGCTCCCGGTGTGGTCGTCGCCGACTCCGGCACGGCGGCGCTGGAGCAGGTCACCGAACTGCTGGGCTCGCACCGGGTCTGGGAACGGTTCACCACTCCCCGGGGCTGAGGGCCGCACCCGCCGGGCCGGTCACCGTCTGCGGTGGCCGGCCCGGCGGCGTGTTCAGCACAGGACGCGCAGCGCCCCGGGCAGCACCTTGGCCGTGACCGGGACGAGCGCCTCGACCTCGCCGTCGGCGCCGTACGGTATGGCCCGGTCGGCCTCGATGCGTACCTCCTTCCCGCGCAGGACGCGGACCTGGGGGCGGCGGACGTGGGCGCCCGATTCGAGCTCGTTCATGAGGGCGAAGAACAGCAGCCGGGGCGCATGGTGGATCATCACGACGTCGAGCAGGCCGTCGTCGACCCGGGCGGCGGGGGCGATGCGGCGGTTGAAGCCGTAGTAGCCGGAGTTGGCGGCCACCGTGGTGTAGCCGGTGAAGGCGTGTTCCTCGCCGTCGACGGTGACGCGGTAGCGGGTGGCGCGCCAGCCCGTGACGGCGCGCAGGGCGCCCGCGTAGTAGGAGGCGGCACCGCGCAGCAGGCGCGTCTCGTTGGCGTGGCGGTTGGCGAGCGCGTCGACACCGGCGTAGACGCTGCCGAGCACGACGGTGCGGTCGTGGGCGGCGGAGGTGACCTCGATGGTGTCGACGGGGCGCGGCTCGCCCCGCAGCAGTACCTCGGCGAGGGCGGCGGACTCGGTGGGCAGACCCAGGGCGCGCGCGAAGTCGTTGCCGCGGCCGGCCGGGACGAGCCCGAGCGTCGCCCCGGAGCCGCTGAGGGCGCCGCCTATCCCGCCGGCCATGCCGTCGCCTCCGACGGCGAGCACCACCCGGCCGCGCTCCCCGGCCCGCCGGGCGATCTCCCGGGCGTGGCCCAGGCTGCGGCTGTACTCCGTCTCCAGCCCGGCGCCCGCCTCCCGCAGCAGCCGGGCGACCCCGAGCAGCGCGGCGGCCGAGGTGGCGCCGCCCGCGGTCGGGTTGACGACGGCGGTGAACTGTCGCATCGATGTGCCTCCGGGCTGAGGGGTGGTGCCGGACAGTTGTCTCACGGGTGGGGGTGTGCCGGGCGGCCGGGACCGTCCCCGGGCAGCAGGACGCCGGGGCTGAGCACTCCCGCCGGGTCCAGGCTCCGCTTGACGGCGCCCAGTGCGGCCACGCCGAGGGGCCCCGCCTCCCGGACGTACCAGTCGCGGTGGTCGGTGCCGACGCCGTGGTGGTGGGTGATGGTGCCGCCCGCGGCGCCGATCGCCTCGTTGGCGGCGTGCTTGGCCCGCGTCCAGTGCGCCACGGCGTCCTCGCCCTGGGCGGAGACGACGGTGAAGTACAGGGAGGCGCCGTTCTCGTAGACGTGCGAGATGTGGCACATGACCAGCGGCGGGGTGCCGGCCCCGGTGAGGGTGCCGGTGAGCGCGTCGCGCACGGCGGTGTACAGGGCGGGGATCCGGGACCAGTACGTCGCGGTCTCCAGGGTCTCGGCGAGCGCCCCGGCGTCGAGCAGCGAGTCGCGCAGGTACGGCGCCGAGTAGCGGCCGTGGGCCCAGCGCTCCCCCGGCTCCTCCCCGGCGAAGGTGCCGCCGCACTCGCGCAGGACGGCGGCGGCGCCCTCGCGGCGGTGCGCGGTGTCCTCCTCGGTGCCCTCGAAGCCGACGACGGCCAGGCAGCCGGCGTCCTGCCGGTCGAGGGAGGCGCCGATGGCGTCGGGCTGGGCGAGGCCGATCAGGGTCTCGGTCTCGTCCGACAGCCGCAGCACCGTGGGGCGCGGACCGTCCTGGGCGAGGCGGCGCAGGGCGGCGGCGCCCGCGTCGAAGGAGGCGAACCGCCAGCCCTCGTAGCGGCGGACCTCGGGCAGGGGACGTATGCGGACGGTGACCGAGGTGATGACGCCGAAGGCGCCCTCGGAGCCCAGGATCAGCTGGCGCAGGTCGGGCCCGGCGGCCGAGCGGGGGGCGCGGCCGGTGTCGAGGGTGCCCTCGGGGGTGGCGAGGGTGAGGCCGAGGACCATCTCGTCGAAGCGTCCGTAGCCGGCGGAGGCCTGTCCGCTGGAGCGGGTCGCGGCGAAGCCGCCGATGGTGGCCCACTCGTAGGACTGGGGGAAGTGGCCGAGGGTGTAGCCCCGTTCGGCGAGCAGTGCTTCGGCCTCGGGGGCGCGCAGGCCGGGTTGCAGGGTGGCGGTGCGGGAGACCTCGTCGAGGTCGAGCAGGCGGTCCATGTGCCGCAGGTCGAGGGCGACGAAGCCGTCGCGCCCGGACCGGCCTTCGGGTGCGAGGCCGCCGACGACGGAGGTGCCGCCGCCGAAGGGGACGAGGGCCAGGCCGTGCCGGGCGCAGGCGTCGAGTACGGCGAGCACCTCGTCGTGGCTGTCCGGGAGGACGACGGCGGCCGGGGCGTCGGTGGTGTCGCCGGTCCGTATCCGCAGCAGGTCGGGGGTGGACTTGCCGCGGGTGTGGCGGACCCGGGACTCGGCGTCGGTGCGCACCCGGTCCGGGCGGTCGCCGACGGCGGTCTCCAGGGCGCGGCGGGCGGCTTCGTCCAGCGACGACGCCGGTACGCCGATCGCTGCCCGCGGGACGGGGGCGGTGTCGCGGGGCCTCACGCCGAGCAGTTCGCGCAGCATCCCGGTCACCGTGTCGGGCAGCGGCGTCGCCCTGGCCGGGTCGCCCCAGCCGTTCCACAGCATGTCCATGGCCTGTCGTCCTCACGGTCGGTTCGGGGATGCCGGCTGCGCGGCCCCTGGGGCGTTACACTGTTACACATGACGCCCAACCGTCACAACAACTCGGACCGCAACCCGGACCGCAACCCGGACCGGCCGAACGCCGCGGACAACGACACCGTGCTGGACGCCGTGCGCGACTGCGTACTGGCCGTCGGGGTCCGCCGCACGACGATGACCGACGTGGCCCGCCGCGCCGGCGTCTCCCGGATGACGCTGTACCGGCGCTGGCCGGACGTGCGGACCCTGGTCGGCGATCTGATGACCCGCGAGTGGATCGCGGTGGCCACCGGCGCCATTCCCGAACCGCGGCCGGGCCTGGACACCCGCCCGCGCATCGTCGAGGGGCTGGTCACCGGGGTGACGGCGTTCCGCGCGCATCCGCTGTTCCGCAAGATCGTCGACGTCGATCCCGAGCTGCTGCTCCCCTACGTCCTCGACCGGCGCGGGGCGAGCCAGGAGGCGCTGCTGGAACTGCTGGCCGGCGGGCTGGCCGAGGGCCACGCCGACGGGTCGGTGCGCCCGGCCCACACCGGACGGCAGGCGCGGTCCGTCCTGCTGGTCGTCCAGTCCTTCGCCCTGTCGCTGCGCACCATGACCGACGAGGACGACGCCGAGCTGACCTCCGAGGCCTTCCTCGGGGAACTGCGCACCATCCTGGAGAGGACCCTCGCCCCATGAGCCCGACCAGCAGCAGCCCCGCCGCCGGGGCCTCCCTGTCCGCCGCGCGGCGCTCGCGCGAGCTCACCGAGGCGGTGGGCGGTCCCGTCGTGGACGTCCTGGTCGTCGGGCTCGGCGCGACGGGCGCCGGTGTCGCCCTGGACGCCGCGGCCCGGGGCCTGAGCGTGGTCGCGGTGGACGCCCACGACCTGGCCTTCGGCACCTCCCGCTGGAGCTCCAAGCTGATCCACGGCGGTCTGCGCTACCTCGCCTCCGCGCAGCTGGACGTGGCGCACGAGAGCGCGGTCGAGCGCGGGGTGCTGATGGAGCGTACGGCTCCGCACCTGGTGCACGCCCAGCCGTTCGTGCTGCCCCTGACGCCGCTGGTCTCGCGGGGGCAGGCCGCGCTGGCCTGGGCCGGGTTCCGGGCCGGTGACACGCTGCGGCTGGCGGCGCGCACCGCGCGGGCCACGCTGCCCGCGCCGCGCCGGCTGTCCGCCGTGGAGACCCGCCACCTGGCCCCCGCCCTGCGCTCCGACCGGCTGCGCGGCGGGCTGCTGTCCTGGGACGGCCGGCTCACGGACGACGCCCGCCTGGTGACCGCGCTCGCCCGGACCGCCGCCGCGCGCGGCGCCCGGGTGCTGACCCGGGTGCGGGCGCTGGAGCTGAGCGCGTCCGGCGCCCGGATACGCGACGAGATCACCGGTGAGGAGGGCGAGATCCGCGCCCGCGCGGTGATCAACGCCTCCGGGGTGTGGGCCGGTGACCTCACCGACGGCATCCGCGTCCGCCCCTCCCGCGGCACCCACCTGGTCCTGCGCTCCGACCGGCTCGGCCCGCTGCCCGCCGGCCTGCACGTGCCGATTCCCGGGGAGACCAACCGCTTCGTCCTGGTGCTGCCGCAGGGCGACGGGCGGGTCTACGTCGGTCTGACCGACGAGCCCGTGGAGGGCGAGGTGCCGGACGTTCCCGAGGTGCCCGAGACCGACGTGGGTTTCCTGCTGGACGTGCTCGGTTCCGTGCTGGACGTGCCGGTGCACCGCGAGGACGTGGTGGGCGCCTTCGCGGGCCTGCGCCCCCTGCTGGACACGGGGCCCGCCGACCGGTCCGGCGGCGGTCCCCGCACGGCGGACGTCTCCCGCCGGCACGCGGTGCTCACCTCGCCGGAGGGCGTGGTCACCGTGGTGGGCGGCAAGCTCACCACGTACCGGCGCATGGCCGAGGACGCCGTGGACGCCGCCGTCGCCGCCCGCCGCCTGGGCGCCGGCCCGTCCCCCACCGCCGCGCTGCCGCTGGTCGGCGCCGCCGCACCGCACGCCCTGGCCGCGCTGCGGGCACCGCGCCGCCTGGTCCGCCGCTACGGCACCGAGGCGCCGGCCGTCCACGCCCTCGCCGCCCGCGACCCCCGGCTCGGCGAGCGGGTCCTGCCGGACCACCCCGTCACGGGCGCCGAACTCCTGTGGGCCCTGCGTCACGAGGGCGCCCTCGACGAGTCCGACCTCCTCGACCGCCGCACCCGCATCGGCCTGGTCCCCGAGGACCGGGCGGCGGCGCTGGACGCCGTACGCGGACTGCTGGACGAGGCCCTGGCCGGGCGGCTCGCAGCCCCGTGAACCAAGGGCCGGGCGACCCCGGAGCGGGAGTCCCGCGCCCCGGGACGGGAGGAAGCCCCCGCTCCCGGTCGGGTGCGGGGGCTTCCCGGTGTTCGGATGTGCCGGATCGGTCGGGCGGGCCCGAAGAGGCATTCGCGGGCCGGACCGCCCCCGTCGGGTCAGGAGCCCTGGCCCCCGTCCTGGACGGCCTTGCGGACCTTCGCCTCGATCTTGTGCCGGGACTGACCACCACCCTCCTTCACGTACTCCGTCATCGCGGTCTGCGCGTCCCGGTCGAGGTCGCGCCAGGCCCGTACGGCGGTCTCGTAGGTGTTCGACTGCCGCGGGGTCCACTGATGCTGTGTGGGAGGCCCGTACGAGTCGCGCAGCGTCTCGACCCGGTGGCGGGCCTGGTCCGCCGCACGACGCTTGTGCACGAGCTCCTCGAATGTATGAGCCACCACACCTCGACCGTAGTCAGAGGAACCCCTTCGCGCGCGCCGAGCCAGTGCCGCCCGGCCCCCGGCGGCCCGCGCTGTGCACAACTGGCCCCAGCCGGCCCCGAAGGGCCTTAACATCAAGCCACCGACGACGGGCCGGGCATATGCGGGAGATGAGGGAACGTGGCGGACATCGAGGGTGCGGCGGTACCCGAGCGGCTGCTGATCACCCGTACCACCACGGGCGACGGCGTCAGCGTCGTCACCCTCGCCGGGGAGGTCGACCTGGACGGCAGCAGTCACCTCCGCGACGTGCTGCTGTCCTGCGTGCAGACGGCGCCGGGCACGGTCGTCGACTTCGCGGAGGTGGCCTTCCTCGACTCCAGCGGCATCAACGTGCTCATCGCCGCCCACCAGGCCGCCGAGACCCGCGGCGTCTGGTTCCGGCTCGCCGCACCCCGGCACGCCGTCGAGCGCGTACTGCGGCTCGTGGGCGTCGACGGCCTCATCGCCTGCTTCCCGACGGTCGAACGGGCCCTGGCCGCCTGAGTCGCCGGCCGGGCGGCGTCAGCGCAGCGGCAGGCGGGCGTAGACCGTCTTGCCCGTCGCGTGCGGCTTGGTGATGACCTCGTCGCACAGGCGGGTCACGATCTCCAGCCCGTGCCGGCCGACCCGCAGGGGGTCGCGGGGCAGGAAGGTGGGAAAACCCTCCCCCGTGTCCGACACGGCGATCTCCACGCCGTCGTCCACCAGGGTCAGCTCCAGCCGGCAGGGACCGGGCGCGTGCCGGAGCGCGTTCGTCACCAGTTCACTGGCGACCAGGCGGGCGGCGTCCAGGAAGCTGTCGGCCAGGTCCACGCCCCGCTCCCCGAGCCGGTCGACGAAGCCGTGCACGACGTCCCGGGACGCCGGGATCATCGCCGAGCCGCCCCTGAACTCCACCGCCGAGGACACGACCGAGGCGTCCGCGGCATCGGGTCTGCGCGCCGGAGTCATACAGAGCCTCACCGTCCGGTCCGGGGCCGGGTAGGGAGAGCGCGGGCCCCGGCTCCTCACGATACGCACCAGGACCGTCACCACGGTCTCTTTGCCCCAACTTCCGCCGGACGCGCCGTTTTTCGGACAGTCCTGAGCCGAGTGCGCCGGAAAGGACGCCGTCCCGGTCGGTCCCGGGCACCGGGCGGCGGTCGCGGCGAGGCGCACCGGACCGCCGCCCGGGACGGGTCAGGAGGCGGTGCAGCCGCCGACCACGGGTGCGGCGTCGCCGCCGTTCTTCGTCACCGTGAAGCCGAAGCTGCCGAAGCTGGTCGACGCGCCGGGTGCCAGGGTGCCGTTCCAGCTCGGCCGCGCCGTCATGACGTTGCCGTTCCAGACCGGCGTGGCGTTCCAGGTGGCCTCGACCCGCTGCGACATGAAGGTGGTCTTGCACGGCCTCGGCAGGCCTGGCTTCCCGCCCGTCCGGCGGTAGGCCGGCCTCGCGGTCAGCGCCCCGTCGCGGTCACCCGTGCGGCCCCACCGCGTGCGCGATGCCGGTGGGGTGGCGCATTCTTGCTGTGTCGCCCGCGTGACGGCGCACGGTGTGACGGCGCACGGACGAGGTGGGGCCGATGAGTGCAGGCGCCGAGGACGCAGGCCGGATGCCGGGAGGGCCGACGGCACTGCTCGTCGACGCCTGTGGGCAGGCGATCAGCGCGGCCGGCGGCTACGCGGGCGGGATCTACCTGCCCTCCCGCACACCCGGGCTGCTGCGGCTCGCCGTCCTCGCCGGACTGCCCGGACCGCTGTTCCGTCCCTGGTGGCGGCTGCACGCCGACAGTCCGTTCCCGGTGGCCGACGCCTACCGGCTCGGCACCCGCGTGGTGCTGCCCAACGCGACCGAGACGATGCGCCGTTACCCGCAGTTCGCGGCCGGCCTGCCGTTCCCCTTCGGGTCCCTGTACGTGCCCGTCGCCGGCGCCGCGCGGACGTACGGCGTCCTGACCGTCCTGCGCCCCTCGGCCTCCGACACCGCCGAGGTGCTGGAGGGCCTGAACCGGATGGAAGAGGCGGCGCGGGAACTCGGCGCGCTGCTGGACCGCTCGGCCGTGGACCGGGACGCGCCGCCCGTGCTCTGGGACGGTGAACCGCTGTGTCTGCGGCCGCCGCCGTCCGCACGGCACCCGCAGCACGCCGGAAGTTTCGCCTGGGACCCCGGCTCCGGCGCCGTCACCGTCGACGAGCCGCTGTGCGCCCTGCTCGGGCTGGCCGAAGACGGCCGGAACCCGGTCGTCACACTCGACGCGCTCACCGGCGCGCTGACGCCCGACGACGGGCACCGGATCGCCGCGGCGCTACGGCAGACGGCCGCCGGCCTGCCGCCCCCGCTGCCCCTGTACGCGCGGGCCGCGGACGGCGCGCTGCGCCTGGTGGAACTGTGGCGCCCGCAGGCGGCTGGGCACGCCGGCGGCCCGGTGCGGGGCGTCGTGCGCGAGCCGTCCGGCGGCACCGTCGCGGACGCCGCGGCCGACCTGCTGCCGGACGGCGTGTTCTGCGTGGACCGGCTCGGCACCGTCGTCTACGCCAATCCCCGCGCCGCCCGGCTGCTCGGCCTGCCCCGGGCCCGGCTGCTCGGCCACTCCCTGTGGGAGGCCGTGCCCTGGCTGGACCAGGCCGCCTACGAGGACCACCTGCGCGGCGCACTGCTCTCCCCGGACCCGGTCCACTTCCACGTCCGGCGCCCGCCCGACGACAGCCGCCGGGCCGCCCCGCAGCCCTACGAGGGAGACTGGCTCGCGGTCTCCGTGCATCCCGGGCGGGACCTGCTGACCGGAACGCTCCGCCCGGCCAACCGGGTGGCCGACGCGTCCGCGGGTCTCACCCCCGAGCACGGTCCGGCGCGGGCCGCGCCCGGCGCCGAGGACCCCGGGCCCACCGCCGTCGCCACCACGCCGCCCGTGTACCGGCCCATCGTCCTGGCCGTGGCCCTGACCGAGGCGGTCACCGCCCGCCAGGTGGCCGCCGTGGTCGTACGGGAACTGCTGCCCGCGTTCGGCGGCCGCCGGCTCGCCATCTACCTGCTCCAGGAACGGCACCTGTACCTGGCGTGGGAGACGGGCTTCCCGCCCGGCTTCCTCGCCCCCTTCGAGGGGGTGGCGCTGGACGCCCGGCTGCCCGGGGTCGAGACGCTGACCAGCGGCCGCCCGCTCTTCTTCGACTCCATGCAGGCCCTGGCCGCCGCCTACCCGGGCATCCCGCTGGACGCCACCGAAGGCGCCCGCGCCTTCCTGCCGCTGATCGCCTCCGGCCGCCCGGTCGGCTCCTGCATCCTGGGCTTCGACCGCGCCCGGAGCTTCGGCACCGAGGAGCGCTCCGTGCTCACCGCCCTCGCCGGGGTGATCGCCCAGGCGATGGAGAAGGCCAGGCGCTACGAGTCCGAGACCGCGCTCGCCCGCGGTCTGCAGCGGGCGCTGCTGCCCCGCCGGCTCCCGGCGCATCCGCTGCTGGAGACCGCCGGGCGCTATCTGCCCGGTACCCAGGGCATGGAGGTGGGCGGGGACTGGTACGACGTGGTCGCCTCGGGCGACGGCATGGCGCTGGTCATCGGCGACGTGCAGGGGCACGGCGTGCAGGCGGCGGCCACCATGGGGCAACTGCGCAGCGCCGTGCGCGCCTTCGCCCTCGGGGACCGTCCGCCCGACGAGGTGCTCGGCGGCGTCAACCACCTGCTGACCGATCTGGACCCGGGCCTGTTCGCGAGCTGCTGCTACATCCGGCTGGACCCGGCCACCGGACGGGCCTGCGCGGCCCGCGCGGGCCACCCGCCGCCGCTGCTGCGCCACCCGGACGGACGCACCGAGCCCCTGGACCTGCCCGGCGGGATGGTGCTCGGGGTGGACCCCCGCGCGCCGTACCCGCTGACCGAGTTCCGGGTGGATCCCGGCGCCGTCCTCGCCCTGTACACCGACGGCCTGGTGGAGCTGCCCGGCGCCGACATCGACGACGGCATCACCGCCCTCGGGCTCGCGCTGGCCAGGGAGGGCGCGCCGGCGACGGGGGCGGACGGCCGTTCGCTCGCGGGCGTCGCCGACCGGCTCACCGGCACCGCGCGCCGCACCGAGGACCGCCCCGACGACATCGCCCTGCTGCTCGCCACGCGCCGCTCGCGGCACCGGAGTCCCGGGTGAGCGCGGGCCCGGACCTGCCCGTGCCGGCCGGCTTCGTCACCGGGGGCGCCCCTCGCCTCCTCGGGCCCGGCAGTGTAGACATGGGCACATGGTCCGACTGATGGGTCGATCGGGAGAGCGGTCACCCCGTCGTCCCAGCGGTTCGCTCGCCCGGGTCCGGCGGGACGCGGACCGGTCACGGCGAGGGGCGGGACGGCGAGGACGCGCGGCGGCGCTGCGCTCCGCGCTGTCCGGGCGCAGCGTCGCCGGCCAGGTCTTCGCCATGAACGTGTTCATCGTGCTGCTGCTCGTGGTGGCGGCCGCGGTGGCGCTGGTGCTCCAGGTGCGGCACGACAGCGAGGTGGAGGCCCGCAACCGGTCCGTCGCCGTGGCCTCGACGTTCGCCAACTCCCCCGGCATCCGTGAGGCCCTGCGCAGCCCCGACCCCACGGCCGTGCTCCAGCCCCGGGCCGAGGCCGTGCGCCGGGCGACGGGCGTGGACTTCGTCGTCGTCATGAACACCGACGGCATCCGCTACACCCATCCCAAGCCCGACCGCATCGGCAAGGAATTCGTGGGCACCATCGCCCCCGCGCTGAACGGGGAGACGGTGACCGAGCAGGTCGACGGGACCATCGGCCCGCTGGTGCAGGCCGTCGTGCCCGTCGAGGCGCCGGACGGCGAGGTGGTGGGCCTGGTGTCGGCCGGCATCACGACGGAGAACGTGGGCGGCGCCGCCGAGCGGCAGCTGCCGCTGGTGCTGATCGTGGCGGGCGTCGGCCTGGCCCTGGCGACGGCGGGCACCGCGCTGGTCAGTCGGCGGCTGCTGCGCCAGACGCACGGCCTGGGGCCGCACGAGATGACCCGGATGTACGAACACCACGACGCCGTCCTCCACAGCGTCCGGGAGGGCGTGCTCATCGTCGGCCCCGACGGCCGGCTGCTGCTCGCCAACGACGAGGCGCAGCGCCTGCTCGACCTGCCCGCCGACGCCGAGGGACGGCAGGTCGGCGAACTCGGCCTCCCGGACGACACCGCGGAGCTGCTGGCCTCCGGCCGGGTCGCCACCGACGAGGTGCACCTGGTCGGGGACCGGCTGCTGGCGGTCAACCAGCGCCCCACGGACATCCGCGGCGGCCCCGCCGGAAGCGTCACCACGCTCCGGGACTCGACGGAGCTGCGGGCGCTGTCCGGACGGGCCGAGACCGCCCGCGAACGCCTGGAGATCCTGTACGCCGCCGGTGTGGGCATCGGCACCAGCCTGGACGTCACCCGCACCGCCGAGGAGCTGGCGGAGCTGGCCGTGCCCCGGTTCGCGGACTACGTCAGCGTCGACCTGTACGACGCCGTGCTGGCCGGCGGTCAGCCGGGGAGCGCGACCCCGCTGAGCCGCGCCGCGCTCAGCGGCATCCGCGAGGAGGTCCCGCTCTACCCGGTGGGCCGGCAACTCCGCTTCGTGGCCTCCTCCCCGCAGGGCCGTTCCCTGGAGACGGGCCGCCCCGTGCTCGAACCCCGGCTGGACGAGGCGCCGGGCTGGCAGGCACAGGACCTGGAACGCTCCGCGCAGGTGGTGGAGTACGGCGTCCACTCGCTGATCACCGTGCCGCTGCGGGCGGGCACCCTGGTGCTCGGGGTGGTCAGCTTCTGGCGTGCGGAGAAACCCGGGCCGTTCGACGAGGACGAGCTGACGCTCGCCGAGGAACTGGTCGCGCGGGCCGCGGTCTCGATCGACAACGCGCGCCGCTACACCCGCGAGCACAGCATGGCGGTCACCCTCCAGCGCAGTCTGCTGCCGCGCCGCATGCCCGAGCAGAACGCCCTGGACGTCGCCTACCGGTACCTGCCGGCGCAGGCCGGGGTCGGCGGCGACTGGTTCGACGTACTGCCGCTGTCGGGGGCGCGGGTGGCGCTCGTGGTGGGCGACGTCGTCGGGCACGGGCTGCACGCGGCGGCCACCATGGGGCGGCTGCGGACGGCGGTGCACAACTTCACGTCGCTCGACCTGCCGCCCGACGAACTGCTCGGCCTGCTCGACGAACTGGTCGGCCGCATCGACCAGGACGAGGCGGCCGACGACAGTGCCCCGGTCACCGGCGCGACCTGCCTCTACGCCGTCTACGACCCCGTCTCCCGGGTCTGTGTGCTGGCCCGCGCGGGTCATCCGCCGCCGGCGCTGATCCGGCCCGACGGCACCGTGGAGTTCCCTGAGGTGCCCGCCGGGCCGCCGCTGGGCCTGGGCGGCCTGCCGTTCGAGACGACCGAGCTGCGCCTGGCGGAGGGGAGCCGGCTGGTGCTGTACACCGACGGGCTGGTCGAGACGCGGGAACACGACATCGACGTCGGCCTGGAGCATCTGCGCCGGGCGCTGGAGACGGCCGGTCCGTCGCCGGAGGAGACCTGCCGGACCGTCCTCGACGCCCGGCTCCCGGACCGGCCGGGCGACGACATCGCCCTGCTCGTCGCCCGCACCCACGCGCTCGGCCCCGACCGGGTCGCCGAATGGCAGGTCCCGAACGACCCGGCGGCGGTCGGCGAGATCCGCTCCCAGGTCACCCGGCGGCTGGCCGAGTGGGGGCTGGACGAGCTGGCGTTCACGACCGAGCTGATCCTCAGCGAGCTGGTCACCAACGCGATCCGGTACGGCGGGGAGACCGTCCAGGTCCGGATGGTGCAGGACCGGAGCCTGATCTGCGAGGTGTTCGACAGCAGCAGCACCTCGCCGCACCTGCGCTACGCCGCCATGACGGACGAGGGCGGGCGCGGTCTCTTCCTCGTCGCACAGCTCGCCGAACGCTGGGGTACGCGGTACACGCCGGCCGGCAAGGTCATCTGGGCGGAACAGCCGGTGCCCTGACGGGGCGCGCACGAGGGTCTCGACCCGGGGTGCCCCGGGTCGAGACGGCGCGGCGCGCCTTCCGGTGTCAGTGGCGGAACGTGTCCTTGCCCTTCTCCTTGGCCTGCCGGGCGTCGCCCTTGGACTGCTCGGCGCGGCCCTCGGCCGTCATGCGCTCGTTGCCGACGGCCCGGCCGGCCGCTTCCTTGGCCTTCCCCTTGGCCTGTTCCATCTTGGCCTTGGACTTCTGGTTGCCGGCCACAGTGGTTCACCTCTCGCGTTCGCTGCGATGTCCTGTCTGCCCCTGCGGGTCGCCCGGCGCGGCCGGGTCAAACCCGGCGACGGCCCGCGGGGTGAGCGGGCGAGCCCGGGGTAGGCGGTCGGACAGGAAAGACCCGTCGTCGACTCGGAGGAACGTCATGGCCGGAGTACTGGACCGGATCAAGCGGTTCGCGCGCAGCCCGCAGGGCCGCCGGGCGACGGAGCAGGTGCGCAGGGCGGCGGCGGACCCGCGCCGGCGTGCCCAGGCCCAGCAGAGGCTGCGGAAGTTCGGCAAGCGGCGCTGAGCGGCCGCTCCACCGGGGCGGCGCTTCAGCCCTGGCCCGCGTGGGTGTGGCTGTGGGACCGCTCGGGCGGGCAGCGTCCGGCGCGGCCCGCGCGGTCCCGCCGCCAGTCGAGGACCGCGACGGTCAGCGCGCACAGCATGGCGGCGACAGCGGAGCCGACCGACAGGGCCACCGCTTGGTGGTAGTCGTCGTCGGTGGCGTTCAGCGTCAGGTAGAAGAGCCCCGGCAGCGCGGCGGTGCCGACGGCGCCGCCCAGCCGCTGGCCCGTCTGCAGGGCGCCCCCGGCGGCGCCCGCCATCCGCACCGGGACGTCCCGCAGCGTCATGGTGATGTTCGGGGAGATCACGCAGCCGCTGCCCAGGCCGCCGACCAGCAGGGCCGGGGCCGCGAACCACACGGCCCGGTCGGACGGCGCGAGCCACAGCACCACGGCGGTGGTGCCCAGCCCCGCCATGACGGCCACCAGTCCCCAGACCGTCAGCAGCCGCCCCAGCCGCTCGACCAGCCGGCCCGCCACGGCCGCGGCGGTGGCGGAGCCCACGGCGAACGGGGTCACCGCCAGGCCGGACATGAGCGGCGAGTAGCCGAGGCCGTTCTGGAAGAAGAGCGCGAAGACCAGCCACACGCCGCTGAACCCGACGAAGTACAGGGCGGCCAGGCCCGCGCCGGTGGCGTAGCCGCGGGTCTCGGTGAGCAGACCGGGATCGAGCAGCGGCTCCCCGCCCCGGCGGGCGATCCGCCGTTCCCAGCGCGCGAAGGCGGCCAGGAGGAACAGCCCCGCCGGGAAGAGCCACCACACCCGGGCGACCCCGCCGCCCTCGGCGAGCACCAGCGGCAGCATCAAAGCCAGGATGCCGGCGCCCAGGAGCACCACGCCCACGGGGTCCAGCCGCCCCCGGCCGCCGGGGGCGACCCGGGGCAGGAGGCGGAGGCCGAGCACGAGGGCGAGGGCGCCGACCGGCACGTTGACGTAGAAGATCCAGCGCCAGCCCCCGGAGCCCGCCAGGGCCAGGATCAGTCCGCCGACGACCGGCCCCACCGCGCTGGAGACGCCGACGGTGGCGCCGAAGAGCCCGAAGGCGCGGCCGCGCTCCGCGCCCCGGAACAGTTGCTGGATGAGCGCCGAGTTCTGCGGCGCGATGCTGCCCGCGGCGACGCCCTGGGCGAGCCGCGCGACGACCAGGAGTTCGATACCGGGCGCGGCCCCGGCCGCGGCGCTGAAGACGACGAAGGCGGCCAGTGCGACGAGGAAGACACGGCGCCTGCCGAACGTGTCGCCGACCCGGCCGGCGGTGACCAGCGTCAGGGCGAACGCGAGGGCGTAGCCGGACACGACCCACTGCACCGACGCCGCCGAGGCGTGCAGGTCCCGTTGCATGGACGGCAGGGCGACCGCGACGATCGTGACGTCCAGCAGGGTCATGAAACCGGCGACCAGCGTCACCCACAGGGCCCGCCACCGGTTCGGATCCGGGTGGTCGTCCGGACGGTGCACCGGGGGCTCCCCTCGTGAGGTGGACGCGATCGCCTGCCTCACGCCTTGGTCACCCGTGACCGGGGGTTCAAACCCCGGCCCGGAGCCCGGGGCAAAGTCAGGCCATGACATCCCATAAGATCGACTTATGGGCTCATAGACCGGACCCGCGTACCGACTTAGGCTTGCCTTAGCTTAGGCTTCCCCAAGAGTCGATCTGTCACCGCTCGAAGGGAACCTGAACATGCCCCGCCCTCTGCGGGTAGCCATCGTCGGATCCGGCCCGGCCGGGATCTACGCCGCCGACGCCCTGCTCAAGTCCGAGGTGGCCGCCGACCCCGGTGTGTCCATCGACATCTTCGAGCGCATGCCCGCCCCGTTCGGACTGATCCGGTACGGCGTCGCCCCCGACCACCCGCGGATCAAGGGCATCATCACCGCCCTGCACCAGGTGCTCGACAAGCCGCAGATCCGTCTCTTCGGCAACGTCGACTACCCGACCGACATCAGCCTGGACGACCTGCGCGCCTTCTACGACGGCGTGATCTTCGCCACGGGCGCCACGGCGGACCGGGCGCTGCCGATCCCCGGAATCGAGCTCGACGGCTCCTACGGTGCCGCCGATTTCGTCGCCTGGTACGACGGCCACCCCGACTTCCCGCGCACCTGGCCGCTGGAGGCGGAGAAGGTCGCCGTCCTCGGTGTCGGCAACGTGGCCCTGGACATCGCGCGCGTCCTCGCCAAGACGGCCGACGAGCTGCTGCCGACCGAGATCCCGCCGAACGTCTACGAGGGTCTGAAGGCCAACAAGGCGCTCGAGGTCCACGTCTTCGGCCGGCGCGGCCCGGCGCAGGCGAAGTTCAGCCCGATGGAGCTGCGCGAGCTGGACCACTCCCCCAACATCGAGGTCATCGTCGACCCCGAGGACATCGACTACGACGACGGCTCGATCGCCACCCGGCGCGGCAACAAGCAGGCCGACATGGTCGCCAAGACCCTGGAGAACTGGGCGATCCGCGACGTCGGCGACCGGCCGCACAAGCTGTTCCTGCACTTCTTCGAGTCGCCCTCGGAGATCCTCGGCGAGGACGGCAAGGTCGTCGGCCTGCGCACCGAGCGCACCGCGCTGGACGGCACCGGCAACGTCAAGGGCACCGGCGAGTTCAAGGACTGGGACGTCCAGGCGGTCTACCGGGCCGTGGGCTACCTCTCCGACCAGCTGCCCAAGCTCCCCTGGGACATCGACTCGGGCACGGTCCCGGACGAGGGCGGACGCGTCATCCAGGAGTCCGGCGAGCACCTGCGGTCGACGTACGTCACCGGCTGGATCCGGCGCGGGCCGGTCGGCCTGATCGGCCACACCAAGGGCGACGCCAACGAGACGGTCGCCAACCTGCTGGCGGACTACGCGGGCGGCCGGCTGCAGACGCCCGCCGCGCCGGAGCCGGAGGCGGTGGACGCGTTCCTCGCCGAGCGGAACGTCCGCTTCACCACCTGGGACGGCTGGTACAAGCTCGACGCCGCGGAGAAGGCGCTGGGCGAGCCGCAGGGCCGCGAGCGCGTGAAGCTCGTCGAGCGCGAGGACATGCTCCGGGAGAGCGGCGCCTGAGCCGTCCGGGAGTGCGCGGGCGTGGGCCCGGGACGAGAGGACTCCTCTCGTCCCGGGCCCACGCCTGTCGGTCCGGGCGCGCCGTGCGTCCGGGCTCAGACCTCCAGTTCGCTCTCGATCCGGCGCAGCTGGTGGCGGGCCATCGCCAGGTTGGCGCGGCTCGCGTCGAGCACCAGGTAGAGGAACAGCCCGTTGCCGCCGCGGCCCTTGAGCAGGCGGATCATGTGGTACTGGCTGTTCAGGGTGATGAGGATGTCCTCGATCTCCTCGTTCAGGCCGAGCAGTTCCATGGTGCGGAGCTTGGCGCGCACGACGTCGGTGTTGCCGGCGGCGGCCACCTCCAGGTTGAACTCCTTGGTGCCGCCCAGGGTGCCGAGGGCCATGCCGCTGGTGTAGTCGACCAGTGCGGCGGCCGACGCTCCGTCGATGGCGCTGAGGCATTCCTTGAGCGAGGTCTCCAGGTTGGCCATGCGTGGTTCCTTTCCGGACGTGATCAGTGCGTGATTCGGTATGTGATCGGTTGATCAGGTCGGCCGGCGGTGGCCGCCGGCCTGCGGGCTGGGTCGGTGTGCGGGCCGCTGCGGGGTGCGTACCGGCAGGGTCCCGATGGGGCGGTCCGTCTCCGCGGCCGCGGGGGTGACGCGCTCGGCGGGCGCGGTGCGGGCGCGGTCCTGGCCGATGCGGTCGGCGACCAGCTCCCCGATCCGCGCGCCGCTGCGCCGGCCCTCCAGGTGCAGCCGGCCCACGTTCACCCGGCCGTCGGCGAGCAGGGTGAGCACGGCGGCCGGACCGGCGGCGTAGGTGGCGACATAGCCGTCCGCCCCGCGCAGCAGCAGCTCGCGGAAGCCGCCGCGCGCGGTGGCCTCGGCCATGCGGTGCGCGACGCCGAGGGCGGCGGCGGTGAGCGCGGCGAGCCCCTCGGGTTCGGTCTCCGGCGCGTCGTGGGCCAGGACGAGTCCGTCGACCGTGGCCGCGAGCGAGCCGGTCAGCTGGGGCACGCGGTTACGCAGTCGGTGCAGTTCGTCCAGCACGTCGCTCTCGACGGCCATGAGCAGTCTCCTTTCGGCACGCTGACGGCGCGCGCGGATCACAGGGCCTCCAGGGCGTCTCGGAGCCGTCGCAGCAGGGCGGTGTCCGGGTCGTCCCACACGACCCCGTCCGGGTCGGCCGCCGGGGAGGACGGTGCGGGCGCGGGCGGCGCCGGGGTGACGAGACCGGCGGCGGCCAGGCGGCGCAGTTCGACGAGGGTGTGGTACGTGCGGCAGGCGAGCGCCGAGGCGATCTCGGCGGCGGTGCGGACGCCGTCGACCTGCGTCAGGGCCCGGCTGCGCCGCACCGGCAGAGCCGCGGCGCGGGCGTCGGACACCCGGGTGAGGGGGGCGGTGTCGATGGCGGCGTCCGGCCAGATGCGGTCCAGCAGGGCGCGCCGGCGTCCGGTCTCGCGGACCACGACGTCCACGGGCACGGACCGGACCGCGCCGAGCCAGTGCACGGCGCCGGGCCGGAAGCGGTGGGCGCGCGTGTCGTGGGCGAGGACGAAGTACGCGGCGTCGAACAGCGCGCCCAGGTGGCAGACCTCCAGCGCCCCGGCGGCGAGCCGGCCGCTGTCCACGAGCCGGTGTCCGACCCGGTGCTGGGTTCCGCCCCGGTCGACCGCGTCCCACCAGCCGTCCGGCGCGACGGCGCCACTGCGGGTGAGCAGCGCCCCGAGGTCCGGGGTGAAGGCGGACTCCACCTGCACGACGCGGCCCGCGGACAGGTAGACGATGCCCCGCTCGCCGGAGAGGGCACCGGTCGCGCCCTCGGCCGCGAGCGCCCGCAGCGCCGCCGACGTCGTCTCGTGCGCGGTCCACGTGGTCGTCACTCTGGTCACCTTCGTCACCCGAGGACCAGACGGTCCGCCATCTCGGCCAGCCGGATGCGGGCCAGGGCGAGGTTTCCGTCGCCCCGGTCCAGCCACAGGTGGAGGAAGACGGTGCTGTCGAAGGGGGTGCTGACGAACCGGAGCAGGTGGTAGGAGCCGGCGGTGGTGGCGATCAGGTCCTCGACCGCCGGTTCCTTGTCCGGCCCGGCGGCGCCGCCGGCGCCCAGGGAACCGTGCTCCGCGACGTGCCGGGCCAGTTCGGCGGTCTCCGCCGCGGTCGCCTCCCAGTCACCGCCCGGCGCGTCGCCGACGGCGCCCAGGGCGAGTCCGCTGATCCAGTCGACCAGCGACGCGCCCCGCACCCCGGGCAGCCGCATGGCTTCCACCAGACTCTCGTCGATTCCGGGCACGCCGGATCCCCTCTCCCCGCACGGCTGTACCGCGAACGTGACGCCGAGACTACGGAAAGTGCACGCATCCGGTGAGCGCTTTGGCATTTTCCAGAGGAACGTGCGCGCGCTGCGGCATACTGCGGTGTTTCGGCCGTGCGGCGGCCCGGTGGACGGGAGTGGTGCGGGCAGGCCCGCCCCGACGCGGATGGCGGGCGGGCCTGTCCGCGACGCCATTGTGCGGACGGCGCGCCCCGCCGGACCACGGGTGAACGGGGCCGGTCCCGGGTGCGGCCCGCGCGCCCGGCACGTTTCCCGCGTACGGGTGCCCGAGTGCTTGGGTACGGCGTGGCGGGCAACCCGGGGGCCATGGACCGACCTCATCTCCCCCGTCGCGGGGCGCACGCCAAGGACGGCACGGCGGACGCGGACCGCGCGCCGGACCGGACCGAGTCCGGGGACTACGGTCCGGACGCCGCCACCGAGCGTGCCGCGCCCGATTCCCCCACCGGGCTGCCGAAACGCTCGTGGTCCGCGCTGTTGCGGCGCACGGCCTCCGAGTTCAAGGACGACGAGCTGAGCGACCGCGCCGCCGCCCTCACCTACTACGGGATCCTCTCGCTCTTCCCGGCCCTGCTGGTACTGGTCTCCCTGCTCGGGATCGCCGGGCAGTCGGCCACCCAGGAGGTCCTGGACAACATCCAGAAGCTCGCGCCCGGCGCCGCGCGGGACGTCATCACCAACGCGGTGGAACAGTTGCAGGCCAAGGCCGGCCTGGGTTCCGTGCTCGCGGTGGTCGGCCTGGTCGGCGCGATCTGGTCCGCGTCCGGCTACGTGGCCGCGTTCATCCGCGCCGCGAACGCGGTGTACGACGTGCCCGAGGGTCGCCCCGTGTGGAAGGTGCTGCCGCTGCGGGTGGCGCTCACCGTGGTGCTGCTGGTGCTCGCCGTGATCAGCGCGCTCATCGTCGTCTTCACCGGCAGCCTGGCCCAGCAGGCGGGCACCGCGCTCGGGGTCGGCGACACCGCGATGACGGTGTGGACGTACGCCAAGTGGCCGGTGCTCGTCCTGCTCGTCACCCTGATGATCGCGATCCTGTACTGGGCCACCCCCAACGCGCGGGTCAAGGGCTTCAAGTGGATCACGCCGGGCAGCCTGCTCGCCCTGCTGATCTGGCTGGTGGCTTCCGTGGGCTTCGCCTTCTACGTGGCGAACTTCGGCTCGTACAACAAGACGTACGGCACCCTGGCGGGCGTCATCATCTTCCTGGTGTGGCTGTGGGTGACGAACCTGGCCATCCTCTTCGGCCTGGAGTTCGACGCCGAGCTGGCGAGGCAACGGGTGATCGACGGGGGCCATCCGCCGGACGAGGAGCCCTACGTCGAGCCCCGCGACACGCGGGCCTGGGACGAGGCCGACCGACGGCGCGCGTCACCGGACGAGTGACGCCCGGTCGGCGGACCCCGGGTGCTCTCGGCTGACCTGCGGCGACGATAATTGCCTTCGTCCGTGCCCCTGCTTCCCGATGGACTCATGCCGACCTCTTCCGCCGCCCGCCCCTCGACTCCGCCCACGCTGTGGTCCGTCCGCGGCCGCCACGTCGGATCCGCGGCCGAGGACACCGTCCGGGACCACCTCCAGCGGCTGAAGGACGGCCGTGTCGTCGACGACTTCCTGGAACTGCCCGACGAGTCTCCGGAGCAGACCGCCGGTGTCCGGGTCTTCGAGGCCCGCTGGAAGGCGCCGGGTCCCGTCACCGTGCGGGCCAGGCTGATCCTGGCGACCCCGTCGGCCGGCGGGCAGGAGTGGACGCTGCTGGCGGAGGCCGAGGCGGCCTGGGACAACGCCTGGCCCTCCCCCGCCACCGTGTTCTGGCCCGACGACCCGGACGTCACCTGGGACCGGGACATCGCCACGGGTCTGCGGCTGCGGGGCATCAACACCCTCCCGGACGACGACAAGGCCGTACGCCGGCTGCTCAAGGAGGCCGGGCGCAGTCCGTGGAACATCCACGTCGTCGTGCACGAGGCGATGACCCCGGACCACCGGGGCCGGGTGCCGCTGGCGGACCGGCTGCCGCCCGGCCTGCGGCACCGCGTGGTCGAGCACCGCGCCGCACCCCAGCAGCTGCGGGTGGTGAACTGGGCGCTGGAGGACTTCGGCGTCCAGGTGCCGCGCGGCGGTGCCGCGGTGCTGCCCGGCACTCCGGCCCCGGACGGCTGGGAGGCCGGGGACTTCTCCGTGCGCACCGTGTTCCTGGACGGGTCCGAACCGGCCGGCCTGATCGCCGCGGTGACGTCGTTCGACGCACTGGCTCGGCCGCTGACGGCCGACGCGGAGGACGCCCTCACCGCGCTGCGGGAGGACTGGCGGCTGCTGACCATGGCCGAGGAACTGGAGCGTGAGCGCAAGCTGGTGGCCATGTACGCCGAGGCCCTGGAGGCCATGACGCAGTCCCGGGACCTCTACCGGGAGGCGGCCGAGAGCGCGGCCGAGGCCCTGGCCGCCTACCGGGAGTCCGCCGGCGCCCTCCCGGCCGGTCCCGCGCCGTCCGAGCCGCCGGCGTCCCCGTTCCGGGGGCTGACCCGCACGCTGGAACGGTTCCGGGGCGCCGGCCGGGCACCGCGTCCGGCGCCTCCCGGCCAGGACGGCGCGGGGGGCACCCCGGGCGACTGAGGGCACCCTCACGTGTCAGGCGGCGGGAGGTGGATACGCGGACCGCACAGCCGTACGGCCCGTCCCGGAAGGTCACCGACGCCATGGACAGCCAGCACGAGGGCACCGCCCCCGCCTCCCCGCCCCCGACGTCCCGGTCGGACACCACGCTCCGCGTCAACGGCAAACCGCACACCCTCACCGTCGACCACCGCCGCGTACTGCTGGACCTGCTGCGGGAGGATCTCGGTCTCGCGGGTGCCAAGAAGGGCTGCGACCACGGGCAGTGCGGCGCCTGCACGGTCCTGGTGGACGGGCGGCGCGTCAACAGCTGCCTGCTGTTCGCCGTCGCCCTGGACGGCTGCGAGATCACCACCGTCGAGGGCCTCGCCGGGGACGGCGAGGAACTGCACCCGATGCAGCGGGCGTTCCTGGAACGCGACGCCTTCCAGTGCGGGTACTGCACGCCGGGGCAGATCTGCTCCGCGGTGGGCGTGCTCGCCGAGGCGGCTGCCGGGCACCCGTCCCACGTCACCGACCCGCGGACACCCTCCGGTGAACCCGTCCCGCTGGGCCGCGAGGAGATCCGGGAACGGCTGAGCGGCAACATCTGCCGGTGCGGGGCCTACCCGCGCATCGCCGACGCGGTCGAGGACGTGATCTGAGTGCAGCCCTTCGCCTACGTACGGGCCGGCAGCGTCGAGGAGGCCACCGAGGCGTTCGCCGCCCACCCCGGCGCCCGCTACCTCGGCGGCGGCACCAACCTCGTCGACCTGATGAAGCTCGGCGTGGAGACGCCCGCCGCCCTCGTCGACGTCACCCGGCTGCCGCTGGACACCGTGGAGGAACTGCCCGACGGTTCGCTGCGGGCCGGGGCCATGGTGCGCAACAGCGACCTGGCGGCCCATCCCGCCGTCCGCGACCGCTACCCCGCGCTGTCCCAGGCGCTGCTGGCGGGCGCCTCGGGGCAGCTGCGCAACGCCGCCACCACGGGCGGCAACCTGTTGCAGCGCACCCGCTGCCCCTACTTCCAGGACCTGTCCAAACCCTGCAACAAGCGGGAGCCCGGCACGGGTTGCGGCGCCCTTCAGGGCGTGCACCGCGACCACGCGGTGCTCGGCCACTCCGAGCAGTGCATCGCCACCCACCCCTCGGACATGGCGGTGGCGCTCGCCGCCCTCGACGCCCGGGTGGAGCTGCACGGCCCCGACGGCACCCGGAGCGTGCCCGCCGCCGACTTCCACCGCCTGCCCGGCATGCACCCCGAGCGGGACACGGAGATCCACCCCGGCGAGCTGATCACCGGCGTGGTCCTGCCCGCCGCCACCGCAGGGCTGCCCTCGGCGTACCGCAAGGCCCGCGACCGGGCGTCGTACGCCTTCGCCCTGGCCTCCGTCGCCGTCGTCCTGCACATGGCGGACGGGGTGGTGGACCGCGCCGGGATCGCCTTCGGCGCGCTGGCGCACCGGCCCTGGCGGGCGCGGCGGGCCGAGGACGCGCTGGTGGGCGCGGCGCCCACCACGGCGGCCTTCGAGCACGCCGTCGACCTGGAGCTGGCCGCCGCCGAACCGCTGCGGGACAACGCCTACAAGGTGCCGCTGGCCCGCCGGCTGGCCCTGGACGTACTGGGCCGGCTCGCGCCGCCCGCCACCACCTGAACCGGCGTCCACGAGGAGGACCCCCATGACCGGCACCGAAACCGTCCTGGGCGCTCCGGCCGAGCGCCGGGAGGGGCGGGAGAAGGTCACCGGCACCGCCCGGTACGCCGCCGAGTACGACGTCCCCGGCCGGGCACAGGCCTGGCCGGTGCCGGCCGCTGTGGCGCGGGGCCGGGTGACCGGCGTCGACACCGCGCCCGCGCTCGCGCTGCCCGGCGTGCTCGCGGTGCTCACACACGAGAACGCGCCCCGGCTCGCCGATCCGGAGGACCCCACCCTGGCCGTGCTGCAGAGCCCGCACGTGCCGCACCGGGGCTGGTTCGTGGGCCTGGTGGTCGGCGAGACGCTGGAGGCGGCGCGGGCCGGCGCCGCGGCGGTGCGGGTCACGTACGAGGCGGAGGAGTACGACGTGACGCTCACCGCCGGCCATCCGGAGGCGTACGTCCCCGACTCGGCCAACGGCGGGTTCCCGGCCGTCACGGAACACGGGGACGCCGAAGCCGCGTTCGCGTCGTCGGGGACGCGGCTGGACGTCGAGTACCGGGTGCCGCCGCTGCACAACCACCCGATGGAGCCGCACACCAGTACCGCGTGGTGGGAGGACGGCCGGCTGACCGCGCATTCCTCCAGCCAGGGCACCACCGCCGTACGCGCGGAACTGGCCCGGATGTTCGAGGTGCCCGGGGACCGGGTCACGGTCCTCGCCGAGCACGTGGGCGGCGGTTTCGGGTCCAAGGGCACGCCGCGCCCCGACGTGGTGCTGGCCGCGATGGCGGCGCGGGTGACCGGACGGCCGGTCACCGTGGCGCTGCCGCGCCGCTACCTGCCGGCCGTCGTCGGACACCGCGCGCCGACCCTGCACCGGCTGCGGCTCGGCGCCGGCGCCGACGGCCGGCTCACCTCCCTGACGCACGAGGTGACGACGCACACTTCGCGGGTGAAGGAGTTCGTGGAGCAGGCGGCCGTCCCCGCCCGGGTCATGTACGCCGCGCCCGCCCTGCGCACCGCGCACCGCGTCGCCCGGCTGGACGTGCCCACACCGTCCTGGATGCGCGCCCCCGGCGAATGCCCCGGCATGTACGCGCTGGAGTCCGCGATGGACGAACTGGCCACCGAGCTCGGCATCGACCCGGTGGAGCTGCGGATCCGCAACGAGCCGGAGACCGAACCGGACAGCGGCAAGCCCTTCAGCAGCCGGAACCTGGTGGAGTGCCTGCGCGAGGGCGCCCGCCGCTTCGGCTGGCAGGACCGTGATCCGCGCCCGGGGTCCCGCGCCGCCGGGCCGCTGCTGACCGGCAGCGGGGTGGCCGCGGCCACGTACCCGGTGCTGGTGTCGCCGTGCACGGCCTCGGCGCGGGCGCTGCCGGACGGCGGCTTCCTGGTCCGGGTCAACGCCACCGACATCGGCACCGGCGCCCGGACGGTCTGCGCGCAGATCGCGGCCGACGCCCTCGGCGTGCCCCTGGACCGGGTACGCGTCGAAGTCGCCGACAGCGGCATCGGGTTCGCGCCGATGGCCGGCGGCTCCTCCGGCACCGCCTCCTGGGGGTGGGCCGTGCACGAGGCGTGCGTCCGGCTGCTCGGCCGGCTCGACGGGCACTCGGGGCCGCTGCCCGACGAGGGCGTCGCCGCCGACGCCGACACCTCCGGCACCGCGGACGCCGAGAGCCCGTACGCCCGGCACGCGTTCGGCGCGCACTTCGCCGAGGTCACCGTGGACACGGTCACCGGTGAGGTGCGGGTGGCGAGGCTGCTGGGGGTGTTCGCGGCGGGGCGCATCCTCAACGCCCGTACCGCCCGCTCCCAGTTCGTCGGCGGCATGACGATGGGGCTGGGCATGGCGCTGACCGAGGACAGCACGGTGGATCCGGCGTTCGGCGACTTCACCGAGTCCGACCTGGCCTCCTACCACGTGCCCGCGCACGCCGACGTGGCGGACGTCCAGGCGTACTGGGTCGACGAGGAGGACGCCCACCTCAATCCGATGGGCAGCAAGGGGATCGGTGAGATCGGCATCGTCGGCTCGGCGGCGGCCGTCGGCAACGCCGTCCACCACGCCACCGGCATCCGCTTCCGGGAACTCCCGCTCACTCCGCACCGGGTGCTCACCGCCCTGCTCGAACACGAGCACCCCGCGGGCATGCTGGGCGTGTGAGCGCACGGTCCGTGGTCCGCGCCGGGTGCCCGGCGCGGACCACTGGTGTGTGCGGGGGATGGCTGGGCGGTGGCCGTCCGGTCAGTCCGCGAGGCGGCTCGCCCGGGGCATCGGGCCGGCCGGACGGCGCCTGGCGGGCGCCTGCGAGGCCACCCGTACACACAGGGCGGTCAGCGCGACCAGTGACGCCAGTACGGCGACCGCGACGGCGATCCGGGTGGGCGCCAGGGTGAGGTCCACGGCCCGGGACACCCGCGACGAGGGAGTGGCGCCGCCGTAGAGCTTGGCCGCGGCCAGCGCCGCCGGTGCGACGACCGCCGCGGCGAGCAGCGGCACGGCGGGCCGCACGGTCAGCAGCAGCGCCAGCAGCAGGCAGAGCGCGGACAGGCCGAGGGCGACTCCGTAGGCACGGGCCGAGGCGTCGTTCTGGTGGAGCGGGAAGTAGGCCACGCCGCATCCGGCGAGGACGGCGACGGTGAGCCACACGGGCCAGGCGGGGCCCCGGTCGGCCCGGCGGGCGGCACGGTCGCGCCGCGCTTCCTCGCCGTGCTTCCGGTCCCGGCCGCGGTCGCGGGACGCGCGTGCCTCCTCGTGGTCGCGGCCCCGGCGGGCCGAGCGGGCGCTCCGGCGGCGTTCGCGGCCCCGGCGGTCCCCCGCCGCGAACACACCGGCCAGTCCGGCCGGGCGGGCGGGCGGTTCCTCGTCCTCGCGGTCGCCGTCGCCCTCGCCGTCCAGGGCCGCCCGCAGGTGCCGGGCGTCGGGCCGGTCCGGGCGTACCCGTCCGTCCTCGGCCAGGCGGCCGATGAGCTGCACCAGTTCCTCGACGGGGCGGCCGGTGGCGGCGGCCCGTACGGCCTCCTGGCCGCAGTGCGGTTCCAGGGGCGTGCGGTGGAGCAGTTCCATCAGCCGGGTGACGTCCTCCACCGAGCGGCACTCCGCCGCGGCCCGGATCGCCTCGTCCGCGCTGTCCGGGTTGCGCGGGGGCCGCGTCAGCAGGCCGACCAGCCGGGTGACGTCCTCCACCGAGCGGTTCACGCCGACCGCGCGGAGCGCGTCGATCGTGGCCTGCGCGTACTGGGGGGACCCCTCCAGCATGGTGATGAGGTCGACGACCTCCTCCAGCGGCCGGTCGGCCACGGCGGCGCGCACCAGGTCGCCGACGGGGTCGCCGTACTCGCGCACCGGCTCGTCACGCATGACGTCGTCGTGGGCGGCGGAGTCCTGGTCGAACACTTCCCGGTCGAGTACGTCGGGGTCGAAGGCGTCCTGATCGAAGGGGGCCTGGGGGGAGGGCCGGTCGGCGACGAACTCCTCGGGCGGCGCGGCGGCGTCCTCGCGCGCGGGGTCCCGGGGAGCGGGCTGCGGGACGGGCTCCCGAGGGGCGAAGTCGGGCTCCCGGTGGACCGGTTCCCCGGGAGCGGGCGAGCGGGCGGCCGAGGGGCGAGCGGCCGGTGTCCCGGCGTCGGGTCGCGCCCCCGGCGCACGCACCGGGTACGTGCCGGTGGCCGTGGTCGTCTCCCCGGTGGGCAGGTCCACGGCGGATATGGCGTATTCGGGCGAACGGGGTGAGGAAGATCCGGTGGTCATGATCTCTCCGTGTGGTGGGGGTGCGGCCGCCCTGCGTCCCCGACATGCGACACGCGCTGTGTGCTGACCATTACTAAGCACGTCCACCGCGGCGTGCCACCGGAGTGGGCCACAGGGATGAGAGACCGGTCGCCGGGGACTTGCCTGCCTCCCGAACGGGCATCCGGAAGGCAGGGTGCCTGCCGCACACCATGAGGAGGGGCGGGGTGGACACGACCACAGGGGTGATCATCGCGGCGGTGACGCTCGCGGTGGCGGTCCTCACGACGGCGGTGGCCGTGCTGGTGCGGCTGGTGCGCACCCGGCGGGATCTGGAACGGGCGGGGCTGCCCACCGGTCCGCGGTGGGTCTTCTGGGGCGCCGTCCTCTACTTGGTGCTGCCGGCGGACCTGCTGCCCGACCCGGTCTACCTGGACGACGTCGGTGTGCTGCTCCTCGCGCTGCGTTCCGCGCGCGGCCCTCTCGGCGGCCGGCGGGGCGTCAAGGACCGGCGGCGGGGCGCCGGTCCGCGCAATGACTACGCAGCGTAAGGAAACCAATCACCCGTTCGATTCGTATAAGTCTCTGGAAGCCGAAGGAAGTCGGCGGACCAGGCGGCGCCGTGACCGGGTCGTCGTCTGATCGGCACAGCACCGACTAGGGAGAGACGATGCAACCGTTCGCGCTCAACTACGCACGGCCCGCAGTGGAGTTGGAAGCGACAACTCCCTACGTCTACGACTCCGGGCTGCAGTTGAACGTGCTCCTGGACGGGCGGGTGGCCGCCGGTGACCACGCGCTGCTGAGAGAGCTCGGGACCACGACCTCCACCGCGGGGTCGAAGACTCACTTCGACGACTGAACACGGGCCGTCGCACATGACCGTTCTGATCCTGACCTGTGAAGAGGACGTCACCGCGGACATGGTGGTCGTCCACCTGAACGCGTCGGGAGTACCGGTGGTCCGCCTGGACCCCGCCGATCTCACCGGTTCCGTCGCTCTCTCCGGTGAGTTCGTGCACGGCTCCTTCCGGGGCCATCTGTCCTCGGGGGGCCGGCTGGTGAGCATCGGCGGGCTGCGGTCCGTCTGGGTGCGCAGGCCGGGCGGTGCGGCCGCGCGGGCCGCCGAGCCCTCCGCGTGGCTGGCCGAGGAGTCCGGGCAGGCGCTGTACGGCATGCTCCGCGACTGCGGGGCACGCTGGATGAACGATCCGGACGCCGCGCACCGGGCCCGGCACAAGCCCTGGCAGCTGCGACTGGCCCAGCGGTGCGGGCTGCCGGTGCCGGCGACCCTGATCACGACGTTCCCGCGGGCCGCGCGCGAGTTCGCCGAGCGCTATCCGGACCTGGTGGTCAAGCCCGTCTCGGGCGCGCACCCGCAGGACCCGCCCCTGGCGGTGCCGACCAGCAGGGTGCCGCCCGAGGCGGACTTCTCCGCGGTCGCCCACGGCCCGACACTGCTGCAACGCCGGGTCGCCAAGCGCGCCGACATCCGGCTCACCGCCGTCGGCGAGGAGCTGCTGGCCGCGCGGAAGGCGTCCCTCGCGTGCCCGGACCCGGAAGAGATCGTCGACGTCCGCTTCACGGCGTCCCCCGAGCCGTGGCGGCCCGCCGACGTGCCGCCGCGCGTCGCCGAGACCGTCCGCGCCTATCTCCGTGCGGCGCGGCTCGCCTACGGCGCCTTCGACTTCGCCGAGGACGGCGACGGCACCTGGTGGTTCCTGGAGTGCAACCAGTCGGGGCAGTTCGGCTTCGTCGAGGTGGAGACGGGTCAGCCGATCGCCCGCACCATCGCCGAGTGGCTGGCCCGCCCCGCTTCCGGGGAGCCGGTGGACGCGGACGGTCCGGGTACGGCGGCCGTCGGGTGAGGTCGCGGTGCGCGGCCGTCCGTCAGCTCGGGCGGGGGCCGGGCAGCAGGGCGGTGCGCTGCCAGCCGGCGCCCGGGGCCGGCTGCCGTTCGGCGCCGGGCAGGTGACCGGGTGTCCGCAACGGGCGCATGACCACCTCCAGCTCCCTGCTCACGCGCTCGGCATCCCTTCGCACCTGCTCGGGGACGTCACCGCGTTCGGCGACGAGTCGGTCGTAGATGGGGGAATCCTGGAACACCCGTCAACGTGCCTTTCGTGTCGTCCGCCCCCGTACGGAGGCGCGACTGAGCAGTCTAGGCGTCCGTCCACCCGGTGGTGCGCACATGTCCGAAGGTGACGGCCGCTCAGGCGCCGGTCGTGGACCCCGGCCGGACGATCATGAGCACCGTCACGGTGGCCCACAGCAGGTTGAACAGGCCGGTGAACATCGCCAGCCGGGCCGTCCTGGCGCGCTCGACGGGCCGCCGGCCGGTCAGGTCCTCCAGCAGTTCCTCCTGCCGCGGCAGGACGAGAGCGAGCAGGATGCCCGCCGCGGCCGCGGTCAGGGTGATGGACGCGATGAGCCACGCGTCCCCCAGCACGCCCATCGCCAAGGCGGTGGCGAGACCGAGGAGCGGTACCGCGACGCCGAGTCCGGCGTAGACCCGGCAGATGCGGTGCAGCAGCCGGACGGTGCCCACGTCGCCGGCGTCCACGGCACCGGTCGCGACCTCTTCTCCGCCGCCGCCCACGGGCAGGGCCACCGCTGCCCGGCGGACGGCCGGCGGGAACATGCTGGCCGCGACGGTGACGGGGCCGATCGCGAGGATGGCGGCCAGGACGTGGAGGGACAGCAGGAACTTGGTCATCGGCAGAGGCTCCGGGAGGCGGGAGAGGCGGTGCGGTGAGAGCCACGTTAGGAAGCCGGCGCGTGATCGCACAGAGGCTGGAACGACAGCCTTCAACGGGTTCTCGCCAACCCTCCCACCAGCCGCCGGCCACCGGGCCGGGCGATGTCGCGGTACGGTGCACGCCCTTCTGCGCCCGGCGGGATCCCGCCTATCGTGGCGTCCATGCACTCCGTGGCGATCCTGGTCCTCGACGACGTGGTGCCGTTCGACATGGCGGCGCCCATGCAGGCCTTCGACTGGACGCGGCTGCCCGACGGGCGCGCCCCGTACCGGGTGCGGCTGTGCGCCGAGTCGCCCGAGGTGCGCACGCACGGACTCGGCCTCCGCGTCGACCAGGGCCTCGAGGCGTTGGAGTCGGCCGACACGATCATCGTGCCGGGCCGCTCCGAGGAGTCCGGACCGCCCTCCGAACGCGTCCTGGCGGCGCTGCGGCGGGCGGCCGGCGCCGGGACGCGGATCGCGTCCGTGTGCGTGGGCGCCTTCGTCCTCGCCGAGGCCGGGCTGCTGGACGGCCTGCGGGCCACCACGCACTGGATCGCCGCGGCGGAACTGGCCCGCCGCCACCCGCGCGTGCGGGTGGACCCGGACGTGCTCTACGTCGACAACGGCCAGATCCTCACCTCGGCGGGAGCCGCCGCCGGTCTCGACATGTGCCTGCACATGATCCGCCGGGACCTGGGGTCGGCGGTCGCCGCGCACGCCGCCCGGATGTGCGTGGTACCGCTGGAACGGGAGGGCGGGCAGGCCCAGTTCATCGTGCACGCGTACCCGCCGGTGCCGCGGGGTTCGGACCTGGAGCCGCTGCTGGAGTGGATCGAGGACAACCTGGCCGGGGAGATCACCCTCGGGACGCTGGCGGCGCGCTCGGGCATGAGCGAGCGCACCTTCAGCCGCCGGTTCCGTGAGCAGACCGGCACCACGCCCTTGCAGTGGCTGCTGCGGGCTCGGGTACGGCGCGCCCAGTACCTGCTGGAGAACGGCGACCACTCGGTCGAACGGATCGCGCGGCAGGCCGGGTTCGGCTCCCCCACGGCCTTCCGGGAGCGGTTCCGGCGGGTGGTCGGGACGACACCCCACGCCTATCGCGCCGCGTTCCACGGGAAGTCCGGGACTCCGGCACGGGGTGCGTAGGGCCCGTCTCGGAGATCAGTCCGCCGGCCGCGGCCCGGCCTCCGGGACGGGCCCCGGGGTACGGCGTTCTCACACGGCCAGCGACAGGCCGCTCTCCCCGTCCGGGTCCGCCGCGCGGACGGTGTCCGGCGTCCGCCCCTTGGCGAGCAGCAGCGCGTCAGCCTTGGCCACCGCGTCGTGGATGGCGGTGGCCGCCATCATCACGCAGAGCGTGTAGCTGACGTCCGCCAGCTCGCGCGCCGCCGCCGGGCTCTGCCTCTCCGCCTGAGCGATCCGCAGTGACGCGTACCGCGTCAGCAACTCCCTGACGACCTTCGGGTCCGGTTCGAGCACGAAGCGCCCCTCTCTCGATTTGCGCTCCGTATGCCCGAACCCGGACGAAACATTCACACCATGCACGCCACCACTCGCAATTGACGAAAACCCGTCGCTCACTGACCGACCTTCGTCGAACGGTGGCAACTTTCCGACCCAAAAGGAACAGAACGACTCCCTGCCGCAACTTGACTGATCGTTCTAAATAACCCTAGGGTCCTGGACGTGGCCAGGACCAAGGAATTCGATCCGGACGCCGCGCTGCAGTCGGCCCTCGAGCTGTTCTGGCGGCGCGGCTACGAAGCGACGTCGATGTCGGACCTCGTCGAGCACCTCGGTATCGGCCGCGCCAGCCTCTACGCGACCTTCGGCAGCAAGCACGAGCTCTACCTGAAGGCCATGGACCGGTACGCCGAGACACGCGACCCGACCCTCCTCACCGAGTTGTCCCGGCCCGGTCCGGCGCTTCCAGCGGTGCGGGCGGTGGTGCGCCGATTCGCCGCGGAGGCCGCCTCCCCGGAAGCCCGGCTGCACGGCTGCTTCGTCACCAACACCGCGGCCGAGCTGGCCCCGCACGATCCCGCGGCGGCCCGCCGGGTCGAGCTCAGCTGGGAGCACATCGAGACCCCGCTGCACTCCGCACTCGTACGGGCCCAGACCCAGGGCGAGCTGCCCGAGGACCGCGATCCGCGGGCGCTGGCCCGCATGCTGCTCGTCCTGATGCAGGGCGTACGGGTGGTCGGCAAGGCGTCGAACGATCCCGCCCGGGTGCGGGACGCGGCCGAACAGGCCCTGGCCCTGCTGGACTGACGCACAGCCACCGGCACCACCGGGCTGTCTTCCGCATGCCCGAATAATGAACCGATCGGTCAAGTAATCCACTGCTCAAGGAGTCACCGGAATGAACCGTTTCACCGGCAGGACCGTCCTCGTCACCGGCGCGGGCTCCGGCCTCGGCCGCGCGATCGCGCTCGCGTTCGCGGCCGAGGGCGCGTCCGTGGTCGCCGCCGGGCGCACCGCGGCCACACTGCACGAGACGGTCGGTCTCATCGAGGGCGCGGGCGGCACGGCCGCCGCCGTCACCGCCGACGTCACCGACTCCGGTCAGCTGAAGAACCTGGTGCGCGAGAGCGTCGTCCGCTTCGGTGGACTGGACATCGCGGTCAACAACGCCGGGATACTCCGCGGCACCGTGCCCGTCGGTGAGGTGAGCGAGGAGGACTGGGACGCGGTGCTGCGGACGAACGTCACCGGCGTCTGGCTGGCCATGAAGCACGAGATCGCGCACATGAAGGACAACGGCGGCGGCGCCATCGTCAACGTCTCCTCCAACCTGGGCGCACATCTGCGGATTGCGAACGCCGCCGCGTACGTCACCTCGAAGGCCGCGGTCTCCGCGCTGACCCGCGCCGCCGCCCTCGACCACATCCACCAGGGCATCCGCGTCAACGCGGTGAGCCCCGGCGCCTCCGCCGCCCCCATGTCGCTGCGGCCCGGCGAGAGTGAGGCAGACCGCGCCGAGCGCGTGAAGACG
Source organism: Streptomyces sp. CB02414 (assembly GCF_001905385.1). Classification (GTDB taxonomy): domain Bacteria; phylum Actinomycetota; class Actinomycetes; order Streptomycetales; family Streptomycetaceae; genus Streptomyces. The sequence continues at coordinate 496,057 of NZ_LIPF01000005.1, read as the reverse complement.
GAGAACCCGCTCGGCCGGGTCGCGGAGGCGGAGGAAGTGGCGGCCGCGGTGCTCTACCTCGCCTCCCCCGCGGCCGGCGCGGTGGTCGGCGCCGACCTGGTCATCGACAGCGGAGCCTCGGCCTGACGGCCCTTGATCGGGTCCTCGCAGCTCGGCCTTCGCTCCTCGGCGGCCGTGGTCAGGCGACCTGGCCGCTGTGCAGCGCCGTGTACGCCCCTCCCCCGCCCAGCAGTTCCTCGTGGGTGCCGGTCTCCAGGATGCGGCCCTCGCCCATGACCACGATCCGGTCCGCGCCCCGGACGGTGGACAGCCGGTGGGCGACGACGAAGGTCGTCCGGCCGCGCAGCAACCGGGCCAGGGCCTCCTGGACGAGGGCTTCGGAACGGGTGTCGAGCGCCGAGGTGGCCTCGTCCAGGATGAGTACCCTGGGGTCCCGGATCAGGGCGCGGGCGATGGCCAGTCGCTGACGCTGACCGCCGGACAGCCGAGCGCCGTGCTCCCCGACCAGGGTGTCGAGGCCTTGGGGCAGCCGGTCCACGAACTCCAGCGCGTTGGCGTCGCGCAGCGCCCCGCGCACCGCCTCCTCGTCGGCGTCGTCCATGCCGTAGGCGACGTTCTCCCGGATGGTGCCGTCGAAGAGGATCGACTCCTGCGGTACCACCGAGACGAACCGCCGGTAGGTGCGCAGGTCGAGGGTGTTCATGTCGGTGCCGTCCAGCAGCAGCCGGCCGGACGTGGGCCGCAGGAAGCCAATGACGAGGTTGAGCACCGTGGACTTGCCGGCACCGGACGCGCCCACCAGCGCGATCGTCTCGCCGGGTTCGACCGCCAGCGTGAAGTCGCTCACCGCGGGCCGTCCGTCGCCGTCGAAGAGGTGACCGACCCCCTCGAAGGTGACGGCTCCGCGCAGCGAGGCGAGCTCCGCCTTGCCCTCGTTGTCCTCCAGCTCGGGGGCCTGGAGCACCTCGCCGACCGAACGCACGGACTCCAGGCCCTTGGTGATGACCGGTGCGAGGCTTGCCAACGTTGTCGTGGAGTTGGTGAGGGTGGTCAGGAAGGCGCTGAGCATCACGACGTCGCCGGCGGAGACGCCCCAGACGCCGTGGTAGGAGATGAGCGCGGCGCCCGCGAGCACCAGCACGCCGACCACGTTGAGCACGACCCAGGACAGTGAGCCGAAGCGGCCGTTGACCAGGTCGAGGCGGTTGCCGGAGGTCAGCAGGCGGTCCAGGGTGCCGTCCATGCGGCGCAGCGCCTTGCGCTCCAGGCCGTGGGCGCGGGTGACCGGGATCAGCCGGGTCATCTCCGTGACCCGGGAGGAGAGGGCCTCGACCTCGTGGCGGAAGTGTTCGTTGTGGGTGCGCAGCCGGGCCCTCAGCCGCGCCACCAGCAGGGAGGCGGCGGGGACGACGACCAGGAAGACGGGCAGGAACTCCGGGGTGCGGACCCCGATGATGACGAGGCCGCCGGCGAGGACGGTGAACGCGCCGAGTCCCGTCTCGGCGGTCTGCTGGACCATCTGCTCGACCGTCTCGACGTCCCGGACGACCTTGGCCTGCAGCACGCCGGCGCTGACGCGCGAGTGATAGCCGATGGAGAGCTGCTGCATGCGGGTGCACAGCGCGGAGCGCAGGGCGGTGCCCATGCGCCGCACACTGCCGTACAGGAGGCGGACGTACAGCAGGTGCAGCGGGTAGTTGACGACCAGGATGAACATGATGATCCCGGTGCTGGTCCACAGGTCGCCGATCGGGCCGTGCTGGACGACGGTGTCGATGATGGACGCGGTGATGAGGGGCAGCAGCCAGACCGGGCTGTGTTTGACGGTGAAGACCGCGACCGCGCCGGCCAGCCGGTGGCGGTCGGCGCGGAACAGGTAGACGAGCGTGCGTATCGGGTGTTCGCCCCGGTAGCGGTGGTCGAGCGGCTTTTCGGGCGGCGACGCCATCGGCGTGGTCCTCCTGGTGACCGAAAGGGTACAAGCGCTTTCTTCCGCGCGCTTTCCTACCCCGTCGGCGAGGAGTACGCCACCTTGTCCCGCGGGTCGGTACACCGGCACGCGGGCACGCCGGTACGTCGTCGCGTCCGTCGCGCGCCGGAGGGAGACCCGCGCCTTCTCCCCCGTGGAGGGCGCGGGCCTCAGTCTCCGAGCGTGCGGGCGAGTTCGGTGGTGGCCTGCGTGATCTCGCTGTCGTCGTCGACGAGCAGCCGCTCCAGCTCGTCCCGCCGGGCCCGGACGGCCTGCCGTGCCGCGCGCTCCCATGCCACCGGGTTCTCCCGGTGGTTGAGCAGCTTGGGATAGACGGTGGCGGTGGTCTCCCACTGCCGTGCGTCGGCGATGTTCTTGAGCAGCTGGATGATCTGGGCCCGGCAGTTCACCTGGGGCCGCTGCGCGAGCTCCCAGAGGAAGGGGACGGTCGCCGCGGTCGCCTGCTCGACGACGAAGCCGTACTGGCAGATGCGTTTCCGCAGATCGGCGAGGGCGGCTCGGGCGGTCTCCGGGTCACCCCCGGCGACCTTGCGCAGCAGGCGCGGAATGGCCGCGGCCGAACCGCTGGAGTCCTGGATCTCGCCCCAGGGCACTCCGTCCAGCCCCGCGAGGGGGGCGGCGGCCCGGGGCAGGCCGGGCGCCCGCGTCTGACGGTCGGTGCGCCGGATGCTCGGCTCGGGTGTCGGAGCGCTGCGCATGGTGTGGGGCCCTCCGCGGCAGTCGGGTCAGGTGAGGGGGCGGGTCGTCAGGGTGGCCCAGACGGTCTTGCCCGCCGGCGGCCTCGGGGTCCAGCCCCAGTCGTCGGCCAGGGCGTCGACGATGCACAGGCCGCGTCCGTGCTCGCGCAGTGCGGAGCCGTCGGACGGGGTGCGCACGGGTTCGTTGCCGCCCGGGTCGGAGACGGTCAGCATCAGGTGACCGGGGCCCAGGGCGAGTCCCAGCCTGACCTCCGGCGCACCGGCCGCGGCGGACGGCACCGCGTGGGCCACGGCGTTGGAGGCGAGCTCCGTGATCACGAGGACGGCGTCGTCGGCGTGCCGGTCCAGGGACCAGCCGCCGAGCGTCTCCCGGGTGAAGACCCGGGCGCGGGCGAAGCCCTCCGCGCTGCAGGCGATCCGCAGCACCGCGGAGTCCGGACTGCCGTCCCGCACGCGCGACCTGGCGTCGGGAGCGGCGAACGGCCACGGATCCCGGCCGACGGCCGGCTCCGCCGTGTGCGGCAGCCCGCCGAACCGGCTCGCCACACCTGCCTCCGACGCGGGTTCGCCGGACGGCCGGAGCCTTAAATGCGCAGGTGACGACACGGCATCTCCCTGATGCAACGTCAGAACGGGGCGTCGACCGGGGGGTTGACGCCACGGCTATTATCCACGCTGACAGCGCTCGCGTGCAATTGCACGGGAAATTGCGTGAAAAAAATCGGATGGGGGCGCACGGGCACCGAAGAGGCCCGGTCCGCTCCCCCGAACGGCAAGGAGACCGCGGTGCCACCAGTGCGCAACGGAGTGCAGGCCAGCTCGTTGGAAGCCTGCTGGAAGAAGAGTCGGCACAGCAACGCCGAGGGCAACTGCGTCGAGGTCGCCCTGGTGGACGGCGGCATCGCGATGCGCAACTCCCGCGATCCCGACGGCCCCGCGCTCGTCTACACCCCCGCCGAGGTCGCCGCCTTCCTGGCCGGGGCGAAGGAGGGCGAGTTCGACCACCTGCTGTGAGGCGGGCCGCGATCACGGCGACGCGTGCCGCGGGGGCGGCGGGTGCCTTTGCCCAAGCGGAGGCCAACTACCCGATTTCCACGGGCGGATGCGGTAGGCATAGGCAGGATGAGATAGTGTGGTTTCTCAAGTCTGCCGGTCTGCTGGGAGTCAGGATGTCCGCCGCCGCGTCGCCTCGCATCTCCCGTCTCGAACCTTATCTGGACCGGGCCGAGCCGGCTCCCACTCTGCTGAAGATGCTCGTCGGCGTTCAGCTGGCGGGCTTCCGTGAGGACGCCGGCCTCTCCCAGGAGCAGGCGGCACGCGAGCTGGGTTTCAGCGCGGCGAAGCTCTCGCGCATCGAGTCGGGCAAGGGCCGCAGGCCCCCGGCGGAGAAAGACGTCCGCGCGCTGCTGGACCGGTACGGCACCGACACGTACGAGGCCTCGGTCCTGCTCAAACTGCTCCGACGCGCCGGTGAGCCGGGCTGGTGGCAGCGGTACGACAAGCGTCTGATGCCCGAGTGGTTCGACCGTCTGGTCGGCCTCCAGGAGGCCGCGGCGACCATCCGGACCTTCGAGATCCAGTACGTTCCCGGCCTGCTCCAGACGCCGGACTACACCCGTGCCGTGGTCGAGCGAGGCCTGCCCAACGCGCCCGAGGGCGAGGTCCGGCGACGGGTGGAGCTGCGCATGCGCCGCGCGGAGCTGCTGCACCGCAAGGACGCCCCGCAGCTGTGGGCGATCATCGACGAGTCCGTGCTGCTGCGCGTGCTGGGCAGCCGCGAGGTCATGCGCGAGCAGCTGGAGCATCTCGTCAAGGTGGCGGAGGAGCCCCATGTGACGCTCCAGATCGTGCCGCTGGACGTCACGAACGCTTCGGCGCCCGCGATCCCGGTCACCTATCTGCGTTTCGGCGGCGCCGACCTGCCCGACGTGGTGTACCTGGAGCACATCAGGAGCGCCAACTTCCTCGAGGACCGCGACGAGACCGAGGAGTACCGGGTCGCGCTGGACCGGCTGGCCGACGAGGCGCTGACTCCGCGCGGGTCGCTCGAGCTGCTGCGCTCGACGATGGCGCAGCGCTACCCCGGGAAGTAGCCGACGCGGCCGTCGGTGATTGACCGGCCACCGCGAGAAGCAGGGCCGCGCGGCCTCGCGCGGCCCTCATCCACGTCGTCCGCTAGCGGAGGCGGCCCAGTCCGCCGAACTCGATCCACTCGTCGGTGAGCTGACGGGGAGCCACATCGGTGTCCGGACGCCAGGTGGAGACCTCCACCAGGCCCGGTTCCAGGATGTCCATGCCTGCGAAGAGCGCCTCGACGTCCTTCGGCTCGCGGACCCGGCCCCAGTGCCCCTGCGTCGCCTGGTCCATGAAGTCCGTGACGAACTTCCGCACTTCGGCGTCTTCGCTGACCAGCTGGCACATCACCGCGTAGCTCCCGGGCACGAGCCGCTCGGTGACGCGGCGGACGACCGACATCGGGCCGTCGGTGTCGCTGTCCGGGATGCAGTGGAAGACCGAGTTGAACAGCACGGCGACCGGCTGCGAGAAGTCGATCAGGCGCTGGGTGTCCGGGTGGGAGAAGATCTCCTCGGTCGAGCGCATGTCGGCGTGGATGACGGCGGTCCGGTCGTTCTGGTCCAGCAGCGCACGGCCGTGGACCAGCACCATCGGGTCGTTGTCGACGTAGACGACGCGGGACTCGGGGTCGATGCGCTGGGCGACCTGGTGCACGTTGTCCTGCGTGGGCAGGCCGGAACCGTGGTCCAGGAACTGGCGGATGCCGTAGTCCTCGGCGAGGGTCCTGACGACCCGCTGCAGGAAGCGCCGGTTGTTCAGGGCCAGCCGGCGGGTGCTGGGGACGACCTTGTCGAGTTCACCGACCGCCGCACGGTCGGCCGCGTAGTTGTCCTTGCCGCCCAGATAATAGTCGTACATACGTGCGGCCGTGGGCACGTTGGCGTCGATCTCCGTGGACAGCTGCTTGTCGGCTTGCATCGTTCCCCCAGCTCCGTACGGGCGCCAACTGGACTGGCATGACAGAGAGTACATCCTAGAGACCCGGTGGTCAGGGAAACCAGTACGCGGACCGAGCGGCCGCCAAAGCGTCTGCCGGGCAGGCGAGTTGACGGCCACTCACTGCGGTCAGCCGCGCGCGGCCAGGTACGCGTCGACGCCGGGCGCCTTGTGGGCGTCCTCCACGCCGACCAGGCCGCCGACCGCCTTGGCGTCGGGCTTGAGCACGTAGGTGGACCGGCTGGCCGGCTCGGTCACGAAGGTGAAGTTCTGCGGGGTGCCGAGGCCGGTGTCCGCGTTCTTCTGCGAGCGGTGTGCCTTCACCACGGCCTCGCGGGTCAGGCTGCCGCCCTCACAGGCCTTCTTCAGGTCGGCGCCGATCAGCTGGGCGGCGTTGTAGCCGGAGAGCACGCCGGAGTCGACCGGCTCGCCGGGGTACTTCTCGGTGTAGGAGGCGACCATCTTCTTGACGCCCGGCAGGCCGGAGCTGACCGCGGGTGCGGCGCTGACGACGTGGACCATGGCCTCCAGGGCCGGCGCCGCGGGGGTCTTCATCAGCTGCGGGGAGTATCCGGGAGCGCTGGAGACGATGGGCACCTTCAGGCCCCGGGCGGCGGCGACTCCGGCGAGGGACGCGGTCTGGGCGGGACCCGCGCTGATCAGGACGGCCTTCACCCCGGCGTTGCTCAGTGCGGAGACCTGCGCGGTCAGGTCGGTGTCCGTCGCCTTGATCTTCTGTCCGACCACCTTCATCCCGGCCTGCTCGGCGGCCCACTCGGAACCCTCCAGCGCGTTGGCGCCGTAGTCGCCCTCGAAGTACACGTGGCCGATCGTGTCGCCCTTGGCGATCTTCTTGGTACGGGTCAGGAAGTCGACGGCCGCGATCATGTCGAGGTCGTAGGTGGTGCCGAGGACCTGGACGGCGTCCTTGCCGAGCAGGGAGGCGGCCCAGGCCTGCGGGAAGGTCAGCATGCTGTCCCGCTCGATGTCGTCGAGCAGCGCCGCGACCACCGGTGAGCCGATGACCTGGGGCAGGGCCACCACGTCCGGGGAGATGTCGGCGTAGGCGGTCACCGCCTTCTGCACGTCGTAGCCGTGGTCCTTGACGACGATCTCGACCTCGCGTCCGCAGATGCCGCCCGCCGCGTTGGTCTCGTCGGCCCACATCTGCTGGGCCTGCACGATGGACTTGCCGAGGGTGGCGTAGGGGCCGGTGAGGTCGGTCAGCGCGCCGAGCCTGATGGCCTTCTCGCTGACTCCGGGGCCGGCCTTGACGCCGTCGGCGGCTTCGTCGGTGCCTCCGCCCTCCGCCTTGGAGCTGCATGCGGTGCCCGCGAGCAGCACGGCGGCCAGTGCCGCGGCCAGGGCGGCGGTCCGGGTGGCGCGGGGCCTCGGGTGCGTGACGTTCACGGGGTGTGCTCCTTGGCTCGTGCGGATGTTGCTGTGGTCGCGGAGGTCTCGGTGGCCGCGGCGTCTCCGGTGGCTTCCGTGGTGGCGGAGGGGGGACCGGACGGTCGGCGGCGCAGGCGGGCGCGGGTCCGGCGGGCCAGTCCGTGCAGGCCGTCGGGGGCGTAGAGCAGGATGACGACGATCGCGGCGCCGTACAGGTAGCGGGCGGCCTCGGTCGGGCCGATCGAGCCGTCGCCGGAGCCCGGCGTCGCCACCAGCGGCAACTGGTCGGCGTAGCGCGTCATCAGCAGCGGCAGGGCGGTGACGAAGACGGCTCCGGCGGTGGCGCCGGCCACCGAGCCGAGACCACCGATGACGATCATGGCGAGGTAGTCGACGGAGAGGAGGAGTGAGAAGTAGTCGGGCACGACACGGCGGAAGGAGAGCGCGAGCAGGACGCCGGCGAGGCCCGCGTACATCGAGGAGACGACGAACGCCGCCGAGCGGTACCGCGCCACGGGCACGCCCATCACGGACGCCGCGGTCTCGCTGTCGCGCAGCGCGGACAGGGCGCGCCCCGGCCGCCCGCGCAGGACTCCGCGCGCGGTGTACCAGGTGAGGGCGAACAGGGCGAGACCCAGGTACCAGAGCCGTTCCTCGGCTCCGAACGGCACGCCCAGGACCGTCAGTTCGGGGTCCGACTCGGCGAAGGCGAAGCCGCCGATCTCCAGCGGCGGCACCGACCGTCCGTTGAAGCCGCCGGTGACGGAGTCCGCGGTGAGCAGGACGTGGTGGCCGAGGAAGACCAGGGCGAGGGTGGCCACCCCAAGGTAGACGCCCTTGACCCGGCCGGCGACGGGACTGAACAGGCCGCCCGCGGCCCCGGCGAGCAGTACGGCGAGGACGGCGGCGAGGAGGGGCGGCAGTCCCGGCCCGGGCTCGCCCGCCAGCCATACGTAGCCGTAGGCGCCGACGGCCAGGAAGAAGGCGTGCCCGAGGGAGAGCTGGCCCGCGGTGCCGCTGAGCAGGCTGAGGCCGACGGCGCCGATGGCCGCGGCCATGGAGAACAGGCCGATGCGCAGCCAGAAGGCGTCCAGGTAGAAGGGCAGGGCGCACAGGAGGAGCGCGGCGAGCAGGAGCCTGCCGGGCTTGAGGAGGCGGCCGTCGAGAAGGCTGTTCGGCTTGCGGCGGTCAGACACGGGCTGCTCCCTTCGCCGCGAAGAGCCCGGCGGGGCGCACCAGGAGGACCAGCACCATGACGGCGTACGGGGCGACGTCGCCGAAGCCCTCGCCGAGGATGTGCAGGTCGGACTGGTAGCCGGCGACGAAGGCCTCGGTGAGGCCGATCAGCATGCTGCCGACCAGGGCGCCGACCGGGGAGGCCATGCCGCCCAGGATGGCGGCCGGGAAGGCCTTGAGGGCGATCTGTCCGGTGGTGCGTTCCAGTCCCGGCGCCGGGAAGGCGACCAGGAAGACCGCGGCGAGCGCGGCGAGTCCGCCGGCCAGGCACCAGGCGGCGGTGCGTACGCGGGTCAGCCGTACGCCCATGAGGGCGGCGGCCTCGCCGTCCTCGGCCGCCGCGCGCAGCGACAGGCCCCAGGGAGTGAACCGGAAGAGGGCGAAGGCGCCGCCGATGGCCGCGGCGGACACCAGGATCGCGGCGATGCGGCTGTCGGCGACCGTCACCGGGCCGAGGTCGGTCACCGCGTTGCCCCAGGGGTCGCCGAGCGGCAGCAGGTCGCCGCCGATCCGCCGGGCCAGGTCGGTCACCAGGATGATGTCGATGCCGATGGTGACGATGGTCTGCACGTGGGCGGCGTGCGGGTCGGTGCCGCCGACCCGCTGCAGCACCAGCCGGTCCAGCGCGCCCGCCACGGCGGCCGTCACGACGACGGCGAGGGCCAGCGCCCCGGCGAAACCGAGGTCGTCGTGGAGTACGGCGACGAGGTAGCCGCCAAGCAGCAGCAGCGAGCCGTGGGTGAAACTCAGGACGCCGGAGGCTTTGAAGATGGTGACGAAGCCGAGGGCGATCAGGGCGTAGACGGAGCCCAGGGACAGGCCGTTGAGGAGGGCGTCGAGGAAGCCGGTCATGCCGCGTCCTCCCCGGTTGCGCCGGTGCCGAGGTAGGCGCGCAGCACCTCGGGGTCGCGCCGGACCTCGTCGGGGGTGCCGTGGGCGATGGCCTTGCCGAAGTCGAGGACGGTGACCTCGTCGGCGAGGCGCATGACCAGGCCCATGTCGTGCTCGACCAGCACGAGGGACAGGCCGAGTTCGGCGCGGATCTCCCGGACGACCTCGGTCATCCGGACGCGTTCGGCGGCGTTCATGCCGGCCACCGGTTCGTCGAGCAGCAGTACACGGGGCTCCAGACAGAGGGCACGGGCGAGTTCGACGCGCTTGCGGTCGCCGTACGACAGCAGGGACACGGGCGAGTCGAAGTGGGCGCCGAGGCCGGCGAGTTCGGCGATCTCGCGGGCCTTGGCGAGGTGGGCGCGCTGTTCGCGCACGGCGCTGGGCAGGCGCAGGGCGCTGGCGGCGAAACCGGCGCGGGACAGGGCGTGGCGGCCGAGCATCAGGTTGTCGGCGACGGTGCCCTGGGTGGTGACGATGTTCTGGAAGGTACGGGCCACGCCGAGGGCGGCGATCCGGTGCGGGGCGAGCCGGGTCAGGTCGGCCTCGCCGAGGCGAACGGTGCCGGCGCTGGGCCGGTACAGGCCCGACAGGACGTTGAAACAGGTGGACTTGCCCGCGCCGTTGGGACCGATGACGGCGTGCACGGTGCCCGGGGCGACGGTGAAGGAGACGTCGTCGAGGGCGACGAGTCCGGCGAAGCGCACGGTCACGTCGCGGACCTCGAGCGCCGGTGGCGCGGCGGTGCGGGTGGTCACGCGGCCCCCTTGCCGTCGGTGTCGTCCGCGGCCTCGGCGGTCTCGGTGTCCTCACCGAGGTAGAGGCGGCGTACGGCGTCCGTCCGGGCGAGTTCGGCGGCGGGACCGGACAGCCGGATCTCGCCGACCTCGAGGACGTGGGCGTGCTCGGCGAGGGACAGTGCCATGCCGGCGTTCTGTTCGACGAGGAGTACGGCGGTGCCCTGGGCGTTGATCTCGCGGACCACCTCGGCGATGCGGTCGACCATGAGCGGGGCGAGGCCGAGGGAGGGCTCGTCCAGCAGGAGCATGCGGGGCGCGGCCATCAGGGCGCGGCCGATGGCCAGCATCTGCTGCTCCCCGCCGGAGAGCAGGCCGGCGGCCTGGCGGGTGCGCTCGGCGAGCCGCGGGAAGAGGGTGAAGACCCGCTCCCGGGCTTCGCGGACCTGGGCCGGGGCGCGCCGGTTCAGGCCGAGTCCCCCGGCCCGCAGGTTCTCGTCGACGCTGAGTCCGGCGAACACCCGCCTGCCCTCGGGCACCTGGACGACTCCGGCGCGTACGGCGGCGACGGGGTCGCGCCCGTCCAGCGCCGTGTCGCCGTAGCGGACGCGGCCGGCCGTGATCGCGCCGCGGTGCAGGCGCAGCGTGCCCGACACGGCCCGCAGCAGCGTCGTCTTGCCGGCGCCGTTGGCACCGAGCAGTGCGACGACACCGCCGTGCGGGACGGTCAGGGACACGGAACGGAGGGCGGACAGGGCGCGCCCGTACGTCACGTCGAGGCTCTCGACGTGCAGCGCGGGCTCGCCGTCCGGTGGTGCTGCGGGCATCGCGGCTCCTTGGGACCGTGCCGGGGCCGGCACGGTGACGGCTGAAGGGGGGAGCTCACGACAGCACGGGCCCTGGTGCCCGTACAGGGGTTACCGGCCGGGTCGCTGCGGCGTCCCAGTCCGGGGGTGGAGAGTTTGTGCGGGTGCCCAGGGCGGGGTGGCACTGGTGGTGGCGGGGTGGGCGGGAGGCGCGGGGCTCCTCGGGGTCGGGCGGGCTGCGCGATGCGCTCGGAGGGGCCGCACGAGGGGGGCGGGAGCGCTGCCGCCGGGCCCGGCGGCAGGGGCGGGGTGGGGGCGGTGTCGGTCCCGCCGGGCGCGTTGCGGGTGCGTTGCGTGTCCGCGCCGACGACCTGTCGTAGGGCCGTGGCCATGCCGTCTCGACCGACCCCGGCAGCGGCCCCGACGCCCGCCCCGACCGCGCCCGCCGGCAGCCCGGCGCGGGGGCCTGAGCCGCGGTGCGATGCGGCGCGGTGCGGCGGGGTGCGGTGACGGGGCGGGCGTGCGGGCCGAGCGGCGCCGGGCCAGGCCCAGCCGTGCCGTGCCTGTCCAGACCGAGCCGGATCGGGCAAGGCCGAGCCATCCGTGTCTCGCCGTGCCTGGCCGCGCCGTGTCCTGCCTGGCCAGACCGAGTCCGGACCGGGCGAGGCCGAGCCGAGCCACGCCGTGCCGAACCGCGCCCTGGCCGGGCCGGGCCGGGTCGGACCCAGCCCTGTCGGGCAGTGCGCGGCGCGGCCCGTGTTGCGTCCGCGTGCTCCTCAGTCGCGCAGGACCCGTCGAGCGGTCAGCGCCAGGCTGATCTCCACCACGTCGGCCGGGCGGGCCAGCGAGCGGCCGGTGAGTTGCTCGCAGCGGCGGAGGCGGTTGAGGACCGTGTTGCGGTGGCAGTAGAGGCGTTCGCCGGCCCGTTGCGCGGAGCCGTCGCAGTCGAGCCAGGTGGTGAGGGTGTCCAGCAGCACCTCGCGGTCGGCGGGTTCCAGCCGCAGCAGCGGACCGAGCACCCGTTCGGCGAGGGCGCCGCCGAGCTCCGGGCTGGAGGCGACGAGGGCGGCGGGGAGGTGCTCGGCCAGTCTCACCGTGCCGCCGGCCCGCGGGCATATCTCCAGGGCGGTGTCGGCGAACCTGCGGGCGTCACCGACCGAGGCCAGTCCGTCGACCGCGCGGCCGATGCCGATCCGGACGCCGTGGACCGGGGCGTACGCCCCGCCCGCGGGCGACGACGGCTCCAGGAAGCCTTCCTCGTCGCCCGCGCCGGCCAGGACGATGCCGTAGTCGACGTCCGCCCCCGCGTGCCAGTGGACGCGGGCGCCCGGCGGTACGGCGGCGCGGGCGGCGTCCGACCGGGCGGGGTGCGCGCCGGTGACGGCGACGACGACGTACCGGCCGTGTTCCGGCAGGCCCAGGGCCTGGGCGGCCTCGGGCAGGTCGGCGATGCGGCTGGTGCCGTCGAGCAGGCCCGCCGCCAGCAGCCGGGCCCGGTTCTCACGGAGCCGGCCGATCCGCCACTCGGTCTGCCGGTAGGCGTCGGCGACGAGGGTGCAGTGCTCGTCGACGAAGTTCCACACGTCGGCGGCCACGTGGACGAGCAGGCGCACGTCCTCGGGCGCGGTGCGGGAGGTCTCCTCGACCAGCCGCTGCCACACCAGCGAGCCGCCGAGGCGGAAGGCGTGCAGCAGGGCGTCGAGCGGCAGGCCCTGCTCGGCGCGGGTGGCGCCGATCCGCCAGGTGCAGCGGTGGGCCGCGTCCCGGGAGCCGCGGGGGTCCAGCAGTGAGGCCACGCTGTGCCGCAGGGAGCGGTGGACCTCCTGCCAGGTGGCCGTCGGGTCCTTGGTGACGGCCGCGCGGTACGCCGGTTCCTGTTCCCGCAGCAGGGCGATCAGCCGGTCGGTCAGGTCGGGCAGGTCGTCGAGCAGGGCGCGGGCGGCCCGGTGCAGGACCCGCAGCGCGTCGGCGTCCATCAACGACGCGACGCTCGGTGTCCGCGGGCGTGGAACGGGTGTCAGTCCGGTGCGGATCGCTGCTCGTGACCGTACGGCGTGCTGCATCGCGGTCCTCCCCCAGGCCAGGGCTTACGGAGGTGCCCCGCGGCGGGCCGTCCGCCCGTGCCGGGCATGCCCCCTGACTCGTCCTGCCCCGAAGGATGGCATACCGTCCGGTCGGTCCCTAGGGTCGTGCACCGGTCTTTTCAGACCTTCCGGCCGCTCGGGCCCGTTCGGCGTGCTCCACCATGCGGGCCAGTTCCAGGCGGGACCGTACGCCGAGCGCGGCGAAGACCTTGCGGAGGTGGTAGTCGACGGTGCGGGTGCTCACCGCGAGGGTGAGCGCGACCTCTCGGTTGGTGGCGCCCTCGGCGACGTGCCGGGCGATGCGCAGTTGCTGCGGCGTCAGGCGGGTCAGCGGTCCGGCCTCCCGGGCCCGTGGCGCGGCCCCGAGCGCCCGCAGTTCCGCGCGGGCCTGCGCCGCCCAGACTCCCGCGCCGCACCGGTCGAAGCCGGCCAGCGCGGTGCCGAGACGGCCACGGGCCTCGCGGGGTCTGCGCCGCCGGCGCAGCCACTTGCCGTAGAGCAGCGCGGTGCGGGCCCGCTCGAAGTCGCCGCCCGCCTCGTCGTGCCGGGCGAGCGCGCGCCGGTAGAGGTCGTCGGCGCGGTCCGGCGGGGCCAGCAGGGCCTGACAGCGGGCCAGTTGCGCGGCGGCCTGCGGATCGGCGCCGAACGCCGCCCAGCCGGCGAAGTCCGCGAGGACGTCGTGGGTGTCCTCGGGGCGGCCGGCGAGGGCAGCGGCCTCCACGAAGCAGGGCACGGCGAGCCGCCACACCGCGAAGTGACCGCGTCCGGGCCCGGGCAGGACCAGGAGCCCGAGCCGGTCGGCCGCGTCGTGGGGCCGGCCCCGGCCCAGGTCGGCGCGGGCCGCCGCCCACTCCGCGAGGGTGGCCGCCTGGGCCAGCCCGTGGCGCCGGGCCGTGGCCAGCGCGGCCGTCACGTGCCGGGCCACCGCCTCCGGCTCCTCCTCGATCGACGCCGCCAGGGCCAGTACGGCCTGGTGGTGGGCCGCGGTGTTGCGCTGCCCGACGCGCTGCGCGGTGCGCAGTCCGTCCTCCGCGTGGGCGCGCGCCTGGGGGTGCCGGCCGGCGCGGAGTTCGGCGTAGGCGAGGTATTCCAGCGCCTGTGGCACCAGCGCGTCCGACCCGGACTGCCGGGCCGCGGCCAGCGCCCGCGCACCCGCCCGCCGGGCGGCGTCCACGTCCCCGAGCAGCAGGGCGGCGGAAGCGGCCCGCAGCAGCCGCTCGGGCCGGTCGTCGTTCCGGGCCCGCTCCACCACCTGCCCGAGCGCGGGGGCGGCCCGGTCGAGCCGTCCTTCGAGCAGCGCCCGCATGCCGGCTCGGTGCTCGCGCACGGGGTCGGGCCCCGGGGCGCGCACCTGCGCCCCTCCGGGCCCGGCTCCGGCGGCCGGGGCCGGCCGGGGTCGGACGACACCGGTGCCACCGCCGTCGCCGGCGGGCGACGGGGCAGTGGGGGGCTGTGGGGCCGGAAGGCCGTTCTGGCCTGGAGGCTCCACCGGCTCTGGGGGATCACCCAGGACGGGAGCGCCGCCCGGCCCCCGGGAATCACCCGGGACCGGGGGGCCAGCCAGCCCAGGCCGCTGACCTTGGGCCAACGCCTCAGCCGGGGCCGTAGGGACGCCCGGGGCCGGGGACACTCCCGAGTCTGGGGCGCCGCTCGGGGCCGGGGCGCCAACCGGCCCAGGCAGCTTCCCCTGGACCGAGCCCGCAAGCGAACCTGGAGGCTCGGCCGCGGCCGTGGGGAGACCCGGGGTCGAGGGGGCCCCCGAGCCTGGGGCGCCGACCGGGGCCGGAGCGCCGATCGGGCCGTAGGGGTCGTGCGGGGCCAGGGCGTTGACCGGGGCCGATGGCGGGCCGGGCGTCAGTGTGGCCAGGCAGGACGGCAGGTCGCCCGCCGCCCAGGCCGCGTCGGCGGCAGCCAGTGCGGCGGTGGCGGCGTCGGCGGGGGCGTCCTCGGCCAGCAGGGTGGCGGCCAGCAGCAGGGACTGGTGGGCGTCGCCGACGGGGCCGTCGCGAAGTTCCGCCAGGCCTCGCACCAGTTCGGCCCGCCCTCGCACCGCGGCCGGGGCGGCGCAGCCGCGGGCCGCCGCCAGCAGGGGACGTGCCCGGTCGGGGCGGCCTGCGAGCAGGGCCTGTTCGGCGGCGGCCGTGTACCGCTCGGCCCGGACCTGCGGCTCGGCGGTCAGTTCGGCGGCACGGGCGTACGCCGTGCCGCGCAACCCGTGCGAGGCAGGCTCAGCTCCGTCCGCGGCGGCCGCCGCCAGCCGTTCCGCGAGCCGCACCGCCGGTCCCGGGCCGGGCAGTGACCAGGAGCGGTGCAGCAGCGCCGGCAGCCGGCGGCCGCCGGTCTCCAGTACGTCGGCCAGCGCGCGGTGCGCGGCCCGGCGCCGCTGCGGCGCGGCGGTGGCGTGGACGGCCCGGCACAGCAGCGGGCTGTGGAAGCGGAGCCGGTCGCCGGCCCCGGCGAGGAGATCGGGGAGGGGATCAGGGTGGGGGTCGGCGGTGGGGGCGGGCGCGGTCGCGGCGCGCAGGCGTCGCAGGGCCTCCAGGACCAGGCCGGTGTCCGCGTCCGGTCCGTCCGACGTCCGTACGGCCGCCGCCACCGTCAGCAGCAGGTCGTGGACGTCCGGGGACTGGCCGGACAGCGACCGGCCGGCCACCGCCGCCAGGGTCCCGGCGTCGGCCGGCGGGTGGGGCAGCGGCCGGTGCCCGCGCAGCTCGGCGGGCGAGAGCCGGCGGACGAGGGCGAGGAGCAGGGCCGGGTTGCCCTCCGCTTCGGCCAGCAGTTGCTCGCGGACGGCCGGGGCGGCGGAGCCGTCGGTCACGTCGTCGAGCAGGGCGTCGGCGTGCGACGGTGCGAGCGGGTCGAGGCGGACGACGGGGAGGCGGGCGTACTCCGGGTCGGCGGCACGGTGTCCGGCGACGGAGAGGAGCAGCGCGACGCGTCCCACCGTGTGCAGGCGTTCGGCCGCGCGGCCGAGGGCGGCTCGGGCCGGCGCGTCCCACAGGTCCGCGTCGTCGGCGCAGACGAGGAGTGGGGCCTCGGCGGCCGCCTCCCGCAGCGTGCGGAGCAGTTCCCCGGCGGTGGCGTGCGCGCCGCGGTCCGGACCGGGCCCGAGGTGCAGTACAGGCCCCGCCCGGAAGGAGTGGGCGGCCCACTGGAGGAGGGCGGTGCGGCCGAGCCCGGGTTCGCCGGTCACGACGAGGTGGCCACTGTGGGTGCGCAGCCCGTCCAGCAGGGCCCGCACCGCCTCCCGCTGCGCGCTCCGGCCGTGGATCCGCACGGCCGTACGTACGGTCGTCTCTCCGGTCATCCACCGGAGGTTACGCGCGCGTAACCTGACGCGGAAGCCGTCGGTCCGCCGCGGCCCGCCGGGGTGTCGGCAGCGTCACCTGCGGTTGTGCGGCGTACGGCGGGGACGGGCACTGTGCCGCTGCCCAGCCGTCCCGGCCGCGGGCCGTGCGGCGGCACAGCGGGCCGGCGACGGCCGCGACGTGTGCGCGACCGCCGCCGGTCGGTGCCGGTCGGTGCCGGGAGGGGCGTCAGGAGCCGTGCGGGCAGTTGCCCCGGTACTCCTCGATGGTCAGGCTCGGCCGGGGCAGCGGGCACAGGAACTGCTCGTAGCGGGTGTCGTTGTCGATGAACCGCTTGAGCCACGAGATGCTGTACTTCGCGATCGTCGTGTTCGACGTGTTCGGCGAGAAGTGGCTCGCGTTGTTCAGCTCCAGGTAGGCGCGGTCCGTTCGGGACGGCAGGCTGGAGTAGAACGGTTCGGAGTGCGAGGAGACGGGCGCGATCGTGTCGCCGTCGGCCCCCACGATCAGGGTCGGCGTGCTGACCTCCGGCCAGCTCTTGTCCAGATTCCAGGGGGTGAGCGGGATCGCCGCCTGGAGCGAGGGACGGGACTTGGCGGCCTCCAGCGATCCGCCGCCGCCCATGGAGTGGCCCATGACACCGAGCCGGCTGCTGTCGATCCGTCCGCGGACGGAGCTGCGCTCGGTCAGGTAGTCCAGGGCGGCCAGCAACTGGCGGCCGCGGGAGTCGGGCTGGTCCAGCGTGGTGTTGGTGTCGATGGTGAAGACCACGAAGCCCTGCGAGGCCAGCCGCGGGCCGAGCCAGGCGATGGACGACTGGTACGCGGTGAAGCCGGGCGAGATGACGACGGCGCCGAAGGTGCCGTCGCTGGTGCTGGTCGGGTAGTAGATGGTGCCGCCGCCGAAGCCGACCACCCCGAGCGAGGAGACGGTGGTGTCGGCCACGGAGTACGGGCCGCGCAGGGCCTCGATGCTGGACTCGGTGGGCGCCGGGCCGCGCTCGTACGGGTTGTCGGCGACGGCCTGGGCGCCGGGGCCGGTGAGGGTGGTGAGCGCGACGGCGGCGGCCACGGCGGCCGTGAGTCCGGCGAGCCGCCGGCGGGTACCGCGGAACGCCGGACGCGCGGCGTGGGTGGGGGGGTTCTGCTGCACGGGGAGTGGTCCTCTCTGTCGTGGCGAGGGGACCGGCCGGTGGTCGTACACGTCCCGGGGCGCGTGGGGTCGCGGCCCGGGACGTCCACCGCCGGACGTCGCCGATGAGCTGGCGGTGCCACTGTCGGGGCGGCGTGCGGCCGGGGGGATCGGCACAATCACCGGTCTTCCGCGTCGGGTCCGGGTGCGGGGCCGTGGTCTTGCCCGGGCACCCGGCCGGTGTGACACGCTCGGGGTCGGCCGGGCGGCTACGCGCCGGCGGTGTGAGGAACGTCAGCCGACCCGGTGCCGGGTCCGGCACGGTGGAGAGGCGACGGTATGCGGATCGGACTGCTCGGCACCGGCCCCTGGGCGGACATGGCGCACGCCCCCGCGTTGCGTCTGCACGAGGGCCTGGACTTCGTGGGGGTGTGGGGCCGTCGTCCCGACGCCGCCGGGGAGTTGGCGCGGCGGCACGGCACCAGCGCCTACGACGACCTCGACGCCCTGCTCGCGGACGTGGACGCCGTCGCGGTCGCGCTGCCCCCGGCGGTGCAGGCCGACTTGGCGGTGCGTGCGGCGCGGGCGGGCTGCCATCTGCTGCTCGACAAGCCGCTCGCGGCAACGGTGGAGCAGGGGCGGGCGGTGGTGGAGGCGGCTGGTGGGGCGGGCGTCGCCTCGGTGGTCTTCTTCACCGCCCGGTTCCAGCCCGAGACCGAGGCGTGGATCACCCAACAGGGCGCCGAAGGCGACTGGTTCACGGCGCGGGCGCAGTGGCTCGGCGCGGTGTTCGGCGGGGACAGCCCGTTCGCCGACTCCCCGTGGCGGCGGGAGAAGGGCGCCCTGTGGGACGTCGGCCCACACGCGTTGTCCGTGCTGCTGCCGGTCCTGGGCGACGCCCGGCGCGTGTCGGCCGCGGCGCACGGGCCCGGGGACACCGTCCATCTGGTCCTCGACCACACCGGCGGTGCGTCCAGCACCCTCACGCTCAGCCTCACGGCACCGCCCGCGGCGGCGGGCGCGACGGTGGAGCTGCGCGGCCGCAGGGGCGTGACGCTGCTTCCCGAGACGACCCAGGGGCCGGTGCCCGCGCTGCTGCGGGCCGTGGACGCGCTCCTCGCCTCCGCCGGGGGCACGGGCCCGCACCCGTGCGACGCCTCGTTCGGCCTTCGCGTCACCGAGATCCTCGCCGAGGCGGAGTCGGTGCTGACCGCACGGAGGTGACCGGGGTCAGCCGCCCGTCGGCTCTCCCCCGGACGGTTCGTCGCTCCACCTGAACCAGGCCCGCTCCCCCTGGATGTGCAACAGGAACTCGGCGACCGGGCCGTCGGGAGAGAGCAACCGCACCCTCCGTTCGATCTCGGCGTGGACCGCCTCCCACTCGGCCCAGTGCCCCTCCTCGTCCTGCTCCGCGAGGGCCAGTTCGCGCGCGAAGAGGCCCTCGACGCCACCGAACGCCGGACCCGCCCGGAACCGGCCCGAGAGCCAGGGGAAGTCGGTCTCGTCGATCAGGATCTCGCCGATCTCGGCACCCTGGCCCGCGGCCTCCCCGTCTTCCCCGGCCTCCGGCACCCTGCGCACGTACCAGGTCTCGCCCTCGAATCCCACGTCCGACCTTCCGCCGCCCACTCCGGTGATCACCCTGGCGGCCAGGATGCCACCCGGCACCGACACCGGGCCGGAACGGACCCCGGTCCGGTGCGTGGCGCCGCGGTGGCTACCGGTTTCCGGCGCGGATTAAACAGGCCTTAAACGCCGGTTAAGCGTTGCCGCCCTCGGCACCGGACGTCCCAAGTGGGAGCGTGCGCAGCGGAATTGGGGCGCACGGGAGCAGTTGGCCGCGCCCTGCGTTCTGCGTACCATCGGCGCACGGCGTGAGAGCGCTCTCAGAATCTGGCGCCCTCTGGTTCCCGCCCGCATCCTGTCATGTCCCGAACACTCTGGAGACCCCCCACATGACTCCCCGTCACCAGCGTCCGCTCGGCCGCCGCAAGCTCCTCGTCGCCCTCGGCGGCGCGGCCGTCGCCGCCCCGGTCGCCGCGGCCGTCGCCCCGCACGCCCTCGCCGGCGTCGGCGCGGACGGCGGCACCGCCGCACCCCGGGCCGAGGCCGCGGGCGCGCTGCCGCTGACGCTCGTCAACGGCACCGGCTCGTTCGGCAACGCCGACGTGCACGTCTACATCGTCGGCAGCCAGGACGGCACGCAGGTGCGCGTCACCCCCGACGGCACCGTCGCGCCCGTGGCGCTGTCGGACAACGGAGCCGACGGCTACACCGACTACGCGATCAGCCTCGCCGACAGCGGAGAGACAACGCTGTCACTGCCGTACCTCTCCGGCCGGATCTACGTGTCGCTCGGCGCGAAACTGAAGTTCAAGGCCGTCGCCGACGGCGCCGGCAAGCCGGCCCTCCAGTACCCGGCGGGCTGGGTGAAGTCCGACCCCAACTACGGAGTGCTGCATGACTGCGCCGAGTTCACCCACAACGCCTCCGGGATGTTCTGCAACACCACCATGGTCGACATGTTCAGTGTGCCGATGAGCATCCGGCTGACCGGAGCCAAGGACCAGACGACCGGCACCGTGCGCCCCGGCGGGCGGGCGGCCGTCTTCGACGCGGTGCGGTCGGTCGAGGAGTTCGCGCCGCTCGCCGTGGACGACACCCGCGTGATCGCCCCCGGCCACGGTCTGGACGCCGGGCTCTTCCCCGAGGACTACCTCGCCCCGTACATCGACGAGGTCTGGAGCACCTACACCGGCAGGGACCTGCGGATCACCACCAACGCCGGCACCTTCACCGGCCGGGTGCGCGGCGGGCGGCTGACGTTCGACGGGCCCGCCCAGGTGTCGTTCGCCAAGCCGTCCACCCGGGACGTGCTCTTCTGCGACGGCGCCCTCGCCGCGCCCAACGACGGCACGACCGGCCCGGTCGCGGCGGTCCTGGGCGCCGGTTTCAACCGCTCCACGCTGGTCTCGTCCGCCGACCAGCCCACGACCGACCCGGCGGCGTTCTACCGGACCGCGCTGACCAACCACTACTCCAGGGCCGTGCACGCGGCCACCGAGGACGGGAAGGCGTATGGCTTCGCCTTCGACGACGTCGCGGACTTCGCCTCGTACATCCAGGACACGGCACCCACCGGGTTCCGGCTGACCCTCACCGCGTTCTAGGCACACCCATGGCCGCCCGGCCCGGCCCGGCGTGCGGGAGGCGGGGCGGCGTAGGAGCGTGGTGGGTGTGCGAAAGGTGCCGGCCCCGCCACCGCGCCGGGGCGAGGAGCGGCGGAGCTGGCTGAGCGGTGCTCCGCCGCCCCGCTGGGTGCGGGTGCTCCCGCCGGTCCTCGTCGGGGTGATCTGCGCGGCGACGCTGGTCAGCGACGACCGGCTCGACATCGGCTTCCTGCTGGGCGCCATCCCGCCGCTGGCCGTCCTGTCGTACGGCCCGCTGGTGACAGCGCTGCTGTGCGGGGCGGTGGTCGCGCTGCTGACCGTCCCGGCCTTCCAGCTCGACCGGCCGGGCGACGCCGACCTGCTGACCGTCGTGTTCGTCTCCGTGCTCAGCGTCTTCGTGTCCTTCGTGCGCAGTCGCCGAGACGCCCAGCTGGACCTGGAGCGCACGGTCGCCGAGGCCGCGCAGCGGGCCGTCGCGCCGCCGCTGCCCGAGCGGGTCGGCGCGGTGCGCTGCGCGGGGCTGTACCGGGCGGCCCAGCGCGGCACCCTGGTCGGGGGCGACTTCTTCGACGTGCGGGACGGGCCGTTCGGCGTACGGGCCGTGATGGGCGACGTCCAGGGTCACGGGCTGACCGTGGTGTCGACGGTCGCCTCGCTGCTGGGGGCGTTCCGCGAGGCGGTGCTGGACCAGCCGGACCTGGCGTCGGTGGCGGGGCGGCTGGACCGCAGGCTGCTGGTGGACTCCGCGGGCGCGCGGCACGCCGAGCTGTTCGCGACGGCCGCGCTGCTGGAGTTCTCCGCCGACGCGCTGCGGGTGCGCGTCGTGGTGTGCGGCAATCCGCCGCCCTTCGTGCTGCGCGGTGCGCGCGCCACGGAGCTGGAGGTCTCCCCGTGGACGCCGCTGGGGCTCGGGCTGGCGGACGCCGGCGCGATCGACGCGTGCACGGTGGCGCTGCGCCCCGGGGACCGGCTCTTCCTCGCCTCCGACGGCGTGGTCGAGGCCAGGAACGACAGCGGCGCCTTCTACCCGCTGGCCGACCGGCTGACCGCGCTCCTCGCCGAGGAGGACGCGGATCCCGCCACGCTCCCGGAGCGGGTCTGGGCCGACCTCGTGCGCTTCTGTCCGGACGTGGAGGACGACGTCACGATGCTCGTCCTCGTGCCCTCACCGCCGTGACGGGGTGCGGCGCGTCCGGTCCTCCGGATGCGCGGTCCGCTTCCGCATTGAATGGTGATATCGGGATATTCGGGACCGACAACAGCACGGCACCGAAGCAGCGAACCGGATCCGAGGAGCACTGATCATGTCGACGTCACAGCCCGACGCCTCCCGGCCGTCCGAACCCCGCGCGGGGGACGACCGCGCCACACCGGACGACCTGCTCCACGCCCGCACCGGCACCGACGTGTCCCCCGAGGACGTGGTGCTCGCGGCCGGCCGGGACATCACGCCGGCCAACCTCGAATGGGCCCGGCGCAAGCTGGCCGAGGAGGGCCCCGCCGCCCTGGACAAGCTGCTGCCCTGACCACCGGGCGGCTGCCGGCCCCCGGCATCGTCCGGGCCGGGCCCGTGCGCCGCGCGCACCGGCCCGGCCCGGTCGACGGGTGGGTGCCGCCGGATCAGGGCGGGATCACGCGGACCGGCCGGGGCGGGCGTCCTCGCCCTCGGGCAGCTCCGTCTCGTCCTCCACGACGTGCACGGCGGCCTCCTCCGCGCCCGCGGCCCCGCCGTCGATGCCGACGTCCTCGGCCACCGTCTCCTTGGTCGTGTCGGTGCGTACGCCCTCGTCGGGCGCGACCAGCCGCCCCGAGCGTTCGGTGCCCGCCTCCGGGTCGACCGGCTCCCCCTCGCCGCCGGGCTGGTCGCCCACGCCGTCCCCGGCGGGACCGGGCTCGTCGGGCACCTCCTGGGAGAGCCGCTGGTCCAGGGTCTCGCCGTCGTGCTGCTCGGCGGCCGTGGTGCCGTGCTTGGTGACGCCGAGGGGCTTCTCGGGCGGGGAGTAGCCCTCGTCCAGCGTGTCGTCGTAGGTCCGCTCGTCGACGGCGTCCTGGAGGTCGAGGGGCGCGGCGTCCTCCTGCTCCTCGTTGTTCCCGGTGGGCTGGTAGGCGTCGTCGGCCATCGGGTCCGTGCCCATCGCTGCCTCCCTCTCGCGCTGCGTCGGCATGGTGGTCTCGGTGTGCGGTTCGCGTTTCCCGATACGCGATCTCTAACCCGCTCAGGGAGGGTGGTCTTCACCCGCGCGGCGCGACCCGGACGGTCAGATCGGTGATCCGGTACGGGGTCCAGTCACGGGCGTACCCGGGGGTGCCGCCGCCCGGGCCGGTGATGGCGGCGACCGGGAGCCGGCGGGCGGTGTCCACGATCTCGGCGGCGGTGGTGTTCTCGTTGTTCCCGCTGGTCGCGCCGGAGGAGCAGCCGGTGTAGTAGCCGATCGGGATGGACTCGTGGCCGGTGATCAGGCAGGGCGGGCGGACCCCGAGCCGGTGCAGTTCGTCGGCGACGTGGGCCCAGTCCTCGCGGCTCGCGACATTGCGGTCCACGGTGCCCTCGGCGACGGCGAACTGCACGGCCAGGTGACCGGCGACCGCGAGTGCGACCAGGGGCGCGGCCACCCGGCGCCACCGCCCCTGCCGCGTCCTGACCAGGTGCCACAGCGCGTCGGCGACCGGGATCGCCAGGAGGGCGTAGGCGGGCTGGAGGAAGCGCGGCGCCGCGTAGCCGATCATGAAGAGGTAGGGCGCCGCGGCGGTCACCGCGCAGGCGAACGGGATCAGGGTGCGGGCGGTGCGCCGGGCCCGGACCGCGACGGCGACGCCGAGGACGGCGACGAACGGCAGGACGATCCACCAGGCGGTGACCACCGGGTGGGGCATCGAGCCGGTGCAGGGACGGCACAGGCCCCGGCCGCCGAGGCTGCGCATCTGGTCGTCGACGGCGATGTTCCAGCCGAGGCCGCCCTGGATCTCGGAGGCCCTGGACAGGCGCTCACCGAGGCCGCCGTACCAGCCGTAGGCCTCGATCACCCACTCCACTCCCCCGGCGGCGAGGCCGCCCGCGAGGGCGAGCAGCAGCATCCACCGCCGCCGTACGAGGACCAGGGCGAGCAGGGGCACGGTCACCCAGACCGCGTCGGTGGGCCGCATCCACGCCATCAGCGCGGCGCCGGCCACCACACCCCACAGCGCGGCCCGCCCGGAGCGCCCCTGCCAGTACCGCAGGAAGCAGCCCACGCAGATCAGGGCGCCGATCGCGACCCAGTAGTTGGGCATGGCCTGCGGCCCGTAGAACAGGGTCACCCACAGGGTGGCGAAGAACGCGCCGGCGGTGGCCAGGACGCGGGCCGGGAACAGCCCCTTCCAGGCGCGCAGCGCGAGGTACAGGCCCACGCCGGACAGTACGGCGAGGTAGACGCGCAGCAGTTCGGTGGAGGCGGACCAGGAGGCGACGGGCGCCACCAGCAGGGAGACGCCCCGGGAGCGCGGTGCGCTGAAGAAGGCGGCCGGGTGGTGGGTGGTGACCTGGCTGGTGTACACGATCTCGTCCCAGCCGAGGCCCATCCACGGATGGACGAAGATCAGCTGGGCGAGCGTGAACACGGCGGCCACGGCCGCGATCAGGCCGTCGCCGCGCAGGCGTCTGGGGACGGTGGGCGGTGTGGCCGGCTCGCCCCGTCGTCTGCCGGCGAGCATGGCGTTCGCGCCGTCGGTCATCGTGCACCCCTCTGCCCCCGCTCGTCGCGGGGTCGTTCGGTCCTGTCCTCACCTCCTGCCGCCACTGGCGGGAGCCCGGAAGTCGGATTACCTGGTCAAACTAGTGCGCGTGCCACGGCAGCGCAGGGCGGAACTCGGCCAGTCGCACGGTTTTCGCCGGTCCCGGCCCCGGTCCGGGGTCAATGGGCGTTGGGGCGGCGGTGCGGGGGCTGTTCGGGTGTGGGGCGCCGTTTGGGTGCGGGGATGGCGCGGGCGACGGGTCCGTCGCCGTTCACCGCCAGCGCCTTGCCGTGGTGATGGATGGTCAGCGGCTCGCCCTGGAGCAGGGTGTACGTCGCCTTGTCGGCGCGGACCTCCACGCGCAGGCACCGGCCGCGGAACTGGAGCCGGAAGGCGAGGCGGCTGAACTTCTCGGGCAGGCGCGGCGTGAACCGCAGGCTGTCACCGTCCCGGCGGGTGCCGCCGAAGCCGGCGACCAGGGCCATCCACGTTCCGGCGAGCGAGGCGATGTGGAGCCCGTCGCGGGTGTTGTGCTCCAGGTCCGCGAGGTCCATCAGGGCGGCCTCGGCGGCGTAGTCGTAGGCCAGGCGGAGATGTCCGGTCTGGGCGGCGACGACGGCCTGGCAGCAGGCGGACAGGGAGGAGTCCCGTACGGTGAGCGGCTCGTAGTAGGCGAAGTTGCGGGCGATCTGGTCCTCGTCGCAGTGGGCGTCGAACCAGCTGCCGCAGGTGTACATCGCCAGCACCAGGTCGGACTGCTTGATCACCTGCTTGCGGTAGAGGTCGAAGTAGGGGAAGTGCAGCATCAGCGGGTACTGGTCGGCGGCGGTGCGGGCGAAGTCCCAGCGCTGGTGGCGGGTGAATCCGGAGTGCTGCTCGTGGACGCCGATCTCGTCGTTGTAGGGGATGTGCACGGACTCGGCGGCGTCCCGCCAGGCGGCGCTCTCCTCGTCGTCGACGCCGAGCCGGGCCGCGTCGTCGGGGTGGCGTTCGCACACGTCGGCGGCGGCGAGGAGGTTCGAGCGCGCCATGAGGTTGGTGTAGGTGTTGTCGTAGGCGATGGCGCTGTACTCGTCGGGGCCGGTGACGCCGTCGATGTGGAAGACGCCGTGGTGGTCGTGATGACCGAGGGAGCGCCAGAGCCGGGCCGTCTCCACCAGGAGTTCGAGGGCGGTGTCGCGTTCGAAGTCGGTGTCGCCGGTCGCCGCCGTGTAGCGCACCGCGGCGTGCGCGATGTCGGCGGCCACGTGGAAGGCGGCGGTGCCGGCCGGCCAGTACGCGGAGCCCTCCGAACCGTCGATGGTCCGCCAGGGGAACGCGGCGCCGCGCAGCCCGAGCTGGGTGGCGCGGTCCCGGGCGGCGGGCAGGGTGTCCCGGCGCCAGCGCAGCGCCTCGGCGACGGCCCTGGGCTCGGTGTAGGTCAGCACGGGCAGCACGAACATTTCGGTGTCCCAGAACGCGTGCCCGTCGTAGCCGGAGCCGGTCAGCCCCTTGGCCGGGATCGCCCGCTGTTCGGCGCGGGCCCCGGCCTGGAGGACGTGGAAGAGGGCGAAGCGCACCGCCTGCTGGATCTCCTCGTCGCCGTGCACCTCGACGTCGGCCCGTCCCCAGAAGTCGTCGAGGTAGGAGCGCTGTTCGGCCACCAGTCCGTCCCAGCCGCTGTGCGCGGCGGCGGCCAGCGCGGCCTCGACCTGGTCACTCATCGCGGGCCGGGAGCGGGCGCCCGACCAGCCGTGGGCGACCGTCTTGCGCACCCGCAGCCGCTGACCGGGTTCCAGCACGGAGGTGATGGTCAGGCGGGCCACGTCCTCGTTGCTCTCGCTGCTGGTGGTGGTCTCCCCCGGGGTGTCGACCTCGTGGTCGGCGGCGACGGCGACCCGGAGACCGCTGCGCCGGGTCCGGTGGACCAGGCGCAGCCGGGAGCCGACGGCCATGTCCTCCTCGGGCTCCAGCGGCGACCTCAGCGCCTTGGCCGTGCGGGGGTCGCCGTCGGGGTCGGGCAGGCTCTCGTTGGCGACCAGCTCGGACTGGATCACGACCCTGGTCCGGCTGTCGACGGGCTCCACCTCGTACGAGACGGCGGCGATGGCCCGCTGGGTGAGCGAGACCAGCCGGGTGGAGCGCACCCGGACGGTGGTGCCGGCCGGGGAGGTCCACTCGCAGGTCCGCTCCAGCACGCCGCGCCTGAGGTCCAGGGTGCGTTCGTGCTTGCCGAGCCGGCCGTAGCGCAGGTCGAAGGGTTCGTCGTCGACCAGCAGGCGCAGCAGTTTGCCGTTGGTGACGTTGATGACCGTCTGGCCGGACTCAGGATAGCCGTATCCCGCCTCGGCGTAGGGCAGGGGGTGGAGTTCGTAGACGCCGTTGAGGTAGCTGCCGGGCAGGCCGTGCGGTTCGCCCTCGTCGAGGTTGCCGCGCCAGCCGATGTGCCCGTTGGACAGGGCGAACACGGACTCGCTCTGGGCGAGCAGGTCGAGGTTGAGGGACGTCTCGCGCACGGACCAGGGTTCGACGCTGTACGTACGGTTGGTGATCACGCCTCGCCTCCCAGCTCGGCCAGGTCCTCGACGACGCGGTCGGCGCCGTGGGCGTAGAGGGCGTCGGTCTGGCCGACGCGGTCGACTCCGACGACGTAGCCGAAGTGCCCGGAGCGTCCCGCGTCCATGCCGGCCAGGGCGTCCTCGAACACGGCGGCTCGGGACGGCTCGACGCCGAGGTCGCGGGCGGCGGCGAGGAAGGTGTCGGGGCGCGGTTTGCCCGGCAGCTTCCGCTCGCGGGCCACCACGCCGTCGATGCGTACGTCGAACAGGCGCTCGGCGTCGATGGAGCGGAGCACGTCGCGGGTGTTGGCGCTGGAGGAGACGATCGCGGTGTCGAGGCCGGCGGCGCGGACCGCGTCGATGTAGCGCAGTGTGCCCTCGTAGGGTTCGACGCCGTCGGTGCGGATCTTCTGCAGGACCAGTGCGTTCTTGCGGTTGCCGACGCCGTTGACCGTCCGCGCCTCCGGTGGGTCGTCGGGCTCGCCCTCGGGCAGTTCGATGCCGCGGGAGGCGAGGAAGGTGCGCACGCCGTCGGCGCGGGGGCGGCCGTCGACGTACTCGTCGTAGTCGGAGTCGGTGAAGGGCCTGAAGTCCGTGCCGTCGCGCTCGCGCAGGAAGGCGTCGAAGGTCTCCTTCCACGCGGCGGCGTGCACCACGGCCGTCCTGGTGACAACCCCGTCGAGGTCGAAGAGGCAGGCCCGGATGGAGTCGGGAAGTCCCAGCTGCGTCGTCATACCCGACACAGTTCCCCGCCGGGGCGGGTCCGATCAGGTGACACACTCTGCGGTGTGCCGCTGACTTTCGACGACCTCCTCGCCCGTGCCCGCGCCCTGCCCCGTGGCGGACGGCGCGCGATCCTCGGTATCGCCGGCAGTCCCGGGGCCGGCAAGTCGACGCTGGCCGAGTGCCTGGTACGGGAGTTGAACGGGACCGGCACCCCGTGGGTGGCGCACGTCCCGATGGACGGTTTCCACCTCGCCGACGCCGAACTGGACCGGTTGGGCCGCCGGGATCGCAAGGGCGCGCCGGACACCTTCGACGCGGCCGGGTACGCGGCTCTGCTGGGCCGGTTGCGCGAGGAGGCGGCGGACGGCGACGTCGTGTACGCGCCGGGTTTCGAGCGGGTGCTGGAGCAGCCGGTCGCCGGGGCCGTGCCGGTGCCGCCGTCGGCCCGGCTGGTCGTGACGGAGGGCAACTACCTGCTGCTGGGCACCGGCGCCTGGGCGCGGGTGCGTACGCGGCTCGACGAGGTGTGGTTCTGCGAACTCGCTCAGGCGGAGCGGGTCCGTCGCCTGGTGGCCCGGCACGAGCGGTTCGGCAAGTCCCACGACGACGCGGTCGCCTGGGTGTCGGGCAGCGACGAGCGCAACGCCGAACTGGTCGCCGCCACCCGGGACCGCGCCGACCTCGTGGTGCCCGAGGGGGCGATGCCGCTCACCCGGTCATGAACCCCCGCCCGGCCCGCTCGGGGATTCCGCGTGCGGGAAGCCGTCGGCGCTCACGTGCGGCAGCACGCCGCTCGCCACGCGGTAGCGTCCGCCCGGCACGTCGTCCGACCTGGTGACGTGCACGGCCAGTGGGCCGGCCCACTCGTAGCCGCGCCGTTCGGCGTGCCGGGCCAGGCTGTCGGTGAGCACCGGGCCCACCCGGCCGCCGCGGCGCGTCAGCTCGTCGTGGACCGCGCCGGCGAGGGCGACGTCATAGGCGTTGGGGACCATGACCCGCCCCGCGGGCGAGACGACGGCTTTGCTGTCGCATTCGGTGCGCAGGGCGTCGAGGAGTTCGACGGGGTCCTTGTCGAAGACTCGCGCCCACAGCGCGCTGATGGCACCCATGCGTGTCACCTGCGGTCATCGCTCGTCGTAGTCGTCGGGGCGGACGTGGGCCTCCTCCAGCGCCTCGCGCATGGTGCGGCCGGTGCCGCCCTGCTGCCGGGAGGTCTCCTCGTTGTCGCGCTGATCGAGGACGTCGTCGGTGGTGTCGGTCTTCGGCCGGTTCTCTTCCGGGACGGTCATGACGGTGCCTCTCGTGCTTGCCGTGGTCGCTTCCGAGGCGGCGGGTTCCCGGACGGCGCGGGGCTATCCCCGCCGGGTGCGACCGCCCTGCCGGTGACGAGGGGTGAGCTATGTTGACCTCCGTGGGAGACAAAGGAGGCGCACCAGTGCCATCGCCGCAGCAGGCCCGCGCACAGGCATCGGCGATCACCTCGGGACGTACGGCCGAGGAGGCGGAGGTCTCCGCCACGTCCCGGCTCAGGACACTGTTCGACCGGCCGCGTCTCTCCCCGGGGCAGCGGCGCATCGCCCAGTACCTGATCGAGCACCTCACCGAGGCGGCGTTCCTGTCGATCACCGACCTCGCCGACCGGGTGGGCGTCAGCCAGCCGTCGGTGACGCGGTTCGCCTCGGCGGTGGGCTTCAGCGGCTACCCGGCACTGCGCGAGCGGCTCCAGTCGATCGCGCTGGGCAGCCGGGGCGGCACCCCGGCCGAGGAGAACCGGGGCAACGAGCTCCAGGCGGCCGTCGACGCCGAGATCGAGAACCTGGAGAACCTGCGGCGCGACTTCGCCGACGCCGACCGGGTGATCGACGTCGGCCGCAAGCTGGCCGGGTCCGCCCCGCTGACCGTCCTCGGCCTGCGCATCTCCGTCTCGCTCGCCGAGTACTTCGCCTACGCGGCCCGCCGGGTCCACCCGGACGTGCGCCTGGTGACCCGCGGCGGCAGCGTCGCGTACGACGCCCTGCTCCAGTCGCGGGAGGCGGGCGGTACCTGGGTGCTGGCCTTCTCCATGCCCCGGCACGCCCACGAGACGCTGAACGCCGTCCGGGTGGCGCGCGGTGCCGGGCTGAAGGTGGCGCTGATCACCGACCTGGCCCTCGGCTCCGTCGTCGACGAGGCCGACGTCACCTTCGCGACGGGCACCGGGTCACGGCTGGTCTTCGACTCCTACGCGGCGCCCGGCGTGATGTGCGCGGCCCTGCTCCAGGCCATGACCGACGCCGATCCGGAGCGGACGCAGGCCCGGCTGGAGGAGTACGAGCAGGTCGCGGACCAGCACCAGTTCTTCCTGCGGGACTGACCCGGCCGCCGCTCGCGGGCGCGGCCCCGGCGATTGGTCGGCGCAGACAGGGGTCATCCGGTTCAAAGCAGGCATGAATGTTTTCATACGTCTTGCAAAGCGGATGGCATATATAAATACTGCTCACGGATCGCGACCCGGCCGCCCCGGAGCGCGTCCGCACCTGCGTGAACATCCCTGGCCGCCGACTCCTACCCGCTCCGGCGGGTCCGGGATGTTCCGTCGGGCATCGCCTGTGCGAGCGCCCGCGGCGGTCCCGGTCGTCCCCTGGACCGGGACCGCCCCCACCC
Organism: Streptomyces sp. CB02414; assembly: GCF_001905385.1. GTDB lineage: Bacteria > Actinomycetota > Actinomycetes > Streptomycetales > Streptomycetaceae > Streptomyces. Next base: position 465,985 of record NZ_LIPF01000005.1, on the reverse strand, counting down.
GTCGCCCACCCCGTCGACGCCGCCACACCGGAAGCGATGATCATGCCCCTGACGACCACGCGCACCCACCCGGACTGGCCCTGCCAGGTGAAGGCCCCCGGCAGCTACGACTGGGAACGCTCGGCGGCCAAGTGGCTGCGCGAGCTGGTGCCGTCGCGCTACGCCGGTTATCCCGCGTTGATCCGCCACCCCGTCCTCCTCGCCCGCCACGCGCAGATCCAGGTCCAGCACGAGATCCGGGTGGCGCGCACCGCCCTGCAGACGGCGCGGGCGGATCTGCCCCGGCTGGGACTGCACGAGTCGGTCATCGAGCACACCATCAAGCTGTACGCGGCGGAGGTCCTGCAGTTGCAGCACATCGCGCGGAGCGTGCGGGCGGTCACCGAGGCGCTGGTCGAGCGCGGCACCGGGCGCTGAACCGGCCGGCCCGCCGGGAGCGGGCCTCAGTCCACCGGGTGGCCCGCTGCGATGTCCGCGGCGTCGGAGATCCGCAGCAGCGGGCCGCCGGACTTCTCCCGCCCGCCCCATTCGACGGGGTCGAGGACGAACCCCACGTGGTCGCCGCCGGGGACACGCTCCACGACGCGGCCGACGAACCACGCCTCGGCGTCCTCCAGCACCACCGCCCCGCCGTGGCCGGTGCGCCACCGGGCCCGCTGGAACTTGTCCACCTCGTCGCCGGTCCGCCCGCCGAAGAGCTCGGCCGTCTCGTGCTGGTCGCGGGCGAGGAGGTGGACGGCCAGGACATCGGCGGACCGCGCCACCCGGAAGGTCCGGTTGACCTCCGAGAGCCACACGGCGTACCGGACCGGGTCGAGGGAGCACTGCGAGGAGAACCCGACCAGGCACCCGGCCCGCTCCCCGCCCGCGGCGGCCGTCACCACGCACATGTCCGGGTCGAGCCGGTCGACGAACACGTCCATGCCCGCCATGGTAGAGGCGTTCAGTCCGCGAGGAGGCGCCTCAGCGCCGCCCGCAGGGCGGTGACGAAGGAGTCCCGGCGTGTCTCGTCGAGGGCGTCCAGCGACAGGTACGGGTTGAGGTCCTCCAGCTCGACCAGGAGCAGCTCGCCGCCGGGGGCGCGGCAGGCGTCGACGCGCTGGATACCGTGGTCGATGCCGTTCCACTCGATGAACCGCCGGGCGAACTCGAGGTCCCGCGCGGTGGCGTCGTACGGCTCCAGCCGCCAGCGCCGGCCGGGGTCCGGCGCGTACAGGGCGTACTGGAACGCGTCGTCGACGAAGTAGAAGGAGACCTCGTACGCGAAGTCGACGCGCGGCTGGACGAGGACGTCCCCGGCGTCGCCGTCGCGCAGTTCCTGCCGGAGGCGGTCAGCGGGCACGATCCGCAGGCCGGCCGAGTCGGCGCCGAGCCGGGGCTTGACGACGTACTCGTCCGCTGTCGGCAGCAGGTGCAGGTCCTCCGGCCGGCCGACGGTGGGGATGACCGCCTCCCCCGCGGCGCTCAGGTCGAGCAGGTACTGCTTGCCGGCCATGTCGGCCCGGCCGGTGAGCTGGTTGTAGACGCGGGTGGAGCGCTCGCCGGCGCGCTCGCGGAAGGCGTCGTACGCGGCGCGGTAACCCAGCACGGGACCGCTGTTGCGGACGACGACGGCGTCGAAGGCGTCGAGCAGCGCGGCCGCCTCGCCGGGATGGCACAGCGCCAGGTCGAACTCGTCACGCAGGCGGGAGGTGAGAAAGATGTCCTCGTCGCAGTAGCGCCGCCCGCGTGCCTGGTAGGCCAGGTCCGTGACGTAGAGGAGACGGGGGCGGGCGGACGGCATGCGGAACTCCTCAGGCTGATCAGAACTCCTCGGGGCTGATCGGATGCGATCGTATGCGATCGGCAGCGCGGTGCTCGCAAGTGCACTCAGTTCCCTCCTGCGGCTGCACTGAGTGCCATGAAGGCCGGTGAACTGCTACGTTCCCCTTCATGAGCTCCAGCAATGCGGCGGGCGGCCGTCCGCCGATGCGCGAGGCACTGGTCGCGGCGGCGTTCCGGCTGTTCCTGGAGCGGGGCTACGAGCAGACGACCATCGACGACATCGTCGCGCTCGCGGGTGTCGGACGGCGGTCGTTCTTCCGCTACTTCCCGTCCAAGGAGGACGTGGTCTTCCCCGACCACGAGCGGTGCCTGGCGGACATGACGGCGTTCCTGGCCGCCTCGCCCGAGGACGCCGACCCGGTGGCGCGGGTCTGCGACGCGGCCCGGCTGGTGCTGCGGATGTACGCCGAGAACCCGGACTTCTCGGTGCAGCGCTACCACCTCACCAAGAAGGTCCCCGGGCTGCGCGCGTACGAGCTGTCGGTGGTGTGGCGCTACGAGCGCGCACTCGCCGAGTACCTGCGCGCACGCCTCGGCGCACGGCCGGACGGGACCCTGGAGGCGGACGTGATCGCGGCCGCGGTGGTCGCGGCGCACAACAACGCCCTGCGGTCCTGGCTGCGTTCGGACGGGCGGGACGACGCGGGTGCCGCGGTCGACCACGCGCTCGGGTACGCGCAGTCCGCCTTCGGAAGCGTTCCCGCACCGCCGCCGGCCGCCGGGCAGGAGGACGTGGTCGTGGTCGTCACGCGGCGCGGCGCACCCCTGTGGCAGGTCGTGCGGGAGGTCGAGGCGGCGTTCACCGGCGACTGACCGGCCCCCGGCGCCGGAACCGCTCCGCCCCACAATCGAGGGTACCGAGTGCCTTTACCTGTGGCACGCAGTGCCATAGCCTGAGCGTGTGCACGGTGGCACGGTCACCCGCACACGCGTGCCCGGGTGACCGCGCACGCGGATTCCGGCTCGAGTGCAGGGAGTTGACCAGCGTGTACCACCACTCAGGGAACGTCGCTCAGCAGACGGCCGGCTCCGCGACGGGCGTGCTCGATCCCAGGGCCCCGGAGTCAGAGGCGATCCACTTCCAGCGCTGCACCTGGTGCGGCACCGCCATGTACCACCGGGTGCTGTGCCCGGTCTGTCGCGGCAGCGACCTGCGGACCGAACGCAGCGAGGGCGCGGGGACGGTGCGGCACGCCACGGTGGTGCACCGCAACACCCCGGCCGCGCGCAACGTGTCCCTGATCGAGATGGCCGAGGGCTTCGTGCTGCGCGGCCGGGTCATGGGCCCGCTCATCGGCATCCACAGCGGCGACCGGGTCCGGCTGTCCACGGCCCAGGACCCGGTGCGGGGCGAGCCAGTCTTCCAGCTGGTCGACGAGCCGTACCGCGCCTGGACGTGAGGGACGGCGCACCGGCCGCTCAGGGCGCGGACGTGATCCGGATGCCCACGGTGCCGTCGAGGCCGCGGCGCAGCCGGCTGCCCAGGAGGGTGAGCCTCCCGACGACGCCGTACTTGCGGGCGATCAGCCGGCGGTAGCGGCCGGTGGTGGCCGGGTCGCAGACCTCCGCCGTCGCCGGGACCTGGTCGCCGGTCGGCCGGCCGCGCAGGTCGCAGGGGCCGACCATGACGTCCGCGCGGTTGCGGATCCGCTTGACCTTCCAGGAGCCGGCGGCCGTCCAGACGCCGAGCGCGTCCCCGTCCCGCACGACCCACACCGGGGTGGCGACCGGGGTGCCGTTCTTCCGGAACGTGGTGACCAGCAGGTACTTGCCGGCGCCGAGCCGGGCCATCGAGACGTCGTCCATGCCGGGAGTCTAGGCGTGCGCCGTTCGGGGTGGGGCGGCCCGGCCTCGCCTCTCTCAGTCCAGGGCGGCCGCCATCCGCCGTACCGCCTCCGTGATCACCTCCGTCGACGTCGCCAGGTTGAGCCGCAGGTGTCCCGCGCCGCCGGTGCCGAAGGGGATGCCGGAGCTGAGGGCCACCCGGCCGCGCCGCAGGAAGACGTCCGCCGGGTCGTCGCCGAGGTCCAGCGGGCGGCAGTCGAGCCAGGCCAGGTAGGTCGCCTCGCCGGGACGGTGGACCACACCGGGCAGGTGCTCGGCGAGCAGGCGGGTGAGCAGCCGCCGGTTCTCCTCGATCCCGGCCAGCACGGCGTCCAGCCAGGCGGTGCCGTCGCGCAGGGCCGCCGTGTGGGCGAGGACGCCGACGTGGCTCGCTCCGTGGCCGACCTCCTCGGGCATCCGCGCCAGGTCGGCGGCGGCACCGGGCCCGGCGAGGGCGAGCGCCGCCTTGAGCCCGGGCAGGTTCCAGCCCTTGGACGCGGACATCAGCGCGAGGCCGCGCTCGGCGCCGGGCACGCTCAGGTACGGCACGAACCGTGCGCCGGGGCCGGTGACGACCGGCGCGTGGATCTCGTCGGCGACGACCCGGACGCCGTACCGCTCGGCGAGCGCGGCGACGGCGGCCAGCTCGTCGGCGGTGTGCACCGTGCCGGTGGGGTTGTGCGGGTTGCACAGCAGGTAGGCGGCGCGCCCTCCCCCGGCGACGGCCCGCCGGAACTCCTCCTCCAGCACGCCGAGGTCGAGGCGCAGGCCGGCGCCGAGGGGCGCCTCGACGACGCGCCGGTCCATGTGGGTCACGAACGCGTAGAACGGCGGGTACACGGGCGGGTTGACGATCACCGGGTCGCCGGGGCCGGTGACCAGCTTGAGCATTTCGACGACGCCCAGCATCACGTCGGGCACGATCGCGGTGCGTTCCACGGCGAGGTCGTCCCAGCCCCAGCGCTTGCCCGCGAAGGCGGCCAGCGCCTCGGCGTAGGCGGTGCCGGCGGGATAGCCGGTGTCGCCGAGCTCCATGGCGTCGGTGACGGCGCGCACGACGGGTGCCGCGAGCGGGACGTCCATCTCGGCCACCCACAGTGGCAGCACGTCCGCCGGGTGGGTGCGCCACTTCATGCTCGTACGGCGACGCAGCTGGTCGGGCGTGAGGGCCTGGAGGGGGTTCTTCTCGCCGGGCTGGTGCTCCTCGATGCTGGTCATGGGCACAAGATAGGCGGCGGCGGTGCGCGCGGGAAACGGTACGGGAGGGGCTCCGGGGACCCGCCGGGGCCGCCCGCACGGTGAACGCGGACGTGCCCGCCCCCGTATGGGAGGAGGGCGCTCGATGACCGGAGGGCCCCCGCGGCGGTGACGCCGCGACTTTGGGTTCGGGAGCGCATGCATGAGGCACGCACGACGACGCATCGTCCGGCGCGTCGCACGGCTGGCGGCCGTCGGCGGACTGCTGCTCGGGGGGACGATGGTCACCCGGGCCGTGGCGACCGAGCCTCCCGACGCCGCCGTGCCGCACACCCTGGCGCGGTCCGCGTCGGGCACCGGCGCCGGCCTGGTGACGCGGCTGGGCACCGAGCGCACGGCGGGCCACTGGGTCGGCTCCGACGGCCGGCCGGTCGTCGCGGTCACCGACGAGCGGGCCGCGCGGGAGGTGCGCCGGGCCGGCGCCGAGGCGAAGGTCGTGCGGCACAGCATGTCCGAGCTGAAGTCCGCCACGTCGACGCTGCGTTCGGCACCTCGGGTGGCCGGGACGGCGTGGGCACTCGACTACCGGACGAACGAGGTGGTGGTGCGGGGCGACAGCACGGTCTCCCGGTCCGACTGGTCCCGGCTGACGGACGTCGCCGAGGGCATCGGCGGCTTCGTCCGCATGGAGCGCACCGAGGGGACGTTCACCACGCGCCTGAACGGTGCCGAACCGATCCTGTCCACCGCGGGGCGCTGCTCGGCGGGCTTCAACGTGACCGACGGGCGCGGCGACTTCATCCTCACCGCGGGTCACTGCGGGCCGACGGGGTCGGTGTGGTTCGGGGACGGCCGGGGCGACCGGCGGGTCGGCGAGACCGTGGCCGGGAGCTTTCCGGGGGACGACTTCTCCCTGGTGGAGTACGCGGACGGCGAGGCGGGCGACGGCGCCGACGTGGTGGCCGTCGGCGGGGGCAAGGGGGTGCGCATCACAGGTGTGGGTGAACCGGCCGTGGGCCAGCGGGTGTTCCGCAGCGGCAGCACCAGCGGGCTGCGCGACGGCCGGGTGACCGCGCTCGACGCGACGGTCAACTACCCGGAGGGCACCGTCACCGGGCTGATCGAGACCGACGTGTGCGCGGAACCGGGCGACAGCGGGGGGCCGATGTTCTCCGAGGGCATCGCGCTCGGCGTCACCTCGGGCGGCAACGGCGACTGCGACGAGGGGGGCACGACGTTCTTCCAGCCACTGCCGGAGGCCATGGCGTCGCTCGGTGTCCGCCTGCTCGTCTCCGAGGAGGAGGGGGCGGCGCCGGGGTCCGCCGCGCCGGGGTCCGCGGCGCCGGTGACGGGTGTCGAGGGCTCGACGCTTCTGTCCCGGCTCACCGACCGCCGGAACGTCGGTCCCGGCATGCTCGTCGTCGCGGGCAGCATGGTCGCCCTGGTCGCGACGCGCTGGATCCGCGCGGAGCAGGACCGCAAGGCGTACCGGCGGCACTACTCGGCGACGTGGGGGTGATCCCGGGCCGGGGCCGCGAGGCGCGGAGGAGTCCCGGGGCGCCGGTCAGGCGGCGTGCTCCGGGTCCGCGGCGGCCCACTCCATGACGAGCCGCTGGTACTCCTCACGCTGCTCGACGCTCAGTGTCCCGCCCGACCGGAGCCACAGGGCCCGGATCTCCTCGTTGACCTCGGCAGCCGATCGCTCGGAGGAGGGTTCAACAGTGGTGGACATGCTGTGAAGCATACGGCGCCGGGCGTGAAGACGATGTGAGTAATCGCCAGCCAAACGGACATAACGGACCGTGTTGCTGGTCACGTCGATCTTCTCATCTGTCAAGAGCTGTGGGCGAGTTCGTTATCCACAACTGTGTTCTGCCGCACATGCCCCGCCCGTTGTGTTCTCCACCACCTCCCCGCCCGCCTCCGGCGCGACCGCGCGCCGGAACCCGGTGTTCACGGCGGTCAGCCCGCCGTCGACGACCAGCGTCGTGCCGGTGACCCAGGAGGCGTCGCGGGAGGCGAGGAAGGCGACGGCCGCCGCGATGTCCTCGGGCTCGCCGACCCGCCCCAGCGGATACAGCCCCCGGACCGCCGCGAGGTCCTCGTCCCGCCCCTCCCACGCGGTGGTGCGCACGGTGCCCGGCGTCACCAGGTTGACGCGGACACCGCGCGGCGCGGCGTGCCCGGCGAGGGTGCGGGTGAGGGAGGCGAGGCCGGCCTTGGCGGCGCTGTAGGCGTGGTTGCCGAAGTCCTGGACGCCGTTGACCGAGCCGACGCTGACGATCGCCCCGCGTCCCGAGGCCGCGAGGTGGGGCAGCGCGGCCCGGCAGCAGCGGTAGGCGCCGGTGAGGGTGACGTCGAGGTCGCGGGCCCAGGCCTCGTCGGCCTCGTCCTCGAAGAGCGGGGCGTCCGGCGCACAGGCGTAGGCGTTGTTGACCAGGACGTCGAGGGTGCCGAAGGTGTCCACGGCGTGGGCGACGGCGGCCTCCACGGACGCCCGGTCGGTGACGTCGCAGCCGAAGGCCTCGACGCCGAGTCCCTGCTCGGCCAGTTCCCGCGCCGTCCGCCGCGCGGCGGCGAGGTCGACGTCGGTCAGCAGTACCCGCGCCCCCTCCGCGGCCAGCCGTCGGGCGGTGGCCGCGCCGATGCCGCGGGCCGCGCCCGTGACCAGTGCTCCGTGGTCCGTGAAACGCCCTGTGTCCGTCATGGGCACCGACCGTACTGCCGGAACGATCACCGCGGCAGATAGCGTGCGCGCATGTCCGTGTTCTTGCAGCAACTCCCCGCGCTCATAGGCGTCGTGATCGGTGCCCTCGGTTCGTATCTCGCCGTGGTCCGCAGTGACCGGGCCCGGTTCCGCCGGGAGACGGCGGCGCGCTGGGAGGAGCGCAGGCTCGCGGTGTACGCCGACTACGCGCGGGCCCTGAAGGCCTCCGTCACGCTGACGTACCGGATCGCCGCCCACCTCGGCAACGACCCGCACCCCCATCCGCTGAGCCCGGAGGAGGCCGCGTCGGCTCAGGCCGAGGCCACGCTCGCCCGGGACCCGGCCGGGGAGGCGCTGCTCCTGCTGGGCAGCAGGGAGGTCGTGGAGAAGGCGCGGGTCTGGGTCGTGGCGGTACTGGACATGGAGCGCTTCCTGCGCGAGGGGAGGCGCGACCCGGATGCCTGGCAGGCCCTGCTGGAGCGGCAGCGCGCCGGCCGCGAGGGCTACTACACGGCCGTGCGCGAGGACCTGGCCCTGCCGCCGGGTCACGCGGCCCGGTGGCCGCTGCCGCCCGTCAGCGGTAACCGGTGACGTCGGCCGGCTTGTCCGCGTCCTGGACCTCGACGAGGTAGCGCCAGGCGTCCGGGCGGCTGCCGTCGAGGTCGGTGAAGCCGTACTCCTGCGCCAGGCCCCCGCTGGACAGTGACCGGCCGTTGAAGCGCGCCACGTGCGGGTCGGCGGCGAGGGCGGTGACGGCGCGGCCGACGTAGCGGGGCGTCTCGGAGATGGCGAAGTGCGGGACGCGGTCGAGAGCGTCGCGCCAGTTGTCCTCGCGGACGCCGAAATGGTCGAGCATGAGCTCCGAGCGCAGCCAGCCCGGGGTCAGCGCGACGGCGGTGGCGCCGCGCGGGCCGACTTCGTGGCCGAGGGCGAAGGCCATGCGCAGGACGGACGCCTTGGCGAGGTCGTAGAAGAACGAGACGCGGTAGTGGTCGCGGTTGTAGTCGTCGGTGCCGTCGGTGACCTCCACGACCAGTCCGCCGGGGCGGCGCAGCAGCAGGGGCAGGGCGTGGTGACTGGTGACGGCATGGGTCTCGACCGCGAGCCGCAGGAGTCGGAGTCCCTTGTCGAGGTCGTGCTCCCAGACGGGGCTGTCCCATGCGAAGAGGTGCTCGCCGCCCCAGATGTCGTTGACCAGGACGTCGAGGCGGTCCTGTTCGCGGGCGACGCGGTCGACGAGCACGGCGACCTGCGTCGGGTCGAGGTGGTCGGTCGGTACGGCGATGCCGTGGCCGCCGGCCTCGGTGACCAGGTCGGCGGTGTCCTCGATGGTCTCCGGGCGGTCGTACTCGGAGCGGCGGGCGCGGGTGCTGCGGCCGGTGACGTAGACGGTGGCGCCGGCCGCGCCCAGTTCGACGGCGATGCCGCGTCCGGCGCCGCGGGTCGCTCCGGCGACCAGCGCGACCCTGCCCGCCAGCGGCTTGTTCGGTGACTGTGCCATGTCCGGCTTCCGTTCCTCTCCCACGACTGCTGCTGTTCTCGTGATCGAGGGTGCCTTGGAAGCCGGACATCTTCTGTCACCTTTTACGCGTGTCCGCCGATGCCGTCGCGCGCCGGGTCAGTGACCGCGTGTGATCCACTCCTCCAGGTGCGGTGCCTCGGCCCCGATGGTGGTCGGGTCGCCGTGGCCGGTGCGGACCTCCGTCTCCGGCGGAAGCACCAGGAGCCGGTCGCGGATCGAGTCGATGATCGTCGGGAAGTGGGAGTAGGAGCGTCCGGTGGCGCCGGGGCCGCCCTGGAAGAGGGTGTCGCCGGTGAAGACGGCGCCGAGGCCCGGGTCGTAGAGGCAGACCGCGCCGGGCGCGTGCCCGGGGGTGTGCAGGACGGTCAGGTCGGCGCCGGCGGCCTCGATGACCTGGCCGTCGGTCAGCCAGGCGTCGGGGTCGCGCTCGGGGTGGGTCTGCTGCCACAGGGGCATGTCGTCGCGGTGCAGCCAGATGGTGGCACCGGTGCGCTCGGCGAGGGCGGGCGCGGCGTTCACGTGGTCGTTGTGGGCGTGGGTGCACACGATGGCGGTGAGCCGGCGGTCGCCGACGGCCTCGGCGATGGCGTCGGCGTCGTGGGCGGCGTCGATGACGATCACCTCGTGGTCGTCGCCGACGAGCCAGACGTTGTTGTCGACGTCCCAGCTGCCGCCGTCGAGGCTGAACTGCCCGGAGGTGACGAGGCGTTCGATGCGGGCGGTCATCACAGCACCACCACCGAACGCAGCACGTCACCGGCGTGCATCCGCTCGAAGGCCTTCTCGACCTCGTCGAGCCGGATGGTCTCGGTGACGAACTTGTCCAGGTCCAGGCGGCCCTGGAGGTGGAGGTCGATGAGCATCGGGAAGTCGCGGGAGGGCAGGCAGTCGCCGTACCAGGACGACTTCAGGGAGCCGCCGCGGCCGAAGACGTCGAGGAGCGGGAGCTCCAGCTTCATCTCGGGCGTGGGGACGCCGACGAGGACGACGGTGCCGGCCAGGTCGCGGGCGTAGAAGGCCTGCCGGTAGGTCTCCGGGCGGCCGACGGCCTCGATGACGACGTCGGCGCCGAAGCCGCCGGTCAGTTCGCGGATCGCCTCGACGGGGTCGGTCTCGCGGGAGTTGACGGTGTGGGTGGCGCCCATGGAGCGGGCGGTCTCCAGCTTGCGGTCGTCGATGTCCACGGCGATCACCTTCGCCGCGCCGGCCAGGTGCGAGCCGGCGATCGCCGCGTCGCCGACGCCGCCGCAGCCGATGACGGCGACGGTGTCACCGCGGCCGACGTTCCCGGTGTTGATGGCGGCGCCGATGCCGGCCATCACACCGCAGCCCAGCAGGCCGGCCACCTGCGCGGAGACTCCCGGGTCGACCTTGGTGCACTGTCCGGCGGCGACCAGCGTCTTCTCGGCGAAGGCGCCGATGCCGAGGGCCGGGGAGAGCTCCTGGCCGGTCGAGGCCAGCGTCATCTTCTGCTCGGCGTTGTGGGTGTCGAAGCAGTACCAGGGGCGTCCGCGCAGACAGGCCCGGCACTTGCCGCACACGGCGCGCCAGTTGAGGATCACGAAGTCGCCGGGGGCGACGTCGGTGACGCCGGCGCCGACCGACTCGACCACGCCCGCGGCCTCGTGGCCGAGCAGGAAGGGGTAGTCGTCGCTGATGCCGCCCTGCTTGTAGTGCAGGTCGGTGTGGCACACCCCGCAGGCCTGGACACTGACCACGGCCTCGCCCGGTCCGGGATCGGGCACGACGATCGTCTCGATCCGCACCGGTTCGTCCTTGCCCGGTGCGATCACGCCGCGTACTTCCTGCGCCATGGTCTGGACTCCTTCTTCGGCCGTTCAGCGTTCTCCCCGACCCTACGCGCAACTGATCGACAAAGGGCACTCCGACGGCGCTCCGGGCCCGCGTAGCCTGAAGCGTCCGACCACCCGCCCGCACCGAGGAGAGTCGTGAGTCCCGCCGATCCGGAGACCGGTCAGCCTGCCTGGCGGCAGCTGCTGACGTATGTACGGCCGCACCGCAGGGCCCTGTTCGCGGGCGCCGTGCTCTCCCTCGTCACCGGCGCCACGGGGCTGATGCTGCCGCTGGTGGCGCGGGAGCTGATCGACGACCTCTCGCACGACCGTGCCATCACCGGCGCGCTGCTGGCGATGTCGGCGCTGGTGGTCGCCAACGCGGCGCTGGGCGCGCTGGGCGGGTACGTGCTGCGGCGCACCGCCGAGTCCGTGGTGCTCGGCGCGCGGCGCACCCTGTCGTCGTATCTGCTGCGGCTGCGGATCACGGCCGTGGACCGCACCGAGCCCGGCGACCTGATGGCCCGGATCACCTCCGACACGACCCTGCTGCGCGAGGTCACCACCGACTCCCTCGTCGGCCTCGGCACCGGCGGGCTCACGCTGGTGGCGACCCTGGTGATGATGGGCCTGGTCGACCCGGTGCTCCTGGGGGTCACCCTGGCGGTGGTCGCGGGGGCGGGGACGGTGCTGGGCCTGATCGTGCCGCGCATCAACCGGGCGAGCCGGCAGGCGCAGGACGCGGTGGGCGTGATGGGCGCCGCGCTGGAGCGGATACTCGGCGCGCTGCGCACGGTGAAGGCGTCCGGGGCCGAGCCCCGGGAGGAGCGTGCGCTGCACGAGGCCGCCGAGGAGTCCTGGCGGCAGAGCGTGCGCGCCGCCAAGTGGTCGGCGGCGGCGGGCAACACGGCCGGACTGGCGATGCAGACCACGTTCATCACGGTGCTCGCGGTGGGCGGGGCCCGGGTGGCGACCGAGGCGATCGACATCGGCACGCTGGTCGCGTTCCTGCTGTTCGTCTTCTATCTGATGTCGCCGATACAGGAGGTCGTCTCCGCGATCACGCAGTACCAGACGGGCAAGGCGGCGCTCGCCCGCATCCAGGACGCGCTGAGCCTGCCCGCGGAGCCTGAGGCCCGTCCCGCGCCCCTGCCGTCGCCGGGCTCGGAACCGGCGTCCGTCGCCTTCCGTGACGTGCGCTTCCGCTACGCCGACGACCTGCCCTACATCCACCACGGGGTGACCTTCGAGGTGCCGGCCCGGGGAATGACGGCTTTCGTCGGCCCGTCCGGAGCGGGCAAGACGACCGTCTTCTCCCTGGTCGAGCGGTTCTACGACCCTGTCTCGGGGGAGATCGCGCTGGACGGCCGGAGCCTCGCGGACTGGGACCTGGCCTCGCTGCGGGCCGCGATCGGTTACGTGGAGCAGGACGCGCCGGTGCTGTCCGGTTCGCTGCGGGACAACCTGCTGCTGGGCAACCCGGAGGCGGACGACGCCGCCGTCGCCGCGGTGGTGAAGACCACCCGCCTCGACTCCTTGGTGGCGCGGCTGCCGGACGGCCTCGAGACGCTGGTCGGGCACCGCGGCACCAAGCTGTCGGGCGGCGAGCGCCAGCGGGTGGCCATCGCGCGCGCCCTGCTGCGCCGTCCACGGCTGCTGCTGCTCGACGAGGCCACCTCGCAGCTGGACGCGGTCAACGAGGCCGCGCTGCGCGACACGGTAGCCGACGTGGCCCGTACGACGACGGTGCTGGTCGTGGCGCACCGGCTGTCCACGGTGACGATGGCCGAGCGGATCGTGGTGATGGACGCGGGCCGCGTCCGCGCGGTGGGTACGCACCGGGAGCTGGTGACCGCCGATCCGCTGTACGCGGAGCTGGCGGCCACCCAGTTCCTGGCCGCGGGCGGCTGAGGCTGCCCTCGGCGGCTCGGTAGCGCGGGTCGTCAGCCGAGCGCGGGGACGGCTCCGAACAGCGGGGAGACGAGCCCGGTGACCTGCTGGAGCTGGTTGAGGTCGTTGAGCCGGTTCAACTGCTGGGAGGGCCGCGGCATCTGCGCCCGGTCCTCGGCGGGCATGTCGCTCACCGCGAGCGAGTCGAGCGTCTTGGTCACGCTGAGCTTGTCAGCGCCCAGCGCGCCGCCCTCGGCGGCGCTCGCCATCGGCGCGGCGAGGCCGGCGACACCGGCGGCGAGCCCGACGGCGGCGGCGATACGTCGTGTTGAAGTCATGCTCTGAGCAACGGTGCCGGGCACCGGACGGACACGGGCGGGCGGCGCCGCTCACCCGACGGGACCAGTCTCCCGGCCGCGTTGCCGTGGGCGCCCGGACGGAGGAGCCTCGAAGTAAGGGCCCGTGCGGCCCGTCCCTTCTCGGGCCGCGGTCTTCGAAGGAGGTCGTCATGAGCGATCGGGCAAACCTCGGCTTCGACGTCGAAGCACTGCGCCGGGGCATCGAAGGAGAGACGGCAGCGCCCCTCGCGTCGCTCTACGCGCCGGACGCGGAGGTCCGCATCGTCGACCGGTACGACCAGCCCAGCCGCCCCAAGGTCCTGCACGGCCGGGACGAGATCGCCGAGATGCTCGACGACGTGTACAGCCGCGACATGTCGCACCGGCTGACCCGGTGCGTCGTGCAGGGCGACCAGGTCGCCTTCACCGAGGAGTGCGTGTACCCGGACGGCGTGCGGGTGTTCGCCGAGTCGATGCTGTCGGTGCGGGACGGCGAGATCACCGAGCAGACCACCGTCCAGGCCTGGGACGAGTGACCGGAGGCGTCTAATCCGCCTCCCAGCCCGGGGGCCGGAGCACGGCCAAAAGCTGGCGGACCAGTTCGTCGACGACCTCGTCCAGCGTCGCGTCCACCCAGCCCGCGCTGTAGTCGTGCAGCAGGCCGTTGACGCCGCCGATGAAGGCCGTGGCGGCGAGCCGGTAGTCGCGGTGCGCCGCCTCGCCGCGCGCGGCGGCGGACTCGGCCTCGGCGCGGATGAGGTCGACCCAGCGGGCGCGGCGGGCCAGCCGCTGCTCCTCCAGGCGCGGGCTGACCCCGATGATCTCGACGAAGGTGATGCGCACGCGGCGGGGGTCGGAGGTGACGTCGGCGGCGTAGGCGCGGAAGATCGCGCCGGCGCGTTGGGGCAGGGGAAGTTCGCGCGCGTCGGCCGCCGCGGCGAGGACGGCCCGCTCGGCCCAGTCGTTGACCTGGAGGTGGAGGGCGGCGAGCACGTCCTCCAGGGTGCGGAACTCCTCGTAGAACTGGCGGGTGGACAGGCCCGCGGCCTCGCTGAGGGCGGCGACGGTCGTGGCGCGGTAGCCGGGGGTGTCGCCGAAGAGCTGGAGCGCGGCGTCGAGGAAGCGCCGGCGGCGCTCGGCCTGGCGCTGTGCGGCGGACTTGCCGCCGTAGCGCCCTGTGGGCGCCCTGAGCCTGCCCGTCACCCGCACCCCCTTGCCTCTCACCGCCGCTTCCTCACGCACGCCAATTTTGTCGTGTACGCGGTCTTGTGGAGAAGGGCGCCCCTTCCTTACTTTGCAGTAAGTTCACTCTGAAAGCGGCTGTGTTCAGAATCCGCGCGCCTGCGCGCCCTCACCCCCACCACGCCCACGCCAGAGGAGAGCAGCATGGCTGCCCATCGAACCAGGCACCTCCGCGCCGCCGCCGTCGCCGCCGCACTCGCCCTCACCGCCGCCGCTCCCACGACCGGCGCGGCGGCCGCCCCCGGCTCCCCCGCCGGTCTGCGCGAGGTGATGTTCGTCGGCAACAACTGGGACGGCACCGCCGACGTCATCCGGTCCACCGGCGACTTCGCGAGAATCGGCCGGATCAACGTCATCCCGGACAAGGCGGAGCGGATGGCGGAGATCAACGCCGACCCGATCAAGTGGATCTACTTCCAGGCCATCCGCAACAGCGTCGGCGAGGGCCACGACCAGTTCGTCGACGACATGTACTCGACACCGGACGGCTCGTCGGTCGTGGTCTCCCGGCCGAGCTTCGCGGACGTCGTGTCCGTCGACCTCGCCACCGGCGACATCAACTGGCGCTTCCCCGTGTCGGGTTACCGCTCCGACCACATGGCGGTCTCCCCCGACGGCACCCGGGTCGCGGTGTCGGCGTCCACCTCCAACACCGTGCACGTGCTGGACATCGAGTCCGGGGAGGAGCTCGGCTCCTTCCGCACCGGCGACAAACCGCACGAGAACATCTTCACCCGCGACGGCAAGTACATCTGGAACATGTCCATCGGCGAGGTGAACACCGCGCTGGACGCCCCCTGGCTGGACTGGACCAAGGGCGACCGGCGCATCACCGTCGTGGACGCGACGACGTACGAGCAGGTCAAGGTGATCGACATGCGCGAGCGGCTCGACGCGATCGGTCTCGGCGACCGGTCCGACGCCGTGCGGCCCGCCGTCTTCTCGCCGGACGAGTCCAAGCTGTACTTCCAGGTGTCGTTCTTCAACGGCTTCTTCGAGTACGACATCGCCACCGACCGGATCACCCGCACCAAGACCCTGCCCAAGAACCCGGCCACCAGCGACGACCGCACCACCTGGGTCAACGACTCGCGGCACCACGGCATCTCCATGAGCCCGGACGGCACCAAGCTGTGCGTCGCGGGCACGATGGACGACTACGCGACGGTCGTGGACCGCGCGACGCTGCGGGAGGGGCCGCTGGTCACCGCCGCGAAGCCGTACTGGGCGACGGTCAGCGGCGACGGCACGCACTGCGTGGTCTCCGAGAGCGGCGCGGACCAGGTGACCGCCATCGACTTCGCGACCGGCGAGAAGTCGGTGTCGGTACCGGTGGGCGACCACCCTCAGCGGGTGCGGATCGGGCATGTGGCGGCGGGCTGGGCGGGCCCGTCCGGCGGCTGAACCGGCCCCGCTACCGCCGGGGCAGCCGGTGCAGTTCGACCTCGCCGAGCCGGCCGTCGGCGACGGTGGCCGTCATGTAGGTGCAGTACGGCTGGCGGCGCCGGTCGGTCGGCGAGCCGGGGTTGAGCAGCCGCAGGCCGGTGTCGGCGGTGGTGTCCCAGGGGATGTGGCTGTGTCCGAAGACCAGGACGTCGAGGTCGGGGAAGCGGGCGGCGCAGCGCCGTTCGCGCCCCTGGGCGGCGCCCGTCTCGTGGACGACGCCGAAGCGCAGGCCGCCGAGGTCCGCGTGGGCCACCTCGGGCAGCCGGACGCGCAGGCCGGGCCCGTCGTTGTTGCCGTACACGCCGACGAGCCGGTGGCTGCGGTGCTCCAGCAGGTCGAGGGTGTCCGTGTCGACCCAGTCCCCCGCGTGCACGACGACGTCGGCGCGCGGGATTTCCGCCAGCAGCGCTTCCGGCAGTTTCTTCGCCCGCTTCGGCAGGTGGGTGTCGGACATGAGCAGCAGTCGCACGGATCCAGCCTATGCGGCGGGCACCGTCCTCCGCTTGAGCGGCTCCCACCAGGCCCGGTTGTCCCGGTACCAGGCGACGGTGCCGGCCAGCCCGGCCGCGAAGTCCCGGCCGGGACGGTAGCCCAGTTCGTCGCGGGCCTTGCTCCAGTCGACCGAGTAGCGCAGGTCGTGGCCCTTGCGGTCGGCGACGTACTCGACCCGGTCCCGGCCGGCGCCGCAGGCGTCGAGCAGCAGGCCGGTGAGTTCGCGGTTGGTCAGTTCGGTGCCGCCGCCGATGTTGTAGACCTGGCCGGCGCGGCCCCGGGTGCGGACCAGGTCGACGCCGTGGCAGTGGTCGTCCACGTGGAGCCAGTCGCGGACGTTGCGCCCGTCGCCGTACAGCGGGACCTTCCGGCCGTCGAGGAGGTGGGTGACGAACAGCGGCACGAGCTTCTCGGGGAACTGGTACGGGCCGTAGTTGTTGGAGCACCGGGTCACCCGCACGTCCAGGCCGTGGGTGCGGTGGTAGGCGAGGGCGAGCAGGTCGGCCGAGGCCTTGGAGGCGGCGTACGGGGAACTGGGCCGCAGCGGGTGCTCCTCCGTGGCCGAACCGGACTCCAGCGAGCCGTAGACCTCGTCCGTGGAGACATGCACGAAGGTGCCCGTGCCGTGCCGCAGGGCCGCGTCCAGCAGGGTCTGGGTACCGACGACGTTGGTGAGCACGAAGCCGGCGGCGGCGCCGATCGACCGGTCCACGTGGGACTCGGCGGCGAAGTGCACCACTTGGTCGGTGCCGGCCATCAGTTTGCCGACCAGCGCGGCGTCGCGGATGTCGCCGTGCACGAAGTCCAGCCGGGGGTGGCCGAGTGGGAGGGCGTCGAGGGTGCCGGCGTAGGTGAGGCTGTCCAGGACGGTGATCCGCGGCGCGTCGGGCGCGTCCGAGGCGAGCAGTGCCCGGACGTATCGGGAGCCTATGAAGCCGGCTGCGCCGGTGACCAGGAGGTTCATGGACGGTTCGGTGCCTTGCGGGGGGGTGGGGCGGACGGGCGGGCGGGCGGGAGCCTTCGCCGACATTACCCGCGGGCCGCGCGTGGTCGGCGGCCGGTCCGGACGCGCACCGCGCCGGCACATGGCCGGCGCGCTGGGGTGTGCTTCTTCGTCTCCGGGACGGTTCAGTCCTCGCCCCTGACGATGTTCGATTCCTGCCCCGTCCGCGGTGCGCGTGCGCTCGTGCCGTCCTCGACGGCCGGTATCCAGGTGCGCACGGCACCCCGGCCGTCGAGCCGCCGGGCCGTGGACCAACCGGTCTCCTGGCGGCGGGCGACGGGTTTCTCACTGGTGTCCGTGGTCACGGAGCATCATCTTCCTTCTGCTTTCTGTGTCCGGCACCGTCGCCCGACGGGTCCCCAGGCGCCTTCTCGTGAAACACCGGGGGGCCCGGCACCTACGGGTTGGGCCGGGCCACGCTGATGTCGCCCAGTGCCGACTCCGGGTCGCGCTCCATGGCCAGGTCGCCGAGGGAGACGATGCCGACGGGGCGGCCGTCTTCGACGACCGGCACCCGGCGCACGGCGTGTTCGCGCATCACCTCGACGGCGTGGTCCAGCTCCTCGTCGGACCGTACGGTCACCAGGTCGTCGCTGCACGCCCCGGCCACGGTGGTCTGCTCCGGGTCGCCGCCGTCCGCGACGGACCGGATCACCAGGTCACGGTCGGTGACCAGTCCGCGCAGTTCGTCGCCGTCCGTGACCAGGACGGCGCCGAGGTCCCGGTCGCGCATGAGGCGGGCCACCGCGGTCACGGAGGTCTGCGGCTCCACGGTCACCGGATGGCCGGTCATGATGTCGCGGACGTACTGGGTCATGACGTGATCCCTCATTCTGCTGCTCGGTCGTGTGTGCGCGCCGGGTACCCGGCCGGGCGGCGCCGGCACCTATCCACGGCCGCGGCCCACCGGGACCTCGCTCCAGACCTGTTTGCCGCCGCTGACCGGCAGGGTCCCCCAGGTCGCCGACATCGCCTCGACCAGGAGGATGCCGCGTCCGCCCGTGGCCTCCCAGCCGATGCTGGTCGGCTTGACGGGCGTACGGGGCGAGGCGTCGGCGACCGCGACGCGCAGCCGCCCGTTGATCAGGGCGAGGTCGAGGCGGACCTGGCCGTCGGTGTGCACGAGGGCGTTGGTGACCAGTTCGGAGACGATCAGGAGGACGCCGTCGACGTCGTCGCCCGGCACGCCCCAGGAGCGCAGGGTGCGCCGGGTGAAGCGGCGGGCGTGGCGTACGGCCTCGGGCAGCCGCCACACCGACCAGCTCTCCCGCAGCGGCCGCACCGCCATCCCGTCGTAGCGCACCAGCAGCAGGGCGACATCGTCGCTGCGGCGGGCGCCTCCGAGCAGGGCGTCGGCGACCAGCCCCAGGTGGGCGGGGTCGGAGACGGCCAGCGCGTGTGCGAAGCGGTCGATGCCCTCGTCGATGTCGGCGTCGGCGGACTCCACGAGGCCGTCCGTGGTGAGGGCGATCAGCGTGCCGGGGCGCAGGCGCAGCGGGCTCATCGGGAAGTCGGCCTGCCGGACCACGCCCAGCGGCGGGCCGCCCTCCACCTCCGCGATCTCGGTGCTCCCGTCGGGGTGGCGCAGCACCGGCGGCGGATGCCCGGCCCGCACGCACCAGGCGGAGCCGGCCTCCATGTCGAGGTCGACGTAGACACAGGTGGCGAAGAGGTCGGTCTCCATGTCCATGAGCAGCCGGTTGGCGTGCGAGACCACCACGTCCGGCGGGTGGCCCTCGGCGGCGTAGGCGCGCAGGGCGGTGCGCATTTGGCCCATCAGGGTGGCGGCTCCCGCGCTGTGCCCCTGGACGTCGCCGATGACGAGGGCGACGTGGTGGTCGGGCAGCGGGATCACGTCGTACCAGTCGCCGCCCAGCTCCAGTCCGGCCGTGCTGGGCAGGTAGCGGGCGACGGCGACCGCGCCGGGCAGCTTCGGCAGGCGGCGCGGCAGCAGCTGGCGCTGGAGCATGCCGACGAGCTCGTGCTCGGCGTCGAAGGCGTGGGCGCGCATCAGGGCCTGACCGGCGAGGCCGGCGGAGGCGGTGAGCAGGGCACGTTCGTCGGGGCCGAAGTCGTGCGGAGTGTCCCAGCCGATCAGGCAGGCGCCGGCCATGCGGCCGCCGGCGGGCAGTGGCAGTACGGCGAGGCCGCCGGGGCCGACGTCGGCGAGGGCGGGCTCCAGGTCGCCGGTGCCGGCGGGCCAGATCCGGGCGCGGCCCTCGCGCAGCGCGGCGGCGAGGGTGGGCATGGCCCGCACCGGCGCGTCGGGCCACTCGGTGCGCCACTCCAGCCGCCACAGCTCGGGCCAGGACTCGGGCTCGGGCGGGTCGAGGACGGTGACGACGAGACGGTCGTTCTCCAGCTCGGCCAGCGCGATCCGGTCGGCGCGCAACGGCCTGCGCAGGGCGGCGACCACGGCCTGGCTGACGTCGCGGACGGTGCCGGCGGTGGCCAGCGCGGCGGCGAGGCGCTGGACGCGGGCCACGTCGGTCACGTCGGGGCGCAGGGTGGAGGCGTCGGCGACGGTGCCGACGAGGCGGGCGGGCCGGCCCTCGCCGCCGGGCAGCAGGCGCCCGCTGAGCCGCAGCCACTTCGGCGGGCCGGTGGGCTGGAGGACGCGGAACTCCAGCTCGCGGTCGCCGATGGACATGTGGTCGGCCTCCGTGACCGACATCAGTGAGGGCAGGTCCTCGGGCACGGTGAGGCCGAGCAGCGTCTCGACCTTGCCGTCGAACTCGCCGGGCGCGAGGCCGAACAGCCGCAGGATGTCGTCGCCGACCTCGACCCGGCCGGTGTCCATGGCCAGCGAGAAGGCGCCGGGCCGCAGTTCCTCGCCGTCGGCGGCCACGGCCGGGGCCGGGCAGGTGACGGTCTCGGCGATCAGTTGCAGGCAGGTCCGGTCCTCGGCGCCGAAGCCCTCCGGGCGCTCGGTCAGGACGAGGAGGCAGCCGCCGCCGTCGCCGCGCACGGGCAGGGCGGCGAGGGAGAAGCCGCTCGACGGCACGTGCCGGGACTCCGCCGAACCGGCGAACTCCTCGGGACCGAGCCACACCGGCGTACCCTCACGGTGCGCGTCGGCCACCGGGGAGCCGCCCGGGGCGGGGTAGCCGTCGCGGACGCCGTACAGGGTGCGCGGCACGCCCACCGACTCCGCCAGGCAGAGCAGCTCGGGGTTCTCGCCGGGTGTGTACAGGGCGGCGAAGGAAGCCCCGGCGAAGACCAGCGCCTGTTCGAGCACCCGGCGCAACCGCTCCGCCGGGTCCGGCACGGAGGCGATCGCCTTCAGGGCACCCGCGGCACGCAGCGTCCTCGCTCCGCGTTCCACCGCGCCCTCACTGACCACGCCGCCATTACAGCGCTTGTGGGACATCAGCGCAGCCCCTGCGGGGCGGGAAGAGTCGATCGGGAGGGAAAGGGGCCGGGCTGGACGGGCAGCGAGCGGCGCGGGGCACACGGCGACACCGGCCACGGCGGTGACGACACGGGCGGGAGCCGGCCAGGGCACGCGGCGAGACCAGCCGTAGGACGAGCGAGCGCTCACCGCGAGCAGGCACAGGCACCGACGGGAACCGGCCGTCACCGGGAGCAGGCACCGGGCGAAAACCGGCCATCGCCGGGAGCGGGCGCACCGGCATGCGGGCCGCCGTAGGGACACGCCGGCCCCCTCGGCCCGGGAGGGGGTGGCTCGCACGAGGATCAACAACGGCTTCCGCGCTCGCCGTGCGGTGCGGGCCCTCGGGGAGGAGATTTGAACCGGGGCCCGGACCTCGGCCGGGCGAGGAGGTGGTCGGTGTGTCCGACGAACGGTCGTCGTCACCGGCGACGCCCGCCGCGCCTGCGCCGGGCGGGCACCCGGTGCTGTCGCTGGCGCTGGCCGCGATGATGGAGGACGTCCACGCGCACTCCGGGGCGGTGTACCTGCTCGGCGCGGATCCGCCGGTCCTGGAGATGGCGGTGATGGCAGGGCTGCCGAGGGCGTTCGCGGCGCCCTGGGAGCGGGTGACGCTGCACTCCCCGGTGCCGGTGGCGGACGCCGTGCGGGAACGGCGGCTGGTCTGGGTCGGCGACGGCGAGGAGATGGCGCGGCGCTACCCGAGGGTCGCCGTGGTGCTGCCCTATCCGTTCGCCCTGGCCGCCCTCCCCGTCGCCACCGGCTCCACGGCGTACGGCGCGGTCTTCCTGACCTGGCCCGGCTCCCGTTCCGCGGAGCTGTCCGCGCGGGACCGCGACCATCTCACGGCGGCCTGCGGGCGGCTCGCCGTCCGGCTCGAACGGGCGGCCGCGGCGAGCGTTCCCGTGCACCCCGAGCCTGACCTGCTGGCCGCGCCGGTGGTCGGGGGCGCGCCCGGCACGCTCGGCTCCCTGGAGGCCGTGCGGATGGTGGGACGGCTGCCGTACGGGCTGTGCTCCCTCGACCTGCACGGCAGGGTCGGCTACGCCAATCCGGCGGCGGCCGAACTCCTGGACGTCCCGGTCGGCACACTGCTCGGCACCCAGCTGTGGACGGCGGTGCCGTGGCTCAACGACCCGGTGTACGAGGACCGGTACCGGGCCGCGCTGCTCAGCCAGCAGGCCACCTCGTTCGTCGCGCTGCGGCCGCCCGGCGACTGGCTGTCGTTCCGGCTGTACCCGACCCGGACCGGACTGAGCGTCCGCATCAGCCGGGCCCGGGGCCTGTCCCGGCCGGAACCGGGCGGTGCCACGCCGTCGCACGACGCCGCCGCGCCACGGGCCCGGCTGGTGACCATCTCCCAGGTGGTGAGCCTGACCGGCGCGCTCTCCGAGGCGGTGGGCGTGCAGGACGTGGTGCAGCTGATCGCGGACGAGATCGCCCCGACGGTGGGCAGCCAGGGCCTGGTCGTCCTGGGCTCGCGGGCCGGCCGGCTGCACGTGCTGGGACACCGCGGCTATCCCGACCCGGCGGTCGCCGAACGCTTCGACGGGACGCCGCTCACCATGCGGATCCCCGGTACGCAGGTTCTCCGGACCGGTGTGCCCGCGTTCTTCGAGTCCTGGGAGCAGCTGGAGCGCCTGTACCCGGCGCGACGGGGCACGCACGACGGCTTCGCGGCCTGGGCGTTCCTGCCGCTGATCGCCTCGGGGCGGCCGGTGGGCACCTGCCTCCTCGCCTACGAGCGTCCGCACTCCTTCACCACGGAGGAGCGGGCGATCCTGACCAGCCTGGCCGGGCTGGTCGCGCAGGCCCTGGACCGGGCCCTGATCTACGACGCCAAGCACCGGCTGGCACACGGACTGCAGGAGGCCCTGCTGCCGCACTCGCTGCCCGCGGTGCCCGGCGTCGAGGCCGCCGCCCGGTATCTGCCGGCCACCCGGGGCATGGACATCGGCGGCGACTTCTACGACCTGGTGCCGGCCCGGGGCACCGCGGCGGCGGTGATCGGGGACGTACAGGGCCACAACGTGACGGCGGCCGGGCTGATGGGGCAGGTGCGCACCGCGGTCCGCGCGTACACGGCCGTCGGCCAGGCGCCGGAGGAGGTCGTGCGCAGCACCAACCGGCTGCTGATCGACCTGGGCACCGAGCTGTTCGCCAGCTGTCTGTACCTGCGGCTGGACGCGGGCCGCGGGCGGGCGGTGCTGGCCCGCGCGGGCCATCCGCCGCCGCTGCTGCGTCGTCCGGACGGCGGGGTGGAGGTGCTCCACGTCCCCGGCGGCCCGCTGCTGGGCATCGATTCCTCGGCGGACTATCCGCGCACGGAGGTCGAGCTCGCCCCGGGTACCCTGCTCGCGCTCTACACCGACGGCCTGGTGGAAAGCCCCGGCGTCGACTTCGAGGACGCGCTCACCGGCCTGGGGCACCGGCTGGCCGAGCACGGGGACCTGCCGCTGGACGAGCTGGCCGACCGGCTGGTGCGGGACGAGGCGGGCGCGGGGGAACGGCTCGACGACATCGCGCTGATGCTGCTGCGGGCGCCGGTCTGACGCGGAACGCGAGGGGGTGGGGGTGGTCGCACGTGCGGGTCCGGCCCTCCCGCCGGAGGGCCGGACCCGCTACGGGTGCCGGTGCGCGGTGTCCGGATCAGCCCGTGAGACCGGAGCCGTCATCGCCGCCGGCCTGTCCGCCGGCGCCGGCATCGCCGCCCAGGGTGGCGCCGACGGCCTCCAGCGCGGTGGTGACCGGCTGGAAGAAGGTCTCGCCGCCGACCGCGCAGTCGCCGCTGCCGCCCGAGGTCAGGCCTATCGCCAGACCGTCCTGGGTGAACAGGGAGCCGCCGCTGTCGCCCGGTTCGGCGCACACGTTCGTCTGGATGAGGCCGGTGACCGTGCCCTCGGGATAGTTGACGGTGGCGTCCAGGCCGAGGACCTGTCCGTCGGCCAGTCCGGTCGTGCTGCCCATCCGGAAGACCTGCTGACCGACCGTCGCCTCGGCGGCCTGGCTGATCTCGATCGTCTGGTCCCCGAGGTTGACCTCGCTCGGCGCCTGCGTCGCGGGATCGTCGTACCGGACGAGCGCGAAGTCCCCGTCGCCGGGGAAGACCGCCTGGTCGACGGTGCCGATCGGCTGTCCGCCCTGCGCGTCGGACCACTGGTCGTCCGCGACGCCGCAGTGACCGGCCGTCAGGAAGGCGGGGGCGCCGTCGCCCGCGGTGACGTTGAAGCCGAGCGAGCAGCGCGCGCCGCCGCCGAAGATGGCGTCGCCGCCCGACACGAAGGTCTTGAAGGTGCCGGCGGACCGCTTGACGGTCGCCATGCCCGCGCCGAGGTCCTCGACCGTGGACTCCAGCCGGTCCCACTCGGCGCCGGTGACCGTGCTGTCGGCGGTGACCAGGATCTTGTTGGTGCGCGGGTCGATGGCCCACGAGGTGCCCGGGATGGTCGCCTCGGACTTCAGGGTCCGCGCGCCGGTCCGCAGCTCGCTCATGCTGTTGTCGACCTCGCGCACGTCCGCGCCGGCCTGCTTCGCCCGCACGATGATCTGGTTGTTGTCGCCGGGTACCACGTTGACGACGAGCTGCTGCTCGTCGGCGTCGTAGTACGAGCCGGCG
Organism: Streptomyces sp. CB02414; assembly: GCF_001905385.1. Classification (GTDB taxonomy): domain Bacteria; phylum Actinomycetota; class Actinomycetes; order Streptomycetales; family Streptomycetaceae; genus Streptomyces. The sequence continues at coordinate 441,700 of NZ_LIPF01000005.1, read as the reverse complement.
AAGGCGTCGCCGAGCAGGCCGGCGAGCTGTGAGGCGAGATCCGACGCGTCCGCCGCCTTGAGGGTCCTCGGCGCGGCCGCCGCGTCGTCCGCGCTGTCGCCGTCCTGGGAGGCGTTGGCGTTGGGCAGCAGGACGGCGGCGGCGCCGAGTGCCACCACGGCGCCCGCAGCCATCGCGGCCCTGCGCTTCGGAATTCGCTTGTGACTCAACCTGCTCGACCTCCTGGGACGGGGTCCGTGCCGCCGGTCCGGCGGCTGCCTGGGGGCACCTGGACGGCACTTGGTACGCACGGGCGGGACGGGGCGTTCAGCCGCGCCGCGCGATCACGCCGGATCAGCACCCTCCGTATTCGGTCGGCAACGGTCTGTTCCGATCGCGGAGCGGAATCTCTGCTTCAGTGAATCTGCACATCGAATGCCCAACCCGGTCACCCCCGTCGGCGTATCTGCACAACCGCCCACCGCCCCGCACGCCTTTGGGGCGGGAGTGCCGGATTCGCCTGCGTACGGGCAAGGGGTCGCGCGGGCCGATGTCGTGGGCCGTGTGAAGAAGTCGCCGCGAAGGCGTGCCCAGGCCTGCACGCTTGGGTGCCTGGACGTCGCAAGTGCCCTGGTGGGAGGGGGTGATTGATTGGAAGGGCGGACCGGCCGCGTGCTTTGATCCATCGCACCGCGGGGGCCGCGGAGGGCTCCGGAAACGGGCGCCCGGCGCCCGCGGTCGCGGCCGTCATCTGTCCCCAGAGGGGGCCGCTCCCCCCTTGTGAAATGGCTATACGAAGGGAAGTTCCATCATGAACTCCACCCCCCAGGTTGAGACCGTCGAGATCTCCGACGCCGACCTCGACAACGTCTCCGGCGGTCTGAACGTGAACGCCGTCGGCACCGTCACCGGCCTGGTGGACGGCATCGCCCCGGTCTCCGGCCTGGTCAACACCGCCATCGGCACCGTCGAGGGCGTCACCGGCCTGAACACGGCCCCGGTCACCAACCTGGTCGCCGGTCTCTGATCGCGCCCTGGTACCGCTGAGTCCCGGAGCCTGCCAGGCTCCGGGACTTCTCGGCGGTTTCCCCGCGGCTCCCCGCAAGACACTGGGATACGTCCGACGTGCAGTTCCGCCAACAGGCCCTCGCCAAACTCCAGTCGCCGGAGGAGCTCGACCTCCCGGTCCGCTTCGCCCGCCCGCAGGGCTGGCTGGTGCTCTCCGTGACCGTTCTCGCCATGGCCGCCGCGTCCGTGTGGGCGGTCGGCGGCTCGGTGGCCTCCACCGTCAGCGCCCCCGCCGTCCTCACCCACGGCCAGGGCAGCTACCTCCTCCAGAGCCCAGTCTCCGGCCAGGTCACCGCCGTACTCGCCCGCCAGGGTCAGCGGCTGCCCGCCGGCTCCCCCGTGCTGAAGGTGCGTACGAGCGAGGGCGAGACCGTGGTCCGCACGATCGACGCGGGACGGGTCAGCGCGCTCGCCGCGACCGTCGGACAGATCATCCGGACCGGGGCGAACGTCGCCGCCGTCGAGAAGGTCGCCCACGCCGACGACCCGCTCTACGCCACCGTCTACGTCCCCGCCGAGAACGCCGCCGCCATCCCCGCGCACGCCTCCGTCGACCTCACCGTCCAGTCGGTGCCGTCCCAGCAGTACGGCGTCCTGCACGGCGAGGTGAAGTCGGTGGACCGCTCGGCGCAGTCGGCGCAGACCATCGCCGCGTTCCTCGGCGACAGCCAGCTCGGCGAACAGTTCACGAAGGAGGGCAGGCCGGTGGCCGTGACGGTCCGGCTGGACACCTCGAAGTCCACGAAGAGCGGTTACGAGTGGTCGTCCGCGGACGGGCCCCCGTTCGAGCTGACCTCCATGACCATGGCCACGGGGTCCATCCGGCTGGCCGATCAGCGTCCCGTCGACTGGCTGCTGCCGTGAGCGCCGCACAGGAGACCACAGCGCGGGAGACCCGGGGCAGACGCCGCGCCGCCCCGCCGAAGCGCAGCGTGCCCAAGGCGCGGGCGAAGACGGTGCGCACGCCCACCGTGCTCCAGATGGAGGCCGTGGAGTGCGGCGCCGCCTCCCTCGCGATGGTCCTCGCCCACTACGGCCGGCACGTCCCGCTGGAGGAGCTGCGCATCGCCTGCGGCGTTTCCCGCGACGGCTCGCGCGCCAGCAACCTGTTGAAAGCGGCCCGGAGTTACGGCTTCACCGCCAAGGGCATGCAGATGGACCTGGCCGCCCTCGCGGAGGTGACGGCGCCGGCCATCCTGTTCTGGGAGTTCAACCACTACGTCGTCTACGACGGCATGGGGCGCCGCTTCGGCCGCCGCGGAGTGTTCGTCAACGACCCCGGCAAGGGCCGCCGTTTCGTGTCCCTGGAGGAGTTCGACGGGTCGTTCACCGGGGTCGTGCTCACCATGGACCCCGGCGAGGAATTCAGCCGGGGCGGCCGCAGACCGGGCGTGCTGGGCGCGATGCCGGCCCGGCTGCGCGGCACCGCGGGCACGCTGCCCGCCGCCCTGCTGGCGAGCCTGCTGCTGGTGGCGGTCGGCGCGGCCGTGCCCGCGCTCAGCCGTACTTATATCGACATGTTCCTGATCGGCGGGCAGACCTCGCTGCTGGGCGTGCTGTTCGCGTCGATGGGCACCTGCGTGCTGCTCACGCTCGTGCTGACCTGGCTCCAGCAGGCGAACCTGCTGCACGGCCGCATCATCTCCTCCACCCTCTCCAGCGCCCGCTTCCTGCGCCACCTGCTGCGGCTGCCGGTGACCTTCTTCTCCCAGCGCAGCCCGGCCGACCTGGTGCAGAGACTCCAGTCGAACGACGCGGTCGCCGAGACCCTGGCCCGCGACCTCGCGGCCGCGGGCGTGGACGCGATCGTCGTCGTCCTGTATGCCGTGCTGCTGTACACGTACGACCCGCAGCTCACGTTCGTCGGGATCGGCGTGGCGCTGCTCAACATCCTCGCCATGCGGATCGTCATCCGGCTGCGGGCGACCCGTACGGCGAAGCTGCGGGCGGACACGGCGCGGCTGACCAACACCGCGTACACCGGTCTCCAGCTGATCGAGACGATGAAGGCGACCGGCGGTGAGGACGGCTACTTCCGCAAGTGGGCGGGGCAGCACGCCACCACGCTGGAGGAGCAGCAGCGGCTCGGGGTGCCGAGCGCCTGGCTGGGCGTGGTCGCGCCGACGCTGGCGACGCTCAACAGCGGGCTGATCCTGTGGATCGGCGGCATGCGGGCGGTCGAGGGCCACATCTCGGTCGGTCTGCTGGTCGCCTTCCAGGCGCTGGTGGTCCGCTTCACGGCCCCGCTGACCCGGCTGAACGGCGTCGCGGGCCGCATCCAGGACTTCGCGGCCGACGTGGCCCGGCTCAAGGACGTGGAGAACTTCCGCGCCGACCCGCTCTACGACCGGCCGGGCGGCGCCGCCGACTCCACCCGCAGGCTGCACGGCCATGTCGAGCTGCAGAACGTCTCCTTCGGCTACAACCCGCTGGACAAGCCGCTGCTGACCGGCTTCGACCTGACCGTCGGGCCGGGGCAGCAGGTCGCGCTGGTCGGCGGGTCGGGCAGCGGCAAGTCCACGGTGTCCCGGCTGATCTCGGGTCTGTACGCCCCGTGGGACGGTGTCATCCGCGTCGACGGGCAGCGGCTGGAGGATGTCCCGCGCGGGGCGCTCGCGTCCTCCGTCTCCTTCGTCGACCAGGACGTCTTCCTCTTCGAGGGCACCGTGCGCGACAACGTGGCCCTGTGGGACCCGTCGATCCCCGACGACGCCGTGGTGGACGCGCTACGGGACGCCGCGCTCTACGACGTGGTGATGCGCCGGCCGGGCGGCATCCACAGCAGGGTGGAGCAGGACGGCCGGAACTTCTCCGGCGGGCAGCGCCAGCGGCTGGAGATCGCGCGGGCCCTGGTGCGCCGGCCGAGCATCCTCGTCCTCGACGAGGTGACCAGCGCACTGGACGCGGAGACCGAGCTGGTGGTCATGGACAACCTGCGCCGGCGCGGCTGTGCCTGTGTGGTGATCGCGCACCGGCTGAGCACGGTGCGGGACAGCGACGAGATCGTCGTGCTCCAGCACGGCACGGTCGTGGAGCGCGGGCGGCACGAGGCGCTGGTCGCGCACGGTGGCGCGTACGCGGCGCTGGTCAGGGAGCGGTGAGATGACGACCGTGCACGAAGGGCAGGGCGACCTCGTCCTCGGGGCGCTGGGCGCGCTGGGCACCCGCGTGGACTGCGCCGGGTTCGGCCGCCTCGACCTGGAAGGGCCGCAGGTGCTGTGGCTGGTGGCGTCCGGCGCGGTGGACCTGTTCGCGGTGGACGCCGAGGAGCAGGGCCACTGGCACCACCTGGGCCGGCTGGAGGCGGGCTCGGTGCTGCTCGGACCGGTCACCGGGCCCCGGCACACGCTGGTCGCCCGTCCGTTGCGGGACTGCGCGGTGCACCGCATCGGGCTGCGTGAGCTGTACCAGCCGGCGAGCACCCAGACCTGGTCGTACGACGAGTACGGCAATCCCCAGTACGTGCCGCCCACGACGAGCCCGCTGGAGTACGCCCTCGCCCTCGGTGTGGGCCGCGGTCTGACCGTCCTGTTCCAGGCGCCGATGGCGAGCGAGCGGGCCGCGGCGCCCACCGACGACGACGTGTTCTGGATGCAGGTTCCGCCGGGCAGCGTGCAGTACGGGGCGGTGTACGGCGACGAGGCCGCGGCCGACCTGCTGATGGACCCCGCGCTGTGGCAGAGCATGGTCGACCAGCAGTACCGCCTGCTGACCACGCTGGACCGCTGGATCGAGCAGCTGGAACGCACCCACGAAACCCGTACGGCGGCCGGCATCAAGGCCGGTGAGGCGGTGCGCGCGCAGGCGGACCGGACGCTGCTGGCCTCCATCGGCAAGCGGTCGGGACAGCGGAGCACGGCCGCCGACGCCGACGCCACGTACGCGGCCTGCAGGCTCGTCGCCCGGGCCGCCGGGATTCCGCTCGCCGAGCCCGCGCGGAACGGCACGGAGAGCGACCGGATCGATCCGGTGGAGCGGGTCGCCGTCGCCTCGCGCGTGCGGACCCGCACCGTGCGGCTGGACGGCCGCTGGTGGCGGGACGACGTCGGGCCCCTGATCGGCCACCGGGCCCTGTCGGGTGCGCCGGTGGCGCTGCTGTGGCGGCGCGGCGGCTATGTGGCCGTCCATCCGGCGACCGGGCGGGAGACGCCGGTCGAGAAGGCGAACGCGGAGGAGTTCGAGCCGCGTGCGGTGATGTTCTACCGGCCGCTGCCCGAGCGGCGGCTCAGCCCGCTGCGGCTGCTGCGGTTCTGTCTGACGGGCACGCGCGGTGATCTGACCGGGCTGGTCCTCGCCGGTCTGGTGACGGTGGCGCTGGGTGCGCTGGTGCCGGTCGCGACCGGCAAGGTGCTCGGCGAGTTCGTACCGAAGGCGCAGACCGGGCTGATCGCGCAGGTGTGTCTCGCGGTGATGCTCAGCGGTGTCGTCGCGGCGGCCTTCATGCTGTTGCAGAATCTCACCATCCTGCGGCTGGAGGGCCGCGTCGAGGCGACGCTCCAGCCCGCCGTGTGGGACCGGCTGCTGCGGCTGCCGACGAGATTCTTCACCGAGCGCTCCACCGGTGAACTGGCGAGTGCGGCCATGGGCATCAGCGCGATCCGCAGACTGCTGGCGGGCGTCGGTCCGACGGTGGCCCAGTCGGTGACGGTCGGCGCGATGAACCTCGCGCTGCTGCTCTGGTACAGCGTGCCGATGGCGCTCGCGGCGATCGGCGTGCTGGTGGTCGTCGCCGGCGTGTTCCTGGGGCTCGGGCTGTGGCAGGTGCGCTGGCAGCGGCGGCTGGTGAAGCTCACCAACAAGTTGAACAACCAGGCGTTCCAGACCCTGCGCGGGCTGCCCAAGCTGCGGGTGGCGGCGGCCGAGAACTACGCGTACGCGGCGTGGGCGGAGCAGTTCGCGCGCAGCCGGGAGCTCCAGCGGCGGGCGGGGCGGATCAAGAACCTGAACGCGGTGCTCGGCGCGGTGTACCTGCCGCTGTGCACGCTGCTGATGTTCATGCTGCTGGCGGGTCCCGCGCGCGGCTCGATGTCGGCGGCCGACTTCCTCACCTTCAACGCGTCGGTGACGATGCTGCTGACCTCGGTGACCCAGCTGACCGGCGCGTTCGTGTCGGCGGTGGCCGCGCTGCCGCTGTTCGAGGAGATCCGTCCGGTCCTGGACGCCACGCCCGAGGTGCGCACGGCCAGCACCCGGCCGGGGCCGCTGTCGGGGGCGATCGAGGCGCGGCGGCTGTCGTTCCGGTACACCGACGACGGGCCGCTGGTCCTGGACGACGTCTCCTTCGACGTACGGCCGGGCGAGTTCGTCGCGGTCGTCGGCCCGAGCGGCTGCGGCAAGTCGACGCTGCTGCGGCTGCTGATCGGCTTCGACCGGCCGCTGTCGGGCAGCGTCCTGTACGACGGCCAGGACCTGGCCGCGCTCGACCAGTCGGCGGTGCGCCGGCAGTGCGGGGTGGTGCTCCAGCACGCCCAGCCGTTCAACGGTTCGATTCTGGACGTCATCTGCGGTACCGAGCCGTACACGCCCGAGGAGGCGATGGCGGCGGCCGAGATGGCGGGGCTCGCCGACGACATCAAGCGGATGCCGATGGGGCTGCACACCATCGTCTCGGGCAGCGGGGCGGTCTCCGGCGGCCAGCGGCAGCGGCTGATGATCGCGCAGGCGCTGATCCGCAGGCCGCGCATCCTCTTCTTCGACGAGGCCACCAGCGCCCTGGACAACGAGACGCAGCGCCGGGTGATCGAGTCGACCAAGGCCCTCAACGCGACCCGGGTGGTGATCGCGCACCGCCTGTCCACGGTGCTGGACGCCGACCGCGTGATCGTGATGGAGGACGGCAAGGTCGCCCAGCAGGGACCGCCCGCCGAGCTGCTCGCGGACACCGGGGGCCGGCTGCACGAGCTGGTGCGGCGGCAGCTGGCCTGAGACGGACCGTGCGGTTTCCGGCCGTACCCGCCGGGCAGGGCCTTGGACCGGCCGGAAACGGGTACCTGCGCCTCATGCGTATCAGCGTGGTGGACGTGGGGTCGAACACGGTCCGGCTCATGGTGGCGGACGCGGAGGGCGGGGTACCGCTGCCGGTCCACACCGCGAAGTGGCGGCTGCGGCTGTCGGAGCAGGTCAAGCCGGGTGGCCCGGTGCCCGAGGAGGCCGTGGAGCGGCTCGTCGAGGCGGTCGAGGGCGCGAGCCGGACGGCGGCCCGGTGGGGCGCGGCCGGCCCGCTGGCCTTCGCGACGGCCGTGGTGCGGGCCGCGCCCAACCGGCGGGAGGTGCTGCGCACCGTCCGTGCCCGCACGGGCGTCGCCCTGTGCACCCTGCCGGGCGAGGTGGAGGCGGAGCTGACCTTCCTCGGGGCCCGGCGCTGGATGGGCTGGCGGTCCGGACCGCTCGCGCTGCTCGACATAGGCGGCGGCTCGCTGGAGATCGCCTTCGGCCGTGGCCGGCTGCCCGACTTCGTCGCCTCGCTGCCGCTGGGCGCGGCCCGGCTGACCCACGAGTTCCTGGCGGGCGGCGAGCAGGCGCCGCCGCCCGAGCAGGTCCGGGCGATGCGCCGCAAGGTCCGCCATCAGCTGCGGGACGTCGCCGCGCGGATCCGCTGGGAGGGCCCGCGCACCGCGGTGGCGACCTCCCGGACCTTCCAGCAGCTGGGCCGGCTGTGCGGGGCGCCGCCGGGCCGGCACGGTCCGTTCGTGGAGCGGCGGATGCTCTGCTCGGACCTCGGTGAGGCGGCCGACCGCCTCGCCGCGCTGACCGCCGACGAGCGGGCCCGGCTGCCGGGCATCTCCGCACCGCGCGCGGCGCAGAGCCTGGCCGGGGCGGTGGTCGGGCACACCGCGATGAAGCTGACCGGCCTGGAGTCGGTCACGCTCTGCCCCTGGGCGATCCGCGAGGGCGTCCTGCTGCGCCACATCGAGGACGGCCCCGCCTGGTGGGCGGAGGTCACCCGCCACAGCGACGAGGTGACCGTCCCGGCCGCGGTGCCCCTGCGCATCGCGGGCACGTCGGGCTGACCACGTGAACGGGCCGGGCCGGAGGGGTCCGGTCGTACGAGGAGAGGAGCATCCGTGTCCCGGAACGGCGATTCCGACCACAACGAGCCCGAGACCGCCATCGACGAGGTCCTGCGCGAGATCGAGGAGGCCAGGCCGCGCGACGCCGAGTCCGACGAGGGCCCGCGCCGGGGCGAGGCGGGGGACGCCACCTCGCCCAGCACCGGAGCCCAGGAGGACGCCGGAGGGGAGTGAGGCGCCGCCCGCCGTGCGCGGGCAGGGGTGCCGCGGTGCCGTCCGGGTACTCGCCGCACCATGGAGTTCGACCGCGAAGGACCACAACCGCCGACGGCCCGGGGCCCGCTCTCCGCGGCCGTCGGCGCCCATCTGCTCGGGACGGGCCCGCTCCCGGACCCGGAGACCGTCGCCGCCGCGTCCCCCTACGGCGACGACCTGCAACTCGCCCTGTACCAGTGCTACGAGCTGCACTACCGGGGCTTCGCCGGTGTGTCCCCCGGCCTCGAATGGGACCCTGACCTGCTGTGTGTCCGGGCCGCCCTGGAGGACCGTTTCCTGTCCGCGCTGCGGGCCGACACCCCGGTCCACGACAGCGTGGCGGAGGCGGTCGGGGCGCTGCTCGTCGAGCCCGTCGACGGGAAGGGCGTCAGCCACTTCCTGCGGGACGAGGGCGAACTGTGGCAACTGCGCGAGTACGCCGCCCAGCGGTCCCTGTACCACCTCAAGGAGGCCGACCCGCACGCCTGGGTGCTGCCGCGGCTGTGGGGCAGGGCGAAGGCGGCGATGGCGGCGGTGGAGTTCGACGAGTACGGCGGCGGCCGTGCCGAGCGGGTGCACGCCCGGCTGTTCGCCGGCCTGATGACGGACCTGGGCCTGGACACGGCGTACGGGCGGTATCTCGACGCGGCCTCGGCCGAGTGCCTGGCCACGGTCAACATGATGTCGCTGTTCGGTCTGCACCGGTCCCTGCGCGGCGCCCTGGTGGGCCATTTCGCGGCGGTCGAGATCACCTCGTCGCCCGGTTCGCGGCGGCTCGCCGAGGCGATGCGCCGCACCGGGGCCGGGCCGGCCGCCGAGCACTTCTACGACGAGCACGTCGAGGCCGACGCGGTGCACGAGCAGATCGTGCGGCACGAGGTGATCGACGGCCTGCTGGAACAGGAACCGGAGCTCGCGGCGGACGTCGTCTTCGGCATCGACGCCACCGGGTATCTGGAGGACCGCTTCGGGGCCCGGCTGCTCGCCGACTGGCGAAGCGGCAGGTCGTCCCTGCGGACCCGGCTGCCCGACCGGTCCCCCGAGCCGTCCGGCGCGGCCCATACTCCGTGACGCGCGGGGTACCTGGGTTCCGTGAATTTCATGGTGCTTCCGGGCGTCTATGCCCCTCAGGAGGACACCGCCCTGCTGGCCGGGGCGCTGTCCGACGAGTCGCTCCCGCCGGGCGCGGCCGTACTCGACGTGGGGACCGGCACGGGCGCCCTGGCGCTGGCTGCGGCCCGGCGGGGCGGCCGGGTGACCGCGGTCGACGTGTCGTGGCGTGCGGTGTGCGCCGCCCGCCTGAACGCCGCGCGGGCCGGGCTGCGGGTCCGTGTCCGGCACGGCAACCTCTTCACGCCCGTACGCGGCGAGACGTTCGATCTCGTGCTGGCCAATCCGCCGTACGTGCCGGCACCGGGAGCCAGACGTCCGCCGCGCGGTGCGGCGCGGGCCTGGGACGCGGGCCACGACGGGCGGCTGGTCCTGGACCGGATCTGCCGGGAGGTGCCCGGCCTGCTGCGCCCCGGCGGCGTGCTGCTGCTGGTGCAGTCCGCCCTCAGCGATCCGGAGCGGACCGTGGGCAATCTGCGCGAGGCCGGCCTGAAGGCGGCGGTGACCCGGCGGCGGCGGATCGCGTTCGGTCCCGTGGTGCGCGGCCGGGAACGCTGGCTGCGGCAGCGCGGGCTGCTGTCCCTGGCCGACGACGAGGAGGAGCTGGTGGTCGTCCGTGCCGAACTCCCCGTCTGACTCTCCTCGTCCCTCGTCCGGCGACCCGGTCCGGGTCAAGGTCCAGCGCCGGGGGCCGCTGCTGGTGGAGGGGCCGGTGGAGGTGGAGCTGGAGGACGGGACGACGGTGTCCTCCGACCGCTTCCGGGTCGCGCTGTGCACCTGTCGCCGCAGCCGGCGCTACCCCTGGTGCGACACCAGCCACCGCGCGAGGTCGTCCGGCCCCGGCGACGGGCCGCCGGCGAAGAGCTGACCCTCTGCCGGCTGACCCGCTCCTTCCCCATCCCGGAGAACGGCGGACGGCCCCACTCCGTCCGCCGTCCCCGGTGCGGGACCGCGCTTCCCGTACGGTGGCGCTCGCACTCCCCAGTAGCGAGCAGCCGGTCACGCCGCACGGGCCGGGCGGCCCCGGTCCTAGAACGTGAAGACGCTGTCGCTGCCCGCGTTCTTCACGCACTCGTTGGCGAAGGTGCGCTCGTAGGAGACGTGCCTGCCCTGCCAGACGCCGTCGACGGTGACGACGACGGGGGCGTACTCCCGGGTGCAGAAGACGCCGGGGTCCGCTCTGAGGGCGTCGAAGTCGCCGCCCGCGCCGCGCAGTTCGACGCAGGCGGCCTCGGCGTCGGGATGGGTTCCGGAAGCCTGCGGGGCACAGGTCAGGGTGACCGCGCGTACCGGTGCGGCGACGGCAGCGCTCTCTCCGTGGCCCACGGTCAGCACGAGGGCCGAGGGGGCGTAGAGCGACGCGGGGGCGGTGGCCGGGGAGGCGAGGGAGGCCCCTGCGAGGGGCCCGCAGACGGCGGTGGCCGTCAGGCCCAGAGTCGCTGCCCAGCGCGCGGTGTTCCGCATTGTGTGCATCCTTCCGCTCGGGATGAGGGTGGTCGCCGGCCCGGACCGGTGGGTGCCGGAACGGCGAGCGCGAGTCTGCCGAGTCCGGCACCGAAACTCATCTCGACCCCATGGATTTCGGTAACCTTGCGTATTGAATCAGTGGCGTGAAGTCACAGAATTCGAACGTTCCAAGTCCGTAAGAGGCCGGTTCTTGATCGGTACTTCAGTCATGAACTGGCCGAATGGCGTGATCCGTACGTTCGCCAATAGGCCGGAAACATCCCCGGAACAGGCCCGTCAGCCCTGGCCGCGAGGCCCTGCATACCCGTGGGTATGGTGCTGGCGGCACGCGTGCTCGACGACGAGAGGCGGGACTTGGGATGGCGAAGCACTGGGCGGACTTCCAGTACGAGATCTACCTCAACGGCATGACGGGGACCGTTCCTCGGCTGCCCACGGACCTGACCCGGCTGGAGGAGCTCACCGAGCGGCGTCTGGGCCCCGGTCCCGTCGGGTACGTCGCCGGCAGCGCGGGCGACGGCAGCACCGCGCGCGCCAACCGGGCGGCTCTCGACCGGCGCCGGATCCTCCCGCGCATGCTGCGGGACGTGCACGAACGGGACCTCTCGGTCGAGGTGCTGGGCCGCCCGCTGCCCGCCCCGCTGGCGCTCGCGCCGGTCGGCGTCCTGTCGATCATGCACCCGGACGCGGAACCGGCCGCCGCGCGGGCCGCCGCCGCGCAGGGCGTGCCGTACGTCCTCTCCTCCGCGTCCAGCACGCCCATGGAGCAGGTCGCCGAGGCGATGGGCGACGGGGAGCGCTGGTTCCAGCTGTACTGGCCCAAGGACCGCGAGGTGGCCCGCAGTTTCCTGGAGCGGGCGAAGGCGGCCGGGTACAGCGCGCTCTTCGTCACTCTGGACACTCCCCTGCTGTCCTGGCGCCCGCGCGATCTCGACCAGGCGTACCTGCCGTTCCTGCACGGGGTGGGCACGGCGAACTACTTCTCCGACCCGGCGTTCCGGGCCGGTCTGGCCAAACCCGTGCACGAGGATCCGAACGCCGCGGTGATGCACTTCGTCGGCATGTTCTCCGACCCCGCCAAGTCCTGGCCTGATCTGGCGTTCCTGCGGGAGAACTGGGACGGCCCGATCGTGCTCAAGGGCATCCTGCACCCGGACGACGCCCGGCTGGCCGCCGACGCCGGGATGGACGGGGTGGTGGTCTCCAACCACGGCGGCCGTCAGGTGGCCGGGTCCGTCGCCGCGGCCGACGCCCTGCCGCGCGTGGTGGAAGCGGTCGGCGACCGGCTCACCGTGCTGTTCGACAGTGGCGTGCGCACCGGCGACGACGTCTTCAAGGCACTGGCGCTCGGCGCGCGGGCTGTGCTCCTGGGCCGCCCCTACGTCTACGGCCTGGGCCTGGACGGGCAGGCGGGCGTGGAGCACGTGATCCGCTGCCTGCTCGCCGAACTCGACCTCACCCTGGCCCTGTCGGGCCACGCCTCCCCACTGACGCCGGGCCCCGGGGACCTTGACGAGGCCCCCGCGTAACGGGGACTCGACGGGGCACCGTGCACCCGGAGCCGGGGGCGTCGCTACCAGGACGCCGGGCCGTAGGGCCACGACCCGGCCTCCCCGGCACGGCCTGCCCTGCCCACCGCTCTCCGGGCGCCGACTGCTCACCGGACCGTCGGAGAGGGGCACGGTGCGGGCACCCCTGCGCGGCGCGGACGCCTCGCACGGGGCCCTCGTCAGGCGCCGGTCGTGCGCACGCCCGAGGTACCCGCGGTGCACCAGCGCCCGTGTGCTGCCCTTCAGCCGCCCGGCAGCTCCACCGCCCGCGCGGCCGGGGTGCCGGTGCGGGCGACGGTCAGGGAGCCCTCCGCCGGTGCCGGGTCGAGCCGCCAGCGCTGGGTGTCGGAGCCGTCGTTCACCTTGACCACGACGTCGGCGTCGGGGGCGGTGGTGGTGGCGGCGAGGGCGAGCTGCCGCTGCCAGCGCGGCACCAGCGCACCCTGCCCGGTGAGGTCGTAGCGCACGTGGTCGCCCCGCTCGGTGCCCCCGTCGGCGCAGGTACCGAGAATGACGACTCCGGCGTCCGCCTGCGAGTCCAGGCACAGCCCGGGGTCGGCGACGCTGCGCAGCAGCCCGTCGTCCTCGTGGGTCCACTGCTGGGTCCACGCCTCGGAGCACTCCGCCAGGCGGGCACCCGCACCGGCCCTCGGCTCGCCCCGGACGTCGAGGCAGAGGTCCGCGGCGACGTTGCGCAGCCGCGCCCGGTCCGCCGCCGTGGGCAGTCCGGCGGTGCCGGGCGGCTTCGGCCGGCTGGTGGCGGAGGCCGTGCCCTCCTCCTCCGCGGCACTGGTGGAGGCGGCCGGATCGGCGCCGCCGCCGTCGTACGACCACACGCTCACCACGAGCACGACGGTCAGCACCCCCGCCGACGCGGCGCCGAACTGTCTGAGCACCGCCCGGCCGGAGCGCGGCCGGCCCGGCGGCCGGCGTACGGGTACGGGGATGCGGGCCAGCAGGCCCGGGCGCCCGCCCCGGTGCCGGGCGTTCCCCTTGGCGAGGCCGCCCGGCGTCGCCCGTCCCGGGCGGGAGTCGAGATAGCGCCGGGCGCCCCAGCCGAGCACCGCTTCGGCGATCAGCGTGTCCAGCCCGCGCTCGAAGTGGCCGAGTTGTTCGGCCGCGTGCCGGCAGTGACGGCAGTCGGCCAGATGTCTGCGGACGTCCGGGAGCAGGGCACCGCCCCGGCGGATCGGTACGTCGAGGAGACGGCCGTGGAAACGGCAGTCCTGAGAGGGGGCGAGTTGCCGGTGGGCGTCCAGGCAGCCTTCGCGGAATTTCTCCCGCGCCTGTTCGAGAGTGACCGACGCGGTGTCGGTATCCATGCCGAGCAGACCGGCCGGCACACTTATGTGTTCGGCTTCGACCTCCGTGTGCCAGAGCAAACAGCGGGCCGGTCCGGGAAGTGACGCGAATGCCCGGGCGGCCAAGGTGCGGTTTTCCGGGGTCATCGACTTCGCCGCCCGCATACCGCGTCCGCCGGCGGGTTTGAGCAACTGCGGGAGAACGGCGGACATCCCCTCGTCGGCGGACCACTGGCGGACCGTGTCCCGCACGGCCACCAGCAGCCGCGGACGCAGGGCCGTGGCCTGCTCGCCCTGGGCCAGCCGGTCCAGGACCCGGTGCCAGGCGGCACCGGTGACCATGCCGGTGATCTGGGCCGACGTGGCGAGGCAGATGGTCGCGTAGTCGTGGGCGGACTGCCAGTGCCGCGCCATGAGGAGGGCCGCGGCCCGGGATGCCTCGCTCTCCGGACCGTCCCGCAGGCACGCTGCCAGCAGCTCGTCGGACTCCCCGGGGTCACCGCCCGAGGGCGGATGGGCGGGTCGAGGGGGGTGGGGGGTGGGCACTGAGGTCGATCCTTCCCACGCACATGTGACTCAGAAGTTCCGGTCGCCGAAAAGAGATCACCAATTGGTGTATACCTTTTGGGCGCGGTGTGGGGAGCGTGAATTCGCCACGGCGAAATTCGGACTGGGTTCCTCAACGCGCGTGCGAGACCCGGCCTTTACCCCCCGCACGGGTGCTTCACTCTCGCACAAACCACTCATGGCCAACAAGGCGACCGGGCAACCTCGGTCCGCTTTGAAAGAAGGTCAGATTCCGCGGCAACTCCTGCCGCCCGCGCCGGCTTTCGCTTTTCCTCCTGCCCTTCTGCGCGGGCCGGGATCAGATCTGCCAGGAGCGCAGCCGGTCCGCCGCGCCGTAGACGTCGGCCTTGCCGGACATCAGGTCGCGGGCGAGGTCGACGAGGGCGCCGTAGGGCGGGTCGATGCCGACGTCGCTGGCGTACATGTAGGCGACGGCCGTGGCGCAGGCGAAGCGGGCGTTGGCCGCGGGCAGCGGCTTGAGCACGGCGAGGGTGTGCAGCAGGGCGGCGGCCCGCCAGGCCGGGTCGGAGTCGACCCCGAGGCGCGGCGGGTCGACGCGGTGCCGCGCGACGGCGGCGACCAGTGCGGAGAAGTCGTTGATCGTGGGCTGCTCCGGCAGCACTTCCTCGTGGCGCTGGAGCAGCCAGGGCACGTCGATGTGCAGGACCGCTGCCATGGGTCAGGCGGCCCGCCCCTCGCCCCTGACGGGCGGTGGTTCGTCGTCGGGGAAGGCGGCCGCGAACTCGTCGGCGTGGGCCGAGAAGAAGCGGCGGAAGGCCTCCGCGCCCTCCTGCAGGGCCCGGTGCCGGGCTATGTCGGCGGCGGCGGCCTCCCGCACGAGCGCCTTCATCGACGTACCGCGTTCCTTGGCGATCTGCCGCAGGTCCTCGAGCTCGCGGTCGCTGAACTCCACGTTCAGAGCTGGCATGCCTCCCACGGTACCGCGCGGGTACTGACCAGTAAATAGTCGCAGGTCAGGCCGGTGATGCAGCGGTACCGCAGGAGGCGGGCGGGGCGGGTGTGCGATCAGCCCTGGTCCGCCACGAAGGAGGCCATCCGGGCCAGTGCGGCGTTCCAGTTGATGGTGTGCTCGTTGGTCGACCAGGACTGGATGTCGTCGATGAAGCAGAACTGGGCGACACAGCCCTGGAGCTTGCTCTGGGCGTAGGGGTCCTGGATGTTCGAGTTCGGTCCGCCGGACAGGGTGCCGTCGGGCGGGGCGGGCAGCGTCGGGTCCAGCTGCTTGGCGTACCAGCGGCTGTGCTGGTTGTGCGCGTTGACCTCGCCGTAGCCGGTCACGTAGGACATGTTCAGCGCGTTGCGGCCCAGGATGTAGTCCATGCTCTGGAGCGCGCCGTCACGGTACTTCGAGGCGCCGGTGATGTCGTAGGCGGTGGCGAGGACGACGGCGTTGTTGAGGATCTGGTGGCTGGAGCCCCAGTCGTAGACGTTGTCCTCGGGGGCGTAGGGCATGCCGTACGGGTGGGCCTTGAGCGTGGCCAGGTACGTGTCGGCGCCCTGGACGACGGAGCGGCGCACCTTGTCCCGGCCGGGGAGCCGGTTCGGGACGGTCGCCAGGTCCAGGCGGGCCGCCGCCGCGGTGCGGGCCCAGTCGAAGCCGAGCGGGCCGAAGATGTCGGCGGTGTGGACCGGGGAGTTCAGCACGTACTCCTTGAAGTCCCGCTCCCCCGTTGTCAGATACAGCTCGGCCGCCGCCCAGTAGAACTCGTCGTCGACCTGAGCATCGGGGTAGGCACCGCCGCCGATGCCGTCGCTCTCGTCGGCGAGCACGTCCGGGTGGGCCAGCGCCGCCGTCCACGCCGTGCGGGCCGCGTCGAGCGCCTTCGCGGCGAACTCCCGGTCGTAGGGGCGGTAGAGGCGGGCCGCCTGCGCGGCCGTCGCGGCCAGGTTGAGGGTCGCCGCGGTGGTCGGCGGGTGCAGCTCACGCTTCTGCGGGTCGTCGCTCGGCAGCAGCGGAAGGCCCGTCCACGCCTCGTCGTGGATCTTGTGGTGGGCCATACCGGCCAGCGGCTGCCCCTCGGGCACCTGCATCTTCAGCAGGAAGTCCAGCTCCCAGCGGACCTCGTCGAGGATGTCCGGCACCTTGTTGCCGCTCTCGGGGATGCCGAGGGTGCCGTCGCCGAGTTTCGACGGCTCGCCCGTGCGGGCGTGCAGCGAGCGCTCGTAGGTGCTGAGCAGCTCCCAGGTGGAGATGCCGCCGTTGACGACGTACTTGCCGTGGTCGCCGGCGTCGTACCAGCCGCCCGAGACGTCGAGGGTGTAGTCGCACACGCCGGGCTGGCAGGGCACCTCGGTGTCGCCCTGGTTGGGTGCCACACCCACGTGTCCGGCGGGGCGGCCGTACCCCGGGCGCAGTTCGTCGCTGATCGGGGTGCCGCTGCGCTGCGTGTAGTAGTACTTCGCGGAGTCGGTGCGCAGCCGCTCGTAGGCGGCGGTGCCGATGTCGAAGGGGCGGCTGGTCTCCCCGTCGGCGACCAGGGTGTAGCCCTCGCCGCGCTTCTTGTAGCGGCCGAAGTCGATCGAGTGGACGTTCTGCCCGGAGGAGGCGTCGACACCGCGCGGCTTGCTCCAGCCGTGGGCGACGACCCGGCCGCGGTCGTTCTTCAGCTGCCAGCGCAGGCGCGAGGCCGACTCGGTGACGACGGTGGCGTTCTTCGGGCCGGCGGGGAGGTAGCCGACCTGGTTGACGCGGACCCGGGGCCCGGTGTCCGGCACGTACGGCTCGGGCGCCACCCCGCCCAGCAGCGACACGTCGTCCACGCAGAACCGCCAGGCGTCGGGTGTGCCGCCGAGCTGGAAGCCGACCTGGCCCTGGGTGGTGTCGACGGGCGAGGTGAAGGTGTACGAGTAGGTGTTGCCGGAGACGCTGAGCTGCGGGCTGACCTCGTGGTAGGTGTCGTACGGGGACACCGACAGGCCCACGATCGCCCGGACCACGTGGTCGGCGGGCGTGCCGGTCGCGGTGAAGGAGAAGCGGTACGACTCCCCCGCGACCAGGGTGACGTCGTTCTGGCCGACGGCCGCGTCCCAGCGGTTGGCCGTGCCGCCGGGGGCGTCGGCGCACAGCCGGCCGTCGGTCACGGCCGCCGTGACGTTGCTGCTCGCCCACCAGGACTCGGTGCCGTTGTCGAAGGTGCCGTTCTTGACCTGCTCGGTCTCCTCGGCGCCGGCCGGTGCGGCGGGCAGCGCGGTGACGGCCGCCGCCAGCAGCGCGGTCAGGGAGACGAGCGCGGTTCTGCGTCTTTTCACGTCTGGGCTCCTCGGGGGAGGTACGAGTGGCGCTCCGTGGGAGAGGAGCGTCCGCCGGATGAGGTTCATCCGAATGGGAGCGCTCCCAAAACCCGGTCGCAGACATGCTTGTGGCAGACATGACACGCCGTCAACGGTCCGGACGGGACTGGTTCCGGTCCGGACCGATCCCGACGGCTCAGGCGGCGGGCGCCTCCAGGCGGCTGATGCGGACCGCTCCCCTGGGCTCGCCGGGGTGGCGGCTGGTCAGGGTGAGGCGGACGCCGGAGCCGCGTACCGCGTCGAAGGTGATGACGGTCGGCTCGTCGGACGCGGTGGCCCAGTCGATCCGCACGTCCTCGACCGTGCGCCAGGCACGGCCGTTCCGGACGGCGACCTCGACCGTCGCGGGCAGGGTGTGCGCGGCGTCCACGGTGAACGTGACCTCGACCCTTTCGTAGGTGCGCCGGCGGCCGTGGTCGACCGACACCCAGTCCTCGGCGCGGGCCCCGTCGAAGGCGGGCAGCAGAGCGGTGGCCGCCTTGTGGAAGCCGTTGGACCAGCCGGTGGCCGGGTCGCCGTCCAGCATCGCGGCGGGGAGGGTGTCGGGCCGGCCGGAGTAGCTCGCGTCGGCGTGCGGGTGGTCCACGGGCGCCGGGTGGTCCGGCCGGAAGGCGGGGGCCGGGGTGGTCGCCGGGTCTTCGGAGCGCCTGGCGCGCACGCTCACCGTGCCGGTGCGCAGCCCTTCCGCCCGCGCGGTCACCCGGAGGGCGCCCGCCCGGGTGCCGGAGCGCACGATGGCGAGGGCCTTGCCGTGGAAGGCGGTGCGGGTACTGGCCTGGTAGCGCTCGGCGCTCTCCTGGCGGCCGTTGTCCAGTCCTGCAAGGGAGCCGCCGGCGACGTCGAAGGAGATCAGGTGCTCGGCGCCGGGCACCACCACGCCCCGCCGGTCGACCACCTCGGCGGTGACGAAGACCAGGGAGCGGCCGTCCGCGGCGACGCTCTCGCGGTCCGGGGTGAGGCGTACGGCGTGCGGGGCGCCGGCGGTGCGCAGGACGTCGGTGGCGACCCTGCGTCCGTCCCGCCGGGCGACGGCCTTGAGTTCGCCCGGTTCGAAGGGAACCTTCCAGGTCAGGTGGAGCTTGCCCGCGCTGCCGTTGGGGCTGGTGTAACTGCCGGGGTAGGGGCCGTCGGTGAAGGTCTTGTCGTCGCCGGTGGCCTCGGTGGTCTCCAGGTAGGTGCGGCCGTCGACGGTCTCCTTGGTGTCGAAGACGCGGGTGCCGAGGGACCTGCCGTTCAGGAACAGTTCGACGGTGCCGACGTTGGCGTACACCCAGACCTCGACGGTGTCGCCCTCGCGGTGGTTCCAGGTCGCCGGCAGCAGGTGGACCATCGGCTCGTCCGTCCACTGGCTGCGGAACAGGTGGTACATGTCCTTCGGGAACCCGGCGGTGTCGACCGCGCCGAAGAAGGAGGCCTTGACCGGGAAGACGTCGTACGGCGTCGGCTCCCCGATGTAGTCGATGCCGGACCACAGGAACTGGCCGGCGAACCACTTCCGGTCCCGGTCCTTCTTGTGCCCGTACTCGCCGCTCATGGTCCAGGAGGCGAGGTTGTTGTCGTAGGAGGAGGTGGCGCGCCTGCCCGGGGTGTGGTTCTCGCCGGTGTTGAGGTGCTCCGGCTCCTGGTAGGTGCCCCGGGTGGAGGTCTCGGACGACGACTCGGACTCGAAGAGGAACAGGTGCGGGTAGGCCGCGTGCAGGTCGTCCACCGACTTGGCGGTGTTGTAGTTGAGGCCGAGTCCGTCGAGCTTGGCCAGCATCAGGTCGGCGGCGGAGCCCTGGGCGGGCATCCGGCGGTATTTGTCCGAGCCGATGACGAGCGGGCGGGTGTCGTCGGCGGCGCGGATGGCGTCGATGACGCGGTCGGCCATGGCGAGTCCCGCGGTGGAGGTGGAGTCGGGGACCTCGTTGCCGATGGACCACATGACGACGGCGGGCGAGTTGCGGGCCGCCAGGACCATCTCGGTGGCGTCCCGCTCGCACCACTCGTCGAAGAACCGGCCGTAGTCGTAGCGGTTCTTGCCGGTGCGCCAGCAGTCGAACGCCTCGACGAGCATGATGATGCCCATCTCCTCGCAGACCTCGGTCATCTGTGGCGAGGGCGGGTTGTGGGAGGTGCGGAAGGCGTTGACGCCCATCGACTTCATGATGGTCATCTGGCGGCGGATCGCGTCGATGCTGACGGCGGCGCCGAGCGCGCCGAGGTCGTGGTGCAGGTCGACGCCCTTGATCTTGGCGTACGCGCCGTTGAGGTGGAAGCCCTCTTCGGGGTCGACGTGGAAGGTGCGGATGCCGAACGGGGTGCGGTAGGTGTCAACGGTCCGCCCGTCGACGCGCAGTTCGGTGTGCAGGGTGTAGCGGTGCGGGTCCGCGAAGTCCCACCGGCGGGGGCGGGTGACGGTGAGTTCGTGGACCTCGCTCGCCTCGCCGGTGACGTCGGCCGTGGAGGCCGCGCGGGCGACCGTGCGCCCGTCGGCGTCCTCGACCGTCGACCGGATCTCGACCTCGCGGGAGGTGCCGGAGGTGTTCACGACGTTCGTCTCCACCCGGACGACGGCGCGCTCCTCGCTCACCCGCGGCGTGGTGACGTACGTCCCCCAGCGTCGTACGTGCACCGGCTCGGTGACGACGAGGCGGGCCTCGCGGTAGATGCCGCTGCCGGAGTACCAGCGGCTGGACGGCAGCCGGTTGCGGACCTGGACCGCGAGGACGTTCTCGGTGCGGCCGTCGGTGTGCACCAGGTCGGTGAGGTCGAGGGCGAAGCCCGTGTAGCCGTAGGGGTGGCGGCCCGCCTCCCGGCCGTTGCAGTGGACGACGGAGTCCATGTAGACGCCGTCGAACTCGACCGAGATCCGCTTGCCGGTGAGGGCGGGCGGCAGGGTGAAGGCGAGGCGGTACCAGCCGAGTCCGCCCGGCAGGAAGCCGGTGCCGCTGGTGGTGCCGTGCTCGGTGGTGGGCGTCTGCTCGATGCTCCAGTCGTGCGGCACGGCGACCTCGCGCCACGCCGAGTCGTCGTACGCCGGGTCGGCGGCACCGGCGGGGTCCTCGGCGGCGCCGTCGGGGTCGACCAGCAGGAAGCGCCAGCCGTCGCGCAGGGGGACGGCGGCGCGACCCGCACCGCTTCCCGTCGGGTCCGCGGCCCACGCCGAGGGGCCGCCCAGCAGGGCCCCGGCCGCCGGTGCGGCGGCGGAGGCGATCAGGACCGATCTGCGTGTGACCGTCATGACGGATCTCCCTCATCAGGCCCGGCAGGGCTCAGAAGTACTCACAACTGATCGTGAACAAACAGATTCTGACGTCCCGCCACACGCGTCCGTCAAGGGCACGGAAAGCACTTTCTGTCCCGGGCGGCACGGCCCGCTCGGTGGTTCCGGGCCGCGGACGGCGGGTTCCCGGCTGTGCGAGACCGTCAGTTCCGGTCCGTACGGGCCCCGGACGCACTACGCTTGGGCTCAGGTGACGCGCTGTTCACTGTGGGTGTGCGCAATGGAGTGGCGACGATGAGTCCGGTCAACCCGTCCGACGATGCCGCCACGGCCCGCGCAGTCGTCGACGACTCCGGCACCCTGCGGGAGTGGAACGAGGGCGCGCGACTGCTGCTGGGCCACGCGGCCGCCGATGTCGTGGGGCGCCCCGCGGCCGGGCTGCTGGCCGACGGCGCGGAAGGCACGGCGCCCGGCCCCGGCGACGAGCGGTGGAGCGGCACCCTGACGCTGCGGCACCGCGACGGGCGGGCGGTGCCCGTGTGGGTGCTCGCCCACCGCAGAGCGTCCGAGGACGGCGGCCCGGGCACGTGGCTCGCCGTGACCCCGCTGTACCAGGGCCCCGAGCACCCCGACGACCCGCTGGTCAGGGCGGCCCTCACCCAGTCGCCCTGCGCCACGATGATCTTCGACGACCGGCTCCGGCTGCGCGGCGTCAACGACGCCATGGCACGGCTGCTCGGGCTGCCGGCCGACCGGCTGCGCGGACTGCGCCCCACCGACATCGGCAGCCGGACGCAGCACACGGAGCTCGAACGGCACATGCGCCAGGTGCTCGCCACCGGCCACGGGCACGACATGCATACCCACCTCAAGGCCACCGGGGAGAGCCGCGCCCACGCCTGGCACGCCCGCGTCGCGCCCCTCACCGACACCGACGGCCGGGTGCGCGGCATCTGTGTGAGCGCCCACGACTTCACCGAGCAGCACCTGGCGCGGGAGCGGCTGCAACTGGTCAACGAGGCCAGTGTGCGCATCGGCACCACGCTCGACGTGACCCGCACCGCGCAGGAGCTGGCGGACGTGTGCGTGCCCACGCTCGCCGACTTCGTGAGCGTCGACCTGCTGGACCCGCAGGAGCACGGGGACGAACCCCCCGCCGTGCCCACCCCACCGGTGGGCCTGCGCCGCTCGGCCCACCAGTCGGTCAACCCGGGCTGCCCGGAGGCCGTCGCCGAGCCCGGCCGGCTGGACTTTTACCCGGCCGGCTCGCCCCAGGCCGACTGTCTGGCCGCCGGGCGGGCGATCGTGGCCGCAGTGCCCTCCGGCGACCTGGAGCAGTGGCGTCAGTGGGACCCCGTACGGGTCCGGCGGGTCGAGGAGTACGGCATCCACTCCACGATGTCCGTGCCGCTGCAGGCCCGCGGCACCACCCTCGGCGTCGCGGTGTTCACGCGGTTCCGGCGGCCGTACCCCTTCACCGACGACGACCGGCTGCTGGCCGAGGAGGTCACCGCCCGCGCCGCCGTCTGCATCGACAACGCCCGCCGCTACTCCCGCGAGCGCGAGACGACGCTGACCCTGCAGCGCAGCCTGCTCCCCCGCTGGCTGCCGCCCACCGCCGCCGTGGAGGCCGCCTCCCGCTACCTGCCGGCGGCGCGCTCCGGGGTCGGCGGCGACTGGTTCGACGTGATCCCGCTGTCCGGAATGCGGGTCGCCATGGTCGTCGGGGACGTCGTCGGCCACGGCATCCAGGCCTCGGCCACCATGGGCCGGCTGCGCACCGCCGTGCGCACCCTCGCCGACATCGACCTGACGCCCGACGAACTCCTCACCCACCTCGACGACCTGGTCGTCCGGCTCTCCGAGGAATCCGGTGACAACGGCGCCGGCGAGGTCGGCGCCACCTGCCTGTACGCGGTCTACGACCCGGTGTCGCGGCGCTGCTCCCTGGCCCGCGCCGGACATCCGCCGCCCGTCCTGGTCCCGCCGGACGGCCCGCCCCGGCAGATCGAGCTGCCCTCGGGGCCGCCGCTGGGGGTGGGCGGGCTGCCGTTCGAGTCGGCCGAGCTGGAGCTGCGCGAGGGCAGCGTGCTGGCGCTGTGCACCGACGGGCTGATCGAGAGCCGGGACCGGGACGCCGACGCCGGTCAGGCGCTGCTGCGCGAGGCCCTCGCCGGGCCCGCCGAGTCGCTGGACGCGACCTGCGACCGGGTCCTGCACGCCCTGCTGCCGCCGGGCGGCGCCGCCGACGACGCGGCGCTGCTGCTGGCCCGCACCCGGGGGCTGCCCGCCGGCCAGGTCGCCACCTGGGACATCCCCGCCGACCCGTCGCTGGTCGCCCCCGTACGCAAGCAGGTCGTCGAACAACTGTCCTCCTGGGCCCTGCTGGAGGCGTCCTTCACCGCCGAGCTGGTGGTGAGCGAACTGGTCACCAACGCCATCCGGTACGGCTCCCCGCCCATCCGGCTGCGGCTGATCCACGACACGGCCACCCTGATCTGCGAGGTCTCCGACACCAGTCACACGGCGCCCCATCTGCGCCGGGCCAAGACCTGGGACGAGGGCGGGCGCGGGCTGCTGCTGGTCGCCCAGCTCACCCAGCGCTGGGGCAGCCGGCACACGACCGAGGGCAAGACCATCTGGGCGGAGCTGGGTCTGCTCGACGAGGAGTGAACCCGCGGGGCGCGCGCCGTGGATCGCGGGCGGGCGCCGGGCAGTGCCCCCGGGGAATGCGCGCCCCTCGTTTCCCGGCCGGTGCCGCGGGACACTCGAACCCATGGGGCCTACCGTGCCGCCCGCGCGGCAGTCCCGCGCGAGAACCGACGGGAGTGTGGAGAAGCGATGGCCAACACGTCACGGCCCGTACGCCGCACCGCCCTGCTGGCGAGCGCGGTCGCGCTCCTCGGTCTGGTGGGCGCCTGCGGAACGGAAAGCGGTACGCCGAGTGCCCCGCAGCCCACCAAGGCTCCCCGCACGACCGGTCCGGCCACCGGCGCGGCGTCCGGCACCGCCACCGCCCCGGCGGCGACCGCGACACCGAGCGACACCGCCGGTTCCGCGTCCGCCTCCGCCCGCACCGACGGCCGCTGCCGCACCTCCGGACTGCGCGCCGAGGTCGGCCGCGTGGACCCGGGAGCCGGTCAGCGGAACTTCCCGGTCGTCCTGACCAACACCTCCGAGCGCACCTGCACCCTGTACGGCTACCCGGGCGCCGCCTTCGTCGACGCCTCCGGCGAGCAGCTGGGCCCAGACCCGGAACGCGCACCCGCCTCCCCGGAGACGGTCACGCTGGCACCGGGGAAGAGCGCCTGGGCGGGCCTGTCGTTCTCCAGCCCGCAGATCAGCGGCGCCCGCACCGCCACACCGGCGGCGCTGCTGGTCACGCCGCCGGACGAACACGACCCGATCAAGGTGAAGTGGACGGCCGGCGAGGTCCCGGTGGGCGGCAACGAGTCGTCCGTGAAGGTCACCGCCTTCGAACCCGGCACGGGCCCCTGAGCCGTCCGGGGGCAGGACCGGTGACCGGCCGGGATCAGTGCCCGGCGATCGGGTGCGGCGCGTACGGCCGCTCCAGCTCCTCGATCTCCTTCTCCGTGAGCGCCAGTTCGACCGCCGCCACGGCGTCCTCGAGGTGCCCCGGCTTCGACGCCCCGATGATCGGCGCGGTCACCGTGTCCCGGTGCAGCAGCCAGGCGAGGGCCACCTGGGCCCGCGGCACGCCGCGGTCGCCGGCGATGCGGGTGACCGCCTCGACCACGGCCCGGTCGCCCTCCTGGTAGAGCGTGCTGCCGAAGTTGTCGGTGGCGCTGCGCTCGGTGGCCGTGTCCCAGTCGCGGGTGAGCCGGCCGCGGGCGAGCGGGCTCCAGGGCAGCACGCCCACGCCCTGGTCGGCGCAGAGCGGCAGCATCTCGCGCTCCTCCTCGCGGTAGAGGAGGTTGTAGTGGTTCTGCATGGAGACGAACTTGGTCCAGCCGTGGCGCTCGGCGGTGTACTGCATCTTGGAGAACTGCCAGGCGTACATCGAACTGGCCCCGATGTAACGGACCTTGCCGGCCCTGACCAGGTCGTGCAGCGCCTCCATCGTCTCCTCGACGGGCGTGTGCGGGTCGAAGCGGTGGATCTGGTAGAGGTCGACGTAGTCGGTGCCCAGGCGCGCGAGGCTGTGGTCGATCTCGGTCATGATCGCCTTGCGGGACAGTCCGGCGCCGTTGGGTCCGGGCCGCATCCGGCCGTTGACCTTGGTGGCCAGCACGATGTCGTCCCGGCGGGCGAAGTCGCGCAGCGCCTTGCCGACGATCTCCTCGCTGGTGCCGTCGGAGTAGACGTTGGCCGTGTCGAAGAAGGTGATGCCGGCCTCCAGCGCCTGCCGGACCAGCGGGCGCGAGGCCTCCTCGTCGAGGGTCCACTCGTGGGTGCCCCGGTCGGGAACGCCGTACGTCATGCAGCCCAGGCAGATCCGCGACACGTCCAGGCCCGTCGAACCGAGCTTCACGTACTGCATCGTTGCTGCTCCTGTCTTCGGGATCATCATTACCAGGGGCGAGCGTACGTCTTGGTGCGGGCTCGAAGCGGGGCGGGTCAGCCGCGTTCGAGCAGGTCCAGCGCCCGCTCCCAGGCGAACTCGGGCCGGCCGCCGTCCTCGCCCTCCCCCGCGTACGGGTCGCCGAAGCGGACGCCCGTCCCGCGCAGCCGGGTCAGGCTCTCCCGGTAGGCGGGGTGGGAGGCCAGCGCGTCGGCGACGCACGGCAGGACGGCGACGGGGACGCCGAGGCCGCACGCCTCGCACAGGGTGGCCAGGGCGAGGTTGTCGGCGATCCCGGCGGCCCACTTGTTGACCGTGTTGAAGGTGGCGGGGGCGACCACCACGGCGTCCGGCGCCGGGAAGGGGCGCGGGTCGCCGGGCCGGCGCCAGGCCGACCGGACGGGCCGTCCGGTCTGCGCCTCGACGGCGGTGGTGTCGAAGAAGCCGTTCAGGGCGACCGGCGTCGCGAAGACGCCGACCGCCCAGTCGCGCTCGTGCGCGGCGGTGATCAGCTCACCGACCCCGGAGGCCACGCCGGCGGCGCAGACGACGACGTACAGGAACGGCTTCCGGGTCTGTTCGCTCACCCGGGAACCCTACTGAACGGGCGGGAGTCGGCGGGCCCGGCCTCAGCCCACCCGCTCCGACACGCTGACGGCGCCGACGGGGCACGCCCGGGCCGCCTCCCGTACCAGGGCGCTGCCCCCGCCGTCCTCCGCTCCGGGCCGCACCGTGCTGTACCCGTCGTCGTCCTGGGCGAACACGTCCGGGGCGGTCAGGGCGCACTGGCCCGCGCCGATGCAGATGTCCTTGTCGATGGTGATGTCCATGTCCGCAAGCCTCCTACCAGGCCACGGGGAGTTCGAGCATCCCCTGAATCGTGTCGCCGGGTTTGAAGGGGATCTCCTGCGGCGGGGCGGCCAGGCGCAGCGTGGGCAGCCTCTCGAAGAGGGTGCCCAGGGCGATCTCCAGTTCGGCGCGGGCCAGGTTCTGGCCGAGGCACTGGTGGATGCCGAAGCCGAAGGCCACGTGGTGCCGGGCCGGGCGGTCCCAGTCGAGCGCGTCCGGGTCGGGGTAGACGGTCTCGTCGCGGTTGATGACGGAGGTGGAGAAGACGACCCCGTCCCCGGCCCGGACGGTGGTGCCGTCCACGTCGATGTCCTCGGTGGCCAGGCGCAGCAGCCCGTCCGCGATCGACAGCACGCGCATCAGTTCCTCGACCGCGCCGGGCAGCAGTGACGGGTCCGCGCGCAGCTCGGCCAGGCGCCCGGGATGCCCGAGGAGGGTGTAGGTGCCCAGCGAGATCATGTTGGCGGTCGTCTCGTGGCCGGCGATCAGCAGGATGACGGCGAAGGCGACGAGCTGCTCGCGGTCGAACTCGCCTTCGGTCACCTGTTTGCGGACGAGGTCGTCCAGCAGGCCCTCACCGGGCGCGTGCCGCTTGCGGTCGATCAGCTCGCCCAGGTAGGTCTCCAGCCGGTCGCGGGCGTCCTGGACGTCGGCGGGCCCGGGGCCGCGCAGCAGGCGGCGGGACTGTTCCTCGAAGAAGTCGTGGTCGGCGTAGGGGACTCCGAGCAGCGCGCAGATCACCATCGAGGGCACGGGCAGGGCGAAGGCCGACACGAGTTCGGCGGGCGGTCCCTGCGCGATCATCGCGTCGAGCCGTTCGTCGACGATCCGCTGGATGCGCGGGCGCAGGGCGGTGGCGCGCCTGAGGGTGAACTCGGGCAGCACCAGCTTGCGCTGGGCGCGGTGTTCCGGGTCGTCGACGCCCAGGAGGGCGGTCCTGCGCGGGCGTACGGCGGCGAGGCGGGCGGAGGTGGCGGGGAAGCCGTCACGGGTGCGGTCGGTGGACAGCCGCGGGTCGGCCAGCAGCCGGCGGGCGGTGGCGTGTCCGGTCACCAGCCAGGCCGGGCGGCCGTCGAAGAGGGTGATGCGGGCCAGCGGCCGGGTGGCGCGCAGCGGGTCGTAGGCGGCGGGCGGGTGATAGGGGCAGGTCCGGTCCTGGGGGAAGGCGACGGGTCGCGTCGCGTTCCCGGCCGTCGTCGTGTCGGTGTCCGTCATGGAAGACCTCGCAGACGAAGTGTGCGTCGTGCCGATCTTCATTAGATGCCCCGGGCACCTATGCGACGACGTCAAGTTCGGCCAGATCGGTGGTGGGGACGGACTGGCCGGAGTTCGCCGTAGCGCCGCCGCACGGTGAACACCTGTGCCCTCGCGGGACCGTCCGCGGACGGCGGACGTGGCGCGATAGGGCCGCCCGCCCGCCGTCGCGGTGCGCCGGATTCCGTCGTGGTGACGGCGCGCCGGATCGTGGACCGGGGCGCGGCGGCGGGTAGGGATTGGATCGGGCACCGGCCGGTGTTGGCCACGGTGCCAGTCAGCCGTACGACGTGACGATGGGACGGATGCCATGCCTCTGGACGGCGAGTACGAACCCAGCCCGACGCAGTGGGTGCGCGAACAGGTCGAGCTGTACGAGAGCTCGGGCGGTACGAAGGGCACGACCCTGCTGGACACGGGCATGCCCGTGATCGTGCTGACCACCCGGGGAGCGCGCAGCGGCAAGATCCGCAAGACACCGCTGATGCGCGTCGAGCACGAGGGCCGGTACGCCGTGGTCGCGTCCCTGGGCGGGGCGCCGAAGCACCCCGTGTGGTACCACAACGTCAAGGGTGAACCTCGTGTGGAGCTTCAGGACGGGCCGGTGAAGCGGGACATGACGGCCCGTGAGGTCACGGGCGCGGAGAAGGCCGCGTGGTGGGAGCGCGCCGTCGCGGCGTATCCGCCGTACGCGGACTACCAGAAGAAGACGGACCGGGAGATTCCGGTCTTCGTGCTGGAACCGGCCGGCGGGAGCTGAGCCGGGCGGGCGTGTGTTTTCCGGTCCGGTGCGCATGGACCGGCGCCGGCCGGGCACACGTGGGTCAGGCCCCGCCGCGTTCCCCCGTCGCGGCGGGGCTTTCCGCTGCCTCGCGCGCCCGCCGGTCGGTGACGTCGAGGAAGATCTGCTCCGCCTCGGGGACGGTGTGGGCGATCGACCGCTTGATGCGCACGGCGACCTCCTCCACCCGCTCGCTGTCCAGGCCCGGCATCAGGTCGACGCGGGCGGCCACCAGGGTGGAGTCGAGTCCCGTCTTCATGGTGAACAGCGCCTCGACGCTGTCGATCTCCGGCTGCGCCCGCAGCAGCGAGCGGATCCGGCCGCTGGCCTCGGGGTCGGCGGCCTCGCCGATCAGCTGGTCGCGGGCCTCGCGGCCCAGCCGGTAGGCCACGTACACGAGCAGCGCGCCGATGGCGAGCGAGGCGCAGGCCTCCCACACGACCTGACCGGTGATCATGTGCAGGATCATGCCGGTCATGGCGAGGGTCACCCCGAGCACCGCGGTGCCGTCCTCGGCGACGACCGTGCGCAGCGCCGGGTCCCGCAGACCGGCGGCGACCCCGCCCTGGCCCCGCACCTGGTACAGGGCGCGCAGCAGGGAGCCACCCTCGGCGAGCAGGGCTACCGCGAGCACGATCAGACCGGCCACGTAGCCGCTGAGCTCCTCCTGCCCTCCGGTGCGCAGGGCCGCGACGCCCTGGTAGAAGGAGAAGCAGCCGCCCATGACGAAGATGCCGACGGCGGCCAGCAGCGACCAGAAGAACCGTTCCTTGCCGTAGCCGAAGGGGTGCCGACGGTCGGCGGGCCGTCGGCTGCGGCGCAGCGCGGCGAGGAGGAAGACCTCGTTCATGCTGTCGGCCACCGAGTGCGCCGCCTCCGACAGCAGGGCGGGCGATCCCGCGAGGAAGCCTCCCACCGCCTTCGCGACGGCGATCACCAGGTTGGCCGCCAGGGCCACCAGCACGGTGACGCGTGTCCTGCGGTCGGTCTTCCGCTCCGGCGTCCGCTTCGAGGCCGTCCCACTCGCTGTCCCACTCGTCGTCCCACTCACGAGAGGCCGACTGCCCCCACCCGCGTGGCTCACACCCGCCTTGCGGGTGGCCCGCCGGGTCCCACCAGTGCCGACGGCCGAAAACGGGGAACGCGTCCACCAGAGCACACGGACGACCGGAGGGCAGGGGCATGAGCGGTGACGGCGGGACGCCCGGCAACAGCGGCTACGGCAGGAAGGCGTTCAAGCGGTCCAGGAGCCACTTCGCTGACCGGATCACCGCGGACGGCCGGGACGGCTGGCCGGTGGCACCCGGCCGCTACCGGCTGGTGGTGAGCCGGGCCTGTCCGTGGGCGAGCCGGGCGCTGGTCTCCCGGCGGCTGCTCGGCCTGGAGGACGCCCTGTCCCTGGCGGTCGCCGACCCGGTCCAGGACGACCGCAGCTGGCGGTTCACCCTGGACCCGGACGGCCGCGACCCGGTCCTCGGCATCCGCTACCTCAGCGAGGCCTACGACCGGCGGGAGACCGGCTACCCGGGCGGGGTGAGCGTGCCGGCGATCGTGGACGTGCCCAGCGGGAAGCTGGTCACCAACGACTTCCAGCAGATCACCCTGGACCTCGCGACCGAATGGTCGTCCCTGCACCGTCCGGGCGCGCCCGACCTGTACCCCGAGGCACTGCGCGACGAGATCGACGAGGTCATGGCGGGTGTGTACGAGGACGTCAACAACGGGGTCTACCGGGCGGGCTTCGCCACCGGCCAGGAGGAGTACGAGCAGGCGTGCGCCGGCGTGTTCCGGCGCCTGGAGCAGTTGGTGCCCCGCCTGGAGCGGCAGCGCTACCTCGTCGGCGACACGATCACCGAGGCGGACATCCGGCTGTTCACCACGCTGGTCCGCTTCGACGCCGTGTACCACGGCCACTTCAAGTGCAACCGCTGGAAGCTGGCCGAGAACGCGGTGCTGTGGGGGTACGTCCGCGACCTGTTCCAGACGCCGGGTTTCGGCGACACCGTCGACTTCGACCACATCAAGCGTCACTACTACCAGGTGCACACCGGCATCAACCCGACCGCCATCGTGCCCCTGGGCCCGGACCGGTCCGGCTGGCTCACGCCCCATCACCGGCAGGAGCTGGGCGGCCGGCCGTTCGGCGGGGGCACCCCACCGGGGCCGGTCCGCACCGACGAGGAGGTGCCGGTGCGGGGCAGGGCCTGATCCGGGACGTCCGTACGACCATTCGGCGCACAGGAAACAAGGAGATTCCCATGGCGAAGACGAAGAAGAAGAAGCTCCCCCTCGCCTACAAGCCCGTCGGGTTCGCGCTCGGCTGGCTGGGCGGCACGCTGGCCGGGATGACGTTCCAGAAGACCTGGAAGATGATCCGGCACGAGGACGACGCGCCCGACGCCCTGGACCCGGACCGCGGCTGGGGCGAGATCCTGCTGGCCGCCGCGATCCAGGGCGCTATCTTCGCCGCGGTGCGCAGTGCGGTGGACCGCACGGGCGCCAAGGCGATCCAGCGCTCGACCGGCGTCTGGCCGGTCCCCGACAAGGGCGGCCGGGACTGACCCGCCCCCGCCGGACAGGCCCTAACCCTGCTTGGGCGACGTCGGCGCGGTACGGCGCAAGGTGAACGAATGGCCCGAGGGGTCGGAGTAACCGCGCTCCTCGTGCACACCGAGCGCGTCCTTCGCCTCCACCGGGCGCCCGCCCAGTTCGACGACACCGCGTTCCGCCTCGTCCAGATCGTCCACCCAGAAGTCCAGGTGGGCCTGGAGGGAGTTCTCGGGGCGGGGCCAGCTCGGCGGGGTGGCGTTCACGTCCCGGCGGAAGGCCATGCGGAAGCCGTCGGCCGACCTGATCTCGATCCGGTTGGCGGTCGCCTCGGTCTCTTCCGCGCCCAGCAGCTCCTTGTAGAACTCGGCGAGCTTCTCGGGCTCGGCGCAGTCGAGCACCACGACGCCCGCGTTGACCAGTGCCATGTCTCCTCCGAAGGATTCCGGGCGCGGGGCGGTCGTGCCCCGCGTCCCGTACCTTGCGGATATCCCCGTCCGGCCGGATCAGTCGGCCGGCAGCCACCGGCCCTCGCGCATCAGGTCGCGTCCCTCCAACTCGTCGGCCTCGCGCCAGGCTTGGACGCGCCGCGGGTGGACGCGGAAGTACAGGTACGGCGTGGTGAGCGCCCGCGGGTCGAAGCCGGTCTTGGCGGCGAACAACTCGGCGTCCTGCTCGGGGAGTTCCTCGGGGGTCACGGTCTCGACGGTGCCTTCGACCATCACCACGTCGCGGGTCGGCCCGATGCCGACCCGCGCCCGTCCGCTCGCGGCCAGGTTGCGTCCGGTGGGACTGGCGGCGGGAGTGGCGAACAGCAGGTAGGAGCCGTTCCAGAGGAAGGACAGCGGGACGAGCCAGGGCGTGCCCGAGGCGCCGTCGGCCGTGGCCACCCAGGCGTCCACGTCGTGGTCCAGACGGTGCAGGGTGTCGTGCCGGCGCTGCTCGGCACTGCGGGCCGGTGACGGGGTCATCTGCGGGGCCTCCTGATGTGGCGTCGTGATCGACTGGCCCCGATCGTGCCACGGCTCCCGGGCAGTAACGAAGATCACGACCGGGCGTCGTGTAGATCATTTGGGGTCGGGGCAGCCTCGTATCGCTTCCCGGTTCAACTTTCGATCCGGGAAGCCCAGTTCGAGTGTGCGGGCGGTCCGGTGACCACCCGCTCGCAGGGCGGGGGGACTCTGCGTTCCGTCTCCCGAAAGGAAGCACATGTCTCAGGACGTCCGGTTCGACCTCCCCTTCGACACCCCGGTCAGCCCGCACCTGGCCCCGGCGCGTGACCGACATCTGCGCTGGGTGCGCGAGCGGGGGCTGGTGCGGAGCCGGGCCGGTTTCGAGGAGTACGAGTCCTGGGACCTCGCCGGGGCCGCGGCCCGCACCTACCCGCACGCGTCGGCCGACGACATGGTCGTCCTGATGAACTGGTTCTCCCTGGCCTTTCTCTTCGACGACCAGTTCGACGCCGGCCGCCCCGACCGCGTGGAGCGCATAGCGGAGGTGGCGCGGGAACTGATCGCCACGCCGCTGCGCCCGGCGGGCACCGCGCCCCGTGTGGAATGCCCCATCACCCTGGCCTGGGCGGAGGTCTGGGACCATCTTTCGAATGGCATGTCCCTGACATGGAAGTCGCGGTTCGCCGCGTCCTGGGGCCGGTTCCTGGTGGCGCACTGCGAGGAGGTCGACCTGGCGGCCGGCGGGCGGGCCGGGACGCTCGGCCTCGCCGACTACACCGCCTTCCGGCGCCGTACGGTCGGCATCCACCACAGCATCGACGCCGGCGAGCGCAGCCGCGGCTTCGAGGTGCCCGCGGCGGCGATGGCGCACCCGCTGATGGAACGGCTGCGGGACCTGGCCGCGGACACCATCGGTTTCATGAACGACATCCACTCCTTCGAACGTGAGCGCCGCCGCGGGGACGGCCACAACCTCATCGCCGTACTGCACCGGGAGCGGGACTGCTCCTGGCAGGAGGCGGCCGACGAGGCGTACCGCATGACGACCGCCTGTCTCGAGGAGTACGTGGCCCTGGAGGCCCGCGTGCCCGGTATGTGCGAGGAGCTGGGTCTGGACGCCCGGGAGCGGGCCCGGGTGGCGATGGGCGTGGAAGCCATCCAGCACTGGATCAACGGCAACTACGAGTGGGCGTTGACCTCCGGCCGGTACGCGGCGGCCAAGGAGGGACCGGTGGCCACGGCCGAACTGGCCGGGCGGGGCTCGGTGGACGACCTGCTGACGGTGTGAGACGGGCACGCCGCCCGGCCGGACCCCTCCGGCCGGGAGGCGGTGTCCCACGGCGGCCCGGCCGGAGGAACGGTCAGACGGCGAACTCGACCGGCAGGCTGTCCAGCCGCGACTCCCAGGTGGAGGCGGTGGAGGTGAGCTCGGCCGGGGGCACGGCCAGGCGCAGTCCGGGCAGGCGGTGGAGCAGGACATCGACGGCCGTCTCGATGATGGCCTGGCCGATGTTCTGCCCCGGGCACTCGTGGGGGCCCGCGCTGAAGGCGAGGTGGGAGGCGTTGCCCTGGACCGAGACGGCCGTGTCGGGACGTATCTCGGGGTCGTGGTTGCCGGCCGCGAGGCCCAGGATCAGCAGGTCGCCCTCCTTGACCGGGCAGCCACCGAGTTCCAGGTCGGCGGTGGCGAACCGGCCGGGCAGCACGGCGAGCGGCGGGGAGTTCCACATCACCTCCTCCACCACCGAGGACATGTTCAGCTGCCCGCTGACCAGACCGGACAGCCAGGCGGTGTCGCCGAGGACGAGCTGGAGCGCCCGTGCCAGCAGGTTGCTGGTCGTGGTGTGGGCGGTGATCAGCACCAGGCGCAGGTGGTTGACTATTTCGTCCTCGTCGAGGCCCGCGTGGTGCTCGATGAGCCCCGAGGCGAAGTCGGACCCGGGTTCGGTGCGCTTGCGCTCGGCGAGTTCGCCGAGGATGCCCATGATGCGCTCGTTGTGCGTGAGGGCGTCCGCGCCGCCCTTGATCACCTGGTTGCTGGACTCGGCGAGGCTGCGGCCCTCCCGCTCGGCGAGTCCGAAGACGCGGGTGAGCACCAGCATCGGCAGGTACTCGGCGAAGTCGGCCACCAGGTCGGCGCGGCCCGCGCCGGCGAACGCGTCGATCTGCTTGTGGGCGAAGTGCGTGGCATGACGGCGGATGCCGCGGCCGGCGACGGCGTAGAGGTTGTCGGTGACGGCCGCGCGCAGCCTGCGGTGGGGTTCGCCGTCCTGGGAGACGCAGTCGGGGCGCCAGCCGACCATCTGCATCAGCGGTGAGGTGGCCTCGACGCGGCCGTCCCGGAAGTCCCGCCAGATGCGTGAGTCGCGGCTGAACTGGAGGGGGTTGTCCAGCACCCGCCGGTTCTCCCGGTAGCCGAGCACCAGCCAGGCGGGCACGTCGCCCTCCAGCAGCACCGGGGCGACGGAGCCGTACTCACCGCGCAGACGCGCGTAGATCTCGTGCGGGTCGGTCGCCGCCTCGGGGCCGTAGAGCCGGGTGACGCCCGCGCCGTGGGCGACGGGGCAGCCGCCGCCGGTGGCGCCGGGCGGGGTCTGGTCGTCGGTCATCGGGGCTCCAGGGCTGCGGCCGAGCGGTCCTTCAGATGCCGGATCAGGGTGACGAGCACGTCGCGGCTGGCGGTGCGGTCGCGGGCGTCGAAGGCCACCACGGGGGTGCGCGGGGGGATGTCGAGGGCGTCGCGGATCTCCTCGACCGGGTAGTGGCGGGAGTCGGGGAAGACGTTGAGGGCGATGACGAAGGGGACCTTCTGCCGCTCCATCTCCTCGATCGCCCGGAAGCTGGAGGCCAGCCGCCGGGTGTCCACCAGGACCACCGCGCCGAGCGCGCCCTTGAACAGGCCGTTCCACAGGAACCAGAACCGCTCCTGGCCCGGGGTGCCGAACAGGTACAGCATCAGCGTGTCGTTGAGACTGATCTTGCCGAAGTCCAGGCTGACGGTGGTCTGCCTCTTGTCGGCGACACCGATGAGGCGGTCGACGCCGGCGCTGGCCTGGGTGAGGGTCTCCTCGGTGGTCAGCGGCTTGATGTCGCTGACGGAGCGGACCATGGTGGTCTTGCCCGTGCCGAAGCCGCCGGCGATCATCACCTTCACCGAGCGGGTGTCCCCCTCCCCCGGCGTCGGTGACCCCGGTCGGTCAAAGCCTTTCAAGTCCACTGAGTACCTCCTCAAGGAGCGCGAGGTCGGGCCCGCGCCCGGCGTCGTGCGCCGGGATGGGATCACGGGCTTCGACGCGGCCCGCCTGGAGCAGGTCGGACAGCAGCACCGCGAGAATGTTGAACGGCAGGTGGAGGTGGGCGCCGAGTTCGGCCACCGACAGCGGTTCGCGGCAGCGCCGGAGAATCTCCTCGTGCTCGTGCTGCATGCCCGGTAAGGGGGCGGCCCGGGAGACGACGAGGGTCGCCACGTCGAGGGTCGACGCCGAACCGCCCGGCCCGCTGCGCCCGCCGGTGAGGACGTAGTAGCGCTCGAGACCGGACGGATCGGCCGGTCGGCGGGGAGCACTCATCCAGAGTGCTCCTCCTGGCGCGGAGTGGTGCCGAGGAGTTCTCCCATCCGGCGGGCCAGGTCGCGCATCTGATGGCCGAGCAGGCCCTGGTCGAGGCCTTCGCGGGCGAGGACGCCGAGATACGTCTCCAGGCCCGCGCGGACCACGAAGAGGTGCCCGCCGTCCACCTCGATCATCGCGAGGCGCAGCTGGCCCGCGTGCTGCGGGAACTGCTCGGCGACCGGCTGGGCCAGCGCCTGCAGTCCGGCCACCACGGCGGCGAAACGGTCCACGTCGTCGGGGTCTTCGGCGCCGTAGGAGGTGATGGCCTTGCCGTCGCTGGAGGCCACGAGGGCGAAGCGGATCTCCTGGATGGACTCCACAAGGTCGCGGAGCGCCCAGCTCACGTCGGTTCCCTGGTGCGTCATGGGGACTAGTCGCTCTCTTCAGTGCGGTGCTCGGTGGACGCGCCACCGGTGGTCGTGTCACGGGCGTCGGCTGCCCCGGTCGGCGGTCCGGTCCCGGTCGCCGCCCCCGCGTCGCGCCCGGCGGTGGCGAAGGCCGCGAGGCCGGCGAACGAGGCGTCCGGCGGGACGGCGGACGCGGCAACCTCGGGAGCCTCGGACCGCACGGTCGTCCGCGTCCCGGCGGAGGCCGGCTCGCCGCGCCTGCTCCGGCGCCGGGGCAGGCCGCCGGGAGTGGTTTCCACGGTGTCGCCTCCTGCCGGGGGCGCGGGTGGTGCGGGGGCGGCCGGCGACGCCTCCGGGGCGGCCGCGGTGACCGTGGTGGCCTTGGCGGCCGCCGGCAGCGGGCTGAAGTACTTGTGCGGTACAACGACAACGACAGACGTACCCAGCCACGGCGAGTCGGCGAAGGTCACCCGGATGCCGTAGCGGCGGGCGAGGGCACCGACGACCCGGAGGCCGATGTTGGCGTCCTCCGAGATGCCGCCGAGCCCCGGACCGGGCGAGGTGCCCGCGAGGGCGTGTTCGGCCTCGCGCTTCTTCTCCTCGCTCAGGCCCTTGCCGGAGTCCTGGATCTCGATGCCGACGCCGTTCGGCACCTCCTTGCCGGAGACGACCACCGGCTCGGTGGGCGGCGAGTAGCGCGCGGCGTTGTCCAGCAGGTGCGCGAAGATCAGCGTGAGGTGGTCCACCAGGCCGCCGTCGACACCGAGTTCGGGCAGATGGTGCAGCTGGACGCGGTGGAAGTCCTTGATCCGGCCGATGCCGCCGCGCGCCACGCTCAGCAGCCGCTGCGGCTCCTGCCACTGCCGGCCGGGCCGGTCGGAGCCGCCGAGCACGCCGATGCTGGCGGCGAGACAGTCCGCGGGGCCGATGGCCTGGTCGAGCTCCATCAGGCCCCGGGCGACGGCCGGCAGCCGCCCGTGCTCGCCCTGCAGCTCATGCAGACGGCCACGGAGTTTGCTGGTCAGGACGTGGATGCGGTTGCCCACGCCGATGACGGCCTGCTCGGCGGAGGTGGAACGGTCGAACTCCGCCTCCACACCGATCAGCGCCGTCCTGAGGACCTTGCGCAGCTCGGCCTGGAGGTCGGCGCCGACCTTGGCGCACTGCTCGACGGTGGGCAGGATGTCGTCGATGGCGTCACCGGCCCGCAGTCTGCGCATGGCGTCGGGCAGTTGCTCGTCGGCGAGCCGGGCCACCGCGGAGAGCTGGTGGTCCGTCCGCTGCTGCCAGGCCTCGGTCTGCTCGGCGAGGCGGGTCTCGTACGCGGTGGTCCGCTCGGCCAGCCGGTCCTCGGCGGCGCGGGCGTGTTCCGCCAGCCGCGCCTCGTACGCTTGTGCCTGCTCGGTGAGCTGCCCCTCCAGGGCCGCGCGTTCCGCAGCGGACTTCCGGTCGAGGCCGGCCACGTGCCGCTGCCACTGCTGGGAGTGCTCGGCCTGCGCCGCGCGGTGTGCCTCCTCGGCCCGGAGCAGTCGCGCCCGGGTACGCAGCAGCAGGCGTACGCAGAGGGTGCCGGCCGCCGTCGCCGCCGCACCGGCGACGGCCGCGGTTATTCGCTCCGAGCTCATGAACGTGGCGGCTACCGTCCCGCCTCCCAGGCCCAGCGGCATGAGCCACCAGCTGTGCCAGGCGACAGGGGCCCGCGCCGCCGGTGGCGGAGTGGCGAGTTCCATCTGCATCCTTCGAACAAGAACGATCGAACACGGGGGGGGTGTGCAAGGGGGGACCGCACTCATGAGTACGCACCGTGAGCCGACCCGTCGCGATCGCGTCAACTCACAGCGCCGGTCGGGAGCTTATCGGTTGTGAAGCCGAAAAGATCAATTCCACGGCCCTGCGGAAGTGAGGATTCCGTCACGCTCCGCCAGGGGTTGCCAGGTCGACAAATCCCTTCGTCCAGCAGCCGAGTTGGGCGCCGGAACCGGGGCGGTCGACCGGTTCGCCGCGAGGAGCCCGGGGGCGGCGGAGCGGGCGCGCGGCGGCGGTCGGCGTGTGCAGTCGCCGACGACCGGGTGAGGTCCGCTCGCCTCCGGGTGCCCGTCGCTGCGGGGAATGACAGGATCTCGTCGGAGGTTGCAGTCCGTGCCGTTGGAGCCCCTCTCCCCTTTGCGAGGTTCTTGATGAACACCATGCGCGCCGTCAGCCAGGACGTCCTCGGCGGTCCGGAGGTCCTGAAGGAGGTGCGGCGCGACCGCCCCGAGCCCCGTCCGAACGAGGTGCTGGTGCGGATGCGGGCCGCCGGGGTCAATCCGACCGACTGGAAGCACCGGGCGAA
This sequence comes from Streptomyces sp. CB02414, assembly GCF_001905385.1. Lineage (GTDB taxonomy): Bacteria > Actinomycetota > Actinomycetes > Streptomycetales > Streptomycetaceae > Streptomyces. Next base: position 403,680 of record NZ_LIPF01000005.1, on the reverse strand, counting down.
CGGCGGCTTCCTCGGCGAACCCCCGTTCGTCCTGGGCTGGGACGTCTCGGGCGTGGTGGAGGCGGTCGGGATCGGCGTCGCCGCCTTCCGGCCGGGCGACGAGGTCTTCGGGATGCTGTCCTACCCCTTCGGCCACGGCTCCCACGCGGAGTACGTCACCGCCCCGGCGCGCACCTTCACGCACAAGCCGGCCGGGATCGACCACGGGCAGGCCGGTGCCCTGCCCCTGGTCTCGCTGACGGCGTGGCAGGCCCTGGTGGAGCGGGCCGACGTCCGGCCGGGGCAGCGGGTGCTGGTCCACGCGGCGGCCGGAGGCGTGGGCCATGTGGCCGTGCAGATCGCCAAGGCACGCGGCGCCCACGTGATCGGCACCGCCAGCGCCGCCAAGCACGAGTTCCTGCGCTCCCTGGGCGTGGACGAGCCGCTGGACTACCGGGAGACGGACTTCGCCGAGGCCGTGAAGGACGTCGACGTGGTCCTGGACACGATCGGCGGCGACACGTCCCTGCGGTCGCTGCGCGTGCTGCGCCCGGGCGGAGTCGTGGTGTCGATCCTGCCGGTCGGGTCGGACGAGTTCTACGAGGAGGCCGAGCGGCTGGGTGTGCGCGCGGTGCGGATGCTGGTCGACGCCGACCGGGCCGACATGCGGGAGATCGCAGGCCTGGTGGAGTCGGGGAAGCTCCGGGCGACGGTCGAGCGGACGTTCCCGCTCGCCGACGCGGCCGAGGCGCACGCGCTGGGCGAGACGGGCCGCACGACGGGCAAGCTCGTGCTCGTCATGGACTGACCCACTGACCAACTGTTGGCCCCCGGTGTGAGATTTCGATGACATATGTCAATCGAACATGCTCAAACTCGCTCGATCGGGGTAACTTCCCGAACGGAACAGACGGTTGTGACCCGGAAGGCTGGAGGCGAGGTCGTCGTGCGGCAGGAACCCGCGTCGCCCACCCGGCACCTGCGTGTGCGCCGCGAGCGGGGGCACGCGGTGCTGGAGTTCCGCGGGGAGATCGACATCGCGGCGGCCGCGGAGATCGTCCCGCTCCTGGACCGGGAGACGGGCCGGCGCGGCGCCCGGGTGGTGCTCGACCTCGGCGGCGTCGAGTTCTTCGACTGCTCCGGGCTGCGGCTGCTGTACCGGGCCCGGCGCCGCGTGCTCGACGCGGGCGGGGAGGTGCACCTGGTGTGCGCCCACCCGCTGACCCTGCGCATGCTGCGGATCACCGGTCTGGCGGGGGTGCTGCCGCCGCGGCCCACCCTGGAGGAGGTGTTCGGCGTCAGCCGGCCCGCGGGGCGTCGAACAGGGCGCTGACCGACTCCCCGTTGTGGATGCGGCGCACGGCCTCGGCCAGCGCCGGGGCGATGGACAGGACGCGCAGCTTGTCCGTGTGACCGTCCACCGGCACCGGAACCGTGTTGGTGCACACGATCTCCAGCACGTCCGGCTGCTCGCCGAGCCGCCCCAGCGCGCCGGCGGCGAACAGCCCGTGCGTGCAGGCGAGACGGATGGTGCGCGGCCCCGCCTCCCGCAGCCGGTCGAGCAGCTCCAGCACCGTGCTGCCCTTCGCGATCTCGTCGTCGAGCACGATGACGTCCCGCCCGGCGACGTCCCCGATCACGGCGCTGATGCTCACCCGGTCGTCGGCGAACCGCTGCTTGGCACCGGCCGCGACCTGGGCGCCGAGCACCCGGGCGAACGCGGCGGCCTCCTTCGCGTTGCCCAGGTCCGGCGAGACGACCGTCGTACGGGAGAGGTCGTACCGCCTGAAGTGCGCGGCCAGCTCCCGCAGCGCGTGCAGGTGGTCGACCGGGACCGTGAAGAAGCCGTGGACCTGCGGCGAGTGCAGGGTCATGGCGAGCACCCGGCTCGCGCCCGCCGCCACCAGCAGGTCGGCCACCAGGCGCCCGCCGAGCGAGATGCGCGGCGCGTCCTTCTTGTCGGAGCGGGCGTAGGAGTAGTGCGGCATGACGACGGTGATGCGGCCTGCCGACGCCCCGCGGGCCGCGTCGCACATCATCAGCAGCTCGACCAGGTGCTCCTGGACCGGCTTGACCAGCGGCTGGATCAGGAAGACGTCCCGCTCGCGGCAGTTGGCCCGCAGCTGCACCTCCAGGCAGTCGTTGGCGAACCTGCTGACCCGGGTGGGGCTGAGGGGCACGCCCAGGTGGGCGCAGACCTCCTCGGCCAGCTCGGGGTGGGCACTACCGCTGAACACGGCGATGTCTCGCACGGACCGCTCCTCGCGTGATCCTGTCCGGCCGGGGACCTCAGCTTACGGAAATCCGGTTGCGGCGAACCCGGGGGCAGGCGCCATGATGACGCCGTCCGTGTTCCCACAAGTCAGGATCGTTCGCATGCGCCGACTCCTCGGAAACCCCCAGCGCCCCTTCCGGCCCACGGTTCTCGAGGACTCCACCCCGCATGCAGACCCCGCACACCCCGCGCACCCTGAACATCGGCATCCTGGCCCACGTCGACGCCGGTAAGACCAGCCTCACCGAACGGCTGCTGTTCGACCACGGCGCCGTCGACCGGCTCGGTGGCGTCGACACCGGCGACACCCGTACGGACGACGGCGCGATCGAACGCCGCCGCGGCATCACCATCCGCTCCGCCGTCGCCTCCTTCACCATCGGCGACACCCAGGTCAACCTGATCGACACCCCCGGGCACTCCGACTTCGTCGCCGAGGTCGAGCGCGCCCTGGAGGTCCTCGACGGCGCGGTGCTGCTGCTGTCCGCCGTGGAGGGCGTACAGGCGCGGACCCGGGTGCTGATGCGCACCCTGCGGCGGCTCCGGCTGCCCACCCTGGTGTTCGTCAACAAGATCGACCGGGCCGGCGCCCGCACCGGCGGCCTGCTCGCCGACGTCCGGCGTCTGCTGACCCCGCATGTGGCGCCGCTGACGGAGGTGACGGACGCCGGCACCGCGCGGGCCCGGGTCACCCGGCGGCCCCTGGACGGGCGGGCCGCGGAGGCGCTGGCCGAAGCCGACCCGGGCATCCTGGCGGCACTGGTGGACGGTCCCGCGCCGACCGCCGGGGACCTGGCCGCCGCACTCGCCGCCCGTACCGCCGACGGGTCCTTCCACCCCCTCCACCACGGCTCCGCACTCGGCGGCCAGGGCGTCGCCGAGCTGGTCGAGGACCTGGTCCGGCTGGTCCCGGCCGCCCAGCCCGCGACGGAGGGCACCACGACCCCCCGGGGCACGGTGTTCGCCGTGCGCCCCGGTCCCGGCGGCGAGCGGACGGCGTACCTGCGGCTGTACGACGGTGAGGTGCGCCCGCGGCAGCGGCTGACGTTCCTGCGGCGCGAGTCCGACGGCCGGACCACCGAGGTCCCCGGCCGGGTCACGCGCCTGGACGTGGTCGGCGGGGCCGGCACGCTCACCGCCGGGAACATCGCGGCCCTCGGCGTCCCCGGCGGCCTGCGCGTCGGCGACCGGCTCGGCGGCCTCACCGACCGCGCCCCGCAGTTCGCCCCGCCGACCCTGCAGACCCTGGTCCGGGCCCGGCACCCCGGGCAGGCGGCGCCGCTGCGCTCGGCCCTGCTCGCGCTGGCCGACCAGGACCCGCTGCTGCACGCCCGCCCCGAGGCATCCGGCGCCACCGCGCTCCTGCTGTACGGGGAGGTCCAGATGGAGGTGCTCGCGGCGACGCTGGCCGAGGACTTCGGCATCGAGGCCGACTTCGCGCCGGGCCGCGTCCGGTTCCTGGAGCGCCCGGTGGGCACCGGCGCGGCGGTGGAGGAGATGCCGTGGCTCGACCACACCCGGTACTGGGCGACGATCGGGCTGCGGGTCGAGCCGGGGCCGCGCGGCTCGGGCGGGGTGTTCGACTACGAGACGGAACTGGGTGCCCTCCCCCGCGCCTTCCACCAGGCCGTCGAGGAGACGGTCCACGCCACCCTGCTGACCGGCCTGTCCGGTGCCGCGGTCACGGACTACCGGGTCACGCTGACCCGGTCCGGTTTCAGCTCGCCGGTCAGTACCGCGGCCGACTTCCGCGGGCTCACCCCGATCGTGCTGCGCCGCGCCCTGCGGCGGGCGGGGACCCGGCTGTACGAGCCGTACCACTCCTTCGAGGCGGAGGTACCGGGGGACGCGCTGGCGCCGGTGACGGCCCAGCTCGCCGCACTGGGCGCGGACTTCACCGGCACGACCGGCGGCGCCCCGGCCTGGCTGATCACCGGCGAGCTGCCGGCCCGGCGGGTGCGCGAGGCCGAGCTGCGGCTGCCGGGGCTGACCCGCGGGGAGGCGGTCTGGTCGTCCCGCCCGTCCGCGGACCGTCCGCTGAAGCCGTCCCACTGAGCCGCCGAACGCTCCCCGTATGCCCCCGCCCTCCCCCTCCGGGCGTCAACTTCCCGGTCTGGCACGGGAGATGGGGGGCAAGCGGACAGTAGGAAGGAGGGCCGTCGCGATGACGACTCCCGTCAGGAAGCTCCCCGGGCGGATGCCCGGCTGGGCGAAGGTGCTGACCGCGTTCCTGCTGGTCCTCGTCGTGCTGTTCGCGGGATTCCGGCTGAGCCTCGTACCGGGGCTGAAAGACGTGTTCGGCAGCGAGACCCACGACCGCTCGGGCCCCGCGCTGCTGGAGTCCGTCCAGGACATCAGCCGCTACGAGGCCGCCTCCGGCAACTTCCAGGTCGTCGTGGACCTGGAGAAGGACGCGAAGTTCCTGCCCGACGCCATCCGGGGCACCCGCACCCTGTACGTCGGCGCGGGCACCGTCGACGCCTACGTCGACCTCGGGAAGGTCGGCGAGGACGACGTGACGGTCGACGGCGACCGCACCTCGGCCACGCTCCGGCTGCCGCACGCCGCGCTCGGCGAACCCGCCCTCGACCCCGAGCGCTCCTACGCCGTGTCCAAGCAGCGCGGACTCCTCGACCGCCTCGGCGACCTGTTCTCGGACAACCCGAACGGTGAGCAGGCCGTGCAGCGGCTCGCGGCCCGGCACATCGCCGACGCCGCGAAGGACAGCGAGCTGAAGGCGCGCGCGGAGAGCAACACCACGGCGATGCTCAAGGGCCTGCTGCACTCCCTCGGCTTCGAGAAGGTGCGGGTGACCTACGGGTCATGACGGGCGGAAGCCGCTTCCCGCATCCTCGCCGTGTCCGCGGGTAACCGCTCCACCACGCGGGGAAGCCGACGACGACTGGAGGACCGAAATGGCTCGTGCCGCCTCAGGGCCGCGTTCGTTGCTGCGCCCCCGCGCCGCCAAGGCCGACGACGACGCCGGCCGGCGCGAACGGCGTCCCCTCGCCCTTCCGTTGCGCCTGCTCGCGACGGCGTGCGCGTTCGTCTTCATGGTGGCGTTCGCGGTGGTGCTGGCGCGGCTGACGCTGCACCCCTCCCCCGCCTCGGAGGCCCTGACTCACACCAACATGCGTCCCGGCAGCTCGCTGCGGGCCTACCTGGATCAGCCGGCGCTGCGGGACGCCGTGAAGCAGATCGGCGGCAACCTGCTGCTGGGCGTCCCGTTCGGCGTGCTGGTGCCGCTGGTCGCCCCGCGCACCCGGGGGCTGCTGAGGGTACTGCTGCTGACGGCCGTGGTGATGCTGCTGGTGGAGTTCGCCCAGGGTGCCCTGGTCACCGGACGTGCCTTCGACATCGACGATGTCATCCTCAACACCACGGGCGCGCTGGCGGGCTACCTGCTCCTGGGCCGGCGGATGAGCCGCGCGGTGCACACGCGTCGGCCCCGCGGCCCTAGTGCAGCGTCCAGGTGAACTTGTCGCCGCCCACCCAGCGGACCACGTCCGGGTCGTCCAGGTCGTGGACCGTGATGCCGAAGGCCGCGGCGGCCTCCAGCACGTCGGTGACGTCCCTGGCCTCACCGACCACCTGGCCGTCGATCTCCACGATCCGGAACGGCGGCGTTCCCGGCTGCACGCGGAGCACGAGGATCCGCGGACTGCCGATGTGCGGGCTCCTGATTTCGGTCATGCATCGAGGGTAGGCCGCAACGCGCGGCGGCGCGGGGTCACGGACGTCGCCAGTCGTCGCCGCTCAGATGGGACCCGGCCATCGGGCCCATCCGGAGCATGCCGCCGTCCACGCTCCAGGACGCGCCCGTGACGTAGGAGGCGTCGGGGCCGGCGAGGAAGGCGATCACCGCGGCCACCTCGCGGGCGTCGCCGGGCCTGCCCAGGGGCACACCGGGGCGGCGCTCGGTGTGCGGGTCGGTGTCCTCCTGGCCGGTCATGGGCGTGGCGATCTCACCGGGGGCGACCGCGTTGACGGTGATGCCGTGCTCGGCCAGCTCGATCGCCATGACCTGGGTGAGCAGGCCGAGGCCGCCCTTGGCCGCGCAGTACGGGGCCGCGCCCACCCGGGGCTGGTGTTCGTGGACGGAGGTCACGTTGACGATCCGGCCGCCCCCGCCCTGCTCGATCATGCGCCGCGCCGCCATCTGGCCGCACAGGAACGGGCCGGCGAGGTCCACGTCCAGGACGTGCCGCAGATCGTCCAGTCCCAGGTCGAGGAAGGGGGTGGCGGTGCCCGTGCCGGCGTTGTTGACCAGGACGTCGACGCGGCCGAGCCGGTCGCACAGCCCGGCGACGGTCTCCGCGGCCCCGGGCAGCCGGGTCAGGTCCACCCTGGCGGTCTCGGCCCGGCGGCCCAGGGCCCGCACCTCGTCGGCGGTCCGTTCGGCGCCCTCCTGGTCGGTGTGCCAGGTGATGCCGACGTCCATGCCCGCCTCGGCCAGGCGTACGGCGGTGGCGCGGCCGATGCCGGAGTCGGAGCCGGTGATCACGGCCACCTTGGCGGCGGACGGGCTGGGGCTGGGCATGACGGCCTCCTCGTACGCACTCCTCGGGCACTGCGCCCCGCGCCACGGCCCTGAGGCGGGCGACGGGGCACGGGGCGTCGCAGTACCCGGACGCGGCGCGCACTAACCGCCCGGCCCGTGGTGCGGTCCCCCGTGCGCTGGGGAACCCTGGACGTGCCGGAGGAGGAGGTGGCGATGGAGCCCGTCGAGGCGCTGGAGCGCATCGCGTTCCTTCTGGAGCGGACCCAGGCACCGACGTACCGCGTCCGCGCCTTCCGCACCGCGGCCCGGGTGCTCGCCGGGCTGCCCGCCGCCGAGCTGCGCGAGCGGGCCGGGTCGCTGGAGTCGCTGAAGGGTGTCGGGCCCAAGACGGCGCAGGTGGCGCGCGAGGCGCTGGCCGGGCAGGTGCCCGGATACCTGGAGAAGCTGGAGGGCGAGGCGGACGCGCCGCTCGCCGAGGGCGGTGAACGGCTGCGGGAGCTGCTGCGCGGGGACTGCCACCTGCACTCCGACTGGTCGGACGGCGGCAGCCCGATCGAGGAGATGGGGCGGGCCGCGGCGGCGCTCGGGCACGAGTGGGCGGCGCTGACCGACCACTCGCCGCGGCTGACGGTGGCGCGCGGTCTGTCGCCCGAGCGGCTGCGCGAGCAGCTGGACGTGGTGGCGGAGCTCAACGAGTCCTGGGCGCCGTTCCGGCTGCTGACGGGCATCGAGTGCGACATCCTCGACGACGGATCGCTGGACCAGGAACCGGAGCTGCTGGAGTGCCTCGACGTCGTCGTGGTGTCGGTCCACTCCAAGCTGCGGATGGACGCCCGCGCGATGACGCGCCGCATGGTGCGGGCCGTACGCGATCCGCACGCGGACGTCCTGGGGCACTGCACCGGGCGGCTGCTGACCGGCCGGGGGCGGCCGGAGTCGGAGTTCGACGCGGACGAGGTCTTCGCCGCCTGTGCCGAGTCCGGCACCGCCGTGGAGATCAACAGCCGGCCGGAGCGGCTCGACCCGCCGCGCCGGCTGCTGCGCCGGGCCGTGGACGCGGGGGTGCTGTTCTCCGTCGACACCGATGCCCACGCGCCCGGCCAGCTGGACTGGCAGATCCACGGGTGCGCCCGGGCCGAGGAGTGCGGGGTGTCCCCGGAGCGGGTGGTCACCACGTGGCCGCTGGACGACCTGCTCGACTGGACCCGTGAGGGCCGCGTTCCGTCCGGAGTGGCGGGCGGCTGACGTGGTACCCGCCGGCCGAGCCACGGACCAGGAAGGGAACGGTGCATGGAACGGGCAGCCGTGTTCGACGTCGACGGGACCCTCGTCGACACCAATCACCTGCATGTGACGACCTGGTGGGAGGCGTTCCGGCAGGCGGGCCACCGGGTGCCGATGCACGCGGTCCACCGGGCCGTGGGGCTCGCCTCCACCGACCTGATCGGACATCTGCTGGGCGAGGACCGGGACACGGACCAGGACGCGCAGCTGAGCGCCGCCCACAAGGCGCTGTACGGGCAGTACTTCGACCGCCTGCCGGCGCTGCCGGACGCCGGGGAGCTGCTGCGGCGCCTGGCCCACGCCGGCTGGAAGGTGGTCCTCGCCACGTCGGCGGGCGGCGCGGAGCTGGGCGCCCTGCGGCGGGCGATCGACGCGGACGACGCCATCGCCGCCACCGCCAGTGCGGACGACGTGGCGGCCGGGAAGCCGGCGCCCGAGCCGGTGGAGCACGCCCTGGAACTGGCCGGGGTACCGGCGGAGCGGGCCGTGTTCGTCGGCGACACCGTCTGGGACATGCGCGCGGGCAGCAGGGCCGGGGTGCGCTGCGTGGGCGTGCTGTGCGGCGGGCTGCCCCGCGCCGACCTGGAGGAGGCGGGCGCCGACGCGGTCTACGCCGGCCCGGCCGACCTGCTGGCCTCGCTGAAGGAGAGCCCGTTCGCATGAGCCACCGTGCTGTACCCCGCCCCGGGACGCGCCGTCCGGTCGAGCGGATGACCGGCGCCGCATGACCGGTGTGACACGTACCGTCCGCGAAATGTTCCGGGGGCGGCGGCCGCTGGCCGCGGTGTGGTGGGAGGCCTGTGCCGTCGGGCGGGCGGTCCGGGCCGCCTGGCAGGGGCCCGGCCGGGAACGCGACCTGGTCGTGCAGTCCCTGAAGGCCGCCGGCGCCGCGCTGATCGCCTGGGCCGTGGCCGGCGTCTGGCTGGGCGATCCGATGGCGCTGATGGCCCCCTGGGTGGCGCTGGTCCTCGTGCAGGCCACCGTCTACAGCTCGGTGCGGCAGGCCGGTCAGCAGTTCGCGGCGATCTGCGCCGGGGCCCTGGTGGCGTCGGGGGCGCAGGCCGTCATGGACGACACCACGGGGGCACTGGCGCTGTCCCTGCCGGTGCTGATGCTGATCTCGAACTGGTCCCGCTTCGGCGGACAGGGCGTCTACACGGCCACCACCGCGGTGTTCGTGCTGGCCTCCGGCACGGCGGTCTCCGCGTCGGCGGTCGGGCACCGGGTGGGCCAGGCGGCGCTCGGCGCGGTGATCGGCGTCGCGGTCAACGCGTTCGTCCTGCCGCCGATCCACCTGCGCGACGTACGGGAGAACCTCGCCGGGCTGGCCCGGGAGGCGGGCGACGTCCTGCACACCGTGGCCGACGACCTGCGGGAGTCCGAGTGGGACGCGCAGAGCGCGGCCGGCTGGTCGAGCGAGGCCGCGCGGCTGCAGCGGCGGCTGGAGGCGCTGGAGTCGGCCCGGTCATGGAGCCGGGAGAGCCTGCGCCTGACCTCCCGCCCGCTGCGCGCCCTGCACCGCCCGCCGACCGCGGTACCGCCCGAGGAGGAGGACCAGCGCTGGAGCCGGGTCACCGGGAACATCACGGCACTGACCCGGACGCTGGCCGTGGCCGCCGACGAGAACCGGACACCGGCCCCGCCCGAGGGCCCGGTGCTGGACCTGTACGCCCGCCTGCTCGGACTGATCGGCGACTCCTGCCATGCGGAGGCCGACCGGATGCTGGGCGAGGCCGCCGATCCGCGCCCGCGGGAGGCGACGGAGGAGACGATGGAGGAGCTGCACCGGCGGCTGCAGGAGGGCCTGCAGGAACACGCCGGGCAGGGAGCGGCACGGACGGCGGTGCTCGGCACGCTGCTGCTGCAGGCCGAGAACCTGTGGGCCGAGATCGTCCCCGCGCCCCAGTCACGGTGATGCACATCACCTCAAAACGTGACAGACGGTGGAACACCGGCAGGCCCCGCTCCGTTGAAGAGGGCGTGGGTACGGATGGGACAGTGTCCCCGGGCCTCACCTATCGCCCACAGGGACGATCGTTCGGCTGAAGCCCTGTGGAGCCTTTCGCCGAGAGGCGACCGCCATCCGTATCCACCTCGGACCGCCCCGACCGTGATTCCCCCGTCGCGGTCGGGGCTTCTTCTTGCGTGCCCGGCCGAAGAGGCGGGTACCCGGTGACGTCCGCAGGGGCGAGTCGCCGAGAGGAGCGCAAGGTGAGCAGCGCAACGGGCACCAGGATCGTGGTCACGGGGGCCACCGGCAACGTGGGCACCAGCGTCGTACGGCTGCTGTCGGAGGATCCGGAGGTGGCCTCCGTACTGGGTCTGGCCCGGCGGATTCCCGAGTGGTCACCCCCGAGGACGGAGTGGGCCGCGGTGGACCTGGCCTCGGACCGGGCGGACCTGACCGGACACTTCGCCGGCGCCGACGCCGTGGTGCATCTGGCCTGGGCCTTCCAGCCGACGCACGACCCGGCGACGACCTGGCGCACCAACGTGCTCGGCTCCATCCGGGTCTTCGAGGCGGTGGCCGCGGCCGGGGTGCCGGCGCTGGTGCACGCCTCCTCGGTGGGCGCCTATTCACCGGGGCCGAAGGACCGCGCGGTGGACGAGTCGTGGCCGACGCACGGCTGGCCCGACGCCGCGTACTGCCGGGAGAAGGCCTATCTGGAACGGGCTCTGGACACCTTCGAGCGTGATCACCCGGGGATCCGGGTGGTACGGATGCGGCCGGCGTTCCTCTTCAAGCGGGAGTCGGCCAGCGAGCAGCGCCGGATCTTCGGCGGCAAGTACCTGCCCGGTCCGCTGGCCCGGCCTGAGCTCCTGCCCTTCCTGCCGGACGTCCCCGGCCTGCGGGTGCAGGCCCTGCACACCGACGACGCGGCGAACGCCTACCGGCTCGCGGTGCGCTCCGAAGACGCCCGGGGTCCCTTCAACCTCGCGGCCGAGCCTCCGGTCGACGCGGAACTGCTGGGCGAGATGATCGGCGTACGCCCGGTGCGGCTGCCGCGCACCGCGGCCCGCTCGGCGATCGCGGCGGCGTGGGGGCTGCATCTGCTGCCGGCCTCCCCGCACCTGTTCGACGCGGTGCTGCGGCTGCCGTTGATGGACTGCACGCGGGCGCGGGCCGAGCTGGGCTGGCGTCCGGAGCACACGGCCACCGAGGTGCTGGAGGAGTTCCTGCGGGGCTTCCAGGAGGGCGCGGGAGCGGCCACGGAGCCGTTGCGGGGGCGCAAGGTCGGCTGACACAGCGCCCCCGGACCAATGCCCGGCGGGTCCTCAGCCGGAGGACTCGTCGGGCACCGGGTGCTCCGGGTGCACGGCGCCCGAGTGCGGGGCACCCTGACGGCCCGTCCCGGCCTCGTCCGTGTCGGGGACGTCGGCGCCGTCGCCGGTCGCGTCGTCGTCGGCGTCCTCGTCGCCCTCGGGGCGCTGGCCCTGCTCCCTCTGCTCGCGGGTGGGCGCGGCGGCCTCCCACGGATCGTCGCCGGTCCCGGCCTGCTGGTCCGGCATGTCCCGCGGGACGGGATCGCCGTTCTCCCCCGGTCCTTCGAGGCGGTGGTCGGCCACTGCGCACTCCCTTTCCGCTGTCCTTCGGGTCGCCGGCCGTTCCGGCCGTCCGAACGCCGACGGGTACCACCGCCCCGGTCCGTGAAACGCCGGCGCGCGGCGCCCGCTGCAAAATCACTGGCACGCCCCGCTCACGGCTATCTACGCTAGGCGTAAACCTAGGGCTCCTAGGTTTCCACTGCTCCAGAACGCCGAAAGCACGGGAAGATCCATGAAACCCCTCACCGAGCGGGACATCCGCGACTCCTTCATCAACTGCTCCAAGGGCGAGGCCAAGCGCCTGACGGTCCCCCGCGATCTCGGCGAGCGCCCCTGGGACCACCTCGACTTCCTGGGCTGGCGCGACCCGGGAGCACCCGACCGCAGCTATCTGGTCGGCGAACACGACGGGCGCCTCACCGGCGTCGCCCTGCGCTTCCAGCCGGGCCGGAGCGGCTTCTTCCAGCGCAGCCTGTGCGCGCTGTGCCTGACGACCCATCCGCGGGGCGGGGTGTCGCTGATGACGGCACGCAAGGCGGGCCCGGCGGGACGAGAGGGCAACTCGGTCGGCCTGTACATGTGCACCGACCTCGCCTGCTCCCTGTATCTGCGGGGCCGGAAGGCGCCGGAGGGCGGCACCCGCTTCGAGGAGAGCCTGACCCTGGAGGAACAGGTCGCCCGGACCATGGGCAACCTGTCCGCCTTCCTCGCCAAGGTGATCGCCTGACGATCACGGACGCGTGGCGGCGCCCGGCGCGTGAGACCCCTGTTCGCCCCCTTTGTCCGGTTACCGTCCTGTCCGGATACGTTCGAGGCGCCTGGGGAAGGGAACAGCCCGAGGATGCGCGATGTACGCAAGAGGGCCGCGGCGGCCCTGCGGCGGGTGAAGTGGCTCAGGGACCCCATGGTCGTGCAGGCGCTGCGCTCGGCGGCGGCCGCGTCGATCGCCTATGTGATCGCGGTCCGCCTGACCCCGGACAAGTCGGCGGCGCCGCTCACCGCGCCGCTCACCGCGCTGCTGGTCGTCCAGGTCACCCTGTACGCCACGCTCAAGATGAGCTTCCGCCGGGTGAACGCCGTGGTGGCCGGCGTCCTGGTCGCCATTCTCTTCAGCCAGCTGGTCGGACTGAGCTGGTGGAGTCTGGCCCTGGTGATCGTGGCGGCGCTGGGCGTCGGCCACCTGGTACGGGCGCACGAGTTCGTGGCCGAGGTGGCGATCAGCGCGATGCTGGTGCTGGGGGTGACCTCGCACGGGAGCCTGGCGTGGGCGCGGGTGGTGGAGACGCTGATCGGGGCGATCGTCGGCCTGGCCTTCAACCTTGTGCTCGCGCCCCCGGTGTGGGTGGAGCAGGCGGGCGAGTCGATCGAGGGGCTGGCCCGGCGGGTGCGGCAGCTGATGCTGCGGATGGGTGAGGAGGCCGCGGGCAGCACGGCGTACCACGAGGCGGCGGCCCGGCTGCACGAGGCCCGCCGTCTCGACCACGACATCGGCGAGGTGGACGAGGACCTGCGGCAGGCCGAGGACAGTCTGCGGCTCAACCCCCGCGTACGCGAGGGGCTGCTCCACCGGGTGGTGCTGCGTTCCGGCCTGGACACGCTGGAGATCTGCACGGTGGTGATGCGAGTCCTGGCCCGCACCTTCACCGACCTCGCCAAGGAACGGGAACCCGAGCCGCTGTTCCCGCCCGAGACGGGCGCCGCCATCGAGCAGCTGCTGTCCGAGATCGCCGACGCGGTGGTCAGCTTCGCGGTGCTGGTCACCACCAGCGTCAGCGATGACGCCGAGTCCGCCGAGGAACGGCTCTCCGCCCAGCTGCGGCAGGCGGCGGTCACCCGCGACAGACTGGCCGGGCTGCTCCTGGAGGAGGTCCGGCGCGACCAGGGGCAGTGGCAGTTGCAGGGCGCGGTGCTGACCGAGGTCAACCGCATCATCGACGAGATGGACACCGAGCACCGTTCGCGCCGGCTCCTGGAGGAGCTGGACCGGCACACCCGCGAGCAGCGCGAACGCATGCCGCGGCTGACCGGGCTGCGCGACCGGGCGCGGTCCCGGCTCCGGAAGCGGAGGCGCGGCGCCGCCGGGCGGCGTTCCTCTTGAGAACACCCGACGACTTGAGAACACCCGACGACGGCCGTTCGTCTCAGCCGTCGCCGTCGGTGCGCTGCCGTTGCAGGGGCCGGGGGCAGGAGGCGGCGCTCGCCTGGGACAGCAGTACGTGCATCCGCTCCGTGAGCTGGGCGACGTCGTCGGCGGGCGCGTGGAAGGGCAGCCGTACGTCGCCGTGGGCGCGGACGCGTTCGATGCGCAGCGTCAGTCCGTGCCGGTCGACGGCGAGGGGCCGCACCCGGACCGCGCCGTGCAGGCTGTCCACGTCGACGAGCCGGGTCAGCCGCTCCACCGCGTCACCGTGGCAGTCGGCGAGATGGGTCAGCAGCCGGGCCTCGGCCAGGGCCAGCGGGTCGGGCGCGGCGGCGGCGAACTCGTCGAGGTCGACGACCACGGCACCGGACGGCTGCCGCAGCACCACGCGCGTGGGCGTGAACGCCAAGTGGCCGTCCTGAAGGGCGAACCAGCCGGCCAGCCAGAGCCGTGCCCTGATCCGGCCCCGGACTGGGACGGGCGCCACGTCGGCGAACTCCAGCACGGCGGACGGCTCTCCGCGGGGCGCGCAGATCGCCGCCGCGAGCAGTGCACTGTCCTCGGGCACGTGCAGCGTCACCCGGCCGTCGTCGGCGAGACCGTGCGCGCCGACGAACTCCTCGCGTCCGCCCTCCGCGGTCACCGCACAGGACCAGGCGGCGGCGAGCACGGAGCGGGCCCGTTCCGCAGCGGCAGGCGCGGCCGTCCAGGTGTGGCTGTCGCCCATCCCCAACCTCCGTCGTCAATTCAGTCGTCACGTGAGCCAGCACCTCATTAGGTAAGGCTCACCTAACCTATCGGAGATCGAGGCGCGCGCCAACCAGGACGCGGGCAACGCGGTGTTCACGGCGCGATGGCGCCCAGCAGGGCCCGTGCACACAGGTCACGCACCTGCTCCGGGGCCGGCCCCGGGTCCCGCAGCCACTCCAGGCAGACGGCGGTGGTGAACGCCAGCCAGCCCCGCACCGCCAGCCGCACCTCGGCCCGTTCCCCGAAGGCCGGCCCGAACTCCGGGTCGGCGGCCAGGGCGGCGAGGATCTGCCGCTCCTGCGCGGCCAGTGCCTGCCGGTAGACCCTGCGCACCGCCTGGTCCCCGGTCGCGTCGGCGCGGTGGAAGGCTCGGTAGCCGTGCGCGTGGGCCCGGACGTACTCCAGGTACGCGTCGAGGCCCGCCGCGAGCTGTTCCCGCACCGGCACACCGGGAACGGCGGCCGTCATCCGCAGCATCCGCCCGCTCTCGCGCTCGACGACCGCCGCGAAGAAGTCCCGCTTGTTCGGGAAGTAGTGGTACAGCAGCCCGCGCGAGACCCCGGCGATCTCGGCGACCCGCTCGATCCACACGTCGTCGTAGGGGCTCTCCGAGAACAGCCGCGCGCCCACCGAGAGCAACTGCTCCCGGCGCTCCCCGGTACTGAGCCTGCGGCGGGTGCGCTCGCCCTGGTTCGCGGCCATGCCCCGCACCTTACTTGACGCCGGTTCAACAACGGGTCGAGACTGAGCCACGTTATTGAATCCATGTACAACACGCTTGCCCGGCACGTGCAACACGCCGCTGCGTCAAGGGAGATTGCGTCATGGCTCGGACGACGGAACGACTGGCACCGGACGGACTTCCGAGGGGATTCCGCAGCGCCGAGCTGGGCTGGCCCGAGCTGCACCGCATCCCGCGCCCGCCCTACCGGCTCCCGTTGCTCGGGGACGTGGTCGGGGCGAGCCGGAGCACCCCGATGCAGGACTCGCTGCGGTACGCCCGGCGGCTGGGGCCGATCTTCCGGCGGCGGGCCTTCGGCAAGGAGTTCGTGTTCGTGTGGGGTGCCGCGCTCGCCGCCGACCTGGCGGACGAGACGCGCTTCGCCAAGCACGTGGGCCTGGGCGTGGCCAACCTGCGGCCCGTCGCCGGGGACGGACTGTTCACGGCGTTCAACCACGAGTCCAACTGGCAGCTCGCGCACGACGTGCTGGCCCCCGGGTTCAGCCGGGAGGCCATGGCGGGCTACCACGTGATGATGCTGGACGTGGCCGCGCGGCTCACCGGGCACTGGGACCGGGCCCTGGCGGAGGGCCGGCCGGTGGACGTGCCGGGGGACATGACCAAACTGACGCTGGAGACGATCGCGCGCACCGGGTTCGGGCACGACTTCGGTTCCTTCGAGCGCTCCCGCCCGCATCCCTTCGTGAGCGCGATGGTCGGCACGCTCAGCTACGCGCAGCGCCTGAACACGGTGCCCGCGCCGCTGGCCCCGTGGCTGCTGCGCGCCGCGAGCCGCCGCAACAGCGCCGACATCGCCTACCTCAACCGCACGGTCGACGACCTGATACGCGCCCGCCGGACCGCCGGCGGGAGCGGCACGGGCGACCTGCTCGACCGGATGCTGGAGACGGCCCACCCTCAGACGGGCGAGCGGCTGTCGGCGCAGAACGTCCGCCGCCAGGTCATCACCTTCCTGGTCGCCGGGCACGAGACGACCTCGGGCGCGCTCTCCTTCGCCCTGCACTACCTCGCCCGGCACCCCGAGGTGGCGGCCCGGGCCCGCGCCGAGGTCGACCGGGTCTGGGGCGACACCGGGGCGCCCGGCTACGAGCAGGTGGCCAAGCTGCGCTACGTGCGCCGGGTGCTGGACGAGTCGCTGCGGCTGTGGCCCACCGCGCCCGCCTTCGCGCGGGAGGCCCGCCGGGACACGGTGCTGGACGGCACCCACCCGATGCGGCGCGGGGCCTGGGCGCTGGTGCTGACCGGCATGCTGCACCGCGACCCCGAGGTGTGGGGGCCGGACGCCGAACGGTTCGATCCCGACCGCTTCGACGCCAAGGCCGTACGGGCGCGTGCCCCCCACACCTACAAGCCGTTCGGCACGGGCGCGCGGGCCTGCATCGGGCGGCAGTTCGCGCTGCACGAGGCGACGCTGGTCCTCGGTCTGCTGCTGCGCCGCTACGAGCTGCGGCCGGAGCCGGGCTACCGGCTGCGGGTGACCGAGCGGCTGACGCTGATGCCGGAGGGACTGCGGCTCCGCCTGGAGCGGCGGTCCGCGCCCGGTGGGCCCGCCGCGGCACCGGAGGGCACGTCCGCTCCCGAGGACGCCGCGTCAGCTTCCCGCTGTCCAGTGCGCGGGGTGGGTGACTGAGTCCGGCAGCCTGGTGCCGGCGCTGCCCCGGGCCGCGGTGAGCTGCGGCTGGGTCAGGAAGAAGGCGCCCGTGAGGTCGGCGTCCGTCAGGTCCGCGTCGCGCAGGTCCGCGCCGATCAGATCGGCGCCCCGCAGGTCCGCGCCGGTGAGGTCGGCGGCGATGAGATAGGCGCCGCGCAGGTCGGCGCCGCTGAGGTCGGCGCCCTTGAGACGGGCGCCCATCAGGTCGGCACCCCGGCGGTTCTTCTTCCGGCCGCGCGTGCCGGCCCGCGCCAGTTCGCTGCTGCGCAGCAGGAGCACGTTGACCCGCTGCCGGTGCGCGGCCACGTCCAGGGCGGCCAGCTCCTCGGGCGTCCCCTCGGCGAGCCGCTCGGTGTCCGCCAGGACCCGGCGCAGGTCGGCGTGGACCGGGCGGACCGCGGGCAGGGCCAGCGCCTCGGTCAGGTACCAGAGCAGCTCGTGCAGCTGGCGGACGACCGGGAACACGTCGAACATACGGCGGCTGTGCTCCGGCGGTCCGCCGCGCCAGTCCCGGCCGCCGAAGGTGACCTGCGAGACGCGCTGCCCGGCGCCGAAGCAGTCATAGACCGTGCAGCCGGAGAAGCCGCTCTGCCGCAGCCGTGCGTGGATGCCGCAGCGGTGGTCGTCCCGGAGGTTGGCGCAGGGCTTGCCGGCCTCCTTGTCGACCGCGAAGTCGGCAGACCGGGAGAAGGGCAGCGCCACGCAGCACAGACCGAAGCACCGCTCGCAGTCGCCGCGCAGTTCCGCCTGGTCAGCCGTGTGTTCTCGCATGACGTCGAGCATACGGGCCGATGGACTTCGACCCCCGCCCCGGTCCAGTCCGGTCAGGTCTGCAGGCCGGACACGTCCAGGCCGGCCAGCCGGTCCGGGTCGGCCAGGATGTACATGCCGGTGATCAGGCCGTCGGCGACGGTGACGTAGGTGACCGACCGTGGGCGTCCCTCGACCACGGCGACGGTGCCGACCGCGCCGTTGACCAGGGCGAGGCGGGCGAACCCGGCGAGGTGCCGGAAGTGGAACGCCCCGGTGGCGACCGTCCGGGCCCCGCGCAGCACCTTCGACGCCGCGACACCCGAGGCCAGTGCTCCGGCGTCGGCCCGCAGCACCACGTCCGGGTGGAGGACGGACAGCAGCGCCTCGAAGTCCCCGGCGCGGCTCGCGGCCAGGAACGCCTCGACCGCCCGGCGCTGCCTGCCGAGGTCGGGGTCGGCCACCGGGGTGGCGTCCCGGACCCGGCGGCGGGCCCGGCTGGCCAGCTGCCGGGTGGCGGCCGGGCTGCGCTCCAGGATCGGCGCGATGTCGTCGAAGGGCACGGCGAACATGTCGTGCAGCACGAACGCCAGCCGCTCGGCGGGTTCCAGGGCCTCCAGCACGACCAGCAGGGCCACCCCGACCGAGTCGGTGTGCAGGGCGGCCTCCTCCGGATCGCCCTGCGGCAGCGCCCGCAGCACGGGATCGGGGACGAAGGTGTCGAAGCCCTCGGTCATCGGCTCCTCGCGCCGCGCGGTGCGTGAGCGCAGCAGGTCCAGGCAGACCCGGCCGGTCACCGTGGTCAGCCAGGCGCCGAGGTTCCCGATGCCGTCGGCGCCGGCGCGGTCGAGCCGCAGCCAGGCCTCCTGGACGGCGTCCTCCGCCTCGCTCAGTGAGCCGAGCATGCGGTAGGCCACCGCCTTCAGCTGCCCGCGGTGCTCCTCGAACCGCTCCGCCAGCCGCCGGTCCCCCTGCTCCCCCGCCACGTACTCCCCCGTCATGCGCTACCGGCCGAAGACTTCGAAGGTCACCGCGGGCTTGCCGCCGAACCGCTCCCCCGCGGACTGGGCGAAACCGACCAGGAAGCCGCGCACGTACGTCTCCGGGTCCTCGTCGGTCAGCGCCTCGATGTAGGTGCGGTGTTCCAGGAGGGAACGGACCGCGCGCTCCAGTCCCGGGGTGGCGTCCACGGCGTGCGTGGGCGAGGAGGAACCGGCGACCGCGACCCAGCGCACGCCGTCCCAGGGTTCGAGCCCCCGCTCGGTCAGCTCCGGGAAGATCCACCGGTTGCCCGCGTCGCCCGCCGCGTCGAGGGTGGCGCGCCCGACGGCCACGTGGTCCGGAGTGTTCCAGGCGACGCCGCCCCAGGTGTCGCGGTGGTTGAGGGTGATGACCAGCTCGGGACGGTGCCGGCGGATGGCCGCGGCGATGTCCCGCCGCAGCGCGGTGCCGTACTCGATCACGCCGTCCCGGTGACCGAGGAACTCCACCTCGCTCACCCCGACGACGGCCGCGCTCGCCCGCTGCTCGCGCTCCCGCAGCGGGCCGCACTCGGCGGGCGCCAGGGTGTCGATGCCCGCCTCGCCCCGGGTCGCGAGGACGTAGGCGACCTCGCGGCCCTCGTCGGTCCAGGCCGCGATCGCCGCCGAGCAGCCGTACTCCAGGTCGTCCGGGTGGGCGACGACGGCCAGGGCGCGCCGCCAGTCGCCGGGCATGGGCTCCAGTCGCGTGCTCGTCGGCTCCGTCATGCCCGCACACTAACCCGTGCCGCCGGCATCCCACCCGGAATTCGAACGCGTCGCCGTTCAGGCCTCGTCGCGGGCGAGGGCGAGCAGCCGGTCCAGGACGCGGGGACCGCCGGCCCGGACCCCGTCGTGCTCGAACTCGTCGGTGACCCAGGTGCGCAGGCCGCGGATCGCGCGGGCGGTGGTCAGCGCGTGGGCGGTGTCGACGTACATGTCGTCGTGGTAGACGGCCGCGGCGGCCGGCACCTCGTTGGCGGCGAGGCGGGCGGGGTCGTAGAGCGGGGTCCAGTCGGTGCGGGCGGCGAGCAGTTCCGCGGTCTCGCGCAGCGGGCGCAGCGCCGGGTCGCAGTCGAACATCCAGGGGTGGACCGACTCGCCGGTGAACAGCAGCGGTTCGTCGCCCGCGAGGGCCTTGGCGGCGTCGAACCGCGGGAACTCGGCGCGGACGCGCTCGGCCGACCAGTTCGTGGGGCGCGCGTCCTGGCCGTAGATGGCCTCGTGGACGAGGGCGTACAGCGGGTGGCCCGCGTACGAGAGCAGGGACTGCGCCTCCTCCTGGAAGGCGTCGGACAGCTCGTGTCCGCGCGGGGTGCGGACGAAGGCGTCCTCCAGGAGGAAGTGCAGGCGGTGGCTGCCCTCGCTGCCGCCGAGGAGGATGCCGAGGGACTGGAAGGCCTCCACGGTGAGCCGGTAGCCGTTCGGCAGCACGACCTCGTGGGTGAGCAGGTGGTCGGCGATGCGGCGGGCCCGCTCGACGTCCTGGGGGTAGCGGGCGTAGTGCGCGGCGACCTTGCGCTCGATGCGGGGGTAGGCGGCCCGGTAGACGTCGTCGGCGTGGGCGTCGAGGGAGGGCAGGCCGCCGGTGATCAGGGCGGTGCTCAGGCCCTCGGGGGCGAGCGACAGGTAGGCGACGGTGCAGAAGCCGCCGAAGCTCTGGCCGAGGACGGTCCAGGGGGCGCCGCCGGTGATCTGCGGGCGGATGGTCTCGCAGTCGCGGACGATGGCGTCGGCGCGGAAGTGGGTGAGGTAGTCGGCCTGCTCGGCGGGGCCGCCGCGCAGCGGGAGCGTCTGGCGGTTGGCCGGGGTGGAGGCGCCGGTGCCGCGCTGGTCGAGGAGGAGGACGCGGTACTCCTTCAGGGCGCGGCCGAGCCAGGCGGGACGGCCGATGAAACGGTTCGCCCCGAAGCCGGGACCGCCCTGGAGGTACACCAGCCACGGCAGGTCGGCCCGGTGCGCCTTGTCGCTCGCCACGGCCTCGCGGGCGTACAGCTCGATCGTCTCCCCGCCGGGGTCGGCGTGGTCGAGGGGCACGGTGAATCGGCGGTCGGTGAGGACGACGCCGGGCTGGCGGTAGCTGACGCTCAACGGGGGCTCCCGGGACGGACGGATCGCACGGTCGGACCGTACGAACGGATCTTTCGGCCGTGTCCCAGTTCAGCACACGTCCTTGCGGGGCCCGACCCCCGGGACCGGCATTCGTGCTGAACGGACGGTCAGTGGCGACGGTCAGCGGGCGGCGAGACTGGAGCGCCGCACGACCAGTTCCGGCTGGAGCACCACACGGCGGTGCGCGTGGGTGCGGTCCGTACCCGCCAGCTCCGTCTCCTCCAGGAGCAGTTCGGCGGCCATGGCGCCCATGGTCACGGCGGGCTGGCGCACGGAGGTGAGCGGGACGGCCGCGGCGGCGGCGAACTCGATGTCGTCGTAGCCGACGATCGCCAGGTCGTCGGGGACGCCGACGCCCGCGGCGTACAGGGCCTGGAGGACGCCGAGGGCGAGCAGGTCGTTGGCGCAGAAGACGGCGGTGGGCCGGTCGGCGAGGCCGAGCAGGCGGGCGCCGGCGTCCCGGCCGGCGGCGACGTCGAGGCGTTCGGTGGGAAGCTCGCGCAGGGCGCCGGGCCCGAGGCCGGCCTCGGCGAGGGCGGCCAGGGCGCCGGTGCGCCGGTCGCGGACCTGGTTGAGGCCGGGCGGTCCGCTGACGTACGCCACGGAGCGGTGGCCGGCGTCCACCAGGTGACGCACCGCGAGCGCGCCGCCCGCGACGTCGTCCACGGAGACCGAGCACTCGGTGGTGCCCTCGGCGACCCGGTCGACCAGCACGAAGGGGATGTTGTGGCGCCGGAAGCCCTCGATGTTGCGGCCGGTGGCGTCGGCCGGGGTGAGCAGGACGCCCCGCACCCGCTGCTCCGCGAAGAGCGAGAGGTACTCGGCCTCCTCCCCCGGGTTCTGGGCGCTGTTGCAGACCATCACGCCGAGCCCGGCGTCGCGGGCGGCCCGCTCGGCGCCGCGCGCTACGTCGACGAAGAACGGGTTGCCCATGTCCAGGACGAGCAGCCCCATGATCCGGCTGCGGCCCGCCCGCAGCTGGCGGGCGGACTCGCTGCGGACGTAGCCGAGCCGGTCGATCGCGGACAGCACGCGCGCGCGGGTCTCGGTCGCGACGGTGTCGGGGCGGTTGATGACGTTGGAGACCGTGCCCACGGATACTCCGGCGGCGCGGGCGACGTCCTTGATACCCACCGAATGGGCCATCGAGCAGGGACCTCCAGGGTCGGGCCGGGGGAAACGCACCCAGGGACGCGGGCGGCCGGATGACCTTCACATTACCCGCGCCGTCCTCGGAAGACCTCCGCCGTCCGGACGGGCGGCTCCTGGCCGAAGCCGGGCGTCAGGCGAGGTGGAACACCTCGGTGAGCGGTTTCATCGCCTCGTCGGGACGGGCCCCGTCGAGGGACTCGAAGAGCGGGCCCATCTCGGCCTGCCAGCGGGCGTTGACCTCGGTGGCCTCCATGCCGGCCCGGGCGGCGGCGAAGTCCTCGGTCTCCAGGTAGCCGACGAGCAGGCCGTCGTCGCGCAGGAAGAGCGAGTAGTTGTGCCAGCCGGTGGCCCTCAGTGCCTCGCACATCTCGGGCCACACCGCGGCGTGGCGTTCGCGGTACTCCGCGACGCGGTCCTGTCGGACCTTGAGCAGGAAACAGACGCGCCGCATGAAGTACCGCCCTCGGGTCGCAACGTGTGGTCGGAAGAAGGTGCGGGTCAGAAGTCGTACTGGTCGATGTTCCCGGCGTTGAACACGGTCGGCTCGCCGAGGTTGATCACGCCGTCCGCACCGATGGTGTACTCGCCCATCGCACCGGCCTGGAAGGTCTCCCCCTCCTTGCCGGTGATCTGCCCGGAGACCAGGGCGACGGCGGTGCGCGCGGCGAGTTCGCCGAGCCTCGCCGGGTCCCAGAGCTCGAACGCCTCGACGGTGCCGTTCTTGACGTACTTGCGCATGTCGTTGGGGGTGCCGAGGCCGGTCAGCTTGACCTTGCCCTTGTACTTGGAGCCGGACAGGTACTGGGCGGCGGCCTTGATGCCGACGGTGGTCGGGGAGATGATCCCCTTCAGGTCGGGGTACTCCTGGAGCAGGCCCTGGGTCTGCTGGAAGGACTTCTGGGCGTCGTCGTCGCCGTAGGCGACCTCGACCAGCTCGACGTCCTTGTACTTCGGGTCCTTCAGCTCGTCCTTCATGATCTCGATCCAGGCGTTCTGGTTCGTCGCGGTCTGCGCGGCGGAGAGGATCGCGATCTCGCCCTTGTTGCCGATCTGCTCGGCGAGCAACCGCACCTGGGTGCGGCCGAGGTCCTCGGCGGACGCCTGGGAGACGAAGGCGTTGCGGCACTCCGGATTGGTGTCGGAGTCGTAGGTGACGACCTTGATGCCGTTCTTCATGGCCTGCTTGAGGGCGGTGCACAGGGCGCCCGGGTCCTGTGCGGAGACGGCCATGGCGTCGACCTGCTGCTGGGTGAGCGTGTTGACGTAGGAGACCTGGCCGGCGGTGTCGGTGCCGCTGGAGGGGCCGACCTCCTTGTAGCCGGAGCCCAGTTCCTTCAGGGCCTTCTCGCCGCCCTTGTCGGCGACGGTGAAGTACGGGTTGTTGACCTGCTTGGGCAGGAAGCCGACGGTCAGGCCCTTCTTCGTGGGGGCGTCCGGGTCGGCCTTGCCGGCGGTGGCGGCGGAGGCGTCTTCGTTCTCGACGTCCTCCTTGGTGGTGCCGCCGCAGGCGGTGGCGGCCAGGGCGAGGGAGGTGACGGCGGCGAGGGCCGCGCAGGTGCGGCTCAGGGACTGCTTGCGCATGGTCGGGTTCCTTACGGGGGTGGGGCTACGGGGTGGGCGCGGGTGTCTTCCGCACGGGCGTCGTCGCCGCTCTGCGTCCGGCCCGCGCGGCGGAGATCTGCCGTGCGACCCGTGGGCCGAGCACGGAGAGCACGAGCAGGACGCCGGTGACGACGATCTGCGACTGTGCGGAGACGTCCTTCAGGCTCATCACGTTCTGCAGGGCCCCGAGCAGGAACACCCCGGCGATGGCGCCGCCGAGCGTCCCCTTGCCGCCGTCGAAGTCGATGCCGCCCAGCAGTACGGCGGCGACGACGGAGAGTTCGAGGCCGGTGGCGTTGTCGTAGCGGGCGCTGGCGTAGTGCAGGGCCCAGAAGACGCCGGTGAGGGCGGACATCAGGCCGGTGAGGGTGAAAAGGATCAGCTTCTGCCGCCTGACCCGGATGCCGGCGAACCGGGCCGCCTCCTCACTGGCGCCGATGGCGAAGAGCGACCGTCCGAACGGCATGGCGTGCAGGGCGACCACTGCGATGACGAGCAGTACGAGGAAGGGGAGGAAGGCGTACGGGACGAAGGTGCCGTCGATGCGTCCGGCCGCGAAGTCCAGGTACTGGGAGGGGAAGTCGGTCACCGCGTCCGAGCCGAGCACGATCTGCGCGATGCCGCGGTAGGCCGCCAGGGTGCCGATGGTGACGGCGAGGGAGGGCAGGCCGAGCCGGGTGACCAGCAGCCCGTTGACCAGGCCGCAGACGACGCCGAGGAGCAGGCAGACCGGGATGATCGCCTCGATGGCCATGCCCTGGTTCCACAGGGCGCCCATCACCGCTCCGGACAGGCCCGCGGTGGAGGCGACCGACAGGTCGATCTCGCCGGAGACGACGAGCAGCGTCATCGGCAGGGCGATGAGCGCGATGGGCAGGGTGTTGCCGATGAGGAAGGACAGGTTGAGGGCGTTGCCGAAGCCGTCGACGAAGCCGAAGGAGAGCAGCAGGACGACGAGGAGGAGGGCGCCCACCACCGTGTCCCAGCGGACGGCGCGCGTCAGGGAGCGGTCAGCCATGGCGGGCGTTCCTCTTCTTCAGGGCGTCGGCCACGCGGAGCGCGACGATCCGGTCGACGGCGATGGCGAGGATGAGCAGGATGCCGTTGATGGCCAGCACCCACACGGAGCTGACGCCGAGGGCGGGCAGCACGCTGTTGACCGAGGTGAGCAGGAGCGCGCCGAGGGCGGCGCCGTAGACGCTGCCGGAGCCGCCGGTGAAGACGACGCCGCCGACCACGACGGCGCTGACGACGGTCAGTTCGTAGCCGTTGCCGGTGCCGGAGTCGACGTTGCCGAACCGGGCCAGGTAGAGGGCGCCGGCGAGTCCGGCGAGAGCGCCGCAGAAGGTGTAGGCGGTGAGGACGCGCTTGCGGACCGGGATGCCGGCCAGCCGGGCGGCCTCCGGGTTGGAGCCGAGCGCGTACAGCTCGCGTCCGCTGCCGAAGTGCTTCAGGTAGTACGCGGTGGCGACGAGCACCGCGAGGGCGATGAGGGCCGGCCACGGCACGGCGGAGATTCCACCGGAGCCGAAGTCGACGAAGCCGGCGGGCAGGTCGGCCGCGGTGATCTGGCGGGAGCCGACCCAGATGGAGTCGATGCCGCGGATGATGTAGAGGGTGCCGAGGGTGACAACCAGGGCGGGGACCTGGCCGAGGCTGACCAGCAGCCCGTTGAGCAGGCCGAAGCCGACGCCCATGAGCACCGCGAGGAGCACGGCCACGGCGGAGCTGCCGCCGCCCTGGAGGTGGGTGCCGGCGGCGAAGGCGCTGATGCCGAGGGTGGAGCCGACGGACAGGTCGACGTTGCGGGTGATGACGACCAGGGACTGGCCGGTGGCGACCAGGACCAGGATGGTCGCGTTCAGCAGCAGGTCCTTGATGCCCTGCTCGGACAGGAACGCGCTGTTGCCGGCCTGGGTGACGGCGATCATCACCAGGAAGACGAGGAGGATGGCGAGTTCGCGCATCCTGAAGACGCGGTCGACGAGCCGGGTGGCGCCGGCCGCGGGCACATCGGTGCGGGGAGCCTGGCCGGGTGCGGTGACCGTCATGCGGCGGTCCTCCCCGTGGCTGCGGCCATCACGGTCTCCTCGGTCGCGTCGGTGCGGGCGATCTCCGCGGTCAGCCGGCCCTCGTGCATCACCAGGACGCGGTCGGCCATGCCGAGGACCTCGGGCAGGTCGGATGAGATCATCAGGACGGCCACGCCGTCGGCGGCGAGTCCGCCCAGCAGCCGGTGCACCTCGGCCTTGGTGCCGACATCGATGCCGCGGGTCGGCTCGTCGACGATCAGCACCTTGGGACCGGTGGCCAGCCACTTGGCGAGGACGACCTTCTGCTGGTTGCCTCCGGAGAGCGTGGCCACGGCGTCGGCGACGCGGGCGTACTTGACCTGGAGCCTGACCGCCCAGTCGAGCGAGCGGCTGCGCTCGGCGCCCCGGTCCATCAGCCCGGCCCGCACGGTCGTGCGCAGCCCGGTGAGGCCGATGTTGCGCTCGATGGACATGTCCATCACCAGCCCCTGGGCGCGCCGGTCCTCCGGGACCAGGGCGAGGCCCGCCGCCATCGCGGTGGACGGGGCGCCGTTGGCCAGGGGCCTGCCGTCGACGGTGACCTCGCCGGCGTCCCAGCGGTCCACGCCGAACACGGCGCGGGCGACCTCGGTGCGCCCGGCGCCGACCAGTCCGGCGAGGCCGACGATCTCGCCGCGCCGCACCTCGAAGGAGACGTCGGTGAAGACACCCTCCCGGGTCAGGCGGCGCACGCTGAGGGCGACCTCGCCGGGGCTGACCTCCTGCTTGGGGTAGAGCTCGTCGAGGTCGCGGCCGACCATGCGGCGGACCAGGTCGTCCTCGGTCATGCCGGCCAGCGGCTCGGTGGCGACCCGGGCGCCGTCCCGCAGGGTGGTGACGCGCACGCAGATCCGGAAGATCTCCTCCAGCCGGTGGGAGATGAAGAGCACGGCGGCGCCCTGCTCGCGCAGGGTGCGCACGACGCCGAAGAGCCGGGCGACCTCGCTGCCGGTGAGCGCGGCGGTCGGCTCGTCCATGATCAGTACGCGGGCGTCGAAGGAGAGCGCCTTGGCGATCTCCACGATCTGCTGGTCCGCGATGGACAGGCCGCGCGCGGGGCGGTCGGGGTCGAGTCCGACGCCGAGGCGTCGCATGAGCCCGGCGGTGGCGTCCCGGGTCGCCCGGTGGTCGATACGGCCGAGGGCGCGCCGGGGCTGCCGGCCCATGAAGATGTTCTCGGCGATCGACAGGTCGGGGAAGAGGGTCGGCTCCTGGTAGATCACGGCGATGCCGACGTCGCGGGCGTCGCCGGGGCCGTGGAAGACGACCGGCTCGCCGTCGAGCAGCACCTGGCCGGCGTCCGGCCGGTGCACTCCGGCGACCGTCTTGATGAGGGTCGACTTGCCGGCGCCGTTCTCACCGGCCAGGGCGTGCACCTCGCCGGGGAACAGTTCCAGGGAGACGTCCCGCAGGGCGCGGACCGCGCCGAAGGACTTGGAGACGTCCCTGAGCGCCAGAACCGGGGCCGTACCCATGTCGGACGGGTGGGTCATGGGGGCTCCTCGACGACGCCGGGCGGGACGGCCCTCACGGCGTCGTGAAAGGTTTCAACTAGGTTGCCGGGACGTTAGGCAGGCAGGGCATGTCGCGTCAATGGGTCCGGATCGAAAATCTTTCGACAGCCGAAGGTCACGCCCTTATCACGGAAAGCGGGTGTGAGCAGAAGGGTTGACACCCCTTCGGGCGACTCATAGCTTCACGTTCTGAATCGTTTCACACATGGTCGTGCGCAGAGTCGGTCACGGGACCGGCCGCGACCCGATGTCACAGGAGCGCCGAAGTGACCGAGCTCGCCGCGGTGAAGGCCGCGCTCAGGACCCAGGCTGTCGAGACGCCGTCGTGGGCGTACGGGAACTCCGGCACCCGGTTCAAGGTGTTCGCCCAGGCGGGCGTGCCGCGCGACCCGTTCGAGAAACTGGACGACGCGGCGAAGGTGCACGAGTTCACGGGCGTGGCCCCGACCGTCGCCCTGCACATCCCGTGGGACAAGGTCGAGGACTACTCGGCGCTGGCCGAGCACGCGAGGGCGCGGGGCCTGCGGATCGGCGCGATCAACTCCAACACCTTCCAGGACGACGACTACCGGCTCGGCAGCGTCTGCCACCCCGACGCGGCGGTGCGCAAGAAGGCCGTCGGCCACCTGCTGGAGTGCGTCGACATCATGGACGCCACCGGGTCCCGGGACCTGAAGCTGTGGTTCGCCGACGGTACGAACTATCCCGGGCAGGACGACGTGCGCTCCCGGCAGGACCGGCTGGCCGAGGGGCTGGCCGAGGTGTACGAGCGGCTGGGCGAGGGGCAGCGGATGCTGCTGGAGTACAAGCTCTTCGAGCCGGCGTTCTACACGACGGACGTGCCGGACTGGGGCACGGCCTATGCGCACTGCCTCCGGCTGGGCGAGAAGGCGCAGGTCGTCGTCGACACCGGGCACCACGCGCCGGGCACGAACATCGAGTTCATCGTGGCGACGCTGCTGCGGGAGGGAAAGCTCGGCGGGTTCGACTTCAACTCGCGCTTCTACGCGGACGACGACCTGATGGTGGGGGCGGCCGATCCGTTCCAGCTGTTCCGGATCATGTACGAGGTGGTGCGCGGGGGCGGGTTCACCTCCGACGTGGCGTTCATGCTGGATCAGTGCCACAACATCGAGGCGAAGGTTCCGGCGATCATCCGGTCGGTGATGAACGTTCAGGAGGCTACGGCCAAGGCGTTGCTGGTCGACGCGGACGCGCTGGCTGCTGCGCAGGCTTCGGGGGATGTGCTGGGCGCCAACGCGGTGGTGATGGACGCGTACGACTCGGACGTGCGTCCGCTTCTTCGTGAGGTGCGGGAGGAGATGGGGCTCGCCCCGGATCCCATGGCCGCGTATCGCGAGTGCGGGTGGGCGGAGACGGTCGTCGCCGAGCGGGTGGGTGGGCGGCAGGCGGGGTGGGGGGCGTAGGCGTCTGCCGGGTTTGTGTTGTTCCGCGGCTGCGGGCCGGTTGTGGCTGGTCGCGCAGTTCCCCGCGCCCCTGATGGGGCGCACTCCCCCGCCCTTCGTTCGAAAGGACTGTCAGACATGGCTAGCCACCCCTCGGCCGACGCCCTCCTCGCCCGCTCCCACCGGCTCGGTTCCGACCCCCGGAACACCAACTACGCCGGCGGGAACGCCTCCGCCAAAGGAACCGCCACCGATCCCGTCACCGGAGGTGATGTGGAACTGATGTGGGTCAAGGGGTCCGGCGGTGATCTCGGGACGCTCAGCGAGGCGGGGCTGGCCGTGCTGCGGCTGGACCGGATGCGGGCGCTCAAGGACGTCTACCCGGGCGTCGGGCGCGAGGACGAGATGGTCGCCGCCTTCGACTACTGCCTGCACGGCAAGGGCGGCGCCGCGCCCTCCATCGACACGGCGATGCACGGGCTGGTGGAGGCCGCGCACGTGGACCACCTCCACCCCGACTCCGGGATCGCGCTGGCCTGCGCGGCGGACGGCGAGAAGCTGACCGCCGAGTGCTTCGGCGACACCGTGGTGTGGGTGCCGTGGCGGCGGCCCGGTTTCCAGCTGGGGCTGGACATCGCGGCCGTGAAGGAGGCCAACCCGCGGGCGATCGGGTGTGTGCTCGGCGGGCACGGCATCACCGCCTGGGGCGACAACTCCGAGGAGTGCGAGCGCAACTCGCTGCACATCATCCGCACCGCCGAGGCCTTCCTCGCCGAGCGCGGGAAGGCCGAGCCGTTCGGCGCGGTGGTCGACGGGTACGAGGCGCTGCCCGAGGCCGAGCGGCGGGAGCGGGCGGCGGCCCTGGCGCCGTACGTCCGCGGCCTGGCCTCCCGGGACCGGCCGCAGGTGGGGCACTTCACCGACGCGGACGTGGTGCTGGACTTCCTCGCCCGTGCCGAGCACCCGCGGCTCGCCGCGCTCGGCACCTCCTGCCCCGACCACTTCCTGCGCACCAAGGTGCGGCCGCTGGTGCTCGACCTGCCGCCGACCGCGCCGCTGGACGAGACCGTCGCCCGGCTCAGGGAACTGCACGCCGCCTACCGCGAGGAGTACGCCGCCTACTACCGGCGGCACGCCGAGCCCGGCTCCCCCGCGATGCGCGGCGCCGATCCGGCGGTCGTGCTGGTGCCGGGTGTCGGCATGTTCAGCTTCGGCAAGGACAAGCAGACCGCCCGGGTGGCCGGCGAGTTCTACGTCAACGCGGTCAACGTGATGCGCGGGGCGGAGGCGGTGTCGGCGTACGCGCCGATCGAGGAGTCGGAGAAGTTCCGCATCGAGTACTGGGCGCTGGAGGAGGCCAAGCTCCAGCGGATGCCGAGGCCCAGGCCGCTGGCGACCCGGGTGGCGCTGGTGACCGGCGCGGGCAGCGGGATCGGGAAGGCGATCGCGCGGCGGCTCGTCGCCGAGGGCGCCTGCGTGGTCGTCGCCGACTTGAACGGCGAGAACGCCGCGGCGGTCGCCGAGGAACTGGGCGGACCGGACAGGGCGGTCGCCGTGACCGTGGACGTGACGGACGAGGAGCGGATCGCCGAGACCTTCCGGGCGGCCGTGCTCGCCTTCGGCGGGGTCGACCTGGTGGTCAACAACGCGGGCGTCTCCGTCTCCAAGCCGCTGCTGGAGACCTCCGCCGAGGACTGGGACCTCCAGCACGACATCATGGCCCGCGGTTCCTTCCTGGTCTCGCGCGAGGCGGCCCGGGTCATGACGGCGCAGGAGATGGGCGGCGACATCGTCTACATCGCCTCCAAGAACGCCGTCTTCGCGGGCCCCAACAACATCGCCTACTCCGCGACCAAGGCCGACCAGGCCCACCAGGTGCGCCTCCTCGCCGCCGAGCTGGGCGAGCACGGCATCCGGGTGAACGGGGTCAACCCGGACGGTGTGGTGCGTGGTTCGGGCATCTTCGCGGGCGGCTGGGGTGCCCAGCGGGCGGCCGTGTACGGGGTGCCGGAGGAGAAGCTGGGCGAGTTCTACGCGCAGCGGACGCTGTTGAAGCGGGAGGTGCTGCCCGAGCACGTCGCCAACGCCGTGTTCGCGCTGACCGGCGGCGACCTGACCCACACCACCGGCCTGCACGTCCCGGTCGACGCCGGCGTCGCCGCCGCGTTCCTGCGATGAGCGGCGGCACGCGCCTCAGGTCGTACGCCGCGGTCGACCTCGGCGCGTCCAGCGGGCGCGTCATGGCCGGCCGCGTGGACCCCGACCGGCTGGAGCTGGCCGAGGCGCACCGCTTCCCCAACCGGCCGGTCCGTACGCCGGAGGGGCTGCGCTGGGACGTCCTGGCGCTGTACGCCGGTGTGCTGGACGGGCTGCGGGCGGCCGGACCGGTGGACTCGGTGGGCGTGGACAGCTGGGCCGTCGACCACGGCCTGCTGGACGTCGACGGGGCACTGCTCGGCAACCCGGTGCACTACCGCGACGCCCGCACCGAGGGCGTTGCGGAGAAGGTGTGGGCCACGCTGCCCGCCGGGGAGCTGTACGCGGCGACCGGGTTGCAGTACGCGCCCTTCAACACCCTGTACCAGCTCGTCGCCGCGCGGGACACCGCCCAGTTCGCGCAGGCCCGGCGGCTGCTGCTGATCCCGGACCTGCTGACGTACTGGCTGACCGGCGAGCAGGGCACGGAGCTGACCAACGCGTCCACCACCCAGCTGATCGACCCCCGCACCCGTGACTGGTCGCAGGACGTCGCCGGCCGGCTCGGGATCGACCTGGCGCTCTTCGCGCCGCTGCGTCAACCGGGCGATCCGGCGGGTGTGCTGACGCCCCGGGTGCTGGAGGAGACGGGGCTGGCCGGTCCTGTGCCGGTGACGGCGGTCGGTTCGCACGACACCGCGTCCGCGGTGGCCGCCGTGCCGGCCTCGGGCGAGCGGTTCGCGTACATCTGCACCGGGACCTGGTCGCTGGCCGGTCTGGAGCTGACCGCGCCGGTGCTGACGGAGGAGAGCCGCGCCGCCAACTTCACCAACGAACTGGGGCTCGACGGCACGGTCCGTTACCTGCGCAACATCATGGGGCTGTGGCTGCTCCAGGAGTGCGTACGGGCCTGGGGCGAGCCGGATCTGGGTGAGCTGCTGCTCGCGGCGGCGCGAGTGCCGGCGCTGCGGTCGGTGGTGGACGCGGGTGACGCCTCTTTCCTCGCGCCGGGGCGGATGCCGGAGCGGATCGCCGAAGCGTGCCGCGCCTCGGGGCAGCCGGTGCCCGAGACGCCCGCCGAGGTGACCCGCTGCATCCTCGACTCGCTGGCGCTGGCCCACCGCGGGGCCGTCGAGGACGCCCAGCGGCTCGCGGGGCATCCGGTGGACGTCGTGCACGTCGTCGGCGGCGGCACCCGCAACGCGCTGCTGTGCCAGCTGACCGCCGACGCCTGCGGGCTGCCCGTGGTGGCGGGGCCGACCGAGGCCGCCGCGCTCGGCAACGTCCTGGTGCAGGCCCGCACCCACGGGCTGGTCGGCGACCTCGCGGACATGCGCCGGCTACTGGTGCGCACCCAGTCGCTGACCCGGTACGAGCCCCGGGGCGGCACCGCGCGCTGGCGGGCGGCCGAGGCCCGACTCGCCGACCGGTGAACGGGGTCTCCCCCGGCCCCGCCGTGCCGACTACCCTGCGATTCATCCGATGATCAACAAGTTCCGTCGATCACGTTCCACGGGTCATGTTCCATCGGTCACGTTTCATCGATCACGAGGAGCCGCGATGCGTGTCGCCCTGTTCCTGACCTGCGTCAACGACACGCTCTATCCGGACACCGGCCGTGCCGTCGTCAAGCTGCTGACCAGACTGGGTGTCGAGGTCGACTTCCCGGTGGGCCAGACCTGCTGCGGCCAGGCGCACTACAACACCGGTTACCGGCACGAGGCGGAGCCGCTGGCCCGGCACTTCGCCGAGGTCTTCGAGGAGTACGACGCGGTGGTGACGCCGTCGGGCTCGTGCGGGGCGATGGTGCGGGAGCTGTATCCGCGCATGGGTGAGCGGGCGCGCGCGGAGGGGCGCGGGGACGGCCTCGCGGCGACGCTGGCGCCGGTGGTGCCGAAGACGTACGAGCTGACGGAGTTCCTGGTGGACGTGCTGGGGGTGACGGATGTGGGGGCGTACTACCCGCACACGGTCACCTACCACCCGACCTGCCACGGGCTGCGGGGCCTCGGACTCGGTGACCGGCCGAGGCGGCTGCTGGAGGCGGTGGAGGGGCTGGAGCTGGTCGAGTTGCCGGGCGCGGAGGAGTGCTGCGGCTTCGGCGGCACCTTCGCCGTGAAGAACGCGGACGTGTCGGCGGCGATGGGCGCGGACAAGGTGCGCAACGCCGAGTCGACGGGCGCGGAGGTACTGTGCGCGGCCGACAACTCCTGCCTGATGCACATCGGCGGCACGATGACGCGGCTGCGCACGGACATGCGGCCGGTGCACATCGCGGAGATCCTGGCGAGCACCGAGGAGGCGGTGGCCGTATGAGCGGCACGTATCTGGGGATGCCGGCCTTCCCGGAGGCCGCGCGCACGGCGGTGCGCGACACCACCCTGCGCGGCAACCTGCGCCACGCCACCCGCACCATCCGGGAGAAGCGGGCCCGCGCGGTCGCGGAGCTGGACGACTGGGCGCAGTTGCGCGAGGCCGGCCGGCGCATCAAGGACCACACCCTGCGCCACCTCGACCGGTACCTGGTGCAGGTGGAGGAGGCGGTCACGGCGGCCGGCGGGACCGTGCACTGGGCCGCCGACGCGGACGAGGCCAACGCGATCGTCGCCCGGCTGGTCGAGGAGACCGGCGAGCGGGAGGTGGTCAAGGTCAAGTCGATGGCGACGCAGGAGATCGGTCTCAACGAGGCCCTGGAGGCGGTGGGCATCCACGCCTACGAGACGGATCTCGCCGAGCTGATCGTGCAGTTGGGCAAGGACCGGCCGTCGCACATCCTGGTTCCGGCGATCCACCGCAACCGCGGGGAGATCCGGGACATCTTCCGCTCCGAGATGAGCGAGTGGGGGCGCCCGGCACCGGAGGGCCTGACGGACACGCCCGCCGAACTCGCGGAGGCGGCACGGCTTCACCTGCGGGAGAAGTTCCTGCGGGCCAGAGTCGGTGTCTCCGGCGCGAACTTCGTCGTCGCGGAGACCGGCACGCTCGTCGTCGTGGAGTCCGAGGGCAACGGACGGATGTGCCTCACCCTGCCCGAGACGCTGATCTCGGTCGTCGGCATCGAGAAGATCGTGCCGAGCTGGCAGGACCTGGAGGTCTTCCTCCAGACCCTCCCCCGCTCCTCCACCGCCGAGCGCATGAACCCGTACACGTCCATGTGGACCGGCACCACCGACGAGGACGGCCCCAGCACCTTCCACCTGGTCCTGCTGGACAACGGCCGCACCGACACCCTCGCCGACGAGGTCGGCCGCCAGGCGCTGCGCTGCATCCGCTGCTCCGCCTGCCTGAACGTCTGCCCGGTGTACGAGCGGGCGGGCGGCCACGCCTACGGCTCGGTTTATCCCGGCCCGATCGGCGCCATCCTCAGCCCGCAACTGCGGGGCACGGGCAGCGAGATCGACGCCTCGCTGCCGTACGCGTCCTCGCTGTGCGGCGCCTGCTACGAGGTGTGCCCGGTCGCCATCGACATCCCCGAGGTGCTGGTGCACCTGCGGGAGCGGGTGGTGCAGGGCGGTCCGGCCGTCCGGCGGGGCAACCGGGTCGTCCTCAAACCGGCCAAGGGGCACGCGGCCGAGCGTGCCGCGATGCGGGCGGCGCAGTGGGCGTTCACGCACCCGGGCGCGCTCCGGACCGGGCAGCGGCTGGCGTCCCGGACCAGGCGGCTGCACCCGCGGACGCTTCCCGGACCGGGCCGGGCCTGGAGCGGCACCCGCGATCTCCCCCGGGTGCCCGCGGAACCGTTCCGCGACTGGTGGCAGCGCACGCGCGGTGGGAAGGACGGGGCGAAGTGAGCGGCAGGGAACGGATTCTGGGCCGGGTACGGCGCGCCCTCGCGGACGTGCCGGCCGACGAGGCTCCGATCGTGCGGGACTATCTGCGCGAGCACGGACGGCGGAGCACCGCCGAGACGGTGGAGCTGCTCGCCGAGAACCTGGCGGACTACCGGGCGATCGTGCACCGCTGCACGGCCGAGCGGTTGCCCGAGCTGCTGATGCGGCTCCTGGCGGCGCACGGCTCGCAGAGCGTCGTGGTTCCGCCGGAGCTGCCCCCGTACTGGCTCAAGGCGGTCGACGCGGCCCGCGTCCACGACCGCGCGGCGAACACGCCGCAGGACCTCGACCGGGTCGACAGCGTGGTCACGGGCTGCGCGGTCGCCGTCGCCGAGACCGGCACCATCGTCCTGGACGGCTCCCCCGACCAGGGCCGCCGCCGCATCACCCTCGTCCCCGACCACCACGTCTGCGTCGTACGGGTGCCGGAGCAGGTGGTGTCGTCGGTGCCCCAGGCCCTCGGACGCCTCGACCCCGCGCGCCCGTTGACCTGGATCTCCGGTCCGTCGGCGACCAGTGACATCGAACTGGACCGGGTCGAGGGGGTGCACGGTCCGCGCACGCTGGAGGTGGTGCTGGTGGAGGGGTGAAGGTGTCACTGAGTACACCTGCCGATACGGGCTCTGCGCCCAGTGTGCCGCGGGTCCGCGCTCCGTAGCGTCGTCGGCGAGGCACCGCACAGGGCGTGCCGCACGGAAGGTGATGACGATGTTCCGCACCGGCGCACGAGGCAACCACGACCCGGGCCCCGCCCCCGAGGCGCTCCGCCTCGTCAAGGTCACCAGGACCTACGGCACCGCCGAGAACGCGGTGACCGCGCTGGACGGGGTGACGCTGAGCCTGGGGCGTGGCACGTTCACCGCGGTGATGGGCCCGTCGGGTTCGGGCAAGTCCACGTTGCTTCAGTGTGCGGCGGGGCTCGACCGGCCGGACAGCGGCATCGTGTGGGTGGACGGCACCGAGCTGACGGGCGGCACCGAGGCGGAGCTGACCAGGTTCCGGCGCGGCCGGGTCGGGTTCGTGTTCCAGCAGTACAACCTGCTGGAGACGCTCACCGTCGCGCAGAACACGGTGCTGCCGCTGAAGCTGGCCGGGCGCCGCGTCGACCGGAAGCGGGCGCGGGAGGTCCTGGCCGCGGTCGGTCTCGGGGACCGGCTCGGGCACCGCCCCGACCAGCTCTCCGGGGGGCAGCGGCAGCGGGTGGCGATCGCCCGCGCGCTGGTGACCGAGCCCCGGGTGATCTTCGCGGACGAGCCGACGGGCGCGCTGGACACGCGCAGCGCGCGACAGGTGATGCTGCTGTTGCAGGAGGCGGTGCGGGTGCGCGACCGGACCGTGGTGATGGTGACCCACGACCCGGTCGCCGCCTCGTACGCCGACTCGGTCGTCTTCCTCGCCGACGGACGGCTCGCGGGGCGGATGGACCACCCGACGCCGGACGCGGTCGCGGAGCGGCTGGCGCACCTGGGCGACGACGTGCCGGCGGGGGTGTGAGCGGTGTTCGTACTGGCCCTGCGGTCGATCCGGCGACGCCCCGGACGGTTCCTCGCGACGCTGCTGTCCGCCTTCCTCGGCGCGGCGGTCATCATGATGTTCAACTCGATGCACGACACGGCCGGGCAGGGCGGGGTGGATCCGGTCAGCTCGGAGACGCTGGGCACGGCGGCCGGGGTCGTCGGTGGGTACGGGACGCTGCTGGTGTTCTTCGCGGTGGCCTCGACCCTGACGGTCAACGTGCGGCAGCGCACCGCCGAACTGGAGCTGCTGCGCTGCTCGGGGGCTACCCCGGCGCAGATCAAGCGGATGGTGGTCGGTGAGGCGGTGGCCGTGGCCCTGGTGGGCTCGGCGCTGGCCGTCGGACCGGCGATGCTCGGCGGGCGGGCGCTGCTGGAGATGTTCCAGGACAGCGGGCAGGTGGCGGAAGCCGTCGAGTACTCCTTCGGGCCGGTCGCGCTGCTGAGCGGCGTGGACATCACGCTGCTCGCGTCGGCGGGCGCCGCGTTCTGGGCGGTGCGGCGGGTGACGCGGCGCGGTCGGGAGCGGGCCGGTGCCAAGCGGTTCCTGGCGTACGCCGCGCTGGCCACCGGTGCCGTCGGCGCCGGTGCCACCTTCCTGTTCTCCGCGACGGACGAGGCGCTGATGGCGCCGCCGGCCTACGGGGCGATCCTGCTGTCGGTGGGCTTCGCGCTGCTGTCGCCGCGGCTGCTGAAGGGCGTGCTCGACCGGTTGCCGCTGAGCGGCGCGAGCCGCTGGCTGGCCGTGCGCAACCTGCGGGAGCGGGCGGATCACCTCGCCGGGATCCTGGTGTCGCTGATCCTGTTCACGGCGGTGTCGACGGCGACGGTCACCGTGCAGGCGGTGGAGAGCGACGCCGTGAAGGCCTCCGGGCTGGTCAAGTCGGTCGACGCCAAGAACCTGGAGACCCTCAACCTCACGGTGGTCGGCATCATCGCGGTGTTCGTCTGCGTGATGCTGGTCAATTCGCTGTACGCGGCGACGACGTACCGCTCCCGGGAGTTCGGGCAGCAGCGGCTCACGGGGGCTACCCCGGGCCAGGTGCTGGGCGTGGTCGGCGTCGAGAGCCTGATCCTGACGCTGACCGGGGCGTTCTTCGGCACGGTGGCGGCGTTGGCCGGGATCGTGCCGTTCACGGTCGTGCGGACCGACGCGGTGCTGCCGGAGCAGTTCCCCGGCGTCTGGCTGACGATGGTGTCGGTGTCGGCGGCGGTGACGCTCGGGACGAGCCTGGGGACGGCCCGGCGGGTGCTGCGTACGCCGGCGGTCGGGGCGGTGACCCTAGCCGCCTGAGCGGCACATCGAGGAGGGGGTGACCGTCTCGGCGGTCACCCCCTCCTCGCGTGCGCGCTCCTAGTCGGCCTTGGCGTACTCCTTCGCCATGCCGCCCGCGAAGTCGTACACGACGCACTGCGCGTCGCCCACGACCCAGGCGTCGTGGCCGGGCGAGCAGACGAACACGTCGCCGGGGCCCACCTCGCTCTCGGTGCCGT
Source organism: Streptomyces sp. CB02414 (assembly GCF_001905385.1). Classification (GTDB taxonomy): domain Bacteria; phylum Actinomycetota; class Actinomycetes; order Streptomycetales; family Streptomycetaceae; genus Streptomyces. The sequence continues at coordinate 366,151 of NZ_LIPF01000005.1, read as the reverse complement.
CGTCCATGCGGACGTGCATCCGGCCTCCCACCACGTAGCAGTTGTGATGGATCATGCAGCTGTCGGTGCCCGCGATGGGCCCCACGGACTCCGACCAGCGCCAGCCCGGTTCGAAGGTGGCGACGGCGAAGTCGAGTCCTTCCATGTGCACGGCCTCGATGTGCCCCCGGGGGAAATCGCGCCGCTCGTCCGGCTTGTCGAGCGTCTTCGCCTCCAGCATGACGCTCCTCCTTTCCCAGTCCCCACCACCCCATCGTCCGCCTGTCGACTCGGCGCCGCCATCCGGGGAAGTTGACATCCGCGGACCATCTGATCATGCTTCTACTAATGAATTAATGAAAGCATGGAAGGTGACGTGGTCGAGTACCGGATCGATCGACGCGGCGGCGTGCCCGCCTACGTACAGATCGTGCGGCAGACCGAGCAGGCGCTCCGGATGGGCGTGCTGCGGGTCGGGGACAAGCTCCCGACGGCCAAGGAGGTCGTCGCCGCCACCGCCATCAACCCCAACACCGTGTTCCGGGCCTATCGCGACCTGGAGCAGGCCGGTCTGGTGCGGTCGCGGCGCGGGCTCGGCACTTTCGTGACGCGGTCGCTGGCGCGGCCCGGCGCGGAGGACGACTCGCCGCTGCGCACGGACCTCGCCGAGTGGGTCGCACGGGCCCGGTCGGCCGGGCTGGAGCGGGACGACGTGCTCGCCCTGGTCACGGCGGCGCTGGACGCGCACGAGCCGGACGGGCCCGGGCGACACGGGCACGGACCGCACGAGAACGAACCGCGCGAGCGGCACGAGCAGGACCCGGGTGACCGGGGACGGAGACAGGAGGACGCATGACCGGGCCGGACGAGCCCGCCGCGCTGCACGCCACGGACCTCGGGTTCCGCTACCGGGCACGCGGCGACTGGGCCCTGCGGGACTGCGGATTCACGGTGCCCCGCGGCCGGATCACCGCGCTGGTGGGCCGCAACGGCGCGGGCAAGAGCACCCTGCTGCACCTGGCCGGCGGCCTGCTGCGGCCCACCCACGGAGAGATCCGGGCCCTGGGTGCCGCGCCGGATTCCGCCCCGGCCCGCACCCGGGTCGCCCTGCTCACCCAGGACAAGCCGCTCTACCCGCGCTTCACGGTGGCCGACACCCTGCGCATGGGCGGCAAGCTGAACGCCGTCTGGGACCGGACGGTCGCCGAGCGGGTCGTGGGCGAGGGCGGCATCCCCCTCACGGCCCGCGTGGGCGAGCTGTCACCGGGCCGGCGCACCCGGGTGGCGCTCGCCCTGGCCCTCGGCAAGCGGCCTGAGCTGCTGCTCCTGGACGAGCCCCTCGCCGACCTCGACCCGGTGGTGCGCGAGGAGATCATGGCGATCCTGATGGCCGAGGCGGCCGAGCGCGAGGTGAGCATCGTGCTGTCCTCGCACGTCCTGCCCGACCTGGAGCAGACCTGCGACCGGGTACTGCTGCTGCGGGCCGGCCGGGTCGCGCTGGACGAGGACACCGACGCGCTCCGCGAGGGCCACGCCCTGGTCACCGGACACGCCGACGAGGCACCCGGACTGCGGCGCCACGAAGTGGTGCGGCAACGCACGCACGGACGGCAGCTGACCGCGCTGATACGCCCCCGGGGCCCGCTCGGCGGCGACTGGCACGTCGAGCGGCCCGGCCTGGAGGAGATCCTCCTCGGTCACCTGCGCTCCGGCGCCGAGAGCAGCGAGGAGGCGGCGTGAAGGGCACGCTGTGGCTGGCCTGGCGCCAGCAGCGGGTGCTGGTCGGCTGCGGCGCGGCCGTCCTGGTCGTCGTCGCCGCGCTCGCCGCGTACTTCCGCTCGGGCATGCTGGACAACCTGCACAGCGGGCTGTTCGACCACTGCGATCCCGGCCCGCTGTTCTGCAGCCGGCCCGGTGACGGGCTGCCGCAGTTCCTGGACGTCGAACCGCTCAAGCTGCTCGGCGCGCTCAACATCGCCCTGCCCACGCTGATCGGCATGTTCTGGGGCGCACCGCTGCTGGGCCGCGACCGGGAGCTGGGCACCCACCGGATGGTGCTGGCGCAGGGCGTGAGCCGGGCCCAGTGGTTCGCCTCCCGCCTCGCCCTCGCCGCGGTGGCCACCGTGGCGCTCTCCGGATCGCTGGCCCTGCTGTTCCGCTGGTGGTGGGAGCCCGCCGCCAACCACAGCTACGGCGTCTTCTGGTACGAGGCGACCGCGCTCACCGGTTCCGGTCCCGCCACCGTCGCCGCCGCGCTGTGCGGCCTGGCCGTGGGCACCCTCGCCGGGCTGCTGACCCGCCGGGTGCTGTCCGCCATGGCGTGGACGCTGCTGGTCACGGCCGCGGTGACGGCACTGGTGCAGTGGACCCACCGGGCCCGGCTCCTGGTCCCGCCGCACACCTACGTCAGCGACGGGTGGCGGCCCAAGCCGCCCATGGGCGAGAAGTGGTCCACCGGGCACTACGGCCTGATCACGGCGTCCGGCCGCCGGGAGGACGTCCTGAACTGCCCCTACCCGTCCGGGCGCGAGCTGAAGGAGTGCATGACGCAGCACGGCTACGTCGCACGCTTCTACGAGGCGAACCCCGCAGGCGACTACTGGGCGTTCCAGTGGACCGACACGGCGCTCCTCGGCGGCCTCGCGCTCGCACTCGCCCTCGTCACGGTCCTGTTGCTGCGCCGCCGGATCTGACACCCTCTGCGGCACCTCCCGCACCGTCCCCCAACCCCTCACCCGGAGGTCGAACCGTCATGCCCAAGGACGCCAAGTCCCCGAAGAAACTGCGCAGCAACCGCGCCGCGCTCACCCACAAGGTCGGCTACGCGCTGCGCCACCCCGACCGTGTGGGCCCGTACGTGCGCCGGGCCGGGCGGGACGCGTGGCTGCGGCTCAAGCACCCGGACCACGTCGGCTACTACCGGGCGGTGATGGCCTCCGACGCCCGCCGCAGCCCCGAGGCGGCGGTCGGCAGCCGGACCCACGACCGCTGGCTGGCGCTGGGACAGATGCAGTTCGACTACCTGATCGAGCACGGACTGCGCCCGGAGCACCGCATGCTCGACATCGGCTGCGGCAACCTGCGCGGCGGCCGGCACTTCATCGACCACCTCGACACCGGGCACTACTACGGCATCGACATCTCGCCGGACATACTGATCGCCGCGAAGCAGACGCTGACCGAGCACGGTCTCCAGGCCAAGCTGCCCCACCTGACCATCACCGGCGACCTGAAGCTGGAGTTCCTGCCGGACGACCACTTCGACGTCGTCCACGCGCACAGCGTCTTCTCGCACTCGCCGCTCAGCGTCATCGACGAGTGCCTCCGGCACGTCGGCCGCGTCCTGACCGGCACGGGTTTCTTCGACTTCACCTTCGACCGCACCGAGGGCACGGAACACCAGGTGCTGCGCGAGGACTTCTACTACCGCACCGACACGCTGCTCACGCTGGCGGCCCAGCACAACCTGCACGCGCGGTTCATGGAGGACTGGGAGAAGCGGCCGCACGGCCAGTCCAAGATCCGGGTCAGCCGCTCGCCGCTGCCGTCCTGACCTCCGGCCCGCGCCCCGGGTCTCAGGGGCGCGGGTTCACCCGCCGCCAGCCCGGCCGGTCGCCCGCTGCCCGGCGACCGGCCGCCGCCGCACAGCGCGGGCAGACCCGGCGGACGGCGTCGGCCGCGCCGCCGGACTCGGGCAGGACGTCGCTCCAGCCGACGCCCGGGAACCGGGACAGCCGCGAGCGGTGCAGGGACAGCCCGCACACCGTCTGGTTCGTGCCCTGCTCCCACGCGTGCACCTCGCCGGCAGGCAGCCGGCGGTTGTCCTCCTCGTCCCACCAGCGGCCGGAGGCCGCCACCTCGTAGCGCCTGGTCCTGGCCATCCGCTCCGCCCACCGCCTTCCTCTCCCGTGCCCCTTGCCACCCGCTTCCGGGTGCCCCCGGGGCCGGGCGTCCACACGCGCGTACGCCCTCCTGTGTGATCACTCCGCAAGCCCTTCCGGTTTCGGGCGTTTTGTCTGCTTAGCATGCGGGGTCCGCGCATCCCGGGCAGGACGCCCGCCCCGTACGAGAGGACACCAGATGGCGCCCACGGGCCGTCACCGCCGACCGGCCGAGCACGCCTTCTCCCCGCACGACGCCGTGCTGGGCACCGCCGCGCGCCACCTGGCCCGCCGGCGTTTCCTCACCGTCACCGCGGCCGCCGCCGCGCTCGCCTTCTCCACCAACATCCCGGCCCGCGGCGCGGTGGCCGCACCCCAGCGCGCCGCCCGGATCCCCAAGGACCCGTTCACGCTCGGCGTCGCCTCCGGTGATCCGCTGCCGGACTCGGTGCTGCTGTGGACCCGGCTCGCGCCCGAGCCGTTCCTGGAGGACGGCGGCATGGGCACGGAGCGGGTCACGGTCGAGTGGGAGGTGGCCCTCGACGAGTACTTCGCGGCCGTCCTGTTCCGTGGCACCGCCGACGCGCACGCCGAGTACAACCACAGCGTGCACGTCGACGTGAAGGGCCTGACGCCGGGCACCGTGTACTACTACCGCTTCCGGGCCGGTGCCTGGATCAGCCCCGCGGGCCGCACCCGCACCGCGCCGCCGGCGGACAGCGCCACCGCCACGCTGAGGCTGGGTGCCGTCGCCTGCCAGGCGTACATGGACGGCTACTACACCGTGCTGCGGCACCTGGCCCAGGACGACGTCGACGTGGTCTTCCACCTCGGCGACTACCTGTACGAGTACGCGGTGAACCCGTCGGGCGGCGAGCGCCGCTACACCGACGTCGTGCTGCCCGACGTCTTCAACCGCGAGACCATGACCCTCGCGGACTACCGGCTGCGCTACTCCCTGTACAAGAGCGACGAGGACCTCAAGGCCGCCCATGCCGCGCACCCCTTCGTGGTCGCCTGGGACGACCACGAGACCGAGAACAACTACGCCGACGACATCCCCGAGAACGGCATCCCTCCGGAGGAGTTCCTGCTGCGGCGGGCCGCCGCCTACCGCGCGTACTGGGAGAACCAGCCGCTGCGCGCCGCCCAGCTGCCCCAGGGCCCCGACGCCCAGCTGTACCGCAGGCTGCACTGGGGCACGCTCGCCCAGTTCGACATCCTCGACACCCGGCAGTACCGCTCCGACCAGGCCTACGACGACCGGCCGCACGCCCCCGGACCGGAGTCGGACGACCCGGCGCGCACCATCACCGGCGCGGCGCAGGAGCAGTGGCTGCTGGACGGCTGGCAGAACTCGACGGCGCTGTGGAACGTGATGCCCCAGCAGGTCTGCTTCTCCCAGCGCAAGTTCGACGTGACCGCCGACGCCGCGCTCTCCATGGACGCCTGGGACGGCTACCGCGCCTCCCGCGACCGGGTGGTCGCCGGGGCGAAGGCCGCCGGGATCGAGAACTGGCTGATCCTCACCGGTGACGTGCACGTGGGGTACGCCCTCGACGTCAAGGACGACTTCGACGACCCGGCGTCGGCCACCGTCGGCACGGAGGTCACCTGCACCTCGGTCGCCAGCGGCCGGGACGGTGTGGAGCAGCCCGCCAACTGGGACCTGTACATGCGGGCCAACCCGCACATGAAGTTCTACAACGGCAAGCGCGGGTACGTCCGCGCCGAACTCGGCCGCCAGGCCACCCGCCTCGACTTCCGGACGGTCTCCGCCATCAGCACGCCCGGTGCTCCCGTCACCACGGCCGCGTCCTTCGTCACCGAGGCCGGCAACCCGGGGCTGACCCCCGCCTGACGCCCGCCCGCGTACTGCACTTGGCACCCGCCGCGTCCCCCATCGCGCGAAAGACGCCCGGTGCGGGCATGGCCGCGGATCCCACCGGCAAGGACTGTGACTTCGCCGGACCCGCACCACGAACCGTGGTCACCCACCGACACCCGCTGTCTCGCACAGCCCTCGAAGGAGGCACATCGCATGGTCGGCAGACATGCCGCGCGCAGCCGCCGCGCCGCCCTCACCGCGCTCGGCGCCCTGGTCCTGACCGCAGTCCCCGCCGCCGCGTCGGCCGCCCCGCCGCCCGGCGCGGACAAACCCCCGGCGCAGGTGCTGCGCGCCATGCAGAGGGACCTGGGGCTGACGCCGGCCCAGGCGTCGGCCAGGCTGGTCAACGAGGCGGAGGCGGGCACCCGCGCGGGCATGCTGCGCAACACGCTGGGCGACCGCTTCGCCGGGGCCTGGGTGAGCGGCGCGACCTCCGCCGAACTGACCGTCGCCACCACCGACGCCGCGGACACGGCCGCCATCGAGGCGCAGGGCGCCGAGGCGGCGGTCGTCGAGAAGGGACTGGCGGAGCTCCGCTCGGTCAAGGAGAAGCTGGACGCCGCCGCCGCGCGCACCGGGACGTACGAGACGCCGGTCTGGTTCGTCGACGTCAGGACCAACCGGGTCGTGGTGCAGGCCACCAGCGAGTCGGCCGCGACGGACTTCACCGAGGCCGCCGGGGTCGCGGGCCAGGACGTCGGCGTCCGGGTCTCGGCCGACCGGCCCCGGGTGTTCAAGGACCTCGTCGGCGGCGACGCCTACTACATCGACGGCCAGGCCCGCTGCTCCATCGGCTTCTCCGTCACCAAGGACCAGCAGCAGGGCTTCGCCACGGCCGGCCACTGCGGCCAGCCGGGCGCGACGACCACCGGCTTCGACGAGACCGACCAGGGCACCTTCGAGGCGTCCACCTTCCCGGGCAAGGACATGGCCTGGGTGGGCGTGAACGCCGACTGGACCGCCACCCCGGACATCAACGGCGAGGGCGGCCAGAAGGTGCAGATCGACGGCTCGGTGGAGGCGCTCGTGGGCGCGTCCGTCTGCCGGTCCGGTTCCACCACGGGATGGCACTGCGGCACGGTCCAGCAGCACGACACGAGCGTCACCTACCCGCAGGGCACCGTCGACGGGCTGACCCAGACCACGGTGTGCGCCGAACCCGGCGACTCCGGCGGCCCCTTCGTCGCGGGAACCCAGGCACAGGGCACCACGTCCGGCGGCTCCGGGGACTGCACGAACGGCGGGACCACCTTCTACCAGCCGATCAATCCGCTGCTCAGCGACTTCGGCCTCACCCTGAAGACCACCTCCGCCGAGGCGGGCACGCCCGCGCCGCAGGACAACGCGGCGGCGGACGCGTGGGCGGCGGGCCGGGTCTACGAGGTCGGGGCCACGGTGTCCCACGCGGGGCTGCGCTACCGGTGCCTGCAGAACCACCAGGCGCAGGGCGTCTGGTCGCCCGAGGCGACGCCGGCCCTGTGGCAGCGGGTCTGACGGAGGGTGAGCCGTCCTGCGGCTCGGGCGCGGGGCCGCCGTGCGAGGCGGCGGCCCCGCGCCCTCGTCATGGTCCGGCGAGGAGCGCGTAGGCGGTGGCGATGAACGGGTCCCGGGCGCGGAAGCGGCGGGTGCAGACCGCGGCCAGGGCCGTGCCGGTGTCGGGCCGGAAGCCGAGGAACGCCTGCTGGCCGAGGGTGGCGCCGCTGTGGAAGTACATCGGCCCGCCGTCGGTGGGGTGGCGGAACCACGCCACCGTGTGCACGTGCCGGTGTCCGAGCCCGCGGCGGAGCACCGGCACGCGTACCGCCCGCAGCGCGCCGGCCACCGGTGAGCGGGCCGGGTCGAGGTGGGCCTCGAGGAAGGTGAGCAGGTCGTGCGGGGTGGACCGGACGGCGCCCGCCGCCTGGAAGCCGCCCGCGTCGAAGGCCGGGACCGGGGTCCGGCCGTCCCTGCGGTGGCCGGTTGCGTCGGTCTTGCCGTCCTCCGCGCGCAGGGCGGTGCCGCTCATGCCGAGGGGGCGCAGGACCTGACCGGTGAGCAGGTCCTCCCAGGTTCTGCCGGTGGTCGCGGCGAGTGCGTGGCCGAGGACGGAGACGCCGTAGTTGGAGTAGTGCCAGCGGGTTCCGGGGCGGTGGCGCGGGCCGTGGCGCAGGAAGGCGCCGGTCAGCCGTTCGGCCGGGTAGCGGGCGTAGGGGTTGGTGCGCCAGGCGGGCAGGGCGCGGGGGACGAAGTCGGCGGGCAGGGCCGGGAGTCCCGAGGTGTGGGTGATGAGGTGGGCGAGGGCGACGGGGTGCGGGCCCACCGGGTGGGCGGGGTCCAGGCAAGTGGCGGCCGGTTCGGCTCCGGTGAGCACGCCACGCCGTATCAGCAGGGTCAGCAGCAGTCCGGTGAGGGTCTTGGAGGCCGAGCCGATCTCGTAGCGCAGGTCCTGGCGGGGGACGTCGGGCGGTGTGGCGGTGCCGCCGCTGTGGAGGGCGCGCCGGCCGTGCCGGGAGACGGCGAAGACGGCGTCGGGCGCGTCGGAGGCGTCGACGGCCTCGGCCAGCCGGTCGCGCAGGGCCGTCTCGTCGGGCGGCCCGTGGGTTACGGCCGGGGGCGGGACGGGCTCGGCCTCGTCATGGGGGTCGCCCGGCCAGGGCGCGCGGCGGGCCGTCATGAGGTGCTGTGCGCCAGCTCGCTGAGGGCGCGGGAGGTGGCCAGTACGGAGGCGTAGGCGGCGACCAGCGTCGGGTGGTAGACCATGTCGAACACCGTGTCGGGGTCGCCCTCGGGCATCGTCCGTACGGCGGGCATCGCGCCGTCGGGCTGCTGCGCGGCGGCGAAGGCCTGCCAGGCGGGTTCGTCCAGGGTGGGCCGGGGCAGGCAGGCGTCCACGACGAGGAGTTCGCCGAGCAGGTCCCAGCGCTCCAGGTCCAGCCAGTCGTCGATCCAGACCGGCAGCCAGGTGGCGAGGTAGTCGGCGACGGTCTCCGGCAGGCCGTCGGACCGCTCGCCCCAGTCGGTGAGGTGGAAGACGGTGTGGGTGATGTCGTAGGCGGTGTGGCCCTCGACCGTCCACGGTTCGGGGGTGCCGGCCAGCCAGGTGGTGCCCACCAGGTCGGCCTCGGGCGGCCGGGCCGGCAGGCCGAAGCGGCGCTGGAAGGCGGACAGGCCCAGGCGCCGGGTCGGGGTCACCGGGAACCGGGTCCAGCTGTCCAGGCGGTGGTTGAGCACGGTGGCCCGCTCGATCTCGGGCTGGCTGTAGCCCAGCTCCTTGAACGGCAGGTACACCTCGAAGGGCACGGGTGAGAACGGTTCGACGCGCTGCCCGCGCACCAGCATGCGGCCGCCGTCCAGCGTGTCCCGCCAGACGTGGTCGAGCAGTTGGCGGGCCAGCTGGGCCTGCCGTGAGCCGGCGACGCCCTCGCGGAAGAGCACCTTGCAGATCAGGGCGAGTTCCCCGATCGGCTTGAAGCGCTCCAGGAAGCCGATCTCGGGGTCCACGTCCGGCTCCAGACGGAAGCCGTCGCGGTGGGCCCAGAGCCACTCCAGGGCGCCCGCTCCGACACGGTGGATCAGTCGGGTGTCCGTCATCCGGGCACTCCTTGTCCGGCGTGGTCCGCGTCGCGCACCGGTGCCGTGGTGAGGGCCGCGGCGAACAGCGCCATCAGGGTGGAGTGGTAGCAGTCGGTGAAGGCGTAGGGATCGTCCCGCCCCGGTGGGGCGGCGTCCTGGAGGGCGCCCTCCTCGGGGACTGCGCCGCAGGCGTGCTGGGCCGCGGTGACGCGGTGCCAGGCGTCCTCCAGGACGGCCGGCTCCGGCGGGTCCGGGAGGCTCGCCGCCACCGCCAGCAGCTCGCAGCTCAGGTCGTACATGCGGGCGTCGAGGCAGGTGTCCAGCCAGGGCGGCAGCCAGTGCCGCAGGTAGTCCGCCAGGTCGGGTGGCACGCCCTGCGGGGTGCGGCCCCACTCGGTGAGGTGGAAGACGACGTGGGTCAGGGCATATCCGGCCGCGCGTTCGAAGGTCCACGGCTCGGGCAGGCCGCCCAGCCAGGTGCGGTCCAGCGCCTGCGGCACCCCGCCGTGCGGGCGCAGGCCGCTGCGCCGTTCGGCCTCGATGACGCCGAGCCGCCGGGTGGGGTACTGCTCGGTCAGCCGCCAGCCCCGGGTGCGGGCCACCACGGCGGCGGACGCCTCGTAGCCGGGGTGGCGGTAGCCGGCCGAGGCGAAGGCCGCGTAGACCTCCAGCGGGTAGGTGGCGAAGGGTTCCAGCGACTGCATCAGCGGGAACATCTCGCCCTCGCGGGTCTGTTGCCAGGCGAAGTCCAGCAGCTCGGCCACCGGCGCGTGCAGCGGGTCCGAGGCCGGGGTGCGGGCGGACACGGACGCGCACACCTGGGCCAGTTCGCCCAGTGGCTTCCAGGTGCGGTTGACCTGGCCGTCCGCCGCGAGCGCGTCCTCGCCGAGCGCGAAGCGGTCGCGGTGGGCCCGCACCCAGTCCAGGGCGGCCTCCTCCACCCGCCGGGCGTTCACAGGAGCACTCCGGCCGGCATCAGCCGCGCCGCCTCCAGCTGGAGGGCCACCCGTGGGTCGCCGCCGCCCATGAGCCGTACGAAGTCGAGGCCGGCGTCGAGGCCGAGGGTGACGGGCACCCCGTCCAGAAGGGTGAGCCAGCGTCCGGCTCCGGCCGCCTGCTGCCAGTCGCGGCGGCGTACCGCCCGTACGAAGCCGCGGGCGACGTCCACCGGGCGGCGGCGTGCGGCGCGCATGACCGCGTTTTCCTCGCCGGGCAGGGCGAGCGGGGCGAGGACGGCGAGTTGATGGGTCAGGTACTGCCAGCCGGCGCCGTCGAGCCAGCCGGCGTCGGGTTCGGCACCCGCCTCGCCGGCGAGCGGGCCGTTCGGGGTCTGTCCCAGCCGGTGCAGGGCCCGGGTCATCGCCCAGTGGCTCCACGCGACGGCCGGGGCCGCGTCGGGGCGCGGCTGATGGGCCGCCACGGCCTCCTGGAACAAGGCGAGTTGGCCGGGTCCGGGCTCAAGTCTCAGCAGGGTGGTGGGCAGCAGCAGGTCCGCGCCCAGGACGCGTACCGCCGCGCGTGCGACGCCGTCGCCCGGTCCGCCTGCCACGAGGGTGCCCCCCGCTCGTACGTGGTCTCCGCTCCGAAGAGCGGAGACCACGTCGGAAGCGAGGTCCAGCACCGTTCCCTGGAGAAGGGCTGACGTGCTCGACTGCTCCATCTCACTGCTCCCGTCGGTCCGTCAACCCTTCTTGGGGCGCGGGGTCGGCGGCGAAAGCAGCAGGGTGGTGCCTCCGGACTGCAGGGCGAGCGCGGCGCACTCGCGGCTGTCGCGGAAGACTCCGTCGGGCTCGGTGGGGTCGAGTGCTGCTTCGATGTCGATGTTCTCGGTGCGGACTTCCTCGAGCACCTTGTCCTTGGAAGGCATTTCACCATCTCCCTCTGGTAGCCAAAGGCCTTCACACCACAGGTGTCCGGGAAGTCACAAAGCATGCCTCTCTTCTCAAAAAACTCAGGAGATAACTTCTTCAACAAATCGGACAGCTGTCGGACGGTACTGTCTCTCTCCCGCTCAGTGCGGGGTGCGCACCACCCGCAGGGTCCGCACCGACGGATCGGCCGCGTCCGGGATGAGCACGCCGTGGTCCGCGCCGCTGCGCAGGTAGTCCAGGACCTCGTCGGTGATGACCTCGCCGGGGGCGACCACGGGCACACCCGGTGGATAGGGGCTGATCATCTCCGCGGAGACGCGCCCGGCGGCCCGTTCGGCGGGCACGTGCTCCACCGGGGCGAAGAACGCCGCGCGCGGCAGCATGGCCTGTTCCAGTTCCAGCGCGGAGGGCTCGGGCAGCCGCACCGGCGGCCTGCGTTCGATGGACCCGGCCCCGTCGACGAGCGCGCGCAGGGCGTCCAGCAGCACCTCCTCCGTCCGGTCGTCGTCGGCGTGGGTGATCGAGGCGCTGATGCGGCAGGTGTCGGAGCCGCCGAGGTCGACGTGGCAGTGGTCGCGCACCCATTCGGTCGCCTGCATGCCGCTGACGCCCAGTTCCCGTACGTCGATCACGATCTTGAGCGGGTCGTAGGCGGCGGCGAGCCCGGCGTCGACGACCTCCTGTCCCATGGGGCGCAGCCCCGGCATGGCGGCGACCGCCGCGCGGACGCGTTCCGCCCGGCCGAGCGCGGTTCCGAGCAGTTCGCGGCCCTGTTCGACCATCTGCCGGCGCCAGCCGTCGAGCGTGGCGAACACCAGGGTGGAGGCGCTGGTGGTGCCCAGCAGGTCCTCGCGCTGTTTGAGCACCTCGGGCGAGACCCGGTCGTACTGGAGGTGGAAGACGGAGCTCTGCTCGATGGCGCCGCCCATCTTGTGGACGCTGGTCACCACCAGGTCGGCCTCGGTGTCCATCCCCCAGGCGGGCAGGCCGGGGTGGAACGGCAGGTGGGCGCCCCAGGCCTCGTCCACGATGAGGGGGATGTCGAACTCGTGGCAGACCCGGGCCACGCCCGCGATGTCGGCGCACGTCCCCCAGTCGGTGGGCGTGATGAGCAACATGCCCTTGGCGTCCGGGTGTTCCGCCAGTTTGCGGCGTACGTCGTCCGGCTCGGGCGGGTGGGCGAGGTGCCGTTCGGCGTCGAACTTCGGGTGCACCCAGATGGGTTCGACGCCGTTGACGACGACGGCCGCGACCACGGCCTTGTGCGCGTTGCGCGAGATCAGCAGCTTCTCGCCGGGGCCGGCCACGGCCAGCATCGCGGTCTTGACCGACAGGGAGCTGCCGCAGGTGGAGAAGAAGGCCTGGTCGGCGCCGACGGCGTCGGCCATGAGTTCCTGCGCCCGGCTCACCACCCCCTGGGACTGGCGGCGGTCGTCCAGCCCGTTGAGGGAGAGCACGTCGGAGCGGAAGACGTCCATGCCGACGATCTCCGCGACCCGCGGGTCGACCCCGCGGCCCTGCTTGTGTCCCGGCGGGCCGTAGGCGATGTCCCCCCGGCGGCGGAAGTCCTGCAGCGCTTCCAGTACGGGCACCCGCGAGTGATCCATCGTTCCTCCCACGTCGGTTCGGGACGCGCCGTCCGGTTCCGTGGTCTACGGCCGCGCGGCGCATGGAACGTATTGCACCCGCCCCGGCGCCGAAACCGGGCGGGTGTCGCCGCACCCGGGCGGTGGAACCCGGGAACGGCACGCATTCGGAGCATCCGACCCGAGGAGGCCGCGTGACCCGCACGCCGGACGACGTCCACGACGACATCCGCCAGGAGGTGGCCGGCCGGGCGGGGGCGCTGTGGGACGTCGCGCTGCGGCTGCACGCCGACCCCGAGTACGCCTTCGCCGAGCACCGGGCGGCGGCCCTGCTCTCCGGCGAGCTGGAACGCGCCGGTTTCGCGGTGGAGCGGGGCGTCGCGGGGATGCCGACCGCGTTCGCGGCGCGCTCGGGCCGGGGCCGTCCCGCGGTGGCGCTGCCGCTGGAGTACGACGCTCTGCCGGGCCTCGGCCACGCCTGCGGCCACAATCTGATCGCGGCGGCGGGTCTGGGGGCGGCGCTGGCTCTCCACGCGGTGCTGGGCGGCTCGGCCGGATGCGTCATGGCCGTGGGCACGCCCGCGGAGGAGGGCGGGGGCGGGAAGGCCCTCGAAGTGGACGCCGGGGTGTTCGACGAGGTGGACGCGGCGCTGATGTTCCACCCCGGGGTGTACGACTGGCGGCGGGCGCCGCTGACCGCGCAGGTGCAGTACCGGGTGGCCTTCCACGGGCGGGCCGCGCACCCGACGGGCAATCCGACCGAGGGCGTCGACGCGCTGGCGGCCCTGGTGGAGCTGTTCAACGTGCTGGGCGCGGTCGGCCGGCGGCTGCCGGAGGCCTCGCACGTGCAGGGCATCGTCACGCACGGAGGAACGGCCACCAACATCGTGCCGGAGTACGCCCAGGGGCTGTTCGGGCTGCGGGCGGCCACCTCGCGGGCGCTGGACGAGCTGACCGGGCAGCTGGGCGAGTGCGCCGAGGGCGTGGCCCGGGCCACGGGCACGCGCGCCGAGGTGGAGCGCGCCACGGTCCGCTACGACCACTTCCGGGACAGCGGGGTGCTGTCCGACCGGTTCGCGGCGCATCTGTCCGGGTCGGGCATCACGCTGACGCCGCCTGTGCCGGGCGTGTACCTGGGGTCGTCGGACATCGGCAACGTGAGTGTGCGGGTGCCGGCCGTCCACCCGTTCGTGGCGATCATGGGCGAGGAGGGCTCCGACCACACCCCCGAGTTCGCCGAGGCCGCCGCTTCGGAGCGGGCCCGGGAGGTGACCGTCGCCGCGGCCGCCGCCCTGGCCTGCACCGCGGCGGACGTCCTGCTCCGGCCCGGACTGCGCGCCGAGGCCTGGGAGGCCCATCACGCGGCGGCGGCCAGGGAGCGCTGACCCGGCGTCCCGACGCCGTGTCCGACGGCCTCGGGGGCAGCCTGGGCGGGCGACCGGACGACGCGTGTCCCGACGCCGTGGTGCCCAGCACCACGAGGTTGCCGTGGGGCGCGGGCGGCCGCGGAGAGCGGCGTCGGGACGCGAGCAGGACTCACACCCGGCCGGCTCGCGAAGAGGCATCGGGGCGCGAGCACGTCTCACGCCCGGCCGACCCGCACGCACGCGCGCTCGCAGGGCGGTCCCGCCCGTCCCTGGCGTGCAGCGTCATGAGGTCGCCCTCGGGCGCCGGGCAGGTCACGGGGACGCAAGCCAAGGCGCGCCCGGGGGTCATGCCCGGCGCAGGCGCCATACGTGGTCCTCGCGGAAGCCCTCGACGCCCTCGGGGGACGTGCTCGGCCGGCGGACGGTCTCCTTGGTCTCGACGGCCCACTCGTCGTCCGGCAGGGCCAGTTCGGCGAGGACTCCGTCCAGGGTGGGGAAGACGGCGTCGAACGGCGGTTCGGTCTGCCAGGAGGGCCAGCCGGCGTGCAGGACGAGCAGCAGGGTGCCGCCGCGCGCCACGGTCCGCGCGGCGGCGCGCAGGACCGTCTGCTGGTCGAGCTCGACCGGGGACTGCAGGTAGTGGGCGCTCACCAGGTCGAAGGAGCCCTCGGGGAACGACTTGCCCAGCTCGTGGCGTTCCCAGGCGACGCGGTCGCCGACCCCGGCGTCCGCGGCGTGTCCGGCGGCGCGTTCGAGTGCGGTGCCGGAGATGTCCACGCCGGTGACCCGCCAGCCGCGCGAGGCCAGCCACACGGCGTCCGCGCCCTCGCCGCAGCCCAGGTCCAGCGCCGTACCGGGGGCGAGGTCGCCCGCCTCGCGGACCAGCAGGTCGTTGGGGCGGCCGCTCCAGACGCGGTCGGTGTCGCGGTAGCGGGCTTCCCAGAACTCCGCGGCGGGAGCCGTCGCGGGTGTGTCGGTCATGATGCCTCCTGGGCGGACGGGCCGGCTGCCCGGCCGGGCGCGAGACGGTCTCGCGTCCTGCGTGCAGGCTGCACCCGCCGAAGCCGGAACGACAACGATCTTTGCCGTTCCGGCAAGCCGCGCCCGGCGTCAGCGCGACATCGCGTCGACCCCGGGCTTCCCGGCGTCCGTGCGCATCCACACCGTCCGCTGCGGGAAGGGGATGTCGATGCCCGCCTCGTCCAGGGCGTCCTTCACCCGGCGGCGCAGCTCGCGGGTGACGCCCCACTGCTGGAGCGGCACGGTCTTGACCGCGAGCCGCACGAGGACACCGTCGGCGTCCAGGGACTGCACGCCCCACACCGCCGGGTCCTCGAGCAGCACGTCCGCGAAGTCCGGGTCCTGGCGCAGGGCTCGGCCGGTGTCCTCCAGGACGCGGTGGACCGTGTCGAGGTCGGCGTCGTAGGCCACGGCGACGTCCAGGACGGCACGCGCCCATTCCTGGCTGTCGTTGCGGACGCGCAGGATCTCGCCGTTGCGGATGTGCCACAGGCCGCCGTTGAGGTCGCGGACGTGCGTCAGCCGCAGACCGACGTGCTCCACCTCGCCGACGGCCTCCCCGAGGTCGACCGAGTCGCCGACGCCGTACTGGTCCTCGATCATGATGAGCAGGCCGGACAGGTAGTCCGCGACCAGACTCTGCGCGCCGAAGCCGATCGCGAGACCCACCACGCCGGCGCTGGCCAGCAACGGTCCCAGGGCGATGCCGACCTGTTCGAGCACCATGGCCACGCCGACCATGAAGAGCACGATGGTCACGGCGCTGCTGAGGACGGAGCCGATGGTGCGGGCGCGCTGTTCGCGGCGCTGCCGTGCCCGGGAGCGGTCGCGGTGCAGTACCGCGGCCCCACGGTTCGTGCGCCGGGGCCGGCTGCTCTCGGTCTCGCCGGGCGACGGTTCCAGCACGCGCTGGACGACCCGGGTGATGGCCCGCTTGGCCACCGCGCGCAGCACCAGCAGGACCACGACGATGAGCGCGATGCGCAGCGGGATCCCGATCAGTGCCTCGGTGTGGTCGCCGATCCAGTCCGACCACGAGGCCGCCAACTGCGCGTCCGTACCCGGTCCGGTGGGTGGTGCGGTGTGCGACATCGGCTGAGGTGCTCCGTTCTCGGGGATTGTGTTCGCCGTCGGGCCCCCCTACCCACGGACACCCCGAACATGACGCCCGGCGCACTCATCACCTTTTCCCCACGTGCCCTTTATGTCCGACCGTTGCACCATCCTCACGCGCCACCGGCCCATCACGGGCGCCTGCCCGGGCACCCGGAACGGAATCGTCCACAGCGGAGGGGGGACCTGCGGCGTGGTCACCGTTGCCGTCCTGCTGCTGCCCGGTCTGGGGCTGCTGTTGTTCGCCATGACGTGCCTGGAGGACCGGCTCTTCGGCGATCCGGAGCCGCCCCGGCACGCCCGGCGCCGCCACCTGCGGCTCCTCCCGGGCGGCAGGGACGAGGCCTCTTCGGCCCGGCGCCCGGAAGAGGCCGGGGAGGGCCGCCCACCGGGCCGGCACGCCGCCTGACGTCCGCGTGCGTCGTAGGGTGGGGACGTGTCCGAGGTGGACGCAGCGCGTGACAGCGGCGCGCGACTCGGGCGAGGAGAGTGAATGGACACCGGGGAACTGCCCGACGAGGACGCCGGGTTCGTGGCCTTCTGGCAGGAGCGCCGGGTGTGCTTCCTGTCGACGCGGCGCGCCGACGGCACCCCGCACCTGGTCCCGGTCGGGGTGACCTACGACCACGCCACCCGCACCGCACGGATCATCACGAGCCGGGGCACCGCGAAGGTGCGCAACGTCGAGCGGGCGGAGTCCCCCGTCGTGGCCGTGAGCCAGGTGGACGGCAGGCGCTGGTCCACCCTCGAGGGCGTGGCGACCGTGCGGTACGACGCCGAGGCGGTCCGCGACGCCGAGACCCGGTACGCGGACCGCTACCGCCCGCCCCGGGCGAACCCGGAGCGGGTCGTCGTCGAGATCGCCGTACGGCGCTACCTCGGCACCGTGCGCCCCCTCGCGCGGGCCGCGGAGGCCTGACCCGACGCGGAGTCCGTCACTCGGTCCGGGCCGGTGTGCGGCGGCCGAGGCGGCTGGGCCACCACGCGACGGCGCCGAGGTCACGGGCGAGCGCCGGGACCAGCAGCGAGCGCACCACGAGCGTGTCCAGGAGCACGCCGAAGGCCACGATGAAGGCGATCTGCACCAGGAACGCCAGCGGGATCACCCCGAGGGCCGCGAAGGTGGCGGCGAGCACGACACCGGCCGAGGTGATGACGCCCCCGGTGGCGGTCAGCCCGCGCAGGATGCCCTCCCGCACGCCGTGCTCCAGCGACTCCTGCCGGACCCGGGACATGAGGAAGATGTTGTAGTCCACTCCCAGGGCGACCAGGAACACGAACCCGTACAGCGGGACGGAGGCGTCCGTGCCGCTGAAGCCGAACACGTGGGTGAAGACGAGCGCGGAGACGCCCAGGGTGGCCACGAAGTTGAGGGCCACCGTCGCCACCAGCAGCAGCGGCATCAGCAGGGACCGCAGCAGGACGATCAGGATGACCAGGATGATGGCGAGGACGACGGGCACGATCAGCGTGCGGTCGTGCTCGGCGGTGCGCTGGGTGTCGTACTGCTGGGCGGTGTAGCCGCCGACCAGCGCGTCCGCGCCGGGCACGTCGTGGACGGCCGTCCTGAGCCGGGCCACCGTGTCCTTGGCCGCGTCGCTGTCGGCCGGCGCCTGCAGCGTCGCGTCGATCCGCACCCGCCCGTCGACCACCTCCGGCTCGCCGCCCGAGGGACGGCCGGAGGTGGTCACCGCGTCGGCGGACGCCACGCCCTCGGTGTCGCGGGCCGCGTCGAGGACGGGGTCGAGCCGGTCGGCGTCCGCGATGATCACCGCCGGGTTGCCGGAGCCGCCCGGGAAGTGCCGGGCCAGGGTCTGCTGGGCGGCGACCGAGGGGGCGTCGTTGACGAAGATCTCGTCCAGCGGCACGCCCTTGGCGGTCAGGGTCGGCGCGAAGGCGGCGCAGGCGACCAGCGCGGCCAGGGAGATCGCCCAGATGCGGCGCGGGGTGCGGTCGACCCGTTCGGCGACGCGGTGCCACAGGCGGTGGCCGGCCTCCGGGTCGCCGGCCCGCACGGGCTTGGCCGGCCAGTAGGCGGCCCGGCCGAGCAGGACCAGGACGGCGGGCAGGAAGGTGAGCGTGCTCAGGACCGCGCAGACGATGCCGATGGCGCCGACCGGTCCGAGCGCGCGGTTGTTGGTCAGGTCGCTGAGCAGCAGGGCCAGCAGCCCGAGGGCGACGGTGGCCGCGCTGGCCACGACGGCTCCCCAGGAGGCGCGCAGTGCGGCGAGGGCGGCGGCGAAGCGGTCCGGGTGGCGGGGCAGTTCCTCGCGGAAGCGGGCGGTGAGCAGGAGGGCGTAGTCGGTCGCGGCGCCGATGACCAGGATGGAGAGGATGCCCTGGACCTGCCCGTCGACACGGACGACGTCGCGGTCGGCGAGGGCGTAGACGACGGCGCAGGCCAGGCCCAGCGCGAACACGGCACTGATGATGATCACCAGGGGCAGCAGGACGCTGCGGTAGACGAGCAGCAGAATCACCAGCACCGTGACCAGGGCGACGCCGAGCAGCAGTCCGTCGATGCCCGAGAACGCGTCGGAGAGGTCGGCCTGGGAGGCGGCCGGTCCGGCGAGCTGTGCCCGGGTGCCGGACACCTGACCGGCGGCCTCGTCGATGCGCTCCAGGACGTCGGGCAGGCGGTCGCCGAGGCCGGGTTCGACCTGGACGACGGCCTGCAGGGCCTCGCCGTCGCGCGAGGGCACGGCCGGGGAGGCGGGGCCGACGACGCCGGGCTCGCCCTCCAGGCCCGCGACCGCGCGCGTGGCCTCGTCCCGGTGCCCCGCGGCGGAGCCCCCGTCGTCCGCCGTCCACACGACGATCACCGGGAGGGTCTCGTCCTGCTGGAAGGCCTTCTGCGCATCGATGACCTGCGTCGACTCGGCGCTGCGGGGCAGGAAGGCGGCCTGGTCGTTGGTGGCGACCTCGCCGAGCTTCCCGGCGTACGGGCCGAGCGTGCCGCCGATGCCGAGCCAGACCAGGAGCAGGACGAGGGGGACGAGCCAGCGGGCCCGTCGGGAGGGGTTGGCCATCGGGTTCAGGTCTCCTGGTATCAGGTCTCGGTCACAGTAGCTCGATCATAAACAATCTCAATGATTGAACTAATTGAGGGTCGCAGTCCGTGTCGTGACATGCCTACTACTGCCCGGGCCCGTCCGGCGGATGCGCCACGCGCCGGGAAATCAGCGGTCCTCCGACCGCACCAGACCCAGTTCCTCGTTCAGCGCCGCCAGGAAGCGGAGCACGACCGCCAGTTCGGCGTCGTCGAAGCGCGCGCGGGTGGCGGCCGCCGCGTCGGCCAGCGGACGGAAGTAGGTGCGGGCCGCGGCGCGTGCGTCGGGCACGTAGTGCAGGTGGACGACCCTGCGGTCGGCGCTCTCCCGTACCCGGCGGACGTGCCCCGCGCGCTCCAGGCGGTCCACGCACGCCGTCACCGCGCCGGAGGTGAGGCCCAGGTGCTCGCGCAGCCGCCCCGGCGTCATGGGCTCGCGCGCGTCGAGGATCGCCGCGAGCGCCTGGACGTCGGTGGCGTGCAGACCGTGAGTGCCGGCGAAGCTCTGCACGAGGCGGTTGATCTCGCCGTTCATCCGCCGCAACTGCACGGCCAGGGCCTGGAGGTCGCCGGCCTCGGGCCCGGTGCCGGTCCCCCGCTCGCTCGCGTGCTGTCCGCGCTGGTTCGCTGTCGCCACGCGATCAGCGTATAGAAGGGCCGAGAGGTCACCGTGCGGACCGCCCGGGAGGTGTTCCGGTCAGGCCAGCGGGTCGTGGCCCCAGTTCATGAGCGAGTACCGCCAGCGGGTGTCCTCGACGTCGCCCGAGGGGCGCTGGGCGAGGTGGCGGCGGATGTAGCCGACGACCTTGCGCATGTGCTGGTGGTCGTCGTCCGAGAGGTCGCCCTTCTTGGTCCGCAGGATGTCCACGATGCGGCGTCCGGAGGCGTGCCCGGTGGACTCTCCGCCGTCCTTGTGCTGACCGGCCTCCCGCGACCGGTCGGAGGCCAGCCACTTCTCCAGGTCGGCCGGTGTCATGTTCACCAGCTCGCGGAACTCGTCCCAGGTCTTCTTCCGCTCATCGGCGTCCACGGCGCCTCACTTCTTCTTCTTGAGCGCCGACGGCTTGTGCACCGCCGGCTTGCCCGACTTGTCGCTGCGGACCTGGTACTGCGGGTCGTCGGAGGAGGCGTCGACGGTGCGGCCCGCGGCCTCGGTCCGCTCGGTGATCTTCTTCTCCACCTTGCCCTCGGTCTCCGTGCCGTGGGTGCTCCAGGCGACCTTGTCGCCCTTCTCGAGGCCGTCGCCGTCGTCGCGGTTCTTCGCCATCTCGGTGCTCCTTCGCTCGCGGTGCCGGGTGCTCGCCGTGCGCGCTTCTTCCGGCTCCTCCACAGCGTGGGCCCCGTGCGCGGGTCGCACCACTCGGACGGGGCGGGCGCCACGGGGGCGGCGGAACCGTTGTTCACGGCCGAACTATCCTGGCCCCGGTGCCGCCGTCCACCGCCTCGCCCGTCATCGCCGCCGTTCCAGGAGCAGCCCGTTGAACACCAGCACAGCCACCCCGGACAGCTATTACGAGCGCATCGACGAGCACCGCTACAAGCCCACCCCGCACGCCGGCGGCGCGTGGAGCGCGGACGAGCAGCACTTCAGCCCGCTCGGGGGTCTGATCGTCCACGCCGTCGACCGCCATCTGGCCGGACGTGCCGGTGCGGCCATGTCGCTGAGCCGGATCAGCTTCGACATCCTCGGCCGGCCGGCGCTGGACGAGTGCGAGATACGGGTGGAGACCGTCCGGCCCGGCCGCACCATCGAGCTGGTCGAGGCCACCGTGTTCATCGCGGGCCGCTCGGTGACGCGGGCCAGGGCCTGGCTGCTCGCCGACGTGGACACGGAAGCGGTCGCCGCGGGTGCCGCGGACCCGCTCACCCCGCCGCACGACCTCGCGCCCTGGCCCATGGCCGCCCAGTGGCCCGGCGGCTACATCGCCTCCCTGGACGTACGCCCGCTCGCCCCGCCCCGCCTGGGCCGCACCACCGCCTGGGTCTCCACCGGCACCGACCTGGTCGCCGGCGAGACGGCGAGCCCGCTGGCGTCCTACGTGGCACTGGTCGACACGGCCAACGGGATAGCGGTGCGGCAGTCGCCCGCGGAGTGGATGTTCCCGAACGTCGACCTGACCCTGCACCTGCACCGCGCGCCGCGCGGTCGCTGGACGGGCCTCGACACCACCGTGGTCTTCGGCCCCACCGGCCAGGGCGTCACCAGCACGGTGCTGCACGATCTGGACGGCCCCGTGGGCCACGCCCAGCAGATGCTCACCGTCCGGCCGCAGCCGTGAGCTCCGTCACGAAGGCGTGAGGAGCAGCCGGCCGCGCACCTCGCCGGCCTCCAGCCGGCGGTGGGCCTCCGCCGTCATCGACAGCGGCAGCCGGTCGGCGACGCGGGGGCGCCAGGGGGTGTCCCGCAGGAGGCGGAGCACGCCGTCCGCCGCGTCGGCGAGGTCGGAGGTCGTTGCGTTGCTGATGGCGAAGCCCACGATGCTCGCGTCCCTGGTGTAGAGCCGCCCCACCGGCAGTTCGGTGGCCCCGCCGCCCAGTCCGACCATCGCGACCAGGCGCCCGCCGTGTGCCAGCGCCTCCACGGAGTCGGCGAGCACGGCGTGCCCGGAGGTGTCCAGGTGCACGTCGTAGCCGTCGGGGGCGGCCCGGCGCACCTGCTCGCCGAGGTCGGGGGCGCGGTGGTCGAGGACTTCGGCGGCGCCCAGGACCCGTACCGCCTCGGCGTCCTCGGCCCGCGCGGTGGCGACCACGCGGGCCCCGGCCCGCGCCGCCAGTGCCACGGCGGCACCACCGACGTTCCCGGCGCCGCCGCCCACGTACACGGTCTCCCCCGCCCCGAGCCGGGCGTGCCGGAACAGCGCCAGCCAGGCCGACGCCACCGGGTGCGCCGCCGCCACGAGATCCTCGTCGGCGATGTCCGGCGGGGCGGCGTAGAGCCGTTCGGCGGCGACCGTCGCGTACTGGGCGCAGGAGCCCTGCCGGCCCCCGTGCCCGAGGCTGTTGCACCAGACGCGCTGCCCGGGGGTGAAGCCGGCGGCGCCGGGGCCCGCCAGGGCGACCTCGCCCACCAGGTCCCGGCCCACGACGAAGGGGAAGGGCAGCGGCGTAGCGTACGCGCCGGAGCGTACGAAGGTGTCTACAGGGTTGACGGCGACGGCCCCGACCCGCACGAGCACGTCCGTGGGACCGACCGCCGGCACGGGCAGCTCCCCGTGACGGATGTGGCCTGCCGGGCCGACGGAGTCGATGTACGCCGCGCGCATGACGTCGGGGACTTGGCCGGTCATGGCCTCATGCTACGAACGGGCCGACGGCGTCGCAGCCTGCCGGCCGACGGGTGTGGCCGCCGCGCGCAGCCTGCGGCCGCGCCGGGTGAGGCCCCAGGGCTTGAGGAGCGAGATCACCGTCATGAAGACGTAGGCGGACAGCGAAACGACCGGCCCGAACAGCACGTCGCCCGCGTCGGGGAGCGTCCCGCCCGAGGCGACCTCGGTCACGGCCGCGTTCACCCCGGGGCGCAGCGCGAAGACGGTGGCGGTCGTCGTGGCCAGCGTGAGCCAGAACTTCGTGAACACCCACCGGTGCCGGGCCAGCCCCCAGGGAGTCCCCAGGGCCAGCACCACACCGCTGACGAGGGTGAGGAACGCGAGCGGCAGCAGGAGCCAGTCGGCGAAGAGCTTCATGGCGCGGACACCGGCCTCCACGGCCGCCGGGGACGCGGTGGTGGCGGCGGTGAGTCCGAGCGCCAGCAGTCCGAGCGAGAGCCCGAGCCAGCCGGCGGAGGCGACGACGTGGACGACGAGAGAGACCCGGCGTGCGGGACGGCTGAGTTTCACACCGCCCACGGTGCCGGGCGACGGCCGCCCGGGCGTCCCGCGACGGGAGTAACCGCGTATACCGACGCGGGCGCAGGACACGGCGAGGCACGTACGTCCGGCACCGTGCCCCGCCGTTCCGGCCGTACGAGGGGCTGCGGCGCATCAGCAAGGCCTCCGTACGGCCGGCCGGCGGCGCGGCCGTGGGCGAGCCGCCTGCTCAGGTCTCGCGGCGTGCCTTCATCACCGCCTTGTTCAGCACCCACAGTCCGATCCCGATCGCCAGCAGCACGCCGGCCCGCACGTAGACGTGCGTGGGGCGGTCGGACAGCGGGCTGGCCAGGATCAGGGAGGTGATCGCGCCCAGCACCGGCAGGACGGTCGGCGTACGGAAGTGCTCGTGCGCGACGCGGTCGCGGCGCAGCACCAGGACGGCGATGTTGACGACGGCGAAGACGCACAGGAGCAGGAAGGCCGTGGTGTCGCCGAGGCCCGCGATCTCCCCGGTGGAGACCAGGCCGATGGCGAGCAGGGAGACGAAGACGATGCCGACGACGGGGGTGCGGCGCCTGGGGAGGACTCGGCCCAGGGCACGGGGCAGGATGCGTTCGTTCGCCATGCCGTAGCAGAGCCGGGAGGCCATCATGATGTTGATCAGCGCCGAGTTGGTGACCGCGAACAGGGCGATCAGCGCGAAGAGCTTCGGCGGGAAGTCCAGGCCGCCGGCCTTGACGACCTCCAGCAGCGGGCCGCTGGAGTCCTCCAGGACGCGGTAGTCGACGAGGAGCGAGGACACCAGGGCGACCAGGACGTAGATGGTCCCGGTGACGGCGACGCCGGTGAAGATGGCCCGCGGGAAGGTGCGCGCGGGGTCCTTGGTCTCCTCGGCCATGTTGACGGAGTCCTCGAAGCCGACGAAGGCGAAGAAGCCCAGGGCCGTGGCCCCCAGCACGCTGGTGAGCAGTGCGTAGCCGGTGCCGCCCGCCTGGAACTCGCCGAGCCGGCTCGGCTCGCCCTCCCCGCTGAGGACCGCCCAGGCACCGACGGCGAGGATGACGAACAGGCCGGTCAGCTCGACCAGAGTGAGGACCACGTTGGTCTTCACCGACTCGGACACGCCCCGCAGGTTCAGGGCCGCCAGGGCGAGGATGAACAGGATCGCGACGAGGGTGGGCGGGAAGAAGTCCGTGAACTCGCCGAGGTAGTCGCCGCTGAAGGCGCGGGCCGCCGCGCTCGCCGAGGAGAGGCCGGAGCACATGACCATGAAGGCGACGATGAAGGTGAGGAAGGGAACCTGGAACGCCTTCTGGGTGTACAGCGCGGCCCCGGCCGCTTTCGGGTACTTGCCGACGAGCTCGACGTACGAGGCCGCCGTCAGGATCGCCACGACGAAACCGATGACGAAGGGCAGCCACAGCGCCCCGCCGACCTTGCCCGCGACCTGGCCGGTGGTGGCGTAGATGCCGGTACCGAGGATGTCGCCGACCACGAAGAGGATCAGCAGCTTGGGACCGAGGGCCCGGTGCAACGGAGTGCCGTCGGCGCCCTCCGGCACGGCAGTGGCACCCTTTCCGCCTGTGGCCACGGACGCTCCCTCCTGAGGTGTTCGGCGCTGAACAACCTCTCCCCTGCCCGGTGATCCACCGGGACATGCCCTCGCATACTGCAATCGGAAGCAGACCGCCCGGCGAGCCCGCCCCGCGCGTGGTGGAATGTTCAACCACTGGTTTCGGTTGCAGCAGTCCGAAGGAGGTCACGAGTGGACACGACGTACTACGACCACGGAACGCCGGCGGAGCGCTGGGAGCGCGCGGGCATGTTCTTCGACGCCAAGGACTACGCCGCCGCGGCGCGGGTCCTCGGCGGGCTGGTCGAGGAGGTGCCCGAGCAGAGCGGACCGCGGCTGCTGCTGGCCCGCGCCTACTACCACTCGGCCCAACTGCGGCGCGCGGAGGCCGAGCTGAGGATCCTCGTCGAGCGGGACCCCGTCGAGCAGTACGCCCGGCTGATGCTGGGACGCACGCTCGAACGGCAGGGGCGGCAGGAGGAGGCCGACACGCACCTGCGGATCGCCGCCGCCCTGTCCGGCGACTTCGCGGGACTCTGAGCGACCGCGCCGCGGTGAACGGGGAGGGGAAGCGGTGAGTACGGTGCCGTACTCACCGCTTCGCCCGTCCGCTCAGCCCTTCACCGCCGCGCTCCCCTCGCCGGTCCGGCGCCTCCGCCGGTGGGCGACCTCGCCCAGCACCACGTCGACCGCGACGAACACGGCCAGCGGGATGCCGAGCAGCGGCACGAACCAGCCGAGGACGGCCACCGCCGCCAGCAGCGGGACGAGCAGCGCCGGCGGGACGTGCTGCCACGCACCGCGCGGGATCGGGCGGCCGAAGGCGGAGCCCCGGCCACGCTGCCACCACATGCGGTAGCCCCACACGATGAGCAGGACCAGACAGGCGGCCAGCAGCATCAGGGCGATCTGGTTGGGCAGCCCGAACAGGCTGCCGGTGTGCAGGTCGATGCCCCAGCGGCTGAGCTTGGCGAGCACCGGGTAGTCGGCGAAGCGCAGTACGTCGGTCACCTCGCCGGTCGCCGGGTCCACGGCGACCGAGTCCTGCTTCTCGGGCCAGCTGCGCTGCACCTGCTTGACGACGTAGGCGGAGGACGCGTCGGCGGGCGGGACGATCTCCACGGGGTCGCCCAGACCCTCGGCGCGCGCGGCGGCCAGGACCTTGTCCAGACCGACCCCGTGCGCGGCGTCCCCGCCGGCGCCCGCCGCCGCGCCGTGGCCCGCGTGCTCGCCGCCCCCGGCGGCCGAGGCCGGCACGGACGGGGTGGTCTGGCCGAGCGAGACGCGCAGCTCCTCGATGTTGGCGCCGGCGTACGTCGACCAGGTCAGGCCGGTCGCCGAGAGGAAGACGAAGCCGGCCGCGACCCAGGCGCCGACGGTGCCGTGCAGGCCCAGGGTGCGACGCCGGCCGCTGGTGCCGCGCAGCTTGCGCCGGGCCCGGCGGCGGGAGAACCACAGCACCAGGCCGCCGCCCGCGATCACCCACAGCCAGCTGGCGGCGAACTCGCTGTACAGGCGGCCGGGTTCGCCCAGGTGCAGGTCCCGGTGGAACTCGTCGATCCAGGTGCGCAGGGGTAGCGCGCCGGTCGAGCCGTACTGCTCCAGCGCGCCGCGCACCTCGGCGGTGTAGGGGTCGACGAAGACCGCGAGGGTGTGGTCCGGGTCCACGCCCGGGGCGCCGGACAGCAGCACCCTGGTGGTGGCGTCGTCCTCCGGCGAGGGGCGTACGGCCGACACCGTGCCCTCGGGGTGGGACTGGCGGGCGGCGGCGACCTGCTCGGAGACGGGCAGTTTGCGGTCGCCGACGTCCGGGACGGTCAGCTCGTGCGCGTAGACCAGCTTCTCGGCCTGGAACGAGGCGGCGTAGAGGAAACCGGTGGCCGCCGCGACCAGCAGGAAGGGGGCCACGAACAGGCCCGCGTAGAAATGCAGGCGCAGCACGAGCGGACGCAGCGTGGACCATCCGCCGGGTCTCGGCGGCGGGGTCGCCGGTCCTGGGGCCTCGTCCGTGGGGGTCGGGGAGGTGGTCGTCATCGATGGCGCTCCGGGGCGTCGTGGGGACGGGGTGGTCCCAGTGGTCGGGTCCGGTGCGCGTGAGGTTCCCCCGCCACGAAGTGGCGTGCGTCACAGTGGCGGTGACGGTGGGTGGTGAGCGCCGTGGCATCCTGGCGCGATGGGAACTCCGAGTGGCCGCACGCCTCTTGCCGAGCGTGTGGAGGAACTGCTCTGTGCCGACGGGCCGTTGCCGATCGTCGAGGCCGGTGACCCGGTGCTGCGGCGCACGGCCGAGCCGTTCGACGGGCAGTTGGCGCCGCCGCTGCTGGCACGGTTCGTCGAGGCGCTGCGGCTGACCATGCACGCGGCGCCGGGGGTCGGGCTGGCGGCGCCGCAGGTGGGGGTGGGGCTCAGGATCGCGGTGATCGAGGACCCGGCGACAGTGCCCCAGGAAGTGCGGGTGGCCCGGGGGCGGGTGCCGCAGCCGTTCCGGGTGCTGGTCAATCCGTCGTACGAGCCCGTCGGGGACGTCCGGGCCGCGTTCTACGAGGGCTGTCTGAGCGTGCCGGGCTGGCAGGCGGTGGTGGCGCGGCACGCTCGGGTGCGGCTGCGGGCGCGGGACGAGCGGGGGCGGGAGGTGGACGAGGTGTTCTCGGGGTGGCCGGCGCGGATCGTGCAGCACGAGACGGATCATCTCGACGGGGTGCTGTATCTGGACCGGGCGGAGACGAGGTCGTTGGCTTCGTCGCGGGCGATGGCTCGGTGGTGGGGGCAGGTTACGCCGGAGCGGGCGGCGGGGGAGCTGGGGTTCGGGCTGCCGGGTATTTGAGAGGCGGCTGCGGGGGGCGTGACGCCGCCCGGCGGTGCGGGGTGCCGCTGGGGTAGGGGGTGGGTGCGCAGCCCGGCGGTGCGGGGTGCCTCCCCCACTCTCGGCTTCGCTCGAGCGGGGGGACCCCCACCGCCCACCCGTGTCGCCCCAGCGGCACGGCTGCCCGCAGCTACGCGGGGGGACTGGGCGGTCAGTTGTCGCGGTAGGTCTCCAGCAGGCGTAGCCAGGCCTCGCTGATCGTCGGGTAGGACGGGACCGCGTGCCACAGGCGGCTGATCGGTACCTGGCCCGCGACGGCGACGGTCGCGGAGTGGATCAGTTCGCCGACTCCGGGGCCCACGAAGGTGACGCCTCGGACGATCTCGTCCTCCAGGTCGACGACCATCCGGGCGCGCCCCTTGTAGCCGTCGCCGTAGAGGCTCGCGCCGGCCACCGTCGCGAGGTCGACGTCGACGGCGCGGACCCGGTGCCCGGCCCGCTCGGCCTCGGCGAGGGTGAGACCGACGGACGCCGCTTCGGGGTCGGTGAACACCACTTGGGGCACGGCGTCGTGGTCGGCGGTGGCGGCGTGCGCTCCCCACGGGTCCGACTCCAGGTCCGGTTCGCCCGAGGCGCGGGCGGCGATGGCGGCGCCCGCGATACGGGCCTGGTACTTGCCCTGGTGGGTGAGGAGCGCGCGGTGGTTGACGTCGCCGACGGCGTAGAGCCAGTCGTGGCCCTCCACCCGGAGGCTGTCGTCGACGGTGAGCCAGGTGCCGGGTTCCAGGCCGACGGTCTCCAGGCCGATGTCGGAGGTGCGGGGCGCGCGGCCGGTGGCGAAGAGGATCTCGTTGGCCTCGACGCGGTCGCCGGTGTCCGTGACGGCGACGACGGTGCCGTTCTCTCGGACCACGGACTCCACGGACGTACCTGTGCGGATGTCGACGCCGGCCTCGGTGAGCGCGTCGGCGACCAGTTCACCGGCGAACGGCTCCATGCGGGCGAGCAGCCCGTCGTCGCCGCGCACCAGCAGCGTCACCCTGGAGCCGAGGGCCTGCCAGGCCGCGGCCATCTCGACGGCGACGACTCCGCCGCCGACCACGATGAGCCGTCCCGGCGCGCTTTCGGCGCTGGTGGCCTCGCGGCTGGTCCAGGGGCGCACCTCGGCGAGGCCCGGCAGGTCGGGGAGGGAGGCGCCGCTGCCGGTGCAGACGGCGACGGCGTGCCGGGCGGTCAGTGTGCGGCGGGTGCCGTCGGGCGCGGCCACCTCGACCGTGCGCGGTCCGGCGAGCCGCCCCTGCCCGCGGTACAGGTCGGCACCGATGCCCTCGACCCACTGGACCTGGCCGTCGTCCTTCCAGTGGGAGGTGAACTCGTCGCGGCGGGCGAGGACGGCCGTGGCGTCCAGGGGCTCGCGGGCCGGCCCGCTCAGGCCGGGCAGGCGGCGGGCGTCCGCGCGGGCGATGACGGGGCGCAGCAGGGCCTTGCTGGGCATGCACGCCCAGTAGGAGCATTCGCCGCCGACCAGTTCGCTCTCCACGATCGCGGTGGTCAGTCCGGCCGCGCGGGTGCGGTCGGCGACGTTCTCCCCCACGGGGCCCGCGCCGATCACGACGACGTCGTACGCGATGGAATCCGATTGCGTCATGGGGTCAGTCTGGTGGGTGGTGTGCGACGTGGCCACATGGGTACGTGCGCGGAATACCCACCAGGTCGGCAGTGTTGTGCCGACGGTTTACGCACCCGAACCCAGGAAGAGGGTCACACCATGAGCAGCACCATTGAGCTCACCAAGGACAATTTCGACCAGACGGTCACGGACAACGAGTTCGTCCTGATCGATTTCTGGGCGGAGTGGTGCGGTCCGTGCAAGCAGTTCGCGCCTGTTTACGAGAAGGCCGCCGAGGCCAACCCCGACCTCGTGTTCGGCAAGGTGGACACCGAGGCGCAGCCGGAGCTGGCGCAGGCCTTCGGCATCCAGTCGATTCCGACGCTGATGATCGTCCGCGACCAGGTGGCCGTGTTCGCGCAGCCGGGCGCGCTGCCCGAGGCGGCGCTGACGGACGTCATCGGCCAGGCCCGGAACCTGGACATGGACGAGGTCCGCAAGGCGGTCGCCGAGCAGCAGGCGCAGGCCGGCGGGCAGGACGGTCAGCCCGGCCAGTAGGACCAGTAGGACACGGTCAGCTCGACTCCCGGTGGACCACCGCCGCGCCCAGCACCTCGTGGCGCTCGGGCGCGGCGCCGGGGTCGTGGACCGCGCGGTCGACCAGCGCGGCCAGGTCCCGGCCGGAGGGCAGCTCCAGGTGGACGGTGCTCAGCCGGGGCCGCAGCAGGCGCCCCAGCATCAGGTCGTCGGCGCCGATCACGGCGGTGTCGCCGGGGATGCGGACGCCCTCGTCCTGGAGGGCGCGCATCAGCAGCATCGCGTACTCGTCGTTGTAGGCGAAGACGGCGTCGACGCCGAGTGAGTCCCAGCGGGCGGCCAGCCGGGCGGCGGCCGCTTCGTCGTAGGCGAGGGGCAGTTCGGTGACGGTGGCGTCGGTGTCGCGCACGGCGCGGCGAGCGCCGGCCAGGCGGGGCGCGGAGAAGACTTCCAGGCCGTCCTCGGTGGGCACGACGACACCGATCCCGCGGTGTCCGCGCTCGCGGAGGTGGCGGACCGCGCTGTGCCCGACGATCTCGTGGTCCATGAGCAGGGCGTGCGCCCCCTCGACGGCGTCGGGGCCGAGGGTGACGACCGCGCGGGCGCCCGAGCGTTTGAGGATCTCCACACCTCGCGGTCCCAGGCCGGCACCGGGCACGAGGACGGCGACCGGGCGGAGCTCGGCCCAGGCGCGGGCCGCCTCGTCGCCGTACAGGCCGTCGCCGCCGTACTGCACGACGGTGTAGTCGAGGCGGCCGAGGGCTCCCTGGAGTTCACCGAAGAAGCGGCTGTAGAGCGGGCCGGCCGGGAAGGACGGCGCGGGCATCAGGACGGTCCGGCTGTGCCCGGCGCGCAGGGAGCGGGCGGCGGCGTGCGGCACGTATCCGAGTTCCCTGGCGGCCTCGCGGACGCGGCGGCGGGTGGGCTCGCTGATCCGGACGGCGCTGGTGTTGTTGAGGACGTACGAGACGGTCGCGCGCGAGACTCCGGCCAGGCGGGCCACATCGGCGCTCGTGGGGACGGAGCGCGGTGCGAGGGACTCGGGGGCGGGCGGTTTCGGTATCTGCACCATGACGTACGGCATCTTGGCAGAGGCCGCGCGGGGCGTGCCGGGCGGGGCGGCATCGTCCGGACCGGACGAACTCCCGTTCCGGGGCGGGCCGGTGGCCGGCTCAGGCCGGGGTCTCGGTGCGGGTCACCCGTGCGACCAGGTCCAGCCAGCCCTCCCGCAGCCGCTGCGGGGGCACCCCGCACTGTTCGGTGAGGTGGTGGACGAGGGCGGCGTCCAGGTACGCCAGCAGGGTGTGGGAGAGCAGCTCGCTGTCCGCGTCCGGGACCGCCTGCCGCAGCAGCAGCGCCACGTGGCCGCGCAGGAAACGGCGCGGTGCGGACGTGTAGCGGCGTTCGGCGCTCGGCTCGGCGGCCAGCTGGAGTTCCAGTTCGTCGATGGAGCGGCGCAGCATCGCGCAGCCGAAGGCGCGCAGCCGCTCGACGGGCGGGGCGCCGGGCCCCAGGGGCGGCGGTCCGCCGAGGAGCGCGGCCTGGAACTTCTTCTCGGAGTGGTCGAGGAGTGCCATGAGCAGGCCGGTGCGGTCGCCGAAGCGGCGGAAGACCGTGCCCTTGCCCACCGAGGCGGCCGCGGCCACCGCCTCCATCGTGACGGCGGCGGCACCGTGCTCGGCGACCAGCCGTGCGGCGGCCTCCAGCAGCCTCGCCCGGTTGCGCGCGGCGTCGGCGCGCAGGCAGGGCTCGTCCTCCTCGGCCTCCGTGCCGAGCAGCGGCAGCTCGGGCGGGCCGACGGTCTCCTCGGGCTTCGGGAAGGGCGGCGGGGCGGCGGACATGAAGCCAGCGTAGAGCATCGGGAAGAAAATTGGACCGCGGTCCGTTTGGGATGTTAGAAATTAAACGGACCTCGGTCCGGATCGTTACGGCAGTGTTTCAGCAGCGTCTGCGCCCGCAGCGCCTGCGCCATCAGTGGGAGTACTCATGTCTGTCCGCATCCTTGCGCTCGTCGGCAGCCTTCGCGCCGGTTCGCACAACCGCCAGCTCGCCGAGGCGGCCGCCAAGTTCGCGCCGGAGGGCGCCGAGGTGCAGCTGTTCGAGGGACTGGCCGACATCCCCTTCTACAACGAGGACATCGACGTGGAGGGCAGCGTCCCGGCCGCCGCCGTGAAGCTGCGCGAGGCCGCCCAGGCCGCCGACGCCTTCCTGTACTTCTCGCCCGAGTACAACGGCACCATGCCGGCCGTCCTGAAGAACGCCATCGACTGGCTGTCCCGTCCGTTCGGCGCCGGCGCGCTGGCCGGCAAGCCCGCCGCCGTCGTCGGCACCGCGTTCGGCCAGTACGGCGGCGTGTGGGCGCAGGACGACACCCGCAAGGCCGTGGGCATCGCCGGCGGCAAGGTGATCGAGGACATCAAGCTGTCCATCCCCGGCTCGGTGACCCGCTTCGCCGAGACCCACCCGGCCGACGACACCGAGGTCGCCGCCCAGCTGACCGAGGTCGTCGCCCGGCTGCTCGGCCACGCCGACGAGGCCGTCGCCGCCTGACGGAGTGCCGCACGCCCACGGGACCGGAGCCGCGCACGGCTCCGGTCCCGACGTGTGTCCGGGCGGCGTCAGTCCGGGGGAGCCGCACGTTCCTCCTGCTTCCTCGCCGCCACCAGGCTGGTCACCGTGGTGACCGCGAGGACGAGCACGATGAAGCCCAGGGAGAACGGGATGCCGATCTCGGGGACGTGGACCCCGGACTCGTGCAGGGCGTGCAGCACCAGTTTCACGCCGATGAAGCCGAGGATGACCGACAGCCCGTAGGACAGGTGGACCAGCCTCTTCAGCAGGCCGCCGATGAGGAAGTACAGCTGGCGCAGGCCCATCAGGGCGAAGGCGTTGGCCGTGAAGACGATGTACGGGTCCTGGGTCAGGCCGTAGATCGCGGGGATGGAGTCCAGGGCGAACAGGACGTCGGTGGAGCCGATCGCCAGCATCACGACCAGCATCGGCGTCATGACGCGCTTGCCGTTCTCCTCGATCCACAGCTTGGTGCCGTGATAGCGGTCGGCGACCCCGAAACGGTGCTCGATCGACTTCAGCAGCTTGTTCTCCTCGTACTCCTCGTCGTGCCCGCCCTTGCGGGCGTCCTGGACGAGCTTCCAGGCCGTCCAGATCAGGAAGGCGCCGAAGATGTAGAAGACCCAGGAGAAGGCCGAGATGATCGCCGCGCCGGCCGCGATGAACGCGGCGCGCAGCACCAGCGCCACGATGACGCCGACCATCAGCACCCGCTGCTGGTACTGGGAGGGCACCGCGAACTTGGCCATGATCAGGACGAAGACGAAGAGGTTGTCGACGCTGAGCGACTTCTCGGTGATGTAGCCGGCGAAGAACTCGCCCGCCGGGGCGCCGCCGGCGGCCACCCACAGCCCCACGCCGAAGAGGCAGGCCAGGACCACCCAGACGGCCGTCCAGATCCCCGCCTCCCGGATCGACACGTCGTGCGGCTTGCGGCCGATGAAGAAGTCGGCGGCGACGAGGACGCACAGGCCCGCGACGGTCAGCAGCCAGACCGTGAGCGAAACGTTCACTGGTGCTCCTGATGCGGTGGAGGAGGAAAACGGGGGCCGGACCACGGACAGGTTCTTGGACAGGGTGTTTCCGCGAGGCGGCGCAGGCAACCCGGCACCGTGCCCGATCTGCCTGATCCACCCGATCCGCACGATCCGCGCACCGCGCGCACCGCGCACCGTGGCCGGCGGGCCGGCCCACTCCGATCCGACGGGAGCCCCCGGATGACCACTGCCCCCTCCCCTCCGCAGCCCGCCCCGCCGGGCCCGCGCATCGGCGTACTCGGTTCCTACGGCGGCTTCAACACCGGCGACGAGGCGATCCTCACCTGCGTCCTGAGCTGTCTGCGCGCCCAGCGGCCCGGCGCCCGCCTGGTCGTCATGAGCCGCAACGCGGAGCACACCCGCGCCCATCACCCCGACGCCGACGAGGTGGTGCCCTGGGAGGGCGTCAGCCGCAACCACGTCCTGGACGTGCTGCCCGGCCTGGACCTGCTGGTGCTGGGCGGCGGCGGCATCCTCTACGACGGCGAGGCCCGGCGCTATCTGCGGCTGGTGCGCGCCGCGCAGACCCGGTCCGTGCCGACCTTCGCGTACGCCGTCGGCGCCGGGCCGCTGACGGACGCCGAGGACCGGGACGCGGTGCGCACCGTACTGGCGGACATGGACGACGTCGTGGTGCGGGACGAGGAGTCCCGGCTGGTGCTGGAGGAGGTCGGGCTGGAGCGCGAGGTCACGGTCACCGCCGATCCGGCCCTGCTGCTGGGGCCGGAGGCGTTCACCGAGGCCATGATGCGCGACGAGGGCATTCCCTCGGGCGCCCGGCTGGTGGGGATGTCGGTGCGCGAACCGGGCCGGGCCGCCGAGAAGCTGGACGAGGGCGACTACCACGCGCTCCTCGCCGACGTCGCCGACTTCCTGGTGCGGCGGCTGGACGCGCACGTGGTGTTCCTGCCGATGGAACGGCACGACGTACGGCACGCGCACGCCGTGCTGTCCCACATGACGGCACCGGACAAGGGCCGGATCCTGCACGGCGACTACAGCCCGGGGCAGGTCCTCGGCTTCATGCGCCACCTGGACGTGGCCGTCGGCATGCGGCTGCACTTCGTGATCTTCGCGGCGCTCAGCGGGGTGCCGGTGCTGCCGCTGCCGTACTCCGGCAAGGTCTTCGACTTCGCGCGCCGGCTGGGCGCCCCTGCGCTGGTGGGCGTCGCGCGGGAGCAGGCCGGTCTGCTGCTGGCGGAGGTGGACCGGATGTGGGACGAGTACCCGAACCGCCGGGACGACCTGCGGTCGCGGATGCGGGAGCTGTCCGCGGCGGCCCGGGAGACCTGCGTGCGCTGCGGCTCGCTGCTCGACAGCCTCGACGAGGGCAGGGCTCCGGCGGGCTCCCGGGCGGCCGGGTACGCGCCGTACGCCGTCGAGCCGCGCCCCCTGCACGCCTGAACCCACGGAAAGCGACACCCGCGAGGAGAGCGATGCCGGTCCTGGAAGAGCCCCGCGAACCCCGTGAGGTCACGCTGCCGCCGCGGTCCGCCCGGCACGGGGGCCGGTGCGACGTGCTGGTGGTGGGCGGCGGCCCCGCCGGGTTCGCCGCCGCGATCGGCGCGGCCGACACCGGGGCCGACGTGGTCCTGGTCGAGCGGTACGGGTTCCTCGGCGGCAACGCGACCGCGGCGCTGGTGATGCCGCTGATGTCGTTCCACAACGAGCACAAGCAGGCGGCGTTCACCGAGGCCGGGGACACCTCCCGGCTGCTGCCCACCGACCACGGCGAGGGCGAGCCGGTCGTCGCGGGCGTGCTCTGGCAGCTGCTCGACCGGCTGATGGGCCGGGGCGGCTGCCTTCCGCCCTCCCCGAAGACCGGGTACACGGTCCCCTTCGACCCGGAGCTCTTCAAGTTCTCCCTGCTGGAGATGATGGACGAGGCGGGGGTGCGGATGCTCTTCCACTCGTTCGCGTCCGGCGCGCTGCCCCTGGACGACGGCTCCGGCTGGCGGGTGGTGTTCGAGACCAAGTCGGGGCCGGTGGTGATCGACGCCGGGGTGGTCGTGGACGGCACGGGCGACGGCGACGTGGCGACCGCCTGCGGGGCGCCGTACGAGATCGGCAGGCCGGAGGACGGGCTGGTGCAGCCGATGACGCTGATGTTCCGCGTCGCCGACTTCTCCCGGCCGGACTTCGCCGACTACGTGCGGGAAAATCCCGACCAGTGGCGTGGTGTGCACGGCCTGTGGGACCTGATCGAGGAGGCCAGGGCCGCCGGCGAGCTGCGGCTGCCGCGCGAGGACATCCTCTTCTTCGCCACCCCGCACCCGCGCGAGGTCGCGATCAACAGCACCCGGGTCAACCGCGTGCTGGGCACCAGCGTCTGGGACCTCACCCGCGCCGAGTACACGGCCCGGCGCCAGCTGGCCCAGATCGACCGCTTCCTGCGCACCCGCGTGCCGGGCTTCGAGGAGTCGTACGTGGTGCAGAGCGGCACCCACATCGGTGTGCGGGAGAGCCGGCGCGTCCTCGGCGACTACCAGCTGACCGGCCACGACATCCTGGCCGCGCGCACCTTCCCGGACGTGATCGCGCACGGCGCCTACCCGGTCGACATCCACAACCCGCGCGGCTCCGGCACCGTCCTCAAGCGGGTCCCGCAGGGCAGCTTCTACGACATCCCGCTGCGCTGCCTGCTCCCCCGGGGCACGGAGCGACTGCTGGTGGCCGGGCGCTGCATCTCCGGCACGCACGTGGCGCACTCGTCGTACCGGGTCATGCCCATCGCGATGGCGACCGGTCACGCGGCCGGGGTGTGCGCGGCGCTGACCGTCCGGCACGGTCGCGGGCCGCGCGGCCTGCCCTACCGGATGGTCCAGCACGAGCTGCTGCGGCAGGGGGCCCGGCTGCGCACCTGACGCCCCGCCCCGTCAGCTCGCCCAGTCCAGCAGGCGGTCCCGGGTCTCGGGGGCGCGCAGGTGGTCGAGGGAGGCCTTCTCCAGCTGGCGGACGCGTTCCCGGGTCAGGCCCACGTGCTGGGCCACCTGGTGCAGGGTGCGCGGGCGGCCGTCGTGCAGGCCGTAGCGCAGACTGAGGATCATCGCCTCGCGGGGCGCGAGGGTGCCGACGGCCTCCCGCAGCTCCGCCGCCAGCGCCTGGAACTCGGCGACCTCGGGGGCCTGGAGCACCTCGCTGTCGGGGATGAGGTCGCCGACGACGGTCTCCCCGGTCTCGTCGACCGGGGTGTCGAGGCTGACGGCGTCCCGTCCGACGCGGCGCAGCCAGACGACCTTGTCCCCGTCGATGCCGCTCTCGGCGGCCACCTCGTCGGCGGTCGGTTCGCGGTCGAGGCCCGCCCTCAGCTTCCGTTCGACCTTGGCGAGCTTCTGCAGCTGTTCCACGACGTGCACCGGCAGCCGTACCGTACGTGCGTGCGTGGCCAGGCCCCGCTCGATGGCCTGGCGGATCCACCAGGTGGCGTACGTGGAGAACTTGAAGCCCTTGGTGTGGTCGAACTTCTCCACCGCCCGGATCAGACCGAGGTTGCCCTCCTGGATGACGTCCAGCAGGGGCAGTCCGCGGTGGGCGTGCCGTTTGGCCATCGACACCACGAGCCGCAGGTTCGCCCGCACCATGTGGTCCTTGGCGGCCTGGCCGTCGTGCACGGTCTCCTTCAGGGCGCGGCGCCGTCCGGGAGTGGGGGCGGGCTCGCCGGTGTCGGCCGACTCCAGTTCCTCCATGGCCCGGACGCCGGCCTCGATGCGCTTGGCGAGCCGCACCTCGTCCTCGGCGGTCAGCAGCGGGGTGGCGCCGATCTGGGCCAGGTACTGGCCGAGCAGGTCGGGTTCCTCATCGGGTTCCGGGATGCGGCTGCGCAGCCGCGCGGTGCGGGCGGGGGCGCGGCGGTCCTCGGTGCCGGCCGCGGGGGTTCGTGCCAGGGGAGCCATGTCGCTTCCTCCTCCGTCCCCTCCTCGGGTTCTCGGGTTCAGTGCGGGACCGCCCCGGTCCGTTCGTGCCGCATCCTGCGCAGTACGACCATCAGGTCCGCCGCCGCCAGCAGGGCGAACGCCGCGCACACGACGGCGAGGACGACCAGGCTGCCGCGTCCGGGACTGTCCCCGGGGCCCGCGTCCGCGGCCCACACCGCGAAGTATGCGGCGCCGGCCAGGAACAGCGGCAGGAAGAGGGCGGACAGCACCAGGCGGAGTCCGAGCGGGCTCTGTGCCGTGACCGGTTCGGTGCCGGTGCGCGGGTGGCGGCGGCCGAACGCGCCGGACCGCGCCCGGGAGGCGGAGTCAGTGGCCCCGTGGGAGTGACGCCGGTCGTTCATGCCGTGCCTCCTGGGTGACCGGTCCGGCGAGTTCAGTGGCCGGGTGCGGCCCTGCTGATGTCCGCCAGGGCGGAGTGCGGGTCGTCGGCGGCGGCGAGGTCGCCTAGGGTGACCACGCCGACCGGGACACCGCCCTGTTCGACGACCGGGAGCCGCCGGACGGCGTGGTGCCGCATCAGCTCGGCCGCGCGGTCGGTCGTGTCGTCCGGTCCGAGGGTGACGACGGGCGGGGGCGAGCACACCGAGCCGACCGTGGTGGTGTCGGGGTCGCGGCCGTCGGCGACGCCCCGGAGCACGATGTCGCGGTCGGTGAGCACGCCGAACAGGTCGCGGTCGTAGGTCACCAGGACGTCGCCGACGTCCTCCTCGCGCATCAGCCGGGCCGCCCGCGTCACCGTGGTCATGGGCTCGACGGCCACGGGGGCGGGTGACATCACGTCTCGTATCCGTGTCATGGTCGCGCCTCCAGGTCGATCAGGGCCAGTCCGATCTCGGGGCGGTGGGTCTTGGCCAGGTCCGCCGGGCTGTCCCGGACGACGACCTCCAGCGTCGGCCAGACCCGGCCGGACAGCAGGTGTCCGCCGCGGGTGGAGCCGTCGGACAGGCCCAGTACGGCGTGCAGGTGCGGGGCGGGTCCCTCGTCGGCGACGGCGATGTCCCCGATCAGGGACAGCACCTCGCACTGCTCGTCCACCGGGATGTGCCGGTAGTCCTTGGCCTGCCGGTCGAACCAGCCGACGACCGCCTCCGAGAAGGCGCCCACGGCGGTCACCTGGGACGCCCCGAGGGACCGGTCGCGGGCGAAGGCGGTGAGCTCGGCGACCGCGTCCTCGCCGGGGTCGAGCACCACCACGTACACCGCGGACGGTCCGTCCTGCACCTGTCGCCACTTCATGCCCGCCGGGTACCCGACGGGCATCACTCATGCGTCGAGTGTCCGGCGGATCGCCGCGAGCCACGTGCCGACCGGCCCGAAGGTGAGCAGCCCGCTGCCCGCGCCCGCGATCTCGCCGGCGGCGGGCAGCAGCCGGTCGTACGTCCGCTCCAGGACGGCGCGGTCACCGAGTTCGAGGGCGAGCGCGGCCTCGGCGCAGCACAGGGCCTCGTACAGCAGGTCGGGCGGCGGCTCGGCCAGGGACCGCAGGGCCGTGCGGGCCTCGGCCGCACGGCCGTCGGCGAGGAGGGCGAACGGTTCGGCCCAGGGCCGGTAGGGGCCCCAGTCGGCGCGCGGGTCGACGTCGGCCGGCCGCCCGCGGGACAGGCGCAGGCCCAGCAGGGCGAGGGGAAGCAGTCCGCGTTCCAGGCCGGGCATGCCCGCGCCTTCGAGGCGTGCGGCGGCGGACCGGTAGGCGCCCTCCGTACGGTCGTACGGGCTGCCAGTGAGGGCGTGGCGCAGGGCGCGGTACCACGCGGTGAAGACGCCCGCCAGCGGCCGTTCGTGCCGCTGGGCCAGCCGGTCCACGGCGGCGGCGTGCTCGTCGGCGGTGGTGAGGTCGGCGAGGGCCGCGCGGGCCTGGAGCCGGACGAGGTGGCCGAGGACCAGGTGGTTGACCAGGCCGTGCCGGGTGGCGAGCGCGACGAGTTCGGCGCCGATCGCGTCGCGGCGCGGCGCCAGTCCCGCGGTGGTGCAGGACTGCATGAAGGCGCCGTTGAGGGCGAAGGCGAGCAGCGCCGGGTCGTCGAGGCGGCGGGCGATGCGCTCGGCCTCGTGCGCCGCCCGGGGTCCGCGCGGGGACCGGACGCCGCGGGACTCCAGGGCGACGGTGGCCAGCAGGCGGCAGCGTGCCGCGTCGGCGGTGGTGTCGTGCGGCAGGGCGGCCAGGGTGCGTTCGGCCGCCGCGACGATCCGCCGGGCCCGTTCGGGGTCGTCGCCGCGGGTCCAGTTGGCGGGCACGTCGTAGGCGCCGATGACGCGGGCCGTCAGCTCCGCGTCGCCCGTCTCCTCGGCCGCCGCGACCGCCGCCAGGCGCTGCTCCCGGGCCGCCTCGAGTCCGCCGCCGCCGGTGACCGCGAGGCCCCGCAGCAGGCCGACGGTGGACTCCAGGCGGGCGTGGGCGCCGGCGGCGACCGCGCGGTCGTACGCCTCGGTCGCGCGGGCCCACAGCCGGGCGGCCGCCTCCGCCGGTTCGCCGGGCGAGTCCAGGCCCGGGTCCTGGGCGAGGACGCGGGCCTCCAGGCGGCGCAGCCGGGGCCCGGGGTCGATGCCCAGGTGGGCGGCGAGCAGGTCGCGGGCCCGGCGCAGTACCGCGAGGGCGTCCGCCTGGCGTCCGGCCCGGTACAGGGCCAGGGCGAGCAGCCGCCAGGCCTCCTCGCGCCAGGGGTGCTCGGTCAGGTGCGCGTCGAGGTCGGGGACCGCCTCGGCGGCGCGGCCCGCGTCCACCAGGATCTCGGACCGGCGTTCGACCGCGCGCAGCCGCAGTTCGGTGAGCCGGGAGCGCTCGCCGCGGGCCCACTCGGCCCCGGCGAAGTCGGCGTACGCCGGTCCCCGCCACTGTCCGAGCGCGGCCCGGATACGGTCCGGGGCCCGGTCGGCGGGCAGCCGGTCGGCCTCGGCGACGGCCGCCTCGAAGCGCCACGCGTCGACGGCGTCCGGGGCCGCGCGCAGGGCGTACCCGGGACCTTCGGTGACCAGGAGCCGGGCCGGGGTGCGCGGCGGACGGCCGGGCTCCAGGGCGCGGCGGAGGTCCCCGACGAAGGTGCGCACCGCGCCCACGGCCCTGGGCGGCGGTTCGTCCCACAGGTCGTGGACGAGGCGGTCGAGCGGGACGACCCGCCGCCGGGCCAGAACCAGCCGCGCCAGTACGGCGCGGTGCCTGGGGCCCTTGAGGGCGAGCCCGGCGCCGGCGCGTTCGGCGGTGACCGGTCCCAGCACACCGAAGGTGACCGCTTCCATGTTCCGCCCGCTCCGATCCGCACCGCTGCTCGCCGCTCCCCACGGTACGCGCGCCGACGGTGCTGATCCGTTGCTGATCCGGACCCGGGAGGCTGGGAGCAGTCAGCGGCACGCCGTCGAAACGGGCACGGCGTGCGACGAGACGAAAGGCACGGAGCAGCCCATGGCACCCACCCTTCCCGACTTCGCCTACGACCGCGTCACGGTCGCCGACGGCGTCACCCTGAACGTGGCCGTCGGCGGCTCCGGCAGCCCGCTGGTCCTGCTGCACGGTTTCCCGCAGACGCACCTGATGTGGCGGCACGTCGCCGCCGGCCTCGCGGCCGACCACACCGTCATCTGCCCCGACCTGCGCGGCTACGGCGCCAGCGACAAGCCGGCCGATCCCGACGGCACCGCCTACGCCAAGCGGACCATGGCCGCCGACGTCGTCGCCCTCGCCCGCGCGCTGGGACACGAGCGGTTCGCGCTGGCCGGGCACGACCGGGGCGCGCTGGTCGCGGTGCGGGCCGGGCTGGACCACCCGGACACGGTGACGCACCTGGCCGCGCTGGACGTGCTGCCGACCCTGGACATGTGGGACGTGCTGCACGGCACCTCGGCGGCGGTGGGCTTCCACCTCTACCTGATGGCACAGCCGCCCGGGCTGCCCGAGCAGCTGATCGGCGCCGCGCCCGACGCGTTCTTCGGCCACTTCCTCGACGTCTGGACCCTCGATCCGGACGCCCTGCCCACCGACGTACGCGCCGCCTACCTGGACGCGTCCCGGGCGGCGGTGCCGTCCATCGTGGCCGACTACCGGGCCTCCGCCGGCATCGACGTCGTCCACGACCGGGCCGACCGCGAGAGCGGGAACCGGCTGCGGATGCCGGTGACCGTCCTCCAGCAGGACTGGGGCGCGGCCCTCGGCTACGACGCCGCCGCGCTGTGGCGGAGCTGGGCCCCGGACCTGAGCCACGAGACCGTCGGCTGCGGCCACTTCATGGCGGAGGAGGCACCGGGCGAGGTCGCGGGGGCGCTGCGGAAGCTGCTGGAGCGCTAGCGGACCGGCGTACAACCACGGGTTGTACGGTGCGCCCGGCCCGTTGTTTGATCCGCGGGTGCCGCGCTCGCTTGGATGTCGGGCGTGTCGGTGTCGGGTGTGGTGAGTGGCGGCAGGTCGCTGGGGCGGCCGTTCGGGTGGCTGTGGGCGGCGTACGCCGTCAGCACGTTCGGCACCCGGCTTGCCTTCGACGCCTTCCCGCTGATCGCGGTCTTGGTGCTGGACGCCGGGCCGCAGCAGGTGGCGGCGCTCGCGGCGGCCGGGCTCGCGGTGGGAGCGGTGGTGGCGGTGCCGCTGGGACCGTGGGTGGAGTTCCGGCGCAAGCGGCCGGTGATGGTCGCGATGGACCTGGTCCGGTGCGCGGTGCTGCTGAGCGTGCCCGTCGCGTACGCGTGCGGCCGGCTCTCCTTCGCCCAGCTGCTGGTGGTGTCGGTCGTCATGGCCGCGGCTGACATCACGTTCCGGGCCGCCGCCGGTTCCTGTCTCAAGGCGCTGGTACCGCCGGCGGACCTGCTGCGGGCGAACGGCCGGTTCGAGGCGACGACCTGGACCGCGACGATGCTCGGGCCCCCGGTCGGCGGCGCGGCGATCGGGCTCTTCGGCCCGGTGGTGACGGTGACGGCCGACGCGGTGAGCCATCTGCTGTCGGCGCTGGGCGTCCGCGCCGTCGGCGGCGGCGAGCCGCGTCCGGCGCGCACCGGTCCGGCCCGGCCGCGGGCGGGTGACCTGGCGGCCGGCTGGCGGTACATCCTCACCTCGCCGGGACTGCGCCCGCTGTTCCTCAACACGCTGCTGGTCAACGGCCTGATCATGGCCTCGGCGCCGCTGCTCGCCGTCCTCATGCTGGGCGAGCTGGGCTTCGCGCCCTGGCAGTACGGCCTGGCCTTCGCGGTGCCGTGCGCCGGCGGGCTGCTCGGCTCACGGCTGGCCGGCCCGCTCGTGACGCGTTTCGGGGAGCACCGGGTGCTGGTCGGCAGCGGGGTGCTGCGCGTGTGCTGGTCGGTGGGCCTGGCCTTCGTCGGCCCCGGCACCGGCGGACTCGTCCTCGTGATGGCCGTCGAGTTCGGTCTGATCACCTGCGCGGGCGTGTTCAACCCGCTGTCCGCAACGCGCCGCCTCGACCTGACGCCGGCGGACCGGGTCGCCCGTACCCTGACCGCCTGGACCGTCAGCGCCAAGCTGTCGACCGCGGCCCTGACCGCGCTGTGGGGCCTGCTGGCCGGCCTCACGAGCCCGCGTACGGCGATCGCGCTGGCGGGGGTCCTTCTGCTGGCGACTCCCCTGCTGCTGGTGTGTCCCGGACCAGGGCCGGGAAGCGGCGGCGGGCCTCGGCGAACAGCGACGGGTATCCGGGGCCGTGGGTGACCGCGGCGGCGAAGAGGGCGCCGAGTGCGGCGCGCAGCGGGTCCGGTTCGGCCGCGGCGAGGAGGGCGGGCAGGGCCGTGGTCCGCCGCAGCGGGTTGCCGCTCCCGTCCGGCGGGACGGGATCGGTGCACCGGGTGCGGGCGTCGGCGAAGAAGCGTCCCCAGGCCCGCTCCGGGTCGTCGAACGGGTCGGGCAGGGGTTCCCCGCGGTCCAGTGCGGCCAGCGCGGGCGTGATCCAGTCGATGCCGTCGAGCCCGGCCTCGGTGAGGGCGCGGTGGGCGGCCCAGCGCGCGAGGCACCGCTGCGTCCTCGGGCACACGGCGTCGACGGCGTCGATCAGTGCGCGGTCGAGCGGGACCAGTCCGCGTGCGTCGCCGCCGGCATCCCTGACGCGCCGGCTGGGCAACCTGCCGCCCCAGGAGAGGGTTTCCGGGTCCCCCGGTGCGGTCTCCTTCCCGGCCGCCGGCAGACTGCGGGCGTGCCGGTGCCAGTACGCGGCGCTGCCGGAGGTCTGCCGGACGACGACGTCCGGGGCGGGCGGGGCGGGCCAGAACTGCAGCAGATAGTGGTCCACCGGCGCGGCCCCCTCCAGTACGGCCAGCTCCTCGTCCCGTCCCCGGTCCATGCCGCGCCCGCAGTAGCGCACCCGGTGGTCGGTCGGGAGCAGGTCCAGCACGCACAGCGGACCGTCTCCCCACGGCAGGACCACCGCGGGGGCGCGGGCCGGCCGGAAGGACGCCTCCACGGCCTCCTCCCAGGCGTCGTCGAGCGGCGGGGCCGCCCCGTGCACCTCGACGGTCAGACCGACCCGGCCGGTGTGCAGGCCGGTGACGAGGAAGAGGTGGCCGGGGACGGCCGCGCCGCACAGTCCGTTGCTCTGCCCGGCGCAGGCCGCCCACGGTGCCGGTCCGTCGTCGTCCCGTCGGCTGTCCACGTAGAACTGCCCGTAACTGACGTGCAGTTCACCGCTGTAGACCGTGCGCACGGCAACCCCCTCCTCACGTCCGGCTCACTCGAGGCCACCAGTATGGGGAGGGGGTCTGACAACGGTCCTCCGGCGACCGCGGTCAGCGGGCGCCGGGGACGTCTTCCGTGACGCCGTTGAGCGGCGAGGACGGGTCGCTTCCGTAGGGGCGGGTGAAGGCTTCCATGCCGTGCCCGGACGGGTCGCTGAAGTACACGCCCCGGCCGCCGTCGTTGCGGTTGATGCGGCGCGGGTGCCGGCCGTGCGGGTCGGCCTGGACGGGGACGCCGTCCGCGACGAGACGGGCGAGGATCGCGTCGAACTCGTCCTCGGAGACGAGGAACGCGTAGTGCTGCACGGGGATGTCGATGTCGACGGTGGCGAAATCGAGGGTGACGCCGTTCGCGGTCGTCACCGGCAGGAACATCCCGGCGGGCTCGCCGACCTCCAGCCCCAGGACGCCGGCGAGGAAGTGGGCGGACTCCTCCCGGCTGCGGGAGAGAACGATGGTGTGGTTGAACTCGACTGACACGGGCAATGCCTCCACGGGCATCTCCGCGGCGCCTCCATGCCTCACCCGGACGGTGACCGGCACGCGATGCCGCGCCGTGGATCCTAGGCGAGGACCGGGCGCGTGTCGACGCCCGGCGAAATCCCGTGGTGCGCCGCGCGGGTGCCGTGCTTGCATGACGCCATGGTGACCGCCGACCGTCTTCTCGCCTTCGCGGCACTGTCGTTGCTGATCGTCGTGGTCCCCGGTCCCAGCGTGCTGTTCGTGGTCGGCAGGGCGCTCGCGCGCGGCCGCCGGGCCGCGCTCACCACGGTGGCCGGGAACACGCT
This sequence comes from Streptomyces sp. CB02414, assembly GCF_001905385.1. Lineage (GTDB taxonomy): Bacteria > Actinomycetota > Actinomycetes > Streptomycetales > Streptomycetaceae > Streptomyces. The sequence goes on along the minus strand of NZ_LIPF01000005.1, from coordinate 321,526 downwards.
CGGCTCCTACGTCCTGGTCGTCGCGGTCGCCCTGGGCGTCGGGGCGGTCGTGGAGCGGTCCGCCGTCGTCTTCACGGTGCTGAAGCTGGCGGGCGCCGCCTACCTGGTGCACCTCGGGGTCAGGGCCTGGCGCGAACGCCGCTCGCTGCGGGCCGCGTTCGCCGGTGACGCCGGGTCGGACGAGGACCGGCGGCGCAGCTTCTGGGAGGGCTTCGCCGTCGGGGTGACCAACCCCAAGACCATCGTGTTCTTCACCGCCGTGCTGCCGCAGTTCGCCGACCGGGACCGGGGCGGCGTCGCCGTGCAGATGCTGCTGCTCGGTCTGGTCTTCAACGCCATCGCACTGGCCTGCGACAGCGTGTGGGGCCTGCTCGCGGCCACCGCGCGCGACTGGTTCGCGCGGTCACCGCGCCGGCTGTCCGCGGTCGGCGGCGCGGGCGGTCTGGCGATGATCGGCCTCGGCGTCACCGTGGCCGTCACCGGACGGAAGGACTAGATCCCCTCCGGCGACGGCCTCCGGGACACAGGGTTCGCGGCCGTCGCTCAGGTGGACGCCTGGTCGCTGTCCTTCATGGTGCCCCAGCCGTGCCAGCGCTCGACCTCGACCCAGGCGCTGACCCGGGGCCGGACGCGGTCCGGGTAGGGGTTGCCCGTGTACTGCCGGGAGAGGCGGTCGATGCCGGAGAGGTCCTCGTCGTCGCGGATGTCGGTGACGCGGCCGATGAGGGTGACGTGCGTGTACCAGTCGTCGCCCGCGAGGACCGTGAGGGTCACCCGCGGGTCGCGGCGCACGTGCTTCAGGCGCACCCGGCCGGCGTCGAAGTTGATCAGCACCCGGCCGTCGTCCTCCCACAGGTACCAGGTGGCCGTGGAGACGGGGGCGCCGTCCGAGCGGACGGTGGCCATGACGCACGGGTTGGGGCGGCGCAGCAGTTCGACGGCCTCGGGCGGCAGCGGGGGCTTGGACATGGTGGCTCCTTGGATCCTGGTCTGTGCCGAGGCTACGTCGGCGTCCGGCTTCTCGCGCACCCTCACCGGTACCCCGCGGGCGGTCAGTCGGACGCCTTCTCCGCGAAACTCGCGAAGTAGGCCGCCGCCATGTCCTCGTCGCCGTGCCCCTGCGCCGCGGCGCGCGCGAACCGTTCGGCACCGGCGACGGCCAAGTCCAGGCGGACGCCGTTCGCCTCGCCGGCCTCGACGATGAGCCGGGCGTCCTTCGCGGCGGTGGTGACCGCGAACTGGGCCGGGGTCAGCGCGCCGTCCCGGATCATCCCCGCCTTGGCACGCAGGTAGCCCATGTCGAGCGGACCGCCGCCGATGGCGTCGAAGAAGGCGTCCGGATCGACGCCCAGCGCCTTGGCCAGCGCCAGGACCTCGCCGGCCGCGTTGGTGGCGGCGAGCACCCAGCTGTTGGCGACCAGTTTCAGCCGGGTGGCGCTGCCGGCCGCGCCGTCCTCGCCGGTCCACACCGTGCGGGAGCCGACGGCGTCGAACACGGGCTCGACCACACCCCGGGCGTCGATCGGTCCGGCGGCCAGCACGAGCAGTCGCCCGGCCTCGGCGGGCTGGCGGGTGCCCAGCACGGGCGCGTCGAAGAAGACCAGGCCGTGTTCGTGCGCGAAGGCCGCCAGGTCGGCGACCGCGTCGACGCCGGCGGTGGTCGACTGCGCCCACGCCGTGCCGGGACGCAGGCCGGGTGCGGCCCGCCGCATGACGTCGAGGGCGGCCGGACCGTCGTACAGCATGGTGAGGACGACGTCGGCGCCCCGCACCGCCTCCTCGGGTCCGTCTGCGACGTGCGCCCCGTCGGCGGCCAGCGGCTCGGCCTTGTCCCGGCTGCGGTTCCAGACGCGGACGGAGTGTCCGGCACGGGCGAGGTTGCGGGCCATCGCGGCACCCATGATGCCGGTGCCCAGGACGCTCACGGTGAGCTGCTCGGTCATGACGTCGGCTTTCTGTGCTCGTACGGCTTTCTGTGCCCGTACGGTCGGTGGCCGGGGCCGCGGCGGTGCGGCTTCCGGTGATCGGCGTGATCAGCGTGATCAGCGTGCCACCCGGCCGCGCCGGCGTCCCGTACGGTACGGCCGTGAGCTCCTTCAACGACGACATCGTGCTGCGGCCGCACGACGCCGGGATGCGCCGTGAGGCGTGCGCCCTGGACCGGATGGGGTTAGACCTCGTGCGGCTGCGGGAGCGCTACGGCTGGAGCTGACCGGGGCGTACCGCGCCCTCGGGGAAGGCGCGCGCGAACGCCTGGCGGACCGTGCCGCCCGGCGTGCGGTCCAGGATGCCGAACGTCACCCGCTCGAAGGCCGCGGAGAAGCGTCCGCCGGGCCCCAGCAGCGTCCGGAAGGCGCCCGCGACCTGGGCGGGGTCGTTGCGGAACACGCCGCAGCCCCAGGCCCCGAGCACGAGCCGCCGGTACCCGTGTGCCGCGGCCGTCTCCAGCACCCGCTCGGCGCGCGCGGCCAGCGCGGCGGGCAAGTCGGCGGCGCGCTCGGGGGCCGCGCGCAGCACCACGCCCGCGTTCGGCGCGGCGGAGGTGAGGAAACCCGCCGTGTACGGCTCGTCGAGCAGGCCGCCGCGGTCGTCGCGGAAGACGGGGACGGCCGGAGAGTGGATGACGCGGTCCGTGTAGAACGGGTCGCGGTGGGCGCGGTGGTGGTCGTAGAACTCGCGCGCCCGCAGCAGGCAGGTGTACAGCGCGGAGGCGCGGCACAGGGCCTCCTCCTGGGCCTGGGCACCGTTGAGGTAGCCGCCGCCGGGATTGCGGGCGGAGGCGAAGTTCAGCACGGCGACCTCGCCGCCGAGCCGGCGGGCGGCCTCCAGGCTGCTCTCGCCGGTCACTTCGAGGACCGTCCGCGCCGGGGTCCAGGCGGACGGCTCCAGCGGCTCCGGCCCGTGCATCCGGGTGCCCTCGCGCGCGGCGGCGACCGCGGCCGCGACGGACACCTCGCGTCCGCCGGGCGTGCGGTAGTACCCCGCCGTCACGATCTGCTCGGTCCGCTGTGCGACGCCGCGCAGGCGCGCGCTCATGGCGACACCCCCGTGGACGCCATGGCCGCGCGCCGCGCGGTCTCCCCCGTCGTGCTCATGTGGTGATCCTGGGTGATGCTGGTGCTGCGGTGCAACGGAGTTTCCCGGCCGGGGAACGCCGGGGAAAGGCCCCGGAAACGGACGGGTCGCGGAGATTTCCGAGCCGGAATGTCCCGCTGTGCACCCTTGTGCGGAGCCGTACGAGGGTCTTGGGTGGGACGAGTGTGCCGACCCGGCCCACCGTGAACGGGTCGGCGACATGGTGGAATCTCAGGAGGATCCCGACATGTCCGAAGCGGTAGGTGGCTGTATCCGGCCACGCACCACCGTCACCGAGGCGGAGGTCGAGGCGCTTGTCCACGGCATCTGCTTCAAGACCGGCCCGCCCCGGCGCCTGGGCGTCGAGGTGGAGTGGCTGGTCCACGACACGCACGCGCCACGGCTCCCCGTGGCACCCGAACGGCTCCAGGCGGTCTACGCCGCCCTGCGGACCGTGCCCCTCAGATCCGCGCTGACCGTCGAACCGGGCGGCCAGCTGGAGCTCAGCTCACTGCCCGCCGCCTCCCTGACGGAGTGCGTCGGCGCCGTCTCCGCCGACCTCGACGCGGTCCGCGCGGTCCTGCGCGAGGACGGTCTCGCCCTGGTCGGCCTCGGCCACGACCCCTGGCAGGCGCCCCGCCGCTTCCTGCGGCAGCCGCGCTACGACGCCATGGAGGCCTGCCTCGACCGCACCGGCCCCGCCGGGCGTTTCATGATGTGCACCTCCGCCTCCGTGCAGGTGTGCCTGGACGCCGGGCACGAGGAGCCCGGCCCGCTCGGGCACGTACGCCGCTGGTGGCTGGCCCATCACCTGGGCGCGGTCCTGCTGGCCGCGTTCGCGAACTCCCCGCTGGCCGGCGACCGGCCCACCGGCTGGCGGTCCACCCGTCAGCTGCGCTGGACCCAGATCGGCACCGGGCGGGCCGGCGGTCCCGCGCTGGACTCCGATCCCCGCGGCGCCTGGACCCGGCATGTCCTGGACGCGCCGGTGATGTGCGTGCGCCGGGACGGCGGGCCCTGGGACGTGCCGGAGGGCATGACCTTCCGGGAGTGGACCCGGAACCGGACGCCCAGAGCGCCGACGCGGGAGGATCTGGACTACCACCTCACCACGCTGTTCCCGCCGGTCAGACCGCGCGGCCATCTGGAACTGCGCATGATCGACGCGCAGCCCGGGGACGACGGCTGGATCGTGCCGCTCGCCGTGACGGCGGCGCTCTTCGACGACCCGGAGGCCACCGAGACCGCCTACCGGGCGGTGAAACCGCTGGCGGAGCGCACACTCGGTCTGCGGGCACCGCACAACCCGCTGTACCAGGACGCGGCCCGGCACGCCCTCACTGATCCGGAGCTGCGCGAGGCCGCCGTCACCTGCTTCACCGCGGCGCTCGGCGCCCTGCCCCGGATCGGCACCACGCCCGCGGTCACGGACGCCGTCGCCGGGTACCTGGAGCGCTACGTCCTCAGGGGCCGCTGCCCCGCCGACGACCTGCTGGAGATGCCGGACGGCGCGAGCCGTGGCCCGCACGGGAGGGAGACCCGCCCATGACCGACCCCGCCATGGACACGGCCACCGACACCGACACCACCGCCTCACCTCCCGTCGATGCCGAGACCCTGCGCGAGCGGGCCCTGGCCACGCTGGTCACCGCCCGCGACCGCACCACGCTGCTGACCAGCTGCGTGGAGGGCCCCGACCTGACCGCGCAGGTGTCGCCGCTGATGTCCCCGCTGGTGTGGGACCTGGCGCACATCGGCAACCAGGAGGAGCAGTGGCTGCTGCGCGCCGTCGCCGGGCACGAGGCGATCCGCCCCGAGATAGACAGCCTGTACGACGCCTTCGAGCACCCGCGCGCCGACCGGCCCAAACTGCCGCTGCTCCCGCCCGACGAGGCCCGCCGGTACGCGGCCGACGTGCGCGGGCGGGCGCTGGACGTGCTGGAGTCCACCGCGTTCCACGGGACGCGGCTGACGGAGGCCGGCTTCGCCTTCGGGATGATCGCCCAGCACGAGCAGCAGCACGACGAGACCATGCTGATCACGCACCAGCTCCGCAAGGGCCCGCAGGCCCTGACCGCGCCGGACCCGGACCCGGTGCCGCTGTTCAGCGGCCCCGCGGAGGTCCTGGTGCCCGGCGGCCCGTTCGTGATGGGCACGTCGGCCGAGCCGTGGGCGCTGGACAACGAACGGCCCGCGCACCGGCGCGAGGTGGCGTCCTTCCACCTCGACACCACGCCGGTGACCAACGGCGCGTACCAGGCGTTCATCGACGACGGCGGCTACGACGACCCGCGCTGGTGGGCCCCCGAGGGCTGGGACCACATCCGCCGCCACTCCATCACCGCCCCGCTGTTCTGGCGGCGGGACGGCGGGCAGTGGCTGCGGCGGCGCTTCGGCGTCACCGAGGTGGTGCCGGCCGACGAGCCGGTGGTGCACGTGTGCTGGTACGAGGCCGACGCCTACGCCCGCTGGGCCGGGCGGCGGCTGCCCACCGAGGCCGAGTGGGAGAAGGCCGCCCGGCACGACCCGGCGGGCGACCGCGCCATGCGCTACCCGTGGGGCGACGCCGACCCCGGCCCGGAACACGCCAACCTCGGCCAGCGGCACCTGCGCCCGGCGCCCGCCGGCAGCTATCCGGCCGGTGAGTCGCCGCTCGGCGTGCGGCAGTTGATCGGCGACGTCTGGGAGTGGACGTCGAGCGACTTCGCCCCGTACCCGGGCTTCCGGGCGTTCCCGTACAAGGAGTACTCGGAGGTGTTCTTCGGGCCCGACTACAAGGTGCTGCGCGGCGGTTCCTTCGCCGTGGACGCGGTGGCCTGCCGGGGCACCTTCCGCAACTGGGACTACCCGATCCGGCGGCAGATCTTCTCCGGCTTCCGCACCGCCCGGTCGGCGGAGGTTTCCTGATGTGCCGTCACCTGGCCTACGTGGGCCCTCGGGAACCGATCGGCCGGCTCGTGGTGGCGCCGCCGCACGGGCTGTACCGCCAGTCCTGGGCGCCGCGGCACCAGCGGTACGGCACGGTCAACGCCGACGGGTTCGGCGTCGGCTGGTACGCCGAGGGCGACCCGGTGCCGGCGCGGTACCGGCGGGCCGGGCCGATCTGGGCGGACCAGTCCTTCGCCGACCTGGCGCGGGTGGTGCGGACCGGCGCGCTGCTGGCCGCCGTGCGGGACGCGACGCTCTCCGGGGCCGACGCGGAGGCCGCGGCCGCCCCGTTCGCCGCCGGGACCTGGCTGTTCAGCCACAACGGCGCCGTGGCCGGCTGGCCCGGAACGCTGGCCTCGGTGGCGTCGTCGCTGCCGCCCGGGGACCTGCTGGCGCTGGAGGCCCGCAACGACTCGGCGCTGGTGTGGGCGCTCGTGCTGGCCCGGCTGCGCGCCGGGGACGACGCGGGCCGGGCGCTCGCCGAGACGGTGACTGAGGTCGCCGACGCGGCCCCGGCCTCCCGGCTCAACCTGCTGCTGACCGACGGCGCCACCGTCACGGCCACCACCTGGGGCGACACCCTGTGGTACCTGACGCGCCCCGGCGGCGGCACGGTCGTCGCCTCGGAGCCGTACGACGACGACCCGCACTGGCAGGAGGTCCCCGACCGCACGCTGCTCGCGGCGAGCGGCACGGAGGTGCTGCTCACTCCGCTGAAGGACCCGGGCGGCGACGCCCTCGCAGACGCTTTCGCCTCCCCTAAGGAGCCCCGCACGTGAGCCCGTTCCGTCTCACCCGCACGCTGCCCGAGGACGCCACGGACGCCGCCCTGCGCGACGACGTCCTGGCGGGGCTGTCGAGTGCGCCGAAGTGGCTGCCGCCGAAGTGGTTCTACGACGCGCGCGGCAGCGAGCTGTTCGAGGAGATCACCGCGCTGCCCGAGTACTACCCGACCCGTGCCGAGCGGGAGATCCTCGTGGACCGGGCCGGCGAGATCGCCGCGGCGACCGGCGCCCGCACCCTGGTGGAGCTGGGCTCGGGCTCCTCGGAGAAGACGCGGTTCCTGCTCGACGCGCTGACCGGGCTGCGCGGCTACGTGCCGGTCGACGTCAGCGAGAGCGCCCTCACCCAGGCCGGGCAGGCGCTCGTCGCCGAGCGGCCGGACCTCCAGGTGCACGCGCTGATCGCCGACTTCACCTCGGGACTGACCCTGCCCGAAACGCCGGGGCCCCGGCTGGTGGCGTTCCTCGGCGGCACGATCGGCAACCTGCTGCCCGAGGAGCGCGCCGCGTTCCTGACCGCCGTGAGGGGGCTGCTCTCCCCCGGCGACACCCTGCTGCTGGGCACGGACCTGGTGAAGGACGAACAGGTGCTGGTGCGGGCGTACGACGACGCCGCCGGGGTGACGGCCGCGTTCAACAAGAACGTGCTGTCCGTGATCAACCGTGAGCTGGCGGCCGACTTCGCGCCCGCCGCCTTCGAGCACGTGGCGCTGTGGAACGCCGAACGGGAGTGGATCGAGATGCGGCTGCGCTCGCGCACCGCGCAGACGGTCAAGGTCCAGGCGCTCGACCTGGCCGTGGACTTCGCGGCCGGGGAGGAGCTGCGCACCGAGGTGTCCGCGAAGTTCCGGCAGGACGGTGTGCGCGCCGAACTGGCGGGGGCCGGGCTGGACCTGACCCACTGGTGGACGGACGGCGAGGACCGGTTCGCGCTGTCGCTGAGCGTGGTGCGCTGATCCGGGGCGCCCTGGTCCGGGCCGCGCGGGTCAGCGCGCGTCCAGGTCCAGGAGTTCGGTGACGCGGTCGGAGGCCTTGGCGGCCTCCGACTCCGCGTCGCCTCCGGTGAGCACCTTCGTCATGTACTCCTTGATCGGGTTGTCCGCCTCCACCGCGCCCCACCGGGGCGTGCCGGGGGTCGCCCGGCCCTGTGCGGCGCCGGCGGCCATGGCGGCGACCGCTTCCTCGCCCGCGACGGCGTCGGCGAGGGACTTCTTGTTCGGGACGTAGTGCATGGTGCGGGCCAGGTCGGTGTTCCACTCGGCGCCGACCAGAGCCTCGACGACGGCGAGGGCGCCCTCGTGCTGGTCGGTGTTCTTCGGTACGACGAGGTCGGAGCCGCCGGTGAAGACGGCGCCGGGCTTGTCGGCGGTCTTGCCGGGCACCGGGAAGAAGCCCAGCTTGCCTTTGAGGCCGGGGTTGTCCCGCAGGATGCTCTGGGCGACCGCCGGCACGGCGACGATCTGCGCGACGTCCTCCTTGGCGAACACGCCGGCCTGCGGCGGGTGTTCCTCGTCGGCGTCGACCGGGCCGTCGCCCAGGGCCTGCAGTTCGCGGTAGAAGTCCATGCCGCGCAGGGCGGCCTCGGAGTCCAGGGCTCCCCGCCAGGTCCCGCCCTCCTCCACGGCCAGTTCGCCGCCCTCGTCCCAGATGAAGCCGGAGAGGGTGTACCAGTCCTGACCGGCCAGGTAGATGCCCTGGTCGCCGCCGGAGTCGAGCTTCTCGGTGGCGGTGAGCCACTCCTCGCGGGTGCGGGGCGTATCGGTGATGCCGGCCTGCTCGAACAGGTCCTTGCGGTAGATGACCACGCGGTTGGCGGCGTACCAGGGGATGCCGTACTGCTGGGACATCCACTGCCCCGGTTCGGCGAGGCCCGGCAGCCAGTCCTGAAGGCCCCAGTCCCGCATCGACTCCAGGGTCAGGTCCTGGAGCCGGCCGCCCTCCGCGTACTGCGGGACCTGGGTGTTGCCCACCTCGATGACGTCGGGCCCGTCGGTGCCGTCGGCCTTCAGGGCCGTCTGCACCTTGTCGCCGATGCCGGTCCACTCCTGGATCTTCACGTCGAGGTCCAGGCCGGGGTGTTCGCGCTCGAACTCCTCGGTGAACCGCTTCAGGAAGTCGTCCGAGGCGCTGCCCTTCATCAGCCAGACCGTGACCGCACGCCGCTCGCCCTCGCCGTCCTGCGACATCAGGCCGCAGCCGCTGAGCAGGGAGGCGGACACGCAAACAAGGGCGAGGAGGCGACGTCTCACGGAGGGTCCTTCTGTCTGACGAACAAGGTGCGGGCGCGGACAGAGATGTCCTGCGCATGCGAAGGGAGACCCGACGTGGGGGAACGAGCCCGGAGCTCGAACGGGTGGCAGCCATGTTGGTATGTACCAATGCCGAGGTCAAGGGGTGACGGCCGGTTGCTCCGCCGGGGGTCCCGACGCCTCGCGCCACGTCCCGGCTTGGGGCACGGTGGAGTGACACGGCACACCGCCGCCCGCGGAAGGGAGCACCCGCATGTCGAACCACACCTACCGGGTCACCGAGATCGTCGGCACCTCGCCCGACGGCGTCGACCAGGCCGTCCGCAACGGCATCACCCGTGCCTCCGAGACCCTGCGCAATCTCGATTGGTTTGAGGTGACCCAGGTCCGCGGCCAGATCGAGGAAGGGCGGATCGCGCACTGGCAGGTCGGCCTGAAGCTCGGCTTCCGCCTGGAGGAGACGGACTGAGCGGACCGGGAGCCCGGGCGGTCAGGTGCGGCCCTCGCGCTCCTGCGCCACCCGCAGTTCGGCCGACCGCGCCGCCCAGCGGGCCCGGACGACGGTGAACCCGGCCCGTTCGGCGTCGTCGCAGACCAGTTCGTCGTCGTCCACCAGGACCCTGACCTCGCGGGTCCGGGCGAGCCGCCGGAGGATCTCCAGCTTGGTGCGCCGGGCGGGCCGCCGGTCGGCGTTGCCCCGCATGTGCACGGGCCCCTGGGGCAGGCCGTGGGCGGCCAGCCAGTCGAGCGTGTCGCGCCGGCAGCGCTCGGGCCGCCCGGTCAGATAGACGATCTCGCACTCCTCGGCGCTCTCCCGCACCAGCGCGAGGCCCTCGGCGAGCGGCGCGTCGTGCGGCGCGGCGGCGAAGAAGGCGTCCCAGTCGCGGGGCCGGCGCTCCAGGAACCGCTGCCGGTGCGCGGTGTCGGCGAGGGTGTTGTCCAGGTCGAACACGGCCACCGGGAGTTTCTCGCTGTCGGTCACCCGCCCACCCTAGATTGCGCTGCCGGGAATCCTGGCGCCGCGCAGGCGTTGAACCCGGTGTGAGCTCAGTGATCGCCTCCACCCGCTTCTCCGTCCTCGACCGCTCCCGCATCCGCGAGGGACACACCGCCGCCGAGGCGCTGCGCGACACCGTGGCGCTGGCACGGGAGGCCGAGCGGCTGGGCTACCACCGGTTCTGGGTGGCGGAGCACCACGGCGTGCCCGGCGTGGCGGGCTCGGCGCCGACCGTGCTGGCCGCCGCCGTCGCCGGCGCCACGCGCCGCATCCGGGTCGGCACCGGCGGCGTGATGCTGCCCAACCACCGGCCGCTGGTCGTCGCCGAGCAGTTCGGTGTGCTGGAGTCGCTGTTTCCGGGGCGGGTCGACATGGGGCTGGGCCGTTCGGTGGGCTTCACCGACGGCGTACGCAGGGCGCTGGGCCGGGACAAGGACGACGCCGACGACTTCGACGCGCAACTGGCCGAGCTGCTGGGCTGGTTCCGGGGCACGTCCCCGACCGGGGTGCACGCCCGCCCGGCGGAGGGGCTGACGGTGCCGCCGTTCGTGCTGGCCATGGGCGAGGGCGCGGCCGTGGCGGCCCGGGCCGGGCTGCCGATGGTCATCGGCGACCTGCGCGACCGCGACCGGATGCTGCGCGGCATCGACCGCTACCGCGCCGGGTTCCGTCCCTCCGAGTGGGGCAGCGAGCCGTACGTCGTCGTCTCCGGCACGATCGCCGTGGCCGGCAGCCCCGAGACGGCCCGGCGGCTCCTGGTCCCCGAGGCCTGGTCCATGGCGCAGGCCCGCACCCGCGGCTCCTTCCCGCCGCTGCCCCCGGCCGAGGCGGCCGCGGCCCGGACGATGACCGCCAAGGAGCGCGACCTGTACGAGTCGGGGCTCGCCGGACACCTCGCCGGCACCGAGGAGCAGGTCGCCGAGGAGCTGGAGTCGCTGGTCGAGGACACGGGCGCGCAGGAGGTCCTGGTCACCACGAGCACGTACGACCGCGAGGCCCTGCTGGACTCCTACCGGCGGCTCGCCCGCGTCACCGGCACGGCGACGGCCATCGCCGCGGCGTAGAATCGCGGGGTTTGTCCCCCTCCCCGGACTCGACCGGGCCGAAGACCGTACGGAGTTCCCCGCGATGCACAGTCCCCACGACCCGTACGTCCGGGTGCGCGGCGCCCGTGAGCACAACCTCAAGGGCGTGGACGTGGACATCCCCCGGGACGTGGTGGCCGTGTTCACCGGTGTCTCGGGGTCCGGGAAGTCGTCGCTGGCCTTCGGGACGGTGTACGCGGAGGCGCAGCGGCGCTACTTCGAGTCGGTCGCGCCGTACGCCCGCCGGCTGATCCACCAGGTCGGCGCCCCGAAGGCCGGCGAGATCACCGGGCTGCCGCCCGCCGTGTCGCTCCAGCAGCGCCGTACGGGGCCGACGTCCCGTTCCTCGGTCGGCACGGTCACCAACCTCTCCAACTCCCTGCGGATGCTGTTCTCCCGCGCCGGCGACTACCCGCCGGGCGCGCCGCGGCTCGACTCGGACGCCTTCTCGCCGAACACGGCGGCCGGGGCGTGCCCGGAGTGCCACGGCCTCGGGCGGGCGCACCGTACGACGGAGGAGCTGCTGGTCCCGGACCCCTCGCTGTCGGTCCGGGACGGCGCGATCGCCGCGTGGCCGGGCGCCTGGCAGGGCAAGAACCTGCGGGACGTCCTCGACGCGCTCGGGTACGACGTGGACCGGCCCTGGCGCGAGCTGCCCGCCGAACAGCGGGAGTGGATCCTGTTCACGGACGAGCAGCCGGTGGCCACCGTCCACCCGGTGCGAGACGCCGGCCGTATCCAGCGGCCGTACCAGGGCACGTACACGAGCGCCCGGCGGTACGTGATGAAGACCTTCTCGGACACGAAGAGCGCCACGCTGCGGGCGAGGGCGGAGCGCTTCCTCACCAGTGCGCCCTGTCCGGTCTGCGGCGGCGGGCGGCTGCGGCCCGAGGCCCTGGCGGTGACCGTCGGCGGACGCACCATCGCCGAGCTGGCCGCGCTGCCGCTCACGGAACTCGCCGGGGCGCTGCCGACGGACGGCGAGACGGCCCGCGTGCTCACCGAGGACCTCGCCTCCCGGATCGGGCCCGTCGTCGAGCTGGGCCTCGGCTACCTGAGCCTGGACCGCTCGACGCCCACGCTGTCGGCGGGCGAGCTGCAGCGGCTGCGGCTGGCGACGCAGCTGCGCTCCGGGCTGTTCGGGGTCGTCTACGTCCTGGACGAGCCGTCGGCGGGACTGCACCCGGCGGACACCGAGGCGCTGCTGACGGTGCTGGAACGGCTGAAGGCGGCGGGCAACTCGGTGTTCGTGGTGGAGCACCACCTCGGCGTGATGCGCGACGCCGACTGGATCGTGGACGTGGGCCCCCGGGCGGGCGAACACGGCGGTCGGGTGCTGTACAGCGGTCCGGTGGAGGGGCTGGCCGGGGTCGGGGAGTCCGCGACGGCCCGTCACCTCTTCGACCGCTCCCCCGCGCCCGCCCGTACGCCGCGGGCGCCGCGCGGCTCGGTGACGGTCGGTCCGGTCAGCCGCCACAACCTGCGCGAGGTGACCGCCGGCTTCCCGCTGGGCGCGCTCACCGCGGTGACGGGTGTGTCCGGCTCGGGGAAGTCGACGCTGATCGGTGAGATCACCGAGGAACTGCCGGGGGTGGGCCGGCTGGTCTCCGTCGACCAGCGGCCGATCGGACGGACCCCGCGCTCCAACCTGGCCACCTACACGGGCCTGTTCGACGTGGTGCGCAAGGTCTTCGCGGCCACCGGCCAGGCGCGCGAGCGGGGTTACGGCGTCGGCCGCTTCTCCTTCAACGTGTCCGGAGGGCGCTGCGAGACCTGCCAGGGCGAGGGGTTCGTCAGCGTGGAGCTGCTGTTCCTGCCGAGCACGTACGCGCCGTGCCCGGACTGCGGCGGGGCGCGGTACAACCCGGAGACGCTCGAAGTGGCGCACCGGGGGCGGAACATCGCCGAAGTGCTGGACCTGACGGTGGAGGGCGCGGCGGAGTTCTTCGCGGACACGCCGACGGCGGCCCGCAGCCTCGCCGCGCTGCTCGACGTGGGGCTCGGCTACCTGCGGCTCGGTCAGCCGGCGACCGAGCTGTCCGGCGGGGAGGCACAGCGCATCAAGCTGGCGAGCGAACTGCAGCGGGGGCGGCGCGGCCACACCCTGTACCTCCTCGACGAGCCGACGACCGGTCTGCACCCGGCCGACGTCGAGGTGCTGATGCGGCAGTTGCACGGGCTGGTGGACGCCGGGCACACGGTGGTCGTCGTCGAGCACGACATGGCCGTGGTGGCGGGCGCCGACCACGTGATCGACCTGGGGCCGGGCGGCGGCGACGCGGGCGGCCGGATCGTGGCCGAGGGGCCGCCGGCCGAGGTGGCCCGGGCGGAGGGGAGCGCCACGGCACGATATCTGGCCGAGGCGCTGCACGGCGCGGGGCGCCGGTGAAACCGGGTCACCGGCGCCCCGCTCCGCGCTGAGGGGCGCGGCGGGACTACTCGCGACCCGGCCGCGTCTCGTCGTCGAAGCGCCGCGTCTCGTCGTCGTAGCGCTCGGTCTCGGCCTCGATCCGTTCCTTGCGCACCCGGCCGCGCACGACCTCGTCCTCGGTGTGCTCCTCCGTGGTCATCCGGACGCGCTCCACCGGCACCGTCTCCGTCTCCACGACGGCGCGTTCCTCGTGCAGCGTGATCTCGTGCTCGGCCTCGCTGATCTCCGGTCCGGCCAGCGCGTCCCCGCGGTTGGCCTCGGTGATCGGCTCGCGCTCCACCCGGACTTCCTCGTGGCTCACCGGAACGGTCTGCTGGACCTCCTCCGTGACCACGTACTTGCGCAGCCTGGCCCGGCCGGACTCACGCCGTTCGACGCCGACGTGCATCTGCTCCTCGGAGCGGGTCATGGCGTCGTCGCCGCGCATGCCGGTGCGGTCCGCGCCCTCCTGACGGCCCGCCATGCCGCCCGCCGTGCCGGCGGTGCCCGCCATGCCGGCCGCGCCCGCGGCTCCCGCCGCTTGGGCGGTGCCCGCCGGTCCCGGGCCGGCGGCGAAGCGGCCGTCGTCAGTGCGCTCGGCCTCCGTGAGCACGCTGTCCCAGTTGATGCCGTAGTAGTCGTAGAGCCGGTGCTCCTCCGACTCGGACAGATGGCCGCCCGCGTCGACGTCGACATTGGGTGCGTCCTTGACCTGTTCCTTGCGGTAGGGGACCTCGAGGTGGTCCTGCACCACCGCGGCGTCACGGATGGGTATGAAGGACTCGCTGGAGCCGAACATCCCCGTCTTGACGCTCACCCACTCGGGGCGCCCTGTCATGTCGTCGAAGAAGACGTGCTTGGCGTCGCCGATCTTGTTGCCGTCCCCGTCGTAGACCGGATGGTCCAGGACGTTGGCGATCTCTTCACGGGTGATCATCTGGCATCACCCTCCTTCCGGAGTGCCTGCCTTCCGGATGTCCGCATCAGCCGTACGAAAACGGCACATACGTCACAAAGTGCGCATACTTTTCGAATGTGCTTCCCCGGGGTGGCCGTGCTCCGGCTCGGCGGCAGCGGCGAGGGCGCGGCGGTCGTGGTGGCGGCCGGGCGGGAGCACGGGGCGCACCTCGACCTCGGCGGTCAGTCCCCGCGCCGACGCCACCCGCCACAGGGAGGCGAGCAGGGTGTCCTCGCCCACGAACGCGGCGGCCGTACCCACCGCCCGCTCTCCGCTCCAGTAGCGGATGCGCACCGGCTGGACCGGCGCCCCCGCGTCCAGGGCGGCCTGGAAGACGGCCCGGCGGAAACTCCCCCGGGCACGTCCGCACCAGGTACTGCCCTCGGGGAAGACGGCGACCGCGGCGCCCGCGCGCAGCTCCCGCGCGATCACGGCGACCGTGCCGGGCAGGGCCCGCAGCCGGTCCCGTTCCAGGAACAGCACACCCGCACGCGCGGCCAGCGGGCCCGCCACCGGCCAGCGCCGCACCTCGCTCTTGGCCAGCATCCGGGCGGGCCGCACGGCGGCCAGGAGCGGGACGTCGAGCCAGGAGACGTGGTTGGCGACGAGGAGCAGACCGCCCTCGGGCGGGGCGGTGCCCGTCACGCGCACCCGGACACCGGCAGCCCGCACGGCCCACCGGCACCAGCACCGCACCAGGACGGCCGGGACGCGGGTGCGCAGCGGCGTGAGGACGACCGCGACGCCGGCGAGGAGCAGCACGGCGACCGCCGTGAGCCGCAGTACGGCACGCGGCATCCCCCGCGCGGCCGGGAGCGGCTCCACGCACTCCCCCGGGGTGCAGGGCGCGGTGGGCAGCCAGGCGCTCATCAGGCCGGGACGAGCGAGAGGAAGTGCCGCAGGTAGCGCGGGTCGACCCGGTTCATCGGCAGCAGCACGTACAGGTCGGCGACGCCGAAGTCCACGTCGTGCGCGGGCTCGCCGCAGACCCAGGCGCCGAGGCGGAGGTAGCCGCGCAGCAGCGCCGGGAGCTCGGTGCGGCCGGCCGGCGCCGCCGAGGTGCGCGGGACCCACGGGAGCAGCGGCCGCACCCGGTACTCCTCGGGCGCCAGGTGCTTGGCACGCACCCGGTCCCAGGTCCCGGCGGCGAGGGCGCCGCCGTCGGCGAGCGGGACGGAGCAGCAGCCGGCCAGCCACTCGTGTCCCCGTTCGGTCATGTAGCGGGCTATGCCGGCCCAGATGAGCCCGACGACGGCGCCGTCGCGGTGGCCGGGGTGCACGCAGGAGCGGCCGACCTCGACCAGGCCGGGCCGGATGGTGTCCAGCGCCGTGAGGTCGAACTCGCTCTCCGCGTAGAGCCGTCCGGCGACGGCGGCGCGCTCGGGCGGCAGCAGCCGGTAGGTGCCGACGACCTGCCCGGTCGTCTCCTCGCGCACCAGCAGGTGATCGCAGTACGCGTCGAAGGGATCGACGTCGAGTCCGGGCTGCGGGCTCGCCAGCAGGGCGCCCATCTCCCCGGCGAAGACGTCGTGCCGCAGCCGCTGCGCGGCCCGCACGTCCTCCTCGTCCCGGGCGAGGCTGACGGTGTAGCGGTGGGGCGCGGCGGGCTTCGGGGGGCGGTCTGCGGTCAGTACGCCGGTCATGGGTGCTCTCCTGGTCGTGAGAACGGTGGTCGCGGGGACGGCTCGCACCAGTTCTTCCGACGCAGGCTGTACTGCGCATGACGACTGCCGGGAGCGCGGATGTGCGCTTCCTGAATGCCGGGCGCGCATGCGAGACGGGGCCGGGATGAGCACCTCTCCCGGCCCCGCCCGTCCGCACCTTCCGGCGAACGTCCGTGGGGCTACTTGGCCACCTTCCGCGTGGCCCGCAGCCACTCCTTGTTCATGCTGGTGATGGAGACGAGCGGAATGCCCTTCGGGCAAGCCGTCGCGCACTCGCCGGCCAGCGTGCAGCCGCCGAAGCCCTCGTCGTCCATCTGCGCCACCATGTCCAGCACCCGCGTCTCCCGCTCGGGCGCCCCCTGCGGCAGCACGTTCAGGTGGTTGACCTTCGCGGACGTGAAGAGCATCGCCGCGCCGTTCGGGCAGGCGGCGACGCACGCGCCGCAGCCGATGCACTCCGCGTGCTCGAAGGCGAAGTCCGCGTCCGGCTTCGGCACCGGCGTGGCGTGGGCCTCGGGGGCCGCACCGGTCGGCGCGGTGATGTAGCCGCCGGCCTGGATGATCCGGTCGAAGGAGGAGCGGTCGACGACCAGGTCCTTCACGACCGGGAAGGCGGCGGCCCGCCACGGTTCGACGTCGATGGTGTCGCCGTCCTCGAAGGACCGCATGTGCAGCTGGCAGGTGGTCGTGCGCTCGGGTCCGTGGGCGTCGCCGTTGATGACCAGCGAGCAGGCGCCGCAGATTCCCTCGCGGCAGTCGTGGTCGAAGGCGACCGGGTCCTCGCCCTTGAGGATGAGCTCCTCGTTGAGGGTGTCGAGCATCTCCAGGAAGGACATGTCGCTGGAGATTCCGTCCACCTCGTACGTGGACATGGCGCCTTCGGCGTCGGCGTTCTTCTGCCGCCAGACGCGCAGGGTGAGCTTCATGCGTAGCTCCGCTGGGTGGGGTGGACGTACTCGAAGACCAGGTCTTCCTTGTGCAGGGTGGGAGCCTCGCCGGTGCCGGTGAACTCCCAGGCCGCCGCGTAGCCGAACTCGTCGTCCTTGCGGGCCGCCTCACCGTCCGGGGTCTGCGACTCCTCGCGGAAGTGGCCGCCGCAGGACTCGGCGCGGTCGAGCGCGTCGAGGCACATCAGCTCGGCGAGCTCCAGGTAGTCGACGATGCGGTTGGCCTTCTCCAGGGACTGGTTGAACTCCTCGCCGGCCCCGGGGACCTTGATGCGGCGCCAGAACTCCTCGCGGATCTGCGGGATGCGCTCCAGAGCCTTGCGCAGGCCCGCGTCGGTGCGGGCCATGCCGCAGAACTCCCACATCAGCTCGCCGAGTTCACGGTGGAAGGAGTCCGGGGTGCGGTCGCCGTCGACGGAGAGGAGCAGGTTGAGCCGGTCCTCGGTCTCGGCCAGCACCTCCTGCACGACGGGGTGGCCGTCGTCGACCTCGTCCTTGTGCGGGTTGCGGGCGAGGTAGTCGTTGATGGTGGCCGGCAGGACGAAGTAGCCGTCGGCCAGGCCCTGCATCAGCGCGGAGGCGCCGAGCCGGTTGGCGCCGTGGTCGGAGAAGTTGGCCTCGCCGATGGCGAAGAGGCCCGGGACGGTGGTCTGGAGGTCGTAGTCGACCCACAGTCCGCCCATCGTGTAGTGCACGGCGGGGTAGATCCGCATCGGCACCTTGTACGGGTCCTCGTCGGTGATCCGCTGGTACATGTCGAAGAGGTTGCCGTACTTGGCCTCGACGGCCTTGCGCCCCATGCGCCCGATGGCGTCGGCGAAGTCCAGGTACACGCCCTGGCCGCCGGGCCCCACTCCCCTGCCCTCGTCGCAGACGTTCTTGGCGGCGCGGGAGGCGATGTCGCGGGGCACGAGGTTGCCGAAGGACGGGTAGACGCGCTCCAGGTAGTAGTCGCGCTCGCCCTCGGGGATCTTGTTCGGCGGACGGTCGTCGCCCTTGGCCTTCGGCACCCAGATCCGGCCGTCGTTGCGCAGCGACTCGCTCATCAGCGTCAGCTTGGACTGGTGGTCGCCGGTGCGCGGGATGCACGTGGGGTGGATCTGCGTGAAGCAGGGGTTGGCGAAGTACGCGCCGCGCCGGTGCGCCCGCCACACGGCGGTCGCGTTGGAGTTCATGGCGTTGGTGGAGAGGTAGAAGACATTGCCGTACCCACCGCTGGCGAGGACGACCGCGTCCGCGAAGTACGTGTCGATCTTGCCGGTGATCAGGTCCCGGGCGACGATGCCGCGCGCCCGGCCGTCCACGACGATCAGGTCGAGCATCTCGGTGCGCGGGTGCATCTCGATGTTGCCGGCCGCGATCTGCCTGCTGAGCGCCTGGTAGGCGCCGAGCAGCAGCTGCTGACCCGTCTGGCCCCGGGCGTAGAACGTACGGGAGACCTGGACGCCGCCGAAGGAGCGGGTGTCGAGCAGGCCGCCGTACTCGCGGGCGAAGGGCACGCCCTGCGCCACGCACTGGTCGATGATCTCGACGGAGATCTGCGCGAGCCGGTGCACGTTGGACTCGCGGGAGCGGAAGTCGCCGCCCTTGACGGTGTCGTAGAACAGCCGGTGGACCGAGTCGCCGTCGTTGCGGTAGTTCTTCGCTGCGTTGATGCCGCCCTGCGCGGCGATGGAGTGGGCCCGGCGCGGGGAGTCCTGGTAGCAGAACTGGACGACGCGGTAGCCCTGTTCGGCGAGGGTCGCGCCGGCCGAGCCGCCCGCGAGACCGGTGCCCACGACGATGACGGTCTGCTTGCGCCGGTTGGCGGGGTTGACCAGCTTCGCCTCGAAGCGGCGCGTGTCCCAGCGCTCGTTGACGGGCCCGGCGGGGGCCTTGGTGTCGGCGACCGGCTCTCCGGTCGTGTAGTCGGCGTACGTTGTCATGTCAGCTCACCACTCCGGTCATGACGCCCACGGGGACGGCGACGAAGCCCACCGTGAGCAGCAGCGCGAGGACGTTCGCGACGGTCTTCAGGGCGCGGTCGCGGGTGCGGCTGCCGGCGCCGAGGGTCTGGGCGGCGGACCAGAAGCCGTGCCGGATGTGCAGGCCGACGGCGAGCACGGCGACGATGTAGATGACGTTGCCGTACCAGGTGGAGAAGGTGTCCACGACGTTCTGGTAGGGCTTGCCCGTCTCGAAGCCGCCGGAGTGCACGGTGCCGGTGGTCAGGTCCAGGATGTGCCAGACGATGAACAGGGCGAGGATGATCCCGCCCCACCGCATGGTGCGCGTCGCGTAACTGGCCCGCTTCTTCTTGTGCACGTACTTGCTGGGCCGCGCCTTGATGTCGCGGCGGCTGAGCTGGTACGCGGAGACGGCGTGGGCGACGACGGCGACCACCAGCACCACGCGGATCAGCCAGAGCGTCCACTCGTAGTGCATGAACGGCTCGCCGACCGTGCGCAGCCAGTGGGCGTACTCGTTGAACTCGGTCGTCCCGAAGAAGATCTTCAGGTTCCCGATCATGTGGGCGACCAGGTAGAGCAGCATGACGAGACCGCTGACCGCCATCACTGTCTTCTTGCCGACGGTCGAGTCCCACACGGTGCGCGCCATGGACGGCCGTCGGTCCGTCCGCGTTGCCAGAGCCATGTCGCAAGACGCTACGGGGGCGAAGTGCCATCGGTCCAAGACATGGTCCGCCTCGTTTCCATAGGCTCTGGCTATCGCGGACGTAAGGTGGTCGCATGCAGTTGCAGCAGCTCCAGTACTTCGTGGCGGTCGCCGAGACCCGGCACTTCACCCGGGCCGCGGAGACGGTCCATGTGGCGCAGCCGTCGCTGTCGCAGCAGATCAAGGCGCTGGAGCGGGAGCTGGGCGCCGATCTGTTCCAGCGCGCGCGGGGCAACATCACGCTCACCGACGCCGGGGAGGCGCTGCTCCCGCTGGCCCGGCGCATCCTCGCCGACGCGGACACCGCCCGGCACGAGGTGCTAGAGCTGGTGCAGCTGCGGCGCGGGCGGGTGCGGCTGGGCGCCACACCGAGCCTGTGCACCGGGCTGCTGCCGGACGTGCTGCGCGCCTTCCACGACCGGTACCCCGGCATCCGGCTCATGATCGAGGAGGGCGGCTCGCACGACCTGGTGCGGGAGCTGGCGCGGGGCGCGCTGGACCTGGCGCTGGTGGTGCTTCCGCTGCCCACCGCGTCGCCGGCGCTGACGACGGTCGAGCTGCTGCGGGAGGACCTGGTGGTGGTGTCGTCACCGGAGGCGCCGCGGCCGGGCGGCGGCCGGCGCGCCGTACACATCTCCGACCTGGAGGGCGAGCGCCTGGTGATGTTCCGGCACGGTTACGACCTGCGGGAACTGACGGTGGCGGCGTGCCGCGCGGAGGGCTTCGAGCCGGACTTCGCCGTGGAGGGCGGGGAGATGGACGCGGTGCTGGGATTCGTGCGGGCGGGGCTGGGGATGGCGGTGGTGCCCCGGATGGTGGCGGCGCGGTCGGGGCGCGGTCTGCGGGTCACTCCGCTGGCCCGGCCGGGGTTGTACCGGACGATCGCGCTGGCGCACCGCAGTGATGTGGCTCCGCCTCGGGCCGCGCGGGAGTTGCAGCGGATGTTGCTGGAACGGTGACTGTCCCTCTGGGTGCGGGCAGGGCCCGGTGCCGCCGTGGGGGTGAGGTTCGTCCGGGAGTGCGGGTGATCCGTGGCTGAGCGCGCAGTTCCCCGCGCCCCTGACCGGAACTCCCCCGACGCCCATGACAGGGCGCGGGGGAGACAGTCACGCCGTCGCGTCCACCAGGGCCAGTTCGTGCAGCCGCTCCGGTGGTCCCGGGCGGGCGTAGTACCAGCCCTGGGCCGTGTCGCAGCCGAGTATGCGGAGTTGTTCGGCCTGGGCGCCGGTCTCCACGCCCTCCACGGTGACCTTGAGGTCGAGGCTGTGGGCCAGGGCGACGATGCCCTCGACGATCTTGAGGTCGACGGGGTCGGCCGGGAACCGCTGCATGCTCTGGGTGAAGGAGCGGTCCAGCTTGAGGACGCTCACCGGGAGCCGGCGCAGGTTGGCGAGGTTGGAGTAGCCGGTGCCGAAGTCGTCCAGGGCGATGTCCACCCCCAGCTCGGCCAGGCGGCGCAGCGGCTTCAGGAGGTCGTCGTCGGCGCCGATGAGGGCCGACTCCGTCACCTCCAGGCAGAGCGCGTCCGGGGTGACGCCCGCGCGCTCCAGGATGTCGACGGTGTCCTGGACCAGGCCGGGGTGGGTGAGCTGGCAGGGCGAGAGGTTGACGTTGATGCGCAGCGGGCCGGCGGAGGCCGTCGCTCCGTACCGTTCCCGCCAGGCGCGGGCCTGCCGGACGGACTGCTCCAGGACCCAGCGGCCCAGCGGCACGATCAGCCCGGTGTGCTCCGCGAGCGGGATGAAGCGGTCCGGGCCGAGGACGCCGTGCTGCGGGTGCAGCCAGCGCACCAGTGCCTCGGCCCCGTGCACGCTGCCGTCGCCGAGGTGGACCAGCGGCTGGTACTCGATGAAGAACTCGCCGCGCTCCAGGGCCGCGGGCAGCGCGGTCGTCAGACCGTGCCGGGTGATGACCCGGGCGTCGGCCTCCGGGTCGGCCAGCTCGAAGCGGTTGCCGCCCGCCGACTTGGCCCGGTACATGGTGATGTCGGCGCTGCGCAGCACCTCGGCCGGGCTGCGCTCGCCCGCCGGGCCCTCGACGACGCCGATGCTGCCGCGCACGGTCAGTTCGCGGCCGTCGACGCTGATCGGGGCGAGCAGCGCGTTCATGATGCGCCCGGCGAGTTCGTCGACCTCGTGCGGGGTGTCGGGGCCCGTGGTCAGCGCCACGAACTCGTCGCCGCCGAGCCGGGCGACCATCTCGCCGGGCGCGGTGGCGCAGGCCTGCAGCCGGTCGGCCACCTCGACGAGAAGGCGGTCGCCGGCCGCGTGGCCGAGGCTGTCGTTGACGGTCTTGAAGCCGTCGAGGTCGAGGTAGCACAGGCCGAAGCGCTGTCCGGGGCCCGCGTTCAGGGCCTTCTCCAGACGTTCGAAGAAGAAGCTGCGGTTGGGCAGGCCGGTCAGCGCGTCGTGCGTGGCCTCGTAGCGCAGCCGGAGGTTGAGCAGCCGGCGCTCGGTGGTGTCCTCCATCAGCGCGAGCTGGTACTGCGGGGTGCCGTCGGCGTCGCGCAGGAGGGAGACGGTGAGGTTGGTCCACAGGACGGTGCCGTCGGGCCGGTAGAAGGCCTTCTCCACGTGGTAGTGCTCGCGCTCGCCGCGGACCAGCTCGTCGTAGAGCCGCCAGGTGTGAGGGGCGTCGTCGGGGTGCGACCACTCGCGGACCCCGCGGCCTCGCAGCGTGCGGTCGGTGATGCCGAACATGCGCATCAGCGCGCCGTTGACCTGGAGGATGTTGCCGTCCAGGTCGGCGATGCCGATGCCTATGGCGGCGCCCTCGAAGACGGCGCGGAAGCGGGCCTCGCTGGCGTGCAGGGCCTCGGCGACCACGCCCTGCGCCTTCAGGGCGGCCTGAGCGATGGCCTCCTGTTCGGCCAGGGTCCTGGCCCGCAGCGCCCCCGCGAACCCGGCCGCCATGGCGTGCTGGAGCCGGGCCGAACGGGCCCGCAGGTCCTCCGGGTCGCCGTCCTCGCCGCAGTAGAGCACCAGGTAGGCGTCCACGCAGTCCAGGGTCCGGGTCAGCGCCTCGGGGTCGGTGCAGTGCGCGTCGACGAGCGCGGCGCCGACCGCCCTGGCCTCGTCGGCGTCGAAGCTCCGGGCCCGCAGTACGCCGCACAGTCTGCGGGCCAGCGGCAGCAGCTGTTCCTCGAACTCTTGCCGGGTCGACGACGTCGAGGTCACCGGGAACACCGACCGGCTCCAGATCGTCGCGAACCGGCGCAGTCTGTCCTCCGGCCCGCCCGGCTGTGCCGTCACGCCGTACGCCCCACGCCGGCGAACCCGGAGAAGGCGTACGGGTCCTCGTCCTCCGGCGCCCCCTCCGGCCGCCAGCGCGGCATCGGCACCAGTCCGGGTTCCACCATGTCGTACCCCTCGAAGAACCGCGCGATCTCGTCGCGCGAGCGCATGATCAGCGGATTGCGGATGTCCTTGTACACGTCCACCGTGCCCCCGGCCCGCTCCGCGGGCAGCGGGATGCCCTCGTACGAGGCGTGCGTGAGGACGAGCATGCTGCCGGGCGCGAGCGCGTCGCTCAACTCGGCCACCGCACCGTAGGGGTCGTCCGCGTCTTCCACGAAGTGCAGTATGGCAACCAGCAGGAGGGCGACCGGCCGATTCAGGTCGATCAGCCGCTCCACCTGGGGGCTGGCGAGGATCTCCCGGGGCTTGAGGAGATCGGCGGCCACGACGCCCGCGTCGTCGTTGCCCGCCAGGACCGCCTCGCTGTGCGCGACCGCCACCGGGTCGTGGTCGACGTAGACGACGCGGGAGCCGGGGCGGCTGCGCGCGGCCACCTCGTGGACGTTGCCGAAGGTGGGGATGCCGGAGCCGATGTCCAGGAACTGGTCGATGCCCTCCGCGGCGGCGAAGCGCACCGCGCGACGCATGAACGCCCGGTTCGCCTGCATGATCTTGGGGAGCCCCGGCATGAACTCCATGGCCCTGCGGGCCGCTTCCCGGTCCACCTCGAAGTTGTGCGAACCGCCCAGGTAGAAGTCGTAGATCCGGGACACGCTGGGCACCGAGATGTCGATGCTGCGGGGGGCCCAGGCGGGACGCTCCATCTAGCTCTCCAAGGCATAGGCGATCCGGTGTTCGAGCAGAGGCTACTGATCGCCTGCCAAACGGGCGAGTCCAACCGGAAATTGACCGTCCGTTCCCGGTCACTGCCTGCGGCACGTGCCACGCGACAAGGCGGGCGCAAGCACGCGAACGGGGCCGTCCTCTCCGCCTGGTGCGGAGGGGACGGCCCTCGGGTCGCGCGCGCCGGAGCCGGCGGGCGGGAGGCCGCTACTTCTTCGGCGCGCCGACCGGCTTTCCGTCGGGCGAGACGGCGTACCAGGTGCCGCCGACGCCCTGACCGTTGGTGTCGCCGGGCTTCTTGTCACCGGCGAAGGTGTAGATCGGCCAGCAGTCGACCGTCTGCTGCTCGGCCCCGTCGGGCCGGGTGAAGGTCATCAGGTCCTTCTTCACGACGCCCTCGGTGTCGTTCGGTTCCACGGGCGCCACGACGGGCCACTTCTCCAGGCACTCGCCGGTGCACGCCGACACGGGCTTCGGCCAGGCCTCGTCCTTCATGAAGCGGTAGACGGTCATCCCGTTCCCGTCGACGACGATCTCGCCGAGCTTCGGGTCGTCGCGGGTGGAGAGTCCGGGCGCGTCGTCCGCCTCGGCCTTCTTGCCGTCGGCGGCCAGCGCGTACCACTTGCCGCCCACGCCCTGGCCCTTGACGTCGCCGGCGGCGGTGTCCTTGGCGTAGCGGTAGGCCGGCCAGCCGCCGATGGTGAGCTGCTTGGTGCCGTCGGGCCGGGTGACCTCGCCGAGCAGCTTCTCGTCGATGCCCTCGCCGGCCAGCGCGTCGTCGGCGGCCACGGGCGGCCAGGCGGTGGCGCAGTCGTTCTCGCAGTTCGTCTTGGGCGGCTTGGCGGTGTCCGCGTCGAAGCGGTAGAGGGTGCGGCCCGTTCCGTCGGTCACCAGTTCGCCGATCTCGGCGTTCGTGGCGACCGACAGCTTTCCCGCCGGCTGCGGCGCGTTCGCCGACGCCCGCTCGTTCGCGCCGGTGCCGCTGCCGAGTCCCTCGCCGGCCCCGGCGCCGATGTCGCCGACGTCTCCGGGCGCGGCCGTGGCGCCCACGTTCTGGCTGCCGGTGGCACCGCCGCCGTCCTGGCCGCACGCCGTCGTCAGCGCCAGCACCACCGCAGCGCCCGCCACGAGTGAGGCGCTCCGCCAGGAGGTCTTCATCGTCAATCCCCGATCGTCACGAAGGTTCCGGGGCGGCCGCGCGCCGCCGCACGACACTGGGTACGCACGCGGACGCCGGTCGTGTTCAACCGGGGCGCGGTTTTCTTTGCGGGCCAGGTCAAACCGGTGACCGCTTCTTGTACCTCCTTCGGGCCAATCGTCCGGTAATCGGGACTGTCCCGGCTCGCGCGGGCTTCATGATCTGCTCGTGCATGGACCCGAACCGACCCGATCCGCCTGTGCCGGACGGGTGTTGGCCCTGGTGACGCTGACGGTCACGCTCGTCGGCGCACCGGTCGGCCCGGCGCGGGCGGACGCCTGCGCGTACGCCTCGACGGGACCGGGCGGCATCGACGCCGTGGCGGTCGCCGGGAGTGGCACCTGGCCCACCTTCCCGGCGTGCCCCGAGCCCTCACCGACGCCTCCGCCCGCCCCGCCGCCCACGCCCGCGCCACCACCGCCGAAGCCCACTCCCCCGCCACCGCCCGAGCCGGAACCCGAACCGGAACCGCCGGCGCCGCCCGCCCCGAGACCCGAGCCGCCGCCTCCCTCGCCGCCCCCGCGGCCGGCACCGGAGCGGCCCGCGCCGACCCCTACCCCTCCGCCGGCGCCCACCCCCGTACCGGACCGGCCGGCGCCTCCCGCGCCCTCCCCGTCGGCCACGCCCACGCCCCGGCCGTCGCTGAGCCCGGTGCACTACCCGCGCTACCGCGCCGCCCCTCCGCAGCAGCGGTCCTCGCGGGGGGCCACTTCACCGCTCGTCTTCGTCCTGCTCATCACGGTGCCCGCGGTGGTCGCCGTCGCCGCGCTCCGTGCGCGCTGATCCTCTGGAGCCTGTCTTGCCGGAATGGCTTGTTCTCACCCTCGCGATGGTGGCCGCCGGTGTCGTGGTGGTCATCATCACCTTCGTGCGGCACCGCCGGGCGTCCGACGACGAAGACATCACCGAGACCCCGGACGTCATCGAGTACATGACGATGTGGATCGGCGTGGTGTACGCCATCGTCCTGGGCCTGGCCATCGCGGGTGTCTGGGAGGCGCGCAGCGCCGCCCAGGACCACGTCCAGGCGGAGGCGGTCGCGCTGCACGAGATCTCGGAACGCGTCCGCGTCTACCCGCCCGACGTCCGTGACCGCATCCGGGAGGATGTCAACGCCTATGTCGGACACGTCGTCACCACCGAGTGGAAGGCGATGGCCGACCGGGGCGAGGTGACCGAGCGCGGCACCGAGCTCCTCGACCGCGTCCGCGCGGACGTCACGGACTACGAGCCGAGGACGGACTTCGAGGCCCAGGCGTACCAGCCGCTCGTCGACCAGGTGACCGCCGCGGACCAGGCCCGCATCGCCCGCGCGGAGTCGACCGGTGCGACGATGCCGGGCGTGGTGTGGTTCGGCCTCATCGCGGGCGGTGTCGTCACGGTCGGGATGGTCTTCGCGCTGCAGATCCGGCGCACGGCACGCGAGCTGATCCTGGCCGGGCTGTTCTCGGCGCTGATCGCCTTCCTGCTCTTCCTCATCTGGGACTTCGACGCACCGTTCAGCCGCGGTGTGGCGGCGTCGACGGACCCGTTCCTGAACCTCTTCCCCGGAGCACGGGACTGAGGTTCCCCGCGTCAGGGGGCGCCCGACACGCCGTCGGCGTCCCCTGAGCGGCCCACACATCTGCCCCATTCGCGCGACTGCGATCGCGGCGGACCCTCCGGGTTCCTAGCGTTTCGGACATCGAGGTGCATTCCTGGCGCGAGCGGTACAGGTCCGCCCGCTGCTCCTCGGGACCCGGAGGATTCACATGCGCGCGATACCCGCCGCCTCGGTCGCACTGCTGGGCGTCGCCGCCCTGTCCGCCTGTGTACCGGCCCACGGTTCGACGTTCGGCTTCACGCTCAGCCCCGCCACCGTGGCGCCCGGCGGGGAGGTGACGCTGGGGGTGGGCCGCGGGGCAGGCGGCTGCGAGGGCCGCGTCACCGTCTCGTCGGCGGTGTTCGACACGGTCACCATCCCGCGGCGCGAGCATTCGGCGACGGCGGAGGTCGACCGGGACGCCAGACGCGGGGCGGTCTACGAGGTGAAGTTCGCCTGCGACGGCAGGACCGAGACCCTGGACCTGACCATCGCGGGCGGCCACTCCGGCCACCCCACGCACCAGCCCCGCCACCCCGACAAGGGCGTCCACGCCGGCGAGGGCGGCAGCGTCGCCGGGTTCGACGTGACGGAGATCGGGCTCGGCGCCCTGCTCGTCGCGGGCTCGGTCGGCGCCGCGTGGCACCTCTCGCGCCGACGCTCCGGCGAGGGCGCGGCCTGAGCCCGCGCTGACACAGGAGTTCGCCCCGGCCCCTTCGCGGTCCGGGGCGAACTCCTGTGTCGGCTCAGTAGCGGCGCTCGGCGCGGCGGCGCATCCAGAACAGGCCGCCACCGGCGACGGCCGCGGCGACGAGTCCGCCGCCGATCGCGATGTCGGTCGAGGTGGCCCCGCTGGTGCTGCTGCCGCCGATGCCGCCGCGGACGCCCCCGATGACGGTGAAGGCGGCCGGACGCGTCAGGCGCCGGCCCGAGCAGTTGACGGTGATGTCGTACGAGCCCGGGCGGGCGTCCTCCTTGATGGTGGCGGTGCCCTTGGACGTCTCGTTGGCGCCCTTGACCGGGGTCAGGTGGGTCGTCCGGAAGGCGTCCGAGGTCATCGTGCCGCCCTGGGGGCAGCCGTCGACCGTGACGGTCATCTGGCCGCCGCGGGCGATCACACTGGGCAGGGCGACGATGTTGCTCGGCTGGTTGTGGTCGCCGCCCGCGGTGGCCGTGGGGGCGGCCAGCCCGAGGACAGCGACCGCGGCGCCGGCGGCCGCGAGGGCACGAGTGTTGCGCATGTGATCCTCCGCGAAAGACGCCCCGGGACCCGTCCCCGGTCGATCGGCGAGAAAGCGTCTCCCAGAAAGACCCTCAGTTGCCCCGCGCGGGGCCGCATTTCGGGAATGGTCCGTCCTGGTGAGGGGCGTACCGGGCCGGAACCGCGGGAGCCGATATCGCCGCAGGTCACGGACCGTCAGGAGATTCCGTCCGGCCGCGTCCCGGATGGCTCACCGGGGGACGGCCCCGCCACCCGTTCGCCACCGCCCCGTCGCCGGTCGCCCGCGCGGCGCTTAGCGTGCCCGTATGCGCGAAAGACACGGCGACGGCCGGGTCGAGAGGGGAAGGCCGATGGACACGTCCGAGTGGGCCGAAGAGGAGGAGCGGCGCAGGAAGCGTGCTCCCTGGGGCGTGATAGCGCTGGTGCTGCTGACCGGGCTCGCGCTCATCCGGAACGGTTCGGGGGAGTTCGACCAGGGCCCGCCGCAGCCGGCGTCGGCCGCCGCCTCCGACACCCGCGCCGCGGACGAGGCCCAAGCCGCCACGGGGCTCGCCCCGCTGTCGTACTCGGTGCCCGACCGGGTCGGCATCCCCGCCATCCAGGTCGACGCGCCCGTCATGCCGGTCGGCCTCGACGCCGAGGGCTGGGTCGACGCGCCGCCCCCCGAGGACCCGAACCTGGCGGGCTGGTTCACCGGCGCGGTCACCCCGGGCGAGAAGGGCACGGCGGTCGTGGTCGGCCACGTCGACAACCAGCAGGGTCCCGCCGTCTTCTACGGACTCGGTGCCCTCAAGAAGGGGAACAAGGTCGAGGTGCACCGCCAGGACGGGAAGACGGCGGTCTTCGAGATCTACGGCATCGAGGTGTTCGCGAAGGACGACTTCCCCGGCGACCGGGTGTACGCCTCCAAGGGGAGCCCCGAACTGCGGGTCATCACCTGCGGCGGGGGTTTCTCCAAGCAGAACGGTTACGAGGGGAACGTCGTCGCCTTCGCCCGCATGACCGAGGTCCGCTGAGCGGACCCCGGTCCTCGGGCGCGGCGGGCGTCAGACGAACCGGCGGCGGGGGACGGTGAGGTGGTAGCCGGAGTCCAGCAGCTCGGGAAGGTACCTGCGCAGGGCCCGGACGCTCTGCGAGCGGTCGCCCCCGGCGTCGTGCGAGAGCACCACGACGCCGGGGGCGGCGCCGTCCTCGACCCGCTCGACGATGGTGCCGGTGCCGGGGGTGGTCCAGTCGAGGGTGTCCACGGTCCAGGCGAGCGGCTCCATGCCCAGCTCCGCGCCGAGCTGGAAGGCGGCGCGGTTCCACGCCCCGTAGGGAGCCCGGAACCAGCGGGGCGCCTCCCCGTAGGCCTGCTCGACGACCTCGCACGTGCGCTCCATCTCGGAGCGGATGCGGCGCCGGGTCAGCCGGGTCAGCAGCGGGTGCGACCAGGTGTGGTTGCCGACGACGTGCCCCTCGTCGGCCATCCGGGACAGCAGGTCCCGGTTGTGGTCGGCCATCTCCCCGCAGACGAAGAACGTCGCGCGCACGTCGTACTCGGCCAGCGTGTCCAGGATGTCCGGGGTGTAGCGGGGGTCGGGTCCGTCGTCGAAGGTGAGCATCATGATCCGGCCCCGGCCCGACACCCGCAGGATCGGCTCGCTGCGCACCGGGGGCTGCCGGGGCGCGTTTCCGGGCGCGCCGTATCCGGTCAGGGGCTGGAGGCGGTAGGCGGACGGCTTGAGCGGGCGGCGTGCCACGGGGCCCGGGGCGGGCGCGGCCGTCGGGGCCGGCCCGCCCCCCGGGCCCACCGCCAGTACGCCGGCGGTGCCGGCCGCTCCGACGGCCGCGGCACCGGCCAGCAGGGCGCGGCGCCGGGTGAGCAACTGATCCTTCTGCATGACTCATCAGTCGCCCGGCACGGGTCCGGCGCACCTGAGAAACACCGGGGCGGCGGCATGGAACCACCCGCACGGAGCAGAACCGGGAGCGCCTCCGATAGCCTCGCCGCGTGACGGAACAGCACGCCCAGCGGTTCGAGCGGGGCACGGACGGGCCCAAGGTCATCGTCGTCGGGGTGGACGGCTCCGACTCCTCGCTGCGGGCGGCGGCCTACGCCGGCGGTCTGGCCCGGCGCCAGCGCGCGCTGCTCGCCGTGGTGTACGTGCAGCCGGTGCTGGCGGCGGGTGCGGCGCTCGGGGCTCCGGTGGCGGAGACGACCGACGAGATCGCCGAGGACCTGGTGGCACAGATCCGGGAGGCGGCCGAGCGGGCCAAGGGGATATTCGACGTGCGCTGGGAGTTCCACACCTTCCGCGGCGACCCGTACAACGGTCTGGTGAAGGCGGCCGACGAACTGACGGCCGACGCCGTCGTCGTCGGCGCGTCCGAGCAGGCCGGGCACCGGATCGTGGGGTCGGTCGCGGTGCGGCTGGTGAAGGCGGGGCGCTGGCCGGTGACCGTGGTGCCGTAGCACCGGTCTTCGTGGCGTGTGCGTCGTGCTTCCCCGGCAGGCGTGTGTGAGTCATCATGATCCACCGTCAGCCGTTTGCCGTTCACAAAGAGGTGAGGCGCATGGCCGGGTTCCGCATGGGCGAAGGTGTTCTCCGTCGCAAACCCATCGAGCAGATCGAGGACACGGAGGGCGGTGAGGGCGCCCGCCTGCAGCGGACGCTGGGGCTGTGGCAGCTGACCGCGATCGGCGTGGGCGGCATCATCGGGGCGGGGATCTTCACCCTGGCCGGCACGGTGGCCAACGGCACGGCGGGCCCGGCGGTCCTCGTCTCCTTCCTCATCGCGGGCGTCGCGAGCGCGGCGGCGGCCCTGTCGTACGCCGAGTTCGCCGGCATGATCCCGAAGGCGGGCTCCGCCTACACCTACGGGTACGCGGTCCTCGGTGAGCTGGCGGGCTGGTTCATCGGCTGGGACCTGCTGCTGGAGTACACGGCGATCGTGGCGGTGGTCGCGATCGGAATCTCCGGCTACTTCAGCTTCCTGGTCGGGGAGATGGGCGCCGACATCCCCAACTGGATGCTGGGCGCGCCCGGTACCGGCGACGGCCACCGGGTCGACCTGTTCGCCGCGCTGCTGTGCCTGCTCATCGCGTACCTGCTGAACCTGGGCATCAAGAACGCGGCCCGGTTCGAGATGGTCGTGGTGGTCCTGAAGGTACTGGTGGTACTGCTGGTGATCGCGGTCGGCGTCTTCCACATCGACACCTCGAACTACGACCCGTTCTTCCCGTACGGGGTGGGCGGGGCGTTCACCGGCGCGGCGACGGTCTTCTTCGCGGTCTTCGGCTACGACGCCATGTCGACGGCGGCCGAGGAGTCCAAGGACGCCCAGCGGCACATGCCTAAGGCGATCATCTACTCGCTGATCATCTCGATGGTGCTGTACGTGGCGGCCTGTCTGGTGCTGACCGGCATGCAGAACTACCCGGACATCGACCCGGAGAGCGGCTTCTCGACGGCCTTCAAGTCGGTGGGGCTGAGCGGTCTGGCCGACGTGATCGCGGTGGGCGCGATCATCGGCATCCTGACTGTGATGTTCACGTTCATGCTGGGCGTGACCCGGGTGTGGTTCTCCATGTCGCGCGACGGGCTGCTGCCCAAGTGGTTCGCCAAGACGCACCCGACGCGGCACGTGCCGACCCGGGTGACCTGGATCGTCGGTGTCGCGTCGGCGCTGATCGCCGGGTTCCTGCCGATCGGCGAGGCGGCCGAGCTGACCAACATCGGCATCCTGCTGGCCTTCGTGGTGGTGTGCGCGGCGGTGATCGTGCTGCGCTACCGGCAGCCGGACCTGCCGCGCACCTTCCGGACGCCCTTCATGCCGTTCGTGCCGGCGCTGGGCATCGTCTTCTCGGTCTGGCTGATCACGTTCCTGCAGTGGCAGACGTGGGCGCGGTTCGCCGTGTGGTTCGCGCTCGGCCTGGTGATCTACTTCGGGTACTCGTACCGGAAGTCGGAGCTGGCGCGGCGGGGTTAGAGGCCGTCCAGGAAGCCGGAGACGATCTCGTTGAAGGCTTCCGGCCGCTCCATGTTCGGGTAGTGGGCCGTGCCCTCGACGACGACGGAACGGCCGTCCGGGACCGTACGGGCGAGCCGTTCCGCCTCGGCGATCAGGTCGGGCGCGTCCAGGGCGCCGTTGACCGTGAGGACCGGTACGTCGATCTTCGGAACGCGGGACCAGGTGCCGGTCATCGGCACGTGGTGGTTCTCCTCGTCCGGGGTGTGCTTGGCGAGGGTGCCGAGGGCCATCTCCCGCAGCCGGGTCAGGACGGCGGGGTCGATGTCGTCGAGGGTGCGGTGCTCGCCGGGCACGAAGCGCAGGAACGCGGCGAGCCAGCCCTCGACGTCGCCCGCGCCCAGGGCGCGGGCCTGGTCGGCCTGCACCTGCCGCACCCAGGGGTCGGTGTACTCGAACTCGCTGGTGGCCGCGCCCGAGACCACCACCGCGCGGACCAGTTCCGGGTACTCCAGCACCGTGTCGGTGGCGATGGCCCCGCCCATGGAGACACCGACGAGCACCGCGGGCCCGGCGTCGAGGTGGCGCAGCAGGGCGGCGAGGTCGTCGGCCCAGCGGAACGGCCGGGTGGCGTTGGCCGAGGCGCCGTGACCGCGGACGTCCGGCGCGATCACCCGGTGTCCGGCGGCCAGGACCGGGATCTGGGCGTCGAAGACCCGGTGGTCGACGAACCCGGAGTGCAGCAGGACGACCGGGTCCCCGGTCCCGGTGTCGCGGTAGGCGAGGTCACCGTCCGAGGAGGCGAAGAAACGCATGTCCGAAGCAGCCGTCATGACAACCAAGGTGTCATTCTGCGTCCATTTTGGCAACCCAGGTGTCATCATGGCGGAGTGAAGGACACCGACACGCCCCTCCCACCGGACGCGCTGGCCCGGCGGCTCACCGAGGTCTACGACCTGGTCGGCCCCCTCTACCGGCGCGCTCAGCGCAGCGTCGAGCAGGGTCTGGCCACCCACGGCCTGTCCGTCGGCGTACGCGCCGTGCTGACGCTGCTGCACCGCAACGGGCCGATGACCGTGCCGCAGATGGGCCGGGCCCAGGCGATCAGCCGGCAGTTCGTGCAGCGCATGGTCAACGAGGCAGCGGCGCAGGACCTGGTCGAGACCATCCCGAACCCGGCGCACCGACGGTCGTCGCTGGTCCGGCTGACCGGGCCGGGCCAGGACGCCGTCACCGCCGTACTGGACCGGGAGCACCGGCTGCTGCGCGACGTCGGCGGCGACCTCACCGACACCGACGTCACCACCTGCCTGCGGGTGCTCGGGGCGATGCTGACGGCCCTGGACCATCTGGACGACGCCTGACCTCCGCGCTACTTCCCCATCACCAGCCCGTCCTCGGCCGCGCCCCGGCTGAGCACGACGTCGCGGATGCGGTCGCGCACGGCCTTCACCTCGGCGCCCTTGTCCAGTGCGCGGTTGAGGTTCACCACCCGGCCGGCGTCGACGTCGAACAGCTGCGGGACGAACTCGGCCTTGGTCACCCGCCAGCGCTCGCCGGGCCGCTCGGGCGGGGCGAAGGTGAAGCGGCCGATGGACGACTGGTTGCCGCGCGGGTCGCGTTCGCCGTCGCCGTTGATCATCTCGCCCGCGATCTGGTCGCCCATTCCGTAGACCACCCAGGTGCCGTTGACCTTCTCGTACGCCTGGGGCACGTGGGCGTGGGTACCGAGGATCAGGTCGATGGCGGGACGGTCGCCGGCACGGGCGGCGGTCAGGCGGCGGGCCAGCGTCAACTGGTCCTGGTCGGGCTCGTCCTGCCATTCGGTCCCCCAGTGCAGGGACACGACGACGACGTCCGCGCCGGACTCCCGGGCGGCCCGGGAGTCCGTGACGATCCGCTCCTCGTCGATCATGTCCACCGCCCAGGGCTGCCCGTCGGGCAGCGGGTGGCCGTTGGTGTGGAGGGTGTAGGCGAGGTGGGCGACGTCGGCCCGGCCCGCGCGCAGGACGGTGGTGGTGCGCGCCTCGGCCTCGGAGCGCGCCGTCCCGGCGTGCCGCACACCGGCGCGGTCGAGGGCGTCCAGGGTGCGGCGGATGCCGTCGGCGCCGTCGTCGACGCTGTGGTTGGAGGCGGTGGAGCAGCCGTCGTAACCGGTGGCGGCCAGCGCCTTGGCCACTTCCGGCGGGGACTTGAACAGGGGGTAGCCGCTGTAGTCGCCGTTCGCGCCGTAGACGGTCTCCATGTGACACAGGGCCAGGTCGGCGCCGGAGACCACGGGCCGGGCGCCCGCCAGCATGGGGCGGAAGTCGTAGCCCGTGCCGCCCGCGTCGAAGCGGGCCCGGTCGATGATCGAGTCGTGCGGCAGGACGTCGCCGGAGGCGACCAGGGTGAAGGAGCCGTTGTCCGCGGCGGACGGGGCCGGGGCCGGCGGCTTCGGCTTCGGCGGTTCGGGGTCGCGGGCCTGGCAGGCCGCGCCCGCGGTGAGGAGGGCGGTCAGGGCCAGGGCCACCTGCCGACTGCGTGTGATCATCCGTTCACTCCGCTGGGGTCGCACACACCGAGGAAAAGTCACATTTACTTACAAACAGGTAATGGGTCCCTTGTGGCCCCGGGCGGCTCCGACACGCTCATTAGCCCGTCCGGCGTGCGCGAGCGGGGTGTGCCGACCGTTCGTCGAACCGTTCGTCGACGCGATCGACCGTCCGTCGCACACCCGTGCGCGCGCCCTGTCCCCCGGCGGCACCCTGCGGTGCCATACGGCCATGACGGCCGGAATCACCCTGATGGACAGGACCAGCGAGACGACCGCCGAGCACGAGCTCGCCGCACTGCAGCGCGAGCACGGCCGGCCGCTCTTCGCGCTGCTGCTGCGGCTCAGCGACGGGGACCGGCAACGCGCCGAGGACCTCGTGCAGGAGACCCTGGTGCGCGCCTGGCAGCACCCCGAGGCACTGCGCGCCGACGACTTCGACTCCGTACGGCCCTGGCTGCTCACCGTGGCCAGGCGCCTGGCGATCGACGCGCGTCGGGCCCGGCAGGCGCGCCCCGCCGAGGTCGGCGACGCCGTGCTGGAGAACGCGCGGGTCTGCGCCGATCACGCCGAACGGGCCGCCGCCGCCCTGGACGTGCGCGAGGCTGTGAAGACTCTCACCCCCGAGCACCGTGAAGTCCTGGTGCTGGTGTACTTCCAGGGGGCGAGTGTGGCGGAAGCCGCGGCAGCCCTGGGCATCCCACCCGGTACCGTGAAGTCCCGCGCGTACTACGCGCTGCGCGCCCTGCGCAGGGTGCTACCGGGATACGCCGCCGACCTGCGGTGAAACCGACCGTATGGTCAAACCTCCGTAAAGCGCCTTGCCGTGGACCCCGGTTGAGTAATCGGCTGTCCTCATCCGTGTTCCGGACGGGGGCCCACGACCCGGGTCGGGCGACGCGCACGCACCGGAGGAAGGCAGGAAGGAATGCTGCACAGAGGTCAAGAGAGCACGGACGGCACCGGCGGGGGCGAACTGGCCGTCCCCATGGCGTGGTTGTACGCCGAGTACATCGCCGACGAGCTGCTGCGGACCGGCGACCTGATGCCGCCGACGTCCTTCGAGTTCCGCGCCGGACGCGACGCGCTGGCGCTGACCGTCTTCCTGTCCGACACCGAGGACGAGCTGAGCGGCATCCGGGTCATCACCCGGCTGGAGACCTGGCTGTCGCTGACCGCCTACGACCAGCCGTGGCAGGAGTGGGTGCGTGTGCGCCTCGCCGAGGTCACGGCCGACGCCGTCGCCGCCGGCCGGCACTCGCCGGACCTGGACATGGCCCGGGCCGCCTGGCGTTGGCTCGAGGAGACCGAACTGCTCGCCCCGGACCTGAACGCGGTGCCCGGCGGGGCGCCGGTGACCGGCGAGGACGAGGGACCGAAGGTGTGGACGCCGGCCTGGCAGCTGGGGCTGCCGCTCGGCCACCTCGCCATCCACCTTTTCTGATTCCTTCGAGCGGGGACCAATCCGCCGGCTCCGCCGCTCCGAACCCCTTGGTTGCGATTCTGTACGTGGCTTGAGTGATTCGGCCTCCCGGTGCGTACGGGTGGGAGCACGGAGTAACCCCACCCGCACCCAACGGCACGAGGATTCGGCATGAGGTCCCTGGAAAGCCATCGTGACGTCGGCGCCTACGCGCTCGGCGTGCTGGACGAGGCGGACGCGTTCCGCTTCGAGGACCACCTCATGGAATGCCCGCGGTGCGCGACGCAGATGACCGAATTCGGTCCCGCCACCCGCCAGTTGATGCTGTACCGGCAGGCCACTCCCCGTCCCGTCCACCCCGTGCCCCGGCCCGGCCCGCGCCTGCTGGACCGGCTGCTGACCGAGGTCGCCGCGCTGCGCCGGTCGGGCCGCAGGCGCGTGCAGTACGCCGTGGCCGCCGCCGTCGTGTGCGCCGTGGCCGGCCCCGGCGCCGTCCTCTACGCGGGCCAGGCCGACGCACCAGCGGTCCGGCTCACCGCGACCGACGAACGGTCCGGGGTGTGGGCACGGGTCTCGGCCGAGGACCACGCCTGGGGCACCGGAGTGGAACTCACCGTCAAGGACGCGGCGGGCCCGCGGCCCTGCCGGCTGGTCGCCGTCGGCCGCGACGGCACCGAGCAGACGGTCACCAGCTGGATGGTCCCCGGACACGACGCCCGGCCGAACACCATGCGCGGAGGGGCCGCCCTGCACCCCGACCAGATCGCCCGCTACGAGGTGCGGACCGCGGACGGGGAGCGCCTGGTGACGCTGCCCGCCGGGTGACACCGCGCCGGGTGACCGTCACTTCAGCAGCCGGGACAGCCTCCGGTCGGCCAGTGGCTTGCCGCCGGTCTGGCAGGTCGGGCAGTACTGGAGCGAGGAGTCACTGAAGGAGACCTCGCGGACGGTGTCGCCGCACACCGGGCAGGGTAGGCCGGTGCGGCCGTGGACGCGCAGCCCGCTCTTCTTCTCGGACTTCAGCCGGCCGGCCGCGACGCCCCGGGAGCGCTCGACGGCCTCGGTGAGCGTGGTGCGCAGGGCCGCGTACAGCCGCGCGGTCTCCTCGTCGGTGAGCGAGGCGGCCAGTTTGAACGGGGACATCCTCGCCGCGTGCAGGATCTCGTCGCTGTACGCGTTGCCCACGCCCGCGATCAGGCTCTGGTCGCGCAGGGCGCCCTTGAGCTGCCGCCGCTCGCCCCGGAGGAGGGCGGCGAAGCGCGCCTCGTCGAAGCCGTCGGCGAGCGGGTCGGGACCGAGCCGTGCCACGCCCGGTACTTCCCGCGGGTCGGCCACGACATACACCGCGAGCCGCTTCTGCGTGCCCGCCTCCGTCAGGTCGAAGCCGGCGCCCGTCTCCAGGGCGACGCGCAGGGCGAGGGGGCCCTTGCCGGGGCGGGGCGGGCCGCTGGGCAGGCTGTCCTTCCAGTGCAGCCAGCCCGCACGGGCCAGGTGGGTCACCAGGTGCGGGCCGTCGGCGGTCTCGACGTCGAGGAACTTGCCGTGGCGGTGGACGGCGGCCACCCGGTGGCCCTCCAGGGCGGTGAGCGGCGGGTCGTACGTCTTCAGGACGCTGATCGCCACCGGCAGGACCCGGACGATCTCGCGGCCGGTCAGGTGTTCGGTCAGGAAGTCCCTGAGCGCCTCGACCTCGGGCAGTTCTGGCATACGTCCAGAGTGCCACCGGGGACCGACGGTGCCAGTGGGACGGCCCGGACGCCGGGACTCAGCCCGTGCGGTGGGACACCAGGAACTCGGACCACACGCACTTGCCGCCGCCGCGCGCCTCCACGCCCCACACGTCGGCGAGCGTCTCGACCAGGAGCAGCCCGCGTCCCGAGACGCCGTCGTCCCCGGCCTCGCGGCGGCGCGGCAGCGCGCTGGAGGAGTCCTCGACCTCGACCCGCAGCCTGCGGTCGGTGCCGGTGAGCAGCCGCAGGGTGACGATCGCCGAGCCCTCGGTGTGCATGAGGGCGTTGGTGACCAGTTCGTCGGCGACCAGTTCGATCTCGTCGCTCTGCCCGGAGGCGCCCCAGGCGCGGACGGCGGCGCGGATCATGTGCCGGGCTTCCGTCAGCGCCTCGGGGTCGCCCGGCGACACGTGCTGCTGGAGCCGCCCGAAGGTCCTCGGGGCGCCGGTGCCGTGGCGGCGCAGCAGGAGCAGCGCCACGTCGTCGTCGCCGCGGCGCTCCTCGGCCACGTCGATGAGCCGGTCCGCCAGGTCCCGCACGTCCTGCGGGCCGGAGGCGACCAGCGCGGTCAGCACCTGGACGCCCTCGTCGAGGTCCGCGCCGGGCTGCTCGACCAGGCCGTCGGTGCACAGCAGCAGCGTGTTGCCCGGGTCCAGCTCCACGGTGGAGACCGGGTAGGCGAGGCGGCCGAACTCGGCGGACAGCCCGAGCGGCAGCCCACCCTCGACCGGGACACGGCGGCAGCTTCCGTCGCCGGAGCGCAGCAGCGGGTCGATGTGCCCGGCGCGGACCACCTGCACCACTCCGGTGGCCAGGTCTGCCTCCGCGTACAGGCAGGTCGCGAAGCGGTCGGTGTCGAGTTCGTGGAGGAAGACGGAGGCCCTGGCCATCACCGTGGCCGGCGGGTGGCCCTCGGCGGCGTAGGCGCGCAGCACGATGCGGAGCTGGCCCATGACGGCGGCGGCGTGCGTGTCGTGCCCCTGGACGTCGCCGATGACGGCACCGACCCGGCCGCCGGGCAGCGGGATCAGGTCGTACCAGTCGCCGCCGATGTCCCGGCCGAGGGCGCCGCCGATGGAGGCCGCGCGGTAGCGGACGGCGACGTCGCAGCCCGGCACGCTGGGGATGGTGCGCGGCAGCATCGCCTGCTGCAGGCCCTCGGCGAGGTCCATCTCCTGCTCGTAGAGCATGGCCCGCTGCAGGCTCTGCGCGATGCCGCTGCCGAGCGCGACGAGGACGTTGCGGTCCTCCGGGGAGAAGCCGTGCCGGTCGCTGTAGAGCAGTCCGATCGCGCCGATCGGCCGGGCCTGGGCGATCAGCGGGAGGTAGGCGGCCGCGGTGATGTTCAGGTGGGTGATGCCCTGCCAGAGCAGGGGATAGCGCTCGGCGAACTCCTGAGGCGACTCGATGAAGCGGGGGCTGAGCGTCCGTACCGCCTCGCTCATCGGGTAGGGCTCGTCGATCCGGGTGACGCGGGTGCCGGGGACGAAGCTGTTGTCGGGGCCGTCGGCGACCAGCCGGATGCGGCCGGCCTCGACCAGGCCCATGACGAGGCTGGTGGCGCCCAGCCGGGTGAGGCCGTGGGTGTCGCGCAGGACCTCGATGACCTCGTCCACCGTGCGGGCGTGCGCGAGGGCGGCCGTGGCGAGCTGGACGACGTTGGTGAGCCGGCGGCGGGCCTCGTCCTGGGCGGCCTGCTCGCGGCGGGACTCGATGTCGGCGACCTCCTGGGTGGCGTCGCGGACGATGCCGATGATGCGGCGGGGGCGGCCGGTCTCGTCCCGGCGGATGTAGCCCTGGGTGCGGGTCCAGCGCAGGGTGCCGTCGCGGCGGCGCAGTCGGAAGTAGGTGCCGTAGTTCTCGCTGCCGTCCTTCATGGCGCGGGCGACGATGGCGTCCAGGCGGCTGCCCTCGGCCGCCGGCACGCGCACCGACAGCGACTCGGGACGCCCGTCGTACTCCTCGGGGCGCAGGTCGAACACCTCGTGGGCCTGGGCGTCCATGTGGAACAGTCCCGTGTCCAGGTCCCAGTCGAAGCTGCCCATGCGGTTGAGCGCCAGGATCGGGTCCGGGTGGGCGGGCCAGTCCTCCGGGAGTGACGGGGCACTCGCTCCCCGATCAGCCATGGGCCCTACCTTGCCAGGATTCGCCCGATTCTTCGACTCCTGCTCCGCCGCCCGGGGCGTCGGACGGGGGCCCGCGGCCGGCCGGGGTACACAGGGCGTGACCGTACGAGAGGAGCGCGGCCGTGGAGTGGTTCACCGCACCCGACTACTGGACGGCCCGGCTGGTCTTCCAGCGGGGTCTGGCGGTCATGTACCTGGTCGCGTTCCTGACGGCGGCCCTGCAGTTCCGCCCGCTGCTGGGGGAGCGAGGTCTGACTCCGGTGCCGCGCTTCGTGGAGCGCGTGCCGTTCAAGCGGGCACCGAGCCTGTTCCAGCTGCGCTACTCGGACGGCCTCTTCGCGGTCGTGGCGTGGACGGGCTGCGCGGTGTCGGCGGCGCTGGTGGCGGGAGTGGACTCGCTGCTGCCGCTGTGGGGCGCGATGCTGCTGTGGCTGGTGCCGTGGGTGCTGTACCTGTCGATCGTCAACGTCGGGCAGACCTGGTACTCCTTCGGCTGGGAGTCACTGCTGCTGGAGACCGGGTTCGTCGCCGTGTTCCTCGGCAACGACGAGGTGGCGCCGCCGGTCGTCGTGCTGTTCCTGCTGCGCTGGCTGCTCTTCCGGGTGGAGTTCGGGGCGGGGCTGATCAAGATGCGGGGCGACGAGTGCTGGCGGAAGCTGACGTGCCTGGACCACCATCACGAGACCCAGCCGATGCCGGGCCCGCTGAGCTGGTTCTTCCACCACCTGCCCCGGCCGCTGCACCGCGCCGAGGTGGCCGCGAACCACGTGACGCAGCTCGTGGTGCCCTTCCTGCTGTTCGCCCCGCACCCCGTGTCGACGGCGGCCGCGGCGCTGATGCTCGCGACCCAGCTCTGGCTGGTTCTCTCGGGCAATTTCTCCTGGCTGAACTGGATCACCATCGTGCTGGCCCTGTCGGTGGTCCGCTTCCCGGCCGATTCGCCGTCCGTGGCGGCCGCGCCGCTCTGGTACGAGGTCGTCGTCCTGGCGGTGGCGGCGGTGCTGGTGTTCCTGAGCCACCGGCCGGTGCGCAACATGATCTCCCGGCGCCAGGTGATGAACCGCTCCTTCGACTCGCTCCACCTGGTCAACACCTACGGCGCCTTCGGCTCCGTCAGCCGGGTGCGCTACGAGGTGGTGATCGAGGGCACCGCCGACGAGGTGGCCCGCGCGGACGGGGACTGGCGGGAGTACGAGTTCAAGGGCAAGCCCGGTGATCCCCGCCGCTGGCCGCGCCAGTTCGCGCCGTACCACCTGCGGCTGGACTGGCTAATGTGGTTCGCCGCGCTGTCGCCGTCGTACGCCGGGTCGTGGTTCGGCACCCTGGTGGAACGGCTCCTGGAGAACGACCGGGCCACGCTGAAACTGCTGCGCCGCTCCCCGTTCCCTCCCGACGCGCCGCCGCGCTTCGTCCGCGCCCGGCTGTACCGCTACCGGTACACGACGTGGCGCGAGCTGCGGGAGACGGGCGCGTGCTGGGAGCGGACGTACGTGCGGGAGTACCTGCCGCCGACCCGGCTCACCACTTCCCCGTGAGCCGGGCCGGCCGGAGGCGCTAGGCGCGCTTCAGCCGCAGGGTCATCAGCTGGAACGGACGCAGGCTCACGGCGATCCGGTCGCCGTCCGGCCGGGGGGCCTCCGCGTCCGCGAGCGGGCGTTCCAGCAGGTCGGTCACCCGCACGTCCGCGACCGCGAACCCGGTGGTGAGCGTGGCGCGGGCCCGGCCGCCGTGGGCCTCGTGGAAGCGGACCACGACGTCGCCGCTGCCGTCGTCGGCGAGCTTGACGGCGGTGATCACGACCGCGTCCCGGTCGGCCGAGACCAGCGGCGCGACCTCGCCGGCGCCCGTCACGTGCCGCTCCGGCAGGTTGATCCGCCAGCCCTCGCGCACGGCGTCGCCGATGCCCGCGCCCGGCACCAGCGCGTGCCGGAAGCGGTGCACGCCCTGGTCGGTCTCGGGGTCGGGGAAGCGCGGGGCGCGCAGGAGGGAGACCCGCACGGTGGTCGTCGTGCCCTGGTCGCCCTCGCCGCGGACGGTGCGGGTCACGTCGTGGCCGTACGTCGAGTCGTTGACGACGGCCACGCCCCAGCCGGGCTCCTCCAGGTGCAGGAAGCGGTGGTTGCAGGCCTCGAACTTGGCCGCCTCCCAGCTGGTGTTGGTGTGGGTGGGCCGGTGGAAGTGCCCGAACTGGGTCTCGGACGCGTACCGCTCGGCGTGCACGTCGAGCGGGAAGGCGAGCTTGAGGAACTTCTCCGTCTCGTGCCAGTCGACCTCGGTGTCCACCTCCAGCCGCCGCTCCCCCGGCGCCAGCGTCAGCACCTGGGTGACGCGGGAGGAGCCGAAGGAGCGGGTGATCCGCACCGAGGCGCCGTCGTCGCCGGGGGCGACCTCGTCGGCGTCGGTGAGGTCGGTGACCGTGTTGCGGTAGAACTCGTCGACGTCCCAGGCGTCCCACATGTTCGGGAAGTCGGGGTGCAGCTGGAGCAGGTTGCCCGCCGCGCCCGGCGCGATGGTCTCGCGGTCGGCGGCGAGGTCGTACGCCGACACGACCAGGCCGCGTCCGTCGATCTCGACGCGGAGCCGGCCGTTGTCGAGGACGTGCCCGCCGCCCGGGCGCGGGGTCAGGTCGGTGCGGCCGTCGGTGGCGGGAGCCGCGGCCGCGCCCGACCGGACACCGGAGCGGGTGTGCGGGGCGGAGTTGAAGACCAGCGGGGTGTCGCCCTCGCCGGCCAGGGCGCGCTGGGCGGCCTCGATGATCCCGTCGAGTTCCTCGGCGACCTTGTCGTAGGTGGCACGGGCCTCGCGGTGCACCCAGGCGATGGAGGAGCCGGGCAGGATGTCGTGGAACTGGTGCAGCAGGACCGTCTTCCAGATGCGGTCCAGGTCGTCGTACGGGTAGGGGAACCCGGCGCGGACGGCCGCCGTCGCCGCCCACAGTTCGGCCTCGCGCAGGAGGTGTTCGCTGCGGCGGTTGCCCTGCTTGGTCTTGGCCTGGCTGGTGAGGGTGGCGCGGTGCAGTTCGAGGTAGAGCTCGCCGACCCAGACGGGCGGCTGCGGGTTCTCGGCCTCGGCCTTCTCGAAGAAGGCGTGCGGGGTCTCCCACTCGACCGTCGCCGAGCCTTCGAGGTCGCGCATCCTGGCCGCCTTGGCGACCATCTCGCGGGTGGTGCCGCCGCCTCCGTCGCCCCAGCCGGTGGGGGCGAGGGAGTGCCGGGCGACGCCCTTGTCCTTGAAGTTCTTCGCCGCGTGGGCGATCTCGCCGCCCTTCATGGAGCAGTTGTAGGTGTCGACGGGCGGGAAGTGGGTGAAGATCCGGGTGCCGTCGATGCCCTCCCAGCGGAAGGTGTGGTGCGGGAACTTGTTCGTCTGCGACCAGGAGATCTTCTGCGTCAGCAGGTACTTGGCGCCGGCCGCCTTGATGATCTGCGGGAGTCCGGCCGCGAAGCCGAAGGTGTCCGGCAGCCACGCCTCGTCGTTCTCGACGCCGAACTCGTCGAGGAAGAAGCGCTTGCCGTGCACGAACTGCCGGGCCATCGCCTCGGAACCGGGCATGTTGGTGTCCGACTCGACCCACATGCCGCCGGTGGGCACGAACCGCCCGTCCGCCACGGCCTTCTTCACCCGCGCCCACACCTCGGGCCGGTGGTCGCGCACCCACGCCCACTGCTGGGCCTGCGACATGGCGAAGACGAAGTCCGGCTCGTCCTCCAGGAGGGCGGTCATGTTGGAGGTGGTGCGGGCCACCTTGCGCACGGTCTCGCGCAGCGGCCACAGCCACGCCGAGTCGATGTGCGCGTGGCCGACGGCGCTGACGCGGTGCGCGGAGGGGACGGCCGGGGCGGACAGCACCTCGGTGAGGCGGGAACGGGCCTGCTCCGCCGTGCCGTTCACGTCCTGGAGGTCGACGGCGTCCAGGGCCTTGTCGACCGCGCGCAGGATCTCCCAGCGGCGCGGCGACTCCACGGGCAGCTCGGCCATCAGCTCGCCGAGCACCTCCAGGTCGAGCACCAGGTTCCACACCGTCTCGTCGAGGACGGCGAGGTCCATGCGGGCGAGGGTGTACTGCGGTTCGCTGCCCGCGGTGTCCTTGTCGCCGAGCCGGGTGGGCACGAAGGGGTGGTAGTCGAGGATGACGGGGTTGGAGGCCGCCTCGACGTGCAGGCGGACCTGCTCGCCGCCCTCGACGGGGGCGCCGATCCGCACCCACTGGTTGCGCGGGTTGAGTCCCTTCACCGGGGTGCCGTCGGGGCGGTAGACCAGCCCCTCGCACTGGAAGCCGGGCATGTTCTCGTCGAAGCCGAGGTCGAGGATCGCCTCGACGGTCCGGCCGGCCCACTCCATAGGCACGGTGCCGGTGACGCGGAACCAGCTGGTCCCCCAGGGCGCGCCCCAGCGGGCGCCCACCGCGATCGGCTCGGGGTCGGCCGCGAGTCCCTCCTCGACCGGCACGGGCTCGCCGGGCGCGTTCCAGACCGCCACGTCCAGCGGCACGGACTCGGGGTAGACAGCGGGGCGGATGCGCTCGTCGAGGACGCGCTTGAGACGGGCTTCGACCAGGTTGCGGTCGTCATGCATGCGGGTGCTCCGGGGTCGGGGGCGGGTGGTTGCCAGGGGTGGGTCACGACGACGGGGCCGACGTCAGGTACAGCTCCCCCGCCGGGCGCCGTCCGAATCGTCCGGGGCGGGGGCGGCGAGCACGTCGCCGGGAGTGACGACCTCGGTGATGCCG
The DNA here is from genome assembly GCF_001905385.1 of Streptomyces sp. CB02414. Taxonomy (GTDB): domain Bacteria; phylum Actinomycetota; class Actinomycetes; order Streptomycetales; family Streptomycetaceae; genus Streptomyces. The sequence continues at coordinate 277,203 of NZ_LIPF01000005.1, read as the reverse complement.
CGCGCGGCGAGGTGTCCGGTGTCGGTGGTGTGTGTGTCGAGGACGGTGGTGGGGCGGGCGCCGTCGGCGACCAGCCGGAAGAAGGCGTCGAAGACGGCGCCGCCGGGGGCGCAGGCCGAGCGGGCGGCGGGGTCGGCCGGCACGGCGAGGGCCGTGGTGCGGGCGGAAGCCGGACGGGCTGCGTCCCGGGCCGCGCGCGCCGCGCTCGCCAGGACCCGTGCCGTGTCCTTCGGGCGGCGGTCGTTGGTCAGCAGCCCGAGCCCGTACTCCAGCTCGGGGAAGTCGGCCAGGGCCCGGGACACGTCGTGGGAGCACCACCAGGTGACGCCCCACAGGCCGGGGCAGTCCAGCGCGTTGGCGATGGTCGCCTCGGTGAAGGCGGCGGCGTGCTCGGCGGGGACGAGCGGTGCGGGGGCGCCGACCTCCTGGAGCCAGACCGGGCGGTGCGGGTCGTCGGCCCAGGCCTTGCTCAGCTCGATCAGGTAGGCGGCGTGGTGCTCGCTCGGTACCGAGGTGCGGCCGTGACGCTGGGCGGTGCCGTTGAAGACCCAGGAGTGGACGGCCGTCACGGCGCCCCGCCGGGCGGCCTGGGCCGGGGTGAAGGGCTGGTCGTCCTGGTACCAGGTCGCGTCGTACTCGGCGTGCAGGTGCATCCGGCCGGGGGCGCCCTCCTCGCAGGCGGCCAGCATCCGCTCCAGCCAGGCGTCGATCTGGTCGCCGGTGGCCCGGTCCGGGTCGGGGTGGGGCCCGGCGGAGAACTGGTTGACCTCGTTGCCGAGGGTCATGCCGAGGAAGTTGGGCCGGCCGGCGAGGGCGGCGGCGAGGGTGCGCAGGTAGGTGGCCTGGCCGTCGATGACGTCGGGGTCGGTGAACAGGTTGCGGCGGTGCCAGGTGCGGGTCCAGGCCGGCAAGTAGTCGAAGCTGCTCAGATGGCCCTGGAGGCCGTCCACGTTGACGTCGAGGCCGCGTTCGCCGGCCGCGTCGACCAGGGACACCAGGTGCTCGACCGCCCGCTCGCGGATCAGGGAGCGGTTGGGCTGGAAGTAGGGCCACAGCGGGAAGACGCGGATGTGGTCCACGTCCAGTGCGGCGACGGAGTCGAGGTCGGCGCGCACGGAGTCCAGGTCGAAGTCGAGCCAGTGGTGGAACCACCCGACGCTCGGGGTGTAGTTGACGCCGAAGCGCACGGGAGCAGGCATGCAGTGTCCTTCAGTGTCCTTGTGAGGGGGAAGTGGGTGGATCAGCCCTTGACCGCGCCCTCGCCGACCCCGCGGAAGAAGTACCGCTGGAGGCAGGCGAAGAGGACGATCAGCGGCGCGACGGCGATGATCGTGCCCGCGGCGACGAGGCGTTCGTCGTTGGCGAAGGTGCCGTGCAGGTAGTTGAGACCGATGGTGAGGGTGAAGTTCGACGGGTCGCTCAGCACGATCAGCGGCCACAGGAAGTCGTCCCAGGCCCCCATGAAGGCGAAGATCGCGACGACCGCGAGGGTGCCCTTCACGGCGGGCAGGGCGATGCGGTAGAACCGCTGCCAGACGTTGGCGCCGTCGACGAAGGCCGCCTCCTCGATCTCGTAGGGCAGGTTGAGGAACGCGTTGCGCATGAGCAGCACGTTGAGGGCGCTGACGCAGCCGGGCAGCAGGACGCCGACCAGGGTGTTGTTGAGGCCGAGCTCCCGCATGGTGGTGAACTGGGCGATGATGATGCCCTCCACCGGGACGAGCATGGTCAGGATGAAGACCAGGGTGGCGACGCGGCGGCCGCGGTAGCGCAGCCGGGCCAGGGCGTAGCCCGCGAGCGCGGCGCCGACGCAGTTGGTCACGACGTTGGCGGCGGCGACCTTCAGCGAGTTCAGCGCGTAGTCCCAGACGGGGATGGTCTCGGCGACCCGCTCGTAGTTGTGCAGGGTGGGATCGGAGGGCAGGAACTTCGGCGGGGAGCTGAAGATGTCCTCCGTCGGGCCCTTCAGCGAGGTCGACAGCTGCCACAGGAACGGGCCGATGGTCAGGGCGAGCACGCCGAGCAGGAGCAGGTAGCGCAGGACGAGTTCCCAGACGCGTACCCGCCGGCCGTTCTCGTCGGTGATCCGGGGTTCCCGGGTGCGGGCCGGGGACGGCGCCGGCTGCGCCGCGGCGGGGCGGACCTTCTCCGTGACGCTCACGACTCCTCCTTCCGGTCGGCGCGCAGCACGAGCAGCATCAGGACGACGGTGACGGCGAAGACGACGACGGAGATGGCCGAGGCGTAGCCGACGCGGCCGGTCAGGCCGGTGCCGGTGCGCTGCACGAGCATGACGAGGGTGGTGTCCTCGCCCGCCGGGCCGCCGTCCGGGCCCGCCATCAGGTACACCTCGGAGAACACCTTGAAGGCGGCGACCGAGGCGAGGGCCGCGACCAGGACCATGGTGGAGCGCACGGCGGGCATGGTGACGGTGAGGAAGCGGCGGACCGGGCCCGCGCCGTCCACGGCGGCCGCCTCGTGCAGTTCGCGGGGCACGTTGGCCAGCGCGGCCAAGTAGATGATCATGTAGTAGCCGAGGCCCTTCCAGACCGTGACGGCCATGGCGCTGAGCAGGATCAGCCACTGGTCGCTGAGGAAGCCGATCCGGCCGACGCCGATGGTCTCCAGCACCGCGTTGACCAGGCCGCGTTCGTCCAGCATCCACACCCAGATCAGCCCGACGACGACGATCGAGGCGACGACCGGGGTGTAGAAGGCGGACCGGAAGAAGGTGATGCCGGGGATGCTCTTCTGCACCAGCAGCGCGAGCAGCAGCGGCAGCAGGACGAGCGCGGGCACAACCCCGAGGACGTACAGGGTGCTGTTGCGCAGGCCGATCCAGAACATGTCGTCGTGGAGCAGTTCGCGGAAGTTGGCCAGGCCCACGAACTCGCCCGGGACCAGGGTCCGGCGGTCGGTGAAGGAGTTGACCAGCGTCGAGACGAACGGGTAGAGGATGAACGCGCCGGCGATCAGCAGTCCGGGTGCGGCGAACAGCCAGGGGCTGCTGGGCAGTTGGCGCCGCACCCGGCGCGTGCCGGAGGACACGGTGGAGCTCGCCATGACCCTCAGCCCTGCTGCTTCAGGAGCCGGTCACAGGCCTTGACAGCGTTGTCAAGAGCCTCTTCGGGGCTCTGCTTGCCCTGGAGCGCCTTGGCGACCTCGTTGCGCAGCTCGGTCTTCATCTGCTCGCTGAACAGCACGGGCGTGTAGTTGACGGCGGTCTTCAGCGACTTGGCGGCGGCCACCCGGACCCGGGTCTCGTCGGTCCCGTCCTCCTTGGTGAAGTACGGGTCGTCCAGCGAACCGGCGCTGCTGGGGAAGACGGCGACCTGCTTGGCGAACGACGTCTGGTGGGCGGCGTCGGTGACGAAGCGGGCGAAGGCGACCGCGGCGGGCTTGCGGTCGCTCTGGGAGTTCACCAGCAGGCCCATGACGTACATGTTGACGTGGCCGGTGCTGGTGATCTGGTCGGTGATGCCGATGTTCTCGTACAGGCTCGGGGCCTGCTTCTTGAAGTTGGCGAGGTCGAGCGCGCTGCCGGGGTTCATGGCGACGGCGCCGGTCAGGAACTTCTTGCCGGAGGACTCGGGGGTGGCGGTGAGCGCCTGGGAGTCGAGGCCTCCGGCGTCGTACAGCTCCTTGTAGCGGGTGAGGAGTTCGACGCCCTTGGCGTCGTTGAAGGCGAAGGCCGTGCCCTCCTCGTTCATGAGCGGGACGCCGTAGCGGCCGAAGTCCTCGATGGTGGGCACGTTGGCGAGGGTGGCCACCTCGCCGTCAGTCTTCCGGGCGATCTGCAGCGCGGTGTCGAAGAGTTCGTCGTAGGTCGTCGGTGGCTTCTCGGGGTCGAGACCGGCCTTCTCGAACAGGGACTTGTTGTAGAACAGCGGGCCGGTGTTGAGGTACCAGGGGAACGCGTAGGTCCCCTCCATGCCTGGCACCTGCTGGCTGGCCCAGGCGGCCTCCAGGTAGTCCTTCTCGTACTGCCCGGCGGCCTTGTCGAGGTCGAGGGCGAGGCCGGCCGTGGCGAGCGGGGCGGCGAGGTCCGGGGAGACGTTGACGACGTCGGCCAGGGTGCCCCCGGCGGCGTCGGCGCTGATCTTGTCGGCGTAGCCCTCGGCTGGCTGGTCGACCCACTTGACGTCGGTACCGGGGTACTTCTTCTCGAAGTCCGCGATCAGGCCCTCGAAGTAGTCCTTGAAGTTGGCCCGCAGGTTCCAGGTCTGGAAGGTGATGTCGCCCTCGACCTTGCCGGAGGCGTCGGACGAACCGCCGTCCCCTCCCGACCCGCAGGCGCTGAGCGGCAGGACGAGGGCGGCTACGGCTGCGGCAGCGAGGCTTCTGCGCGATGTGGGCACGGTGACACGTCTCCCTGGAGGACGTCGGCGGTGGGATGACGATGACCATGCACGCCGCGTTCGCAGAAAGTCAATGGATTCACGGCAACTAATGCGGCAGGGGCAGCATTAGCGCAGGTCAGAGCCGTCTTGAGCGGTTACTTGCCAGGCCCACTAATGCGCTTTAGGATCTTCCCACTCAAGCGCTTTAGCTGATGTATTGGAGAAAGGAACGCGCATGCCGGCCAGACGGCCCGCCGCGCGCCGGCCGACGATGAAGGACATCGCACGGCGGGCCGGGGTCTCCGAGAGCGCGGTCTCCTTCGCGCTGAACGACCGGCCGGGGGTCTCCGAGGTCACCCGTGACCGGGTGCGCCGGGTCGCCGAACAACTGGGCTGGCGGCCCAGTACGGCGGCCCGCGCGCTGTCCGGCGAGGGCGCGGCGACGGTCGGCTTCGTACTGGCCCGCCCCGCGCACACGCTCGGCGTGGACTCGTTCTTCCTGCAACTGGTCTCCGGCATCCAGGAGGTGCTGGCGCGGCGCCATCTGGGGCTGCTGTTCCAGGTGTCCGAGGACGTCGACGCGGAGTGCGGGGTCTACCGGCGCTGGTGGGCCGAGCACCGCGTGGACGGCGTCCTGGTGGTCGACCCGCGCACGGACGACCCGCGCCCGGACCTGCTCGACGAACTCGGGCTGCCGGCCGTGGTGATCGGCGGGGCCCCGGACGAGCGCCACCCCGGGCTGTCGACGGTGTGGGCGGACGACGCAGGCGCGATGGCCGCTCTGGTGGACGGGCTCTTCGCGCTCGGCCACCGGCGGATCGCGCACATCGCCGGGCTGCCGGGGCTCGCCCACACCGAGCGCCGGATCCGGGCCCTGCGCGCCGAGGCGGAGCGGCGGGGCCTCACCGAGGTCCAGTCGGTGACCACCGACTACTCCGACGCGGAGGGCGCGGCCGTCACCCGCCGGGCCCTGGAGAGCGCCGCTCCCCCGACCGCCCTGGTCTACGACAACGACGTGATGGCCGTCGCCGGGGTCGCCGCGGCGGCGGAACTCGGCTTCTCGGTGCCGGCGGACGTGTCGGTGGTGGCCTGGGAGGACTCGGCGCTGTGCCGGATGGTCAAGCCGTGGCTGTCCGCGCTGTCCCGGGACAGCGTGGAGTTCGGCCGCACGGCGGCGACGGAACTGACCGCCCTCCTGGACGGCGGTCCGGCCCGGACGGTCCGGGTTCCGGTGCCGCGGCTGATCGAGCGGGACAGCACAGGGCCGGCCCGGCGGGTCTGAACGCGGCGGGCCCGGCCACTCCGACGTGCCGGGCCCAGCACGCCCGAACGCCGCAGGCCCGACGGACCCGAACCGAGCGAGCCCAGCACGCCCGAACGCCGCAGGCCCGAGGACCCGAACCGAGCAGGACCGGCAGGCCCGAACCGCGTGGGCCCGACGGACCCGAACCGAGCGAGCCCAGCACGCCCGAACGCCGCAGGCCCGAGGACCCGAATCGGGTGGGGACGGCGGGTCCGAATCGGGTGGGCCCGGCGGGCCGCACGGGTCCGCGGCTCCCGCACTCTCGACGCGAGGGTGTCGGGCGGGCAGAGTGCCGCCTGCGTACTCGCCAGTAATCCCGTCCCATCGCACTCCGAGGAGTCCCTATGACCGACTGGGCCGGCCGGACCGCCGCCGAGATCGCCGCCGCCGTACGCGAGAAGCGGGCCACGCCCCGTGAGGTGGTGGCGGAGCATCTGGCCCGGATCGAGCGGCTCGACGGCCGCGTCGGCGCCTTCCGCGCGGTGCGCGCCGAGGCCGCGCTCGCCGAGGCCGACGAGGTCGGCGCCCGGGGCGACCTGGGCGAACTCCCGCTGGCCGGCGTGCCGGTGGCGGTCAAGGACAACCTCGCCGTGCGGGGCGAGTCCGTCCGGGTCGGCTCGGCCGCGACGCCGGACACGCCGGCCGGCGCCGACCACGTCACCGTGGCCCGGCTGCGGGCGGCGGGCGCGGTGGTGGTGGGACTGACCAACGTCCCCGAACTGTGCGTGTTCGGCACGACCGAGGGCGTGCACGGCACCGCCCGCAATCCGTGGGACCCGGCCCGCTCCGCGGGCGGTTCCTCGGGCGGCAGCGCGGCGGCGGTGGCCGCCGGGATGGTGCCGGTCGCGCTCGGCAACGACGGCATGGGCTCGCTGCGCATACCGGCGGCCAACTGCGGCCTGGTCACCATCAAGCCGGGGCACGGCGTGGTGCCGGCCCAGATCGGCGACGGCGAGTGGTTCGGCATGTCCGAGAACGGGCCGCTGGCCACGACGGTCGAGGACGCGCGGGTGCTGCTCGCGGTCCTCGCGGACACGTCCCCGCCGGCCCGTGAGGACTCCGGTGCCCTCCGCGTCGCCGCGTCCCTGCGCAGCCCGCTCGCCGGGGTCACCGTCTCCCGCCCGTACGCCGACGCCGTCCGGGAGGCGGCCGGGGTGCTGATGCGGGCGGGGCACCAGGTGCGGCGGGCGGACCCGCCGTACCCGGCGTCGCTGGGCGTGACCGCCCTGACCCACTGGACGGCCGGTACGTCCGTGGACGCGCGGGAACTGGACCGGCGGCTGCTGGCCCGGCGCACCCGCGTCCACGCGGCCCTGGGGCGGCCCTTCGTGCGTACCGCCGCCTCCGGTGCCGCCCGGCAGGCACTGCGCGCCCGTCTGGAGCCGTTCTTCGCCGAGTACGACGTCCTGCTCACCCCGGCGCTGGCCCGCCGCTCCCCCAGCGCCGCCCCCTGGCACGAGCGCGGCTGGCTGCGCAACATCGCGGCCGACTCCGCGTACTCGCCCTTCACTCCGCCGTGGAACCTGACCGGCTGGCCCGCCATGGCCGTGCCGGTCGGAGCCCTGCCCTCGGGCGCCCCCGCGGCCGTACAGCTGGTGGGGCGCCCGGGGTCGGAGGCGGCGCTGCTGGAGCTGGCGGAGCGGATCGAGGCGCTGCGTCCCTGGCGGCGGACGGCTCCCGTGGACTGAGCGGCGTCCTACAGCGCCCGGTACATGATGTGCAGGCCCACCCGCCCGTGCCGGGGGTGCTCGAAGGCGTCCGGCACGGTGCCGAGGACCGTGAAGCCGAGGGAGGTCCAGAGGCGGACGGCGGGGTTGGTCTCGACGACGGCGTTGAAGACCATGCCCCGGTATCCGTCGGCCTTGGCGGCGGCCAGGACGTGCTCGGCGAGGGCGCGTCCGGTGCCGCGGCCGGCCCGGTCGGGGTCGACCATGAAGCCGGCGTTGGCGATGCGGGCGGCGGGGCCGCCGTAGTTGGGGGTGACGTAGGCGGAGGCGACGACGGTGCCGGTGTCGTCCTCGGCGACGTAGACCCGCTTGGCGGGGTTCATCCACAGCGCCCGGGCGTCCTCCTCGGAGGTGTCCGGGTCCCAGGCATAGGTCTCGCCGGCCGCGACGATGCGGTGCCAGAAGGGCCAGATGTGCGGCCAGTCGCCGGCCGTCGCTTCCCTGATCAGCATGGGCGTGAGTCTCGCACGCCCATGCTCGCGTCAGGCCCCGTGGGTCAGTCCACGCTGGGCAGGATGTGCGGCTCGGCGAGGTCCTCCTCGTAGCCCGCGAGGCGGATGGGGGCGGACCTCGCCCACACGTCGAGGCTGCCGATCTGGCCGGGCCGGCGGCCCGCGCGCTCGGCGTGTTCCTCGGGGCGTTGCTCTGGGCTCGTCGTCGTCTCCGGTGTCACCGCGCACTCCTTATGTGTCGGGTCACCCTCGGGGCCTGGTCGGCCAGTCTGCCGTCCGGCTCCTCGGCGTCCGCTCGGATGTGGGTCGAATGCAGTTCGGACGCGGTGGCGCCGGTAACTCGTGCGAGAGCGGGCCGCTGTGAACGGGCTCGTCCCGTGACGGACCTTGGGTGTGGGCCTCGGGTGTGGGTAGGACCCTGTACTGCCGCCCGTCCGCTCCAGATTAACCAAATGAGCGGGGGTGCGCTCTATGGGGCTCAAAACATGGGGGAACCATTGCCCTTCATTTTCGGGACAGTTGGCCCGACTCTGCCCCGTTTCACCCGCTTGTGCACCGCAGGTAACTCACCCGTTCGGCCCACATCGGCGACCACACCTTCGAATGCCGACGGCGGTGGGTCGCGCAGTTCAGTCGCCGTTGGCTGCGGCGCAAGCTCGCCATGGTCTGCTGCCGGTCGGCAACGGCTGTCTCGTGGGAGGACCGAGGCATGGAACTGCGCAGCGTCGAGGAGCTGATGGATCTGCTGTACGCCTGCCGGGGCGAACGGCCCGTCGCGGGGTGCGGCAGCGGGCCGGTGGACCCGCACGGGCACGCGCTGCGCACCGCCGCACTGCTGCGCCGGCGCCGCCCCGCCGACAAGGAACTCCAGGTGGCCGGTCTGGTCTCACCCGTGGGCCGGCTGCTGTGGCCGGGTGGCCCGGCCGGACGGACCGCCGAGGTGGTGCGCCCCCTGCTCGGCGCCCGCGTCGCCCGCCTGCTGCGCCGTCACGCCCATCCGGAGGCGTGGGCCCACGACGACGACGTGGTCAGTCTGCGCCAGGCGGACGACGAGGCCCGCACGGCGGTGTTCGACGCCGGGGTCCTGGAGGACTGGCGCACGGTGCTGGAGCTGACGGCGGCGCGGAACTCGCGGCTGAGGGCCGCCGACTGAGACGCGCACGGGTTCGGCGCGCGGTGTGCCCGAGATCCAGGAGGCCGCGCGGTGCCCCCGACGGGCGCAGGCCCTTGAATGAGCCGGCCGGCCTGATCCGAACGACACCCCCTGGCCTCGGCCGGGGCGGGCGCGCCCAGGAATTGACGCTCCCGGGCGCCGGCCGCTGCGCTCACCACTTGCCGGGCGCGTAGTCCTTCAGGAAGACGCCGTACAGGTCCTCGCCCGCCTCACCGCGCACGACCGGGTCGTAGACGCGGGCGGCGCCGTCGACCAGGTCGAGCGGCGCGTGGAAGCCCTCATCGGCCAGACGCAGCTTGTCGTAGTGGGGGCGCTCGTCGGTGATCCAGCCGGTGTCGACCGAGGTCATCAGGATGCGGTCGGTGTCGAACATCTCCTGGGCGCTGGTCCGCGTCACCATGTTCATCGCGGCCTTGGCGGCGTTGGTGTTCGGGTGGCCGGCGCCCTTGTAGCCGCGGGCGAACACGCCCTCCATCGCCGAGACGTTGACGACGTAGGCGCGTCCCGAGGCGGCCCGGCGCGCGGCCTCGGCCATCGCCGGGCGCAGCTTGCTGATGAGGATGAAGGGCGAGGTGTAGTTGCACAGCTGGGTCTCGAGCAGCTCGACCGGGGAGATCTGCTCGATGGTCTGGACCCAGGTGTTGGTGTCGACGACGTCGGGGACGAGGCCGCCGGCGTCGATCGCGGTGCCCTCGCGGTGCCGGACCACGCTGGCGTTGCCGGCGACCAGGGCGAGGTCGGCCACCTTCTGCGCGTCCAGGCCCGAGGTGCCGACGGGCAGCGCGGCCAGGCCGTCCACCGCGCCGGAGTTGAAGGCGCCGATGACGTGGTGGGCGGGCAGTTCGCCGGCCGGCAGCGGGGCGCTCTCGCCCTCGACGAGCGCGGCGTAGGCGGAGGGCAGGCGCCGTACGGTCTGGGTGGCGTTGTTGATCAGGATGTCCAGCGGGCCCTGCTCGGCCACCTGGTCGGCCAGGGCCACGGCCTGGGCCGGGTCGCGCAGGTCGATGCCGACGACCTCCAGACGGTGGATCCACTCCGCCGAGTCGTCCATGGCCTTGAAGCGGCGGATGGCGTCCTTGGGGAAGCGGGTCGTGACGGTGGTGTGCGCGCCGTCGCGCAGCAGCCGCAGCGCGATGTACATGCCGATCTTGGCCCGGCCGCCGGTGAGCAGCGCGCGCTTGCCGGTGAGGTCGGCACGGGCGTCGCGGCGGGACCGGTTCTCGGCGGCGCAGTCCCGGCAGAGCTGGTGGTAGAAGTAGTCGACCTCGACGTAGCGCTGCTTGCAGACGTAGCAGGAGCGGGGGCGCTGGAGTATCCCCGCGATCGTGCCCTCCTCCGTGCGGGAGGAGGGCAGGATGCCCTCGGTCTCGTCGTCGATGCGCTGGGCGGAGCCGGTGGCGGTGGCCTCGGTGACCGCCTTGTCGTTGGCGGTCTTGGCGGCCCGGCGCTCCTGGCGGCGGCGCTGCTTGACCATGCGGTAGATGTGCGAGGTGGCCCGGCGGACCGCGATCGCGTCGGGGTGGTCGACGTCCAGCTCGTCGAGTTCCTTCAGCACGTCGAGGCAGACCGCGAGCCGTTCGGGGTCGATGCCGGGGCCGTACGCGGACGCCGCCACCTCGTCCGTGGTCGCCGAACCGTCCTGTGTCACCGTCATCGCCGTCGCCGTTCCCTGATCACCGTCGCGGCGCTCCGGGAGGCGACCGCTGTCGAACAGCGGATTTTATTCAGCGCCGGGCCCGGATCCAAACCCGTCGGGGTCAGGGACGGCAGGCCGTGAGCAACGTCTCCACCTCCTCGGTCAGCGCCCGGGCGAACCGGTCGAGGTCCGGCACGGCCTTCGCGTCGGCGACCAGGCCATAGTGGACCTGTCCCCGGTACGTCGAGACGGCCACGGCGAGGGCGTGGCCGCGGGCCAGCGGCGCCAGCGGATAGACCTCGGTGAGCGGGTGGCCGCCCAGGCGCAGGCCGAGGCTGGGCAGGGGCACGCTGGTGACCAGGATGTCGAACCAGAGCCGCGCGGCCCCCGAGACCAGCGGCCCGCCGAGCCGGTGGCCGAGCGCCGGGACGTGGTCGGCGAGCAGGGCGACGGCGCCGGCGCCCCGGCCGGGTCCGGCGTCCTTGTTGCGGTCCATGGCCGCGCGGACCGTGCCGAGGCGGGAGAGGGGGTCGGGGTCACCGACCGGAAGCCGTATCAGGTACCCGGAGAGACGGTTGCCCTGTGGGTGGGCGGTGCGCGGGCGGCGTTTGGAGACGGGGATCAGGGCGCGGGGCGCGACGCCCTCGCTGCCGTCGCCGCGCTCGTCCAGCCAGCGGCGCAGGGCGCCGGCGACGACCGCGATCAGTACGTCGTTGACGGTGCCGCCGGTGGTCTTGCGCACGTGGTGCACGTCGTCGAGGTCCACGGCGACGCCCGCGGTGCGGCGGCTGCCGGAGGAGGAGGCGGTGAGGGCGGGCGAGGAGCGCACGTCGAGGGTGGACAGGGCCGCGGCGGCGCCGATGTCGAGGGCGCGGCCCGCGTCGGACAGGGCGCCGCGCAGCCGCTCGGGCAGGGCGCGCACGTCGGGCAGGAGGCCGCGCGACGGCTGCTCGGGGCGGGGCCGGGGAGCGGGGAGGTCCATGGGGTCGAGGACACCGGCGGCGAGGGTGAGGGCGCGCAGGCCGTCGGCCAGGGCGTGGTGGAACTTGAAGAGCACGGCGAAGCGGTCCCCGTCCGCGCCGGGGAGCACGTGCGCCTCCCACGGCGGCCGGCCGCGTTCCAGCGGGCGTTCCATGAGGCGGCCCGCGCGGGCGTGGAAGTCCGTCGTCGGGGCGTGCAGCCGGACGTGGTCGAGCGGGTCGAAGTGGGGGTCGGGCTCGCGGGTGGCGCCGCCGAAGGCGAACGGGCGGCGCAGCGCGAGCGGCGGCTGCCAGGTGTCCCGGATCCGCATCCGCAGGCCGGGCACCGCGGGGGCGCGGGCCGCGAGCAGGTCCGCGGCGTGCGCGCCCGCGGTGGGTGACTGAGCCGTGAAGACCCCGAGTGCGCCGAGGTGCATGGGGTGCTCGGCGGACTCGATGTTCCAGAACGCCAGGTCGAGTGGGGCGAGCGGATCGGAAGTCAAGGGCGTGCCTCGCAAGGACGTCGGGTGGACAAGCAGTCAATCGCCCTTCGTCGATTACGGTCAAGTACGATCAGGCTACGCACAGTTAACAGCGGATTAAAGTCCCGCCCCGGTGTGAGGGGCGGGACGGTGGTGAGACATGGGGCGGCTGTGCTCACGTCGGTGCGTGCGGTCCCGCCCCCGGCGGCGTTCCCCACCCGGACGGCTGCGGGCCGACCGTGGACCGAGCGTGCCGGTCCACGGCCGGTCGCTCCCGGCAGCTCAGGCGGCCGGGCAGCCCGCGGGGGTGGGCTGGGACGCGTCGTGGATCAGGGCCTCGTGGGCGGCCCTCACCCGCTCGACGTCCGGTTTGAGGACCTTGCGGTCGTAGGTGGTCAGGCCGTTCAGCTCGCCCTCGACGTCGGAGATCTGGGTGTAGACGGCGCCGTTGCTGCCCCGGCAGACCAGCGCCCGGACCTCGTCGAGCTTGGTGAGGTAGTCGTCCGTGTACGTCTCGGGGTCGACGTCGACGTACGACTGCTGCACCGACCAGGCGTGCCCGGGCACCGCGAGGCCGAGGCCGCCGTACTCGCCGGTGACCAGGGCGCGTTCGCCGTCCGGGGAGGGCGGCAGGGCGGGGCTCGGGTAGCCGTGCTCGTCCATGAGGTCGCCGGCGCCGCCGTCGGCCCCGAGGTTCAGGCCGGACTGGTTGTTGACCAGGCGGGTCGGGTCCCAGGCCTTGGCCTGCTCGGCGACGCGCTTGATGTTGTACTGGCCCCAGCCCTCGTTGAAGGTGACCCACATGATGATCGACGGGTGGCTGACGTGTTCGTCGATCATCTCCTTCATCTCCCGCTCGAACTCGGCCCGGGAGGCGGCGTCCGGGTTGACCCCCGGAGTCATGGAGGGCATGTCCTGCCACACCAGCAGGCCCAGCTTGTCGGCCCAGTAGAACCAGCGGTCCGGCTCGACCTTGACGTGCTTGCGCACGGAGTTGAAGCCGAGCCGCTTGTGCAGCTTCAGGTCGTGGGCGAGGGCCTCGTCGGTGGGCGCGGTGTGCAGGCCGTCCGGCCAGAAGCCCTGGTCGAGGGTGGCCATCAGGAAGACCGGTTCGCCGTTGAGGACCGTGCGCGGTACGCCGTTCACCTTCTCGACGGCGATGGAACGCATCCCGAAGTAGCTCTCCACGCGGTCGCGGCCGACGGAGACCTTCAGGTCGTACAGGAAGGGGTCGTCGGGCGACCACAGGCGCGGGTCGTGGATCCTCAGGGTCAGCGGCTCGCCGGTGCGTCCGCTCGCCGTGGCGACCTTGCGGTGTCCGGCGTACGCCGTCGCCCTGACCCGTACGCCGTCGCGCACGCCCTTGGGCTCTACGGTCAGCGTGCCGGCGTCGACGTCCGGGGTCAGCTTCAGGGAGTCGACGTGGTCCCGGGCGACCGGCTCCATCCAGACCGTCTGCCAGATGCCGGAGCTGGGCGTGTACCAGATGCCGCTCGGGTCCAGGCTCTGCTTGCCGACCGGCGGGTTCTCGGCGCCCCGCGCGTCGGTCGGGTCGTAGACGCCGACGATCAGCTCCTGGGTACGGCCGGGCTTGAGCGCGTCGGTGACGTCGGCGCTGAACTTGTCGTAACCGCCCTTGTGGCCGGCGACCTTGACGCCGTTGACGTACACCTCGGACTGCCAGTCGACGGCGCCGAAGTTGAGCCTGAGGCGCTGGCCGCGGCCGATGTGCCAGTCGCGGGGCACGGTGAAGGTGCGGCGGTACCACATGCGGTCCTCGTGCCGCTGGATGCCGGAGAGCTGGGACTCCACCGGGTACGGGACGAGGATGCGCTCCTTCAGGTCCTTGCCGACCGGGGGCTGCTCGCCGGCCTCGGCGGCGGCGAACTGCCAGCGGCCGTTGAGGTTCCGCCAGTCGTCGCGGGTCAGCTGCGGGCGCGGGTACTCCGGGAGAGCGTTGTCCGGGCCCACTTCGTCGGCCCACTCGGTGCTCAGTTCGTAGGTGGACTCGTTGCCGCCGCTGCTCCAGAAGGCGCTGACAACGTTGCCCTCGGCGTCGGAGAGGCCGCCCTCGCCGTCGTAGCGGACGTCGGCCGTGCCGGGTGCGTCGCCGTCCTTGTTGCCGACGACCGGCTGGTCGAGGCCGACGAGGAGGGCGGTCGGGTCGGCGGGGTCGACCTTCGCCTCGCCGAGCGGCCACCGGGCGCCCCCGATCACCGCTTCGAGGTGGTCGGTGAGACCGGCGGGCGCTGCCGCGAGCGGGCGGGGGAAGTCGAGCTTGAGGGTCCGCCCGGTGCCGAGGACGGTCGTCGCGGTCGCGCCGTCGTAGTCGAAGCCGTCGGGCAGGCGGAACGCGGACTGCGGGACGGGCTCCTTGCTGCCGCCGGGTTCGGTCCAGCGCAGGTGGAGGTTGGAGCCGCCGTAGTGCTCGAAGTACTCCAGCTTGATGTCGTACGACTGGCCCGCCGTCAGCTCGACGGGCTCGGCGAACTGTTCACGGTCCCAGTCGTCGACCCAGTGGTCGATGGCGAGCCGCCCGTCGATCCAGAGGCGGAAGCCGTTGTCGCCGATGATGGAGAAGGTGTGGGCGCCGGTCTTCTCCGGCACCAGCTTGCCGGTCCAGCGGACGCTGACGTCGTCCGACTGCCCGGTGGCGAAGCTCAGGCGCGGCTCCAGCGTGCGGAAGTCGAGCTGCGGGTCGAAGCCGGTCGCCTTGAGCTCGTGGAAGTCGAAGGCTCCCGGGGCGGACTGGGTGTAGTACTCGCCCTTCAGGCCGTGTATCTCGGCGGCGTCGTCGGCGGCCGCGCTCGCGTTCGGCACGGCGGCGAGTGAGCCGACGCCGAGTGCGGCGGCGAGCAGTAACGCCAGGCGGTCTCTGAGTCGTTTGGTGCGCACGGACCCTCTCCTCGAGAACGGGTGGTGGCTCTGATGGCTCAGGACATCGATGTCATACATCGATGTAACACAGAGGTGCAGAGGCATGACAGCACGGATTCCCCCTGGGCGTCCAGGGACATGACAACGACCCCGGGACTCAACGCGCGTCACACGAGGTCCGGGGGCCACCGTCCGTCCGTCACGGCACCCGCTGCCCCTTCCCCAGCGCGATCACGCCGCCCTTGGAAACGGTGTACAGCTCGGCGTCCCGCTCCGGATTGACGCCGATCGTCGCGCCCGGCGGCACGTCCACGTTCTTGTCCAGCACCGCCCCGCGCACCACCGCGCCCCGGCCGATGTGCACGTTGTCGTGCAGCACCGACCCCTGCACGACCGCTCCGGGGTCGACCACCACACCCGGCGACAGCACGGACCGGGTGACCTGTCCCCGCACCAGACAGCCCGCGCTGACGATCGACTCACTGGCGATGCCGCCGGCGTTGAAACGGGCCGGGGAGAGCTGGGCGGAGTGGGTGTAGAGGGGCCAGTCGCGGTTGTAGAGGTTGAAGGCGGGCCGCTCGGCGATCAGGTCCATGTGGGCGTCGTAGTAGGCGTCGAGGGTGCCGACGTCCCGCCAGTAGCCCTGGTCGCGGGTGGTCTCCCCCGGCACGTGGTTGTCGCTGAAGTCGTACAGCGCGGCCTCTCCCCGGTCGGTGAGCCGCGGCAGGATCGAGCCGCCCATGTCGTGCACGGAGCGCTCGTCCTCGGCGTCCCGGTGCAGGGCCTCGACGAGGGCCTTGGTGGTGAAGACGTAGTTGCCCATCGAGGCGAAGACGCACTCGGGGTCGTCGGCCAGCCCGGGAGGGTCGGCGGGCTTCTCCAGGAAGCCGGCGACGGTCCGGCCGTCGGAGCCCGGGGTGATCACGCCGAAGGACGAGGACTCGCCGCGCGGGACGCGTATCCCGGCGACGGTCACGCCCGCGCCGGACTCGATGTGCTGGGCGAGCATCTGGCGCGGGTCCATCCGGTACACGTGGTCGGCGCCGAAGACCGCGACGTACTCGGGCTGTTCGTCGTGGACCAGGTTCAGCGACTGGAGGATCGCGTCGGCGCTGCCCAGGTACCAGCGCGGGCCCAGGCGCTGCTGGGCGGGGACCGGGGTGACGTAGTTGCCGAGCAGGCTGGACATCCGCCAGGTGGTGGTGATGTGCCGGTCCAGGGAGTGCGACTTGTACTGGGTGAGGACGCAGATCCGCAGGATGTCGCCGTTGACCAGGTTGGACAGCACGAAGTCGACCAGCCGGTACGTGCCGCCGAAGGTGACCGCGGGTTTGGCGCGGTCCGCGGTCAGGGGCATCAGGCGCTTGCCCTCCCCGCCCGCCAGCACGATCCCGAGCACCGAAGGACCTCCACGACGCATGGCCGCTCCCCTCACCCTCGTTCACCCCGGCCGCCCCGGGCGGGGCGGCCTAAGCCTGCTTGAGGATCTCCTCGTAGAGCCGGACGGTGCGACGGGCCACCGCGTCCCAGCCGAACTCCTCCACCGCCCGTGCCCGGCCCGCCTCGCCCATCCGCCGGGCGGCCTCCGGGTCGCCGAGGACGGAGTCCAGGGCCCGGGCGAGACCCGCCTCGAAGTCGCGGTCCCCGTCCCCGGTGTCGTCCTCGTCCTTGTCCTTGGGGACGAGCACTCCCGTCTCACCGTCCGCCACGACCTCGGGGATGCCACCGACCCGGGAGGCCACGACGGGCGTGCCGCAGGCCATCGCCTCCAGGTTCACGATGCCGAGGGGCTCGTACCCGGACGGGCAGACGAAGACGGCCGCGTGCGTCAGCAACTGGATCACGTCGGGGCGCGGCAGCATGCGCGGGATCCAGTGCACGCCCTCGCGGGCCCGGCTCAACGCGGCGAACAGGTCCCGGAACTCCTGGTCGATCTCGGGGGTGTCCGGGGCGCCGGCGCACAGCACGACCTGCGCGGCGGGGTCGATGGCGCGGGCGGCGCGCAGCAGGTGGGGCACGCCCTTCTGGCGGGTGATGCGGCCGACGAACAGGACGTACGGGCGGGAGCGGTCGAGGCCGATCCGGTCGAGGGCGTCGGTGGCGGGGTCGGGCCGGTAGAGGCCGGTGTCGATGCCGTTGTGCACGATGTGGACCCGGTCCGCGGTGATCGCCGGGTAGCAGGCGAGGACGTCCTCGCGCATGGCGCCCGAGACGGCGATCACGGCGTCGGCGGCCTCGACCGCGGTGCGCTCGGCCCAGCTCGACAGCGCGTAACCGCCGCCCAACTGCTCGGCCTTCCAGGGGCGCAGGGGCTCCAGCGAGTGCGCGGTCACCACGTGCGGCACGCCGTACAGGAGTTTGGCGAGGTGGCCGCCGAGGTTGGCGTACCAGGTGTGGGAGTGGACCAGCTCGCGGCCCTGGAGGGCGGCGGTCATGGCGAGGTCCACGGAGAAGGTGCGCAGCGCGTCGTTGGCGCCGTCCAGTGCGGGCCAGGGGCGGTGGCGCAGCACGTCTTCGGTGCGGCCCTCGCCCCAGCAGTGCACGTCCAGGTCGACCAGGCGGCCGAGTTCGCGGGCGAGGAACTCCACGTGGACGCCCGCGCCGCCGTAGACGTCCGGCGGGTACTCGCGGGTCAGCAGTCCCACACGCACCCGGAACCTCCCGTGCTCGGCGGCTGGTTACCTCATGGTCACCCGGACGGGGCGTCTGGGGAAGGGGGCGGGGGCGGCGAGGGCCGGGAAGTCTCGGGCGGCCGGGAGAAGCAGCAGTCGCCGCAGACGCCCGAACCCGGCACGCGGTAGTACAGGCAGCAGCTGCGGCGCCGGAAGGCGGTACCGGTGAGGGTGCCGGTTCCGGCGAGCAGCGGGTGGGCGAGGAGCTCGGCGGTCAGGGCGCGGGCGCGGCCGGCGGTGTCCGTACGGCCGTCGCGGCGGGCCCAGCGGTCCAGTTCCCGGCCGGCGCCCGCGAGCGCGGAGGCGGCGTTGCCCCACAGCAGCCCGGTGGCGACGCGGTACCGGGCGTGCACGGCCGCCGTCAGCGGGACGAGGTGGGCGCGGAGCACGGTGTCGGCGATCGTGCCGGCGTCGCCCGGCAGGGGGCTCACCCCGGAGAGCCACAGGTCGTCGGGGGCGGCGGCGTCGGGGTCGTAGTGGAGCAGCCGCGGGGCGAGGTCCGGGACACGGCCGTGGAGCGCGGCGCACCCCAGCGTCACCGACCACAGGCGGGCGGCGAGGCCCTGCTGGGCGACGGAGGCGGCGACCCGCGTCTCCGGGACGCGGAGCGCGGCGGCGACCTTCCGGACACGGAAGCCGAGCGGGTCCGTCATGAGCCGTGGCCCGCCGGGGCCCGGACTCGGCGGTCCGCCACCGGGGGCGTAGGCGTCCGCGAGGGTGGGCAGCGGCCGGGACGGCGCCGGTCGCGACGCGTGGAGGAGGAAGAAGCCGCCGAGCGGGCGGAGGGCGGTCAGGCCGGGGTCGAGGTCTGGGGTCGGGGCCACAGGGAGCAGTAATATCAGGGCCCTTAGGGGGCCGGGTCAGGGGTCGGGGTCCTCCGGTCGCCCACCCAGGGGAGGACGGCGCCGCCTCCGTACTCCATCGGCAGTATGACCCAATGAGTGCTCAGGGACGACGACGGGAAGCTCCCGGGACGGCATCGTGTTGTCCATGGAAGACGACCGTTCGCCGCGCCGGGCCCAGCGCCCCCGCCTCACGCAGAGGAGCAGCCGATGAGCGCCCTCGCGTTGTCCGTGCTGCTGTCGCTCGTCTCCGCCGTGGCGTACGCGGGCGGAGCGATCGTGCAGGAGCAGGTGGCGGCGTCCTCCCCGGGCGCTCAGTACGCTCCGCTGCGCCGGCCCGGCTGGTGGGCGGCGGTCGCGCTCAACGGCCTCGGCGGACTGCTGCACGTCGTGGCCCTCGCCCTCGGCCCGCTGAGCCTGGTGCAGCCGCTGGGCGCGCTCACCATCGTGTTCGCGCTGCCCATGGCCGCGCTCTTCGTGGGCCGCAAGGCGGGCAGGACGGCCTGGCGGGGCGCGCTCATGGCGACGGTCGGTCTGGCGGGTCTGCTGTCGTTGGTCGGCGCGTCCGACACCCAGTCGCTGGACACGGCACAGCGGGTCTTCACGGCCTCCGTCACCGGCGGGGTGATCGTCGCGCTGATGATCGCCGGCCGGGCCGCGCACCGGCACCCGGCGGTGCGCAGCATCCTGCTGGCCACCGCGTCCGGCATCGCCTTCGGCATGTCCTCGGTCTTCACCAAGACCGTCGCGGTCGACTGGGCGGGCGGGGTGTCGGTCGTCGACGTGCCGTCGCTGGCCGTGATCGGCGTGCTCGCCACGGCCGGCATGCTGCTGTCTCAGGCCTCCTACCGGGGCGCGGGTCTCGCCGCACCACTGGCCACGCTGACGGTCGTGAACCCGGTGGTGGCCGCGGTGGTCGGCATCACGATGTTCGGCGAGACGTTCCGGTACGGCACGACCGGCACGGTGCTCGCCCTGAGCTGCGGTGTGGTGGCCGCGGGCGGGCTGATCCTGCTGACGACGGAGCGGATCGCGCGGGAGGCCGCGGAGGCGGGAGCCGGTCAGGCCGGGATCGCGCCGGCCGGGGCGGAGGCGGCGCCGCTCCCGGCAGGGGACGATCTCGCTGTGGACGGGGCCGGGCCGCGCGTCGCTCCGCTGCCCGAGAAGGTGTTCCTGCCCGGCCCGGTGGCGGCACAGGGTACGGAAACGGTGCCCGCCGAGAAGCCGTACGACGTCCCGGGACCGGCCCGGAGCATCCTCCCCGAGCTCGTCCCGCAACTCTCGTACGGCCCCGTCCACGGTGGCGCGTTCGTCCCGCCGCCCGTGCTCGACCGGCACCGGGTGCGGATCAGATCCTGACCCCGCCGGCCCTCAGATACGCCACCGGGTCGACGTCCGAGCCGAAACCGGGCCCCGTCCGCACCTCGAAGTGCAGATGCGGGCCCGTGCTGTTGCCGGTGGAGCCCGAGCGGCCGATCCGCTGGCCGGCGCCCACGGACTGGCCGTCCTTCACGGAGATCGCCGAGAGGTGGGCGTACTGCGAGAAGCGGCCGTCGTCGTGCCGGACGACCACCTGGTAGCCGTAGGAATCGCCCCACCCCGCGCTGACCACCCGGCCCGCCGCGACCGACTTGACCGAGGTGCCGGTGGGCACGGGGAAGTCGACGCCGGTGTGGTAGCCCTTCGACCAGGAGGATCCCGCCTGCCGGTAGGGCGTGCCGGTGGAGGCGTCGACGGGGGCGACGACGGCTTGGCGGGTGGTGGTCTTGGCGGGCTTGGCGCGCTTCTCGGTGCCGCTGTCGGGGGACGACTTCTCGGGTTGCCGCTTCTGCTCTCGCTTCTGCTTCTGCTCTTGCTTCTGCTTCTGTTCTTGCCTCGGCTGTTGCTTCTGTTTCTGCTGCTGCCCGGGTCCGCCGCGGAGCGCGAGGCGCTGGCCCGGCATGATCACGTCGGGGTCCGCTCCGATCTCGGCGCGGTTGGCCTCGTACAGTCCGTGCCAGCCACCGCGCACCCGCTGGGCGTCGGCGATGCCGGACAGGGTGTCGCCGGTGACCACCGTGTACATCCGGCCCTTGCCCGCCCGGGACTGTGGCGTGGTCTGGGGCTTGACGTCCTTCACCGAGTCGGACTTCGCGGGCCCGGACTTCCCGGAGGACGGACGGATGTCGGGCGCGGCACCGTCCCGGGTCAGTCCCGCCCGCTGGGAGCACACCGGCCAGGCGCCCGGGCCCTGCCCGTCCAGCACCTTCTCGGCGACGGCGATCTGCTGGTCCTTGGTGGCCAGGTCCGCGCGCGGGGCGTAGTCGGTGCCGCCGAACGCCTCCCAGGTGGACTGGGTGAACTGCAACCCGCCGTAGTAGCCGTTACCGGTGTTGATGTCCCAGTCGTTGGTGGACTCGCAGGCGGCGACCTTGTCCCAGGTCTCCACGTCGGCCGCGTGTGCCGTGCCGGTGCCGACGAGCGGGAGCGCCAGGCCCGCGCCGCCCGCGGTGACGGTCAGGGAGGCGCGGTTGATCCTGTTCGGCTGATACCGGCGGTGCCGGCCGCGTACGGCCATGGAGGTCCCCCTCGACATTGCGTCAGGAGGGGCAAAAGTAAGCGCCGGTAACAGGCCATGACAAGACGGCAATCGGCCGGTTGGCCATATCAAGTGGCGTGGAACGCACGGTCGTCGAGGCGGCCCAGGCCTCCGAGATCGTACTTACACGAGAAACTTTCCTCAAGAAAGTTGAAACTTTGTCCTTGACGGGTCGAAAGTAGACGCCTTAGCGTCCAACCGACTTGTTCCGCACGGGCTTTCACCTGGTTTCATCCCAGACCGAAGGAGTTCTCGGTGCGTATCAGACGGTTCGCCACCTTCGTGGGGGCGGCAACGCTGGCAGGGGCCGTCGGGCTCCTTCCACTGTCCCCGGCCCAAGCCGCGAAATCGGACCCAGCGCCGCCGGATCCGGCGGCCTTCCAGAAGGTCACCCTCAACGACCGTCCGGGCGAGCCCATGGCCCTCGCCGTCCTGCCCGACTCGCGGGTGCTGCACACCGCGCGTACGGGAGAGGTCCGGATCCACGATCCGAAGAGCGGCGTGAACTTCCTCGCCGCCGACATGAAGAAGAGCCCGGCGGGTCTCTACCAGCACGACGAGGAGGGCGTCCAGGGGATCGCCGTAGACCCCGGCTTCCGCAAGAACCACTGGGTCTACCTGTACTACTCGCCCCGCCTCGACACCCCCATGGACGACCCGGACACCCCCGGCGTCAACGAGGGCGACGCTCCGGAGTACGGCACGGCCGCGGACTTCGCCGAGTACAAGGGTGTCACCCGGCTGTCGCGGTTCAAGCTCGAGGGCAACAAGCTCGCCTTCGACACCGAGCAGAAAATCCTCGACGTGCCGGCCGACCGCGGCATCTGCTGCCACGTCGGCGGCAAGATCGACTTCGACCGAAAGGGCAACCTGTTCCTTTCGACCGGTGACGACTCCAACCCGTTCGCCTCGGACGGCTACGCCCCGCTCGACGACAGCGCCGACCGCAACCCGGCCTTCGACTCGCGGCGCACCTCGGGCAACACCAACGACCTTCGCGGCAAGGTCCTGCGCATCAAGGTCAAGCGGGACGGCAGCTACGTGGTGCCGCGCGGCAACCTCTTCAAGCCGGGCACCCCGAAGACCCGTCCCGAGATCTACGCCATGGGACTGCGCAACCCCTTCCGCTTCGGGGTGGACGACAAGACCGGTGACGTCTACGTCGGCGACTACTCGCCCGACGCCAACGAGGCGAACCCCGACCGCGGCCCGGCCGGCCACGGCCGCTGGATGGTCATCGACCGACCCGCCAACTACGGCTGGCCGTTCTGCGTGACCCGGGACATGCCGTACCAGGACTACGACTTCGCCACCGAGAAGTCGAACGGCGCCTTCGACTGCGCGAAGCCGGTCAACGACTCGCGCCACAACACCGGTCTGAGCAAGCTGCCGCCGGTCACGGACGCGGAGATCGTCTACGGCTACGGCGCGTCCGAGGAGTTCCCGGAGCTCGGCACGGGCGGCATCGGCCCCATGGGCGGCCCCGTGTACGACTACGACAAGCGGAACAGGGCCCAGAACCGCTGGCCCGAGTACTTCGACGGGAAGCCGCTCTTCTACGAGTGGACCCGCGACCAGATGAAGGCCATCACCCTCGGCAAGAGGAACGAGGTCGAGAAGATCGAGGACGCGATCCCCTCGATCAAGACCGACGGCCCGATCGACGCCGAGTTCGGTCCGGACGGCGCGCTGTACGTCCTGGAGTACGGCACCGGGTACTTCGCGGAGCTGCCCGAGGCCCAGCTGTCCCGCATCGACTACACGCGCGGCAACCGCACCCCGGAGCCCAAGGTCGCCGCGGACGTCGTCAACGGCACCAGCCCGCTGACGGTCCAGTTCTCCAGCGCCGGCACGAAGGACGCCGACGGTGACGCCCTCAGCTACGCCTGGGACTTCGACGCCGACGGCAAGGTGGACTCCAGGGAGGCGAACCCGGAGCACACGTTCACCGACAACGCCGTCTTCGACGCCACGCTGAAGGTCACCGACAGCACCGGCCGCTCGGCCTCCGCCTCGGTTCCGGTCGTCGTCGGCAACAAGGCGCCGGTCGTCTCGCTGACGACCGACCCGTCCCCGCACGGCGGCACGGAGTTCCACTGGGGTGACACGGTGACGTGGGAGGTCACCGTCACCGACGACCAGCCGGTGGACTGCTCAAAGGTCAGTGTCTCGTTCATCCTCGGCCACGACACGCACGGACACCCGCTGTCCACGAGCACCGGCTGCTCCGGATCGTTCGAAACGTTCGTGGACGGCGGCCACGCCGGTGCGGACAACCTGCGGGCGGTCTTCAACGCCAGCTACAAGGACACGCCCCCGGACGGCCTGCCGGCCCTCTCGGGCAGCGACGAGGTCGCACTGGTCCCGGCCGACTGACCGACCGGACGCACAGCCCGCCGACCGGCGCGGCACGCACGGCGACGGGGGCGCCACCCACTGAGGTGGCGCCCCCGTCGCCGTTCCGGAAACAGGGACGGGGACGGGGACGAATCACGACACCCCGGCATTCCCCGTCCTGGCCCCCGTCCGCCGACTAGTCTCAAAAGCCAGGGTGCCCGACAACCGATCGAAAGAGGTCCGGATGAAGACCAGCCAAGCCGCCAACATCGGTGTCGTGGGGCTGGCGGTGATGGGCTCGAACCTGGCGCGCAACCTCGCCTCCCGCGAGGGCAACGTCGTCGCCGTCCACAACCGCACCTACGCCCGCACCGAGAGCCTCGTCGCCGAGCACCCGGAGGCGGGCTTCATCGCCGGCAAGTCGATCGACGACTTCGTCGCCTCGCTGGCCAAGCCCCGCACCGCCGTCATCATGGTGCAGGCGGGCGCGGGCACGGACGCCGTCATCGACCAGCTCGCCGAGCGGTTCGAGCCGGGCGACATCATCGTCGACGGCGGCAACGCCAACTTCCAGGACACCATCGCCCGGGAGAAGCGGATCGCCCCCACCGGCATCCACTTCGTCGGCGTCGGGATCTCCGGCGGCGAGGAAGGCGCGCTGAAGGGCCCGTCGATCATGCCGGGCGGCTCGGAGGAGGCCTACCGGACCCTCGGGCCCGTCCTCGCCTCGATCGCCGCGGTCGTCTCGGGCGAGCCCTGTGTCACGCACGTGGGCGCCGACGGCGCCGGTCACTTCGTCAAGATGATCCACAACGGTATCGAGTACGCCGACATGCAGCTGATCGGCGAGGCCTACGATCTGCTGCGCACGGTGGGCGGTCTGCGGCCGGACGCCATCGCCGACGTCTTCGCCGAGTGGAACCGGGGTCCGCTCGAGTCGTACCTCGTCGAGATCACCGCCGAGATCCTGCGCCATGTCGACGAGGCCACGGGTCAGCCGTTCGTGGACGTCGTGCTGGACCAGGCCGGTTCCAAGGGCACCGGCGTGTGGACCGTGCAGAACGCCCTCGACCTGGGCGTGCCGGTGGGCGGGATCGCGGAGGCCGTCTTCGCGCGGGCGGTTTCCGGGAAGGCCGAGCAGCGTGCCGCGGTGCGCCGGCTGACCGCCGGCTCCCGGCCGCAGGTCCAGCAGGCCTCCCCCTCGTTCGCCGAGGACGTGGCCGCGGCTCTCTACGCCTCGAAGATCGTCGCGTACGCGCAGGGCTTCGACGCCATCACCGCGGGCGCGGACAAGTACGGCTGGGACATCCACAAGGATCGGATCGCCAAGATCTGGCGCGGCGGGTGCATCATCCGGGCACGGTTCCTCGACCGCATCGCCCAGGCGTACACCGAGCACCCGGACATCACCACGCTGCTCGAAGCCCCGTACTTCGCGCAGGCCGTCGCCGACGGCGAGGCCGCCTGGCGGCGCGTGGTCTCCACCGCCGCCCTGTCCGGCGTGCCCGTACCGGGCTTCAGTTCCGCGCTCAGCTACTACGACTCGCTCGCCGCCGAGCGCCTGCCCGCCGCGCTCGTCCAAGGGCAGCGGGACTTCTTCGGCGCGCACACCTACCGGCGCACCGACAGAAGCGGCGTCTTCCACACGCTGTGGTCCCGCGACCGGTCCGAGACCGAGACCGGCGAGAACGGTCACTAGCCTCTCCTGCGGTCTCCGCACGGTTCAGGTCAGCGGTGGTCCCGGTTCCGGGTTGGGCACCGGCTCCGGCCCCGGCGGGATCGGTGACGGGGAGGGCTCGGGCGGGCCCGGGTGCGGGGGCGGCGGGGTCGGCTGCGGGCCGGGGCCCGGGGGCTGGGGCGTGGGTTCCGGACCGGGGCCCGGCGGCGGAGGCGGCGGGGTCGGCTCCGGGCCGGGGGCCGGAGGCCGGGCCGGGTCCGGGGGCGGCTGCGGGGGTTCCGGGTCGGGGCCCGGGGTGGGTCCGGGCGGGACGGGATCCGGATACGGGTTCGTCATGGCACTGTCCTCCGGCCAGTCGGTCGACGTCGGCTCTGGACTTGTCCCCCGCCTACCCGGGGGCCGCCTCCCCAGTCACTCCCCCGCGTGACGGGACAGACCCAGGTGGCCCGGCCGGCATCACCCGGTCCCCGCTGCCGCCGCCCCGGCCGCCAGTCCCGGCGCGGGACTGGCCAGCACCGGAACCGCGGTCCGCGTCGCCTCCCGGGCCGGTGCCATGGATGCCTGGGCCAGGACGATCACGTCGGCGCCGGTGACGGCATCGGCCGCCTCGGCCACGAGCCGCAGGTAGCCCACGGTGTCACCGGCCTCGGACCGCGGCCACGCACCATCGACGAGGCGTACCCGTACCTCGACGGAACGTCCGGCGCGCCGGGCCTCCTCCTCGATCAACGCGGTCGTCGGCGCGAGCGTGCTCTCCAGGGCGGCGAGAACGACGACACGCGGACCGGCGGCCACCGCGTCGGCGGCCATCGGCCGGTCGACCCGCAGCACCCGCACCCCGACCTCGGCCGCGGCCGCCTCGGCGACGCCGCCGATGGTCGAGCAGGTGCACACGACGGCCCGCGCCCCCTCCGCGACGGCCCGCCGCAGCACCGCCCGGACGGCTCCGGCCACCGCCTCCGGACCCTCCTGCCGCGCCCGGCCCAGCAAACCGGCATCGACGTGATGCCTCAGCTCCAGACCCGGGTGCGCCTCGTCCCGCAGGGAGTCGAAGAGGGGAACGTGCACGGGCGAGGTGTGCAGCAGCGCCAGCATGCGCACTCCCCTTCTCCGTACTGCTCCGTACTCTCTGTCCGCGTCAGAACCGCTCCGGATGCGCCACCAGCCACTCCTTCGCCGCGCGCAGCAGCTCGGGGCCGGCAGCGGGAGCCTGGTCCGGGTGCCGCTCGGCCCACTTCACGACGTAGGGGCACAGCGGGGCCACGACGACGCCCTCGCGCCGGGCGGCGGCGTACAGCTCGCGCGCCAGCGAACCCGCGATGCCCTGCCCCTCGTGGGCAGGCTCGACGACGGTGTGCACGGGGACGAGGGCGCGCTCGGGGGCGTCCAGGACGAAGTACTCGATGCGGCCAACGACCTCGCCGCCACCGATCGCCTCCAGGCGGCCGGCCGCCCGGTCGTCACGGATCTCGATCTCGCTCATGGCCACGCTCCTCGTCCGTGCGGGTCGGGTACGTCAGGCCGGCACGGCCTGGGGGCTGCGTTCCTGGTCCGACCCCGGCACCGGCTCGGACGCGTCGGCGCCCAGGGCGACGATACGGTTGTCCGCGTCCACGTGCACCACCCGCGGCCGCAAGGACCGCGCCTCGGCATCGGTGACCTGGGCGTAGCTGATGAGGATCACCAGGTCGCCGGGGTGGACGAGGTGAGCCGCGGCCCCGTTGATCCCGATCACCCCGGACCCCCGCTCGCCCTCGATGACGTAGGTCTCCAGCCGGGCCCCGTTGGTGATGTCCACGATGTGCACGAGCTCGCCGGGCAGCAGATCGGCGGCGTCCAGCAGGTCGGCGTCGATGGTCACCGAGCCGACGTAGTGCAGGTCGGCCTGGGTGACGGTGGCGCGGTGGATCTTGGACTTGAACATGGTGCGCAGCATGTCGAACTCCTGTAAGACGGCTCCCTGCCTGCTTTTTGCAGGTCAAGGGCGGTCTTCACTGTACACGCGGCACACTTCGGGCTTGCGGGCTGTGAGGAACGTCGCTGCGCTCCGACAGGAAGGCGGCCTGCCGTTCACTGGACCAGTTCGATGTGGGGGTGGGAGGGGTCGGCCGGGCAGCCGTGGAGCTGGAGGTTGGAACCGCGGGCCGTCCCGATCAGGGTGAAGTTCGCGGGCGGGGTGCCGGGGAGGAGCGGAGTCGGGTTCGTCCTCTCCTCCTCGGGGGCCCAGCTCTCGCTGCCGGCGTCCCATTCGAGGGTTGCGACGGTGAGGAGCGGGAGCGCCTCGGTGCCGCACTCCGGGCAGCTGCGGGGCGCGGGGTCGGTCAGGCTCCAGCGCGACCAGCCACCGGTCTTCCAGCCGGGCGAAGTGGACAGGTCGTTGTCGTAGGACTCCTGCGGGGCGGCGGGACAGGAGCCGTCCCACCGGATCGGGTCGCCCAGCTCCTGCCGCAGCTTCTGGTCCAGCTCCCCGAAGGCGGGGTACTCCGTGACCCGCTCCGGTGCCAGCACGGACGGCTCCGGGAGGTAGCCCTGAGACTTGATCGCGGGCGGTTCGGGCGGTGCGTCGAGGATGTCGGTGACGGTGCCTGCGGAGCGCCAGAAGACCGCGGTACGGGGGTGGGTGGGGTGGTCGAAGGGGCACCACAGGACCTGGAGGAGGTCGGCCCCGGGCGGGGTGAACGGGAGGGGGACGTCGCGGGTGTACAGCTGGGCGACGGGGAGCAGGGGGACCGGGCCCTCGGGCCAGGTGCGGCCCTGGAGGATCCGCTTCTCGGTGGCCAGTTCCTCGGGCGTGGGACGGGAGGCCGGGGGGCCGAGGTGCCGCCGGCTTGCCACCGCCGCTTGGATGCGGCGCAGGAGCCGGATGTCCTCGGGGGACAGGACTCTGCGCGTCGCACCCCTCGCGTGTGGTTCCGCGCAGTGCGGCCACGGCTCGTCGGCGGGCCACAGCAGCGGCCCGCCGACGGAACTGTCGTGCGCCGTCGGCGACCCCGGCCGCGGATGCAGCCGGGTCGCCGTGCGCGTCAGCGGGGCCAGTTGAGGGAAGCGCGCGGCCACGTCGACCGGCCGCGGCGGGGTGGTGAAGCTCAAGCGCGCTCCCGGCATGCTCGTCACTGCACCAGTTCGATGTGGGGGTGGGAGGGGTCGGCCGGGCAGGCGTGGAGTTGGAGGTTGTTGCCGCCGCCGATGTCGATCAGCGTGAAGTTGCTGTCGTGCGCACCTAGGCGACGCGGGGTCGGGTTCGCCCGTTCCTCCTCGGGGACCCAGGTCACGCTGCCGCCGTCCCATTCCCAGGAGGCAATGGTGAGGAGTGGGACCTCCTCGGTGCCGCACTCGGGGCAGGGGAGGTCACGGGGATCGGTGACCATCCAGTGAGACCAGCCGCCGGTCTTCCAGCCGGGGGCGTGGCAGAGGTTGGTCAAGTACAACTCCTGCGGGTCGTCCGCGTACGAGCTGTACAGCGCCGGGTCGACCGTCTCCCAGCGGCTCATGTCCTCCATCTGGTCGCTCAGCTCTTCGTCCAGCTCCAGGGGGCCGGGGAACTCGGTGACCTGCTCCGGTGAGAGCAGGCACGGCTCCGGGAGGTAGTCGGCGAGCTGGATGACCGGCGGCTCGGGCGGCGCGTCGAGCACCTCGGTGACGGTGGCGGAGGAGCGCCAGAAGAGGGATGTCCGGGGGTGGGGCATCTCGTGGTCGAAGGGGCACCACAGGACCTGGAGGAGGTCCGCGCCGGGCGGGCACGGGAACGGGACGTCGCGGGCGTACAGCTGGGCCACGGGCAGGAGGGCGACCGGGCCGTCGAACCACGGACGGCCCGCCCGGATCCGCTCTGCCGTCTCCAGTTCCTCAGGGGTCCACTCGGGGGCCTGAGGGTCGCGGCGCAGCCGCTCGGTAGCCTCCGCGCGGTCGCGACGCAGGAGCCGGACGTCGTCCGGCGCGTGGACCACCGGCGCCGCGCGCCTGTCGTGCGGTCCTTCGCAGTACGGCCACGGCTCGTCGGCGGGCCACAGCAGCGGCCCGCCGACGGAGCTGTCGTGCACGGTCGGCGACCCCGGCCGCGGGTGCAGCCGGGTCGCCGTGCGCGCCAGCGGGGCCAGTTGAGGGAAGAGCGCAGTCACGTCGAGTGGCCGCGGCGGGGTGGTGAAACTCATTCGGGCTCCCGTTGGCGCGTGCTTCGGAGAACGGTCGATCAGTTGCCGAGGTTGTGCTGCAGGGTGTTCGCCCTGGTGTTCGGAACGTAGACGTTGGGGAAGAGCTCCTCGGTCGCTCCGTTCGCCCGCTGGATATTAGCGTTCATGGTGACCCCCACCGGGATGGTGCTGTTGGCGTCCTTGTAGACGGGTGTCACCTGGTAGAAGATCGCGTCGTTCGCTCCGAGACCGGGTGTGGTGCCCTTGATCAGCTTCTCCGCCATGTTCTCGTAGGTCCGCATACTGGGCGTGCCCGTGTTCATCCCCACCTGCCAGCACGGGACGAGGTTGAACTTGGTCACCGCAGACGTCCCCTTGCCGCCGAGGACTTTCGCGATGAGATGACACCGGGCCAGCGTGTCGGTGAACCCGTTCGCCGTCTTGTACGCCTCCGCATCCTTCCAGCCGGTGATGTACTTCTGGGTTCCGGTGCCCTCCTTGGTGTTCTTCCCCAGGCAGGCCTGCGCCTGGGTGGGCCGCTGCCCGGACCCGTCCGCCGGGGCGGTCTTGTTGATGAGCGGAACCGCCTCGGTGGTGTTCTTGAACCAGCCGTCGCCGTTGGGAAGCGAGCCGGCCGGAGGGGGGTCGTTCAGGCAGCTGGCCTGCGGGCCGGTGTCCGGCGTCGAGATCGTCAGCTCGAACTGGTCGGCGTCGACCACCCGCTGGTCCTTGAAGCCGTCGGCGAGCTGCGCGTCGGCGAACTGCTGCTCGGCGGGCGTGACATGGGCCTGCACGCAGGGAGCGGCGGGGTCCACGTTGGTGCTGTCGTTGAAGACGTACGTGTCCCATTCCCCGTTGCCGAGATTGGGGATCACCTCGACGCACTGCGCGCCCGCGGCACCGCCCTCCTTCGCCTCACCGAAGGGGAAGTCGGCGCAGGTGTCGTTGGCGACCAGCTCCGGCTGGGCCGTGAAGCCGCCGCAGGTGGCGGCGGTGCGGTTGGCCACACCGTTCGTCGACCGGGTCAGGGGGCTGCCCTTCTTCCCCCAGGCGCCGTTGAGATTGTTCTGGGCCCAGCCGTACGCGGCCACGGCACCGCCCGGGTCGGCACTCGTCGCCTTCATCGGCACGACGGCCATGACGGAGGGGACGGCACAGCCCGCCACCGAAGTGCCGCCGACCGCGTCGTCGCACCTGATCTGACCCGGGTTCCTCCACGACGCGTTCGGGTCGGTCGGCGCCGCGCCCGGGGACGTCACGTACATCACGTAGGACGTGTGGAAGGAAGCGGAGGAGCCCGTCGTCTGGGGCGAGGAGTAGCCGACGTCGCCGGTCAGGGTCTTGCCGAGGGTGATGTCGCCGTTCCACCACGGGGCGGTGTCGGTGGCCGTGCAGCCGGCGTCGCAGGACGCGCGGAACTTGACGTTCAGGGCGGTGACATCGCGAGAGGCGCTCGTCATCGTGACGGTGACCCGCTCGCTCCAGGTCGTGGCGGTCGGGGACAGGTCGGCGCCGGTCGACACCGCCAGGGTGCCGCGACCGATCTCCACGCCCCTGCTGTCGCGCAGGATGTACGTGACGTTGATGCCGGTCACGCAGTACGAGAAGCGCTCGTAGCTGTAGCTTCCGGGGTTGGTGAGGTCGCAGCTGCCGACGGGATCGGTCGCGGCGGTGGAGGAGGGGGAGGCGGCGGGGCCGCTGCTCCGGGTCTTCGCCTTGGCGGGGGCGGGGGCGATCGTCACACAGGACTCGACGGCACCCGCACGGCGCTCCTTGGAGCCGCGCGCGGTGGGGGTGCACTGCTCACCGGAACCGGCCACGAACGCGCTGGTCCGGGTGGCGTCGGTGGTCTGCGCGCCGGAGGCAGCGGACTCGGTGGCGGACGCGGCGGCGGCCGGCGCGGGCGGCTCGGCCGCCTGGCTCGTCGCGGCCGTGGTGAGGCCGAGGGTCAGGGCGGTGACGACGCCCAGGACGGTGGAGCGGGCGCGTCTCCTGGTGGCGCGCCCGCCACGTATTCCATGCACGAGGGCAGGACCTTTCCGTGAGAGGAGTGAGAGGAGTGAGAGGGCCGAGGGCGCCGCCTGCTCGCGGCGCCCCCGGAAGGCGAACGGCGGGATCAGGCCACCAGGTCGTAGAGGTCGCTCAGACCCTTCGTGGCGCTGGCGACCAGGTCCTCACCGGTGTCGGTGATCTTGCTGACGACGGGCTTGACGATGCCGCCGCCGAGCGCCTTGTCGGCGGCGCCGACCCATTTGTAGGCGCCGAAGGAGACCAGGCTCAGGCCGGTGCCGACGGCGGACTCCCAGAAGGCGCCGCTGGTGAAGCCGTGCTCGATGCCCGTGAAGAGGCTGCTGAGGGCTCCTGCGCCCGCGGAGACACCGGCGAAGAAGCCGGCCGCGGCGAGGGCCGGCGGGAAGACGATGGCGGCGAGGGCGCAGCCGGCCGACAGGAACGCGGCGCCGGTGCTGATCACGCCGGCGGCGTCCGCGTAGAACTGGGCGTCGTTCCACCACTCGTCGGCGTCGCCGTCGGCGGTGCCGTTCGGGTTGACCTGGTTGTTCTTCTCGTTGTCGGCCGGGTTCTGGTTGGCTTCGCGCTGCTCCTTGGCCTTGAGCGCGGCCGCCTTGGCCTTCGCGATCTCCTCGGCCCGCTTCTTGTCGGCGGCGATCTGCTTGGCCTCGGCGTAGGCGCGGGCGGCGGCCTGCGCGTCGGCGGAGGCGGCGAGTTCGGCGGCGCGGGCCGAGGCGGCGGAGCGCTGGGCCTCGGCGGAGGAGGCGAGGGCCGCGCGCGCCGAGTCGACGGCCTTGTTGGCCGAGTAGTTGGCGGAGCGGGCGGCGCCGCGGGCGGTGGCGGCGGCGTTCTTCGCCGTGGCGGCGGAGGCCCGGGCGTCGGCGGCCGACTTGTCGGCGGCGTTGGCGTTGTCGCGGGCCTGCTGGGCGTAGTCGTCGGCCTTGGCGGCGGCGTCGAGCGCCTTCTGCGCCCACTGCTGGGCCTCGGTGGCGGCGTTGCGGGCGTCGGCGGCGGCCTTCGAGGCGAGTGCCGCGTCCTCCTGCGCCTTCTGCGCGACCTTCGCGGCGGCGGCGATGGCCCCGCGGACCGCGGCGACGTGGGTGGCGGTGTCGAAGTCGAGCTGGGCCGTGCGGTACTGGACCACGGTGATGAAGTTGCGCAGCATCCACTGCGGTCCTTCGAGCGCGACCTCCGCGTAGGACCTGGTGTAGGCGCCGCCGGTCCTGATCAGCTCGTTGGCCCGGACCTGGTCGTCCTCCTTGACGGCCAGCGGGTAGGCGCTGTCGAAGAAGTGGTTGAGGGATACGGTGGTGTTCTTGTCGAGGGCGTCGTTGGCGGCCGCGGTGACGGCCCTGCCCGCCCCCTCGGCGATGATCCTGTTGATGGCGACGCGCAGGTCCTCGTCCGAGGCCCGCTTCATGCCGCCGGTGAGGAAGTCACCGACGGCCTTGGAGTCGGTGCTCTCCAGCGCGGCGGCGGCGGCCGCGGCCACCTTCGGTCCGCCGATCGTCGCCACGTGCAGGGTGGTCTCGCGGTCGTCCTGCGTCGCGGCGAGCGCCCGGTCGAGGTCGATCCAGGAGAAGACGTCGTCGTCGGAGCCGGCGAGGGCGTGCTGGGCGGCCTGCCGGGTGTGGGCGCCACGCGCGTCCATCAGGGCGACCGCGGCCTTCCGGCCCAGGGTCGCGGCGAGCGGCAGGTCGCCGGAGTACAGGGCCTGCTCCGCCTTGGCGATGAGGTCCTTGGTCGCCTGGGTGGTGCGCTCCGCCATCAGCCGCTTCTCGCGGACGTCGGAGAGCTCGGCCTGCTCGATGGCGGCGAGCTGCTGGACCTCCTCGATGGCCTGCTGTTTGTCCTGCTCGATGGTCTGCGCCTCGGCGGCGCGGGCGTTCTTCTCCACCTCGACGGCGTCACTGACGGCCTTGGTGGCGACGTTGGCGGCCTTCACGGCCTCCGCGGCGTGGGCGGTCGACTTGTTGGCGTAGTCGACGGCCTGGCCGGCGTACTTCACGGCCTCCTCGGCGGCGTCGGCGGCCTTGTCGGCGTGATTGGCGGCGGAGTTGGCGGCGTCGCGCGCGGTGCGGGCCGCCTTGGCGGCGGCGCTCGCCAGTGCCTGGGCGGCGGAGGCGGCGTTCGTGGCGCGGTTGGCGGCGCTGGTGGCGATGGCGGCCTGACGCTTGGCCTCGTCGGCCTCCGCCTGGGCGGCACCGGCGGACACGGCGGCCTGGGCGGCGGCGCTCGCGGCGGCGGCCGAGTTGCGGGCGGCGGAGGCGGCGGCCAGGCCGGCGGCCGAGGAGGCGTCGCCGGCGAGGGCGGCCTTCTCGGCGGCCGCGGCGGCGCTGCGGGCCTTGTCGGCGGCGTTGCGGGCGGCGATCGCGGCGTTCTTCGCGCTCTCCGCCTTGCCGGCGTCCTTGGAGGCGGCGATCGCGGCGTTGTAGGCGCGGGCGGCGGCGTTGCCCGCCTTCGCGGCGGCCTGGGCGGCGCCGGCGGCCGCCCAGGAGGCGCGGCGGGAGGCCGTCACGGCGGCGTTGGAGGCGTTGACGGCGTTCCGGGCGGCGTCGGCCGCGCCCTTCGCCGCGCCGGCCGCCTTGCGGGCGGCGGCCGCCGACTTCTGCACGTCGCTCTGCGCGGCGGCGGCTTCGGCGGCGGCCTTCTCGGCGGCCTCCTTGGCCTTGGTGGCGGCGGTCTCGGCGCGGGCCCCGGCCTCGATGGCCAGGTTCGTCTGGCGCTCGGCGCGCCTGCCCTCACGCTGGACGACGGCCACCAGTTCCTCGATGGTCGCCGACTCCTGGTCGCGGGCGCGCGCGATGTGCTGGCCGGTCTCGATGAACCACTCGACGTCCTTCGCGGAGCCGCTGAGCGCGCGGTCCGCGTACTTCTGCACCTCCGGGCCGCCGTTCATCAGCATGGCGCTGACCTGGACCCGCGTGTCCTCCAGCCGCGCGTCGTACTGTCCGTCGCTGAGGAAGGTGACGAGGGACGCCTCGGTGCCGGCGTCCAGCGCGGCGTTGGCCTCACGCACCACGGCCCGGTCGCCGCTGGACGCGACGATGCTGGTGGCGACCCGGAAGTCCTCCAGCATGGCGGGGGCGAAGCCCGACGAGAGGAAGCCGGCTATCGCTTCGTCGCCGTTGTCCAGGGCGGCGACGGCCTCGCGGCGCAGGCCCCTGCCCGCGCGGTCCAGGCTGCTGACGATCGCGACCCGGTTGTCCTGCACGGTCTGCTGCGGCAGCGTCTCGGCCAGGAAGGTCTGAATCTCGGTGTCGGTCCCGTAGAGGGCCGTGGTGGCGGCGGCCTTGACGCCCCTGCCGCCGGACAGCCACGCGCGGACCGCCTTGGCGCGGTCGGTGGCCGGCAGCGGCACCGGGTCGGCGCCGGCCGTCTCGGCGGCCGCCGCGGTGGCCGGCCGCAGGACCGAGGGAGTCGCGGCGACAGCGGTCGCCGCCG
Organism: Streptomyces sp. CB02414; assembly: GCF_001905385.1. Classification (GTDB taxonomy): domain Bacteria; phylum Actinomycetota; class Actinomycetes; order Streptomycetales; family Streptomycetaceae; genus Streptomyces. Next base: position 242,562 of record NZ_LIPF01000005.1, on the reverse strand, counting down.
CGAGTGCGCCGAGGACGCGGCGTCTGCTCCAGAATGCCGTCTGCATAGGGGACTTGCCCTTCTACGAAAGATGCGGTGACGTGTCGGATTTCGCGCCGTACCGGACAGCGGATCCGTGGATCGATGCCCGCCACAATTTCCGAACAGTAGCAACGCAGTGATCATTCAGGGCGAGTTGCGGCTGGCGCGGCACCAACAACATGTGTTTCACCGCTGTTTGACGTCTCGTCACCTTTTTCCCGAAATCATGTCGTCGACCCGCGCCGCCTCGCCTCGGCGTGACGCAGGTCACGGAACGCTTGCTGCCAATGTCCGGATACGGGCGGTTCAGGGCGCTGGACGCGGATGCGTCACCATGTTGGGATGCCAGGGCCGACGACGATCATCGGCGTTCGACCAGTGCGTCGCGAAGGCGTGCCAGTGGCACGCGAGGGGGGTCCATTTCGCATGTGCGGACTTCCCTTTTTCGCGACCGGTTTCACGACCGGTGGTTTTCAAATCCGGGCGGTCGCTTCGAGATTAGGGATACGATGAAGGAAACCAGCACCAACGTCGGAAAGTCGCGGAGAATGCGGCTCACGGTTCGGGTACTCGGCACCGCCGCGGCCGGCGGCGCGCTGGCCTGGATCGCGGTGGCCGGCGGTGTGCCGGGCGGAGGCACGGGCGCCGAAGAGACGGCCGACGCCCCCGCGCTGATCGCGGAGGAGGCCCCCGGCTACGCCGTGGAGGACTTCAACTACCCCGGGGCCGACAAGATCCTGGCCGAGCAGAACATCGTTCTGAAGCGGGGCGACGGCCACATCACGCTCGCCGACTGCGCCCCGGGGACCGGGCAGTTGGAACTACTGGCCCGTGACAGGGGCAGCAAGATCTGCTTCAACACCGTCGGCAGCGAGGGCTGGCTGACCCTGGAGATCCCCGCCGTCTTCTCGATCAAGGGAAATGACTACTCCACGACGGTCGACATGACCGTCGGCACCGAGGAGAAGTCCTACGAGATCGACAAGAACACCTGGACGCCGGTGGGCGAAAGCGCGGACCCGGAGGGTCGCGACCACATGCTCGTGGAGATCCGGGTCACCAAGTAGTCACTTCGACGTCGGCCTTCGAGACCCGGTCGTGGTCTCGAAGGCCGACGCGTCGTCCTGCGTGCCGAAGCCCCGGCGGGCTCAGTCGAGACAGAACTCGTTGCCCTCGATGTCCTGCATCACGATGCACGACTCGTTTTCCTCATCGGCGACCATCGTTCGCACGTGTACCGCGCCGAGCGCGACCAGTCGTGCGCATTCGGCCTCCAGGGTGGCGAGGCGCTCCTCCCCGACGAGTCCGATGCCGGCCCGCACGTCGAGGTGCACCCGGTTCTTGACGACCTTGCCTTCGGGGACACGCTGGAAGAGCAGGCGCGGGCCCGCCCCGGAGGGGTCACTGCACGCGAAGTAGGGGTCCTGGTCCTCGGGCGGCAGCGAGTCGTGGTAGTCCTCCCAGGTGGCGAACCCCTCCGGGGACGGCGGTACGACGTAGCCCAGCACCTCGCACCAGAAGCCGGCGAGTCGCACGGGTTCCGCGCAGTCGAAGGTGACTTGGATCTCCCTGATCGATGACATCGGCGCACCATAGCAGGGGGCTCCGCGGTTCAGGGGGCGAGGCTCCTCAAGGCCGCCGCGAGTGTGGCGATGGCCGCGGGGTTGCGCGGGCTCTCGACGAGGTCGACGTAGTCGAGGACGACGATCCGGTCGTTCTTGACGGCGGAGACGTTCGCGAGGGGCTGGTAGGACTTGAGGAACCTCCGCTTCTGTTCGGCGGTGGTGTCCCCGTAGTCGTTGATCACGATGACCTCGGGGTCGCGGGCGACGACCGTCTCCCAGCCCACGGCGGTCCAGCTGTCCTCGAGGTCCTTCATGACGTGGTCGCCGCCGGCCTTGGTGATGATGTCGTGGGGCCCGGCGTAGGCACCCGACGTGAGCGGCTTGTCCTCGCCGCTGTCGTAGAGGAACACCCGCGGCCGGTCGGCGCCCTTGGGTGCCTTCGCCTGTGCTTCGGCCACCTGCTCGCGGAACGAGGTGATGAGCTTTTCGGCCCGGTCCTCGACGTCGAACACCTTCCCCAGGTTCCGCAGGTCCGTGTAGAGCGCGTCGAGCGGCGCCATCACGCCGCGCGCCTTGCCCTGTCCGTTGCGGCACGACTCGCTGAGCAGGTAGGAGTCGATGCCCACCTTGCGCAGTGCGTCGGGCGTGAATCCCTCGCCCTCGCTGAAACCGTAGTTCCAGCCGGCGAAGACCAGGTCGGCGCGGGCGTCGAGGACCAGTTCCTTGTTGATCCGCTCCTTCGACAGCCACTTGGTCTTCCGGTACCCGTCCTTCCACGGCACGGCCGTGAGGTCGCCCTTGTCGTCGGGCATGACGTATCCGGCCATGTGGTCCGCCAGGCCGAGGGCGAACATGATCTCGGTGATGCCCACGTCGTTGGTGACCACGCGCCGCGGGGCCCGGTCGAAGGTGCGCTTCTCGCCGCAGTTCTCGACCGTGACCGGGTAGTGGCCGCCGGACCGCCCGGCGTCGTCCGTCTTCCCCTCCGGTGACGAGATGTCCGCCCCGCAGCCGGTGGCGGCGAGGACCAGGACGACGGCGAGGGCGGCGGGGCGTACGAGGTTCGGCATGGGGTGGTGACTCCTTGGAGGAGGACGGGTTGGGGGCGAGGCTGACTGGCTGACTACGGGGTGGGGAGGCGGTCGAAGAGGAGTTGGACCGCACCGGTTTCCGGGTGGGCAACGCGGTGCGCCCGGACCCCGAAGACGTCGGCCAGCAGGGCGGGCGTGAGGACGTCGTGGGGGGCGCCGGAGGCGACGATCCGCCCGTCGTCGACGACGTGGATCAGGTCGCAGTGGAGGGCGGCGAGGTTGAGGTCGTGCAGTGCGGTGAGCACGGTCGGTCCGGCGGCCCGCACCAGGGACAGGACCTCGAGCTGCTGGGCGATGTCCAGGTGGTTGGTGGGTTCGTCGAGCACCAGGACCCGCGGTTGCTGGGCGAGTGCGCGGGCGATCAGGACCCGTTGCCTCTCGCCGCCGGAGAGGGTGAGGAAGCCGCGGCCGGCCAGATGTCCGGCGTCCACCCCGGCCAGCGCGGCGGCACAGGCGCGCCGGTCCTCGTCGGTCTCCCGGGCCACCGCGCCCTGGTGCGGAAGTCTGCCCATGGCCACGACCTCGGCCACGGTGAAGTCGAACTCCGCGGCCGACTCCTGCGGGAGGGCGGCGAGCCGGCGGGCGCTTTCGCGCGTGTTCATGGTCAGCAGGTCGTCGCCGCCGAGACGTACCGCACCGGCCGTGGGGCGCAGGGCCCGGTAGACGCATCGCAACAGGGTGGACTTACCGCTGCCGTTCGGCCCGACGAGCCCCACGAACTGGCCGTCGCCCGCCCGCAGCGAGACGTCCTCGACCAGCCTCGCGCCGCCGATCTCCACGGTGACCGCGTCGATGTCGACCCGCATCACGCGCCTCCGAAGGTGTAGGTGCGGCGGCGCATGAGCAGGACGAAGCACGGCACGCCGATCGCCGCCGTCAGTACACCGAGCGGCAGTTCGGCGGGGGCGAGCAGCACCCGGGACAGGATGTCGACCCAGATCAGCAGCACCGCGCCGGCCAGGGGCGCGACGGCCAGCAGCCGGCGGTGGTCGGCTCCGACCAGCATCCGGGCGGCGTGCGGAACCATCAGGCCCACGAAGCCGATCGCCCCGCTGACCGCGACGACCGTCCCGGTGACGGCTGCGGCGGTGACGAAGAGCTCCTTGCGCAGCCGCCCGGCGTCCACGCCCAGCGCGGCGGCCGTCTCGTCGCCCATGGCCAGGGCGTTCAGGCGCCGGGCCGACCAGCCGAGGTGGACGAGGCCGGCGAGCACCGCGCCCGCGGCGATCGGTACGGAGGACCAGCTCGCGCCGCCCAGACTGCCGAGCAGCCACATCATCGCGGACCGGGCCGCCTCGCCGTGTTCGGCGGCGAACACCATGAAGGTGGTCACGGCCGAGAAGCCGTAGTTCATCGCGGTGCCGGTCAGCACGAGCCGGAGCGGGGTCAGCCCGCGCGACGTCCGGGCGACCGCGTACACCAGCGTCATGGCCGCGAGCGCGGAGACGAACGCCGCCGTGGACAGTGCCCAGACACCGAGCGCGCCGAAGGCGCCGAAGATGAGCACGGCGTTGGCTCCGACGGCCGCACCGGAGGAGATGCCGAGGACGAACGGGTCCGCGAGCGCGTTGCGGACCATGGCCTGGACGGCGACGCCGACGGCGGCCAGTCCCGCGCCGACGACCGCGGCGAGCACGGCACGCGGGAAGCGCAGTTCCCACACGATGACGTACGAGGGAACCTCGTCCGGGGCTATGGAGGCGCCGGTCAGGCCCGCCCGGAGGAAATGCAGCGTCTCGCTCCACGAGAGCCCCGAGGCCCCGAAACCCGCCCCGCAGGCCAGGGAGACGGGGAGCGCGACGCACAAGCCGGTCACGAGCAGGGGCAGGGAGACCCGGTGGGCTGGTGGGGGTCCGGTGCGCGTACCGCGGCGCGGTCGCGTTCGTGGTGGGGCGGGTTCGGGGTCACGGAGCTTGGCCACCGGCGGATCACCTTCGCCTCGGGCCGTGCACCTACGTCGGCGAAGGAGCGGCTCCGGGCGCGGGGCGCCGTGGGCAGCACCCTCTCGCAGTCCACGGCGATTGACAGGAGCGTCACCACCGCGGGTGATCGGGCTCACGGAGCAGCACTCCGTCTACCGTTGCGGGTCAGCGCCGGACTTCGACCGGACTTCCCCCGCGGGGCGCTTGCAGCTTAGCGCCTGTGCCACGTCTTCCGTCGCGGCCGTCCCGTCCCGCCGTACCCGGCCCGTCTCACCGCCGCTTGTCCGGCAGGCGTGCGGCCGTGTAGGCGCGGGCCACCCAGCTCTGCAGGTGCGGGGCGCGGGCCAGCAGGTTCCGGTAGACGCGGACGGCGTGGTGGTGCAGTGCCTCGGCCACCGCCGGTTCGACGGCTTCCCGGCGCCAGACGAGGAGGTGGCGCTGCCAGAGCGGGTCGCCGACCAGGGGCTTGACCAGTACGCCGTCGACGGGGCGGATGGTGGGCTGCACGACCGCCACTCCCAGGCCCATGGCGATCATCGCCTGCAGCTGTTCGAGGATGTGGAGCTCGTGCGTACTCGCGGGGGTGAAGCCCGCGGCCTGGCACGCGTCGTAGAAGGCGCCGGGCCAGCCCACCCCGTCGTCGGCGGAGACGAACCAGGTGTCCTCGGACAGCTCCTGCAACGGCACCTCGACGCGGTGTGCGAGCGGATGTCCGGAGTGCATGGCGACGAAGACGGGGACGGTGTTGATGGCGCGGTGCGCCAGGTCGGCGGAGTGGCGCAGGGGCAGGCCGGGGTAGTCCATGCCGAGTGCCGCGTCGAGCTCACCGGCCTCCAGGAGCCTGACCAGCTCGCCGGTGGCGTAGACGCTGCTGACGGAGACCGCGAGGTGGGGGCAGCCTTCACGCAGGTTGCTCAGCAGCTCCGGCAGCACGGGGGTGTTGGTGACTCCGAGCCGGAGGGTGCGGGTCGCCGCCGCGGGCGTGCCGTTGCCGTGGCGTCGGCCGAGGGCGTCGGCGCGGGCCAGTATGTCCCGGGCCTGGCTCACGACCTCCACGCCGTACGCGGTCAGCTCCACGCCGGTGCTGCGGCGCACGAACAGCCCCTCACCGAGCAGCCGCTCGATACGGCGCAGCTGAGTACTGAGGGCGGGCTGCGTGAAGCCGAGCGCGGCGGCGGCCCGCCCCACGCTGCCGGAGTCCGCTATCGCGCACAGCACCCGCAGATGACGCAGCTCGAGTTCCACAGCACACACCTCGCCGCTCGGGAAGCCGGACCATTGTGCGACAGCCCGGCGCGTGCGGGTCCGGTCGGGGCTCAGACGTTATGCCTCGTGCGCCGGTTCTCCTATGGCCGGGTCGGTTGTCGCCGTCGTCGCGGTCGTGGAAGCCTCCACCTGCGCGCCCCGTCCGGCGGGAGTGACCGCGCGCCCCCACCGCCTTGCGAGGAGACACAGCATGTCCGCCACCAGGGTCCGCTTCACCGTCGAGGCGACCGCGGCCGCGGTACGCGGCGCCCGCCGCCGGGTCTCGGCGACCGTGCGTTCGTGGGGCGTGTCGATGGCCGACGAGTCGCTCCTTCCCGTGGAAGTGGTGGCGTCGGAACTCCTCACCAACGCGCTGGTGCACGCGGGCGGTGGTGCCATGACCGTCGAGGTGTCGCTCGATCAGGGGCTGGTGGTCATCACCGTCCTCGACGGCAGCACGGAGGTGCCGCGGGCCCGCGCGGCGGACCCGGACCGGGAAGGAGGGCGCGGCCTCGTCCTGATCGACGGCCTCTGCCTCCTGCACGGCGTGGAGCGCACCGCGCACGGCAAACGCTGCTGGGCGGTCGTTCCGGTGCCGGCGGTGGCCGGGCCGGCTCCCGGAGCGGACCACGCGGGCGTCGGGGGCGGTGCCGGTCCGGCGTACGACGGGGTCTGGTCGCTCACCGACGGGGGCGCGGAACTGCTGAGCAGGTTGCTGACGACGTGAACCGACGCATGGAGGTCTACCGCTGATGGAACAGCACGACGGCGGGGGTACGGCCCCGCACCCCGATCCGTTCCGGGGAGACTGGGCGGAAACGGAGCGGAGACTGCCGGCACTGACCGGGGCGGCGTGGGCGGCCAAGCGGCGCTCGGCCCTGTCCGAGCGGTTCCCCGGTGAACGGATCGTCGTCCCGTCGGGCGGGCTGAAGGTCAGGAGCAACGACTTCGACCACACCTTCCGTCCGCACTCCGCGTTCGTCCACCTCACCGGTGAGCAGGGAACACACGCGGTCCCGGACAGTGTCCTGGTCCTCGAACCCACGGGAAGCGGGCACTCCGTGACGCTCTTCACCCGACCGCGGTCGCCGCGTGACGGCGGGCCGGACGGCGCGGAGTTCCACAGTGACCGGCGGTACGGGGAGTTCTGGGTCGGGCGGCGCCGGACCCTGGCCGAGACGGCGGACGCCCTCGGCATCGAGGCCGCCGCCCGTGACGGACTGCGGCGCGCCCTCGCACGCGAGGTACCGACCCGGGTGGTACGCGGCGTGGACGCGCTCGTCGACTCGCTGGTGCCGCCCGCTCGCCGGGCCGAGGCGGAACTGGAGGGCTTCCTGGCCGAGTCGCGGCTGGTCAAGGACGAGTGGGAGGTGGACCAGCTCCGTGCGGCCGTGGGCAGCACGGTCGCCGGATTCCACGACGCCGTGGGCGAGCTGGACCGGGCCACCCGCCTGGCGCGGGGTGAGCGCTGGATCGAGGGCACCTTCAACCGGCGGGCCCGGCTGGACGGTTACGGCCTGGGCTTCGAGACGATCGCGGCGGCCGGGGCGCACGCCTGCGTCCTGCACTGGATGAGCAACGACGGTCCGGTGCGCGACGGTGACCTGCTGCTGCTCGACGCCGGCGTCGAGGCCGACACCTTCTACACCGGGGACGTCACCCGGACCCTGCCGGTCGGCGGGCGCTTCACCGACGTCCAACGGCGGGTCTACGACCTCGTGTTCGCCGCCCAGTCGGCCGGCATCGCCGCGCTGCGGCCCGGCGCGCGGTACGGCGACTTCCACGAGGCCGCGATGCGCGTCATCGCCGAAGGGCTCGACGGCTGGGGTCTGCGGCCGCCCGGCGCGACGGCGTCGACCCCGGTGTCCGGCCTGTACCGCCGGTACACGGTGTGCGGTTCGGGCCACATGCTCGGGCTGGACTGCCACGACTGCGCGGGAGCCCGCGACGAGACCTACCTGGGCGGGACGCTCGGGCCCGGCCATGTCCTCACCGTCGAACCCGGCCTGTACTTCCAGCCCGACGACCTGACGGTCCCCGAGGAGCTGCGCGGCATCGGCGTACGGATCGAGGACGACTTCGTCATCACGGCCGACGGGGCGCTGTGTCTGTCGTCCGGGCTGCCGCGCGGCGCGGACGAGGTGGAGGAGTGGGTGGCGTCCCCGTCCCGCTGAGCGGGGCCTGTTCGTCCCCATTTCAGAACAATGTGACATTGTATAGTGGGAGGTGATCGGACCGAGGGCTCGGAGGAGCACACATGCCTCATCTCACGTCGCAGGTGATCTCGGTCCAGACGCATCTGCGGGACCAGGTGGCCGACGCCGTCCGGGCCGCGCTCATCGCCGGTGAACTGCGCCCCGGCGTCGTCTACTCCGCGCCGACGCTCGCCGCGGAACTGGGCGTCTCGGCCACCCCGGTCCGCGAGGCGATGCTCGACCTGGCCCGGGAGGGCCTGGTGGAAGCGGTCCGCAACAAGGGGTTCCGCATCACCGAGATGACCGACCGGGACCTCGACGAGTTCACGGACATCCGCACCCTCATCGAGGTTCCCACCGTGGGCCGGGTCGCCCGGACGGTGCCGGCCGAGCGGCTGGAGGAACTGCGCCCGCTGGCGCGGCAGATCGTGACGTCTGCTCAGGAGCACGACGTCCTCAAGTACCTGGAAGCCGACCACCGCTTCCACCTCGAACTGCTGTCGCTCGCCGGGAACCAGCGCCTGGTCGAGGTGGTGGCCGACCTGCGCAAGCGCTCGCGCCTGTACGGGCTGGGCGACCTCAACGAGTCGGGGCGCCTGGTGGCTTCGGCGCGGGAACACATCGAGCTCCTCGACCTGATCGTGGCAGGCCGCGCGCAGGAGGCGGAGGACTGCATGCGCCGCCACCTCTCGCACATCCGCACCCTGTGGGCCGACGGCGCGGACGGTGCGGAGGACGGCGAGCAGACGCTTCGGACCGGCGACCGGTAGCCCGGCCCACGGGTAACTCCCCCGGCCCACCAGGGAAATGCCGAGTTCCCTCCGACGCCTTCCCTAAGTCATGTCACCTGTGCAATGGTACATGTCACAGGTTAAGTCATGGACATGCCAACCCATCCGAGCCGGCTCTTCTCTCAGCCGAGGCGCATGACCCGTTGCCTGACTCCCCGACCTGTTCCGTCCCATCGGCCACGCCCGTCGCGTGGCCCCATCCCCTCATGGGAGGCTCAGTGAGAACCACGTTCGTACGCCGAAGTCTGGGCGCGGTGCTGCCCCTGGCCCTGGCGTGCGCCATGGGCGCCGGCCTGCTCGCTCAACCGGCCGCCGCCCTGCCCGGTGCCTCCGCACCGGCCGCGCGCACCGCGGCGCCCGGAGGGAAGGACAGCGGCCCGGCACCCACGGCACAGACCGCCGCCGCCGACAGCGCACACGTCGGCAAGGGGCGGCAGCAGCCGTCCCGCATACCGCCGTTGGCGGCGAGCAAGGACGCGCTCCGGCAGGACGGCGGGAAGCACGGCGCGAGGAAGCCCGCGGACGTCGCCGCCTGCGACGCCTCCGACTTCACCGGCCGCACCGGCAGCGCGCTGGTCCGGCAGATCAAGGCGTCCACGACCGACTGCGTCAACACCCTGTTCGAGCTGACCGGGAGCGACGCCCACGGCGCCTTCCGGGAAGCCCAGATGACCTCCGTCGCGTACGCGGTCCGCGACAGTTCGGCGTCCTACCCCGGCGATCCCAGTACCGGCATGCCGCGGCTCGTGCTCTATCTGCGGGCCGGCTACTACGTCCAGTACTACAACCCGGACGCCGTGGGCGCGTACGGCGACGCGCTGCGGACCGCGATCCGCTCGGGCCTGGACGCGTTCTTCGCCAGTCCCCGCTCCCGGGACGTCACCGACGCCAACGGCGAGACACTCGCCGAGGCCGTCACCCTCATCGACAGCGCCGAGGAGAATGCCCGCTACATCCACGTGCTGCGGCGGCTGCTGGCGGACTACGACGCGTCGTGGAACGCGTCGTGGCCGATGCTCAACGCGGTCAACAACGTGTACACCGTGACGTTCCGCGGCCACCAGGTGCCCGAGTTCGTGACGGCCGTGCGGACGGACCCCGGCCTGCTCGACTCGCTGTACCGCTTCGCCTCCGACCACCTCGCGCTCCTGGGGACCGGCCAGTCCTACCTCACGTCGAACGCCGGACGTGAACTCGGCAGGTTCCTGCAGCACTCCGCGCTGCGCGCCGAGGTCCGCCCGCTGGCGTCCGGCCTGCTCGACGCGAGCTCGATCACCGGTGCCACTGCGCCGCTGTGGGTCGGCGTCGCCGAGATGACGGACTACTACGACAGGTCCAACTGCCCGTACTACGGCACGTGCGACCTCCAGGCGCAACTGGCGCGGGCCGTACTGCCGGTGACCCACGCATGCGGCCCGGCCATCACCATCAGGGCGCAGCGGATGAGCCCGGGCGAGCTGTCCGCGAGCTGTGCCGGCCTGCGCGAACAGGACGCCCACTTCCACGAGGCCGTCAAGGACGACGGTCCGGTCGCCGGCGACCGCAACGACACCATCGAGGTCGTGGTCTTCGACTCCAGCACCGACTACCAGACCTACGCCGGTGCCATGTACGGCATCGACACCAACAACGGCGGCATGTACCTGGAGGGCGATCCGGCGGCCGCCGGCAACCAGGCCCGCTTCATCGCCTACGAGGCCGAGTGGCTGCGTCCGGCCCTCCAGATCTGGAACCTCAACCACGAGTACACCCACTACCTCGACGGCCGGTTCGACATGTACGGCGACTTCGCCGCCAACGTCGCCACCCCGACCATCTGGTGGATCGAGGGCTTCGCGGAGTACCTCTCCTACTCCTACCGCGGCATCGTCTACGACGAGGCGATGGCGGAGGCCGGCAAAGGCACGTACGCCCTGAGCACCCTGTTCGACACCACCTACAGCCACGACACGACGCGCGTGTACCGCTGGGGCTACCTCGCCGTCCGGTACATGCTGGAGCGGCACCCCGCCGACATGGCGACGGTGCTCGGCCACTACCGCTCCGGCGACTGGAACGCGGCGCGCGACCATCTCACCCGCACCATCGGCACACGGTACGACGCCGACTGGTACACCTGGCTCGCCGGCTGCGCCGCGGGCGACTGCGGCTCGGTGACCGAGTGCGCCGCCCCGGACACCCGGGTGCTGGACCACGGCTGCCGGCGCGGCAACCGGTCCGGCGCCGCGGGTGCCGACGACTACCTGTACCTGTACCTCCCGTCCGGCGTGTCCCAGCTGGAGATCACCGTCTCCGGCGGCACGGGTGACGCCGACCTGTACTACAGCGACAGCGGCTGGGCCACCCGCACCAGCCACACCAGCAGCTCGACCGGTGCGGGCAACGGCCACACCCTGACCGTCACCGATCCCCCGGCCGGCTACCACTACGTCACCCTGCACGGGGCGGAGAGCTTCTCCGGCGTCACCGTGGCCACCCGGTACGAGACGGGGACGGGGCCGCTCAGAGGGTGAAGCCCGCCGGGTAGGGGTCCGACGGGTCGAGCAGGTACTGGGCGGTTCCGGTGATCCAGGCGCGTCCGGTGGCCGACGGGAGGACGGCCGGGCGGTCCCCGACCGTCGTCTCGCCGAGGACGCGGCCGACGAAGCGGGAGCCGATGAACGACTCGTTGACGAAGTCCCGGCCGACCGGCAGGAGACCGCGGGCGTGCAGTTGCGCCATGCGTGCGCTGGTGCCCGTGCCGCAGGGCGAACGGTCGAACCATCCGGGATGGACCGCCATGGCGTGCCGGGAGTGCTCCGCGGTCGATCCCGGCGCCTCCAGGTAGACGTGGTGGCACACGTCGATCCCGGGGTTCTCCGGGTGGGCCACCGGGTTCCGCGTGTTGATCGCGTCCATGATGGCCAGCCCGGCGTCGAGCATGCGCTGCTTCTGGGCCCGTTCGAACGGGATCTTCAGGTCTTCCAGCCGGACGAAGGCGTAGAAGTTGCCGCCGTAGGCGATGTCGTAGCGCACCGGCCCGTACCCGTCGACGTCGACGACCTGGTCGAGGGCGTGGCAGTACGAGGCGACGTTCTCCAGGGTCACCGATTCGGCGTGGCCGTCGCGCACCCGGACCCGGGCGGTGACCAGTCCGGCGGGCGTGTCGAGCCGTACGACCGTCTCCGGTTCGACGGCCTCGACCATCCCCGTCTCGACGAGGACGGTGGCGACGCCGATCGTGCCGTGTCCGCACATCGGCAGGCAGCCGGACACCTCGATGTAGAGGACGCCGAAGTCGGCGTCCGGGCGGGTCGGGGGCTGGAGGATGGCGCCGGACATCGAGGCGTGGCCGCGCGGTTCGCACATGAGCAGGGTGCGCAGGTGGTCGCGTTCCGCGACGAATCGCTGCCGCCGCTCGAACATCGTCGCCCCGGGGAGGACACCGACACCGCCCGTGATCACGCGGGTCGGCATGCCCTCGGTGTGGGAGTCGACGGCGTGGTAGCAGACCTTCGAGCGCATCGTCAGTCGGTCCCGGCGTCGATGAGGGCCTGGGTAGTGGCGCGCACGGCGGCCTCCGTCTGCGGGGTGAGCGGCTGCCTCGGCGGCCGGCACGCACCGCCGCGCCGCCCGGTCATGTCCTGGCCGAGCTTGATGGCCTGGACGAACTCCGTCCTGCTGTCCCAGCGCAGGACCGGGTGCAGTTGACGGTAGAGCGGCAGGGCGGTGTCGAGGTCGCCGGCGAGCGAGGCCTCGTACAGCGCGAGGCAGGCGCGGGGGAAGACCTGCGGGTATCCGGCGACCCAGCCCTTGGCGCCGGCGATGGCGACCTCCAGGACCGTGTCGTCGGTGCCGATCATGAGGTCGAGGCCGGGGGCCAGTTCGGAGATCTCGTAGCAGCGCCGGACGTCGCCGGAGAACTCCTTGACGCCGACGATGAACCCCTCGGCGTGCAGTTTGGCGAGCAGTTCGGGGCGCAGGTCGACCTTGGTGTCGATGGGGTTGTTGTACGCGGTGACGGGGAGGCCTGCCGAGGCGACCAGCTCGAAGTGTTCGAGGACCGCGCGGTCGTCGGCGCGGTAGGAGTTGGGCGGCAGGCACATGACCGCCTGGCAGCCGGCGTCCCTGGCGAACTCGGCGTGCCGCCTGGCCTCCGCGCCGCCGTAGGCGCCGACACCGGGCATGACGGTGAACCCTTCGGGGGCGGCGGCGAGGGCCGTCTCGACGACGCGGTCGCGCTCCTCGTACGTCAGTGTCTGGTACTCGCCGAGCGAACCGTTCGGCGCGACTCCGTGCAGTCCCTCCTCGGCGAGCCGGGCGACGCTTCGCGCGTAGGCGCCGTAGTCGACCGTGAGATCGGCGTTGAAGGGCAGGCTCGTGGCGACGAGGACGCCGTGCCAGGGCTTGCGGTGCTGCTCACTCATGTGCTGCTCCTTCTGTTCCTTCCGGGGTCCGGCCGGCCTGGTCCAGGTCGGCGAGGGCGCCGAGGGTGACGGGGGTCGCGATGAGCCGTTCGGTGGGTGTGTAGGCCTGGCGCGGTGCCACGAGGCAGTGCACCGCGGGCCCGCAGATCCGGCCCTGGCACCACCCCATGCCGGCCCGGGTGAGTTGTTTGACCTGACGGTGGTCGTGGGCCCCGCCGTCGGCGCGGGCGGCGCGGACGGCGCCCGCGGTCACCTCCTCGCACCGGCACACGACCGTGTCGTCGGTCAGCCATCGGGGCCAGGCCGGCGGGATCGGGTGGGCCCGGCCCATGGCCCGGGCGAAGGCCCGTTGCCCGTTCACCGTGGCGCGTACGGCGGCCAGGCGCTTCCTGCCGAGGACGGGGGCGGCTCCCCCGTCGGCGAGGACCGACTCGGCGGCGAGGCGGCCCTCGGCGAGCGACAGGCGTGCTCCGCCCACCCCGCACACCTCGCCCGCCGCGTAGAGCCCGGGCACGGTGGTGCGCTGCCCGGCGTCGACGGCGACGACCGCGTTGCCGTCGCCGGAGTCGGTGAGGTCGCAGCCGAGCGGGAGGAGCAGGTCGAGCTGGGGTGCGAAACCCCACCCGACCCCCACGGTGTCGACCTCGACGCGGCGTTCCGTGCCCGGGCGGGGGCTGCCGTCGGGTGCCAGGGAGGCGATCCGGACGGAGGAGACGCGGTCGGTGCCCTCGGCGGCGACGATCGCCGTGCGCGGGCGGAACGGGACGCGGTGGCGGGCGAGCGTGGCGCCGTACCGTGCCCCTTCGGCCCACTTGGCGGGGTTGCGCAGCAGCGGACCGGGCGACCGCAGCCAGGCCCGCGGGTCGGCGGCCTCGCACACGGCGGCCACTTCGGCGCCGCGGTCCGCGAGTGCGGCGGCCACCGGCAGCAGGAACGGTCCGGTGCCGCCCAGGGCCACGCGGCTGCCCGCCACCACTCCGCCGCCCTTGAGCAGCGCTTGCAGGCCGCCGACGGTGAGCACACCGGGCAGGTCCCAGCCGGGGAAGGGCAGTTGACGGTCGTAGGCTCCGGTCGCCACCAGCAGGCGTGGCGCGCGCAGGACCACAGCGGTCTCCTGGGGCACCCGGCGCCGGTCGACGGTGTGCACCGTGAAGCCGTCGCCGTCGCGGGTCACGGACCAGACGTGGTGGGCGAGGCGCAGGTCGAGCCGGTCTCGCGCACCGGCCGCCGACAGCGCCCGGCGCAGGGCGCGGTACTCACGCAGGGCGTGGTGGAGGCCGGTGGTCGGGATCGCCGTTCGTGCGTGGTCCGGCGGGTGCCGCCAGTACTGGCCGCCCACGGCGCCGCCCGAGTCGACGAGGGTGACGCGCAGGCCCCCGGTCAGGGCGGTGGCCGCCGCGGCCAGGCCGGCCGGCCCCGCTCCCACGACGACGAGGTCCGCCGTCTCACTCATCGCCGTCCTCCGGTGTCCGTGTCGTGACGGTCATGCCCGCGCGGGCCGGTATCAGGCAGGCCCGCTGCCCGCCCACTCCGTCGATGGTCACCAGGCAGTCGAAGCAGACGCCGATCCCGCAGAAAACGCCGCGCGGACGGCGCCCGACGCGGGTGGTGCGCCAGGCGACCCGGCCCACGGCCACGAGGGCCGCGGCGACGGTCTGTCCCTCGACGAACCCCAGCGGCTCGCCGTCGACGCTGATCCGGCTCACTGGGCAGCACCTTTCGGGGTGAGGAAGCGGTCGGGCAGCAGTGCGGTGTGCGCCGCCGGGTCGGCTCCCCGCCAGGGACGGCCGAGCAGATGGGCCGTCACCAGGGCACCGGTCGCGGGGGCCAGCCCGATGCCCGCGCCCTCGTGACCGCAGGCGTGGACCACGCCCGGGGCGCGCGGGTCCGGGCCGACGACCGGCAGGTGGTCCGGGCAGTACGGCCTGAATCCGCGGTAGGTCCGGATCAGGTGGGTGTCCCGCAGGAAGGGGAAGAGCGCGCACGCCTGTGCGGCGAGGCGGGTGACCACGGCGGGGTTCGGCGTCGTGTCGAAGCCGACGCGTTCGCGGCTGGCGCCGATGAGGATCGTGCCGCCGCGGGTTCCCTCGACGACGCACGAGGTCTCCAGGCCGGCGTCGGAGGAGGCGACGTTCGCGACGTAGTCGGCGGAGTAGACCTTGTGCCGGACCATCGGCGGCAGCGGTTCGGTCACGAGGACGAAGCCCCGGCGCGGCAGCACCTCCACGGGCGCGCCGAGCCGGCGGCCGACCTCGCCGCCCCAGGTGCCGGCGGCGTTGACGACGGCGTCGGCGGGCAGCAGGTCACCGGCCGCCGTCCGGACGCCGGTGACCTCGCCGTCGCGGCCGGTCACCGCGGCAGTGACCTCGGCCGTCCGCGTGCGGGCTCCGCGCTCCACGGCCGCGCGGAGCAGGGCCGCCGCCGCCAGCACGGGCTGCACCTGGGCGTCCTGCGGGTAGTGGACGCCGCCGGGGATGCCCGGGGCGAGGTGGGGTTCGAGTTCGCGGACGCGGTCGACCGGCTCGCCGCGCACCCCTGCCGCCGACTGCCGCGCGGCGAACTCGCCGAGCGCCGCGAGCCCTTCGGCCGTACTGGCGACGACCAGGCCTCCCTTGGGCTCCAGTTCGAAGGAGTCGGCGCCGAGTTCGTCCCCGGCCTCGTCCCACAGCGTGCGGCTCAGGCGGGCCAGGTCGAGTTCGGGTCCCGGTTCCTTGTCGGAGAGCAGGACGTTGCCCTCGCCGCGGCTCGTGGTCCCGGCACCGACGGGCCCGCGGTCGACGACCGTGACGTCCAGGCCCGCCGAAGCGGCGTGGAAGGCGCAGGCGGCACCGACCACTCCCCCGCCCACGACGACGACCTTCAGGGCCATCGACCCCTCCTCAGTAAAATGTCACATGCCATCCCTCATCACTCAGGCTATACATCCGGCTTCCTGGAACACAACGGCTCGTCAGCGTCCGGGAGTGACCGGAGGAACCCTTGGCGTGATTCATAAATTCATATTTAATTTGGGCGCTGGTCCGAGTGCCGAGCCGGGAGGCCCCCTTGAAGATCACCCGCGTCGAGACCTTCGCCGTACCGCCCCGGTGGCTGCTGTGCCGGGTGGAGACCGACGAGGGCGTCGTCGGCTGGGGCGAGCCCGTCGTCGAGGGGCGGGCGGCGACCGTACGCACCGCGGTGCACGAACTGGCCGAACTGCTCATCGGCCAGGACCCGTCGCGCATCGAGGACCACTGGCAGGTGATGACGAAGGGCTCTTTCTACCGGGGCGGCCCGGTGCTCTCCAGCGCCGTCGCGGGACTCGACCAGGCCCTGTGGGACATCGCGGGCAAGAGGTACGGCGTCCCCGTCCACGTACTGCTCGGCGGCCCGGTGCGCGATCGCGTGCGCGCCTACAGCTGGGTGGGCGGCGACGAGCCCGCCGAGGTCGCGGACGCCGTCGCCGCCCAGGTGGAGGCCGGCTTCACCGCGGTCAAGATGAACGCGTGCGGCAGGATGAACCGCCTGGCGACGACCCGCGACATCGACGACCTGGTGGGGCGGGCGGCCGCGGCACGGGAGGTACTGGGTCCCGACCGGGACTTCGCGGTCGACTTCCACGGGCGTTTCACGGTGGCCAACGCGCGCAAGGTGCTGCCGCTCCTGGCGCCCTTCAACCCGCTCTTCGCCGAGGAGACGACGCTGCCGGAGTACACCCACCTGCTGGGTGACCTGGTGACCGCCTCACCGGTGCCCCTCGCCACCGGCGAGCGCCTGTACTCCCGCACCGACGTGCTGCCGGCCCTCCAGGCCGGGTTCGCCGTCCTGCAGCCCGACCTCTCCCACGCGGGCGGGATCTCCGAGGTGCGCCGCATCGCCGCGCTCGCGGAGACCTTCGACGTCCCGGTCGCACCGCACTGCCCCCTCGGCCCGGTCTCCCTGGCGTCCAGCCTGCAGATCGCGTTCAGCACCCCGAACTTCCTCATCCAGGAGCAGAGCATCGGCATCCACTACAACCGGGGTGCCGAGGTCCTCGACTACGTCGTCGACCCGGAGGTGTTCCGCTTCCACGACGGGTGTTTCCTGCGGCCCACCGCGCCGGGCCTCGGCATCGAAGTCGACGAGCGTGCCGTACGGGCGGCCGACGGCAGCGTCCCGGACTGGCGGGGGCCCGTGTGGCGGCATCCGGACGGCTCGTTCGCCGAGTGGTGAGCAGCCCCGCCGGACGTCGTACCGCCCCAGTGACCGTTCCCGCAGCCCACATCTCGCACCGGAGCCCTTCCATGGAACTCACCGACTTCACCACCCGGCTGGGCCGGGACCGGCTCGCCGCCATCGTGCGCGGGCGCTCGGCGGACGCCGCCCTGCGCACCGTGCTCACGCTCGTCGAGGAGGGCGTCGGCCTGGTCGAGGTCTCCCTCAACACCGAGGACGCCTGCGGTGTGATCGCCAGGGCCGTCCGCGAGGTCGGCGCGGACGCGTTCGTCGGCGCCGGCACGGTCGTCACGCCGGACGGTCTGCGGCGGGTCCTGGACACCGGCGCCACGTGGGTGGTCACTCCGTCAGGCGGTGACGTGGTCGCCGACGCGGCTAGGCAGGGGGTGCCCGTGGTGGCGGGCGCCCTGACCCCCACGGAGGCGGTCGCCGTCATGGCCGCGGGCGCCACCGCGGTCAAGCTCTTCCCCGCCTCGCTGGGCGGACCGGCCTATCTCCGGGCCCTGAAGGACCCGTTCCCCGACATGCCGTTGGTGCCGGTCGGCGGGGTGGACGCGGACCTCGTGCCGGAGTACTTCGCGGCGGGGGCCCTCGCGGTCGGTGTCGGGTCGCCCCTGGTCGGCGACGCCGCGCACGGCGGCGACCTGGACGGGCTGCGCGAGCGGGCCCGCCGGTTCCGTTCGGTGTGCCGGGCGGAGGACGCCGCATGACGGCCGACGTCCTGACCTTCGGCGAGACGATGCTGTCCCTGCAGACCGAAGGCCCGCTGAGCACCGGAGCACCGGCCCGCACCGCCGTGGCCGGCGCCGAGTCGAACGTCGCCGTCGGACTGGCCCGCCTCGGCCACCGCGTCGCCTGGGCGGGCCGCCTGGGCGCGGACGAACCGGCCCGCCTGGCCCTGCGGACCCTGCGCGGCGAGGGCGTCGACGTGCGGAATGCCACCACCGACCCCGAGGCACCGACGGGTGCCCTGATGCGGGAACGCCTCGTCGGCGACGTGGCCCGCGTGCACTACTGGCGCACCGGGTCCGCCGCCTCCCGGCAGCGGCCCGAGCACCTCACCGCGGCCCTGGCGGAGGGCGCCCGCGTCCTGCACGTCACCGGCATCACCTGTGCGCTGGGACCCGGCCCGCTCGCGACGGTGACCGAGGCGGTCGCCCACGCACGCGCACACGGCTGGACGGTGGTCCTGGACGTCAATCACCGGGCCCGGCTGTGGAGCGCCGAGGAAGCGGCGGCCGCCCTGCGCCGGCTGCGCGGCAGCGTCGACGTCGTGATCGCCTCCGACGACGAACTGCCCCTGATCGCCGGGGACGACGACTCCGACGAAGCCGGGCGGGTGGCCCAGGCGCTGGCCGCCGGAGCGCGCGAAGTGGTCGTCAAACGGGGCGGCGACGGTGCCGGACTGTACGGCGCCGATGGGCAGCGTCTGGAGCAGCCCGCGCCGCGCGTGCCGGTGGTGGACACGGTCGGTGCCGGGGACGCCTTCTGCGCCGGTTACCTCTCGGGGCTGCTGGACGGACTCGCACCGGCCGACCGCCTGGGTCGCGCGGTCACCGCCGGCGCCTTCGCGGTCGCCACCCGGGGTGACTGGGAGGGTCTGCCGCACCGCGACGAACTGGCCGTGCTCAACGCCCCGCCGGGCGGCGCCATACGCTGAGCGCACCCAGGGCCTGTCCGGCGCGCGACCCCGCGAACCGCTTCACCCACGAGTCACCCCCAGGAGAACCGCATGGCGTCCTACTCCGGCCGCGGCGTGCACGGACAGGTCGTGCACCGGCTCGGCGCGCGCATCGTGGGCGGCGAGATCGCCGAGGGCGAGATCCTCGACATCGGCGCGCTCGGGGCGGAGCTGGACGTGAGCCTGACGGTGATGCGGGAGGCGCTGAAGGTACTGGCGGGCAAGGGACTGACCGACGCCCGGCAGAAGCGCGGCACCTTCGTCCGGGAGCGTGCCCACTGGAACCTCCTCGACGCCGACGTGATCCGCTGGCGGATGGAGACCGGCGACGTCGGCCCGCTGCTGCGCGACCTCGCCGACGTACGGTCCATTGTCGAGCCCGCCGCCGCGCGCCGGGCCGCCCTGCACCGTACGGATGCGGACCTGGCGGCCCTGGAGAGCGCCCTCGGCGCCATGGGGCGGACCGGCCTGGGCCCCGCCGCTGCCGCCGAGGCGGACGCCGCGTTCCACCTGGCCCTGCTGGCCGCCACCGGCAACGAACTGCTGCGCAGGATGGACATGCTCCTGGAGCCGGGGCTCAGGGAACGCGACCGGCTGGTCCACGCCCACGAGGACGCCGACGACCCGGTCCCGAGCCACCGCGCGGTCCTGGACGCCGTCCGGGACCGGGACCCGGCACGGGCCGAGTCCGCGATGCTGGCCCTGCTCGCCAAGGCCGCGGCGGACCACGACCACCTCACGCGCGGCCCGCGGAACGACACCGACGGGAACTGATCCACTGGGCCACTCGTCCTGACGTGCGAGGACGAGTGGACGGAAGAGGCATGGTGGAGCAGGCGGAGACACGGCCGCGACCGGGGCCGATGGCGCGGGCACGGGGCCTGGCGGCACGGGTGCGGAGTCGGGCCTCCCGGGCGGGCCGGCCGGCCCGGTCGCGGGGCCGCGTGGTCACGGCGGCCGCCGTGCTGACGGCCGCCCTGCTCGTGTTCCACGGCGCGGTCCCCAACGCGGTGCTCGGGCTGGGCAGTCTGCTGGAGACATTCCTGCCGTGGCTCGGTGCGGTGGTCGTGCTGCTGCTCGTCCTGGCGCTGGTACGCCGGTCGGCGCTCGCGCTGGTGGCCCTCCTGCTGCCGGTCGCCGCCTGGACGTACCTCTTCGGTCCGCTGCTGCTGCCCGCGCCCGAGGCCCGCGCCGACGACCTGCTCGTGGTCCAGCACAACGTCAGCGACGAGAACGACGACCCCGCGGGCACCGCCCGCGCCCTGGCCGGCGCGGAACCCGACCTCATCGCCCTCCAGGAGCTGGTCCCCCCGGCGCTCGACGTGTACACGCGGACCCTGGCCGCCGACTACCCGTACCGGACGGTCCAGGGCACCGTCGGGCTCTGGTCGAAGCACCCGCTCACCGACGCCCGGCCGCTCGACATCAAACCGCCCGGCATCACGGAGGAGTGGAACCGGGGCCTGCGGACGGTGGCCCGCACACCGCACGGCGAGATCGCGGTGTACGTCGCGCACCTGCCCTCCGTCCGCGTCGGCGCGAGCGGCCTGGCATCGGACTGGCGGGACGAGAGCGCCGGGCTGCTGGGCGATGCCGTCGCGGCCGAGGAGCTGCGCCGGGTGGTGCTGCTGGGCGACCTCAACGGCACGGTCGACGACCGCGCCCTCGACCCGCTGACCACGCGGCTGGACGTCGCCGAGCGGGGCGTCGCGTTCAGCTTCCCCGCCGCCTTCCCGGTGGCCCGGATCGACCAGGTCATGGCCCGCTCCGCGACCGTCGGCCACATCCGCACCCTGCCCGCCACCGGCAGCGACCACCTTCCGGTCGCCGCGCGGATCACGCTGGACTGAAGGCGCATACGCCCACACGTTTCACCTGCCGGGCGCAACGGCCGCAATCCGGCACGAGAGCAAGCCGCTTGCGGGGCTTGCGTTAGCCTTTCGCTGTGACGCGACGACTTGCTCAGGTGGCGAAGAAGGTTGGGGTCAGCGAGGCCACGGTCAGCCGGGTCCTCAACGGCAAGCCCGGGGTTTCGGAGGCGACCCGGCAGTCCGTGCTGAGCGCGTTGGACGTGCTGGGCTACGAGCGGCCGACCCAGCTGCGGGGCGAGCGGGCGCGTCTGGTGGGGCTGGTCCTGCCCGAGCTGCAGAACCCGATCTTCCCGGCGTTCGCCGAGGTCATCGGCGGTGCGCTGGCGCAGCAGGGGCTGACGCCGGTGCTGTGCACGCAGACCAAGGGCGGCGTCTCCGAGGCGGACTACGTCGAGTTGCTGCTCCAGCAGCAGGTGTCCGGGGTCGTCTTCGCCGGCGGGCTGTTCGCGCAGGCCGACGCCCCGCACGACCACTACCGGCTCCTCGCGGAGCGCAACATCCCGGTCGTCCTGATCAACGCGTCGATCGAGAACCTCGACTTCCCGTGCATCGCCTGCGACGACGCCGTGGCCGTCGAGCAGTCCTGGCGGCACCTGGTCTCCCTCGGGCACGAACGCATCGGCCTGGTCCTCGGCCCCTCGGACCACATCCCCTCCCGCCGGAAGCTGGCCGCCGCTCGGGAGGCGGCCGGCGCCGTGAACGCCGACCTGCCCGAGGAGTTCGTGGAGCGGTCGATGTTCTCCCTGGAGGGCGGCCAGGCAGCCGCCTCCCGCCTCATCGACCGCGGCGTCACCGGCATCATCTGCGCCAGCGACCCCCTCGCCCTCGGCACCGTACGCGCCGCCCGCCGCCGCGGACTGGCCGTACCCCACGACATCTCCGTCGTCGGCTACGACGACTCCGCCTTCATGACCTGCACCGAACCACCCCTCACCACCGTCCGCCAGCCCATCGAGGCCATGGGACGCGCCGCCGTCGACCTCCTCTGCGCCCAGATCCAGGGCACCGAAGTACCGCACGGTGAACTGCTCTTCGAACCGGAACTCGTCGTCCGCGGCTCCACCGCACAGGCCTCCGCCGAGTAGCGGCACGACGTCTTACGCAAGTTCTTGCGGTACCTGACAGTGGCTTGCGGCTGTCCGACGTAGCCCACGAAAGCCCCTGATCCGAGGCTCGCTCCAGCCTCCTCCCCTGCCCCGCGGGGCTCACCGCGGTTACACGCGTGCCAATTTCCGCTGCTTCAGCCGTGGACGACTCAACAATTCTCTGCAACTCTCTGAGCGCTCAACGTAAATGACAGAGAACCGAGGCGGAGATCGGGGACAGATGAGAATCCGGAACTGGAGATCACGTGCCCTGTGCACGGTGGTCGCGACCAGTCTCCTGGCGTTGGGAGGTCCACTGCTGTCGGCCACGGCAGCCGGTGGCCCCAACATCGCCGTGGGGGACCCTACGGCGGCGAGCAGCTCGCACGGCGAGTACGGCGCCGCCAACATCACGGATGGGAACCAGGGTTCGTACTGGCAGAGCGGCGGCGGCAGCCTCCCCCAGTGGGTGCAGACCGACCTCGGTGCCACCGAGCGGATCGACGAGGTCGTCCTGCGGCTGCCCGCCGGCTGGGAGAGCCGCGACCAGACGCTCTCCGTGCAGGGCAGCGCGGACGGCACCAGCTTCAGCACGCTGAAGAGCTCGGCCACGTACACCTTCAGCCCGGGGTCGGGCAACACGGTCGCCGTGAGCTTCCCCGCCACCCAGACGCGCTACGTGCGGATCAACGTCACCGCGAACACCGGGTGGCAGGCGGCCCAGCTCTCCGAGCTGGAGGTCCACGCGGCCGGGGAGTCGTCCGCGAACCTCGCCGCCGGACGCACGCTGACGGCGAGCAGCTCCACCGGGCAGTACACCCCCGGCAACGGCAACGACGCCAACAAGGCCACCTACTGGGAGAGCGCCAACAACGCCCTGCCGCAGTGGCTCCAGGCCGACCTCGGCTTCTCCCGCCGCATCGACCGCGTCGTGCTGCGACTGCCGGACGGCTGGCCGGACCGCAGCCAGACCCTGAAGATCCAGGCGAGCGACAACGGCGAGGACTTCACCGACCTGACCGCCGCCAAGGCCTACGCCTTCGACGCGGCGGGCGGGCAGTCGGCCACCATCACCTTCGACGCCGCCACCACGCGCTACGTGCGTGTCCTGGTGACGGCCAACACCGGCCATCCGGCCGCCCAGGTCTCCGAGCTGGAGGTCTACGGCCCGGCGACCGGTGACACCCAGGCCCCGAGCGCACCGGCGGACCTCGCCCTCACCGAGCCCGCCACCGGTCAGATCAGGCTGACCTGGGAGGCGGCCACCGACGACACGGCCGTCACCGGCTACGACATCTACGCCAACGGCGACCTGCTGACCTCGGTCGCCGGCGACGTCACCACGTACACCGACACCCGGCCGGCCGGCACAACCGTCACCTACTTCGTGCGGGCCAAGGACGCGGCCGGCAACCAGTCGGCCGACAGCAACTCCGTGACCCGCCGCGCGGACACCGGCGACACCCAGGCGCCCACCGCGCCCGCGAACCTCGCCCTCACCGAGCCGTCCACCGGACAGATCAAGCTGACCTGGGACGCCTCCACCGACAACGAGGGCGTCACCGCATACGACGTCTACGCCAACAAGCAGCTGCGCGAGAGCGTCGCCGGTGACGTGACCACCTACACCGACACCCAGCCCGCGTCCGCCGACGTGACCTACTTCGTGCGGGCGAAGGACGCGGCCGGCAACCAGTCGGGCGACAGCAACTCCGTGACCCGCACCGGCAGCGGGGACGGCTCCAACATGGCCGTCGGCAAGGCGATCAGCGCCTCCTCCGTCATCCACACCTACGTCGCCGAGAACGCCAACGACAACGACACGTCCACCTACTGGGAGGGCGCCGCGGGCAGCTACCCGAACACGCTCACCCTGAAACTGGGCGCCAACGCGGACGTCGACCGCGTCGTCCTCAAGCTCAACCCCGGCACCAGCTGGTCGAAGCGCACCCAGCGCATCGAGGTGCTCGGCCGCGAGCAGGACGCGTCCGGCTTCACCGGCCTCGTCGACGCGAAGGACTACGTCTTCGACCCGGCGAGCGGCGGCAACAGCGTGTCCGTTCCGGTCGGTGAGCGGGTCGCCGACGTGCGGCTCAGGTTCACCGCCAACAGCGGGGCGACGGCCGGGCAGCTCGCCGAGTTCCAGGTGATCGGCACACCCGCGCCCAACCCCGATGTGGAGGTGACGAAGCTGACCACCTCGCCCGCCTCGCCGGTGGAGTCGGACGAGATCACCGTGTCCGCCACCGTCCGCAACAGCGGTGCGGCCGACGCCCCGGCGAGCGAGGTCGCCCTGCGCCTGGGCGGCACCGAGGTCGCCACCGCCGAGGTGGGCGCGCTCGAAGCGGGCGAGCAGGCCACGGTCGACGCCTCCGTCGGGGCCCGCGACGCCGGGTCGTACGAACTGAGCGCGGTCGCCGACGCGGCGGACGAGATCACCGAGCAGAACGAGACCAACAACACCTACACGCGGCCCGAGCCGCTGGTGGTCGAACCGGTGCAGAGCTCCGACCTGGTGGCCGCCGCGGTCACCACGTCCCCCTCCAGCCCGGCCGCCGGTGACGACGTCACCTTCAAGGTCGCGCTGAGGAACCAGGGCACCCAGGACTCGGCGGGCGGCAGCCACGAGGTGAGGATCGGCCTCCTCGACTCCAAGGGCGCCACCGTCAAGACACTGACCGGCGCGCACGACGGTGTCATCGCCGCCGGTTCGACCAGCCCCGCGGTGAGCCTCGGCACCTGGAAGGCCGCCAACGGCTCGTACACCCTGAAGGTCGAGGTCGCCGCCGACGCGAACGAGCTGCCGGTCAAGCGGGAGAACAACACCTCCACGCAGCCGCTGTTCGTCGGGCGCGGCGCCAGCATGCCGTACGACATGTACGAGGCGGAGGACGGGACGGCCGGCGGCGGCGCGCAGGTGGTCGGTCCCAACCGGACCATCGGCGACATCGCGGGAGAGGCGTCCGGGCGCAAGGCCGTGCACCTCGACGAGACCGGTGAGTACGTCGAGTTCACCACCCGGGCCGAGACCAACACCCTGGTGACCCGCTTCTCGATCCCGGACGCCCCGGGCGGCGGGGGCATCGACTCCACGATCAACGTGTACGTCGACGGCGTCATGAAGAAGGCGCTGCCGCTCACCTCGAAGTACGCCTGGCTGTACGGCGCCGAGGCCTCCCCCGGCAACTCGCCGAGCGCGGGCGCACCGCGGCACATCTACGACGAGGCGCACATCATGCTGGGCGAGACCGTCCCGGCGGGGAGCAGGATCCGGTTGCAGAAGGACGCCGCGAACAGCACCGACTACGCGATCGACTTCGTCAACCTGGAGCAGGTCGCGCCGGTGCCCAACCCGGACCCGGCGGCGTACGCGGTGCCCGCCGGATTCACGCACCAGGACGTGCAGAACGCGCTCGACCGGGTCCGCATGGACTCCACGGGCGAGCTCGTCGGCGTGTACCTGCCGCCCGGCGACTATCAGACGTCGAGCAAGTTCCAGGTGTACGGCAAGGCGGTCCAGGTGGTCGGCGCGGGGCCGTGGTTCACGCAGTTCCACGCGCCCACGACGCAGGACAACACCGACGTCGGCTTCCGGGCCGACGCGAGCGCGAAGGGTTCGTCGTTCGCGAACTTCGCCTACTTCGGCAACTACACCACCCGTATCGACGGGCCGGGCAAGGTGTTCGACTTCTCCAATGTGTCGGACATCGTGATCGACAACATCTGGAACGAGCACATGGTGTGCCTGTACTGGGGCGCCAACACGGACCGGGTCACGATCAAGAACTCCCGGATCCGCAACACGTTCGCCGACGCCGTCAACATGACCAACGGCTCGACCGACAACCTCGTCTCCAACAACGACGCCCGGGCCACCGGTGACGACAGTTTCGCGCTCTTCTCGGCGATCGACGCGGGCGGCGCGGACATGAAGAACAACCTCTACGAGAACCTGACGTCGACACTGACCTGGCGCGCGGCGGGGCTGGCCGTCTACGGCGGCTACAACAACACCTTCCGCAACATCCACATCGCCGACACCCTGGTCTACTCCGGCATCACCATCAGCTCGCTGGACTTCGGCTACCCGATGAACGGCTTCGGCACCGATCCGACGACCTTCGAGAACATCTCGATCGTCCGGGCCGGCGGGCACTTCTGGGGCAACCAGACCTTCCCGGGCATCTGGGTGTTCTCGGCGTCCGAGGTGTTCCAGGGCATCCGGGTCAACAACGTGGACATCGTCGACCCGACCTACAGCGGCATCATGTTCCAGACGGACTACGTGGGAGGCCAGCAGCAGTACCCGATCAAGGACACGGTCTTCACCGACGTCACGATCTCCGGGGCGCGCAAGAGCGGTGACGCGTTCGACGCCAAGTCCGGCTTCGGACTGTGGGCCAACGAGATGCCGGAGGCCGGAGAAGGTCCGGCGGTCGGCGAGGTCGTCTTCAACAACCTGACGCTCGAGGACAACGCCGTGGACATCAGGAACACAACGTCCACCTTCAAGATCATCCGCAACCCCTAGACCTGCCCTGACCTTGTCGGACAGGTCGACGACTGGCGCAAGTCTCTTGCGAGGCTTGCGCTAGTCTTGCGTATGTGACGCGACGACTTGCTCAAGTAGCGAAGAAGGTTGGGGTCAGCGAGGCCACGGTCAGCCGGGTCCTCAACGACAAACCGGGGGTTTCGGAGGCGACCCGGCAGTCCGTGCTGAGCGCGTTGGACGTGCTGGGCTACGAGCGGCCGACCCAGCTGCGGGGCGAGCGGGCGCGTCTGGTGGGGCTGGTCCTGCCCGAGCTGCAGAACCCGATCTTCCCGGCGTTCGCCGAGGTCATCGGCGGTGCGCTGGCCCAGCAGGGACTGACGCCGGTGCTGTGCACGCAGACCAAGGGCGGCGTCTCCGAGGCGGACTACGTCGAGCTGCTGCTCCAGCAGCAGGTGTCGGGCGTCGTCTTCGCCGGCGGGCTTTTCGCCCAGGCCGACGCCCCGCACGACCACTACCGGCTCCTCGCGGAGCGCAACATCCCGGTCGTCCTGATCAACGCCTCCATTCCGGACCTCGACTTCCCGTGCATCGCCTGCGACGACGCCGTGGCCGTCGAGCAGTCCTGGCGACACCTGGTCTCGCTCGGGCACGAACGCATCGGCCTGGTGCTGGGCCCGGGCGACCACATCCCCTCCCTGCGCAGGCTCCAGGCCGCCGTACAGGCGGCGGGCGGCTCGGTGGCCGAGGAGTTCGTGGAGCGGTCGATGTTCTCCCTGGAGGGCGGCCAGGCAGCCGCCTCCCGCCTCATCGACCGCGGCGTCACCGGCATCATCTGCGCCAGCGACCCCCTCGCCCTCGGCGCCGTACGCTCCGCCCGCCGCCGCGGACTGGCCGTACCCCACGACATCTCCGTCGTCGGCTACGACGACTCCGCCTTCATGACCTGCACCGAACCACCCCTCACCACCGTCCGCCAGCCCATCGAGGCCATGGGACGCGCCGCCGTCGACCTCCTCTGCGCCCAGATCCAAGGCACCGAAGTACCGCACCGGGAGCTGCTCTTCGAACCGGAACTCGTCGTCCGCGGCTCCACCGCACAGGCGGCCGCCAAGTAACCGGCCCTCAACCGTCTCCCAACATCTACGACAGACTGTCGAGCAATTACGAAATCAGCGCGAGATATTGCGTTCACTTGTTCACGGTGGTTGAGTGTGCGGCG
Organism: Streptomyces sp. CB02414; assembly: GCF_001905385.1. Classification (GTDB taxonomy): domain Bacteria; phylum Actinomycetota; class Actinomycetes; order Streptomycetales; family Streptomycetaceae; genus Streptomyces. Next base: position 214,784 of record NZ_LIPF01000005.1, on the reverse strand, counting down.
CCCCACAACGCATCGGCGGTGGGGCGCCTTCCACGTTCATGCCCGAAGGGGACCACCCATGAGAAGTGCTCGGTTCCGCCGTACCCGTCGTGCCGGCGCCATCACGCTCGTCTCCGCCCTCACGCTGACCGCTCTGGCCGCCTGCGGCACGAGCAGCAGCGACGACGGCGGCGGTTCCGAAGGCGGGAGCGGGTCCTCCGACCCGGCCGCTCCGCTGGACCCGAAGACCAAGGTGACCATCACCATGGACTGCATGCCCCCGGCCGCCAAAGCGGCCGAGCTGAAGGAGTGGAAGGAGGACGTCAAGGCGTTCAACAAGATCTACCCGAACGTCACCATCGACGGCCGCTCCACGCCGGGCCAGTGCCTGGAACCGCCGCGCTTCACGGCGATGCTGAAGGCCAAGTCGCAGCCCGACGTCTTCTTCACGTACTTCACCGACCTGGCGCAGGTACTGGACCACGACGGTGCCGAGGACATCACCGCGTACGTCAACGAGAAGACGGTACCGGCCCTCAAGGACATCGACCCGAACGTCCTCGGCCAGCTCAAGCACGAGGACAAGCTGTACGGCCTGCCGGAGAGCAACTACACGATGGGCCTGCTGATCAACCGCAAGCTCTTCGAGCAGGCCGGTCTCGACCCGGACAACCCGCCGCGCACCTGGGACGAGGTCCGCACCGCCGCCGAGAAGATCTCCGACCTGGGCGAAGGCATCGCCGGCTTCGGCGAGTACAGCGCCGGCAACACCGGCGGCTGGCACTTCACCGCGCAGATGTACAGCCTCGGCGGCGACGTCGTCGACGCGAGCGGCAGGAAGGCGGCTTTCAACGACGAACTGGGCAAGCAGGTCGCCGAGAACCTCCACGCGATGCGCTGGGAGGACGACAGCATGGGCAAGACCCAGCTGCTCAAGTGGGGCGACCTGCAGAAGCAGATCGCCACCGACAAGCTCGGCATGTTCCTCGCCGCTCCCGACGACATCACGTACATGGTGCAGCAGCTCGGCGCCGACTACGAGAACTTCGGGATGGCGCCGATCCCCGGCGGGAAGAACACCCTCGCCGGCGGCAACAGCTACATGATCAAGAAGGGCATCTCCCCCGACAAGATAAAGGCGGCCGTCGCCTGGCTGAACTTCAAGAACCTCACCGTCGGACAGGGCCAGTTCAACTGGGAGCGCAAGAAGAAGGACGACCTGCCGGTGGGCCTCCCGCAGCCCAACTTCTGGCTGAACGAGTCGAAGAAGAAGGACGACGCGGCGCGCATCGAGCACGCCACCATGCCGGTCGAGAACTTCAAGCCGTTCATGGACTCCCCGGTCCCGGGCAAGGCCGAGCCGCCGAAGGCGCAGGAGGTCTACAAGGTCCTGGACAACGTGATGTCCGGCATCCTGACCAACGAGGACGCCGACATCGACAAGTTGCTCGACACGGCCGAGCAGCAGGTCGACCAGGTTCTGGCCACGCAGTGACCGGCTCCCTCGGGGGGCGGGCCGCACCGCCCCCCGGGGCCCATGAGATCAGTACCCAGGAGTGACGATGTCGGCCCCCAGCCTCACCCCGAGCAAGGCGGCGAGAGCCCGCCACGCCCAGCCGCCGCCGGACGGCCCGCCCCCGCCCGGCGGGTCCTTCGCCCGGAGCCTGAAGCGCAACATCACCGCACACGGCTTCCTGATCGGCGCGGTCCTCTGCTTCGCCTTCTTCTCCTGGTACCCGATGGTCCGGGAGTTCTTCCTCGCCTTCCAGAAGACGGACCAGGGCGAGGTCTCCTGGGTCGGCCTGGACAACCTGCGCACGGTCTTCAACGACCCGGCCTTCTGGCAGGCCTGGCGCAACACCCTGCTGTTCACCGTGCTGGCCCTGGTCTTCGGCTTCGCGGTGCCGTTCGTCGTCGCGCTCGTCATCAACGAACTGAGGCACGGCAAGGGCTACCTGCGGCTGCTGGTGTACCTGCCGGTGATGCTGCCGCCGGTCGCCGCCGTCCTGCTCTTCAAGTACCTGTACGACCCCGGCTACGGCCTGCTCAACGAGTTGTTCAGCACCGTGGGCCTGCCCGAGCAGCAGTGGCTGCAGGATCCCGACCTCTCCATGCTCTCCGTGGTGATCGCGTCGACCTGGATGAACATGGGCGGCGCGGCCCTCATCTACCTCGCCGCGCTCCAGGGCATCCCCGGCGAGCTCTACGAGGCGGCGGAGCTGGACGGGGCCGGGCTCTTCCGGAAGATCTGGCACGTGACGATCCCGCAGACGCGGCTGATCCTGTCGCTGCTGCTGCTGATGCAGATCATCGCCACCATGCAGGTCTTCGTGGAACCCTTCCTGCTCACCGGCGGCGCCGGCCCCGAGGGCTCGACCACGACGGTCGTCTACCTGATCTACCAGTACGCCTTCAACTTCAACAACTACGGCGCCGCGGCGGCCCTCGGCCTGCTGCTCCTCGTACTGCTCGCCGGCTTCTCGGCGGCGTACGTGAAGCTCAACCGCGCCGAGACCGAGTAGGCCGGGGGAATCCACCGATGTCCACACGCACGCTCATCTCGCCGGCCCAGCTCGCCCGGCCGCGCGGCAAACGCCTGTACTGGCTGACGTTCGGTCTGGTCGTCACGGTGTTCACCGTGGTCTTCCTCGGCCCGATGTACTGGATGGTCTCCAGCGGCTTCAAGGACACCCAGGAAGCGGTGGCGACCCCGCCGACGCTGATCCCCGAGTCCTTCCAGCCGGACAACTACTCGCAGGCCTGGAACGTCATGGACCTGGCCGGTCTGCTGGGCAACACGCTGTACTACGCGTTCGGCGCGCTCGCCTTCCAGCTGGTGCTGGACGTGGCGGCGGCGTACTCGCTCTCCAAGCTCCGCCCGGTCTTCGGCAAGGCCATCCTCGGCATGATGCTGGCGACGCTGATGATCCCGGCGACCGTGCTGGTCGTGCCGCAGTACCTGACGGTGCTCGACGTGCCGGTCTTCGAACGCAACCTGCTGAACACTCCGTGGGCGATCTGGCTGCCCTCGGTGACCAACGCCTTCAACATCTTCCTGCTGAAGCGGTTCTTCGACTCGATCCCGAGGGAGCTGCTGGACGCCGCGTCCATGGACGGCGCCTCGCCGATGCGCACCCTGTGGTCGATCGTCCTGCCCATCTCCCGGCCGATCCTCGGCGTGGTGTCCATCTTCGCGATCGTGGGCGTCTGGAAGGACTTCCTCTGGCCCATGCTGACGCTGCCGGACCCGGCCAAGCAGACCCTGAACGTCGGCATCTACTCGCTGTCCAACGGTGTGCCCGTCAACGTGCTGATCGCCGCGCTCACCATGGCCTCGCTGCCGACCCTGATCATCTTCCTGATCTTCCAGCGCAACATCATGAGCGGACTCACCGCCGGCGGACTCAAGGGCTGAGGCGCCCCGCGCCGCCCTCCCCCGGCCCGTCCCGTCAGCCTTCGCCGCCGGCCCGTCCGACGCCCCGCCCTGTCCGGGCCGGCGGCGAAGATCCACCCTGCCCGAAAGGACCGTCACGTGGCAGCCCCCAACTCGCACCGCGCCGCCGACTGGTGGCGCGACGCCGTCATCTACCAGGTGTATCCCCGCAGTTTCGCCGACGGCGACGGCGACGGCACCGGTGACCTCGCGGGCGTGAGGGCGAGACTGCCCTACCTCGCCGAACTCGGCGTGGACGCCGTGTGGTTCACCCCCTGGTACGTCTCGCCGCTCGTCGACGGCGGCTACGACGTCGCCGACTACCGCACCATCGACCCGGCCTTCGGCACCCTCGGCGAGGCCGAGAAGCTGATCGCCGAGGCCCGGGAGCTGGGCATCCGCAGCATCGTCGACATCGTCCCCAACCACGTCTCCGACCAGCACGCCTGGTTCCGGGCGGCGCTGGCCGCCGGCCCCGGCAGCGCGGAGCGCAAGCGCTTCCACTTCCGTCCCGGACGCGGCGAGAACGGCGAGCTGCCGCCCAACAACTGGCCCTCCCAGTTCTCCGGCCGCACCTGGACCCGGGTCCCGGACGGCGAGTGGTACCTCCACCTGTTCACCCCGGAGCAGCCCGACCTGAACTGGGCCCATCCCGAGGTGCGCCGGGAGCACGAGGACGTGCTGCGCTTCTGGTTCGAGCGCGGGGTCGCGGGCGTACGCATCGACTCCGCCGCCCTGCTCGCCAAGGACCCGGCGCTGGCGGACTTCGAGGAGGGCGTCGACCCGCACCCCTACATCGACCAGGACGAGCTGCACGACATCTACCGCTCCTGGCGGGCCGTCGCCGACGAGTACGGGGGCGTCTTCGTCGGCGAGGTGTGGCTGCCCGACGCCGAACGCTTCGCCCGCTACCTGCGCCCCGACGAGCTGCACACCGCGTTCAACTTCAACTTCCTGTCCTGCCCCTGGGACGCGGACCGGCTGCGCCGCACCATCGACGACACGCTCGCCGAGCACGCCCCCGTCGGCGCCCCCGCCACATGGGTGCTGTGCAACCACGACGTGACCCGCACCGTCACCCGGTACGGCCGCGAGGACACCGGCTTCGACTTCGCCAGGAAGGCCTTCGGCACGCCCACCGACCTCACGCTCGGGACGCGGCGCGCCCGGGCCGCCGCGCTGCTGACGCTGGCCCTGCCCGGGTCCGTCTACCTGTACCAGGGTGAGGAACTCGGTCTGCCCGAGGCCGACGTCCCGCTCGACCGCATCCAGGACCCGATGCACCACCGCTCCGGGGGCGTCGATCCGGGCCGGGACGGCTGCCGCGTGCCGCTGCCGTGGTCGGCCGACGCGCCGTACTGCGGTTTCGGCTCCGAGACGGAGCCCTGGCTGCCGCAGCCGGCGGGCTGGCCGTCGTACGCGGCGGACCGCCAGAGCACCGACCCGGCCTCGATGCTCGCCCTGTACCGCGAGGCACTGCTCCTGCGGCGCACCACCGACGGTTTCGGCGACGGTCCGTTCGACTGGCTGCCCGCACCGGACGGCGTCCTCGCCTTCCGGCGTCCAGGCGGTCTGACGTGCGTCGTCAACCTGTCCCCGGGGCCGGTCGGCCTGCCGGAACACGGCACGCTCCTGCTCGGCAGCGGGCCCCTGGACGGGGACGGCCGGCTGCCGCGGGACACGGCGGTGTGGCTGCGCGCCTGAGGCAAGGCCCCTCCGTCACGGCGCCGCCGTCGCCGCCCGTCCCGAGGCGAGGCAGAATCGGGGCAGGAGGCGTGGGAGGAGGCGACGCGTGCGGGAGCGACCGTGGCGGCGCGAGGTGCGCCGCCCTGCGAAACCCCTCGTCGGCGGGCGCCGGGCGCTGCGGGGAGCGCTGCGGCCGATGACGGAGGCGCTGGGCGCGCGCCGCCGGCTGGCCTGGCTGAACGAGGCCGGTACGTGGATCGGCACCACGCTGGACCTGCGGCGCACGGCGGAGGAGTTGGCCGCGTTCACCGTCCCGGAGCTGGCCGACGGCTCCGCGGTGGACCTGCTGGACACCGTGCTGCGGTTCCAGGAGGGGGACCGCGTCCGGGGCAGCGAACCCCCGCGGCTCCGGGCCATGGCGGTGGCGGAGATCGACGGCCTGGACCTCGCGCCGGACCCGGTCGGCGAGCTGTCCGTGCACAGCGCCGACCGGCTGGGCCTCAGGTGCCTGACCACGCGCGAACCGGTGCTGATCGCCCGGATGACGCGGGCGGACTACGCCGTGGTCGCGCCGACCGCCGAGTCCGCCGACGTCATGCGGCGCGCGGGGGTCCACTCCTACCTGGTCGTTCCGCTGGTCGCCCGCGGGGTGCTGCTGGGGCTGGCGGACTTCGTCCGGGCCGGGACCCGGGCGCCGTTCACCGACGGCGACGTGGCGCTGGCCATGGAGCTGGCGTCCAAGGCGGCCGTGTCCATCGACAACGCCCGGCTCTACGGGAGGGAGCGCGAGCACGTGGTCACGCTCCAGCGCGCGCTGCTCCCCCGGTCCAGCCCCAGTACTCCGGGGCTCGCGGTCTCCTCGTGCTACGACCCGGCCGCCGATCCGGCCGCCGTGGGCGGCGACTGGTTCGACGTCGTGGCGCTGCCCAGCGGGCGTACGGCGCTGATGGTGGGCGACGTGATGGGGCGCGGGCTGGCCGCCGCCGCGACCATGGGACGGCTGCGCACGGTGGCCCGCACCCTGATGGCGCTGGACATCGCGCCCGAGCGGCTGCTGGCCCGGCTGGACCTGGCCGCCCGTGACCTGGAGGAGGACCAGTACGCCACCTGTCTGTGCGCGGTCTACGACCCGTACGGCTCCGCCTTCCGCATCGCCAGCGCCGGTCATCCGCCGCCGCTGCTCACCGGCGCCGACGGAACCGCCGCGTATCTGGACGTGCCCGCCGGGGCGCCGCTGGGCGCCGGGGTGATCCCGTACGACCCGGTGGACGTTCCCGCGCCCGACGGGAGCCGCCTGACGCTGTACACGGACGGCCTGATCAGGTCGCGCACCGCCGGGCTCGCCGACCGGATGGAGCGGCTGCGCGAGGCGGCCGGCGGCGCCGTGCCCGAGGGCGGCGCGGTGTGCCGGGCGGTCACCGAGCGGGTGGGGAGCGACCGGTCCGACGACGCGATCGTCCTGGTCGCGGGCGCCCGTCCGCTGGGTCCGGACGGTGACGTGTTCGTACGGACGCTGCCGCCGGACGGCAAGGCCGCCGGGCAGGCGCGGACGACGGTGCGCGAACAATTGCTGAAGTGGGGACTGGAGGAGCTGGTCGACACCACCGAGCTGGTCGTCAGCGAGCTGGTGGGCAACGCCCTGCGGTACGGGAACGCCCCGGGTGAGCTGCGGCTGCTGCGGGACGAGCGGCTGTCGGTGGAGGTCTCCGACTCCGGGCCCGACCTGCCGCAGATCCAGCACGCGGACGTGAGCGACGAGAGCGGGCGCGGCCTCCAGCTGATCAACATGCTGTGCCGGCGCTGGGGCTCGTGCCGTACGCCGTCGGGGAAGGTGGTCTGGGCCGAACAGGACCTGCCCGTGCGGACGGGCGCTCCCCGGCCGCACGGGCAGTAGCAACCCCTCACCTATGCGGCCTTCTCCATCGTCCGCCGCCCGAACTGGGTGCGGTGGAGCTGGGCGTAGCGGCCGCCGGCCGTGAGGAGTTCGTCGTGCGTCCCACGCTCCACGATGCGGCCGGCCTCGACCACCAGGATCTGGTCGGCCGCCCGGACGGTGGACAGGCGGTGGGCGATGACCACGGCGGTCCTGCCCTCCAGGGCCTCGGCCAGTGCCTCCTGGACGGCGGCCTCGGAGGTGTTGTCGAGGTGGGCGGTGGCCTCGTCGAGGATGACGACGCGCTGGCGGGCCAGCAGCAGCCGGGCGATGGTCATGCGCTGGCGCTCCCCGCCGGAGAGCCGGTAGCCGCGCTCGCCGACGACGGTGTCGAGTCCGTCGGGCAGGGACCGTACGAGGTCGGTCAGGCGGGCGCGGCGCAGCGCGTCCCACAGTTCGGTCTCGGAGGCCTCGGGCCGGGCCAGGAGCAGGTTGGCGCGGACGGTGTCGTGGAAGAGGTGGCCGTCCTGGGTGACCATGCCGACGGTGTCGCGCAGGGAGCGGGCGCCGAGGTCGCGGACGTCGACGCCGCCGATCCGCACGGTGCCGCCGTCGGTGTCGTACAGGCGCGGCAGGAGCTGAGCGATGGTGGACTTGCCGGCACCGGAGGAGCCGACGAGGGCGACGGTCTGGCCGGGTTCCGCGCGGAAGGAGAGGCCGTGCAGGACCTCGTCGCCGCCCCGGGTGTCCAGTGCGGCGACCTCTTCGAGGGAAGCCAGGGAGACCTTGTCGGCGGACGGGTAGCCGAAGCGGACGTCGTCGAACTCGACGGCGACCGGGCCGTCGGGGACCGGGGCGGCGTCGGGCTTCTCGTCGATGAGCGGGGTCAGGTCCAGCACCTCGAAGACCCGCTCGAAGCTGACGAGGGCGCTCATGACCTCGACGCGGGCCCCGGCGAGGGCGGTGAGCGGCGCGTACAGGCGGGTGAGCAGCAGCGCCAGTGCGACGACGGCGCCCGCGTCCAGGGTGCCGCGCAGGGCGAAGAAGCCGCCGAGGCCGTAGACGAGGGCCAGGGCGAGGGCGGAGACGAGGGTGAGGGCGGTGATGAAGGCCGCCTGGGCGGTGGCGGTGCGCACGCCGATGTCGGCGACGCGGCGGGCGCGGTCGGCGAACTCGGCCGACTCCTCCTCGGGGCGGCCGAACAGCTTGATCAGCGTGGCGCCGGGTGCGGAGAAGCGCTCGGTCATGCGGGTGCCCATGGCGGCGTTCAGGGTGGCGGCCTCCCGCTGCATGCGGGCCATGCGGCGGCCCATGCGGCGGGCCGGGAGCACGAAGACGGGCAGCAGGACCAGGGCGAGCAGAGTGATCTGCCAGGACAGGGTGAGCATCACGGCGAGGGTGAGGACCAGTGTGACCAGGTTGGTCACCACGCCGGAGAGGGTGTTGCTGAAGGCGCGCTGGGCGCCGATGACGTCGTTGTTGAGACGGGAGACCAGTGCGCCCGTACGAGTGCGTGTGAAGAACGCGACCGGCATGCGCTGCACATGATCGAACACAGCCGTGCGCAGATCGAGGATCAGGCCCTCCCCGAGCATGGCCGACAGCCTCCGGGAGAGGATGCCGAGACCCGCCTCGGCGACCGCGATCAGCGCGATCAGCAGGGCGAGGCGGACGACCGTGCCCTCGTCGCCGCCCGACACGATCGTGTCGACGACGCGTCCGGCGAGTACGGGGGTGGCGACGGCGAGGAGCGCGGTCACCACCCCGAGCAGGACGAACCGGACGATGCGGCGGCGGTGCGGGCGGGCGAAGGCGCCGATGCGACGCAGCGTCGCGCGGGCGAGGGGGCGGCGGTCCTGCTCGGCGTTCATGACGCTGTGCAGCTGGGTCCAGGCTGTGGTCTCCATGCTCATACGAGTGACGGTAGAACCTCGACTTTCCTTGAGGTCAAGCGTCGAGGAGCGGACCGGCCGCCCGCGGTCCGTAAGCCGACGTCCGCGCGTCGGTCATCCGTAGTTGGCGCGGCTCGGGGAATCTCTTGTGGTGTGACAGTGGTGGAGATTCCCCAGGAGTCCGTGCCCGTGCCCGCCCCCGTCCGCCGGGAGGGCCGTGCCCGGCTGGTCCGGCGGGTGTGCTGCGTGCTCCCGCTGCTGCTGGTCGCCGTGGTCGCGGTGCGGCACCGGTCGGTGCTGGCCGAGGGTTTCGGTCATCTCACGACGACCCGGTGGCCCTGGCTGCTGGCGGCGGCCTGCGCCACCTGTCTGACCTGGGTCGCGGCGGCCTGCACGCGGCAGGGCGCCGTGGTCCGGCGGCTGCCCCGGCGACGGCTGCTGGCCACGCAGTTCGCGGCGGGCGCGGCCAATCACCTGCTGCCGACGGGACTGGGGGCGAGCGCCGTCAACCTGCGGTTCATGGCGGTGTGCGGGCTGCCGCTCGCCCGCTCCTCGGCCGCCCTCGCCCTGTATCTGCTGGCGGAGAGCGTCGGCCGGGTCGCGTTGCTGGGCGCGCTGCTGCTCGCGTTCCCCGGCGCGCTGCGGCTCGGCACGCTCGTCCCCGACGGGGCCGTGGGGCCGCTGCTGGTCGCGGCGGGGGCGGTGCCGGTCGTCGCGGCGCTCGTACTGGCGCTGGCGCCGCGGCTGCGCGGCGCGGTGGAGTCCTTCCTGCGGACGGCGCTCGGCGAGGCCCGCTCGGTGCACGCCCGCCCGGCGCGGGCGCTGGCGCTGTGGGGCGGGGCGCTCGCCTTCCCCGCGCTCCAGACGGCGGCGCTGGTCATGGTGGGGAAGTCGCTGGCGCTCGACGTGCCCGTCGGGCACATGGCGGTGGCGTACCTGGCGGCGACGGTCGCGGTGGCGCTGGTGCCGACGCCGGGCGGGATCGGTTCGGTCGAGGCGGCGCTGGTCGTGGCGCTGGTGGCGGCGGGCGGCCCGGCGGCCGTGGCCACGGCGGTGGTGCTGGCCTTCCGGCTGCTGACCGTCTGGCTGCCGTTGCTGCCGGGGGCACTGACGCTGGCGGCGCTGGTGCGGATGCGGGTGATCTGAACCTCACCACCGTGGCGCCCCCGGTCCGCTCCCTCGGCGCGGTACGGAGCACCGCCCGGAATGCGGCAGGATGAACGCTCGCCCCGGTCGAACTGCCTTGCGGACCGGGGCAGTCATGCAAACCGACATCCCGAGGTGACCGGTGACCGAAGACCTGACCATGGACCACCTGGTGCCCGCCGGCATCTGGCTGGCGGCCGGCCTGGTGGCGGCGTTCCTGCTGCGCGTGCTGCTGCGCTGGCTGGCGGGGCACGCCGGGCGCACCCGCTGGAGCGGCGACGACGTGATCGTGGCCGCGCTGCGCACGGTGGCGCCCTGGGCGGCGGTCGCGGGCGGCGTGGCGGGGGCCGCGGCGGCGCTGCCGCTGACGCGGACCGTGCAGCACAACGTCAACCAGGTGCTGACGGTCCTGCTGATCTTCGTGACGACCGTCTCGGCGGCCCGGGTGATCGCCGGTCTGGTGCGGACGCTGACCACGTCCCGCTCCGGGGTCGCCGGGTCGGCCACGATCTTCGTCAACATCACCCGCATCCTGGTGCTGGCCATCGGCTTCCTGGTGATGCTCCAGACGCTGGGCGTGTCCATAGCCCCGCTGCTCACCGCCCTCGGCGTGGGCGGTCTGGCGGTCGCGCTGGCTCTCCAGGACACGCTGGCCAACCTCTTCGCGGGCATCCACATCCTGGCCTCGAAGACCGTGCAGCCGGGCGACTACATCCAGCTCGACAGCGGCGAGGACGGCTACGTCGAGGACATCAACTGGCGGCAGACCACCGTCCGTGAGCTGTCCAACAACCTGGTCGTGATCCCGAACAGCCAGCTCGCGAAGTCGAACATGACCAACTTCATGCGGCCCGAGCAGAAGCTCACCATCCTGGTGCAGGCCGGCGTCGCCTACGACAGCGACCTGGACCATGTGGAGCGGGTCACGACGGAGGTGGTCGCGGAGGTGATGACGGAGATCGCCGGGGCCGTCCCGGACCACGAGCCCGCCGTCCGCTTCCACACCTTCGGCGACTCCCGGATCGGCTTCACGATCATCTTGGGCGTCGGCGAGTTCAGCGACCAGTACCGGATCAAGCACGAGTTCATCAAGCGCCTGCACAAGCGGTACCGCGCGGAGGGCATCCGCATCCCCGCGCCCGCCCGTACGGTCGCGCTCCAGCAGGGCGGCGTCGCGTTTCCGCAGCAGCGCACGGGCGAGGACGCTCCCGCGCATCTGTGATCGCACACCGTGATCGTCCACGTGTGCGACGGGGTCGCCCGGCCGGTTGTCCGGAATCTCCGTGCGGCCCCTGTCGAGCCCGGGTCGATCAGGAGATATCTTGATGTCGAGCAATGTTGCAGACGTGGAGCGGAGCACCCGGTGACTGACTCGACCATCATCTATACACACACTGACGAGGCCCCGGCCCTGGCGACGTATTCGTTCCTGCCGGTGATCCGGGCGTACGCCTCGCCGGCGGGTGTCGCCGTCGAGACCCGCGACATCTCGCTGGCGGGCCGGATCATCGCCGTGTTCCCGGAGTACCTGACCGAGGACCAGCGCATCCCGGACGCCCTCGCGGAGCTCGGCGAGCTGGCCAAGACCCCGGCCGCCAACATCATCAAGCTGCCGAACATCTCGGCCTCCATCCCGCAGCTCAAGGCCGCCGTCGCCGAGCTGCAGGGCCAGGGCTACGCCCTGCCGGACTACCCGGACGACCCGAAGACCGACGAGGAGCGCGACATCCGCGCCCGCTACGACAAGGTCAAGGGCTCCGCCGTCAACCCGGTCCTGCGCGAGGGCAACTCCGACCGCCGCGCCCCGGCCTCGGTGAAGAACTACGCCAAGTCCCACCCGCACCGCATGGGCGCCTGGACCGGTGACTCCAAGACCAACGTCGCCACCATGGGTGAGAACGACTTCCGCTCCACCGAGAAGTCCGTGGTGATCGCCGAGGACGGCGCGCTGCGGATCGAGCTGGTCGGCGACGACGGCACCACCACGGTGCTGCGCGAGTCCGTCCCGGTGAAGAAGGACGAGGTCGTCGACGCCTCCGTGCTGCGCGTCGCCGCGCTGCGCGAGTTCCTGACCGCGCAGGTCGCCCGGGCGAAGTCCGAGGGCATCCTGTACTCGGTGCACCTGAAGGCCACGATGATGAAGGTCTCCGACCCGATCATCTTCGGCCACGTGGTGCGCGCCTTCTTCCCGAAGACCTTCGCGAAGTACGGCGAGGCGCTCGCCGCGGCCGGCCTGACCCCGAACGACGGTCTGGGCGGCATCTACAAGGGCCTGGAGTCCCTGCCCGAGGGCGCCGAGATCAAGGCCTCCTTCGACGCCGAGCTCGCCGAGGGACCGGAGCTGGCGATGGTCGACTCCGACAAGGGCATCAGCAACCTGCACGTGCCCTCGGACGTCATCATCGACGCCTCCATGCCGGCCATGATCCGCACCTCCGGCCACATGTGGGGCCCGGACGGCCAGGAGCACGACGCCCTCGCGGTCATCCCGGACTCCTCCTACGCCGGCGTGTACCAGGCCGTCATCGACGACTGCCGCGCCAACGGCGCCTACGACCCGTCCACCATGGGCTCGGTCCCGAACGTCGGCCTCATGGCGCAGAAGGCCGAGGAGTACGGCAGCCACGACAAGACCTTCGAGATCCCCGTCACGGGCACGGTCCGCCTGGTCGACGCGGCCGGCAACGCCGTCCTGGAGCAGACGGTCTCCGCCGGTGACATCTTCCGCGCCTGCCAGACCAAGGACGACCCGATCCGCGACTGGGTGAAGCTGGCCGTCACCCGCGCCCGCGCCACCGGCGACCCGGCCGTCTTCTGGCTGGACGAGGGCCGCGCCCACGACGCCAACCTGATCGCCAAGGTCAAGGCGTACCTGCCGGAGCACGACACCGAGGGCCTGGACATCCGGATCCTGTCCCCCGTCGAGGCGACCAAGCTGTCGGTCGAGCGCATCCGCCGCGGCGAGAACACCATCTCCGTCACCGGCAACGTGCTGCGCGACTACCTGACCGACCTCTTCCCGATCCTGGAGCTGGGCACCAGCGCCAAGATGCTGTCGGTCGTCCCGCTGATGGCGGGCGGCGGCCTCTTCGAGACCGGCGCCGGCGGCTCCGCGCCCAAGCACGTGCAGCAGCTGGTCAAGGAGAACTACCTGCGCTGGGACTCCCTCGGCGAGTTCTTCGCCCTGGTGCCGTCCCTGGAGCAGTACGCGGCGGCCACCGGCAACACCAAGGCCAAGGTCCTCGCCGACACCCTCGACCGCGCCACGGCGACCTTCCTCAACGAGGACAAGTCCCCGACCCGTCGCGTCGGCGGCATCGACAACCGCGGCAGCCACTTCTACCTGTCCCTGTACTGGGCGCAGGAGCTGGCCGGGCAGACCGACGACGCGGACCTGGCCAAGGCCTTCGCCCCGCTCGCCGAGAAGCTGACCGCCGCCGAGCAGCGAATCGTCGACGAGCTGAACGCCGTCCAGGGCAAGCCCGCCGAGATCGGCGGCTACTACCAGCCCGACCCGGCCAAGGCCGCCGAGGTCATGCGCCCGTCGGCCACCTGGAACGAGGCGCTGGCGTCCCTCGCCTGATCCTCACCGGGCCCGCGAAGGTCCGTTCGCGACACCCCGTCTCCGTCCCTCGGAGGCGGGGTGTCCGTCTGTCCCACCCCTACGACCGTGCGGAGCAACCCCGTGACCGACGTCCCGGCGTCCTTCGGCCTCGTCCCCGGCGACCCCGCCTCCCCCGTGATCCTCCACGTGCCGCACTCCTCCCGGCACATCCCGGCCGACGTCCGCCCCGGCATCGTCCTGGACGACGCGGCCCTGGAGCGGGAGCTGGACCACATCACCGACTCGCACACCGCTCGGATCGCCGAGGCGGCGGCCGGGCTCGCCGGGCTCACCCCCTGGCGGTTCGTCAACCGGGCCTCACGGCTGGTCGTCGACCCGGAGCGGTTCCCGGACGAGCGGGAGGAGATGACGGCCGTGGGGATGGGCGCGGTGTACACGCGGACCACCCACCGGGAGGTCCTGCGGCCCGACGGCACCGACCCCGGGCCGCTGATCGAACGGTACTTCCGGCCGTACGCGCGGGCGATCACCGAGGCGGTCGCGGACCGGCTCACGGCCACCGGCCGGGCGGTGATCATCGACGTGCACTCGTACCCGACCGAGCCGCTGCCCTACGAGCTGCACGGCGAGGGTCCGCGCCCGCCGGTCTGCCTCGGCACGGACGGCTTCCACACCTCGACGGAGCTGCTGGCCGCGGCCCGGGAGGCGTTCGCGCCGTGCGGGGAGACCGGGCTGGACAGCCCGTTCAGCGGGACGTACGTGCCGCTGGACTTCTACGGGAAGCGGGCCGAGGTCGGCGCGCTGATGGTGGAGATCCGCCGGGACACCTACATGAGCGAGCCGGGCGGACCGGCCGGCCCCGGGCTGTCCCGCCTCGCCGAGTCGCTGGCCGCGCTCGTCGACGCCGTGTCCGGCTGACCGGTCGCCGCCGGGGCCCGCGCGCCCACCGGCTGGAGCACTCCCGCGCGACAGCCGCCGGGCGCGCGGCGAGGGTGGGTGCATGACGCAGGAGACCACCACGCTGACCGGCCAGTCCCCGCCCCCCGTACGGGACTGGCCCGCCCTCGACCTGGACGGCCCGGAGTTCGACCCCGTCCTCGCCGAGCTGATGCGCGAGGGACCGCTGACCCGCGTACGGCTGCCGCACGGCGAGGGCTGGGCGTGGCTGGCCACCCGCTACGAGGACGTGAAGGCCATCACCAACGATCCGCGCTTCTCACGCGCGGAGGTGACGAAGCGCCAGGTCACCCGGCTCGCCCCGCACTTCAAGCCGCGCTCCGGCTCGCTCGCCTTCGCCGACCAGCCCGACCACAACCGGCTGCGGCGCGCGGTCGCGGGGGCGTTCACCGTGGGCAGGGCGAAGACGCTGCGGCCGCGGGCGCAGGAGATCCTCGACGGCCTCGTGGACGGGGTCGTACGGGACGGGCCGCCCGCGGACCTGGTCGAGCGGGTCCTGGAGCCCTTTCCGATCGCCGTCGTCAGCGAAGTGATGGGCGTGCCGGAGGCCGACCGGGAGCGGGTGCACTCCTGGACCCGGCAGATCATCTCCACCTCCGGCGGCGCCGAGGCCGCCGAGCGGGCCAAGCAGGGCCTGTACGGGTGGATCACCGAGACCGTGCGCGCCCGCGCGGGCAGCACCGGCGACGACGTGTACTCGATGCTGGGCGCCGCGGTGGGCCGGGGCGAGGTCGGCGAGACGGAGGCGATCGGCCTGGCCGGACCGTTGCAGATCGGCGGCGAGGCCGTCACGCACAACGTCGGGCAGATGCTGTACGTGCTGCTGACCCGGCCGGAGCTGCTGGCCCGGATGCGCGACGACCGCCCCGAAGTGCGGGGCGCCCTCCTGGACGAGCTGCTGCGCTGGATCCCGCACCGCACCTCGGTGGGTCTTGCCCGCATCGCCCTGGAGGACGTCGACGTGCACGGGACGCGCATCGGCGCCGGTGACCCCGTGTACGTGTCCTACCTGGCCGCCAACCGGGACCCGGAGGTCTTCCCCGACCCGGACCGGATCGACCCGGACCGTGCCCCCAACCCGCACCTGTCCTACGGCAACGGCCACCACTACTGCACGGGTGCCGTGCTCGCCCGCATGCAGACCGAGCTGCTGGTCGACACGCTGCTGGCGCGGCTGCCGGGGCTGCGGCTCGCGGTCCGGGCCGAGCAGGTGGAGTGGCGCCGCAAGACCATGATCCGCGGGCCGCGCACCCTGCCCTGCGCCTGGTGAGCCGGGCGCTCTCAGGCGCGCAGCCACTCCGTGACGACCACGTCCGAGCCGGTCCGCAGCCGCAGTGCGAACGGGCCGGTGGGCGGGGCTCCGCCGGTGAAGCGGCCCAGGTCGTCCGCCGTCAGCAGGGCGTGGGCCCGCGGGCCGCTCAGCACCTCGACGTCGGCCGGCCCCGGCGGCAGCAGCTGGCCGATCAGTCCGTCCTCCGTCACCTCGACGTCGACGGTCACGTCGTCCGCGCGGAAGGTGAGCATCCGCGGCGGGTCCGTCGTTCCCCTGACCGGGATGGCGTCGACCAGTGAGTCGAAGGTCAGCTCGGCGACGCGGGCGTCCAGGTCGTGCAGCGCGAAGGCGTCGACGGCGATCCGCCGCAGCTCGGCCGGGACCGGGTCCAGGATGGCGGCGGCCTGCCGCAGCTCCTCCTCCAGGAGATCCGTGCCGAGTTCGTCGTCCCCGAAGGCCTCGTCGTGCGCGTCGCTCATGTCGTCGTCCCCCGTGCCTCTAGCCGGGCCCGCAGCCGGCGCAGACAGCGCTGGCGCATCGGCCCGATGCTGCCCACCGCGATTCCCAGCGCGGCGGACACCTCCTGGTAACTGGGCGGCGGCGAGGAGATCAGTACCCGCAGCAACTGGCGGCACCGCTCGCCCAGTTCCTCGAACTCCTGCCACAGCCGGCGCACGCGCTCGGTCTGCGCGGCGGCCTCCTCGGAGTCGAGCACCGACTCCTCGGGCGTACGGTCCTCGCTCGGCCGGTCCAGCAGCTGCGGGTCGTCGGTCGGTGTCCACCGCTTCGACGCCTTCAGCAGCTTCAGGCACTCGTGCCGTGCCGTGCTGGCCAGCCAGGAACCGGTCTTCTCCGGTTCGCGGATCCGCCCCAGGTGCTGGGCGAACCGGAACCAGGCGGTCTGGTACACCTCGTGCGCGTCGGCGTCGGACAGCCCGTGCGAGCGCGCGACGGACCACACCAGCGGGCCCAGCCCGTCCACCAACGACTTCCAGGCAGCCGCGTCCCCGTCGGCGGCCAACTGGACGAGCACCCCGACATCTGCACGGTCCACGGTCCCACCCCTCGTGTACGACAGGCCATCGTACGCCGTGGAGTGGGTCGTTCCGACGGGCATCGGGCCGCTCACGCCCCGCCGGCCGGCGCATCGACGGCGACCGGGTGCCAGGTGGGCGGCAGCAGCGCCGGCACGTGCGCCCCGCGCACCTCCGCGTAATCGGTGTTGGCGGCGAGCAGTTCCCTGCGGGCCGCGCGCGGGTCCCGCTCCTTCGTCTCCGTCATGTGCGAGGCGACCAGGCCCGCGACGACGGGGGTGGCGAAGGAGGTGCCGCTCCACTGCGCGTGCCCCTCGAACATCACCTGGTCCGGCTTGGCGGGTGCCTCGCCGGGTTCGCTGAGGACGCCGTTGTGCCGGGGGTACTGGCAGGTGCAGGCGTAGCCGAAGCCGTACCGGCACGCGTCGTAGGTGGAGTGCTGGTAGACGTACGGCACGGGTGACCCGAATCCGGTGAGGGCGCTGGTGAGGCGTTCGCCCGGGGCGTAGGCCTTCACCCAGCCGCCGTGGTTGCTGAAGCAGGCGCCGAACTCGCCGTCGCCGCGCAGCGCGCCGACCGACAGCACCGAGTGCTCCCAGCCGGGGACTTCGGCGTAGGCGGCGGGCCAGAAGGGGGTGGCACTGCCGTTGTTGCCGGCGGCGGCGACCAGCAGGGTGCGCTGGTCACGCAGTTCCTCCATGAAGGCGTGCACGCCGAGCAGGCCGTCGGTGCGGCCGTTGGAGGTGCCGGCGGAGAGGCTGAGGATCTCGGGCCAGCCGTCGCGGTCGACGGCCTCGAAGAGCTTCTCGCCGAGTTCGGACTCCAGGATGGCGCCCGCGTCGTTGAGGGTGTTGCGGACAGTCACGTGGGTGTTGGGGGCGACGGCGGCGACGAGTCCGGCGATGAAGGTGCCGTGGCCGACGTACTGCTGGAGGACGCCGTCCTCGTCGCACTCCCTGATCTGGGCGTCGCCGTCCGTGCGGGCGAGCAGCGGGTAGGCGCGGTAGTCGTGCATGAGCCCGGTGTCGATGACGAGGACGCCGACGGCGGTCCCCGCGTCGTACGGTGTGCCGGCGGCGGCCGGGTTCGGCGGCTCACTGAGCGGGACGGGCACGGGCTCGTCGCCGGGGCAGGCGTTGACGGCGATGGAGACGACGTGGTTGCGGCTGATCAGCCGGCGGCCCGCGCGGCCCTCCACGGTGCGCACGGAGCGCAGGGCGTGGGCGACGTCGGGGTCGCCGCCGCCGTCGCCCGCTCCCGGGTCGCCGACCTGGATGCGGGTGATGCCGGTGCGGTTGGTCTCGGGGCTCGCCCGGCGCACGTGGTCCGGGGTCAGACCCGCCATCGTGGTGAAGTGGTCGCGCACGGTGTCCTCGACGAGGCGGGCCTCCTCGCCGTCCCGGGCGAGGACGACGCCCTTCTCGTAGAAGAACTCGGCGGAGTCGTCCGGCCCCATCACCAGCGGGACACCGGGCATCGAGCGCTGTATCTGGTCGAACTGCTCACGGAATCGCTGTGGTGCCATGGCGTGTCCTCCACTGGTGCGGCGGTGTGACGGCGGTCGTGGCCACGGTGGTGGCGACAGTCGTCAATCAGAGTCCGGGGGTGGCCGATTGATACAGACCCGAACCTGTGGGGTGTGGTTCCGGACCACTACCATCCGTATGGTGACAGCGGGAAACGACTCGGTTCTCCAACTGCTGCCGATGGTGTTCGCCGCCCCCGGCGAAGCGCTGGCCCGTGCGGAGGAACTGCTCGGGGCCGATCCCTCACCGCTGCACGCCTCGGTCGCCCATCAGGTGATCGGCATCTGGCAGCGGGACTTCGGCGACACCCGGCGGGCGCTGGCCCATCTGCGGCGCGCCCGTGAACTCGCGGCCCGCGCGGACTCGGCGGAGCGGGAGGCGGACGTCCTGGCCACGCTCGGGGTGGCGCTGGTGCACGCGGGCCGGACCCGGGACGGTCTGGCGGCGTTCGAGCGGGGCGTGGCGCGCGGCACGGGGCACACCAGGGCACGGGTGCTGTACCGGCGGGCGTACGTCTGGTGGGTGCTGGGGCGGCACGGCGAGGCGCTGGAGGACGTGCGGCGGGCGGTGCCGGTGCTGCGGCAGGCCGACGACGTGATCTGGACGGCGCGGGCGCTGACCCTGCGGGCGACCGTGCACCTGGCGCTCGGCGCGGTGGACCGGGCGGACGCCGACTTCACGGCGGCGGAGGCGCTGTGGGACACCACCGGCCAGGAGCACGACAAGGCCGACGCGGTGGAGAGCCGGGGGCTGGCGGCGTTCCGGTCGGGTGACGTGCCGGCGGCACTGAGGCTGCTGGACGAGGCGGAGGAGCGGTACGGGAAGCTGGGCACGCCGACGTTCATGCTGTCGATCCGGCGCTGCGAGGTGCTGATGGCGGCGGGGCTGGCCACGGAGGCGCTGGCCGAGGCGGACGGGGCGATCGCGGCGCTGGACGGGATCGGCGGTCAGTCCACCCGCAAGGCGGAGTTGCTGCTGGTGGCGGCGCGGGCGGCCCGGCTGGCGGGCGACGCGCAGACCTCGCTGGCGCGCGCGGCCCTGGCGGTGCGGCTGTTCGCCGGGCAGCGGCGCACCTGGTACGAGACGCACGCCCGGCTGGTGCTGCTGGAGGCGCGGGTCGCGACGGGGCGCGCCTCGGGCCGGCTGGTGGCGGACGCGGCGGCGGTGGCGGAGCGGCTGGCCGCCTTCGGTGCGCCGGCCGCGCCGGAGGCGTCGCTGCTGGCGGGACGGATCGCGCTGGGGCTCGGCTGGACGGCGGACGCGGAGCGGCATCTGGCGGTCGCCGCGCGCAGCCGGCACGGCGGGCCGCCGCTGGCGCGGATGACGGGCTGGGCGGCGCAGGCGCTGCGGGCGCGGGCGTCCGGGTCGTCGCGGGGTGTGCTGGAGGCCTGCCGGCGGGGTCTGGACGTGCTCGACGACCACCGGATGACGCTGGGGGCCTCGGAGTTGCGGGCGCGGGCCACCGCGCAGGGCGCGGAGCTGGCGGCGCTGGCACAGCGGGCGAGCCTGGTGTCGGGCGGGCCGCGGCGGCTGCTGGTGTGGAGCGAGCGGTGGCGGGCGACGGTGCTGTCGGCGCCGCCGACCCGGCCGCCGGCCGATCCGGTGCTGCTGAGCACCATGACGGCCTTCCGGGAACTGGCCGCCCGAGCGGACGAGGCCCGCAGGGACGGCGGCCGCCCCGCCCCCGCGCTGGAGCGTGAAGAGCGGCGTCTGGAACGGGAGATCCGCTCCCGCACCCTGCACATGCGGGGCGAGGGGCCCGGTGACGGGGACCGGTTCGATGTCGGGCGGCTGCTGGACCGGCTCGGTGACGACCTGCGCCTGGTGGAGCTGGCCGTGCTCGACGGACGCGTGCACGTACTGCTGTGCGGGCAGGGGCGGGTGCGGCGGTTCGAGGCCGGGCTGCTGGCCGAGGCGGAGCAGGAGGCCGAGCACGTGCAGGCCGGTCTGCGGCGGCTGGCGCACCCCGGTGGCGAGGCCCGGCTGCCCCTCGTGGAGGCGGCGGGCGCCCGCCTCCAGGAACTCCTCCTCGGTCCCGCCGCGGCCCACCTCGGCAACGGCCCGGTCGTCGTGGTCCCGCCGGGCCGGCTGCACCGCGTGCCGTGGGCCCTGCTGCCCGCGTTGCGTGAACGGGTCCTGAGCGTCTCGCCGTCGGCGAGCAGCTGGCTGCGCGCGAAGGAGACCGCCCCGCCGCCCGGCGGCCGCCAGGTCCTGGTCCGCGGCCCGGGGCTGGCCAGCGGCGGCGCCGAGGTCCCGGAACTCGCCGGCCGGTACGGGGCGGTTCCGCGGCCGCGGGAGAGCGGCGCGGCGGCTGCGGGCCCCGCCACGGACGGCCGGCCCACCGTGCTGGAGGGGGACGAGGCGCGCGTGCCCCGGGTGCTGCGGGAGCTGGACGGGGCGGCGTTGGCGCACATCGCCGCGCACGGGACGTTCCGGGCGGACAGCCCCTTGTTCTCCTCGCTGCGGATGGCGGACGGGCCGCTCATCGTGCACGACTTCGAGCGGCTGGACCGCAGTCCGTACCGGATCATCCTCTCCTGCTGCGACACGGCCCGGTTCGCCTCGGTCGGCGCGGACGAACTGCTCGGGCTGGTCACCGCGCTGCTGCCGCTGGGCACGGCCGGGGTGGTGGCGTGCAGCGCGCCGGTCAACGACGCCGCGGTGGTGCCGTTGATGCTCGCGCTGCACAAGGGCCTGGACGCCGGGCTGTCCCTGGCGGAGGCGCTGCGCGACGCGCGGGCTGCTCTGCCGGACGACGCGGTGCACCGGGCGACGGGGTGGGCGTTCTCCGCCTTCGGGGCGGCCTGACGTGCCGGGGTCGTGCGCCGCCGGGGGCGCGGCCCGCCCTCGTCGCCGGAGCCGGAGAGCGCTCTGGAAGCCACGGCGGGTACTCCCCCACCGCCCCGGCAGGCCGCGCGGAACCGGACGCCGCGCGACGCCGCGTGCCACGTACGGCGGAGTCACCGGTGCCCGGGGCTGCGCCCGCGCGCCGGCCGGACACCGCACACCACGCGCGCGTGAAGATCGCCGCGCCCGCGGAGCGCCCCCGGGCGGCGGGTGTCACGCCGGCTGGGGTTCGGGCAGCTCCATCAGCCAGGGCAGGGCGTCGCGGTCGCCGGCGCCGAGGCGGGTGTAGGCGCCGTAGAGGTGGTTGCCCACGGTGCGGACGGAGAGGGTGAGCCGCTCCGCGATCTGCCGGTTGCTCAGGCCGGCGGCGGCGAGCGTGACGATCTGGCGTTGCCGGGCGGTGAGTTCGCCGAGGACCAGTCCGGACAGGGCGGGGGTGCGGGCGCCCTCGCAGTGCCGGGCGAGGGCGGCGGCGCGGGTGCGGGCGGTGCGGGCGGCACTCGGGTCGCGGTGGGCGCGTACCGCCTGGGCGTGCGCCTCGGCCGCGAAGAGCAGGAAGCCGCGCCGTTCCAGCTGCCCGGCCACCTCGTCCAGTGCCGGTCCGTCGCCCCGCGCGAGGGCCTCGGCGTGCGCGGCGAAGACGCCGGTCAGCCGGCCGGCCGCCCGCTCGGGTGCGCCCAGCCGGACGGCGTCGTACGGGTCACCCCCCTCTGCGGCCGACCGGACCGCCTCGTCGAGGTCGCCGTGTGCGGCGGCGACCCAGGTGGCGACCGCACCGGCGTGCTCCGCCCGTGCACCGTCCCCTGCCGTCGCGTCGCCCGACTGGGCGGCGGCCACCGTGAGTTCGTCCCGGCAGGGCCCGTCGTCCGGGTCGGTCCGCAGGCCCTCGCGAGCCCAGGCCGCCGCCTCGGACAGCCGTCCGCACAGGCGGGCGAACCGGGCGCGCAGTGCCGCGTACCGGGCCGGCAGCGGCACTCCCTCGGCCGCCAGCCACTCCCCCACCGGCGCCGCGGACTCCCGTACGTCGTCCCGCTCGACGCGACGGGCCAGAGCCGCCCGCTCCGCCGCCAGGGCGGGCTCGTACCGCTCGGGCCCGCAGGCCAGGCGCCGGGCCCGCAGCCGGCCCGCGGCGGCGCGCAGCACCGGCCCGTGCAGGGGGTGGGCGAGCCGGATGGCGCCCCGGTCGTCGACGGCGACCAGTCCCTCGGACTCCAGGCGCTCCAGGACGCGCACGTCGAAGGCGTCCAGGCCGAGCGGCAGCGGTTCGGCGAAGGCCAGACGTTCGAGCGTTTCGCGCTCCTCGGGGCACCCCCGGTCCAGGACGCGGGCGGTGCGTTCCCGTACGGCCGCGGTGACCGGCACGGGCCCTCGCCAGGCCCACAGGTCCGTGTCCGCGACCGGCGTGAGCAGGCTCCGCTCGCGCACGGCGGTCAGCAGCTCGCGCAGCAGTCGCAGGTCGCCGCGGCACAGGCGGTGCAGCCGGTCCACGGTGAGCGGGTCGAGGGCGACGCCCGCGCCGGCCGTGAGGAGTCCGGCGGTGTCCTCGCGGGGCAGCGGCCTGAGGGTGAGGCGCGGCAGCAGCTCCCCGGACCACAGCCGGGACACCGCGCCCGGCACGGGCACGCCCTCCGTGGCGACGACCAGGAGCCGGGTGCGGCCGTGCACGGCGAGCTGGTGCACCAGGGCAGCGGAGGCGTCGTCGAGCAGGTGGGCGTCGTCGACCAGCAGCAGCCGTACTCCCGACAGGAGCTGTACCGCGCGGTGCAGGGTGACGGTGCCGGGCAGCAGGTGGGCGAAGGCGGCGAAGGGGACGTCCCGGGTCTCGGGTGTCCCGGCGGCCCTGGCGCAGTCCGTGCCGCGGACCGACTCGGTCACGAGCCGGGTCCTGCCGCAGCCGGCCGGGCCGGTCACCACGATGCCGCCGCCCTTGCCGGCCACCGACCGGCGCACCAGCTCCAGTTCGTCCGTACGCCCGGTGAACGGCCAGGGCGTCCGAAGTGTCCTCACGTCCCGCAGAGAAGTCGTCACGGCAATAGGAGCCCGCGTACTCAACCCTGATACAGGGCGACTTGAGTACCCCCCGACTCAGGCGCCCGGACCCGCCCGGACGGCATTCTGGGGGCCATGACCGCACGCTACTGCTCGCTCGCGCGGCAGCCGGCTCCCGTGCTCGCACCGGGACTGGCCGCCGAGCGTGTCGCCGCGCTCGTCGGCGGGCAGCGGATGTGGGTCAACGGCACCGTGCTGCACTACTGCTTCCTCGGCGGGGACACGGACTCCTCCGTCGTGCCCATGCCGGGCGCCGGGCGTCCGGCGCGGGGGGCGTGGGTGGGGACCGAGGAGCAGCGGGAAGTGGTCCGCGACTGCTTCAAGGAGTGGCAGGACCTCGGTGTCGGGCTCGTCCTGACCGAGGTCGGCGACCGGTCGGAGGCCGAGCTGCGCATCGGTTTCCAGCCCGGCGACGGGTCGTGGTCGGCGGTGGGCAGGGACGCGCTCGGGGTCGGCCTCAACGACCGTACGATGAACTTCGGCTGGGACCTGACCGCACCCGGGGAGCGCGCCACGGCCCTGCACCAGATCGGGCACGCGCTCGGAATGCTGCACGAGCACCAGAGCCCGTACTCCGGCATCCTCTGGGACGACGAGGCCGTCTACGCGGAGCTGGCGGGCCCGCCGAACCACTGGAGCCGGGAGCGGACGTTCCACAACATCCTGCGCAAGCTCGACGGCGACGAGGCCAACGGCCCGGTCTGGGACCCGCAGTCGATCATGGAGTATCCGTTCCCGTCGGGGCTGATACTGGAGCCGGAGCACTACCGCTCGGGCCTGCACCCGCCCGGTACGCTCTCGGCCGCCGACAAGGAGTTCGCCCTGCGCTGGTATCCGCCCACCGGCCGGCCGGGCCCGCTGGTGCCGTTCCGTTCGGTGCCGCTGGGGCTCGGGCCGGGCGAGCAGGCCGACTTCCGCCTGGACCCGCCGGAGACCCGCGAGTACACCGTGGGCACCTTCGGTGACAGCGACGCCGTCGTCGTGATCTTCGAGGTGCGGGACGGCAAGCCCCGCTACCTCGCCGGGCACGACGACGGGGGAACACCCCGCAACGCCACGATCAGGGCCCGTTTCGTCAAGGGCCGCCGCTATGTCGTCCGGGTGCGCCTGTACTCCTCGTGGGGTGCGGGCGAGACGGCGGTCATGTGCTGGTGACCGCACGGCTCCCAGACACCCGGGCGCCGCGGCCGCAGTCCGGCGCCGGGGGCGGCCGAGGACGTCACCTTCGGGGGACGGTGTCGCACTGACACCGGGTGACGTCCCGGCCCGCCGGGCCCGCTTCTTCGGGGGAGGAAGCGGGCCCGGCTCTGTGCGGCCGCCACTAGGCCCTGTCGTCAAATTCCCGCCTGCCCGGCGACGCCTGGCACGCGGGAATTTGACGACAGGGCCTAGCCGGGCGTGATCATCACGGTGACCGTCCGGTTCTTCGCGGGGTCGGCGTACGGGGCCTCGCGCTGGTCCGCGCTGACGGTGGTGAAGTCGGTGAGGGGCCTGCCGGTGGCGGCGCTGAGCTCGCGGGCCGCGACGAGGGCGCGCCAGAGGGCGACGACGGATCCGCCGCTGGTCGGGGCGCCGGGGACGGTGGCCGCGTGGCCGCGGATCTCGACGTGCGGCCGGCGTCCGGCGAGGCGTTCACCGAGGACGGCGAGCCGGCCGGCACCGGCCGGGGTGAGTTCGGCGCCCCGGGAGAACAGCCCGTCGGCGAAGACGACCTCCACGGCATCCCCGTGGACGCGTGGCAGGATGCCCGGCGCCCGCAGCTTGCGGGCCAGTTCCTCGGCCGCTTCCGCGCGGCGGGCCGCCGCGCGGTCCCGGTCCCTCGCCCGTTCCGCCCGGCGTTCGGCGGCGAGCTGCCGGGCCCGTTGTTCGACCAGGTCGGCCTGGGCGGGGCCGGGCCGCTCCGGCCGTCCGCCGGCGCCGTCCGCGAGGACTACGGTGCCGGCCGTCACCGCGGCCACCGCGCAGACCGCGGCGGCCAGGGCGGTGCCGGCCCGGTGCCGGGCGAGCGCGGCCCGCGGGCCGCGGCCGCCGAGCCGGTCGATCCTCGCCAGCCCGGCGGTCGCGGCGGTGTCCCCCGGGGCGAGCTCCAGCACCCTTCGCCAGTGGGCGGCGGCCTGCTCCGGCTCGCCGCGCTGGGCGTGCACCCGGGCGAGCAGGTCGAGTACGTCCCGGTGGTCCGCGGTGTCGGCGTCGCGCAGCAGCCGCAGGGCCCCGTCCAGGTCGCCGGAGCGGGCCGCCGTCCGGGCCCGCGAGACGAGCAGGGCCACCCGGAGCGCGTGGGCGGGGGACGGCGGCGTACGCGCGGACTCGGGGCCGCCGTCCGCGGTGCGGCCCGGCCCCGCGCCGCCGGACGGGGCGGCGCCGGGTTCCGTCCGGTCCGGCCCCGTGCCGCCGGCCTCCGTGCCGGCTCGGCCCGCCGACAGGATCGCGCCGGGCACAGGGCCCGCCGGGATTCGGGATGTGGTCACCTTGGACTCCTCGTTCCCGCTGACTAGTTGATCCCGCCGGACAGCCGCTCGGCCTCCTCGGCGGCCCCGGGCGGCAGCAGTCGCCGCAGCCGCTCGTTGACACCGGCGAGGGCGCGCCTGTCGCCCGCGGCGACGGCCCGGCGGCCCTCGAGGATCGCGGCGTCCGCCTGGGCGCGGGAGAACATGTCGTCGCGGACCTCGACCAGCGCGTTGAAGACCACGTACTCCCACTGGTCCGTGCGGCGCAGCAGCTCGACGTGGAACTCCCCGGCCCGTTTGATCAGCCGCCGCAGATCCGCCGGTGAGGCGTCCTCGCCGAGCGCGCCGGCGCGGTCGCGCATGGTCTGCAGCTCCCGCCGGTCCGACGGACCGCCGCCGACCTGCTCGATCACGTCCTCGCAGGCGCTGAGCAGGTCCCACAGTTCGCGTTGCAGCCCGGGGATCTCGATGGCCTCCTCGATGTCGTCGAGCAGCGCCTCCACGTCGCGGATGCGGCGGTCGCTGGTGACGGCGGCGCCCGTGTCGACGGCCGCCGCGTCGACCTCCTTGCGCAGCTGCGGCACGGTCTTCTGCTCGGCGAGGTCGTCCAGCCGCGCCTGCGCCTGTTCGGAGAACACGTTCTCGGCCTGGTCCTGGAGGAGGTGCACGCGCTGTTCCAGGTCGTGCAGCCGGTCCACGAGTTCGCCGTGTCCGGGCGCCAGCAGTTCGGAACGGTCGATCGTCGCCTCGAACTGCTGCTCCAGCAGCGGGATGTCGGCGGTGACCAGGACTTCCCGGTTGCTCGCCTGGATCTCGAACGTCACCTCGACCTCGCTCTGGGCCGGCAGGTCGATGCGGATGTCGCGCGGGCGGACCTCGATCAGCCCGACCCGGGTGTTGCGGTCGGCGCGCCTGCGCTCCCCCTCCAGCAGCGGGATGCGGATGACGGCGTCCGGCTGGGCGCGGCGCAGCGGGATGGTCGTCCGGTACGGCTTGGTCACCTGGGCCGGCAGCGTGGTGCCCTTGCGCAGCAGCGGGTCGAAGGTGCCGTCGGCCTTGCCGATGCCGAGCGTGCCGGTGAGCACCGCGTCGCCGGGGAGGACGGAGGCGTGGGCGATGGAGAAGGTGTCCCCGGCGAGGTTCCGCCGGGTGCCGGCGGTGTCGGTCAGCTCCACGGTGAAGCGGGACCGGGCGTCGGTGTCGATGGCCACCTCGGTGTAGAAGGTGCCGTCCGGGCCGAGTTCGGTGCGCGGGCCGCGGAAGGGCGGGCGGCCCTCGGGGTTGGTCAGGGTGACGGTGTACCGCGTCCAGTCGACCGCGCTGCCGCTGCTGACCTTGCCGGAGACCGGGATGCCGGTGGTGTCGACGGACTGCGCCGGGTAGTGCAGTTCGATCGCGAACTCGCCCGGCGCCGCCCGCTGCGGCTTCTTGGGCAGCCGGACCGTGCGGGCGAAGACCGCGGCGCCGCGCGCGACGACGGTGGTGGGGTCCTGGCTGTGGTCGAGGCGGATGCCGGGGCCGTCGTCCGGGTCGGCGAGCAGTTCGCGCAGGCCGGGGCTGAGCGTGGCGCCGCCGACCAGGAGCAGCCGGTCGATGTGGTCGGGGCGCAGGGAGCTCTCGGCCAGCGCCTCTCGGCACAGGCGGACCGCGCGGGTGTAGAAGGGCAGCGCCAGGTCGTCGAGGGCGCCCCGGGTGAGGGTGTACTCGAAGGGTTCGGTGCCGCCGCTGCCGTCGTCGAGGTCGACGGAGATCTCGACCGAAGCGGCGCGGGACAGGGCGATCTTGGCGTTCTCCGCCTCCAGCTTGAGCTTGGCGAAGTTCTTGCGCCAGTGGCCGCGGTTGTTGCGGTTGAAGTCGGCGAGGCCGAGGTCCCGGCGGACCGCGGGGGCCAGCAGGTCGTCGACGAGGGCCCAGTCGATGAGCTTCCCGCCCAGGTAGGGGTCGCCGGCGTGCTGGATGAGCTGGAGTTCGCCGTCGCGCTTGCTCATCAGGGCGGCGTCGAAGGTGCCGCCGCCCAGGTCGAACACCATCCAGTGCGCGGAGTCGGACGCGTCCTGCACGCCGTAGGCGATGGCGGCGGCGGTCGGCTCCTGCACCAGGGGGCAGTGCTCGCCGAGTCCGGCGAGGGCGGCGGCCGAGCTGGTGGCGTTGTTCTGGTTCAGCGCGAAGGAGGCCGGGACGGTGATCACGGCCGCCTCCGGCTGGTGACCGTAGTCGTGTGCGGCGTCCTGCCGGAGCGACTTGAGGACCTCGGCGGAGAGCTCCTCCGGCGTCAGCGACGCACCGGTGCGCTCGAAGAGCCGGCCCGCGCCGGCGGCACCCATCTCCAGCTTGAACTCCGCGTAGGCGTTGCCGGGATCGGTCTCCGTGCGCTCCCGGGCCCGCCTGCCCACGTGGACCACCCCCTCCTTGGGGATCCACACGGCGGAGGGCGTGAAGTCCCAGCCGTCGTTGTTCTTGATGACGCGTACGCCGTCGTCCTCGGCCACCGCGATGGCGCTGTTGGTGGTGCCGAGGTCGATTCCGAAGTCGATGGTCTCGCGCATGGTCGTGGTCTCCTTGGTGCTTCAGGCGGGGGGCGCGGGCCTGCCGACGACGACCTGGCCCATCTGGATCCGTTCGCCGCGGAAGTAGACGGTGGGCCGGACGGTCTCCAGCACGGTCTCCCGGTCCAGTCCCGGCTCGTCCTGGATCACCAGGGCCTCCAGGGACTGTCCGGAGTCGAAGGGCAGGCCGTCGTGGTCCTGGATCTCCAGCCCGTCGTCGGCGAGCGCCTGGCGGCTCGCGTTGACCTGGCGGCGCACCTGCCTGAGGTCGGCCGCCGAGAGGGGAACGGTCCCCTTGTCGAGCTTGCGCAGGGCGCGCCAGATGCCGACGGCCGCCCCCAGCAGCGCGTCGGTTCCGGCGCCGGGCCGTTTCGCCAGGGCCTCGGCGGCCTCCGCCTCGGCGAGCACGGTCGCGGCCCAGTCGGCCTGCGCGGGCGTCAGGAGCGGGCGGGGGACGCGGTACTCGGGTGGATGCCGGAGCTGGCGGAGGGTCGCGCGCGCCTCGCGCACCCGGCGGCGGACGTCGGGGTTCATCTCTGTCTCCTTCCGTGCCGCGGTGTTCACCCCGCGGTCGCCATGTACAGGAGGGCGACCAGCAGGCCGATCGCCACGGCGGGACCGAAGAAGTAGCCCGCGACGGACACCAAGCACGCCACGACGCCGACGCCGATGCCGGCCTTCTTCCAGGGGAAGGGCCTGGCCGGTGCGGGGAGCCCGTAGCCGGTGGACCACTCGTAGATGACGTCCCAGTTCTCCTTGAACGCCTGCACATGGGCTTCCGGGGCGATCTCGTAGGCCTTCTCCGCGAGGTCGACCACCGTCTCCTTCTGCTTGGGGGTCGGCGGCGTGTACTGGTGGTGGCCCAGCATCGCCACGGCCAGGTTGCCCACGCCCACGGCGACGACGTTCGAGACGTCCTCGTACCGCCAGTCCGAGACGAACGCCCGGAGTTCACCGATCCGGTCGAACGCCGGGAGCACCTCCCGCCGCAGGACCCGTTCGGCGTCGCCGAACAGCCCGGCCTCCTTCTTCGCGTTCGCGGTCCGCAGACCGTCGGTGATCTCCTGGACGGTCTCCTCCACCGTCTCCTCGAACAGCCCGGCGAAGAGGTCCGCGAAGGCCGCGTACTGTGCCCAGCTCGCGCAGACGCGGGCGAGCCGTGGCCGGAAGTCCGGGTCGGCGGCGAGGTCCCGGAACGGGGAGACCAGGAGGCGGGGAAGCTCGGTGAGGAAGTCGTCCGCGCGGAGCCCGCCCAGCCGGGGATCGTCCAGTTCACCGATCCGGTGGGCGAGGTGCCGCCGGAGCTCGGGGCGTTCCAGCAGAGGTCCCCAGCCGGCGGCCGCGCCCCGCCACAGGGTGTCCCGCGCGTCCGGGGCGGTGGTGACCCGGCCGGCCTCCGCCTCCAGCACCATGGCGTGCAGGCGCACCGCGTCGTCGTGCTCCTCGTGCACGGACGCCGGACAGCCGCATCCGTGACCCGGCTCGCCCCACCGCCACAGAAGTTCGTCGACCAGCCGCCGCCGCGGGTCCTGGAACTCCTCGAACGCGGCCCGCACCTCCTCCCTGCGGCGCCACCCCGCCAGCGGCGAGTCCGGGTCCGGGGGGAGGTGGTCCCGCACCGCGAGCCGGGCCTCCAGCCGCTGCCTGTGCTGCCGTACGGCACGGCCCCGCGCGGTCACCGCGAGCCCTGTGACGGCGAAGGCGTTGTCGTGGTAGAGCCGCACGCCGGCCAGGTCCGTGAAGCGGGACAGTTGCCCGGTGCCGCTCCGGACGCCGGACGGCTGGTCCGTCCGGCCGCCCGCAGTCGTGTCGTCCATCCGCTCTCCATACGTCCGCTGCCGGTACGGCCCCTGCAGATACGTCCGTTCCTCGTGCGCCGGGCCGTTCACATGACCACCCCTCGCCGCCACGTCATCAGCCGTGCCACGTGCCGTTCCCTGAGCCGGGGGTGGCGGCTGACGGCCTCTTCCAGCTGGTTCGCGGCCTCGGCCAGCCGGCCCGGCGTCCGGGAGAGCTCGACGGCGGCCCGGACCTGCTCCTCGGCGGCCCGCTCCACCTCCGCCGGTGCGTCCCGGGACGGCTGCGGGCCCGGCGAGGACCGCAGGGCCACGGCCCGTTCGGCGACCTCGCGGGCGGTGGCGGGCCGGTCGGCCGGGTCCGTCCGCAGCATGTCCGTGACCAGCCGGTCCAGTTCGGGTGCCACCTCGTCGTTGTAGGCGCTCGGCGGCGGCAGCGGGCGGTTGAACCGGTCCAGGGAGAAGGACTGCACCGGGTCCCCGCCGTCGTACGGGAACTGGGCGGTGAGCAGGAAGTACGCGATGGTGCCGAGCGCCCACACGTCGCCGGCGCAGGAGTACCCGGTGCCCCGGCGCAGCACCTCCGGCGGCATGTAGGCGACCGTCCCCTGGGCGCTGGCCGCCATGGTGCCCGGGTCGGTCTCCTTGGCCAGTCCGAAGTCGCTGACCTTCACCCGGAGCCCGGACTCGTCGTAGGTGATCAGCACGTTGGCCAGGGACAGGTCGCGGTGCACGATCGGGTGCGGTCGCTCGTGGGCGACGGCGAGCCCGTCCGCGGCCTGGCGCAGCACGGCCGACGCCTCACCCACCGGTACCGCGCCGGAGTGGGAGGCGACCAGCCGTTCCAGGCTGCCGCCCGCGACGTACTCCATGGTGATGTAGCCGCGCACGCCCTCGGAGGTCTGCACGGTGCCCGCGTCGAACACCCGGATGATGTTGGGGTGGCCCAGGGTGGAGAGGATGCGTGCCTCGTCGAACAGCCTGGAGGTGGCCTCCAGCGAGGCCACGTGCTTGAACAGCTTGAGCGCCTGCCAGCCGAGGATGTGGTGCCGCACCCGGTACACCTCGGCGAAGGCGCCCTCGCCCAGCCGGCGATCCACGACGAGCGCGGAGTTGATCCGCTGCCCACGGGTGAGCAGGGTTCCCTCCGCGCCCGTCGTGTCCCCCGTCATCGGCTCCCCCTTCTGTGCCTCCGTGCACGGCCACCGTGACACGCCCCTTCCGGGACCCCTCCCGGACGCCGGTCAGGAGTGGGTGACCCGGAGGTGGGAGATGCGCACCTCGCCGTGGTTGCGTGCGGCGCACGGCTCGGAGTTGTCGCAGTTGGCCTGCGTGTAGGCGCCCGCCTTGAAGTAGTTGGTGTCGCCGTCGTGGGCGACCGTGGTCTCGAAGCGGCCGTTGTAGTAGGCGTCGATCTCCCCGTCCTTCGCGACGAACCCGGCCTCGAACTCGGTGCCCAGCTCGTAGTCGTCGGTCACCAGGTGGTGGTGGCGGTCGTCGCCGTCGGTGACGTAGAGGCGGCTGCCCTCGAGGCGGAAGACGGTGACGTCATCGTCGCCGCCGTGGACCTGCGCGCCGACCACGTAGGGCCGTTCCTCGGGCAGGGCCGTGAACGCCTCCCTGACCACGAGGGTGTGGGTGCCGTCGGTGGTGGACCAGGCGGCCTCGTCCTCCCCGCCCTCGGTCATCTCCCGCAGCTCGGCGCGCGGGTAGGCGGAACCTCCCGTGGTGACCCCGTCGACGGCGGCCCGGAACCTCACCGCGTCGCAGCCGGCCTCGGCCCGGAACCAGGGGGCGGCGGAGAAGGCGGCCAGCTCGGGCTGGGTTATCTCGGTGGGGTCCTCGTCGTCACCGGTGGGCAGGGTCAGCTTCCAGTTCGTCAGGTCGAGGACGTCGGCGGGGTGCGCGCACCGGGCGGCGGGCCGGTCGTGCGGGGCCGGGGTGCCCGCGTGGGCGGACGGTGCGAGCGTGGTGGCCGAGACGGCCGCCGTGATGCCGGCCAGCACGAGGGTCGGGGTACGAGCCATGGAGGGGCGCTCCTGTCGGGGGTGGGCGGTCGGTGCGACGCGTACCGTAGGCGAAGCGTCCGGGACCGGTCCCGGCGCCCGCGACCACGTCCCGTACGGGCATGCGTGCGACTGATGGAGGCTCTGGGCAGACGGTGCGAACGGTCCGCTCCACGCAGTAGGTTCGTTCCGTACGCGCGGCAGCGGCCGTGTGGGGTTCCGGAGTCGACCGAGGGGGAAGATCCGTGCGTTCCGGGGACCGGTTCGCCGACCGTTACGTCCTCAAGGAGGTCATCGGCGCGGGACGGGGCGGCGATGTGTGGCTGGCCCACGACACGGTGGTGGGCCAGGACGTCGCGCTCAAACCGGAACGGGCGGACGGCGAGAGCGACACCGCGGTACGGCGGCTGCTGGGTGAACCGCGTGCCATGGCCAAGTTCCGGGGCCATCCCCATGTGGTGACGCTGTTCGACGTCGTGACCGAGCCGCGAGGCGGGGAAGGGGAAGGGAGCGGTGCCGAGGGGGGCGGGCGGACGTACTGGTTCGTCATGGAGCACGTGACGGGCGGCGGCCTGGACCGGCGGCCGACGGTCTCTCCGCAACGGGCGGCGCGCATCGGGGCCCAGCTCGCCGACGCCCTGGCCGCCCTGCACGCATCGGGCATCGTGCACTGCGACGTCAAGCCGGCCAACATCGGCCTCACCCGGCACGGCGGGGCGAAGTTACTGGACTTCGGGGCCGCCTACCGGGTCGGCGGCACGGAGACCATCACCGTCAACGGCCCCTTCAGCTTCACCCCCGACTACGCCGCCCCCGAACTGGCCCGGGGCAACGTGCCCCGGCCCGCTTCGGACGTGTTCTGCCTCGCCGCCACCCTGCACGCCCTGGTCACCGGTGCGCCGCCACGCGGCGGCACGCCCCTGGAGGAAGCCGGCTCCGCCGGGACGGGGGACGACGGCGAGGAGGCCGAGCGGCTGCGGTACTGGAAGGCCGAGCAGGGCGTCGTCGAGGTGGACGCCGCCGTGGGTCCGCTGTATCCCGTGCTCACCGCCATGCTGCGCCGCGATCCCCGGCAACGCCCCGACGCCGCCGAGGCCGGACGGCTGCTGGAGGAGATCGCCGGGGCCGGTCCGAAGACGCCCCGGGACGGCGCCGACACCGTCACCAGTGGCCGGCGCCTGCGCCGGCCACTGGTCGCGGCGGCCGTCGGCATCACCGCCGTACTGGCCTTGGGGCTCGTCGTCGTCCTCCCCGGCCACGGCGACGGCGACGGCGGAACGGCCGCCCCGGGCCCCGGGCGGAGCGGGACGCAGACGCGCGCCTCGGACGGTGAACGCCGGGCCCTGATCGGCGATCCGCACACGGCCGACGTGTGCGCGCTGGCCGACCCCACCGCCCTCGACGGGTTCGGCGACGGGGACGTCCACGTGGACGTGGACTACGGGAACTTCGACCGCTGCGACGTGCTCGTCGGCATCGACGACCGGACCCGGATCGACGTGTCGGTCAGTCTCCTCCAGGGGGCGCCGCCGGAGGGCTCGGAACCCTCCCGCACCGTCGGGAGGGTGGGCATCCGCGAGGAGGAGGCGAAGAGCGGCGAGTGCGAGCTGCTGCTGACCTCCGGGGGCGGCGCGGACGGCACCCTGGTCGGCATCCGCGTCAACATGGGCAAGGGCTCCGTGGTCGGCGGCAGGGCGACCCTGTGCACGGTCGCCGACAAGGCCGCCACGAGCGCCGCCGAGGTGCTGAACCGGGGCCCGGTCCCCCGGCGCTCCCCGGCCTACCCGCCCACGTCGCTGGCGTGGAAGGACGCCTGCGGACTCCTGGACGCCCGGGCGCTGTCCGCCGTTCCCGGCCTGCGGGCCGACGTGCCGGAGGTCGGGGTCGCGAACTGGAGCTGCGAGTGGGCGAGCGACGTCGACGACCTGGACGTGGAGGTGAGCTTCTTCCGCGACCAGCCCAAGTCCGCGCAGGGCGACGCCACCGCCACCGAGCTGAGCGGCTACCGCACGATCGTCGAACCGGACGCCGAGGGCGACACCTGCGCGGTCTTCGTCGAGTACCGCAGGTACAGCGGCCAGGGCGCCGAGACCGCCGTCGAGATGGTGCGCCTGGACGTCGGCGGGCAGCGGCCCGCGGACCGGCTCTGCACGACGGCCACGGGCCTCGCGTCCTCGGCCGCCGCCGAACTCCGCGCGCGCTGACCCGGCGTGCGCCGCACAGCCCGACGGGCCGGTGGACGCCGCGCCTCCTCAGAGCGCCGGATCCGGCCAGGACTCGTCGTCCTCCATCAGCTCCAGGTCCGGCGGCACGAGGGTCGTCGACTCCGCGAGTCCCCTGATCAGGTTGTGCAGCAGACTGTTGTCGGCC
The DNA here is from genome assembly GCF_001905385.1 of Streptomyces sp. CB02414. Lineage (GTDB taxonomy): Bacteria > Actinomycetota > Actinomycetes > Streptomycetales > Streptomycetaceae > Streptomyces. Next base: position 180,359 of record NZ_LIPF01000005.1, on the reverse strand, counting down.
GGACGGCCGCCGGACTTGTCGTGCAGCAGCGGGTACTTGAACCCGGTGCCGTGCAGCCGGCGGCGCACGGCCTCGACGCGGAACTCGATCCGGCGCTCGTTCCACCTGGCGTCCGGACGCAGGTAGGCCAGCCGCTCGGCGGCCTGACGGTACGACAGGGGACGCGGGTCCTCCTCGTACAGCAGGTACCGCTGGCCGAGCACCACCAGCAGCAGCCGCTCGTCGTCGTCCAGCGACCATGTCTCCGGCCGTACGGTGTCGGCGCGCCGCCGGGACACCGGCCCCTGGTCGTCGTGGCCCGCCACGTACAGCTCGACCAGGTGCTCGCGGTAGCCCGAGCCCTTGACGAACAGCGGGGTGTACCCGGGCGCGAGCGGGAGCGGCTCGGTGGTGAGGTGCATCATCCGGCCGCGCGGCAGCCGGACGAGCTGCTGCCCGGTGTTGCGCAGCCACCACTGTCCTCGGCGGTAGGTCAGCTCGCCGTGCCGCCGGCTCACCCGCAGGTCGTCCACCCCGACCCCGAGGTCCACGTCCGGCTTCTCGCCCCGCCCGAAGCGGACGGTCAGCCCCTGCCGGGGCGGCGCGCTGAGCTCGCCGGCGACCGTACGGGCGTGCAGCGTTCCGGGCGTGGTGGGCGCCACACCACGAGCGAGGCTGGTGGAGAGAGGCATCGCTGGTCTCCTCGGTTCGTGAGCTCGGCGTACGGCAGCCGCTCGGCGGGCGTCCGGCGTACCGACCAGTGTCCGCGCCCGCCACGGGACCCCTCCCGCCCCAGGTGGAGGACGTGGCGTTCAGCGGCGTCGGCGCACGACCGAGAGGCCGTACCGGAATGTCCCGGTACGGCCTCTGGCCTGTTGCTTCACGTCGGGACGACAGGATTTGAACCTGCGACCCCTTGACCCCCAGTCAAGTGCGCTACCAAGCTGCGCCACGTCCCGTCGCGCGTCCACGTTTCGGTGTGATCGCGCTGGTCAAGCCTACCTCATCCGGGGGACCGGGGGGCTCGCACGCCGGGGGCGGTGACGCGTGAGCCGGTCCGGGTACGGCCGGCTCGCGCACCATGTAGACGTCCACCGAGTCCTCCCTCTCGACGTGAACCCGTGCCGCTCGTACAGCCTCCGGGCCGCGCTGTCCCGCAGCACGTTGAGCCGGACGAGGTCACCGCCGCGGTCGCACCCGGCCAGCAGCCCGCGCAGTACGGCCGAGCCGATCCCGGCGCCCTGGAGGCTCGGGGCCAGGTAGAAGTGCTCCAGCCACCGGGCGTCCCGGGCCGGCCGCAGTACCACGGCCCGCAACTCGGCGACGGCTTCCACGTCCGACGCCGACGCCGGCCGGAGCCCCCACTGAACCATGATCGCCACAGTAGCGGCCGGGCACCTGCCCGGTACCCCGAGGCCGCCGGTGCGCGCCGGCGGGCCCGACGATGTGTCCGTACGCCTCACCGGATACGCCACACACTGTCGCCCCCGCGGCCCCGTCGGCCCCGGCTAGCGTCACCGCATGACCAACAGCTTCGTCGTCCACGTCCCCGGCACCGAGCTCGAACCCGAGCCCCTCTCCCCCGAGCAGATCGTCTCCGGCACCCCCGAAGTGACCGGCAAGGTGGTCTGGGAGTCGGCGGACGGCCGCCAGGTGCGCGGGGTCTGGCAGATCACCCCGGGCGTCGTCACCGACACCGAGGCGGACGAGATGTTCGTGGTGCTCAGCGGCTCGGCCACCATCGAGGTGGCGGGCGGCCCGGCACTGACGGTGGGACCGGGCGACCTGGTGGTGCTGCGCGAGGGTGACCGCACGACGTGGACGGTGCACGAGACGCTGCGCAAGGCGTACGCGATCAACCTGGGCTAGCAGGGCACTCGCCGGGCTTTGTCCTGTCAAAAGGTTGACATGATGCCGACGCTCCGCACAGGGTGGGCGGGACAGCGCAGGGACCGGTCCGAAGAGGGGCTCTCATGGTGGACGCACTCGGTGTCGCCGTCGTCGGTTTCGGCTGGATGGGCCGGGTGCACACCCAGGCGTACGCGCGGGTGCGCCACCACTATCCGCGGCTCGCCCTCCGTCCCGAGCTGGTGACGGTCGCCGAGGAGGTGCCGGGACGGGCCGAGGAGGCCGCCGCGCAGTTCGGCTTCGCCTCGACGGCCCGCGACTGGCGCGAGGTGGCCGTGGACCCGCGGGTCCACGCGGTCAGCATCACCGCGCCGAACTTCCTGCACCGGGAGATCGCCGTCGCGATGGCCGAGGCGGGCAAGCACATCTGGATCGAGAAGCCGGTCGGCCTGTCCCTCGACGACGCACGGGCCGTCGCCGACGCGGTCGCCAAGGCGGGTGTGCAGGGCGCGGTCGGCTTCAACTACCGCAACGCGCCCGCCGTGGAGGCCGCCCGCGACCTGATCGCCGCCGGGGAGATCGGCACCGTCACCCATGTCCGCATCCGGCTCTTCAGCGACTACGCCGCCCATCCCGAGGGGGCGCTGACGTGGCGTTACGAGCGCGAGCGCGGCGGCAGCGGAGTGCTCGGCGACCTGGCCTCGCACGGCGCGGACCTGGCCCGGTTCCTGCTCGGCGACATCGCGTCGCTGACCGCCGACACGGCCGTCTTCCTGCCCGAGCGGGCCCGTCCGACCGCGGCCACCGCCGGTCACGCGCGGGCCACGGGAGGCGAGTCGGGGCCGGTCGAGAACGAGGACTACGTCAGCTGCCTGCTGCGCTTCGCCTCCGGCGCCCGCGGCGTGCTGGAGGCCTGCCGGGTCTCGGTCGGCGAGCAGAACAACTACGGGTTCGAGGTGCACGGCACCACGGGCGCGGTGTTCTGGGACTTCCGCCGGATGAACGAGCTGGGCGTCAGCCGCGGCACGGAGTACCAGGACCAGCCGGTCAGCACGGTCCACGTCGGCCCGGCGCACGGCGAGTTCGCGGCCTTCCAGCCGGGGGCCGCGAACGCCATGGGCTACGACGACCTCAAGGTGGTGGAGGCCCACCGTTTCCTGCGCTCGATCGCGGAGGCCACCCCGTACGGGGCCACCCTGCCGGACGCGGTGCACAGCGCGGCCGTACTGGACGCGATGGCCCGGTCGGCGGAGCGCGGTACCTGGGTCAGTCCCGAGCTTCCCGGGTGAGGGCGTCGCGGCGGGCCCGCATCGCCCACCGGCCCAGCAGGCCCTGGACCGGGACCAGCACGAGCCAGCTCCACATGGCCGCGGGACCGACCGCCAGGGCGAGCGGAATGCTCAGCGCGAAGACCACCGTCGTCGCCGCGATGTCCAGGCCGAAGAGCCGGAACCCCTCCTCGGGGGCCGCGTCGCCGCGCAGCCAGGGCCGGGTGGCGAGCACGGCGAGCAGGGCGAGGTGGGAGGCGCCCAGGGCGGCGATCGCCGCCGCGTAGACGGCGACGGAGACCGGCTCGTCCCCGTACTCGGAGAGGAGCTTGGTGGGGAAGGGGACGAGTGCCGCGACGCCCAGACCGAGCAGGGACAGGGTGATCACCTGGCCGTCGACCCGCTCGACGAAGCCGAAGATCCGGCGGTGGTCGCGCCAGAAGAGTCCGAGCACCAGCAGACTGAGCACGTACGCGCCCAGGTTGGGGGCGAGGTCGCGCAGTGCGGCGTGGTAGGCCTCGGAGTCCAGGTCGCGGGGCACGGAGAAGTCGAGGACGAGCAGGGTGATGGCGATCGCGAAGACGCCGTCGGCGAGCGCCACCACCCGCTCGGGACCCCCGGCCGGAGTCGATTTCCACATGCGACCGACGGTACGAGCGGCGGCTCGGACGGCCGCGTCACACGCCCGGTGCGGCGGCGCGCGTCACACGGTCGCGGTGTCGGGCGGCATGTTGTGCGGGGTGACGACCTGGATCGCCGACGGCCGCGCCGGGCCGGCGGGCGGCAGGGCGCCGTGGGCCCGCATCACGTGGCGGCATGCCTCGCGCAGGTCCTGGCGCAGGTCGTGGTGGAGGACGACGGACAGGCGTCGCTCGCGCAGCAGACGGGTGTTGTCCTGGTCGAGGTCGTGGGCGACGAACACGTCGCAGGTGCGGCCGAGGTCCTCGAAGGCGCGCACGGTGGCGATGTTGCCGCCGCCGATCGAGTAGACCGCCCGGATCTCCGGGTCGCGTTCCAGCGCGGCCCGCACCAGGTCGTACTGGGTGGCGTCCAGGCCCTGCCCTTCGGCGATCTCGACGAGGGCCCGCCCGGGGTGGCGGGCCCGCATCACGCCCCGGAAGCCCATCTCCCGCTCCTCCTCGTTGCGGAAGAAGCCGCTGCTGAGGCTGGTGAGGACGTTGCCGGGGCGGTCGCCGAGCCACTGGCCCATGAGGTAGGCGGCGGTCGCGCCGGCCGCCCGGTCGTCGATGCCGACGTAGGCCACCCGGGGGCCGGCGGGCAGGTCCGTCGCCAGGGTGACGACGGGGATGCCCGCGGCGGTCAGCCGGCTCACGGCGGCGTTCACCTCGGGGACGTCCGGGGCCTTGAGGATCACCCCCTGGGAGCCGCGCCGGGCGATCCGGTCCAGGGTGGCGGTCAGCTCCCCGGCCGGGTCCGTCTCGCGGAAGTGGAAGCGGCAGCGCACCACCGCCGGGTGCAGGGCGGGCAGTTCGGCCTCCAGTGCGGCCCGCACGGCGGTGGAGAAACGCTCCGGGGCCTGCATCACGATGTCGCACATGAACGTGCGGCCGACCAGCCGGACCTGGGTGCGCTGGCGGTCCAGGTCGGCGATGGCCCGGCGCACCTCGTACGCGGTGCTCTCACGCACGCCGCCGCGCCCGTTGAGCACCCGGTCGACGGTGGCCTCGCTCAGGCCCGCCTGCCGGGCTATCTCCCGGATCGGGAAGGGGTGTCCCATGACCGGCTCCTCGGCTTCGTCCCGCGGCGTGCTCTGAGGGGTTTTTGATGGCCGCCCGCTGGTTGTTCGACGCGTTTGTCAGGACAAGAATGACAGCACCGCGTCGCCCCTGTCAGCGAAAGGACGACGATGTCCGCAGCGCCCGTCCCCGCACCCCGCTCCCATCTGTCCGAACGCGACTGCGACCTCGGCGCCTTCCGCGCGCTCGTCGAGCAGCCGACCGACCCGGCCGCGTACCCGCGGGCCGCCGCCGTGGAGCGGAACGTCCCCGTGTACGACGCCGGCGGCCTGCGCGACGACCCGGACACGGCGGCCGAACTGGTCCACGCCCTCGCCGACGGTCCCGGCATCGTCGTCCTCGAGGGCGCCTTCCCGGACCCCGCGGTCGTCGACCGGGCCACCGCCGTGTTCGACGCGCTGATCGACGGGCAGCGCGCCTCGGGCGCCACCGTCGGCGACCACTTCGCCGCGCCGGGAGCCAACGACCGGGTGTGGAACGCGCTGGAGAAGGCAGCCCTGCACGACCCCGAGGCCTTCGCCGACTACTACGCCAACGACGCCCTGGCCCTGGTGTCCCGGGCCTGGCTCGGTCCCGGCTACCAGGTCACCTCGCAGATCAACGTGGTCAATCCGGGCGGCGCCGCCCAGTCGGCGCACCGCGACTACCACCTCGGCTTCCTGTCGGCCGAGGCCGCGGCGGCCTACCCTGCGCACGTGCACCGCCTCTCCCCCGTGCTGACGCTCCAGGGCGCGGTCGCCCACCGCGACATGCCCGTGGAGTCGGGGCCGACGATGTACCTGCCGCACTCCCAGAAGTACGAACCGGGCTATCTGGCCTGGCGGCTCCCCGGCTTCCGGGCCTACTTCGAGGCGCACCACGTGCAACTGCCCCTCGCCAAGGGCGACGCGGTCTTCTTCAACCCGGCCCTGTTCCACGCGGCGGGCACCAACCGCTCGTCCGGCATCCGCCGCATGGCCAACCTGCTGCAGGTCTCCTCCGCGTTCGGCCGCGCGATGGAGACCGTCGACCGGGAGGCCGTCGCGAACGCCGTCTTCCCGGTGCTGCTGAAGCGCAAGGCCGAGGGCGCGGGCGAGCGGTGGCTGGCGAACGTGGTCGCCGCGAGCGCCGAGGGCTACCCGTTCCCCACCGACCTGGACAGCGACCCGCCGGTCGACGGCCTTGCCCCGCCCTCCCAGGCCGACGTCGTACGGCGGGCGTTGCGTGAGGAGTGGGCACCGGACGTGCTCCGTGCCGAGCTGCGGGCCGGTGCCGCACGCCGGGAGAGCCGGGGGACGCGGTGAGCCTCCTCGACGGGAAGGTCGTGCTGGTCAACGGCGGCAGCCAGGGCCTCGGTGCCGCGGTCGCGCGGGCCGCCGTCCAGGAAGGGGCGGTCGTGGCCGTCACGGGGCGGCGCCCGGAGCCCGGCGAGGCCCTGGTGGCCGAGCTGACGGCGGCGGGCGGCGAGGCGGTGTTCGTACGGGCCGACCTGTCGGACGCCGGGCAGGCCAAGGCCTCCGTGGGCCGGGTGGTGGAGGCGTACGGCCGGGTCGACTGCCTGGTCAACTCGGCGGGGCTGACGTCCCGGGGGACGCTGCTGGACACCACGCCCGAGCTGTTCGACCAGCACATCGCGGTCAACCTCAGGGCGCCGTTCTTCGCGATGCAGGCGGCCGTCGCGGACATGGTGGGCCGGGGCGCGCCCGGCACCGTCGTCAACATCATCACGTCGTCGGCGCACGGCGGGCAGCCCTTCCTGGCGCCGTACGTCGCCGCGAAGGCCGGTCTGATGGGTCTCACCCGGAATGCCGCGCACGCGCACCGCTTCGACCGGGTGCGGATCAACGGCCTGAACATCGGCTGGACGGCCACCGCGGGCGAGGACGCCACCCAGCGGGCCTTCCACGGCGCCGGGGACGACTGGCGCGAGCGGGCCGCCGCGCGGTTGCCGATGGGCAGGCTCGGGCAGCCGGACGAGATTGCCGACTTCGTGGTCCTGCTGCTGTCGGACCGGTCCGGCGTGGTCACGGGCTCGGTGATCGACTGGGACCAGAACGTCCTGGGCGGACTGGACTGAGTAGTACGCGTGCCCGGCACGGCAATCACGCACAAGGAGCAACGAGAAGCATGCGCATCGCAATCCTCGGCCTCGGCCGCATCGGCGCCTTCCACGCCGAGACCCTCTCCTCCCTGGACGCCGTCGACTCGCTCGTCGTCGCCGACCCGTTCGCGGACGCCGCGAAGGCGGCCGCCGAGCGGTTCGGTGCCGAGATCGCGGACTCCCCCGAGGCGGTGCTGGCCGCCGGGGTGGACGGTGTGGTGGTCGCGGCGGCGACCGACGCCCATCCGGACCTGATCCTGGCCGCCGTCGAGGCCGGCGTGCCCGTCTTCTGCGAGAAGCCCGTCGCCCGCACCATGACGGAGGGCGTCGAGGTGCTCAAGGCGGTCGCGGGCCGTGACGTGCCGGTGCAGATCGGCTACAACCGCCGCTTCGACGCCGCCTTCGTCGCGGCGCGGGCGGCCGTGCGGGCGGGTGAGCTGGGCAAGCTGCACACTGTGCGGTCGACCACGCTGGACCCGGCGCCGCCGCCGGCCGCGTACATCGCCGCCTCCGGCGGCATCTTCCGCGACTGCGCGGTGCACGACTTCGACGTCATCCGCTGGGTGACGGGCCGCGAGGTGAGCGAGGTGTACGCCGTCGGCGGCAACCGGGGTGCCGACTTCATCCGGGAGGCGGGCGACGCGGACACCACCGGTGCGGTCCTCACGCTGGACGACGGCACGATCGCCGTGGTCTCCAACAGCCGTCACAACGCGCGCGGTTACGACGTCCGCATGGAGATCCACGGCTTCGCCGACTCCATCGCCGTCGGCCTGGAGGACAAGCTGCCGCTGCGCTCGGTCGAGCCCGGCACGGCCTTCCCGGCCGGTGTGCCGCACGACTTCTTCATGGACCGCTTCGCCGCCGCCTACCGCGCCGAGCTGACCGCGTTCACCGAGGTCGTCGCGGGCGTCCGCCCCTCCCCCTGCACGATCGAGGACGCGCTGGAGGCGGGCTGGATCGCCGAGGCGTGCACCCTGTCGCTGCGGGAGCACCGCCCCGTGACGGTGGCGGAGGTCAGGCGGGGCTGAGGCCGGTCAGGACGGGCCGGCGGGGTGCGGTCAGCCCGCCGGCTCGCTGATGTTCACCATCCAGGGGACGCCGAACCGGTCCGTGCACATGCCGAAGACGTCCCCCCACATCTGCTTCTCCAGCGGCACGGCGACGGAGCCGCCGGCGGACAGCTTGTCCCAGTAGCCGCGCAGCTCGGCCTCGTCGTCGCCGCTGAGGCTCACCGAGAAGTTGGTGCCCGGCGTGTAGTCCATGCCGGGCGGGGTGTCCGAGGCCATCAGGGTGAAGCCGCCCGGGGTCTCCAGCATGGCGTGCATGATCTTGTCGGTGTAGGCGCTGTCGGGCATGCCGGACTCGCCGAAGGTGTTCAGCGACAGGGTGCCGCCGAACACCTGCTCGTAGAACTCCATCGCCTGTCGGGCGTCGCCGTCGAAGCTCAGGTACGGATTGAGACGCGAGGTCATGACTGCCTCCCGGAACGGGACGAAGGGTCAGTGCTCCGCACGCTAGCGCGCGCCACTGACAACGGCCCGCCGAGCGGCGCGCCGGCGGGACCCGTGTCCCGCCGGCGCGACCGGGGTCAGGCGCCGCAGGAGCGCAGGAACTTCCGGGTGCGGACCGCGATGGGCAGGGGTTTGTCCGGCTCGCACGGGTACATGTCCTGTTCGACGATGGCGAACAGGTCGACGCCGAGTCCCTGGGCCGCGGTGAGCACGGGTTCCAGCTCGGGCACTCCGGCGGGCGGCTCGCACATCACCCCGCGCTGCACGGCCGGCCCGAAGGGGACGCCGTTCGCGCGCACGTCGGCGAGGATCTCCGGGTCGACCTGCTTGAGGTGGAGGTAGCCGATGCGCTCGCCGTAGGTCTCGATCAGCTTGACGCTGTCGCCGCCGCAGTAGGCGTAGTGGCCGGTGTCCAGGCAGAGGCTCACCAGGTCGGAGTCGGTGGCGTCGAGGAAGCGCTCCACGTGCTCCTCGGTGTCGATGTGGGTGTCGGCGTGCGGGTGGACGACGATGTCCAGGCCGTAGCGCTCCCTCACCTCGTGGCCGAGGCGCTCCATGCCCTTGGTCAGGTGGGACCACTGCTCGCCGGTCAGCTCCGGCGGCTCCAGGATCTCGGCGGTCTTGTCGTCGCGCCAGAAGGACGGGATGACGACGAGGTGCTTCGCGTCCATGGCCTGCGTGAGGGCGGCGACGCGGCTGACCTGTTCCCAGGTGCCGTCCCATTCGGAGGGGCCGCGGTGCAGGCCGCAGAAGATGGTGCCGGCGGAGACCTTGAGGCCGCGCCGGGTCACCTCGTCGGTGAGGCGGGCGGGGTCGGTGGGGAGGTAGCCGTACGGGCCGAGCTCGATCCACTCGTAGCCGGCGTCGGTGACCTCGTCCAGGAAGCGTTCCCAGGGGACCTGCCGCGGGTCGTCGGGGAACCAGACGCCCCAGGAGTCGGGGGCCGAGCCGACGCGGATGCGGTCCAGGGCGGTGGGCATGTCAGGCCTTCCCTTCGGCGGTGTCGGGCACGGTGGTCTCGGACGCGGTGGGGTCACCGGCCGGGGCCGGGTCGCCGGCCGCGGGGGCCTCCGGCTCCTCGGGGAGCGCCGCCACGTCCACGCCGCCGGCCTGGGCCAGTTCGTGCTTGAGGGCGGCCAGTTCGGCGCCGCCCGCCATGTGGTTGGTGAGTTCCTCGAGGGTGATGTCGGCGCGGGCGGCGCTCAGTTCGAGGGTGCCCAGGCGCAGCACGCTGAAGTGGTCGCCGACCAGGTAGGCGTGGTGGGGGTTGTGGGTGATGAAGATGACGCCGAGTCCGCGTTCACGGGCGGCGGCGATGTACTTGAGGACGACGCCGGACTGCTTGACGCCGAGGGCGGCGGTGGGCTCGTCGAGGATGAGGACGCGGGCGCCGAAGTAGACGGCGCGGGCGATGGCCACGCACTGGCGCTGGCCGCCGGAGAGGGTGCCGATGGGCTGTTCCAGGTCGTCCAGGACGATGCCCATGTTGCGCAGTTCCTCGTCGGCGGTCCGCTTCATGCGGGCGATGTCGAGACGGCGGACGGGCCAGGGGCCCTTGGTCATCTCGGAGCCGAGGAAGAAGTTCCGCCACACCGGCATCAGCGGGATGGTCGCGAGGTCCTGGTAGACGGTGGCGATGCCCCGGGCGAGGGCGTCGCGCGGTGTGCTGAAGCGCACCGGTTCGCCGTCGACGAGGAACTCGCCCTCGGTGTGCTGGTGCAGCCCGGAGATGATCTTGATGAGGGTGGACTTGCCGGCGCCGTTGTCGCCGAGGACGCAGGTCACCCGTCCGGGGTGGACGGCGAGGCCGACGCCGTGCAGGGCGCGGATGTTGCCGTAGGCCTTGCCGGCGCCGCGCAGTTCGACGATCGGCCGGCCGTCCCGCTCGGGTGCGGGGTCGGCGAGGACGGCGCCGTGGGTGCCGGGGGTCTTGCTGGTCATCGCGGTCACCTCCGGGTCGCCGCGCGGCGGACGTACAGGTTGATGAGGACGGCTCCGAGCAGCATCACGCCGAGGAAGGCCTTGAACCAGTCGGGGTTCCAGCCGGCGTAGACGATGCCCTGGTTCACCATGCCGAACATGAAGGCGCCGAAGACGGGGCCGATGGCGGAGCCGTAGCCGCCGGTGAGCAGGCAGCCGCCGATGACGGCCGCGGCGATGTAGATGAGCTCCTGGCCGACGCCCTCGCCGGACTGCACGGTGTTGAAGGAGAAGAGCTGGTGCATGCCGACGAACCAGGCGCCGAAGCCGACCAGCATGAACAGGGTGATCTTGGTGAAGGTGACGGGGACGCCGACCGCGCGGGCGGACTCCTTGCTGCCGCCGACGGCGAAGATCCAGTTGCCGTACTTGGTGCGCAGCAGCACCCAGGTCGCGAGCGCCGCGAAGGCCAGCCACCACACGACGGTGATCTTCACCTGGACGCCGCCGACGTCGAAGGAGGAGGCGAAAAGGGCCTTGGCCTGGTCGAAGCCGTCCATGTCGCTGATGTCGTCGGTGGCGACGTTGCCGGTGACCAGCTTGGTGACCGCGAGGTTCACGCCCTGGAGGATCAGGAAGGTGCCGAGCGTCACCAGGAAGCTCGGCAGGCCGGTCTTCACCAGCACCCAGCCGTTGAAGGCGCCGACCGCGAGGGAGACCACGAGGGCGACGATCACGCCCATCCAGACGTTCATGGTCAGCTGGTAGCTGAGCATGCTCGCGGTGAGCGCGGAGGTGACGACGGCGACACCGGCGGACAGGTCGAACTCGCCGCCGATCATCAGCAGCGCCACCGGCAGCGCCATGATGCCGATGGTGGACGACTGGTACAGCACCGTCGCCATGGAGCCGCCCTCGCGGACCGTGGGCGCGGCGATCAGGAAGAAGACGAACACGGCGACGGCGCCGAGGAAGACCCCGACCTCGGGCCGGGCGAGCAGGCGCAGCGTCATGGAACGCTGCCTGGTCCGCCCGTCGGTCTCCTTCGGGCCGGGGGCCGGCGGTGTGTCCACCGCCGGCTCAGCCTGTTGGGTCATGCTCATCACCGGGTGCCCTTCGCGGCGAACTCGGCGACGGCCTTGACGTTGGACTTGTCGACGAAGGCCGGGCCGGTCAGCACCGGCTGCTCACCGCCGCCGCTGTAGTTGCCGTTGTTCTTGTACAGCCACAGGCCGTCGACGGCGAGGTAGCCCTGGAGGTAGGGCTGCTGGTCGACGGCGAACTCGATGTCGCCCTTCTCGATGGCGCCGGTCAGCTCCTTGTTGAGGTCGAAGGTGGCGACCTTCGCCTTGCTGCCGGTCTCGTCCACCGACTGCACGGCGACCATGGCGAACGGGGCGCCGAGGGTGACGACGTGGTCGATGTCGCCGTCCTCCTGCAGTTTGGCGGTGACCGTCGCCTTGACCGAGGGCTTGTCGGCGCCGTTGACGTAGAGGTTCTCCACCGAGCCCTCGAAGGTCTTCTTCAGGCCGTCGCAGCGCTGGGTCAGGCCGACGTTGCCCTGTTCGTGGATGACGCAGAGGGCCTTCTCGGAACCCACCTCGTTCAGCTTCTTGCCGAACGCCTCGCCCGCCACGCTCTCGTCCTGGCCGAAGAACGACATCAGGCCGAGCTCCTTCCAGTCCGCCAGACCGGAGTTGAGCCCGACGACGGGTATCCCCGCCTTCTCCGCCTTGCCGAGGACGCCGCGCAGGGCGTCCGGCTTGGCGAGGGTGACGGCGATGCCGTCGACCTTCTGGTCGATCGCGTTCTGCACCAGGTTGGCCTGGTTGCCCGCGTTCGGGTCGGCGGAGTAGACGAGCTTGATGTTGTCCTTGGCGGCTGCGGCCTCCGCGCCCTTGCGGACGATGTCCCAGAACGTGTCGCCGGGCGCCTGGTGGGTGACCAGGGCGACGGTCATGCGCGGGGTGTTCGCCTTGCCCGCGGAGGCGCCCGAGTCCCCCTCCTCGTCGGCCTTCTTCCCTCCGGAGCCGCTGGAGCAGCCGGCGAGGGTCAGGGCCGCGGCGGCGGCGAGGGCCACGGCGGGGGCGAATCTGCGGGAGCGGGCGTGCGAAGAGCGGTCCATCTTTCCTGCACCTCACTGTGCGACTGTGCGACGGGGAAGCCGTGTGCCAGACCAGAGAAGAACGGCTGTTGCTGCGCTGGGTCCGGATACAAGTCCTTGAGACGCCCGCTGTCAATACTTTGTCAAGACATCATTTCACTCACAGGTCCGAATGTAAGTACAAAGTATTGACATGGTCGTCCGGGAGCCATACACCTGGGAGGCGGCAGGCCCCCCGCCCAGCCCGAGGAGCGTCGCACATGGCCGAGTCAGTCCCGCGTTTCGATCTGATCACGATGGGCCGCATCGGGGTCGATCTCTATCCCTTGCAGACGGGCGTACCCCTGGCGGAGGTTGAGACCTTCGGGAAGTTTCTCGGCGGTTCGGCCGCCAACGTGGCGGTCGCCGCCGCCCGGCTCGGCCGTGCCACGGCCGTCATCACCCGCACGGGCGAGGACCCGTTCGGCGGCTTCCTGCACCGGGCGTTGAAGGAGTTCGGCGTGGACGACCGCTGGGTCACCCCGGTCGCCGCGTACCCGACCCCCGTCACGTTCTGCGAGATCTTCCCCCCGGACGACTTCCCGCTGTACTTCTACCGCCGCCCGAAGGCCCCCGACCTGGAGATCCACCCCGAGGAGCTGGACCTCGACGCCGTCCGCGCCGCCTCCGTCTTCTGGATCACCGGCACCGGGCTGAGCGAGGAGCCGAGCCGCACGGCGACCCTCGCCGCCCTCGCCCACCGCGCGAAGTCCGGCACCACGGTCTTCGACCTGGACTGGCGCCCGATGTTCTGGACCGACCCCGACCAGGCCCGCCCGTACTACGCCGAGGCGCTGCGGCACGCGACCGTCGCGGTCGGCAACGTCGACGAGTGCGAGATCGCCACGGGCGTACGCGAACCGCGCGCCTGCGCCGAGGCGCTGCTGGCCGCCGGCGTCGAGCTGGCCGTGGTCAAGCAGGGCCCGGAGGGCGTCCTCGCCGTGCACCGCGACGGCCGCAGCGCCGAGGTGCCCCCGGTGCCCGTCGAGGTGGTCAATGGCCTCGGCGCGGGCGACGCGTTCGGCGGCTCGCTCTGCCACGGTCTGCTCTCCGGCTGGGACCTGGAGCGGACCATGCGGTACGCCAACGCGGCCGGCGCCCTCGTCGCCTCCCGTCTCGCCTGTTCCTCCGCGATGCCCACCGGGGCGGAGGTCGACGACCTCCTCGCGCGAGCCACTCCCTGAACGGAGCAACGCCTTGTCCCTCAGCATCCCCGACCTCACCACGGTCAGAGCCCGCCACCCGGAGGCGATCGCCGAGGCGGCGGCCCGCCGGGTACGCCGTCCGCTGATCGGCGGCTCCGGACGCCTGATGATCGTGGCCGCCGACCACCCGGCGCGCGGCGCGCTCGGTGTCGGCGACCGCGGGCTCGCCATGGCCAACCGGGCCGACCTGCTGGAACGCCTGTGCACGGCGTTGTCCCGGCCCGGCGTCGACGGGGTGCTCGCCACCGCCGACGTGCTGGAGGACCTGCTGCTGCTCGGGGTGCTGGACGACAAGGTCGTCATGGGTTCCATGAACCGCGGCGGCCTCGCGGGGGCCGCCTTCGAGATGGACGACCGCTTCACCGGCCACCGCGCGGAGGACATCGCCCGGCTCCGCTTCGACGCGGGCAAGCTGCTGCTGCGCATCGACTACGACGACCCCGGCTCGCTGGCCACCATGGAGGCGACCGCCCGCGCGGTGGACGCGATGGCCGCGCGGGAACTGCCCGTCTTCGTCGAGCCGTTCATCTCCCGCCGCGTCGGGGGCCGGGTCCGCAACGACCTGTCCGCCCAGGCCGTCACCCGGTCCATCGCCATCGCCTCGGGGCTGGGCGGCACGTCGGCCTACACCTGGCTGAAACTGCCCGTCACCCACGACCCGGACGACATGGGCGAGGTCCTGGAGACCTCCACGCTGCCCGCCGTCCTGCTCGGCGGCGACATAGGCGGCTCCCCGGCGGATCAGGCCGCCGCCTACGAACGCTGGCGCAAGGCGCTGCGGCTGCCCACCGTGCAGGGCATGGTCGTCGGCCGCTCGCTGCTCTACCCGGCCGAGGGCAGTGTGGAACAGGCGGTGGACACGGCGGTCGGACTGCTGTGACCGAAGCGGACACGACGAGACACGACGAGAGGGGAAGAGGAGATGACGTACCACCTCCCGGCGGGCAACCACCTCCCGGCGGGCAAGGCGGCGGACGGTGGGCTGACCGTCGACGTGACGCCCGAGAAGGCCGGCTGGGGCCACTCGGCCCTGCGCGTGCTCGACCTGCCGCCCGGCGGCAGCCACTCCTTCGACAGCGGGGACAGCGAGTGGATCGTCCTCCCGCTCAGCGGCGCCTGCACGGTCGCCACGGCCGACGACTTCGGCCGGGAGACCTTCGAACTCACCGGCCGGGACAGCGTGTTCAGCGGCGTCAGCGACTTCGCGTACGTACCGCGTGACGCCCGTACGACCGTGACGACCGCCGGAGGGGGCCGGTTCGCCCTCACCGGCGCCCGCTGCACCCGCCGCCTGCCCGCCCGCTACGGACCGGCGTCGTCGGTGCCGGTGGAGCTGCGGGGCACCGGGAACTGCTCGCGGCAGGTCAACAACTTCGGTGCGGCCGGGGTGTTCGAGTGTGACAAGCTCATCGCGGTCGAGGTCGTCACCCCCGGCGGCAACTGGTCGTCCTTCCCGCCGCACAAGCACGACGAGCACCGTCCCGGCGAGGAGTCCGTGCTGGAGGAGATCTACTACTTCGAGTTCGCGGCCCACGACGGCACCCCCGGCCTCGGCTACCAGCGCGTCTCCTCCTCCGGGCACGGGCAGGGCACGGACGTGCTGGCCGAGGTGCGCGACGGAGACGTCGTGCTGATCCCCGACGGCTGGCACGGACCGTCGATGGCGGTCCCCGGCCACCACATGTACTACCTCAACGTCATGGCCGGCCCGGAGGCCGAACGCGCCTGGCTGATCTGCGACCACCCCGACCACGCCTGGATCCGCGACACCTGGCCGGACCAGCCCGTCGACCCCCGACTCCCCCTCTACACCGCACCGGAGAGGTCCGCATGAGCGCCGCCGCCACCCGCCGACTGACCACCGCTCAGGCCCTGGTGCGCTTCCTGGCCGCCCAGTACACCGAACGCGACGGCGTGCGGCGCCGCCTGATCGCCGGTACCTGGGGGATCTTCGGCCACGGCAACGTGGCCGGAATCGGCCAGGCCCTCGTCGAGTACGCCGACGTCATGCCGTACCACCAGGGCCGCAACGAACAGGCCATGGTGCACGCGGCCGTGGGCCACGCCCGGCACCTGAACCGCCTGTCCGCGCAGGCGGTGACGACGTCCATCGGACCCGGCGCCACCAACCTGGTCACCGGCGCCGCGCTCGCCACGATCAACCGCCTCCCGGTCCTCCTGCTCCCCGGCGACTACTTCGCCTCGCACGCCGCCGACCCGCTGCTCCAGCAGCTGGAGCACCCGGTCGAGGCCGACCTGTCGGTCAACGACACCCTGCGCCCCGTCTCCCGCTACTTCGACCGGATCACCCGCCCCGAGGCCCTCGTCGCCTCCGCGCTCCAGGCGGTGCGCGTGCTCACCGACCCGGCCGAGACCGGCGCCGTCACCCTCGCGCTCCCCCAGGACGTGCAGGCGGAGGCGTACGACTGGCCCGAGGAGTTCTTCGCCGACCGCGTCTGGCGGGTGCGGCGGCCGGCGCCCGACGCGGTGGAACTGGCCGAGGCGGTCCGGGCGGTCCGCGCCGCCGAACGCCCGCTGATCGTCGCGGGCGGCGGCGTCCACCACAGCGAGGCCGAGGAGGCGCTGCGGGCGCTGGTGGACGCCACCGGCATCCCGGTCGCCTCCACCCAGGCCGGCAAGGGCGCCCTGCGCCACGACCATCCGGCCGACCTCGGCGGCATCGGCCACACCGGCACCACCGTCGCCGACGACCTCGCCCGCACCGCCGACCTGGTGATCGGCGTCGGAACCCGCTACTCCGACTTCACCACCGCCTCCGGCACCCTCTTCCAGCACCCCGGCGTCCGCTTCCTCAACCTCAACATCACCGCCTTCGACGCCCACAAGCTCGCCGCCCGCACCCTGGTCTGCGACGCCCGGACCGGGCTCACCGCACTGACGGAGGGACTGACCGGCCACCGCGTGGACGCGGCGTACGAGTCCGGGTACCGCGAGGGCAGGTCCCGCTGGGAGGAGGTCGTACGGGCCGCCTACCGCGCCGACGACGACAGCGCCGTCCCCACCCAGACGCAGGTGCTGGGCGCGCTGGACGCGGTCGTCGGCGACGAGGACGTGGTGATCAACGCGGCCGGTTCGCTCCCCGGCGACCTGCACAAGCTGTGGCGGGCCCGCTCTCCGCGCCAGTACCACCTGGAGTACGGCTACTCCTGCATGGGCTACGAGATCCCGGCCGCGCTCGGCGTCCAGCAGGCCGCGCCGGGAACGCCGGTGTGGGCGCTGGTCGGCGACGGCACCTACCTGATGAACCCGACGGAGATCGTCACCGCCGTGCAGGAGAACCTGCCGGTGAAGATGGTCCTCGTGCAGAACCACGGCTACGCCTCGATCGGCGGTCTGTCCGAGTCGGTGGGTGCCGAGCGGTTCGGCACGGCGTACCGCCACCGGGTGGCCGACGGCTCCTTCACCGGCGCTCCCCTGCCCGTCGACCTCGCCGCCAACGCGGCCAGCCTCGGCATGGAGGTGCTGCGCGCCAAGACCGTACGGGAGCTGCGCGAGGCCCTGCGGACGGCACGCGCGTCGGACCGGCCGACGTGCGTCTACGTCGAGACCGACCCGACGCCGACCGCTCCCGCCGCCGAGGCCTGGTGGGACGTGCCGGTGGCCGAGGTGTCCGCCCGCGAGGCCGCCACCGGCGCACGCGCGCGGTACGAACGCGCGGTCGCCGACCGCCGCCGCCACCTCTGAGAGCCCGTCACCGACGCAAGGGAGGTACGTCCATGGCGAGAACCGGCGACCGGGCACGTGCCGTGACCGCCCCCGCGCTCAGCGGTCTGGACTTCGCCCTGGACCGGAGCAGTCCGGTGCCGCTGTACTACCAGCTCGCCCAGCAGCTGGAGGCGGCGATAGAGCACGGCGTCCTCGCCCCGGGCAACCTCCTGGGCAACGAGGTCGACCTCTCCGTCCGCCTCGGCCTGTCCCGGCCGACCGTCCGCCAGGCCATCCAGTCCCTGGTCGACAAGGGGCTGCTGGTCCGGCGGCGCGGGGTGGGCACGCAGGTGGTGCACAGTCAGGTCAAGCGCCCGCTGGAGCTGAGCAGTCTCTACGACGACCTGGAGGCGGCCGGACAGGGGCCCACCACGCGGGTGGTGCGCAACGAGACCGTCCCGGCCCCCGCCGACGTGGCCGCGGCCCTCGGTGTCGCGGCGGGCGGCGAGGTCACCGTCCTGGAACGGCTGCGCCTCACCCACGGCCAGCCCGTCGCGCTGCTGTGCAACTACCTGCCGCCGGGGCTGCTGGAGCTGGACGGTGCCCGGCTGGAGTCGACGGGCCTGTACCGGATGATGCGCGCGTCCGGCATCACCCTGCACAGCGCCCGCCAGACCGTCGGCGCCCGTACCGCCGCCCGCGAGGAGGCCGTGTGCCTCGACGAGAAGGAGGGCGCCGCCCTGCTGACCATGCGGCGCACGGCGTACGACGACACCGGCCGGCCGGTCGAGTACGGGACGCACGTCTACCGGGCGTCCCGGTACGCCTTCGACTTCCAGCTGCTGGTCAGGGGCTGACTGACCTGCGCGCCCAGAAGAGGGTGTGCCCGGTGTCGCCGCCCTCCGGCACGTACTCCTCGCGCTCGACGGTCAGTCCGGCCCGGGTGATCCACTCCCGGTAGCCGGCGGCGTCGGTGTGGCTCCACCACATCGGGGCGCCACCGCCGAGCCAGTCCTCGTCGGTGCCGGTCCAGGCACCGTGCCCGGTGGTGGCGACGAACCGGCCGCCCGGGCGCAGCCAGCGGGCGACCCGGCGCAGCAACGGCGGCTGTTCGACCAGCGGGAGGTGGATGAGCGCGTAGAAGCAGACCACCGCGTCGAAGGAGCCGGGTTCGAAGGCGACGTCCGTGACGTCGGCGCGGTGGAACTCGGCGCCGGGCACCCGCTCGCGCGCCCTGCGGATCTGCACCTCGCTGATGTCGACGCCGGTGACCGGGTGCCCGGCGTCGGTCAGGGTGCGGGCGACCGGCACACCGCTGCCGCAGCCGAGGTCGAGGACGGTGCCGCCGGCCGGGAGCAGCCGGCGGAGTTCGTCGAGCCAGGGCCGGTACTTGGTGTCACCTCCGAATGCCTCGTCGTAGCGCGCCGCGAGGGCGTCGTAGCCGCGCCGCACGATGTCCTTCGGGTCCGTGGTGTCCACGCCGGGTGACGGTAGTCACCGCAGGCGGGGCGGGCCATCGCTTTTCCCGGCCCCGCTGTCCCCGGTGTCCCGGCCGAGGCCGGCGAACGGGCCCTCCAGTGCCGCCCACTGGAGCAGCATGATGGTCTTCGCGTCGGCGATCTCGCCGGATCGGATCATCTCCAGGGCCCGGCGGAAGGGCAGTTCGAGGGTTTCGATGTCCTCGCCCTCCTCGTCGAGGCCGCCGCCCTCGTGGGTGCGGGTGGCGGGGCCGTAGGCGGCGGCGTAGAAGCTGACGCGCTCGGTGACCGAGCCGGGGCTCATGTAGACGTCGAAGACGTGCCGGACCTCGCCGACGGTGTGCCCGGTCTCCTCCACGACCTCGCGGCGTACGGCGACCTCGGGGTGCTCGTCCTCGTCGTCGAGGAGCCCGCCGGGGGTCTCGATCAGCATGCCGTCGGCGTGGCCGTTGACGTAGACGGGGAGACGGAACTGCCGGGTGAGGAGGACGGTTCCGCGTTCGGTGTCGTACAGCAGCACGGTGGCGCCGTTGCCGCGGTCGTGGGTCTCGCGTTCCTGGGTGCTCCAGGTGCCGTCGGCGCGCTGGAAGTCGAAGGTCGTGGTGCGTTCGACGTACCAGTGGCTGGAGAGCAGCCGTACGTCCGTGATCTTGACCCGGGGGTTGCCGGTCAGATCCTGGCCGGCCCGGTCGAGTCCGGTGCGGCCGCGGCGGTCCGGGGTGTCGATGCCGGCGGTCACGGGTGGCCGTCCAGGGGCACGGGGTGGGGCGAAGTGGTCATGTCCGCTTCTATCACGTGGCGTGGCGGGCACGGGTGTGCGGGGCTCTCACTGTGATGCCGTGCGCCACTGGTGGCCGGGCAGGAAGGTCACGTCGTACTCCTGGGGCACGGTGGCGAACTTGTGCGGCCCGGGTACGAACGGGCGCTGCGGCAGGCCGAGTTCTCCGGTGTCGGTGCCGAGGGTCTCGAAGAACCGCTCGAAGGTGCCGCCGGGACCCGCCGCGACGCCGACGATCTGGCTGTGGTGGCGCTCGATGCGGTAGGCGTGCGGGCAGTTCTTGGGTACGAAGCCGAAGTCGCCGGCGGTCAGGAGCCGCTCCTCCTGCTCGCCCTCCAGGTCCTCCACGAAGAGCCGGACGGCACCCTGGGTGACGAAGAAGACCTCGTAGGTGTCCGGGTGGGAGTGGGCCGGGATGATGTCGCCCTTGGGGCCTTCGCAGGTGAAGAAGTTGAAGGTGTTCTCGGTCTGCGGACCGCCCGCGTAGACGGTGATCAGGTCGCCGAAGAGGTGGGCGCGGTCGCCCAGGCCCTTCTCGATGAAGTAGGGCCTGCCCGGTTCGGCGGGGATGAGGGAGTGGGTGCGCCTGGCGAACTCGATGGTCATGGGAGCCTCCGACCGCAGGATTGTCAGCGTGCCTGACGTTCAACGAGTGTCAGGCTACCTGACGGTACGGGCTGCCCGTATGCTCGGGCGCCGGAAGATCCGAGGAGCCATGACCGAAGCCGTACCGAACATGCCGCTGCGACTGGCCGCGGCCAAGCGCTGGTTCGACGACGCCCTGACGGCCAGCATGCGGGCGGCCGGAGAGCAGCCGCTGAGCCCCGCGCAGGGCCAGGTGTTCGCGTTCCTGGACGCGGAGGGCACCACGGTCGCCGAGCTCGCCCGGCGTCTCGGCGTCACCCGCCAGACCGCCCACCAGGCCGTGCACGGCCTGCTCACCCTGGGGCTGCTGGAACAGGTCCCGGACCCCGCCTCGGCCCGCAGCCGCCTGATCCGCATCACCGCGGAGGGCGCCCGCGTCCACCGGCGGGCCCAGGAGACCCTCGCCGTCATCGAGGGCGTCCTGGCCGACCGCATCGGCGCCGCGCAGGCCACCGCCCTGCGCACCGCCCTGACCCTGCCGCGCGGGGAGCCGCCGGTGGTCCGGGCGCCGTAGGACGCCCCGATCACGTGTCGGCCCCCGGACTCACAGGGTCAGCCGGAACAGCGCCCCTCCACCGGTTGCCCGTTCGGCGGTGAGTCCCGCGCCGTGCGTGCGGGCGATCTGACGGGCCATCGCCAGCCCGAGTCCCGAACCGGGCAGTGCGCGGGCGGACGGCGCCCGGTAGAAGCGGTCGAAGATGTGCGGCAGGTCCTCGGCCGCGATGCCGGGACCGTGGTCGCGCACGGTCAGCTCCCGCTCGGTCAGCGCCACCTCGACCGTGCCGCCCGGCGGACTGAACTTGGCCGCGTTGTCCAGCAGGTTGCCGAGCAGCCGGGCCAGCCGCGCCGGGATGCCGGGGCGCAGCACGCCCGCCGCGCGGTCGGCGACCTCCAGGGTGAAGGTGAGGTGGGGCCAGCGCTCGCGGGCGGTGTCCACCGCGCGCCGGGTGAGGGCGGCCAGGTCGATCTGCTCCAGGAGCGGCTGCGGTTCCTCGTCCCGGGCCAGCTCGATCAGGTCGTTGACCAGGCCGGTGACGTCCTCCAGCTGCCGGACCAGAGCACCGGCCGCCCGCTCGCGCCGGTCCGGGGGCAGGCGGTCGGCGCGCGCGAGGAGTTCGGCGTTGGTGCGCAGGGCGGTCAGCGGGGTGCGCAGCTCGTGCGAGGCGTCGGCGATGAGGCGGCGCTGGGCGGTCACCGAGCGGTCCAGCTCGTCGAGCATGGTGTTGAAGGTCGTCGCCAGCCGCGTGGTCTCGTCGCCCCGGTGCCGGCCGCCCGGTGGGAGCTCGATGCGGTGGCGCGGATCGCGGGTGGCGGCCACCCGTTCCGCCGTGGCCGTGAGCCGGGTGACGGGGCGCAGTCCGGTGCGGGCGACCGCGTGACCGAGCAGTCCGGCGACGACCACGCCGGCCCCGCCGACGCCGATCAGCAGCCAGGCGGTCTGGCGCACACCGCGCTCGGCGACGTCGGAACGCAGGGCGACCTGGACGGCGGTGCCGTGGCCGAAGGTCGTGGTGAGCATGCGGGCGGGATGCCCGTCGACGGTGATGTCCCGGTAGTACGGCGCCCGGCGCCCGGCCGCGACCTCGCGGACCGCCGGGGACACGGGCAGGACGTACGGCTCCGGCGGGTCGTCGGCACGGTCGGGCGGGACCGTCTGGGCACAGGCCGGGGCGCCCAGGTAGCGGCATTCTCCGCGCAGGACGACCGGTTCGCCGTCCCGGTCCTCCCGTGCGACGAGGGTCGCCGACTGGGCGAGGCTCTGGTCGACCTGCTGGTAGAGCTTGTAGCGGAGGACGAAGAACGCGGCCGTGCACACGCCGACGGTGACGAGGACGACGGCGGCCGAGGCCGCCAGCGCCAGCCGGGAGCGCAGCCGGCGAGGGCGCGGCATGATGCCGTGCCACCACCGGCGCAACGGCGGGGCGGTGCCGGTGGCGGCCGGGTCCGGCCGGTTCATGCCGTGCCCAGGCGGTAACCCACCCCGTGCACCGTGTGCACCAGGCGCGGTTCGCCCTCCGCCTCCAGTTTGCGGCGCAGATAGCCCACGTAGACCGCCAGCGAGTTGGAGCCGGGCCCGAAGTCGCGTCCCCAGACCCGTTCGAAGAGCGTCTCCCGTGTGAGCACCTGCCCGGGGTTGCGCAACAGCTCCTCCAGCAGCGTGAACTCGGTCCGGCTGAACTCGATGGCCCGGTCCCCGCGCCGCCCGGTGCGCGTCGCCGGGTCCACCACCAGGTCGGCGTAGGACAGCCGGCCGCCCGGCTCCGGCGCGCCGGTGTCCGCCCGGCGCAGCAGGGCCCGCACCCGCGCGGTCAGCTCGTCCAGCGCGAAGGGTTTGACGAGGTAGTCGTCGGCCCCGGCGTCCAGTCCGTCGACGCGTTCGCTGACCGAGTCCAGCGCGGTCAGCACCAGCACCGGCGTACGGTCGCCGACGGCGCGCAACTGGCGGCAGAACCCCAGCCCGTCCAGCACCGGCATCATCACGTCGACGACGACGGCGTCCGGCTGCCAGGCGGCCAGCTCGGACAGGGCCGCCAGGCCGTCGGCGGCGCCCCGCACCGCGTAGCCCTCGACGGCGAGACCGTCCTCGACCGCGGCCCGCACCTCGGGTTCGTCGTCGACCACCAGGATTCGTTTCAGCACGCGCCCAGCCTGTCAAAGGAGCGTCTTAAAACCTTCTTAGGGCGGCTTGTGACCGTGGCGGCCATGTTCGGACCTTCCCACTCGTCCTCCGGCCCGCCGGCCCCCGTGCCGCTCGCCGGACCTCCCGCTCCCCCGTCCCGGCTCTCCGTGGTGATCGGCGCGGGCGGCACCGGCGGGCACATCTACCCCGGTCTCGCCCTCGCCGACGCCCTGCGCCGCGCCGTACCGGCGGCGGAGATCTCCTTCGTCGGCACCACGCGGGGTCTGGAGAGCCGGCTGATCCCGCAGGCCGGGTACCGGCTGCACACCGTCGACATGATCCCCTTCGACCCGTCCCTGGGCGCCAGGCGCTACCTGCTGCCCTCGGCGCTCGTGCGGTCCGCCGGGCAGTGCCGGTCGATCCTGCGCGAGCAGCGGGCCCAGGTGGCGGTCGGCATGGGCGGCTACCCGAGCGCCCCGGTGATCCTCGGGGCCCGCTGGGCGGGGCTGCCCAGCCTCATCCACGAGTCCAACGCCGTCCCCGGCCGCGCCAACCGCTTCGCCGCCCGGCTCACCCCGCACGTCACGGTCGCCTTCGACCGGTCCCGCGCGGGCCTCGCCGGCGGGGAGCGCGCCCGCCTCGTCGGCATGCCCATCGCGGCTGCCCTCGCCGGTCTGGACCGGGCGGGCCGGCGACACGAGGCCCGGCACGCGCTGGGCGTACCGGACGGTGCCCGGCTGATCGTCGTCAACGGCGGCAGCCTCGGCGCCGCCCGGCTCACCGAGGCGGCGACGGAGCTGGCCCGGCACTGGCGGCGGCGCACCGACGTGCACCTGCTGATCAAGACCGGGCCGGACGCCCTGGAGGAGGCGCGGTTCCGGCTCGCGGGCAGTCCGGTGGCCCACGTGGTGCCCTACCTGGACCGCATGGACCAGGTGTACGCCGCCGCCGACCTGGTGATCTGCCGCGCCGGCTCGGCGACCGTCGCCGAGCTCGCCAGCACCGGCGTGCCCGCGGTGCTCGTGCCCTACCCGCACGCCCCCGGCGACCACCAGACCCACAACGCCCGCGTGCTGACCGACGTCGGGGCCGGTCTCCTGCTCCCCGACGCCGAGACCTCCGCGGCGCGGCTCGCCGAGCTGATCGACCCGCTGCTGGCCGACCCCGCGCGGCTGGCCGCCATGGAGTCGGCCGCCGCCCCCGGCCCGCACGCGCACGCCGCCGACCTGCTCGCCGCCGAGGTACTGCACCTCGCCGGCCACCCCCTGCCCACCCACTTCCTGGAGCACACCCCGTGAACAACGCCGCCACCACCGCCCGCACCGCCGACTGGGCCGGACGCGGGGTCCTGGTCACCGGAGCCGAGGGTTTCATCGGCTCGGCACTCGTCGAACTGCTCGTCGCCCAGGGCGCCCGGGTCAGGGCGTTCACCCACTACAAGCCGTACGCCGAGAAGGGCCACCTCGCCCACCTGCTGAACCACCCCCTGGTCGAGGCGTTCACCGGCGACGTCCGCGACGCGGGCCGGGTGACGGACGCCGTGGAGGGCTGCGACACGGTCTTCCACCTCGCCGCGCTCATCGGCATCCCGTACAGCTACGACTCCCCGGGCGCCTACGTGCAGACGAACGTCGTCGGCACCGAGAACGTCGCCGAAGCCTGCCGGCGCCACCGGGTGCGGCGGCTGGTGCACACCTCCACCAGCGAGGTGTACGGCACGGCCCGCACGGCGCCCATCGCCGAGAGCCACCCGCTCCAGCCCCAGTCGCCGTACTCCGCGTCCAAGATCGGCGCCGACATGATGGCGCTGTCCCACTGGCACGCCTTCGAACTGCCGGTGACGGTGGTGCGCCCCTTCAACACCTACGGCCCCCGGCAGTCCGCCCGCGCGGTGATCCCGGCGATCCTCGCCCAGCTCCACTCCGGCGCCCGCACGATCAAACTCGGCTCGCTCACCCCGACCCGCGACTTCACCTACGTCACCGACACCGCGCGGGGCTTCCTGGCCATGGCCGACTGCGACCGGGCCCTCGGACAGGTGGTCAACCTCGGCTCGGGCCGGGAGATATCCATCGGCGACCTGGCGCAGGCCCTCACCGTCGCCTCCGGGAGCGACGCCGAGATCGTCGTGGACCCGGCCCGGCTGCGGCCCGGCGGCAGCGAGGTACAGCGGCTCCTGTCCGACAACTCCCGGGCCCGTGAGTGGGCGGGCTGGGAGCCGCGGGTCGGCCTGGCGGACGGACTGCGCCGGACGTCGGACTGGGTGAAGGAGAACCTGCACCTGTTCGCCGCGGAGCGCTACCAGGTCTGAGCCGGCGGGGCGGTGGTGCGGCGGGCTCACTACCGGACAGGCCCTAGGCTCGACGCCCGTGAACAGACGACGGAGGAAGAAGTTGTCGGAGCGGCTCGTCACGGCCGTGCTGGTCGGCGACCCCGCCCAGGTGCGCGTGCTGCTGCGTTCGGGGGCGCCCGCGGAGACGGCCGACTCCGCCGGCACCACGCCGCTGTACCAGGCGTCCGTGAACGGGGCCGCCGACATGGTCCGCGTGCTGCTGGCGGCCGGGGCCTCGCCCGACACGGAGAGCGGGACCGGCTCCGAGGGCACACCGTTGTGCGGGGCGGCCTGCTGGGGACATACCGAGGCCGTCCGCGCCCTCCTGGAAGCCGGCGCCGACCCGAACCTCAGGGAGGACCACGGCACGGGCTGGTCCCCGCTGGACTGGGCGAGGCACGGGTCGCACGGCGAGGCCGCCGGCCTCCTGGTCGCCGCCGGGGGCCGACCACGGCCACAGCCATAGGACACAGCGAAGGGGCCTTCGCGGGCGGTCGGCCCGCGAAGGCCCCTTCGTCACGTCACCGTCGGGACGACAGGATTTGAACCTGCGACCCCTTGACCCCCAGTCAAGTGCGCTACCAAGCTGCGCCACGTCCCGGTGTGCTCACGCGCGGTGCGCCGCGCGATCACGCGGACAGCACTTTACCTCACCTGCCGGGCCACGCCCAAGCGGGCACCGGCGAGGGACAATCGGGCCCATGGACAGCCCTGCCGACACCCCCATGGACAGCGCGACGACGGACCGTACGGCCTCCGGCCGGCCGGTGGAGGCGCGGGACCGCGACGACGAGGGGCGGGCACGCAACGCCAGGCCCCGGGACGGGCTCGGCCGCCCGCTGCCGTACGGCACGGACGGTGTCCCCCGCCAGCCGGAGGGGGTCGTGCGGGAGCCGCAGGAGACGGTGGCCGAGGCGCAGCGGCTGCTGGACGAGGGGAAGCCGTTCCACGCGCACGAGGTCTTCGAGGACGCCTGGAAGTCGGGGCCCGAGGAGGAGCGGGAGCTGTGGCGGGGGATGGCCCAGCTGGCCGTCGGGCTCACCCACGCGGCCCGCGGCAATGTGACGGGCGGCGCCAGGCTGCTGCGGCGCGGCGCCGGGGCCGTGACGGACTGGGCGGGGTCGGGGGCCGGGCGGGAGCGGCCGTACGGGATGGATCTGCGCGGGGTCGCCGCGTGGGCCCGCGCGCTGGCGGGCGAGGTGGAGGGCGGCGCGTCCGTGGACGCGGGGGCGCGGGCGCCGCGGCTGCGGGGCTGAGGGAGCCACGGCGGTGCGGCCGAGGGGCGGCCCGGCGGGGGCGTTGTCAGTGGCGTGCGGCAGACTCGTGGCGTGCGGACAATTCATGTGATCGGTATCGGCGCGGG
The DNA here is from genome assembly GCF_001905385.1 of Streptomyces sp. CB02414. Classification (GTDB taxonomy): domain Bacteria; phylum Actinomycetota; class Actinomycetes; order Streptomycetales; family Streptomycetaceae; genus Streptomyces. The sequence goes on along the minus strand of NZ_LIPF01000005.1, from coordinate 153,763 downwards.
CGACCCCGACCAGCTCACCCTGCAGGCGGTCAGGGCGCTGCGCGGCACGGACGTGTTCTTCGTCCTGGACAAGGGCGAGGTGAAGGCCGACCTGGTGCGGCTGCGCCGGGACATGCTGGAGACGCACGTACCGGAGGGGACGTACCGGATCGTCGAGGCGCGCGACCCCGAGCGGGACCGGCGCGCCGGCGGCTCGGACTACTCCCCCGCCGTCGGTGACTGGCGCAGTGCCCGCGCCGGCATCTACGAGCGCATGATCGCCGAGGAGCTGGGCGAGGACGAGAGCGGAGCCTTCCTGGTGTGGGGCGACCCCGCGCTGTACGACAGCACGCTGGGCATCCTGGAGGAGATCCTGGAGCGCGGCACGGTGGCGTTCGAGTACGACGTCGTGCCGGGCGTCAGCAGCGTCTCCTCGCTCGTCGCCCGGCACCGCACCGGGCTGAACCGGGTGGCGCGGCCGGTGCAGATCACCACCGGGCGGCGGCTCGCGGAGGGCTTCCCGGAGGGGGTGGACGACGTCGTGGTGATGCTCGACGCCCACCAGGTCTTCCGGCAGTACGCGGACCAGGACATCCACATCTACTGGGGCGCCTACATAGGCACCCCGGACGAGATCCTCGCCTCCGGCCCGATCGCCGAGGCCGCGCCCCGCATCGAGCGGCTGCGCGCCGAGGCCCGGGAGCGCAAGGGCTGGATCATGGACACCTATCTGCTGCGGCGCAACCCCGGCGACGGCTGACCGGGCGGGGCGCGGCCCGGCCGGCGACCGTACCCGGGCGGACCGCCCCCGCATGCGTGGCCCGTGCACCGGTGTGATCGTGACCGTGTGACAGTCGCCGAGGAAGCACCCCGGACCGCGGCCGCCCAGCCGCCCGTGCTGGACAAGCGCCGCCGCAACGTCGTCTTCGTCACGATCATGCTGGGCATGCTGCTCGCGGCCCTGGACCAGACGATCGTGGGCACCGCCCTGCCGACGATCGTGTCGGACCTCGGCGGCGGCGAGCACATGTCGTGGGTGGTGACCTCGTACCTGCTGGCGGAGACCGTGGCGACGGTGCTGGTCGGCAAGTTCGGCGACATGTTCGGCCGCAAGGTCGTCTTCCAGGTGTCGGCGGTCGTCTTCATCACGGGTTCGTTCCTGTGCGGACTGGCCACGAGCATGCCGCTGCTGATCATCTGGCGGGCGATGCAGGGCGTCGGCGCGGGCGGTCTGATGGTCACGTCGATGGCACTGATCGCGGACGTCATCCCCCTGCGGGAGCGCGGCAAGTACCAGGGCGCCATCGGCGCGGTGTTCGGGGTGGCGACGGTCATCGGGCCGCTGCTGGGCGGGCTGTTCACCGACCACCTCTCCTGGCGCTGGGCGTTCTACGTCAACGTGCCCATCGCGATCGTCGTCGTCATCGCGGCCGCCCGCACCATCCCGGTGGTGAAGTCGGCCGCCCGGCCCGTCATCGACTACCTGGGCATCGCCCTGGTGGCGGTGGGCGCGAGCGCGCTGATCCTGGCGACCAGCTGGGGCGGCAACGAGTACGCGTGGGGCTCGGCGGTCATCGTCGGTCTGTTCGCGGGCGGGCTGATCGCGCTGGGCCTGTTCTGCTGGGTGGAGACCCGCGCGGCCGAGCCGATGCTGCCGATGCGGCTGTTCTCCAACCCGGTGTTCACGGTCTGCTCGATCCTCAGCTTCATCGTCGGCTTCGCGATGCTCGGCGCGCTGACCTACCTGCCGACCTATCTGCAGTACGTCGACGGCGACTCGGCCACCGTCTCGGGCGTGCGGACGCTGCCGATGGTGGCCGGTCTGCTGATCGCCTCGGTCTTCAGCGGCAGCGTGGTCAGCAGGACCGGGCGTTACCGGGTGTTCCCGATCGTGGGCACGCTGGTGATGGGCGTCGGCCTGTACCTGATGTCCCTGATGGGGCCGTCCACGGGCGCGTGGCTGGAGTCGCTGTACATGTTCGTGCTGGGCACCGGCATCGGCCTGTCCATGCAGGTGCTGACCATCGCCGTGCAGAACACCGTCGACTACGCCGACCTCGGCACCGCGACCTCCGGCGTCACCTTCTTCCGCACGCTGGGCAGTTCCTTCGGCACGGCCGTCTTCGGCACGATCTACGCCAACGCCCTCACCCCCAACCTGCGCGACGGCGTCGCGGCCGCCGCGGGCACGGGCGCCGCCGATCCGGCCGTGATCGGCAGGGCGGCGACCAGTCCCGAGGGTGTGCACCGGCTGCCGCCCGAGGCGTCGGCGCCGATCGTGGGCGCGTACGCGGACACCATCCAGACCGTGTTCCTGTGGACGGTGCCAGTGGCGGCGCTCGGCCTGGTCGTCGCGCTGTTCCTCAAGCAGGTGCAGTTGCGCGACAGCGCCCGGCTGGGCTCCACCGACATGGGCGAGGGGTTCGCCTCGCCGCACGACGCCGACAGCAGGCGGGCGCTGGAAGCCTCCGTCGGCAAGATCATCGGCAGTACCGAGCTGGACACGGCCCGGCGGATCATCGCGGACAGCGACACCCGGCTCGATGTCGCCGGGGCGTGGGCCGTGATGCAGGTCGAGCTGTTCACACGGCTGGTCGGGCACGCCAGCCTGGGGCTGATCGCGGCTCGCCGCCGGGTGCCGCCCGAGGTTTTGCTGCCGGTCTTCGACCGGATGGTGGAGGAGGGTTTCCTGACCCGTCACGGCTCCCTGCTCTCGCACACCGAGGCGGGCGCCCGCGAGGCCCTGGTCATCGGCCGGGCCTGGGCCGCCTGGCTGGAGGACCGGCTGGAGCAGGACGTCGGCCGGCCCACCGACGCGGACCTGCGGGCCGCGGTCGACTCCATTGCCAAACGGCTGCTGGTCGAGGACCTGAGCAGCGGCCTGCCGGAGCGGGTGCGGCAGCCTGCGGCGGCCCGCTGAGGGGGGCGGAGCGCGCCGCCCGGTCACGGCCCGGTGAGGCCCAGCCCTTCCAGCCGCTCCAGCACCGCCCGGACGTCGGGCTCCGCGCACACGCCGTCCGGCAGCGGGGGTCTGCGGACCACGACCACCGGCAGGGCGAGGTCCCGGGCCGCCGTCAGCTTGGCCGCGGTGGCCGCTCCCCCGCTGTCCTTGGTGACCAGTACGTCGATGCGGTGCTCGCGCAGGAGGGCCGTCTCGTCGGCCACCGTGAAGGGGCCGCGGGCGGTCAGGACGCGGATGTCCGGCGGCCGGGGCGGCTCGGGGGGCTCCACCGAGCGGACGAGGAAGTGGAGGGCGGACAGGTGCGCGAAGGCGGCGAGGCCCAGGCGGCCGGTGGTGAGGAAGACGCGGTCGCCGAGGTCCGGCAGCAGATCGGCGGCCTCGGTGAGGGAGGCGGCCGGGTGCCAGTCGTCGCCGGGGCCCGCCTGCCAGCCCGGGCGGCGCAGGAAGACGGCGGGGGTGCCGGTGGCCGCCGCGGCCTGTGCGGCGTTCGACGTCATGCGGCCGGCGAAGGGGTGGGTCGCGTCGACGAGGGCGTCCACCCGCCGCTCCCGCAGCCAGTCGGCCAGTCCCTCGGGGCCGCCGAAGCCACCGGTCCGCACCTCCCCGGCGAGGGTGCCCGGGCGGGTCACCCGTCCGGCGAGGGAGGTGGTGACGCGGACGCCCGGCCGGGCCGCCAGGTCGGCGGCCAGGCGGCGGGCCTCGGTGGTGCCGCCGAGGATCAGCACGTGCGGGGACGGAGGACGGGACATGGGCCGAGAGTACGGCCCCTGGACCGGGCCGGGACCGCGGGTCCTCAGGGCAGCAGCAGTTCCAGGCCGCCCACCACCGTCGCCGCGATGACCAGACGCTCGAACAACCGTTGATTGATGTGGTTGACAGCCCATTTGCCGATGAACGCGCCGGGCACCACGAACACCACGAGCGCGGCGTCGAGGAACAGCGAGCGGCCGTCGATCAGGCCGAGTCCCGCGCTGAAGGGCAGCTTGGACACGTTGACGATCAGGAAGAAGAAGGCCGACGTGCCCAGGAAGCCGAGCTTGCGGAAGCCCGCCGAAAGGAGATACATCGACATCACCGGGCCGCCCGCGTTGGCGACCATGGTGGTGAAGCCGCCCAGGACGCCGTACGAACGGGCCTTGACGCGCCCGGCCGGTGAGGCACCCCCGTCGGGCTCACCCGGGTCGGACTGCCTGGCCGCTTCGGCCTGCCGCCGCCGCCACACCGTCACCCCGGCCATCACCAGCAGGATCACGCCGATCGACGTCCTGACCGCCGCGTCGTCGGCCCACACCAGGAACACGGTGCCCACGACCACGCCGGCCCCCACCGCCGGGAACAGCCGCCACAGCGTGGGCCAGTGCGCGTGGCGCCGGTAGGTGAGGACGGCGAGGATGTCGCCGGCGATGAGCACCGGCAGCAGGATGCCGGTGGAGGCGCGCGCCGGCAGGACCGCCGCGAAGATCGCGAGGCTGACCGTGTTGGCGCCGCTCACGGCGGTCTTCGAGAAGCCCACGAGGAAGGCGGCGAAGGCGAGGGCGGCGAATTCCCAGCCGGTGAGGTGCCAGAGCGTCATGGTGTCCATTGCGGGCACCGATGCTATGCGCACCCCACCGGTGCCGTAAGCACCGTCTCGCCGTACGGACCTTAACGGGCCGTCAGCGGCTGGTCAGCGCCCCGCGTACCGTGCCCGCAGTTCCCGCTTCAGCACCTTCATGCTGGGACCCAGCGGCAGCTCCGACGCGAACTCCACGCGGCGCGGGTACTTGTACTTGCCGAGGTGCTGCTTGGACCACTCGACGATCTCTGCGGCCTCCGGTGCCGCGCCGTCGGCGGGGACGACGACCGCGCACACCTCCTCGCCGTGCAGCTCGTCGGGAAGGCCGATGACGGCGACCTGCGCGATGCCGGGGTGGCGCATGAGCACCTCCTCGACCTCGCGCGGATAGACGTTGTAGCCGCCGCGGATGACGACGTCTTTCTTCCGGTCGACGATCCGCAGGAAGCCCTCGTCGTCCTTGGTGCCGAGGTCACCGGTGCGGAACCAGCCGTCGACCAGCGCCTCGGCGGTGGCCTCGGGACGGCCGAGGTAGCCGGAGAAGACGTTGTGGCCGCGCACGACGACCTCGCCCAGCTCGCCCGGCGGCAGCAGCTCGACGCCGCCCTCGACCTCCGCGCGGGCGATCTCCACGTCCACGCCCCACAGCGGGTGGCCGATCGTGCCGGGCCTGGCGCCGAACACCGGCTGGTTCACGGCCGCCGCCGGGGAGGTCTCCGACAGCCCGTACCCCTCGTAGATCCTGGCACCGAACGCCTCCTCGAACCGCTCCAGCACGGCGACGGGCAGCGAGGCGCCGCCGGAGACGCACACGCGCAGGCCGGGCAGGGAGCCGGCGGCGGAGGCCGCGGCGGCGAGGGCGACGAACATGGTCGGCACCCCGTGGAAGGTGTTGACCTTCTCCCGCACCATCAGCTCGATCGCGCGCGCCGCGTCGAAGCGGGGCAGCAGGACGAGGGTGGCGCCCGCGCGCCAGGTGGAGTTGAGGGAGACGGTCTGGCCGAAGGCGTGGAACAGCGGCAGGGCGCCGAGCGCGATGTCGTCGGGCCGGATGTCGTTGGCGTCGAAGGCGTTGACGGTCGCGTTCATCACCAGGTTGAAGTGGCTGAGCACGGCGCCCTTGGGGACGCCCGTGGTGCCGCTGGTGTAGAAGACGACGGCCGGGTCGTCGGCGTCGCGGGTGACGTAGGAGGGCAGCGGCTCGGCGTCGGCCGCGAGCTTGCCCAGCTCGTCGCCGAGGGTGATCACGCGTACGCCCGTCTCCCGCGCGGCGGCGGCTCCGGTCTCCGCCTGGGCCGGGTGGCACAGCAGCAGGGTCGCGCCGCTGTCGCGCAGCACGTGCTCGACCTCGGACGGCGACAGCAGCAGATGGACCGGTACGACCACGCCGCCGGCCGCGGCGATCGCGTAGTACGCCTGCGGGAAGTCGGCCGTGTTCGGCGCCATCAGGGCGACCCGGTCCCCCGGCCGCACGCCCAGGCCGGTGAGGGCGCCGGCCTGGGCCCGGGCCCGCCGCCACACCTCGGCGAAGGTCAGCCGCAGGTCGCCCTCGACCAGGGCCTCCTTGTCCGGTCGGCGCCGGGCGTTCTCGGCGAGGATGGCGGCGACGGAGAGGGTTGCCATGGGATGTTGCTCCGTTCCTTGCTGCGGCTCTGCGAGGGGTGGGTGGCGTCGTGGCGGTGGCTAATGCCGCTCGACCAGCAGCGCGCTGCCCTGCCCCACGCCGACGCACATCGTGGCGAGCCCGCGGCCCGCGCCGGTGCGGCGCATGCGGTGGAGCAGGGTGGTGAGGATGCGGGCGCCGGAGCAGCCGAGCGGGTGGCCCAGCGCGATGGCGCCGCCGGTGGGGTTGACCAGGCCGGGATCGATGCCGAGCTGGTCGACGCAGGCGAGGGCCTGGGCGGCGAACGCCTCGTTGAACTCGGCCGCCGCGAGGTCGTCCACGCTCCAGCCCGCCCGGGCCAGGACCTTGCGGGTGGCGGGGACCGGGCCGATGCCCATGACGTCCGGGTGCACACCGGCGGAGCCGCCGGCGACGTAGCGGCCCAGCGACTCCAGGCCGAGGTCGTTCAGGGCCTCCTCGCTGACCAGGAGGAGGCCCGCGGCGCCGTCGTTCATCGGGGAGGCGTTGCCCGCGGTGACCGTGCCGCCGGGGCGGAAGACCGGCTTGAGGCGGCCCAGCTTCTCCAGGGAGGTGTCCTCGCGGACGCACTCGTCGGTGTCGACGATGACGCCGTCGGGGCGCTCGACCGGCAGGATCTCGTCGTCGAAGTGGCCGTTCTTCAGGGCCTCGGCGGCCAGGCGGTGGCTGCGCAGGGCGAACTCGTCCTGCCGCTCGCGCCCGACGCCGTACCGCTCGGCGACCTCCTCGGCGGTCTCGCCCATGGCCAGCAGACTGTGCAGTTCCTTCATCGCCGGGTTGACCAGGCGCCAGCCGAGCCGGGTGTCGGCGGTCTCGATGCGGTGCGGCAGGGCCTCGTCGGGGCGGGGCAGCACGAAGGGGGCGCGGCTCATCGACTCCGAGCCGCCGGCGAGCACGATGTCGGCCTCGCCCGCGGCGACGGTGCGGGCCGCGGTGGTGACCGCTTCGAGGCCGGAGGCGCACAGGCGGTTCACCGTGGCGCCGGGGACGGAGTCGGGCAGACCGGCGAGCAGGGCGGCCATGCGGGCGACGTTGCGGTTGTCCTCGCCGGCCTGGTTGGCGGCGCCCCAGTAGACGTCGTCGATGCGGGCCGGGTCGAGGGCGGGGACGTCGGCGACCACACCCCGGATGACGGCGGCGGCGAGGTCGTCGGGGCGCACGGTGGACAGGGCGCCGCGGAGCTTGCCGATCGGGGTGCGGCGGGCGGCCGCGAAGTGGACGGGGCGCACGGGTTCTCCTGACCGTCGCTCGGCCGCCGGGGCGGACCGACACGTTACCGACTGACTTAATTAGCACTGCTAGTTTTGGACTATAGACCGCCGGGCGCCTCCCTGGGAAGATCCCCCGTGACCGTCACCGACGCAGCCGGAGGAGACATGACCGAGGCCCGCGAGCACGACCTGGCCGGAACGCGGGGACGGCTCACCGCCCGTGAGTGGCCCGCCGGGCGACCCGCGTACGTGGCACTGCTGGTGCACGGCTACGGCGAGCACACCGGCCGCTACGAGGAGGTGGCCGACGTGCTGACGCGGCACGGGGCGGCCGTGTACGGCGTCGACCACCTCGGCCACGGGCGCTCGAACGGGGAACGGGTGCTGATCGAGGACTTCGAGGACGTGGTCACCGACGTGCACACCCTGGCGGAGCGGGCCCGGGCCGACCACCCGGAGCTGCCGGTGGTCATGGTCGGGCACTCGATGGGCGGACTGATCGCCTCCCGCTACGCCCAGCGCCACCCCGGCGAGCTGACCGCGCTGGTGCTGTCCGGGCCGGTCATCGGCGACTGGGAGCTGCCGCGCACCCTGCTCGCCCTGGACGAGATCCCGGACAAGCCGATCAGTCCGGCCGCGCTCTCCCGGGACCCTGCGGTCGGCGCGGCGTACGCGGCGGACCCCCTGGTGTGGCACGGGCCGATGAAGCGGCCGACCGCCGAGGCGTTCGTACGGACCCTGGACACCGTGGCCAAGAGCGGCGACGTCGGCCCGCTGCCCCTGCTGTGGGTGCACGGCGACGACGACCGGCTGGTGCCGCTGCCCGGCAGCCGTCCCGGCGTCGAGGCGCTCAGCGGCGGCGGCCTCACCGAGCGGATCTACCCGGGCGCCCGGCACGAGCTGTTCAACGAGACGAACCGGGCGGAGGTCTTCGCGGACGTCACGCGCTTCCTGGACGGCGTGCTCGCCCGCTGAGCGGCCGGGCCCCGGTGGGCACCGCAGCCCACCGGGGCGTTTGCCGCCTTGCCCCATGGGCACCCGCGCCGCGTACGCATGCACCACGACCGACGGAGGGGCACCTCATGGCCGACGCCCTCGAACTCGACGCGCTGTGGGAGGACTTCCACCGCGTGGTGAACATGACCTCCGCGGAGCTCGCGGACTGGCTCCGGGTGCGCGACTCCGGCGAGCTGACCGAGCCGCTGCCGGACGACGCCGGGCCGCCGCTCGGGCAGCACGTGCTGGCGATCCTGCAGAAACGGCGCACGGACCTGACCGAGGACGATCTCCGCGCGATGCGCAAGGTGGTGGACACCGTGACGTCGCAGACCGACCTGGAGAACGAACCGCAGGCCGAGGACAGCCGCCTCAGGCACCGCCTCATGACGGTCGGGCACGACCCCCTGAAGCCGTAGCCGTGGGCCGGGACGAGGAGCGCGTCGTACGGGAACTGGTCGACGCGCACGGGCAGACGTACGCGGAGGAGGCGGGCATCGCGCTGAAGGACACCCCGCAGCCGCTGTACCGGCTGCTGGTCCTCGCCCACCTGCTCAGCGCCCGCATCCGCGGCTCGGTCGCCGTGGCCACCGCCCGCGCCCTGCAGGAAGCCGGGCTGAACGGCCCCCGCCGCATGGCCGGCGCGGACTGGCAGGAACGGGTGGACGCGCTCGGCCGGGGCGGCTACCGGCGTTACGACGAGCGCACCGCCACGCAGCTCGGCGAGGCCGCGGAACTGCTGACCGAGCGGTGGGGCGGGGATCTGCGCCGGCTGCGGAAGGAGGCGGACGGCGAGGTCGGCGAGGTGCGACGGCTGCTCCAGGAGTTTCCCGGCGTGGGCCCGACCGGCGCGGACATCTTCCTGCGCGAGGCCCAGCGGGTCTGGCCCGAGGCGGCACCCTACCTGGACCGCAAGGCCCTCCAGGGCGCGGAGCGCCTGGGTCTGCCGAAGGACCCCGACCGGCTGCTGGACCTGGCCGGCGAGACGGAACCCGCGGTCCTCGCGGCGGCGCTGGTGCGGGCCTCGGTGGACAAGGACGTCGCCGAGGACACCCTCGACCGCGTCGGCTGACCGGCCGGCGCCGAGGTCACCCGAACACCCGCGTGCGCTGGTGACACGACGGGGGCGGTGGTGCCCTGAGGACACCGTGCAACGTCCCAGGAGGCATCCGCGATGAGCCGTCGTCCCGTCCCCCCTCTCCGTTTCGTGGCCTCCGCCCTCGCGGTGGGCGCGCTGCTCACCACCGCGGCCTGCTCGGACGGCGGCGGTGGCTCGACGACGGCCGCGGACACCGCCGCCGAGCAGGCCCGCGCCGCCGAGGAGGACGTGGCGAAGCAGCCCCCGACCAACTCCCGCACTGCCTCCCCCAGCGCCTCCCCCTCCACCCTCACCGAGTCCGGTGCCGAGGCGGCCCTGCTCACCGAGGCCGACCTGGAGGGCGACTGGAACCAGGTCGCCGACGCCGAGAAGTGGCGCGAGACCCTGCTCGTCGGCGAGGTCGACGTCTCCGACTTCCTCACCGCCAAGACCGAAGCCGCCGAGTGCCAGCGGCTGCTCGACCGCCTCTACAGCCAGGACCTGCTGGGCAAGCCGTCGGGCGCGTCGGCGCTCACCGGCTTCGAACAGGGCGGCTCCCGGCTGCTGGAGCAGGTCGCCGCCTACGACCGTGCGGCCCTGGACGACGCCCTGAAGTGGATGGACTCCCTGCCGGTCGACTGCGACCAGTTCACGGCGACCGGCGAGACGGGCGAGAAGCGCACCGTCCAGGTGACCGAGGCCTCGGTGCCCGGCCTGGGCGACGCCCGCGAGGGGCTGCACGTGACCGTGCGGGGTCCCGCCGCCGGCAACCCGGCCACGCTCACCCTCGACATCGCCGCCGTACGCGTCGGCAGCTCAGCCCTCACCGTCACGGGCGGCGGCCTGGACGGCGGCGAGCTCTCCTACGTCGAGCAGGGCGCGCGCCAGGGCACCGAGCGGCTGAAGACCGTACTGGCCGGCGGGACGCCGTCCCCGCAGCCCACCAACCTGGACTGAACCGCCCACCAAAAACTTGGGGACTTACGGCATCTGCGGCGAAACCCGGACAGGGTGATCACCGGACGGCACAATGGTGCGCGGCGGACGGCGCACGCGCGAAGGAGCCGAGACGTGATCGATGGCGGCCCCGTTCCCGGCGGGCGTCCGGGTGAGGTCGAGCGGGCCACCGCGCTGAGCGCGGAGCTGACCGGGCAGGACGTGCACGGGGTGGTGCTGGCGTACGTCGACACGGCGGGCATCGGCCGGGTGAAGACCGTGCCGACCGCGAAGCTCGCCGCGGCCGCGGCCTGGGGCGTCGGCATGTCCCCGGTGTTCGACACGTTCCTGGCGAACGACGCGATCGTCACCACGGACGTCCTCGGCTCCCCCGACGGCGACCTGCGCCTCTACCCCGACCTCGACCGGCTGACCGTGCTGGCGGCGCAGCCCGGCTGGGCGTGGGCGCCCGTCGACCGGAGCACGCAGGAGGGCGAGCCGCACCCGGCGTGCGGACGCACCGTGCTGCGCCGGATCGTCGCCGAGGCCGCCCGGTCGTACGGGCTCTCCTTCAAGGCCGCCGTCGAGATCGAGTGGACCGTGGGCCGGGGCGACACGGCCGGCGACGACTTCGTCCCGGCGGTGTCCGGACCGGCGTACGGCGCCGTCCGGCAGGTCGAGCTGAGCGACTGCGCCGCCGACCTGCTGGCGGCACTCGCGGCGCAGGGCGTGGACGTGGAGCAGCTGCATCCCGAGTACGCGGCGGGGCAGTTCGAGGTCTCGGTCGGTGCCCTCGACCCGGTGGCGGCGGCCGACCGCAGCGTGCTGGTACGGCAGACGATCCGGGCCGTGTCCCGGCGGCACGGACTGCGGGTCTCCTTCGCCCCGGCGGTCCTCGGCCAGGGCGTAGGCAACGGCGGGCACCTCCACCTCTCCGCCTGGCGCGACGGGCGGAACCTGCACGCGGGCGGTCCGGGCCGGTACGGGATGACGGCCGAGGCCGAGTCCTTCGTGGCCGGGGTGCTGGACCACCTCCCGGCGCTCACCGCGATGACCGCGCCGAGCCCGGCCAGTCACCTGCGGCTGCGTCCCTCGCAGTGGGCGGGGGTGTTCACCGCCTGGGGCCGGGAGACCCGCGAGGCCGCCCTGCGGATCGTCACCGGCACCACCGGCGTGCGTGACCGGACGGCGAACCTGGAGGTCAAACCGGTCGACCTGGCCGCCAACCCCTACCTCGCGCTCGCCTCGGTGATCGCCGCCGGGCTGGACGGGCTCGCGTCGTCCGCGTCGCTGCCCGAGGAGACCACGGGCGACCCGGCCCGGCTCGACGCCGCCGACGCCGCGGCCCGGGGTGTGCGCCGGCTGCCGGTGTCCCTCGCCGAGTCGGTCGGGGCGTTCCGCGCGGACGGTGTGCTCCGGGCCGCGCTGGGGCCCGTTCTGGCCGACGCCGTGATCGCGGTGCGGCAGGGGGAGATCGAGGCGGTCGACGGGCTCGACGACGACCGGGTGGCGGCGGCCTACCGCTGGAAGTACTGACGTGGCGGCCGGCCCCGTGGAGGAGCGGCTCGCCACCCTGGAACTGGTCGACCACCACTGCCACGGCGCGGTCACCCACGATCTGGACCGGGCGGGCTTCGAGTCGCTGCTCACCGAGGGCGAGGCGTGGCCCGGCGTCTCCCCCTTCGACAGCCCCGTCGGCCTGGCCGTCCGCCGCCACTGCGCTCCCCTGCTGGACCTGCCCCGCCACGCGCCCGCCGACGTGTACGTGGCCCGGCGGGCCGAACTGGGCGCCGAGGAGGTCAACCGGCGGTTCCTGCGCGCGGCGGGCACCGGGGTGTTCTGCGTGGACACCGGGTTCGCCCCGCACCGGGTGACGACGCCGGGCGAACTGGCCGGGGCCGCGGGCGCGGTGGCGTACGAGGTGGTGCGGCTGGAGTGCGTCGCGGAGGCGGTGGCGGCCCGGGGCGTCGAACCGGACGCGTACGCGGCGGCGTTCTGGGAGGCGGTACGGCGGCCGGGCGTGGTGGGCGTCAAGTCGGTGGCGGCCTACCGCACCGGCTTCGACCTGGACCCGGCGCGGCCCTCGCCGGCGGAGGTCACCGAGGCCGCCCGCCACTGGCTGGCCCGCGGCGGCCGGCTCGACGACCCGGTGCTCGTACGGCACCTGCTGTGGACCGCGGTCGGCCTCGGGCGCCCGCTGCAACTGCACACCGGGTTCGGGGACAGCGACATCCGCATGCACCGCGTGGACCCCACCCACCTGACCGACTGGCTGCACCTGACCGCCGGCACGATCCCGGTCCTGCTGCTGCACTGCTGGCCCTACCAGCGCCAGGCGGCCTACCTGTCGGCGGTCTTCGAACGGGTCTACGTCGACGTGGGCCTCACCCTGCACCACGTGGGTCCCGCCCGGGCGGGCGCGATCCTCGCGGAGGCGCTGGAGATCACGCCGTTCCGCAAGCTGCTGTACAGCTCCGACGCCTACGGGGTGGCCGAGTTCCATCACCTGGGGGCGCTGGCCTTCCGGCAGGGGCTGGGCGGGCTGCTGCGGGAGCGGGTGGCCGCCGACGAGATGGCCCTGCCGGACGCGCTGCGCATCGCGCGCTGGGCGGGGCGCGACAACGCGCGACGGGTCTACCGGCTGCCGGGCGGCCCGCGGGGCGAGGCTCCGGACGACGGCTGAGCGGCGTGGCACCCATCACAGTCCCGGAGCGCCGCCCGGGAAGCAGGAACGGCTGAAAGTATGATCAAGCGATGTCTGACATGACCGAGACCACGCCGGGCTGGCTGACGACCGACGAACTGGAAATGGCACGCGCCCGCATGCCGATCCTGTACGTCGAGGCGGTGCCCGTGCGCGTCGACGACAGCGGCGAAGTCACCAGCGTGGGCCTGCTCCTGCGCATCGGACCCGACGGGACGGTCAGCCGGACGCTGGTCTCCGGGCGGGTCCTGCACCACGAGCGGGTCCGGGACGCCCTGCTGCGGCACCTGGAGAAGGACCTCGGCCCGGTGGCGCTGCCCCGGGTGCCCGCCTCGCTCCAGCCGTTCACGGTGGCCGAATACTTCCCCACGCACGGGGTCACGCCGTACCACGACCCCCGGCAGCACGCAGTGTCCCTGGCCTACGTCGTGCCCGTCACCGGTGACTGCCGGCCCCGGCAGGACGCGCTGGACCTGGTCTGGTTCGATCCGCGTGAGGCGCTGTCCGAGGCGGTGCAGAGCGAGATGCCGGGCGGGCACGGGGTGCTGCTGAAGCAGGCGCTGGCACACGTGGGCTGCGTGGGCTGAACGCCCCGGCGGCGCTACTCCCCTTGCCGCTCCCCGTCGCTCAACTGCGGGTCCAGGTCGTCCCGGAGCAGGCCCCGGGATCCCGTCTGGCCGGTGCGGTAGGCGGAGCGGGCCACCAGATGGGAGGCGACCGGGCTGGTGAGGAACTGGAAGAAGACGATGAGCGCGAGGGTGCCCATGTCGATGCCGTGCCGCAGCCGCAGCGCCACCCCGACGAGGACGAGGAGGATGCCGAGCGTCTGCGGTTTGGTGGCGGCGTGGCTGCGGGAGAGCACGTCGGGGAGGCGGAGCATCCCGATCACTCCGAGCAGGCACTGCAGGCAGCCGAGGAACAGCAGTACGACCCCGATCAGGTCGGCGGCCTCGGTCCAGGCGTTCACCGGTGGTCCTCCGTGCCGTCCGCCCGCCGCGAGGGCCGGTCGCGTACGGCGATGAACCGGGCGATGCCCACCGAGCCCGTGAAGCCGAGGAAAGCGAGTACCAGCATCACCGGGAAGTAGAAGGAGTCGCCGTCGTGGGCGGCCTTGACGGCGATGCCGGCGATGATGAGCGCCGCCGCCACGTCCAGGGCGACCGCGCGGTCCAGCATCGAGGGCCCGTACCAGATGCGGTACAGCAGCAGGGCGCCGGCGACGAGGATCATCACCAGCGAGGCGACCAGCATGGCCTCCTCGACGTCGTGCAGGGTGGTCACGGCGAGGGGTTCCCTTCCGGTACGGGACGGGCGGCGTGGGCGATGTCCTCGGCGGTGCCGAAGGCACGGGCGACGAGTCCCTCCATGCGCCACACCTGCCGCCGGGCCCGCTCGATCTCGCCGGGATCGTCGGCGTCGAGGACGTGCAGGAACACGGTGGCCGTCGACCGGCGCACCTCGATCACGGAGCCGCCGGGGACGTTGGAGACGGCGACGGTGGTGGCCGTGAGCATGAGGTCGCTGCGCACCCGCAGCGGGACGGCGACGACCGCGGCGCGGTAGGGGCCCTTGGCGAAGATCTGCCGGGTGACCGCGACGCTGGAGGCGAACATGTCGTACAGCAGGTACGCCGCGAGCCGCAGGATGCCCAGCGGGCGCAGCCGCAGGCCGAGGTCGACCGCGGGCAGCGGGAAGGCCAGGCACAGGGACACCGCGACGGTGACGCCGTTGACGAGGTTGGCCCAGGACGGGGTGCCCCACAGCAGGATCCAGATCACCGTCAGCCAGGCGACGAGCGGCAGGTCGAGGATGCGTCTGCCGCCGCCGATGCGGAACGACCAGCTGTAGGGGGAACGGTCACGCAGGAGGTTGCTCATCGGCCGAGCACCGCCTCGATGTAGGGGGTGCGGGCGAGGAGTTCGGCGGCTGCGGCGTCGGTGAAGGTGGTGAGGGGGCCGCCGAGAACGGTGTAGAGCAGACCGAGGGCGACGGCGGCGCCGGTCGCCACCAGCATCGGCCAGGGCAGCCGCTTGGTGGTGGTGATGGACTGCCCCAGGAACCCGGCGGAGACCACGGCGCCCGCCGGTACCGGCAGACCGCGCCCGGCCCCGGGCTCCCTCGCGTCCGCGTCCTCCTCGTCGTCACCCGGATCGTCCTCGGCGGACTCCAGCACCCTGCCCTCGCCCTCGGCCCCCGGCGGCGCGTCGCGCCAGAAGGCGAGGTTCCAGACCTTCGCCATGACGTAGAGGGTGAGCAGGCTGGTGGCGGCGGACGCGGCGACCAGCGCCCAGGCCCAGCCGCCGCCTTCGTCGACGCCCGCCCGCATCAGACCGAGCTTGCCGATGAACCCGGAGAGCGGCGGGATGCCCCCGAGGTTCATGGCGGGCACGAAGAACAGCACGGCGAGCAGCGGCGCGGATTTCGCCAGGCCGCCGAGCCGGGTGAGTTCCGTGGTGCCGTCGCGCCGTTCGATGAGCCCGGCGACGAGAAAGAGGGTGGTCTGCACGGTGATGTGGTGGGCCACGTACACGATCGCGCCGCTGATCGAGCCGCGCCCGGCGAGCGCGATGCCGAAGACCATGTAGCCGATGTGACTGATGAGGGTGAAGGACAGCACCCGTTTCAGGTCGGTCTGGGCGACCGCGCCGAGGATGCCGACCACCATGGACGCGAGCGCGGCCAGCATCAGCACGTCGCCGAGGCGGTGGCCGGGGAAGAGCAGGGTCTGGGTGCGCAGCATCGAGTACACGCCGACCTTGGTCAGCAGGCCGGCGAAGACCGCGGTGACCGGCGCGGGCGCGGTCGGGTAGGAGTCGGGCAGCCATGCGGCGAGGGGGAACACCGCCGCCTTGATGGCGAAGACCGTCAGCAGCATGGCCTCCAGCAGGGTGCGCACCCCGGCCGGCACCTCCTGCAGCCGTACCGCGAGCTGCGCGAAGTTCACCGTCCCCGCGACCGAGTACGTCATGGCGATCGCGACGAGGAAGAGCACCGAGGAGAACAGCGAGATGATCACGTACGTCGATCCGGCGCGGATGCGGGTCGCGGTACCGCCGATGGTGAGCAGCACGAAGCTCGCGACGAGCATGATCTCGAAGCCGACGTAGAGGTTGACGAGGTCTCCGGCGAGGAAGGTGCAGGAGACGCCGGCCACGAGGATGAGGTAGGCGGGGTGGAAGACGCCGACCGGCGTCTGGTCGTCGCGGTCGGCCATGCCCTGGCCGAGCGAGTACAGGTTGACGAGCAGGGTGACGGCGCTGGACACGGTGAGCATCAGGCCCGCCAGCCGGTCGGCGACGAGGGTGATGCCGATGGGCGGCGCGAAGTCGCCGAGGTGCACGCTGAGCGGGCCGTGGCGGTCGGCGGCCACCATGAGGAGCACGGAGAGCACGAGCACCGCGGCGAGCACGGCGAGGGTGATGAAGCGCTGGAACCGCTGGAGCCGGGGGCCGATGGCCAGCTTCAGGCCGGTGACGCACAGGGGCAGCAGGACGGGGAGGGGGACGAGCGCGTTCACCTGGTTCCTTCCGTGCCGGCGCCCGCGGGGTCGTCGGGCTGGTCGGGCGGCGGGTGGCCGGAGTCCTCGCCGGGGTGGGAGTCGGGCTCGCGGCCGGACTCCTCGGGGTCGTTGGAGGGCCCGGCGACGCGGGCCGGCGCGGGTCCCGGGCGGCCCGTCGCGTCGGTGGAGCCCAGTTCCCGGCCCTCGCGGTAGTCCTCGGGGTCGGCGCCGAGGATGTCGTTCCAGATGTTTCCGGAGACGTCGTTGGCGCGGGCCTGGTAGGCGCGTTCCTCGCGGACCCGGCGGCGCAGCCGTCGGCGGGCGGCGCGGTATCGGGCGCCCAGTTCGGGGTCGGTGCCGGGTTCGGCGCGGGCCTCGCGGTAGCGGTCGCGCAGTTCGCCGCGCCGGTCGAGGAACTCGGCGCGCAGGGCGACCAGCCGGTCCTCGGTGTCGTCGCTGATCTCGTCGGATCCGGTGACCTGGTGGCTGCGGTAGGCCATGGCGAGCAGGAACGCGGTGGTGGCGAGGGTGATGACGATCGCGGTGAGGGCGATGGCCTGGGGCAGGGGGTCGGTGACCCGGTTGCGGATGACCTGCGGGTAGAGCAGTGGCGGGGCGCCCGCGCTGCCCGTGGAGGCGAGGATCAGCAGGTTGACGCCGTTGCCGAGGACCACCGCGCCGAGCAGGATCCGGGTCAGGGACCGGGTCAGCAGCAGGCTGCCGCCGACGGCGCTGAGGACGGCGGCGGCCACCAGGAGGGAAAGGCTTACGGTCATGCGGGGCCCGCCTCCCCACGTGGGGCGTGGCGTCCGGCGGCGGCCCGTTCGATCTGGCGGTCGATGCGGGCGCCGAGGGCCCGCACGATGTCGAGGACCACGCCGAGGACGAGGAGGTAGACGCCGCAGTCGAAGAGGACGGCGGTGGACAGATGGGCGTCGCCCCACACGGGCAGGTGGCCGTGCCAGGTCCAGCCGTGCAGCACGGTGCCCTCGGCGAGCCCGCCCAGCGCGACCCCGGTGGACAGGAACATGCCGAGGCCGGTGAACAGGCCCGGTTTGGCGGGCACGGCGTCGGCGAGTTCGTGCCGGCCGCCCGCGAGGTAGCGGGCGATGAAGGCGACACCGGCGGTCAGGCCGCCGACGAAGCCGCCGCCCGGCAGGTTCTCCGCGCACATCAGCAGGTAGACGGAGAGGACGAGGATGGGGTGGAAGATGAGGCGGGCGACCGCTTCCAGGACGACGGAGCGGCGCTCCGGGGCGAGGGTGGAGCTGGCCGCGAGCCAGGTCCGCTCCGGCGCGCCCTCGTCGCCGCTGGGCAGGCCCGCCAGCTCGTACGGGGTGGCCCGCCAGGCGGTGCGCAGGCCGGCGTGCGGGTGGTCCCCGGGCAGCGGCAGTACGGGCTGCTCGGCGGTGTCGGTGCGGCGGTGCAGGTAGATGAGGCTGGTGACGCCGATCGCGGCGGCGGCGAGCACCGCGGACTCCCCCATGGTGTCCCAGGCCCGCAGGTCGACGAGGATCGTCGCGACGACGTCCTTCAGGCCGTGGTCGGCGGTCTCCTCGACCATCGCCGCACCGGCGCTGTCGGACCGGCGGTGCCCCGCCATGATCCAGACGACGAAGGCGACGGCGGCCCCGCCCGCGAGCGCCACCGGCATGCGCAGGGCGCGCCGGGCCCGGCTGTAGGTCTCCTCGAAGTGCACCGGCATCCGGCGCAGCACCAGCACGAAGACGATCATCGATACGGTCTCCACGCAGAACTGGGTCAGCGCGAGGTCGGGCGCGCCCTGCGCGACGAAGAGCAGCGCGGTGCCGTACCCGGTGAGACCGGCGAACACCACGGCCTTCATCCGGCGCCGCACGCCCAGGCACAGCAGGGCGGCGGCGCAGGTCAGCAGGGCGACTCCGGCCTGGGCCGGGTGGTCCCACAGCCGGGGCGCGGGCACCGAGGTCCAGGGTTCGTCCACGATCAGGACGGCGAGCTGCCCGGCGAGGACCACGCTCATCGTCGTCACCAGGTACACCGACAGCGAGCCGCGCTGCACGAAGCCGGTGGTCTGCAGGGCGGTGCGTTCCAGTGCGAGCAGCAGCCGTCCGAAGTTCCGGTCGGCGGAGCGCCAGGCCAGGAGCCGGCCGACCCGCTGGACGGGGCTCGCGGCGAGGAAGAGCAGCACGCCGCCCGCCCAGGAAGCGCAGGACAGGCCGAGGGCGAGGCCCGCCCCGTGCCACAGCGCCAGGTGGTACGGGTGTGCCGGCGCCGGGAACTGCTCGGCGTAGGTGCCGAGGAGCCCCTGGAGCCAGGGCACGCCGGGTCCGAGGACGAGGCAGGCGAGGGCGAGTACGGCGGGCGGGGCGAGGAAGGCCGGTGACACGGTGTGCGCTTCCGTGTCCGGGACGCCGGGCTTGCGGGCGAAGGCGCCCCACAGGTAGCGCAGGGTGTAGGCAGTGGTGAGGGCCGAGCCGACGACGGTCATGGCGAGCGCCCAGCGGTCGGCGGTGTCGCCGTCCAGGAGGGTCTGGAACGCGGCTTCCTTCGCGGTGAAGCCGAGCAGCGGCGGTACGGCGGCCATGGACAGTCCGGCTACGACGGCGACGGCGCACACGGCGGGCAGCCGACGCCCCAGCCCGGAGAGTCTGCGCAGGTCACGGGTGCCGGTGGCGTGGTCGACGATCCCGGTGACGAGGAAGAGCGGGGCCTTGAACAGGGCGTGGGCGAGGATCATGGCGGTGGCGGCGACGGCGGTGTCGTGGCGGCCCGCGCCGGCGAGGACGGTGAGGAAACCGAGCTGGCTGACCGTGCCGTAGGCGAGGACGAGTTTCAGGTCGTTGAGGCGCAGCGCCCGCCAGGCGCCCAGCAGCATCGTCGCGGAGCCCAGGACGAGCAGGAGCGGCCGCCAGGGGGTGACCTCCGCGAGGGCGGGGGCGAGCCGGGCGATGAGGTAGACGCCCGCCTTGACCATGGCGGCGGCGTGCAGATAGGCGCTGACCGGGGTGGGGGCCGCCATGGCGTTGGGCAGCCACAGGCTGAACGGCCAGATCGCGGACTTGGAGAGGGCGCCGACGAGGATCAGCACGACCGCCGTGGACAGCGCCGCCGACGCGGGCGGCGGGTCGGCGAGGATCGCCGAGATCCGGTAGGTGCCGGCCTCGTGACCCAGGATCAGGAAGCCGACGAGCATGGTCAGTCCGCCGAGGGTGGTGACCGTCAGGGCCTGCAGGGCGCTGCGCCGGTTCCGCTTGTGGTCGCTGGTCTGGCCGATCAGCAGGTAGGAGAAGACGGTCGTCAGTTCCCAGAAGATGTAGAGCAGGATCAGGTCGTCGGCGAGGACCAGGCCGAGCATCGCCCCGGCGAAGGCGAGGAGGTTCCCGGCGAACCTGCCGAGCTGCCGCGACCGGTCGTCGAAGTAGGAGGCGCAGTAGACCAGGACGAGGGTGCCCACTCCAGCGGCGAGCAGCACCATGAGTTCGGCCAGGGCGTCCAGCCGCAGTGCCCAGTCCACCTGGTAGGCGGGCAGCCAGGCCCACTCGGCGGTGTCGGCGCCGCCCGCGGCCGTCGTGCTCCACCGGGTGGCCGCCCAGAGGGCCGTCGCGGCGGGCGGCAGGGCCAGCAGGAGGAAGGCACGGGTCCCGCACCATCTCACCAGCGGCGCGGCGAAGAGCGCGAGCGCGAAGTGGCAGAGGATGAGCACGGACACCCGACAGTGATATATCGGGCATCTCGCCTGGGCGCCCAGGCACGCCGCAGAGAGAACAATCGAGGGGCGGTTCCGGATCTCTCCGGCAACCGCCCCTCGGTCAACGACTGTCTCCAGTCGGGACGACAGGATTTGAACCTGCGACCCCTTGACCCCCAGTCAAGTGCGCTACCAAGCTGCGCCACGTCCCGTTGCCCGCCTGACCTGGGGTTTCCCCCGGCCGAACGCGCAGGAAAACCATACCGCACTCGGACCGGTGGTCGCGCATCGCTTTTCCGGGGACCGGAACCGGCCGGTCAGCACTTCTCCGCACGGGACGGCTCGGGCGCCGCCGCCGTCCGCTCCGAGACGGCCGCGGTGGCGTCGACCCGCACCAGTCCGCGGACCGCCGGTATCAGGAGCAGGGCGGCGCAGACGCCGAAGCTCGTCGCGCCGGCGACGAGGAGCACGTGGTCGGCGCCGAGGGCCGCGGCGGCAGGGCCGGCGAGGGCCTGGCCGACGGGCATCATCGCCAGCGAGCCCGCGACGTCGTAGGCGTGGATGCGGTTGAGGACGTCCGGCGGGACCTGGGTCTGCACGCTGGTCGCCCACATCACGCCCCAGAAGGACATCCCGGCCCCGGCGACGGCGGCGCCGGTCGCCATGGCCGGTACGCCGAGGCCGGCGCCGACGCTCGCGGGGAACGCGGCGAAGCCGACGAGGGCGATCGCGCCAGCGCGGAGCATCCGGCGGGGGCGCAGCCGCAGCGCGAGGAGCCCGCCGACGACGGTGCCGGCGCCCAGGGCGGAGTTGACCAGGCCGTAGGCGCGGGGTCCGTGTTCCCGCACCACCTCGGTCGCCACCAGCGGCACGGTCGGGCCCCAGACGGCGATCATGTAGACACACCAGACGGCGATGACGCCCCACAGCCACTGTCTGGACCGGAACTCCCGCCACCCCTCGACCAGGTCGGCACGGAACGCCTTGGAGCCGCGGCCGGCCACGGCACGGCGTCCCGGCGCGAGCGGGGGCAGCCGGAGCAGCAGCAGACACAGGGCGCTGATCGCGTACGTGGTGGCGTGGGCGGCGAAGACACCGCCGGGCGAGGCGAAGCCGACCAGGAGGCCGGCGACGGCGGGGCCGGCCAGCTGGGCGGCGGACTCGGCGACGCGTATCGCGCCGTTGGCACCCTGGATGTCGGAGGCGAGCCGGGGCACGGTGCTGGCGACGCCGGGCTGGAAGACGGCGCCCGCGACGCCGTTGACGAATCCGATGGCGCAGATCTGCCACAGCACGACGTGGCCGGAGAAGAAGAGGGCGGCGGCCAGGGCCTGGGTGCCGAGCCGCACCAGGTCGGCGCCGATCATCAGCTTGCGGGTGCTGAAGCGGTCGGCGAGGACTCCGCCGAAGACGACCAGGCCGGCGAAGGCGGCGGCCGTCGCGGCCATGGCGAGGCCTACCGCACCCGCCCCGTACCCGTGCTGGAGCAGGCCCGCGGCGAGCGCGACCGGGAGCATGGTGTCCCCGAGCCGGGCGATCGCCCGGGCGGTGAAGAACAGCGCGAAGTCCCGCGACCAGACGGCCCGCGCCGCCTTTCCGCCTGCCGCCCGCTCCTGCCCGGTCTGCGACGACGTACCGGCCATCCCGCGCCATCCCCTCCCCGGCCGGCTCCGCCGGCGTCCGCCCCGTGCGGCCTCTGCCCGTCCCCCACGCCTTGTGCTCCCGGCAGCCGGAGCCCCCCTCCGGCCCCGGCTGCCACGCATGTCTCCGGATCATGCCACGGGGCACTGACAACGCCCGAGGGGTTTTCAGCCCCCGGACGCCCCGGACGCCCCGGACGGCAGCCCCAGCCGGGGATGCGCCTCCAGCAGCCGGGCCGGTGCCGCCTGGCGCCAGGAGTCGGCGAGGATGTCGCGCAGCTCGTCCTCGCCCTCCAGGGCCGCGAGGCGGGCCCGCACCCACGCGAACTGCGCCTCGTGACCGGCGATCCAGAACTTCTCCGGCTCGGCCAGCACGAGTTCGTCGCGCTCCTCCTTGGGGCAGCGCACCGCGATGGAGGTCTCGTCCTCGGGCAGCGTGGCGAACATCTTCCCCGCCACCCGGAACGTGGGCATGCTCCAGGCGATCTTCTCCGTCGTGTCCGGCAGGGACAGGGCGATACGGCGTACGTCTTCTGCGTCCGGCATGTCAGGCACCGTAGCCGCCGCCACTGACAATCACCCGGCGACGGAGGAGACGCCGACCTGCTTGAAGTACAGCGTCGTCGGCCGCAGCTCGCCGCCCGGGCCGGCGGCGTAGTCGGGAATGGTCCCGGTCCGGGTCCAGCCCGCCGAGCGGTAGAGGTGTTCGGCGGGGCTGCCGCTCTCGGTGTCGAGGTGGAGGAGGGTGATGCCGGCCGCCGCGGCCGCCTCCTCGGCGGTGGCCAGGAGCGTGCGGCCCACTCCCCTGCCGCGGGCCTCGCGGGACACCATGAGTTTGACCAGCTCCGCGCGGTGGCGGCCGTTGGGCATGTCCGGCAGCGCGAGGCTCACTGTCCCGGTCACCCGCTCGTCCTCCCGCGCCACCCACACGGCGAGCCGGCCGGCGGCCACGGCGGCGGCCCGCCCGCGCCACCACGCGGCGGCCTCCTCGTGGCCCAGCGGGGCGAGGAAACCGACGGAGGCGCCGCCCGCGACCGTGTCGGCCAGCAGAGCGGCCAACCCGTCCAGCCGCGCCGTCAGTCCGTGCTCGTCGACCCGGCTCACCCTCACGGCAGCACCACCGCCAGCGCGTAGCGCACGTCCGCGGGTCCGGCGCACCGGAACCGCGTCGGCCCCCACACCCGCATCCGCAGGCAGTCCCCGGTGGCGAGGTGGTGCGCGACGTCCTGCGCCGTGATCTCCAGGGCACCGTCCAGGACCCAGACGTGCTGTTCGAGGCCGGGGACGGGCGGCCGGTCGTAGGCGATGTCGGCGCCCGCGGCGAGGCGGCCCTCGACGAGTTCGCCGCGCAGTCCGGCGTGCGGCGGGGACACCGAGCGGCGCACGAACCCGGCCGGCCGGTCCTCCCACACCGGCTGTTCGGCGGCCCGTACCAGCAGCGCGGGTTCCGCCTCGACCTCGCTGAGGAGCCGGGACATGGTCCGTCCGTAGACCGCGCACAGCCGGTTGAGGAGGGAGGCGGTGGGGCTGGTCTCGGCCCGTTCGGTCCGCGACAGCGTGGACCGGCTCAGCCCGGTGCGCTCCGCCAGCTCCTCCAGGGACCAGCCGTGTTCGGTGCGCAGTTCGGTCAGCCTCGCGGCGAGGCGGGCGTCCACGGAATCGACGTCGTCTCTCATATTCGGGAAGCTATCCCGTGGATGAGACGTCCGTGTTACGGAAGCCTCACGCCCGCGCCGCCTCGCCGAGTGCGTCCAGCACCGGGCGGATCAGCGGGTGCTCCTCGGCGCCCCGGCGTACGGCGGCGAAGACGCGGCGGGTGGGCGCGACACCGTCGACGGGGCGGACGACGACACCGGTGAGGTCGGTGCCGTGCAGCGCCGAGCGCGGGACGAGCGCCACGCCGATGTCGGCGGCCGCCAGGGACACCACCGCGCGGAAGTCGTCCGAGGAGTGCTCCATACGGGGCTGGAAGCCGGCGTTCTCGCAGGCCAGGACCACGACGTCGTGGCACGGGTTGCCCGGGTAGGGACCGATCCAGGAGTCCTTGGCCAGCTCGGCGAGCGGGACCTCGGCGGCGTCGGCGAGCCGGTGGGCGACCGGGACGACCGCGTCGAAGGGCTCGGCGTAGAGGGGGACGTGGGTCAGGCGGGGGTCGTCGGCGGGCGGCGCCCCCCGGTACTCGACGGCTACCGCCACGTCGACCTGCCGGTCCAGGACCATCGGCAGGCTGGCGTCGCCCTCCGCGTCCTGCACGCGGATGCGGATGCCGGGCGCCGACTCGGCGAGGCGGGCCAGCGCGGGCGCGACGACCAGGGCGATGCCGGTCGCGAAGGAGGCGACCGTGACCGTGCCGGCCTCGCCCGAGCTGTACGCGGCGAGCTCGGCCTCGGCGCGCTCCAGCTGGGCCAGTACGGCGTTGGTGTGGCTGAGCAGGATCTCGCCGGCCGGGGTCAGCCGTACGCCTTTGGCGCCGCGCTCGACCAGGCGGTGACCGGTCTCCTGCTCCAGGGCGGCGAGCTGCTGGGAGACCGCCGAGGGGGTGAGGTAGAGCGCGGCGGCGGCCGCCGTCACGGTGCGGTGGTCCGCCACCGCCCGGAGGATGTGCAGCCGCCGCGCTTCGATCACGGGATCGATTCTCTCACCGGTGCGTGCGGGTCACGCACGCGTCAGGCGTCCAGCTCCGCCCGCGCCGCCACGAAGGCGTCCACCGCGCGGTTGACGTCCTCGGTGGAGTGGGCGGCGGACAGCTGCACGCGGATGCGGGCCTGGCCCTGCGGCACGACCGGGTAGGAGAAGCCGATCACGTACACGCCGCGCTCCAGCAGCAGCTCGGCCAGTCGGCCCGCCCTCGACGCGTCGCCGATCATCACCGGCGCGATCGCGTGGTCGCCGGGGAGGATCTCGAAGCCCTCCTCGGTCATCCGGCGGCGGAACAGGGCGGTGTTCTCGGCGAGCCGTACGCGCAGGTCGTCGGCCGACTCCAGCAGGTCGAGCACCTTGAGGGAGGCGGCGGCGATCACCGGGGCGAGGGTGTTGGAGAAGAGGTACGGCCGGGAGCGCTGGCGCAGCAGGGCGACGATCTCCGCGCGGGCGGCGACGTAGCCGCCGGAGGCGCCGCCGAGGGCCTTGCCGAGGGTGCCGGTGATGATGTCGACGCGGTCCATGACGCCGTGCAGCTCGGGGGTGCCGCGGCCGCCGGGGCCGACGAAGCCGACGGCGTGCGAGTCGTCGACCATCACCATGGCGTCGTAGCGGTCGGCCAGGTCGCAGATCTCGGCGAGGGGGGCGACGTAGCCGTCCATGGAGAAGACGCCGTCGGTGACGATCAGCTTGCGGCGGGCGTCACCCGCGGCCTTGAGCTGGGTCTCCAGGTCGGCCAGGTCGCGGTTGGCGTAGCGGAAGCGCTGGGCCTTGGAGAGGCGGATGCCGTCGATGATCGAGGCGTGGTTGAGGGCGTCGGAGATCACCGCGTCCTCGGGGCCGAGGAGGGTCTCGAAGACGCCGCCGTTGGCGTCGAAGCAGGAGGAGTAGAGGATCGTGTCCTCCTGGCCGAGGAACGCCGAGAGCCGGGCCTCCAGTTCCTTGTGGACCTCCTGGGTGCCGCAGATGAAGCGCACGGAGGCCATGCCGTAGCCCCAGCGGTCCAGCGCCTCGTGGGCGGCGGCGACGACCTCGGGGTGGTCGGCGAGGCCGAGGTAGTTGTTGGCGCAGAAGTTGAGGACCTCGCCGGGGCGGCCGCCGGCGGTGACGTCGACGGTCGCGGACTGCGGGGTGCCGATGACGCGTTCGGGCTTGTGCAGACCGGCGGCGCGGATCTCGTCGAGGGTGGCGCGCAGGTCGTCGCGCACGGAGTCGAACATCTCGGAAGCTCCTAGGAAGGCAGTTGGCTTACGCGTTGGCGTACGCGGTCGTCTTACGCGGTCGTCTTACGCGGTCCAGTCGAGGATGACCTTGCCGCCCTTGCCGCTGGCGGCGTCGGCGAAGGCCGCCTCGAAGTCGCGGTGGGAGTACCGTCCGGTGATCACCGGGGCGAGGTCCAGGCCGCCTTCGAGCAGCACCGACATGGCGTACCAGGTCTCGAACATCTCGCGGCCGTAGATGCCCTTGAGGGTGATCATCGAGGTGACGATCCGGGCCCAGTCGACGGGGAACTCCTCGGCGGGCAGGCCGAGCATCGCGATCCGTCCGCCGTGCGTCATGTTGGCGATCATGTCGCGCATCGCCTCGGGGCGGCCGGACATCTCCAGGCCGATGTCGAAGCCCTCGCGCAGGCCCAGTTCGCGCTGTCCGTCGGCGATGGTCATCCTGGAGACGTCGAGGGCGAGGCTCACACCGACCTTCAGGGCGAGGTCCAGGCGCTCCTGGCTCACGTCGGTGATCATGACGTTGCGGGCGCCGGCGTGCCGGGCGACGGCGGCGGCCATCAGGCCGATGGGGCCGGCGCCGGTGATGAGGACGTCCTCGCCGACCAGCGGGAAGGACAGCGCGGTGTGCACGGCGTTGCCGAACGGGTCGAAGATCGCGGCGACGTCGAGGTCGACGGGGACGCGGTGCACCCACACGTTGGACGCGGGCAGGGCGACGTACTCGGCGAACGCCCCGTCCCGGCCGACACCGAGGCCGACGGTGGCACGGCACAGGTGGCGCCGTCCGGCCTGGCAGTTGCGGCACTTGCCGCAGACGAGGTGGCCCTCGCCGCTGACGCGGTCGCCGGTCTTGATGTCGGTGACGTCGCGGCCGGTCTCGACGACCTCGCCGACGAACTCGTGGCCGACGACGAGCGGGGTGCGGATGGCCTGCTGCGCCCAGCCGTCCCAGGCCCGGATGTGCAGGTCGGTGCCGCAGATGCCGGTGCGCAGCACCTTGATGAGTACGTCACCGGGTCCGACGGCGGGCTCGGGCACGTCCGCGAGCCACAGCCCGGGCTCCGCCTTCTCCTTGACCAGCGCCTTCAACGCTACGGCTCCTGACGGGGTGAGGTCCCGGCGCCGGGCACGCCGAAGCTGCCCGCGTCCGGGATGGGGAGGGGAATCGCACAGCAATCTGCCGTACGACACCGTCCCCGGTCCATCGAGCCTTTCTTAAGCCCGGCCGCAGCTTTCCTTCACGCTGCCCGGCCCGGGCGCCCGGTTGTCCTGCGATTCACAGCGGCAGCCCGTCCTCCGCGCTGCGTTCGATGCGCCGCACCAGGTCGGCCGCGGTCGACTTGATGGTGGCCAGGCCCGCCGTCCCCCAGGTGCGGGGCCGCACGTCGGAGGCGGACACGGTGCCGAGCACCGTCCCCGTGCTGTCGATGAGGGGGGCGCCGAGGTAGGAGCGGATGCCGAACGTGTCGACCACCGGGTTGCCAGCGAAGCGCGGGTAGTCGCGCACGTCCTCCAGGACCAGCGCCTTGCGCCGGACCACCACGTGGGGGCAGAAGCCATGGTCGCGGGGCTGGACGCGGCCGTACTCGGCGCTGCTGCCGTCGTCGCGCGTCACCGGCGGTGTCTCGGGCACCCGCAGACCCGCGAAGAACTGCCCGCCCTCGACCAGGAAGTTGACCATCGCGTACGGCGCCTCGGCGAGGTGCGCGAGGTGGGCCGCGAACGTGTCGAGGGCCGGGTCCGGCCGTTCCACCAGGCCGAGCCGGCGCAGCCGTCGCACCCGGGCGGGGGCCTCCCGGTCCTCGGGCGTGAGCAGCAGGCGTCCGACCGGGCGCGGCGGGTCATAGCTCATGGGCGGGCTCCGGCCCCGTACCCCGTCGTGGAGGCCGGGGTGTGGTCGATGAGGTGGCGTACGAGGGTGAGCAGGGTCTGTACGCCGGAACTGGAGATCCGGGCGTCGCAGCGCACGATGGGGATCTCGGGATGGAGGTCCATGGCGGCACGCACTTCCTCGGGGTCGTAGCGGTAGGCTCCGTCGAACTCGTTGATCGCGACGATGAAGCCGAGGCCGCGCTCCTCGAAGAAGTCGACGGCGGCGAAGGACTCGTCGAGCCGCCGGGTGTCGGCGATGATCACGGCGCCGAGCGCACCCTCGCACAGTTCGTCCCACATGAACCAGAAGCGTTCCTGGCCGGGCGTCCCGAACAGGTACAGCACGTGTTCCGGGTCGAGGGTGATGCGGCCGAAGTCCATGGCCACGGTCGTTTCGAGTTTGTTCTCGATTCCGTCGAGGTTGTCGGTGGCGGCGCTGACCGTGGTGAGCAGTTCCTCCGTGCTCAGCGGCGCGATCTCGCTGACCGCGCCGACGAAGGTCGTCTTGCCCACGCCGAACCCGCCCGCCACGAGGATCTTCAGCGCGGTGGGGAAGGGGTCGGTGGTGTCGTGGCCGGATCCTGGTCCGGATCCGTGGCCGTAGTCAGAGCTGTCGTCGTAGTCCATCGAGCACTGCCTCCAGAAGGGCCCGGTCCGTTGGGTCGTGGTGGAACGCGGCGGGGGGTTTGGTGGTCAGCGCGCCGCAGTCCACGAGGTCCGACAGCAGCACCTTGGTGACTGCCACCGGAAGCCTCAGGTGAGCGGCGAGCTCGGCGACCGGGAGGGGCGCCCGGCACAGGTCGAGTGCCTGCGCGTGCTCGGGACCGAGGTAGCCGAGGGGGGTCGCCCCCGTGGCCATCACCTGGGACATCAGGTCGAGCGCGACGGTGGGCCGGGTACGGCCGTTGCTCACGGTGAAGGGGCGCACCAGCCGTCCGGCCGCGTCGTCGAGCCAGGGCCCGTCGCCGGCCGCGGCCACCCTCAAGGCCTCATCGCCGGTGGTTCGACGGCGTACTGCCGGGGGGCGGTGACGAGGTAGGGGCGGACGCTCTTGACCAGCATCGCCATCTCGTAGCCGAGGACGGCCGCGTCGGCCTCGCGGTCGGCGAGTACGGCGAGGCAGGTGCCGGAACCGGCGGTGGTGACGAACAGCAGGGTCGAGTCGAGTTCGACGACGACCTGCCGTACGTCGCCGCCGTCGCCGAAGCGGACGCCGGCGCTGCGGCCGAGGGAGTACAGGCCGGAGGCCAGGGCCGCCATGTGGTCGGCGCTGTCCGCGTCGAGACCGTGGACGGACTTGACCAGTCCGTCGGCGGACAGGAGTACCGCGCTGCTCGTGTGCGGTACGCGCTGGACGAGGCCGCTCATCAGCCAGTCGAGGTCGGACACTTGGCCGGTCGGCGCATCGCTCGCCATGGTGGATCGACTCCTTGGGGTACGAAGGTCTGCGGGAGCGCTGGTCGTGGGAGTGGAAGTGGGGGTGGTCTTGGGGGTGGTCGTGGGGGAGATCGCCGTCATCCGGCGGGATCCCTGCGGGTGGGCTCCATCGGTGCCGGGTCCATCGGTGCAGGGTCCATGGAGGGTGGCTCCGTGCGGGGTGGTTCGGCGGAGAGCGGCGTGAGGAGGGTCGGCTGGGCGGGGATCGGCTCCATGCGCTGCTGGGCCTCCGCGAGGCCGATGCCGCGTTGGAAGGCCGCCATCAGGCCGGGGTCGTGACCGGCGTGCTGCTCGGGTTCCTGGCGCGGTGCGGGGCCGCCGCGCAACTGCGGGGCGATGTGCTCCTGGGCGCGGCGCCGGGGCAGTTGAGGCTTGCCCATGGTGCCGCGCACCGCGCTGTGGCGCGGGACGGGCGGGGTGGCCGCGTGCTCGGCGATGACGCCCCGGTCGGCCGGCCGGACCCCGGGCACGGCGGCGGCCGGCGTGGGCCGGTCCTCGCGGGCACCGCGCACGGGCAGCGGCGCCGGCTCGCCCTTGCCCGCCCGAGGAGCAGCCGGCGGTGCGACGGGGGCGGAGAGACCGGGCGCCGTGGGAGCCGGTCCTGTCGAGTCGGGCACGACGACGGACCAAGGAACAACTGGACCGGGGCCGTCGGCCGGAGCCGGTCGCACCGCGGGGGGCGCGGACCGCGGCTGCTGCGGCACCGCCTCCGTACCGGCGCCCTGCTCCGACCGGACCCCACCCTCCGACAGCACGCCCGGTTCCGCGCCCAACAGGGCCTGCGGCACGACCAGGACGGCCTGGACACCGCCGTAGATGTTGGTCTGCAGACGGACGGTGATGCCGTGCCGCTTGGCGAGCTGGGAGACGACGAACAGCCCGATGCGGCCGTCCGCGAGAAGGCGGGCGACATTGACCTGGTCGGGGTCGGCGAGCAGGGCGTTCATCCGGCTCTGCTCCGCGACGGGCATGCCGAGCCCGCGGTCCTCGACCTCCACGGCGAGGCCCGAGGTGACGAGGTTGGCCCGCATCAGCACCTGGGTCTGCGGGGCGGAGAACAGCGTGGCGTTCTCGACGAGTTCGGCCAGCAGGTGGATGACGTCGGCGACGGCGTGGCCGCGCAGAGTGCCGTCGATCGGGGGGACCAGCCGGACCCGTGAGTACTGCTCGACCTCGGCGATGGCCGAGCGCAGCACCTCGGTCATGTCGACCGGGTTGCTCCACTGCCGCCGGGAGACGGCGCCGCCGAGCACGGCGAGGTTCTCGGCGTGGCGGCGGATGCGGGTGGCGAGGTGGTCGACGTGGAAGAGGCCCTTGAGGAGGTCGGGGTCCTCGATCTCGTTCTCCAGCTCGTCCAGGATGGAGATCTCCCGGTGCACCAGGGACTGCAGGCGCCGGGCGAGGTTGACGAAGACCTCGAGCTTCTGCTCGCTGCCCGCCTGGCTGGAGAGCTGGGCGGCGCGGACGACGGCGGTGACGGCGCCGTCGTGGGCGCGGGAGAGGTCGGCGGCGAGCAGTTCGAAGTCGTCGGCGTCGTCCGGCGGTCCACCGCGCGGCTTGCGCTGGGGCGGGGTCTCCCCGCGGCGCAACGCCTCGACCACGGCGCGCAGATCGCCCTCGCCGCGCGCGGTGCTGCGCCGCAGGGCGCCGACGCGGTCGTGCACGGAGCGGGCGGTACGGCCGGCGGCCACGGCGGCGATGACGACGGCCACGACGGTGACCGAGACCGCCCCGGCGAGCACGCCCCACAGGACGGGGCCGGGCCGGACGCCGGTGGACCGGATGGTGAACAGGACGACCGCGCAGGCGCTGAGGGCGACCGCGACGGGCGGCAGTACGGCGAGGCGCAGGAGCTGGGGCCGTATGTGGGTCTCGGGCAGTGCGGGGGCGGTACGGGAGGCCGGCCGGCCGTGCCGCCCGCCCTCGCGGCGGTCTGCTCGCGCGGCCGGGGCGCGGAGGTGAGACATCGGGGTCCTCGTACTGGTCCGTTGGTCCGTCGGGCCTGGGGTGCGCGCGTCGGACGGACGCCACGCGGACAGGCGACCTACGCCGCCCGACGGACACTGACAGTAGTCGCCCGAGCGGCATGCGCGATGGGCAGTTGCCAAAGTCCCTCGGACAACGTCCCGCTCTGGTATGAGGCCTCGTACGACAGACCGATAAGCCGGGGAAGGTTCCGTTCCGAAGAGGCCGGAGAACGATCGCGAGCCACTCAGAAGAGATCAGAAATGGTCACTGTCGGTAGCGGTCGCTTGAGTCCTGGCATTCGCGCCTGCGCCGGCCCCAGGGGTGCCCCCCCTGTCCCGGCCGGGCTTTACCCCGGCTTTACAGTAAGGGGTATGCGCATACGCAAGATCGCCCCAGTCGTCGTGGCCGCGGTTCTGCTCACCGCGGGATGCGGGTCCGACGGAGACGGCGACAACGGGGACAACAACAGCCGGAACTCGGCCGGGAGCGGCTCGCGGCAGCAGGAGCAGAAGCCGCAGAGCAAGCCGCTCGCCGTCGAACTCACGCAGGCCCAGGCCGAAGTCGTCCAGGACAACGACGACCTCAAGACGCCACAGCCCGAGCCCGACAGCAGCTCGGAGTTCACGGAGAAGGTGGAGCACAGGCTGCGCAAGGACCTGCTGCGGGCCGCGAAGGTGAACGGGAAGACCACCGCCGACTGCCCGGCGGGCGTCACCCTCAAGGCTTCCGCGGCCAGCACGTGCACGGCCTCCTACGAGGGCGTCGAGATCCCCTTCACGGTGAAGATCGCCGACGACTACGGAGCAGGCGACTTCCTCATCCGGTACGACGCACAGCAGGAGAAGGACCTCCTCGTAGCCAAGCGCGTCTACCAGGAGTTCTGGGAACGTCACGAGGACAGCGGCGGTTACGAGCAGAAGCTGACGTGTGACGAGATACCGGCTGTCAAGGCCGTCGAGAAGGGCGCCGACACCGGTTACAAGTGCCAGGTGTGGCACGAGGCCGGCAACCGCACCACGAACTTCTCGGTGGTCATGGACACCTTCGGCTACTCGTTCACCCCCGTCGGCAACTGAGCGACCCGCGCCTCAACGCCACCGGCCCGTCACACCGTACGACGGGCCGGTGAAGGTCTGAACTGCTGAGCGGGCCACCAGCACCCACGAGCCCGTCCGCCGCCTCCTGGGCGCGGAAGACGCCGCGGCATCCGAAC
The DNA here is from genome assembly GCF_001905385.1 of Streptomyces sp. CB02414. GTDB lineage: Bacteria > Actinomycetota > Actinomycetes > Streptomycetales > Streptomycetaceae > Streptomyces. The sequence goes on along the minus strand of NZ_LIPF01000005.1, from coordinate 121,535 downwards.
CGCCCGCTGCTGCCGGTCCACGAGGGGCATCACCGCTCGCCCGCGCTGCCCGACCTCCTCGGCCGCGTCCCTCGTCCACTCCCCCGGCTCCGCCCACGCGTGCGGCGCTTCGTCTCCCTCCGGGGGCTTGGGGCCGCCCCAGCCCTGTTCGCCGTAGCCGTTGCGGTGCGCTTGGCTGCCCGGCTGCGTCTCTTCGGTGTCCAGTTCCCCGCAGTGCGGGTCGATGCCCGTGACCAGCCAGTGCACGAAGGTTCCCGACGGGGCGTCCGGGTCCTCGCACGGCAGTGCGAGTTCTCGCCGCCCTTGGCATAGCGGTCGGGAATCATGGCGTAGTCGCGGAACGCGGCGCTGCTGAGCTCCATACCAGCCATGCCGGGCGAAGTACCACGAACGAGGCGGCTCACACGCGCGTGGGTGCCCGCCTCCCGAGCAGGCCGACTCAAGTGAGGCGAAGAGGCGCCTGCCCCCTTGCCGCGCACAGTCGGCGGCCGTCGTCAGTCGCCGCTGTCGTCTGTGGCGCCGGGTCGGTCGCCGCGGTGGCGACTGCCGGGCAGCATCTCCTGCACCTTGGCCTTGAAGCCCTGCTTGATCATGGAGCCGCGGTCGCTGTCACCCTTGAGGATCGCGGTGGCCGCGGCCTCGATCTGGTCCAGTTCGGCGTGCGGCGGGACCGGCGGCACGGCCGGGTCGGTGCGGAAGTCGATGACGAACGGGCGGTCCGCTGCCAACGCCTGTTCCCAGGCGGCCTCGACGTGCTTGGGCTTCTCCACCCGGACGCCGTCCAGGCCGATACTGCGGGCGATGTCGGCGTAGGGCAGGTCGGGGATGTGCTGCGACTCCTCGAACTGCGGGGCGCCGGACATGGCCCGCATCTCCCAGGTGACCTGGTTGAGGTCGCCGTTGTTCAGCACCGCGACGATGAGCCGCGGGTCGGACCACTCACGGTGGTATTTCGCCGCGGTGACCATCTCCATCATGCCGTTCATCTGCATGGCGCCGTCGCCGACCAGGGCGATCGCCGGGCGGTCGGGGTGAGCGAACTTGGCGCCGATCGCGTAGGGCACGCCGGGGCCCATCGTCGCCAGCGTGCCGGACAGGGAGCCGCGCATCCGACCGCGGAAACGCAGGTGACGGGCGTACCAGTTGGCGGCGGAGCCGGAGTCGGCGGTGACGATGGCGTCGTCGGGCAGCCTGCCGTCCAGGGCGTGGACGACGTACTCCGGGTTGACGGGGTCGGCGTCCACGGCTGCCCGGCGCTGCATGACCTCCCACCAGCGGGAGACGTTCTTCTCGACCTTGTCCCGCCAGGCGCGGTCCTCCTTGTGGTGCAGGCGCGGCAGCAGCCGCCGCAGTGTCTCGCGCGCGTCCCCGACGAGGTTCACCTCGAAGGGGTAGCGCAGGCCGATCATGTGCGGGTCGATGTCGATCTGCACCGCCCTGGCCTGGTCGAGCTCCGGCATGAACTGCGTGTACGGGAAACTGGAGCCGATCATCAGCAGGGTGTCGCAGTCCTGCATCAGCTCGTAGGAGGGGCGGGTGCCCAGCAAGCCGATCGCGCCGGTCACGTACGGCAGGTCGTCCGGCAGCGCGTCCTTGCCGAGGAGGGCCTTGGCCACGCCGGCGCCGAGCACCTCCGCCAGCCGCTCCACCTCTTCACGGGCTCCGCGGGCGCCCTGTCCGACGAGGACGGCGACCTTCTCGCCGGCGTTCAGCACGTCCGCGGCCCGCTGGAGGTCCTCATCGGACGGCACCGGTGCGGAGCGGCCCAGTCCCAGGCTGGACGGCACCATCTTGAACGCGTGGCCCGGCGGCGAGTAGTCCAGCTCCTGCACGTCGGCCGGCAGGATGATCGCGGTGACGGTCCGCCTGGCGTAGGCGGTGCGCATGGCACGGTCGATCAGGTTCGGCAGCTGCTCCGGCACGGTCGCCGTCTCGCAGAAATCGGAGGCGACGTCCTTGTAGAGGCTCGCCAGATCGACTTCCTGCTGGTAGGAGCCGCCCATGGCGCTGCGGTTGGTCTGCCCGACCAGCGCCACGACCGGTACATGGTCGAGTTTGGCGTCGTACAGGCCGTTCAGGAGGTGGATCGCGCCCGGCCCGGAGGTGGCCGCGCACACCCCGACCTTGCCGGAGAACTTGGCGTATCCGACGGCCTGGAAGGCGGCCATCTCCTCATGGCGCGCCTGCACGAACTTCGGGTCGTTGTCCGCCCGTCCCCAGGCGGCCAGCAACCCGTTGATGCCGTCGCCGGCGTAGGAGAAGACGTGGTCGACGTCCCAGTCGCGCAACCGCTGGAGAATGTAGTCCGACACCTTCATGCTCGCCATGGGCGGCGCTCCGTTCCTGCTTCGGTGGTTCCCGCACGGCGGCGGACGTCAGTGCCACGGGTAACCCTGGGCATCGCAGGGAAACGCCGTAGGCGAAGACTCGGCTTGCTCAGCGTCACCAACGCCACTCGTCACTCCCGCCCGGCGGTGAACGGGCCCGCGCACTCCTCGTCGCTGTCGCCGGTGATGAGTAGTACCTCGTCGCCCACCCGCAACTGCGTTGACCCGCTCACCGGAATGATGCCGCCCTCGCGGACGACCATGCTGATCCAGGTGTCCTCGCCGATGTCCAGCCCATCCACCCTGCTTCCATCGGCCGCGGACCCTTCCTCGACCACATGGCGCACGACTCCCTCGGGGCGGTCCTTCAGCCGCACGCCCAGCGCCCACGGTTCCAGCTCCACCGAGCGCATCGGCACCTTGCACAACCGGGCCACCGTCGGCACCAGCGAGCCCTGCACGATGACGGAGAAGACGACCACGACGAACACCACGTCATACAGGCGGTCGGCGTCCGGAACCCCGGAGCTGACGAGATAACTGCCGAGCAGCACCGGAACGGCGCCCTTGAGACCGGTGAAGGCGAGGAACACCCGTTCGCCGATGCTCAGGCGCATCCGCCACAACAGCGCGGCCATCACGACCGGCCGCACCACGAAGGCCAGCAGCACCGCCAGGAGCAGGCCGTCCGTCCAGGCCCCTTCCCTGGTGAACGTCCACAGCGGCACGGTCAGTCCCAGCACGGCGAAGGCTACGATCTCCCCCAAGCTGCCGAGCGCCGTGTGGAAGCGTTCGATCTCCTTCTTGTAGGGGGCGCGGACGTCGCCGAGCAGAACACCGGCCACGAAGACGGCCAGGAAACCGGAACCGTGCGCCACCGTCGTCAGCCCGTAGACCGCGAACGCCCCGGCCAGCGTGCGCAGCGGGTACAGCCCTTCGGCCGGCAACGGCACCTTGCGCATCAGGAACTTCAGCCCCCAGCCACCCGCCGCTCCCAGCACCGCGCCGATGGCCATCTCCTGGACGAAGAGCAGCGCGGTGTGGCCCGCGGTGCCGAGCGCCGATCCGGCGGAGGTGCCCAGCAGGCCGGCCATCAAGGCGATGCCCACGGGGTCGTTGGCACCGGATTCGCCGGGCAACAGGACACCGGTCCTGCCGGTGATCTTCCGACGGCCGAGGACGGAGAAGACGACGGCCGGGTCGGTGGGCGCGAGCGCGGTGCCCAGCAGCAGGGCGATGCGCCAGTCCAGGCCGAGCAAGAGGTGGGCCGCCACAGCGAGCAGACCGGCGGTGGCGAAAGTGCCCAGCACACCGATCGAGAGGATGGCGCGGGCTTCCGGCTTGAAGCGGCGCCAGCCGATGTCCATACCGCCCTGGAACAGCAGCACCACGAGGGCGATGGTGACGACGTCCTGCACCGTCGCCATCGACAGCTTCCTCAGCTGCGGGAAGACGTCCACCGCCACGGCGGTCCCGACGAGGAAGAACGCCGGGGCCGGGATGCGGGCACGTTCGCTCACCCAGTTGGACCCCAGCGCGGCCATGCCGGCCAGTGCCACGATCAGCACGGCCAGTCCGAACGACCAGACACCCTCCATGGTCTTGGCTCCCTCCCCTTCGGCGACCTCGTCCGCGCACGCTGAGACAACGAGCACAGGTCGCGCGGTGTGTGCGCGTCAGCAGTTACGGGCGGAGCGTCGCACCGCCGCCAGCGCCGCCAGGGCTGCCGCCGCCGCGCCGACGGCCCCCAGAGGCAGCAGGGCGCGGGGCCCCGGGGACGATGGACGTTCCGGTTCGGTGTCCTGCCCCCGAAGGGCCGCCGCCAGCACTTCGGCAAGGTGCAGCGGCGTGCGCCCGGTGCCGGCCTGCTCGACCTGGGTACGGCAGCTGAAGCCGTCCGCGAGGACCAGTGTCGCGTCGTCGGCGGCTCGCACGGCCGGGAGCAGACCGGACTCCGCGCAGGCCATGGACACCTCGTAGTGGCCCTTCTCGAAGCCGAAGTCGCCGGCCAGTCCGCAGCAGCCCGCGTCCAGCACATCGGCGTCCACGCCGGCCCGTTCGAGCAGGTTCCGTTCCGCGTCGAAGCCCATGACGGCGTACTGGTGGCAGTGCCGCTGGATCACTGCCCGCGCGTCGACGGCCGGCGGCTGCCAGTCGTCGGCGCGTTCGACGAGCAGCTCGGCCAGAGTCCGGGTCTGCTTCCGCAGCCGCTCGATGTCAGGGTCCTTGGGGAGCAGTTCGGCCGCGTCCGCTCGGAAGACGGCGGTGCAGCTGGGTTCGAGTCCCACCACGGGCGTGCCCCGGCGCAGGTCCTCGCGCAGGACGTCGATCGTGTGCCCGAGAACTCTCTTCGCCACGTTCAGTTGCCCGGTGGAGATCCAGGCCAGTCCACAGCACACCGACGCCTCCGGAACCTTGACCCGGAACCCCGCCGCCTCACCCGCATCGAAGCGGACCTCACCGTCGACACGGGCGAGCAGCTCCCGTTCCAGTGCGCCCGCATCAGTACGTACCGGCGCGCAGCGGACGACGGGCGAGGGCAGGTCGACAGGGTCCATGAACAGCCTTCCAATGCGAAACCGCTGAGTCGCCGACGTACACAACCACGCGCCGGGGCGGGGCATACCGCGGCCGGTCGTGGCATGCCCCGTCCCGAGCGGTGCCTGCCACGACCGGCCGTGAACTCCACTGGAGCCGCCGCTCTCGTCAGTCCTTGCCGCGCCCCGTGAGGGCGTCCCTGACGCGGTCCACCATGCCCGCGCCCGGAGCCAGCAGCTTGTTGGCGGGTGGGGTGTCCGGGGCCGAGGGGTGCGGCCGTGTAGGGGCGGTCTTCTTGGCCTGCCGGACCTTGTCGCCCAGTTTCATCAGCTCGTCCTCGGTGGTCGCCGACCGCAGCTGGGGGAAGAGGTTGTCCTCCTCATAGCGGACATGTGAGCGGATCTCGGCCATCAGCTCGCCAATGAGCCGGTCGAACTCGGGGTCGTCGGCCTCGAGACCCTCGAGTTCCTCCATCGTCCGCTCGGCCTCGGCGTGATCCTCGATCTCCTTGTCGGCGACCCTGTCGCCGTCGGGCAGGAACTCCCGGACGGCCGGATAGAGGTACGCCTCTTCGGCCACCGAGTGCCGGACCAGCTCGATCACGGCCTGATCTGCGTACTTCTTGCGCTGCTCATCACCCGGGCTCAAACTTTCGATCTTCCCGAACAGCTCTTCTACCTCGCGGTGATCGGTGGTCAGCTCCGCGACAACGTCCCCGCCGTGGCCCATGCGATGCCCCTTGCTACTGTGATGACCGGAATGCCACGACCGTGTATCCCCGGGCCGGGACGCACAAACGCAGGCGGGGCATTCGGCGGAGACCGCGGCAGACAGAGGCGGGCACGCGGTGCCCTGACGACAACGGCGCGTGACCCGTCGGCGCAGAGGTGAGGGAAAGCCCCCGGATCGATAGTCCCCACCGGCACCGGGTGCACGAGTGGCTTCCTGCTCTTCGAAGCGGACGAGGATCAGAACCTCGGTGCGTTGAGCTCCGCTTCCAACGGACCCAGGGCGTTCACTGGGGTCGGCGAGACGGCCGACTGCTGGCCTCCCGCGCTGGGTCGCCTTCTCCAGCGTCGGGGCCTGGCATCGGCACAACGGCGTGGCCAGGAGCGCTGCGTTTGAGGCGACCGTGCTCGCGAGGTCCCTTGGTGCCGAAGCTTCCGTTCAGGACTTGTTGCCGGGTTCGTTCCTGCGGGTCTCGAACTCCTTGTGCCCGTTGGGGCAGGACGGGATCTTGTCTCCCTGTGTCACATGCACCTTCTCGCTGCAGTGCGCGCAGTAGAAGTCGCCCGTCTTCTGCGCTTTCTCACCGGCCTTGGCGGTCATGATCGGTCACCTCGGCTGCCTTGGTCCGTCGTCCTGGGTCCCTGCGTGCCGGCGGTGGTGGCGGCTCCGGTGCCGGCCGCTTCGCCCAGGCCAGGGGCGACCGAGCCGTCGCCCGCCACGCCGAGAGTCACCTTGGTCCAGCCCGCTTCCCGCCGGTCGAAGGTGCGGTAGGCATCGATCGCGTCCTCGGTTCCGACCCAGCGGGTGATCAGCGGGGTGGGGTCGAGCCGGCCGGCGGCGACCATGGACACGAGCTCGGGCACGTATCGGCGGTGATTGCAGTTGCCCATCTTCAGCGTGAGGTTCTTCATGAACGCCTCGCCGAACGGATAGTGCTGCACCTGCGGCGGATAGACACCGACCGTGCCGATGGTGCCGGCCTTCGCCGACATCTGCACCGCCCAGCGGGCGGCCAGCGTCGGGGCGTCGCCGGGAACCCACGTGTCTGCGTCCGGGTTCCGTTCGGGAGCCGCCTCCTGGCGTTCGTGCGCGAACTGCTCGCCCTGATCACGCAGTGCGTCGGCCGCCGGGCCATGGGACGGCCGCTGAGCATCCACACCCACGGCCTCGATCACGCGGTCCACACCGATGCCGCCGGTCAACTCCAGGACAGCCTCGACCGGATCCTCGGCGTTGAAGTCGACCGTTTCGGCATGCTGGTCGCGTGCCAGGTCCAGCCGGTCCGCCAGGCCGTCGACGACGATGATGCGCCCGGCTCCCTGGAGACGGGCGCAGGCGATGGCCGCCTGCCCGACCGGTCCGGCGCCCACGATCGCCACGGTGTCGCCGTCTCCGACCTCCGCCAGCCGTGCCCCGAACCACGAAGTGGGGTAGATGTCGGAGAGCAGGATGGCCTGTGCGTCATCGACGGTGTCCGGCAGCGGGACCAGTCCGACGTGCGCGAACGGGATACGGGCGTACTCGGCCTGCAGACCATCCAGTCCCCCGGCGGCCTCCGGGCCGCCGAAGAACACGGTGCCCGCCCTCCGGCCGCCCGGGTTGGCATTGTCGCACTGCGCGTAGTAGCCAGCACGGCAGTAGCTGCACGTGCCGCACGCCACGGTGGACGGCACCACCACTCGGTCACCGGGACGGAGGTTGCGCACCCCGGATCCGACTTCCTCCACGACGCCGACGGCCTCGTGGCCGAGGATGCGTCCCTCCCGCATGCCGGGCATGGTGCCGCGGACGAAGTGGAGGTCGGTGCCGCAGACGGCTGACGTCGTGATCCTCACGATCGCGTCGTACGGGTCCTTGATCTCCGGTTCCGGCACGTCGTCCAGACGTATGTCTCCCAGTGCGTGCCACACGACAGCCTTCATGTGTCCTCTCCGTCCCTTCGCGTTTCACGGTTGCACAGGTGGCTCGACAAGCGTGCACCTTATGGCCGTTTTTGGGTGTCCTGCCGGGGACCCTCGAAACTGGGGCGTCGCGCCTGCGATGGCGGAGCCTGGTGATGCACAGGCGTACGAGTCGGCCCGTGGGTACTCACTGCCCATGCGACTCGGGGTAGCGGACGTCGGTTCGAACACGGTGAGGCTGGTCATCACCGAGCAGGACGGGGGCCTTCCGCTGCCCGTGCACACCAGCAAGCGGCGGCTGCACCTCGCCGAGCGGGTCCCGGCAGACGGTCGGCTCGCGACGGAACACCGGAATTCGCTGCCTCGCTACCGCTTGGCGCCGGGCGCCTGACACGGGACTACTTGGATCAGGACAGCGTTCCCGCGCCCGAGCTGGTGAGGCAGGTACGACGACGGGTGCGCCACGAACTGCGAGACTTCGCCGCCCGCATCCAGTGGGAGCGTCCGCGCGCCGCCGTGGCCACCTCCCGCACCGTTCACCAGCTCGGCCGCCTGTGTGGTGCCGCACCCCGCCGTAAAGGGCCGTTCGTTCCTCGTCAGCTGTCCCGCAGCGATCTGAAAGCGGCCCTGAAGACACTGGTCGGACTACCCGCGCAGGTGGCCCTCCAACTCGTGCTTCATCTCATCGTCCTTGCGCGGACTGACCGGATTGCTGCCCCGCTCCATGAGCTGACCTCGACTCTCTTGTGCGCTTCGTCAGGTCTGGGACGGTTCGTAAGTCCAGCGCAGCAGGGCGCCGAGGCCACCCACAGGGATATCGGAACCCTCGGAACCGTCCTCGTCCGGAGAGGGAACGATCAGCACGTCGGCCGCGGTCACGGCTGCCGACCGCAGCAGTGCGTCGTCGGCACGCACGGAGATCGGATCGCCCTCTCCGAGGGTCTGCACGTCGGTCCGGCGCACCGCTACCTGATCAGGTTCCGTGCCGATCCACGTCTCTCGCGCCAGGTCGGGCCCGCCGGGACGGACCAGGAGCGTGTCCATGCGGTGCTCCCGGGCAGCCTCGATCATGGCGGGGACACCCTCGACCGCGTCCGTCTGCCTGTCGGTGCCCACCTTCCCGGCGCTGAAACGGTCGAGCGCCGCATCGACGCGCCGACGGGTGTACTGCTGCCGCGCCTGCTCGATGGCTCCCTCAAGCGCGGAAGAGGAGGAGCCGGCGGCGCGCCCGCCATGCTCGGTTTCCACCGTCACCGTACGGAGCGCTTCGGGGAGCCGGTCACGCACGGCAGGCCGCTCACGGGGGTCACCGACCAGCACGACCAGGTCGGCGCCGCTCTCCTCGTACGCGGTCCCCAGCGCTTCGGCGATCTCGCCCGCGTTGTGCTCCCAGGTGTTCTCGACCTTGAGCTGGAAGTGCCGCTCCGACCAGTCCACCGAGGCCGTACGGTGGACCGGCCACTGCTGCCCCTCCGTCCGGCCTGCGTCCTGCGGGCCCGCCGCGCCGCGCAGCTCGAAGTCGGCGCCGGTCCGGTCGATGTACGCCACGAGGCAGTCCGGGTCCTGACTGGACAGCTCCAGCAACGGCGTCAGCCTGGGCAGAGGGGCCCAGCAGGCGATCTGACCCTGCGGCGGCCGGGAGAGACGGTGGCTGAGAACCACGTTCCCTCCAGCGGCGAAGACCACGCGACCGGCCGGGTCCTCCGCGGGCCCGATGTCCGTCAACGCCTCCCGCACGGCTTGGACGGTCGCCGCGTCGGCACCCTCCTCATCCAACGCGCGGCACGCCTCCCGTACGGACAGCTCGCGTCGCTTGGCCCCCGACTCGTCGTTCTGAGCCGGATCGAAGTACACGGTGGCCCACGGCCCACCACGATCGAACAATGGTGTCAGGAATGACAGCTGCACACTTCCTCCTCTTTGGCCCCGTTCGCGGGCCGAGTGCCCGCGGGACGGCGAGGGACACTCAGGGGAGCTTCGCCGACGCCGAGCGGGCGAGTGCCAAGCTCGGTCCGCCCCCTGCGCGGCACCGAGGGCCAGCCGCAGCGGCGGGGCCGCTGCCGGGCCAGAATCCTGGAACGCCGTTTCCTCTCGTGTTGTGCGGGACGCTGCCGACGACGCGCGGTTCATGCGTCACGCTTCTCAACGAGCCGGACCAGGAACTGTCCCCGCTGCTCCCTGACGCGGCTCCGCGTTCCGCGAGCGGTGAAGCGGCAGGACGCACCCTACGGATGGGATCAGGAGGGACGGGGTACTCGGCGCTCCGACCGTCCCACCAGGTTCCGAGGCGCTCGGTGCCGCCCCCCTAGTACGCGTCACCTTTGGAGCCGTGATGTCTCAGCCTCCTCAGCAGCAGGTCCCGCCCGGTGCGACCACTGAGATGGTGCCCGAGCCCGACCACGGTGAAGACAGCTACCGAGGGTCCGGACGGCTGACCGGCAAAGCGGCCGTGATCACCGGCGGAGACAGCGGGATCGGACGTGCGGTGGCGATCGCTTACGCCCGTGAGGGCGCTGACCTCCTGCTCTCCTACCTCGACGAGCACGAGGACGCCGAGGAGACCGCGCGCTGGGTTCGAGACGCCGGCCGTACGTGCGTGCTGGTGCCCGGAGACGTCGCCGCCCCGGCACACTGCCGGGCGGTCATCGACATTGCCGTGCGGGAGTTCGGCCGGATCGACATGCTCGTCAACAACGCTGCCCACCAGATGACGCGCGACTGGATCACGGACATCCCCGACGAGGAATGGGACCGTACGCTGGCGATCAACCTCAGCGCCTTCTTCCACCTGACCAAGGCCGCCGTACCCCACATGCGGCCCGGATCTGCGATCATCGGCAGCACTTCGGTCAACTCCGACAGCCCGCCGCCGCAACTGCTGGCCTACGACGTCACCAAGGCGGGCATCGCCAACATGGTCGGCTCCCTCGCCCAGATGCTGGCCTCCAAGGGCATCCGAGCCAACAGCGTAGCTCCGGGACCCATCTGGACACCGCTCATCCCCGCGACCATGCCGCCAGAGCAGGTCGAGAACTTCGGCTCCCAGGTACCGCTCGGCCGACCGGGCCAGCCGGCCGAACTGGCACCGGTGTACGTCATGCTCGCCTCCGACGAGGCCAGCTACGTCTCCGGGGCCCGCATCGCTGTCACCGGCGGGCAGCCGATCCTGTGAGCGACAAAGGGAAGCCCCTGTATCCGCTGCGACTGACCGTCACGGTGAAGCCTTTGGTCTTCGGTGGCCAGGCGATCGCCCGGCGCCTGGGCAAGACGGGCCTACCGGACTGGAGCGTCGCGGAGACCTGGGAATGCAGTGACGTCGCGGGCAACCGTAGTGTCGTGACGAACGGCCCCATGGCCGGCCGGTCACTGCGCCGGGTGCTCGGCGACCATCCCGAAGCGCTCATGGGCGCCGGCTGGTCCGGCACGTACTTCCCCCTGCTGACGAAGTTCATCGACGCCACCGGCACCCTCCCTGTGCACCTGCACGCCGCCGACGAGGCGGCCCGGCGCCTGGAGGGAGAGCCCAACGGCAAGACCGAAGCCTGGCACATCCTGGACGCGGCCCCCGGCGCGACCGCACTGTGCGGGGTCAAGGAAGGGGTGACGGCCGACCGGTTGCGTACCGCTCTGGAGGCACAGGACTTCGACACGGTGCTGCGCCGCTTGCCGGTGCGCGCGGGAGAGACCCTGTACGTGCCCGGCGGCACACTGCACAGCTTCGGGCCCGACACGCTCGTCTACGAGATCGAGCAGACGTCCGACATCCAGCAGCACGCGATGCGCTGGAAGATGGAGGACGGCTCCCCGGTGGGCGACGCGGAGTTCCGCACCAACCTCGACATGCTGATGCGCCAGGTCGACCTGGAGACCCGCCCGGACTTCACCCCCGGACTGAGCGTCACCGTCGGGGACGCCGTGGAGCGGGTGTTCCTGTGCGCGGGCCCGTACTTCGCGCTCGAACGCTGGCGTGCCGGGACCACGGAGCCACTGCGGCACGCCTTCGCCACCGCGCAGATCCTGTCGAACGTCGGCGCCCCGGTACGGGTACGCGCGGGTACGTGGAGCGAGGTAATCGGCCGCGCGGAGACGCTGCTGCTGCCCGCGGCGTGCGGCGAAGTCGAGATCACCGGGCCGGCCGACGTGCTGATCGGCTACCTGCCCGACCTCGACCGCGACGTGCGTGGACCGCTGCTCGCCGCCGGGTACCCGGTGCCGCTGCTGCGGCGCTTCACCGCGTCGTCACCCTGACACGCGAGGAGGCGACCGGCGCCTGCCGACACGGGCCAGCCTTCCAGCGTGAAAGCAGCCCTCGGTGGGGCGGCCCAGCATCGTCATCACCGGTGGCGACTACGCGGAGGGGTGCAGCCCATTGGTTGGCAACGGGTATTCACGCACTTGTGACGAGCTCTCCTGCCCGCCACAACCCGATGTCCAAGTCCACGCCCAGGGTGCCGAGGACTCCGGCACACGCCGGACGTAAGCGAGGGAGTACCGACCGAGGTGTCGACCTTCACAGCGCCTGGAACATGCCGTGGAGGTTTCTCTCCCGCCACCGTCGGCGGTTGCGTCCTGCGAAGTGGTGGACAGGTTCCTCCTGTGCTCTACGGCAACAGGTGGCAGCCTCGACGCCGCCGAGGGGAGACTCGGGCCTGTCTCTCGGAGGCGTGGACGCAAGCCTCGCTTCGGAGGGCGTCGCTCACGAGTTTGAGTTCGCCGCCCGGTGTTACGCATACAACGCGGTCACCGCCGCGCACCCGACATCGAGACCCTGGAGACCTCATGACCACTGCGGTCAAGGACATGCTCGCCACCTACCCCGCCGATCTGGGCAACCTGGATCGCGACAAGCTCGCCCGCTGCATCGAGGAATGCATCGCCTGCGCCCAGGCTTGTACCGCCTGTGCAGACGCCTGCCTGTCCGAAGACACGGTCAATGAGCTGACCAAGTGCATCCGCACCAACGCCGACTGCGCCGACATCTGCACTGCGACCGCTGCAGTGATTTCCCGCCATACCGGCTACGACGCCAACATCACGCGCGCGATCCTCCAGGCGTGCGCCGTCGCCTGCAAAGCCTGCGGCGACGAGTGCGGGCGCCATGCCGGCATGCACGACCACTGCCGGGTCTGCGCGGACGCTTGCCGACGCTGCGAAGAGGCGTGCAACGACCTGCTCACCTCTCTTGGCTGACGCTTGGACGCTCGGCTCCGTCCTCCGTAGCACAGCGGCGGGAGACTGCGGTCCCGGCAGGGGCTCCGTCGCGACGCTTCCCCTGCTGCGCCTGGGCTTTCGTCCATTCCTCGTGTTTCTCGATCAGCGCTCTGAGTTCTCCTGCCGTACGGGCGCCGACCTGCCTCATGAGGGTCGCCGCTGGCGCGGAGGGGAGTTCGGCGAGCATGTCCGCCATGTCCTCCTCCTCGCCCAGCAGGTGGCCGGGACCGGACCCCGATACTGGCCCACTCCTCGTACGAACTGCCGGACGAGGTTCTGGCCGGATGCTGGCGGCTAGCGCTAGCGAGTGCACGTCCGGCAGCTCTCGAAATGCGTGCGATCGTCCTGCAGCTTTCCTCGGTCAGTCGGAGCGCCTCGGTGGCCGCCATGGTGGTGCGTAACGTGGGCCGGCGTTAGCCTTTGACGTTGTCGACCTCACGGTCCTGGACCAGGTCATCCTATTCCAGGCGACTGTTGTCTGCCTGTGCCACTGCTGCCCCGCTTCCGGGCTTTCTTCGCCCACGTCCCCCTGAAACGCACGGCCTTCACCGCTACTTCGCCTGGGCGACTCGATTAACGGCACCACTGACAACGAAACCCCACGCCTACACAGCGGACTGCCTACCTCCGGACGCGGCTCCCTGGCTGCCGGTCCCCCCGGCTACGCGAGTAGGCGCCCGCCAGTCCCGTCTCCGTCCGCACAGCACCTCTTCAATTTCTGCGCGCGGCCGCATCCGCAGGCAAAGACACACCTCCGTCGGGAGCACCGCGCAGGTGAAGCTCAGCGCTCCACGACGTGTGTTCGGACGACAAGCACGAGACGGTCGTTCCAAGGAAGGCAATGGCCGGAATCGCTGAGCAGAAGCTTGACGCTCCACCCTAGGCGCCCCGTCCAAGACCCGGACTACCCCGTCACGCACCTCAGCCGGGAGATGGTGCAGCATCTGGACGATCTCCTCCAGCTCGTCCCCGACCGACATCACCGCTCGCCAGCGAGATCGAGATCCTCCTTGCTCATCCCGGCCGCACCCTCAGCGCTCCCCGGGCGCCGCCACGGGTGCGCGATCGGACCGGAGACCGCCCGCCACCAGGGCTCCACCGGCAGTCCCACCGCCGGCTCGAACGGCTCGCCCGGCAGCGGGAACGCCACGGCCTGGCCAGCTTCCTCGGCCGCGTCCTTGGTCCACTCCCCCGGCTCCGCCCACGCATGCGGAGCCAGGTTGAACGTCCCCCAGTGGATCGGCAGCAGCACCCCGCCCGAAGCACCTCCCTGCAGGTCAAGGTGGGCCTGCACCCCCTGCGCAGGCGTCATGTGAATGTCTGGCCACATGCCGGGCAGCGGCGTAGGGTCCGTGTGGTTCTTGGGCCAGAACTCGGCGTACGCCCCGAGCTGGATCATCGTGGCGTCGAAGGGGCCGTGGGCGGCGCCGATGTCCTTGAAGCCGTCGAAGTAGCCGGTGTCCCCGCTGTGGAAGACGCGGTGCTCCTCACCGGCCACGGCCCAGGACGCCCAGAGGGTGTGCTGGGTGTTGCGCAGGCCGCGTCCGCAGAAGTGCCGGGCCGGGGTGGCGGTGAGCGTGAGGCCGCCGACGCGGGTCGACTCGTGCCAGTCCAGTTCGCGCAGCCGGTCCGCGGAGACGCCCCAGTGTTCGAGGTGGGCGCCGACGCCGAGCGGTACCGCGAAGAGGGTGTCGGTGCCGGCCAGCGCCTTGATCGTGGGCAGGTCCAGGTGGTCGTAGTGGTCGTGGGAGATGACGACGACGTCGACCGGGCCGAGGGCCGCGAGGGGGACCGGGACCGGGTGCAGCCGTTTCGGCCCGGCGAAGGGGACCGGGGAGCAGCGCTCGCCCCAGACGGGGTCGAAGAGGACCCGCTGTCCGTCGATCTCGGCGAGCACGCTGGAGTGGCCCATCCAGGTCAGGCGCAGTCCGGTGGCGGGCGGCCGGGCGAGGTCGGCGAGTGTGGTGGCGTGCACGGGGACGGTGCCCCGCGGCGTGCGGCCGAGCCGCGACTCCTTGTCGAAGTAGATCTTGGCGAACTCACGGGCCGAGCCGGAGGGCCGGGTCCGGGCGGTGCCCCCGGGGTTCTGGAAGACGCCGTCGCGGAAGTTCGGCGACCGGCGGATGCGCGCCATGCGCGCGCCGGTGGGGTCCGCGCCGAAGGCCGCGGGCAGCGGCAGGCGGAGCCCCTGGTTCGGGGAACGGAAACCGGCCACGGTACCTCCAGGTGAAGTGGGTCGGGCTCTCATTGTCGTGCCGTGCGGCTCTCGCCCGACGTCACTCGAACGACCGATGTCACATCCGTGTTCCCTCCGTCCGTCGTACCGGTGTGGGCGCCCCGCAGGAGCGCCCGGAAGCGCACGGCACGACCGACGGACAGGAAGGTGGCCCCCATGGCCCGCGTATCGCTCACCCCGCCCCGCACGATCTTCTTCCGCGTGATGGAGTGGTACTCCCGGCGGACGTACGGCAAGGTCCTGGACCCCGGCAAGGCGCTCGCCCACAATCCGCGGGTGCTCTGGGGCTACCTGCGCTTCGAGCAGTCCGTCGCCAAGTGGAACAGGCTGGACTCCGACCTGAAGGCGCTCTCCGTGATGGCCTCGGCCGCCTCGATCGGCTGCTCGTGGTGCATGGACTTCGGATACTGGGAGAACGCCGAGCGCGGCATGGACCGGCGCAAGCTCCACGACGTGCCGGTGTGGCGGGACAGCGACGTCTACACGCCGCTGGAACGGGACGTCATGGAGTACGCCGAGGCGATGACGGCGACGCCGCCGACGGTCGGCGACGAACTCGCCGCCCGGCTGCGGACGGCGCTGGGCGAGCCGGCGTTCGTGGAGCTGACGGCCATGGTCGCCGTCGAGAACCTGCGCTCCCGCATCAACGCGGCGCTCGATCTGACCAGCCAGGGCTTCAGGGACTCGTGCGAGGTGCCCGGCGCGAGGCCCACGGACGCGGCCGCCACCGCGACGGCGGACTGAGCCTCGCGGCGGCTGTCGCCGCAGGTCCGGGCGCCTGTATAGGGTGACGGGCGTGGGGAGAGTCCGGTTGAGTGTGGCGCAGCGGCGCGAGGAGCTGCTGCGTGCGGCCGTGGAGCAGATATCGGCGCGGGGCGTGGCGGCGCTGCGGATCGCCGACGTGGCCGCCGCGCTCGGGGTCAGCAACGCGCTGGTGCTCTACCACTTCTCCACGAAGGAGAAGCTCGTCGCCGCCGCGTTCGAGCACGCCGCCCAGGACGATCTCGCGCACCTGGGCAAGCTGCTCGGCCGACGCACGTCGGCGCTGCGCCGGCTGCGGGCGGCCGTGCGGTGGTACGCACCGACCGGGCAGGCCAAGGGCTGGCGGCTGTGGATCGAGGGCTGGGCGGCGGCGCTGCGCGAACCCGCGCTGCGGGAGGTCACCCGGGACCTGGACCGGCAGTGGAAGGCGGCGCTCTCGGGGGTCATCGCCGAGGGGGTGGCCGCCGGGGAGTTCCGGTGCGCGGATCCCGACGGCGCCGCCCTGCGCCTGACCGCCTTCCTCGACGGACTGGCCGTGCAGCTGACGTCGTACGCGGGCACGGTGCCCCGGGCCCGGGCCCGCGAGTGGACGGACGATGCGCTCGCCCGGGAGCTGGGCCTGGACCGGGAGACGCTGACGGCGCCCCGCGACTAGGGGTTGCACGGGACCGTCAGGCCACCGACGCGATCCGCATCTTGATGTCGTCCGCCGACAGCGTCCCCTTGGCGCTCACGTGGTCGCCCGAGGACTCGCCGCGCAGCCGGCGTCCGATCCACGGCACCAGGTACTCGCGGGCCCAGTGCACGTCGTCCCGCCGGACGTCCAGGGTGCCGCGGGGCGGCAGCGGCGGCCAGGGCTGGTCCGGGTCGGCGGGGACGGGCAGGCCGAGGACCTGGCCGGCGCGCAGTGCCACCCGCGTGTGGCCCTCCGGCGACAGGTGCAGCCGGTCGGCGTCCCACGCCCTGCGGTCCTGGACCGTGCGCAGCGACCACAGGTCGAGCACGGGGCAGCCGTAGCGGTCGGCGACGGCACGCACGTGTCCGTTGTACGTGGCGATCTTGCCGCGCAGGTGCTTGAGGACGGGTACCCCGCGGGTGTCGAATCCGGTCGTCACCAGGACGGTGCCCGCGACGGCGGTCAGTGCGGCCACCGCCCGCTCGAACCGCTCGGCCACCTCGTCGGGGTCGGTGCCGGGCCGGATGATGTCGTTGCCGCCGGCGCAGAACGAGACCAGGTCCGGCGCGAGTTCGACGGCCCGCGGCACCTGCTCGGCCACGACCTGGTCGAGCAGCCTGCCGCGCACGGCGAGGTTCGTGTACGTGAAGTCGCCCTCGGGGCGCCGGTCCGCGAGCAGTACGGCGAAGCGGTCGGCCCAGCCGACGAACGCCCCGTCGGGGCCGGGATCGCCGACGCCCTCGGTGAAGCTGTCCCCCACCGCCACGTACGACCCGATCACTGTTCTGCTGTCACTCTTCGAATCGTCTGCCACATCGGCCCATCATTCACCTCGGAATGTGACCTACGCGACCGTAGGAAGGGGTTGACGGGCGGTGAGAAACACCACGCCTAAAGTGTTCACCAATTCAGGAATACGCCGAAGGCCGGACCCGGGGATCGGGGTCCGGCCTTCGGCGGCGCGGGGCCGCGCCCAAACGGCTGTCAGAGAGAGACGCCGTGCGAGCGCAGGTACGCGACCGGGTCCACGTCCGAGCCGTAGTCCGGGGTGGTGCGGATCTCGAAGTGCAGGTGCGGGCCGGTCACGTTGCCGGTGGCACCCGACAGGCCGACCTGCTGACCCGCCGTCACGGACTGACCGGCCGAGACGGAGAGGGAGGACAGGTGGGCGTACTGGGCGTAGTGGCCGTCGGCGAGCTGGATGACGACCTGGTTGCCGTAGGCGCCGCCCCAGCCGGCGGAGACGACGGTGCCCGCGCCGACGGCCTTGAGGGAGGTGCCGGTCGGGACGACGAAGTCGGTGCCGGTGTGGTAGCCGCTGGACCACATGCTGCCCGACTGGTGGTACGGGGTGCCGAGGGTGCCGCTCGGGACCGGCGAGGTGAAGCCGCTGGTGGTGCCGGCGGACTGGGTGCTCGTGCCGGAGGAGCCGGAGTCCGAGGAGGAGGCCTTCTCGGCGTCCGAGGACTTCTCGGCCTCGGCCGACTCGGTCTTCTCGGCGGACGACTTCTTCTCGGTCTGGGCGGGCTTCTCGGCCGCGGGCTGCTCGGCCTTCGGCTGCTCGGCCTTCGCGGCCTGTCCGCCGAGCGCGAGCTCCAGGCCCGGGTGGATCAGCGACGGGTCGGACCCGACGGCCTCGCGGTTGTCCGCGTAGAGCTTCTTCCAGCCGCCGTCGACGTCCTGCTCGTCGGCGATCTTCGAGAGGTAGTCACCGCTCTTCACGGTGTACGTGCGCGAGTCGGAGTTCTTCTCGGCGGCGGCCTTCTCGGCCGACGTCGGAACGGACTGCACGGCCTGCCCGGAAACGGACTGAGCGGGAGCGGCCTGGGCGCCGGCGGCACCCATCAGCGGGAGCGCGAGCGCGGCGCCGCCGGTTCCGGCGACGGCGATGGCACGGGTCAGGCGCATGGCCTTGGTACGGCGGTGCTTACCCTTCGCGGGCATGGCGAATTCCTCTCCGGCGCCTGCGAGGTGAGCTGTCGGGTGCGGGCTGGAGATGCCCGGCCGCGCCGAGACGCGGCTTTACCCCAAGCCGTTCCGGGAACCGGAACAGGCGGTGTTACCTGTGGGTCCCCCGCTCCTGCCGTGTACGGGTGGTGGATGAATGCGGGCTCCGGTCGGCGGCAGGATTAGGCGTCCGTCCGGATCGGTGGTGAACGTAAGGGACCAAGACGCACAGGGACAAGCGAGGGGTTCCGTCGACGGGTGTTCCGGTTGATCCATTACCGGGAATGGCCGTCACACTCCGTCGATTCCCGAGGAGCCGTTTGCCGTGAACGGCCATGAAAAACGGGTGAATTACGTGAACATGACGGGCAACGCACCGTCACGGATATGACGCTGCTCACGCGCCTCCCCCTTAGCCCCTTTTATTCCAGAGCGAGTTGGGAGTAAGGCGCTATTTCGGACAGAAGGCCCAGAAGTGGTGCAGTCGGTTTACTTCGCCCCTGCGCCTTGGCACCGTGCCGTATCGTCGAGTGGCACCCGCCGGCGAGCGGCGCCGGCGGGGCGGAGTGGGAGGAGCCCCCGTGACGCAGCAGGTGCCGTCGACCGAACCCGAGCTGGCCGGGGTGCGCAACTTCCGCGACGTGGGCGGGCTGCCGACCGTGGACGGACGCAGGGTGCGGCAGGGGGTGCTGTTCCGCAGCGGCCACCTCGCGCACGCCACCGGGGAGGACGCCGCGTTCCTGTCCTCGCTCGGCCTCCACACGATCTTCGACTTCCGCAACGCCGCCGACCAGAAGCTCGACGGCCCGGACGTCGAGCTGCCGGGCGTGCGCAATGTGAACCTGCCGCTGAGCGACCCGGCCGACGGCGCCGAGTTCTGGAAGATGGTCCGCGACGGCGACCTCGACCAGCTGCGCGAGATCCTCGCGGACGACAAGGGCGCCCAGCGGATGATCGACTCTTACCGCATGATCATCAAGGAGCGCACGGCGGAGCACTCCCGGGTGCTGCACGCGCTCGCCGAGGAGAGCGTCCCCGCCCTGATGCACTGCGCGGCCGGCAAGGACCGCGCGGGCCTGTCGATCGCGATCACGCTGCTCGCCCTCGGCGTCGAGCGCGACGCCGTCGTCGAGGACTACCTGAAGTCGAACGCCACGCACCGCCGCTACAAGGTGCGCCGCAGCAGCACCGCCGCCTCCGCCTACTCCCCCGAGGTCATGGAGCTGCTCAGCCCCCTCTTCGACGCCCGCGCCGAGTACCTGTCGGCCGCCTTCGAGACCGTCGAGCAGACCTGGGGCGGCGTCGACGCCTACCTGGAGAAGGGCCTGCGGATCACTCCGCAGACCCGGGAGCGGCTGCGCGAGCGGATGCTGGACTGAGCCCGCCGCTCACCCGCTGTTGGCCCCCACCTCGAAGAGCAGGTAGATGAAGGCTGCCAGCACGTGCCCCACGACGAGGTAGATGAAGAGCCGCACCCAGACCGCGCGCGGCCACTTGTCCTGCATGTTCATGATGTCTCTCCGGGGAAGGGGTGGCCCGGCGTGGTGGCCGGTCCCAGGCACAGCGCCGCCGCCGGGCTCTGGAGCAGCGTGTGGACGAAGAGGAGCTCGACCCCGTCGGCGTCCCGGGCGGCGATGCGGTGCGGGGTCAGCGAGTCGAAGTGCGCGCTGTCGCCCGGACCGAGCCGGTGCACCGCGTCCCCGAGCCGGAGCCGCAGTCGGCCCCGCAGGACGTGGATCCACTCCTCACCGGGATGCACGCGCACGATGTCGCCCTGGGAACCGTGCGGCACGTGCACACGCAGGGCCTGCATGCCGCGGCCGGCCCCGCCGGCCTGCCAGTACGTCCAGCCGCCGGCGAAGGTCGGCTCCATGGCGTCGGCCCGCACGACCGCGTCCCGGTCCGCGGCCGTCTCGCCGAGCAGCTCCGAGACGGTCGTACCGTAGACACGGGCGAGGGACAGGAGCATCGGCAGCGAGGGCTGGCGCTGCCCGGTCTCCAGCCGGGAGAGGTGCGCGGGCGACAGCCCGGCGGCACGGGCCGCCGCCTCCAGGGTGAGGGCGGCCCGGCGCCGCAGGGCACGCAGCTGCGGCGCCACGACGGACACCGCGTCCGCCGGCGGACCGGTCTCGTGGGAGGTCATACCTCCCATTCAGCCTCACTTTTGTCCGGGAGGCAATTTTCTTGCCTGTGAGGCAAAGAACGCTCCCGCCGTTGCTCCCTAACGGTTGGCGACCGCCTGCTTGACCAGCGTCTTCCCGAAGTCCCACATCAGGCCGCCGCCGTTGTGCGCCTCCTCCATCACCTCGGTGAAGGCGTCCACGAACCGGTCCGCGTCCGCCGTGTCGATGATCAGGGGCGGGATCAGTTTGATCACCTCCAGGTGGTCGCCGGACACCTGGGTCAGGATGTGGTGACGCTGCAGCAACGGCACCACGACCATCTGCGCGAAGAGCCCCTTCCGGGCCGCCTGGAGCATCGTCCAGCGGCTGCGCAGCTTCAGGGACCGGGGCCGGCCGAACTCGATGCCGATCATGAGCCCCCGGCCCCGGACGTCGGCGAGCAGCTCGTAGCGGTCCACCAGCTCCGCGAGCCGGGACTTCAGCCGCTCACCGACCGCGGCGGCGTTCGCGACGATCTCCTCGTTCTCCATCACCGACAGGACCGCGAGTCCGGCGGCCATGGCCTGCGCGTTGGACCCGAAGCTCGCCGAGTGGACCTGGACCCGGTCCATGGAGGAGTACACCTTCTGGAAGATCCAGTCCTTGCCCAGGGTGGCCCCCACGGGCACGTATCCGCCGGACAGCGCCTTGGCCACGCACACCAGGTCCGGCTCGACGCCGTCCTCGTGCTGGAAGGCGTAGAACTTCCCGGTCCGGCCCAGCCCCGTCTGCACCTCGTCGGCGATCAGCAGGGCCTTGTGCCGGTGCAGCAGCTCCTGGGCGGCGCGCAGATAGCCGGGCGGTGCCTCGTGCACGCCCTTGCCCTGGACGGGCTCCACGATCAGCGCGGCCACGTCGCCCTTCTTCAGCTCCCGCGCCAGTGCGTCCACGTCGCCGAGCGGGACGGGGGTGTCGGGCAGCAGCGGTGCGAAGCCGTCGCGGAAGCTGTCCTCGCCGTTGACGGAGAGCGAGCCCGTGGTCAGTCCGTGGAAGGCGTGCGCGCAGTACAGGATCCTCGGTCTGCCGGTGGCGTACCGGGCGAACTTCAGCGCGGTCTCCACCGCCTCCGTGCCGCTGTTGCCGAAGAAGACCCGGTCCAGGTGGGGGCTGTACGACAGCAGCTTCTCGGCCAGCAGTCCGGGCAGCGGCGGGCAGTCGAAGCGGGTCAGGTCGGCGAGCGAGGCGTCGAGGACGTCGTGCAGCGCCTTGCGGACGACGGGGTGGTGGCGGCCCAGGCCCATCACCGCGAACCCGGCGAGCATGTCCAGGTAGTCGTTGCCGTCCGCGTCCCAGAAGTGCGCGCCCTCGGCCCGCTCGTAGACCTTGTCGAAGCCGATGGTGCGCAGCATGCGCGGCTGCTGGTGGTTGAGGTACCTGCCGTGCAGCTCGTAGCGTTCGGCTCCGCGCTCGGCCAGGAGCGCGGTGAGGTCGAACTCCTTGGTCATTCAGTTCTCTCCTTGCACTGGCATGGCGATCGGGTCGCCCCCTGTCTGTCCGGCGACGGCCAGGCTCGCGCTGATCCGGCCGGCGATCTCGACCGGGGTGAGACCGATGTCGGCGAGCACCTCGGCGCGCTTGGCGTGCGCGAGGAACTGCTCGGGGATGCCGAAGCGGCGCACGGGCACGTCGACCTCGCCGTCCCCGAGCGCCAGCGCCACCGCCGAACCGACCCCGGCGGCACGGCTGTTGTCCTCGACCACGGCCACCAGGCGGTGCCGGGCGGCCAGGGGCGGCAGCGCGGGGTCCACGGGTTTGACCCAGCGCGGGTCGACGACGGTGCAGCCGATGCCGCGGGCCTCGAGCAGCTCGGCGGCCCGGAGGCAGACGGGCGCCATCACTCCGACGGCCACGAGCAGCACCTCGGGGCGGTCGGCGGTGTGCAGGACGTCCAGGCCGCCGATCCGGTCCACGGCCGGTACTGCGGGACCGACGGACTCCTTCGGGAAGCGCACGAGGGTCGGCGCGTCGTCGACGGCGACCGCCTCGCGCAGTTGGGCACGCAGCTGGTCGGCGTCGCGCGGCGCGGCGATGCGCAGTCCCGGGACGACCTGGAGGACGGACATGTCCCACATGCCGTTGTGCGAAGGCCCGTCGGCGCCGGTGACGCCGGCCCGGTCCAGGACGAAGGTGACGCCGCAGCGGTGCAGGGCCACGTCCATCAGGAGCTGGTCGAAGGCGCGGTTGAGGAAGGTGGCGTAGACGGCGACGACCGGGTGGAGGCCGCCGGTGGCGAGCCCGGCGGCGGACACGGCGGCGTGCTGCTCGGCGATGCCGACGTCCCAGACCCGGTCGGGGAACCGCTCGGCGAAGCGGCCGAGGCCGACCGGGTGCAGCATCGCCGCGGTGATCGCCACGACGTCGTCGCGCTCCTCGCCGATCCGCACGATCTCGTCGCCGAACACCGAGGTCCAGGAGGGCGCGTCGGAGGGCGTCAGCGGCGCGCAGGTCAGCGGGTCCATGGCGCCGACGGTGTGGAAGTGGTCCGCTTCGTCGCGCAGGGCGGGCTCGTAGCCACGGCCCTTCTCCGTGAGGCAGTGGACCAGTACGGGCCCGTGGAAGCGTTTCGCGCGCCGCAACGCCGACTCGACCGCCCCGGTGTCGTGTCCGTCGATGGGCCCGACGTACTTCAGCCCCAGGTCCTCGAAGAGTCCCTGCGGGGCGAAGGCGTCCTTGAAGCCCTTCTTCGCACCGTGCAGGGCCTCGTAGAGGGTGTTGCCGATCACGGGTGTGCGCTGGAGCACGTCCTTGCCCCAGGCCAGCATCCGCTCGTAGCCGTCCGTCGTACGGAGCGTCGCCAGGTGGTTGGCCAGACCGCCGATGGTCGGCGCGTAGGAGCGTTCGTTGTCGTTGACGACGATGATCAGCGGCCGGTCCCGGGCCGCCGCGATGTTGTTCAGCGCCTCCCACGCCATGCCGCCGGTGAGCGCGCCGTCACCGATGACGGCGACGACGTGACCCCGCTCCCCGCGCACCTGGCGGGCCTTGGCGAGGCCGTCGGCCCAGCCGAGGACGGTGGAGGCGTGGCTGTTCTCGATGACGTCGTGCTCGGACTCCTCGCGCGAGGGGTAGCCGGACAGCCCGCCCTTGCCGCGCAGTTTGGAGAAGCCCTGACGTCCGGTCAGGAGCTTGTGCACATAGCTCTGGTGGCCGGTGTCCCACAGGATGCGGTCGGCCGGTGACTCGAAGACGCGGTGCAGGGCGAGGGTCAGTTCCACCACGCCCAGGTTCGGGCCGAGGTGTCCACCGGTGCGGGCGACCGCGTGCACCAGGAAGTTCCGTACTTCGTCGGACAGTTCGCCGAGTTCCGCCTCGGACAGCGCCTTCAGGTCGCGTGGTCCCCGGATGTTCTCCAGAATCGTCACGCTCGGGCCCCCTTCGGTCCGTGCTGTTCAGCTCACGGTGACGGCCGGCTCCCCCGACGCGCCGTCCTTCTCCATCTGCTCGGCGATCCGCGTCGCCTCGTCGATCAGCGTCTCGACGATCTTCGACTCGGGGACGGTCCTGACGACCTCGCCCTTGACGAAGATCTGGCCCTTGCCGTTGCCGGAGGCGACGCCGAGGTCGGCCTCCCGGGCCTCGCCGGGACCGTTGACGACACAGCCCATGACGGCGACGCGCAACGGCACCTCCATGCCCTCCAGGCCCGCCGTCACCTCGTCGGCGAGCTTGTACACGTCGACCTGGGCGCGACCGCAGGACGGGCACGAGACGATCTCCAGCCGCCGCTGCCTGAGCCCCAGCGACTGGAGGATCTGGAGCCCGACCTTGACCTCCTCGGCGGGCGGCGCGCTGAGCGACACCCGGATGGTGTCCCCGATGCCCTGCGAGAGCAGCGCGCCGAAGGCGACGGCCGACTTGATGGTGCCCTGGAAGGCGGGGCCGGCCTCGGTGACTCCGAGGTGGAGGGGGTAGTCGCACCGGGCGGCGAGCTGGCGGTAGGCCTCGACCATGACGACCGGGTCGTTGTGCTTGACGGAGATCTTGATGTCCCGGAAGTCGTGCTCCTCGAAGAGCGACGCCTCCCACAGCGCCGACTCGACCAGCGCCTGTGGGGTCGCCCTGCCGTACTTCTGGAGCAGGCGGCGGTCCAGGGAGCCCGCGTTCACACCGATGCGGATCGGCGTGCCGTGGTCCTTGGCCGCCTTCGCGATCTCGCGCACCTGGTCGTCGAACTGCTTGATGTTGCCCGGGTTCACCCGGACCGCCGCGCAGCCCGCCTCGATCGCGGCGAACACGTACTTCGGCTGGAAGTGGATGTCGGCGATCACCGGGATCTGCGACTTCCGCGCGATCACGGGGAGGGCGTCCGCGTCGTCCTGCGTGGGGCAGGCCACGCGCACGATCTCGCAGCCGGACGCCGTCAGCTCGGCGATCTGCTGGAGCGTCGCGCCGACGTCGGACGTACGGGTCGTGGTCATGGACTGCACCGACACCGGGGCCCCGCCCCCGACGGCCACCGGCCCGACCTGGATGCGCCGCGACACACGCCGCTCGGCGACCGGCCGGACCGGGACCTCGGGAACGCCCAGGGGGATGGCGGTCACGACGTCATTCCCGGTTCGAGGAGACGGTCTCGCGCATGGCCCGCAGGGACTCCTTGAGGGAGCCCATGGTGGCCAGGACGGCGGTGGGCTCGTAGCCGCAGTGCGCCATGCAGTTGGCGCAGCGCGGGTCCTTGCCCCGGCCGTACTTGTCCCAGTCGGTCTCCTCGATCAGCTCCCGGTACGTCGGGACGTAGCCGTCGCTCATCAGGTAGCAGGGGCGCTGCCAGCCGAAGAGGGAGTAGTTGGGGATGGCCCAGGCGGTGCAGGGGAAGTCGACCTTGCCCTCGAGGAAGTCGAGGAAGAGCGGGGAGTGGTTGAGCCGCCAGCGGGCCCGGTTGCCGCCCGAGAACGCCTTCTTGAACAGCTCGCGGGTCTGCTCCACGCCCAGGAAGTGCTCCTGGTCGGGCGCCTTCTCGTAGGCGTAGGCGGGCGAGATCATCATCTCGTCGACCTTGAGGTCGTCGTTGAGGAAGTTGAGGACCTCGACGATGGTCTGGGGGGTGTCGGTGTTGAAGAAGGTCGAGTTGGTGGTCACGCGGAAGCCGCGCCGCTTGGCCTCCTTGATGGCCTCCACCGCCTCGTCGAACACGCCCTCCTTGGCCACGGACTCGTCGTGCCGCTCGCGCAGCCCGTCGATGTGCACCGCGAAGGCGAAGTAGGGCGAGGGCTTGAACTTGTCCATCTTCTTGCGCATGAGCAGGGCGTTGGTGCAGAGGAAGACGTACTTCCTCTTCGCCACCAACTGGCGCACGATCTCGTCGATCTGAGGGTGCATCAGCGGCTCGCCGCCGGCGATGGAGACCATCGGCGCGCCCGATTCCAGCACCGCTCCGACGGCCTGGGCGACCGGCATGCGCTGCTTGAGCACTCCGGCCGGGTGCTGGATCTTGCCGCATCCCTCGCACTTCAGGTTGCAGGCGAAGAGCGGCTCCAGCTCCACGATGAGCGGAAACTTGTCCCGTCGGCGGATCTTCTGTTCGGCCAGGTATGTAGCGACCTTGACGGACTGACGCAGCGGCATGGCCATCTGGGCTCACCTCCGGGGGAGCAGCAAAGAACGGTGCCATTCGAAGAATGCGGGAAGAACTGATCGAAGAACACGGAAAGCCGATATTCCACCGCGCAAGGTGCCGATCCGGACGAGTTCGTGTTCCGGAGCGTCCACGACCACCCGTACGGCCGCAACGGGGCGCGCGCCCGTGCGGACGGCGCTCAGGAGCGTGGCCGCGGACTCCATGTCGACGGCGATCGCGCCGGTCGCGAGCAGGTCGGCGCGTTCGGGGCCGCGGACGACGTGGTCGGAGCCGGTCAGCGGGCCCCGGTGGACGGTGCGCCTGGGCAGGGCGCGTGCGAGTTCCTTCACCAGCCGGTCGGTGCCGGCGCAGGCGACCGTCCCGCGCGGGTCCCGGGCCTCCTCGGCGACGACCAGGTCGCCGGGGTGCATGCCGGGGGCGAGTCCCGCGCAGAAGCCGGTGGCCAGCACGGCGGCGCCGTCCAGCGCCGGGTCGGCCAGGACCCGGGTGACCGAGCGCTCGGCCGCCTTCGGGCCCATGCCCGTCCGCAGGACGGTGACCGGCCCGCCGGCGCCGGCGCGGTCGCCGGTGCGCAGGGCGAGGTGCTCGATGCCGAGCGCGCAGGCGATCAGCAGCGGGGACGGGCCGGTCTGCGGGGTCATCAGCTGCCCTTCACCTCGGCGGCGGACGTGTCGGCGGAGGGCTGCCCGGCACCGGACTTCTGGGCGAAGGGTTCCCCGTGCACGTACCGGCCGAGTGCGGTGAGCGGGAAGACCTGCCGGTACAGGTGGTAGTTGATGGAGAAGTCCCAGGGGAAGCCGGTGCCGGTGAAGTAGGGCTCGTCCCAGGAGCCGTCCTCCCGTTGGGTGTCGGCGAGCCAGGCGATGCCCCGTTCGACGGTCCTGGACTCCCGCTCCCCCGCCGCCAGCAGCGCCATCAGCGCCCAGGCGGTCTGCGAGGCGGTGGAGGCGCCCCGGCCGCTCCACTCCCTCACGTACCGGTAGGAGCGCAGGTCCTCGCCCCAGCCGCCGTCGTCGTTCTGGACGGACTGGAGCCACGAGACCGCGCGGCGGATCGCCGGGTGCGAGGCGGGGAGTCCGGCGGCGGTCAGGGCGGGCACGACGGAGCCGGTGCCGTAGACGTAGTTGACGCCCCAGCGGCCGAACCACGAGCCGTCCGCCTCCTGCTCGGCCAGCAGCCACTGGATGCCGCGCCGGGTGCGCGGGTCGTGGGTCAGGCCCTCGACGGCGAGCATCTCGACGACGTGCGCGGTGACGTCCGCGGAGGGCGGGTCGATGACCTCGCCGAAGTCGCAGAAGGGCAGCCGGTTGGGGAAGGCGCTGGTGTTGTCGACGTCGAACGCGCCCCAGGCGCCGTTCTTCGACTGCATGCCGAGGTTCCAGCGCACCCCGCGGCCGATGGCCTGCTCCACCCGCTCCGGGTCGTGGTGCCTGACGCGGCGCAGGGCGAGGACGACCTCGGCGGTGTCGTCGATGTCGGGGTAGTTGTCGTTGTGGAACTCGAACGCCCAGCCGCCGGGCGGGAGTCCGGGCCGCTTCACCGACCAGTCGCCGGGGCGGACGATCTGCTCGCCGAGCATCCAGTCGGCGGCCTTCACCAGCTGCGGGTGGTCGGCGGGCACGCCCGCGTCGGCCAGCGCGATGGTCGCCAGGCAGGTGTCCCACACCGGGGACTGGCAGGCCTCGATCATCCGGGCACCGTCCTCGCGCCACACGGCGAAGCGGTCCAGCGACTCCAGGCCGGCGCGCATCACGGGGTGTTCGAGGTCGTAGCCGAGCAGGTAGAGCGCGATGACGGAGTACACGGCCGGGGGCTGGATGCCGCCCCAGCAGCCGTCGTTCTCCTGGCGCTCGATGATCCAGCGGGCGGCGGTGTTCATGGCGGCCCGGCGCAGTCGGCGCGGGGCGATTCTGCGGTAGGCGTGCAGGGCCTTGTCGATGCGCTGGAAGGCGCCGTCCCAGCTCCTTGCCGGGGCCAGGGGCCGCGGCGGGTTGGGCCGGTGCGGGTCGGTGTGCAGTTCGTCCAGCGGGAAGGGCGCGGGACGCACCGGGCGCTTCGCCGAGACGACGGTCAGCGGCACGATCGTCTGCCGGGCCCAGCAGCCGAAGTCGTAGATGTTGAGCGGTACCCAGGTGGGGAAGTAGATCAGCTCGGGCGGGAGTTCGGGCAGGTCGTCCCACTTCCACCAGCCGAAGAGGGCGAGCCAGATCCGGGTGAAGACGCGGGCGGCGGCGATGCCGCCCCGGGAGCGGATCCACTCGGCGGCCCTCGCCATGTGCGGGGCGTCGGGCGCGTCGCCGGCCAGGCGGAGGGCGACGTAGGCCTCGATGGTGGCGGACAGGTCGCCGGGGCCGTCGTAGAAGGTGGCCCAGGTGCCGTCCTCGCGCTGCTCGCCGCGGATGAAGAGGGCGGCGGCCCGGGTGGTGTCCTCCTCCAGGATGCCCAGGAACTGGCGCAGCAGCAGGTCCTCGGCGTCCATGGTGACGTTCGTCTCGAGGTCGCCCTTCCACCAGCCCTGGGCGTCCTGCCGGGAGAGCAGGAAGTCCGTGGCGCGCCGGGTGGCGCGGGCGGCGGCTTCAGGTACCCCGGCCGCCGGGTCGGGGATCGTGATGTCGGTTTCGCTGGCCGCGGCTGCCAGGGGCTTGAGGGTCGCCCCGGTGCTTCCGTCGGTCGTCGCTGTCATGGCTTCCCCTTCGTGCAGTAACAAGTGGTGCTTCTGCTGTGGGTCCGCCGTCGGCCGGTGCTCGTGTACCTGCGGCACCGGCCGGCGACTACGCGAGGGCTATTCGACCGATAGTGATCATCTCTTTCGTACGACGACGAAGTCCGCGAGCGCGGTGAACATGTCCCGCACCCGGTCGGGCATGTCGACGGCGTCGAGGGCTTCGATGGCGATGGTGTGCTGGCGACGCGCCTCGTCGGCGGTCCACTCCCGCCCGCCCGCTTCCTCGATGAGGGCGGCGCGGGCCGCGAACTCCTCCTCGGAGAAGTTCGCGAAGTCACTGGTCTTGGCGTCGGCGGCGAGGATCTCGCCGAGCCGTTCGGAGGCGGGGCCGCCCGCGGCGAGGGCGGCGACGACCGGCAGGGACTTCTTGCGCTGGCGCAGGTCGCTCCACGTCTGCTTGCCGGTGGCGTCCGGGTCGCCCCAGATGCCGAGGAGGTCGTCGACGGCCTGGAAGGCGAGGCCCAGGTGGTAGCCGTACTTCTCCAGCGTGTCGGCGGTGTGCTCGTCGGCGCCGCCGAGGACCGCGCCGATGGAGCTGGCGGAGGCCAGCAGGGCGCCGGTCTTGTTGCCCTCCATCTCCAGGCACTCCTCGACGCTGACGCGGTCGCGGTGCTCGTAGGAGATGTCCTGGGCCTGGCCGTCGATCAGGGCGCGGGAGGCCTTGGTCAGGCGGCGGGTGGCGCGGCCGGCCTCGACGGTGCCGAGTTCCAGCAGCACCTCGTTGGCAAGGGCGAACAGGGCGTCGCCGACCAGGATGGCCTGGGCGGGGCCGTGCACCTTCCAGACGGTGTCGCGGTGGCGGCGCTGCTCGTCGCCGTCCATCAGGTCGTCGTGCAGGAGGGAGAAGTTGTGCACCAGTTCCACGGCCACCGCGCCGGGGACGCCGACCTCGGGCGCGGCCCCGGTGACCTCGGCGGAGAGCACCGCGAGGGCGGGACGCACGGCCTTGCCGCCGTCGCCGTCGGCGGGCCTGCCGTGGGCGTCGATCCAGCCGAAGTGGTAGGCGGCGACGGTGTCCATGGGAGGCGCCAGGCGGTCGACTGCCGCCCGCAGGACCGGCGTGGACAGGGTCCGGCCGCGCTCCAGGAGCGCGGTCACGTCCACCGTGGTCCGTGGGTCGGCCTTCGTGGCCGGGGGCACAGTGGGCACAGTCTTTCCTCCAGTTGCGGTGCCGGGAGCGCCGGCGTCGGTGCCACGCGGATCGGTTTTCACGCCGCCTCCTCGAAGAAGTCGGGGAGGAGGCCGCGGGACCGGCCGAGGGCGCCGAGGGCGGCGCCCGCCGCCCCGACACCGCTGCGAACCGCGCTCTCCATGGTCGCGGGCCACCCGGTGGCGGTCCACGCTCCGGCCAGGTAGAGGCCGGGTGCCTTGGTGCGGGCGCCGGGCCTGAGGCGGCCGACGCCGGGGGCGGGAGCGAAGGTCGCGGTGCGCTCCCTGGTCACGAAGAAGTCCTTCACCTCGGCACCCCGGGCCAGGGGCAGCAGTCGCTCCAGCTCGGGCAGGTACCGCTCGCGCAGCGCGGCCACGGGCTCGTCGATCTCGCTCTGCGCCGTCGACTGGGACAGCGCCAGGTACTGGCCCTCCCTCAGCCCGGAGGCCTCGGTACGGTCGAACACCCATTGCACCGGGGTGCCGAGCGCCGTGAGGAACGGCGCGGCGAGCACCTTCCGGTCGTAGATCACATGCACGTTGAGGATCGGCGCGGTGCCGATCTCCAGGAGGTTCTCCGGGGCGTCGAGCGCGCCCGCGGGCAGCAGGCCGTGCGCCTCGCGCTGGGGTACGGCGAGGACGACCGCGTCGGCCTGGAGCGTCTCGCCGGGGACCTGAACGCTCCAGCCGCCGTTGTCGTTCTCACGGACGGAGGTGACTCGTGTACGGACCTCGGTGCGCACGCCCGCGGAGTCGAGCTCCTTGCGGGCCAGCCGGTCGTGCAGTTCGCCCAGCGGGACGCGGGCCCAGCCGATGTCGGCCGCGCCCGGGTCGGACAGCAGACCGGTCTTGAACACCATCGCGGCGAGTCCGAGCGAGGCGTCGCCCGCGACCGCGTTGAGGGTGGCGACGCCGACCAGGTCCCACAGGGCCTCGACGGCGCGCGCCGACTGGCCGTGTGCGGCCAGCCAGCTGCCGAAGTCCTGGGTGTCCAGGGCCGGGTCGGCGGGGTCGAGCCCCTTGAGCGCGAGCGCGGCCCGCCCGACGCTCGCGCGTTCGGCGAGCGAGAGGTGCGGGTACGCGGCGAGGCTGCGCCCCAGGTGGAGGGGGACGGGCAGCGCGTCGCGGCGCAGCCTGCCGAGCCGCCGCCCCTCGGGCCGGTCGAGGTCGACGACGGGCACGTCGAGACGTTCCTGCACGGGAGCGAGCGCCGTCCCGCCGATGCGGTCGAGGAACCAGCGGTAGGCGGTGCAGCAGCGCAGGTAGACGTGCTGGCCGTTGTCGACGGTGAGGCCGCCGCGCCGGAAGGAGAAGGCGAGCCCGCCCAGGCGCGGCCGGCCTTCGAGCAGGGTGACGCGCACACCGGCGTCGGCGAGCGCGAGCGCGGCGGTGACGCCGGCGAGTCCACCGCCGACCACGACGGCGTGTCCGCCGGGGCGGACGGCGGAGACGTCCGCGAGCCGCCCGCCCTCGCGCGTGCCGTTGCCGTGCGTCATGGTGCGCCCTTCCCTGTCCGGTCGCCGTGGTGCTTGAACGGCGTACGGCAGACCGTCTCAGTCTGGGACGCCGCCCGCCACCGGAGGGTTGCCCGCCGTTCTTCGCCGGCCGCCTCGTGCCGGTCCGGAGTGTCGAGTGTGCCGGGTGTGCCCATCAGGCGCGCCTCCTGACGGCCCGCCGGGTGACGTGCCGGGTGTCGAGACCCGACAGGCCGCGCACCGCAACGTACGCCTTCTCGCGTCCGGGGAGCGAGACCCGGCCGCGCAGCACCGCCTCGGGGTCGCGCTCGATGCGGTCCAGGAGGCGGCGGTAGATGCCGGCCATGGCGGCCACGCAGGCGCCGCTGCGCCGGTCGAGCATGGGCAGCAGCCGGTAGCCCTCGGCGAACAGGGCGCGGGCCCGACGCACTTCGAAGTGCACGAGACCCGCGAAGTCGGAGCCCTCGGGCGGTTTCGGCCCGTCGAACCCGGCCGAGCAGCCGAACTTGGCGAGGTCGTCGGCGGGCAGGTAGGTCCGCCCGCCCTCGGCGTCCTCCCGGACGTCCCGCAGGATGTTGGTGAGCTGGAGCGCGAGGCCGAGCGTGTCGGCGTACTCGGGCGCGCGCTCGGCTCCGCGCGCCCCCGGTTCGGTGCCGAAGACGCCGAGCGAGAGGCGGCCGATGGCGCCGGCCACGCAGCGGCAGTAGACCTTCAGGTCGTCCCAGGTCTCGTAGGTCTCGCCGCGCAGGTCCATCTGGACGCCGTCGATGAGTTCGTCGAGCCCGCCGAGCGGGATCGGGAACTGCCGGGCGGCGTGCGCGAGGGCGACGGCGACCGGGTCGGTGTCGTCCTCGTCGACCTCGCCCGCGTGGATCCGGGCGAGGGTCGCCCGGGTCTCCTCCAGCCGGGCGACCTTGACGTCCCCGGCCAGCTCGCCGTCGCCGATGTCGTCGACGCGGCGCGAGAACGCGTACAGCGCCGACATCGCCCGGCGCTTGGGCGCCGGCAGCAGCCTGATGCCGTAGGCGAAGTTGCGGGCCTGCTGTCCGGTGACGGTCTCGCAGTAGCTGTAGGCGGCGAGTACCGGTGCCGACGCGTTCGCTGACGACTCCACGGTCCCGATCACCCCTCTCCTCGCAGGGTCGGGCCCACCTCGCGCAGCAAGCGGGCCTTGCCGGGCTTGGGCGGGCCGGGAAGTACGTCGTACTCGGCGGCGGCGATCGCCCCGAGGGCCGCCCGGCCGCCCGCCACGAACCCCGCGAGCAGCAGACGCAGCCGGCCGCGGACGCTGCCCACCAGCGGCGCGCCCTCGCTCAGCAGGTCGCGGGCGCGCTGGGCCTCGAAGGCGACCAGGGCGCGCACCGACGCGCTCGCGGTGGGCGCGGCGAGGTCCGCCTCCTGGACGTGGAAGCGCTTCATGTCCTCGGCGGGCAGGTAGATCCGGTCCCGGGCCAGGTCCTCGGCGACGTCCTGGAGGTGCTCGACGATCTGCAGGGCGGTGCAGACCGCGTCGGAGCGGCGGACCCGTTCGGGTGTCGAGGTGCCGGTGACGGCGAGGACGAGCCGGCCCACCGGGTTGGCGGACAGTTCGCAGTAGGCGAGGAGGTCGTCGTAGGTCTCGTACCGGCCGACCAGCTGGTCCTGGCGGTTGGCGGCGATCAGGCCGAGGAAGGGCTCGGGGGTGAGCGAGCGGCGGCGCACGGTCGGCAGCAGGCGGAGCAGCAGCGGGTGGCGGGGGGTGCCGTCGAAGACCCGGCGCAGGTCCTCCTCGAAGGCGTCCAGCATCAGCAGCCGGTCGCCGGCCCGGTCCTCGGGGACGCCGAGGAGGCGGGCGTCGGCGCCGCCGGGGGCCAGGTCGCCGTCGCCGATGTCGTCGACGAGGCGGGCGAAGCCGTACACGGCCATGAGGTCGGTGCGCCAGTCGCGGGGCAGGAAGAAGGGGGCGACGGGGAAGTTCTCGTCCGCGGCCTTGGCGAGGGTGCCGCGTGCCGCGTCGGTGGCCTGTGCCGGGTCGGTGACCTGTGCCGGGTCGGTGGCCGTCATCGCGGGCTGCCTTGTGCGGAGACGGCGCACGCTTCGCGGAGGTGGGGAGTTTCCGTCGCCATTGCCGTCACATCTCCCGTTCTACACTGCCGACCCAATTCACACTATTTCGGACACGCCGCCCGGCCGCCCGTGCGGCGGGCCCGCTCAAGGGTGTCGGGCATTATCGCCCCATGTGCCGCGTTTCGGGACCGGTCCAGCTTACGTTGTACAACGCACGGAGGGCCGCCGGGGTCCTCCGCGCATCACGACAACACACCGATTCACATCAAGATTCCTGAAAACACCAGGAGTTGACGTTTCCTTTGCGGACGCGGGCCCCGCCGGAGCGGTTCCGGCGGGGCTCCGGCGTGTCGGACTACTTGCCCGTGAACTTCTCGTACTCCTTGAGCACCTCGTCGGTCGGGCCGTCCATGCGCAGCTCGCCGCGCTCCAGCCACAGCACGCGGTTGCAGGTGTCCCGGATCGACTTGTTGTTGTGGCTGACCAGGAAGACGGTGCCGGCCTCCTTGCGCAGCTCCCGGATGCGCTCCTCGGAGCGCGTCTGGAACTTGCGGTCACCGGTGGCCAGCGCCTCGTCGATCATCAGGACGTCGTGGTCCTTCGCGGCGGCGATGGAGAACCGCAGGCGGGCGGCCATGCCGGAGGAGTAGGTGCGCATCGGGAGGGTGATGAAGTCGCCCTTCTCGTTGATCCCGGAGAAGTCGACGATGTCCTGGTAGCGCTCCTTGATCTGCTCGCGGGACATGCCCATGGCGAGGCCGCCGAGGATGACGTTCCGCTCACCGGTCAGGTCGTTCATCAGCGCCGCGTTCACACCGAGCAGGGAGGGCTGGCCGTCGGTGTAGACCTTGCCGCGCTCGGCGGGCAGCAGGCCGGCGATGGCCCGCAGCAGGGTCGACTTGCCGGACCCGTTGGAGCCGATGAGGCCGATGGCCTCGCCCCGGTAGGCGGTGAAGGAGACGCCGCGCACGGCGTGCACCTTGCGCACGCCCCGCTCCTCGCCGCGCTTGATCATCCGGCTGAGCGCGGCGGTCGCGCTGCCCTTGCCGGTCTTGGCGCCGTTGACGCGGTAGACGATGTGCAGGTCGTCCGCGATGACCGTCGGGACCCGCGCACCCTGCTGCTGCTCAGCCACGGCCGTACCTCTCCTCAGCCTTCCAGAAGTACACGAAGCCGCCTACGGCGAGGGCCACGGCCCAGCCCAGCGCCACCGCCCACACGTGCGGCGGCAGGTTCTCGGAGCCGTAACCGTCGATCAGCGCGAAGCGGATCAGGTCCATGTAGACGGCGGCCGGGTTCCACTGGAGCACGTCGGCCAGCCAGGCCGGCTTGTCCTCCAGCATGATCGGAATGGAGAACATCACGCCGGACCCGTACATCCAGGTGCGCATGATGAACGGCATCAGCTGGGCCAGGTCCGGCGTCTTGGCGCCCATCCGGGCCACGATCAGCGCCAGCCCCATGTTGAAGAGGAACTGCAGGACCAGTGCCGGAAGAATCAGCAGCCAGGACAACGAGGGGTAGCTGCCGAAGCCGATGACCACCGCGAACATCACGATCATCGACGCCAGCAGCTGCTGGAGCTGCTGGAACGCGAACGAGATCGGCAGCGAGGCGCGGGGGAAGTGCAGCGCCCGCACCAGGCCGAGGTTGCCGGAGATGGCGCGCACGCCCGCCATCGCGGAGGACTGGGTGAAGGTGAAGACGAACACACCCGTCACCAGGAACGGGATGTACACGTCCTTCTCCATGCCCCGGCCCGCGTTCAGGATGAGGCCGAAGATCAGGAAGTAGACGAGGGCGTTCAGCAGCGGTGTGGCCACCTGCCACAACTGGCCGAGCTTGGCCTGGCTGTACTGGGCGGTCAGCTTCGCCTGGGAGAAGGCGAGGATGAAGTGGCGCCGCCCCCAGAGCTGACGGACGTACTCCGCGAGGGACGGCCGGGCACCGCTCACGGACAGCCCGTGCCTGGCGGCGAGCTGGGCCGCCGTGAGTCCCTCGTCGGGCGACACGGGCTTGGTCATGGCGACCGTGCCGTCGTGCGTTGTCTCACTCACTAGTGGATAACTTTCGTCTTCGTCCGTGCGCGGCCGGTACGGGTCCGGCACGGTCCTGTCGGCCTCGGAGGGTCCGGTCGGACCCGGGTGGGGCCACAAGCCCTCGGGTACGAGCTTGTCAGATCACCGGGGGCCGGCCCAGCCGGGTCAGGCGCCACACCGTACGCCACCGCATGGGCCGGCGGGGACCACAGGGGGTGGCCCAGCCCTCGCGGAAGCCGCCGAACCAGGCCTTCAGGGCCGGGCGCGAGGGGCGGCGGAGCAGGGTGAGCAGCATCCACACCCCGAGGTAGACCGGGACGAGGAGCGCGGGGAGGTTGCGGCGGGCCAGCCAGACGCGGTTGCGGGCGACCATGCGGTGGTAGACGGCGTGCCGGGAGGGCGCGGTCGTCGGGTGGTTCAGCACCATGTCGGAGCGGTAGTCGATCATCCAGCCGGCGTCGAGGGCCCGCCAGGCGAGGTCGGTCTCCTCGTGGGCGTAGAAGAACGCGTCGGGCAGGCCGCCGACCTGCGCGAGGACGCGGGTGCGCACGGCGTTGGCGCCGCCGAGGAAGGTGGTGACCCGGGAGGAGCGCATCGGGTCGGAGGCGCGCAGCCTCGGCACGTGCCGGCGCTGGGTCTCGCCGGTGTCCGGGTCGGCGATGCGGAAGCTGATGATGCCCAGGTCGTCGTCGGCCGCGAAGGCCTGCCGGCACAGCTCGGCGGTGTCGGTGCGGGCGAGCAGGCCGTCGTCGTCAAGGAAGAGCAGGATGTCGACGTCCTGGCCGCCCGGTCCGAAGGCCTCGATGCCGACGTTGCGGCCACCGGGGATGCCCAGGTTCTCGGGCAGCTCGACGGTGCGGACACCGGCCGGCACCTCCGGAACGGGTGAGCCGTTGCCGACCACGACCACCTCGACGGGGTCGCCGTCCTGCTTGGCCACCGAGTCGAGGAGGGCCCGCAGCTCGTCGGGGCGGTTGCCCATCGTGATGACGACCGCCCCGACCTTCATGGCCGCGCTCACTTCAGCCTGCTGGAGGCGAGGACGGACACGAGGTGCAGCAGGGTCTGCAGCAGCGCGATGCCGGCGAGTACGGCCGTGCCGAGCCGGGTGAAGAACAGGTCACCGCGGCTCGCGTCGACTATGGCGAGGACCAGGATGAGCAGCGACGCCTCGATGCCGAGGATCAGCCGGTGGAACTTGAGCGCCCCGGCGGCCCGGCGGGCCAGCGCCATGCCGGAGGAGCGGATCTCGGAGGCGGACTCCTTGACCGGGGCCATCCCGGCCTGGTGCCGGGCGACGCCCACCAGGTCGGTCTCGGCCTTGATCAGGATGGCGCCGAGCGCGGCGAGGGTGCCGAGGAAGGCCCACAGCCAGTCGATCCGGCCGGTGCCCCAGATGTCGGCGGCGCGCAGGCCGAGGCCGACCAGGACCGCGGCGTCGGTCAGGTAGGCGCCGACCCGGTCGAGGTAGACGCCGCCGAGGGAGTACTGCTTCTTCCAGCGCGCGACCTCGCCGTCGACGCAGTCCAGCAGCAGGTAGAGCTGGACCGCCACGACGCCGAGCACGGCGCCCCAGATCCCCGGCACCAGGAGGGCCGGGGCGGCGAGCACGCCGCAGACGGTCATCAGGTACGTGAGCTGGTTGGGCGTGATCCTGGTGTTCACCAGGTAGCGGTCGATCCGCAGCGAGACCTCACGCATGTAGAGGCGTCCCGCCCAGTGCTCACCGCTGCGCCGGTCCTTGACCCCGGCGGGGTGGACGACCGGACGTAGTTCAGCTACCGATGGCCTTGACATAGTCGGCGTACAGGTCCTTGATCTGGTCGGTTTCGAGGTCGAGGTGCTCGAGGATCGTGTAGCGGCCGGGCCGCGTCTGCGGGGCGAACTCCACGGCCCGGACGAATTCGTCCGGCGTGAACCCGATCTCCTCGGGCAGCACCGGCAGCCCGTGCCGGCGCAGCACCCCGGCCATGTGGGCGGACTCCTCGTGGGCGCCGCGCAGGTACATCGCGAAGGCCGCGCCCAGGCCGCACTGCTCGCCGTGGGCGGCGGCGCGCTGGGGGAAGAGCAGGTCGAAGGCGTGGTTGATCTCGTGGCAGGCGCCGGAGGACGGGCGCGAGTCGCCGGACACCGACATGGCGATCCCGCTGAGCACCAGCGCCTCGGCGAGCACCTGGAGGAACTCGTTGTCCCCGATGCCGCCCGGGTGCCGGAGCACGGCCTCGCCGGCCTGGCGGGCCATCGCGGCGGCCAGGCCGTCGATCCGCTCGCCCTTGACCCGGTTGGCCAGCTCCCAGTCCGCGATCGCGGAGACGTTGGAGACCGCGTCGCCGATGCCGGCCCGCACGAAGCGGGCCGGCGCCGCGCGGATGACGTCCAGATCGATCACGACGGCGATCGGGTTCGGGACGCCGTAGGAGCCGCGGCCCGCGTCGTTGTCGAGGGTGGCGACCGGCGAGCACAGGCCGTCGTGCGCGAGGTTCGTGGGCACGGCGACCAGCGGGAGGCCGACGCGCGCCGCGGCGAACTTGGCGCAGTCGATGATCTTGCCGCCGCCGAGGCCGACGACCGCGTCGTAGTGGCCGCCCTTCATGGCGCCGGCCAGCTTGATCGCGTCGTCCAGGGTGCCGCCGCCGACCTCGAACCAGTCGGCGCCGGGCAGGGACGGGGCGACGCGCTCGCGCAGCCGGGCGCCCGAGCCGCCGCTGACGGCGACGGCGAGCTTGCCCGAGTGGGAGATGCGCTCGTCGGCGAGCACACATCCCAGGTCGTCGAGGGCACCCGCGCGGATGTCCACGACGACCGGTGACGGGATGAGCCTCGTCAGTACTGGCACGCGATCTCCCTGCCCTTGGCGAGGTCGTCGTGGTTGTCGATCTCGACCCACTTGACCTCGCCGATCGACGCCGTGTCGATCTTGAAGCCGCGGTTGACGAGCTCCTGGTAGCCGTCCTCGTAGTAGAGCTGCGGGTCGCGCTCGAAGGTGGTCTTCAGGGCGTCGGCCAGGTCGGCGGCGGCCTCGCCCTCGATGAGGGTGACGCCGATGTACTCGCCGGTCGCCTCGGCCGGGTCCATGAGCTTGGTGATGCGCTGGACGCCCTTGTCGGGGTCGACGACGACCTTCATCTCCTCCTCGGCGAGGTTCTTCACCGTGTCGAGCGCGAGGATGATCTTCTTGCCGTCGCCGCGGGCGGCGAGCAGGGTCTTCTCGACGGAGACCGGGTGCACGGTGTCGCCGTTGGCGAGGATCACGCCGTCCTTGAGGGCGTCACGGCCGCACCACAGGGAGTAGGCGTTGTTCCACTCCTCGGCCTTGTCGTTGTCGATGAGGGTGAGCTTGACGCCGTACTTCTGCTCCAGCTCCTCCTTGCGGTCGTACACGGCTTCCTTGCGGTAGCCGACGATGATCCCGACCTCGGTCAGGCCGACCTCGGCGAAGTTGGCCAGCGTCAGGTCCAGCACCGTGATGCTGTCCTCCGCCCCCTCGGGGCCGACCGGCACCAGTGCCTTGGGCAGGGTGTCGGTGTAGGGGCGCAGACGCCGGCCGGCGCCGGCGGCCAGCACGAGGCCGATCATGCGGGTTCTCCTTCGTCGTGTACGGCGGGTGCGCCGCCCTTGTGGGCGGCGACCCAGAAGCGGATGCTCTCGGCGAGCACCACGAGTGCCACGGCCACGGCGAGCACCGTGAGCGCGAGCGTGAACTGTGTGGCGGTGAGCAGCACGGCCAAGGCGGTGATCACCAGCGTGCGGCCCTCGTGCCCCCCGATCGTCCGCACCAGCCACTGCGGCGGCGCACCCGCACCGCCGCGGATGCGGTAGACCGTGTCGTAGTGATGGTAGGCGACCGCGGCCACCAGCCCGAAAGCCGCCGGAAGCGCCCCGTTCACGTCCGCGTTGGCCGCGAGCACCAGGACGGTGCCGTACTCGGCGGCGCGGAAGAAGGGCGGGACCAGCCAGTCGAGGGCGCCCTTGAGGGGGCGGGCGACGGCGAGGGCGGAGGCCAGGACGTAGACGAGCGCGGCGACCGCCGGCCAGGGAGTGCCGAAGTCGGTGAGGGCGGCCGTGGCGACGACGGCGAGGCCGCCGAGGAGGGCGACGGCGGGGGCGGTGAAGCCGGGCAGGCGGCGGGCGGGCTTCGAGAAGCCCTTCGCGACGGGCTCGGCGAGCGGGCCGGAGTCGGCGAGGTCGGCGAGGGCCGTCGCAGCGCGGTCGGTCCGTGTCGCCTTCCGGGTCAGCGAGCGCAGCACCCGGCCGGCCGTGGTGTACGTCGCGGCGAACGCGCAGCCGATCAGCAGCGCGTAGAAGGTGATCCGGGGGGTGGCGACGGCGGTCAGGACGGCGATCATGGCCCAGCGTTCGCCGATGGGCAGGACGATCATCCGGCGTACCCAGACGGTCCAGCCGACGCTGTCGAGCCGGTCGGAGAGCGCGGCGGTGGGGCTGGTGTTGGCGGCGGCGTCGTGGTTGGCCTCGTTGAAGGAGAAGTCGACGACGTGCCGGCAGGTCTGGAGGACCATCGCGCCCAGGGCGAGCGCCCACACGTCGTCGCCGCCGCGGGCGGCGCCGAGGGCGAGGCCCGCGTAGTAGGCGTACTCCTTGGCCCGGTCGAAGGTGGCGTCCAGCCAGGCGCCGAGCGTGGAGTACTGCAGGGAGTAGCGGGCGAGCTGACCGTCGGTGCAGTCGAGGACGAAGGAGGCGATGAGCAGGACGCCGGCGGCGACGAAGCCGCCGCGGGTGCCGGTGGCCGCGCAGCCCGCCGCTATGAGCGCGGTGATCAGCGAGGCGGTGGTGACCTGGTTGGGGGTCAGTCCGCGGCGTGCGCACCAGCGGGCGATGTAGCGGGAGTAGGGGCTGATGAGGAAGGTGGTGACGAAGCCGTCGCGGGCCTTCACGGCAGACTTCAGGCGTACCGCCTCGTCGTCGACGACCGAGACCGCCTGCCGGGCCTCGTTGCGGGCCTGCGGGTCGGCGGGGACGACGGCGACGAGGCTGCCGAGCTCGGGGCGGTACACGTCGGCGCCGTCGGCGTCGAGGGCGGCGGTGATCCGGTCGGCGAGGCCTCCCGCGTCCGGCTTGGTCGGCGCGGCGCCGGCGCGCGCGGTGGCGCCGCACGCCGAGTGCTCCCGGGCCATGGCGCGGGTCAGGGTCTGGCGGGCCTCCGGCCGGGCGGTCACGGCGCCCGGGATGGCGGCGAGCGGGAAGCGGGGGTCGGTGAGACCGAGGCGCAGGGCGTGCACGTGGCCGACGAAGCGGGCGTCGACCACGGCGACCCGCTCTCCGGCCGGTACCCGGGCCAGCAGCGTCTCGGCGCCAGCGGCATCCGGGGCGAACTCGACGTCGAAGCCCAGGGACCGCAGCTCGCTCTCGATCGACGAACCGGGGACCAGCTGACCGGTGAGGATGGCGGTCGACAACCGAACTCACTCCCTGGGTGCCGACGCCTGGGCGCCGGGCCTGTGCATGGTGGGGCGCCCGCGCCTGCGGCACCCGGGCGGCATGTCGGCAGAGGTTATCGGATGCCGGGAACGCCGTGTTCACCGCCCGTTTCACGGTCGGTCGACGCCACTTGCATCCGCCTTGGCCTCGATCATCATCGTGGATGCGGGGCCCGCCCCACAAACCGCGCCCCCAGACCGGACATCGCGGACATCGCACAGGGTCGACGAGCATGCGCCCTGCGTCAGGGCGACCTCCCCGCCGCCGTCCGCCGACCGCCTCCGGACAGACTCCCCGAGTCACTTCGAACGCCCTGACCTGCACAACGTTTCCGCAGGTCAGGGCAGATGACAACGGTGTTCAGTGCCGCGTTGCCCGATACCCCCTACCCGTAGTTGACTGTGGTCCGGACGCCGGACGACGGACGCACAGGGAGGCGGCTTCTCATGGGGGCTGGGCACGATCACGGGCATGCGCACGGGGCGCGCGGCGGCGGGACGGCGAGCGCCGCGTACCGGGGCAGGCTCCGGGTGGCGCTGGCGATCACCGTCTTCGTCATGGTCGTCCAGATCGTCGGCGGTCTGCTCGCCGACTCGCTCGCCCTGGTCGCCGACGCGGCGCACATGGCCACGGACGCGCTGGGCCTCGGCATGGCGCTGCTGGCCATCCACTTCGCGAACCGGCCGCCGAGCGACCGGCGGACCTTCGGGTACGCCCGCGCGGAGATCCTGGCCGCCCTGGCCAACTGCCTGCTGCTGCTCGGCGTCGGGGGCTACATCCTGTTCGAGGCGGTCGAGCGGTTCATCACGCCCGCCGGCACCGACGGCGGGCTGGCCGTCGTCTTCGGCGTGATCGGCCTGGTCGCCAACATGGTGTCGCTCACCCTGCTGATGCGGGGACAGAAGGAGAGCCTCAACGTGCGGGGCGCCTTCCTGGAGGTGGCGGCGGACGCGCTGGGCTCGCTGACCGTGATCGTCTCCGCGCTGGTGATCCTCGCCACCGGCTGGCAGGCGGCCGACCCGATCGCCTCGCTGGTCATCGGCGTGATGATCGTGCCGCGCACCGTACGGCTGCTGCGCGAGACGCTGGACGTGCTGCTGGAGGCCGCGCCCAAGGACGTCGACATCGCCGAGGTCCGCGCCCACATACTGGCGCTGGACGGCGTCGAGGACGTGCACGACCTGCACGCCTGGACGATCACCTCGGGCATGCCGGTGCTGTCGGCGCACGTGGTGGTCAGCGGCGAGGTGCTGAGCGCGATCGGCCACGAGAAGATGCTGCACGAGCTGCAGGGCTGCCTGGGCGACCACTTCGACGTGGAGCACTGCACCTTCCAGCTGGAGCCCGGCGGGCACGCGGAGCACGAGGCCAGGCTCTGCCACTGAGACGCACCCGCCTCCGGCGAGCGGGCCAGGGGGCGCGCGCACAGAGTGGGCGCGCCGTGGAGTGCGGCCGTCCGCCGCACGAGCGCGTCCCGCTCTCGCACGTGCGCTCCCGTCCTCCGCTCCACCCTTCCCGGTCACGCCCCCGACGGTTCCCGGACCGCGCAGCGGGAATGATCAACCTTCGGGCCCCTCCTCGGCGTCCGACCGGTCAGACCGCCGTCCGCGCCGCCGCGCGGGACATGCGGAGTGCCGGGAAGTGCCGAGAGTGCCGGATTCGTACGGCACACTTGGGGCGCGAGGACCGAGTTGAAGGATGGGTATGCCGATCACTCCTGCCACCGAGACGCACAGTTCGTCGAACGGCACCGCAGACGCGATCTTGCTGGAACTGGTCGACGAGAACGGTGCGACGATCGGCACCGCGGAGAAGCTCTCGGCGCACCAGCCGCCGGGACGGCTGCACCGCGCCTTCTCCGTGTTCCTCTTCGACGAGCGGGGCCGGCTGCTGCTCCAGCAGCGGGCGCTGGGCAAGTACCACTCCCCCGGTGTGTGGTCCAACACCTGCTGCGGTCACCCCTACCCCGGCGAGGCACCCTTCGCGGCCGCGGCCCGGCGGACGTACGAGGAGCTCGGCGTCTCCCCCTCGCTGCTCGCCGAGGCGGGCACCGTGCGCTACAACCACCCCGACCCGGCCTCCGGGCTGGTGGAGCAGGAGTACAACCACCTCTTCGTCGGCCTGGTGCAGGCCGCGCTGCGGCCCGACCCGGAGGAGGTGGCCGAGACGGCCTTCGTGGACCCGGCCGAGCTGGCCGAGCGGCACGCGAAGGACACCTTCTCGGCGTGGTTCATGACCGTGCTGGACGCGGCCCGGCCCGCCGTCCGGGAGCTGACGGGCCCCTCCGCCGGCTGGTGACCCCGCCTACCGCGGGGCGTGCTTGAGCGGCAGGGCGGCCCAGATCACCTTGCCGCCGCTCGCCGTGTGGGCCACATCGCACGCCCCGCCCGCCTCCCGGGTGATCTCCCGGACCAGGAGCAGTCCCCGCCCGCCCGTCTGCCCGTGGTCGGCCTCCAGGGCGGTCGGGCGGTAGGGGTGGCTGTCCTCCACGGACACCCGCACCCACTCGGGCCCGACGGCGACCTCCACGGCGAGCACGGGCGACAGCACCGCGGCGTGCCGGACGGCGTTGGTGACCAGCTCCGAGACGATCAGCAGCAGTCCCTGGGTCACGTCGTCGGAGACCGGCACGCCCTGGCGCACCAGCAGGTCCCGCACGGCGTGCCTCGCCTGCGGGACCGACGCCTCCACGGCGGGGGCGGTGAACCGCCAGACGCCTTCGTACGGCAGCGGCCCGGCGGGCCCGGTCTCGTCCATGGTCCGGTCGCCACCCCTGGGCTCGATTGTCACCACACCCCTGAGTGTTGGGAACGCGTCGCTCCCCTCCGGATGACTGAACGCAAGTCAGCTGGTATCGAACGGTTCTGATCGTTGGCGTATGACACGGTCAGTTGTGGGACCGTTCCTGTTCCGCCCACACCGTCCGTACGAACCCGGCGGGTCGGCGGATAGCATCCGGCGCATGGAGCCCCAGCTGCTGTACCGGGTCGCCGACTCGGTCGCGACCGTCGTCGTCCACCACCCGGCCAAGCGCAACGCCATGACGGCGCGGATGTGGCGGGCGCTGCCGCCGCTGCTCGACGCCCTGGCCGGCGACCCGGCGGTGCGGGCGCTGGTGCTCACCGGTGAGGGCGGCACGTTCTGCGCCGGGGCCGACATCTCGACCCTGCGGGAGTCCGCGGAGGAGGCGCAGGGGCTCGCCGTGCGCGCCGAGGAGGCCCTGGCGGCCTTCCCCAAGCCGACGCTGGCGGCGGTCCGCGGTCACTGCGTGGGCGGCGGGACGCAGCTGGCGGCCGCCTGCGACCTGCGGTTCGCCGAGGAGTCGGCGCTGTTCGGGGTGACTCCGGCCAAGCTGGGGGTCGTCTATCCGGCGTCCTCGACCCGGCGGCTGGCCGCGCTGACCGGGCCGGCCACCGCGAAGTACCTGCTGTTCTCCGGGGAGTTGATCGACGCCGGGCGGGCGCTGCGCACGGGCCTGGTCGACGAGGTGCTGCCGGAGGGCGAACTCGGCAAGCGGGTGGCGGAGT
Source organism: Streptomyces sp. CB02414 (assembly GCF_001905385.1). GTDB lineage: Bacteria > Actinomycetota > Actinomycetes > Streptomycetales > Streptomycetaceae > Streptomyces. The sequence continues at coordinate 77,071 of NZ_LIPF01000005.1, read as the reverse complement.
TCACCCGGATCCTCACGTCCCGCTCGCAGCTGACGCAGGCCGCGGCGAAGGAGTTCGCGGACGGGCGCACCGACCGGGACGCGTACTGGACGGCGCAGGCACGCGGCAGCGGCGACCTCGCGGAGGGGGTCGCCGCCTTCCTGGAGCGCAGGCAGCCGGAGTTCGGCTGGCGCGTCCCCGGAAGCGCGCCTACGTCAGGATGAACCGGTTCCGGGTGTGGAACTCCTCGACGAGATGAGCGGGCGCCTTCTCGGGGGACCCCGCGTCGTACGGCGGCTGGGGGTCGTACTCGGTCAGCAGCTGAACGGCCTGGGCGTGCTCGTCACCGGCGATCCGGCCGACCAGCGTGAGGCCCATGTCGATGCCGGAGGAGACACCGGCCGCCGTGACGTACTTGCCGTCGGTGACCACCCGTTCCCCGGTCGGCTCGACGCCGAACCGCTTCAGGAGGTCCAGGGCCAGCCAGTGCGAGGTGGCGCGGCGGCCCTTCAGCAGGCCCGCGGCGGCGAGCAGCAGGGAGCCGGAGCAGACCGAGGTGGTCCAGGTGCTGGTGGCATCGGCCGCGCGGAGCCACTCCAAGAGGGTCGTGTCGTCCATCTGCGCGTGCTGTCCGGGGCCGCCGGGCACGACGACGACATCCGGGTGCGGCACGTCGGAGAGGGTCCGGTCGGCGGTCAGCGCCAGGCTTCCCGTCTCGTTGCGGACGGGACCGGTCCGCTCGGCGACGAACACGGTCTCCGCGTCCGGGACGCGGCTGAGGGTCTCGTACGGCCCCACCGCGTCGAGGGCGGTGAAACGGTCGAAGAGGACGATCGCGATCTGCACGGGATTCCTTCCGGTCGGTGTCGTGGTGGTACGGGATACGGGATACGGGATGTGAGGTACGTGGGTCACCGGACGGGTGCCGGGCGGAAGCGGCGGCGGTACTCGGCCGGTGCGGTTCCGAGGGTCCTGACGAAGGCCCGCCGCATGGCCTCCGGCGTGCCGTACCCGCTGGCGCGGGAGATTTCCTCGACGCCGTCCGCCGTGTCCTCCAGCAGCCGGCGCGCGTGTTCCAGCCGGACCCGGTCGACGTAGCGGCCGGGTGTCGTGCCCGTCTCCGCCTGGAAGGCCCGGGCGAAGTGGCGGGGCGAGAAGCCGCTCCGGGCGGCGAGCGACTCGACGCTCAGGTCGGCCCCGGGGTGCTCGGTGATCCACTGCTGGACCTCGCGCAGGGGCTCGCGCCGGGCGGTCTGGGCGGCCAGCTGGGCACTGAACTGGGCCTGGTTGCCGGGCCGGCGCAGGAACACCACCAGGTGGCGGGCGACGGTCAGGGCGACGTCCCGGCCCAGGTCCTCCTCGACCAGGGCGAGGGCGAGGTCGATGCCGGAGGTGACACCGGCGGAGGTGGCGACGTGGCCGTCGCGGATGTAGATCGGGTCGGGGTCGACGTCCACGGCCGGGTGGTCGTGGGCGAGCCGGTCCGAGTACGCCCAGTGGGTGGTCGCGCGGCGGCCGTCCAGGAGCCCCGCTCGGGCGAGCAGGATCGCTCCCGTGCACACGGAGACCAGGCGCCGGGCGCGGGGGCCGTGCCCGCGCAGCCACTCGATCAGGTGCCGGTCGGGGTGCCGGGTGCCCTGGCCGCCCGGGACGACCAGGGTGTCCGGGTCCTCCGAGTCCGTGGTGAGGGCCTGGTCCGGTACGACGGTCAGACCGCTGGACGTGCGCACGGCAGCGCCGTCCAGCGAGGCCGTACGGATGCGGTATGTCCCCGGCGTGTGCTTCTCCGCGCCCGCGAAGACCTCCACGGGGCCGGTGACATCGAGGCTCTGGACGTCGTCGAAGAGGACGACGAGGACGGTTCGCTGCGCCATGCGTCGATTCTTCGCCCGCACCTCGGGCGTCCGCAATGACGCGTACCCCACCTTTCCTGCCATGCCGCACGCGTGCGCGAGACAGCCCTGGGTGACGTACTGAGCGGTTGGTAACCTGCCGGGCATGACCACTGCCGCCATCGACGCACGCGCCGGCCGCCGCTGCCACAACGCGCTCAACTCGCTGCACTCGACGCACTACTTCTCGCCCGACACGGGCCGGGAGCTGAGCGCCCTCGGGGTCACCGACCCACGGGCGGTCAACTTCGCGGTGCGCGCCGCCGCGCTCGGGCCGGTCGGCGCCGGCGCGGTGACGGCGGTGTTCTACAACTACAAGCACGACCTCGTCGCCCGGCACGTGCCCGCCGTGTGGGAGACGGTCACGCCCGAGCAGGCGCTGGCGGCACGCGAGCGAGCCGTCGACGCGACGCTGCGCCGGCTGCTCGGCGAGGAGGCCGTGTCGTCGGCGGAGATGTCGGAGGCGGCCGCTCTGGGGCTGCGCGCCGCCGAGGCCTGCGCGCGCGGTGCGCGCCCGCTGTACTCGGCCCACGCCGACCTGCCCGTGCCCGACGCGCCGCACCTGGCGTTGTGGCACGCGGCGACGCTGCTGCGCGAACACCGGGGCGACGGGCACCTCGTCGCGCTGGCGGCGGCGGAGCTGGACGGTCTGGAGGCGCTGGTGACGCACACCGCGACCGGCAGGGGCATGGCGCCGAAGTGGGTCCTCAGCACCCGTGGCTGGACCCGGGAGGAGTGGGACGCGGCGGCGGACCGGCTACGCGGGCGCGGCCTCGTCGACGACGCCGGAGAGCTCACGGAGCGCGGGGTGGCCCTGCGCGACGGGATCGAGCAGGAGACGGACCGGCTCGACTCGGCCCCCTACACCCACCTGGGGGCGGAGGGTGTGGCGCGCCTGACGGACCTCGCGTCGGCCTTCGCCCGCACGGCGGTCGGCGCGGGCGCCTTCCCGGCGGACCTGTTCGGCAAGCGCTGAGGGGACTCGTACGGCACACGTCGCGCGTCGCGGACTCGCTTCGCGGGCGCGGGGACGTGCGGCGTGGGGTCGGGTCCGAAGACACGCGTCGCGGTCGCGCCGCGCAGTCACCGCGAGGCGAGGGCACCCGCATCGCGCGTCGCGGGGTGCGCGGTGTCGCATTCGGGGCCGCGCCGCATGGTCGCGGCAAGGCAAGGGCCCCCGCATCGCGGACCGCACGCCCATCCGCTCCCCGGGTCGGGACGCGCGGCGTCGCGTCCGGGGCGAGGGCGCCCCATCGCGCGTCGCGGGCCCCCGCCCCAGGGCGCGGACACGCGTCCGGAGCTCCTGGACGGGGGCGCGAGTCGCGGATCACAGGCCGGGGGCGAGCATGCCGCGCCGATGTGGAGGTACCCGTACTCTCCCGGCCGGAGGGGCCGGGAGACGAGAGGGGCTTTTCGTGTTCCGTGCCATCGCAGACGTACTGCGCCAGATCGGTGGCGCCATCGCCACCGTCGTGACGCTTCCCTTCCGGGCCCTGGCCCGGCTCTTCGGCGGCGCATCGTCCGCCACCCGCGGCCGCAGGGTCTGATGCCGGCCGCGGTACGACCCGGTCGCGACGGGCCCGGGTGCCGCCCTGATCCCCGATTGTCGGTGCCACCTGCCACAATTGCCGCGCAACCTCAGTGAGAAGGCGGTACGGGATCGTGACGACACCCGGGTCCAGCGCGTCCAGCGACGTGAGGTCCATCGAAGGCAGGATCGCCGAGGAACTCGGCGTACGGGAGCGGCAGGTGAAGGCCGCGGTGGAGCTGCTCGACGGCGGCTCGACGGTGCCCTTCATCGCCCGCTACCGCAAGGAAGCGACCGAGATGCTCGACGACGCGCAGCTGCGCACGCTCGAGGAGCGGCTGCGTTATCTGCGGGAGCTGGAGGACCGGCGTACGGCGATCCTCGACTCGGTGCGCGAGCAGGGCAAGCTCACCGAGGAACTGGAGGCGCGCATCCGGGCGGCCGGGACCAAGGCCCGGCTGGAGGACATCTACCTGCCGTTCAAGCCGAAGCGGCGGACGAAGGCGCAGATCGCGCGCGAGGCGGGCCTCGAGCCGCTGGCCGAGGGCCTGCTCGGCGACCCGTCGGTGGACCCCCTGGCCGCCGCCGCCGCGTTCGTGGACGCCGACAAGGGCGTGGCGGATCCGCAGGCCGCCCTGGACGGGGCCCGGTCGATCCTCACCGAGAAGTTCTCCGAGGACGCCGACCTGATCGGCGAGGTGCGGGAGCGGATGTGGGTGCGCGGGCGGCTCGCCGCCAAGGTGAAGGAGGGCAAGGAGGAGGCCGGCGCCAAGTTCGCCGACTACTTCGACTTCGCCGAGCCGTTCACCGAGCTGCCCTCGCACCGGATCCTCGCCATGCTGCGCGGCGAGAAGGAGGACGTGCTCGACCTCGTCCTGGAGCCCGAGGAGCCCACCGACGGCCCGTCGTCGTACGAGGGGATCGTCGCGGGCCGGTTCGGGATCGCCGACCGCGGTCGGCCCGGCGACAAGTGGCTGGCGGACACGGTCCGCTGGGCCTGGCGCACCCGCATCCTGGTGCACCTCGGCATCGACCTCAGGCTGCGGCTGCGCACGGCCGCCGAGGACGAGGCGGTGAACGTCTTCGCCGCCAACCTCCGTGACCTGCTGCTGGCCGCCCCGGCGGGCACCCGCGCGACGCTCGGCCTGGACCCGGGCTTCCGCACGGGTGTGAAGGTCGCCGTGGTCGACGCCACCGGCAAGGTCGTGGCCACCGACGTGATCCACCCGCACGTGCCGGCCAACCGGTGGGACGAGGCGATCGCCAAGCTGGCGCGGCTCGCGAAGGAGCACGCCGTCGAGCTGGTCGCGATCGGCAACGGCACGGCGTCCCGCGAAACCGACAAGCTCGCCGGTGAACTCATCGCCAAGCACCCGGAGCTGAAGCTCACCAAGGTGATGGTGTCCGAGGCCGGCGCCTCCGTGTACTCGGCCTCCGCCTTCGCCTCGCAGGAGCTGCCGGACATGGACGTCTCGCTGCGCGGCGCGGTGTCGATCGCCCGCCGGCTCCAGGACCCGCTGGCCGAGCTGGTGAAGATCGACCCGAAGTCGATCGGCGTCGGCCAGTACCAGCACGACCTGTCCGAGGTGAAGCTGTCCCGCTCGCTGGACGCGGTCGTCGAGGACTGTGTGAACGGCGTGGGCGTGGACGTCAACACGGCGTCGGCGCCGCTGCTCGCCCGGGTCTCCGGCATCACCTCCTCACTCGCCGAGAACATCGTCTCCCACCGGGACGCGAACGGTCCGTTCTCGTCGCGGACCGAGCTGAAGAAGGTGTCTCGGCTCGGCCCCAAGGCGTACGAGCAGTGCGCGGGCTTCCTGCGGATCCGGGGCGGCAGCGACCCGCTGGACGCCTCCAGCGTGCACCCCGAGGCGTATCCCGTGGTGCGCAGGATGGTGAAGACCGCCGGGCAGGAGGTGGCCGGGCTGATCGGCAACACGTCCGTGCTGCGGTCGCTGAAGCCGGCTCAGTTCGTGGACGAGACGTTCGGTCTGCCGACGGTCTCCGACATCCTGCGGGAGCTGGAGAAGCCGGGGCGCGACCCGCGGCCCGCCTTCAAGACGGCCACCTTCAAGGAGGGCGTGGAGAAGATCTCCGACCTGTCCTCGGGGATGGTGCTGGAGGGGGTCGTCACGAACGTGGCGGCCTTCGGGGCGTTCGTGGACGTCGGTGTGCACCAGGACGGGCTGGTGCACGTGTCCGCGATGTCGAAGACGTTCGTGAAGGATCCGCGGGACGTGGTGAAGCCCGGGGACATCGTGAAGGTGAAGGTGCTGGACGTCGACATCCCGCGGAAGCGGATCTCGTTGACGCTGCGGCTGGACGACGAGGCCGCTCCGCAGGGGGAGCAGAAGAAGGAGCGTGGAGGGAGGCCGCCTCGGCAGCGGAAGGCCGCCGGCGGTAAGGGGAGGGCGTCCGCGGCGCCGGCGCCTTCCAATGGGGCGATGGCGGACGCGTTGCGGCGGGCCGGGTTGGCGTAGGGGCCCGGTAGGGGGGTGGGCGCGGCTGGTGCTAGCGCTCCACCACCTTGCCGTCCGTCACCTCCAGGCGGCGGGTCACCCTGATCGCGTTCAGCATGCGGCGGTCGTGGGTGATCAGGAGGAGGGTGCCCTCGTAGGCGTCCAGGGCCGACTCCAGTTGTTCGATGGCCGGGAGGTCGAGGTGATTGGTCGGCTCGTCGAGGACCAGCAGGTTGACGCCCCGGCCCTGGAGGAGCGCGAGGGCGGCCCTCGTGCGTTCGCCCGGTGACAGGGTCGACGCCGGGCGCATGACGTGGTCCGCCTTCAGGCCGAACTTGGCCAGGAGGGTGCGGACGTCCGCCGGTTCCGTGCCCGGGACGGCGGCGCGGAAAGCGTCCAGCAGGGGCTCGGGCCCGTGGAACAGCTCCCGGGCCTGGTCGACCTCGCCGAGCAGGACGCCGGAGCCGAGCGCGGCGTGTCCGGCGTCCAGCGGGACGCGGCCCAGAAGGGCGCCGAGGAGGGTGGACTTGCCCGCGCCGTTGGCTCCGGTCACCGCGACCCGGTCCGCCCAGTCGATCTGGAGGGAGACGGGGCCGAGGACGAAGTCGCCCCGGCGGACCTCGGCGTCGCGCAGGGTGGCGACCACGGCGCCGGAACGGGGCGCCGAGGCGATCTCCATCCGCAGTTCCCACTCCTTGCGCGGCTCCTCGACGACCTCCAGGCGCTCGATCATGCGCTGGGTCTGGCGGGCCTTGGCGGCCTGCTTCTCGCTGGCCTCGCTGCGGAACTTGCGGCCGATCTTGTCGTTGTCGTTGCCCGCCTTGCGCCGGGCGTTCTTGACGCCCTTGTCCATCCAGGTGCGCTGCGTCTGCGCCCGGTCCTGGAGGGCGGCGCGCTTGTCGGCGTACTCCTCGTACTCGTCGCGGGCGTGGCGGCGGGCGACCTCGCGTTCCTCCAGGTAGCCCTGGTAGCCGCCGCCGTAGAGGTTGATCCGGCGCTGGGCGAGGTCGAGTTCGAGGACCTTGGTGACGGTGCGGGTGAGGAACTCGCGGTCGTGGCTGACGACGACGGTGCCGGCGCGCAGGCCGGTGACGAAGCGTTCGAGTCGCTCCAGGCCGTCCAGGTCGAGGTCGTTGGTCGGCTCGTCGAGGAGGAAGACGTCGTAGCGGGACAGGAGGAGGGAGGCGAGTCCGGCGCGGGCGGCCTGGCCACCGGACAGGGACGTCATCGGCTGGTCGAGGCCGACGGTGAGGCCCAGCGCGCCGGCGGTCTCCTCGGCGCGTTCGTCGAGGTCTGCGCCGCCGAGGGCCAGCCAGCGCTCCAGGCTCGTCGCGTACGCGTCGTCGGCGCCGGGGGCCGCGTCGACCAGGGCCTGCGTGGCCTCGTCCATGGCCCGCTGGGCCTCGGTGACGCCGGTGCGGCGGGCGAGGAAGGCCCGGACGGTCTCGCCGGGCCGGCGTTCCGGCTCCTGCGGGAGGTGGCCGACGGTGGCGGTGGGCGGCGACAGACGCAGCTCGCCCTCTTCCGGAGCGGTCAGCCCGGCGAGCATCCGCAGCAGGGTGGACTTGCCCGCGCCGTTGGCTCCGACGAGACCGATCACGTCGCCGGGGGCCACGACCAGGTCGAGTCCGGTGAACAGGGAGCGGTCGCCGTGGCCGGCGGCGAGGTTCTTGGCGACGAGGGTGGCAGTCATCAGACCGTCGATCCTAGCGGCGGCCCGCCGCCCGCTCAGCCGGGTCCTCAGTCGGGTCCCGAGGGCGTCACCGCCGTCACCAGCACGCTTCCCGGGGCGCGGGCCACCAGGTAGGACTCCCCCTTCACCGTCCCGGCGTCGAGGGCGACGCGGTGGGTGCCCGGTCCGAGGACGCCGTCGAAGACCTCGTGGACGCGGGTGCGGTGGAGGCGGTCGACGCGGTACGCCGTGAGCCGTACCCGGCAGGGCGAGGTGACCTCGACGTCCGCGGCCGTGCCGGTCGCCGTCAGCCGGGTCAGCCGGCGCCGCCCGGCCGGGCCGTCGTCCAGGGCGTGTTCGATCTGGGCGACGAGGAGCGGGACGATCGGGGCGAGGCCCACGACGTGGGGCACGTCCATCCCGGCGTCCGCGAAGGCACGGCGTACGGCCGACCGCTGCTCCTCGTCGGCCCCGGTGCCGAAGGCGACCACTCCGTAGGTCCGCAGCTCCTCGGCCGGTACGGCCCCGGCGTCCTCGGTGATGTCGGCGCCGACGCCGATGGTGCGCAGCGCGGCGGCGAGTCTGGCGAGCAGGGCGACGCGGGCGCCGATGAGCAGGACCCGGCGGCGGGTACGCGCGGTGCGGTCGCCGTCGAGCAGGGCGGCGAGGGCGGCCCGGTACTCGGCGCCGGGGAAGCGGTAAGGGCCGATGCCGTGGTAGCCGTTGAACTCGAGGTCGGCGTGGTCGCCGGTCTGCCAGGCGAAGTCCCGCCAGACGAAGTCGTCGCCGTCCCGCACGATCACGGCGGTCACCGCGCCGCAGGCGAGGTCCGCGCACTCGGGGCAGCCGTAGATGACGTACCGGCCGCCGGGCAGGGGCGCCCCGGTCTCCAGGAGCAGGCCGCGGACCTGCTCGGTGAAGATCGCGGGTGGCACGTCGGAGGCGAGCGGGGAGACGGCGTCGAGGTCGGACAGGCGGAACAGCAGGGGGCGTCCGTCGACGATGAAGTCCATGAAGTCGCGGTGGACCTGGTAGTCACCGTCGGCGAGGACCCCGCCGGCCCGCGTTGCCGGTGCCAGGCCGAAGGTCGCGTACTCGGCTGCCATGCGGTGAGTATTCCCACCGCGGGCCGGTCTGCGCACGGCATGGCATGTTCCGTTAACGTCCCCGGATGGAAACCGAACTGGGTGACGAAGTCGTCGTGGTCGGTGGCGGGGTGGTCGGCCTGACGACGGCCGTCGTGCTCGCCGAGCGCGGCAGGCGGGTACGGCTGTGGACGAGGGAGGCGGCCGAGCGGACCACCTCGGCGGTCGCGGGCGGCCTGTGGTGGCCGTACCGCGTCGAACCGGTGGCGCTGGCGCGGGCGTGGGCGCTTCAGTCGCTGGACGTGTACGAGGAACTGGCGGCTCGGCCCGAAGTGACCGGCGTACGCATGGTCGAAGGGGTGCTGGGCGAGACCGGCCTGGACGAGGTGGACGCCTGGGCCACCGCCCGGCTGCCGGGGCTGCGCGCGTCGACCGCCGAGGAGTACGGCGGGACGGGGCTGTGGGCGCGGTTGCCGCTCATCGACATGCCGGCGCACCTGTCCTGGCTGCGGGAGCGGTTCGCGGCGGCGGGCGGGGTGCTGGAGAACCGCGCGGTGGACCGGCTGGACGAGGCCGAGGCGCCGGTGGTGGTCAACTGCACGGGCCTGGGCGCCCGGGAGCTGGTGCCGGACCCGGCGGTGCGGCCGGTGCGCGGGCAACTGGTCGTGGTGGAGAACCCCGGCGTCGACACCTGGCTGGTCTCCACCGACCCGGTGTCCGGGGAGACGGCGTACTTCCTGCCGCAGCCGGGCCGGCTCCTGCTCGGCGGCACGGCCGAGGACGACGTCTGGGCGGACGAGCCGGACCCGGCGGTCGCGGAGGCGATCGTGCGGCGGTGCGCGGCGCTGCGGCCGGAGATCGCGGAGGCCCGGGTGCTCGGTCATCTGGTGGGGCTCAGGCCGGCGCGGGACGCGGTGCGGCTGGAGCGCGAGTCGCTGCCGGACGGGCGGGTGCTGGTGCACAACTACGGTCACGGCGGCGGGGGCGTCACCGTGGCCTGGGGCTGTGCGCGGGAGGCGGCCGAGCTCGCGTCCGGCTGACGGCACGGGAAGGTGCCCCGAAGGGGAGGGGCCGGCACGCGGTGCGTGCCGGCCCCTGTCCCTTCCCCCGTCCCCCGGGTCAGTGGTGCTTGCCGATCGGGTCTCCCTCCACATCCGGGCCGGTGCCCGGGCCGATGCGGATCTCGAATTCGCCCTCGTACTGCTTGTGGCCCTCGATGACGGCCATCTCGACGGCCTCGGAGGCCATCTCGCCGCGCACGATGAGCGGGTCGCGGCGCAGGTCGCGCATGAGGGCGACGCACATGCCGATCATCACGATGACGAAGGGTGCCGCCGCGAGGATCGTGAGGTTCTGCAGTCCGGCCAGGGCGTCCCCCTCGCCGCTGCCGACCAGGAGCATGATGGCGGCGACCGCGCCGGTCACCACGCCCCAGAACACGACCACCCAGCGGCTGGGCTCCAGCGCGCCCTTCTGCGAGAGGGTGCCCATCACGATGGAGGCCGCGTCGGCGCCCGAGACGAAGAAGATGCCGACGAGGATCATCACCAGCAGGCTGGTGGCGGTGGCGATGGGGTACTCCTGGAGGACGGCGAAGAGCCGGCCCTCGGGGGTCGTCTCGTCCCCGAGCCGGTTCTGCTCCTGGAGCCGCATGGCCGAACCGCCGAAGACGGCGAACCAGATCAGGCTGACCGTGCTGGGCACGAGGATGACGCCGCCGATGAACTGGCGGATGGTCCGGCCCCGGCTGATGCGGGCGATGAACATGCCGACGAACGGCGTCCAGGAGATCCACCACGCCCAGTAGAAGACGGTCCAGCTGCTCAGCCAGTCCGCGACGCCCTCGCCGCCGCTGATCTCGGTGCGGCCGGCCATCTCGGGCAGGTCGCCGAGGTAGGCGAAGACCGAGGTCGGTAGCAGGTCGAGGATCAGGATGGTCGGACCGGCGACGAACACGAAGACGGCCAGGAGCAGGGCCAGCACCATGTTGGTGTTGGACAGCCACTGGATGCCCTTCTCGACGCCGGAGATCGCCGAGGCCACGAACGCCACGGTCAGCACCGCGATGATGCCGACCAGCAGCCCGGTGCTGACCTTGTCCATCCAGTCGAGCTTCTCCACACCGGAGCCGATCTGGAGGGCGCCGAGGCCGAGTGAGGCCGCGGAACCGAAGACCGTCGCGATGATGGCGAGGATGTCGATGACCCGGCCGCTGGTGCCGTTGGCGTGCTTGGTGCCGATGAGCGGGGTGAACACGGCGCTGATGGTCTGCCGGCGGCGCCTGCGGAAGGTGCTGTAGGCGATGCCGAGGCCGACCACCGCGTAGATCGCCCACGGGTGGAGCGTCCAGTGGAACAGGGTGGTGGCCATGGCTGTCGCCATGCGGTCGCCGGAGTCGGCGGGAGAGGTGCCGGGCGGGGCGGCGTCGTAGTGCGCCAGCGGCTCGCTCACGCCCCAGAACATCAGACCGATGCCCATGCCGGCGCTGAACATCATGGCGACCCAGGACACCGTGCGGAACTCGGGTTCCTCGCCCTCGGCCCCGAGGTGGATGCGGCCGTAGCGGCTGGCCGCCAGCCAGAGGGCGAAGACGACGAACCCGGAGGCCGCCAGTACGAAGGCCCAGCCGCCGTTGTGGATCAGCCCGCCGAGCATGGTGCCGGAGGCGTCCTCCAGCGAGTCGGTGCCGATGGCGCCCCAGAGGACGAAGGCGAGGGTCAGGGCCGCGGTGACGCCGAAGACGACGCGGTCGGTCCGCGGCTTGTGCTCCTGGCCCGGCAGGCCCGCTTCCGAACCCGGCAGCGTGCCTCTTTCGTGGTGTTCCTTGTCGCTTGGTCGGTCCTGCGTCACAGGCGGCACCTTTCAAGTCGGTGAGGCTGAAAATACTCCTCCGCTATGCCCATACCACCTGCGACGCGGAACTCACCCTTTCAGCAGCGGGTGTCGGGTTCACCCACCGTCAAGCGGTACGTCGCCCGCTCGTCGAGGAGCAGCGGCACGAGGGCGCGCAGTGGCTGGCGCAGCGGTACGTAGGCGCCCTTCTCCCCGGCCGAGCGCGCATGTACACCGTGCAGGGCCAGTTCGTCCCGGATGTCCGTGTATTGAGCAGCGGTCAGCCGGTAACCGCAGGGCGGGTCCTGGATGGCCTCGGTGGCCTCGGCCGGGTCGTTGTCCGCCCCGCCGACGTACACGGGGCCCGTGTCGGTCAGCCCGGACCACCGGGCGGTCGCGGTGGCCGCCTCCACGTGTCCGCGCCGCCGGTCCGCGTGGCGGAACAGGCCGTCCAGGGCCGCGAGCTGCGAGTTCACCCGGCGGCGGTTGTTCAGCGCCTCGTCCTCGCGTTCGGCGTCGGTGAGCGGGTCGACGCGGCTCTCGATGAGCAGGCCGACCGAGTGCTTCACGCCGGACATGTTCCGCAGGATGCGTTCCTGGCCGTCGCCGGCGGTCTGCTTGACGGGGTCGCCGGTCTCGGGGTCGGTCCAGATGCCGTAGGTGCCGGTCGAGTATCCGGCCTGGTCGGCGGCGGGACGGACGTACTTCCCGGAGAGTGTCCGCGCCTCGTCGTGGACCCGGGTGTGGGTGTTGAGGTTGCGGGGCCACAGGTCGAAGAGGTCCTTGGCGTAGTACGGGGGTGTGGCGCCGTACTCGTGCAGGTCGTAGAGGACGTCGGGGCGCCGGTCGCGGACGACGGCGGCCAGGGCGCGGGCCTCGGCGGTCTTCAGGGCGAGGTGGTCGCGGTTGATGTCGACGCCGTCGCCGTTGCCCCGGGTGTTCGCGGCGCGGCCGTCGGGGTTGGCGGTGGGCAGGACCAGCACCGTGGTGCGGTCGAGGAAGTGCCGGGTGCGCCGGTCCTCGGCCCAGGCGAGGTCGCGGACGGTGGACAGGCAGGCCTCGCGGCCGGAGGGCTCGTCGCCGTGCTGGCTGCACACGAGGAGCACCTTGTTGGGGGCGGTGGGCCTGCCGATCGTCACCAGCTGGAGCGGCCGGTTCTGTTTCGTGGTGCCGATGCGGTCGACGCTGACGCGGTCGCTCGCCCGGTCGGCGGCGGCCAGCAGCGCCTGCTCCTCGGGCTGGGTGGTCCAGCGGGCGCCGTGCGTCTTCTCGAAGCCGGTGCGGGGCGGCTCGTGGCCGGTGGTGGCGTGGGCCGGGGCGGTGAGGAGGGACGCGGCGAGGGCCGCGGTGGCCGCGGCGGTCACGGTGAGGGTGCGCAGGCGGTTCATCGGGCTCCCTTCGGGACGCGGTGCGTGGTGTGCGGGGCGTCCACGCCGTCGAGGGGCGCGGGTGCCGGGGCCGCGGTGGCCGCCTTGGCGGTGGCGCGGGCGAACGCGGCGGTGCCGCCGACGAACGGTACGCGTGCCGACGTGCGGGAGAGGTCCAGCGTGAGGGTCGGCGTGTCGGCGGGCGGGTCGATGAGGTCCTTGTCGGTGCCGGCGACGATCAGCGCGAGGCGGTGGCCGGCGGGGACGACATGGTCGGTGGCCGCGAGGTCCAGGGTGACGGTGTACGCCTTGCCGGGGGTCAGCGGGCGGCCGTGCCACTTGGAGGCGTGGTTGCCGAGATCGGCCCAGCCGCGGCTGACGACCGTGTAGTCCACGTCGGTGGTCTTCGCCGCCGTCTCCAGGTAGCACGAGCTGTCGCCCGGGGTGCTCGGGCCCCAGCAGGTGCGGTCGGTGAGCGTGGTGACGCCCTCGCCGCGGTCGGCGTAGTCGCGGATGGTGTCGGGGCCGAGATCGACGAGTACGGCGGACAGGTGGGCCGTCGGGGCGCTGGAGCGCGCGGTGACGGTGACCTCGGAGCTGCCGGACAGGCGCAGGTCGCGGGCGAGCGGGCCGGTGACGAAGCCGGCCTTGCCCGGGGTCGGCTCGTCGATGTGCGCGGCCCAGTCGGTCTCGCTCAGCGCCGGGTCGTCGGTGAAGGTCTCGGTGCCGCGGTCGCGGCGCAGGCCGAGGGTGCCGACGCCCGGCCGCTCACCGTCGGCGAGGCGCAGGGTGGTGGCGGCGGTGGAGCGCGGCGGCCAGCTCCTGGACGTCTCCCACTGGTCGGGGCGGCGTTCGATGTCGGCCATGGGCTCGCGGTCGATGCCGTTGTCGTAGCCGAGGAGTTCGTGGTCGAACCAGCGGTGCAGGGTGTCGACCCACTCGGCGCGGCGGAAGTCGAAGGGGTCGACGTGGCCGGTCTGGGAGAGCCAGATCTTGCGGTCGACGCCGTTCTTCGCGAGGGCGTTCCACCACGGGCCGACGTGCTGCATGCGGACGTTGAGGTCCTGCATGCCGTGGACAAGGAAGACGCTCGCCCTCACCTTGCTCGCGGCCTTCACGTAGTCGCGCTCGGACCACAGCCGGGTCCAGTCGCCGGTGCGCGGGGCGCCGTCGACGAGCCTCTGCTGCACGGCGTCGCAGTGGGCGCGGGCGTCGGGGCTGTTGACGTAGTCGGAGAGCCAGTCGGGGCCGGAGTCGTAGAGCGGGGCGCCCTGGCTGAAGTAGTAGTCGTACCAGGAGGAGATGGCGGCGATCGGGACGATGGTCTCCAGGCCCTCGACGCCGGTCGCGGCGACGCCGTTGGCGATGGTGCCGTCCCAGCTCTTGCCGATCATGCCGGTTTTTCCGTTGGTCCAGCCGGCCTCGGCACGCTCGCCGCCGGTGCGGCTGGTGTACGCCTTCGCGCGGCCGTTGAGCCAGTCGACGACGGCTTTGGCGGACTGGATGTCGGAGCGTCCGCCGACGTCGACGCAGCCGTCGGAGCGGTTGGTTCCGGCCAGGTCCACGCCGACGAAGGCGTAGCCGCGCGGTACGAAGTAGTTGTCGTAGTACAGCGGCATCCCGACGACGTTCCCGTCGGCGTCGTAGGTCTTCTTCTGGCTCTCGTTGCCGCGCCCGCAGCAGGAGTAGTACGGGCTGGCGTCCATGATGACGGGGACCTTCCGGCCCTGTGCGGCGGGTTCGCGGGGGCGGACGACGTCGACGGCGACGCGGTCGTCCTCGCCGTCGCCGTCCCCGTCGTACCCGGTGTCCACCCAGACGGCCTCGCGGATGGCGTCGTCGTAGGAGTGGACCGGTTCGCTCTGTCGCGGGGTCGCGGGGTGTGCCGTGGCGACGGGCGTGAGGAAGGTTGCCATGAGTGCGGCCGTGGCCGCCGTCGCGAGCGGTCTCCAGATCGTGAAGCGCGTGCGTATCGGCATGCGCGGACGGTACATCGGTCAACTCCCGTGCAGAAGAGGGCGTTCGGGGGCGTGTGGCGGTCGCGGGCCTCGTGACGGCAGGGGGGCGCATGTCGGCCGGATGGCGATCGTGTGACAGGGGTGGCCGTGGACATGACCGGGCACACGGGAGCTGAATAGGCTCCGAACAGACTTCGTGACCCTACGACTTGGAGCTTTCGTGCACCGCAGAATCATCGTGCCGGGCGCACTGGGCGCCGCCTCCGTCCTGCTGGCGATCCCGGCGTCGGCGGCGGCCCACTCCCCCGGCGCGCCGGGCATCGGCGACCCCTACTACCCGGCCTACGGCAACGGCGGATACGACGTCTCGCACTACGACCTGCGCCTGAAGTACCGGCCGGACTCGGACCGGCTGGAGGGTACGGCGACGATCCTGGCCCGGACCACCGAGGACCTGTCGCGGTTCAATCTGGACTTCCTGCTGGACGTCGGCGAGGTGCGGGTGAACGGCGCGAAGGCGTCGTTCACGACCTCGGGCGAGCACGAGCTGGAGATCACCCCGAAGCGCCCGCTGGCGAAGGGCAGCCGGGTCACCGTCGTCGTCCGCTACAGCGGGGTGCCGTCCTCGAAGGAGGCGTACGGCTTCACCAGCTGGCACCGCACCCCGGACGGCGGCGTCGCAGCCAACGAGCCCGAGGCGGCCTGGTGGTGGTTCCCCAGCAACGACCACCCGCTGGACAAGGCCACCTTCGACGTGTCGGTGCAGGTGCCGGACGGCACCCAGGCCATCTCCAACGGCACGCTCCAGTCGAAGCGCTCACGGCTCGGCTGGACCCGCTGGAACTGGCGGTCCGACAAGCCGCAGGCCACCTATCTGGCGACACTGGCGGTCGGGCGGTTCGACCTCACCACCGGCACCACCGAGAGCGGCATCCCGGTCGTCAACGCCTACAGCGAGGACCTGGGCGCGAACGACGGCGCGGCACGGGCCAGCGTGGAGCGGACCGGTGAGGTCGCCGACTGGCTGAGCGGGTACTTCGGGCCCTACCCGTTCAACGCGCTCGGCGGGTACGTGCCGAACACGGACACCGGGTACGCGCTGGAGACGCAGACCCGGCCGTTCTACAGCCCCCGGCAGTTCGCGAACGGTTCCAACGTGTCCGTCGTCGTGCACGAGCTGGCCCACCAGTGGTACGGCGACCTGGTGTCGGTGCACGGCTGGAAGGACATCTGGATCAACGAGGGCTTCGCGCGGTACGCCCAGTGGCTGTGGTCCGAGCACGAGGGCGAGGGCACGGCCCAGGAACTGGCCGACTACACATACGCCTCGCACCCGGCCGACGACCCGTTCTGGACGGTACGGCCCGGTGATCCGGGGCCGGAGAACCAGTTCGACATCGCGGTCTACGACCGGGGCGCGCTGGCCGTCCACGCGCTGCGCAACGAGGTCGGGGACGAGGACTTCTTCGCGATCCTGAAGGGCTGGCCCGCGAAGTACGCCCACGGCAACGCGTCGGTCGCCGACTTCCAGCGGTACGCCGAGGAGGTGTCCGGCGAGCCGCTGGCCGCGCTGTTCGACACCTGGCTGTTCCAGCCGTCGAAGCCGGGCGCTCCGGCGGCACGCGCGGCGTCCCTCACGAAGCCGGCGGACACGCCCGCGCAGCCCCGGTCGTGGCGGAAGATCGCCGCGACGAACGACGTGCACCGGCACTGACGGGCGGGTTCAGGGTGTGGCTCAGGCGGTGTCCCCGTGGTCGTAGACGGTCACGGGGACGCCGCGCCGGGCGAGGCGGTCGGTGATCAGTGGTTCGATCCGGGACCACTTGCCGCCGGCCAGGCCGCAGCCTATGCGGGGCATGTGCACGGACGCGTCGAGCTCGGCCGCCTTGTCGGCGAGGCGGCCGAGTGCGGTGTCGATCGCCTCGTAGCGCACAGGGGTGCCCTTGCTGCCGGTCCGGATGCCGCGCTGGCCGATCATGTTGGCCACCCAGACGTACGGCTCGACCTGGACGAACTGGGCCGCGCCGAGCCCGAAGTCGTTGGACGCGCGGTCGCGGTGCCAGGCTCGGTAGGCCGCCTCGGGCTCCGGCCAGCGGCGCGAGACGGCGAGGACGAAGCCCTTGCCCCAGCCGCCGAGGTCGTTGCAGACGTGGGCGATCACCTTGACGCCCTTGACCGACGGGACGGTGGCGTCACCCCGGACATACCTGATCTCCGACATGACACCACCGTAGGGGCCACCACTGACAGTGATCCTGGGCCGCTACTTCTTCAGCGCCGACAGCTCCTGCTCGGCGTTGCGCGCCACCCGGCGCCGGACGCCGAACCAGCCGGCCACCAGCATCACGGCGATCACGGGCACCAGCAGCACGGTCTTGCGGCCGACCTCCTCGTCGTTCCACATCAGGCCGATGACCGCCAGCAGGAAGGCGATCGTGACGATCTCCGTGACGGGGCTGCCGGGCAGCCGGAAGTGCGGCCGTTCGACCAGGCCCGCACGCGCCCGGCGCACGAACACCAGGTGGCAGATCATGATGATCACCCAGGTGCTGATGATGCCCAGGGAGGCGACGTTCAGGACGATCTCGAAGGCCTTGTTCGGCACGAGGTAGTTCAGCCCGACACCGAGGACGCAGACCGCGCAGGTGAGCAGGATGCCGCCGTAGGGGACCTGGCTGCGGCTCATCACGCCGGTGAACCTGGGCGCCGAGCCCGACATCGCCATGGAGCGCAGGATGCGGCCGGTGGAGTACAGGCCGGAGTTCAGGGACGACATCGCGGCGGTGAGGACGACGAGGTTCATCACGTCACCGGCGGCCGGCACCCCGATCCCCGACAGCACCGTGACGAAGGGGCTCTCGTCGCCCGAGTAGAGCGAGCTGGGCAGCAGCAGGGCCAGGAGGACGACCGAGCCGACGTAGAACAGGGCGACCCGCCACATGATCGAGTTCACCGCGCGGGGCACGATCTTGTGCGGCTCGGCGGTCTCGCCCGCGGCGACACCGACCAGCTCCAGGGCCGCGTAGGAGAAGATCACGCCCTGCATGACGAGGACCACGGGCATCACGCCGTGCGGGAGGATGCCCCCGTGGTCGGTGATCATGCCCAGACCCGGGGTCTGCCCGGCCACCTCGTGCTGGGTGGCGAGCAGGAAGATGCCGATCAGCATGAAGGCGACGAGGGTGGCGACCTTGACGATCGCGAACCAGAACTCCATCTCGCCGAAGATCTTCACCGAGATGAGGTTCACCGCCAGGACCACCGCGAGGGCGATCAGGGCGAGCACCCATTGGGGGATGCTCGTGAACATGCTCCAGTAGTGCGTGTAGAGCGCGATCGCGGTGATGTCGGCGATGCCGGTCGTCGACCAGTTCAGGAAGTACATCCAGCCGGCGACGTAGGCGCCCTTCTCGCCGAGGAACTCGCGCGCGTACGACACGAAGGACCCGGACGAGGGCCGGTAGAGCACCAGCTCGCCGAGCGCCTTGACGACGAAGAAGGCGAAGACGCCGGCGACGAGGTAGGCGATCGCGAGCGCCGGTCCGGCGTCGCGCAGGCGCCCGCCGGCACCGAGGAAGAGGCCGGTGCCGATCGCGCCGCCGATGGCGATCATGTTGACGTGGCGGGCCTTGAGGTCCTTGCTGTAGCCGGCGTCGCCCGCGTCCGCGGGTCGTTCGGCCGCCTGTGGGTGGGCGGCGGCCTGTGCCGTGGCGACGGCGTCCTTGCTCACGGGTGGTTCCACTCTCTGGTGCGCCCGGGCGGTATCTGCCCAGGTCGTCCGTACAGTGCCAAGGCCCGCACCACCCTCGCGGCACAGACCAACGCAGCACCTTCCCACAACGCTGCGTAGACATGCGGTGTCTCATGTCACACAGCGTGACTTCTCACATGATCCACCGACGGTCTCCACCTGCCGCACGAGTGGTGCGCAGATGTGGTGCACAGGTGGTGTCACAGCATTGGTGAGACAGCGATACTGCTGCACATGACGACAAGCGACACCGAGGCGGCCGACACCGGGGAACAGACCCTCACGATCGACGAGCTGGCCGCGCGGGCCGGCGTCACGGTGCGCACGGTCCGTTTCTACGGCACCAAGGGGCTGCTGCCGCCGCCGGTGATCGGCCCCCGCCGGGTGGGGCGTTACGGCGGGGAGCACCTGGCCCGGCTGGCGCTGATCGAGGAGTTGCAGCACCAGGGCATGACGCTGGCCGCGATCGAGCGGTACCTGAAGCAGCTGCCGCCGGACCTGAACGCCCACGACCTGGCGCTGCACCGCGCGGTGGTGGCCTCCTGGGCACCGGAGACGGTGGAGCGGGTCACCCGCGAGGAGCTGGGCAGGCAAGCGGGCCGGCCGCTGACCGACGAGGAGGTGGACCGGCTCGGCGCGATGGACGTCGTGGCGCCCGACGGCGACGGCTACCGCGTCGACGCCGGGCTGCTCCGGCTCGGCGTCGAGCTGCTCGACGTGCCCTTCTCCCCCGAGACGGTCCTCGCCGCCCGCACCGCCCTCCTCGGGCACTCCCGCGCCGCCGCGCGGGACCTGTCGCGGCTGCTGCGCGACGCGGTCGCCGAACGCGACGCGCGGGACGTGCGGTCCCTGTCCGCCCACATGCACCCGCTCGTGGTGCAGGCGCTGCTGACCACGTTCCAGCGGTCACTGCGCGAAGAGCTGCGGGAGTGGCTCGACAAGGAGGCCGGTGAATGATCCGGCCTCCTCAGCTGAACAGGCGGCTCAGCGGCCGTCGGTGAAGACCTCCCCCTTCTCCGCCTTCTCCACCAGCAGCGCGGGCGGCGTGAAGCGCTCGCCGTAACGGTCGGCGAGCTCACGGGCGCGGGCTACGAAGCCGGGCAGGCCGCCCTCGTAGCCGTTGATGTACTGGAGGATGCCACCGGTCCAGCCCGGGAAGCCGATGCCGAAGATGGAGCCGATGTTGGCGTCGGCGACGGAGGTCAGTACACCCTCCTCCAGGAGCTTGACCGTGTCGAGCGCCTCCGAGAAGAGCATGCGCTCCTGCATGTCCGCGAAGGGGATCTCGTGGCCCGGCTTCGTGAAGTGCTCGCGCAGCCCGGGCCACAGGCCGGCCCGCTTGCCGTCCTCGCCGTACTCGTAGAAGCCGGCGCCGCCGCTGCGGCCGGGGCGGTCGAACTCGTCGACCATGCGGTCGATGACGGCCTCGGCGGGGTGCGCGGTCCAGGTGCCGCCGGACTCCTCCACGGCCCGCTTCGTCTCGCCCCGGATCTTGCGGGGCAGGGTGAGGGTCAGTTCGTCCATCAGGGACAGGACCTTGGCCGGGTAGCCGGCCTGGGCCGCGGCCTGCTCGACGGAGGCGGGCTCGATGCCCTCGCCGACCATCGCGACGCCCTCGTTGATGAAGTGACCGATGACCCGGGAGGTGAAGAAGCCCCGCGAGTCGTTGACCACGATCGGCGTCTTGCTGATCTGCCGGACCAGGTCGAAGGCGCGGGCCAGCGCCTCGTCGCCGGTCCGCTCACCCTTGATGATCTCCACCAGCGGCATCTTGTCGACCGGCGAGAAGAAGTGCAGCCCGATGAAGTCGGCCTGCCGCTCGACACCCTCGGCCAGCGCGGTGATGGGGAGCGTGGAGGTGTTGGAGCACAGCAGCGCGTCCGGGGCGACGACGTCCTGGATCTCCTGGAACACCTTGTGCTTGAGGGAGGTGTCCTCGAAGACCGCCTCGATGACCGCGTCACAGCCCGCCAGGTCGGCCGCCTCGGCGGTCGGCGTGATGCGGGCGAGCAGCGCGTCCGCCTTCTCCTGCGACGTACGGCCCTTGGCCACGGCCTTGGCACACAGCTTCTCGGAGTAGTCCTTGCCCTTGAGGGCCGACTCCAGCGACACGTCCTTCAGGACGACGTCGATGCCCGCGCGGGCGCACGAATACGCGATACCCGCACCCATCATCCCGGCGCCCAGGACAGCGACCTTGCTCACCTTGCGGGGCTCGATGCCCTGAGGGCGGTTGGCGCCGGAGTTGACGGCCTGGAGGTCGAAGAAGAACGCCTGGATCATGTTCTTCGCGGTCTGTCCTGCGGCCAGCTCGACGAAGTAGCGGGCCTCGATGACCTGGGCGGTCTCGAAGTCGACCTGGGAGCCCTCGACGGCGGCGGCCATGATGTTGCGCGGCGCCGGGTAGGGGGCGCCGTTGGTCTGCTTGCGCAGGTTGGCCGGGAAGGCGGGCAGGTTGGCCGCGAACTTCGGGTGGGACGGAGTGCCGCCGGGGATGCGGTAGCCGGGCTTGTCCCAGGGCTGGGCGGACTCGGGGTTGGCGTCGATGAAGGCGCGGGCCTTGGCGAGCATGTCCTCGCGGCTGTCGGCGACCTCGTCGACCAGGCCGTTCTCCTGGGCGCGGCGCGGGTTGTACTGGGTGCCCTGGAGGAGCACCTTGAGGAGGGCGTCGGTGATGCCGAGCATCCGGACGGTGCGGACGACGCCGCCGCCTCCGGGCAGCAGGCCGAGGGTGACCTCGGGGCAGCCGATCTTGGAGCCGGGGGCGTCGAGGGCGACGCGGTGGTGGCAGGCGAGGGCGATCTCGTAGCCGCCGCCGAGGGCCGCGCCGTTCATGGCGGCGACGACGGGCTTGCCGAGGGTCTCGATGCGGCGCAGGTTCCGCTTGATCGCCATGCCGCCGTCGAAGAGGTCCTGGGCGGTCTCGGGGGTGACGCGGATCAGGTCGCGCAGGTCGCCGCCGGCAAAGAAGGTCTTCTTGGCGGAGGTGAGGATGACGCCCCGGATGTCGTCCTTCTCGGCCTCCAGGCGGTCGGCGATCGCGGCCAGCGACTCGCGGAACGCCTGGTTCATGGTGTTGGCGGACTGGTCGGGGTCGTCGAGGACGAGGGTGACGATCCCGGTGTCGTCCTGTTCCCAGCGGATGGTGGTGGACTCGGTGGTGGTCATGAAGGTGTGCTCCAGGTGATCCGGCTTGGTCCGTCGTGATCCGTCGTGGTCCGTCGGGAAGGGGGTCAGACGCGCTCGACGATGGTCGCGATGCCCATGCCGCCGCCCACGCACAGGGTGGCGAGGCCGTACCGCTTGTCCTGCCGCTCCAGTTCGTCCACGAGCGTGCCCAGGATCATCGCCCCCGTGGCACCGAGGGGATGGCCGAGCGCGATCGCACCGCCGTTGACGTTGACCTTGTCCAGGGACAGGCCCATGTCCCGCACGAAACGCAGGACCACCGCCGCGAACGCCTCGTTGATCTCGACCAGATCGATGTCGTCGATCGTCAGACCGGCCTTGGCGAGCGCCTTGCGGGTGGCCGGCGCGGGACCGGTGAGCATGATCGTGGGCTCGGAACCGGAGACGGCGGCGGACACGATCCGGGCGCGGGGCCGCAGACCGTAACGGTCACCGACCTCCCTGGAACCGATGGCCACCAGGGACGCGCCGTCCACGATGCCGGACGAGTTGCCCGCGTGGTGCACGTGGTCGATCTTCTCGACCCAGTGGTACTTCTGCAGCGCCACCGCGTCGAAACCACCGAGCTCGCCGATGTCGGCGAAGGACGGCTTCAGCTTCGCCAGGGAGTCGGCGGTCGTGCCCGGCCGCAGGTGCTCGTCGTGGTCCAGGACGGTGAGACCGGCGCGGTCCGTCACGGGCACCACGGACCGCTCGAAGCGGTTCTCCTTCCAGGCGGTGGCCGCGCGCTCCTGGGAGAGGGCCGCGTACTCGTCCACATCCCGGCGCGAGAAGCCCTCGATGGTGGCGATCAGGTCCGCGCCGATGCCCTGCGGCACGAAGTTGGTGGCGAGGTTGGTCATCGGGTCGTTGAACCAGGCGCCGCCGTCCGAGGCCATGGGAACCCGGGACATGGATTCGACGCCGCCGGCGAGGACCAGGTCCTCCCAGCCCGAGCGGACCTTCGCGGCGGCAAGGTTGACGGCCTCCAGACCCGAGGCACAGAAGCGGTTCTCCTGGACGCCCGCCACGGTGTCCGGCAGCCCGGCCGCGATCGCGGCGATGCGGGCGATGTCGGAACCCTGGTCGCCGACCGGCCCCACGACGCCGAGCACGACGTCGTCGACGGCGGCGGGGTCCAGGTCGGGGAATCGGGCGCGGATCTCGTGGATCAGGCCGACGACCAGGTCGACGGGCTTCGTGCCGTGCAGGGCGCCGTTCGCCTTGCCGCGTCCGCGCGGAGTGCGGATCGCGTCGTACACGTACGCTTCGGTGCTCACTGGCAGGCCTTTCACTGAGGGTTTCGGGATGAGGGGGCGAGCCGGGGGACGTCCCAGTCGCGGGCCACCGCCTCGGTGTCGGCGCCCGGCAGGGCGGGCCCGGTGCGGACGGTGGCGGGAGTCGCGGAGAAGCGGGGTGCGGGGGCGGGC
This sequence comes from Streptomyces sp. CB02414, assembly GCF_001905385.1. Classification (GTDB taxonomy): domain Bacteria; phylum Actinomycetota; class Actinomycetes; order Streptomycetales; family Streptomycetaceae; genus Streptomyces. The sequence continues at coordinate 53,950 of NZ_LIPF01000005.1, read as the reverse complement.
TGGGTGGTGCCTCCGTGATCGGTGAACGTGGCGCGCGCGGCGAGGTGCGGATGGTGCGGGGCCTCGCGCAGCGTCAGGACGGGGGCCACACAGGCGTCGGAGTCCGTGAACACGGCCGTCCACTCGTCGCGGGTACGGGACTTGAAACGGGCGGCGACGGCCTCGCGCAGTTCGGTCCAGCGGGCCATGTCGTCGCGGGCCGGGGCCAGGCCGGGGATGCCGAGGAGCTCCATGAACTCGGCGTAGAACCGCTGCTCCAGGGCGCCGACCGCCATGTACCGGCCGTCGGCGGTCTCGTAGGTGCCGTAGAAGGGGCAGCCGCCGTCGAGGAGGTTGGCGCCGCGCCGGTCCTGCCAGGTGCCGGCGGACAGCATGCCGTGGATCATCGAGGTGAGGTGGGCGGTGCCGTCCACGATGGCGGCGTCCACGACCTGCCCGGTTCCGGTAGCTCGGGCGTGGTGCAGCGCGGCGAGTACGCCGACGACCAGGTAGAGGGAGCCCCCCGCGTAGTCGCCGAGGAGGTTCGCTGGTACGGCCGGCGGCGTGTCGGGGGCGCCGATCATGCCGAGGGCGCCGGTGAGCGCGATGTACCCGATGTCGTGCCCGGCGCGCTGGGCGAGCGGGCCCTCCTGGCCCCAGCCGGTCATGCGGCCGTAGACGAGGCGCGGGTTGCGGGCGTGGCAGTCCCCGGGGCCGACACCGAGCCGTTCGGCGACTCCGGGGCGGTAGCCCTCGATCAGGACGTCGGCGCGTTCGGCCAGGTCGAGGACGCGGGCCGGACCGTCGGCCGCCTTCAGGTCGACGACCACGGACCGTTTGTTGCGGTTGGTGACGTCGTGCGCGGGGTCGATCGCGAGGCCGGGACCACCGGGACGGTCCACGCGGACGACGTCGGCGCCCAGGTCGGCCAGGAGCATGGCGGCGAAGGGTCCGGGCCCGATGCCGGCCAGCTCGACCACGCGCACGCCGGCGAGCGGGCCCTCGCCCGCTGTCCGCCCCGCCGTCCCTGCCTGCGACATGGAGCCCCCAGCTCTGTGACACAACTGATGTAACACCAGTGATGCTAAGAACGTGTTCCACTGGGCACAAGACCCGAGCGAGCAAGCGCTTAGCCAATTATGGGGCGACCCCTCTTCGGGCCGGCGGTCCTCACGCTAGCCTCGGCCACCGGCAACGGCGCGCGTTCCGGGTCCAGGGGTTGCCGACGGGTGACGAAGGGGTGTCATGAGCGGGCAGAACAAGGCCGACCGGCCGTACGACATCGTGCTCTTCGGAGCGACGGGATTCGTCGGCGAGCTCACCGCGCGCTACCTCGCCGCGCACGCGCCCGAGGGGTTGCGCTGGGCGATCGCCGGCCGCAGCAAGGAGAAACTGCGCCGACTGCGGGACCGGCTGCCCGGTGCTCCGGACGTCGGGGTCCTGCGCGCCGACGTGTCCGAACCAGCCACGGTACGCGAACTCGCCGGGCACGCGCGCGTGGTGGCCACGACGGTGGGCCCGTACGTCCGGTACGGCGACGCGCTCGCCGGCGCCTGCGCGGATGCGGGCACGGACTACCTCGACCTCACCGGTGAGCCCGAGTTCGTGGACCTGACGTACGTCCGTCATGACGCACGCGCGCGGGAGACCGGGGCGCGGCTGGTGCACGCCTGCGGTTTCGACTCCGTTCCGCACGACCTCGGCGTGTACTTCACCGTGCGGCAGCTGCCCGAGGGCGTGCCGCTGACCGTGGACGGCTACGTGAGCGCCGACGCCGCCTTCTCCGGCGGTACGTTCGCCTCGGCGCTGGGCCAGTTCGCGCGCGGCCGGCAGCTGCGGGCCGCCGCGCTGGAACGCAGGCGGCACGAGCCCCGGCTGGTGGGCCGCCGCGCGGTGACGCCGACGGGCGCGCCCCGGTTCGCCGGGGAGGTGGGCGCCTGGGCGTTGCCGCTGCCGACCGTCGACGCGCAGATCGTGCGCCGTTCCGCGAAGGCCCTGGACCGCTACGGCCCCGACTTCCGCTACCGCCACTACGCGGCCGTGCGGCGACTGCCCGTCGCGGTGGGCGGCGTGGCGGCGGTGGCCGCGCTGGTGACGGCGGCGCAGGTGCCGCCCGCGCGGCGGTGGCTGTCCGCCCGGCTGGAGCCGGGGGACGGTCCGAGCGCCGAGAAGCGGGCGAAGAGCTGGTTCTCGGTCCGCTTCGTGGGCGAGGGCGGCGGCCGGAAGGTGTTCACCGAGGTCGCGGGCGGCGACCCCGGGTACGACGAGACGGCGAAGATGTTCGCCGAGGCGGCGCTCTCCCTCGCCCTCGACGACCTGCCCCCGACTTCCGGGCAGGTCACGACGGCCGTGGCGATGGGCGACGCCCTGACCGGGCGCCTGCGGGCCGCGGGCCTCCGCTTCCGGGTGGCGGCGACCCGCTGACCTTCTTTCGCCGCCTAACTCGACCACCCGACGATCGTGCAGATCATCCCGCCGGCCCAGGCCAGTCCCGCGCCCACGGCGAGCACCAGCCCGGCGACCACCGCCCGCTCGTTGCGCGGTGCGGGCCGGCGGGCGGGCTGCTCGTGGGTGCGGTGTGTCGTCATGCCCTCCAGCCTGCCGCCGCCGACGGGACGGGCGCATCCGTACGGATACTCAGCCGCCGCTGAGCACCGGCGCCCGGCGACCGTCAGCGCGATTTGAGACTTTGGCCGCCACTGGACGTCTACGCCTGCGGCGGAGCGCGGTAAAGTCCCAAGAAGGAGTTCAATGAAACCCTTGAAGGCATGAAGTTCCTTCTCGAAGTCACCATGGACGAGGGCGCGCTCGCCGAGGACCCCGCGGGCGAGCTGCAGCGGATCCTGCGGTACTGGGGCGGCAACCTGAAGCACTACGGACTGCGGCCCGGCGACGGTGCCGAGATCTACGACTCGGCGTACCGGGAGGTGGGCCGCTGGAGCGTCGAGGATCAGGCCGGGTAGGTGGCCGCCCGCAGGGCCTGGCGGCACAGGGCGTCGGCCCTGCGGGTGGTTTCCGGCAGACGGTAGGCCGGGGCCAGCGCCAGGGTGTGGGCGCAGGCGTTGTCCAGGCTCACCCGGTGGCCGACGGAGACGAAGACCGGCTTGACGCCGTCCCGCGTGCGCACGGCCCGCCCGACCTCCTCGGCGCCGTCGAGCAGCGGCGACGTGCTGCCGCGCGGTGCGTCCGGTCCGTCGTGGGTGAAGGTGAACGGGTTCTTGGCGACGCCGATCGTGGGCAGGCCGGTCAGCACCCCGAGATGGCTGGCGAGACCGAAGCGGCGCGGGTGGGCCAGGCCGTAGCCGTCGCAGACGACCAGGCCGGGCGGGCAGGGCAGCGCGTCCAGGGCGGCGAGGACGGTCGGGATCTCGCGGAAGGCGAGCAGACCGGGCACGTACGGGAAGGAGATCCGCCCGACGGCAGTGGACTCGGCGACGACGTCGAGGGTCGCGGCGTCGAGGACGACGGCGGCCGCGGCGACGACGTCGCGCTGGTCGTCGTAGGCGACGTCCACACCGGTCACCCGGCCCGTACCGGGCGGCGGCCCCGGCTCGTCGAGCACCGCGCGGGCCCGCAGTTCGTCCTGGACGGCGCGGGCCCGCTCCTCGGTCACGGGCCAGTCGGCGGGGGTCTGCGCGGTCACGGTCGTCATGGTGGCCGCAAGCCTACGGGACCCCGGAGTACGCTCGCGATCATGTTCGTTCTGGAGCTGTCCTACACCGCCTCGCTGGAAGCCGTCGACGCCGTGCTGGAGGAGCACGTGGCGTGGCTCGACGAGTTGTACGCGCGGGGGGTGGTCCTTGCGTCCGGACGCAAGGAGCCCCGCGACGGCGGAGTCATCATCGCCGTCGCGGAGGACCGCGCGCGGGTCGAGGAGATCGCGGCGGGCGACCCCTTCGTCAGGGCGGGCGTGTGCGCCTACCGCGTCACCGAGTTCGTCGCCACGAAGACGGCGCCGGCGCTGGAGCCGTACCGGGAGACCCTCGGTTAGGCGAAACGGCTCACTTGCCGAGCGCGCGCTGCAGCTCGCCCTTGTTCATGTTCGAACGGCCGCTGATGTCGCGGCGCTTGGCCTCCTGGTACAGCTGCTCCTTGGTCTGTCCCTGCGGACCCTGGCGGTTGCCGGACCGCTGGCCGCCTCGCTTGCTCGGCGACTTGTCCCGCGTGGACGTGCGGCTGGCGGTCTTGGACTCGCCGGACTGCGCGCGCTCCTTGTTCACCGTCCGGGCCGCGATCTCCTTGGCGCGCCCGGTGCTCGCGCCACGGTCCTCGGCGCTGTCCTTGATGTGCTCGTACTGCCGCTCCCGCTTGGAGCTGGAACCGCTCGGCATGTCCGCTCACTCCTCTCACGTTCGGTGAACGGGTACCCACGTTACGGACGAGCACCCCGCCCCGCGCGGCGTCAGCGCTCCAGCCGGGCGACCCGCCCCTGCTCGCCCGCCGCCCAACAGCCCAGGTCGGCGGTGCAGTCCACGGTGTCGTACGAGCCCGTGTCGACCGTCCGCCAGCTGCGGCCGCCGTCCGTGGTGAGGTCCGTGCCGGTGGGGCCGACCGCGAGGGCCGCGACGCGGCTGTGCGGGAGCCAGGCGACGCCGGAACGGTAGGCGTCGGGCGAACGGCCGGCGGACCGCCAGGTGCCGCCGCCGTCGGTGGTCCGCGCCGCCGCGCTCGGGGACGCCTCGCCGGGGCGGAAGTCGCCGCCGACGGCGAGCCCGTGGACGCGGTCGCGGAAGGCGAGAGCGAAGACGCCCCGGGCCGGGTCGCCGGCCGGAACCGGGGCGTCGGCCGCCGTCCAGGTGAGTCCGCGGTCGGCGGAGTGCAGCACGCGTGCGCGTGCCGCGCCGCCGGTGGCCAGCCAGACGTCCTTCGGTCCCGAGGCGACCAGGCACTGGCCACTGGCCGCGAACCCGGCCTCGCCGTTCTGCGCGGCCGGCATGCCCCGGCTGGGCAGTACCTTCCAGGAGCGTCCGCCGTCGCTGGTCGACAGGATGCGGAACTTCCCGTCCACCGGGTCGCTCATGGCGAGGCCGTGCCGGCGGTCGAAGAAGGTGAGGCAGTCGTAGAAGGCCCGTGGGTCGGTGTTGCGGAAGGACTCGGTCCAGGTGGCCCCGCCGTCGTCGGTGCGGTAGACGCGGGACGCCTCGCCCTCGCCGATGGCCAGCACCACGGCCCGCCGGGCGTCGAACGCCTCGACGTCGCGGAACTCCAGCTCGCCCGCGCCCGGTGGCGAGACGTTCCGCCAGGTGTCGCCGCCGTCGGTGGTGCGCAGGACGGTGCCTCGGCTGCCGGCCACCCAGGCGGTGTGCCGGCTGACCGCCGCGAGGCCGCGGAAGCGGACGTCGGACGCCCCGGCGGCCCCGGTGCCCTTCAGGTCCCAGTGCGGTCGCTGGTGCGCCTGCGCGGGGGTCGCCGCCGTCAGCGCGGCGAGGGCGGCCGCGGACACCGCCCCCGCGATCACCGCCCGTGCCGTGCGCCCGCCGCCCGCGCGGGCGGACCGTGCCGTGCGTGCCGTGCGTCGCATGCTCCCCAAGCGCCTCATGGCGGGCGAAGCTAGCCCACTGCTCCCGCGCCGTCCAGAGGACCGGGCACGGCACGCACGGCCGCGCGCGAGTGGCCCAAGTGCCTTGCGTGGCACGCGAGGAGAGTCACGTCACTCCCGTGCATGAACGCGGTGACAGAGGTCACTCGCTCATCGTGTGCACGGATTGGCTGATTCCGTCGTCTCTTCCAGTGCCCGGCCCAACCACCCCCCGCCCGTCCAGCCGTCACGAGGGAGCAAGGCGTTGTCCACCGTCATCGAACAGCCGGTCGAGGCGCGTCTCGTCGCCGCCGCGCCGCGTATGCCGAACATTCCCGCCACGCTGCGCTACGACCGCAGCGACCCGTTCGCCGTCCGCATGACCTTCCCGGCCCCCGCCACCCTCGAAGGCGTGGAGGTGTGCTGGACGTTCTCCCGCGAGCTGCTCATCTCGGGCATGCGGGAGCCGGACGGCCACGGCGACGTGCGGGTGCGGCCGTACGGGTACGACCGCACCGTGCTGGAGTTCCACGCGCCCGAGGGCACCGCCGTGATCCACGTCCGCTCGGGCGAGCTGCGCCGGTTCCTGCAGGCCACCGGCGAGCTGGTGCCGGTGGGGTTGGAGCACCTCCAGCTGGACCTGGACCACGAACTGGCCGAGCTGATGCGCGGCACCTGCTGAGAGACGCCCCGGGGCCGCCCTCCCGGACCGCCTCAGCCGCCGCCCGGCGACGTCACGGCGACGTCCGCCGGCTCCGCGCGCAACGCGCCCCGCACCTCGAGCAGGATCTCGCGCAGGCCGGGCGCCGACGCCGCGCCGTGTTCGGTCAGTTCCGCGACCCGCGCCTCCCGGCCCGCGCGGGTCGCGGCGGGCCCGAGGGGGCCCGGTTCCGCGGCCGCCGCCAGTACGGCCACGACCGCGTCCCGCTCGGATACCTCACCGGCCGGCACCGCGCCCTCCAGGACGGACCGCGTCCGGGCGCTCAGCGTCCGGGCCGCCGCGGCGCGCGCCAGGACGTACTCCACCGACGGGAAGACGCCGAGGACCCGCTTCCTCTCGGCGCGCAGACAGCCCTCGGCCACCAGCTGCTCCCTGGCGGCATCGAAGGTGACCCGGGCGTACCGCCGCACCCAGGTCCGCCACCTGTGCGGCGCGGACTCGCGGACGAGTTCGAGCAGCCCGTCCAGGACGGCGTCCCCGGTGCGGGAGTCGAGGTCGACGGGGGTGGCGATGCCCTCGTCGTCGGTGAGCAGACCTCGTCGTGCCAGCTCGGTGAGGGCGCCCGCGCGCACGAGGTGGTGGACCCGGGCGGTGTCGGTGGCGCCGGGCCGTGTGGGGTCCCAGGCCAGCAGGCAGAGCCGGGCCGGCAGGGAGAGCGAGCCGTCGGGCACGGGGTGCCTCCTAAGGGCCGTGAGACCGGACCTACGAAAAAGCGTTGACAGTCGGACCGGTCTCTCTTACTGTGTACGACGCTTCTGTTGCCGCCGATTGGAGAAGGACGTTGCTCGTCTGAGGTCCTGAGACACCGCGTCACATGTCAACGCATGTCACATGTGCACGCCGCGTGCGACCTCGGCGTTCGAGCCGTCCTTGCGGAGCAGGGCTTTTTTTCGTGCCCAGCACTCCCCGGGATCCTCCTTCCCCGCCCGACGGCGGTCGCCGCCTCCCGGTGTCTCGATACGCGTTTGCCCCTGACGGCTTCAAGCAACCGCGGAGACCCGTATGTCTATTTCGATCACCTGCACGTCCCTCTCCTTCGCCTGGCCCGACGGCACCCCCGTCTTCGAGGGACTGGACACCTCCTTCGGTACCGGCCGCACCGGGCTCGTCGGCGTCAACGGGTCGGGAAAGTCGACCCTGTTGAAGCTGATCGCCGGTCGGCTCACCCCGGCCGAAGGCGCCGTCCGCGTGGCCGGCGAGGTCGGCTACCTGCCGCAGAACGTCACGCTCGACGTCACGCTGCGGGTCGACGAGGCGCTCGGCATCGCCGCACAGCGGGCCGCCCTGCACGCCATCGAGGCCGGTGACGTGGCCGAGGAGCACTTCGAGACGGTCGGCGACGACTGGGACGTCGAGGAACGCGCCCTCGCCGCACTCGGCGAACTCGGACTGGGCCATGTGGGCCTCGACCGCACCGTCGGCGAGGTGTCGGGCGGCGAGTCGGTGCTGCTGCGGCTGGCCGCGCTGCTGCTGCGCCGGCCCGACGTCCTGCTGCTGGACGAGCCGACCAACAACCTCGACCTGTACGCGCGCCGGCGGCTGTACGCGGCCGTCGAATCCTGGCCGGGCGTCATGGTCGTGGTCAGTCATGACCGGGAGCTGCTGGACCTGGTCGACCAGATCGCCGACCTGCGCTCCGGGGAGATCACCTGGTACGGCGGCAGTTTCTCGGCGTACGAGGAGGCCCTCGCCGTCGAGCAGGAGGCGGCCGAGCGCATGGTGCGGGTCGCCGAGTCCGATCTGCGCAAGCAGAAGCGCGAGCTGACCGAGGCCCAGATGAAGCTGGCCCGCCGCAAGCGGTACGGCCAGAAGATGTGGGACCAGAAGCGCGAGCCGAAGATCGTCATGGGGGCACGCAAGCGCGCGGCACAGGAGTCCGCGGGCAAGCACCGCATCATGCACGAGGAGAAGCTCGCCGAGGCCAGGGAGCGGCTCGACGACGCGGTGGAGGCCGTGCGGGACGACGACGAGATCCGCGTCGACCTGCCGTACACGGCCGTGCCGCCGGGCCGGTCCGTGCTCACCCTGCGGGACCTGGAGCTGCGGTACGGGGCCCGGGCGGGCGGGCTGGACCTGCACGGCCCGGAGCGGATCGCGCTGGTCGGCCGCAACGGCGCGGGCAAGTCCACGCTGCTGCGGACCGTCGCCGGCGAGCTGGAGCCGGTGGCGGGCGAGGCGACGGCGCACGTGCCGCTGCGGTTCCTGCCGCAGCGCCTCGACGTCCTCGACGGCGGGCTGACCGTCGCCGAGAACGTGGCCCGGTTCGCGCCGGGCGCCACCAACAACCGGATCCGGGCGCGGCTGGCGCGCTTCCTGTTCCGGGGCGCCCGTGCCGACCAGCCGGCGGACACGCTGTCCGGCGGCGAGCGCTTCCGGGCGACGCTGGCCGCGCTGATGCTGGCGGAGCCCGCGCCGCAGCTGCTGATGCTGGACGAGCCGACGAACAACCTGGACATGGCGAGCGTCCGGCAGCTCACCACGGCGCTGGAGTCGTACGAGGGGGCGCTGATCGTGGCCAGCCACGACATGCCGTTCCTGGAGTCGGTCGGCATCACCCGGTGGCTGCTGCTGGAGGAGGGAGAACTTCGGGAAACCACGCCAGAAGCTGTCGGGTATCCCGCCTAGCGTCACCCGCATGAGCGAGTTCATCACCATCACCGGAGCCAGGGAGAACAACCTCCAGGACGTCGCCCTCCGCATCCCGAAGGGCCGGCTGACCGTGTTCACCGGCGTTTCGGGATCGGGGAAGTCGTCGGTCGTGTTCGACACGATCGCGGTCGAGTCGCAGCGCCAGCTGAACGAGACGTTCACCTGGTTCGTGCGCAACCGGCTGCCCAAGTACGAGCGCCCCCACGCGGACGCCCTGGAGGACCTCTCCCCCGCGATCGTCGTCGACCAGCGGCCGGTCGGCGGCCACTCCCGCTCCACCGTCGGCACCATGACCGACATCCACTCGGCCCTGCGCGTGCTGTTCTCCCGGCACGGCACGCCCAGTGCCGGAACGGCGACGGCGTACTCGTTCAACGACCCGTCGGGCATGTGCCCGGGCTGCGACGGCCTGGGCCGCACGGTGCGTCCCGACTGGGACCGCATCCTCGACCCGGCCCGGTCGCTGGCCGACGGGGCGGTCCGCTTCCCGCCGTTCGCCGCGGGGACCTGGCAGGGGCAGGCGTACACCAACACCGACGAGCTGAACCCGGACAAACCCGTCGGCGACTTCACGGACGGCGAGCGGGCGTTCCTGATGCGCGGGCGGCCCGGCAGCAAGGTCACCGTGAACGGCACGGGCGGCACCTGGACCACCGAGTACGAAGGGCTCGCCGACCGCTTCGAGCGGCTGTACCTGAAGCGGGACCTGTCGGCGATGAGCGAGAAGACCCGGAACCTGGTGCGGGAGTTCCTGATCGAGGGCGAGTGCCCCGACTGCGGCGGCGCCCGGCTCAACGCGGCGGCGCTCGCGTCCCGGATCGAGGGGCACTCCATCGCCGACTGCTCCCGCATGCAGGTCACCGACCTCATCTCCGTACTGAAACGGATCGACGACCCGGTGGCCCGGCCGGTCGCCGGGGCCGCCGTCGCCGCGCTGGAGCGGATCGAGGCGATCGGCCTCGGCTACCTCAGCCTCGACCGGGAGACCGCCACCCTCTCCGGCGGCGAGGGACAGCGGCTGAAGACCGTGCGGCACCTGGGCTCCAGCCTGACCGGGATGACGTACATCTTCGACGAACCCAGCGTCGGGCTGCACCCGCGCGACGTCGGGCGCCTCGGCGACCTGCTGCTGCGGCTGCGCGACAAGGGCAACACCGTGCTGGTCGTCGAGCACGACCCGGACGTCGTCGCGCTGGCCGACCACGTGGTCGACATGGGCCCGCGGGCGGGCGCGGGCGGCGGCCGGGTGGTGTTCGAGGGGACGCCGGGCGAGCTGGCCGCGGCGGACACGCTCACCGGCCGCTGCCTCCGACGCCGTACGACGGTGAAGGCGCGACCGCGGACGCCGACCGGTGAGCTGTGGGTGAAGGGCGCCGAGCGGCACAACCTGCGGGACGTAACGGTGGCCTTCCCGACCGGTGTGCTGACGGCGGTCACGGGGGTCGCCGGGTCGGGCAAGAGCACGCTGGTCGCGGAGCTGGTCGACCGGCACCCGGACACGGTGGTCGTCGACCAGTCGGCGATCGGCGTCTCGGCGCGCTCCACTCCGGCGACGTACCTCGGGATCATGGACACGGTGCGGAAGATCTTCGCGCGGGAGACGGGCGCCGAGGCCGGCTGCTTCAGCTTCAACTCGGCGGGTGCCTGCGGAACCTGCGAGGGGCGCGGGATCATCTCCACCGACCTGGCCTTCATGGATCCGGTGACGACCGTCTGCGGCGACTGCGAGGGCCGGCGCTTCCGTCAGGAGGTGCTGCGACTGACCGTCGGCGGCAGCTCCATCGCCGACGTGCTGGGGATGACCGCCGAGCAGGCCCTGGACTTCTTCCCGGACACCGGTGTACGGCGGCGGCTGCGTGCCCTGCACGACGTCGGCCTGACCTACCTCACGCTCGGACAGCCGCTGTCCACGCTCTCCGGCGGTGAGCGGCAGCGGATCAAGCTGGCGACGCGGCTGCACCGCACCGGCGCCGTGTACGTCCTGGACGAACCGACGACGGGGCTGCACATGTCGGACGTCGAGGGGCTGCTCGGCCTGTTGGACCGGCTGGTCGACACCGGCAACACGGTCGTGGTCGTCGAGCACAACCTGGACGTGGTCGCGCACGCCGACCGCGTGATCGACCTCGGCCCGGACGGGGGCCGGGACGGCGGCCGAGTGCTCTTCGAGGGCACCCCGCGCGAGCTGCTCACCGCCCGGGACTCCAGCACGGCGGAGCACCTGAGGAGGGCCACGGGGCGCTGACGGGGGTTCCGTCCGCGCGGGGCCGCCCTGCATGATGGCCAACCGGCGCCGGAGCAGCCAGCGTCGATTCGGAGACCCCGGAGAACCCCTCGTGCCCAGCAAGAAGGCCCTCGTCCGCCGCCCGAGCCCCCGCCTCGCCGAGGGGCTGGTCACCCACGTCGAACGCGAACGGGTCGATCACGGCCTCGCCGTCGAGCAGTGGGAGGCGTACGTCGAGGCGCTGGGCGCGCACGGCTGGGAGACGCTGGAGGTGGACCCGGCCGACGACTGCCCGGACTCGGTGTTCGTCGAGGACACCGTCGTCATGTACAGGAACGTCGCCCTGATCACGCGGCCCGGCGCCGAGTCGCGGCGGGCGGAGACCCCGGGTGTCGAGGAGGCCGTGGCGCGGCTGGGCTGCTCGGTCAACTGGATCTGGGAGCCGGGCACGCTGGACGGCGGCGACGTGCTGAAGATCGGTGACACGGTCTACGTGGGGAGGGGCGGGCGGACCAACGCGGCCGGGGTCCAGCAGTTGCGGGCGGCGTTCGAGCCGCTGGGCGCCCGGGTGGTCGCCGTGCCGGTGAGCCGGGTGCTGCACCTGAAGTCGGCGGTGACCGCGCTGCCGGACGGGACGGTGATCGGGCACATCCCGATGACGGACGTGCCGTCGCTGTTCCCCCGGTTCCTGCCGGTGCCGGAGGAGTCGGGGGCGCACGTGGTGCTGCTCGGGGGCGGGAGGCTGCTGATGGCGGCGAGCGCGCCGAAGACGGCGGAGCTGCTCGCCGACCTCGGCCACGAGCCGGTGATCGTGGACATCGGCGAGTTCGAGAAGCTCGAAGGCTGTGTGACGTGCCTCTCGGTCCGGCTGCGGGAGCTGTACGCCTGAGGGACGGGCACGTCACCCGTCCGGCCCCGGGACCTGCGGGTCTCGGGGTCTTCGCAAGCCCTGCTGAACGGGTGCTGATCAGCGGCCTTTACGGTGCGTTTAACCTACGCCCTCGTAACCTACGGTTTCGTAGCCTACGATCCCGTAGGTTCCGTCCACCGGCCCGCTCGCCGGTTGCTCTTCCGGTCTGTTTGTCGCACGTCCCCTGGAGTTCTCCGTGACGATCGTCTCCCCGCACCTCGGCAGTTCCGCCGAATGGACCGACGCCCGGCTGCTGTACGCGCTGGAGGAAGTGGTCGAGAGGGAACTGAACCGGCATCTGAAGGTCGCCAAGGACTGGATGCCGCACGAGTACGTGCCGTGGACCGACGGCCGGAACTTCCCGGGCCTCTTCGAGGACGGCGAGGCCTGGGAGAAGGACCAGTCGAAGGTCACCGAGATCGGGCGCATCGCCCTCGTGGTGAACCTGCTGACGGAGGACAACCTCCCCAGCTACCACCACGAGATCGCCAGCCTCTTCGGCCGCGACGGCGCCTGGGGCACCTGGGTGCACCGCTGGACCGCCGAGGAGGGCCGGCACGGCATCGTCATGCGGGACTACCTGCTCACCTCCCGGGCCGTCGACCCGGACAAGCTGGAGCAGTTCCGCATGTCCCACATGAGCGAGGGCTTCGAGTCGGACAACCGGCACTCGATGCTCCACTCGGTGGCCTACGTCGCCTTCCAGGAGCTGGCCACGCGCATCTCGCACCGCAACACCGGTCACCAGTCGGGCGACCCGATCTGCGACCGCATGCTGGCCCGCATCGCGACCGACGAGAACCTGCACATGGTCTTCTACCGGAACCTGCTCAAGGCCGCCTTCGAGCTCGCGCCCGACCTCACCATGCAGGCGGTGCGGGACGTGGTCGTGAACTTCCGGATGCCCGGACACGGCATCCCGGGCTTCGAGCGGGCCGCCGCGCAGATGGCGATCGGCGAGGTCTACAACCTGCGCATCCACCACGACGACGTGATCCAGCCCGTGCTGCGCTTCCTGAAGATCATGGAGATCGACGGGCTGGGCCCCGAGGGGCAGCAGGCCCAGGAGGAACTGGGGCTGTTCATGGGCGGCCTGGACTCGGAGGCCGCCAAGTTCGACGAGAAGCTGGCGGCACGCAAGGCCCGGATGGCGGCCCGCGCGGCACACTGACCCGCGCCCACCACCCGGTGCTGAGCCGGCCCCGGCCGCCTTCCCGCCGGCCGACGTCACTCGTAGGCCGTCGTCTCCTCCAGTGACGCGTCCCGTACGTCGGCGACCGGGTGGCGGCGCAGGGTCCGCAGCAGTGCGCGCCACGGCCGCGGCCAGTCCTCTCGGCCGCCCAGCGCGCCGGTGACCGCGACGGCCATCAGTCCCTCGGCGTGTCCGCCGTGGCCGGCCAGGGCGACGGCCTCGGCGTGCAGGGTCTCGGGGTCCACGGCCTCTCCCCGGCTCTCCAGCCGGTCGCGCACCGTGTCGGCGACCCGTGCGGCGAGCGCGGGTCGGCCGGGACCCGCCAGGGCGGTCACCCGGTCCAGACACGGCGGTACGGCGGCCAGGTCGGCGCAGGCCGCCGCGAGCCCGGCGGCCTGCGCGGCGTAGGCGTCGTACCCGCCGAGGAGTTCGGCTGCCGCCAGCGCGGCCGGCCGGCGGGCGGCCCCGGTGCCGGGGCCGGACCCGCCGGGCTGCTCGACGAGCGCCGCCACACGCTGCCGTGCCGGGCGGTCACGGCGCTCCCCGGCGTCGTCGTCCTCGTCGGCGGACGAGCCGGCCAGCGTGCGCAGCGCGTCCAGCAGTCCGGCCAGTCCGTGCGGCGAAGCGGACGCCGCTTCCGTCAGGGCACTCGCCGCACCGTGCCACGTCTCGCGGTTCGAGAGGTCCGTGAGCGCCTCGACGAGCACCCCTGGCGCCTCGGCCGCCCACGGGGTCCAGCGGGCCAGCGCCCGGAAGGCGCTGAGGGCGGTCGCGGTGTCGTCGGTGGCGGCGACCGAACGCACCAGCTGCGCGTACCGGGCGCGGTGGTGCTCCGGCAGGTCCAGCGGCAGGACCCGCAGCACCGCCGTCCGCAGGACCGGCGCACCGGCCGCGGCGTCGCCCAGCAGCTCCCAGACCTCCTCGTGCCCGAGCAGCGCGCCGGCGGACGCGACACAGGCGGCGCGTACGTCGGGGTGGGCGCCCGGGCGGGCGTACACCTCGGTGACCAGGGCGGCCGCTTCCGGCCCGGGAAGCCTGGCGGCGGCGAGCCGGACCGCCTCCTTGCGGCTGGTCACCTTGGCGTCCGGTGCCCGCAGTACGTCCCGCAGGTGGCCGGCGAGTCGCGACGGCGGCACGTGCCGGGACGCCTGGGTGGCGGCGTACACGGCGACGCGGGCCCGGTCGCCGCCGGCGTGGGCGAGCAGTTCGGGCAGGACCTCGGCGGCCCGGTCGGTGCGGGCGAGGGCGGCGAGCGCGGCCTCGGCGATCTCGACGTCGGGCGACGCGGTCCAGCGGCGTGCGACGTCGGCACCGCCGTCGGGCACCCCGGCGGCCTCGGTGACGGCCTCGGCGCGCTCCTGGCGCGGCAGCGAGGTGTCCGCGGCCTGGGCCGACAGGCGCCGCAGCAAGCGCGCCTGCTGCCGCGGTACCCAGCGCCTTACGTCCGCGGCCTCCACCCACACGGTGAGCGGCCTGCCCTCGGGCAGGAACCGGCCGTGCGGCGGGGTGTCGGCGAGCACCGCGCCGAGCAGATCGGTGCGGCGCCGCGCGAGCAGCCGCCACACCACCGGCAGGTCGACCGCCGACGGGTCGTGGGCCAGCACGCGCGCCACCCGTTCGTCGCGGGTGCGGACCGGCTCGAGCCACGCGAGCAGCGCGCCGCTCGCGGCCGTGACGTCGCCGTCGCGGAAGGCCCGCCAGAGCAGTTCCTGCAAGTCGGTCATGTCATGCGCACGTCGGCCGACGGACTCGGCGAAGGCGAGGACCGGGCCGTGGTCGCCCTTCGAGGCGCGGGCCTCCAGCCACGGCCGCATGGCCTCGAACACCAGCCGTTCCTGACCGCGCCGCAGGGTGCGGTCGAGGCGGCCCAGTTCCACACGGCCGGTGCTCTCGGACAGGCGGACCAGGGCGCGCAGCGACCAGTCGACCAGGGCGTGCGGGCCCGTCGCCGCGTGCTCGGCCAGCACGGCGAGCGCCAGGGAGATCAGCGGTCGGCGGGTGCCGGCGGAACAGTCGCGCGCCTCGACGGCGTCGGTGGCGACGCGGTCCAGGTGTTCGGCGGACTCCTCGGTGAACAGCGCGGCGCGGGTGCCGGCCAGCGCCCGCAGGGCGGCGGATCGCACCGGGTCCTGTTCGTTGCGCAGCCGTGCCATGTCCCGCAGGACGGCGGTGACGGCGGCCGGGTCGCCGGAGCGTGCGGCGTTGCCGATCAGCAGCGACCAGGCCCGGCTACGGTCCTCGGCGTCCGGTCGCCCGGTGGCTGCCAGCAGCCGGTCGCGGACCTCGGCCACGGGCAGGAAGGACTCGGCGGTGAGGACCGCGATCGCGGAGGCCCCCCGCTCACGCGCGCGGGCCGCGGTCTCACGGGCCTCCGGTATCGCGTGCCGGCGGGGCAGCGCCTCCAGCAGGCCGGTGTCGACGGCGGCCTCCGCGGCTCCGCGCCCCTCCCGGACGGCCGTGTACAGGGCATGGCGCCGGGCGGGCGGGAGCGCCTTCAGCAGCCGCGGGAAGTCGCCGTACGGCAGCCGGGTCCTGCCGTAGGCGACGAGTTCCGGCGAGTCGGTGCGGGTCAGCCGGTACAGTGCCGTGCGCCCCATCCGGTGGACGCCGGCGACGTCCGACCACGCGGGTGTGAGCAGCAGCCGCAGTACGCGTCGCGGGTCGGCGGCGGCGAAGGCGGGGAGGTGGGGGCGCAGTCCGTAGGGCAGCCGGCCCGGTCCGTGGCGGTCCAGCAGCCCGAGCACGCGCGCCGGATCGAAAGGGGTCAGCGCCGTCACGGCCTGCGCGTACCGGTGCCACCAGGTGTCGCGCAACGCCTCGGGCAGCCCGGTCAGTTCCTGCTCGAGGACGTCCAGCAGTGTCGTGGGGTGCCGGGTGGCGAGCGCGCGCCACGCCCGGACGGCGTGCAGCAGGCCGGGCAGCAGCCGCGCCACCACCGGAGCGGTGCAGCCCGGCAGCAGGCGGGCCGCCTCGGTGTCGCCCCAGTCGCGCCGGACCCCTTCGACCAGCCGGTCGGCGAGGGCGGCGCGGCGGTCGGCCACGATCGCGCGCAGCAGGTCCCGGCGGGCCGCCTCGGGCGCGTCGGCGAGCGCCGCCTCGAAGGCCGCGTCCGGTGTGCGCGGGCCGTGGGCGACCCGCAGAGCGTGACCGCGCACGTACGGGTCGGTGTCGGCGATGCGGTCCGCGATCCACCCGGCGTCGCCCGTGGCGGACGCGGCGATCACGGCGAGCCCGCGCCCGTGGGCTCCACGCCGTTCCAGTTCGGCCAGCACGGGCCGTGGGGCGGTCCACTGCCGCGCACGGCTGACGAGTTCCCGCATGCGACGCGGGTGGTCGAGCGGGTCGAGGGCGTGCAGCAGGCTTTCGGTCTCGTGCTGCGCGGAGGTCGGCGACATGTGGGGATTGTGCCTGCCGTGACACGCGGGACCCAGCGAATTATCCGCGCCGCAGGGCCAGCCGCTCCTTCTCCGACAGTCCGCCCCACACGCCGAACCGCTCGTCGTTGCTCAGCGCGTACTCCAGGCAGACCGTGCGGATCGGGCACAGGGCGCAGATCCGCTTGGCGTCGCGTACGGAGCTGCCGGGCTCGGGGAAGAAGAAGTCGCCCCCGGTCTGTGCGCACAACGCCTCCTGCTGCCAGGCGAGGTCGGGCGTCGCGGTGGTTTCGATGTGCATGGCAGGAGCGTGCCGGGCGGCGAAAAACGTTCGATCAACGCGGGATCAACACCGCTCCGCGGGCCCCCGGCCGACCCGATGGTCCTCCGTCCCGCGCCAGGGTGCACGGCGGCGCGCGGAGGCGAGTAGCGAGTGGCGGTGCGTCCACGCCGCCTCACGCGCTCGCGCGGCGGACCAGGGTGGTCGGCAGCACGACTCCCGACGGTGTGACCGCCGGGGACGGCGCGGTGTGCCCGGCACCCGGGTCCCGGTCCAGGCCGCGCAGCAGCAGGCGGGCCATCAGCCGGCCCATCTCCTCGATGTCCTGACGGACCGTGGTCAGTGGCGGGTCGGTCTCCTCGGCGACCGGCAGCATGTCGTCGAAGCCGACCACGGCCACGTCGTCCGGCACCCGGCGGCCGCGCTCGCGCAGCACCCTGAGGGCGCCCGCCGCGGTGAGGTCGTTGGCGGCGAACACGGCGTCCAGGTCGGGGCGGCGCTCCAGCAGTTCCCGCATCGCCCGCTCTCCGCCGCCCGAGGTGAAGTCCCCGCGCGCGACCAGCCCCTCGTCGGTGTCCGCCCGCACGTCGCGGAAGCCGGCCAGCCGGTCGGCGGCGGAGGTCTGGTCGAGCGGACCGGTGATGTGCGCGATGCGGTTGCGGCCGAGGCCGGCGAGGTGGCGCACGGCGTCGCGGGCGCCGCCGCGGTTGTCGCTGTCGACGTAGGCCACGCCGTCCCGGCCGTCGTCCCAGCCGGGGCGCCCGCCGAACACAGTCGGCACACCGGCGCCGAGGACGAGGCCGGGCAGCGGGTCGTCGAGGTGCAGGGAGAAGACCAGCGCGCCGTCGACATGGCCGCCGGCCAGGTAGCGGCCGACGCGCGCGTGGTCCTCGCGGCCCTCGGTGAGCAGCAGCACCAGCTGGCTGTCGTGGGCGGTCAGCTCCTTGCTGATGCCGCGGAGTTGCTGGGCGAAGTACGGGTCGGCGAAGACCCGGGTCTCCGGCTCGGCGGCGACCACGGCGACGGCGTCGTGGCGTCTGGTCACGAGGGAGCGGGCGGCCTGGTTGGGCACGTATCCCAGCTCCTCCACCGCGCGCCGGACCCGCTCGGCCAGCGCCTCGCGCACCCCGTGCGCCCCGTTGACCACCCGGGAGACGGTGGCCCGCGAGACCCCGGCCCGCTCGGCCACGGCCTCCAGCGTGGGACGTGGCGCTGTGTCGGTCACTTCTGGGCTCCTCGTCGGTGGCTGCGGCCAGGATAGCCGCAGCCACCGGACGGGAGAGAGCGCTCTCGTCACCGTCCGCCGGGCCCGTCAGTGCTGGTGCGCGGGCGCCTCGGCGGTCTGCTCACCACCGCCGCTCCCGTGCGCGTGCTCGTGCGGGTCGTAGCCGGGGATCGTGCCGTCCGGCTTCTTCACCAGGAACAGCCCCACCATGCCCATGTCGGAGTGGCTCTGCACGTGGCAGTGGTACATCCACGCCCCGGCGCCCACCCCCTCCCCCGCGATGATCTGGAAGCCGAAGGAGTCCGCGGGACCGGTGATCTTGTTGTCGATGACCTGGCTCGGGTCGTCGGGGCCGGTGAGCATGCCGGTGCGGTTGTCGGCCCAGCGGTGACCGTGCATGTGGAAGGTGTGGTAGTACTCGCCGTGCGTGATCATCACGATCTCGACGCGGTCGCCCACGGTGGCCTCGAAGTCCGGCCCGGTGTGCGGGTCGCGGTTGTTGATGAGCATGTCGTTGAAGACGATCGTGTGGGTCGCGTCCGGCAGTACGTCGCCCTTGCGGCGCACGATCACCGGGCCGTACAGGCCCTTGCGGATGCCACCCGTGCCGTGCTCGGTGCCGACGACGTGGTCGTGGTAGTGCCAGTAGCCCGCGCTGCCCGACCGCCAGGTGCCGTCCGCGCGGCGGCCGGGCTTGTGGGTGCGCCAGGTGTAGGTGCGGGTGCCGCCGGGCTCGACGTCGCTCTTGTTCATGGCGGTGCCGTCGCTGGAGATCTCGTAGTCCAGGCCGTGGACGTGCAGGCTCGCCCGCACGTCCATCGTGTTCGTGAACTCGATGTGCAGCGTGTCGCCCTCGTTGAGCTCGATCAGCGGGCCGGGAATGGACGCCTTGCCCTTCTCCAGCCCGTAGCCCATCTGTCCGTCGGGCAGCTTCTCGGCGTACATCTTGATGTGTCTCACCTCGCCTCCGGCAGGTGCCGTCGGCGCCGTGACCCCCTTGCCCTCGGCCGCCGCGCCCGCAGTCTCCGGAGCGATGGACAACGATGTCGCGACGGCCGCGCCGCCCAGCAGTACGCGTCGGTTGAAGCCTCGCCTGTCCATGCCGAACTCCCCACGCCGATACGGAATTTGCGGAGACGCAGCCAACGGACCGTCGGATCGTCCTGCTTGGCTGTGGTGAACCTGATGGGCTGTGATGAACCTGTGGGACGGTACCGGCTGCCGACTGGTTTATCCACACTCAGGACAAAGTTTGTTGGATACCGGTCATACCTATTGGCGTACCGCGCAAAGAGGTCTAGCTTCCTTGGCGCTGCTGCCGTGACCTAGGAGGTGCCCATGCCCTTAAGAGGGTTGAGCGCGAGAAGCAGAGGCTGGGCGGCGTTCGCCACCGCCGGTTTCGTCGCCGCGGGACTGCTGGCCGGCCCGGCCGCCAGTGCGCGTCCGGCGCCGGAACCGTCCCTGACAACGATGTCGATCAAGTCGCCGCCGGGCGGCGCGAATGTACGGGTGCTGATCTTCTACGGGTCCGCCGCGGCCGGCGACGAGTCACCGGTCGTGAACGCCGGCATCTCGGCCATCGAGCGGATCGGGCTGTCCGGCCCGGCAAAGGAACGCTTCCGGGTCGAGGCCACGGACAACGCCAACGTCTTCACCAACGACAAGAGGCTCAGCCGCTTCAACGCGGTCGTGTTCCTGACCGGCGGCGGCGACGTCCTGACGCCGGCCCAGGAGGCGGGCCTGGAGGCGTACATGGAGGCCGGCGGCGGGTTCGTCGGCGTCCACGACGCGGCCCGCGCGGAGCCGTACTCGGACTGGTTCACCGGTCTGGTCGGCGCCCGCCCGGCGGCCTCCAGCCCCACCGAGGTCCAGCGTGCCGTCGTCGAGGTCGGTGACCGGCGCCATCCGGCCACCAAGGACCTGCCGATGGAGTGGAAGCGGCCCGACGAGTGGCTGAACTGGCAGAAGAACCCGTCCGGCGAGGTCCACACCGTGGCCCGGGTGCGCGAGTCGACGTACGCGCCCGGAGCGAGCGCCAACGGCTGGGACCACCCGGTGAGCTGGTGCCGTGACTACGACGGCGGCCGGTCCTTCTACACCGGCATGGGCGGCACGGTGTCGTCGTACGACGAGACCGACTTCCGCGCCCATCTGCGCGGCGCCCTGCTGTGGACCACGCGGCTGGCGCAGGCCGACTGCAAGGCGACCATCACCGGCAACTACAAGGCCGAGCGCCTGACCGAGCCCAACCAGCCCGGCCAGAACGACCAGATCGGCGAACCGCACGGCCTGGTCACCGCCCCCGACGGCCGCGTCCTCTACATCGGCCGGGGCGGCGCGGACGCCTCCCAGCCCGTGGTCACCGACTGGAACGACCCGGACATCGGCAAGGGCAAGGGAGAGATCCACGTCTGGGACCCGAAGACGAAGGAGGTCACCCTCGCCGGTGAGCTGACCGTCTTCGGCAACAAGGGCGGCGGCGACGAGCTGACCAAGGTCGAGGAGGGCCTGCTCGGCATCGAGCTGGACCCGGAGTTCGAGGAGAACGGGTGGGTGTACCTGCACTACACACCCCACTCCGAGATCAACCGTGAGACCCACATGGCCGAGCGGCGCGTCTCCCGCTTCACGCTCGACCAGGCGGCCAACAAGCTGGACCTCGGCAGCGAGAAGGTGCTGCTGAAGTGGCCGGTGCAGATCCACAGCTGCTGCCACGCGGGCGGCGGGATGGCCTGGGACTCCAAGGGCAACCTGTACATCGCCACCGGTGACAACAACTCCAGCGGATTCAGCGGCGGTTACTCGGGCAACAACCCGGAGCCCAACTTCAAGGGCGTCTCCTTCGCCGACGCGCGCCGCACCGCCGGCAACACCAACAACCTCAACGGCAAGATCCTGCGCATCCACCCGGAGCCGGACGGGACGTACACACTCCCCGAGGGCAACCTGTTCACCGGGAAGGAGACAGCCGAGGGCGGCGGCAAGACGCGCGGCGAGATCTACGTGATGGGCGTCCGCAACCCGGCGCGCATCTCCGTCGACAAGAAGACCGACGTCCTCTACGCGGGCTGGGTCGGCCCGGACGCCGGTTCTCCGTCGCCGACGTGGGGTCCGGCGAAGTACGACACGTTCGCCGCGATCACCGAGGCGGGCAACCGCGGATGGCCGTACTGCATGGGCAACAAGCAGCCGTACCGGGACCGGAACCTGCCGGACCCGTCGAAGCCGCTGGGCTGGTACGACTGCGACGCCCCGAAGAACGAGTCGCCGAACAACGACGGCTTGGTCAACCTGCCGCCGGTGACCGGCAACAACATCTGGTACTCGCCGCAGGGCGGCGCCCCCGACTTCCCGCGCGACGAGAACGGGATCCCGTCGTACGAGCAGGACGAGGCCACCTACAAGCTGCCCTGGCTCAAGGGCGGCGGCCAGGCCGCGATGAACGGCCCGGTCTACCGCTACGACGCGGCCGGCGACAGCAAGGTCGCGTGGCCCGCGTACTGGGACGGCAAGTGGTTCGTCGGTGACTTCTACGACGCCGACCAGCCGCGCAACGCGGTGCTGATGGACCCGAAGACGCTGGGCGACGGCGGTCTGCCGGTGCACTCGGAGTCGCTGAAGAAGATCGTGCCGGTCGGCAACGACGGCATCAAGAACCTGATGGGCTGGAAGTTCGGCCCGGACGGCGCGCTGTACGTCCTGGACTACGGCCGCGGCTTCTTCACCTCGGACTCCAAGTCGGCCCTGTGGCGGGTCACCTACGAGGGCGGCGGCCCGACGCCGGCCGCCGGACAGCTGGCGAGGGGGACCGAGTGATACGCCAACGAAGAATGTGGGCCGCGCTGCTGGCCGGCCTGCTGATGATGCTCGGACTGCAGGCGACGTCCGCCTCCGGGCAGCCCAGGGCCGGGGAGCAGGCCCCGGCCGCGGACCAGGTCCTCACCTGGACCGCCGGGAACGACATCACCAAGTACACGTCGGCGCCCGAGACGGCGGTGGCGGGTCCGGCCACGATCGTCTTCGAGAACAGTGAGGCGACCGGCAACACCACCGGCATGCCGCACACGCTGACGTTCGTGACCAGCGATCCCGAGTACAACCAGGACGTCCAGCTGAACATCCTGGCCAACCCCAACGACGACCAGGGCGGCAAGCACACCGCCGAGGTCACCCTCACCCCCGGCCGCTACCTCTACCACTGCACGATCCCCGGCCACGGGGAGATGAAGGGCGTGCTCGTGGTGACCGAGGGCGGCGGTGGCGAGGACACCACGGCTCCCGCGACGTCGGCGCAGGTGGGCGGCACGCAGAACGCCGACGGCGCCTACGTCGGCTCCGCGACCGTGACGCTCGCCGCCACCGACGAGGGCGGCTCCGGCGTCGAGCGCATCGAGTACGCCATCGGCGCCGACGGCGCCTGGCAGCCGTACACGACGCCGGTCGTGGTCGACCAGGTCGGCGAGCACACGGTGCGCTACCGGGCGTTCGACAAGGCGGGCAACGCCGCCGAGGAGAAGAGCGTCACGTTCGCCGTGGCCGCCCCGGACACCGACGACACGACCGCGCCGGAGACCTCGGCGACCATCAGTGGTGAACAGAACCCGGACGGTGCCTACATCGACATGGCGACGGTGACCGTCACCGCCTCCGACACCGGTTCCGGCGTCAACACCATCGAGTACGCCGTCGGTGCCGACGGCGCCTGGCAGCCGTACACCGCGCCCGTCATGGTGCACGAGGTCGGCGAGCACACCGTGCGCTACCGCGCCACCGACAAGGCGGGCAACGCCGCGGCGGAGAAGAACGTCGCCTTCACCGTGGTCGCCGCTCCCCCCGAGGACACCACCGCGCCGGTGACCGGTGTGACCGTGGAGGGCAGCAAGGACTCCGACGGCGCGTACGTCGGCAGCGCCAAGGTGACCGTCAGCGCCACCGACGAGGGCGGTTCCGGGGTGGCCGGCGTGGAGTACTCGCTGGACGCCGGGCCCTACCTGGCGTACACCGGGCCGGTCGTCGTCGACCGGGTGGGCCGGCACACCGTGGCCTACCGGGCGAGCGACAAGGCGGGCAACACCTCCGAGCCGCTGACCGTGAGCTTCACGGTGGTGTCGGGCCAGGTGCCGCCGCCGCCCTGCCCCGAGTACGACGAGCGCCTCACGGTGATCGTCGGCACGGTCGACACGGGTGTGCCGAACCGGGTGACCAACAACCGGTGCCGGATCAACGAGCTGATCGAGGACGAGAAGGACTGGTCCTCGCAGCAGCTGTTCCTCAAGCACGTCCGCGAGGTCGTCGAGGCGCTGCGGGACGAGGGCGTCATCGACCGGCGCGAGGGCCGGGCCATCAACAAGGCCGCGCGTCAGTCGAAGATCGGCGTGCCCGGCCAGACCGAGGGATACCGGGCGATCCTGGACGGCACCGAAGAGTCCTTCGCCAAGTGGCAGCAGGTGGGCGGCGGTTCGTTCGCGCTGAACGAGGACGGTTCGATCACCTCCAGCACCAGCACGCCCGGCATGGGCATGCTGTGGTTCCCGGAGCGCAAGTACGGCGACTTCTCGCTGAAGCTCCAGTGGCGGGACGACGCGCCGGGCACCGCGAACACCAACGGCGGCGTCTTCGTGCGCTTCCCGCAGGTCCACGACCACCCGGAGGAGTCCCGGCCGGAGTGGGTCGCCATCAAGTACGGGCACGAGGTGCAGGTGTTCGACAGCCCGACCGGCGACATGTACAAGTCGGGGTCGGTCTACGGCTTCGACCGGGTGGGCCTGGCCGGCGCCGGGGTGACCGAGAAGGGCACCTGGAACGACTACGAGATCCGCGTGGTCGACCAGCACTACTCCATCTACCGCAACGGCAAGCTGATCAACGAGTTCGACAACACCGGCGGCCAGGCCTTCTACCCGCCGCGCTCGGACGACCCGGGCACGGACGGGCGGCGGTACGCCTCCGGCTACATCGGGCTCCAGGTCCACGGCACGACGGACGTGGTGTCGTACCGGGACGTGAGGATCAAGGAGCTGTAGCCCAGCTCTTCCTCAGCTCTTCTGAGGGCGCGGCTTCTTCGCGCGGCTCGGCTGTACCCGGCTGGGTTCCCCCGGCATCTTCGGATACTCGGGCGGGTACGGCAGATCTCCGAGCCCGTGGTCGTGCTCGTCCTTCGTCGCCAGCTCCAGCAGGGCGTCGAGGGAGTACCTCGTGTCGTCCATGCCCGCGTGCACGTCGCCGAGTTCGGCGTAGCGCGCGGGCATGGTCGTGATGTCGAAGTCCCGCGGGTGCGCGACGCCCACCTCGTCCCAGGTCAGCGGCGCGGAGACGGGCGCGCCGGGGCGGGGCCGCACGGAGTAGGCGGAGGCGATGGTGCGGTCGCGGGCGGTCTGGTTGTAGTCGATGAAGATGCGCTCGCCGCGCTCCTCCTTCCACCACTTGATGGTGACCTGCTCGGGCATCCGCCGTTCCATCTCGCGTCCGACGGCGATGGCGGCGCGCCGCACCTGGGTGAAGGTCCAGCGCGGCTCGATCGGCACGAAGACGTGGATGCCGCGTCCGCCGGAGGTCTTGGGCCAGCCGCGCAGCCCGCCGAACTCCTCCAGCACGGCGCGCAGTTCGCGGGCGGCGCGGGCGGCGTCGTCGTAGTCGGTGCCGGGCTGCGGGTCGAGGTCGATGCGCAGTTCGTCGGGGTGGTCGACGTCGTCGCGGCGCACCGGCCAGGGGTGGAAGGTGAGGGTGCCGTACTGGGCGGCCCACAGCACCGCCGCCTCCTCGGTGGGGCACATCTCGTCGGCGCTGCGTCCGCTGGGGAAGGTGATGTGCGCGGTGGGGATCCAGTCGGGCATGCCCTTGGGTGCGCGCTTCTGGTAGAACCACTCGCCGGTGATGCCGTCCGGGTAGCGCTGGAGAGTGGTGGGGCGGTCGCGCAGGGCGCGCAGGATGCCGGGGGCGACCGCCTGGTAGTACCGGGCCACGTCGAGCTTGGTGTAGCCGTCCTCGGGGAAGAAGACCTTGCCCGGGCTGGACAGCCGCACGGTCCGTCCGCCCGCTTCCAGTTCCACCGCTTCCGCCATGCGAGCCACGGTAGGCGCACCCGGGTCACCTCGCACATCAGGCGGGCGGGCCGCCCGGGGTCCGCGGGTAGGTGGACGTCCCGGGCGGCGCGGGGCGCTACTCGGCCAGTGACCCGTTGCTCATGCTGACCCGGCGACCGGTGAACCGCCGGGCGACCATGCGGTCGTGGGAGACCATCACCAGGGCGCCGGCGTAGTGGTGCAGGGCCTCCTCGAAGTCCTCCACCAGCGCGGGTGAGAGGTGGTTGGTGGGCTCGTCCAGGAGCAGCAGGTCCACCGGGTCGCGCAGCAGCCGGGCCAGGGCCAGCCGGCGGAGCTGCCCGGTGGACAGGTCACCGACCGCCGTCCTCAGGTCGGGGAGGCGGAACAGGCCGAGGCCCAGCAGTGCCCCGCGGTGCTCGGCGGGAGCGCCGGGCAGCCCGGCCGCGTAGGCGTCCAGCAGGGTCCGCCGCGGGTGGGTGACCGGGGTCTCCTGGGGCAGCCAGCCGACGCGTCCGGGGCGGGCGCACGTGCCCCGGTCGGGGTGCAGGTCGCCGGCGAGGACCCGCAGCAGGGTGCTCTTGCCGGCACCGTTCGCGCCGGTGACCAGGATGCGCTCGCCCGGGCCGACGGTGAAGTCGTGGACGTCGAGCCGGTCGCCGACGGTCACCCGGTGCAGGTCGGCCAGCGGGCCGTGGTGGTCCGCGTCGCCGCCCTCGACCCGCACCCGGAAGCGCAGGGGCGCCGGGGGCGGCGGCACCGGGTTCTCCTCCAGGCGCCGCACCCGCTCCTTCGCCTGCCGCACGCGGGCGGAGATCTGCTTCTCCACGCTGCGCTGGTGGCGCTGGCCCTCGCGGTCGGCGTTGGCCCGGCGCCGGGGGCCCGCGGCCATCGTGTCGGCGGCGCGGCGAGCCAGGACGCGCTGTTCGGCCAGCTCCCGCTGCCAGTCGGCGTACTCCTGTTCCCAGCGGCGCCGTGCGCCCGCCTTCGCGCGCAGGTATCCGGCGTAGCCGCCGCCGTGCCGGTGCACGGTGCGGCGCTCGCCGTCCACCTCCCACAGGGCGGTGGCGACGCGTTCCAGGAAGACGCGGTCGTGGGAGACCGCCAGGACGCTGCCGCGGTGGGCGCGCAGGTGTTCCTCCAGCCACTCGACGGCCGGTACGTCGAGGTGGTTGGTCGGTTCGTCGAGCAACAGGAGCTGAGGTGCGGCCGCCAGCAGGCAGGCCAGGCCCAGGCGGGCCTGCTCGCCGCCCGAGAGGCTGCCGAGGCGCCGGTCGGGGGTGATGTGGCGCAGGCCCAGTCCGTGCAGGGCGGACTCGACGCGGGCGTCGGCCGCGTAGCCGTCGCGGGCCTCGAAGGCCTCCAGGAGCTCGCCGTAGGTGGCGAGCAGACCGTCGAGTTCGTCCGGCCCGGCCTCGGTCAGCGCCTGCTCGGCCCGGCGCAGGGCGCCCTCCAGGGCCCGCAGGTCGGCGAGGGCGTGGTCGACGGCGTCCTGGACGGTGTCGTCCGGGGGCAGGTCGGGGGTCTGCGGCAGGTAGCCCGCGCCGCCCGGGGCGTGGACGCGGACGTGTCCCGCGTCGGGCCGGTCGGTGCCGGCCAGCAGGCGCAGCAGGGTCGACTTGCCGGTGCCGTTCTCGCCGACGACGCCGACGCGCTCGCCGAGGGACACCGACTGGTGCACGCCGTCCAGGAGCGGCCGGCCTCCGGGGGCGCGGACGACGTCGTCCAGGACGACCTGGAAGGCGCCCGAGCCGGGCGTGGACGTGGCAGGTGTGGTGGGGCAGGTGGGGGCGTCAGAGGTACGCCGGTGCATGGGTGATCCGCCATATCGGAAGAAGTGAACAGGTGACCGATACGGAGCGGGGCAGCCGGAATCACGCCGCTTGCTCGCGGCGGCATCGGCGCCCGGTCTCCCGGGGCGGTATCAGATGTAGAAGTAGTAGAACCTGATCACCAGGCAAGCTTAACAGGCGGGGCACACGGGCCGCTCATACAGTCGGAGCATGGATCTGCCCGTCATGCCGCCCGTGAAGCCGATGCTCGCCAAGTCCGTGGCGAAGATCCCGCCGGGCATGCACTACGAGGCCAAGTGGGACGGCTTCCGGTCGATCGTCTTCCGCGACGGTGCCGAGGTCGAGCTCGGCAGCCGTACGGGCAAGCCGCTGACCAGGTACTTCCCGGAGCTGGTGGCGGCGGTGCGGGAGCGGTTGCCCGAGCGGTGCGTGGTGGACGGCGAGATCGTGATCGCACGGGAGGGCCACCTGGACTTCGACGCGCTGACCGAGCGGATCCACCCGGCGGACTCCCGGGTGCGGATGCTGGCCGAGAGGACACCGGCCTCGCTGGTGGCCTTCGACCTGCTGGCCCTGGACGACGAGTCACTCCTCGACGTGCCTCTCGCCGACCGGCGGGCCCTGCTGGTCCGGTCGCTGTCCGGCGTGACGCCGCCGGTGCACGTGGCGCCGGCGACGGACGACATCGAGGTGGCCCGGCAGTGGTTCGAGCAGTACGAGGGGGCGGGCCTGGACGGGGTCGTCGCCAAGCCGCTCGACCTGCGCTACCGCCAGGACGAACGGGCCATGTACAAGATCAAGCACGAGCGGACGGCGGACGTGGTCGTCGCCGGATACCGCCTGCACAAGAGCGGCCCCGTGGTCGGCTCCCTGCTGCTCGGCCTCTACGACGACAAGGGCGCCCTCCAGCACGTGGGCGTCAGCGCGGCGTTCACGATGAAGCGGCGCGCCGAACTGGTGGAGGAGCTGGAGCCGCTGCGCATGGACGACGTCCGGGGCCACCCGTGGGCGGCGTGGGCCGAGGAGTCGGCGCACGAGTCGGCGCGGCTGCCCGGCGCGCCCAGCCGCTGGTCGGGCAAGAAGGACCTGTCCTGGGTGCCGCTGCGGCCGGAGCGGGTGGTGGAGGTGGCGTACGACCACATGGAGAACGGGGCGCGCTTCCGGCACACGGCCCGCTTCCGCCGGTGGCGCCCGGACCGGACGCCGGAGAGCTGCACCTACGCCCAGCTGGAGGAGCCGGTCCGTTACGACCTGGCGGAGATCCTGGGCGGTCCCTGAGGCCGCCGGATCAGGGTTTCATGAGCACCTTGACCGCGCCGTCCTGCTTCTTCTGGAACATCTCGTACGCGTGCGGCGCGTCCGTCAGCGGCACCCGGTGGGTCGCGAAGTCGTCGACGCCGAGGGGGTCGTCGTCGGTGAGGTACGGGACGATCTCGTCGCTCCAGCGGCGTACGTTGGCCTGTCCCATCCGCAGCTGGATCTGCTTGTCGAACAGGGTGAGCATCGGCATCGGGTCGGCCATGCCGCCGTACACGCCGGACAGCGAGATCGTGCCGCCGCGCCGGACCAGGTCGATGGCGGTGTAGAGGGCGGCGAGCCGGTCGACGCTGAACCGCTCGGCCAGCGGGCCGCCGATGGCCCGGGGCATCACCGCGGCGGCCTGCTGCACCAGCTTGGCGGCGGCGCTGCCGTGTGCCTCGGTGCCGACCGCGTCGATCACGGCGTCCGGCCCGCGGCCGCCGGTCTCGTCCTGGATCGCCGCGACGAGTTCCTTCTCGTTGTCGAAGGAGCGCAGGTCGTAGGTCTCCACGCCCCGCTCGCGGGCTCGTCGCAGCCGCTCCGGCACCAGGTCGATGCCGAAGACCCGCGCGACGCCCTTCGCCCGGGCGATCCGGCAGGCCATGTCGCCGATCGGGCCGAGGCCGAGCACCGCGACGGTGCCGCCCTGCGGGACGGCGGCGTACTCGACCGCCTGCCAGGCGGTGGGCAGCACGTCGGAGAGGTAGACGAAGCGGTCGTCGGCCGGCCCCTCGGGCACCTTGATCGGCCCGTACTGGGCCTGCGGCACGCGCAGGTACTCGGCCTGGCCGCCGGGGACGGCGCCGTACAGGCGCGTGTAGCCGAACAGCGGGGCGCCCATGCCCTCGCCGGTGACCTGGGTCGTCTCGCACTGGGTCGGCAGTCCGGTGCCGCACATGAAGCAGTGCCCGCACGCGATCTGGAACGGGACGACGACCCGGTCGCCCGGCTTCAGTCCGGTCACCTCGGACCCGACCTCTTCCACGATGCCCATGGGTTCGTGTCCGAGGATGTCGCCCGGCGTCATGAACGGCGTGAGCACCTCGTACAGGTGCAGGTCGGAGCCGCACAGTCCGGAGGACGTGACGCGGATGACGGCGTCCGTCGGTTCCTGGATCTTCGGGTCGGGCACCTCCTCCACCCGCACGTCCCGCTTGCCCTGCCACGTCACTGCCTTCATCGCCTCGCGCTCCCTCCGTCGCCCGTGCGCGTCGGTCTTGCGTCCGCGACCGGGTACCCGGGCGGTCGTCCGCCGAACCGTGGACCCGTTTCGTCCGAACAGCGGATTATGTGCCCGTCTCCGCGTGCCGTATCGGTTCCGGTCAGGTATCGCACTAAAAGCTCTTAATAGCTTCAAAGAGCGCACAATCAATGACAGAGGACGGGTGGCGGGTGGTCGGAATGCGACGAGGGACGCACAGGTGGCGGGGCGGTGCGCTGCTGACGGCGGCGGTGGCGGTCTCGCTGGCGGCGGGCTGCACGACCGGGCCCGGGGCGCGCGAGGACGGTCGGGCGCCGAGCCCGGAGAGCTCGGCCAGTACCGAGACGGGCCGTCCGGGCGGCTCGGTACTGGCCGTGAAGGTGGACAACGTGCGCCAGGCCCGCCCGCAGACGGGCCTGGCGGCGGCCGACGTGGTCTACGTGGAGCCGGTGGAGGCGGGCCTGAGCCGCCTGATGGCGGTCTACGCGACCAAGCTGCCGGAGTCGGTCGGGCCGGTGCGCAGTGCCCGCGAGTCGGACCTCGACCTGCTGCGCCAGTTCGACCGGCCGACGCTGGCGTTCTCCGGCGCGCAGAGCAAGCTGCTGCCGCTCATCGACAAGGCGCCACTGCGTGCGGAGCCGCCGGGCGAGGACTCCGACGCCTACGTCCGCGACGCGGACCGGCCCGCCCCGCACAACCTCTACGTGCGTCCCGGCCGGCTGCTGTCCGGGCCGCCCGGCGCCGACGCCCTGACCACGGGATTCCGCTACGGCGAGAAGACGCCCGAGGGCGGCCGGGAAGTGTCGTCGCGCACGGTGCGCTACCCGTCGGCGGCCTTCACCTTCACCTGGTCCGAGAGCCGTGACCGCTGGCTGGTCGGCATGGACGGCGACCCGGCCCGCACGGCCGACGGCGGGCGCCTGGCGCCGGCGACGGTCGTCGTGCAGCACGTGGACGTGCGCGAGTCCGACTTCCGGGACTTCCGGGGCAACTACTCGCCCTACGTAGAGTCGGTCGGATCCGGGGAGGCGGAGGTGCTGCGCGACGGGCGCCTGTACGACGCGACCTGGAAGCGCGGCACGGCGACGGACGGCACCGCCTTCACCGCCCGGAACGGCACGCCGCTGGACTTCGCCGAGGGCCAGGTGTGGGTGGTGTTCGTCGACTCGACGCACTCGACGGACTCTGCCGGCAAGTCCTGACCAGCGGTCCGGGTCAGCCCGGCGCGTTCGCGGGTTCGGCCGGGTTGCGGAGCCCTTCGGCGGCGTCCGCGACCCGGCGGATGAGGTCGAAGAACACGGTCTGCTCGTCGGCGGAGAGCGGGGCGAGGAAGACCTGGTTCATGCGGGCCGTCCGTACCGCCAGCTTGCGGTGGACGCGCCGACCCTCGTCGGTCGGGCGCAGCAGGAAGCGGCGGCCGTCCTGCGGGTCGCGGACCTTGTCCAGCAGCCCGCGCCGGCCGAGCCGGGTGACCACCTCGGCGATGGTGGACCGGTCCAGGCCGACCCGCTCCCCCGCCGTGCGCTGGTCCAGTCCCGGCTCGGCGACCAGGGCGTTGAGGACCGCGAACTGCGGCGAGGTGATCTCCTCCGAGACCATCGTGTTCCACAGCAGGTAGTGCGCCTGCTGCAGCCGCCGGGCCAGGTGCCCGGGATGGGTGGTCAGGTCGACCGCGGCCATGTGCACTCCTGTGGTCATTTCGTCGGTGCACTGACGATACATCGGGCGGACTCCGACTGTCCGTAGCCAGTCCAGGCGATCTACCTCCTGTTTTTCGAGGCCTTGACGCTTCGGTCGTCCGGTGGCAGCGTGTGGGGAACCTCGCTGAAATACTCAGTGCCCTGATTAATTTGAAGAGATGGGGCTTCTCGGATGGACAAGGTGGTGGCCACGGCCGCCGAGGCGGTGGCCGGCATACCGGACGGCGCGTCGCTCGCCGTGGGCGGCTTCGGCCTCAGTGGTGTGCCCAACGTGCTGATCCAGGCGCTGTACGAGCGCGGTACCGGTGGACTGTCGGTCGTCTCCAACAACTGCGGGGCGATGGAGTCCGGACTGGCGGTGCTGCTGGCGGCGGGGCGGATCGCCCGGGTGACCGGTTCCTACATCGGGGCGAACAAGGAGTTCGCGCGCCAGTACCTCGGTGGTGAGCTGGAGGTGGAGATGATCCCGCAGGGCACGCTGGCCGAGCGGCTGCGGGCCGGCGGGGCCGGGATCCCCGCCTTCTACACCCCGGCCGGGGTGGGCACGCAGGTCGCCGACGGCGGGCTGCCCTGGCGCTACGACGGCTCCGGCGGGGTCGCGCTGGCGTCGCCGCCGAAGGAGGTCCGCGAGTTCGACGGCACGGAGTACGTGCTGGAGCGCGGCATCCGCACCGACTTCGCCCTCGTCCGTGCGGCCAGGGGCGACCGGCACGGGAACCTGGTGTTCAACAAGTCCTCCCGGAACTTCAACCCGCTGGCGGCGATGGCGGGCCGGGTGACGGTCGCCGAGGTGGAGGAGCTGGTCGAGCCGGGCGAGATCGACCCGGACGCGGTGCACCTGCCGGGGATCTTCGTGCAGCGGGTGGTCGCGCTGACGGCCGAGCAGGCGGCGGACAAGAGGATCGAGCGGCGGACGGTGAGTTCCTGATGGCCTGGACGCGTGAACAGATGGCCGCGCGAGCGGCCCGGGAGCTGCGGGACGGCCAGTACGTCAACCTCGGCATCGGTCTGCCGACGCTGATCCCGAACTACCTCCCCGAGGGCGTGGAGGTGACCCTGGAGTCCGAGAACGGCATCCTGGGCACCGGCCGCTACCCCACCGAGGACGAGGTGGACCCGGACCTGATCAACGCCGGCAAGGAGACCGTCACCGTCCTGCCGGGCGCCTCCTTCTTCGACTCGGCGCTCTCCTTCGGCATGATCCGAGGCGGGCACATCGACGTAGCGGTCCTCGGCGCGATGCAGGTGTCCGCCACGGGTGACCTGGCCAACTGGGCCATTCCCGGCAAGATGATCACCGGGATCGGCGGGGCGATGGACCTCGTCCACGGCGCCCGCACCGTGATCGTCGTGATGACCCACACCGCGAAGGACGGCTCGCCCAAGATCCTTAAGGAGTGCGCGCTGCCGCTCACGGGCAAGGCGTGCGTGAACCGGATCATCACAGACCTCGGCGTCCTGGACGTCACCGACGACGGCCTCGTCCTGGTCGAGTGCGCGCCGGGTGTGAGCGTCGACGAGATCACCGCCCGCACCGACGCCAAGCTCACCGTCTCGGAGGACCTGAAGTGAAGGACGTCTACGTCGTCGACGCGGTCCGCACCCCTTTCGGCAAGTACAACGGCTCCCTGGCGGGCGTGCGCCCGGACGACCTGGCCGCGCACGCCGTCCGTGAACTCCTCGCCCGCACGCCCGGCCTGGACGCGTCCCGCATCGACGACGTGTACTTCGGCAACGCCAACGGCGCCGGCGAGGAGAACCGCAACGTCGCCCGCATGGCCGCCCTCCTGGCCGGTCTGCCCACCACCGTCCCCGGCGTGACCGTGAACCGGCTGTGCGCCTCCGGCCTCGAAGCGGTGATCCAGGCCGCCCGCGCCATCGCCGCCGGCGACGCGTCGATCGCGCTGGCGGGCGGCGTGGAGTCCATGACCCGCGCCCCCTACGTGCTCCCCAAGTCGGACCGGCCCTTCCCCGCCGGGCACACCGAGCTGTACTCGACCACCCTGGGCTGGCGGATGGTCAACCCGCGGATGGACCCGCAGTGGACGATCCCCCTCGGCGAGTCGGCCGAACTCATCGCCGACAAGCACAAGATCTCCCGCGAACAGCAGGACGAGTACGCCCTCGCCTCCCACCACAAGGCGGCCCGCGCGCAGGCCGACGGCCTGTTCGACGGGGAGCTCGCGCCGGTGCCGGTGCCGCAGCGCAACGGAGACCCGGTCGACTTCGCCGCCGACGAATGCGTACGCGCCACCGCGTCCCTGGAGGCGATGGCGAAGCTCAAGCCGTCCTTCCGCAAGACCGACGGGAGCGTCACCGCCGGGAACGCCTCGCCGCTCAACGACGGCGCCGCGGCGCTGCTCCTGGTCGACGAGGAGGGCCTGAAGGCCACCGGCCGCGAGCCCCTCGCCCGGATCTCCGCCACCGGCGTCGCGGCGACCGACCCGCACTGGTTCGGCCTCGCGCCCGTCGAGGCCGTCA
Organism: Streptomyces sp. CB02414; assembly: GCF_001905385.1. GTDB lineage: Bacteria > Actinomycetota > Actinomycetes > Streptomycetales > Streptomycetaceae > Streptomyces. Next base: position 20,364 of record NZ_LIPF01000005.1, on the reverse strand, counting down.
ACCGCGCCCTCGCCAAGGCCGGCCGCACCTTCGCCGACCTGGACGTCCTCGAACTCAACGAGGCGTTCGCCGCCCAGGTGCTGGGCTGCGTCGCCGAGTGGCCCGAGTTCGACCCCGCGATCCTCAATCCCCAGGGCGGTGCCATCGCGCTGGGCCACCCGCTGGGCGCCTCCGGTGCCCGCCTCGCCGGCACCGTCGCCCACCAGCTCGCCCGCAAGGGAAGCGGCACGGGCGTCGCCACCCTGTGCATCGGCGTCGGCCAGGGCCTCGCCCTCGTCCTCGACCGCTAGCCACGTCACCCACGGGAATCACGATGACTCTCACCCAGCACGACATCGACGCGGAGATCGCGGCCGAGCACGCCGCGTACGAGAAGCGGGTCGCCGACGGCGGGCCCGTCGAGCACCACCCGCGCCGCGACTACGCCCCGTACCGCTCCTCGGTGCTGCGCCACCCCGAGCAGCCGCCGGTCGCCATCGACGTCACCAAGGACCCGGAGCTGGTCGAGCTGTCCTCCCCCGCCTTCGGGGAGCGGGACATCACCGAGATCGACAACGACCTGACCCGGCAGCACACCGGGGAGCCGGTCGGCGAGCGGATCACCGTCTCCGGCCGCCTGCTCGACCGGAACGGCAAGCCCGTGCGCGGCCAGCTCGTGGAGATCTGGCAGGCCAACTCGGCCGGCCGCTACGCCCACCAGCGCGAGCAGCACGACGCCCCGCTGGACCCGAACTTCACCGGGGTGGGCCGCACCCTCTCCGACGACGACGGCTTCTACCGCTTCACCACCGTGCAGCCGGGTCCCTATCCGTGGCGCAACCACGTCAACGCCTGGCGCCCCGCCCACATCCACTTCTCGGTGTTCGGCTCGGCGTTCACCCAGCGGCTCGTGACCCAGATGTACTTCCCGAACGACCCGCTGTTCCCGTACGACCCGATCCTGCAGTCCGTCACGGACGACGCCGCCCGGCAGCGGCTCATAGCGACGTACGACCACAGCCTGTCCGTGCCCGAGTTCTCGCTCGGCTACCACTGGGACATCGTGCTCGACGGCCCGAACGCCACCTGGATCGAAGAAGGACGCTGACCGCCATGACGAAGACCGACACCAGCAGCCCGGAGAACGTGCTGCCCACGCCGTCGCACACGGTCGGCCCGTTCTACGGGTACGCGCTGCCCTTCCGCGGCGGCGAGGACATCGCGCCCGCCGGCCACCCCGACACGATCACCGTGCACGGGTACGTGTACGACGGCGAGGGCAACCCGCTGCCGGACGCGCTGCTTGAGGTGTGGGGACCGGACCCGGACGGCGAGCTGCCGACCGCCGACGGCTCGATGCGGCGCGACCCGGCCTCCGGCGGCTTCCTCGGCCGCAACGGCGTGGAGTTCACCGGCTTCGGCCGCATCCAGACCGACGCGAACGGCCACTGGTACGCGCGGACCCTGCGCCCCGGCGCACGGGGGAACAGCGCGCCCTACCTCAGCGTGTGCGTGTTCGCGCGCGGGCTGCTGGTGCACCTGTTCACGCGGATCTACCTGCCGGACGACCGGGCGGCGCTGGCCGCGGACCCGCTGCTGTCCCGGGTGGACGCCGGGCGCCGCGACACGCTGGTCGCCGCGGGCGAGGGCCACGGGACGTACCGTTTCGACATCCGCCTTCAGGGCGAGGGCGAGACGGTCTTCCTGGAGTTCCAGTGACATCAGCTGCCGACACGGGCCTGCTCGCACCCGGGTGGGCCGGTTCCCCGGCCGACGGGGCGACCGGGGACGGCGCCGTCCTGCGGGCGCTGCTGGACGCCGAGGCGGCCCTGACCCGGGCGCAGTCCCGGCTGGGGCTGGCCCCGGCCCGGGCGGCGGACGCGGTGACCGAGGCGGCCGACCCCGCCCGCTTCGACGCGCGCTCCCTGGCCGAGCGCGCCCGCGCCGGCGGCAACCCGGTGATCCCGCTGGTGGCCGGCCTGACCAAGGCGGTCGGCGAGGAGTACGGGCCGTACGTCCACCGGGGTGCGACCAGCCAGGACATCCTGGACTCGGCGCTGATGCTGGTCGCCGCCCGCACCCTTGACCTGCTGCTCGCCGATCTGGCCCGTACGGAAAGGGCGTTGGCCCGGCTGGCCGCCGAGCACCGGGACACGGCGATGCCGGGCCGGACGCTCACCCAGCACGCCGTGCCGACGACCTTCGGGCTGAAGGCGGCCGGCTGGCGCGCGCTGGTCCTGGACGCGCGGGACCGGATCACCGCCGTGCGCGACGGGTTGCCCGCCCAGCTCGGCGGCGCGGCGGGCACCCTGGCGGCCTTCGGGGCGTACGGGGCCGCGGACCCGCTCGTGCTGCCGGAGGCGTACGCACGTGAACTGGGCCTGCGCGCACCGCTGATGCCCTGGCACACCCTGCGCACCCCGGTCGCCGACCTGGCCGGCTGCCTCGCCTTCGCCACCGGGGCCCTCGGGAAGCTCGCCGAGGACGTGCTGACGCTGTCCCGCACCGAGATCGGCGAGGTGACCGAGGGCAGCGGCGGCGGCTCGTCGGCGATGCCGCACAAGGCCAACCCCGTACGGTCCACGCTGATCGCGGCGGCGGCCCGGCGGGCGCCGCAGCTCGCGGCCACGCTGTACGGCTCGCTGGCCGCCGGGGACGAGCGGCCGGCCGGGGCCTGGCACGCCGAGTGGGAGCCGCTGCGGGACCTGCTGCGGCTGACCGGCGGCGCGGCCCGGGACGCCGCCGAGCTGACCGAGGGACTGCGGGTGCGCCCGGACGTCATGCGCGCGCACCTCGGCCTGACGCACGGGCTTATCGTGTCCGAGCGGCTCTCCGCCGAACTGGCACCGGTGCTCGGGCGGGCCCGCGCCAAGGAGCTGCTGACCGAGCTGGCCCGGCGGACGTACGCCGAGGACCGCACTCTCGGTGAACTGCTGGCCGAGGTACCGGAGTTGAAGGACGTCGACCTCGGTTCCCTGACCGATCCCGCCCGTTACACCGGCTCCGCGGGAGCCCTGACCGACCGTGCTCTGGAGCGACGTTGACCCTCCTCAACCACCTGACCGAAGGCCCCGCCTCCGCTCCCCCGCTGCTGCTGGGGCCCTCGCTGGGCACCTCGTACGCGCTGTGGGACGAGGTGGCGCCGGAACTGTCCATCGGCCACCGGGTGATCCGCTGGGACCTGCCCGGACACGGCGGTTCGGCGGCGGAGCTGATCGAGCCGGGCGCCACCGTCGGCGACCTCGCCCAACTGGTGCTGGCGCTCGCCGACTCGCTCGGGGTGGATCGGTTCGCCTACGCGGGCGTGTCGCTGGGCGGCGCGGTGGGGCTGCACCTGGCCGTGCACCACCCGGAGCGGGTGTCGTCGCTCGCCGTCGTCTGCTCGTCGGCGCACTTCAACGGTGCCAAGGCGTGGGAGGAGCGGGCCGCGACGGTGCGCGCGGAGGGGCTGGCGAAGCTCGCGGACGGGGCGGACGGGCGGTGGTTCACGCCCGGGTTCTCCGTGCCGCGGCTGGTCCAGGACCACCGGGACGCCGACCCCGGGGCGTACGCCGCCTGCTGCGACGCGCTGGCCGCCTTCGACCTGCGGGACCGGCTCGGCGAGATCGGCGTGCCGACGCTGCTGATCGCGGGACGCGAGGACCCGGCGACACCGCCCGCTCATCTGCGGGAGATCGCCGACGCGGTGCCGGGCGCGACGCTGACCGAACTGCCGGACGCCTCGCACCTGGCGCCCGCGGAGCGCCCCGAGGCGGTGCTGACCGCGCTGCGGGCCCACTTCGACGGCGGCGCCCTACGGGGCATGGCGGTGCGGCGCGAGGTGCTGGGCGACGCGCACGTGGACCGGGCGCAGGGACGGCAGACCCCCTTCACGGCCCGTTTCCAGGACTTCATCTCGCGCTACGCCTGGGGCGAGATCTGGACGGACGCGACCCTGTCGCGCCGCGAGCGCAGCATGATCACGCTGACCGCGCTGGTCGCGCACGGCCACTACGAGGAGCTGGCCATGCACGTGCGGGCCGCGCGGCGCAATGGACTGACGCCGGACGAGATCGGCGCGGTGCTGCTGCAGACGGCGGTGTACTGCGGGGTCCCGGCGGCGAACTCGGCGTTCGCGGCGGCCCAGCGGGTGCTGGCCGAGGAGGACGGCGCGGCCGGCTGACCTCAGCCCACGTGCCCCGCCGCCAGCGCCTCGCGGGCCCGTGCCACCAGCCCGTCGGCGCCGCACGAGTCCGCCAGGGCCAGGCCGCGGCGCAGCTCGGCCTCCGAGCGGGCGGCGATGCCGTACTCGACCCGGGCGGCGGCGTGCTCGTACTGGCAGGGTGACGCCTCCAGGTAGGTGACGGCCTGTGCGGCGAGCCGGACCGCGCGCTGGCCGGTCTCCAGCGCGGCGGCGCAGCGCAGGGCCTCCCCTATCGCGGTGTCCGTGCCGAAGCGCTCGGCGTGGCGGCGGGCGTCGGTGACGAGCCGGGCGGCGCGGCCGGGGTCCGCCGTGGCGAGGGCGCGGGCCAGTTCGGTCGTCCAGGGGTGCACCACCGGGTTGTGCCGGCCGCGTGCCGCGGCCGCCTTCTCGGCGGTCTCCAGCTCGTTGACGCCTTCCTCGGTGCGGCCGGTGGCGAGCAGCAGCCGGGCCCGCACGGGGCGCGGGTCGGGCAGCACGATGGTGGACGGGTAGGGCGGGTCGAAGCCGTACCGGTCGGCGACGGACCGGGCCTCCTCGACGTGGCCGCGGGCGAGCAGCGTGTCGATCAGGTTGCAGACCGCGGACCAGTACAGGGGCAGTCCGCGGCCGACGCGTTCGGCGATGCGCAGCGATTCGCGCAGGGACTTCTCGGCCTCCCTCAGCCGGCCGCGCCTGCGGTGGCCGAGGCCGACGTAGGTGTGCGCGAGGGCGAGGTGGCCGCCGCTCCAGCCGGCGGTCTCGTACGTGTTCAGCGCCTCGGTGAACAGCGCCTCCGCCCGGTCGAGCCGGTCGGTGTAGGCGTAGGAGGTCGCCAGCATCATCGGCAATTCGAGGCCCCACTCGGTGTCGGTCCAGCCGAGCCCGGGGGCGAGGCGGCCGTTGACGAGGGCCCGGTCGCACAGCTCGACGACCTCCTCGGCGTTCTCGCCGCGGGTCATGGCGTCGAAGCCGCGCAGGATGAGCAGGGCGCGTTCCGCGTTGTCGCGGCCGGTGCAGGTGGCGGCGAGTTCGGCGAGGCGTTCGGACCGTCCCGGTGAGGAGGTCTCGCCGGGGTGGATGCCCTCCCACATGTACTGGACGGCCTGGAGCCGCAGCCGCACGGACGGGTCCGGGTTGCGGGCGGCCTCCGCCTGGACGGTGCGGACGGCCTCTTCCAGCTGGTCGTTGTGGAGCAGGGCCTCGGAGAGCCGGAAGACCGCGTTGACGCGCTGCTCGCCGTCGAGGCCGGGCATGGCGAGGGCGGTGCGCAGGTGGCCGATGGTCGTGGCGGGCGCGGTGAGCAGGGTGGCGCAGCCCAGTTCGTAGAGCACCTTGGCATGGATCTCGGGCAGCGGCGGTTCCTTCAGGGCCCGTTCGAGGCAGCGGCGGGCGGCCTCGGGGGCGCCGACGGCGAGGTGTTCGCGGGCGGCGTCGCGCAGCTGGCCGACGACTTCCGGGTCGTCGTCGGGGTACACCTTGAGGAGGTGGCGGGAGGCGGCCGCCGAGCCGAGCCTGGAGTCGGCGACCAGCTGGGCCGCTATGCCGTGCATCGCCGTGCGCAACGCGCCGGGGATGGAGTTGTAGACGGCGGTGGCGATCAGGGGGTGGACGAACTCCAGGTCGTCCGCGTCCGGCCGGCCCGACGCGGGGTCGGGTGCGGTGAGGATGCGGGCGCCCTGCAGCAGTTCGGCGCAGCGGGCGGCGTCGGCGCGGTCGAGGGTGAGGAGCCGCGCCACCATGTCCACGGTGATGCCGTCGCCGAGGATGGCGGCGGCCCAGGCGAACCGGGTGGAGTCGGCGCCGAGTTGCTCCAGGCGGGCCACCAGGCCGCCGCCCCGGGCGGAGCGGTTGAGCTCGCGCAGTTCGGCGGCCTCCGACTCGACCGGCTGCAGTTCGCTGTCCTGGACCTTGGCGAGGAGTTCGACGGTCTCGTACGGGTTGCCGCCGGTGACGGCCCAGACCTCGCGGCAGAACGCGGCGTCCGCGTGGTCGCCGAGGGTGGCCCGGGTGAGGCCGGCGGTGGCGTCGGGACTGAGGACGTTCATGGGGAGGAGCGGCCGGCCCGCGGCGGCGGCCGCGTCCAGGTGGCGGGCGCTGTCGCCGCTGACGTCACCGGGGCGGCGGGCGACGACGACCAGCACGGAGGTCTCGTCGAGCCGTTCGGCCAGCGCGGCGAGCCAGCGCAGGGTCTCCTGGTCGGCCCAGTGGGCGTCGTCGACCAGCAGGACCAGGGGCCACTCCCGGCGGGCGAGCCGGCGCACGGCGGCGACCAGGCCGTCGCACACGCCCTGCGGGTCGGCCTGCCGCTCGCCCGGGTCCGCTATGCCGAGGGCGGGGCCGGCGATGCCGTACCAGTCGCCGAGGTACTCGCGCGCCTCCTCGGGGAGCATGGACACCAGCGCGGGCTGGAGCAGTTGGCGCACCACGTTGAAGGGGACGGACCTGAGGGTCTCGCCGCGCGCCGACCAGACGGTGCAGCCCCGGGCCTCCGCGATGCGGCGGGTCTCGGCGAGCAGCGCGGTCTTGCCGAGTCCTGCCTCGCCCCGGGCCACCAGCAGGGTGCCGGAGGAGGACCGGTCCGCGCACAGGGTGTCGACCGCCCGCGTGATGGTGGCGATCTCCTCGTCGCGCTCCCAGAGGGAGGCCGAGGCGGCGGCCGTCCGCCCTACCTCCGTCATCCCGCTACCTCCCCAAGTCGCCCGAATGACGTACAGAGCCCGAGCCTATCCGTCCGGGAGCCCGAGTGGTGGGCGGTCCGGGCAGCAGTTGCCGTGTCGGGTGACATGCGGTAAAGCGCGGGCGACGCGCCGGGTCCGTCATCAGGGGCGGGGCGGGCGGCCGGCGTCAACTCGTCGCGGCGGCACCGTCGGAGGCCAGGCGGACCTCGCGCCGGTTCCCAGCGCGGCGGGGCCTCTCATCCGGCTTTCACCGACGCCTCATACGGTGTGCCCATGACGCAGGTGACTCCTCCCGGGTGGTACCCGGACCCCGGACAGAAGCAGGACGGTCCCGCCACCGAGCGCTGGTGGGACGGCAGGGCATGGACGGACCAGGTCCGTCCCGCGGGGCCGGCCGCCGCTGCGGGGCCGCCGCCGGAACAGCCTCCCGCGCCGTCCCCCGGGCCGGCGCCCGCGCAGCCGGCGGCGCCCGGGACCGCGGCCGGGCCGTATCCCGCGTCGCCCGGTTATCCCGTGCACCCGGGTTATCCCGGGTACCCCGTGCAGCCGCCGTCCGCGCGGCGGCGACGGCTGCGGACCGGCATAGCCGTCGCGGCGGCCGTGGCCGTGCTGGCCGGTATCGGGGCCGGCGTGTACGTGCTGACCGACGACGGCTCCGGCGGCGGCAGCGCGTCGTCGCAGCAGGACCGGCGCGGCCCCGGTGGCCAGAACGACCCCTTCGGCGGCGAAGGCGGCGGGGGCGGCGAAGGCGGAAACGGCGAGTCGCCCGCGCCCGAGTCGCCGGGCGAGTCGGAGCCGCCCACGATCGACAGCGGGTCGGTGACGGACCCGGTCAACGACATCAGCCTGCCCATCCCGGACGGCTGGTCCGGCCAGCAGTTCCCGGTCGGTGCGACGGTGACCTCGGACGACAGCTACGAATGCCCCGGCGACCCCGCCGAGACCTGCACCAAGGGCGGCGCGTACTCGGCACCCCAGGAGGTGCTGGAAACGAAGGGCGGTACCGCCGAGGAGGTCGCGAAGGCCGACATCGAGGCGAACGCCGAGGAGTCCTACGGCGACGCCTACGGCGGGATCACCTCGCACGAGGAACTGGCGTCGAAGTCGGTCACGGTCGCCGGGCAGAAGGGCTGGCTGGTCCGCTGGAAGGCGGTCACCAAGGAGGGCTCGGACGGCTACGTCGAGTCGCTCGCCTTCCCTGCTCCCGCCGATCCCGAGCGCATCGTCGTGGTCCGCTTCGGCGTCGACGTCGAGGAAGGTGTGTCAGTCATCGACGAGATCACCGAGGGCATCGAGGTGGACTCCTCCGGCGGCGGGGGCGGCACCGGCCAGGGCGTCTGACCGGCCTCCGGAAGAGGTCGGCCGGGCGGGGCGCCCCTCCGCTCAAAGGGGCCCCGCCCGGCCGGGGGTGCGCGCCGCCCCCGTCCCCACGGTGCGGCGCGGGCAGGCCACCGTCCAGTCATCCCGTGGACGGCGACCTGAGTCTCAGGGGAGGCCGAGCGCCGGCAGCACGACGGCCTCCACGAACCCGACGAGGTACTCCCCGTCGGCCTGCTCGCCCTCGACCACGGGCCGCATCCGCAGCATGCCGAAGAGCTGCGCCGGCACGTACTCCAGCGCCGGATGGCCGGCCGGGACCTCGCCCCGGGCGACACCCCGGTCGAGGATCGCGCGGAGCGCGGCGATCTCCGGCTCGACGAGCGCCTCGCGCAGCGCGCCCTTGAGCTCCGGGTCCTCCATGACGGCGTGTCCGAGCGCCTGGAGCAGCCCCGTGTCCTTGCCCGCTCCCCCGCCCGCGGCCCGGGCCGCCTGACGCAGGTCCTCGGCGAGCGAGCCCGTGTCGATCTCGGCGAAGCGCACCCGGCGGTGGGAGCGGAGCGCCGCGGCCACGAACTGGGGCTTGGTCTTCCACTGGCGGTAGAGCGTGGACTTGCTGCACCGCGTGCTGGCCGCGATGCCCTCCATGGTGACGGCGTCGTAGCCGCAGGACCGGATCTGTTCGATCACGGCGTCGAAGAACTCCTGCTCACGCTCGGGCGTGATCTTGGAGCGGCGCGAGGCGCCGGCCGTGTCCGGCCGGTCCGCGTCCTGCGACGTCATCGGCTCTGCTCCTCACCAGGTTCAGCGGCACCGCGGCGAGGCTCGAGGGCCCCGTGGTCAGTGTGTCGTACGTCTATCGATACGCCAGTGTACCGGTACACCACCGTATCGGTACACTGGCGTATCGGAACGGGGTCGTATCGATGAGAACCGTCACACGACCCCGTACCTGTGAGCCACACGCACCACCGTCAGTGAAGGGGCCGGGGGATGAATGCCCGCACCGAGCCTGCACAAGCGGGACCGGGCGCGCCCGCGCGCCCGCCGCTCATCCGTGAGCTCCTGCTCGTGGCAGGGCTCTTCCTCGTGTACAAGTTCGGCCGGCAGCTGGCGACGGGACACACCGCCGAGGCGTTCGGCAACGCCCACCGCGTGTGGGACTGGGAGCGCGTGCTCCGGATGCCCGACGAGGGCACGGTGCAGTCGCTGCTCCTGCACGGCGACACCCTGATACACACGGCGAACACCTACTACGCCGTCGTCCACTTCCCGGCCACCGCGGCCTTCCTCGTCTGGCTGTACCTGCGCCGGCCGGCGCACTACGTCTGGGCCCGGCGAGTACTGGCCGCGCTGACCGGCGCCGCGCTGGTACTGCACCTGGTCTTTCCGCTCGCCCCGCCGCGCATGCTGGGCGCCACCGGCCTGATCGACACGGCGCGGGTCTTCGGCCCCTCGGTCTACGGCCCGCCGAGCACCGACGCGTTGTCGAACCAGTTCGCGGCGATGCCCTCGCTGCACTTCGGCTGGGCGCTGATGGTGGCGATCGGCCTGATCGTCGCGACGCGGACGCGCTGGCGGTGGCTGTGGCTGCTGCACCCGCTGGTGACGCTGCTGGTGATCGTGGGCACCGCCAACCACTACTGGCTCGACGTGATCGTGGCGGCCGCGCTGCTCGGCCTCGCCCTGGCGGTGCTCCGCATGCCGCACGGGCAGCGGTGGGCCGTGCCCCGTCGTCGCCCGGAGCCGCGGCGCCGGACGGTGGAGCGGCATGACCTGGTGGGAGCGGGCCGATGAGCGCCGCACTGCTCGCCGTCCTGCTCTCCCTGGTCTCCGCGTGCGCCTACGCCGCCGCGGCCGTCGCCCAGGAACGGCTCGCCGCCCGCGATGCCGGGGCGGGCGCGCTGCGGCTGCTGGCCTCCGGTGCCTGGTGGTGGTCGGTCGCGCTCAACGCCGCGGCCGCGCTGCTGCACGTCGTGGCCCTCAAGTACGGGCCGCTGACGGTGGTCCAGCCGCTCGGTGCGCTCACCCTGGTCGCGGCCGTCCCCCTGGGGGCGCGGCTGGCGGGCCGGCGGGTCAGCGCGGTCGAGTGGCGGGGCACCGGGCTGACGCTGCTCGGTCTCGGCGCGCTGCTGCTCACCGCGACCGGCCCCGCGCCCGACGACGTGCTGAGCGTGCCGGAGGCGCTGACGGTGTCCGGCGCCACGGCGGCGCTGATCGGTCTGCTGTCCCGGCCCGGCGCCCGGCCCGGACTGCGGCACGCGACGGCGTCGGGCATCGCCTCGGGGGTGGCGTCGGCGCTCACGCAGACCGTGACGGTGGCCGCCACGGACCGCTCGGGGCCGCTGCTCAGCGCCCAGGTGATCGGGGTGGCGGTCCTGGTGGCGGCGTTCGCGGCGGGCGGGCTGCTGCTCTCGCAGACGGCCTACCGGGGAGGCCTGGGCGCCCCGCTGGCGGTGGTGACCCTGGCCAACCCGGTGGCCGCCGCGGTGATCGGGCTCTCCCTGCTCGGCGAGCGGCTGCGGGGCGGCGCGGCCGGCCTGCTGCTCGCGCTGACCGGCGCGGCGCTGGCCGCCTGGGGGGTGGTCCAGCTGAGCCGGGCGACGCCCCGGCGGCCCGGGGCGGCCCCGGCGGGGCCGGAACGGGCGGGACCTGGACAGGTGGGGTCCGGACGGGTCGGACCGCAACCGGTGGGACCGCGACTGGCGGCGCCGGAACCCACAGGAACCGAACCGGCGACGCCGAGACCCATGGCGCACCTGCCGGCCGGGCCCTGACCCGCGGCACACGGACCAGCCGGCCGGCCGGGCCTTCGGGATGCGCGCCGCCGGACCGGCAGCCGCGGCACCCGAGCCCGCAGGTGCGCGGGCGCCGTCAGTCCGTCACGATCGCCGGGTCGCTCACCCCCGGCCGGCCGTTCTCCACGTGCCCGGCGAGGCGCCGCAGGAACGCCGGGTCGGACTCGGAGGTCACCGTCACGTCGTACCAGCGCCGGCTGCGCGCGAGGTCGACGGTGTGGTGCACCGTCGCGCCGGGGCGCACGGTGACGGTCCGGCTCCGGCCGCCGTAGCCGTCGGTGACGCGGAGGCGGGCCGTGCCGCTCCCGGCGTTGGTGAGGGTCAGGCGGAGGTCGTCGCCGGTGTGGCGGGCGGTGACCTCGCACCCGGTGACCTTGTTGGGGCCCCGGAAGGCGCGCAGGAAGCCGTTGGGGCCGTGCACGGTCAGGTCGTAGGAGCCGTCCGAGTACGCCGAGTTCCACGTGTCGGCGATGCTCTTGCCGGCCTCGGTGGTGTACGTCCAGGGGCCGTCGGTGCGGTTGCCGGAGGTGACCAGGAAGGCGGCACCCGCCCTCGGGCCGGAGGCGAAGGTCAGCGTGAACCTGCCGGCCGCCGTGTCCACGGCACCGTCCACGTGCGGGGCGTACCGCAGGGGGCGGGCGGGTCGCAGGCCGCGTTCCTGGCGGGGCATGTCCGGGTCGGTGGGCGGCGTGGGACGGTAGTCCGGGTGGCGCTCGCGGTCCGGCGGCTCGTAGGCGTCGGTGTCCGGCAGGCGGGCCGGGCGGCTGTCCTTGCGGGAGAAGTCGAAGGCACTGGTCAGGTCGCCGCAGATGGCGCGCCGCCAGGGCGAGATCTGAGGCTCGCGCACACCGAAGCGGCGCTCCATGAACCGGATGATCGACGTGTGGTCGAAGGTCTCGGAGCAGACGAAGCCGCCCTTGCTCCAGGGCGAGACGACCAGCATGGGCACGCGTGGGCCGAGCCCGTAGAAGCCCTCACGGTGCTTGGCGCTGCCCTCGAAGACGTCCAGCGAGACGTCCACGGTGGACCGGCCCCGCGCGGCCGACTTCGGCGGCAGCGGCGGCACGAGGTGGTCGAAGAAGCCGTCGTTCTCGTCGTACGTGATGAACAGGGCGGTCTTCGCCCAGACCGCCGGGTTGGAGGTGAGTGCGTCCAGGACCTGGGCGATGTACCAGGCACCGTAGTTCGAGGGCCAGTTGGAGTGCTCGGTGAAGGCCTCCGGGGCGGCTATCCAGGAGATCTTCGGCAGCCGGTCGGCCTTGACGTCGGCACGCAGGTGGTCGAAGTAGCCGTCGCCGTTCTTCACGTCGGTGCCGGTGCGGGCCTTGTCGTACCAGGGGTCGCCGGGCTTCGCGTCACGGTACTTGTTGAAGTACAGCAGGGAGTTGTCGCCGTAGTTGCCGCGGTAGGCGTCGTCGATCCAGCCCCAGTGGCCGGCCGCGTCGAGGCCGTCGCCGATGTCCTGGTAGATCTTCCAGGAGACCCCGGCCTCCTCCAGCCGCTCGGGGTACGTCGTCCAGTCGTAGCCGAGTTCGTCGTTGCCGAGGACCGGGCCGCCGCCCGTGCCGTCGTTGCCGGTGTGGCCCGACCACATGTAGTAGCGGTTGGGGTCGGTGGAGCCGATGAAGGAGCAATGGTAGGCGTCGCAGACGGTGAAGGTGTCGGCGAGCGCGTAGTGGAAGGGGATGTCCTCGCGGGTCAGGTACGCCATGGTGGTGGTGCCCTTGGCGGGCAGCCAGCGGTCGTACTTGCCGTTGCGGTAGGCGTCCTGCCCGTCGGACCAGCCGTGCGGCAGCCCTTCCAGGAACTGCATGCCGAGGTCGTCCGCCTCCGGGTGGAAGGGCAGCACCTCCGTGCCGTCGCCCTTGGCCTGGTGCCACACCGACTTGCCGTTGTCGAGGCGCACCGGGTGCGGGTCGCCGAAGCCGCGGACGCCGCGCAGCCTGCCGAAGTAGTGGTCGAAGGACCGGTTCTCCTGCATCAGGACGACGATGTGCTCGACGTCCTCGATCGTCCCCGAGCGGTGGTTCGCGGGGAGCGCGGCGGCGCGCTCGATGCTCGCGGACAGTGCGCTGAACGCCGTGGTGGCGCCCGCGAGTTGGAGGAATCTGCGCCGGTTGACTTCGGCCATGGGGTGACATGCCTTTCGCCTTGGGGGGTTCAACCGGCCGGACGGAGCCGGATGATGACGTAATGCGCGCGAAAGGAGTGTTCCAGGAGCAGCAAACGTCAGGGAAGGGTCCGGTGGCGCCCGTGTGAAAGTCCTCCGTACGCGAGGTGTGACGGGTCCGCCGCCCGGGGATGGTCGCGATCATGACACGCATGCACGTGGAGGCCCCGCCCACCCGCCGGCCCGTACGGCAGCTCCTCGCCGCCTCGGTGGGCAACGCCGTGGAGTGGTACGACTGGTACGCGTACACCTTCCTGGCCACCTACATCGCCGACCAGGTCTTCCCGAAGAGCGCGGACAACTCGCTGGTGCCGCTGCTGTCGACGTTCGCCGTGTTCGCGGTGGGGTTCTTCATGCGGCCCGTCGGCGGACTGCTGATGGGGGCGATCGCCGACCGGCGCGGACGGCGTGCCGCCCTGACGGTCACCATCCTGTTGATGGGCGGCAGCAGCCTGCTGGTCGGCCTGACCCCGACCTACGCGGCGGCCGGTGTGCTCGCCCCGGTGGTGCTGGTCGCCGCGCGGCTGCTCCAGGGGCTGTCGGTGGGCGGCGAGTTCGCGGCCTCGACGACCTTCCTGGTGGAGTCGGCGGGGCCCGGCCGGCGCGGGCTGTTCTCCAGCTTCCAGTACGTCTCGACCACGGCCGGGCAGCTCGTCGCGTCGGGTGTGGCGACGGTGCTGGTGAACACGCTCAGCGAGGACCGGATGAACGGCTGGGGCTGGCGCGTGCCGTTCGTCCTCGGGGCGGTGCTCAGCCTGGTCGGCTTCTGGATCCGGCAGGGCGCCGAGGAGACCCGCAGTGCGGAGCAGCAGCGGGCACCGCGTCCCGGCCTGTTCGAGGCGCTGCGGCGCCATCCGCGCGAGTCGCTGCTGATCTGCGGCATCACGGCGGGCGGCACCATCGCCTACTACACCTGGACGTCGTACCTGCCGACGTACGCGGAGCTCAACACCGGGCTGGACAAGTCGGACGCGCTGCTGGCGGGCACCATCTCGCTGGCCTTCTTCGCGCTGCTCCAGCCGCTCGGCGGGATGCTGTCCGACCGGTTCGGCCGCCGTCCGCTGCTCCTGTTCTTCGGCGTGGGCTTCGCCCTGCTCAGCGTGCCGATGCTGCACGCCCTGCGCGACTCGTTCGCCGTGCTGCTGCTCGTGCAGTGCGCCGGCATGATCCTGCTGACCGGCTTCACCTCGATCAGCGCGGCCGTCAACGCCGAGGTCTTCCCGCCCCGGGTGCGGGCGGCGGGCATCGGCTTCCCCTACTCCCTCACCGTCGCCCTGTTCGGCGGCACGGCGCCGTACGTGGGCACGCTGTTCAAGGACCTCGGCCACTCCGGGCTCTTCCCCTGGTACGTCGCCGTGCTCTGCCTGCTCTCCTCGCTGGTGTACCTGCGGCTGCCGGAGACGGCGCACAAGGAGCTGGAGCGCTGACGTCCGGGGCGTGAGCACGACGGCTTCCGCCCGGCGGAAGCGGCGTTGCCCCGCCCCGGGGCCCTCGCCCACGATGCCAGCACCCACGACGGACGGGAGCCGCAACGATGCCGCACATGACCGCCTTCGCACGGAACCAGTGGTACGTCGCCGCCTACAGCCACGAGGTCGGACGCGAGTTGCTGGGACGGACGGTCCTCGGTGAGCCGCTCGTCCTCTACCGCTCCGAGGAGGACGGCACCCCGGTCGTCCTGCACGACCGGTGCGTGCACCGCCGTTATCCGCTGTCCGAGCCGCCGACGCGGCTCGACGGCGACCGGATCGTGTGCGGCTACCACGGGTTCACCTACGACACGACCGGCACCTGCGTGTACGTGCCGGGCCAGAAGCGCGTCCCGCGCACCGCACGCGTCGCCTCCTACCCGGTCCTCGAACAGGACTCCCTGGTGTGGGTGTGGATCGGCGACCCCGCCCTCGCCGACCCGGAGACCGTGCCGCGGGCCCGGCACCTGGACTCCCCCGGCTGGGTCACGGTCCGCGGCATGGAACCGATCGACGCCGACTACGGGCTGCTCGTCGACAATCTCCTCGACCTGTCCCACGAGACCTATCTGCACGGCGGCTACATCGGCACCCCCGAGGTCGCCGAGACGCCGATCACCACCGAGGTCGACGAGGGCGCGGGGATCGTCCGGGTCAGCCGGCACATGGACGACGCCGAGTGCCCGCCGTTCTACGCCAAGTCCACCGGCGTGGAGGGCCGCATCGACCGCTGGCAGGACATCGAGTACCACGCGCCCTGCCTGTATCTGCTGCACAGCAGGGTCGCCCCGACGGGCGTGGTGCCCGACGCGGACGGCAGCGACCCGCACGGCTTCCACACCGAGATCACCTATGCCATCACGCCGTCCGGCGACGGCAAGGTGTACGACTTCTGGGCGGTGTCCCGGGACTGGGCGACGGACGACGCCGAGGTCACCGAGTTCCTGCGGAAGAACAACCACACGGTGGTCATGCAGGACGTCGACGCGCTCAACCTCCTCCAGCGCACGCTCGGTTCCGAGCGCACCGGCTACCAGGAGCTGAGCATCAACATCGACACCGGCGGCCTGGCCGCCCGCCGCATCCTCGCCCGGCTGGTCGAGGAGAGCGCCGAGCCCGCCGGGCGGGCGGCCCGGTGAGCGTCCGCGCCGGCGAGGTCTACCGCGTCGACTGGCTGCCGGGCACCGACGTCCTGCACGGCACCTGCCACTGCGGCGCCGAGCACACCGCCGAGGACCCGGTCGCCATGTGGGACTGGATGCTCGCCCACCCGCAAGGACACCCACCCGTGCACCACGTTCGGGGACGGACCTCATGACCGTGTACGAGACCGAACTCGTCGTCGGCGGCCGGGAGACCGCCGCCGACGGCGTGCTCGTCCTCTCCCTGCGCCATCCGCTCGGCGAACCACTGCCCCGCTGGGAGCCCGGCGCCCACATCGACGTCGTGCTCGGCCCGGGCCTGGAACGGCAGTACTCGCTGTGCGGCGACCCCACCGACCGTACGGCGTGGCGCGTCGCCGTGCTGCGCGAGGCGCGGGGGCGGGGCGGGTCCTCCTACGTGCACGAGGAGTTGCGGGCCGGGGACAAGGTACGGGTGCGGGGACCGCGCAACCACTTCCGGCTGGAGCCGGCCGCACGCTACCGCTTCGTCGCCGGCGGCATCGGCATCACCCCTCTCCTGCCGATGCTGGCCGCCGCCGAGGCCGCGGGCGCCGAGTGGACGCTGCTGTACGGAGGCCGCACCCTCGGGACCATGGCGTTCACCGGGGAGCTGGAGCGCTACGGCGACCGGGTCACCGTAAAGGCCGAGGACGAGACGGGGCTGCTGGACCTGGCCCCCGTGCTCGACGACGTGCCCGAGGACACCCTGGTCTACTGCTGCGGGCCCGGCCCGCTGCTGGACGCGGTCGAGGCGCGCTGCCCGCCCGGCGTCCTGCGCGTGGAGCGGTTCAGCCCGAAGGAGCCCGGACCGGCTGCCCCGGACGAGGAGTTCGACGTCGTACTGGCGCGCAGCGGGCGCACGGTCGCCGTGCCGCCCGGCGTCTCCGTGCTGGACGCCGTGCGCGGGGCCGGGGTGGAGGTGCTGTACTCCTGCACCGAGGGCACCTGCGGCACCTGCGAGACCGACGTGGTCGAGGGCGAGCCGGACCACCGGGACTCGGTGCTCACCGACGAGGAACGGGCCGCCGGGGAGACGATGCTCATCTGTGTGTCGCGCTGTCGCGGCCGTCGGCTGGTGCTGAACCTGTGATCGCCGCGCCGGTGATCCGGAGGTCGGCATCGATCCGGGCGACCGGCGCCAGCAGGTGCGGCAGCAGGTCCCGGCGTACGGACTCCACCGCGCCGTCCCGGTCCCGCACCGGCGCGGCGACCGACCTGAGGCCGTCCTCGAGTTCCTGGTCGACGAGGGAGTAGCCCTGGCGGCGCACCCTGCGCAGTTCCGCGCGCAGGGCGTCCGCCGAGGTGAGGGTGCGGGCGGTGTGCGGGCGCAGGTCGGCCCGGCCCAGCCGGTCCTCGATCTCGGCGTCCGGCAGGTCGGCCTGGTCGGCCCCTCCGGCTGCGGCAAGACGACGCTGCTGAAATGCGTGGGCGGGCTGCTGCGGCCGACGGCCGGTGAGGTGTTCCTGGCCGGGCGGAGGGTGGACGGCCCGCCTGACGGCATGGCGTTCGTCTTCCAGGAGTACGGGCGGAGCCTGTTCCCGTGGATGCGGGTCGGCGAGAACGTCGAACTGCCGCTGAAGCAGAAGAAGGGCCTGAGCCGGGCGCGACGCGGTGAGCTGGTCGCGGACGCCCTCGCCTCGGTGGGACTCGCGGACGCCGCCGGGGCGTACCCGTGGCAGCTGTCCGGGGGCATGCAGCAGCGGGTGGCCATCGCGCGGGCGCTGGCGTACGAGCCCGAAGTGCTGCTGATGGACGAGCCGTTCGCGGTGGTGGACGCGCAGACCCGCGCCGACCTGGAGGACTTGGTGCGGCGGTTGTGGCGGGAGCGCTCGATGACGATCCTGTTCGTCACGCACGACATCGACGAGGCCGTCTACCTGGGCGAACGGGTGGTCGTGCTCTCCGCCTCCCCCACCGTCGTCCGGGAGCAGCTGAAGGTCGACCTGCCGGACGGGCGGGACCAGGTGCACACCCGGGTGGCCCCGCGCTTCGCCGAGCTGCGCACCCGTGTGTACGAGCAGATCCAGGCGGCGAAGCGCGCGGCGGAGCGCCCGGTCAAGTCGGACCTGCCGCGGCAGTGACCGCCCTGGGTCACTCGGTCACTCGGTGGACGAGACCACTCTCAGGTGGGCCGCGGTGCGGCGGGGGCGTGCGAGACGGGGCGGGGTGCGGCGCGGCTCGCGCAGGACCAGCGTCAGGCGGCTGTAGCCCAGCTCCGCCAGGACCGTGGGCGTCTCGACCACGACCCGGCACTCGGTGGTGCCCCGGCGCGGGTCGGGGTGGTGCAGCGGCCGTACGGCGCCGTCGTGCTCGACGGCCTCCGCGCCGACGGCACGGATCCAGTGCGGCAGGCCCTGGCGGTAGGCGGCCTCCATGATCGGGTCCTGGGCGATGTCGCGGCGGACCGCTTGGAGGCCGGGGTCGTGGCCGTACCGCTCCAGGGCAGCGGCGTAGTGCGCCAGCATGGGCAGGCACCAGCTCGACTCGTGGTCCCCGAGGACCGCGGACGCGTCCGGGTGGAACAGGACGAACCGGAGGAAGTTGTCGCCCGGCATCGCCGTCGGGTGCGGTCCGGCACCCTGGAAAAGTGTCCGGAAGGCGCCGTTGGTCAGCACCACGTCCCAGCGGTGGTCGACGACGAAGGAGGGAAAGGGGACGGCCTCCAGGAGCGCCGTGTAGTCCTGGAGATACGCCTGGACCTCGGGGGTCGCGGGAGCGGGCCGCGGCGCCGGCCGCTGCCCTCCTGCCTGAAATGCCATCGGGAGGTCACCCCTCTTGCCTATGCGGCCTTCTCGCGGCGTCCCGATCCTGGCGCCCCGACGCGAGGTGTGTCAACTATCGTGGCATTTCGTGCCTGTTGACGGCTGAAATAGGCCACAGTTGTGGCGAGACCTGGATGTGAGTTCGAGCGGCAGGTTACTCTCCGGGAAGTTCACGGCAACCGCTTGTGAGAAGCCTGTGAGGCCTGTGAGAGACGTAGGAGAGCTGTCGGTGACGGATGGCTTCGAGGGTCCGGGCGCGCTGCCGACGGCCGCGCTGCCCGCCGTCGTCGCCCGCGTCACCGCACTCGCGGACCGGCTCGGCCTGCCGCCCGCGGAGGTCTTCGACATCGGCCGCCTGTCCGCCGCCTCCGGCGTCCCCGAGCCCGTGGCCGCGGCGCTGCTGAGCGGCCGGCCCGCCGGGGAACCCGATGTGCAGACCCGCTTCGTACAGCGCCTGGACCTGCTGCGCCGCACCCGGCTCAAGCCCAACGGCCGCAAGTACACCCAGCAGGAGATCGCCGACGGCGCCGGGATGTCCCGGCAGCAGGCGGGCGCCCTCATCAACGGCGACCGGCGGCCCACCATGGAGCACTGCGACGCCATCCAGCGCTTCTTCCGGGTGCACGCCGGTTTCCTGACCGCCGAGGATCCCGAGGCGCTGGCGGTCGCGCTCCAGCACACCGAGCAGGAACTGCTGCAGCAGCTCGCCGACCGGGAGCGGGCGGCGACGGCCGCCGCCGAGGACCCGCTGGAGCGCCTGCTCCAGGACCACGGCGTGCGCGGCATCGCCTGGCGGGCCGCCCAACTCCCCACCGACCAGCATCGCGACAAGGTCGCCGAGTGGCTGGACATGCTCCTGGAGAGCGTCAAGCGGCCCGAGTCGTGAGTGTGGGGAGGCACGTGGGCATCGGCAAGGAGATGCGCCGCCTGTGCGGTGAGCTGGTCGAGGAGCTGACGCTCCCGGCCCCGGCGCCGCCCGCCGAGCTGTACGCGGCGCTGTGCGGGGCGATGAGCAGGCGCCGGGGCCGTCCGGTGCTGTTCCGCGCGGCCGCCTTCCCGCCGGGGACGGCCAGCGGCCTGTGGCTCGACATGGCCGAGCAGGACCTGGTCGTGGTCGAGGAACGCACCGCGCCCGACCACCAGTTGGTGATCCTGGGGCACGAACTGTGGCACATGCAGGCCGGGCACCACGGGCACCACTTCGAGGGCGGTGGGGTCGCGGCCCGGCTGCTGGACGGGGACGGCCCGGAACCGGACGAGGAGGCCTTGCGCGCCACCGTGCGCGCGGTCGCCGCACGCTCCCGCTTCGACCTCGCCGAGGAGAAGGAGGCGGAATCCTTCGGACTGCTGCTGGCCAGCAAGTGCCGGACGTGGCTGGACGGTTCGCCGCTGCGCGGCCCGGTGCAGCGGGACCACCTGGCGGGCCGGATCGGCGCGTCGCTGGGCTACCCGGGCTGATGCCCCGATCGGCTCGCGCGGGGCCGGCACGGGGCGCGGCTCGGCACGATTGTCAGTGGCGGGCGGCAAGCTGGGGATGTGCCACCGCCGGGGGCGGGGGCGCGTGACCGCTGACGTCGTTGTGGGGAGAGCCGACCGATGACCACCGCCGTACTGACCGATCACGAGCGCACGGCCGTGCAGGCCTACCTGCGGCTGCTGCACACCGTGCGGGCCGCCTTCGACGCCGCGCCGGGACCGTCCGGTGCGCCCCTGCCCGCCGTCGTACCGCCGTCCGTGCTGGCCGAGGCCGAGCAGGCACTGCGGGCCGCGGGGCTGGCGGGGAACGAGGAGGCGTTCTTCCGGCTGCTGCGGAGCTAGGTGTGCTGTCCCGCGACGTTGGTGACACGCCTGCTGGGTGCTTGAACA
>NZ_LIPF01000004.1 GCF_001905385.1 Streptomyces sp. CB02414 | reverse complement strand
CGGTTCGTCGAGGAACTGACCCAGAAGGACATCGGCGAACGCCTGGGCGTCTCCCAGATGCACGTGTCCCGGCTCATCTCGCGCCTGCTGGCCCGCCTGCGCAAAGGCATGCTCAGCACGGCCTGAGGCCCGGACCCGGACCTCAGGCCGCCGCTTCCTCACCGGTCGACGGGTACGGTGACCGACGGAAAACGGAACTGTCGTAGGGACACAGAAGATGTTCTCATCGCGCGGGAGGCGCCGGCGCGCGTGCATGGCTCGGGAGTAATGTGGCGGTTGGCATGGGTGAGACCGGACTGGACGGTTCGTCGGTACAGCGGACACCGGTCGGTGCGGATCCGCGGACGGCCTCGGTGAGGTATCGGCGGGAGGCGCTGCGCATCGCCGACGCCCGTCACTTCGCGACCGAATACCTCGCCCGCTCACAGCGGGGCCGGCGGTCGCCGCTTCCGGAGAGCGCGTCGGAGGCGGTCCACCTGGTGGTGAGCGAGCTGATCACGAACTCGGTCAAGTACGGGGCCGATCCCATCGAACTCACCCTGAGCCTTGCGGATGACACGGTGACCGTCACCGTGCGGGACGGTGACACCACTCTGCCGGCTCCCAAGCCCGCCGATCCCGCCCGGGTGGGTCAGCATGGTCTGGAGATCGTGGCGGCGCTGAGCCAGGCCGTCGACGTCCGGCGCGAGCCGTCCGGCAAGCGCATCACCGCGCGCATCGCCCTCGATTGACCCGGCGGTCACTGTCCCAAGGAAGGGATGGCCGCCTCGGTGTCGGGGTGGAACGTGAAGACCTGGTCGAGGCCCACGACGGAGAAGACCCGCATCATGACCACGCTCCTGGCCCTGACGCCCGGTCGACGGCCCGACGCTGTCACTCAGCTGACAGCCGTCGGTGAGATCGACATGAGCAACACGGACGCGCTCGCCAGGGCGATCGAGACAACGGACGGTCCGCTCGTCATCGATTTGACCGAGGTCGAGTACCTCGACAGCGCCGGTCTGAGCGTCCTCTTCCGCCACATCCATCGGATCCAGCTCATCGCCACTCCGCTCCCGGCGCCCGTGCTGGAGGTTTCGGGCCTGGCCGACCTCACCACCGTGCACGACCCGGGTGAGGCCTGACCGCACGTCTCGGTCCGGGCTGCTCCGGTCGACTGCCGGGTGACGTGTCCGGGCGAACGCTCACGCGTTCCGTCGACCCGATCGGCGACCGCCACGCGGGCGTCGTGCTCCGGTGAGGTGCTCGGACCGGCTGCGCGCCTCTTCGGTGACGACCTGATCACCAGGACCCCAGTCGGGCGCGAGGAAGAGGTTCCGCCACTGCGGCGCCGGGACGTCGGCGGCCGGCCCACCCATCGTCTCATCCCGCTGCCGAAGCCGTATGTCGCTCATATCTGACTTTCACTTCCTCACGTGCTCGAGTCCGCCGCCGCTCCGTCGACGCATCCAGATGCTTCACGGTTCCCGGCCCGCATCGCCGTGGACCGATCGGTTCACGCGGCCAGGGCCTCGGCCCCCATGGGGGTGACGGTGCGCTCGGCGAACTGTTCGAGAAGCCTGTCCGCCGTGGACAGAGCCTGTTCGACGGTACGGGCTCCAGTCATCACGCACAGTGTGTACGTGACGTCTTCGAGGAGCCTGCTCGTGCAGCCGCTGGGACGTACGTCGTGGTCGATGCGCGCCTGAGCGAACCGAGCCAGCACGGCGCGCAGCTCCTTCTGCGCCGGCAGAATCATGGACACCTTCCCTCTCCCTTCAGTCCCCCTCTCGACGCGGTTGACCGCGTCGAGAGGAAGGGACAGTCTCCACCACGCCTGACAGTCACGGTCCGCAGCTGGGGGCCATGCAGAACGTCGAATGCCCGCGATCATCAGCTCCAAGCCACACGACTTACGTTCAGCCGGAGCCCGGCACACGGTGCCCTAGGCGACAGCGGCCTCGTCCACCGTCGCCCGTACCTTCAAGAGGCCGTCGACACCTGTCAGTTGCAAGAGGCGCAGCACTTGCCGCGTCGGCGCGGCCACCCGGAAGTCGGTCGCCTGGTGCGTGAGAATCAGCAGGCTCAGCAGGGTGGAGTCGGCGAAAGTGATGCCGGACGCGTCCAGGACCACCTTCGGACTCTTCTCGGCCGCTTCTCTCAGTGCGTCGGCCAGCGGTTCGACCGAGTTCATGTCGTACGCGCCCCGGGCGCCGACGACCCAGGCGCCGTGCATCGCGTACTGCGCTGGCGTCGGTCGGTCCAGGGCCGGGGGCCGACTCCGGCCGGTGTGGCGCGAGCACCCTGCGACCGCTTCATCCCAAGACACCCTCGGGTCCCTCCTACGTCTCCCACGGGGACGGAACATGTCACCCCTAGCACGAAAAGGATGTCATGTATTGGCTGTCACGCAAAGACGGTCCCTAGAATGCTGTACATGGTTGAAGTGCCTGAATCTCACTCCGGATGGACGTTCGTCACCAACCACGCGCGTGTGCTGGCGGCCATCGCCGACAAACCGAACGTGCGGATCCGCGACATCGCCGTCCACTGCAGACTCACCGAGCGCGCCGTCCAGCGGATCATCTCGGACCTGGAACAGGACGGCTACCTTTCCCACACCCGCGACGGGCGCAGCAACATCTACCGTATCGAGCCGGACAGGGTTCTGCGCCACCCCGCGGAAGCGGGGCTGACCGTGGCCGCTCTGCTGTCCCTGCTCGTCCGGGACGAGACCGCCCACGGGCGGTCGGCCGACTCCAGCGCCGCCCGCTGACGGCGAATCAGGTCGTCGGAGTCGCGCACAGTCGCTCCGGCCCCTCAGAAGAATCGTCAGATGCCCGCTGCATGTGAACGGCGTCAACGGGCACATGCACGTTCCTGAACGGGAGGGGAGCGACGAACATGACGACTGAGCCGATCACCTGGTCGAAGGCGACTCCCAGCGGCTGCGACGCGTGCGGAGGACACGGCCCCGAGGCCCCGGACGAGGCTCCGGAGACGCCACGCGAGCGCGTCAACCGCCGGTGGAACGAGATCATGCAGGAGACGCGCGTCGCTCAGACGGGCGTCCAGATCCTCTTCGGCTTCCTGCTCAGTGTCGCCTTCACACCTCTCTTCCACGACCTGGGAACGTTCGAGCACGCCGTCTACGTCCTCACCGTGGTCTCGGGTGCCACGGCCACCGCCTGCCTGATCGCCCCGGTCTCCATCCACCGCTTCCTGTCGGGGCAGCGGATGAAGGACGAGATGGTGGAGGTGGCGCATCGCCTGATGCTGTGCGGCATGCTGCTGATGGCCATGACCATTGGGTGCACGCTCCTCCTGATCCTGCACGTGGTTGTACCGGGAATCCTGGCGAAACTGCTCGTCGGCGGTGTGATGGCCTGGTTCGCCCTGTCGTGGTACGCCCTTCCCCTGTGGCTCCGCCGCCGATCCGCCCGGCGCGCAGCCCGGGACGGGTGAACCTCGTCCCGGGACGTTCTACCGCGCCCCCACCAGCGAGCGCGGTTGCCCTCGGGCTGTGGCGGGGAAACCACCGGCCGCTGCCGGGGGCCCGGAGGCCTTGGCTGTCCTGACCGAACGACTCGGCCTGCTCCGGGAGACCGGAGAGGGGCAGACCCAGGTCGAGGTTGAGCTCGAGGGTTTCGTGGGACAGAACGATCTCGGTACGCATGCTTCTGGGATGCACGCACCACGCACTCACCTTCACTTCGCCGAGCAACTATGCGATCGGCACCCGCTGCCCCATCTGTCGCTGACGGACTGAGGGCCGTCGGGGCTCTCGCGGACGGGGCGGGCTCGGGTCCGCCCCGCTCTTCCGAACGACTGCGAGGAGCACACACTGGCGGCGGAGTCCGAGACCCAGCGATCATCCGCGGCATTCGAGGTACGGGAGCCCGTGCTCGTCCGCATCGCGAGCCGACCGCGGGGCGCTGCTCTGGCCACGGTCGACGCCGCCGAGCCGCTCCCGGGGCGCGACAGCTCGTCTCCGATCCCCTCCTCGGTCAGGCGGTCCGGGTCACCAGCGGCGCGCTGGCCCGCAGCCTGGCCGGGCTGACGAGTGGCGAAGGCGCGACCGCGCTGGGCCGCACGCGGACCCCGAAGGGCGGCGACCTGTGCACGGCGCCAGGAGGTCCCTCGACACTGGGCGGCGACTCCCGGCAGCGGCTCCTGGACGAGGTCCGCCGGCTCGACGTCCCCGGCACGGACAGCGACGCGCACGCCCGGCAGCCGCTCCACGTGGATCTGCGCATACCCTGCGAGTTCGTCGTACCGGAGGCGGCCGACCGGGAGGTGTGCCGGTATGCCACCGTGGTCTGGGCGATCATCCCGGAGTGGACGATGCCGGCGTACCTACGGGACTACCGGGAGCGCTTCGTCGAGCGCTACGGCACCGCCTGCGCCGTGACATTGGGCGAACTGGTCGATCCTCACCGCGCCCCCCAAGTGCGGCACGGGCACCATGTACACACGCGGCGGCCCCGGCGACGAGGCGGACGGCCCTAGGAGAGCGATCACCTCGCCATGATGGCGCATCCGGCGCCGGTCAACGTTGCTGAGGCCCGCCCTCTCGCCGTCAGCCACTGACGCGTGTCTTCGAGGCGGGCGCCCTGCCAACCGGCTGCTGCCTGGTGTTCGAGCCGGGGAGCAAGCCGTACGCGGAGTTCCGCACGGATGAGACCGCTCTCGGGCACTACCACGCGAACACGCTCGCTCTCGGGCGGGCGTTCACCCCGGCGGGCCGAGCCGCCCGGATGAACCACGCCTTCACCGACATGGGCAACGCCGAGGTCGGCGCCCTGGACGGCACACTCCACCCAGGGCGGGATCCCGGGAAGGTGCGGTCGAGGGCAGAGTGCGGACCGGCTCGGCGAGGTTCGGTCGAGGGACTTCCTGCCTGGAGCCGGGGACGAATCAGCCGAAGTGCCAGGTGAAGCTGCCGCCGTTACCGGCGGCGAGCGCGAACATGAGGATCATCAGAAGGATGTCGGCGATACCCAGACCGATGGCCCACTTCGCCATCGTGGAGCCGGTCCGCCGCAGCGACACGGCACCGAAGACGATCGCCAGCGGGCCGAGGATGATGGGCAGTATCAGCAGGCCGACGATCCCACACACCAGGCCGGCGATTGCCAGTCCGTTCGCCTTGCTCGGGTTCCGGGCGCCTGTTCTGCTGTAGCTCGACATGGTACCTCCAGAAGCGTCGCGTTCCTGTGTGTTGTTTTCCTGCGCTCTCCAACCGGTTGCCCGGCGCGGTCGAATTACACGTGCCGAGAGACATCAAGTCCTGGCTCGTGCCCGGTAGTAGTAGGTCCGCGGCGACCTCGTGGGACACCGCGCCTCGGGTTCACGCCCTGGACGGGGCAACCGAGCGGGGTGCCCGCAGCAAGAGGTCCTAACGAAGGCGTTGGACGTGGCGGTGGGTGATCAGGCAGACGGCGAGGCCGAGGAAGGCTTCGTGGATGTCGTCGCGTCTCTCCCAGCGGATGCGTAGGCGGCGGAAGCCGGGAGCCAGGCGATCGTGCGCTCGACGACGTAGCGGAAAATGCCCAGGCCAGTACCGTGCGGCTCGCCCCGTTTCGCGATCACGGGGCGGATGCCTGGCCGCCAGAGCAGGCGACGGTACTTGTCGTGGTCGTAGCCGCGGTCGGCCAGCAGTGCATCCGGGCGCCGACGGGGTCTGCCGACCCGGCCCGCGACGGCGGGAATCTTGTCGAGCAGGGGGCAACAGCCCTGCGTGCGGCCCGTACGTGGGAGGAGTCGATCACCGCCCGTTCCCAGTCCAGCTGGTTCTTCGACCGCAGCTCGTTCAGCAGCAGCTGGTGCAGCTGGTCCCAGACGCCGGCCTCGTTCCAGGCCGCAAGGCGCCGCCAGCAGGTCATGCCCGAGCCGAAGCCGAGCTCCTTGGGCAGGTACTCCCATTGGATGCCGGTGTGCAGGACGAACAGGATCCCGCACAGCGCCTGCCGGTCCGGCACCCGTGGTCTGCCCTGGACCTTCTTCGGACCCGGCTTCGGCAGCAACGGCTCGACCAGCGACCACAGTTCATCCGACACGATCCACGGCCGACTGACGGTTTCCCATACCCAGACGTACGGGCAGAGCGGCCGACAGCAATTGCAGTAGACCGCGTGCTCCAAATTTTGGCGGGCACGAGGAGCAGCGGAGGTAGATATACATGGTTCCCTTGCTTCTCGTTCTCCTGCTGGCCCTCATCCTCTTCGGCGCGGGCTTCGCACTGAAGGCACTGTGGTGGGTGGCGGTGATCGTGCTGGTGGTCTGGCTGCTGGGCTTCGTCATCCGTTCCGCCGAGAGCGGCGGCCGCAGGAGCCGCTGGTATCGCTGGTAGTACAAGCAGCACGAGCCGACGTTTGCCGCCAGTGGGCCCCGGACAGTTTGCGGGGCCCTCCGGCGTGCTCCGTACCAGAACACACCGTCCGCCTGCGCGGAGCCCTCGGATGCGCCCGGTGACGGCAGTTCGTTCAGAGGCGGGGTTCCAGCACTTCCAAGGCGCCGGTCACGGTGTCGTAGCTGCGCAGGGTGGTGAGTCGGGCGGACAGAGGCGGCGCCGGCAACAGGCCGGGGACGTGTCGGCCGGTGAACGCGCCTGCCCGCCGTGTCCGGCCGAGGGTGATGTGCGGGTTCCAGTCCCGAGGGCTGTGGAACGGGCTCAGCGTTCCTGGTGGACTGTCCGAGGCCACCGCTTCCCACACCCGTCGGTGCAGGTCCGCCAGAGCGGAGTCGAGCTCCAGGGACCAGGCCAGCACCGAGGTGGGCCCTGCGAAACGGACCGTGCCTGCGAACCGTAGGGGCAGTGGCAGGTAGGCGGCGGCCGGGCAGGGACACCGTGCTCGCCGGCGGGTCACGTCGCTCAGGGCACAGCCGCGACGCGACCAGCAGGCGGCGGCCCATTGTTCGGGGAAGGCGGACGTCATGCCCTGTGTCGACCCGTTCGTCTTGGCCGTCGTGTTGCACACGCTGGTGTGGAGGCCCGCCCGCCCCCGAGCCCGTCCCCGGCGAGGGGCCTGTCTGGCTGGCACGGCTGCGCACCGCCTGGGAGCACGAGGCCCTCGTCGGCGGAACTGAGCGGGACGGGCTGGCGCAGGTCGTCCGGACGGCGGAGCAGGCTCCGGACGATCCAGACGTTCAGGCCCAAGTGCTGGACCTGCGCGCCCAGGTGGAGACTGAGTGCGGCACGGCGAGGCCGGTACTGACCCGACACTCAGGCCGGGTGCCGACGCGACGGGCAAGCCCACTTCGGGCAGAACATCCGAAGTGCCGGTTCTGTCACCGTCCGCCTCCGCTCCTTGGGCAAGCGCGCGGCCGGGAGAACGCACCGGCGGTCCGCCGCAGCCATGCGTCCCGGGCGGCAGGGGCCCGCGCAATCCCTGGCCGCCGGTGCTACCTCACCCGACTTCCGGGTCCCCGCATCCCCGAGCGCGGGGGCCCGGCTCACCTCAGTTTCAACGTTCGTAGGGCCAGGCCCGTCCGGTCTGCCGGTACTCGGTCACGGAAATTGGCTGCATTCCAGGGCGCATCCGCGAGGTGTACAGGTGGCCGTTGAGGTGGTCGATCTCGTGCTGGACCAGACGGGCGAGGCCGCGTTCGTAATCGGTGGTCACCGTGGCCCCGTCGAGTGTCGTGGTCTCGACCGTGACCCGGAGGGGGCGGGGGACGAGGCCGCGCACCTCGACGTAGGACAGGCACCCCTCGTACTGCTCGTCGGTCTCCTGCGAGGCGGCTATGACTCGGGGACTGAGGAGTACGATCGCGCCCGCTTCCGGTTCGGCGGGCTGGACGACGGCAGCGGCCCGGCCGATGCCGATCTGCGGGGCCGCGATGCCCATCCCTTTGGCGAAGTATGGACTCCCGCGATGCGCTCCATGGAGGTGAACAGGCTCTCCACGGCTTGCTCGGCGGCCTCACGCTCGGCGGGGAGCGAGAAGGGTCGTGCCGGCTCGACAAGGACGGGGGCGCCTTCCTGGACTACGCCGAGGTTGCGCATCTGCTCGCTGGGCCGCACCTCGTCCACGTGGACTCAGGTTGATTCGCGTTGTGTTCGCACCGCTCGGAAGCGCCATTCAAGACGATAGCGGGCGTGCAGGATCGGATGGCCGGTCGACCACGTGAAGACGGTGGTGCCGTCCTCTTCGCGCCGGGTGGGTACCGAGTTCAGCGGGGACGCCTCGGAGGTCATCGACGTCACGGTGCCCCACACGGCCGGATCGAGTGCTGCGGGAAACGCCAGTTCGACTTCGAGGTGCCCCGTGGGAAGCCGGACCGCCCGCTGCAACCAGTGGCCCCATTTCTCCTCACCGACTGTGTAGGCATACTCGACCAGATCTCTTTGAAGGCGTCCCGGTCGTGCTTGGCCTGCCAGCGCATGGCCTCACCCCGGCAGACCGCGGTGAGGTAGTGGGCGTCGGAACCCTCGGGCTCGCCGAGGTGCCGGTCCACGCTGATGCGGATCAGGTAGCAGGTGCTCGTCGGCTCGCCCGGCGAAATCCTCGCTGGGCTTCGTGCGGCCGGATTCCATGTGGCTGACGTACAACGGATGGAAGCCCATCCTCTCCCCCAGCACCTTCTTCGACGTGCCGCGCACCTCGCGCCAGCGCGCGACCTCGGCTGCGAAGTGCTGGTGCGCCTGTTCACCTGCCGGGAACCGCTCCCGGCAGACCCGAACAGTGACCAACACCGCTTGGGCGCACGTGGAACTCGCGACATTGGAATACGCGAGCCCACCAGTACCGAGGGCCCAGTACTGACCGACCTGTCCCCTCTCGAGATATCGCTGGCCGCCCGCACACGCCGAGCAGGGAACCGTTTCTGATGGTTGGCACGTGGACAAAGAGCCGGGTACGCCCTTCTTCCAGCCGGGAGGGAGGGCGTGTGGTCGAGACGGAGGGGGACGAGATGAGCAGTGCGAGCGGAGCGGACGAGGAGTGGATGGACCTGGCGGACGCGGTCACCCTGCTGCGGGACCAGATCGCCGAGGCTCAGGACAGGATCGCCGCCCCGGCAGGGCCGGGCGACAAGGGGGTGTTGTTCACGCTGGGGGAGATCACGCTGGACCTCGGTCTGGAGCTGACCGGCACCAAGGGTGTCAACGGCGGTCTGCGCTGGAGCGTGATCAGCCTGGGAGGCAAGAAGGAGAGCGGCCGCAAGGCCACCCACACGGTGACCGTGAAACTGACCCCGCACCGTCCCGGTGGGGGCGACATCGACGTCAGCGACGCCGAGTAGCCCCGCCTCACCCGCATCACCGCACGGAGAACCGAAGACAGGGGGATTGTCCGTGGAGTTGGACCGCCGGGCCCAGATCCGGGTCAGCAAGGCCGGCACCGGGAGACGGGGGTTCGGCTCGGGCTATCTGATCGCGCCACGCCTGGTCCTGACTGCGGCTCACGTTCTGGAGGGGGCGGACCAGGCAGCGCGAGCCCCGGTGACGGTTTGCCTGCCCGACACCGGCGGGCGGGAGTTTTCGGCAACCGTGCGCTGGCAGCGCTCGGACAAGAAGGTGGATGCCGCCCTGGTCGAAGTCACCGACGGCCAGGACTGGCAGGTCCCCCAGTCCCTTGCGGACCTTCTGACCCGGCCGCCCCAACGCTACGGACTGCTCATCGGCACCCGCCCCCACCCGGTCACCGCAACCGGATTCCCCCGTCTGCAGAAGGGCTCCGAAGACGGCCGGCGCCTGGACGAGCAACTGACCGGCTCGATCGCCCCGGGCACCGGCGCCCTCGCCGGCCGCTATGAGATCACCAGCACCACCCCCACCCACGAAGGCCCTGCCGGCTCCGGCACCCGCTGGTCCGGCATGTCCGGAGCCGCCCTCCTGGCCGACGACGGCTACGGCGGGGACATGTTGTGCGGCGTCGTACGCCGCGACCGCCGCGCCGACACAGGCGGCAGCCGCCTGACCGCCACCACCGCCGCGAACCTCCTCGCCGACCCCAACTTCCGCACCCTCATCACCGAGCACACCGGCTGGGACCCCGTCCTCGAACCAGTCGAACCCGCCACCCTGCTCACCCCCGCCGCCGTCGACCGCACCTTCCGCTCACCCGCAGCGCTGCTGCGCGCGGACGCCCAAGCCGTCGCCTTCCACAGCCGCGATCGCGAACTGGACGACCTGCGCACCTGGTGCGAGAGCGGACCACCGGCCATCTCGGTACGAGTGCTGACCGGGCCCGGCGGACAGGGCAAGACCCGCCTGGCCCGCCACCTCACCGACACCCTCTCCTGGGCGGGCTGGGCCACCGGACATGTGCGCTCCGACCTCACCGACGATCCCGCCATCGACGGCACCCCACCCGACTTCACCACTCTCAACACCGCCCTGCCCCTCCTCCTGGTCCTCGACTACGCCGAGACCCGTCCCCGTCTGCTACGCCGCCTCATCACCCACCTGCACCGCTCCCGCCACCGCGTGCGCCTACTGCTGCTCGCCCGCTCCGACGGCCAATGGCGCACTGGCTCCTTCCAGGCCCTCCCCGACGTACGGGACCTGCTCGAAGAAGCCCCCGTCGTCGGACTCGGTCCGCTCACCCCTGCGGACGGACACGCGCAGGACCGGCACGACACCTTCCGGCAGGCCGCCGGCGACCTCGCCCGCCTGCTGCCCCAGGTACCCACCCTGCCCGCCCACGACTGGACAGCCCTGGCCGGCACACTCCGCCCCCCGGCCGACCTGCACAACCCCGGCTACGACAACGCGCTCACCCTGCAGATGACCGCCCTGGTCGCCCTCCTCCAGCACGGCCCCCGACCCGCCGACACACCTCCCGGCACCCCGCCGGAACGCACGCTGCTCAAACACGAGGAACGTTTCTGGGAAGCCAGCGCGACCACCCCCGCCTACAAACTCGCCCTGCCCGTCCCCACCCTGGGCGCCGCCGTCGCGACGGCGGCCCTGTGCGGGGCCGCAACCCGGGACGAGGCCCTGCGCGTCATCACCGCCCTGCCCGGCCTGCCCGAACATCAGCACACATCCGCCACAGCCTGGCTGGCCTCCCTGTACCCGGGTGGCCGAGACCGTTACTGGGGATCCCTGCAACCCGACCGCGTCGCTGAGTACCACGCCTCACGGACCATCGAAGAACACGGCAACCTGCTGCCTTCTCTCCTCATCGCGGGCACCCCCGCTCAGCAGGCTCAGACCGTCACCACCCTGGCCCGCGCAGCCATCGCCCACTACAACGGCGGTCGCACCACCGACAGCGAACACGTCCTGCACACTCTGGACACCGTTCTGGGCACCACCCCCCTCGACCACCAGGCCGTCCAGACCTCTGCGGCCGCGCTTCCCTACCCCTCTCGCATCACCGCGCCCCTCGCCCTGCGGCTCACCAGCCTCCTCGCCCAGGCCAACCAGCAACTGGCCCACGACAACCCTGCCGCCTTCGAGCCAGACCTCGCGCGCTCACTGTCCAACCTCGGCAGCCGGCTGGCGGAGGCGGGGCGCCGCGAGGAAGCCCTCACCACCACCGAAGAGGCGGTGGAGATCCGGCGCAGGCTCGCCGCCGACGATCCCGCCGCCTTCGAACCCGACCTCGCCGACTCGCTGTCCAACCTGGGCATCTGGCTGTCGGAGGTCGGGCGCCGCGAAGAGGCCCTCACAACTACCGAAGAGGCAGTGCAAATCTGCCGCAGGCTCGCCGCCGACGACCCCGCCACCTTCGAACCCAGGCTCGCCGACTCGCTGACCAACCTCGGCGGCCGACTGTCGGAGGTCGGGCGCCGCGAAGAGGCCCTCACAACTACCGAAGAGGCAGTGCAAATCTGCCGCAGGCTCGCCGCCGACGACCCCGCCACCTTCGAACCCAAACTTGCCGCCGTGCTGTCCAACCTCGGTGTGGACCTCTCGGCAGCGGGACGTCGCGAGGAAGCCCTCACCACCGCTGAAGAGGCAGTGAAAATCCGGCGCAGACTCGCCGCCGACAACCCCGCCGTCTACGAGCCAGACCTCGCGCGCTCGCTGTCCAACCTGGGCATCTGGCTGGCGGAGGCGGGGCGCCACGAGAAAGCCGTCACCACCGCTGAAGAGGCAGTGGAGACCTACCGCAGGCTCGCCGCCGACAACCCCGCCGCCTTCGAGCACAGCTTCGCTGCCGCGCTGTCCAATCTCGGCGTGCACCTGTCGGAGGCGGGGCGCCGCGAGGAAGCCCTCACCACCGCTGAAGAGGCAGTGCAGATTCGGCGCAGGCTCGCCGCCGACAACCCCGCCGCCTTCGAACCCAACCTGGCCGCCGCGCTGACCAACCTAGGTAAGCACCTGTCGGCAGCGGGGCGCCATGAGGAAGCCCTCACCACCGCTGAAGAGGCAGTGCAGATTCGGCGCAGGCTCGCCGCCGACAACCCCGCCGCCTTCGAACCCAACCTCGCCGACTCGCTTTCTGTCCTGGCCCTCACCCTGATGGCGGGCGGTGAGCTGCTCACGGCGCTAAGCGCGACACGGGAGGCCGAGGAACTGTATCGCCGCCATCTCGGCACACTGCCTTCAGTTTTCCCTCGACTCCACGGCGTGCTGGGGTCGCAGGCGCAGTTGCTGGACGGTCTCGGGCATCAGCAGGAGGCGGAGCAGGTGCGTCGCTGGCTCGAGGGAAATCCACTCCCGCCTGACTCTCATGACTGACCAGTTGCGAGGGTGCTGGCGTTGGGCACGGCGACCTTCGGCACCGAGTGGGGATGGGGCGCCGAGGGGTGCCTTCTTCACTGTGCAGAAGCTCGCTTCGCGAACGTCATCGGCATGGTGGACACCAGCGTCTATGCGGCCGGCAAGGCGGCGCTGCGCTCGATGCCCGCACCTGGGCCGGCGGGCGCTCCCCGCGCTTGCCGGTGTCCGGCCGCCCGGCCTTGGGGAATCGGCGGGAGGTTCGGGCGTGGGAACGAGCCCGGCGGTGGCCTCGGAAACGGTGCCGGAGAGTGTTCCGGGCACGGCGATTTCGTCGGCGTAGTCCTCGACAGCTCGCTCCGCACAACTCAGCCGCCGCCGCAGAACAAGAGGTCTGGGCACCTGCTCTTCGAAGCCGTCTCGATGGGAGGCCTCTGCAGCTCGGGTGCCCACGGCGCCTTCGGAAGGCTGTGGGCATGTGAGCCACACCATCCAAGCCATCGCCAGCTTGGTCTCCCACCAGCGGACAGCAGATCTGAACCTGGCACGACAGACGTGGCCACGGGCCACACCGAAGTCCGCGACGTCTCACCGCCAACCGCGCACGAGCTCGTTACGGACCTCCCAAACGTCTCAATTTCGCCTCCGCCACACCTTGGGAACCATCCCCCACATCTGTTAGCTTCCCCGCGAACTGCCGTGGCACAACAGCAGCTTCGGGACAACAGGCATGTCTCCAGACATGGCTTCAGACATGGGAGGCCCCATGAACAGAAGCGCCACCGTGCCCCTCGGCGCGGCTCTACTCCTTCTCCTCGGCACGGCCGTGCCCGCCGCCGCGGGACCCCCCGGCGACGGCGCGGCCACCGACGGGGCGACGCTCTACCGCGACAACACGGTCGACGTCTCCTACCGCCAGATCGCCCCCGGCGACGCGGCGTGGAGCCAGGTTCCGGCCGCCCTCCGCGGCAGTGCGACGACGGAGGGCTCGTACGTCGCCCGGCTCCAGCTCGAGAACGTCTCCGATCACCCCGTTTCCAAATGGTCGCTGACCTTCGAACTCTCCGACCGCATCACGGACACCTCCGCCGCGAAGCTCGCCGCCCAGGACGCGCGCACGACGCTCCAGGGCTTCGGCCCCACGAACACCCTCCAGCCGGGCAGGACCGAGACCGTCTGGTATCGCGCCGAGCCCGGCGCCAAGGCCGATACCCCGACCTGGGCGTCCTTTGCCAAGCACGGCATCTCGCCGACGGAGGACACAGACGGCGACCGCCTCCCCGACGACCTGGAGGTGCGCGCCAAGCTCGACCCCAAGTCCGAGGACACCGACGGCGACGGCCTCTCCGACTTCGCCGAGCTCGGCTACCGCTTCAGCACGCCGCTCAAGGCCGACACCGACGGCGACGGCACCAAGGACGGCGCCGAGGACCCCGACGAGGACGGCCTCACGGCCGCCCGCGAGCTCGAGCTGCGCACCACGCCCACCCGCGCCGACACCGACCAGGACGGCCTCGCGGACGCCCGCGAACTGGAGCTCCGCACGGAGCCCACCAAGGCCGACACCGACGGCGACGGCGTCCAAGACGGTGAGGAGATGCGGCTCAACGCCTCCCCCCGCGCCAAGAACTCCGCCTTCGACGTGACCCGCCGCGCGGACGGCGGCGCCACCGCCGCCGAGGCCACGCTCAAAGACCTGCGCGCCAAGCAGGTCGGCGGCTTCCAGGTCACCAAGCTCCCTGCCGAGCAGCGGGAATTCCCGGAGTCCACTCCGGGCTACCTCGGCAACGGCTTCCAGGTCTCCGCCCCCGCGGACCGCGCCGCAAGGCTCACCTTCCGTCTCGACCCCGACCGTATGGAGGGCACGGCACCGGCCCTCTACCGCTACGACGAGAAGGCCCGCCACCTCGTCAAGCAGTCGGGCCAGCAGCGCAGCGGCAGCACGATCACGGTCACCGCCACGGCCGGCGGCTCCGCCAAGTACGTCGTCCTCGACAGCCACTCCTTCGACAAGGCAGGTCCCACGGCCCCTGGCAAGCGAATCCTCGCCGACGGCGGAGCCCCGAGCGACCCGCCCCCGACCGACATGCTGATCCACCAGTCGTCCTTCCGCGAGGGCCGCCGCAAGGCCCCCGACCCCCAGCACCCGCCCGTCCCGGCCGACCCGCGCGTCGCCGACGACCTCACCTTCAACGACTACGACTTCGGCGAACTCACCGACCTCGGCTGGGAGTTCTGGGTCGCCCGCATCACGCCCGAGTCCTTGATGTGGGCCGAGTTCAACGACATCATGAACTTCGGCAAGTTCGGCGCCGACACCGACTACGCGCAGTCCGTCGACGACCTCCGTGACGCCTTCCGCTACGGCCGCGACGGCCAGAGCGCGGGCACGGTCACTGTCGACGACAACTTCGACCCCGGCCGCTTCCTCTACCGCGGCTCCGGCACGGCCCTCTCCCGCGCCGTCGGCGACTCGCCACAAGAGAAGACCTACACCGACAAGGCCATCCAGATCATCAAGCAGTCCCTCATCGACAACAAGGGCCGCACCGATCAGCTCAAGGTCCAAGAGGACCTCTCCAAGAACTTCCTCTTCCAGGAGTTCCTCCGCCAGGACCTGAAGTACCCGGTGTACGACTTCTCGCTCTGGGACGCCAACCAGCGTGCCCTCTCCATCGCGATCCACCAGTTCCACGGCCACACGATCACGCTGAAGGACTACAAGGTCGAGGGCAACTCCTTCTCCGGCAAGCTCGTCTTCCACTCCTACGACCACTTCGGTCTCGACCCGGACGACGAGATCACGGAGTACGGCTTCATCGACTGGTTTACGCTCCAGCACTATGACCGGTTCGACGGGAAGTACCCCCCGGCGATCGCGCAGGCGGACATCGAGATCCCCATCAGCGGCACGTTCTGACCTCGCCGACCTGATGCCTCACAGGCGCTCGCCGGGCCGGGTCCTGGCCATCACGCTGCTCGTCGTGACGGCCGGGTACCTGGCCTGGCGGGTCGCCGTCCTCGCGGGCCTGGAGGACCAGTTCGGCAGCGGCCTCGACGAGCAGCGCTTCAACCGGCTGCAGCAGGAGTACAACCGCCGTGAGGACGCCTTCGCCCGGGCCGATGCCCGGATGAGGGAGCTGATCGCGGAACACCCCCGCGCCGAACGCATCGACTGGAGCGGGTACCGGACCTGCGTCCGCGAGCCCGACCGCCCCTCCGACACGTGTACGACGACGCCTCCGCGCGACCAGAAGGTGTACGACGCCCTCTGGGGCGTCAGCGTGATCCTCTACCAGTCCAAGGACGAGGGCCGCACGTTCTACCGCTTCTACCACGAGGACCCCCCGCGCTACACGATCATGCGCGCCCCCAAGGACACCGCGGAGGAGGCCGAGGAGTACGCGGACGCCCACGGCTTTCGCTCCACCCGCCCCCTCGGCCCTGGCTGGACGATCCTCGGCCCGATCGACGATATCGGCCGCGAGGAGAAGCAGTTCCCGTAGTTGGGCTCACGTAATGCTTCGCCGGGAAGCAGCAGGCACGACAGGAGCCCCACGATGGAGGCCGAGTCAAGCTCTGGGGTTCGGCGGGTCAAGGCACATGCAGATGCCGTGGCGGAGTTCCCCTACGACTGACGGCTGCCGGTCAAGCTCAATGAGCTCTTCCCAGCTTCACGATGGGGCGGAGCAGAGGCTGTGCAGCGGGTTTCCGTGGTAGGGCACCGGCAGACGCTCGATGTCTCACCGCTTACCGTGCACGAGCTCGGCCGGAGGAACCGCTTCCGTCGGCGGCGTGGTGGAGGAAGGCGGATGCGAGAGCGGTCAGGGCGCCGTTCGCCGCGGGGCACCTCCCCGTCATCGGGGAGTGGATCGCCCTGCCCGTTCTGCGCTCGGCCGGCGCGGCTCCCACCGACCCTCTCGCCGACCATGTGCTGTACCCGACCGCCGAGCGCCTGCTGGCCCGCTGCGACGCCGTGCTGCGGCTGCCCGGCGACTCCACCGGCGCCGACCAGGACGTCGCCCTCGCCCGCCGCCGCGGACTGCCCGTCTACCACGACATCGCGCAGATCCCGGCCCTCGACCGACAGGGGGCCGCGTGAAGCCCCGCCCCGGTGTGGACACCCCGGACCACCGCGGCCGTACCGGGCTCGACCGAGCCGGGCGCGACCTCGACCGCAACCCCGCCGTCCGGGTGCGCGATGTCGAGCTGACCTCCCAGGGCTGGCACGTCCTGCGCCGCACCACCTTCGACTACCGCCGCCGCGACGGACACTGGGAAACACAGGTGCGCGAGACGTACGACCGCGGCAACGGCGCCGTCGTCCTGCCCTACGACACCGCACGCGGCCGGGTCCTGCTCACCCGCCAGTTCCGCTACCCCGCTTACGTCAACGACCACCCCGACGGCATGCTCGTCGAAGCCGCGGCCGGCCTCCTCGACGCCGACGACCCGCACACCGCGATACGCCGCGAGGCGGCCGAGGAACTCGGTGTCACCCTCGGCCCGCTCACCCACGTCCTCGACGCCTACATGAGCCCCGGGTCCGTCGCCGAACGCCTCCACTTCTTCGCCGCCCCCTACACCCCCGCCGACCGCACCGGAACCGGCGGCGGAGTAGAAGAGGAAGGCGAGGACATCGAAGTCATCGAGCTGCCCTTCACCGAAACCCTCGACATGACCCGCGACGGCCGCATCACCGACGGCAAGACCGTCCTGCTCCTGCAATGGGCGGCCCTGCACGGCCCCTTCGCCCCGCACCCCACCGGCGGCGGCTCCGGGACCGGCCCTGAGCGGCGTGACGCACCACTTGTTCTGGCGAAAGTGACGGACCAGGGGCGGGCCCCGGACGGACGCGCGGGGCGGGCAGGCGTCGCGGACTCCCCGACGCGGTGGCCCTCCCCTGCCAACGGCGCCGGTGACCGCGGGGCAGGCACCGACGACCAGTTCCGACGACGGTCCGCCCAGTGGCTTCTCGCCGGTGCCAGATTCGTGTGAGGTAGAGCACGTTCAGAAACTATAGGCAGGGGCTACGACGCCAGCCTAGGGTCCTGGGGTTTGCGGAGCCTTTGCCTCCGCGCCATCCGGCCCGGCCGTCCGTTCCGTACACGACCTGTGCGCATGCGGAAGCCGGGTCGAATCCCCGACTCACGAGGAACCGGGAAGCACTCGCATGAGCACGTTGGAAGCCTGGGTCGTCGACCTCAACGACGCCTTCTGGACATATCTGCTGATTCCGCTGGTCGCCGTAGTCGGCGTCTGGTTCACATTGCGTTCAAAGGGCGTGCAGATCCGCCTGATCCCGGAGATGTTCCGGGTCTTCAAGGACAAGCCGCAGTCCGGCGTCAGCCCCTTCGGTGCCTTCACCATCTCCGCCGCCGCGCGGATCGGCACCGGCAACATCGCCGGCGTGGCCACCGCTATCACCATGGGCGGCCCCGGAGCCGTCTTCTGGATGTGGATGATGGCCCTGATCGGCGGTGCCTCGGCGTTCGTCGAGTCGGTCCTGGCGCAGTTGTACAAGGTGCGCGACACCGAACCCGGTACATACCGAGGAGGCCCGGCCTACTACATGCAGAAGGCGCTCGGAATGCGCTGGCTCGGCGTGGTCTTCGCCGTGCTGATCACGCTGACGTTCGGGTTCGTGCTGACGGCGGTGCAGTCCAACACCATCACGGTGGCGACGAAGGGCTCCTTCGACTCGGACGCTTCCTGGTTCAACCCCGTCCTCGGCATTGTGCTCGCCGTGCTGCTCGCACTGGCGGTGTTCTTCGGAGTGAAGCGCCTGACTGCCGTCACCAAGGTCATCATCCCGGTGATGGCCGGGCTCTACCTGCTGGTCGGTCTGGTCATCGTGCTCCTCAACCTGGGCAGCGTGCCGGGCATGCTCGGCGACATCATCGGCGGGGCCTTCGGCTTCCGCGAGGTCGCGGGGGGCGCCGTGGGTACGGCGATCCTGCAGGGCGTGCGGCGCGGCATGTTCTCCAACGAGGCGGGCATGGGCTCCGCCCCGAACGCCGCCGCGTCCGCGGAGACCACCCACCCGGTCAAGCAGGGCCTGGTCCAGACCCTCGGCGTCTACTTCGACACCCTGGTCATCTGCACCATGACCGCCTTCGTGATCCTGTCCGCCAACCCGACCCTCGGTGAGCGCGGCGGCGCGGACGTCACGCAGTCCGCCTTCACCAGCACGCTCGGCGACTGGGCGGGTCACCTGCTGACCCTGGTGGTCTTCATGGTCGCCTTCAGCTCCATGATCGGTAACTACTACTACGGCGAGTCCAACATCCAGTTCATCACGCGCAGCAAGAGCGTGATGCACTCGTACCGCGCCGTGGTCATCGCCTGCGCCGTCCTCGGCGCGATCGGCTCCGTCCCGCTGGTCTGGAGCCTCGCGGACGTCACGATGGGCGCGATGGTCCTGGTCAACCTGATCGCGATCGTCCCCCTCGGCGCGGTCGCCTTCCGCCTCCTCGACGACTACATGGCCCAGCGCAGCCAGGGCCTCGACCCGGTCTTCCGAAAGGACCAGGTGCCGGGCCTGCGCGGCGAGGTGGAGTGCTGGGGGACAT
This sequence comes from Streptomyces sp. CB02414, assembly GCF_001905385.1. Lineage (GTDB taxonomy): Bacteria > Actinomycetota > Actinomycetes > Streptomycetales > Streptomycetaceae > Streptomyces. The sequence continues at coordinate 632,045 of NZ_LIPF01000004.1, read as the reverse complement.
CGGACGAGGACTCCGTCCCGAAGGAGCGGACGCCTGCAGGCTCACTCTGACACGAACGCGCCCCGGAGCGGCCGTACGCGTCGAAGGGCGGCATCACGGGAGGGGTGCCGCCCTCGGGCGTCACGGGGCCGGACACGGAGGCGACGCGACGGGGTGCATCGCCTCCGCACCGTTCAGCGCTCGACGTGCGAGGACCGCCTGAAGCGGCCGGCGGCGTAGGTGGCCGACATGCGCGTGCTGCGGTCAGCGAAGGAGTCTGCCGTGAGGGCCGCACACCGGCGAAAAGCCGGCTCAAGGCCGTGCTCGTCGGAGTCGATCCCGTGCTGCGCAAGGCACTCTTGCAGGCCTACGCCGCCCTCTTCCGCATCGTCGTGACCCGTTTTCGCCGAGATGCCCGTACACGTCTCCGTCTCGAACGACGCACAAAAGAAGGCATGCCGAGAAGCGAAAGCATCCGCTGCCTCAAACGTTGCGTCGCCCGCGAGAGTTGCCGTCACATCCAACCGACCTCATCTCCTGCCGCCTTGTGCTGCCGCTTGAGCAACATAGGGCCTCCTCAACGACCACAAAGCCGCCGGCCTGCGTGAGTTCGCCGCCTCCCGGGCCTGGCTCACGATCTGAGCTTGTCTTTCAACCCGCTGCGTGCAACCCATGGGCCAGGCGTCGAGCTTCCTCGATCCAGTCGATCGTCATCCGGGTGAAGGTAGCCAGGAGCTCAGTGTCTCCGCGGACGTCGACCGCCATCCGAAGGATGGGACGCGACTTCACCGCAGCAGCGGTCCCTCGGCGGCACTGAGGACAGCCTGCCCGGCGATGCCGAGGGACAGAGAGAGGGCGGCTGCCAGGTAAGCGGTGACGGCGAGCAGGCGTGCCGAGCCCGCACGCGCATCGCCGGGTGCGGCGTCCGTGGTGAGGAACACGGGTCCGAGCCAGCGCAGGTAGAAGAAGAGAGAGGCGACAGTGTTGGCGACGGCGAGGACGGCGAGCCAGGTGTGGCCGCCGTCGATGGTCGCAGTGAAGATCTCCAGCTTGCCGAGGAAGACGCCGGTGGGAGGCGTGCCGACCAGGCCCAGCAGACAGACGACGAGTACGGCCGCGAGGCCGGGTCGGTGGCGGGCGAGGCCTCGGTAGTCGGCGAGAGCACGGGCCCGGGGAAGTGCCGTTACGACGGCGAAGGCGCCGAGGTTGGTGACGGTGTAGGCGGCCAGGTAGAGCAGCAGGCTCTGCTGGGCGGTGTCGCTGCGCGTGGTGATGGCCACAGCCATGAGGAGGTAGCCGACCTGGCTGATCGTGGAATAGGCGAGCAGGCGTTTGACAGAGGTCTGGAAGAACGCCGCGAGATTGCCCAGGGTCATGGTGACCGCGGCGAGGATCGCGAGGAGCAGCGACCAGTTGACGTCGCTGTCGGCAATCGCTTGGTGCAGCAGTCGGTAACCGGCGATCAGACCACCGACTTTGGGCAGGGTGGTGACGTACGCGGCGACGGGTGCCGGTGCCCCGTCGGTGACGTCGGGCACCCAGAAGTGGGCCGGGACCGCGCCGATCTTGAAGAGCAGACCGGCGAGGACGCCGACGAGCCCGACGGCGACGAGCCCGTACGGTGCGGAGGGCAGGGTCCTGGCGAGTTCGCTGTAGTGGGTGGCATGGCCGGCGCTGTAGAGGAGCGCGGTGCCGGCGAGCATGGTGATGCCCAGCAGGGCGCCCATCAGGTAGTACTTCAGGGCGGCTTCGGTGCCGGGGGCGTCCTTGGCGAAACCGGCGAGTGCGTAGGCGGGGACGCCGGCCAGCAGGTAGGCGGCGAACAGCATCAGCAGGTCGTTCGCGCCGATGAGGGCGAGGGTGCCGGCACCGGTCATCAGGAGCAGTACCCAGTACTCGGTTTCGCGCTTGTGACCCCTTACGGTCGCCACCGACATGCCGATGATCAGCAGCAGGGCGACGAGAACGATCAGCCGGCCGATGCCGGTGACGGCGTCGACGGCGAACGCGGCGGCGAAGACCGTTTGTTCGCCGCCGGTGGCCATGGTGACTGCGGTGGCCGTCAGGCCGGTCGCGCAGGCGGCGGCTGCGAGTACGGCCACGAGCCACTGGCGTCGGCGGGGCAGCCAGGAGCCGGTCAGGAGGCCGATGACGGCGGCGCCGAGGAGGGCGGTCTCGGGGATGAGGGCGGCCAGGTTCTCGTTCACCGCGCCACCAGGCCGGTCAGGGTGCGGCTGGCCGGTTCGACGACGTCCAGCAGCCAGCGCGGTGCGACGCCGATCACGAGGGCCACCGCGAGCAGCGGCACCGTGGACAGGACCTCGGCCCTTCTCAGGTCGCGGATTCCGCCGGTGGGGATGGTCTCGGGCAGGCGGGGGGCGCCGAGGAACATACGCCGCAGTGCGGTCAGGAACAGGGCGGCGGTGATCAGGATGCCGGTCACGGCGATGGCAGTGGCTACCGCGTGGGAGGCGAGGCTGCCGGTGAAGATCTGGAATTCGGCGATGAAGCCGGAGAATCCCGGGATGCCGAGGCTGGCGAACGCGGCGACCGCGGTGACCGCCGCGAAGCGCGGGGCGTGAGCGGCCAGTCCGGAGTACGAGGACATCGCGTAGGTGTGTCCGCGGTCGTAGAGCACGCCGGCGAGCAGGAAGAGCGTGGCCGTGATCAGGCCGTGGCTGATCATCTGGGTGACCGCTCCGGTCACCGCCAAGGTGCGCGCCTGGGCGTCGCTGCCCGCGAGTGTCCCGGCGGCGCCGACGGCCAGGACGACGTAGCCCATGTGGTTGACCGACGTGTAGGCGATCATGCGTTTGAAGTCCGTCTGCGCCAACGCCACCAGGGCCCCGTAGACGACGGACACGGCTCCGACGATCACGATGACGAGCGCGTAGTGGCGCCAGCTGCCGGGCAGCAGGGGCATGGCGATGCGGACGAACCCGTACGTGCCCATCTTCAGCAGGACTCCGGCGAGAATCGCCGAGCCGGCGGCGGGGGCGTCGGTGTGGGCGGGCGGCAGCCAGGTGTGGAAGGGCACCGTCGGAGTCTTGATCGCCAGTCCGACGCCGATGGCGAGCAGTACCAGGCCCGCGTACGGGCCGCGTCCGGCCAGCGGGTTCACGCGGGTGAGGTCGACGATGTCGAAGGTGTGCGGGTCGGCCGCCAGGTACAGGCCGATGAAGCCGAGCAGGAGGGCGAGCGAGCCGACGAAGGTGTAAAGGAAGAACTTCAGCGCCGCGGCCCGAGCGTGTTCGCCGTGCCCCCATCCCGCGATGACGAAGAACATGCCGACGATCGAGAGGTCGAAGAAGACGAAGAACAGGATGAGATCGAGGGCGACGAACAGACCGATGGCGGTGGTCTGCAGAAACAGGAAGAGGCAGACGTACGAGCGTACTCGGCGCCTCTCGCGCAGGGAATGGACGGCGACGGCCAGGAACAGCAGGCAGGTCATGGCGACCAGGGGCAGGGACAGACCGTCGACGCCCACGTGGTACCCGACTCCCGCGCTGGGGATCCAGCGCGCCCGCTGCTCGTACTGCATCCCTCCGTCGGTGTCGTACCCGGCCCACAGGCCGACGACCAGGGCCAGGTCCACGGCAGCGGTGGCGATCCACACCCATACGTACGCCCGCTCGGGCAGGGTGCGCGGCAGGAACGGCAGCACCGCGCACACCACCAGCGGCAGGAACATGACGACGCTCAGCACAGGGGTTACCTCACCAACAGGATGATCAGGACCAGTACGGCGAAGCCCACGGCCGCCTGTGCGTAGTACTGGTGCAGCAGTCCGGTCTGTGGGCGGCGCGCCCATCGGCCCAGGCTCCGCGCGCTGGTGGCGACGGCCCGTACGGCGCCGTCGACGACGCCGTCGTCCAGACGGCGCGCGAGCCGGGACGCCGCGAGGCCGCCACGGGCGGTCTGCCGTACGGCGCCGTCGACGACGCGGTCGTCGACGGCGGCCAGCGTGCGCGCGAGGCCCAGCACCGGGCGGGCCACGACGAGCCGCGCGGCCTGCTCCAGGTACAGCCACCCGTGAGCCGCACGGACGGCGGCGCGTGGTGCGGGTGCCGGGCGGGACGCCCGCCGCCAGGCCAGGCCGGCGGCGGCGAGCGTCACCCCGGCGGACAGGCCGAGCTCCCACGGCTCGGGGGACGGCTCGCCCGGGGTACCGACCAGTCCTTTCAGCCAGGACGCCGGTCCCGGCAGGGCCAGCACTCCCAGTACCGCCGCGGCGAGGGTGAGGGCGAGGAGCGGGCCCGGTGTCGTACGGGCGACGCGCCGGGTGCCGCGCCTTTCGGTGTCGTATGCGCGTCCCGCGTCGTCCGGGAGGGGGCGGGTGACGTACCAGACGGCCTTGACGCTGTACACGGCGGCGACGGCCGCCGCCGCGAGTCCCACCGCGTACAGCGCGGTGCTCTCGGTGCGGGCGGTGGCGAGCACTTCGTCCTTGGCCGCCCAGAGGGACAGGGGCGGCAACCCGGCCAGGGTGAGCGCGCCCGCCGTGAAGGCCACGCCGACCCATCGGTGAGCGCGGGCCGCCCCGCGCAGCGCGGTCAACCGCTTGGTGCCCAGCGCGGTCAGCCAGGCCCCCGCGGCAAGGAACAGACCTGACTTGGTGGCGGCGTGGGCGACCAGCTGCGTGGTGCCCGCGGCGACGCCGCCGCTGCCCGCGGCCAGCACCATGAAGCCGATCTGTGCCGAGGTGGAGGCCGCGAGGAGCTGCTTGAGGTCGGTCTGGGCCACCGCGACCAGCCCCAGGACGAGGGCGGTGGCCGTACCGGTCCAGGCGACCAGGGGCCCCGCCCAGACCGTGGCGTCCAGCAGCGGGACGAGTCGAAGCAGCAGGTACGCGCCGGCGGCGACCATGGTCGCCGAGTGCAGCAGTGCCGAGACGGGGCTCGGCCCCTGCATGGCGCGCGACAGCCAGAACGAGAACGGCAGTTGCGCGGACTTGCCGAGGGCGGCCACCACGATGCCCCCGGTGATCACGTGCGGCCAGGGCGCATCCGCGTGCGGCAGAGCGTCCAGGCGCAGCGAGCCGACGCCGCCGGCCAGGGCGGCGCCGGCTGCCAGGTACAGTCCGAGATCGGCGGCACGGGTGGTGAGGAACGCGACATCGGCGGCTTCCGCCCGCTCCGGCTGCCGCCACCAGTAGCCGATCAGCGCCCAGCTGGTGGCGCCCATCACCTCCCAGGCCATCAGCAGCGGCGGCAGGGTGGTCGCCGTGACGGTGACGAGCATGGCACCGGCGAAGAGCAGCATGAGCCCGAAGAATCGGCCCTTGTTCTCGTGGGCGGCGAACTCCCCCCGTGCGAAGGCCAGCACGGCGGTGGTGACCGCGGCGACGGTGACCACCATCACCGCGGACAGGCCGTCCACCGCCAGCCCCGCCTCCATGCCGACGAACAGCGGCGCACTGGCGTCCGGCCGGGTCAGCGCGGCGGCGACCGCCGCACCGAGCGTGGTGACGGCGACCGTCACACCGATGGTGGGGACCAGGCTGCCCTTGCGGGGTCCGATGAGGGCAAGTGCCACTCCCCCGCCCAGCGGGAGGGCGACGAGCAGCCAGAGCACCGCGCTCATCCCTTCAGGTCCTCGGCCATGTCGGTCGTGTCGACCTGCCGGGCGCGGTAGATGGCGGTGGTGACGGCGAAGCCCATGGCCATCTCCACGGCCATCGCCACCACCGCCGCCACGATCACCACCTGGCCACTGCCGGCAGCGGGAGCAAGGAAGTACCAGAAGTCGGCGGCGGCGACGACGACCCCGCCGATCATCAACTCGATCCCCATCATGATCATGACGATGGACTGCTGGGAGAGGGCACCGAACAGGCCGGTGCAGAACAGCCCGGCCGCGAGGACCAGCAGGAGTTCGAACGTCATCGGCCCACGCCTCCGCCGGCCGGGTCCTTCGCGGGCCGCTGATCGAGGTCGTCACCGAAACGGTCGTAGCGTCCGCGGTGGGTGGCGAGGACGGTGGCGCCCACCATGGTGGCCAGAAGTACGAATCCGAGCGTGACCATGGTCAGCATCTGGTCGCCCATCAATGACATACCGACCTGGAAGGTGGAGTCCCTGGGGCGCGCTCCGGTGCGGTCGGGCCACGGAACCAGGAAGATTCCCGCAAGCAGGGCGGCGAACACGAGACCGCTGACGGCCAATGAGCCGCGCTTGTTGTGCAGCATCGACATCGGCATCAGACCGGCCGGATTCATCATGTACGCGATCATGAACACCGCCATGATCACCATCTCCATGACCATCATCAGCACGATCACCACGCCGAGATACGGCAACCGCAGTAGGGTCACCACCCCGCCTACGCACACCAGGGAGGCCAGGAGCGCGAAGGTGACCCGGGCCATGGAGTTCAAGGTGAAGACCAGGACCCCACCGGCCAGGGCGAGCACGCCCAGTACCCACAGCAGCACGGTGCCCGTCGTGCCCATGACGCGATCCTTTCTAGAGGCTGAGACTGACCAGGGCCGGCACCAGGGCTTGGAGGACGGCCAGTGGCAGGAGCACGACCCAGGCGAGTTCCACGTAGCGGTCGGCGCGGAGGACGGGTATCCGCCGCAGCATCCACACCAGCACCGCGAGTACCAGCAAGGTCTTGACCAGCGACCAGGCCCAGGGCGGCAGGCCCGGCCCGGCGCCACCGCCCAGGAAGAGCGGAACCGCCATCGCGGCCCCGGCCGCCAGCCACAGCCACCGCCCGGTCTGCAGCAGCAGCCGGTCCACCCCGGACGTCTCCCCCAGTACGCCGCCGGCGACATCGGACCCGGCCGGATACGCGAACGGACCCAGGAAACTGAAGGCCAGTACACCCGCCAGGTAGACGGCGAAGGCGAACGGCATCCACACCGCGTACCACAGGCCCTGCTGGGCGCCGGCGATGTCGGTCACCCGCAGTGACTGGGCGCCCGTGGCGGCCGAGATCAGCGCGAACATCAGCGGTAGCTCATAGGCGAGACCCTGGGCGAGGAAGCGGTAGCCACCGATCAGGGAGAACGCGGAGTTCGGCCCCCAGCCGGCCAGCCACAGTCCGGCCCAGGTCAGCACCTCCATGGCGTTGAACCACACCACTCCGACGGACAGGTCCGCGACGACGCGGCCGCCGAACGGGATGACCAACGTGGACAGTACGGCCGCCACCGGTACGGTGATCACGCCCGCCCGCCACAGCAGCCGGTCCGACGCGGGCAACCGCCGTGGCTGCGCCAGCAACGCCCGCGGCACGGCGAGAAGCGGCCGTACGGCGGTGCCGGCGGTGATCCGACGACCCGCGTTCCGGGCGTCCAGTGCCGCGTCGGCCGCCATGGCCAGCACCGCGAAGCCGAGCAGCATCGCCGGGGCGGCCGGCAGCGCCCACCACGTCCCCGGCTCAGCCACGGATCGCCTCCGGTCGGCACGCGGCCAGTTCGTCCGGATCCGGGTCGAGGCTGGCGACGATGAGCCGTGCCGTACCCAACTCGGCTCCCACCAGCAGGCGGGGAAGCAGCCTCGCCAGGGCGAGTGACGGCGGGCGTTCGGCGTCCCACCGCCCCCGCGAGCTCTCCTGCGCCACCGGGTCGAGGGGGGCGGTTGCGTCCATCCGCTGTACGTCGTCCATGACGTCGGTGAGCCACTGACGGTAGCGGGCCGGTACGTCCTCGCCGGCCGCCCGCACTGCGGGACCGGTGACACCGGCGGCTCGGGCGTCGGCCCGGGTCAGCAGGCCGACGTCTCGCGTCAGCCAGTACAGGACCCGTGACTGCCCGACCCGCCGGGCGAAGCGCTTCACCCGGGGCAGGACCGCCGAGGCGGGCGCCTCCTCCAGCAGGTCGTCGCGCAGACGCCGCGCCGTCACCGCCTCGGCGGACCAGCCGGCCACCGACAGCAGTCGGCCCAGACTGTCCAGGTGCGCCGCCGCCCGCCGCCGTGCGGCCTCCCCCACGCCCACCGGCTCGCCCCTGGCAGCCCGGAGCCACGGCCGGCTCCAGAAAGGGTCGGCCGAACTGCCGACGGGCGGCTCGTCGAGGACGGCCGCCTGGACGACGTCTCCCTGAAGCACCACACGCAGCGTCAGGCCGGCGGGCCAGTCGGCCAGAAAAGGGCCCAGCGGCACGTGCAGGCGGTCCAGCATCAGACCATCGCGGTCCTCCCCTCGCTCGGCCATGGCCAGTCCGCCCGGCATCTCCATGTCGCCATGACCGTGACCGGCGTGGTCGTCGTCGCTGTCGCCGTCCTCGAAGTCGAGTGTGCTCTCCTCCCGATCGGCCCGCACCGGTTCACCGTGCCCGTTCGGCCCCGCGCCGCAGTCGGCCGCTCGGTGGCCGGACTCGCCGTGGTCGCCCTCTGGCGCGCCGAGCCGGGCGCGGGCCGCTTCGAGCACCGCTGCCACCTCGTCGGCCGTCACCGCCCGCGCGCACATACGCGGCCGTGGCATGTCCTGCCACAACCGGTCCAGTGCCGGATCCAGCCGCGAACAGCCAGAACCCGCTACCAGCATGACGTCGGCTCCGGCCGGGGTCGACACCGACGGCCAGTCCCGCGACCTCAGGTCCTTCTCCGCGGCCAGCCGCACCGGCGTACCGCCCGGCGTGGTCACCAGCAGGACGCGTGGCCGGACGGCCGCCGCGCGGGTCAGAAAGGCGGTCAGGCCCACCGCAGGGCTCCTTCCCGCCATGCATGGACCACACCGGCGAGCAGGACGGCGAGGAAGACGAACATCTCGATGACCGCGCTGGGCCCCATCACGGAGATCACGAGCGTCCACGGGTACATGAAGACCATCTCCATGTCGAAGGCGAGGAAGAGCATCGTCACCGTGTACCAGCGCATGTGAAAGCGGCTGACCGCGTGCCCCGTCGGTTCCAGCCCCGAACCGAACGGCTGTGCGGGCAGCGGACCTTGCGAAACGCGAAGCGCCCAAGCCGCTCCGTACGCCGCCGCCACCGTCAGCAGGGCAAGGCCCAGCAGAGACAGCGCGGCAGTGGAGCCGCTCACTGGATGCCACCACCCAGGAGATCCGTCTCACAACCAGTCATCCATGCGTCGGGTCGCCCGTTGGCGGGCACGCTCCCGCCTGCACTCCGCGTCGAACACATCTGTCGCTCCGTTCCCGCCGCGCCGGAAGCGCTGTGTACCCCCCGGAGGCGAAGGCAGTCCCGGAGGGCACGAGCCGCACCGCGGCATGGACCGCGAAACGGCAGTCGGCCCGCTCAGTCACCCGGCGCCGAGTGCTACGGCCACGGTGCCCGACGTCCGCACATCGCGCGAGGCGGCGTGGTCCATCGGTGTCCACCACCACGGCCACTGCCACCACTCCACTGGGAGACGCCCGGCCCGCCGCCCCGACCGTCAGACCTTGCCACTGGGCCGCGGATACTCGCCCTGGCACGAGTTCCGAACGCCGGCGCACGGTGCGGGAAGACGGCAGTGTTCGGCGGCCGACACTGCCCGTCAGGCACCTGCCAAGGACGCGCAAGAGACGTGTAAGGTCCGTTGCGGGGTGGCGGGAAGCCTGGTCGGCGATCAGGGAACAGCTGTCTTCTTCGCGGTGTGGACGTGCTCGGTGGCTGGGTGGCTGTGCTGCCGAGCGGCACAGTTGCTGACCGAGATGGCCGGAAGTCCCGACATGCGTCCGCAGGCCCGGTCAGGGCGGACCACGACCGGCTCGGCGTTCGCTCTTGGGGCGTTGCCGCTGGCCGGCGCCTTGTATGCCGCGGCGGAGTGGGTAAGCCACTGACCCGTCTCTCTGCGGGAGGGGCGCGGCGAGTTGGTACCTGACCGGATGCACCACGCGGCGGCTGCCCTCTGCGGTAGCCCAGGGCCGCGACTGGACGCCTCCGCGCCGCGTCACCTCGGGTCTGTGCGGTTGCCGGGTGCAGCGATCCTGGCGATGCAGGGGGAGGATCGTCCTCCAGCCCTCAGATCGGCTTCTGAGCTGCCGGGCGGTCGAGCAACCGGAAGGATCGCACTACCGCGACGGCACAGGCGACCACCAGGTTGATGGCCCATCCGGCCAGACCTCTCAGCGCATCCACGACGCTTGTCCCGCTCTCGACGCCGCGCGGAGGGACCAGCCCTTTCGGGTCGTAGACGAGTGTCAGCGCGTCCCCGGGGCGGGTGGAGTGTGTGCAGCCTCGCCAGATCCGTGCTGTGGAGGGTGCTCCGTCACGGCTTGCCACCGAGCAGAGATAACGGTCCCGGGTCTTGGACGCGTCCTCACTCTCCTGGACGGATGTCACGACCACGGATCGTTCCTGCCCTCGTGCCGTCAGGACCACGCCGACGGCCGTCTGAGGCGTGTGCAGCGCGAGGCCCATGGCCAGGACCGCGACGATGCCCACCAGTGCCCGGCCGGCGCGTACCAGAAGCAGGTAGAGGACAAGGCTCAGCGCGCACACCACACCCACGTCGCCCGCGCGGAACGCGGCACTGCCGGTCCAGGCGCCGAAGAGACCGGCGCCCACGATCAGTCCCGTGCCCAGGACACCGGCGAAGAGGCCCTCTGCGATCAGCCACCAAGGCGGCAGGCCCGTGAACTCCGCCGGCCCCCAGACCTTGGACCGTACATAAGTCGCTGCCTGCGACTCGGCCGCGGACGGGTCCCGGCGCCGTCTGCTCATTCGTGGTACTCCTCACGCCCGCAACGGGCACGAGACCCGCCTCCGATTCATTGCATTATGCAAAACACGAAACGGTCTCGTCATTCCCAGCCGAGAGGGGATCCCCCGCGCCGGTTGCCGACACCGTGCGTACCGCGGCCCTGCCTGCCTACGGCACCGAGTCCGCGTTGCCCGAGGCCGGGCGCGCGATGCCCTTCGTCCGCCTCGTGACAGGCGTCCTTCCGCAAAGTACGTCGCCTCGGGTGCTTCCTGGGAAGTGCTGCCGCCCTCGCCGTTCTTCTGGAACTCTTCTCCGGCGTTCATGTTCGTGCCCGGCACCAGCACCAGCAGCGGCATCCCGTTCCGAGGGTATCCGGCCGACAGCACGCTTGTACTGCCGGCATCGGTGGCCACCTCCCGGCGGCTGTGGGCCACCTCCCATGCGTCCAACCGGGCCTCACACCACGCTCGCACTCGCTGACGATCCATCACGCGAGCGGCCCTACATGAGACCTGAGCCCGGCAGACACCGCGAGCAGCATGACCGAGCAGAGCGAAGTGACACAAGGAGAACTCGGCCTGGTTCCCGGTCCGCTGGGTGTGGGGCAGGCTGCGTCTGAGGTCGGCGTCACCCCACCCCTGGCTCGGTGAACCGGACCCGGTACAGCTTGAAGATCAGCTCGCCCATCAGCCACCGCGTCCACAGCTGACCAGCAAGCCCCAGGTCACAAGCGATGTGATCGAGGACCGCCTGTCGAACGGCGGCCTCGCGGCCGGGACAGCAGCGCCTCAGGGCCGCGACCTGCGACCGGTCCCTGCCCTCCTCGTTGTCAGCGGGGCGGCTCCCTCGTCAGGAGCGTGCCGTACGGACGGCGACTGCGGTAACGGCGGCTGCCAACGCTGCGGTAGCCGAGATACGCAGGACGCGTTGACGCCATGGTGGAGCCGGGCGCAACAGGGCGTTCCTCTCCGGTTGGCTCGAGGCGGCACCCGCACCGTGTTCACGGGCCAGCTTCATGATCTCGGCGACGTGCAGGGCCTCGCGGCCAGTGTCGGCGTCCTTGATCTGGGTCTTGCAGGAGAACCCGTCGGCGACCACGACACAGTCGTCTCCGGCGTCGCGAACGGCGGGCAGTAGTGCCTGTTCGCCGCAGTCCATGGAGATGTCGTACTTGCCGGACTCGAAGCCCCACGAGCCGGCCAGGCCGCAGCAGCCTCCCTGCAGGTTTTCCACGTCGAGCCCCATGCCCTCGAGGAGCCGCTGGTCGGGGTTCATGCCGCCGGTGGCCCGCTGATGGCAGTGGCCCCACAGGAGAGCCTTGCCTTCCAGGGCGGGCGGCTTGATCTCGTACTTCTGGAAGAACTCGGCGAAGTGGAGGGCGTTGCGGGTCAGGCGCTTGCCGTCGTCGTCGTGCGGGAGCAGTTTCGGCAGCTCGTCCTTGAAGACGGCCAGGCAGCTGGGTTCCATTCCTACGACGGGCGTGCCGGCGCGCAGTTCGGGCCTCAGGATGTTCAGCACGCGGTGGAGGTAGCGTTCGGCGGCGTCGAGGAAGCCGTAGTCGTACAAGGGGCGGCCGCAGCAGATGTGCTGTGGGGGCATGATGACGCGCCAGCCGGCTGCCTCGATGGCTTCGACGCAGGCGACGCCGACCTGGGTGTGGAAGTGGTTGTTGAAGGTGTCGGGGAAAAGGACGACGGGCCGTCCGGTCGGGTTGGTGGTGCCGCCGCGCCGGGCGAACCACTCCTGCAGTGTCATCGGCGCGAAGCTCGGCAGGGGCCGTTTGCGGTCGATGCCCGCGACCAGTTTGGCGAGCTGTCCCAGGCCGGGGGTTTGGGTGGCGATGTTGGCGATCTCGGGGATGTGGGAGGCGAGGCGGGCGGTTCGGTCGATGAAGCCGAACGCGTATGCGTAGCGCGGGCGCCACCGCCTGGCGGACTTGAAGTGGTGGTGGAGGAATTCGGCCTTGTAGGTGGGCATGTCGACGTTGACGGGGCAGTCGTTGGTGCAGCCCTTGCAGGCCAGGCAGAGGTCGAGGGCGTCCTTGACCTCGTTGGACTGCCAGCCGTCGGTGACGACGTCGCCCTTGAGCATCTCGTACAGCATGCGGGCCCGTCCGCGGGTCGTGTGCTTCTCCTCGCGGGTCACCTGGTAGCTGGGGCACATCGTTGTCTCTGCCTGCGGGACACGGCACTTGCCGATGCCGACGCAGCGCAGCGTGGCGTGCGCGAAGTCGCCGCCGTCTTCCGGGTAGGCGAACTTGAGGGGGATGCGAGGCGGGTTGTAGTCGGTGCCGAGTTTGAGGTTCTCGTCCATCCGGTAGGGGTCGATGACCTTGCCGGGGTTCATCCTGCCCTGCGGGTCCCAGATCGCCCTGAACTTCCGCATGGCCTCCAGAAGTTCGCTTCCGTACTGCTTTTCCAGCAGTTCACCGCGCTGCTGGCCGTCACCGTGCTCGCCGGACACGGACCCGCCCAGGGAGACGACCAGATCGGCGGCTTCTTCCATGAAGGAACGGTAGGTGGCGAGGCCGTCGGCGGTGCGCAGATCAAAGCTGAGCCGGCTGTGGATGCAGCCCTGGCCGAAGTGGCCGTACATGGCGCCCTCGATGTCATGTCGGTCCATGACCTCACGCAGCTTGCGCACGTATTCGCCGATGCGGTCCGGCGGGACGGCGGAGTCCTCCCAGCCGGGCCAGTGGTCCTTGCCGTCCGGTGGGAAGGCGGTCGAGCCGAGCCCCCCTTCCCTGATCGCCCACAGGTGCTCGCTGGTGCCGCCCTCCTGCGTGCTTTTCGCCAGGCGGATGCGGTCGCGGGAGTAGCCCTTGTCGTCGGCGAGCCAGTCGATGAAACCGTGGGCCTGGCCGACGGACTCCTCCTTGGTGTCGGCGCCGAACTGGACGACGAGCCAGCCTCCACCGCCCAGGCGCGGAAGTTCCTTGATGTCCTCCACGTGCATGTTCTGTTCCTGCTGGTCCCGGATGAGCTCGTCGTCCAGGGCCTCCAGGCCGATCGGCCGCCACCGCTCGATGATCTCCTCGCAGTGCTCGGCGGCGTCGGCGAGCTCGTCGTACTCCACGACGACGGTGGTGCGCTGCAGCAGGGCTGGAGTGAGCTTGAGGACGGCCCGGAGCACCGTGGCGCAGGTGGACTCGGTGCCGACCAGGGCGCGTGCGACGTTGAAGCCGCGTTCGGGCAGGAGTTCGTCGAGGTTGTAGCCGGACACCCGGCGCGGCACCTGCTTCTCGGAGTGGAACCGTGCCCGGATGGTGTCGGCGTACTCGTCGCGCAGGTCGCGCAGTGCCGCGTAGATCTCGCCCTTGCGTCCGCCCGCGGCGATGATTGCGTCGAGCCGGTCTTCCTCGTTCACGCCGACCCAGAAGCGTTCGCCGTCATAGGTGACGATCTCCAGCGCCTCCACGTTGTCGCTGGTGCGCGGTCCGGGACCGTAGAGCTGCGACTGCACCGAGTGGATACCGCAGGAGTTGTTACCGATGTTGCCTCCGATGACACACCGGGAGTGCGTGGACGGGTCGGGGCCGAAGACGAGGTTGTGCTCGCCGGTGTGGCGGTTGAGGACCTCGTTGATGACGCCGGGCTCGCAGGTGACGAGGCGTCGGTCCGCGTCGATGTCGCCGATGGCCGTGAGGTACTTGGAGTGGTCGATGACGACGGCTTCGTTGACGGTCTCGCCGGACAGGCTGGTACCGCCGCCCCGGTTGAGGACGGGGGCGCCGAAGCGGTGGCAGATCTTGTGCACCGCGACGACGTCGTCCAGGGTTCGTGGGACGACGACTCCGATCGGCACCTGCCGGAAGTTCGAGGCGTCCTGCGCGTACAGGCCCAGCGACCCGGTGTCGAAGCGGACCTCGCCGTCTACCGCCTTGCGCAGGGCGCGTTCCAGCTTGCCGACCTCGACGGTCTGCCGGCCGCGTGGCGGGCCCGCGATGGCCGGGTGGGTCCTGATCGGTACGTCGCGCGTTGCCTTCGCCATCGGGTGCGGTTCTCCTCGCCGTGGTCAGGGGGTCCGGTCAGGACGGGCGTGTGCCGTGCACGCGGTAGGGCTCCGCGTCGGCCCATTTGACGTCCAGGCCGAGTCCCGGCCGACCCGGGTCGGGGCGCAGGGCGCCGCCGTCGGGTGACAGGGTGCCGTCGAACAGCAGCCGCTCGACGCGGACGTGGTCGTGGAAGTACTCCAGGTGACGCAGCCGGCGCACGGCGCAGAAGGCGTGGGCGGAGACGGCCGGCGCGCAGTGCGCGGACAGGTCGAGGTGCCGGACGGCCGCCAGGCCGGCGACTTCCAGTACGCCGGTGATGCCGCCGCAGCGGGTGACGTCGGCCTGCAGGCAGTCCACGGCCGGCGGCTCGACGAGGTTCGCGAAGTCCTGCGCGGTGAAGGCGTACTCCCCCGCCGCGATCTCCAGACGCGCCGGGCCACGCTCGCGCAGCATCCGCAGTCCCTCCAGGTCGGCGGAGGTGACGGGTTCCTCGAACCAGCGCACGTCCCACTCGTCCTGGAACCGGTGCGCCCAGTACAGCGCCTCCTTGCGGCCGAGCGCCCCGTTGGCGTCGGTGAACACTTCCGGTCCGTCGCCGAGCGCCTTGCGTACGGCAGTCAGACGGTCCGCGTCCCGTTCCGGGTCCCGTGAGGTCTTCAGTTTCACCCGGTCGATGCCCTGTTCGGCCCAGCCGGTGAGCTGGCCGGTGAGGCGGCCCAGGGAGTAGTTGGTGAAGCCGCAGGGCGATGTCGACGGCGGACAGGGCCATGGCGCCGACTCCGGGGCGGCCGGCGTTGCGGATCTGTTCGGCCATCCGCTGCCACAACGCGGTCCGCGACGTAGTGCTCACGCCCTCGATCAACGGGGCCAGTTTCGAGCGCACGAAGTGGGCAGTCGCCACGTCGCCGTAGCTGTAACCGAGACCGGTCCTGCCGGCGGCGTGCACCCTCACCAGTACCAGCGTGGTCGAGTCCCACTCCAGGGTGCCGTCCTGTTCCTTGCCGTCCGGCCCGTCGGTGGGGACCTGGAAGGCGTGCACGTCGACCGCGTCGACTGGGCACTCCTCCCCTGCCGTGTCACCGGCCATCAGTGGCGTCCGGGAAGATGGTCGAACGCGCCGAGCAGACCGTTGATGCCATCCCCCGGACAGCCGTACACACGCCGCACGCCCCACTCCGTCAGGCGTTGCAGGACGAAGTCGGCCATCAGCGTCATCACGTGCTCCCTCGAAGGCACCTCACCGTCATCACTGGGTGACCCGCGCACTGGTGCCGTAAACAGGGCACGTCACAGCGCCACCCGGGCGGGCTCGGAAAGCGGGCCTGCCGGGGCATTCCTCGCGTCGAGGGCACCCGCTCGACGCGCCAGGGCGCTGTTGTTCCTGGCGCGTCCTGAAGCCTTCGCGCTCGGCAGGCGGCGGGTCCGGTCACGGATCACAGGTCTGCGCACCGATACACGGACCATGCGAGTGGCGAGCTGCCCGCGGCGTCGCGGGTGGCAGCGGCGGGCAGCGCACACGGCCTTCTTCGAACGTTCGTTGCCGCAGTCCTGTCTCACATGCCACTTCGTGAGGAGGCATTCGCCGACTCGCCGACTCACTGGGGAAGTCGCCCGTCGGGCCGCAAACGCCATGCTCTGCGGGACGGAGTTCAGGGAGCTCCGGGCGTGACCAGTGTGGAACCCGAAGGAACTCGTCGGCGGCTGCAAGGACGCGGGTCGATGACCGAGCACGGCTGCACCGTTCCCCCCCTCGACAGTCAGGCTCCGGAGACTCGCTGAACGTCACGACGTGTCTCGTCGGCAGCAGCCCCACGGAGATCAAGTCAGCGAGCCACGGTGTTGCCGGACGGCCGGGAGCTGTTGGCGGGCCTCGTGGCCACGGGACCCGCCGTCGTGCTCCCGGCCGTGGTGGACCGGGTGGAACCGCGAGAGGGCAGAGCGAGGATCAGCTGATGGACCTCATGGCGTTCCAGCCGCCGTTGCCGACCTGAATGCTCGGCCCGTCGACCGGGCCGTGGACCGAGGTCCCGCCCTTGTAGAACTTCAGGGTGCCGTCCGCCGCGGTGGTCCACATGTCGGCGACGCCGTCGCGGTTGGCGTCGGCGGCTCCGGCGATCAGGGGCCGCCAGCTGACGGTGTACGAATGGCCGTACTCGGTCCGATCGCTGAACGTTCCGTTGGCCTGTCCGAGGTAGATGTACAGGATGCCGTCACGGGTGTCCCGGGCGAGCAGGTCGACCCGGCCGTCCCGGTCGGCGTCGCCGGGTGCGGTCAGGCTCATGACGCCCCAGCCCCCGTTGCCGATCTGGACGGGTGCGGCCACGGACGGAGTGGTGCCGCTGACGCCCGCGTACATGTACAGCTTGTCGTTGTACGAGACGGCGAGGTCGGGCTGTCCGTCAAGGGTGGCGTCGCCGACGCCGACGACCTGGGCGTTCGTGGGCAGTCCGGTGCCGATCCTGATCGGCCTGGCAAGCGAGCCGTCGCCGCGGTTGGGGTAGACGCGCAGTTCGCTGCCGACGCGGGCGACGATGTCCTCCATGCCGTCCCCGGTCCAGTCACCGCGGTGGGTGACGGAGGCGCCCGACCATCCGCCCGTCCCGATGAGGGTGCGCGTTCCGAGACCGCCGGTGCCCGTACCGGGGTAGAGGTACAGCCTGCCGAGGTTGTCGACCGCGACGAGGTCGGGCTTGTTGTCGCCGCTCAGGTCGCCCGGAACGAGGGACGCGGTACCGGTGATCCAGGAGCGCACGTCGTCGACGCGGGTCGCGATGGCTCCCGTCCGGGTTTCCGTGGACGGCATGCCCAGGCATCCGCCCTGCCACGACCTGCTGGTGACGGCGACCAGCTCCTGTGTCCCGCCCGCCTCTCGCAGGACGGGGCCGCCTGCGTCTCCCTGGCAGATGACCGCGTCGCCGGTGGCCGTCAGAGCGACGTCGGCCGAACCGTCGCCTGCTGCCGTGAACGAGGCGGTGTGCAGCTTGTCGGGGACCCATGTCGTCTTCGTGCGGCCGAAACCGGCTGCCTGGACGCTCTCTTCGGCCACCACCGGTGTGGCGGCCAGGGCGACCGGCTTCACGCCGGCGACACCTGTCTGCAGCTTCACCAGGACCAGGTCCCGGTCGGGATGCGGGACGAGTTCGACCGCCGCCCGAGTGGCCCCGACCGTGGTCTGGGTCAGGTCGGTGCGGCCGACGGTGACGGTGGTGCTGACGGCGGGCTTGCCGGCGGCGGGCTTACCGTCCTGGTCGAAGCAGGAGGCCGCAGTCAGCACCCACCGGGGCGAGACAAGTGTGCCGGTGCAGGCGGTCTGCTCCCCGACGTTGATCTTCGCGGTGAAGCCGAGCCCGGCGGGGGCATCGGCGCCATGGAGGGCGTTCGCCGGAGCGGTCGTCAACAGTGCGGCGAGCGCCGCGGCGGCGCTCGTGGTCCACATGAGGCGTGAACGATTGGCTATCAAGTATGTTCCCCAAAGGATTAAGGATCCGGCCGTGCGGAGCGCGTCAGAACGTGTGAGAGAAACGAGGCGGTGCGATCCACCTGCTGGTTTCAGGCGGTCACACGAATTCCGGCCAGGACAGAGCGCCTACCTCCGGGGAAAATGTCTCCTGCCCGGCCGGCGGAATACGGCCGTCGAGCTTCCTCGCAGAATTCCCTTGTCCGCGAGGACCCGTACCACATCGGAAGAGACCGGAATCCCCGAGCGCAGGCGGCGGGCATTTCCTCTGCCACCTCGGTCCCCCTGCCACCGACATGGAGGTCCGCGCGAGACCGGCATGCGACCGTCGACGAAGGCGAGATGCCACGTGAAATCCCTTTCAGGCAACGCGAGGTGACGCCAAGTCCGAAAGGTAGCTCCCCCATGAAGCCCCCTGCCCCCGCCACGCTGTTCTGACAGACGAACAGAATGCGACTGAAGCCTAACCCACCGTCAGCCCTTGAAACATGTGCCGTGGATCACAGTGTGATAATTCGAGTACTTGCACCTTCTCGTCAGGTTTTCGCGGCACTGATGTGTGTCAGCCAGGAGAACTGCCGGTGAACGAGTAGGGCGTCTCGAAGTTGTTCCGCATGAAGGTGCGGATTGTCCGATGAGGGCCGGGTAGTGGGGTCGGGTGATGCCGAGCATGGCCTGCTGCGTGCCGTTGCCCTTGAGCCGCCAGTCCCGCACTGTCTTCCAGTTCCCCCCGCTTCCTGCCGGGAGGTGAGCAGCGTCTGGCCCGCGGCTGCTCGCACGAGTGCGAGTGCGAGTGTCAGGAGATCTGCCCGCGCGTGCAACCCCCGGGCAGGCAACGGGAGTAGGAGTGAGTGGAGAGGCGCCCTCCGGTCCAATCACCCCACTTCCCGTAGGAGCAACGTGTCCAGCAGCTTGAAGAAGCTCGCGGTCGCCGTCGGCGCGGCCGCCATCGTGGTCAGTACACCGGTAACCGGTGCCTGGGCTGCCGGCGAGGTGTCTGGTGACGCCTCCGGCAAGGGGCTGCGGACGCAGTCGGCCACGCAGGGGGAGCAGCACCCGGCTCGGCACGCGCAGGGCGAGGAGCAGCGGACGGTGGCCCGTACCGTCGGCTCCGGCAGCATCGACGGCAAGGAGTGGTCGGTGACACTGCAGTTCTATCCGGCGGTTCCGGAGGACTTCCCCGCCGTCGACCGGACCTCCGGCTTCGGTGACTCCCGGCCCGAGAATCCCTCGTTGCTCTGTCAGCGGGTGTTCATCGGCGGCGTCCAGGTCGACCACCAGGCTGGGCCGTGGGCGGGTTGCTCCGTCGTGGACGGCCGGGACGACTTCGTCGAGGGTGCCGGGCTGCACGGCCTGACCGGCAAGGGCACGTCCGGGACGCGGATCTTCGTCGGCAATCCTTCCTCGGGTACGGCCACGGCCCGGTTGACGCTCGACGGCGGTACGGTCCGCACCGCTGAGGTGGTGACGCTGCCGGGGACCTCGTACCGTGCGTTCGCACTGCCCATCGCCGATGGCGAGACCATCGCGTCCGTCGACACCTTCGACGGACAGGGCAACCGGCTGACCCACGAGACGTACTGGGACTGACCCGCCTGTCCCGGTCCCCGGGTGCCGCCGGCATCCGGGGACCGGACCGTACCGCCTGCCCGCCCACACACCCGCAGGGACAGACTCTTCGTGCACACCGGACCGGCCCTCGCTGCCGAAGACGATTTCACGGCCTTCGCCTCGGCCTACTGGAGCCGCCTGGTCAGGACCGCCTACATGCTGACCGGTGATTTCCATGAAGCGGAAGACCTGGTGCAAACGACGCTGATCAAGGTGTACGCGCGGTGGGGCCGGGTTCGGCGGGAGGACGCGGACGCCTATGTGCGGCGCGCGCTGGTGAACAACAACCGCAGCCGCCACCGCCGCAGACGGGTCGCCCATCTGCTCACCCCTCTGCTTCCGGACCGCCCGCAGCGGTCCCGCGAGACCGAACGCCTGGAGGAGCGCGACGTGCTGATGGAGGCTCTGGCCGAACTGCCCGAACGGCAACGAGCCGTGGTTGTCCTCCGCTACTGGGAGGACCTCGGGGCTGACGAGGTGGCACGGACGCTGGGCTGCTCGCCCGGTACGGTCAAGAGCCAGGCTTCCCGTGCGCTGGCCAAGTTGCGGGCACACCCCGCCCTGGCAGGGTACGACCGCGCGGATCTCGGAGGCGCCGCATGACGGGCCCCCGCACACCTGGCGGGCAATCAGATGCCCGAAGGGCCTCGGGCGCCTCGGGCGCTTCCGTGCCGGACCGGCTCGGCCCCCTGCACGCCGCCGATTCCGCACCGGACGTGCGGCATGCGCTGGCCCGGGCGGCCGGGCGGACAGCGCCCGGACCAGCACCTGTGCAGGCCATCCTGGACGGTGCCCGTGCCCGGAGGTCGCGCCGCACCGTCGTGACCGCGGCGGCCGGGACGCTGGTGGCCGCGGTCACGGCAGCCGTCGTCCTGCCGCTGCTGACCGGCCCGCCACAGAAGGACGGCCCTCCCTCCGCGGCCTCGTCCCCCTCCGTCCCACCGGTTCCCGACGCCTTGGAGGCCGGAGAACGCAGCCGGGTGGTCCGCTCCGGCAGCATCGACGGCAAGGAGTGGTCGGTGACGTTGACCTTCTATCCGGACGTGCCGGACGACTTTCCCTCCACGGACACCGGCGGGGGCTCCGGCCTCGGCGGCGGTCCCCGGCCGGAGGATCTCTCGCTGCTCTGTCAGCGGGTCTTCATCGGCGGCGTCCAAGTCGACCACCAGGCGGGCCGTTGGGCGGGCTGCTCCGTAGTGGACGGCGAGGCCGACTTCGTCGAGGGTGCCGGGCTGCACAGCCTGACCGGCAAGGGCACGTCCGGGACGCGGATCTTCGTCGGCAACCCTGCCTCGGGTACGGCCACGGCCCGGTTGACGCTCGACGGCGGTACGGTCCGCACCGCTGAGGTGGTGACGCTGCCGGGGACCTCGTACCGTGCGTTCGCACTGCCCATCGCCGAAGGCGAGACCATCGCGTCCGTCGACACCTTCGACGGACAGGGCAACCGGCTGACCCACGAGACGTACTGGCACTAGCAGATGGGTCCAGAAAGCGCGGACCTCACCCGCTTGTGGAAGTCTCACGGCGTGCGTGGCAAGTAGGGGCCCGGGAGGAGCGTCATTGTTCCGGACTTCCGGGCGTAGACCTGGAGGAGCTCGGTGCCTCGACGTGCCCTGGGGATGGTTACGCTGACTTCGACGGTGACCGGTCCCGCAGACGGTGATCACCTCCGACTGCCGGAGGGAGACGTCGAGCGGGAACGCACCGACGGGCCGCGTCCGAGCATGCGTCCTGCCGGGAAACTGCCCGCCTCTGCCGTCCTTCACGTTGCGGATTGATTACATCCGTCTCGTGGATGACGTCCTCTGCGCACGTCCGGCGGGCCTGCCTCGCTCATCCCCCGGCCTCGTCGGCCATCCGTCCGTCTGCCGACGCGAGCGGCGGTCTCGCGCAGCCAGATGTGGGCCGCGTCGTGGGCGTACGGGGACGAGCGGCGCGAGGAGCCGGGCGAGGCGGGCCTGGATCAGGGCGATGCGCCGGGTACCGCTGATCAGCAGCGGCATGACCTGGAAGCTGTCGACGGAGACCTCGACGCGTGGCTCGATGCCGCCCTCGGTCCGTACCTGGTCACCGTGGACGAGCTGGAGCCGTACCGGGACACCGACGGCTTCCTGCGCCTGGCCCTGACCGCCGAGGTCAACGGCGAGAGGGTCGGCGAGGACCTGCTGTCCAACATGAGCTGGACCTTCGAGGAGATGACCGCCTACGCCTCCCGCGGCACCCGCGTCGTACCGGGTGACGTCCTCGGCTCGGGCACCTGCGGCAACGGCGGCTGCCTGGCCGAACTGCGGGGCCGGCGCGGCGAGCAGTCTCCGCCGCCGCTGAAGCCCGGCGACGCCGTCACCCTGGCCGTGGAGGCCATCGGCACCCTCCTCAACACCATCGTCCCCGGCGTCGAGCCCGTCCGGCTCCCCGCCGGCCGGCGCCGGTCCCGGGAGCGGCCGTGAGCGGCCTGCGCCCCAAGAGGCTGATCGGGAGGTCGTCGTCGCCACCGATGTGACCGAGGCGCCCGGCTGCCGAAGGGCAGGACGGCTGCGACGGCGGTTTCCTCCGGACGCGGCGGGACTGCCCCGCAGAGCCGGACCGCCCGGCACCTCAGAAGCCGAGGTCGCTCAGGCCAGGGTGGCTGTCAGGGCGACGACCCAGTGGCCAGAAGTACCTGCGGTCCGACGCGGCGATCGGCAACGTGTTGATGGAGGCGTGCCGGGTGCGCATCAGCCCGTGCTCGTCGAATTCCCAGTTCTCGTTGCCGTAAGAGCGGTACCAGTTGCCGGCGTCGTCGCGGTGCTCGTAGGCGAAGCGCACCGCGATGCGGTCGTCGCCGTACGCCCACAGCTCCTTGATCAGTCGGTAGTCGAGTTCGGTGTTCCACTTCCGGGTCAGCAACGCGACGATCGCTTCCCGGCCTGTGGCGAACTCCGTACGGTTGCGCCAGCGTGAGTCCGCCGTGTAGCCCAGCGACACCCTCTGCGGATCACGGGAGTTCCACGCGTCCTCGGCGAGGCGGACCTTCCCGATCGCAGTCTCGCGCGTGAACGGCGGTGCCGGGGGACGTACGGCTTCCGTCATGGTCGCTCCTTGTTCCGGGCTCCTCGTGAGCACGGCGAATCCCACCCAACGTGAGAACGGCCGTTCTCGCTTGGTCTGTAGACTAGAGAACGATGGTTCTCGCTGCAAGGAGGAGACATGGCGGACCGCGAAGCGGCGCGGGAACAGGCACTCAAGGCTGCCGAGGAACTCTTCTACAGCCGGGGCATCCAGGCAGTGGGAATGGACGCGGTACGCAACGCCTCGGGGGTGTCACTCAAGCGCCTCTACCAGCTGTTCCCCTCCAAGGAGGCACTCGTGCTGCAGTTCCTGCAGCGGCGCGACGAACAGTGGAGGCGGGCCCTCGCCCGCCACGTCGACACCCACACCGCCCCCGACGACCGGCTGCTCGCCGTGTTCGACTGGCTGCACACATGGTTCTCCGAACCGGACTACCGCGGGTGTGCCTTCATCAACTCCTTCGGAGAGCTCGGCGGCGTCTCCTCCGAGGTCGCCGACCAGGCCCGCCATCACAAGCAGGCCTTCCGTGACTACCTCGCCGGCCTCGTCGCGGCCTCCGGCCTGCCCACGGACATGACCGACCAGCTCGCGCTCCTGGCCGAGGGCGCCATCACGACAGCCGCGATCACAGGAACGGCTGCGCCGGCCGTACACGCGCGAACCGCCGCACGCCTGCTCCTGGAGGCCCACACGCGAAACGACCGGACCGGCTCCGCCGGCTCCCGGTAGGACGGGCCCATCCGCCCACCGTCCGTCCGCAGTGCGTTGACGAGGGCGGGGTCAAATGCGCGAGTTCCGCAGCGACTGCCACACAGCGCCGGCCAGCGCCCGCGTCGACCGCGGGACCGACAGATGCTCGTGCTCGCGGTACAGGGTCCAGTTGTACTGCACGAGCGACAGCTTGTTGGAGGACAGCGATCCTGCCTGGTGGGCCCTGTACACCGCGAGCGGCTCGGCCAGGCCTCGGGCGTCAGCGCCGTCCCGCATGATCGACAGCCACAGGGCGTAGTCCTGACGCTTGCGCATCTCCGGCATCAGCCTCGTGCCGAGAACGTTGCGGTCGTACATGGCTGTGAGTGCACCGATGTGGTCCCGGACCAGCATGGCGCGGTAGTCCACGTGCTCCCGCGCACGGATCACCCGGCCGTTGGGAGCCCAGTCGGTGCTCTCACCGTCATGGTCGGCGTCCATCTTGAAGTACGAGGTGAACGTCAACGGCGCGTGGCCTTGTGCGGCGAAGGCGAGCTGCTTCTCGGTCTTCTCCGGCAGCCACATGTCGTCCGAGTCGAGGAAGGCGATGTAGTCCCCGCGGGCCCGCTCGATGGCGAGGTTGCGGGCCCGGCCCGCACCTCCCCGCTCGGGCGCGGAACGGGGCAGGACGCGCTCGTCCTGGGCGGCGAACTCGCGCAGCAGGTCCATGGAGCCGTCGGAGGACTGGTCGTCGGTGACCAGCAGCTCCAGGTCGGTGTGGGTCTGCGTGAGTACCGATCGGACGGCCGCACCGAGGGTGGCCGCCGAGTTGTACACGGGCATCACGACAGACACCAAGGACACAGCGTTTCTCCTTCACCGGATCAGGAACGACGGTTCATTGAAGCACCGCTGCCGAAGGAGCGAAGCACCCCCCGACGTGGTCCGAGGGATCGAGGTGGACGTTGACGATACCGAGAAGCCGCCCGGCAGTGATCGTTGAGCTGGGCGGCGGGCGAGCGGCGTGACCCGCCGGCACGAAGAACACCCCGGCGACATGCTGGTCGCGCACGGCGAACAGGGGGCGGATCGCCGCGCGAGGTCCGGGAGGTCACCCGGGCGCAGGCCGGCGAGGCGCTTCGCACGGCGTAACACCAGTGGCCGACCGCCGCCCCCGGGACGAGGCTGTTCTTTACTGCCCCCGCTGTGCGTCGCTGGAGGCCCGAGCCCTCATGGATCATCTCCCCCCCGGGTGCCCGACGCACGCGCCCGTCTGGAGCGGGAGGCGATCAGAGGGTTGCTGCAGGCCCAGCGCCGGCGCATCCGGTCCTACACACGGGACTACTACACCGACCACCAGGCCGCTCCCGACAGACATCCCCCACCACAGGTTCCGCCAGTGCCGCCGGCCCCGACGGGACAGGAGGTCCTCGACGCGCTCCCCGTGCCGGCCCTGTTGGTGACCCCCGTGCCCGGTGACGACGGTGAGATCGTCGACACCCTCTACACGACCCAGAACGCGGCGGCCGTCGCCTACGTGACCGAGCGGCTCCCCGAAGGCACGCTCTCATGGTGGTCGGGGCCCGTGTCGCTGTACACACGGTTTCCCTCCCTGCGCCGGACGCCGATCGTCAGGATGATCAGCCGCGCGCACCGTGACCGTGCGGCCCAGGGCCCCGAAGCCGTCGAGTGGGTGCTCGGCAGCCCTTCCGGGCCGGTAAGGCTCATCACCGAAGTCCGTGTCAGCCCCTGCGGTGGCCAGCTGCTGCCCACCTGGGAACCCGGTCACCGCAGGCACATGGCCACCGCCGCCCAGCAGCTGGTACGCACATGCTGGGCGGAGTGGAATCTCGGGGACGACGGCGTCGAGCCTTCCCTGGGATTCCGACAGGTCCTCGGGCTGGCCGACGGCGCCGCGCTGCCCACCCTGTCCGACCTCGCGGGCACCGTCACGGAGGACAGTCTGCCCGGCCTCTACCAGATGCTGTACGACGTCATCCTGCGGAAGCGGACCGCGGACTGCACACTGCGCCTGCCCGGCAGGACCAACCGGATCACCCGCATGATCGCCGAGCCCGTACGGATCGCCCCCGGGACCATGGTCTGGGGCGTCCGCGCCGTACTCACCGACGTCACCGCCGAACGCCGCCGCCGTGAGACAGCAGACCACGCCGAACGAGAAGCACGTCGTCAGCGCCAGCACGCCAAGACGCTCGGGGAGGTCGCGGAGGCCCTGCGGGAAGCGGTACTGCCGCACTTCCACGACGAGCTGGCCGCCTACGGTCTCCAGGCCGCAGCCGTCTACCGGCCGGACGCACGCGAGGCGGGAGTGGGGGGCGACTGGTACAAGGCCCGCAAACTGCCGGACGGCCGGCTCCTGGTCGCTCTCGGTGACGCCCGGGGGCACGGACTGTCCGACGTCACCCTGATGGCGAAGCTGCGCTATGCCCTTGCCGGGCTCGCCCACACAGAGCAGCCGGTCGAGCAGCTTACGTACTGGCTCAACGAGACCGCCTGCGCCGACGGCACCGAGTCCACCGCCACCGGCGTCATCGCCAGCTACCATCCCGAGCGGCAGTTGCTGCGCTGGGTAACTGCCGGACACCCCACCCCGGTGCTGGTCCGCGACGGGCGCGCCACCTCCCTGCCCGCCCCGCCCGGCGGACCGGGACTTCCCCTCGGTGTGCTGACCGGCGCGGTCTACACCGCCGACGAGATCCCGCTCCGGATCGGCGACATCGTCCTCATCTACTCGGACGGCCTCACCGAGCGCCGGGACGGTGACCCGGACCTTGACACACTGCGCTTCCTCGACGCCGCCGAGGCCTCCTTGCGGACGGCAACCCCGGGCCCGGTCCGGGAGGGGCTGCACGCCTACGCCGAGCACCTCGTCGCACGCCTTGACGGCCCGCACCGTTCGGACGACGCCACCCTCCTGGCCCTGCGCCGGATCGCGCCGCACAGCGGGTAGCGCACCGACCGGCATCGCGGTGTCGGTCGCGGCGTACACGTCGGCGCGGAGGGCTTCCGCAAGGGCTTACCGGTCCTGTTCGCACCTGGCGTGGTGGGTGGGGTGACCGGTCGAGCAGCCCGGCCAGGGCCCCTCTCAGACCGTCGACGGCGCGAGAGAGCACCGTAGTCATCCCCGGCTCACGTGCCGCCTCGACGTTCTCCTCCCGGTCGTCGACGAGAAGACATCGGTCAGCGCGGGTACCGGCCTGCTTGCCGCCATCTCACAGATGCGGCGGTCCGGCTTGGCTCGTACTCGTCTCCCTGCCGAGCGGCGACTCGTCGACCATCAGTGGTGATCCGCCGGACAGCTCGATGCTTCCCAAGGTCGTGCTCACGATGGTCACCGAGCGGGTACAGGTGGCGCCCTTGGTCGCGTTGTTCGGGCCGCTCGGCTTCATGTGTCCGTTCGCTGTCGGACTTCGGGCAGGACTCCGGCGGATCCTTGAGCGACCGCTGATCGGCCCTCTGCACCACTCGACGGGCATCCTGGGAGGGTCCGGGTACGCGGCTCTGGTGTCACTGCTTACTCGTCGGCTCGAGCCTCGACAGGGAATGGTGATGAACGCGATCGCCACGGCACTCCTGGCCCTCGCAACCTGGATCGCGGCGGGTACTGTCGGCGCACTCAGGTGACTGCCGTCAGCCCTGGGCCCTGCGCGAGTATGGGGGTGCTGTGACCCTCATGGCTTCCGGACGCGGGCGTCCGGAGTGTTCTGGGCCAGGCGGGCGGCCAGGGTGGCTGCGAAGTCCTCGGCGCGGGCCAGCTGGACCCGCAGTTTCTCCACCTGTTCGGCGGCGGTCTGCTGGTACGTGCGGACGCGCTCCAGCAGGGCCTCGTGCTCGTCGGTGTCGAGAACGCCGTCGCCGTCCAGACGGTCGGTGGCGTCCAGCAGGTCGCGCATCTGCTCCAGGGTGAAACCGAGCGGCTTCATCCGGCGGATGACCATGAGCCGGGCGACGTCGGTCTCGGTGTAGAGGCGGAAGCCCCCCTGGGAGCGGGCGGAAGGGATGACCAGACCGGTCTCCTCGTAGTGCCGGATGGTGCGCAGGGACAGCTCCGTCCGCGCGGCGACCTCGCCGATCTGCATGTGCTTGTCGTCCAACGCCGTTCTCCTGGCTCTTCCCGTCGTGGCGGGCCGCTTCCCGTGTGACCCCGCCCGACCCCTACTCTAACGTTAGGGTAGAGTTGTCGTCGGTGAGGGCGGCCCGTCCGTCCTGCCTCTGCCGTTTCCGGGGCCGACGACGCCCCCGGCGAAGACTCGATTCTTGCAGGAGTGAGCGTGCGCGAGCCCATGACGCCCATCGCCGCCGCCTGCCCGCCGTGACCCTTCGCCCGCGGATGTGAGCCGCCCGGCTGCGCGTGTGCGCCGCCCCGCTCTCGTCCCTCCCCCTTCCGACTCACCCGCCCGCTCTGCGGGCCGTCCGCGGGGTGCCGGCCCGGCCCCTGCTCACCCTTCCCGCGCGCCCCGGCCTGCCGCCGGCGTGCGCCCGAGCACGACAGGTACGCATCTCCTTGTCTTCTGCTGCTGTGACTCCTGCGGCGCGCCTGCGTGGCCTGCGCCCCGACTGGCTGAACAACCCGAAGGTCTGGCGCACCGAGGTCCTGGCCGGCCTGGTCGTCGCCCTGGCCCTGATCCCTGAGGCGATCTCCTTCTCGATCATCGCCGGTGTCGACCCTGCGGTCGGCTTGTTCGCCTCGTTCACCATGGCCGTGACGATCTCCATCGTCGGTGGACGCCGCGCGATGATCTCCGCCGCCACCGGCGCGGTCGCGCTCGTCATCGCGCCCGTCAACCGCGAGCACGGCCTCGGCTACCTGGTCGCGACCGTCATCCTGGCAGGCGTCTTCCAGATCGTCCTGGGCGCGGTGGGCGTGGCCAAGCTCATGCGGTTCGTGCCGCGCTCGGTGATGACCGGCTTCGTCAACGCCCTCGCCATCATGATCTTCATGGCGCAGGTGCCGGAGATGCACGACGTGCCCTGGCCGGTGTACCCGCTGCTCCTCGGTGGTCTGGCGCTGATGGTGCTCTTCCCGAAGGTCACCAAGGTCGTCCCGGCGCCCCTGGTGTCCATCGTGATCCTCACCGTGATCACCGTGGCAGCCGGGATCGCGGTGCCGACCGTGGGCGACAAGGGCGAGCTGCCGTCCTCGCTGCCGGTGCCGGGCCTGCCGGACGTGCCCTTCACCCTGGACACTCTGACGACCATCGCCCCCTATGCCCTCGCCATGGCGCTGGTCGGCCTGATGGAGTCGCTGATGACCGCGAAGCTGGTCGACGACATCACCGACACCCACTCCTCCAAGACCCGCGAGTCCATCGGGCAGGGCATCGCCAACGTCGTCACCGGCTTCTTCGGCGGCATGGGCGGCTGCGCCATGATCGGCCAGACCATGATCAATGTGAAGGTCTCCGGCGCCCGTACCCGCGTCTCCACGTTCCTGGCGGGCTCGTTCCTGATGGTGCTGTGCATCGCCTTCGGGCCCATCGTCTCGGACATTCCCATGGCCGCCCTGGTCGCCGTCATGGTCATGGTCGCCTTCGGCACCTTCGACTGGCACTCCATCGCGCCCAAGACCCTCAAGCGGATGCCCACCGGTGAGATCGCCGTGATGGTCATCACCGTGATCGTCGTGGTCGCCACCGACAACCTCGCCATCGGTGTCGTGGTCGGCTCCCTCACCGCCATGGTCATCTTCGCCAGGCGCGTCGCGCATCTCGCCCAGGTCACCGCCGTAACCGACCCCGACGGCGGCACGGTCGTCTACCGGGTCACCGGCGAGCTGTTCTTCGCCTCCTCCAACGACCTCGTCGGCCAGTTCGACTACGCGGGCGACCCGGAGAAGGTCGTCATCGACCTCTCCTCCGCCCACATCTGGGACGCCTCCTCCGTCGCCGCACTCGACGCCATCGAGACCAAGTACGCCCAGCGCGGCAAGACGGTGGAGATCACCGGCCTCAACGACCCCAGCGCCGACCTCCACGGCAAGCTCACCGGAGAACTCGCCGGCAGCCACTGACCCCGGCACCGCACGAACAGAGCAGGGGCCCCGGCCCGGGCGGCGGAAGGTGTCAGTGGACCGGAAAGCCGAACGAGTATCCCTGCTCCCTGAGCCAGGGGAGGACCCTGCGCAGGGCTTCGACCGTCTGGGCGCGGTCGCCCCCGGCGTCGTGGAAGAGGATCGTCGGCCCGTTGCGCAGCTCGCGCTGGACGGTGGCGACGATGGCGTCCGTGCCGGGCCGCTCGAAGTCCTTGGTGTCCACGTTCCAGCCCAGTGGACGCATGCCCCGGGACGCGGCCAGCTTGCGGCTGTGGGGGGTGAAGGCACCGCCGGGGGCCCTGTAGTACATCGGCCGTACGCCGCCGGACGCCTCGGTGATCATGCGCTCGGCGTCGAGGATCTCCTTGGACTGGTACTCCTCGGACTTCTTGTCCATGGCGGTGTCGTGCGACACCGAGTGGTCGCACAGCCGGTGCCCGGCCGCGACGACGTCCTTCACGAGGTCCGGGTGGGCCTGGGCCTGCGTGCCCGTCACGCAGAACGTGGCCTTGACCCCGTACTCACGCAGCACGGCGAGCACTTGCGGCGTCCAGGTGGGGTCGGGCCCGTCGTCGACGGTGATGTTGACGCCCCGCGCTCCCTCGTCGGAGGCGTGCGCGATGGCCGGGTCGACCGGCTCGATGTCACTGTCCGGCGTGGCCGGCGCGGTCGCCTTCGGTGCCGCCGCGCCCACGGGTCCGGCCTGCGCGGTCCACACCGAGGCGCCGACCGCGAGGACCGTCACTCCGAGGGCCGCCCCGGCCACTTTGCCGTACCAGGCCCGTCCGCCACCGTGCCGCGCCATGTCCGTCCCGCCTTCGCGTAGTTCCTCGCCGTCCCCCGGTCCCGTCGGGACCACCTGGCAGGACGGAGGACCGCGGCCGTGGGATGCGTCCGTTACCGATCACGGACAATTCCGGGGGAGTTCACGGACAACCGAGCGGCTCAAGGGGCGATGGCGGGCGCGGCGGTGGGACAAGGAGCCGCCGCGGGTACCCCGCCGTTCGGACACCCGAGGAGCCGTGTGCCATACTCAGCGCCGCTCGTAGCAATATCGGACCGGGGGCCGCATGCACGCACTGTCACTGCAAGCCCCCTATCTGGACACGGACGCGGACCAGCTCTGTTTCTCACTGGACCTGGGCGAGCGGCCGGCGCTCGCCGAACGCGAAGCGCTCGTGGGGGGACTGACCGTACGCATGCGGTTGCTCGGCGCGTCGCACCAGGTGTTCGCCGGGCCCGTGCGGGAGACCGTGGCGTGCCTGCCGGGTGCCGCCCGGGGGCTGCCGGCCGGACTCACCCGGCAACTGGCGGGCTGGACCTACGACTTCAGCGCCTCCACGGCGCGCCTCGACCCTGACGAGTTCAGCGCGCGGGTGGCGCAGGTCCTCGGCCGGGCGGCGGACGCGGAGCACAGCCTGTGCGGGACCTTCCCGGGTTCGCCGGAGGCGGTGACGGCGGTGGTCGTCGAGGCGACCGACGAGGCGTCACCTCCCGCGCTGGCCTGGCGCACCTGGCACACGTACCCGCAGAACGGGCAGATCGTATCGACGCGCACTCGACTGGAGGCCCGATGAACAGCGCCCGACTCGTCCGCGCAGCGGTGGCGGCCGCTCTGCTCACCGTTTCGCTCGCGGCCTGCTCCAGCGACGGGGACGACGGGGTTCCCCGCTCCTGGATCCGCGACCAGTACACCTCCAACGGGTCCCGGTGGCTCGACAAGGACAGTGGCCCCACTCGGGTCGCCGACGCGATCGACGACCAGCGCGAGGCGCTCGACCGGTCTTCCGGGGGCGGCATGCAGTTCCTGCGCTACGGGGACGACATGGTGACCGTCTCGCCGTACCGGGGCGGCAGCATGATCGAGATCGAGGACTACCGCAACGGTTACCGCCGCCACCAGCAGCACCTCGTCAATTGGCCCAACCCGAACAGTCAGAGTTACCGCGGCGGCGGTCCGGGCGAAGGCAAGTGAGCCCCGTGCCGGCCGGCCAGCACCACCTCCTCGCTTCGACGACGCTCTCCAGAAAGGCATCCCAGTGACCGAGATCTTCGAGTCGGCCGGTCAGGCCCTGCTCTACGGAGTCGTGGGCCTGGTCGTGATGGCCGTCGGCTTCGTCGCCCTGGACCTTGTCACGCCCGGCAAGCTCTTCCACGTGGTGTGGCGGGACCGCAATCGCGGGGCGGCCGTGCTGCTGGGCAGCCAGTCCGTAGCGGTGGGCCTGGTCGTCATGGAGGCCATCCGGGCCAGCGAGTCGGAGGAGGGGCTGGGCCAGGGCCTGTTCAGCACGCTCCTCTACGGCTTGGCCGGCGTGCTGGTGATGACACTGGTCGGCATCGTGATCGGCAAGCTCGCGCCGGGCCAGATGGGCGCGGTCGCCCTGGAGGACATCGGGGACCGCCCGCACCCCGCCGCCTGGGTGCAGGCCGGCATGTACCTGGGCACCGCCTTCATGGTCGGCGCGGCCCTCTCCTAGAACGGCTCCCATGAGTTCCACCACCCTGGACGACCGCGGCACCACTGCCACCTCCCGCCCCCCGGGGACTCCTTCGCCCCGGGGGGCGCGGTTCCTTCTGCTGCTCGCCGTCTTCCTCTGTGCCGCCTGCGGCCTCGTCTACGAACTGGCACTGACCGCGCTGGGCAGCTATCTGGTCGGCAACTCGGTGCTCCAGACCTCCGTGGTCATCTCCGTGATGGTCTTCGCCATGGGTGTGGGCTCGCTGGCGGCCAAACCGCTGCGGCGTCGCGCGGTCGTCGCGTTCGCGGTGCTGGAAGGCGCCCTGGCACTGATCGGCGGCCTGTCCGTCCTGGGCCTGTACGCGGCCTTCGCCTGGCTGCAGCTCTACATGCCCGCGATGATCGTGGTGTCCCTGGTGATCGGCATTCTGATCGGCGCCGAGATCCCGCTCCTGATGACCCTCCTGCAGCGGATCCGCCGGCAGGACGCGAGCAGTGCCGTCGCCGACATGTTCGCCGTCGACTACATCGGTGCCCTCGTCGGCGGCCTGTGCTTCCCGCTGCTCCTGCTGCCGGCCTTCGGCCAGCTGAAGGGCGCTCTGGTGGTCGGCTCGGTCAACGCGGTCGCCGGCGTCATCGTCGTGGTGTTCATCTTCCGCCGCGAGATCCGCCGCATGGTGAAGGCCGGTCTGCTGGCGGGCGTCGCCGCGGTGCTGGCCGTGCTCTGCACGACGTACGTGTTCGCGGACGACCTGGAGATCACCGCGCGTCAGCACATGTACGCCGACCCCATCGTGCACGCCGAGACCACCCAGTACCAGGACATCGTCATCACCCGGTCCACCGCCTTCACCGGGGACCCCGACATCCGGCTGTTCCTGAACGGCGATCTCCAGTTCAGCTCCGTCGACGAGTACCGCTACCACGAGTCCCTCGTCCACCCCGCGCTGTCGGGCCGTCGCTCCAACGTGCTGATCATGGGTGGCGGTGACGGGCTCGCGCTGCGCGAGGTGCTGCGGTACGAGGACGTCCGGCACGTCACCCTCGTCGAACTCGACCCTGCCATGACCCGGTTGGCGCGGGACTACGGGCCGCTGCGCGCGCTCAACCGGGACGCGCTGGACGACCCGCGGACCGAAGTGGTGAACGCCGACGCCTTCAACTGGCTGCGCGGTGCCCGGCAGCAGTACGACGCGGTCGTCATCGACTTCCCCGACCCTGATTCAGCATCGCTGGCCAAGCTGTACTCGGTCGAGTTCTATCATCTGCTCGGCCGGGTCCTGACGCCGCAGGCCAAGGTGATGGTGCAGAGCGGATCGCCGTTCTTCGCGCCCAAGACGTACTGGTCGATCGCGAAGACGATCGAGGAGGCGGGGTACTCGACCACGGAGTTCCAGGTCGATGTGCCGAGCTTCGGCAACTGGGGCTTCGTGCTCGCCGCCCGCGACAGCGAAGCACCTGAGCTGCGGCTCGCCGCGGACGCTCCCGAGCTGCGGTACCTGGACGACGCGGTGCTCGAAGCGGCGACCGTGTTCCCCGTCGACCGCCGCCGCACCGACGTACGGCCGAGCACCCTGATGGACCCCGCGGTGCTCGAATACGTCCTGGACGAGTGGCGCAATTACTGAGTCCCGCCGACCGGCCGGGCCGGGGCCGCCAGGCGGAAGCCCACGCCGATCGCCACGAGGTCCGGCTCGTAGGCGCCGTGCCGGCGGGCGCACCGGGCCAGGTCCCGGTCGTGGCGGAACGCGCCGCCCCGGGTGATGTGCCGGTCGAAGGCCCAGTCCTCGGTGCCCGGCACATCGGCGGGGGCGCCGGGGTAGGGCGCGTAGGGGGTCGAGGTCCACTCGTCGGCGTTGCCCGCCATGTCGAGCACGCCGAAGGGGCTGGCTCCGCCGGGGAACGAGCCGACCGGCGTCGTGGTGCCGATGCCGAGGTCCACGAGATTGGCCAGACCGGTGCGGTACTCCTCGCCCCACGGGAACTCCCGGTCGTCGTCGCCCCGCGCGGCGCGCTCCCACTCGTCCTCCGTGGGCAGTCGCACGCCGAGGCCGATGCGGTTCCCGAGCCACCGGCAGTAGGCGGTCGCCGCCTCATAGGGGATCCCGATGACGGGGTGGTCCACCGGCGTCGCCGGGACCGGCCGGCCGGAGGCCGCCGCGAAGGGTGCCCACTGGCCGACGGTGACGGGCGTGCGGGCGATCCGGAAGGCCGGAACGTGGATCTCCGCACGCGGGACTTCCTTCTTGTACCAGTCCACCGGCACTCCGGTGTCCGCGTAACGGCGGGCCACCGCCGCCACTTCGTCGCCCGGCGTACCCCGACACAGCGTTCCGGCCGGGACCTCGACCCAGTCCACCTGCTCCACCCGCACGGCTCCTCCCCCGCTTGAACGGACCACTCCCATGATCGCCTCGGTGGCGGTGGCGGGCTTCGGCCGATGGTCCCGTCCCGACCGCGACCTCGGAACGAGGACCTCGTCCACCGCAGGCCGTGCGGGTCCCGGCCCAGCAGGCCTTGTGCCGCTCGCTACGTCCCTGCCGCGAAGGGGTCGCCGTGCCCCGGAAGCTGCCCTTCCGGCGGCACGTACCGCAGTCGGCCGTTCTCGTCCGCCACCAGGGCGAAACAGGCTTCCTCCAGCAGAGCGGCGGACTTGCCGGTGTAACGTCGGTTGACAGCGAATCCGATCGGAGTGAGGGCCATCAGTGCGGCCCAGGCCGCGCAGGCGATGCCGACCGCGGTGGCACCCGAGCCGAGCACGAAGCCGATGGGCACAGCCAGCGGAAGGGCGGCGACACCCGAGAGCAGAAGCAACTGCTTGTTGCCGTACATGGCGGTGATGTCGAACGTGATGCGGGCCTTGAGAAGCTCGACCGCCTCGGGCACGAGAGGTGGCAGCGTTCCCCCGTCGATCGCCTCCGGGTACAGCTCCCAGTTCCGCGCAGCTCGCGCGCGGGCTCGCGGGCTGGGGTCGGGCACGATCAGCATCACGTACCCGTTGCCCTGTGGCCCGCCGCCCTGCCGTATGTCCGCGTACGCGTATCCGAACTGCTGGGCGACGTAGGCGAGGCGGGTCAACTTCTTCGTCGTCGCGATGAAGGGGGCGACCTCGACCGGCCCCCCTGCCGCCATCTGCCGCAGCATCTTGCGCGCAAGCCGTCTGCTCACCGGCCCCCCTCCGTCACTCGCCCATCCTCCACAGTCGTCGACAACGCCGTCAAGAAACCCGAGTACTGGCTCCACGATCGGGATGCGCTGGACGACGCGGAAGGCTGCCCTCACGCCGTTCCGCAGCGCTCGCGCAGGAGCTCGACGCCGTCGCCTTCCAGGTCGTCGAGATGGGCCGCGCGTCCGGTCATGGCCATCGTCAGGGCCAGGGTGCTGCCGGACACGACTGCCCCGGATCCGGTCTCGAACGGGCCGTCGTTCGCGACGAGTCGCAGGCCGGTGATACGTCCCTTGGCAACGACGACCTGATCCGACCCCCGGTAGTACTCGGCGACCCGTGTGACCGCCCGGGTCGGGTAGTCGCGCCGCATGCCCAGGGGACGCCGGATGTCCTCCGCATGCACGATCGTCTCGCCGAGCATGGCCACGGCGGGCAGAGGCGGCTTGGTCCTGCTGGGGACGACATGCCGGAACCGGTCCAGTGTTTCGGCGGGGGTCGCACCGAGCTGTTCGGCCAGCCGCATCGCCACCTGCTTGTCGAAGTCGAACCCGCAGCTGATCACGCCCGCCAGCCAGCGCACGGCATTGAGGCTCGCCCCCGCGGTCAGGTGCGCCAGGACCTCACGCACCGTCAACCCGGCACACAGCGACGGGGTCGTCCACCGGTCGTCGGGCAAGTCGGCAAGGTCGGCTGCCAAAGCCGCTCGCTCCGTACGGATCAATGACCAGACCTCGGTTTTCGGGTCGCGGTCTGCTGCCAGTTCCGAACCAGTCATGCGAGCGAGTCTCCTGTCACCAGTCGTGCTCCGGATCACACCTGGTCCACAAGACGTGCTCGTCCGGCAGGTGTTCGGACAACAGACTTTCCCACTGGAGGAAACTCATCGCCCACCGCGCCTTGGAGCTCAGGTCAGTGCGGTGGCATGCTTCCAGGCGTGATCAAGAGAAGCGAGTCCGTCCCCCGCCGGTGAGCGAGACCGTCCGGGCCTGGACCGGGACCGGCCTCGCGCCTGTCGCCGTCGGGCTCGCCTTGCTCGCCCGCCGAGGCCGGCCGCCTGTCGAACGCCTTCGGCTCCCTGGCGGTGCGTGCCCTGGATCGCCTGCCGGACGGTGCCGAAGCGCTGATCTGGCTCGCGGAACGGGTGACCGCCTACGGCTACTTCGCCGCGGAGGTCGCGCGGGTGACCGTGCTCCACGAGGTCGTCACCCGGGACGGGAACGGCGCCGAGGTCCTGGACCACACGGGCCGGATCCTCCACACCATGACGTACTGCGAGGGCATGGGCACCTCCCTGGGCCGACGACCCCACACTCTCAAGGTACGGCTCGCGGACTCCGCGGCCTCTTCTTGGTCCGGGCGCGGATCCGGCCGCACCGCGCTCAGGGCTTCTCGCCGCGCGTGTACGGGCCGAGTATGTCCCGGAACACGGTGTCGCCCGGAGGCTCGAACTCCTTGGTGTCCGCGCCGCGTTCGACGAACGGCGTGCAGATGGCAGAGGTGCGGGCGACCATGCGGTGGGTGCCGAGCAGGCGGCCGGTGCGGGCCTCCAGGACCCGTAGCTCGTACCGGCCTTCGTAATGGGAGATCTCCCGCCGTCCCGCTCCGGCCGCGGGCGAGTCGTACCGGCACACCTTGAGGAGTTTGCCCAGCCCTTCGTACCGGGCGCAGGCGACGAGTTGCACCCGCTCCGGCAGCGGTGCGAACGGATCGGTGCGGTCGCGGCCCCGGCCCTCGAACTGGTGCAGCAGTCCGTTGACATGGACGACCACAGGGCGCGGTCCGGACGCCGACACGCGTGCTGCCCGGGGCACCGGCCGGCTCCCCTCCTCCTGGCACAGTCCGTCGAACGAGAAGAGGTTGAGGCGTGTCTCCACCGGGCGTTCCGGCACCGGAGTGACCGGCCGCCCGGAGGACCCCGGGGCGACGGAGAAGGCCGGGGTCGCGACGGGCCCCCCGGTGTCACGGTCACT
Source organism: Streptomyces sp. CB02414 (assembly GCF_001905385.1). Lineage (GTDB taxonomy): Bacteria > Actinomycetota > Actinomycetes > Streptomycetales > Streptomycetaceae > Streptomyces. Next base: position 595,016 of record NZ_LIPF01000004.1, on the reverse strand, counting down.
GCCCGCCGGCCGTCCCAGCAACCCAATCAGGACCGCGACCCCTGCCAGGGCGACCACCCCGGCCCCGTAGCGCGCCCGTCCAGCCATCCCGCCCGCCCCTTCCGGCGTCACCGCCCGCCGATTCTCCCGCCCGGTGCGCTCCGGGCGGCGGAGGACGAGGACAGGGGGAACCACCGTAGCCCTTCGGCACCGACCGCGTGCAGGACCGGGCGGACGGCCTATGCGGTTCGTCCCGGGCGCGGACACCCCGCCGTACTCCTCGGCGAGTTGCCGGGTTCCCCGAGATCAGCGGGAAGGTCCGGGGCCGGCCAGGGGATCTCGGTGGAGGCCAGGTAGGAGAGGCCGCGCTCGCGCCAGAGTCCGCCGTGGCGGGCGAGGACTTCACGGTGGCTTTCCCAGTCCGGGCCGCTACCGGTCCACGCGGTGTGGGCGAGGGAGGCCAGGCGCGGAAGCAACAGGGTGGTCAGGTCGTCGAAGCCCTGGATCGACTCGCCGAAGACCGTGGCCGTGATCCCCGCGATCCGCTCCTCGGGGATCGCGTACGCGGCGGGGTCCCAGGCGGCGGTGTGGCGCACGTCGCGGGGCCGGTACGCGGGGAAGCCCAGGCGGGCCGCGGTGCCCGCCTGTTCGGGCGGGACGATGTCCGGTGCGTACCGGCGGTCGAGGTAGAGGTGGGACTGGGGGGAGAGCAGGACGCGTCCGCCGCCGTCCAGGACTCGGGCGAGGTCGTGGTCGGTGGGTGCGAAGAACCTCTTGAGGGCCGCGACGACGGCCAGGGTGTAGCCGGCCGCGAGCAGGTCGGGGCGGAGGTCCAGTTCCTCCTGGGTGTCGGGCAGGTCCATCATGGGCACGTCCACCCAGAACTGGGCGACGTCCTCCGGTGTCACGCCCGCGCGTGACGCCTCCTGCCAGGCCAGCGGGCGCTTGCCGGCCGCCCGTACCAGGGCGCGCAGTTCCCGTACGGCGAGGGCGAAGCTGTCCTCGGTCATGCCCAGCGCCTCGTCGCCGCCGATGTGCACGTAGGGTCCGTCGGTCAGCCGGCAGACCTCAGTGAGGACGGAGGCGACCAGTGAGTGGGTCGCGGGGTCCGCGAGGTCGAGCGGCGGGACGTAGGGGAAGCGGCCCTCGAGCCCTTCGGGCGCGGGCGCGGCGGGCAGTCCGGGCACGGCTTCGCGCAGGGCGGCGCAGTGGCCGGGCAGGTCTATCTCCGGGATGACGGTGACGAAGCGCTCGGCCGCGTAGTCCTGGAGGGCGCGGTAGTCCTCGGCGGAGTAGAACCGCCGGGCCGGGCCGTCCGGCGGTGTGGCCGCCGCCCTGGTGCCGGTCCGGTCGGGCGGGGGCAGGCGCCAGCCCTCGTTGTCGGTCAGGTGCAGGTGCAGGACGTTCAGTTTGTAGAGCGCGGCGAGGTCGACGATCCGGCGGAGCTCGGCCGGCGTGAGGTAGCAGCGCGCCGGGTCGACCATGAGGCCGCGCCACGCGTACCGCGGTGCGTCCGCCAGTTCCCCGCACGGGACGCGGGCCGAAGTGACGGCGATGAGCTGCAGCGCGGTGGTGGCGGCGCGGAAGACCCCCTCGGGAGTGGCCGCCCGGCAGGTGATGCCGTTCTCGGTGACCGTGAGGCGGTAGGACTCGTCGCCGGGCGGCGTGGTGCCGCGCGGCGAGAGGCCGACGGGCGGCGGCGGGGCCGGCTCGGCGGTGTCCAGGACGAGTTCGAGGGTGCGGGCGGCGGTGCCGGCCTCCTCCGGGGACAGCAGGCGTTCGCCGAGGTGCGGAGCGAGGAGCGCGCGGACCGTGCGGGCGACGGCGGTGAGCCGGTGGCCGGCGGCGACGCGCCAGGGTCCGGAACGGTCCAGTTCCCCGCCGGTGTCGGCTTCCGGCCGCACCGCGGCCCCCGGAACGACTGCGTCCATGTTTTCTCCTCCACGCCTCTCGTGCGGTGAGTGGGACGGCCCTCCCGGACGGCAGCGGCGGTCACCGGCCGGTGCGGCACCGTCCGCGCCGGACCCTCGGCCCCGGCGCCCGGTCAGGTGGGCGGGGGCCGCGGGACGGCGGCCGTTCCGGAGGGTTCCTGTCCGGTGCGTCTTCCTGCCGGAGCGGCATCGCCTGTACGCTAACACGAAAACCGATCGATGAACGCTTTTCATGGAGTCCGGCCCCGCCCTCGCGCGCCCCCCTGGCTCCGAGGCGGAAGGAACCCCGTATGACACCCACGACCGGGCCCGGTCTCGTGCTGCCGCGCGGCTTTCTCATGGGAGCCGCCACCTCCGCCCACCAGGTCGAGGGGAACAACGTCTCCAGCGACTGGTGGGCCATGGAGAACCGGTCCGACAGCTCCGTCGCCGAGCTCAGCGGTGACGCGGCCGACAGCTTCCACCGCTGGCCGCAGGACATGGACCTGCTGAGCGGACTCGGTTTCAACGCCTACCGGTTCGGCATCGAGTGGGCACGCGTGGAGCCGGAGCGCGGGCGGATCTCCCGCGCCGCCGTGGCGCACTACCGGGCCATGGTGCGCGGCGCCCTGGAACGCGGGCTGACACCGGTCGTGACACTGCACCACTTCACTTCGCCGCGCTGGTTCAGCGAGCTCGGCGGCTGGTCCTCGCCCGAGTCGGCCGAACTCTTCGCCGCGTACGCCGCGGTGGCCGCCGAGGTGCTGTCGGCCGGCGTGCGCCATGTGGCCACGATCAACGAGCCGAACATGGTCGCCCTGATGCACACGCTGCTGCGCACCGCGGACCGTACGCCGGCCAGGGGCGGTGACCACTCGGGGGCGGTCGCCTTCGACCCCGGCTCACTGGAACCGGACGCCGTCGTCACCCGTGCGCTGGTCCGCGCGCACCGGGCGGCGTTCTCCGCGCTCAAGGCCGCCGATCCGGACCTGCGGGTGGGGTGGACGGTCGCCAACCAGGTCTACCAGGCGGAGCCGGGCGCCGAGGAGATCGCCGCCGCGTACGCCGGCCCGCGGGAGAACGTCTTCCTGGAGGCCGCCCGTGAGGACGACTGGATCGGCGTACAGGCGTACACCCGGCACCGGATCGGTCCGGACGGTCCGCTGCCCGTGCCGCCGGGCGCCGCGAAGACGCTGACCGGCTGGGAGGTGTACCCCGAGGCCCTGGGGGAGGCGGTACGGCACACCGCCTCCGTCGTCGGTCCCGGTGTGCCCATCCTGGTCACCGAGAACGGCATCGCCACCGACGACGACGCGTTGCGCGTCTCCTACACCAGCAGGGCGCTGGCGAGCCTGGCCGCCGCCCTGCGCGACGGCGTGGACGTCCGCGGCTATCTGCACTGGAGCGCCCTGGACAACTACGAGTGGGGCTCCTACCGGCCGAGGTTCGGACTCATCGCCGTCGATCCGCGGACCTTCGCACGCCGGCCCAAGGATTCGGCCCGCTGGCTGGGCTCGGTGGCCCGCTCGGGGCGCCTGCCGGACACCCCCGCCGCGGCGGCCGGCGTCGCCCACGCGGGTTAGGCTGACCGGCATGGCGAAACGGGGCCCGTACGAGAAGGGCGAGGCGAAGCGCGGCGAGATCCTGCACGCGGCGCTGGAGATCTTCGCGGCCGAGGGATACCGGGGGACCTCGCTGCGCAAGGTGGCCGCCCGGTGCAATCTCAGCCTCCCCGGGCTGATGCACTACTTCGACTCCAAGGAGGACCTGCTCACCCAGGTGCTGCGCATGCGCGACGAGACCGCCCGCCGGCGGCAGGACGAGCGCACCAGCCCCGAGAGCTACCGGGAGATCATTCGTGAGGGTGCCCGGACCCCCGGTCTGGTGGAGCTGTTCGTGTCCATGGCGGCGGCCGCCAGCGACACGGAGCACCCGGCGCACGCGCACTTCGCCGAGCGCTACCCGGTGCTGCGGGAACGGGTGGCCGGGTACGTGCGCAAGCGGATGGACGAAGGCTCCATGACGACCGTCGTTCCGCCCGAACGGCTGGCGGTGCTGCTGCTGGCGGTGGCCGACGGCATCCAGTTGCAGTGGCTCATCGACCGGTCCACCGACATGGAGCAGCCGATCGACGACGTGATGCGTCTGCTCGCCCGGGACCGGGAGGACTGAGCGCGGCCGGCGGGTGCGGGAAGGGCGTGGTGGCGTGGCCCGGTCCGGGTTCCCCCCACGCCCTCCGGTACCGCCGGGCCCGTGTCAGGCTCGGCCGGCACGGGCCGAGGCCTCCCGGACCGCCTCGGTCCACGGCAGCCATCGCGGGTCCGGGCCGGCCGACGGCTCCCAGGACATGGCCGTGCAGACGTAGCCGACCGCCAGGCGGTTCTCGGGATGCGCCATGCCCAGCCGTCCGCCCGCTCCGGCATGGCCGAAGGGGCCCTCGCCGAGGAGCGGTTCACCGGGGCGGGGCAGCTCGAAGCCGAGGCCGAAGCGGGACCTGTCCGGTCCGTCGAACCGGTGCAGCGGACCCGGCGGCGGAAGGTGATCGGTGTGCGGAGCCCGGGCCCGGCCGACCGTGGCCGCGGACAACAGCCGTACGCCGTCGACCTCGCCGACGAGCGCCGCGTAGAGCCGCGACAGCGACCGGGCGTCACCGATGCCGCCCGCCGCGGGGATCTCGGCTGCCCTCCCCCGGCGTGTGTCGAACGCCGCGACGGCAACGGCCAGTTCACGGGCCGAGGCGCTGAGGAACCGGGCCGTCCGGTCGTCGGGCGTGAGGCCGAGGCGGCCGATCGCCGCGTCGATCTGCTCGGCGCCCGGCGCGGGCCGGAGGGCGGACTGCCGCACGAACCGGCGCTCGGCCGACCGCGGCAGGCCCATCCAAAGGTCCAGCCCCAGTGGTCCGGCCACCTCACGGGCGAAGTAGGTTCCGATGCCCGCGCCCGCCACCCGGCGGACCACCTCGCCGACCAGGTGGCCATGGGTGAGGGCGTGGTAGTGGTACGCCGTTCCGGGCTCCCACAGCGGCCGCATCGCCGCCAGGCCGCGGACGCGGGCGTTCCAGTCGAGCAGACCCGGCAGTCCGGTGCCCGCCGGGTCGTCGGTGAAGGCGGGCAGTCCCGCGCGGTGGGCGAGCAGGTCGGCCACGGTGGTGTGCGCCTTGCCCGCCGCGCGGAACTCCGGCCAGTAGCGGGCGACGGGCGCCGCCAGGTCGAGCCGGCCGCGCTGGGCGAGGAGATGGGCGCAGGTGGCCGTCATCGCTTTGGAGACGGACATCAGCACGGTGACCGAGTCCGGGCCGAAGGGCCGTCCGGCCGTGGCCGCCGTGGACCGGGTCCACAGGTCGACCACCGGCCGGCCCGCGTGGTGGACGGCCAGTTGAGCGGCACCGGGGTCGTCCGCCTGTGCGTGGGCGAAGGCTTCGCGCACCGCCTCCCACCCCGGCCGCACGCTGCCGTGCACCGCCGCTTCGGCGGTCACCGGGAGGTGCCGCGCGAAGCGGCGTCGGCCTCGGCGGCCAGGTCCGCCACGTCCTCGGGCGTCACCGGGCTCTGCGGGAACTCGGAGATCACGTCGAGCGGCACGCCGGCGAGGAAGCGCCGCATCACGGGGTCGTCCATGGCGCCCGGTCCGGCGTCGCCGCCCCGCGCACGTGCGAACCGTCGTGCCAGCAGCGGTCCGCCCACGGGATGGCGCAGCCACTCCGCGAGCGAGTTGCGCCCGGTCAGCCACAGCCGTGAGGGATCCCCGTCCAGCACCACCTCGGCCCACTGCCGTACGTCGCGTGACGAGGAGCCGACGTCGATGCGGTGGACACCGCCCTCGACCCGCCAGCCGCCCTCGCGTGCGCTGTAGTGGGCCAGGTCGGCGCGAGCCAGTTCCACCACGGCCTCCCGGCTCTCCCCCGGGGCCAGGGTCACCGAGGCGAAGCCGCGCAGTTCCCTCGGGGGCCTGGCGACCTCGGAGTCCGCCGGTCCCGCGCTGTAGACCTGGACCACCTCCCGGCCGGTCCGGTCACCGGTGTTGGTGACGGTCACCGTCACGGTGACCGCCGCACCGTCCTCACTCACGTCCACGCGCAGGCCGGAGTAGGCGAACGTCGTGTAGGACAGCCCGTGGCCGAACGGGAAGGCGACCTCACGGCCGGCGGCGTCGTAGCCGCGGTATCCGGCGAACACGCCCTCGCCGTAGCGGACCCGGCCCTCCTCTCCGGGGAAGGACAGGTGGCTGGGGCAGTCCGCCAGGCGCAGCGGGATCGTCTCGGCCAGCTTCCCGGACGGATTGACCTCACCGAACAGCACCCGGGCCAGGGCGCCCCCGCCGGCCTGGCCGAGCAGCCAGCCCTCGACCACGGCGGGAACCGTCTCGTGCCAGGGCGACGTACGCACCACTCCGCCGTTGGACAGCACCACGCACACGCGGTCGTTGACGGCGCGGACGCGCTCCAGCAGGCGCAGTTGGCCGGCGGGCAGGTCGATGTGGGTGCGGTCGAAGCCCTCCGACTCGTCCTGTGCGGCCAGGCCGGCGAAGAGCACCACGGTGTCGCTCCCGGCTGCCAGCCGTACCGCTTCGTCGGCTGCCGCTCCGCCCGTGTCCTCGTCGCCGGAGAGGGCATAGCCCGGGGCGAACTCCACGCGGACGCCGTCGGCGAGCCGCCGCAGGCACTCCAAGGGCGTGTCGAGGCGGGTGGGCGTCACCTGGGAGCTGCCGGCGCCCTGGTAGCGGGGGGTGCGGGCCAGCTCGCCGATGACGGCCACGGTGCCCGAGGAGCGGTCGAGGGGCAGCAGCCCGGCGTCGTTCTTCAGCAGCACCACGCACCGGTCGGCGGCCTCACCGGCCAGCCGGTGGTGTTCCTCGGCGGAGAACCCGCCGTCCGCCGGCGCGCTGTCGGCCCGCTTCCCGTCCGCGGCCCGCCGGGCGAAGCGGACCAGGCGGTCGACCGCCTGGTCCAGCACTGCCTCGTCGAGGTCGCCGTCGTCCACCGCGGCGGCGACGTCCCGGTCGGTGCGTCCGCCGGTGCCCGGCATCTGGAGGTCGAGGCCGGCGCGCAGCGCGGCGACCCGGTCACGGACCGCGCCCCAGTCGGACATCACGATGCCGTCGAAGCCCCACTCGGTGCGCAGGATGTCGGTGAGCAGCCGCGCGTTCTCCGACAACGGCACACCGTTGACCGCGTTGTACGAGGCCATGACGGACCACGGACGGTCACGGCGCACGATGCGTTCGAAGGCGCGCAGGTAGATCTCGCGCAGGGGGCGCTCGTCCACGTCGGCGCTCACGCGCATGCGGTCGGTCTCCTGGTTGTTGGCCGCGTAGTGCTTGAGCGCCGCGCCGACACCCGCCTCCTGCAGCCCGCGGACCATGGCGCCGCCGAGCTCGGCGGTGAGCAGCGGGTCTTCCGAGAAGTACTCGAAGTTGCGTCCGCACAGCGGCGACCGCTTGATGTTGATTCCCGGTCCGAGCACCACGTGCACGCCATGCGCGGACGCCTCGGCGGCGATCGCGCCGGCGACGCGGTGGACGAGCTGGGGGTCCCAGCCGCTGCCCAGGGCCACGGCCGGCGGGAAGCAGGTCGCGGGTGCGGCGCTGTGCAGGTCGAACTGGCCGCCGTCGCCGCTCTCCTTAGGTAGCCGCAGACCGTGGGGGCCGTCGGACAGGGTGACGGCGGGGACGCCGGCCGCGGCGAGCCCCGTCGTGACGAAGTCGCCCGCGCCGCTGGTCAGGGAGGCCTTGTCGGCCGTGGAGAGGGACGGCGTGGACGGGTACCGCTCGGTCGCATGCGCGCCGGTCGGGATCTGCTGGGTCATACGCGCACCTATTCGGCTTCGGTGATACAGGCGAGTACGGGTGAACCGGGAGTCCGGTCGGGAGAGGCGCAAAAAACGTAAGTTGATCGGTTTTTACTGTCAAGGGTTGTCTACTTGCCGGTAGCCGGGCGGCGCGGGCGCCGGGAAGCGGTGCCGCGCGGCCTATTGACGACCAGAAACCGATCACCGTACGGTTTTCGCACCTTCCCTCACCGCCGAACAGAGGAACCGCCATGCCCCCCTCCAGCCCGCCGGCCGGCGCACCCCCCGGAAGACGCACGACACAGCGCGCGGCCACCGTCACCGCGGCCCTGACCGCACTGGTCTGCACCGCCACGGGCGCCTCCGCGGCACCCGCACCGCCGCCGGCGGCCGGGCAGAACACCGCCGAGGTGCGCTACGTGGCGCTCGGCGACTCCTTCAGCTCCGGACTCGGAATCCCCGAACCGACCGACCCGGCCTGCGGACGCTCCTCGGCCAACTACCCCACCCTGGTCGCCCGGGCGACGGAGGCCGCCTCCTTCACCGACGTGACCTGCGCGGGCGCCGCCACCAGCCACCTGACGGCACCTCAGGACTCCGTCCCGCCGCAGCTCGACGCCCTGCGCCCCGACACCACGCTGGTGACGCTGGGCATCGGCGGCAACGACCTCGACCTGACCGGGGTCATCACGCGGTGCGTACTCCTGGGCTACCTGGCCCCGCAGGGCGCACCGTGCAAGCAGAGCTACACACTCTGGGGATCCGACGAGATCGGCTCCCGCATCGAGGCCGTCGCACCACGCCTCGACGCCGTCCTCGAAGAGATCCACGCCCGCTCCCCGCAGGCCCGGGTCCTCCTGGTCGGGTACCCGGCGATCTTCCCGGACGACGGCTCCGCGTGCCGGGAGACGGTCGCGCTCGCCGAGGGCGACTTCCCCTGGCTCCGGGACAGGACGAAGCAGCTCAACACCGTGCTGGCACGGCAGGCCTCGCTGCACGGCGCCGGTTTCGCCGACGCCTACGGTCCCTCGGTCGGACACGATGTGTGCAGGCCGGCGGGCGTGCGCTGGATCGAACCGGAGGAGACCGCGGCGGCGGCCGGATTCCACCCCAACGCCGCCGGGCACCGGAGTACGGCCGATGCCGTTCTCGCCGCCCTCACCGGCTGACGCCGGCTCAGGACCCGCCCTCCTCGGGCCGGAGTCCGACGCGGACCAGGTAGTCACGGACCAGGTCCTCCATGTCCACGGCTTCCGGTTCCAGCAGCCACTGGGTCTGCAAGCCGTCCATCAGCGCCAGCAGTTGCCGGGCGACGACCGCCGGTTCGGGGGTCGTCGGCGGATCACCCGGCGCCCTCAGCGCCTCGACGAGGACGGTCAGTTCCTCCCGCAGGACCCGGTAGCGCTCGCGGAAGTAGTGGTGGGCCGGGTGCCCCGGATCGGTGGCCTCGGCGGACAGCTTGGCGTAGAGCGCCACGAGGCCCGGGGTCGAGGCGTTGCGGGCGACCAGACCGACCAGTGCGCGCAGCCGCTCGGCCGGGTCGGGTTCGGGTGCGCCGGGATGGGTGATGCCGGGAAACACCGACTGCGCGTCGGTCCGGTCGCGGCGGCCCAGCACCGCGGTCAGCAGCGACTCCTTGCCGGGGAAGTGGTGCAGGACGCCGGCGTGGGTCAGCCCCGCGTGGGCGGCGATGTCCCGCAGCGACACGGCGTTGAAGCCCGACCGGGAGAACAGTTCGGTGGCGGAGTCCAGGACGCGGGCCCGCGTCCGCTCGCCCTTGGAGAGGCGCCGCGGGGCGTCCTCGGGTCGTGCGCTCACTTCAGCGGGCTCCTGCCGTCGGCTCCGGTGCGTCACGGGAGTGCCCCGGCAGCCCCGCTTCGCTCCCGGAAGTTACCAGCCGGCCGCCCCGGCCGACCGCCTTCCGCCGACAGAAACCTACCAAGTGGTTAGTTCTGCGGCTAAGCTCACCGCCCATCTCGTCCGGGACGTCCCTCCCCGGCTCTCCACACGGAGCGATCCTCATGACCAGAAGCAACCGAACCGGGGCCGCGGCCGCTTGTCTGGCGGCGACCCTCGCCGTCGCGGGATGCAGCGGCGCCGGCACCACGGGCAGTGGTTCGTCGACGCTGAACATCGCGACCATGACGTTCCCGCAGAGCCTCGACCCCGCCCAGGCCGTCGGCAGCGCCCTGCCGTTCTTCCAGGCGACGTACGACACCCTCGTCAAGCGCGAGCCGGACGGTGAGTTCCGGCCCATGCTCGCCACCGCCTGGAAGTACAACGCGGACCGCACGGAACTCGCCCTCACCCTGCGCGAGGACGTGAAGTTCGCCGACGGCACCGCCTTCGACGCGGCGGCCGTCAAAGCGAACATGGAGCGTTTCAAGAAGGGCGGCGGGGCCGACGCCAAGTGGCTGAAGGACCTGGAGGCGGTGGAGGTGAAGGACGCCTCCCACGCCACGCTCAAGCTGAAGCAGCCCAATCCCGCCATGCTCTTCTACCTGAGCGACGCGGCCGGCCTGATGGCCAACCCGGCCGCGTTCGGCAAGGGCGACAGCCTCAAGACGACCCCCGACGGCACCGGCCCCTACCGCCTGGACAAGGCGAAGACCACGATCGGCACCAAGTGGGTCTACCAGCGCAACCCCGACTACTGGGGCGAGGAGCTGCCGTACGAGACGCTGACGATGAGCTTCTTCGACAACGAGACGGCGATCGTCAACGGCCTGAAGACCGGCCAGGTGAACGCCGCCCTCCTGCAGAGCGCCGACCAGCAGATCAGCATCGAGTCCGACCCGCGGATGAAGACGACGAAGCAGGAGTTCGACTTCCAGGGACTGCTGCTCTTCGACCGGGGCGGAGCACTGACGCCCGCGCTCAAGGACGCCCGCGTCCGCCAGGCGCTCAACCTCGCCGTCGACCGCGAGACGATGCTCCGGGCCATCCGCCAGAACCGCGGCGAGATCACCTCGCAGGTCTTCGGCCCCGACACCCGCGGTTACGCGGAGGAACTCGACACGTACTACGCCCACGACCCCGACCGGGCCAGGGAACTGCTGCGGGCGGCGGGCCACGCCGACGGGTTCACGCTGAAGCTTCCCCGGATCTCCGCCATCGTCAACGACGCGCTCGCCGCCTCGCTGACCGCCGACTTCGAGGCCGTCGGGGTGAAGCTGGTCTGGGACGACCTCGACGGTGCCTCGGCCGTGCGGAAGGTGTTCACCGACCGCGCGTACTCCGGCATGGTCATGAACATCGGCCAGTCCTCGTCGGACTGGGTCGTGGTCGACGAACTCGTCAACCCGGGCGCCTTCAACATGTTCGGCACCACCGACGCCACCGTGCGGGAACTGGTCGCGCGCGTCCAGTCCGGCACCGCCGAACAGGCCGGGACCGCCGTGCGTTCCCTCAACGAGCACCTGGTGAAGCAGGGGTGGTTCGTGCCCTTCTACCGGATGAGCTACCTGCACGTCTCGGACGGCACGGTGACCGTCCACCCGCAGTCCGGCATGGCCGTCCCGTCGATCTACAACTACTCCCCCGCCAAGTGACCCGCCCCGGCGCCCGTCACGGATACCGAGTGCCATGCTGACCTTCATCGCCCGCCGGACCGCGTCCGGTGCCCTGCTCCTGGTCGTCATCTCGCTGCTCACCTACGTGCTGCTGTCGATCCCCGACACCGACATCGGCCGGCAGCTCCTCGGCCAGGGCGCCGACCAGGCCTCCGTCGACGCCAAGAACGCCGCCCTGGGTCTGGACCGGCCGGTACTGGAGCAGTACGCGGACTGGCTCGCCCACGCCGTGCGCGGCGACCTCGGCATCTCGTGGTTCACCAGTGAGGACGTCACCACGGCGGTCTGGGGCCGGCTGCCGGTCACCGCCAGCCTGATGGTCGGCGTCACGCTCGTCACCACGACGGTGTCCTTCCTGCTCGGCGTCTGGGCGGGAGTGCGGCGCGGCGCCGTCGACCGCTTCGTCCAGGTGCTGGGTGTCGTGGGCTACGCGCTGCCCGGCTTCCTGGTCACCCTCGTCCTCGTGCTGGTCTTCGCGGTCCGGCTGAACTGGTTCCCGGCCATCGGCTACGTCCCGTTCGCCGAATCGCCCGGCGGCTGGCTGTCCACCATCACCCTCCCGGTGCTGTCCCTCTCGGTGGCTTCCGTGGCCGGCGTCTCCCAGCAGGTGCGCGGCGCGGTGATCGACGTCCTGCGCCAGGACTACGTCCGTACGCTGCGCGCCCGCGGCCTGCCCGCGTCCCGCATCGTCTTCCGGCACGTCCTGCGCAACGCCTCCGCCCCGGCCCTGTCGGTACTCGGCATGCAGTTCGTGGGACTGCTGGGCGGCGCGGTCGTCGTGGAGCAGATATTCGGTCTGCCCGGCATCGGCAGCATGACCGTCACCTACACCACCCGCGGCGACATCCCCGTGATCATGGCGCTGGTCATGCTCACCGTGGTCGGAGTCGTCCTGATCAACCTTCTGGTCGACATCGCGATCGGCTGGCTCAACCCGAAGGCGAGGGCCGCATGAGCGAGAACCTTCCGGCCGGACCGCCCGCGACCGCCACGGACTGTACCGGCGGCGAGGCGCGGGCGACGGGCCGCGGGGCGACGCCCGGTCGCCGCGTCCTGCGGCGGCTGTCGCGCAACCCGCTCGGCGCCGGGTCGGCCGCCGTGCTCCTGCTGCTCGTCGCCGCGGTCCTGCTGGCGCCGTGGCTGGCGCCCCAGGACCCCTCGGCCGCGTCCCTCGGCAACGCCTTCGCCGGCCCCGGCGGCGCCCATCCGCTGGGCACGGACTCCGCGGGCCGCGACATCCTCTCCCGCATCCTGTACGGCGGGCGCAACACCCTCGGCGGAGCGCTGATCGCCCTCGGCATCGCCCTCGCCCTCGGCGTGCCGGCCGGTCTGTACGCGGGCTACCGCGGGGGCAGGTTCGACTCCGCCGCCAACTGGACGGTCGACCTGGTCATGGCGCTGCCCGCCATGGTGGTGCTCCTGGCCTCCCGCGCCATTCTCGGCCCCAACGTGTGGGCCCTGATGGTCGTGCTGGGTGTGCTCGCGGCACCGAGCTTCCACCGTCTGGTGCGCGGAGTCGTCGCGGGCGTGCGCAAGGAGCTCTACATCGATGCGGCCAGGGTCTCCGGGCTGTCCGACGCCCGTATCGTGTCCCGGCACGTGCTGATCGTGGTCCGCGGCCCGGTCATCATCCAGGTGGCCCTCGTCGCCGGTGTCGCGATCGGCCTCCAGGCCGGTCTGGAGTTCCTCGGCGTCGGCAGCGGCTCGTCGGCCACCTGGGGCGCCATGCTCAACGAGGCGTTCCAGAACGTCCAGCGCGCGCCCCTGCTGATGCTGTGGCCGGGGCTCGCCCTGGGCCTGACCAACGGCGCCCTCGTCCTGTTCGCGTCGGCCCTGCGCGACGGGCTGGAGGACCACTCCGGGCAGCCGTCCGCCCGGCCCCGGCCCGTACGCCGCACACCGGCCACGCCGGGCGCGCCGAACCGTACCGTGGAACGCTCCCCGGACGACCGGGCCGAACTGCTGTCGGTGCGCGGCCTCACCGTCGCCTACGCGCAGCCGGACGGTGCCGACAAGCAGGTCGTGCACGGAGTCGACCTGGACGTGCGTGCCGGGGAGATCGTGGGGCTCGTCGGGGAGTCCGGCTCCGGCAAGACCCAGACGGCCTTCGCCGTGCTGGGCATCCTGCCCGACGGCGGACGGATCGCGGGCGGCAGCGTCCTCGTCGGCGGAGCCGAGCTGGTCGGACTGCCCGAACGCGAGCGCCGCGCCCTGCGCGGCCGCACCGCCGCCTACGTCCCGCAGGAGCCGATGAGCAACCTCGATCCCGCGTTCACCGTCGGCAGCCAGCTCATGGAACCCATGCGTCATCTTCTCGGGCTCTCGCGCAGGGACGCGGCCCTGCGTGCCCTGGAACTGCTGCGCCTGGTGGAGATCCCCGACCCCGAGCGCACACTGCGGCTGTACCCGCACCAGATCTCCGGTGGCATGGCCCAGCGAGTGCTCATCGCCGGCGCGATGTCCTGCGATCCCGGACTCCTCATCGCCGACGAACCCACCACGGCACTCGACGTACGGGTCCAGGCGGACATCCTGGACCTGCTGCGCAGGCTGCAGCGGGACCGCGGGCTCGGCGTCCTCCTGGTCACCCACGACCTGGGAGTGGTGGCCGACCTGTGCGACCGCGTCGCCGTGATGAACGGCGGCCGGATCGTGGAGACCGGCACCGCCGAGCAGGTCCTCCACTCCCCCGTGGACGCCTACACCCGGACCCTGCTCGACGCCGTCCTCGACGACGCCCCGGCACGGGACCGCCGACAGCCCCGAAAGGCGAGGAGCACAGCCGTATGACCGCAGCAGAGACCGCCGCTACCGTCCCCGCGGCGCCCCTCCTCCGCATACGGGACCTGCGTGTCTCGTACCCCGGACGGAGCCGGCGTGCCCCGCACACCGAGGTGCTCAGGGGCGTGTCCCTCGACGTCCGGCCGGGCGAGACCCTCGGCCTGGTCGGGGAATCCGGGTCGGGCAAGACCACCATCGGCCGCGCCGTCCTCGGCCTGGCGCCGGTGCGGTCCGGCACGATCACCTTCGACGGGGAACCCGTCCACACGGCCGGCCGCTCCCGCCGCCGCGCGCTGAGCCGGGACCTCCAGGTCGTCTTCCAGGATCCGTACACCTCCCTGAACCCCTCGCTCACCGTCGGGGACACCCTGGCCGAACCCCTGATCGCGCACGGGACGAGTCCGCACGAGGCCCGGGACCGTGTCCGCGGCCTGCTCGACCGGGTCCACCTGCCCGCTGACGCCGCCCACCGGCTGCCCCGCGAGTTCTCCGGGGGCCAGCGGCAGCGCGTCGCCATCGCCCGTGCCCTGGCCCTGCGCCCCCGGCTCGTCATCTGCGACGAGCCGGTCTCCGCCCTCGACCTGACGACCCGAAGGGCCGTGCTCGACCTGCTGCTGGACATCCAGGAGGAGACGGGCACGGCGTACCTCTTCGTCACGCACGACCTGTCCGTGGTCCGCTTCATGAGCCACCGGGTGGCGGTGATCCATCGCGGCGAGATCGTGGAGACGGGCGGCGCCACCGACGTCACCGGTGCGCCGCGGCACGCCTACACGCGGGCACTGATGCTGTCGGCCCCGGTGGCGAACGTCGCGGCGCAGCGCCGGCGCCGGGAGGCGGCGAAACGTCTCGCCGGGTGAGGCGGCGCGCGAGCGCCGCGGCGAGCGTCCGGCTGTCCGGCCGCCGGTTCAGGTCACGAGAAGGCGCAGGCCGAGCTCCGCGGCGTCGAGGGCGACGACGTCGCGGTTGCGCTCGGCCCACCGGCCGGAGGAAAGGTCGTCGCGGAGGCCGTCCACCGCCCGCTGCTCCGCCTCCGGCCCGACCCGGGCCCACACGGACACCGCGCGGCGTACCTGTTCGTCGAGGTACGCCTCGGGCCGGCGCCAGTGGGCCTCGAAGAAGCCGTCGGCGCAGTCCCAGGGCACGAGCACCGGTTCCGCACGGCCGTCGATCGCGCGGGCCAGGTCGGCCAGTGAGGGCCAGTCGGCGAGGAGGGCGCCGAACTCGGGCAGGTAGTCGCGGGTGAGCCAGAAGCGGTCGCGCCAGCCGGTGCTGCCGGCGTCATAGGTGAACACCACCACCCGGCGGGCCACGCGGCGCATCTCCCGCAGACCGGCGACCGGGTCCGGCCAGTGGTGGACGGTGCTGACCGCCATCGCCGCGTCGAACGACTGGTCCTCGAAGGGCAGGCGCTCGGCGGCGGCGGCCACGCAGGGCGCCGAGCCCGCCGGGCGCTGCGCGCGCATGACGGCCGACGGTTCCACCGCTGTCACCTCACGGTCCGGCGGCTCGTAGGAGCCGGTGCCCGCCCCGACGTTCAGTACGGTCCGCGCGTCCCCGAGCGCGTCCCAGATCCTCTCGGCGATCCGCGGTTCGGTGCGCCGCGTCGCCGGGTACGCGGATCCGATGACGTCGTACAACTGCGCGCCGAACACTTTCAGTTGTTCCTCCGGTGTCGTGTTCATCCCCATGGCCCGTGCCTCCAGTTCCCTGTCGATGGCCGTCACGGCGGCAGCGGCCTGATCGCGCCGGTCCAGCAGCAGACCGCGCAGACGGCGCAGGTGCGCCACCGCGTCGGTGGCGGGGTCGTCGACCAGGTCCGCGATCTCGCGCAGTCCGAATCCCAGTCGCCGGTAGGCGAGCACCTGCCGCAGTCTCTCCACGTCGTCCGCCGCGTAGGCCCGGTATCCGGAGGCGGTGCGCGCGGACGGCCGTACGAGGCCGATCTCGTCGTAATGGTGCAGCGTGCGGACGCTGACGCCGGCCAGTCCGGCCACGCGTCCCACGGTCAGGTGCGCTTCCATGCCGGGGACTATGCGGCATGACGCCACGTGAGGGTCAAGCACCCGAGGCCGGATTGGGCTGCGGCCGGCGCAGATCGGTCCGGTTTTCCGGCGTCCCAATGGACCGGGACACCGGACCGTTGTCTTCCTACGGTGGAGCCGTTCCTGTCCGAGCCCGCACGTCTTCGGCGTACGGGCACGAAGCGAGGTGACACCGTTGCTCCGACGCCGAGTCGGGGGCCCGTCGGGCCCCGTCGTCAGCGCCCTGTGCCTGGGCGCACTGCCCTTCGGCACCACCGTGGACGAGAAGACGTCCTTCGCCATTCTCGACCGGTTCACCGAGGCCGGCGGCGATCTCGTCGACACCGCCGACAACTACGCGTTCTGGGTTCCCGGCGGGAGCGGGGACGAGAGCGAGAGCACCGTCGGCCGATGGCTGGCGAGCCGCCGCATGCACGACAAGGTCGTGATCTCCACCAAGGCGGGGGCCCGGCCGACCGTGCCCGGCAGCGGCCTGGAGACGGCCGAGGGGTTGTCGGCACCGGTGCTGCGCAAGGCCGCGGAAGACAGCCTGCGCCGCCTGGGCACCGATCGCCTCGACCTGTACTGGACGCACATCGAGGACCGGTCCGTCTCCCTGGAGGAGACGCTCGGGGCGCTCGATGAACTGGTCGGCGGCGGCAAGGTGTCGGTGCTCGGCTGCTCCAACCACGCCACCTGGCGGACCGAGCGGGCCCGCGCGATCTCCCGGACCAACGGCTGGACCGCGTACACCTGCGTCCAGCAGCGCTACTCCTACCTCCAGCCGCGCTTCGACGTCGGACTGCCGGAGAGCGGGCACGTCCATGTGACCGCCGAGCTCCTCGACTACGTGCGCAGTGAGCCGGACCTGACGCTGATGGCATACTCGTCGCTGCTCTCGGGCGCGTACACACGGCCCGACAAGTCCTTGCCTGCCGCCTACGACCACCCCGGAACCGGGCAGCGCCTGGCCGTTCTGCGGGAGGTGGCCGCCGAGCTGGGGGTCACGGCCAACCAGGTGGTACTGGCCTGGCTGCTCGGGGGTGACTCGCCGGTGATCCCGATCGTGGGGGTGAGCTCCGTCGCGCAACTGGACGAAGTGCTGGGCGCGGTGGAGCTGGAGCTGCCCGGGGAGAGCAGGGCGCGGCTCGACCACGCCGCGACGGGCTGAGGGGCCGCGCGCCGCCGCTCAGCGCGGGCGCCCCCCGGCCCTCCCCGCCTCGGCCCGACCGCCGGTGTGCCGGGCCGCGTCGACGGCCTGTGCCAGGCGTCGCACGGCGCCGGGCACGGCCCGGTCGGCGAGATTGCCGTAGCCGAGGACCAGCGTCGGGCCGGCGGCGTCCCCGGTCCGCACCACGCGGTAGTCGTCGAGGTCCGCGAGCCGCACGTCGCGCCGTGCGGCCTCCTCGACGACGGCGGGCGCCGGGCAGCCCGACAGGGACAGCAGCAGATGGAAGCCGGCCGCGGCGCCGGACACCCGGAACCCGGGCAGCGACTCGGTGAGTTCGCGCAGGAGGTGGTCGCGGCGGCGTTTGTAGCGCAGCCGGGAGGCCCGCAGGTGGCGGTCGTAGGCTCCGCGGTCCAGGAACCGGGCGAACGCCTCCTGGTCGATGACGGGCGGTGGCATGCCTGAGACGTGGTCCGCGGCCAGGGCGTCGGCCCAGCGCGGCGGCGCTGCCGCCCAGCCGATCCGCAGGGCCGGCGAGAGCGTCTTGCTGAGCGACCCCATCAGCACGACGTGCTCCGGAGCCATGCCCTGGAGGGCGCCCACGGGGTGGCGGTCGTAGCGGAACTCGGCGTCGTAGTCGTCCTCCAGTACCAGGCCGTCGACCTCGCGGGCCCAGGCGACCAGATCGGCTCGGCGGGCGGGGGCGAGGACCACGCCGGTCGGGAACTGGTGGGCGGGAGCGAGGATCACCGACCGGACCTGCGGCGTGCGCCGCAGCAGGTCCACCCGCAGGCCGTGCCCGTCCACGGGAACGGGGACGGGCACCAGACCCGCCGCCCCGGCCGTGGCGCCCAGCCGCGACCAGCCGGGGTCTTCCACGGCCACATGGGTGTGACCGTCGGCCCGCAGGGCGCGGCACAGCCTGAGCACCGCGTCCAGGGTGCCGGCGCAGACCACGAGCTGCCGGGCGTCCAGCGACGCGCCGCGGCCCCGTACGAGGTACGCGGCCAGTCGTTGCCGGAGCCGGGCGAGACCGGCCGCGTCGGGGTAGCCGAGCTCGCCCCATGTGAGTGCGCCGGTGGCCTCCCGCACGGCGTCCGCCCACCGTCCGCGGGGAAACGCCCGCAGGTCGGGCACGCCGGGCAGCATGTCGAACTCCGGCTCCCACCGCGTGCCGGCATCGGTGGGGCTCGTCGCCGGTGCGGTCACGGCCTGTGCCCGGACCCTGGTGGCCGAGCCGCTGCGTGCCTCCAGGTACCCCTCGGCGACGAGCTGTGCGTACGCCTCCGTCACGACCCACCGCGAACAGCCCAGGTCTGCCGCGAGGGACCTGCTCGGCGGCAGGACGCTGCCGGAGGCGATCCGCCCGCCGGTCACCGCCGCCCGCAGCGCACGGGCCAGCCGGACGTGCATCGGGCCCTCGGCGGGACGGCCGAGTTCGAGGAAGGTACCCCAGGCCGAGTCCGTCCGATCGTCTGCCACGGCGGTCGATGCTACCGACCGGCCCGCGCAGGTCGAGCGGCGGGCGCGGCGCTCGGCATGGGCGGAACACTGCCTCCACCGTGTGGGACCCGGTCTGCGAAACTGAGCGGATGAACGTCAGACTCGCCGAAGCACAAGACGTCCCGGGTTTCCTCGCGTTGGCGGGGCAGGTCGAGCACTGGTTCGGTCCGATGGTCGGTGAGGCGGGCTTCCACGCGGCGGTGCGGGACCACATCCGCCGGTCGGAGGCGCTCGTGGCCGGCCCCGCCGGTTCGCCCCTGCTCGGCGCCATGCTGTTCGGCCCGACGGCACCGGCCTACCACGTGCACTGGCTCGTCGTGTCCGAGCAGGCGCGCGGCACGGGCGTCGGCCGCGCGCTCATGGCAGACGCGATGCGCCGGTGGGTGCGCGGCCCCGGCACGGTCGAGGTGGTCACCTTCGGCAGCGACCACCCCGGAGCACAGGTGAGCGGCGCGCGCGTCTTCTACGAGCGTCTCGGCTTCGTCCCCGGCGAGGCCGCCGACCCGGGGCCCGAGGGCGGTTCACGGCAGGTCTTCCGCCGCACGGTCGCCTGAGGCACCGAGCAGGTACGGGCGGCGCGCCGCGACCACCGCGGAAGTGAACGGTGTGGTGAGTACTTCGGTGGCCCGCAGCGCTGGATGAGCGAGATAGAACAGGCGGAGCTCGTCCACTTCGCCACGGAAGCGGGGCGGCCAGTGGGACGAGGGCGTGAAGTCGTCCAGGATCAGGAGGCCCCCCGGAGCGAGCAGTCCGACGACGCCCTCGGGGTCGTCGAGCTTGCCTCCGCCGTCGCAGAAGAAGACGTCGAAGGGGGCGTGCCGTTCGAGCAGCCGCCAGTCCCCGGTGAGAACGCTGACGCGGTCGTCGTCCGCGAAGACACCGGCCGCCCGACGCGCCGGCTCCTCGTCACGCTCGACGGTGACCAGTCGGGCACCGGCGCCCAGGCCACTGTGCAGCCAGGCGGTCCCCACTCCGAAGCCGGTGCCGCTCTCGGCGACGACACCGTGCGGCTTCGCGGCAGCAGCCAGGCCGAGCAGTTCGCCTTCTTCCGGGATGCAGCTCTGCTCGAACCCCGCCTCGGCAGCGGCACGCCGCGCTGCTGCCACGCGGGGCGGAACCGCACGTCCTTGCGTCATCAGGATCTCCGGCGCCGGCTCGGCAGACAGCGTTCGCGCAGGCGGGTGAAGGCGGTGGGGGTGGGGCGCCGGGGAAGGAAATCCTTGATCTGCTCGGCGCATGCCCGTGGGGTCGCCGTGCCGGTGTCGCATTCCATGTCGTAATCGCCGTGCGCGTGCACCAGGTCGTACTGGAGCTCCGCGAGACCCGTGGGCCGGTCGCCCCGGGCCAGCTCGCGGCGGACCAGTTCGTCGAGCGGGCAGCGGACACCGACGAACAGGACGTCCTGGGGGCGTAGCACGGTGAGGCAGTCGAGCAGGCGCCACGGCTCACTGAGGACGTGGTCGACCACGATGTTGTTGCCCACCTCGGCCATGGCCGCGATCGAGCGGTGAAAGCCCTGCCTGGTGCGCCGCAGGGCGGCGTCGAGCTCCTCGGGGCCGAGGGCTCGCTTGGTGCGCATCGAGTTGAAGCTGTCCACTGCGAGGTGGAAGTAGACACCGTCGTCCAGGACGTCGAGCAGTTCCCGGGCGATGCTCGACTTCCCGGAGCTGGAAGTGCCGTTGAGGAAGATGACCTGTCCGGACGCCATGCGCCTCACGATCTCATGGTGGCGCGCGGCGGTTCAGGCGGCCGGTCCGGAAACCGCCGGGAGGACCTTCTCGGCGATGTCGATGAGCACGCCGTCCTCCGGGGGGACTCCGGATGTGCTCCAGACGGTGATGTCGAAGCAGCCTCCCCGGTCCTTCCGGTCGAGGGCCACCGACAGGGTCCTGGCCAGGGGCCCTTGTTCCACCGGACCGCTCGATCCGCCGCTTCCGAGGTCGAGGGTGATCTTCATGGTGTGGTCCGAGGAGAGGACCGCGGGCCGGCCGATGACCTCGAGCGCCTCGTGGTCCTTCTCGCCGCCGATCTCCAGCAGCCTCACGTACTGGGCGATCGACAGGTCGTTGTAGGTGGCCGAGACGTTGACGGTGTACGTGTCGAAGGTGACCTCTGCCTCCGGCCGGGCGACCTTTCCGTCCGTCAGGGGCGCGGTGCCGCTGCTGCCGGACGCCGCGGTCGCGATCTCCGAGGGGATTCCGAGGAGCGGGGCCAGGCCGGGCCGATTGAGCGCCTCGCACAGTTCGTCACCGGTCACGGCCTCGGGCGTCTCCCGGTAGGCCTTCGGCAGTTCCTCGTCCGCACTCGGACACGAGACGGCCCGGGACGTGCCGTCGTCGGAGGAGGGCAGCATCCTGGGGCCCGCCCACAGCGCGCCCCCGAGCGCCGCGAACAGGGCCACGGCCAGGACGGCCTGGCCCCACGCATTGGGTTCCTTCTCGGCGACTGCGGGGGCGGGACGCGCCACGGGTGCGGCCTGCCCCTGCGGCTGGGTCCGGTCCGGAGCACCGGCCGGGACCTGGACGGCGGGATCGGCCGTCGTGCCGTCCGCCCGGGACGCCGGGCCCGGTCCCCGGCGTGCGCGCAGCGCGCGGACCACCCGGCGGACGCGTACCGCGGTGAACACGAGGAACACCACCGCGAGACCGGCGAGCACCCGCTCGTCGTCGCGGAAGGCGAGATACATGAGGCGTACGCCGAGAACTGCCCCGACCACGATGAGCAGCGGCTCGCGGACCCAGAAGGGCAGAAGACGCAGAAGGAAACCCAGCACCTGGTGATATGACCAGGTCAAGATCGCGCCCGCTATGACGGAAGCCACAGTTCCGGAAACGGGTGTGATCTCGGTGAACGAGAGGATCAGTCAGTGGCGAATGCCGACGAGCCCCTCGGACAGCCGCCAGACGCGCTGCGCGTCCTCCGTACTGCGCAGGCGGCTGTAGGGCTTGTGCTCCGCCGGAGGGCCACCCATCTGTCCGGGCCCGCCGGGACCGTAGAACGCACCGCCCGTGGCGTCCGGAGAGGTGGCGGCATGGAGCGCGGGCAGCTGTGCCGTACGCACCGTTCCGACGACGATGCCGCGGGCGGACAGGGCACGGATCAGGCGTACGCCCGCCGTGTCCTTGGCGCGGCCGACCTCGGGGCGGGCGGCGAGGAGGCTCGTCGGTGCGACTCCCGGGTGGGAGAGGTTGCTCGTGATGCCCCAGCCCGCCGCTCTGCTGCGCCGGTCGAGTTCGAGTCCGAAGAGACCGAGGGCGATCTTCGACTGGCTGTAGGCGCGCATGCCGTTGTAGGAACGCTCCCAGTTCAGGTCGTCCCAGTTGATGGCGCCCCGCCTCGCCGCGACGCTGATCTGGGAGGTCACACGCGCCTTGCCGGCGCGCAGCAGCGGCAGCAGGTGGTTGACCAGGGCGAAGTGGCCCAGATGGTTGGTGCCGAATTGCAGTTCGAAGCCGTCGGACGTCGTCCGCCGGTCGGGCGGGGTCATGACGCCGGCGTTGTTGACGAGGATGTGAACGGGGCGGCCCTCGACCAGGAGGTTCCTGCCCAGTTCCTCGACGGAGGCGAGGGAGGAGAGGTCCAGGGCGTGCAGCGACACCTTCGCGCCGGGGGCCCGCTCGCGGATCCTGGCTGCCGCTCCCTCGCCCTTGCTCGGATTGCGGACCGGCATGACGACCTCCGCGCCGGCTGCGGCCAGGCGCATCGCGATGCCGAGCCCGATCCCGTCACTCGCACCGGTGACGACGGCGCGCTTCCCGGTCAGGTCGGGAACGGTGATGTCGAAGTCCTGGCGTGTCATGGGCGCACTCCCTGACGGTGTCGAACGGTGGCGTCGTTCCCAGGGTGATCCCGGCGGCCGGGGCTATCCAGGGACTGTCGATCCCCTGACAGGGGTGGCCGGGCGCGCTGCCGGAGAGGGGGATCGAAGATCCGTGGATAAGCGCGCATGCGCGCGCTAGAAAGGGATCAGTACGAGAGGGAGAAAACGTATGGAGATCGACCGGGCCGGGCTCGCGGCGTTCCTGCGACGCCGCCGGGAGCTTCTGCAGCCCGAGGACGTCGGCCTCCCGCGCGGCAGGCGGCGCAGAACCAGCGGGCTGCGCCGCGAGGAGGTCGCCGAGCTCTGCCACATGTCGACCGACTACTACTCCCGGCTGGAACGCGAGCGCGGTCCGCAGCCGTCCGAACCGATGATCGCCTCGATCGCGCAGGGGCTGCACCTCTCCCTCGACGAGCGGGACCATCTGTTCCGTCTCGCCGGGCACGCCCCGCCCGTCCGGGGCACCGGCACCTTCAGCGAGCACATCGGCCCTGGGCTGCTGCGCGTGCTCGACCGGCTGGGCGACACGCCCGCGGAGATCGTCACCGAACTCGGTGAGACGCTGCGCCAGACCCCGCTGGGCGTCGCCCTCACCGGGGACACGACCCGCCACACCGGCCCGGCGCGCAGCGTCGGCTACCGCTGGTTCACCGACCCGGGCACCCGCGAGCTGTACGCGCCGGCGGATCACGCGTTCCTCTCGCGGATGTTCACGTCGGGCCTGCGCGAAGTGGTCACGCTTCGGGGCCCCGGATCCAGAGCCGCCCGTTACGCCGAGCTGCTCCTCGACCAGAGCGCCGAGTTCCGCGGCCTGTGGGACCGGCACGAGGTCGGTGTCCGCCCCAGGCACGTGAAACGCTTCGTCCACCCGGAGGCCGGCACCCTGGAACTGAACTGCCAGACCCTCCTCGACCCGGAGCAGTCACACCGCCTGGTCGTCTACACCGCGGCCCCGGGCAGCGAGAGCCACGACCGGCTGCGCCTCCTCGCGGTGATCGGCCCGCCGGCCCTGCGCTGACCCGCTGCGGCGGAAGGACCGGGACACTCGTGGCAATGCGCCCGCACGCACGAACGGAACCCGAACGTACGTGCAGTTACCTGTGAGTTCCGCACGCCGGACAGGTGACAGCTGTGACTGTCCCCGGCGAGGCGGCCCGTGACAGCGTCTTACCCGGCACCGACCCGGTGGAGGGAGAAGGCGTGAACAAGGGCTACGCCGTTTACTGCGACGCAGACCCGCACTTCTACGACGCGCCGCACCGTGCCACTCCCGGCACGGCGACCGCCGGCACCCGGTACGCGGTGGCCGGCCTGCCGGTGCCGCCGGGATGGCGGCGCACCGAGATCGGCGACTGGCTCGCACTGCGCCCCGTGGACGCCGAACTGCCGGCGCAGGGCTGGAAGCTCCATGTGTCCGCCTGCCTGGACAACGCCGAGTCCGTGCTGGCGCGAGTACGGGAGTACTGCCTCGACCGCGGCATCGCGTTCAAGTTCGTGCCGAGCCGCTACCTGCTGCACCAGCGCAACGCCAAGTACGCGGACCGGTCGGGCAGCGGGAAGTTCGTCACGGTGTACCCGGCGGACGAAAAACGGTTCGAGCGGGTCGTGGGCGAGCTGGCCGCCTTGCTGGACGGCGAGGCCGGGCCGCACATCCTCAGCGACCTGAGGATCGGCCGGGGGCCGGTGCACGTGCGCTACGGCAGCTTCACCCGCCGCGACTGCTACGACGATCAGGGAGAACTGCGGCCGGCCATCGCCGATCCCTCCGGTGAGCTGGTGCCCGACGTCCGCGGACCGGTGTTCCGCGTGCCCGACTGGGTGCGTGTCCCCGCCTTCCTGAAACCGCACCTCGACGCGCGGGCGACGGCCACGATGGCCGGCGTCCCGTACACCGTCGAGTCGGCGATCCACTTCTCGAACGGCGGTGGTGTCTACCGGGCCCGGGACACCCGCACCGGCGAGGCAGTCGTCCTGAAGGAGGCCCGTCCGTACGCCGGGCTGGCGGCGGACGGCGCGGACGCGGTGGCACGACTGGACCGCGAGCAGCGGGCGCTCGAGCGGTTGTCGGGGCTGGACTGCACGCCCGAGGTGCGGGACCGATTCGCCGTGGGCGAGCACCATTTCCTGGTTCTGGAGTACCTGGACGGCAAGCCTCTCAACACCTTCTTCGCCCGGCGCCATCCGCTCATCGAGGCGGACCCGGACGACCGGCGGCTGGCCGAGTACACCGAGTGGGCACTCGACGTGCACGCCCAGGTGGAGCGGGCCGTCTCGCACGTGCATGCCCGGGGCGTCGTCTTCAACGACCTGCACCTGTTCAACATCATGGTCCGCGACGACGGACGGGTGGCCCTGCTCGACTTCGAAGCCGCGCACCACGTCGACGAGCCGGGCCGCCAGACGGTCGCCCACCCCGGGTTCGTGGCTCCTCCGGGCCGGCGGGGCACCGCCGTGGACCGGTACGCGCTGGCCTGTCTGCGCCTGGCCCTCTTCCTGCCCCTCACGAGCCTGCTGGCCCTGGACCGGCGGAAGGCGGAGCACCTCGCGGATCTGGTCGCGCGGCAGTTCCCCGTGGAGCGCGCGTTCCTGGACGCGGCGGTCGACGAGATCACCGGCGCGTCCGGCGCGTCGCCGGCCGCCCGCCTTACGGGGCGTCGGTTCGTCCCCGTGCCGCCCGGTGACTGGCCCCACAGCCGGGACTCGATGACGGCGGCCATCCGCGCGTCGGCCACGCCCGCGCGCGACGACCGTCTCCACCCGGGGGACGTCGCCCAGTTCGCCACCGCGGGCGGCGGGCTCTCGTTCGGTCACGGAGCGGCCGGCGTGTTGTACGCCCTGGCCGAGAGCGGGGCGGAGCGCGACGAGAACGCGGAGCAGTGGCTGCTCGACCGGACGAAGGAGCCGCCCTCGGGGATGTCGCTCGGCTTCCACGACGGGATCGCCGGCACCGCATGGGTCCTGGACCGTCTCGGCCACCGGGCGAGGTCGCTGGAGCTCGCACGGCTCCTGGTCGAGCAGTCGCCCGACCGTCTCTCCACCGACCTGCACAGCGGGACGGCCGGGATCGGACTGGCGCTGGACTCCCTGGCCGACCGCACCGGCGACACCGCCCTGCGCGACGCGGCGACGCGGTGCGTAGAACTCAGCGCCCGCCGCCCGGCGGACGACGCACCGGGCCGCCGGAGCCGGGCCGGGCTGCTGTACGGCGCGACGGGCAGCGCCCTGCTGTTCCTGCGCCGGTACGAGCGCACGGGCGACGCCGGCCTGCTCGATCTCGCGCGCGACGCTCTGCGCCGGGACCTCTCGCACTGCGTGCGCGGCGCGGGAGGAGCCCTCCAGGTGGACGAGGGCTGGCGCACCATGCCGTATCTCGGCGCCGGGAGCGTGGGCATCGGCATGGTGCTCGACGACTACCTCGCGCACCGCGCCGACGAGCGGTTCGAGCGGGCGCGGGACGAGATCGTCCGCGCGGCGCAGGCCATGTTCTACGCCCAGCCGGGACTGTACCGGGGGGTGGCGGGCATGGTGCTTTTCCTGGGGCGCACGACCGCCACCGGACCAGGGACCGGCCCCGCGGCGGTCCGGCGGCAGGTCGACGCGCTGGCCTGGCACGCCATGTCATACCGCGACCACCTCGCCTTCCCCGGCGAGCAGATGATGCGCCTGTCCATGGACCTGTCCACCGGCACGGCCGGGTGTCTGCTGGCCGTCGCCTCCGTCCACGGCGACCGGCCCGCCGGTCTGCCGTTCCTCCCACCGCCGCGGGACCAGCGGCGCCCATGAGCCGGCCCCGCCGGGGCCGTGGAGAGAACACCCGTTGTCGTACGGAAGGAAGAGCACATGAACCTGTTCGAGCTGCAGTCGCTGGAGACCCCGAAGGAAGAGGCCATGGGCGACGTGGAGACCGGCAGCCGCGCGAGCCTGCTGCTCTGCGGCGACAGCAGCCTCAGCGTGACGACGTGTAACTGACGTCGTCCGGACCAGCTGACACGGTGGGCGCGGCACGCCGCGCTCACCGTGTCGCGCCTCGTGCGGCGCCGACCAGGAGAGGGGCAGACCGGTGGGAAGCGCTCCGGTACCGGGCCGTTCGCGTCCGGAGGACGAGTCGCCCGGCACCGATCCGGGACGCGTGCCGGAGCTGCTGGTACTGGGATGCTCGGTGGCCGCGGCCGCCGCCGCCGTCGCCCAGCCCCTCGTCCTCGGCCGCACCCTCGACCTGCTGCTGGGCGGGGGCGACGCCGGTCCCTGGATCGCGGCGAGCGTCGCACTGCTCGTCGGCGAGATCCTGCTCGACTGTCTCACCGCGTTCCTGACCGGCCGGTGCACCGCCGACTGGACCGCCGCCATCCGCTCCCGCGCACTGCGCGGGCTCCTGCACGCCGTGCCGGACACGGTCCGCACGCACCCTCCCGGGGACGTCGCGACCCGGCTCACCCTCAACGCCTCGGACGCGGGAGCCGCACCGGCGGCCGGGGCGGCTCTTGCGGCCTCACTCGTCACACCGGCCGGCGCCCTGGTCGCGCTGGCCGTCGTCGATGTGTGGGTCGCCGTCTGCGTCCTCGTCGGGTTGCCGGCCCTGGCTCTGTTGCTGAGGGCGTTCGCGCGGGACACCGGGGTGTCGGTCGGGGCCTACCAGCGGGTGCAGTCGGACATCGCTTCCCGGCTGCTGGAGGCCGTCGAGGGCGCGGAGACCATCGCCGCCGCGGGCACCGCCGCCCGTGAACGCGACCGCGTGCTGCGCCCGCTGACCGAACTGGGTGCGCTCGGCGAGCGCATGTGGAGACTGCACGGGCGGGCGCTGGCCACCGGTGGTGTCCTCGTTCCGCTGCTGACCGTGGCCGCCACCGCCGTGGGCGGCCTCCGGCTCGGCGCGGGCGCGCTCAGTGCCGGCGACCTGCTGGCGGTGATCCGGTACGCCCAACTGGCCGCGGGGATCGGCGGCGCGGCCACGCTGGTCGGCGCGGTGGCCCGGGGCCGCTCGGCGCGGGAACGCACCCGGACCCTGGAGGAGCTGCCCGCTCTCTCCTACGGAACCCGCACGCTGCGCCCGGGAGGGCCCGGGACGCTGGAGTTGCGCGGGGTACGGGTGTCACGAGGCGGTGCGGAAGTCCTGCGGGCGGACCGGGTGACGGTGCCGGGCGGCCGCACCGCCGCGGTCGTCGGCCGCAGCGGCTCCGGCAAGTCGGTCCTGGCCGCGGTGGCCGGCCGGCTGACCGATCCCGACCGGGGGCGGGTCCTGCTGGACGGCACGCCTCTCGACGCGCTGACCCGGCCGAGTCTCCGCGCCGAGGTGGGCTTCGCCTTCGCCCGTCCGGAACTGGGCGACCGCACCGTCGCGGAGGCCGTGGCCGCCGGCCCTCGCGCCGTCTCCCCCGACCAGGTCCGGTCGGCCGTCCGCCTCGCCGGTGCCGACGCCTTCGTCGACCGGCTGCCGCAGGGGTACGACACACCGCTCGCCGAGGCGCCGCTGTCCGGCGGGGAGTACCAGCGCCTGGGGCTGGCGCGGGCGTTCGCGCACGCGGGCCGGGTGCTGGTCATGGACGACGCCACCTCCAGCCTCGACACCGCCACGGAGCACGCGGTGGAACGGGCTCAGCGGCGCTCCCCCTCCGTCGTCACCCGCCTGGTGGTCACGCACCGCCCGTCGGTGGCGGCACGGGCGGATCTGGTGATCTGGCTGGAGGACGGAGCGGTCCGGGCGGTCGGCCCCCATCGGCTGTTGTGGCGGGAAGCCGCCTACCGGGCGGTGTTCGGCGCGCGGGAGGAAGGCGGCGGAGCGTCCACCGGCGAAGGGACCGCTCAGGGGCGGGCCGGCGCCTTGGACAGGGAGGCACGGCCGTGACGCCCGCCGAGGAACGGGAGGACACGGCGGACTCCCGCCGCGGCCCGGGAGCCGAGCACCGGCTCGGGCCGTCCGCCCGTCGTTTCCTCGCCGGACGCAAGGGCGTGCTCGCGCGGCTCGCGGCGTGGTCGGTGGCGGAGTCGGTGCAGACCTTCCTGGTCGGCTACGGCGTGGCGCAGGCCCTCGACCGCGGATTCCTCGCCGGTGACACCGCCGTGGGCCTCGGCTGGCTGGCGGTCGCCGCCTGTGCGGTGGTGCTGGGAGCCCCGGTGATCAGAGGGGTCTTCGCCGGGCTGGCCGGGCTGACGGAACCGCTGCGGGACCGTCTCGTGCGCCGCGCGGTGGACCGGTCGCTGGCCCGCGCCCTGTCCCGGCCCGGGGGCGGGGACCGCGCGGCCGTCTCACGGCTCACCAACCAGGTGGAGATGGTGCGGGACAGCTTCGCCGGTCTCGTGCTCACTCTGCGCTCCTTCGTCTTCACGGCGGCCGGGGCACTGGCCGGACTGCTCTCGTTGCACCCGGCTCTCGTCCTGGTCGTCCTGCCACCGCTGGCCGGGGGCGTGGCCCTGTTCCTGCTGACGCTGCGTCCGATGGCGGCGGCCCAGCGTCGGGCCCTCGCCGCGGACGAGGCGCTGGGCGACCACGCCGCGCGCGTCCGGAAGGGGCTGCGCGACGTCACCGCGTGCGGAATCCTGCCGGAGACGTCACGGGACGGGGAACGCCTCGTCGCACATGCCGCGGCGACCTCCCGTGTGCTCGCCCGCTGGGCCGCGGTACGGGCCCTGGCGCTCGGGGCCTCGGCCCAGCTGCCCGTGCTGCTCCTGCTGGTGACCGTGCCGTGGCTGCGCGCGCGGGGCGTCACCACGGGCGCTCTGCTGGGGGCGTTCACCTACCTCGCGCAGGCGCTGCTGCCCGCGGTGCACTCCCTGGTGACCGCCATCGGCGCGGCGGGGAGCAGGCTGCTCGTCGTCCTCGAACGGTTCACCGGCCCCGAGGCGAGCCCGCCCGTCGTCGCCGTGCCCCCGCTCGGGCGGCGGCCGGGCCTCCCTCTCCCTCCGGCTCCGGCACGGTCGCGGGCGGCCGCCGCGGTGGAGCTGTGCTCGGTGACCGTACGGTACGGCGCTCGGGCGGAGCCGGTCCTCGACGCGCTGGACCTGCGTGTGGAGGAGGGCGAGCACGTGGCCGTCGTCGGCCCCAGCGGCATCGGCAAGTCGACCCTCACCCGGCTGGTCGCCGGCCTGTGCGTGCCGCAGACCGGTACCGTGCGGGTCGCGGGCCGGGAGGTCACCGGCCGCCCTCCGGCGGAACTCCGCGCGCTGCGGGTCCTGGCCCCCCAGCAGGCGTACGTGTTCACCGGGACGGTCCGCGACAACCTGACGTACCTGCGGCCCGGCGCCTGTCGGGCCGACATCGAGGCCGCCGCCCTGGACCTCGGCGCGGCGCCCCTCGTCGAGCGGCTGGGCGGGCTCGACGCGGGGCTGCGGCCCGACGAGCTGTCGCAGGGCGAGCGTCAGCTGATCGTCCTGGCGCGCGCGTATCTGTCCACGGCCCGGCTGCTCCTGCTCGACGAGGCGACCTGCCACCTGGACGCCGCGTCGGAGGAGCGCGCCGAGCAGGCGCTCGCACGACGCCCGGGAACGCTGCTCGTCGTGGCCCACCGTATGTCCTCGGCGGTCCGGGCCGACCGGGTCCTCCTCCTGGACGGCGTCCGGGCGGCGTTCGGCACGCACGAGGAACTGCTCGGACGCTCCCCCCTCTACCGCGATCTGGTGGGGCACTGGAGCCGCACCTGAGCGTGCGGGGGGGTACTCGTCCGCCCCGCCCACCGTCACAACCAGCCGGCGCTCTGGACGATGCGGATCGCGTCCACGCGGTTGCGTGCCCCGACCTTCCGGATCGCGCCCGCCAGGTAGTTGCGGACGGTTCCCCGGGACAGGTGCAGGCCGACGGCGATCTCGGCGACGGACGAGCCCCGTGCGGCCTCGGCCAGGACGCTCAGTTCGCGGGCCGTCAGCGGCATCTGCGACGCCCGCAGCAAC
The DNA here is from genome assembly GCF_001905385.1 of Streptomyces sp. CB02414. Classification (GTDB taxonomy): domain Bacteria; phylum Actinomycetota; class Actinomycetes; order Streptomycetales; family Streptomycetaceae; genus Streptomyces. Next base: position 564,592 of record NZ_LIPF01000004.1, on the reverse strand, counting down.
GCGACCGTGAGCCGCTCGTCGAGGAAGCGTTCCCCCTTGGCCACCGTGTGCACGGCGTCGACCAGCCGCCGCGCGGACGCGTCCTTGTCCACGAAGCCGAGCACTCCCGCGTCGAAGGCCCTGCGCAGCACCCCCGGCCGCTCGGGCGCGGCGAGGACGACGAGGCGCGCCCCGCACCGGTCCCAGAAGGAGGCGCGGGCGACTTCCTCCCGCGGCCCCTCCAGACAGTCCCCGTCGACCACGCAGACGTCCACGGGTAAGTCGTGGTCGTCCGGTTCGTCGCCGCGGGCCGGCATGGACGACACCTCGAGTCCGTCGGCGGACCGCAGCAACTGCACCAACGCCGACCGCAGCAGCGTGGCGTCGTGCACCACGAGAACACGGACCATGTACAACCCCCTGCCTTCCCCGGCTGCCCCTGCGGACCACCGGGCTCGTCCCCCAGTCCCCCAGCCGTCTGCCCCTGGGCACCGCCCGAGAAGCACGGAGTCTGTCGCGTCGGGGCCGAAGCGATGCCAACGCGCCGTTCCCGGCGCCCGGGAGGCGGCTCCGGGCGACGCGGGATCCGGCCGGAACACGTCCGTGGCACACCAGGCTGTCCCGGCGCGTCCGACGGGCGGGGTGCGCCTTAGCTGCTCCGGTCGGATGCCGTGGCGGCGGGTGCCCGGCGGGCGGGGCGGCGCTGTGCGCCGGGCCGTTGTTACCGGAGCGTCACAGACTCAAAACAGGCGAAGTGAATGTGGCTCGAATGGCCCGCCCGCTCCGGCTCGCGGGGGGGGTGCGCCGGTATGGCCGCCGTGTCACTCGATCAGCGCGTCCGCGGCGATGACCACGAGCCCGATCAGCATGTCCGCGACTCCTGCCCGGCAGGAGGCCGGCCAGCCGAGCCCGGCGGTGCGGGCCGCCGAGACCCCCAGGCCGAACAGGGCGACGGTGTTGAACAGCAGGGCCACTTCGGCGGCCGTGTCCTCGCTCCACCACTGAGCCTCGGCGCCGAGCAGGAGCAGCACGGTGGGCAGTACGGCGGCGACCAGCGGCCACTCGGCGAGCACCGCCCGCGTCCTGCCGTGCCTCGCCGCTCCTTCCGTGGCGGCACGCTGGGCGATGACGTGCGCGTACCCGTGGGCGGCGCCCGCGGCCAGCGCGGTCAGGAGTACCCACAGCGCGTCCTGTCCGGGATCGGCCTCCTCACCCGGCACATCCAGCGCGGCCACCAGTGCGCTGGCCAGCACCAGGCCGTAGATGCCCCGGAACAGCCACCGTTCCGCCAGTCGAGGCCGCAGGCCGCCCCTCGGTGCGGTGGCCTCGGGAGGGAGGTGGTCGGCACGGTCGGGCATCGCATCGCCTCGGTACGGGTGGGAGCACTGGGTCGCTCCATGCTCACCCGGCTCGTCCTCGGCAGGCGTGATGCCACGCGGGCCGGACACTCACCGGTGTCCGCCGGTCGGATACCGAACGGTGGGAGGGGGCGTCGTCCGGCCGGACGGCCAGGCCCTTGACGGTGGCTGAACAGCCTTCCATACTGACGGCCAAATCGATTTGGCCAAATCGATTTGGCTCCCCGTCCGGGGCCGGATCGCGGCTGAAACCCGAGCGTTGTGCCCGTACGCCCGAACGGAGCCCGAGCGTGTCCGATCCCCGCAAGAGCCGGCCCGGAGCCGGCCAACCGCCCGTACCCGGCCAGACGACGGCCACCCAGCCGACCGGCCCGACCGTCACCGCCGACCCCACCGAAACCGATCACTCCGGCGAGGCCCGGGCCTCGGCCGGGACCGGCGCCCGGCCGGCGCCCCACCCGGTCGACGAGTCGCGTCCGCTCCTGCGGATCGTGCTCTTCGGCATCCAGCACGTCCTCGTCATGGCCGCGACCCCGATCTCGGCGATGTTCCTCATGAGCGCCACCCTCGGGCTCGGCGCCGAACTGACCGTCCAGCTGCTCTCCGCCGCCTTCGTGCTGTCCGGCGTCGGATCGCTGATCCAGTCGCTGGGGCCCTGGAAGTTCGGGCCGCGGCTGCCGTTCGTCATGCTGCCGGGCGGGGCGCCGCTCATCCTGTTCCTCTCGATCGCCGACCAGCACGGGCTGCGTACCGCCACCGGCGCGGTGATCCTGACGGCGGCGTTCTACTTCGTCGTGCTGCCGGTCTTCTCCCGGCTGCTGAGGTTCTTCCCCGCCCTGGTCATCGGCACCATGATCGTCATCGTGGGTGTCAATCTGGTGAAGGTCGGCGCGGTGCTCGTCACCGGACAACCCGGCACACCCGGCTTCGCCGACCCCTCCAACCTCGGTCTCGGCATGGCGACGATCGGGTTCACCGTCGCCTTCTACCTGGTCTTCACCGGCATCCTGCGCCAGCTCGCCGTGATGATGGGCCTGCTCGCCGGTACCGCCCTCGCCGGTGTGCTGGGGGCGATCGACGCCGGGAGCGCCGGGGGCGGCGGTCTGTTCAGCGTGCCGGAGCCGATGCCGTTCGGCTCGCCGGTCTTCAACCTCGTCGCCGCGCTGCCGCTGATGCTCTACAGCCTGGCCTCCATGGCCGAGGCCACCGGGCAGACCGTCATCAACGCCGAGGCCGTCGGCAAGGACATCGACGCGCGGACCGACGTACCCAAGACCGTCCGCGGTGACGCCTTCACCTCCCTCCTGGGCGGCTGCTTCGGGCTGCCGCTCATGGTCACCAGCGGGGAGAACATCGGCATCGTCCGCGTCACCGGCGTCCGCAGCCGGTTCGTCACCGCCGCGGCCGGGGTCGTCCTCATCGTGATCGGGTTCCTCGCGCCCGTCAGCCGCGCGATCAGCGTGATCCCGTCCGCGGTCGTCGGCGGCACCGCCATGGTCGTCTTCGCCGTCATCACCGTGCTCGGCATCCAGATGCTGGGCCGCTCCGACCTCGACAAGCACACCAGCACGTTCATCTGCGCCGTCGCCCTGGCCCTGGGGCTGCTGCCGATCCTCGTGCCCGGGGTGTACGGCGGGTTCCCTCCGAACGTCCGCATCCTCCTGGAGAGCGGCGTCGCTGTCGGCGCGTTCGTCGCCGCCGTCCTCAACATCCTCTTCCACCACATCCGTCCGGGCCTCGCGGCCCGGCTGACCGCAGCACGCACAGAAAGCGACCGATGACCCACTCCGAACGCGATCTCCTCGCCGCCCCCGGCCCGCTGCTCCTCGTACCGGACAAGCTCCTGCTCCCCGAAGGGCCCGTCGACGGCTGGTCCGTCGTGGTCCGCGACGGCCGTTTCGAGGCCGTCGGTCCGGCGGAGGAGGTGCGGCGCGCCCATCCCGGGCTGCGGGCCGTGCGGTTGCCCGGCCGGCTGCTGATGCCCGGTTTCGTCGACGCCCACCATCACCTGACGCAGAGTTTCGGCGCCGCGCTCGCCTTCGGTGAGCCGTCGGAGATCTTCCGCCGGGTCTGGGTGCCGCTGGAGGGCGCGCTGGACGAGGAGTCGGCGTACACGGCGGCCAAGCTGGCCGCGCTGGAGGCGCTGCGCGGGGGCTTCACCACCGTCGCCGACGCCGGCACCCGCGCCGGCGTGGACGTCGACGTGGTCGCCTCGGCGGCGCGCGACGCCGGGATCCGCTGCGTCCTCGGCCTCGTCTGCAACGACGCCGACGAGGCCGGCGGCGGTGACGGCTCTCCTGCCGTCCTGGAGCGGGCCGAGAAGCACCTCGCCCGTTACGACGGCGACCCGCTCGTCCACGCGTCCCTGGCCGTCTCCATCCCCGAGGCGGCCACCGAGCGGACCCTGCGGGCGACCGCCCGCCTGGCCGCCGAGGCCGGGGCCGTCGTCCAGATCCACGTCAACGAGCACCTGGCGGGCGTGGAACGCTCCCTGGTACGGCACGGGTCGCGGCCCCTGGAGCACCTGCACGCCGTCGGCGCGCTCGGCCCGCAGCTGCTCGCCGCGCACGCCACGCTCCTCACCCCCCGCGAGCTGACCCTGCTCGCCGACACGGGCACCGCCGTCAGTTACAACCCGGTGGCGAGCGCGTGGAAGGGCAACGCGGTCGCGCCCGCCACCGCGATGGCCGAGCGCGGCATCCGCTTCGGGCTCGGCACCGACGGCACCCGCGGCGACGGCTTCCGGCTCGCGGAGGCGGCCGAGTTCGCCCAGCGGCTGGCGTACGGTCTCGTCAACGGGGACTCCTCGTGCGGTGCCGGCTGGACCTGGCTGGAGCACGCCACCAGCGGTGGCGCCGACGCCGTCGGTCTCGGTGCCCGCACCGGCACCATCGCCCCGGACATGGCGGCCGACTTCCTCCTCGTCGACGTCGACACCCCGGAACTGGCGCTCTCCTGGGACCTGCCCTGGGAGCTCGTCCGGCGCGGCAACCGGGACCAGATAGCGGCCGTATTCGTCGCCGGGCGGCTGCGTCTGTGGCACGGCATGCCCGTCGACTGGGACGGTCCCGCGCTGGTGCGGCGCGCGACCGAACTCGCCCGCGCCGCCGTGGACCGGGCCGACGTGACCCGGGTGCACCCCACCTCCACGGCGGCACGCGCACTGCACGAGGCAGGGGAACGGGGCGCGGCACGGTGACGTTCGCAACACTGGCGGTGCTCGCCGTCACGGTGGCCGTGGCCGCGTTCGTCCAGGGCAGCAGCGGCCTCGGCTTCGCGCTGATCGTCGCCCCCGTGGCCGGCATCATCGATCCCCACCTGGTCCCGGTCTTCGTCCTGGCGTCGATGATCCCGCTCAACCTGTACGTCGCCTGGCGGGAACGGGCGTCGCTCGACCTGCGGGGCGCGGGCTGGATCACCGGCGCGCGGCTCGCCGCCACGCCGGCCGGGCTGGCGGTGCTCTGGCTGATCCCGGAGCGCAGCCTCGGTGTGTTCGTCGGCGTGGCCACCGTGCTCGCGGCCGTCGTGAGCCTGGCCGCGCCCGCGTTCACGCCCGGCCGGGCCGCCTATGTCGGCGCGGGCGCGGTGACCGGGCTGACCGAGACCGCGACCGGCGTCGGCGGGCCTCCGCTGGCGCTGGTCTACCAGCACCGGCCGCCCGCCGAGCTGCGCTCCACCGTCGCCGCCTGCTTCCTCGTCGGCGAAGTGGCCTCCCTGGCCCTGCTGTTCGGCACGGGGGAGGCGCAGGCCGCGGAGCTCGGCCAGGCCGTCGTACTGCTGCCGGCGATCGCCCTGGGCGCATGGCTCAGCCGTCTGGTGCACCACCGGCTGGACGCCCGCAGGACGCGCCTGTTCGTCCTGGTCTTCGCACTGGTCTCGGGGCTCGTGCTGATGCTGGGAGTGTGACGGGCCGGTACCGCCCGGGTTCAGGCCCGGGCGGTACGCAGCGACGACGCGCGGGCGATCACCCGTGGCTCGGGTGACACCGCCACCGAGGGTGCGGCGGTGTCCCCGCGCAGCCGTCCCAGCAGCAGTTCCACGGCGTCCGACGCCGCGCGGTCCAGGTGCAGGTCGACGGCCGTGAGCGGTGGTTCGCAGGTGCGGGCGCGCAGGCCGTCGTAGCGGGTGACGACCATGACATCGTCCGGTACGGCACGCCCGCTGTCGCGGATCGCCCGGACGGCGCCCACCGCGAAGGCGTCGACCAGCGCGCAGACGGCGTCGGTGCCGGGGTGCTCGGCGAGCAGGGCGGCGCAGCACTCGTACCCGGCCTGCTCACCGCCCGACTCCGGCACCCTCGTCACGACCGGCGGCCAGCCGTGCTCCTTCGCGTGCGCCTCGTAGGCGGCGACCGCCTCCACGGACGAGTGCCGGGAGCCGGCGCCCACGATCAGCGCCGGACGGACGGCGCCCTGCTCGCGCAGGTGGTCCAGGAGCAGGTCCGCGACCAGGTGGCCGCGCAGGTCGACGTACGGGGCGTCCTCCTCGGGCGACACGGGCCGGCCGAGCGCCACGTACGGCAGTCCGCGCTCGCGCAGTTGGGCGGCGGCCGCGTCCTCGACGTCCGGTTCGACCACGATGGCCCCGTCGATGTCGACGGAGTACAGCGCCGAGCCCGACTGCACGGGCGGCACGAGCACGAGTGCGTAGTCGTGGAGCAGGGCGCTCTCCGCGGCGGCGGCGGCGACCTCCATGTAGAACCCGAGCCGGGACGGCCCGCCCGCCACGGCGAACGGCATCGAGGAGGCGAGCGCGATGGCCTTCGCCTGCCCGCGCCGCAGCCGCTGCGCCCGCAGATTGGGCCGGTAACCGAGCTCCGTCGCGACCTGCCGGATGCGCTCGCGCGTGCGGGGGTCGACCTTGCCCAGCCCGTTGAGGGCGTGCGACACGGTCGTACGGGAGACCCCTGCGACGCGTGCGACGTCCGTGATCGTGGGCGGCCTCGGAACCGAGGCGGACGGAGCCATGTGGAACGGACACCCCTCACCGGCAGTTGTGGCTGACCCAGCCATCTTCGCCGATCAGCCTACGGCCACTGGTCGCGGGTGGGGGGCGGGAGTTCCCAGGGCGCCGCCTCCTCCAGCTGCGCCGCGAGGGCGAGCAGCACTCCCTCCCCGCCGAGGGGCGCGGCGAACTGGACGCCGAGCGGCAGGCCCTGGGTGTCGTGGCCGAAGGGGACGGACATCGCCGGCATCCCGGTGACGTTGTGGACGCTGGTGAAGGCGGAGTACACGGAGGCGTGCCGGTAGATCGACTCCGGGTCGGACGTGTCCAGGGTGCCGAGCGGGGGTGTCGGCTGTGCGAGCGTCGGGCTGAGCAGTACGTCGACCTCGCGGAACGCGGTGCCGACCTCCCAGCCGATCTCCTGGGCCCGGCGCAGCGCGCGGCTGACGTCGGCGGCGGGCAGTGCCCGGTAGGTCTCGTGGAGGAGGCGGGTGAAGGGCTCCAGGTCGTCGTCGGCCAGGGGTCTGCCGAGGGTGGCGAGGCGGGCGTCGATCTGTGCGACGAGGTCGGCGCCCATCAGTACGCCCGAGGTGCGGCCGACGTCGGCGGGCCGGTAGCGGGCGGTGGTCTCGACGACCTCGTGGCCGAGGCGTTCGCACAGCAGGGCGGCGGCGCGTGCGGCTCCGGCGCAGTCCGGGTGCACGTCGGGGCCGTCCGGGAGGCAGGTGAGCAGGCCGATCCGCAGCCGGCCCGGGTCGCGGCGGGCGAGGTCGGCGAAGGGTGCTTCCGGCTGGGGCGCGGCGTACGCGTCGCCGGGCAGCGGTCCGGCGGCGACGTCGAGGAGCAGCGCGCTGTCGCGGACGGTGGTGGTGACGGCGTGGTGTCCGGAGACCAGGCCGGACAGGGTGGTGGGCCGGGGTGCCGGTGAGACGCGGCCACGGCTGGGCTTGAGGCCGAAGAGCCCGCAGGCCGCCGCCGGTATGCGGATGGAGCCGCCGCCGTCGCTGGCGTGCGCGACCGGGACCAGGCCGGCCGCCACCGCCGCCGCCGAGCCGCCGCTGGAGCCGCCCGGTGAGTGCGCGGCGCTCCAGGGATTGCGGGTCGGTCCGAAGAGGGCCGGTTCGGTGGAGGCGTTGAGGCCCAGCTCGGGTGTGTTGGTGGTGCCGAGGACGACGGCGCCGGCGCGGCGGTAGCGGGCGACCAGTTCGCTGTCGCGGCGGGCCGTGGTGGCTGCGAAGAGGCGGCTGCCGCCGGTCGCGGGCAGGCCCTCGACCTCGGTGCCGAGGTCCTTGACCAGCATGGGCACGCCGTGCAGCGGGCCGTCGGGCAGGCCGGCGGCCACGTCGGCGAGGGCGGCGTCGAACCGGGTGTGGATCACCGCGTTGAGTGCGGGGTTCAGCTTCTCGATGCGGGCGACGGCCTGCTCGGTGACGGTGCGGGCGTCGCTCTCACCGTTCCGGACGGCGGCGGCCGTGGCGACCGCGTCGGGGCCCTTCACGCCACGTACGTCGGGGCCCCTCATGCCACGTACCCGGCGGGCTTGCCCCAGGTCTCGCGGCGGGTGGTGCCGCGGTCGACCAGGACGCAGCGGGTGCCGGTGAAGTTGGTCGGCATGCACTTGTTGCAGTGGATGCACAGGGACGGCGTGGCGGCGTCCTCCCGCAGGCGGTTGACCAGGTCGGGCTCGCGCAGCAGGGCCCGGGCCATGGCGACGAACTCGAAGCCCTCGCGCATGGCGAGGTCCATCACGGGTTTGTCGGTGATGCCGCCGAGCAGGATCATCGGCAGCTTCACGGCGGCGCGGATCTGCCGGGCGTCCTCCAGGAGGTAGGCGTCCCGGTAGGGGTAGCTGCGCAGGAACCGCTTGCCGACCGTCTGGACGCCGAGCTTGATCGGCTGCGGCATGATCGCGGCGAACTCCTTGAGCGGTGCGTCGCCCTTGAAGAGGTACATGGGGTTGAGCAGGGAGCTGCCCGCGGTCATCTCCAGGGCGTCGACGGTGCCGTCCTGTTCGAGCCACTGGGCCACCGGGATGGCCTCGTCGAGCCAGAAGCCGCCGGGGACGCCGTCGTCCATGTTCATCTTCGCGATGACGGCGATGCGCCCGCCGGCCGCGTCGCGGACGGCCCGCATGATCTCGCGGGCGAACCGGGCGCGGTTGGCCAGGCTGCCGCCGTAGGCGTCGGTGCGGTGGTTGACGCGGGGGCTGAGGAAGGAGCTGGCCAGGTAGTTGTGACCGAGGTGGACCTCGACGGCGTCGAAGCCGGCCTCGATCGCGCGGCGGGTGGCCTGGGCGTGGGCCTCGGTGATGCGGTCGATGTCGGCGAGGGTCGCCTCCTGGGCGAAGGACAGGGTGGTGGCGTGGAAGTGCCGGGACGGGGAGAGGGCGGGTGCGCCGTTGCCCTTGGGGTTGGCGACGGGGCCGCCGTGGCCGATCTGGGCCGAGACCGCGGCGCCCTCGGCGTGCACGGCGTCGGTGAGGGCCCGCAGGCCGGGCATCGCCTCGCCGGTCCAGTGGATCTGGTGGCGGTCGGTGCGGCCCTCCTTGGCGACGGCGCAGTAGGCGACGGTGGTCATGCCGACGCCGCCTCGCGCGTAGGCGACGTGGAAGTCGACGAGGTCCTTGGTGACCAGGGACTTGTGGCTGAGGCCCTCGTAGGTGGCGGCCTTGATGACGCGGTTGCGCAGTTCGACGGGGCCCAGCTTGGCGGGGGCCAGCACGTCGGGGGCGGCCGGGGTCTGAGGGGTGGCGGGGCTCTGCGCGGCGGCGGGGGTCTCGCTGGTGGTCACGGGGTGTTCCTCCTCGGTTCGGCGTGGTGGCAGGCGATCCGGTGGCCGGGGCGGATCTCCCGCTGGGCGGGCTCCTCGGCGGCGCACCGTTCGGTGGCCAGCGGACATCGGGTGCGGAAGCGGCAGCCCGACGGCGGGTTCAGGGGTGAGGGCAGTTCGGCCGCCGGGGTGTCGCCGGCGGCGGCTTCGGGTGTGGCGGGGCCGAGCTGTGCCTCGGGGAGGGAGGCGAGCAGCAGCCGCGTGTAAGGGTGGGCGGCCTCGTGCTGCATGTCGTCGGAGGGCAGTACCTCGCAGACCTTCCCGAGGTACATCACCATCACGCGGTCGCTGATGTTCTTCACCACGGACACGTCGTGCGCGATGAAGACCATGCTCAGCGAGCGCCGACGGGCCGTCGTCTCCAGCAGGTTGAGGATCTGCGCCTGGACCGACACGTCCAGGCTGGAGACGGGTTCGTCGCAGATCAGCACCTCGGGGTCGAGCATGAGGGCGCGGGCGACGCAGACCCGCTGGCACTGTCCGCCGGAGAGTTCGTGCGGTCTGCGGTCCCGTACGGTCGCGGGGTCGAGGCCGACGTCGCGCAGGGCGGCGTCGACGCGGGTGTCCTTGTCGCGCGTGTCGCCGCCGTCGCCCCAGATCGACGGGCCCTCCCACACCAGGTCCTTCACCCTGCGGCGGGGGTTCAGAGCGGAGACCGGGTCCTGCATGATGATCTGCATCCGGGCGCGGGCGCGGCGCAGTTCGCGCGGGGCGAGCCCGGTGAGGGTGACGTCGCCGAGGCTCACGGTGCCGGAGTCGGGCGGCGGCAGCTGGATCAGGGAGCGGCCGACGGTGGACTTGCCGCAGCCGGACTCGCCGAGGATGCCGAGGGTTTCGCCCGCCGCGACCTGGAGGGAGACGCCGGAGACGGCGTGCACCTTCTGCCCGCGGCCGGCCGGGAACTCCACGACGAGGTCCCGCGCCGTCAGGGCGGCGGCGTCCTGGACGGTGGTCATACGGTCGCCTCCTCGGTGGCGTCCAAGGGGTGGTGGCAGGCGACGACTCCCCCACTGTCGCGGTCAACGGCGTATCCGGTGAGCGGCGGGGCCTCGGTGGCACAGCGGTCGGTGGCGGTGTCGCAGCGCGGGGCGAAGCGGCATCCGGCGGGCGGGTGCAGCAGGTTGGGCGGGCGGCCCTCGATGGTGGGCAGCAGGGTGTGCGGGGGCAGATCGAGGCGCGGGATCGAGGCGATGAGCGCCCGGCTGTAGGGGTGCCGGGGGCGGTCGAAGACGGCGGCCGTGTCCGCGTACTCGACGAGGCGGCCCGCGTACATCACCGCGACACGGTCGGTGCGGCCGGCGACGGTGGCGAGGTCGTGGCTGATGAGGACGGTGGCCATGCGCAGTTCCTCGGTGAGGGAGCGCAGCAGGTCCAGGATCTGCTTCTGCACGGTGACGTCGAGCGCGGTGGTCGGCTCGTCGGCGATGAGGAGCCGGGGGCCGCAGGCGAGGGCCATGGCGATGACGACGCGCTGGCGCATGCCGCCGGACAGTTCGTGCGGGTACTGCCCGGCCCGTCGGGACGGTTCGGGGATGCCGACCTGGCGGAGCAGGTCGGCGGCCCGCTCGCCCGCGTCGGCGCGGCTGAGACCGAGGTGCAGGCGGAGGCTCTCGGTCAGGTGGGTGCCGACCTTCTTGACGGGGTTGAGGGAGGTCATCGGGTCCTGGAAGACCATGGCGACGTCGGTCCCCCACAGGGCGCGCCGCCCGGCGGGGCTCAGGGCGTGGACGTCCTTGCCGCCGATGAGGACCGTGCCGGACACGCTGGTGCCGGGGCCGTCGGTGATCAGCCCCATGAGGGTGCGGCCGAGCACGGACTTGCCCGAGCCGGACTCGCCGACGATGCCGAGGGTCTCGCCCTCGGCGAGGGTGAGGGACACGCCGTCGACGGCCCGCACGGGTCCGCGGGGGGTGTGGAAGGCGGTGTGTACGTCGGTGGCGGTGAGCAGCGCGGGCGGGGTCACAGTTTCACGCTCCGGGAGTCCCAGCGTCCGCGAGCCTTCTCGCCGACGATGTTGAAGGCGAACACGGTGAGGAAGAGGAAGGCGCCGGGCACGAGGACGATGTGCGGGTGCTCCTCGAAGACCTGGCCCTCCCCCTCGGCGATCATGTTTCCCCAGGTGGGTTCCGGCGGCTGGATGCCGAGACCGAGGAAGCTGAGGGAGGCCTCGGCGACGATCAGCACGGAGATCATCACGACGGCGAGGGACAGCACCGGCAGCAGCACGTTGGGCAGCAGCTCGCGCAGCAGGATGCGGGAGCGGGTGGCGCCCATGGCGCGGGCGGCGACGACGAACTCCCGGTTGGCGTAGGCCATGGTGGTGGCGCGGGCCAGGCGCACCATGCCGGGGACGGTGAGCAGGGCCAGGGAGAAGGCGACGTTGCGCAGGTGCGGCTCCAGGACGGTGGCGAGGGCGATGAGCAGGATCAGCGGGGGCACGGCGAGCAGGGAGTTGGTCGCGATGCCCACGGCCCGGTCGACGGACTTCTGGAAGTAGCCGGCGACCATGCCGATCGCGCCGCCGACCACGGTGCCGAGGGCGACCGCGGACAGGGAGATCAGCAGCGAGGAGCGGGCGCCGTAGAGGGACCTGGCGAGCAGGTCGAGGCCGAAGGCGTTGGTGCCGAGCGGGTGCGCGCCGGTGAACGTGGGGGTGGCGAAGACGGGTTCGGCGACCGTGCTCGCGACGTCGCGGTCCTCGGCGAGCGGCAGCCACGGCGCGCACAGGATCGCGAGGCCGAGCAGCAGCAGCCAGCCGGCGCCGAACCAGAACACGACGTCGAAGCCGGGGCCCGCCCAGAGTTTGCCGAGCCGGGAGGCGCCGGCGAACAGCAGGCCGAGGCCGAGGAGGGCGACGGCGGCCTTGGCGGGCGTGACGAGTTGGGGTGTGGTCGCGCCGAACACCAGCAGGACCAGGCCGACGACGGTGAGGCCGGCGCCGACGAGCAGGGGCGGCGGGAAGGCGGTCCGCGTGCGCGGGGCGATGTCAGATATGGACACGTCGCGTCCTCGGGTCGAGGTAGCCGTAGGAGAGGTCGATGCCGGCGTTGATCACCACGTAGATCACGGCGATGGTGAGCACGGCGCCCTGGACCATCGGGTAGTCGCCCTGGCCGGCGGCGTTGACGATGAGGGTCCCCATGCCGGGCAGCGAGAAGAGGTACTCGACGACGACGGTGGAGCCGATCAGCCGGCCGAGGCTCAGGCCGAGCAGGGTGACCAGGGAGAACGAGGAGGGGCGCAGGGCGTCGGTGAACAGGATGCGCAGCGGGTTCATGCCCTTGGCGCGGGCGGCGAGGATGTAGTCCTCGCGGAGGGTGACGATGAGGTCGCCGCGCAGGACCCGGGTGAACATGGCGAGTTCGGCGAGGGCGACGGTCAGGGCGGGCAGAAAGGCGTGGTGCAGGTTGGCCGGCAGGTCGCCGTCGCCGATCCGCACCCACTCGGAGCGGGGGAACCAGCCGGCCGAGTTGACCAGGACGAGGATCAGCAGCAGCCCGGCGAGGAAGCTGGGCACGGACAGCACCCCGAAGGTACCGGCGCCGATGATCCGGTCGGCCACCGAGCCTTCGCGGTACGCCGACCACATGGCCAGCGGCACCGCGATCAGCAGGGCGATGAGCAGGCCGAGGGCCGCGATCTCGAGGCTGACCGGCAGGGCGGACAGCACCCGGTCGGTGACGTCGCTCTGCGGCGGGACGACGGACCGGCCCAGGTCGCCGGTGAGGACGCCGCCCAGCCAGTCGAAGTAGCGGCTGACCAGCGGCTCGTCGAGGCCGAGTTCCGTGCGGAGCGCGGCGTACTCGGCGGGTGCCCGGCCGGGGCCGAGGATGTCGACGGCCGGGTCGCCGGGCATGAGGACCACCAGGGAGAACACCCCGATGCTCGCGATGAACAGCACGCCGACGAGTTCCAGCACCCGAAGGGCCGGCCGGCGCAGCGCGGCGGGACTCATGGTTCTCCTCCAGATCTGCCCGGTGCCGCCGGGCCGACGGCGGCGAGGGCGGCGGGCTTCACTTGCCGATCCAGGCCTCGCCGAAGAGGGCCATGTACTCGTCGGTCGGCACGATGCCGTGCACGTTCTCGCCCCAGGCGGTGAACGCGGCGCTGGCGCCGAGGTTGACGAGCGGGACGTCCTCGTTGAAGAGCTTCTGGATGTCGTCGAGGACCCGCTGGGTCTCCGCCTCGCCCTGCGCGCCCTGCAACTCGACGAGGAGGCGGTCCATGTCGGGGTTGGCGTAGCCGCCGGGGTTGCCGTAGCTCTTGGAGTTCAGGACGCTCTGCAGGCGGTGGTAGGGGTCGCTCTCGGAGACGCTGGCCGCGCCGCGGCTGATGTCGAAGTCGTGCTCGACGTAGGTCTTCGCGGTCCGGTCGGCGATGGAGGAGACCATGTCGAGTTCGACCTTGAAGCCGACCCGTTCCAGCATCGCCTTGGTGACGACGGCCTTGGCCCGGGAGACGGGGTCGGTGCCGTCCATGTAGGTGATGGTGCCGTCGTAGCCGTCCTTCTTGGCCTCGGCCAGCAGTTTCCTGGCCCGGTCGAGGTCGACGCCGATCGGCTTCACCTCGGAGTGCCAGCGCGATTCGGGCGGGAAGATCTCCTGGCCGGGCAGGCCCTTGCCGCCGTAGGCGCGTTCGGTGTCGAGGGCCGGGTCGAGGGCCAGGGCCATGGCCTTGCGGACGCGCAGGTCGGCGCCGGGCCGGCCCTCGCGGGTGTTGATGACGACCATGTTGCCGAGCCCGGTGAGGGTCAGCTCACCGGGGTGGCCTTCCTTCACGGCGTCGTCGACGACGTCCGGGCTGCGCATGTACACCACGTCGGCCGTGCCGTCGTTCAGTGCCTCCAGCTTGGCGCGGTCGGCCTGCGGCCAGGTGAAGCGCAGGGCGTCGAGGTACGGCTCGCCCTTCCAGTAGTTCTTGTTCGCCTTGAGGACCATCTCCTCCTGCGGCGCGTACGTGCCCAGGGTGAACGGTCCGGCGCCGATCGGCTCGAACGTCTTGCCGGCGTACGCGGCGGGCGCGACGATCATGCCGGGTGCCTGGGCGAGCATCGCGGGGAAGGTGGCCCAGGAGTTGCGGAGGGTAAAGACGACGGTGGAGTCGTCGGTGGCCTCCATCTTCGCGAGGTTGGGCGCGAGCAGGGCCGTGTCGGCGCCCCTGTTCTCCTGGTACCACTCGATGCTGCCGACGACGGCGTCGGCGTCCAGCGGGGTGCCGTCGGAGAACTCGACGCCGTCGCGGAGCTTGAGCGTCCACGTCTTGGCGTCGTCGGTGGACCGCAGCGATTCGGCCAGCCACGGTTCGTACTTCTTGGCGGCGGTGTCGTAGCGCATCAGCACGTCGTAGACGGCGGCGAGCGCGGAGCCGCCGGAGGCACCGGTGGCGTAGGTCGCGGCGGGGCTGAGGCTGCGGGCCTCGGCGTAGTCGGCGAAGTGCAGGGTTCCGCCGCGGACCGGCTCGCTCCCGCCGGGCTGCTTGCCGACCTTGCCGAAGGTGTAGCGGCCGCGTTCGGACTTCTGTTCGCCGCTGCCGGCGTCGTCGGGCGAGGCGCATGCGGAGGTGAGCAGCGCCGCGGCGGCCAGGGCCGCGGCCAGTCGGGCTCGCGCCCGTGGTGCTCGCTTCATGGTGTCCTCCAGGTGTCCGGTGGCGGGAGCGGAGACGAACCGGGGCCGGATCGGGTGGGGGGACGCTACGGCGGGCGAAATCCGGCCGACGTGACGCATCCCACTCACCGGGAGCCCGGCGTTGCGCGGCCCGTCGGTGCGGCCCGGTGGTTCTCGCCGCGCAGGCGTCGTGGCACGGTGTCCCGGTGACCGGAACCGGCCGGGAACGCGTCCGCTCCCCGGCCGACACTGGCCCCGACCGCGATCACCAGTGGAGTTCCCGACGCACCAGGAGTCCCCCGATGCCCAGCGACACGGACCACCGCTCCGCCGCCCGCGACCGAGCCGGCCGGCTCACGGCTCCGGGCGGGCGGTTCGAGCTCATCGACGACGACGTGCTGGGCACCCGGCTGCCGGTCTTCGCCCACCGGCAGCGGGCCCTGCACGAGGTACTGCACGCCTCCGTCGCGTACGGCGACCGCACCTACGTCGTCACCGCGCGCGAGCGCCTCACCTTCGCCGAGCACGCCGCCCGGGTGTCGTCGCTGGCGCGGGTGCTCAGTGAGGAGTACGGGATCTCGCGGGGCGACCGGGTCGCCATCGCGGCCGCCAACTCCCCGGAGTGGATCCAGACGTTCTGGGCGACGGTGTCGCTGGGCGCGGTGGCGGTCGGCTTCAACGCCTGGTGGTCCGCGCGGGAGACGGGGTACGGCCTGGAGAACGCGGAGCCCGCGCTGGTGGTGGCCGACGCGAAGCAGGTGGCGAAGCTCAGTGGCTGCCCGGTGCCGGTGCTGTGGCTGGAGGACGACGTCCGCCGTTTCCTCACCGCGCACGCGGACGCGCCGCTGCCGTCCGCCGACGTCGCCGAGGACGATCCGGCGGTGATCCTGTACACCTCCGGCACCTCGGGGCGTCCCAAGGGGGCCGTGCACACCCACCGCAACCTGCTGGCCGTCGTGGAGTACCACCGTCTCAACGACGCCCTGCTGCGGGAGTACGGCGACCCGCTGGCGCCCGAGGACCGGGTCTACCTGCTCACTCTGCCACTGTTCCACATCGCGAGCCTGCACAATCTGGCCGTGCCGCGGCTGGCCACGGGCAGCCGGATCGCGCTGCACCAGGGCGCCTTCGACGCCGACGCGGTCCTGGGCATGGTCGAGCGGGAACGCGTCACCAACTGGGGCGCGGTGCCGACGATGGCGCACCGGCTGCTGGAGCACGGCGGTGCCGACCGGTACGACACGTCGTCGCTGACGGCGTTCGCCCTGGCCTCGGCGCCGTCGTCGACGGAGTTCAAGGAGCGGCTGCGCAAGGAGCTGCCGTTCGCGAAGAACTCGCTGGTGGACAGCTACGGGCTGACCGAGTCCTGTACGGCGGTGGCCGCGGCGAGCCCGCAGGAGCTGGCGGTGGCGCCGGGCACGCTGGGCCGGCCCGTCACCGGGGTGCGGCTGGAGATCCGGGGGCCGGGCGGGGAGGTCCTCGGCGAGGGCGAGGAGGGCGAGGTGTGGGCGCGCAGCATGTACAACATGCGGGGCTACTGGCGTGATCCCGAGGCCACCGCGAACGCCTTCGACGCGGACCGCTGGCTGCGCACCGGGGACCTGGGTTGTCTGCGGGAGGGCCGGCTGTACCTCAGCACGCGCCGTTCGGACCTCATCATCCGGGGCGGTGAGAACGTCTATCCGGCGGAGATCGAGACGGTCCTGACTGAACACCCGGCCGTCAGGGAGTGCCTGGTGATGGGTGTGCCGCATCCCGACCTCGGGCAGGAGGTGGCCGCCGTCGTGGTGCTCCGGCCCGGGGCGGCCGTCACTCAGGAGGAGCTGCGGGAGTACGCGGCGGGCGCGCTGGCCTACTTCAAGGTGCCGAAGCACTGGCGGCTGACCACCGACGCGCTGCCGCGGAACGCGACGGGGAAGGTCGTCCGGCGCGCGGTGCGGGTCTGACCCGGGTGTGAGGGTGCCCCCGGTCGCGGTGTGCGGCCGGGGGCACCGTGGTGAGGAACGCCGAGGAACGCCGGAGCTGTGGCGCTGTGGCTCAGAAGTCCTCGGGTCCGCGCAGCACCGTCTCGGCGCCGCCGTCGACGTAGAGCACCTGACCGGTGATGTGGCTGTTGTCCTCGGCGGCGAGGAAGAGCACGGTGCGGGCCACGTCCTCTGGCTGGAGGTAGCCGTTGAGCGGCATGGGCACCGCCTCGTCCATGACCTTCTTCATCTTCGGGTCGTCGAAGATGCCCGCGCTCATCGGGGTGAGGACGATGCCGGGTGCCACCACGTTCAGGGGGATGCCGGCGCCGGCCCAGCCGTCGGTGACGGCGGTGCGCCGCGCCCACTGGGCGAGCGCCGCCTTGGAGGACGGATACAGCTGCCGTGCGCGTCCGTCGGCGACGGCCCGGTCGGCGTGGGCCAGGGCGGCGGGCTCGTCGGCGGCGAGGCAGGCGGCGACCACGTCGCCGTCGTGGGGCTGGGTGCCGGAGATGGAGCCGATGAGGACGGCCCGCGGCTGCGGGGAGGCGGCGAGGGCCGGACGCAGGGCGGTCACGAACTCGGTGGTGCCGAAGTAGTTCACCGTGACCATCGCCGGCCCCGGCACCGAGGTGCCGGCGCAGGTGACGACCGCGTCCACCGCGCCGCCGGCCGCCGCGACGGCACCCTCGGCGGCCGCGGCCCGGCCGTCCGGGGTGGACAGGTCGGCCTCGATGTCGGCCCCGCGCAGGTCGACGCCGATGACGCGGTCGCCGCGGGCGCGGAGCATGGCGGTGAGGGCGGCGCCGATTCCCGAGCCGGATCCGGTGACGACGACGTTGCGTGGCATGGGGTACTCCTCGGTCTGCGGCCGGTGATCTCGGCGCACCGTAGCCGCGTGCGGGGGCGGGGGCCGGGTGCGGTCCCGGTGACCGGACGGGCCCCGGCCTTCTGAGGGGGGTGTCACTCCCGGCGGTCCTCGAAGACCGGGCCGAGCAGCAGGCGGCAGGCCAGCCGGATGCCGTCCTGGGCCGCCTCGGGCGAGGAGCGTTCGTAGAGGACGGTGGTGAGCAGTCCGTACCAGGCCTGCTCCAGGATGCGGACCACCCGGCGGTCCCGCTCCCCGGGATCGCTCACTCCCGCGGTGCGCAGCACCAGGTCGGCGAGGATCTCGTCCGTGCCCCGGGACGGTCCGCCGCCGACGGCGAGCGCCGCGTTGTTGGCCTGCATCATCGCGAGCGCCAGCCTGGGCTGTCCGAACAGCTGCCGGCTCGCGCCGGTGAGCAGGTCCGTCACGGCGTCCACCGGTCCGGTGCCCGGCGCGGGCGGCGGGGTGTCGGCGGCGAGGCGCAGCACCTGGGCGCGCATGACCGCGGCGAACAGGTGGGTCTTGGACGGGAAGTAGCGGTACAGGGTGGCGATCGCGACGCCGGACTCCCTGGCGACGTCGTGCATCTGCATCCGTTCGAGGCCGTGCCGGGCACCGAGGCGCGCCGCGACCCGCAGGATGCGGGCGTAACGGCGGTGCTGTGCGGCGGAGTTCGGATGCGCGGGGATTCTGTCGCCGGTCGTCCGGGGCACGGGGGTGTCCTTCCGTCGGCCGCCGATGGTCTCGCGCGCGGTACGGGCCCGGTGCGGGCGTTCCGTTCAGTGGGACCCGGGCCCGCGCCGGGCGGGGGCCGGTGACTTGATGGCCCTGACCCGCCCCCTGACGTCCTGTTCCGAGAGAGGTGCCCTCATGCGGATCGGCATCACCAGTCCCGTCGTCACTGCCGTGCCCGGCGCCCATTCCCCGTGGGAGCGCACCGCCGGGATCGAGGAGCTGGGGGCGGTCGCCGAGGTCGCCGACCGGCTCGGCTTCCACCATCTGACCTGCTCGGAACATGTCGCCGTGCCCGCGGACGTGGCCGAACAGCGCGGTGGCACCTACTGGGATCCGCTCGCCACCTTCGGTTACCTCGCCGCCCGCACCCGCCGTATCCGGTTCGCCACCCAGGTCCTGGTCCTCGGCTACCACCACCCGCTGGCGGTGGCCAAGCGCTACGGGACGCTGGACCGGATATCGGGCGGACGGCTCCTCCTGGGGCTCGGCGTGGGCAGTCTGGAGGAGGAGTTCCGGCTGCTGGGCGCGGCCTTCGAGGGACGGGGCGCCCTCGCCGACGACGCGCTCGCGGCGCTGCGGTCCTCGCTGTCCCGCCGCGAACCCGCCTACCGCGGTGAGCACTTCGGCTACGAGGGCTTCGTGGTGGAGCCGCACGCCGTGCAGGAGAGGGTGCCGCTGTGGATCGGCGGCCGTACCCCGCGTTCGCTGCGCCGG
Source organism: Streptomyces sp. CB02414 (assembly GCF_001905385.1). GTDB lineage: Bacteria > Actinomycetota > Actinomycetes > Streptomycetales > Streptomycetaceae > Streptomyces. The sequence goes on along the minus strand of NZ_LIPF01000004.1, from coordinate 545,598 downwards.
GCGGTGGCCCACGGCGACGGGTGGGTGCCGTTCGGGCTGGGGCTGGACCGGCTGCGCGAGATGCTCGGTGCGGTGGAGCTGCCGGAGGGCTTCGAGGTGGTGCTGAGTGCGGGCCGCCCGCTCGATCCGGGCGGGGACCCGGACGGTACGGCGGCGACGCTGCGGAAGGTGTCCGGGGCGGGGGCCACGCTGGCCGGCGTGTCGTTGGCCGCCGAGTCCGCGAGCCACTATGCCGAGCAGCTGGAGGCGCTCGCCAAGCTCGCCGGTGTCGGGCCGGCCGGGGAGGTCCGGGTATGAGCGGGGACCGGCTGGCCGCCGTCGAGGCACGGCTGCGGCGCCTGGAGGACGAGCGGGACATCGCCAGGATGATGGCGTCCTACGGGCCGCTGGTGGACGGCGGTGACGCGGACGGTGTCGCCGCGCTGTGGGCCCTCGACGGGGTCTACGACATCGACGAGTTGTTCCTCGCGGGCCGGGAGCAGGTCCGCGAGATGGTGCGGTCCGCAGCTCACCAGGGGTGGATCCGGCAGGGCTGTGCGCACGTCGTGGGGCCGCCGCACATCACGGTCGACGGCGACGAGGCGATCGCGGTGTGCCACTCGCTGATGGTGGTGCACGAGGCCGGCCGGTACGTGGTGCGCCGGGCCACCGCGAACCACTGGCGGCTGCGCCGCGCGGCCTGCGGCACCGGGTGGCAGGTGGTGACGCGCACGAACCGGATCCTGGACGGCCGTCCGGAGTCGCCGGCCCTGCTGGCCGGCGGAGTGCGCGGCGAACCGGCGGGCGGCTGACGGCAGACCGCCGGACCGGGGCGGTGACGGGTCGTCACCGCCTCGTTCGGCGCGGGTCAGCGTGCCCCGTACACCGGCTGGGGCGTCTCCGCCTCGGCCAGCAGCTTCAGCGCCGCCTCCCCCGCCTCGGCCGGGCTCCAGCGGGCGCCCTTGTCCGCGGTGGGGCCGGGGCGCCAGCCCTCCATCACCGTGATCCGGCCCGCCTCGGCCTCGAAGACCCGGCCGGTCACTCCGGCGGACGCCGCCGAGCCCAGCCAGACGACGAGCGGCGAGACATTGTCCGGGGCCATCGCGTCGAAGGCGCCCTCACCGGGCACCGCCATGGTCTGGGCGAAGGTCTCCTCCGTCATCCGGGTGCGCGCGGCCGGGGCGATCGCGTTGGCCTGGACGCCGTACCGGCCCATTTCGGCGGCGGCGACCAGGGTCAGGCCCACGATGCCGGCCTTGGCGGCGGAGTAGTTGCCCTGGCCGACGCTGCCCAGCAGACCCGCCCCGGAAGCGGTGTTGACCACGCGGGCGGTGGGCACCCGGCCCGCCTTGGCCTCGGCGCGCCAGTGCGCCGCCGCGTGCTTCAGCGGCAGGAAATGCCCCTTGAGGTGGACGCGCAGCACCGCGTCCCAGTCGTCCTCGTCCAGGTTCACCAGCATCCGGTCGCGCAGGAACCCCGCGTTGTTGACGAGGGTGTCGAGCCGGCCGAAGGAGTCGAGCGCGGTGGCGACGAGCGAGGCCGCGCCGTCCGCCGTGGCGATGTCCCCGACGTGCGCGACGGCCTCGCCGCCCGCCGCGCGGATCTCCTCGACCACCTGCTGCGCGGGGCCGCCGCCCGAGCCGGAGCCGTCGAGGCCGACGCCGAGGTCGTTGACGACGACCTTCGCGCCCTCGGCGGCGAAGGCGAGGGCATGGGCGCGGCCGAGGCCGCGGCCGGCGCCGGTGACGACGACGACGCGGCCGGCGCACAGGGCGGACGGTGAGGTCATGGCGGGTTCCTTCCGTAAGGGGCGGGGCCGGGTGCCGTACCGCTCAGTGGCACGGCACTCCCCCGGCGTGGGCATCGCTGCTACCTTCAGCCCTAACAAACGTTTGGTGGAAAGGTAGCTGATCTGCTCATGGGTGTCTCCACCTCCGTCCCGGAAGAGGGCGTGGCCGTCGTCACCGTGGACTTCCCCCCGGTCAACGCCCTGCCCGCGCAGGGCTGGTACGACCTCGCCGCGGCGGTGCGCGCCGCCGGCGCCGACCCGAAGGTGCGCTGCGTGGTGCTCGCCGCCGAGGGCCGCGGCTTCAACGCGGGCGTGGACATCAAGGAGATGCAGCGCGCGGACGGGCACGGGGCGCTGATCGGCGCCAACCGGGGCTGCTTCGAGGCGTTCGCCGCGGTCTACGAGTGCGAGGTGCCGGTCGTGGCCGCCGTGCACGGCTTCTGTCTGGGCGGCGGCATCGGTCTGGTGGGCAACGCGGACGCGATCGTGGCGAGCGACGACGCCACCTTCGGGCTGCCGGAGCTGGACCGGGGAGCGCTCGGCGCGGCCACGCACCTGGCCCGGCTCGTCCCGCAGCACCTGATGCGGGCCCTGTACTACACCTCGCGCACCGCGACGGCCGAGGAACTGCACCGGCACGGCTCGGTGTGGCGGGTCGTCCCGCGCGAGGGCCTGCGGGCGGCGGCGCTCGAACTGGCCGGTGAGATCGCCGCCAAGGACGGCTACCTGATCCGCCTGGCCAAGGCCGCGATCAACGGCATCGATCCGGTCGACGTGCGCCGCAGCTACCGCTTCGAGCAGGGCTTCACCTTCGAAGCCAACCTCAGCGGGGTCGCCGACCGCGTGCGCGACACCTTCGGAACCGGTAAGGAGCAGCGAGCGTGACCCACGACAAGACGATGACGGCCGACGACGTCGTCGGCCGGCTGGAGAGCGGCATGACGATCGGCATCGGCGGCTGGGGCTCGCGCCGCAAGCCGATGGCTCTGGTACGGGCGTTGCTGCGCTCGGACCTCACGGACCTGACCGTGGTCTCCTACGGCGGCCCGGACGTCGGTCTGCTGGCCGCCGCCGGGAAGATCCGCAAGCTGGTCGCGGCGTTCGGCACGCTCGACTCGATACCGCTGGAGCCGCACTTCACCGCCGCCCGGCAGCGCGGGGCGTTCGAGATGACCGAGTACGACGAGGCGATGCTGATGTGGGGGCTGACCGCCGGGGCGCAGCGGCTGCCGTTCCTGCCGGTGCGGGCCGGTCTCGGCTCGGACGTGATGCGGGTCAACCCCTCGCTGCGCACCGTCCGGTCGCCGTACGCCGACGGTGAGGAGCTGGTCGCGGTCCCGGCCCTGCGCCTGGACGCCGCCCTGGTCCACCTCAACCGCGCCGACCGGCACGGCAACGGGCAGTACCTGGGGCCCGACCCGTACTTCGACGACCTGTTCTGCGAGGCCGCCGACCACGCCTACGTCTCCTGTGAGCGGATCGTCGACACGGCAGACCTGCTCAAGGAACACGGGCCACAGACCCTGCTGGTGAAGCGGCTGTTCGTGGACGGCGTGGTCGAGACGCCGAACGGCGCGCACTTCACCTCGTGCGTGCCCGACCACGACCGGGACGAGGAGTTCCAGCGCGCCTACGTCCGGGCCGCCCGCGATCCCGAGCAGTGGGCGGCGTTCCGCGAACGGTTCCTGTCCGGCGACGAGGCCGCCTACCAGGCCGCCGTCACGGCGTTCCACCAGGAGGAAGCATGAGCGCCACCACCAAGACGGGCCCCTCCACCGCGACCCGCGCCGAGCACTGCGTGGTGGCCTGCGCGGAGGTGTGGCGCGACGCCGGCGAGATCCTCGCCAGTCCGATGGGCACGGTGCCTTCCATCGGCGCGCGCCTGGCGCGGCTCACCTTCTCGCCGGAACTGCTGCTCACCGACGGCGAGGCACTGCTCATGGCGGACGTGCCCGCCGTCGGACAGCGGCCGGGTGCCGTGGAGGGGTGGCTGCCGTTCCGCCAGCACCTGGCGCTGACCGCCACCGGGCGCCGGCACGTGATGATGGGCGCCAGCCAGCTCGACCGCCACGGCAACCAGAACATCTCCTGCATCGGCGACTGGGCCAGGCCCGTCCGGCAGTTGCTCGGGGTGCGCGGTGCACCGGTGAACACGCTCAACAACCCGACGAGTTACTGGGTGCCGAAGCACTCGGCGCGGGTCTTCGTGGAGCGCGTCGACATGGTGAGCGGCGTCGGGTACGACCGCGCCGCGGCGGCCGGCCCCTCGGCGACCCGCTACCACCGCGTCCCCGACGTCGTCACCGACCTGGGCGTCTTCGACTTCGAGACCCCGGACCGCTCGATGCGGCTGCGTTCCCTGCACCCGGGGGTCACCGTCGAGGAGGTCGCCGAGGCCACCGGCTTCCCGCTGGTGATCCCCGACGAGGTCCCCTTCACCCGTACGCCCGACGCGGCGGAGCTGCGGCTGATCCGTGAGGTCATCGACCCGAAGGGACTGCGTGAGCGGGAGGTCCCGGCGTGAGCGCGTCGGAAGCGCCGGCGACGATCCCGACGGCGCTCACCGAGCTGACCGGGGTGCGGTACCCGATCGTGCAGACCGGCATGGGCTGGGTGGCCGGCGCCCGGCTGGTGTCCGCCTCCGCGAACGCGGGGGCGCTCGGCGTCCTCGCCTCCGCCACGATGAGCGTGGAGGGGCTGCGGGCCACGGTGCGGGAGGTCAAGTCCCGTACGGACGCACCGTTCGGTGTCAACCTGCGGGCGGACGCGGGGGACGCCGTGGACCGGGTGCGGGTCATCGTCGAGGAGGGGGTGCCGGTGGCGTCCTTCGCGCTCGCCCCGTCGAAGGACCTGATCGCGCGCCTGAAGGACGCGGGCGTCGTCGTCATCCCGTCCGTGGGCGCCCGGCGGCACGCCGAGAAGGTCGCCGCGTGGGGCGCCGACGCGGTGATGGTGCAGGGCGGGGAGGGCGGCGGCCACACCGGTGACGTGGCCACCTCGGTGCTGCTGCCCCAGGTGGTGGACGCCGTCGGCATTCCGGTGATCGCGGCGGGCGGCTTCCGCGACGGGCGCGGTCTGGTCGCCGCGCTGGCCTACGGGGCGGCCGGCATCGGGATGGGCACGCGGTTCCTGCTCACCTCCGACAGCACCGTCCCGGCGGCCGTGAAGGAGAAGTACCTGGCCGCGTCCGTCAAGGACGTCACCGTCACGACCAAGGTCGACGGGCTGCCGCACCGGATGCTGCGCACCGAGCTGGTCGACTCCCTGGAGCGGTCGGGCCGTGCGGCCTCGCTGCTGCGGGCGCTGCGGCACGCGTCGGCGTTCCGGAAGGAGTCCGGGACCAGCTGGCCCCGGCTGGTGCGGGACGGGCTGGCGATGAAGCACGGCAAGGACCTGACGTGGGGCCAGGTGCTGCTGGCCGCCAACACGCCGATGCTGCTGAAGGCGTCGATGGTCGAGGGACGCACCGATCTGGGGGTGATGGCCTCCGGGCAGGTGGCGGGGCTGATCGATGACCTGCCGTCCTGCGCGGAGCTGGTCGGGCGGATCATGGAGGAGGCGCGGGCGGCCCTGAAGGCGCTGCCCGAGGCCGGCTGACGGTCCCCGCACACGGCGGAGGGGCGGTCCGGACTCCGGACCGCCCCTCCGCCGTCGTCGTACGAGTCGTCATATGAGTCGTCGGGTCAGAGGCGCTCGATGATGGTGACGTTGGCCTGGCCGCCGCCCTCGCACATCGTCTGGAGGCCGTAGCGGCCGCCGGTGCGCTCCAGTTCGTGCAGCAGGGTCGTCATCAGCTTGGTGCCGGTGGCGCCGAGCGGGTGGCCGAGCGCGATGGCGCCGCCGTTGACGTTGACCCGGTCGGGGTCGGCGCCGGTCTCCTTCAGCCAGGCCAGGACGACCGGCGCGAACGCCTCGTTGATCTCGACCAGGTCCATGTCGTCGATGGACATGCCGGCCTTCTTCAGCGCGTACGCCGTCGCCGGGATCGGCGCCGACAGCATGCGGATCGGGTCCTCACCGCGCACCGACAGGTGGTGGACGCGGGCCCGGGGGGTGAGCCCGTGTTCGGCGACGGCCCGTTCGGAGGCGATGAGCAGCGCCGAGGCGCCGTCGGAGACCTGGGAGGACACCCCGGCGGTGAGCCGGCCGCCCTCGACGACCGGCTTCAGGGCCGCCATCTTCTCCAGGGAGGTGTCGCGGCGCGGGCCCTCGTCGACGGTGACGTCCCCGTAGGCGACGGTCTCGCGGTCGAAGCGGCCCTCGTCGATGGCGCGCAGGGCCCGCTGGTGGGAGCGCAGCGCGAACTCCTCCATCGCCTCCCGGCTGATGTCCCACTTCCCGGCGATGAGTTCGGCACCGTGGAACTGGTTGACGGGCGCGTCGCCGTAGCGGGCGCGCCAGCCCTCGGAGCCGGCGTAGGGACCGTCGGTGAGGCCGAGGGGTTCGGCGGCCTGGCGGCTGGCGAAGGCGATGGGGATCATCGACATGTTCTGCGTGCCGCCCGCGACGACCAGATCCTGGGTACCGGAGAGCACGCCCTGGGCGGCGAAGTGGACGGCCTGCTGAGAGGAGCCGCACTGCCGGTCGACGGTGGTGCCGGGCACCTCCTCGGGCAGGCCGGCGGCCAGCCAGGCGGTGCGGGCGATGTCCCCGGCCTGCGGACCAACGGTGTCCAGGCAGCCGAAGACGACGTCGTCGACGGCGGCCGGGTCGACGCCGGTGCGCTCGACCAGCGCCTTGATGACGTGCGCGCCGAGGTCGGCGGGGTGGACGGCACTGAGCCCGCCCTTGCGCCGGCCGACCGGCGTGCGGACCGCTTCGACTATGTAGGCCTCGGCCATGGCTGCTCCTAAGTGGTGGGTCGGGAGGGCGGGGTCAGTCCCGCGGGGTGATGCCTTCGAGGACCATGGACAGGTACTGGCGGGCGATTTCCTCCGGGCTGTGGGTGCCGCCGGGGCGGTACCAGGAGGCCGCCACCCACACCGTGTCGCGCACGAACCGGTAGACGAGCCGGACGTCCAGGTCGCCGCGGAAGACCTTCTCGGCGACGCCCCGCTCCAGGGTGCGCAGCCAGGCGTCCTCGAACTTGACCTGGGAGTCGGCGAGGTAGGCGAAGCGCGGCTGGGCGGCGAGGTGCCTGGACTCCTTCTGGTAGATGGCGACCGCCGGTCCGTGCCGGTCGATCTGCCGGAAGGACTCGGTGACGAGCGCCTCGATGGTCTCCCGGGGGCCGAGACCGGCGGCGAGCACGGTGTCGTAGCCGGCCCACAGTTCGTCCAGGAAGGCGGAGAGGATCTCGTCGAGCATCGACTCCTTGGAGTCGAAGTGGTAGTAGAGGCTGCCGGCCAGGAGTCCGGCGGCGTCCGCGATCCGGCGGACGGTGGTGGCGTTGTACCCCTGGTCGGCGAAGACCTGGGCGGCGGTGGCGAGGATCTCGGCGCGGCGCTCGGCGGCGGAGTTGGTGCTCATCGGGTCATGCTCTCTGACTGCTGACGGAAACGGTCTCACCGGTCAGGTAGGAGGAGTAGCCGCTCGCCAGGAAGACGATGACGTTGGCGATCTCCCAGGGCTCGGCGTAGCGGCCGAAGGCCTCCCGTTCGGTGAGTTCGGCGAGGAGTTCGGGCGTGGTGACCTTCACCAGGTGCGGGTGCATGGCGAGGCTCGGCGCGACGGCGTTGACCCGGACGCCGAAGTCTGCGGCCTCCAGGGCGGCGCAGCGGGTGAGGGCCATGACGCCGGCCTTGGCGGCGGCGTAGTGGGACTGGCCGCGCTGGGCCCGCCAGCCGATGACGGAGGCGTTGTTGACGACGACACCTCCCCCACCCTGTTCCTTCAGGCGGCGCAGGGCGGCGCGGGTGCAGCGGAAGGTGCCGCCGAGGGTGACGTCGAGGACCTTGGTCCACTGTTCGTCGGTCATGTCGACGAGGTCGGCGGTGCCGCCGAGTCCGGCGTTGTTGACGACGACGTCGAGGCCGCCGTGCCGCTCGGCGGCGAGCGTGAACAGGGCGTCGACCTGCTGTTCGTCGGTGACGTCGCAGGGCAGTCCGGCGACCTTGTCGGCGCCGAACTCGTCGGCGAGCGCGGCGGCGCTCTCCTTGAGGCGCCGTTCGTGGGCGTCGCCGATGACGACGCGGGCGCCCTCCTCCAGGAATCTGCGGGCGGTGGCTCCGCCGATGCCGGCGCCGGCGGCGGCGGTGATGACGGCGGTGCGGCCGGCCAGGAGGGAGTGTCCCGGTTCGTAGGGCGGCGGCTGGGGGGTCACGGTCATGGGCGGCTCTCCTTCGGCAGGCCGAGGACGCGTTCGGCGATGATGTTGCGCTGGATCTCGTTGGACCCGGCGTAGATGGTGTCGGAGCGGGAGAAGAGGAACAGCCGCTGCCAGTCGTCGAGGTCGTAGGGTTCCCCGGCGGCGAGCAGGCCGCCGGCGCCGCACACGTCCATGGCGAGTTCGCCCAGTTCACGGTGCCAGGTGGCCCAGAAGATCTTGCCGATGGAGGCCTCGGGTCCGGGTACGCCGGCGGCCACGCCGTCCAGCATGCGCAGGGCGTTGCAGCGGATGGTCTCCAGTCCCGTCCAGGCGCGGGCGAGGCGGTCGCGGACGAGCGGGTCGTCGGCCGCTCCGTTGCGCCGGGCCAGGTCGATGAGGGCCTCCAGTTCGCGCCGGAAGCCGACCTGCTGGCCCAGGGTGGAGACGCCGCGTTCGAAGCCGAGGGTGGCCATGGCCACGCGCCAGCCGTCGCCGGGGGCGCCGACGATGTGGCCGGCGTGGGTGCGGGCGCCGTCGAAGAAGACCTCGTTGAACTCCGAGGTGCCGGTCAGCTGGGTGATGGGGCGGACCTCGACGCCGGGCTGGTCGAGCGGGACCAGGAGGTAGGACAGACCCCGGTGGCGGCGCGAGCCCGGTTCGGTGCGGGCGACGACGAAGCACCACTGCGCCTCGTGGGCGAGTGACGTCCAGGTCTTCTGCCCGGTGACCACCCACTGGTCGCCGTCCCGCTCGGCCCTGGTCCGCACGTTCGCCAGGTCCGACCCGGCGTCGGGCTCGCTGTAGCCCTGGCACCACAGTTCCTCGGCCGCGACGATCGGCGGCAGGAACCGGGCCCGCTGCTCGGGCGTGCCGAAGGCCACCAGGGTCGGCCCGAGCAACTGCTCCCCGATGTGGTTGACCCGGGCGGGCGCCCCGGCCAGGGCGTACTCCTCGTGGAAGGCGACCTGCTGCTCGATGGTCGCGCCCCGGCCGCCGTACTCCTCGGGCCAGCCGACGCAGGTCCAGCCGGCGGCGGCCATGTGCCGCTCCCACTCCAGCCGTTCGGCGAAGGCCTCGTGCTCACGGCCCGGGCCGCCGCGGCCGCGCAGGGCGGCGAAGGCGCCGGTGAGGTTGGCGGCCAGCCAGCCGCGGATCTCGGCGCGGAACTCCTCGACGCTGCTCATGCCGTTACGTTAATCTACCAAACACTTGTTAGGGAAGGAGGGCCGATGTCCGCTGCCCACGACGAGACCGGCGAGCCCGTGCGCTACGAGAAGCAGGGTCCGGTCGCGACGGTCACCATGAACCGCCCCGAGTACCGCAACGCCCAGAACTCCGCGATGACCTACGCCCTGGACCGGGCGTTCTACCGAGCGGCCGAGGACGACGAGGTGAAGACCGTCGTGCTGGCCGGGGCGGGCAAGCACTTCTCCGCCGGCCACGACATCGGTACCCCGGGGCGCGACGCCCACCTGCCGTTCGAGCGCCGGGCGGGGCTGTGGTGGGACCACTCGGACAAGCAGGGCGCGGAGAGCCGGTTCGCCCGCGAGTCCGAGGTGTACCTGGGCATGTGCCGCCGCTGGCGCGAGCTGCCGAAGCCGGTCGTCGCCTCCGTGCAGGGGGCGTGCGTGGCGGGCGGGCTGATGCTCGCCTGGGTGTGCGACCTGATCGTGGCCTCACAGGACGCGTTCTTCGCGGACCCGGTGGTGCGGATGGGCATACCGGGGGTCGAGTACTTCGCCCACCCGTGGGTGATGCCGCCGCGCGTCGCGAAGGAGTTCCTCTTCACCGGCGACCGCATGAGCGCCCGGCGCGCCTACGAGGTCGGCATGGTGAACCGGGTCGTCCCCCGCGAGGAACTGGCCGAACGCACCCAGGAGCTGGCGCTGCGCATCGCCGAGATGCCGCGCCTCGGGCTCGCCCTGACCAAGCGGGCCGTCAACCAGGCCGAGGACCTCCAGGGCCTGCACACCGGCATGGACTCGGTGTTCGGCCTGCACCACCTGGCGCACGCGCACAACGCCGAGACCGCGCCGGACGCGCTCGGCGGCATGGACATCCGGGCGATGAAGAAGGCGGGCGGCTGATGGACCTCGACTTCAGTGAGGCGGACGACACGTTCCGCGCCGAGGCCCGCGACTGGCTCGCCGCCCATGTGCCGGCCACTCCGCTGCCGTCCCTGGAGAGCGCCGAGGGCTTCGCGGCGCACCGGGAGTGGGAGGCCGAGCTGTCCGCCGACCGGTGGTCGGTGGTGTCCTGGCCCCAGGAGTTCGGCGGGCGGGGCGAATCGATCCTGCGGTGGCTGGTCTTCGAGGAGGAGTACTTCGCGGCCGGCGCCCCCGGACGCGTCAGCCAGAACGGCATCAACCTCCTCGCCCCCACCCTTTTCGAGCACGGTACGCCCGAGCAGCGGGCGCGGCTCCTGCCCTCGATGGCGCGCGGCGAGGTCATCTGGGCGCAGGCCTGGTCCGAGCCCGAGTCCGGCTCCGACCTGGCCTCGCTGAAGTCGACGGCCCGGCGCACGGACGGCGGCTGGCTGCTGAGCGGCCTCAAGACGTGGTCGTCGCGGGCCGCCTTCGCCGACCGGGCCTTCGGCCTGTTCCGCAGCGACCCGGACGCGGCGAAACCGCACCGCGGACTGACGTACCTGATGTTCCCGCTGGACGCCGAGGGTGTCACGGTGCGGCCCATCGGCCGCCTCGACGGCAGGCCGGCCTTCGCGGAGCTCTTCCTGGACGACGTGTTCGTGCCGGACGAGGACGTCATCGGTGAACCCGGCCAGGGCTGGCGGGTCGCGATGAGCACCACCGGCAACGAGCGCGGCCTCACCCTGCGCAGCCCCGGCCGCTTCACGGCCGCCGCCGGACGGCTGGCCGAGCTGTGGCGCGAGCACGGCGACCGGGCCGACACCGCGCTGCGCGACCGGGTCGCCGACGCGGTGATCGGCGCCCACGCCTACCGGCTGTTCTCCTACGCGGGCGCCTCGCGCGTCCTGCACGGCGAGGACGGACCGGCGGGCGCCGCCTCCAGCCTCAACAAGGTCTTCTGGTCGGAGCTGGACATCGCCCTGCACGAGACGGCCCTGGACCTGCTCGGCCCGTACGGCGAACTCGCCGACCACGCGGACGAATCACCGGCGCACGGCGCCTGGGCCGAGGGCCACACCTTCTCCCTGGCCGGACCGATCTACGCCGGCACCAACGAGATCCAGCGCGACATCATCGCCGAGCGCCTGCTCGGCCTGCCGAAGGGACGCCGGTGATGCGGTTCCTCCTCGACGCCGAACAGCGGGAGTTCGCCCGCTCCCTCGACGGCCTGCTCTCCGCGTCGGACACGCCGGCCGTGGTGCGGTCCTGGGCGGCCGGTGACCACGGTCCCGGGCGAGCCGTCTGGGCGCGGCTGGCGAACGCCGGGCTGTTCGCGCTCGCCGTGCCGGAGCGGTACGACGGCTTCGGCGTCCTGCCGCTCGAACTCGCCGTCGCCTTCACCGAACTGGGCCGGCACGCGGTCCCCGGCCCACTGGTCGAGACGGTCGCGACGGCCGCCCTGCTGGAGCGGCTCGGCGACACGGACACCGCCGACGCGCATCTGCCCGGCATCGCCTCCGGCAAGACCGTCGCCTCCCTCTGCCTGACCGACCGGGGCCCGTACGCCCTGGACGGCGACGCGGCCGACGCGGTGTTCGTCGTGGACGGCGACACCCTGCGTGTCGCGGACGGCGTCGGCCCCGTGCAGCCGTCGGCCGACCCGGGGCGGCGCCTGGCCCGGCCGTCCGGCGGCACCGTCCTCGCCTCGGGGCCGGCCGTGACCGCCGCGGCGCGCCACGCGGCCGACCTGGCGGCGCTCGCCACTGCGGCGCAGTGCCTGGGAGTGGGCCGCGCGCTGCTGGACCGCACCGTCGCGTACGTCAAACAGCGCACCCAGTTCGGGGTCGCCGTCGGCTCCTTCCAGGCCGTCAAGCACCGCCTAGCGGACACCCTGATCGCCCTTGAGTTCGCCGAGCCGCTGGTGCACGGCGCCGCGCTGGCGCTGGCCTCCGGGGATGCCGACCGGGCGGGCCGGGAGATCGCCGCCGCCAAGGTCACCGCCGGCGAGGCCGCCCACCGGGCCGCCCGCACGGCCCTCCAGTTGCACGGGGCGATCGGCTACACCGACGAACTGGACCTGTCCCTGTGGCTGCGCAAGGCCCGTCCGCTGCGCGACGCCTGGGGCACCCCGGCCGCCTGCCGGGCCCGCGTACTGGCCGTCTGACGCGCGCCGCGTGCGCGCCGCACCGAGGGGAGCAGCCCGATGAGGCTGACGGAGGAGCAGGAAGAGCTGAGGTCGGCCGTGCGGTCGCTGCTGACCCGGCACGAGGGGACCGCGGCCTGGGCGCCGCTGGCCGAGCAGGTCGGCGTCGCCGGGCTGGCCGTGCCCGAGGAGTACGGGGGCGCGGGCGGCGGCGCCCGGGACGTGCACGTGGTGATGGAGGGGCTGGGCCGCGCCCTGAGCCCGCTGCCGCTGCTCGGGTCGGCGGTTCTGACGTCCGGGGCACTGCTGGCCTCCGGTGACAAGGAGGCCTGCGGGCGGCTGCTGCCGCCGCTCGCCGAGGGCCGTGCGGTGGGCGCCCTGGCCTGGGCCGAGGCCGGCTCCTGGGACCCGGCGGCGGTTCGCGCCGAGGCGGTCCCCGGGCCCGGCGGCGCCTGGCGGATCACCGGGACCAAGGAGCTCGTACTGGACTGGCCGCACCTGGACGTGCTGCTGGTCGCCGCCCGCACGGCGGCCGGCGTCTCGCTCTTCGAGGTCGCCGTGGACGCCGCCGGGGCGCGCCGCGAACCCCTCGTCACCATGGACACGACCCGAGGACTGGCCCGGTGGGTGCTGAGCGGCGCCGAGGGCCGGCTCCTCGGCGTGGACGGCGACGCGGAGCGCGCCTTGGCACACGTACGGGACCTGGCCTGCACCGCGCTCGCCGCCGAGCAGGTGGGTGCCGCCGAGCGCTGCCTCGGGACGACCGTCGCCTACGCGCGCGACCGCGTCCAGTTCGGCCGCCCCATCGGCTCCTTCCAGGCGGTCAAGCACCGCCTCGCGGACGCCTACGTGCTGGTGGAGTCCGCGCGGTCGGCGGCGCTCGGCGCCGCGTTCGCCGCCGACCGGGACCCGGCGGCGCTGCCGCGGGCCGCCGCCGTCGCCAAGTCGGTCTGCTCCGAGGCGTTCTCGGCGGTGGCCGGCGAGACCATCCAGCTGCACGGCGGGATCGGCATCACCTGGGAGCACGACGCGCACCGCTTCTTCAAGCGGGCGCACGGGGCGGGCGAGCTGTTCGGCGCGCCCGCCCGCCACCGGGCGCGACTGGCCGCCGGGCTCGGTCTGGGCCCGCGCTGAACCCGTACACGTACACACACCCCTGTCGACCGGAGAGGCCGGAACACATGGACATCGGCAACCCGTTGGACTTCACCGGCCGCGTCGCGCTCGTCACCGGCGGCACCAAGGGCATCGGCGCCGCCGTCGCCGAGGCGTTCCTCGGTGCCGGGGCCGACGTCGTCGTCTGCGGCCGCAACGCCCCTGCAGATCTGCCGGCGGCACGAGGTCGGAAGGCGGTCTTCGTCGCCGCCGACGTGCGCGACCCCGAGGCGTCGGCCGGGCTCGTCGACAGCGCCGTGGAGCGTTTCGGCCGCCTCGACGTGCTCGTCAACAACGCGGGCGGCTCCCCGGACGCCGACGCGGCGACCGTCTCGCCCCGCTTCGTGGAGAAGATCGTCGCGCTCAACCTGCTCGCGCCGTTCTACGTGGCGCAGGCGGCCCACCGCGTGATGCGGACCCAGCCGGGCGGCGGCTCGGTCGTCAACATCGGCAGCGTCTCCGCGCACGACCCGCAGCCGGGCACCGCCGCGTACACGGCGGCCAAGGCCGGGCTGCTGGCGCTCACCAGGGCCCTGGCGCTGGAATGGGCGCCCGGGGTGCGGGTCAACCACATCACCACCGGGCTGATCCGCACCGAGAGCGCGGCCGCCGTCTACGGGGCGGACGGCGGGGCGTCGGTGGCCGGCGTCATCCCGATGGAGCGGATGGCGGTGCCCGGGGACGTCGCCCGTGCCTGCCTGTTCCTCGCGAGCGACCTTGCGGGATACGTCAACGGAGCGGACCTCGCGGTGCACGGGGGCGGGGAGTTCCCAGCCCGCTACCTCGCCGCGAGGTCCGCCGGCGGAGTGGCGTGAGGGAAGGAAGTCAGGGCAGGTCGGGGGCCCAGGCGACGCCGTTGATGTGCGAACCGCCGTCGACGAAGAGCGTGTTCCCGGTGACGTAGCCTGCGTCCTCGCCGACGAGGAACAGGACGGCCGGGGCGATGTCCCGGTCGGGGTCGCCCATCCGTCCCATGGGGTTCAGGGCCCCGACCTGCTTCTCCAGTTCGGGGTTCTCGCTCATCCGCCGCCGGAAGGCCGCGCTCGTCTTGTTCTCGACCCGTCCGAGATCGCCGGTCGCCCAGGCGTTGTTGACGAGGATGTCCACCCCGCCCAGCTCCCGCACCGCGCAGTCGATCACCGCGAGCACCTGTGCCTTGTCGCCGACGTCGGTGCGCAGGAAGCGGCCGTCGATCTCGTCGGCGACCGCACGGCCGGTCTCCTCGTTCACCTCCGCGACCAGTACCCGGGCCCCCTCGGCGGCGAACCGCCGGGCGACCGCCGCGCCTATGCCGTCACCGGCGCCGGTGACGACCGCCACGCGTCCTTCGAGCCGCATGCCTTGTCTCCTCTGTGTTCCTCAGACCAGGTTGTCCTCCACGGTCAGCCCGAAGGCCCCGCGGCCGTACATGGCGAGGGCGCGCTCGACGTCGTTGGCGACGTGGACGCTGCCCGCGTGGGCGTCGCGCCAGGCCCGTTCGATCGGGTTGCCGCGGCGCAGGGCGTTGCCGCCGGCGGTCTTGAAGAGCAGGTCGATGGCGGCGACGGCACGTTCGGTGCCGCGGACCTGGTCGCGCCGGGTGCGCAGCCGCAGCTCCATGGGGATCTCCTGGCGGGCGGCGGCGAGTTCGGACAGTTCGCGCATGTTGCGGTCCATCTGCACGACGGTCGCGTCGATGTCGGAGGCGGCGCGTGCGATGGCGACCTGGGCGAACGGGTCCTCGGTGAACCTGCCGCCGCCCAGGCTGAGCCGCACCCGCTCCTTCATCAGCGACGCGTACGACTCGTAGCCGCCGGACACGGCGCCGATCACCGGTGCCGTGATGGCGCTGGTGAAGATCGCCCCGAAGGGCAGCCGGTACAGCGGTCCCTTGTTGACCTGCTGTCCCGGTACTTTC
Organism: Streptomyces sp. CB02414; assembly: GCF_001905385.1. GTDB lineage: Bacteria > Actinomycetota > Actinomycetes > Streptomycetales > Streptomycetaceae > Streptomyces. The sequence goes on along the minus strand of NZ_LIPF01000004.1, from coordinate 530,301 downwards.
AGCTGGGCCTGCTCGTAGTTGCGCAGGACCCGGTGGCCGGGCACGAAGGCCGACTCGACGATGATGTCGTTGCTGGCGGTGCCGCGCAGGCCGACCACGTCCCAGGCGTCCTCGATGGTGTAGTCGGACCGGGGCACCAGGACGGTGAGGAAGTCCACCGGCCGCCCCTGGGCGCCGACGACCAGGGCACCCAGCAGCGCCCAGCCGGCGTGCTCGCAGCCGGAGGAGAAGCTCCAGCGGCCGGTGAGCCGGTAGCCGCCGTCGACGGGGGCGAGCCGTCCCACCGGGGCGTACGAGGAGGAGATGCGGGTGTCGGGGTCCTCGCCCCAGACGTCGTCCTGCGCCCGGCGCGGGAACAGGCCCAGCTGCCAGGGGTGGACGCCGAGGACGGACGCCACCCATCCGGTGGAGCAGCAGACCGCGGAGATCGCGCGTACCACCTGGTAGAAGTCGACCGGGTCGCTCTCGAGGCCGCCGTAGCGGGCCGGCTGCAGCATCCGGAACACTCCGGCCTCGGTCAGTTCCCGGACCGTGGAGCGCGGTATGCGCCGCGCCTCGTCCGCGGCCACGGCCCGCTCGGCGATGCCGGGGAGCAAGGCGCGCACCGACTCCAGAACCTGATTGCCCATCGTCCGTCCCTCTCGGCCCTCGCGAGCCGTGTCCGTGCGGCGCGTCGCGGCGCCGCGTCCGTCAGTCGGTCCGCAGGGCGGCCTTGTCGACCTTGCCGGAGGCGTTGCGCGGGAGCGCCCCCAGGACGACGACCTCGCGGGGGACCTTGAAGTTGGCGAGCCGCTCGCGGCACCAGCCGACGAGGGCGTCCGGGTCGGCCCCGCCGCCCGGGCGCGCCGTCACGTACGCGCGTCCGACCTCGCCGAGCCGCGCGTCGGGGACTCCGACCACCGCGGCCTCGGCGACGGCGTCGTGCCCGGTGAGTACCTGCTCGACCTCGGCCGGGTAGACGTTGAAGCCGCCGACGACGAACATGTCCTTGGACCGGCCGGTGACGACCAGGTTGCCGCGCTCGTCGAAGTGGCCGACGTCCCCGGTGGCCAGCCAGCCGTCCGCGTCGACGGCCGCCGCGGTGGCCGCCGGGTCGTCCAGGTAGCCGAGCATCACGTTGTAGCCGCGGACCATGATCTCGCCGTCGCTTCCCGACCGGGGCGAGTGCGGGTCGCCGCCCGCGATCCGCACCTCGACGCCGTCGATGGGGCGGCCCGCGGTCAGCGCCACCGTCTCCGCGTCGTCGTCCGCCGAGCAGGCGGTGACCGTGCCGCAGGACTCGGTCAGCCCGTAGGCGGTGACCACCTCGGGGAACAGTTCGGCCCGGATGCGCCGGACCAGGGCGACCGGCACCACCGCGGCCCCGGTCACCGCCAGCCGCAGCGACGACAGGTCGAACCTCTCCCGGTCGGGGGCGTTCAGCAGCTCGGTGTAGATCGTGGGCGGGCCGGGCAGGACGGTGATCCGTTCGGCCTCGACGGCGCGCAGGGCCCGGTGCACGTCGAAGACGGGTTGCAGCACCATCGTGGCGCCCCGCAGCAGACAGGCGAGTACGCCGGCCTTGTAGCCGAAGCAGTGGAACAGCGGGTTGACGATCAGGTAGCGGTCGTCGCCGGCGAGGCCGGTCCGCCCGCACCAGGCCCGGTAGGTGGTGAGGTTCTGCCGGTGGGTGGTCAGCGCGCCCTTGGGCCGGCCGGTGGTGCCCGAGGTGAAGAGCAGGTCGGACGGGTCGTCGGGGCGCACGGTGGTGGTCCGGACGGTGACCTCGTCGTCCGGCAGGTGGGTACCGTAGGCGAGGAAGTCCTCCCAAGTCAGTGCGCCGGGGCGGGCGGCGCCGTCGAGTGTCACCACGGCGGCCAGGCCGGGCAGGGACGGCACCGGGTGGGTCCCGCCGTCGTCGCCCTCCCCGGTGTCCCCGTCGTCCAGCATGGCCAGGTAGTCCTTGCCCAGGAAGCCGTTCTCGACGAACAGGAGGCGGGCCGCGCCCCGCTCCAGGAGCCAGCGTGCCTCGCCGCCCTTGTAGCGGGTGTTGACGGGCACCAGCACCGCCCCGGCCGAGGTGACGGCGAGGGCCGTCACCACCCAGCGGTGGCTGTTGGGCGCCCAGACGGCGATCCGGTCGCCGCGTCGGGTGCCGAGCGCGATCAGCGACTTGACGGCCGCCCGCACCTGGTCCCGCAACTGGGCCCAGGTCAGCCGCACTTCGCCGTCCACCAGTGCCTCCCGGTCGGGGGCGCGGGCGGCGGCGAGATCGAGGGCCGCGGGGATCGTCAGTGGGGGCTCTGGCTCGGTCTGGCTCATCAGCTCTCCGGGAAGGGACGACGTGCGCGGTCGGTAAGGGGTCAGGAGGACGCCGGCAGCAGTCGCCGCGAGGCCTCGTGCGCGCCGAGAACCAGCTCGGCGCGGGGGAAGCCGCTGCGCCGCTCGGCGGTGTCGGCGTTCCCCCCGGCGACCCACACCGGCCCGTCGGCGAGGTGCTCCAGCCCCTCGCGGGCGACGTCGTCCGGCTCGGCGACCCGCAGGCCCGGCAGGTCCATGCGCAGCCCGGCGCGTTCCATGGCGGGGGTGCGGGTCACGCCGAGGACGAGTTCCAGGACGTGGACGCCGTGGGGGCGCAGCTCCAGCCACAGGCCCTCGGCGAAGACGCGGCTGAACGCCTTCGCCGCCGAGTAGACGCTGATCCGCGCCTGGCCCATGAACCCGGAGAGCGAGCCGACCAGCACGATGCCGCCCGCGCGCCGTTCCTTCATCAGGGCGCCGAAGTGGTGAGTGAGGGCGAGCTGCGCGCTGATGTTCAGGTCGAGCACGCCCTGGACGCGGTCGAGGTCCCCGGTGACGAACTCGTGGCCGTAACTGTTGGCCCCCGCGTTGAAGATCAGCAGGCCGACGTCCAGACCGTCGGTGACGGTGCGGACAGCGGCCAGGGCGCCCGGGTCGAGCAGGTCGAGAGTGAGGGTGCGCACCTCGACGCCCTTGGCGCGGGCCCGGTCCGCCGTCTCGTGCAGGGGGCCCGGCTTGCGGGCGATGAGGACCAGGTTGATCCCGGCGTCCGCGAGCCGGTCGGCGAACGAGGCGCCGACGCCCTCGGAGCCGCCGGCGACGACCGCCCACGGCCCGTACACACTGCTGTCGATCATCGGGTACCTCTCCTCAGTCCTGGGCCGGCGGTGCCGTGACGGTAGAACGCGGCCCGTCGGTGGCGCCGCCGGTGATCCCACTGGCCGGGAGCGTCATGTCCCGCACGGCCAGCGAGGCGAACACCATCGCGGTGCCGATGGGGACGCCGGGGCCCGGGTAGACGCCGCCGGTGAAGGAGGCGCTGGTGTTGCCCGCGGCGTACAGGCCCGGGATCGGGCGCTGCCGGGTGTCGAGGACGCGGGCGTGGGCGTCGGTGCGCAGTCCGCCCTTGGTGCCGAGGTCGGCGAGGACGAGGCGGGCGGCGTAGTAGGGCGGGTGGTCGAGCGGGACCAGGCACGGGTTGGGGCCGGGGGCGTCGTCCTGGCCGCCGGCGAAGAAGCGGTCGTAGGGGTCCTCGCCCCGGTGGTGGTCCGCGTCGGTGCCTGAGGCGGCGAAGCCGTTGAAGCGGGCCACGGTGTCCGTGAGCGTGCCGGCCGGTACGCCGATGAGGCGGGCGAGTTCCGGCAGGGTGCCCGCCCGGACCCAGGTGCCGGCGGCCAGGTGCCGGGCGGGGTCGGCGGGCGGCACGGTGATGGCGGGCAGGGCGCCGCCCTCGCGGGAGTCGAAGACGAGGTGGGCGCCGGCCCCGGCGGCGGCGAGGGCGCGGCCCATGCGGTCGTAGGGCAGGGACTCGTTGGCGAAGCGACGGCCGGTGGCGTCGACGACAATGCCGCCGCGCAGGCCGAGGGTGAAGGCGGCCGTGCCGTCCGGCCGTTCGGTGCCGGGGCACCACCAGGCGTCGTCCAGGAGGCCGGTGGCGGCACCGGCCCGGACGGCGGCGCGCAGCAGGTCGCCGGTGTTGGTGCCGCGCGGCGCCATGGTCCACGCGGCGCCGCCCGGCACTCCGTGCTCGGCGCGCAGCGCGTCGTCGCCCTCGAAGCCGCCGCCGGCCAGCAGCACCCCGTGCCGGGCCCGCACGGTGACCGTGCCGTGCGCGGTCTCGGCCGTCACGCCGGTCACCCGGCCGTCCTCGGTGACCAGCCCGGTCACGCGGTGTCCGGTGCGCAGCGTCGCGTTTCCGGTGCGGGTGGCGGCGAGCAGGAGGCGGCCGATCAGGGCGCGGCCCTGGGCGAGCGGGCCGTCCGGATGGCCCTGCCCGGCGCGGTCCCGGTCGACGGCGGGGCGGACCAGTGGCAGCAGGTCGCCCATGCGCTCGGCGGGCAGGTCGAGCGGGACGAAGGAGCGTCCGGCGTCCATCCGGCCGGGCGCGGGGACGTAGTCGGGGAAGGCGCGCCACTCGAACTCGACGTCGGGGTGGCCTTCGAGGCGGGCGACCAGTTCGGGCGCGTGCCCCAGGAACGCCTCCCGGTGTTCCGCTCCGGTGTCGCCGAGCAGTGCCCGCAGATAGGTGCGGGCCGCGTCGGTCGAATCGCCGAGTCCCGCCCGTTCCTGCACCCGGGTGCCGGGCAGCCAGCAGGCGGCCCCCGAGTAGGCGGAGGTACCGCCGAACAGGTCCGTGCGCTCCAGTACGACGGTGTCCAGGCCGTCGGCGGCGGCCGTCAGGGCCCCGGTCAGCGCTCCGGCGCCGGATCCCACGACGATCACGTCGTGGGTGGCGTCCTGCGCACGGTCCCCTGTACGTCGGCCGTCCCGCATCGATGGTCCTCCTGCCGCTCGGTGGTGTGGGGCCCAGCAGATCGCGCGGGCGGGGTCCGCAGGCGCGGGCGTCCCACTGACCGGTACGGCGTGGTGAGGGGGCGTCGCCGGATGCCGCACCGCATGACCGTGCCGCCGGTGGAGAGGACCTCGCCCGGCACCTGACGCGGTGCCGCGCCGCGCGTATTGTCGGAGGCCGTTGACGCGAGCGAACGCCGGAGGGATGGAGAGCGTGCCCAGAATCGCCGAGGCCAGGGCGGGGGCGGAGCCCAGTTCGCCCCGGCAGCACGCGCGCCGGCAGAGCATCCTGCGGGCGGCGGCGGAGATCGCCGCCGACACGGGGCTCGAACGGGTGCAGATGCAGGAGGTGGCCCGGTCCGCGGGGGTAGCGATCGGCACTCTGTACCGTTACTTCCCGTCGAAGACGCACCTGTTCACCGCGGTGATGGCCGACCAGATCGAGGGGCTCGCGGCGCGGCTGCCGGACCGGACGGCACACGAGTCGGCGGAGGACTCGGTCTTCGCGACGCTGTCGGCCGCCACCCGGAACCTGCTGCGGCGGCCGGCGCTGGCCACCGCGATGATCCAGTCGGCGAACGCCGCCCGCGCCGCGACCGTCCCGGACCTGGCGAGGGTCGACACCGGCTTCCTGGAGCTGCTGCTGCGGGCCTGGGGCGTCGAGTCGCCCACGGAGCACCATGTCGCGCGGCTGCGGCTGCTGATCCTGCTCTGGTACGGCGTCCTGCAGTCCCGGCTCAACGAGCGGTTCACGCCCGAGGAGGCGGACACCGACCTGCGGATGGCCTGCCGTCTGCTGCTCGCGCCCGAGGCGGACGCGGGCTGACCCCTGCCCCCCCGGGGGGGCATCGGAGGAGGCCGGCCCGCGCCGCGCTCAGCCCGCGGCGGTCTTCTGCGTGCCCGTGGTGTCGAGCCCGGCGACGCTGTAGGCCGCGTAGGTCCGGTGCGGGTCGCGGCCGCTGAAGTACGGGGTCAGCTGGGCGTCGAGTTCCTCGGGGGAGAAGGTGCCGTCGGCCGCGGTGAACTTGTGCTCCACGGTGGGCGGGGCCAGCAGGGCGACCATGTCGCCGTAGACGACGAAGACCTGCCCGTTGATCTCGTCGGCGGCGGGGGAGGCCAGGTGGGCGACGAGGGTGGCGACCCGCTCGGGCGCCATGATGTCGAGGCCGCCGGGCGCGGTGGCGCCCTCGCCGAAGGAGTCCGCGGTCATGGCGGTGCGGGCGCGCGGGCAGATCGCGTTGGCGCGCACGCCGTAGCGGGCCAGGCCCTGCGCGGTGGCCAGGGTGAGCGCGGTGATCCCGGCCTTGGCCGCGGAGTAGTTCGGCTGTCCGGGCGCGCCGAAGAGGAACGCCTCGGACGAGGTGTTGACGACGCGGCCGTAGACGGGTGCGCCTGACGCCTTGGACGCGGCGCGCCAGTGCACGGCCGCGGCCCGGGAAAGGCCGGCGTGTCCCTTGAGGTGGACCCGGAGGACGTCGTCCCAGTCGGACTCGGACAGGTTGAACAGCATCCGGTCGCGCAGGACGCCCGCGTTGTTGACGACGACGTCGAGGCCGCCGAAGGTCTCCACGGCGGCGCCGACCAGGCGGTCGCCCATGGACCAGTCCCCCACGTCCCCGGTCACCGCGACGGCCCGGGCGCCGAGGGCCTTGATCTCGGCGACCACGTCGTCGGCGGCCGGGCCGACGTCGTTGACCACCACGTTGGCGCCGAGTCCCGCCAGCGCGAGCGCCTCGGCCCGGCCGAGTCCCGCGCCGGCACCGGTGACGACGGCGGTACGTCCCTCCAGGGTGGTGTTCGTGGAGCTCATGCTGCCTCTTTCCGTGTTCCTGTTTCTTGTGACGTGATCGGTCGAGCCGCTGTGGTCGAAGACGGACGGCGCTCAGACGAAGGCGACCGACACGGAGCCGAGTCCCTCGAAGTCGGCCCGGAACTCGTCCCCCGGCCGCGCGTCCACCGCCCGGGTGCACGAGCCCGGCAGCACGACGTGCCCGGCCTCCAGACGGACCCCGTAGGAGGCCACCTTGCGGGCCAGCCACGCGACGGCCTCGGTCGGGTCGCCCAGTACGGCGCTGGTGTTGCCCCGGGCGATCTCCTCGCCGCCCCGGTACAGGACGGCGGCGACGTCGGCCGGGTCGAGGTCGGCCGGGCGGACCCGGGCGGCGCCGAGGAGCACACCGGCGGAGGACGCGTTGTCGGCGATGGTGTCGGCGAGGCCGATCTTCCAGTCCCTGATCCGGCTGTCGATGAGTTCGATGCTCGGCACGACGTACTCGGTGGCGGCGAGGACGTCCGCCGTGGTGCACCCCTCTCCGGGCAGGCTCCGGCCCAGCACGTACCCGATCTCGACCTCGATGCGCGGTTGGCAGTAGCGGCCGGTGTCGACGGGTGTCCCCTCGGTCAGCACCATGTCGGAGAGCAGGTGGCCGTAGTCGGGCTCGTCCACGCCCATCATCTGCTGCATGACCTTGGAGGACAGGCCGACCTTGTGCCCGTGGACCGTGACGCTCTCTTGCTTCAACTGCTCCCTGATGTTGAGGAGCTGGATCTCGTACGCGTCGGTGGCGTCGATCTCCGGGTGGGTGGTGGTCAGCGGCGCGACGGGGGCCCGGTCGCGTTGTGCGGTGCGGAGCAGTTCGGCGGCCTCGGCGCGTCGTGCGGCGTCAAGCATCGGGGGTCTCCTCGCGGGTCGGTGCGGCGGGGGCGAAGCGGGCGCGGCCGCCGGAGAGCACGGTGCGTCCGTCCTCGGCCGACGCCTCGAAGCGGACGCCGGTGTCGTCACCGGTCCAGCCGTGCAGGGCGAGCGGGTCGCCCGGGAAGACGGGGGCGGCGAACCGGGCCTCCAGCTCCGTCAGGTCGGCGGGGTGCGCGCCGAGGGTGTCGGCGAGGGGGAGCAGAGCCGCGGCGAGGGTGCACAGTCCGTGCAGGAACGGCCGGGGCATGCCCGCGGCCTTCGCGGCCTCGGGGTCGATGTGCATGGCGTGCCGGTCGCCGAGCAGCCGGTAGAGGGCCGCCTGCCGGGAGTGCGTGGGCGCGGTCAGCCGGTGGTCGGCCGGCCGGTCCGGGCGGCGCGGTGCGGAGGGCCCGCGCTCGCCGCCGAAGCCGCCTGTGCCGGGGGCGAAGATCGACCAGGTGGCCGTGAAGCGGTCGCAGTCCACCTCGACGTCGAAGACGGCGGCGGAGCCCTTGTCCCACACGCCGGAGACCCGGGCGGACGTCGTCAGCTCTCCGGAGCGCTCCAACGGACGCTTCACGGTGAGGCGTTGGCTGCCGTGCACGGCGGTGGTGACGTCGAAGGCGCCGAGGGTGCCCAGGGCGTCGGGCGCCCACTGGGCGAGGGTCAGCGCGAAGGTGGGCAGCACGCGCAGGTGCCGCTCGTACACGAGGTCCAGCCGGTCGGCTCCGGCGCCGACGGCGAGCGCGTACAGGATGGCGTCGCGTTCGGTGTAGGAGACCGTGCGGGTGCCGAGGCCGTGCCCCTGCCAGGCGTGGGTGGTGGTCATCGGTCGGCTCCCAGGATCAGGCCGCTGGTGGGGACTCCGGTGCCGGCGGTCACGAGCACGTGGCCGACGTCGTCGGGCTGGTTGACGGAGGTGCCGCGGACCAGGCGGACGCCCTCGGCGATGCCGTTCATGCCGTGCAGGTACGCCTCGCCGAGCTGTCCGCCGTGGGTGTTGAACGGCAGCCTGCCGCCGAGTTCCAGGTGGCCGTCGGCGATGAAGTCCTTCGCCTCGCCGGGCCCGCAGAAGCCCAGTTCCTCCAGTTGGGGCAGGACCAGCGGGGTGAAGTGGTCGTAGAGGACCGCGGCGTCCACGTCGTCGGGTCCGAGCCCGCTCTGCCGGTACAGCTGCCGTCCGACCAGGCCCATCTCGGGGATGCCGGTGATCGTCGGCCGGTAGTAGCTGGTCATCATGTGCTGGTCGGCGCCGAGTCCCTGGGCGGCGGCGCGGATCAGGGCGGGCCGGTGGGGCAGGTCGCGGGCCCGTTCGGCGGAGACGACGACCAGGGCCTGGCCGCCGTCGGTCTCCTGGCAGCAGTCGAGCAGTCGCAGCGGCTCGGCGATCCACCGTGAGTCGCGGTGGTCCTGGAGGGTGATGGGGCGGCCGTGGTACCAGGCGGCGGGATTGTTCGCGGCGTGCTTGCGGTCCACCACGGCGACGCGGCCGAAGTCGTCGGTGGTGGCGCCGTACTCGTGGAGGTAGCGGCGGGCGAACATGGCCACCCACTGGGCGGGGGTGCTCAGTCCGAACGGTGTCATCCAGGCGTACGCGGCCCGGTCGGCGGTGGTGTCCATGGGGCGGGCGGCCTGGCCGAGGCCGTAGCGCTCGCCGGAGCGCTCGTTGAACGCCCGGTAGGCCACGACGACTTCGGCGACGCCGGTGGCGACGGCCATCGCGGCCTGCTGGACGGTGCCGCAGCCGGCGCCGCCGCCGTAGCCGACGCGGGAGAAGAAGGTCAGGTCGCCCATGCCGGTGTTGCGGGCGACGTGGATCTCGGAGTTGGTCTCGGCGGTGAAGGTGACCAGGCCGTCCACGTCGGCGGGGGCCAGCCCGGCGTCGGCGAGGGCGGCGAGCACCGCCTCGCAGGCCAGCTGGAGTTCGCTGCGCCCGGAGTTCTTGGAGAACTCGGTGGCACCGATACCGGCCACGGCGGCGGCACGGGAGAGCGCGGGGGAGGTCATAGGTCCTCCCCCGGCAGCTGTACGGTCACGGTTCCGGTGACGTGGGCGCCGAGGCCGTTGGTGCCCTTGACGGCGACGTCGACGCGGCGGTCCTCGTCGGACTTCGCGGTCACCGTCCCGGTGAGCACCATGGTGTCGCCTGGGTGGTTGGGGGCGCCGAGCCGGATGCGGATGCCCTTGACGACGGCGGCGGGGCCGGCCCAGCCGGTGACGTACCGGTCGACCAGGCCGTTGCTGGTCAGGATGTTCATGAAGATGTCCTTGGAGCCGCGCTCGCGGGCGAGTTCGGGGTCGTGGTGGACGTCCTGGTAGTCACGGCTGGCGAGGGCCGTGGCGACGATCAGGGTGCGGGTGACCGGGATCGTCAGATCGGGCAGGACGTCGCCGACGGCCACCTGGTGGTACCCCCGGGTGCGGGTCATGCCGTCACCGCCTGGCCGGTCAGCAGGGCGCCGAGGCGTTCCAGGTCGGCGCCCGCCCCGCCGAGGGTGGTGGAGACCTGCTTGCCCCACAGGAAGTGGCGGTGCACCGGGTAGTCGGTGTCGACGCCGATGCCGCCGTGGACGTGCTGGACCCGGTGGACGGTGTTCAGTCCGCCCTCGGTGGCCCACCACTTGGCGACGAGGGCGGCCTTGTCGGCGTCACCGGCGGCGTCGGCGGCGTCGTCGAACGGCTCCTTCGACGCGTCCACGGCCTGCCACAGGGTGACCCGCATCGCCTCGATGTCGACGTAGCAGTCGGCGAGCTGGTGCTGGACGGCCTGGAAGGTGGCCAGCGGACGGCCGAACTGGTCGCGTTCACGCAGGTGGTCGGCCGCGTACCGGAGCGCGCCCCCGGCCACGCCGAGCTGTACGGCGGCCAGCGCCACGAAGACGTCGCGGACCAGGTGGCCCACGGTCCCGTCGCCCGGGGTGCCGACGGGTTCGCCGACGGCGTGGTGGAGGGTGAGGTGGGCGCTCAGGTCGTGGCTGGTGGTCTCCGCGTGCTCCCAGGAGACGCCCGGGGCGTCCGGGGCCACCAGGAACAGGCCCGGCCCGGCCGCCGTACCGGCGGTGACCAGGACGTGCCGGGCACCGGACGGCGACGGCACCACGGCCTTGGTGCCGGTCAGCCGCCACCGCGGGCCGTCGGCCACCGCCTGGGTCCGGGGGGCGAGCGGGTCGGCGGGGCCGAACTCCTCCAGGGCGAGGGTCGGGCGGGAGGTTCCGTCCGCGAGGCTCGGCAGCAGGTCGGCGCGCTGCCGTCCGCTGCCGTGGGCGGCGACGGCGAGTGCGCCGGCCAGTGCCGGCCACAGCGGCACCGGCGCCACCCGCCGGCCCTGCTCCTCCAGCAGTACGGCGAGGCCCGCGAGACCGAGTCCGGCGCCGCCGTCCGCCTCGGGCAGCACGGCGCCGAGGAGGCCGGCGGCGGCCAGGTCGTGCCACAGGTTCTCGTCGACGCGTCCCGGCGAGGTCTCCACCTGGCGCAACCGCTCGGGCGTCGCACGGTCGGTGAAGATCTCCCGCGCCAGGTCACGGACGGCTTCGAGCTCTTCTCCCAGGGAGAAATCCATCAGGGCGCCTCCGTCGGGGCGGGCCGGAGCACCGGCAGGGTCAGATCGGGATCGGCGTCCAGCCAGTCCAGGACGACGGGCATGCCGACGCCCACGTCCTCGGGCGCGACGCCGGTCAGGTTGGTGATGAGGCGGGTGCCCTCGGCGAGTTCGACGACGGCGACGACGTACGGGAGGTCGAAGGCGGGGTGCCTCGGGTGGTGGTTGACGACGAAGCTGTACACGTGGCCTCGCCCGGAGGCTTCCACGGTGTCCCACTCCAGCGAGTTGCACCGCGGGCAGCAGGGGCCCGGGGGGTGGCGCAGGGCGGCGCAGGCGGCGCAGCGCTGGATGAGCAGGCGGTGCTGTTTCGCGCCGTCGAAGAAGAAGGCGTTGTCGCGGTTGATCGCGGGGCGGGGGCGCGGGGCCGGCCGCGATCGCGCGGCCGGGCGGAACCTGAGCGTGCGCCAGCGTTGGGTGGCGACGGTCTCGCCGTGCTGGTCGGTGTACGTCTTGAGGGTGGTGACGAACCGCCCCACGCCCAGGCCGGTCTTCTTCTCCCCGGAGATCGACTCCACGGTCTCGCGGACGGCGACGTGGTCCCCGGGCGTCAGCTCCCGTTCGAAGGTGAACTCGGAGTCGGTCGCGACCACGGAGGAGTAGCCGCCCTCGTCGAGGAGGTCGGCCAGTTCGTCGAAGGCGGTGCGTGCGGCCGGCGGGGAGACGGTGGCCGCGTAGCCGCGCATCGTCCACGCCTGGACCATCGAGGCCGGTGCCACCACCCCCGTGCGCCCGGTGGCACGGGCCGCCGCCGGGTCGGTGTAGACGGGGTTGGTGTCGCCCATCGCCTCCGTCCAGTGCCGGATCATCGGCTGGTTGACGGGGTCCTGAGCGGGCGTGCGGGGGCGCAGTTCGCGCCCGGTGAAGGCCTGGAGCCGCTCCTCGTACCCGGGGCCCGGGCCGGTGCCGTCGTGCCCGCTCACGCGCCACGCCCCTTGCGCGGCAGTCCGAGTCCCTGAGTGGCGACCATGTCGCGCAGGACCTCGTTGACGCCGCCGCCGAAGGTGTTGACGATGCCCTGCCGGGAGAGCTGCTCCACCTGCCCGGCGAGCACCGCGCCGGGCGACTCGGGGCGGATGCGGCCGGCGGCGCCGAGGATCTGGGTCAGGGCGCGCTGGACGTCGATGTGGGTCTCGGTGCCGTAGGCCTTGGCGGCGCCCGCGTCGGCGCCGGTCAGGGTGCCTGCCGCGACGGCGGTGGTCATCCGCCAGTTCATCAGCCGCATGGCCTCCAGCCGGGCGTGGGTGCGGGCGAACTCCCGCCGCACCCAGGGAAGTTCGGTGGTGCCGTTCTCCGTGGCCCAGTCCAGGACCCGCTCCCAGAGCTGGATCATGCGGCCGCCGAGGGCGGCGAGGCCGATCCGCTCGTGGTTGAGCTGGGCGGTGATGAGCTTCCAGCCGCCGTCGACCTCCCCCACCACGTCGCCCGCCGGGACCCGTACGCCGCTGTAGTACGTCGCGGTGACGACCATGCCGCCGACCGTGCGGATGGGGCTCCAGGAGAAGCCGTCGTCGGTGGTGGGCACGATGAGGATCGAGATGCCCTTGTGCTTGGGGGCGTCCGGGTTCGTGCGGGCGGCGAGCCACACGTAGTCGGCGGTGTTGGCGCCGCTGGTGAAGATCTTGCTGCCGTCGACGACGTACGCGTCGCCGTCCCGGACGGCGCGGGTGCTCAGCGCGGCGAGGTCGGTTCCGGCCTCGGGCTCGGTGTAGCCGATCGCGAAGACGATGTCGCCGGAGAGGATGCCGGGCAGGAAGCGCCGCTTGTGTTCCTCGCTGCCGTGGGACATGAGGGTCGGTCCGACGGTGTTGACGGTGACGAACGGGAAGGGCAGTCCGGCCCGCTGTACTTCGTCGAAGAAGACGTACTGGTCCTCGACCGGCCGGCCCTGGCCGCCGTACTCGGTGGGCCAGCCGATGCCCAGCCAGCCGTCGGAGCCGAGCCGCTTGACGACCTCGCGGAAGCGGTCTCCGCCGACGCCCTCCTCGCCGACGCGCCGGCGTTCGTCCTCGGGCATCAGTCCCGAGAAGTACGCCCGCAGTTCCCGGCGCAGCTCGCGGTGCGCGGCGCTCTCGCGCAGTTGCATGTGGTTCTCCTTGGTTGTCGCCGCCGTCAGGGCAGGAAGCGCCCGCGCCCGTTGGCCAGGAACTCGTCGCGCAGCGCGGCCTTGTCCTCGTCGGTCATCGGCGTGTACGCGGGCGTGCCGCGGCCGGCCCAGCGGTACACGGGGTCGTCCGTGCGCCAGCCGTCGAGCTGCATCTCCTTCTTGCGCAGCTTGTTGGAGCCGGTGGTGGGCAGCGCGTGCGAGACCCGCACGAACCGCGGGGCGCCCTTGGTGCCCAGGTCCTCCTGGGCGGCCAGGAAGCCGGGCAGGTCCAGGTCCTCGAAGCGGGTGCCGTCGGGCAGTTCCACGGCGGCCATCACCTGGTCGCCGGAACGTGGATCGGGCACGCCGAAGACGCCGGCGGCGACGACCCGGGGGTGTCTGCGCAGGACGCGTTCGGTGAGCAGGGCGGAGATGTTCTCGCCGTCCACGCGGATCCAGTCCCCCGAACGGCCCGCGAAGTAGAAGTAGCCGGCCTCGTCGACGTAGCCGAGGTCCCCGGTCCAGTACCAGCCGTGCCGGACCCGTTCGGCGTTGGCGGCCTCGTTGTTGTAGTAGCCCTCGAAGCGGGCGGCGCCCTCGGTGTCGACGATCTCGCCGATGGCCTCCTCAGGGTTGCGGACCCGGCCGTGGACGTCGAGCAGCGCGGGCGGGCAGGTCTCGCGGGTGGTGGGGTGCACGATGCGGACGCCGTCGCGGGCGGGGACGCCGAGCGCGCCCACCGGTCCGTCGGTCACGCGCTTGAGCATGCCGGCGCCCTCGCTGGAGCCGTACCCCTCGACGAGCCGGCAGCCGAAGCGGCGCAGGAAGCGGTCGGCGTCCTCGGGGGACGCCTCGGTGCCGAAGGCGTGGGTGAGCCGGTTGTCGGCGTCTTCGGTCGTCTCGGGGCGGGCCAGGATGTAGCCGATGGCCTTGCCGACGTAGGTGAAGTAGGTGGCGCCGAAGTGTCGGACGTCGGGCAGGAATCCGGAGGCGGAGAACTTGGGGGTGAGGGCGATGCCGGCGCCCGTGGTCAGGGCCGGCGCCCACAGGGCCATCAGCGCGTTGCCGTGGAACAGCGGCATCGGGCAGTAGCAGGTGTCGGCGCGGGTGATGTCGTACTTGGCGCTGTTGGCGGCGCCGAGCGCGGCGAGCCTGCCCTGCGAGCAGATCGCCGCCTTGGAGGTGCCGGTCGTGCCGGAGGTCAGCAGGAGCAGCATCGTGGTGGTGGCGGTGACGTCGGGTGCGGCGCGCACGGGGGCCGGGCGTGCGGCGTGTGCGGCGAGACGGGCCGGGTACTCCGGGTCGTCGACGACCAGGAAGCGGTCGCGCTTCACGCCGGTGTCCAGGCCGTCGAGCAGGCCGAGGCCCGCCCGGTCGGTGACGATCAACTGGCAGTCGGTGTGCCGGACCTCGCGTTCGAGTTCGGCTCCGCGGCGGGTCGGGTTGATGCCGACGACGGCCCCGCCCGCGAGGGCGGCGGCGCCGAGCCAGAAGACGTACTCGGGCACGTTGTCCAGCAGGACGCCGATGTGGAAGGGCCCGTCGGTCCGCAGGTCGACGGCCCAGGCGGCGCGGGCGGCGCTCTCGGCCAGCACCTCGTCCCAGGTCCAGGTCCGTTCGCGGGTCAGCAGACCGGGATGGCCGTCGCCGGCGCGGGCGAGCAGCAGGTCGGCAATCGTCTGGTGTGGCAACGTCGGTCCCTCTCACCCGGTGGACGGGTTGCGGAGTCGGTACGGAGACGGGGGCGCGCGGACACGCCGGGTGCTCCGCGGTGGTCGTGGCGCACCGGACGGGGCGGCCGGTGTCGCCCGCCGTCGGCGAAGCTAGCCGCGGGTGGGCCGCCCCGGCGGGGGCGGTCCCGCTGACCGGGAGGCTTCCCGGGCGGGCCGGGCGGCGTCGGTGTCAGTCGAAGTTGGCCTGGCCGCCGTCCAGCGGCACCGTCGCCCCCGTCAGGTAGCGCGCGTCCGGGCCGCAGAGCATCACCACGGCGCGGCCGATGTCCTGCTCGCAGTCGCCGACGTAGCCCAGCGGGATGGACGCGCAGAACTCGGCGGCCTCCTCGGGGCGGGCCGCCTGCCACTTCGCGTAGGCGGGCGACACCGCGTGCGGGGCGATCGCGTTGACCCGGATCCCGTCGCGGCCCCACTCGTTGGCGGCCGCCCGGGTCAGGGTGCGCAGCGCGGACTTGGCGGCGGCGTACGCCCCGTAGGTGCTCAGGTCCCAGCGGACCATGGCCGAGGTGACCAGGTTGACGATCACTCCTCCGCCGGCCCGGCCGAGATGGGGGTGTGCCGCCTTCATGAACGCGAACGCGGCGAACGGCCCGCTCTCGAAGCCCCTGCGGAACTGCTCGTCGTCCAGGGACAGGAGCGGTCCGTAGCAGCCGGTGTAGGCGTTGTTGACCAGGATGTCGATGCCGCCGAAGCGTGCGGCGACGGCGTCGACGACGGCGGGGATGCGGTCCGTGTCGAGCACGTCTAGGACGAAGGGCTCCGCGCGTGCTCCTCTGGCCCGCAGCAGTGCGCAGGTGCTCTCCAGTTTCGCCGCGGTCCGCCCGAGTACGGCGACCGAGGCGCCCTCGGAGGCGAGGGCGAGGGCGATGCCCTGGCCCACGCCCTGGCCGGCCCCGGTGATGACGGCGACCTTGCCGTCGAGCGTGCGCGCCGGGTCTCCCATGGCGGTGCCCCTCCCTCAGCTCGGCCTCGGCAGCTGCTTGTTGACGAACAGGCCCTCCGCGGTGACGCAGACCTTGCCGCCGGCCGAGATCTCGCCGGAGGTGCGGATGCGGGAACCGTCCACCGAGTCCTGCCGGCCGGTGACGGTGAGCGGCTCGAACAGCGGGGTGGGCCGCAGGTACCGCAGGGTGAGTTCGGCGGTCATGCCGGACGGGCCGGCCCAGTGGTTGGCCACGCCCAGCGTGTGGTCGAGGAGCAGCGCGGAGACGCCGCCGTGCACGTGGCCGGGTGGCCCCTGGTAGGGCAGGTCGAGCGTGACGGTGCCGGAGACGGAGCGGTCCTCGGCGCCGTGCAGGGCCAGCGGCGGGGCGAGGGCGTTCTCCGGGCCGGTGACGGGGTCGTGGCGGGTGACGCCCTCGCCGCGCCACATCTCGGCGAGGCGTTCCGGGACGGTGGGGGCCTTCTCGGTGAGCTCGTCGGCGAGGGCGTCGAGGCGGGCGGCGATGCCGTCCATGTCGGCGCCGGTGCCGTCGCCGGCCCGCAGCAGCGCGGTGACGAGCCGGCGGGCGGCTGCGACGGCTGTGTCGACGCCGTCCGGGTGGCGTTCGGCCACCAGGCGGGGGCCGGTGGCCGGGCCTGTGGTCGGGCCGGTGGTGTCGTGGGCGGGGACGTTCATGGGCGCACCGTCGCCTTCGCGTGGGTCAGGACGGGCGCGCCGTCGCGTTCGGGGCAGGCGGTGTGCAGCAGGAGCCGCTCGGTGCCGTCGTCCGCCGGTCCGTCGCGCCATACCGAGGTGGTGAGGGACTCGCCGGGCACCAGGGGGCCGGCGAAGCGGACGGCGAGGCCGGTGAGGCGGGTGACGTCGCCGTCGAGGAGTCCGTCGACGAGGGTCTTGGCGAGCAGCCCGTAGGAGGCGAGTCCGTGCAGGACGGGCCGTTCGAAACCGGCGGAGCGGGCGAAGGACGGGTCGGCGTGCAGCGGGTTGAGGTCGCCGTTGAGGCGGTACCACAGGGCTTGTTGGGGGCTGGTGGCGGTGGTGAGCACGGTGTCGGCGGGCCGTTCCGGTGCCGTCGGTTCCTCGTCGGGTCCGGGTCCGGCGCCGAAGCCTCCTTCGCCGCGGGCCCAGATGCGGGTGGTCGTGGTCCACAGCGGTTCGCCGCCGGGTGCGGTGGCCGCGGACTCCAGCACGATCAGCGCCGCCCTGCCCTTGTCCCACACCTCGGCGACGCGTGAGCTGAGCGTCGCGGCGCCCGAGGCGGGCAGGGGCCGGTGCACGTCCAGTCCCTGGCCGGCGTGGAGCACGGCCCGCAGGTCGACGTCGATGCCGGGCAGGTGCAGGCCGGGCGCGGGGCCCTCGCCCGCGGAGATGCCGGTGCCGGCGACCACCGCGAAGGTGGGCAGCACGGCGAGGTTCTTCTCGTAGGTGAGGTGCAGTTCGGGGTCGGTGGCGGCGTCGGCACCCGCTCCCAGGCTGAGGTGGTAGAGGAGGACGTCGCGGGTGGTCCAGCGGATCTCGCGGACCGACGGCGGCGCGGTCAGCGCCTTCTCGCGGTCGATGGGCATGGTCAGCCTTTCCGGGTGGGCTCGGGGTCGCGCGGCAGGCCGAGGAGGCGCTCGCCGATGATGTTCAGCTGGACTTCCGTGGTGCCGCCCGCGATGGACAGGCAGCGGGAGTTGAGGAACATCCACATGGGGTCGTGGCGCTGTCCCTCCCCGCTCAGCGCGGCGTCGCCGAGCCAGTCGACGCAGGTCTCCCAGACCCGCTGCTGGTGTTCGACGCCGAGGAGCTTGGCCACGGACGCCTCGGCGCCCGGCTGCTGTCCGGAGACGGTGCGCAGGGTGGTGCGCAGGCCGAGGACGGCGCCGGTCTGCGCGTCGCAGAGGTGGCCGCCGAGGACGGTGAGGCGTTCGTCGTCCAGGCCGTCCGAGGCGGCGGCGAGCTCCAGCAGGGTTTCGGCGCCGGAGCCGACCGAGTCGTGGGAGAGGGCGACGCGTTCGTTGGCGAGGGTGGTGCGGGCGAGTTTCCAGCCGTCGCCGGGCGCGCCGACGAGGAGGTCGTCGGGAATGAACACGTCGTCCAAAAACACCTCGTTGAACTCGGCCTCGCCGGTGATCTGCCGCAGCGGGCGGATGTCGATGCCGGGGCTGGTCATGTCGAGGAGGAAGTACGAGATGCCCTGGTGCTTGGGCACGGTGGTGTCGGTACGGGCGAGCAGGACGCCCCAGTGGGCGTCGCGGGCCATGGACGTCCACACCTTCTGCCCGGTGACGCGCCAGCCGCCGTCGGTCTTCCGGGCCCGGGTGGTGAGGCCGGCCAGGTCGGAGCCGGCGCCGGGTTCGCTGAACAGCTGGCACCAGACGATGTCGCCGCGCAGGCTGGGCGTGAGGAAGCGCTCCTGCTGGGCCGCGTCGCCGTGGGCGATGAGGGTGGGTACCACCCAGCCGCCGATGATCATGTCGACGGGGGTGAGGTCCGCGGCCCGCAGCTCCTCGGCGATGACCAGCTGGGTGACCGGGTCGGCGCCCTTGCCCCAGGGGGCGGGAAGGTGCGGGGCGGTGTAGCCGTGGTCGGCGAGGTGGGTGAGGCGTTCCCTGCCGTCGAGTCCGGCGGCGGCCCGCAGTTCGGCGCGGACGTCCTCGCGCACGGTCTCGGCCTCCGGCGGCAGCTCGACGCCCAGTCGGCGCCGGGTGCCGTCCAGTGCCAGGCGGGCCACGCGGCGGCGCCAGGCGGCGGCCGGGCCGAGGGCGGTGCGCAGGGTCTGGGCGCGGCGCAGCGCGAGGTGCGCGTCGTGTTCCCAGGTGAAGCCGATGCCGCCGAGCACCTGGACGCAGTCCTTGGCGGCGACGAAGGCGGCTTCCGTGGCGACCGCGGCGGCGACGGCCGCGGCCAGCTCGGCCTCCCGGAGTTCCTCCCCGGTGCCGTCGGGAAGGGCGTCCTGGGCGCGGGCGGCGTCCCAGGCGCAGGCGCGGGCCTGTTCGGCGTGGGCGAGCATGCGGGCGCAGCGGTGCTTGACGCCCTGGAACTGGCCGATCACGCGCCCGAACTGCTCCCGTACGCGGGCGTGGTCGGCGGCGGTGGTGACGCAGCGGTCGGCGATGCCGGAGGCCTCGGCGGCGAAGAGGGTCGCGGCCAGGTCGTGGGGGCGCCGGGGGTCGAGGCCGAGGAGGTCGGCGGCGGGGACGGGTACGGAGCGGGCGGTGACGCGGGACGAGCGGCGGGTGAGGTCGTGGCTGCGGACGTCGTCGGTGTCCACGGCCGCGCGGGGCAGCACGAGCCAGGTGGTGCGGCCGTGGTCGGCGGCGGGGAGCACGAACAGGTCGGCGAGGTGCCCGCCGACGACGAGGTCCGAGGTGCCGCTGACGGTGACCGTGCCGTCGGCGGCGCGGGCCAGGGCGAGGGTGCCGGGGCCGACCCCGACCGCGCCCACGGTGGTTCCGGCGGCGAGCGCGGCTAGGTGGGTGCGGTGTCCGGCGGCGTGCAGGACGGCGGAGGCGAGGGTCGTCGGCAGGAAGGGGCCGGGGGCCATGGCGCGGCCCAGTTCCTCGGTGACGACGGCGAGTTCGAGCAGGCCGTAGCCGGCGCCGCCCGTGTCCTCCGGCAGGTGCAGGCCGAGCAGGCCCTGTGCGGCGAGGCCGCCGAAGTGCTCGGGGAGCGTCTCCTTCGCGGCGTCGGCGGCGGAGCGCAGGGTGGCCTCGGTGATGTGCCGGGTGGCGAAGGCCCGCACGGCGTCGCGCAGGTCGCGGTGGTCCTGGGTGAGCCCGATGGTCATGACGGCTCCTCAGACGCGTTCGATGACGGTGGCGGTGGAGTGCGCCCCGCCGGCGCACATGGTGATCAGCGCGGTGGACTTGCCGGTGCGTTCCAGTTCGTGCAGGGCCTGGGTGACGAGGCGGGCCCCGGTGGAGCCGACGGCGTGGCCGAGCGCGATGGCCCCTCCGTTGACGTTGACCTTGTCCAGGTCGGCCTTGTGGACCTGCGCCCAGGACAGGACGACGGAGGCGAAGGCCTCGTTGATCTCGACGAGGTCGATGTCGTCGAGGGTCATGCCGGCCTTGCGCAGTACCTGTTCGGTGGCGGCGACGGGGCCGTCGAGGTGGAAGTAGGGGTCGGAGCCGACCATCGTGGAGGCCACGATGCGGGCGCGGGGACGCAGGCCCGCGCGGGCGGCGCGTGTGCGGCTCATCAGCAGGACGGCGGCGGCGCCGTCGCTGATCTGTGAGGAGTTGCCGGCGGTGTGGATGCCGTCGGGCAGGACCGGGGCGAGGGCGGCGAGGGCTTCGGCGCTGGTGTCGCGCAGTCCCTGGTCGCGGGTGACGAGGGCCCTCTCGCCGGTGGGGCCGTCAGGGCCGGTGACGGGGGCCTCGACGGGGATGATCTGCCGGTCGAAGCGGCCCTCCGCCCAGGCCCGGGCGGCCTTGTGCTGGGAGGCGAGGCCGAGGGCGTCCGCGTCGGCGCGGGTGATGCCCCGGTGCCGCGCGATGCGCTCGGCGGCCGTGAACTGGTCGGGCATGTCCAGGGTCCAGCTGTCCGGGACCGGGCTGCCGGTGTCGGGGGTGAGCGCCTTGCCGAGGAAGACGCGGCTCATGGACTCGACGCCGCAGCCGATGCCGGTCTCGACGGCGCCGGCCGCGATCAGTCCGGCGACCAGGTGGATCGCCTGCTGGGACGATCCGCAGGCGCAGTCGATGGTGGTGCAGGCGGTGGTGTGCGGGAGCCCGGTGTGCAGCCAGGCGTTGCGGGTGACGTTGTTGGACTGCTCACCGGCCTGGGTGACACAGCCGCCGACGACCTGTTCCACGGTGTCGGCCGGGATGCCGGCGCGCTCCACGAGGCCCTTCTGGGCGAGGCCGAGGAGTTCCGCCGGGTGCAGCCCGGACAGGGCGCCGCGGCGCCGGCCGACCGGTGTCCGCGCGGCTTCGACGATGACTGCCTCGGTCATGGTTCTCCGTAGGGGGTGAGGGTCCACGGGCGGGCCGCGGACGGACTGACTGGGTGGCTGTCGGGCCAGCGGGCTGACTGGCCGATGCCGCGAAACTAGAATTCGTTCTCGAAATGGGCAAGATCCAGTCCCGCTGAGTGGCCACGGCCCCCCGCGCCGCGAGTGGTGGGGTGGCCCGTCAGATGTGCGACCCCCCGTCGACCCGCAGCTCGGCGCCCGTGAGGTACGCCGCGTCCCGCGACGCCGCGAAGGCGATCACGCCGGCGATCTGTTCCGGTTCGGCGGTGCCGAACGGCGCCCGGATCCGCCCGTAGTACGACACGTCCAGCTCCGGCGGCAGCGTCTGCGGTCCCGCCAGCGGCGTGGCGACCGAGCCGGGCGAGACGGGGACGACGCGGATGCCCCGGTGCGCGACCTCCGCGGCCAGGGACAGCGAGAAGCCGAGGACGGCTCCCTTGGAGGCGGCGTACGCGGTCATGTACGGGTTCCCGTGTGCCGCCGCCGACGAGGCGACGTTGACGATGACGCCGGTGCGGTCCGGGAGCAGGGGGAGCGCCTCCCGGCAGAACAGGGCGGTGCCGACCGTGTTGACCGTGAAGAGGCGCTGCATGTCGGCGACCGTCAGACGGTGGATCGGTGTCGTCCGGTGGATGCCCGCCACGTTCACCAGGACGTCGATCCCGCCGAGCGCCTCGGCGGCCGCCGCCACGGCGCCCACCACCGCGTCCTCGTCGGCGACGTCGGCCACGTGGGGCGTGACGCGCCCGGGACCGGTGGCCGCGGCGACGGTCCCGGCGAGGCCGTCACCGGACCGGTCGACGGCGAAGACGGTCGCGCCCTCGGCGGCCAGCCGCAGGGCGGTGGCCCGCCCGATGCCGGAGCCCGCCCCGGTGAGCAGGACTTTCGCACTGTCGAAACGGTTCATCTCGGCTCCTCGCTGCGCCTGCCGGTGGACGGAGCGGCGGACGGTACCCGCCGGGGCGCCCGGCGGGCGCGCCCGGTCCCACCGACCGGGACCGCCCCCTCACCGGCACCGGTGAACAGCGGTTCCGGTCAGTGGGACTCCCCCGCTCGGGCGCCGCGGTCCGGTCCTACCGTCCGGACCGTGGAGACCACGCGTCCTGAGGGGATGAGAGCAACGTGAGCGCAGCCGAGTCAGCACACGACGACGTCCGGGCCATCGAAGCCGCCGCGGCACCCGCCCGCTTCGCACGCGGCTGGCACTGCCTGGGTCTCGCCGAGAAGTACAAGGACGGCAAGCCGCACTCGGTGCGGGCCTTCGGCCAGAAACTGGTGGTGTTCCAGGCGGGCGACGGCACGCTGAACGTGCTGGACGCGTACTGCCGCCACATGGGCGGCGACCTCTCCCAGGGCACCGTCAAGGGCGACCAGGTCGCCTGCCCGTTCCACGACTGGCGCTGGGGCGGCGACGGCCGCTGCAAGCAGATCCCGTACTCCAAGCGGGTCCCGCTGCGCGCCCGCACGGCGGCCTGGCCGACCCTGGACCAGGACGGCATGCTCTTCGTCTGGAACGACCCGGAGGGCAACCCGCCGCCGCCCGACGTGACGATCCCCCGCATCGAGGGCGCCACGAGCGACGAGTGGACCGACTGGATCTGGTACGAGACCGTCGTCGACGCCAACTGCCGCGAGGTCGTCGACAACGTCGTGGACATGGCCCACTTCTTCTACGTGCACTACTCCTTCCCGACGTACTTCAAGAACGTCTTCGAGGGCCACACCGCCACCCAGTACATGCGCGGCACCGGCCGGCCCGACGCCCGCCCCCAGGAGCAGGACGACAGGCCGAGGACCACCGGCAGCAACTCCGTGGCCTCCTACCACGGACCGTCCTTCATGATCGACGACCTGACCTACCACTACGCCGACGCCGATGACGTGCGGTCCGTCCTGATCAACTGCCACTATCCGGTGGACGCGAACCGCTTCGTCCTCCAGTACGGCATCGTCGTCAAGCGCTCCCGGTCCCTGTCGGGCGAGGCGGCCGACGAACTCGCCGCCGGGATGGCCCAGTTCATCAAGCTCGGTTTCGAGCAGGACATCGAGATCTGGAAGAACAAGACCCGCATCGACAACCCGCTGCTGTGCGAGGAGGACGGCCCGGTCTACCAGCTCCGCCGCTGGTACGAGCAGTTCTACGTCGACGCCGCCGACGTGACGCCGGAGATGACCGACCGCTTCGAGTTCGAACTGGACACCACGCGGCCCGTCGAGGCGTGGCAGAAGGAGGTCGAGGCGAACCTCGCCCGCAAGGCCGCAGCCACTGCCGCCGCAGAGAGCCGGCCGGTCTGATGCGGCTCGACAACCGGCTCGCCGACGGGGCGCCGATGCGTCCGCTGGCCTGCGAGCGGTGTGCCGCCGAGGTCCTGGTGCGCAAGAGCAGCTGGCAGCAGACGAGCGTGCAGTGGAACGCCCGGGCCACGGCGGCCTGCTCCGAACGGGACGGGGCAGGCGGGGCCTTCGAGGGCTGCCGGTCCCTGAGCGACACGATCCGCGAGGCGGCGCTGTGCGGCACGATCGAGGTGGTGGACGGCGGCGCCGACCGGGACCAGTAGCAGGGCCGGGTACGCGCACCTCGCGCGCACCCGGCCTCTCCCCGTACCCGCTCCCGTCCCTTATCCGCCCGCCGCCGCGATTCCCGCCCGGCGGCCGAAGAACGTGCCGTCGCCGAGCGAGGTGCCGCTGACGTACCCCTCGCCGTGGATGCCGGACGCCGCCCGCCCCGCGGCGAACAGTCCCGGCAGGACGGAGCCGGACACGTCGAGCACCGCGCCGTCCACGGTGGTGCGCAGCCCGCCGAGGGTGAAGCCCGCGGCGCCCGTGCCGGCCCCCGCGCTCGGCCGCCCGCCCTGGTGGAAGCCGGCCCTGGGGTCGATCGCCGCGAAGGGGCCCTGAAGTGGGCGTAGCCAGCGCGTGTCCTTGTGGAAGTACGGGTCCCGCCCGCTCGCCGCGTACCTGTTGTAGGTGGCGACGGTGGACTCCAGGGCGCCCGCCGGCATGGCCAGTTCCCGTTCCAGCTCGTCCAGGGTCTCGCAGACGAACCGGGGAACGACGCCCCACCGTTCGCGCTCGGGGACCGCCTCGTAGCCCTCCTCGTCGACGATCACCCAGTAGGGGCCGGGCTGGGTCCGTACGGCGGCGACGCTGAACAGGCCGGGGTACACGTCCTCGTTGACGAAGCGCTGCCCGTGGCCGTTGACCAGCATGCCCCGCACGGCCAGGGCGGGCAGCGCGGTCAGGGCGAGCTGGACGACCCCCATCCGGCGGGTGGCGGCGCCGATCGCACAGGCCATCCGGATGCCGCTGCCGTCGTCCAGTCCGTCGCTGACCCTGCCGTGGGCGAGCAGGTGCGGGGCGTGGTCGGCGAGCATCTCCTCGTTGTCGGCGAAGCCGCCGGTCGTGAGCACCACCCCCTTGCGCGCCCGGTACGCGAGGTCCTCGCCGTGCCGCCGCGCGGTGACGCCCACGACCCGGCCGGTGCCGTCCTCCACGATCAGCGCGGTGGCCAGGGTGTCGGCGTGGACCACGGTCCCGGCGTCCTCGGCGGCGGAGACCAGCTTCTCCATCACCAGCCAGCCGCCGTACGCCTCGGTGGCCGCGCGGTGACCGCGCGGGGCGGGCCGGGCGATCTCGTTGTACGGCCAGGCGTTCTCGCCGAGCCACATGAGGCCGTCGCGGGTGGTGGGCATCCAGGTGGGCGCGTCCCACAGGGTCGGCTCGAAGGCCAGCCCCCGGTCCACGAACCACTGGAAGTGGGCGACGCTCTCCTCGCAGTACAGGCGGAGCTTCTCCTCGTCGGCGTGCGGGCCGAGGGCGGCCCGGAGGTAGCCGAACATGTCGTCCGGGCCGTCCTCGAAACCGCACGCCTTCTGCACCTCGGTGCCGCCGCCCAGGTAGAGCTCGCCACCGGACAGGGCCGACGAGCCGCCGGGGCCACCGGCCCGGTCCAGGGCCAGGACGCCGGCGCCCGCCGACGCGGCCTCGAACGCGGCGGCGGCCCCCGCGCAGCCGAGGCCGACGACCAGGACGTCGGTCTCGGCCGTCCAGCGGGTGACCGTTGCCGCGCGGACCGGGGTCACCGGGCGGGCGGTGCTCACGGGGCCGCCGCGGGCGGGGTGAAGGCGGCCAGCGGCTCGGAGCCGGACCAGTCGTGGCCCCAGTAGCTGTCGGCGGTGATCTCCTCGGCCGTGTAGTGCCGTTCGTCCACGCGCATGCCGTCGCAGCCGTACTCGATGTCCCAGCCGCCGGGGGCGCGCACGTAGAAGGAGACCATCTTGTCGTTGGTGTGGCGGCCCAGCGTGGAGGAGAGCGAGAAGCCCTCCCGGTTCACGTTGTCCAGCGCGCGGCCGACCGCGTCCAGGGTGTCCACCTCGACCATGAGGTGGACCAGTCCGGGTTCGCCGCTGTGCGGGGCGGGGCAGACGGCGAGGCTGTGGTGGCGTTCGTTGACGCCCATGAAACGCACCCGGCGGGGCGGCGCGTCGGGCGCCTGGCCGCTGAGCCGGATCCCGCCGCGGGGCAGGAAGCCGAGCACCTCGGTGTAGAAGGCGACGGTGTCGTCCATGGCGGTGGTGGGCAGTACGACGTGGCCCATGCCCTGTCCGCCGGTGACGAACCGCTGTCCGAGGCCGGTCAGGACGGGGCTGTGGTCGAGGATCGGCGCGAAGAACACCTCGACGGGCACGCCGGCCGGGTCCTCGAAGGCGATGGCCGCCTCCACGCCCCGGTCGTCGGCTTCCTCCTGGCTCAGCATCTTCACGGGCGTGCCGGACGCCTCGACGGCGCGGCCGACGGCGGCCAGGGCGAACTGGTCGCGGACCTCCCAGCCGACGGAGAGGACCCGGTCGCCGTCACCGGGCAGGACGGTGAGCCGGGAGCGGCGTTCGTCCATGCGCAGGTAGAGGCCGTCGGGGTCGGGCCCCGAGCCTTCGGCGAAGCCGAGCGCGTCCACGGTCAGCTCGCGCCAGCGGTCGACGTCCCGGGTCTGGACGCGGAGGTATCCGAGCCCTCGTATCTGTGTCATGTGTCGTCCTCTCCCTGGTCGTCAGATCATCGAGCGCATCGGGCCGTGCGGCGGTTCCACGCCGATCTCCGTCAGCGCCGAGGCGTGGAAGACCGAGCCGGGCACGTGGATGGCGTGGGCGAGACCGGTGTGCGCGTCCCGCCAGAACCGCTGGATGGGGTTGTCGAGCCGCATGGCGTTGCCGCCCGAGCGCGCCACGATCTCGTCGACGGCGCGGACCGCCCGCCAGGCCGCGGCGGCCTGGGTGCGGCGGCCGACGGCCCGCCGCTCGAAGCTGATCTCCTGTCCGGCGGCGACCATGTCGTACATCCGGCACACGTTGTCCAGGAGCGCGGCCCGGGAGGCGGCGATCTCGGCCGCCGCGTCGCCGACGGCGTAGAGGACGTAGGGGTCGTCCCTCACCGCCTGGCCGGTGATCTGCACGCGGTCGCGCTGGTAGGCGAGATGGTGGGCGAGGGCGCCCTCGCACATGCCGATGACGGCGGAGGTGATGCCGAGCGGGAAGGCGGCGGAGAACGGCAGCCGGTAGGCGGGGTTGGTCAGGCCGGACTCGGCGGCCAGGGAGCCGTCGACCACCTTGGCGTACTCGATGACCCGGTACGCCGGGACGAAGGCGTCCTTGACGACGACGTCCTTGCTGCCGGTGCCGCGCAGCCCGACCACGTTCCAGGAGTCCTCGACGATCTCGTAGTCGGCGCGCGGCAGGATGACGTGCACGGACTGCGGCGGGCTCAGCCGATTGCCGTCGGCGTCGGCGAGGAAGCCGCCGAGGAAGATCCACCGGCAGTGGTCGGTGCCGGAGGAGAACTGCCAGCGGCCGTTGAAGACGTAGCCGCCGTCCACGGGCCTGAGGACACCCATGGGCGCGTACGGGGAGGCGATCCAGGTGTCCGGGTCCTCGCCCCAGACCTCCTCCTGGACGCGCGGGTCGGCCATGGCCATCTCCCACGGATGGACGCCGACGACGCCGGCGACCCAGCCGGTGGCGCCGTCGCAGGCGGCGATCCTCATGACGGTCTCGGCGAACTCGCGCGGGTGCAGTTCGAGTCCGCCGTACGCCTTCGGCTGGAGCATGCGGACGGCGCCGACGTCCCGCAGGACCTTGACGGCCTGGTCGTCGAGCCTGCCGAGCGTTTCACTCACGGGACCGAGGGCGCTGATCTCGTCGGCGCGCGCCTCGACGGCCTCGAGTACGGGATTGGTCATGCCTCGTCTCACTTCCCCGGGGAGGTCTGGGCGGCGGCTCGGTCCTTCTCGGCCAGGGCCACCGCGATCTCGATGAGCTGGTCCTCCTGGCCGCCGACGAGCCCCCGGCGCCCGGCCTCCAGCAGGATCTCCGCGCCGGACACCTGGTACTTGTCCGCCTGGCGGGCGGCGTGCTTCAGGAAGCTGGAGTAGACGCCGGCATAGCCCATGGTCAGCGACATGCGGTCGAGCAGACACTCGCCGTCCATCACGGGCCGTACGACGTCCTCGGCGGCGTCGACGATCTTGAGTACGTCGATGCCGGTGCGGATGCCGAGGCGTTCGGTGACGGCCGCGAACGCCTCGACGGGGGTGTTGCCGGCGCCCGCGCCGAAGCGGCGAGTGGAGCCGTCGATCTGGGTGGCTCCGGCGCGCACGGCGAGGACGGAGTTGGCGACGCCGAGGCCGAGGTTCTCGTGGCCGTGGAAGCCGACGCGGGCGTCGTCACCGAGTTCGGCGACCAGGGCGGCGATGCGGTCGCTGGTCTCCTCCATGACGAGGGCGCCGGCGGAGTCGACGACGTAGACGCACTGGCAGCCGGCGTCGGCCATGATCCGGGCCTGACGGGCCAGTTCCTCGGGCGGCCGGCTGTGCGACATCATCAGGAACCCGACCGTCTCCAGGCCCAGTTCACGGGCGAGGCCGAAGTGCTGGACGGCGATGTCCGCCTCGGTGCAGTGGGTGGCGATCCGGCAGATGGCGGCGCCGTTGTCGGCGGCCTCGCGGATGTCGTCCTGGAGGCCGAGGCCGGGCAGCATCAGGAAGGCGATCTTCGCGCGCCGGGCGGTCTGCACGGCGGCCTTGATGAGTTCCTGCTCGGGGGTGTGACTGAAGCCGTAGTTGAAGGAGGACCCGCCGAGGCCGTCGCCGTGGGTGACCTCGATGACGGGGACGCCCGCGTCGTCGAGGGCGGCCACGATGGAGGTGACGTGGTCGACGGTGAACTGGTGCTGCTTGGCGTGCGAACCGTCCCTGAGGGACGAGTCGGTGACGCGGATGTCCAGGTCGGTGCTGTAGGGCATGACTCGTGTACTCCTCGGTGAGCGGGGTCAGGCGCCGGCGCGGCGGGCGGTGATCCGCTGGGCGAAGCCCTCGCCGACCTTGGTGGCGGCGGCGGTCATGATGTCGAGGTTCCCGGAGTACGGGGGCAGGAAGTCGCCCGCTCCCTCCACCTCCAGGAACACGGCCACGCGGGCGAGTCCGCCGCTGACCGTGCTCGGCTCGTCGTACTGCGGTTCGGCGCGCAGCCGGTAACCGGGCACGTAGGAGGCGACTTTGGCGACGGTCTCGTGGATGGACGCGGTGACGGCGGCGCGGTCGGCGTCGGCGGGGATCGCGCAGAAGACGGTGTCCTGCATGAGCATGGGCGGTTCGGCCGGGTTGAGGATGATGATGGCCTTGCCCTTGGCGGCGCCGCCGATGGTCTCGATGCCCCGCGAGGTGGTGCGGGTGAACTCGTCGATGTTGGCGCGGGTGCCGGGTCCGGCGGACGGTGAGGCGACGCCGGCGACGATCTCCGCGTAGGAGACGTCGGTGATCCGGGAGACGGCGTGCACGATCGGGATGGTGGCCTGTCCGCCGCAGGTGATGAGGGAGACGTTCGGGGCGTCGAGGTGATCGCCGAGGTTGACGGCGGGCACGACGGCGGGGCCGACGGCGGCCGGGGTCAGGTCGATGGCCTGGATGCCGAGTTCGGCGTACCGGGGCGCGTTGGCCTTGTGGACGTACGCGGAGGTGGCCTCGAAGACGAGGTCGGGCCGCTCGGGGCCGGACAGCAGCGGGTCGACGCCGTCGGCACTCGTGTGCAGCCCGTGGTCGGCGGCGCGCTTGAGGCCGGGGCTCTGCTCGTCGATGCCGATCATCCAGCGCGGCTCGATGGTCCCGGAGCGCAGGAGCTTGTACATCAGGTCGGTGCCGATGTTGCCGGATCCGACGATCGCGGCGGTCGCCTTGGTCACTGTTTCGAACCTCATCCGAGTCGAGGAAGGGCAAGGAGGATGGGAGGGCGGGGCGGTCAGCCGTCGTAGGTGACCTTCAGCCGGTCGCTGACCGGGCGTGCCTGGCAGGCGAGGACGAGTCCGTCGGCGATGTCCTGGGCGTCGAGGACCTCGTTGCGCTCCATGACCACCTCGCCCTCCGTGAGGACGCAGGCGCAGGCGCTGCAGGCGCCCTCCCGGCAGGAGTAGGGGGCGTCGAGGCCGGCCGCGAGGAGCACGTCGAGCAACGGCTTGCCGCGGGGCCAGTCGACGGTGCGGGTGACGCCGTCCAGTTCCACCTCGGCGGTGCTGACGGGCCCGTCGGTCTCCGGTGCGGGGTCGGTGTCCGGCCGGGCGAACGGGTCGCCGGTCAGGGAGGTGAACCGTTCGACGGTGACGCGCTGAGGCGGGACGCCCAGGTCGGCGAGGACGCTCGTCGCGAGGTCCATGAAGGGGCCCGGCCCGCACACGAAGGCGCGGCGGCCGGTACAGGGCCGGGCGAGTGTGCGCAGACCGGCCGCCGTGGGCCGGCCCTGGAGGGACTCCAGCCAGTGCAGGACGGTGAGCCGGTCGCCGTACTCCCGTGCCAGCTCGGCCAGTTCGTCCCGGAAGATGACGTTGTGCTCGTCGCGGTTGGCGTACAGGAGGGTGACGCTGCCGGTCCCGGCGTGCAGGGCGGAGACGAGGATCGACATGACCGGGGTGATGCCGCTGCCGGCGGCGATCAGCAGGAAGTCGCCGTCGAGCGTGTCGGGGGTGAAGGTGCCCGCGGGCCGCAGCACTTCGAGGGTGTCGCCCTCGGTGACGTGGTCGCAGATCCAGTGGGAGGCGTAGCCGCCGGGGGTGCGTTTGACGGTGACGCGCAGCAGCTCGTCGCGGACCGGGGAGCTGCACAGGGAGTAGCAGCGCGCGGCCCCGCCGTCCCGCTCGGAGGGCACCCGGACGGTGAGGAACTGGCCGGGCCGGTAGGCGAACGCGGCCCGGTCCTCGTCGGCGGGTTCCAGGACCAGCGAGTGGGCGTCGGCGGTCTCCCGGATCACCTTGACGACGCGTACGGTCAGCGGCCCGGGGCTCATGGCGCGCCTCCGGCGACGACGGACCGGGTGCGGGCGTCGGCCGCGTGCCGGGCGGCGATGTGGCCGAAGACGATGGACGGCCCGATGGTGGCGCCGGGACCGGCGTACTCGCCTCCCATCACGGACGCGGAGGTGTTGCCCGTGGCGTACAGCCCGTCGATGGCGGTGCCGTCCTCGCGCAGGACCCGGCTGTGCTCGTCGCAGACGAGGCCGCCCTTGGTGCCGAGGTCGCCGACCTCGATGCGTACGGCGTAGTAGGGGGCCTTGTCGATCTCGTCGAGGTTGGGGTTCTTCAGGGTGGGGTCGCCGTAGTAGCGGTCGTAGGCGCTGTCGCCGCGGCCGAAGTCGGTGTCCTTGCCCGCGCGGGCGAAGCCGTTGAACCGGGCCACGGTGCCGGCCAGCGTGTCGCGCGGGACGCCGATCAGCTCCGCGAGTTCCTCGACGCTGTCGGCGCGGTGCACGGTGCCGTTGTCGTAGAACGCCTTGGGGAACGGCATGCCCGGCAGGATCTGGGCGAAGGGGTAGCGGGCGCGGGCCTTGGCGTCCATCACGAACCAGGCGGGGACGTGCCCGCCGGCCAGCTGGTCGTGGACGAAGTTGACGTACGGCGACGACTCGTTGGTGAAGCGCCGCCCGTCGCCGGAGACGATCACCGACGGCGGGATGCAGCGCTCGGAGACGAGGGGGATCGTCGCGCCGGAGGGGTGGTGCACGGACGGCATCCACCAGGCGTCGTCCATGAGGTCGAGGGCGCCGCCGAGTGCCTGGCCGGCCAAGATGCCGTCGCCGGTGTTCTCGACGGCGCCGGCGCTGTGGTTGTCCCGGCCGCCTTCGGGGAGGTACTTCTCGCGCATCTCCCGGTTGTGGTCGAAGCCGCCGGTGGCGAGGAGCACACCGTGCCGGGCGCCGACGCGGACGGTGCGGCCCTGGCGGTCCAGGACGACACCGGTGACTCTTCCGGCGTCGTCGACGACCAGTTCGGTCATGGGGCTGCGCAGCCACACCGGCACGCCGGCGTCCTTGAGGGCCATGCGCATGCGCGCGACCAGGGCCCGGCCGCCGGTCGCCATGTGACGGCGGCGCACCACGTTGGACGAGACCCGCCAGGCGGCGACGACCGAGGCCCAGCGTCCGCGCCAGGTCCGCTTCACCATGGCGAGGTCCCGGTAGTCCTTGGCGGTGATCCACAGACCGAGGGGGCCCTTGAGGCTGTTGGGCCGCTGGTGCTTCTCCTCCTCGCCCAGCTTGCGGGTGTCGAAGGGCAGCGCCTCGACGGACCGGCCGAGCGGACGGCCGCCCTCGTACTCGGGGTGGTAGTCGGAGTAGCCCTTGACCCAGAAGAACCGCATCCAGCGGCTCTTGCCGAGCAGGGCCATGGCGGCCGGCCCGTGGTCGACGTAGGCGTCGAGGCGGGCGGCCGGCACGCGGCCCTCGGTGAGCCGGTCCAGGTAGCGGCGGATCGAGTCGCGGCTGTCGTGGTGGCCCTTGGCGCGCAGCGTGGGGTTGTTGGGGATCCAGATGCCGCCGCCGGAGATGCCGGTCGTGCCGCCGTACATCGTGCCCTTCTCGACCACGACGGCGGACAGTCCGCTGTCGGCCGCGGTGAGCGCGGCGGCCATGCCGCCACCGCCGCTGCCGACGACGACGAAGTCGAACTCCTCGTCCCAGTCCTGCCGGGCGGGGGCGCTCACTTGTCGTCCTCGCGGGTGAGGAAGGCGAGGACGGCGCTCTCCCAGGCGGCCTTCTGTTCGATCATCACCCAGTGCCCGCAGTCGGGGAAGACGTGCAGTTCGGCGTCCGGGATGGTGCGCATCGGCAGGATGGCCATGTCGACGGGGCTGACCCGGTCGTCGCGGCCCCAGGTGAGCAGCGTCCTCGCCCTCAGCCGGTGCAGCAGCGCCCAGTACGGTGCCTCGTCGGAGGCGGCCGCGGCGGCGGCCCGGGCCGCGAAGGCCTCGCTGCCGTACATGCGGCGGGCACTGGCGAGCGTGTCCGGGTCGGTGGCCTGCGCCCACCGCTCCCCGATCAGCTCCTCGGTGACCAGCGACGGGTCGTACACCATGGAGTGCAGCCAGCGCACCAGGCCCTCGCGGGACGGGTTGTCGGTGAACTCGGTGAGCAGCTTGATGCCTTCGCCCGGCCCGGGGCTGAACACGTTGCGGCCGATGCCGCCGATCGTGACGAGCCGGCGCACCCGCTCGGGGTGGGCGAGTGCGAACTGGGTACCGACGATGCCGCCCATCGAGTTGCCGACGACGTCGACCTGCTGGAGCCCGAGGCCGTCCAGGAACCGGGACACCGCCGGACCCGCGGTCGCCATGGGGTGTCCGTCGACGGGGTCGCTGACGCCGAACCCGGGGAACTCCAGGACGAGGCAGCGGAAGTGCTCGGCGAACGTGGCCAGGTTGTTCCGGTAGTTGCGCCAGCCGGTGACCCCCGGCCCGGAGCCGTGCAACAGCAGCAGGGGCGGGCCGTCACCGGCCTCGTGGTAGCGCAGCACGCCGTGTTCGGTCGGGAGTTCGCGCAGTGTGGAGTCGTGGCTCAGCTCCGTCATCATCCCTGCCCTCGGTTGACCTCGGTGGTCGGTGATCGTGGTGACCGGCGGCTCTCCGGGTGGCCGCCGGCTGCGGGCGGTCACGGGGGCCGTGTCATCGGTTCCCGGACGGTAGCCACGGCCGCCGGGGCCGCGCGGGATACGTCTCGGTGAGCGGGACGGGTACGTCCGAGGGAGCGCGGGCGGGGTCCGCGGTCGGCGCCCCGGACGGCGTTCCACTCATCGGGAACGGTCCCCTGACGCGGTCGGCCGGTGACTAGCTTCGGCTCGCTGCCCGCTCCCGGGCACATCACCGCAGCGTCCCCCTCGAGGTGAAAGCCATGACCGCAGAGTCCCTGTCCCCGCCCGAGGCCGGCCAGGAGACCGAGCCGACACCCCAGCGGATGCGCGGTGCCCTCGGGACGTTCGCGTCCGGGGTCACCGTGGTGACGGGGGTCGGCCGGGACGGAACCCCGGTGGGTTTCGCGTGCCAGTCCTTCGCGTCGGTATCGCTGGAACCGGCACTGGTGCTGTTCTGCGCCGATCACCGGGGGCGCGCCTGGCCGAGGATCAGGGAGTCGGGGCGGTTCGCCGTGAACATCCTGGCCGCCGAACAGACGGATCTGTGCGGCCGGTTCGGCTCCGGCAAGGGGCGCAAGTACGAGGGCCTGGACTGGGAGCTGTCCCGCTGGGGGACGCCGTCGCTGCCCGGCGTCCTGACCCGGGTGCACGCCGACGTGTACGACGTGCACACCGCGGGCGACCACGACGTGGTGGTGGGCCGGGTCCTCGCCCTGGAGACGGTGACCGACCGGGAGCCGATGCTCTTCTTCCGCGGCGGGTTCGGCGTCGAGAGCCCGGCCTCCGGCCCTTTCGCCCCGGAGCTGTGGGGCTGGGGCGACAACTGGGGGTGAGCCGATCGCCGCCCCGCGGGTGGCGCCGAGGGCCCCTCCTACTGCCAGTCGCCGTACTGACCGGCCGCCAGGAGGCGGTCCATGGTCTGCGGCGACCACGTCCCCTCCGCGGCGTCCGTCGCACGGTGCGGCGGTCCGGCCTGGGCCTCCGCGCCGGGGAACAGCTCCCGGGACACCTGCCGGGCCGCGTCCACGACCAGCGGGGCGACCTTCTCCAGCGGCGACCAGGCGTCCCCGACCAAGGAGATCGCGGCGACGGGTCCCTCGGGGCCGCGGACCGCGGTGGCGACACACGCGATGTCCGGGAAGCACTCGCCGCGTTCGAAGGCCAGGCCGTGACGGCGCCGGATGCGGTTCAGCTCCTGGTGCAGCGTGCCGAGGTCGCAGATCGTGCGCGGGGTCAGCCTGCCGATGGTCCCACCCGCCCTGGACTCGACGTCTTCCGGTTCGAGCCACGCCAGCATGGCCTTGCCGAGGGCCGTGCAGTGGGCCGGCGCCCGGCCTCCGACCCGCGAGGGGACGGTGGTGGCGAACCGGCCTCCGACCTTGTCCAGGTAGTAGACCTCCGCCCCGTCCAGGACGGCCAGGTGGACGACGAGGCCGGTCCTGATCTGCAGGTGGTGCAGTCGCGCGGCGGCCGCCTCGCGGATCCTGCTCTGCGACCCGTCTCCCCCGCCGAAGCCGAGGGCCCGGCGGCCGAGTCCGTAGCCCAGGCCGGTGTGCTCGAGCCAGCGCAGCCGCACCAGCTGGTCGAGTATCCGGTGCGCCGTCGACCTGGGCAGCCGGGTGCAGCGGGCCACTTCCTCCAGGGACAGCCGGGCCGTGCGGCCCTCGAACAGATCCATGATGAGCGTCACCCGCTCGACCATCGACGGCGGCAACTCTCGACGGGCCGGCGCGTGCGTGGTGGGAAGGCCTTCGACAACCGTCATGGGAGCCTCCAGTCACAGACTGAAATGAATTCTTGTTTTCCGGAATGTAACAGCGCGCCCGTGCCTGGAGAAGACATGCGCACGCGATGTTTCGGACGGGACCCCCGGGAAGCGGCTCGCCGCCCCTCCCACTCACCGGGAAAGGACACTGCCGCCGCGGCGCCCCCTACCGGCACGCTCGAAGGACGCCCCGCGTCGGTGAGACACGGGGCGTCTTCCGAGCAACCTCCAGAAGGAGAGACGCTGATGCCCGTCGATCTGACAGGGAAGGTCGCGCTGGTCACCGGCGCGGCGCGTGGCATGGGCCGGGCCGAGGCGCGCCTGTTCGCCGCGCTCGGGGCCCAGGTGGTCCTCACCGACGTACGGGAGGACGAGGGCCGGGCGACGGCCGCCTCCCTCGGCCCTGCCGCCCGATTCGTACGGCACGACGTGACCGACGAGAAGTCCTGGGAGGCCGCCGTGGCCGCCGCCGTGGACGGTTTCGGCCGGCTCGACGTGCTCGTCAACAACGCGGCGATCTACACCACCTCCCCCGTCGTCGACGAGGACCCGGCCCGCCTGGAGGCGCTGCTCCGGGTCAATCTCATGGGCCCGTTCCTCGGCATCCGGGCCGTCGCCCCGGCCATGCGGGCCAACGGTGGCGGGTCCATCGTCAACATCTCCTCGCAGGCCGGCCTGCAGGGCATCTGGGGGCACGGTGCGTACGGGGCCGCCAAGTGGGGGCTGCGCGGCCTGACCAGGACGGCCGCGCTGGAGCTGGGAGCGGACGACATCCGGGTCAACTCCGTGCACCCGGGGGCCATCGCCACGGCGATGACCGGCCACCTGGACAGCAAGGAGCACCCGGGCGCGCCGCTCGGGCGGGTGGGGGAGCCGGAGGAGGTCGCCCGCCTCGTCGCGTTCCTCGCATCCGACGACGCGTCGTACCTCTCCGGTGCGGAACTCGCCGTGGACGGCGGGGCGTCGGCGGGGCGGATGCCGGTCTTCGGACAGAAGGGGGCGGTGGCGTGACACGGCCCGCTCCCGAGGTGCGGGCGGTCATCGACCTCGCCGCCGCGCACTTCCCGCCGCTCGGCACGCAGATGACGGACATCGCCGAGGTGCGCGCCTTCTTCGACGCCCGCCCCAGGCCCGCCGTCGCGCCGCGTCCCGTCGCCCGGGTCGCGGACCGGGACGCGGACGGTGTGCCTGTGCGCGTCTATCACGGCAGCCTCCGCGCGGACGCCCCGGTGATCGTGTTCTGCCACGGCGGCGGCTTCGTCGTGTGCGATCTCGACA
Organism: Streptomyces sp. CB02414; assembly: GCF_001905385.1. Lineage (GTDB taxonomy): Bacteria > Actinomycetota > Actinomycetes > Streptomycetales > Streptomycetaceae > Streptomyces. Next base: position 494,539 of record NZ_LIPF01000004.1, on the reverse strand, counting down.
GCCACGACGAGCTCTGCCGTTCCATGGCCGACGCCACGGGCGCTGTCGTCGTCTCGGTGGACTACCGCCGCGCCCCCGAGCACCCCTTCCCCGACGCCCCCGAGGACGCGTACACGGCCCTCCTGTGGGCGGCCCGGACGTTCCCGGGCCGCCGGATCGCCGTCGCCGGGGACAGCGCGGGCGCCAACCTCGCCACGGTCCTCGCGCTGCTCTCCCGTGACCGGGGCGGCCCCGCGATCGCCTTCCAGGCCCTCTGCTACCCGATGCTCGATCCCGCCCGCTCCCGGCCCTCCCACCGCGAGAACGGCCAGGGCTACTTCCTCACCGGTGACCATCTGCGCTGGTACTGGGACGCGTACCTGCCGAAGGCAGCGGACCGCACCCACCCGTACGCCGCTCCCCTCCTGCGCTCCGATCTGGCCGGGCTGCCTGAGGCGTACGTCGTCACGGCCGGCTTCGACCCGCTGCGGGACGAAGGCCAGGCCTACGCGCGGGCCCTGGACGCGGCCGGAGTGCGAGTGACGGCCCGCCACTACCCGGGGATGTTCCACGGCTTCCTGTCCATGGCCGCGGCCCTGCCGGAGGTGGCGGCGGCCCGCGAGGCCGCGTTCGCCGCCCTGCGCACGGCGCTCGGGGGCGAACCGCCGGGCCCGGCGCCGCATCTCAGCGGTTCCTGATCAGGTCGAAGCCCTTGTACCCGGAGTCCGCCACGTCCGCGATGATGTCCCCGTACGTCCCGAGCCCGCCGATGAACGGCATGAACACCCGCGGTTTGCCCGGGATGTTGGCACCCAGGTACCAGGAGTTCGCCGACGGGAACAAGGTGGCGTCGGCCCGGTCGCGGCACTCCGCGACCCAGTGGTCGACGGCCTCCTCGGTCGCCTCGATCCCGAGGTGGCCGTGCTCGCGGAGGTGGTGCAGGCAGTCGCCGAGCCAGTCACCGTGCTGCTCGGCGCAGAGCACCACGTTGGCCAGTACGGACGGGCTGCCGGGCCCGGTGAGGTTGAACAGGTTCGGGAAGCCGTCGACGGCGACGCCCAGGTAGGTCCGCGGGCCCGCCGCCCAGGCACTCCGCAGGGTCCGGCCGCCGCGGCCCCGGACGTCGATCCGGTCGGCCGCACCGGTCATGGCGTCGAAACCGGTCGCGAAGACGATGGCGTCGAGTTCCACCAGCGTGCCGTCCGCCAGCACGATCCCGGCCGGGTCGATCCGTTCGATCGGGTTCTCGCGCAGGTCGGCCAGGCGCACGTGATCGAGGTTGAACGTCTCGTAGTAGTCGGAGTCGGTGACGATCCGCTTGGTGCCGATCGGGTGGTCGGTGGGGACCAGCAGGTCGGCGGTGGCCGGGTCGTCCACGAGGGCGCGGACCTTCTCCTCCCAGAAGGCGCGCGCCGCCTCGTTGGCCCGCGGGTCCGTCAGCTGGTCCGGGAAGGTCTTCGAGTACAGGACGCCGCCCAGCTGCCAGCGCTTCTCGTAGGCGGCCCTGCGCTCCCGCTCGGACACTTCGAACGTGCGGGACGGGTGCGTGGTGTGCGGTGAGCCGCCGCCACTGCTGCGGGACAGCCGCCGCCGCTCGGCGTAGTCCGCCTTGATGCGCCTGCGCGTCGCGTCGTCCAGGGGCTTGTTGCCGGCGGGGATGCTGTAGTTGGCGCTGCGCTGGAAGACGGTGAGGTGCGCGGCCTGTGCGGCGATCAGCGGGACGGACTGGATGCCGGAGGAGCCGGTGCCGATCACGCCGACGCGCAGCCCCGTGAAGTCGACGCCCTCGTGCGGCCATTCGCCGGTGTGGTGGGTGTCTCCGGTGAAGTCCCCGGCTCCGGGGATGTCCGGGGTGTGGGTGCTGGAGAGGCAGCCGACGGCGAACACGCAGTACCGGGCGGACACGCTGTGCCCACGGTCGGTGCGCACCGTCCAGCGCAGCGTCTCCTCGTCCAGTTCGGCCGAGGTCACCGAGGTGGCGAAGGTGTAGTCGCGCCGGAGGTCGAAGCGGTCGGCGACATGCCCCAGGTAGCGCATGATCTCCGGCTGGGTGGCGTACTTCTCGCTCCAGTCCCAGGTCTGCTGGAGGTCGTCGTCGAAGGAGTACGAGTAGTCCACGGACTCCACGTCGCAGCGTGCGCCCGGGTAGCGGTTCCAGTACCAGACGCCGCCCACGTCGGCGCCGCGTTCGAAGCCGCGCACCCGGAAGCCGAGTTCGCGCAGCCGGTGCACGGTGTACAGGCCGGTGACGCCGGCTCCGACGACCACGACGTCGGCCGTCTCGGTGATGCGGTCGTTCACGTGCGTACGCTCCTCGTCAGTCGCTCTTGATGTCCCGGCCGGTGAGCTGCTGGACCGTGGGGCCCGTGGTCCAGCCGCCGTCGACGGCCAGTTCGGCGCCGGTGACGTAGGAGGCGGCGTCCGAGAGCAGGAAGGCCACCGCCTCCGCTATCTCCGGGGCCTGGCCGACCCGCGCCATGGGGGTACGGGGGTACTTGCCCTCGCCCCGCTCGATGCCGAGGTGGGCGGTCATGGGCGTGTGGACCATGCCGGGGTGGACCGAGTTCACGCGGATCCGGGCCGTGCCCAGCTCCACTGCGCCCACCTTGGTCAGTCCGCGCACGCCCCACTTGGCCGCGCCGTAGCCGGCGGTCAGGGCGAGGCCCATGAGCCCTGCAGCGGAAGAGACGTTGACGATGGAACCGCCGCCGCCCTCCCTCATCACCGGGATCACGGTCCGCATGCCGATGAAGACACCGGTGAGGTTGGTGTCGACCACCCGGCGGAAGTCGTCCACCGACTGCTGCTCCAGCGGGTGCGAGCCGCCCGAGACGCCCGCGTTGTTGCCCAGCCCGTCGATCGTGCCGTACGCCGCCACCGCGAGGTCCACGACCTCGCGCCAGCCGTCCTCGGAGGTCACGTCGTGCCGGACGAACAGCGCGTCCGCGCCGAGCCGTTGTGCGGTCTCGCGACCCTCTTCCTCCCGTACGTCGGTCAGCACCACCCGCGCCCCGGCGCCGGCCGCGGCTCTGGCGGCCGCCGCGCCGATCCCCCGGGCTCCGCCGGTGACGATCACCGTCCGGCCCCGCAGATCCGTCATGAGGGTTCCCTCCCGTTCACATGTGGGTGCCGCCGTCGACGCGGATCTCGGTGCCCGTGACGAAGGCGCCGTCGTCACAGGCCAGCATCGCGACGACGCCCGCCACGGTCTCCGGGGCGGCGAAGCCGGTCGCCGGGTCGGCGAACCCCTCCCCCGCGAGGGCGGGCCGCAGCTTGGCGTACAGGTCCCAGTCGGTGTCCTCGGGCAGCCCCGGGTCGGCGGTCATGCCGCTGGCGATGCTGCCCGGGGCGACGCACACCGCCCGCAGCCCCCGCTTGGCGTACTCGGCCGCTATGGCGTGGGTGAAGGACTGGATGCCGCCCTTCGTCGCCGCGTAGGCCGCCATGTAGGGGTGGGCGAAACTCGCCGACGTGGAGCTGAAGTTGACGATCACGCCGCGTCCGGCTGCCAGCAGCGCGGGCAGCGCCTCCCGGGTCATCAGGAAGGTGCCGGTGAGGTTGACCGCGACGAGCGTGTTCCAGAAGTCGAGCGTGGTGTCGTGGGTGTGCGACGAGCGCAGGACGCCGGCCGCGTTGACCAGTACGTCGAGGCCGCCGAGGCGCGCGGTGGCGGCGCCGACCGCGTCCCTTACGGAGGCCTCGTCGGCGATGTCGACGACGACGGTGGCAGGCGGTTCCGCCTGGCCGGCGGCCAGGGCGGCCGTCTCCTTCAGCCCGGCCGCCGCGATGTCGGCGGCCACGACGGCCGCCCCCTCCGACAGAAGCCGCAGCACCGTCGCCCGGCCGATGCCCGACGCGCCACCGGTGACCAGCACCCGCCGGCCTTCGAAACGCCGCATGTGCGCCCCCTTTCCCTCTCTCACGTGCCTGCGATGTGGTTGACGGCGATCCAGCTGAAGGTCATGGCGGGACCGATGGTCGCGCCGGGCCCCGGGTACGTCTCGCCCATGACCGCGGCCGAGACGTTGCCGGAGGCGTACAGGCCGTCGATCGCCGTCCCGTCCTCCCGCAGCACCCGGGCCATGGCGTCGGTGACCAGGCCGCCCTTGGTGCCGATGTCGCCGGGGTGCACGGGGATCGCGTAGTACGGGCCCTTCTCCAGCGGCGCGAGGTTGGGGTTGGGCAGGGTCGGATCGCCGTAGTAGCGGTCGTAGACGCTGTCGCCGCGGTGGTAGTCCTCGTCGCGGCCGGCGCGGGCGAAGCCGTTGAAGCGGTCCACGGTGGCGCGCAGCCGCTCCGGGGGCAGGCCCGTGCGGGCGGCCAGCTCCTCGACGGTCCCGGCCCTCTTGACGAACCCGCTCTCCAGCCACGGCTTGGGGAAGGACTGGCCCGGGAAGAGCCCCAGGACGATGTAGCGGGCCTTGGACCTGGCGTCGAGGATCATCCAGGACGGCACGGTGGACGCCTCGGGCCGGTGGTGCGCGTACATGGCGTCCACGAACTCGTGGTACGGCGCGGCCTCGTTGGCGTAGCGCTCCCCCGCCGAGTCGACGATCACCATTCCGGGGACACCGCGGTCGGCCACCAGGAAGAAGGGCCTGCCGCCGGGCGGCACCACGGACGGTGCGCCCCACACCCGGTCCATCAGGTCGACGGCGGCACCGGCGGACTGGCCCAGCTCCAGCCCGTCGCCCGTCTGGCCGTCGGCCGCCGAGCTCCACTCGGTGGCCGTGGGGGCGGGGAGGTACTTCTCGCGCAGGCGCTGGTTGTGGGAGAAGCCGCCGGAGGCGAGGACCACGCCGCCGGTGGCCCTGATCGCGCGCTCCCGGCCGTCTTCGCGGGTGACCCGGACGCCGGTGATCCGGCCGTTGTCCTCCACCAGGCCGGTCAGTGGTGCGGAGAGCCACAGTTCGCCGCCGAGGCGGTCCAGCGAGTGCCGCATCCGGGCGATCAGTGCCTCGCCGAGGGACAGCGGCTTCCGGCGGAGCAGGAGGGCCCCGGCGGCCCGGGCGGCGACCCTCACCGAGGTCCGCCGGCCGGCCCAGGTGCGCGCGACCATGTTCAGGTGGCGGAAGTCCTTCGAGGTGATGGTGAGTCCGTAGGTGGGGAGCCCGGCCCGGTTCAGGGTGGCCCGCTGGCCGGGCGGGAGCCTGGTGAGGTCGAAGATCCGCGGTTCGACGGAGCGGCCCTCGGGGAAACCGCCGAGCCGCTCGGGGTAGTAGTCGGAGTATCCCGGGGTGTGGACGAACCTCACGGCCGTGCGGTCGTGGAACTCGCGCACCATGCGCGGCCCGTGCTCGACGTAGGCCGCCTTTCGCTCGGCCGGGACCCGCTCCCCGACGGTGGCGTCGAGGTAGGCGCGGGCCTTCTCCGGTGTGTCGCCGAGTCCGGCGGCGTCCAGGTGGAAGTTGTCCGGCACCCAGATCGCGCCGCCGGACAGGGCGGTCGTGCCGCCGTAGACGTCGTTCTTCTCCACCACCAGGACGGTCAGTCCGCGCAGCCGGGCGGTGATGGCCGCGGCCATGCCCGCCGCGCCGGAGCCGGCCACCACCACGTCGTAGGTGTGGTCCCACCTGTCGTTCATCGCTTCCACCTCGTCGTGTCGTTGCGGTGCGGGCAGGGACGCTCAGCTCGTGAACGTGCCGGTGGCGTAGCGGCTGCGGAAGTAGAGCAGGGGCAGCCCGTGCTCCCGTGCGGCGAGGCCGACCACCTCGCCGGTGACGATGTGGTGGTCGCCGGCTTCCTGGACGGCGGCCAGGCGGCAGTCCACGGTGGCGAGGGCGCCGTCGAGGACCACGGTGCCGTGCGGCGAGGTGTGCCAGGGCACGTCGGCGAACTTGCCGGCGCCGCTGCGGCCCAGCGCGACGCACGTGGCCCGCTGGTCCTCGGCGAGGATGTTGACGCAGAAGCGGCCGGCCCGCTCGATCCTCGGCCAGCTGGTGGAGGCCTTGCCGACGGCCAGCATGACCAGGGGGGATCGAGGGAGAGCGAGGCGAAGGACTGGCAGGCGAACCCGGCCGGTTCCCCGGCGTCGAGGGCGGCCACCACCGTGATGCCGCTGGCGAACCGGCCGAGGACGTCCCGGAAGACGTCCGCGTCGACCTGGCGTGCCCTCAGCCGTTCCACTGGTGGCCCCAGAAGCTGTCGGCGGTGATCTCCTTGGCCACCCAGGTGTCCGGGTCGACGAGCAGGCCGTCCCAGCCGTACTCGACCTGGAATCCGCCGGGTGCCTGCGCGTAGAACGACACCATGTGGTCGTTGGTGTGGCGGCCGAGGCTGGAGGCGATGGGGATGCCCGCGGCGTTCATGCGGTCCAGGCCGCGGCCCACGTCGTCCAGGGTCTCCAGCTCCACCATGAAGTGGACGATCCCGGGGGGCAGCGCGCCGGGGTACAGCCCCAGGCTGTGGTGACGCTTGTTGGGGCTGAGGAAGTGCATCCAGTGGAAGTCCCGCTGCTCGGCGGCGGTCGGCACGGCCTGCGGCGGCAGCTTCATCGAGTCGCGCAGCTGGAAGCCGAGCAGGTTCTCGTAGAAGTCCAGGGCCGCCTCGACGTCCGGCACCGGCAGCACCACGTGGCCGAGGCCGAGGTCGCCGGTGACGAAGCGGTTGCCGTACGGGGCGCCGAGCGCGGTGTGGTCCTGGGCCTGGCCCCAGTAGATCTCCAGCGGGTTGCCGCAGGGGTCCGTCACGTGGATCAGCCCCCGGACGCGGCGGTCGGCGAGTTCGGCGGCGTCGGCGGGCTTGACGGCGACGCCCGCCGCCTCCAGCTCCTGGCCGGCCCGGGCCAGGGCGGCGGCGTTCGCCACCTCCCAGCCGGCCGCCAGCAGCCGGTCGCCCGTGCCCGCCTGGACGACGATGCGGTGGGCCCGGTCGTCCATGCGCAGCCGGAGGGTGTCCTCGGTGGTGCCGGGGGCCTCCACCATGCCGAGGACGTCGAGCGCGTACGTGCGCCACTCGGCGAGCCTGGTGGTCTCCAGGCGCAGGTATCCGAGAGCACGGATGTCCATGATCAGCCCTTTCGAGGTCTTCGGTGTTCGGTGCGACGAGGTTCGGGGCGAAGGAAGTTCGAGTTCGGCCGAGGAAGAGGCCGGCGGCGCCTGTCAGGCCATCGTGTCCCGGGTCTCGATGCCGAGGGCGCACTGCCCGTACATGACCAGCGCCCGCTCCGGGTCGTTGGCGGCGTGGCCGCGGCCGTTGTGCGCGTCGCGCCAGGCGCGCTGGATCGGGTTGGGGCCGTTGCGCATGGCGCCGCCGCCCGCGTTCTCCATCAGCAGGTCGATCGCGGCGACCGCCCGCTCGGTGGCCATCACCTGGTCCCGGCGGGTGCGGATGCGCAGTTCCATCGGGAGTTCCTCGCCGCGCCGGACGTGGGCGTACATCTCGCCGATGTTGCGGCTCAGCTGGAGCCAGGCGGCGTCGATGTCGCCGGCCGCGCGGGCGATGCGCACCTGTGCGAAGGGGTCCTCGGCGACCTTCTGTCCGTAGGAGACGCGGAACCGCTGCTTGGTGGCCTCGACGTAGGACTCGTAGGCGCCCTCGGCGATGCCCACGATCGGGGTGGAGATGGTGGTCGTGAACACACCGGCGTACGGCAGCCGGTACAGGGGCTCCGGGTTGAGCTCGTGGCCGGGCACCTGAAGGGCGGTCACCGGGCCGAAGCTGAGCGCGCGGTGGTCGGGGACGAAGACGTCCTCGACGGCGATGTCGTTGCTGCCGGTGCCGCGCAGGCCGACGGTGTCCCACACGTCGTGGATCCGGTACTCGGAGCGGGGCACCAGGAAGGTGCGCATGTCCAACGGCCGGCCCTCGGCGTCCGGGACGAGGCAGCCCAGCAGGGCCCACTGGGCGTGGTCGCAGCCGGAGGAGAAGTGCCACCGGCCCGACAGCCGGAAGCCGCCCTCGACCGGGGTCGCCTTGCCGGTGGGCGCGTACGAGGACGCGATGCGGGTCTTCGGGTCCTGACCCCACACCTCCTGCTGGGCCCGCGGGTCGTACAGGGCCACGTGCCAGGGGTGGACGCCGACGACGGAGGCGACCCAGCCGGTCGAACCGCAGGCCTTGGCTATCTCCTTCACCGCCGAGTAGAAGAGCACCGGGTCGGCCGCCCGGCCGCCGAAGGCCCTGGGCTGCAGCAGCTGGAAGAAGCCGGTGGCCTCCAGCTCCTTGACGGAGGCGTCGGGCACCCGGCGCAGCTCCTCGGCCTCGGCCGCGCGCTCCCGCAGACTCGGGGCGAGGTCTCGTACGGCAGCCAGCACATCGTCGGCCATGGAGTGTCCCTTCTCGGATCGTCCTGGTGGAAGGTCCCGGTGGGTGGAGATGGCAGGACCGTACGTCCGGCCGCCGGCGCGGCGGAACGGGCTTCTCCCACTGAGCGGGAGGTGTGGTGGTGACCGGGTGCGCCGGAGGTGGTGACGGGAGGCAGGGCACGCGTTACCGTTCCGCAACCGAACAGCCTCTTTGCAGCGGTCACCATTCCCTGCAATATCCATGCAATACCGGAGATCACGGCCGCGGCCACGGGCTGGTCGGCCGTCCGTGCGGGAGGTGCCGTTGACCACGCATGCTGCCGATGCCTCGGGCCCGCCCCCGTCCCTGCTGGAGAAGGCGGCGCGGGTGCTGAGCGCGTTCCAGACCGGGCAGCCACGGCTCACCCTCACCGAGGTCGTGCAGCGCTCCGGTCTGCCCCGGTCCTCGGCGCACCGCATCCTCGACCAACTGGTGCGGCAGCGCTGGCTGGAGCGCGAGGGCCGTGACTACCGGCTGGGCATGGGCATGCTGGAGCTGGGCGCGCTGGCCTCGCACCACAACCGGCTGCGGCGGGCGGCGCTGCCCCATCTGCACGCGCTGCACGAGTCCACCGGCCACTTGGTGCACCTCGCGGTGCTCGACGGCACCGAGGTGGTTTACCTGGAGCGGATCGGCGGATCGCTCGACTCCGGTGTGCCGTCCCGGGTGGGTGGCCGGCAGCCCGCGTACTGCACCGCGGCGGGCAAGGCGATCCTGGCCTTCAGCGACGACTCGTTGGTGGAGCCGGTGATCCGGCAGGGGCTGCGGCCCCGGACACCGCGCACCATCACCCGGCCCGAGGCCTTCCGCAGCGAGCTGGCGATGGTGCGGGAACGCGGGGTGGCGTTCGACTGCGAGGAGGGTTTCCAGGGCGTCTTCTGCGTGGCCGCGCCCCTGCGCGGAGCGGGCCGGGCGGTGGCCTCGGTCTCGGTGTGCGGCAACGGCGTCCACCGCGAGCTGGAGCGGATCGCCCCTGCCGTGCGGGGCTGCACCCGCTCGGTGTGGCAGGCCATGTTCGGGCCGGGGCAGCGCGCGAAGCAGCGGGCGCGGACGGCCGCGGCGCTGCCCGAGGCCGGTGTGCCGCAGCCCGTGATGGACAGCATGATGTCCTGGCTCCGCACCAGCGAGTGGATGTGACGTGACGTGACCGGTGTGGCGCCCTGCCGTCCGTGGTCCGGTCAGTGCCGGGCGAAGCGTTCCCGCAGGGCGTCGAGTCCGGTGCCGTAGGTCCCGTCGCCGAAGAGCGACTCCACGCGCGGCACCACGTCGTCGGTGCCCCGGTAGACGGCCGACCACCGGAGCTCGGCCCCGTCGGCGTGCGGGTGCACGGCCAGTGTCGCCACGTACTCGTCCACCGGCAGCGCCACCGGGTCGAGGAGCACGTAACGGTACCGGCGGGCCTCGGCGTCGTGGTCCAGCAGGAGCTCACGGGCGACGACCTGCCCGCCGACCGCGAAGGCCCTTACGGCGCCGGGCACTTCCGCGTCGGCGCCGTCCTCCAGCGTGGACGGCGGCAGGTGCGGGTGCCAGCCGGCGAGCCCGCCGAAGTCACCGACGACCGCCCAGACCTCGTCGGGGCCGGCCGCCAGCACGGCGGAACGTTCGAGCGTTCGGGTGTTCATGGGCGTCTCCTCGTAGGGGTTCGGGACGCGGCCGCCGGACAGCGCCCAGTTCGGCGTCGGGAGGCGGACGGGCCCACGAGCGCCCGGCCGGCGCGCGGCCGGGGAACCCGGGGCTGTTCGCGGCGCGGGCGGGCCTCGCCCGGACGACGGCGACGGTCGGCGCGGGGCCGATGGAGTCGTGCGGCTCCCGTGCGTTGCCGTGTGTGGTCGCCAGGCGCGTGCCTCACCAGGTGCGGTCGCCGCGCAGGACGGCGTCGGCCCCGCCGTCGGCGAAGACGACCTGCCCGGTCACCAGGGCGTTCTCCGGGGAGGTCAGCCACGTGATCAGCGGGGCGATCCGTTCGGGGCGGGCGTGGCCGTGCAGCGGCATCGGCACGCTCCGCTCGACGAGCCCCCGCGTCCCGGGGTCGTCCAGCATGGGGCGGGTCATCGGCGTGACGACGACGCCGGGGGCGACGGCGTTGAGAGGGATGCCCGCGCCCGCCCACTCGGCGGTGACCGCGAGGCGGCGGACCCAGCGGGAGACCGCGGCCTTGGAGGAGGAGTACACGAGGTGCCCCTCGCCCCGGTCAACGGCCGCCCGGGAGGCGGTCACCGCGGCCTCCTCGTCACCGGCGAGCGCGGCGTCCACGATCGCGGGGTCGGTCGGGTGCACGGAGTCGATCGAGCCGATGACCAGGGCCCGCGGGTCGGTGCCGGCCGCCAGCAGGGGGCGCAGCCCTTCCAGCGTGGCCACCGCGCCGAAGTGGTTGACGCGGATGGTGACCGGGTCGAAGTGCGCGACGCCCGCGCAGGCGACGACGGCGTCGAGCCGGCCGCCGGTCAGCTCGCGGGCACGGGCCACGAGTTCGGCCCGGCCGTCGGCCGTGGACAGGTCGGCGCGGATGTCACCGCCCGCCAGGTCGGCCCGGACGACGGTGTGGCCCCGCGCGCGCAGGTGGGCGGCGGCGGCCTCGCCGATGCCGGAGGCCGCTCCGGTGACCAGGCAGGTGCGCGACGTGCTCGCCGGCTCACCCATGGGTGACCTCCAGGGTGCCGTCCTCGACGGCGCGGTCGATGCTGTCGCGCAGCGCCCGGCACGTGCATATCCGGGCGCTGCTTCCGGTCACCCGGCCCCGGAACTCCGCGCAGACGACGGCCGCGTCCGCGGTCCACTGCACCGAGGTGTGGGCCATGCTGAACTTCTCGCAGAGGACCTGGTTGCCGCAGGTCCCGCACTCCACCTGCCGCATGTCAGACGCCGGGTTCCGTCGTCCCGGCCGCCGTGCCGCCGGCCAGTTTCCGAGCCTCGGCGCGGGCGAGGTTCTCCTCGACCTCCGCGCGCCAGGCCCGGTTGGCGCGCTCGGTGTCGACCTCGAACTCGAAACGCCGCACCATCTCGTCCTTCACGTCGTCGACATCGACGTAGAACTGCTCGTACCAGCGCCGCAGTTGGTAGACCGGGCCGTCCTCCTCGGTCAGCAGGGGGTTGTCGATCCGGGTCTTGTTCCGCCAGATGGCCACGTCCTGCTCGAAGCCGACGGTCGCGCCGTCCGCGGTCAGCCGGGCGGCCTCGGCGGCCTGCTCGTCCGTCATCCCGGGGAGCCTCCTGACGATCGCCCCGTACTGGAGCAGGAAGCTGTTCTCGTCGATCGGGTAGTGGCAGTTGATCAGGACGATCTCCATCTCGGCGCCGCCGCCGACGTCGCTGTACAGGTTGTCGATCATGTACGAGGGTCCGTAGTACGAGGCGTCGGACCGCAGGCGGCCCGCGCTCAGGGTGCCGAGCTCCATGTCGCCGCGCGGGCTGCTCTCCATGTACTGGGTGGCCACGTGCCCGTCGAAGACGTTCTTGAAGTACTCCGGGAAGGCGTAGTGGACGTAGTAGAAGTGCGCCATGTCCACGACGTTGTCCACGATCTCGCGGCAGTTGGCGCCGTCGACGCGGAGCGTGTGCCAGGTCCAGTCGCTCCACTCGTCGGCGTCCGGGCCGTGGATGCCGGCGATCTCGGGGACGGTGACCTCGGGCGGCGGGGGGTTGCCCTGGGGGTCGTTCCAGACGAAGAGCTGCTTGTTGCGCTCCAGGGTGGTCCAGGCGCGCGTGCGGGCGCGCAGCGGGACCCGGCGGGCGTAGGGGATGCCGGCGCAGCGGCCGTTGCCCGACCAGCGCCAGTCGTGGAACGGACAGGCCACGGCGTCGCCCTTGACGCTGCCCTGGGCGAGGTTGCCGCCCATGTGCGGGCAGTAGGCGTTCAGGACGTGCAGTTCGCCGTCCTCCTGGCCCTGGAAGACCACCAGTCTGGTGCCGAAGGCCTCGATCTCGTGCGGCCTGCCGTCCTTGAAGCCGTCGGCGAGGCCGAGGCAGTGCCAGCCCCGGGCGAAGCGCGCGGGCGGCCTGCCCGCGTCGATGACCCGGACCTCGTCGTTGAGAGCAGTCATCTTCTCCTCCAGTGATGAGCACGGATGTCCGTCGCGGGGCGTCGGGGCCGTTCCGGGAGGCTAGGCGGGGTCCGTCGCGAGCGGTGAGCGTGAATTCCCGCTCACCGGGAAAGCCGGCGCCGTGCGGTGGCGGAAGGGTCCCGGGGGTGGCCGGCCGCTGCTAGCTTCCGCCTGACAAACGTTTGGTCGGCCGGTACTCCCCTCGGTCGACGCACGCAGTGGGCGGCATTCTCCGCCGCGCACTCCCCCGTCAGGTCCCTCCCCACAGCCTGGAGTTGATCTCATGCGTGGTTCCCGTGTCCGTCGTACGGCCGGAGCCCTGGTGTCCGTCGTCGTACTCGGCACCCTCCCCGCCCGCGCCGTCCCCGAGGCGATGGCGCAGCCCACCGCGACGGCCGCTCGCACCGCGGCCACCACCGACGAGGTCCGCCACATCGCGTTGCAGGACGCGGTCAACGTCCGCGATCTCGGCGGGTACCGCACGGACAGGGGCCGTCAGGTGCGCCACGGCCGGGTCTTCCGCGCCGACGCGCTCAGCGGGCTCACCGAGAGGGACGTCTCGAAGCTGTCCGGGCTGCGCCTGCGCACCGTGGTGGACTTCCGCCTCCCCCAGGAGGTCGGGCGCGACGGCGCCGACCGCCTCCCGGAGGGTGTCACCGTGACCTCCCGGCCGGTGGACGACCTGGGTCTGTACGCCAGGACGACGGAGGTCATCGGCTCCAAGGACCCGGCCGCGCAGGAGGCGGCGCTCGGTGGCGGCAGGGCCGAGCGGATGATGCGGTCCATATACCGCACGTTCGTCACCGACGCGGACAGCCGCCGTCAGTTCGCCGCGGTGGTGCGGGACGTGGCCCACGCCAAGGGCACGCCACTGCTCTACCACTGCACCTCGGGCAAGGACCGCACCGGCTGGATGAGCTACCTCCTGCTGCGCGCCGTCGGAGTCCCGGCGCGGGCCGCCGAGCGGGACTTCCTGCTCTCCAACACCTTCCGCCGGGAGGCGGACCGCGAGGTCCGCGAGGGGCTGAGGGAGTCCGGCTACATGCGCGACCCCGATCTGCTCATCCCCCTTCAGGAGGTCCGCGCGGGCTATCTCGAGGCTGCGTTGGAGCAGGTCGAGGAGGACTACGGCAGCCTGCGCGGCTATCTGACGGACGGCCTCGGCCTGGACAGGCGGACCCTGGCGCTCCTCCGCGCCAGGCTCCTGCGCTAGCCGCCTGTCGGGACGGCGGCCGCACGGCCGGATGCGGGTGTTGGCCAGAGTAAAGGGGGACGCATGAGAGGTCTAGACCCCACACGTCTTACGTCTTGACCCGTTGATCCCTCATCATCGCTCAGGACAAGGGAACTTGTTGGTCCAGACCAAGCTTGGAGAGTCCATGCAAAGACGCGTGAGCATCATGACATCGGTCAGTCTCTGCTTCGCACTCGCAAGTACCATGGCACTCGAGACCCTGCCGGCCGCCGCAGCGGACCCCCACCCCCTCGTGGCGTCCGGCGTACCGCCCGTCTCACCGACCCCGCAGTCCCTCACTCCCGCAGGTGAGGACGCCGTCGTGACCGGCCGGGTGATCGTCGTGGCCGACGAGGACACCGACGCGGCCGCCCGGGACCGCCTTGTGGAGGAGCTGAAGGCGCACGGCGCCGACCGGGTCGACGTCGTAGCCCCCGGAAAGGTCCCCAGGGCCGCCGCCGGCCTGCTCACGGTGCGGCTGGGCCCGGGCGCGCGCCCCGACATCGCCGAGGCGCTCGGGAGCACGGCGGTGCCGGACCACGCGGAGGGTTACGCCCTGCGGGCCACGGGAGCCGGCAAGGGCTCGCGGATCACGCTCGGCGGGCAGGACGCCGCCGGGCAGTTCTACGCCGTGCAGACCCTGCGCCAGCTCTTCGTCCGCACAGGCGGCAAGGGCTGGAAAGTGGCGGGCGTGCGGGTCAGCGACTTCCCGTCGATGCCGCTGCGGGGCACCATCGAGGGCTTCTACGGGCAGCCGTGGACGCACGCCGAGCGCCTCGACCAGATGGACTTCTACGGGGACGTCAAGGCGAACACCTACATCTACGCACCCAAGGACGACCCCTACCACCGGGGCAAGTGGCGCGAGCCCTACCCGGCGGACAAGCTGGCGGAGCTGGGCGAACTGGTGGACCGGGCCACGGCGAATCATGTGCGCTTCACCTTCGCCGTCTCCCCCGGCGAGTCGATCTGCTACTCCGACCCCGCCGACCGCAAGGCGCTCAAGGACAAGCTCCAGGCCCTGTACGACCTGGGGACCCGCGCCTTCTCCATCCCGCTCGACGACATCAACTACACCAGCTGGAACTGCGAGGCCGACCGGACGGTCTACGGCGAACCCGGCGCGGGAGCCGCCGGAAAGGCGCAGGTCGACCTGCTCAACGACGTACAGCGCACCTTCGTCGCCACCCACGAGGGCACGTGGCCGCTGCAGATGGTGCCCACCGAGTACTACAACAACACGGACTCGGCCTACAAGCAGGCCCTGCGCGGCGGCCTGGACCCGGCGGTCGAGGTCCAGTGGACCGGCGTGGGCGTCGTGCCGACGCGGATCACCAACAAGGAGGCGGAACAGGCGGCGGAGGTCTTCGGCCGCGACGTCTTCGTGTGGGACAACTACCCGGTCAACGACTTCGGCAACACCAGCGGGCGACTGCTCCTCGCCCCGTACGACAAGCGTGAAGCAGGCCTGTCCGAGCACCTGTCCGGCATCGTGGCCAACCCCATGAACCAGCCGTACGCCAGCAAGGTGGCCGTCTTCGGCACGGCGGACTTCACCTGGAACGACCACGCCTACGACCCGGGCAAGAACTGGCGCAGCGCCATGGCCTACCTCGCGGGCGGCGACCGGCAGGCCACCGAGGCCCTGCTCGTCTTCGGAGACCTCGAACACATGGCCCCGACCTTCGGCGCCACGCCCTGGCAGCCCCAGGCCCCCGAACTCGCCCGCCGCGTCACACGGTTCTGGACGGCGTGGGACCAGGGTGACCGGACCGCGGCGGTCAAGTCCCTGCGCACCTACGCGCGGGCCGTCGAACGCGCCCCGGCCACCATCCGCGGCGGCGCCGTGGAAAAGGGCTTCACCGTCGACGCCGCCCCGTGGCTGGACGCCACCGAGCTGTGGGGCACGGCAATGGTGAGGATGCTCGACGCCCTCGCGGCACGGCAGGCCGGCGACAAGGAGACCTCCGACCGGCTGCTGGCCGAGTCCGACGCACTGCAGCGGCAGGCGCGTGCCGTGCGGACCGACCCGCCGCGCAACTCCTGGGGATCGGTCCAGCCCAAGGTCGGTGACGGTGTGCTCGACACGTTCCTCTTCCAGGCCGGGCTCAGGCTCCAGCTGTGGGACTCCGCCGGCGGCACGGAGAACCTGGCGTTGAAGGGGACCGCGTCGGCCTCCAGCGTGGAGCAGGACCTCGACCGGCTGGCCCCGCGCCACGTCAACGACGGTTCCATGGGCACCCGCTGGGCCTCCGGCTACTCGGACGACGCGTGGGTGCAGGTCGAGCTGGCCGCCCCCGCGAAGGTGGCCGCGGTGACCGTCGCCTGGGAGAGCGCGTGCGCGACGGAGTACGCCGTCCAGACCTCCGCGGACGGCGTGAACTGGAAGACCGTGTCCACGCAGCGCCCGCAGGACTGCGGCAACGACGTCGTACGCCTCGCCGGCGACGAGGCCGTCAGCCATATCCGCGTCCAGGGCATCGAACGGAGGACGACGTGGGGCTACTCGATCCACGAACTGGGGATCTTCGGGACCTCCGTCTCCTGACCTCCTCCGACTTCCTCTGATGCGCAGGACGCCGCCGGTGCGGGCACGTCACACGTGCCCGCACCGGCCGCCCCGCCTCCGCATAAGGTGTTGCCCATGACGTCAGTGGAGGAGGAACGCCCGCGCGCGCTGCTCGCGGGCGCTTCGCGTCGGTGGGTGCGGCTGCTGCCGTGGGGCGTGGCCTTCGTTCTCTGCGTCGCCCTGCTCCCCACCACCATCCAGGTCCTCACCGCCGACTACGGCCTCAACGGCGGCCTCGCGAGCGCACTGGCCGTCGCCCAGTCGGCGCCGCTGCTGCTCGCCGTCGTCCGCCCGCTGCGGGCCTGGTACGTGGTCTTCGCCGCGGATGTCGCCGGAGCGCTCGCCCTGGGCACCGTCGACTTCGAGGAGCGGCTCCTGTGGCCGTTCCCGCCCATGGGGATCGTCGGGTACGTCGGCCTCTGCCTCGCCCTGGGACTGCGCGAACGGCGCCGGACGCTGCTGCTGGTGTGGCTGGCGACGGCGGGCGCGAACGTCGGCCTGGGATTTGCCACGCCGCACGGCACCGATGCCATGACCTTGCTGCTGACCATCCTCGGCGGCATCACGCTCCTGCTCGCCGCCGCGCTCCGCGAGCGGTACGAGGCGCAGCGCAGACTGGCCGAGCAGGAGACGATCAGCGAGGCCGAGCGTGGCCGGCGGACGCTGCTGGAGGAGCGCGCCCGCATCGCGCGCGAGCTGCACGACGTGGTGGCGCACCACATGTCCGTCATCACGGTGCAGGCGGACACCGCGGCGTACCGTCTCGACCGGCTGACCCCGGACGTGCAGGAGGAGTTCACGTCCATCGCGGCGACCGCGCGCGAGTCCCTCGGTGAGATGCGGCGGCTCCTGGGCGTGCTGCGGAGCGAGGAGGCGCACGGCGAGCTCGCGCCCCAGCCGGGCCTGACGCGGATCGGTCAGCTGGTGGAGGCGACGGTGCGGGCGGGCGTGCCCGTGGAGTTCACCCCCTGCGACGCCGACGTGTCCGAGACGGTGGGCCTCTCGGCGTACCGCATCGTCCAGGAGGCCCTGGCGAACGTGGTGCGGCACGCGCCGGGCGCTCCGACGCGGGTGTCGGTGTCGGCGTCCGCCGTCGAGGACGGTGCGCGGCTCACCGTCCTCGTCGTCAACGGACCACCGCCCGAGCCACCCGTCGCGCCGCTCGAGGAGGGCGGCACCGGGCACGGCCTCATCGGCATGCGCGAGCGGGTCCGGCTCGTCGGCGGCACCCTCGACACGGGACCGCTGCCGGACGGCGGATTCCGGGTGGCCGCCCGTCTCCCCCTCGATGAAAAGGACCTCACGTGACCACGCGCGTCATCATCGTCGACGACCAGGCCATGGTGCGGGCGGGTTTCGCCGCACTGCTGGCCGCCCAGAGCGACATCGACGTGGTGGGTGAGGCCCCCGACGGCGCGCAGGGCGTCGAGCTGAGCCGCCGCACCCGTCCCGACGTCGTGCTGATGGACGTCCGCATGCCCGAGATGGACGGCCTGGAGGCCGCGCGTCGCATCCTCGGGCCCCCGCCGGGCGGCGCGGGCGGCGCACCGGCGGGTGAGCACCGGCCGCGGGTCCTGATGCTCACCACGTTCGACGTCGACGACTACGTCTACGAGGCGCTGCGGGCCGGTGCCAGCGGCTTCCTGCTGAAGGACGCCCCGCCGGCCGACCTCATCGCGGCGGTACGCGTCGTCGCCTCCGGCGACGCGCTGCTCGCCCCCTCCGTGACACGCCGGCTCATCGCGGACTTCGCCCGGCAACGTCCCGCCACCAGGGGCAGGCCCGCGCTGCGGCTGAAGGCGCTGACGGACCGCGAGACCGAAGTCCTCACCCTGGTAGCCCGCGGCCGGTCCAACGCGGAGATCGCCCAGACGCTGGTGCTGGCCGAGCAGACGGTGAAGACACATGTGAGCCGCGTCCTCACCAAGCTCGACCTGCGCGACCGGGCGCAGGCGGTGGTCTTCGCGTACGAGTCGGGGCTGGTGGCACCGGGCGAGTAGACCGGTCGCGCCCCTTGCCCCTCGTCCACCCCCTACCGGGGTAGCACCTCCATGTTGGCTCCCGGGTACGACGCCCGGGACGCAGCCCTCCTCGCACTCTTGATCCCGTCAGCACGGAAGATCAGGAGAGGGCCGAAGATGAGGCTGCGCAGCACCAAGAGGCAGAAGGCGGACGGCCGGCCGGAGGGGGCACCACCCGCCACACCGGACCTCGCCGTCGAACTGCGCGGGGTCCGGCGGCAGTACGGCCGGGGCGCGGGCACCGTGCACGCGCTGGCGGGAGTCGACCTCGCCCTCCCGCGCGGCACTTTCACCGCCGTGATGGGCCCGTCCGGGTCCGGCAAGTCCACCTTCCTGCAGTGCGCCGCCGGGCTCGACCGGCCGTCGGCGGGTTCCGTGCGCCTCGGCGGTACGGAGATCACCGGCATGAGCGAGAACGAGCTGACCGAGCTGCGCCGCAGCCGCCTCGGCTTCGTCTTCCAGGCGTTCAACCTGCTGCCGTCGCTCACCGTGGAACAGAACGTCCTGCTGCCCATGCGCCTCGCCGGACGGCGCCAGGACCGCGCCCGGGCGGCCGAGGTACTCGCCCAGGTCGGCCTCGCCGACAAGGCGCGGCGCCGGCCCGGCGAGCTCTCCGGAGGTCAGCAGCAGCGCGTGGCCGTCGCCCGCGCCCTGGTCACCGCCCCCGACGTGGTGTTCGCGGACGAGCCCACCGGCGCCCTCGACACCGGCACCGCCGCCGAGGTCCTCGGCCTGCTCCGGCAGGCGGTGGACGCCCTCGGCGCCACCGTCGTCATGGTCACCCACGACCCGGCCGCGGCCGCCTGGGCCGACCGCGTGCTGTTCCTCGCCGACGGTGCCTTCGCCGACCACCTGGAGCGCGGCTCGCAGGAGCAGATCGCGGCGCGGATGACGGCGCTCACCGGCCGTGCCCGGGCGATGGCGAGGGCGGCGGCATGAGGAAGTTCGCTCCCAACGGCCTCGCCCGCGCGGCCGTGCGCTTCAAGCCCGCCTCGTTCGCGGGCACGTTCGTCGCGCTGATGATGTCGGCGCTGATCGTCGCGGCCTGCGGCGTCCTGCTGGAGACCAGCCTGCGGGCGTCGGTGCCGGCGGAGCGGTACGCGAACGCGCCGGTCGTCGTGGCGGCCGACCAGTCGGCGCGGGTCGTCGCCGACACCATCGACGGTCCCGAGGAAACCGCGTACCCGCTGCCGGACACCGCCCGCGTGGACGCGCGGCTGGCGGCGAGGGCCGCCGAGGTGCCGGGTGCGGCCACCGCCGTCCCGGACTTCACCTTCCCGGTGCACCAGGGCACCACCTCGTCGAGCGCGCTCACCGGTCACGGCTGGGGCGCGCACACCTTCACCGGCAGCGCGCTGACCTCCGGCGCCGCGCCGCACGCGGGCGAGGTCGTCCTCGGCGCCGACGCGGCCCGTGCGGCGAAGGCGGGCGTCGGCGACACCGTCACGCTGGAAACGGCCGACGGCCGCGCCGGCTTCCGGGTGTCCGGGCTGGCCGAGGCCGGTCCGGGCGACACCGCGGAGGAAGGGGTGGGCGGCGGGGCCACGGCCTGGTTCGCCGACTCCGAGGCGTCCGTGCTGGCCGGGCACCCCGGCCAGGCCGACGCCATCGCCGTCACGGCCGAGGACGGCGCCGACTTGGACGCTCTGGCCGCCGCCGTCGAGAAGTCCCTCGCGGGCTCCGGCGCGGGGGTGCTCACCGGCGACGACCGCGGCGAGGTCGAGGACCACGGTCTGGCCTACGCCAAGGAGACGCTCTTCGCGGTCGGCGGCTCGTTCGGCGGGATCGCGACCCTGGTCGCGGTCTTCACCGCGGCCGGAACGGTCGCCCTCTCCGTCGGCCAGCGCTCCCGCGAGTTCGCGCTGCTGCGCGCCGTCGGCGCCACGCCGCGGCAGATCCGTCGCGCGGTCGCCGCCGAGGCGCTGCTGGTCGCCCCGCTCGCCGGGATACTCGGCTGCCTGCCCGGCATCGGGCTCGCGCACTGGTGGTTCGGGCAGATGCAGGACCGCGGGGCCGTCCCGAAGGCGGTCGAACTGCACGTCTCCGGGTTCCCCCTGCTCGCGGCCGTAGGAGTCGGCCTGCTCACCGCGCTCGGCGCGGGCTGGGCGGCCGGGCGCAGGCCCGCGCGGATCAAGCCGGGTCAGGCGCTGGCCGAGGCCTCGGTGGAACGGCTGCGGCCGGGTGTCGTCCGCACCGTCCTCGGTCTGGGCGCGGTCGGCGGCGGCTCGGCGCTCGCCGGCGTCGCCGCCTCCGCCGCCGGTTCCGACGCGGCCAACGCCTCTCTCGGCGTCGTGATGCTCTTCATGCTGGCCGTCGCCCTGCTCGGCCCGGTCCTGGCCCGGCTGTGCGCGGCACTCTTCGGCCTGCTGCTGCGCGGCGGCGGCGCCTCCGCGTCGCTGGCCGCCGCCAACTCCCGCACCAACGCCCGTCGGCTGGCCTCGGCGATCACGCCGATCGTGCTGGCGATGGCCTTCGCCTCGACGCTCGTCTTCATGCACACGAGCGAGAGCCACGTCGCCTCGCAGCAGCTGCGCGAGGGCATCACGGCCGACCATGTGGTCACGAACCCGGCGGGCCTGCCCGCCGACGCCGCCGACCGGGCCGCCCGCGTCCCCGGCGTCGAGGCGGCGGTGAGCCTGCTCGACACGCAGGTACTGGTGCCCGTCGAGGGCGGCGGCGAGACGTCGCTGCAGGGGACCGCGACCCAGGGCGTCTCGGGCCCCGGCGCCGAGCTCGCCCGGGTGCAGGACCTGGACGTGCGCGGCGGCAGCCTGGACCGGGTGGGCGAGGGCCGTATCGCCATCGACAAGACCCTCGCCACCGCGGCGAAGGTCGAGCTGGGCGACAAGCTGCCGCTCTACCTCCCCGACGGCACGAAGGCCGCCCCGGAAGTCGTCGCGGTCTACGGCCGCGGTCTGGGCCTGCCGGCGGTGACGATGGACCGGGCCTCGCTGGACGGGCACGTCACGTCGGCCTTCGCGGACACGCTGCTGGTCAGCGGCGGCGACGCCGGTCCGCTCGCCGCACTCGGCGAGGTCACCGACGCCTCCGGGTACGCCGTCGCGCAGAACGTGGACCGGGAGTTCGGCGCCTGGGCCAACTACATGATGGCCGCCGTCCTGGGCGGCTTCGCCGCCGTCGCCGCCGTCAACACCCTGGTGATGACGGTCCTGGACCGCCGGCGCGAACTGACCGTGCTCCGCCTCGTCGGCTCCACCCGCCGCCAGGTGATGCGCATGCTCGGCTGGGAGAGTCTGCTGGTGTCGGCGGCGGGCGTGGCCCTGGGCACCGCCATCGCCATGATCACGCTGACCCCGATGATGCGCGGCCTGACGGGCGAACTCCCGTACGTGCCCCCGTTGCTGTACGCCGCGTTCGCCGCGGCCGCGGTGTCCCTCGGCCTCGTCGCCGTGTCCCTCCCGGCCCGCGCGGCGCTGCGTGACCGGAATGTCTGAGACCGCCCGCCGCAGCACCTCCGACAAGGAGCCAGCCATGCAGCAGAGCAGGACCGGAAGCACGGATACCGCACCTACGGAGGCCGGACGGCACACGAGGTGGAGCGGACGGCTCGTCGGCCTGGTGACCGTCCTGGCCCTGGTGAACTTCGTGGTCGACTCGGCCGTCACCGCGCCGCTGGTCGTCCTCCCGGAGATGCTCGACCATTTCGGCACCGACCAGGCGGCGTGGCTCAACGCCACCGCGATGCTGGCGGGTGTGATGTGGGCGCCCCTGCTCGGGAAGGCCGCCGACCTCCACGGCAGGCGCAGGGTACTGGTCCTGGCACTGCTCCTCAGCTGCGCGGGGGCCCTGCTGTGTGCCGTGGCGCCCAGCCTCTGGCTGTTCGTGCCGGGACGTGTGCTGCAAGGGGCGTCCCTGGCCACGGTCTTCCTCTCCGTGGCGATGGTCCGGGGCCTCTGCGCGCCCCGCATCGCGATGATCGTCGTGGGCATCGTGACGTCGGGCTCCGCGGTCCTCAACATCGCCTCGCGTTTCGTCATCGAGGACCTGGCCGAGCAGTTCGGCTTCCAGATCCTGTTCCTCGTGTCGGCCCTCGTCGCGGCCGCGATGGCGGTCTGCGTGCACCACGTCCTCCCCGAGGCCCCGGAGCGGACACCGGGCCGGCTCGACGTCGGTGGTGCCCTCCTTCTCGGCGGCGGTCTCGTCGGCGTCCTCGGCTACGTCAGCCTCGGCTCGGACCTCGGCTGGCTCACCCCGGGGCCGCTGGCCCTCCTCGTCGGCGGCGTCGGGGCACTGGCCAGGTGGTTCCTGGTCTCCAGCCGGAAGCCCGACCCGCTGATCGACGTCAGGAACCTCGGTGGCCCCTTGGTGCTCACGCTCCTCGTGGTCTTCCTCGCCGCGGGTTCGTACCAGAGCGTGCTGCAGCTCATCCCCCTCATCGCTGACGTGTCGGCGGATCAGCGGCTCGGGTACGGACTGGCCGGCCAGGGGTCGGTGGCGCTGCTCCTGGCGACGCCGGGACTCGGCGTCACGCTCGGGGGCCCGTCGGCGGGATGGCTCGCCGCACGCATGGGACCCGCCCGGACCCTCGCCGGCGCCATCGTGCTCGGAACGGTGGTGACCGTCGGGATGTTCGCTGGGGTGTCCCGGCTTCCCGTCGCGCTCTGCTGCGGCTTCCTGCTGGGTGTCACGGTGGGAGCGCTGGGGACGTCCGGATTCAACATGGCGGGGAGCCTGGCTCCCCCCGAACGGCAGGGCATCGTCTCCAGCCTGGTCATGGTCATGGTCTCGATCGGTTCGGTGGTCCTGAACTTCGTGGGTGCCGCCGTCCTCGAGTCGACGTCGGTGGTCGTCGACGGGGAGACGACGAACTCGGCCACGGGTGTGTTCGGTTACGTCACGATCGCTTCCGCCGCGTTCGCGGCCGCCGCGGTGCTGGCCGTGATGCTCGTACGGAGCACCACCCGCCTCGGCCCCATCACTCGTCACAGCAAGGAGAGCTGACACATGGTCATGAAAACGGCGACGAAGGGCACCGTCCTGGTGTCCGGAGCGAGCATCGCGGGCCCCGCCGTGGCGTTCTGGCTGCGCCGGTACGGATTCGCGGTGACGGTGGTGGAGAAGTCCGCCGGACTGCGCGCCGGCGGGTATCCGGTCGACGTGCGCGGCACCGCGGTGGAGGTGGCCCGCCGGATGGGAATCCTGCCGCAGCTCCGGGAGGCGCATGTCGAGTCGCGCCGGGTGACCTTTCTCGACGCCGACGGCAGCGAGGCGGCGGTGGTCCATCCCCAGGTGGTGGCCGGTGGTGTCGAGGGACGTGACGTCGAGGTGCGTCGCGGCGATCTGGCCCGAGCCCTGTACGGAGCCGTCCGTGACGAGGTGGAGTTCGTGTTCGACGACTCCGTCGAAGTGCTCACGGAACACGAGCACGGCGTCGACGTCACCTTCCGCAGCGGCGTCCGGCGCAGCTTCGACCTGGTCCTGGGCGCGGACGGGCTGCACTCCCGTACCCGGGAGCTGGTGTACGGCCCCGAGCAGCGGTTCCACCACTATCTGGGGTACTGCTTCACCGTCTTCACCATGCCCAACACCTTCGGTCTCTCCCACGAGGTACTCATGTGGAACACCCCCGGGAGGGCCGCGGCGCTCTACGCCGTCGAGGACGCCGACGAGGTGCACGCCTTCCTCAACTTCGCCGGCCCGGAGCCCGGGCACGACGTGCTCCGTGACCCCCGGGCCCAGCGTGACCTCGTGGCCACCACGTTCGCCGACGCCGGTTGGGAGATCCCGGGCATGGTCGCCGCCATGCGCCGCGCGAGCGACCCGTTCTTCGACACCGTGAGCCAGGTCCGCATGCCGCGCTGGTCCAGTGGCCGGACCGCGCTCCTGGGCGACGCCGCCCACGCCCCGTCCTTCCTGACCGGGCAGGGGTCCAGCCTCGCCCTCGTCGGCGCCTATGTGCTCGCCGCCTCGCTGGCCGCGCACCGCGACCACACCGCGGCCTTCGCCGCCTACGAGAGGGACCTGCGCGGATTCGTCGAACTGAACCAGGCACAGGTCGCGGACGGCGACGCGGCGCTCTTCCCCACCACGGCCGCGGCCCTCGAAAGGCGCAACGCCAGACTCCGCGCCCTCACCACCTCGCCGCCGGCCGCCGGACGCCCGGCGCACACCGCCCTCGCACTGCCCGACCCCGTCCAGGACGGCCCCAAGGCCCGCTGACCCCCTCGTCACCGCGCCGGCCGGCGCGGTGCGAGCAGACCGGTCACCCGGCAGTGGCCAGGCGGCGCAGAAGCTCCTCCTCCGAGACGTCTTCGACATGGGTCAGGAAGACCCACATGTGCCCCGAGGGGTCCCTGAGGACCACGGTGCGATCCCCGTGGAACATGTCCGTCGGCGGCTGGAGGATCTCGGCACCCGCGGCCTCCGCGCGTCCCGCCAGGCTGTCGACGTCCGGCACGAAGACGTGCAGCGTCACCGACGTGCCCCCGCCCAGCGCGGCCGGTGAGAGGAAGTCGCCGAACTCCGCTCCGCCCGCACCGGCGTCTCCCAGCATCAGGGCCGAGCGTCCGACGGTGATCTCGGCATGGAGGACGCCGCCGCCGGGAGCCTCGATCCGGAATTCCTCGTGGGCGTCGAAGGCTCGCTTGTAGAAGTCGATCGCGGCGGCCGCGTCGTCGACCATGATGTGCGGGATCACGGCATAGCGGTAGCGGTCGGGAATCTCGACGGGGGCTGTGCGCTCTGCCATGGCGAATCTCCTCGGACGGTGCCGGCGGTCGGTTCCCGCGGCTCTGGAACGAACCTAGAAGCTCAAGTCCGCTCGAGGTCAAGCGGCCACGGGCGTGGGCGAGTTAGGGTGTGCGCCGGGAGTGACCGGGAGGAGCGGAGCATGGTCGGTCGTCCGAGCACGCGTTGACGTTCGAGGCCGTGATCGGCCTGTCATCGCGTGCTGCTCGTACCACGCGGCACAGCGAGCCTTCCTCTCCCGCTGCCTGAAACAGC
Source organism: Streptomyces sp. CB02414 (assembly GCF_001905385.1). GTDB lineage: Bacteria > Actinomycetota > Actinomycetes > Streptomycetales > Streptomycetaceae > Streptomyces. The sequence goes on along the minus strand of NZ_LIPF01000004.1, from coordinate 469,447 downwards.
CGGCGCACCTGCCGTGCGCCGGTCGGCGGGTCTCGTCTTCGGTCCTCCGAGGGGTCCTCCGTGCCGTGCACTTCCTCCACCACCACGTCCGAATCCGGTCGGTCTCCCGCGTCGCGTCTGTGGCGGGACGGCGACTTCCGCATGCTCTGGCTCGGCCAGACGTCCTCCCAGCTGGGTGAGCATGCGACGCTGGTCGTTCTGCCGCTCTTCGCCGTCCTCACGCTCGATGCCGGTGCCGGTCAGCTGGGCGTCCTGCGCGCGGTGGGGCAGGCACCGATCCTGCTGCTGTCGCTCGTCGCCGGCGCGTGCGTGGACAGGTGGCGGACCCGCACGGTGATGGTCCTGACGGACGCGGGGCGGGCACTGGCGCTGGGCGCGGCCGCGGTGGCCGGCCTCCTCGGCGCGCTCGGTCTGCCGGCGCTGCTCGTGGTGGCCTTCGCCGTCGGGGCTCTCTCCGTGTTCTTCGACGTGGCGTACCAGGCGTCGCTGGTCCGGCTGGTGCGGCGCGACCAGCTGGTGCGCGGCAACAGCGCGCTGGAGGGCAGCCGGTCCGCCGCGCAGACCGGCGGTCCCGCCCTCGGCGGCGCGTTGGTGTCCGCGCTGTCGGTGCCGGTGGCCGCCGCTTCCGGCGCCGTCTTCTTCGCGCTGTCCTTCCTGTCGATCCGGCGGATCGGCCGCCACGAGTCCGTCCCGGAGCGCCCGGAAGGACCTGCCCGGGTCCGGCGGCGCATCCGTGAGGGCCTCCGCTTCGTCGCGGGCGACGCCTGGCTGCGGGCCGTCTGCCTGGCGTCGGCCGCGTTCCAGCTCTTCCTCTCGGCCGTGATGACCGTCTACCTCCTGCACCTGCCACGGGAATTGCACCTGTCGGGCGCCGCCATGGGACTGGTACTCGCGGCGACGGGGCCTGGCGCCCTGTTGGGGTCACTGCTGGCCACCCGGCTGCCCGGCCGCTTCGGCTACGGCGCCGTCCTCGTGTCCGCGGCGGCGATCGGTGACGGTGTCTTCCTGCTCGTGCCCGCGCTGCACGGCGGTTCCGCCCTGACGGTTCCCGCGCTCGTCGCGGTCAACCTCGTGTTCGGGGCCTTCGGCCAGCTGGTGAACGTCACGGTCATGGCCGTGAGGCAGGCCGTCACTCCGGACGGGATGCAGGGCCGCGCCGCCGCGACGATCACCTTCGTCGGCATGGGGCTGACCCCGCTGGGCTCGCTGCTCGGCGGCTGTCTCGCCGAGGTGTGGGGGACGCGCACCGGCCTGCTGGCCGCCGCGGCCGGCATGCTGCTGTCGCCGGCACTGATGGCCCTGTCCCCGCTGGCCCGCGTGGGACGGACGCTTCCCGTCCCGCCCGAAGCCCCGCCCCCGTCGCGAAAGGCCGCCTAGGGTCGCTTCGGACGAGGGGGAGGGACCGCACGTGACGGCAACTGTGTTTCGTATCACCGGGGACCTGGAGGTGCGGCGGCTCGGGTTCGGGGCCATGCACCTGCCGACGGGGCCGGGCCCGGCCCGTGCGGCCTCCGTCGCGGTGGCCCGGCGGGCCGTCGAGTTGGGTGTCACGCTCATCGACACCGCGTACTTGTACGGCGGGGGCACCAACGAAGAACTGCTGGCCGAGGCTCTGCACCCCTATCCGGACGGTCTGCTCGTCACCACCAAGGTCGGCGTCGCCCGTTCGGGGCCGTCGGGCGAGTGGCAGCTCGACGGGCGGCCGTCCGTGCTGCGGGAGCAGGTCGACCACGCGCTGCGCCGACTGCGCGTCGAGCGGATCGAGCTGCTTCAGCTGCACCGCGTCGATCCCGAGACGCCGCTCGCCGACCAGCTCGGGACGCTGCGGGAGCTGCGGGCCGAAGGCAAGATCGGGCGGATCGGGCTGTCCGAGGTCACGGTCGGCGAACTCGAGCAGGCCCGCCGCATCGTCGACATCGCCAGTGTGCAGAACCGCTACAACCTGCTGGACCGTGAGCACGAGCCCGTACTCACCGCCTGTGCGGCAGCGGGGATCGCCTTCCTGCCGTGGCGCCCCGTCGCCTGGGGGGACGCGGGAAGCAGGGCCGAGGTCGCCGCCGTGGCCGCCGAGACCGGCGCCACCCCCACGCAGGTCGCGCTCGCCTGGCTCCTCGGCCGCTCCCCGGTCGTCCTCCCCATTCCCGGCACTGCCCGGATCGACCACCTGGAGGAGAACCTCGCCGCCGAGCGTCTTCACCTGACACCGGCTCATCGCACACGGCTGGACCGACTGGCGGAGGCCTCCGCCTAGGACGGGTTTCGTGACGTTTCGCACAGACCAGCTCCGTGGGGTCAACCCCCTTACGTAGCCGGTGACTTGTCCACTGTGTCGCGCGTCACCCGACCGGTATACCGGAGCAAAACGGACATGTCCTGAGTTCAACAATGGCCGGTTCGCACTTCGTACAGAACACTCATAAGCGCTTCCAGTACGACAGTTCGGACCAAAGAGAGCATGCTCGGACATGACCCACTGCCCCGAAACGCCTGAAGTACCGATACGCCCCTACACGGTCACCGCCGCCGAGGTCGTCCCCGGCGATCTGCTCGCCCGGTCCCCCGAGGACGCGGCCGCGAACCGGTGGTACGTGGTCACGCACACCCAGCCCGCCTCCCCCGAGGTGATCCTGGTCGCGCTGCGGCCGCCGCTGGGCGGGGTGGACCACGAGGAGGAACTGCGGCGCGAGCAGCGGGTGACCGTCGCCGGGCGGCGGCTGGACGTGTCCGCGGTGCCGCTGGTGAGCTCGCCCGCCCTCGACGACGTCGAATTCCACGACGGGGACCGGGTGACCCGCCTCCGCGCCGTCGACCCGCGGGCCCGGCAGGTGACGTACGTCCGCCGCTGGGGCGCCTGGCACCGCGACACGGCACAGGATGCCGACGCCGGCGTGACCGACGCCGACGTACGCCGGTGGGCCGCCGGGGCCGACCGGGAGGGCGACGTCGTACGGCACGAGCCGCGTCCCGCGCGGGAGGCCCTGGCGGCCGGCGGGCGGCGCGTCGTCGTCACCGGGCTCGGCGCCGTCACCCCGCTGGGCATCGGCACGGGCGAGTTGTGGCACGGGCTGCTCGAAGGACGGCACGGCATACGGGAGTTGGTGGACGAGGAGTTCGACGGGCTGCCGGTGCGGATCGCCGGGACGGTGCCGGTGGACCCGGCCGGGCTGCTGCCCCGGCAGGCGGCGCGCCGGATGAACCGCGCCGCCCAGTTCGCCGTGCTGGCCGCGCGCGAGGCCTGGGCCGACGCTGGTTACCAGGACGGCGGTACCCGCGAGAGCGGGCTCGACCCGGAGCGGGTCGGAGTGAGCCTCGGCGCCATCCTCGGGGACGCGTCGGTGCTCGTCGGCGGGGACCGGAAGCTGCGGGAGAAGGGGCCGCGCGGTGTCTCCCCGCTCACCACGCCCATGTCGGTCCCCTCGCAGGCCGCCTCGCAGGTCTCGCTCGACCTGCACATCACCGGCGAGGCGCGCACCGTCACCAGCGCGTGCGCCTCCGGCACCGAGGCGATCGGGCAGGCCGTCGACCGCATCCGGTACGGCCGGGTCGACGTGGCCCTCGCGGGCGGTGCCGAGGCGGTGGTCACACCGGCGATCATGGCGTCCTTCGCCGCCATGCGGGCGCTGGCCGAGGGTGACCCGTCGGCGGGTTCGCCCTCCCACCCGTTCGCCAAGGACCGTGACGGCTTCGTCAACGCGGAGGGGGCGGGAATACTCGTCCTGGAGTCCGAGGAGCACGCCCGTGCCCGCGGGGCGCGCATCTACTGCGAGGCGGCCGGCTGGGGACTGTCCGCCGACGCCCACCACGTCGCGGCGCCGGATCCGTCCGGCGACGGCATCGCGCTCGCGCTGCGGCGGGCGGTACGGGACGCCGGGGCCCGCGTCGAGGACGTCGTCCACGTCAACGCGCACGCCACGGCCACGGTCGACGGCGATCTCGCCGAGGCACGGGCCGTGCGCGGCGTGCTGGGGCGACGCGAGGTGCCGGTCACGGCGCTCAAGGGCCACCTGGGACACCTCCAGGGTGCCGCGGGCGGGGTCGAGGCCGTCGCCGCGGTACTCACCCTGCACCACGGGGTGGTGCCTCCCACGGTCGGCTGCGCCGAGGTCGACGACGCGGTCGATCTGGACCTCGTACGCGGCGAACCGCGGACCCTGCCGGGCTCGGGCGACCTCGTCCTGAGCAACTCCTTCGGCTTCGGCGGGCACAACGCGGTGCTGGCTCTGCGCCGGGCGGGCCGACCGGCGGCGTAGGGAAGGGCCGGGCCCCTCCCCCGGCCGCGGGGCCTACGACGCCGGAGCATGCAGGTGCGTCAGGCCGAGGCCGGTCGGCGGCGGCAGTGCCTGCCGTGCGGGGCCCGCGCGGAAGGCGTCGAGGAGCAGGCCGACGAGCCGCCTGGACGCGGCCTCGGGGTCGGGTGTCCCGGACAGCGCGCTGTTGGCGAGCAGCACCACGGTGAGGTCGGACGGGTGGAAGTCCGGCCGCAGCTTCCCTGCTCCCTGTGCCCGTCGGACGAGGGTCGCGAAACCGCGCTCCCCGTCCAGGCGGCGGCGCGAGTGGTCCGCGGCCCGCTCCGGGAAGGCGCTGAGGAAGGCGGTGGTGAAGCCCCGCTCAGCGGCCTGCAGGGCGCAGATCTTCTCGATCACGTGGCAGAAGCCGCGCCACGGGTCGGGGTCGTCCAGCGCCTCGTCCAGCGCCGCCGTGCAGGCTTCGACCTGCTCGGCGAACACCTCCCGGACCAGGTCGTCGCGGGTCGGGAAGCGCCGGTAGAGCGTGGCGACGCCCACGTTCGCCCTGCGGGCGATGACCGCCATCGGCACGTCCACGCCGTCCCGGGCGAAGACCTCCCGGGCGGCTTCCAGGATCTGCTGCCGGTTGCGCCGCGCGTCGGCGCGCAACCGAGAGGATTTCCCGTCGATCCCTCTCACCTCCGGTACAAGTGGACGCCCCCCTCCACTTGGCATCGTACGTTCGACGGCGAGAGCCATGACGAACGAGGTGCAGACAGTGTCCGAGATGATGCGAGCCGTGATGTACGACCGCTTCGGCGGTCCCGAGGTGCTCTACGTGGGGAAGGCGCCGAAGCCCGCGCCGGGACCCGGTGAGGTCCTGGTACGGGTCCGGGCGACCAGCGTCAACGGCGGTGAACTGCTGGCCCGCGCGGGCCGCGTGCGCCTGGTGACGGGACGGAAGTTCCCCCAGCGGACGGGACTCGACTTCGCCGGACAGGTCGTCGCGCTCGGCGCGGCCGTCACCGGGCCCGCCGTGGGCGACCGCGTGTGGGGCATCATGCCCCGCGCCTCCGGCTTCGGCAGCGCCGCCGAGTACGTGGCCGTCCGCCCGCGTCAGCTGGGCCGGGTCCCGCAGCGGCTCGACCTGGTCGAGGCGGCGGCGCTGCCCGCGGGCACCACGGCGATCACGGCGCTGCGCGACAAGGCGCGGCTGCGCCCCGGCGAGCGCCTTCTCGTCCGCGGCGCCGCGGGCGGCGTCGGTCATGTCGCCGTCCAGCTGGGCAAGGCGATGGGGGCGCACGTGACCGGGCTGGCCCGCGCGGACAACCTCGCCCTCGTCCGTGACCTCGGCGCCGACGAGGTCCACGACTACCGTGCCACCGGCCCGGCCGGCCTCGGCCGGTACGACGTGGTGCTCGACACCGTGGGCAAGGACCTCGACGCCCACCGCCGGCTGCTCACTCCCGGCGGCCGCATGGTGTCCATCGCCTTCGACGTCGAGCGCCCCGTCGCCTCCCTCGGCTACCTCCTGGCCAGTACCGTGCACGGCCGCCGCCGGGTGCGCTTCTTCAGCGGCAACCCGAGGACCGGGCTCTTCAACGACCTGGCGGCCCACGTGGCGGACGGCGCGATCCGCCCGGTCGTGGACACCGTGTTCCCGCTCGAGGAGATCGGGGCGGCCCACCGGGCGCTGGAAGCGGGAGGCGTGCGGGGCAAGTTCGTCGTGCGGATCGACTGACGGGTCACGCCGATCTGAGGAGGTTGTTGTAGAGGCGTCTGAGGTGTTTGGCCACCGCGCACCTCGCGCCGTCCGCCTCGCACTGACGGCAGGTCCGAAGGTGGGTCTCGTAGTCCTCGCGCGCCTGCCCGAGACGGTCGTACGACGGATTCATCGGCTTCTTTCTGTGTTCGCCCGCGCACTCGGGGTCACGAACGCACGGAAACGGGGAGCCGCCTCGACGGGTTCCGTGAGGGGTGTAGACCAACTGTGATCTTGTTACTTGCAGTACAGCAAGCCGAGCCGTTCATCGTGCCCGCGCGGACCGTCCGGCAGTGCCCCGGGGATGGTCCGATCGCGCAGTGGAGTGCGGACGACGGCGCCGTTCACCTCGCGGCCGTCCCGCCGGGCCCTGCCCGGGCCGCCCGTTACGTACCCTTGCCGCATGCGCATGCGCCCCACTCTGAGCTGGACCCCCGCCGAGGACCTGCCCCCGGGCACCACGGACCTGCGGCCGGTCGCCGACGCCGTGGGAGCCGGCGGGGTGCTTGTGCTCAGCGGTGCCGGCATCTCGACGGAGTCGGGCATTCCCGACTACCGGGGCGAGGGCGGAAGCCTGAGCCGGCACACTCCGATGACGTACCAGGACTTCACCGCCCATCCCCTGGCCCGGCGCCGGTACTGGGCACGCAGCCACCTCGGCTGGCGCACCTTCGGCCGTGCCCGCCCCAACGCCGGGCACCGCGCCGTGGCCGCTTTCGGGCGGCGGGGCCTGCTCTCGGGCGTGATCACCCAGAACGTCGACGGCCTGCACCAGGCGGCCGGCAGTGCGGACGTCGTGGAGCTGCACGGCAGCCTGGACCGCGTCGTCTGCCTGACCTGCGGCGCCTTCAGCCCACGCCGGGAACTCGCCCGGCGGCTCGAGGAGGCCAATCCGGGCTTCGACCCGGTGGCCGCGGGCATCAACCCGGACGGTGACGCCGACCTCACCGACGAACAGGTCGGCGACTTCCGGGTGGTGTCCTGCGCGGTCTGCGGCGGCGTCCTCAAACCGGACGTCGTCTTCTTCGGCGAGAACGTCCCGCCGGGGCGCGTCGAGCACTGCCGGACGCTGGTGCGGGAGGCGGCCTCGTTGCTGGTCCTGGGCTCGTCGCTGACGGTGATGTCCGGGCTGCGTTTCGTCCGTCAGGCGGCCGAGGCCGGGAAGCCGGTGCTGATCGTCAACCGCGACCCGACCCGGGGTGACCGGCACGCCCTCGCCCGGGTCTCGGTCCCCCTGGGAGCGGCCCTCACCACCGTGGCGGGCCGGCTGGGCATCCCCGCCGACGGCGACGGGCACGGCCCTCGGCCGGCTGCCCCGTCCGCGTCGTAGTCCCCGGCCGGCTCAGGCGTCCCGGGCCGGGACCACGTCCGTGTGCAACAGGTGGTGGTCCGAGTACGTGGTGGGGTGGACGTGCTGTTCGACCGAGCCGATGCCGCGCAGGAAGACGTAGTCGAACCGGCTGTTCCAGTCGGTGGTCGGCTCGCACGTGGCGGCGGCGGGAGACGGGCGGCACTCGGCGTCCGAACCGGCGGCCAGTGCCCACAGCGGGGAGAGTTCGGAGGCGTCCGGCACGGCGTTGAAGTCGCCCAGTACGATCGCGCGGTCGTGGCGCTCGACGGCCGCGGCGAGCACTCCGGTCTGGTGTGCCCGGACCGGCTGCTGACGCCGGTGGGCGAGGTGGGTGTTGAAGACCCGCACCGGGTGGCCGCCCACCACGGTGGTGACCGCCAGGTACCCGCGGTCCTCGGAACCGCCGTCGGGGTACTCCACGCTGACCCGGTCGGTCATCGGTGCCGCGGACAGGATCGCCTGCCCGAAGGCTCCCGGGTTCCACGGCGTTCCGCCGCAACGGCTGCGCTTGCGCAGGACGGTCCCGTACTCGACGTGGTACGCCAGCCCGTAGAGGCTCCGCAGGTAGGCCCGGATCTGCTCGACGTCGCGCACGCACGCTTCCTGGAGGCCGATGACCTGCGGCGCGTAGGTGGCGATGTCCGCCGCCCGGTCGACGTTGCTGACCTCGCAGGGGTTGCAGATGTTCCATGTCATGACCCGGTTCGGTACGACGCCGTCGGCGGCGCCGGCGGGCAGCGGCCTGGCCAGGAGGGCTCCGACCGGTGCGCTGGGACCGAGGAGCACCAGACAGGCCACGGCCATGGCGCCCGCGAGCAACCGCGTCCCCCTTGCGAACACCGCCGCCCCTTCCCCTCACCGTGGCACCACGCATGGCACCGACGTCTGCACGCAGGAGACTACGGGAACGGGGCGGCGGCATCCCGAGCAGGTGCGCGCCGACGCCGCGGCGTCGCGCAGCTGATCAGCGGAGACCGACGGGGTCGAGGGCGAGTGCCGCGAACGTCGCCAGCCAGTGGTCGGTGGTGAAGTCGCCGCGCTCCACCGCGGGCAGGCCCGCCGCGAGGTGGGCGCCGGCCGCCTCGTCCAGGCGGCCGCGGACGGGCCCCTCGGGCAGGGTGTCGGCCAGGGAACGCAGGGCGGCCGCCCTGCTGAGGGTCAGGCCCAGCAGATGGCCGATCTGCGGGTCGGCGTGGTCGGAGACCACGGGCACATCGAGCAGCGGACACGGGGCGCCGGAGCGCAGCGCGGGCAGGAAGCGGTCGAGCCACGCCTCGAACCCGTCCTTCGGCAGCACCCGGCGCATGGCGTCCGCCTCGGTCAGCGCCGGGGACAGGAAGTCCTGACCGGACGGTTCCCAGTGCGCGGGCGCGTCGTGGTCGTCGGCGAACCAGGTGAGGAGGCGTTCGCGCACGGCGCGGTCGGTCGCCGGCGACAGTTCCCCCGAGTCGAGCGCGAGGCCCAGGGCGAAGGCGCTGTTGGGGTGGTTCCCGTGGCGTACGGGGTAGGTGGCCTTGGGCAGCCAGGCGGCCAGCAGCCCGTCGACGGCGGCGACGGCCGGCTCCAGCGCGTCGGCCCAGCGGGCGCCGGACTCGTTCTTCAGGGCCCGGCACTCCGCCGCGAGGACGAGCAGCCACGCCCATCCGTAGGGCCGCTCGAAGGACGGGCGGTCGCGGAGGTAGGCGGCTTCGGCGGCGGCATTGCCGGGGGTGAGGTGCCGGTCGAGTACGGCGACGGCCCGTGCGGTGTCCGGCAGTGCGGGTGTCCCGCCGTGGCGGCGCAGCAGGCGGACGAGCAGCCAGTGCATGTGGACCGAGGAGTGCCAGTCGTAGGCGCCGTAGAAGGCCGGGTGCAGGGAGCGGGGCGCGAGGTGCTCGTCGGGCGAGGTGGTCAGGTGGGCGGGGAAGTTGGGGTACTCGCGGGTGATGTTGGCGAGGGCGAGCCGGGCGAAGGGCGCGGCGTGGGTGCTCAGCGGCATCAGTGGGTGGCTCCTTCGGTGACCTTGAGGTCCTGCCCGGCCGGGGTGCGGGCGGCCGCGGACAGGAGGGCGCGCAGGCCGTGGGCGACGGTGGCGGACGGCAGGGACGGCGCGGTGCCGTCGGTGACCTGTTCCGGCGCCCAGGGCACGTGGACGAAACCGCCCCGCGTGTGCGGGAATTCGGTGGCGATGAGGTGGCCGAGGCCGTAGGCCACGTGGTTGCAGACGAAGGTGCCTGCCGTGTTGGAGACGGCGGCGGGGACGCCGGCCTCCCGCATCGCGGCGACGCAGGCCTTGACGGGGAGGGTGGAGAAGTAGGCGGCCGGGCCGCCTTGGACGACGGGTTCGTCGACGGGCTGCCGGCCCGCGTTGTCGGGGATGCGCGCGTCGTCGACGTTGAGGCCGACGCGTTCGACGGTGACGCCGGGGCGTCCGCCCGCCTGGCCCAGGCAGAGCACCAGGTCGGGGGTGTGGGCGCGGACGGCGTCGCCCAGGAAGTCGAGGGACTCGCCGAAGACGCAGGGCAGTTCGGCGGCCCTGACGTCGAGCCCGGCGGGCGGTTCGGCGGCCACCAGGGACGCCGCCTGCCAGGACGGGTTCACGCTCTCGCCGCCGAAGGGGGCGAAGCCGGTGATGAGGACGCGGGTCATGGTTGTTCCTTGGCTCAGAAGGCGAAGAGGGCCATGATCACGGTGCAGCAGCCGAGCAACGCGATGCCCGTCGGCAGCTGTGCCTTGATCGGCCCGTACTGGTCCTTCAGTTCGAGCAGGGTGGCCGGGACGATGTTGAAGTTGGCGGCCATCGGGGTGCAGAGCGTGCCGGCGAATCCGGCCAGCATGCCGATCGCCAGGACGGCGGGCTCGTTGCCGTGCATCTGCTGGATGAGGATCGGCCAGCCGATCGCCGCGGTCATCACGGGGAACGCGGCGAAGGCGTTGCCCATGATCACGGTGAACAGGAACATGCCGACGCAGTACGCGATCACCGCGAGGTACTTGGAGTCCTCGGGCAGGACGTCGTTGACGATCTTTCCGACCTGGTCGCCCACGCCCGCGGCGGCGAAGATGGAGCCGAGCACGGCCAGGAGCTGGGGCAGCAGCAGGGCGGAGCCCATCGCCTCCAGCATGGAACGGCCGGAGTGGAGCGGGACGGTCACCTTCTTCTCGCCGGTGATCAGCATGCCGACGACGAGCGCGGCGACGCAGCCGAGGCCGAGCCCGAGGAGCGTGGCCTTGCCGGACTCGAACAGACCGGACTCGTCCAGCACGGAGGCGCAGACGATGGCGACGAGCGGGATGGTCAGCGCGGGGACGAAGATCTTGTTGCCGAGCCGGGCGGCGGACGCCTCGCGCTGTGCGCCGGTGGTGGTGACCGGGACGCCCTTGCCGAGGAAGTTGAACCCGGCGAGCACGACCAGGGTCAGGACGGCGACGCCGAGCGGTTCGGCGGGCAGGGTCCAGCCGCCGTTGCCGGCCGTGGCGTTGGCGACGCCGGTGCCGTAGGGGAAGGTGAGTCCGAGCAGACCCCAGAAGGCGGCGGACGTCCAGCGCTTGGGGTTGCTGCGGTCGGTGGCCATCTGGACGGCCATGACGACGAAGACCAGGCCTATCAGCCAGTACAGCCATTCGACTTTGATCACTTGTCGGCCCCCTCGGGAAGCGGCAGGTCGTGCTCGGCGGCGGCGACGGCCATCTCGCGCTCCAGCTGCTTGTCCATGAGCAGCAGCCGGGCGCCGTGGATGACGAAGGCGCAGACCGCGAGCGGGATCGCCCACAGGGCCAGCTGGGTCGGCTCGATCTCCTGGTGGTACGTGGAGTTCACGAAGCCGGTGATCAGCAGGATGGAGCCGATGGCGATGAAGCAGTCCTCGCCGAAGAAGACGCCGACGGTGTCGGCCGACGCGGAGTAGGAGCGCACCTTCTCGCGCAGCCGGCCGGGCAGCTTCGCCCCCGTGGAGCGTTCGGCGGCCGCCTCGGCCATGGGTGCCACCAGGGGGCGTACGGTCTGCGCCGGGCCGCCGATGCTGTTCAGCCCGAAGGCCGCGGTGACCTGCCGGACCAGCAGGTAGACGGTGAGGAAGCGGCCGGCGCTGAGCTTGCCGAGGCGGCCGATGAGGTTGCGGGCCTGCTCGCGCAGGCCGTAGCGCTCCAGCAGGCCGATCACCGGGAGCACGATGGCGTAGACGGTGACCGAGCGGCTGTCGGCGAAGGACCGGCCGAAGGCCGCGAGGACCTCCAGTGGGTTCATCTTGCCGAGCAGTCCGGTGACGATACCGGCGACGCCCACCACGAGGACGGGGTTGCGGCGCGTGACGAATCCGAGGATCACCACGACCACACCGAGTAGAACGATCATTCGGTGGCCTTCTTCAGGCATGAGGGGGCAGGGCGCGCATCCGAGACAAACGGAACCGACGCTTCATCGGTCCGGACCATAGCCCCAGATGCGTGGCAGATGCACGGACACTAGCGATCGTTCAACGATCTAACAAGAGTCGACCGATCATCGATCTCTTGTCGGATCGTTCAACGATCGTCTAGGTTCGAGGTGTGATCGACCTCAACGCAGATCTCGGTGAGGGCTTCGGCCGCTGGACCCTCACCGACGACGACGCCCTCCTGTCCGTCGTCACCAGCGCCAACGTCGCCTGCGGCTTCCACGCCGGAGACCCCTCGGTGATGCGCCGCGTCTGCGACCTCGCCGCCGAACGCGGGGTGCGGATCGGGGCCCAGGTCTCCTACCGCGACCTGGCCGGCTTCGGACGGCGCGCCATGGACGTACCCGCCGGGGAACTGGCGGCCGAGGTGGCGTACCAGATCGGCGCGCTCCGGGTCTTCGCCGAGGCCGCGGGGGCGGAGGTGGCGTACGTGAAGCCGCACGGCGCGCTCTACAACCGCACCGTCCACGACGCCGGCCAGGCCCGCGCCGTCGTGGCCGGCGTGCGGCTCGCGGGCGGCGCGCTGCCCGTACTCGGCCTCCCCGGCTCGCTGCTGCTCACCGCCGCCGCGGAGGCCGGGCTGCCGGGTGTGCCCGAGGCCTTCGCGGACCGGGCCTACACCCCGCAGGGCACCCTCGTGTCCCGGCGCGAGCCGGACGCGGTGGTGACGGACGAGGACGCCGTGGTCCGGCGGGCGCTCGCGTTCGCGGTGCACGGCTCGGTGGAGGCCGTGGACGGTACGAACGTGGAGGTCGCCCCCCGGTCACTGTGTGTGCACGGCGACACTCCGGGCGCCGCGAGGATCGCGGCGCGGGTCCGCGAGGAGCTGGAGTCGGCCGGGGTCGCGATCGGGGCCTTCGCATGACGCGGAGCCCGGTCCTCACGACGCGTCCCGTCGGCCGGCACGCGCTCCTCGTCGAACTGCCCGATGCCGGGCGCACCGCCGCCTTCCACGCCGAGGTGCTGCGCCGCCGGGCCACCGGGGGACTGCCGCCCGTCGAGGAGGTCGTGCCGGGAGCGCGGACCGTGCTGCTGGACGGCGTCCGGGACCCGGAGGCGCTGGCCCGCGCGCTCGGCGGCTGGGAGGTGCCGCCGGCCGCCGCCGACCACGGGGACGTCGTGGAGATCGCCGTACGCTACGACGGGCCGGACCTCGCCGACGTGGCGGCCCTGTGGGGAGTCGCTCCGGAAGAGGTCGCCGCGCTCCACACCGCCCACGCCTACCGCGTCGCGTTCTGCGGCTTCGCCCCCGGCTTCGGCTACCTCACCGGGCTGCCCGAGGAGCTGCACGTACCCCGCCGGGCCACGCCCAGGACCCGGGTGCCGGCCGGCGCGGTCGCCCTCGCCGGGCCCTACAGCGCCGTCTACCCGCGTGCCACACCGGGCGGCTGGCAGCTGATCGGCACCATGCCCGACCCCGGGCCGCTGTGGGACCCGGCGCGGGAGCGGGCGGCGCTGCTCGCGCCGGGGACACGCGTCCGGTTCGTCGTGGCGGACACCGCTCCCGAGGCGGTCGCGGCATGACGGCCCGGCTCACCGTCGTACGGGCCGGCGCGCTCACCACGGTGCAGGACGCCGGCCGGCACGGCCACGCCCACCTGGGGGTACCCCGCTCCGGCGCCCTGGACGAGCCCGCGCTGCGGCTCGCCAACCGGCTGCTCGGCAACGACCGGGACGCGGCCGTCCTGGAGACCACGCTGACCGGCTGTGCCCTGCGGCCCGACCAGGCCGTCACCGTCGTGGCCGGCGGCGCGCACTGCGCCGTCACCGTGGACGGGCGCCCCGCGCCCTGGGGCGTCCCGGTGCGGGTGCCGGCCGGTGCGGTCCTGGACGTGGGGACGGCGACGGCGGGCGTGCGCTCGTACGTGGCGGTGGCGGGAGGCGTCGCCGTCGAACCCGTCCTCGGCAGCCGCTCGACGGACCTCCTGTCGGGGCTGGGCCCACAGCCGCTGCGGGACGGCGCCGTCGTCCCGGTGGGCGTCCCGTCCCCACCCGTCGCCGTACCCGTGGCCGCCCCCTGGCCCGCGCCCCCCGCCGAGCTGGTCCTGCCGGTGCGGCTGGGACCCCGCGCCGACTGGTTCTCCCCGGGCGCCCTGCGCGTCCTCACCTCGGCCACCTACCGCGTCTCCCCGCACAGCAACCGCATCGGCCTGCGCACGGAGGGACCGGCGCTCGAACGGGCGTCGGCGGGTGAACTGCCCAGCGAGGGCATGGTCCTGGGCGCGGTGCAGGTTCCGCCCGACGGACGTCCGGTGATCTTCCTGCACGACCACCCGACGACCGGGGGCTACCCCGTCGTCGCGGTCGTCGCGCCGGGCGCCCTCGCCGCGGCGGCCCAGGCCGTGGCCGGGACACCGGTGCGCTTCGCGCTGGGCTGACGGGGCGAGCGGGCGCGCCGGACGGTCCCTGTCCGGACAATGGGCGTGAGGACGGCGAGGACGCCGACCGTGCGGGAAGCCACCGAGGAGGCAGGACGACCATGACCGACCGCCCGCCGGCCGACGGCACCCCCGCCGCCGACGAGGAGTCACGCCGCCGACTCACCGAGCAGGCAGCGGTACTCCGCCGTCAGATCGCCGCGGCCCCGTCGCGGGACGAGGCGCTGCGGGCCGACTGCCTGCTGGACGCGGCGGACGCCGGCGCGGCGGCCGAGGCGCTGGACCGGCACCGCAGGGAGACGGGCGGCGCGCGCGAGCTGCTGGCCCGGACCGAGGCGGCCCTGGTCCGCCTGGACACCGGAGACTTCGGGCGCTGCGCGCGGTGCGGCGAGGCGATCGACCCCGAGCGCCTGCACGCCTTCCCCCACCTCGAACGGTGCCTGCACTGCGAGGCGGAGGGCAGGTAGAGGTCCCGCTGACACGGCTCGTCGGCCGGGGGAGACAACGAGTAGCGTCCCCGCATGGAACAACCGCCTCTCCCCCAGCGCCCGTCCGCCCCCGTCCGCCCCCGCTCCCGGGACCTCGGCATCGTCATCGGAACCGCCGCCCCCGGCCCCCTCAACGCCATCACGGACGTGCCCGGCGTCCGCGTCGGACACACCACCGTGCGCCACGAGCCCGACGTGCACAGCGGAGTCACCGCCGTCGTACCCGACCTCGTCGGCCCCCGGACGCCCCTGCCGGCCGGGGTGTTCACCGGCAACGGCTACGGCAAGCTCATCGGCACCACCCAACTCGCCGAACTCGGCACGCTGGAGACCCCGGTAGTGCTCACCTCCACCTTGTCGGCCTTCCGCGTCGCCGACGCACTCGTCGGCTGGATGCTCGAGCGGCCCGGGTGCGAGAACGTGCTGAGCCTGAATCCCGTGGTGGGCGAGTGCAACGACGGCCTCCTGTCCGACATCCGCGCCCGGCCGGTACGGGAGGAGCACGTGCGGGCGGCCCTCGACACCGCCTCCGGCGGGCCGGTGGACGAGGGGTGTGTCGGCGCGGGCACGGGCACCGTCGCGCTCGGCTTCAAGGCGGGCATCGGCACCGCGTCACGCGTCACGGAAGTGGCGGACCGCCGTTGCACCGCCGGCGTCCTGGTGCAGGCCAACTTCGGCGGCACGCTGCGAGTTCTCGGCCGCACCCTCACCCCTGGGTCCGTGGGCGCCGGTACTCCGGCACCCGGCTCCGACGCCGGTTCCTGCATGATCGTGGTGGCCACGGACGCACCGCTGGACGCCCGGCAGCTCACCCGTGTCGCGCGGCGCGCGGTGTTCGCGCTGGCCCGCACGGGCGCGGGGTACAGCCACGGCAGCGGGGACTACGCCATCGCCTTCGGCACGGCGCCCCCCGCGGCCGGCCCGGTGGCGGACGCCGAACTCGGCCCGCTCTTCGAGGCCGTGCTCGACGGCGTCGAGGAAGCGGTGCTCAACTCGCTGCTCGCGGCCACCACGACCACCGGCTTCGGGGGACGGACGGCTGCCGCGCTCCCGGCGGACCTCCTGCTCGCGGCCCTCGCCACTCCGCCCCGCTGACCGGTGGCCGCCCACTTCCCGGTTACCAGTGGGTAGTCACACGCCGTCCCTTGCTATAAGGTCCGTCAACAAGGAGACTGTGTTACCGACGGTAATAGCAGCGCTGGGCGAGGACCGTCCCCGACTCGACTCGAGGAGCCCCTGCATGGCCATCCACATCTCGCGGCCAAGGACCAAGAGCCACACCCCGGACGAGAGCATCGCGCGGCGGCTGCTCGACTCGTCCGCGCAGCTCTCGTACGACCCCCTCACCGAGGTCGACTGGGAGACCCCGCTCGACGAGGACTTCCACGGGGCCAGCCCGGAGTGGAGCACCCTCTACGGGACGCGGTACTGGGACGAGCTGACCGACGACCGGCGCAAGGCCCTCACCCGCCAGGAAGCCGCGTCCGTGGCCAGCACCGGGATCTGGTTCGAGATGATCCTCCAGCAGATGGTGCTGCGGGACATCTACGCGAAGGACCCGACGGACGACACCTTCCAGTGGGCGCTGACCGAGATAGCCGACGAGTGCCGCCACTCGATCATGTTCGCCCGCGGGGCCAAGAAGCTCGGGGCACCGGCCTACCGGCCGCACCGCGTGGCGGTCGAACTCGGCAGGCTCTTCAAGACCGTCGCGTTCGGCGAGGCGGCCTACGCTGCGATCCTGGTCGCCGAGGAGGTCCTCGACGTGATGCAGCGGGACTGGATGCGCGACGAGCGGGTGGTGCCGTTCGTCCGCACCATCAACAACATCCACGTCGTGGAGGAGTCACGGCACATGAAGTTCGCCCGCGACGAGACGCGCAAGCACCTCGCGCGCGCCGGACGGGTACGCGTGCGGATCCACGCCCTGCTCATCGCGGTGGCCGCCTACGTCATCGTGACCAGCATGGTGAACCGGAAGGTGTACGCCAACGCCGGGCTGGACGAGGAGCGCGCGCTCCGCGAGGCGAAGGCCAACGAGCACCACAAGGCGATGATGCGCTCCAGCTGCTCGGGACTGATGACGTTCCTGAGCTCGGTGGGCCTGCTCACCAAGCCCGCGCTGTTCTTCTACAAGCGCGCCTACCTCATCTGACGACCACCCGGCGAGCGGACGACATGACCTTCGCGATCACCCAGAACTGCTGCACCGACGCCGCCTGTGTGGCCGTCTGCCCGGTCAACTGCATCCACCCCGCCCCCGGGGAACGGGACTTCGGTGCCACGGAGATGCTGTACATCGACCCGGCCGCCTGCATCGACTGCGGCGCCTGCGCCGACGCCTGCCCGGTGGACGCCGTCCGTCCGGCCGAGGAGCTGACGCCGGCGCAGCAGCCGTACGCCGCGATCAACGCCGCCTTCTTCGAGCGGTCCGGGCAGCCGGAACCGCGGGATGCGGTGGACCACGGGCCGAACTTCCACGCCTGGGGCACGCCGGAGTTCGAGCGTGTGCTGCCCGCCGACTTCGCGCCGCTGCGGGTGGCGGTCGTCGGCACCGGACCGGCCGGGATGTACGCCGCGGAGGACCTGCTGCTGCACACCCGCTCCGAGGTCACCCTCGTCGACCGGCTTCCCGTGCCCGGCGGGCTGATCCGGTACGGCGTGGCACCCGACCACCTGGCGACGAAGCGGATCGGCGAGACCTTCGCCCGCTTCCACACGCACCCCCGGGTGCGCATGCACCTCGGCCTCGACGTGGGCACCCACGTCACGGCCGCCGAACTCGCCGCGCACCACGACGCGGTGATCTACGCCGTGGGCGCGGCCACCGACCGGCGCCTGGGCATACCCGGCGAGGACCTGCCCGGCAGCATCGCGGCGACCGGGTTCGTCGCCTGGTACAACGCCCACCCGGAGGTCGCCCCGGACGCCGTCGCCCTCTCGGCGGACCGGGTCGTCGTGGTCGGGAACGGCAACGTCGCCCTCGACGTCGCCCGCCTCCTGGCCTGCGACCCCGCCACCCTGACCGGCACGGCCGTCGCGGGCCACGCGCTGGAGGAGCTGCGCCGCAGCAAGGTGCGCGAGGTGGTGCTCCTCGGACGCCGGGGCCCGGAACACGCCGCCTGCACCGGGACCGAACTCCTCGCCCTGAAGAACCTCCCGGGCGTCGACCTGGTCGTGGACGACCACGATCCGCGCGTCGGCAGGGCGATCGAGGCGGCCGGAGCTGCGGAGAAGGCCGCGCTGTTCCGGGACGTACCGCGCGAGGCCGTCGACTGGTCCGCGCCGCCGGACCCGTCCGGGCAGCGGCGCCGCATCGTCTTCCGCTTCCATTCCGAGCCACTGGAGATGCGCGGCGACGAGAGCCTCAGGGCCGTGCGGGCCACCGGAGGAGCCAGTGAGCAGGAGATCGCCGCGGGTCTGGCGCTGCGGGCCGTCGGGTACCGCGGGGTGCCGCAGCCGGGGCTGCCCTTCGACGAGGGTTCGGGGACCGTGCCGCACGAACGAGGACGGGTGACCGGCCTGCCCGGCACCTACGTGGTGGGCTGGATCAAGCGCGGGCCGTCGGGCGGCATCGGCGCGAACCGCCGGTGCGCGGCCGAGACGGTCGGCACGCTGCTCGCCGACGCGGTCGCGGGCCGGCTGCCGGCGCCCACCGCCGGGGCGCGGGCGTTCCGCCGTCTCGCGCGCCGCCGCCGCTGAGTCCGTCTCAGGCGGCCCGCGCCGACGTCTCGTGCCGCCAGAAGCCCGAGAAGGTGATGCGGTCCTTGGGCAGGCCGAGGCGGTGCAAGTGCTTGCGTCCCTCGGTGGCCAGGGCCGACTCGCCGACGACGAAGGCGTATCCCGCCGGGCTGACGGAGCCGATCCGCCGTACCTCGTCGAGTGCCGCCGCGCCGGGCACGGCGGCACCGTCGCGGCGCACGACCCAGGTGACGGTGACTCCGGCCGGGGCATCGAGGGGACGCCTGTCGCTGTCGGTGGGCACTTCCTGGATGAGCCGTCCCACGGTGTCCCGCGGCAGTGAGCGCAGGATCGACGCGGTGGCGGGCAGACCCGTCTCGTCGGCCACGACGACGACCTCCGAGGCGTCGCGCGGGCGGTCGAACAGGACGCCCTGGTCGAGGACGGCGAGGGCGTCACCGGGGCGGGCCGCGCAGGCCCAGACGGCCGCCCTGCCCTCGACGGCGCCGGTGGCGTCGCGGTGCACCACGAAGTCGATGTCCATCTCCGCCGTCTCCCGGCGGAAGTCGGCCACGGAGTAGTTGGCGCAGTGCGGCCGCTCTTCCTCGGGGATCTCCAGGTACGGCTGCCACCACCGGGTACCCGAGAACTCCGGCAGCCGCAGGCGGCGCTGGTGGGGCAGTTGGAGGAACAGGCGGAACCAGTGGTCGTAGCCCAGCCACGGGAACTCGCCGAGGTCCGCTCCGTTGACGGTCACCCGGTGCATCGACGGGGAGACGCGCTCGGTGCGCACTACGCGGGCACGGAACATCCTGGGATTCTGCGGCACCAGCCGCCGGACCTTCGCCATGAGAGAAGGCTAGCCTAAGCTAACTAGTCCTCAGCGATCAGTGCGGGTGTCGACCTCGTGAGCACCTCGCCGCGGAAGAAGGCGGGGCTGCGCCGGCTCATCACCGTCATGATGACCACGCCGAGCAGGAGCAGGCCCACGCCGATGACGAAGACCGAGCCGACGCCGAGGACGGACGATCCGCTGCCGTAGGCGGGGTCCCACATGTCGACGAGGGTCTTGGTGAAGACGGCCGCGAGCAGCACCCCGCCGAGCACCGGGCAGATCCCCTTGAACAGCAGGTCACGGCCGGACCGCAGGAGGTCGGCGCGGAAGTACCAGGCGCAGGCGAAGGCCGTCAGGGCGTAGTAGAAGCAGATCATCAGGCCGAGCGCGTAGATGGTGTCGACCAGGACGTGCTCGCTGACCAGGGTCATCACCGTGTAGAAGACGCCGGTGGCGACACCGGCGGTCACCGTGGCCCGGCCCGGCGTGCGGAAGCGGGGGTGCACGTCGGCGTAGGAGGCGGGCAGCGCCTCGTACGCCGACATGGCGAGCACCGTACGGGCCACCGGGATGAAGGTCGTCTGCAGACTGGCCGCGGCCGACGCCAGTACCGCGACGAACAGCAGGACGCCCAGGGCCGGTCCCATGACGGGGCCGGCGAGCGCGGCGAAGACGTTGTCCGAGGTCTCGGGGTTGGCCAGTCCGAGGCCCTGGTCGCCGGAGCCCACGACCATCTGCGCGGCGACTCCGGTGGCCAGGTAGGAGCCGACCAGGACGACCATGGCGACCAGCGCCGCGCGGCCCGGCGTACGGCTGCTGCCGCTGGTCTCCTCGTTGGCCGTCAGGCAGGCGTCCCATCCCCAGTACATGAAGATCGACAGCGAGAGCCCGGCCGTGAAGGCGGCGAAGGACTGGACGGCGAAGGGGTTCAGCCAGGACCAGGAGAACTCGGCCGAGGTGGCGAACTCGGCGTCGCCCGCCTTGCTGAAGGCCATGGCGACGAACACGGCCAGCACCAGCAGCTGCAGGGCGACCAGTGTGTACTGCAGGCCCTTGGTCGCCGTCATGCCGCGGTAGCTGATCACGGTGGCGATCGCGATGAGCGCCAGACAGGTCACGATGTGCACGGCCTTGTTGTCGTCGAGCGCCGCCACCGACTCGCTTCCGGTGACCTCGCCGGCGAGCAGCCAGAAGTACGAGGTGGCGACCCCGGCCAGGTTCGACAGCACGATGATCGTGGCGATGACCAGGCCCCAGCCGCACATCCAGCCCACCCGCGGGCCGAAGGCCTTCACCGTCCAGGTGAAGGAGGTGCCGCAGTCGGGCATGGCCCGGTTCAGCTCGCGGTAGGCGAAGGCGACGAGCAGCATCGGCAGGAACCCGGCGAGGAACACGGCCGGCATCTGCACGCCGACCTCACCGGCGGTGGAGCCGAGGGTGGAGGTGAGGCAGTACACGGGGGCCACGGTGGAGACACCGATGACGGCGCTGCCCAGCAGTCCCACGGAGTTGCCACTGAGGCCCTTGGCCCGCATGCCGTCGGCGGCGGCTCCGTCGCCCGTGTCGTCGGCCCCGGGCCTTACGTCCAGCTGAGTCATGAACGAGACGTTAAATCCTGCGGTTTCCGTGGTTCCGGTTCTTGGCGCCACTCCCCCGCCGGTACGTTTCACCATGGTTTTCCGGGCCATGATCGGCATTCAACCTTTAGTTCAAAGATTGATGAGCGGCTGCGGCCACTGATCTCGACAGTCGGGCAGGGGCCGTCCGATATCCGGTTATCGCAGCACTGGCCGATTCCCGGCGTCCTGAATTTTCCATGCGATCTGCGTCACATGGCGCAACGCCCCGGGACGGGTGCCCGCCCCCGGGCGTCTGCTCCCTACTCTCCCGACGCCCCGGTCGGGCCTCCCCCGGTGTGCCGGGGCGGGCCCGGAGGCGTCCCGGCGCTCAGGTGCTGCAGCGCCTCGACCAGTTCCTGGCAGGCCCGCTCCACCGAGCGCCGGGTGTGGAGCTGCTCGCTGATGACGGCGGAGAGCAGCAGCGCGGTGAGGGCCATGGTGCCGTTGAACGCCTGCAGCTTCACCATCACCTCGACGTCGGTCAGCCGCCCGAAGGAGCCCGCGTCGTCACCGGCCGCGACGGTCGTCACGACGGAGGCGAAGAGGGCACACGGCATGCTCCCGGCCAGCTGGAAGCGGAGCGCGGCCCAGATCAGCAGCGGATACACCAGGAACAGCATGCTGACCCGGCTGTAGGCGGCCAGCGGCACCACCGCGCCCGCGGCCACGACGAGCACCGCCGCCTCCGCCCACCGGCCGCGCGGGGGCGCCCGGCGACCGCGGCGGAGCAGGAGCAGCAGCGGGGTGACGAGGACGACGCCCATGGCGTCCCCCACCCACCAGGCCAGCCACACGAACCAGACGTCGCCGGCGGGCAGCTTGCCCCCGGCGGCAAGCATGGCGACGCCCGCTCCCGAGCTGATCAGCATGGCGGCCAGCGCCCCGAGAAAGACGAGTGCCACACCGTCGCGGATGCGGGCCAGGTCCGTGCGGAAGCCCACGGCGCGCAGCATCAGGTAGGCGCAGACCGGGGCGGCCGTGTTCCCGGCCACCACACCGATGGCGGCCGGCCCCGGAGGGGTGATGGAGGCGACGACCAGCAGGGCGCCGATGGCGATGCCCGGCACGCACGCCGGGCCGAACAGCAGCAGACAGGTCACCGCCAGTCCGGTGGGCGGCCAGATGGGGGTGACCACGGCGCCCTCCGCCACCAGCTGCTGCATGAGCCCGAGCCGTCCCGCCGCGTAGTAGCAGGCGGCGACGAGCAGCGTCCCGAGAGCGAGGACGACCGGCCGGGGCCACGCGCGAATACCCACCACAGCAGCCATCAGACACCGCCCGCGCCACCTCGGCGAGGCGGAAGGCACCCCGTACGCCGCCCTATGGGGTAACGGCGCGCGCGTCGTGGCCCACGACCAGGACGGCCGCGTCGTCGTCGTGGCCGACCAGCTCGGCGTTCTTCAGCACGGCCGCCGCGAGCGCGGGGGCGTCCATGCCGGCGACGGCCGCGATGCCCGCCAGCCGGACGACCCTCTCGAGGCCTTCGTCGACGTTCAGCGCGGGTCCCTCGACCACCCCGTCGGTGAGAAGCACGAACACTCCGCCCAGGGCGAGCCGGTACCGGGTCACCGGGTACTCGACACCACTCACCACACCCAGCGGCGGTCCCCCTTCGTCGTCGGACACCCCCGCCCGCCCGTCCGCCGTGGCCCAGACGCAGGGGATGTGGCCGGCCCGGGCGCTCTCCATGACCCCGGTGGCGGGGTCGAACCGCATGAAGGTGCAGGTGGCGAAGAGGTCCTTGCCCAGGGAGAGGACGAGGTCGTTGGTGCGGGCGAGGAGGTCGCCGGGTTCGCCCGTGACGGAGGCCAGGGCGCGCAGACCGGCCCGGACCTGGCCCATGAACGCCGCCGCGTCGATGGCGTGGCCCTGCACGTCGCCGACGGAGAGGCCGAACCTGCCGTCGGGGAGCATGAAGGCGTCGTACCAGTCGCCGCCCACGTTGAGCCCGGCGTAGGCGGGCGCGTACCGGGCGGCGAGGTGGAAGCCGGGGACCACGGGCAGGTCCGCGGGAAGCATGTCGCGTTGCAGGGCGATGGCGAGTTCCACCTGGGAGCGCCGCAGCTCGGCGAGCTCCCGCGCCCGTGTGGTCAGCGTGGCGAGACGGTCCAGGAGCTCTTCGCCGTCAGGTGCCGGACGCTTGCGGAACATCGGCCGCTCCGGGATCGCGCACGGACCGGGCGGCTGCGACGGGTTGCTCTCCCCGCATGATCCGTCCGCCCGTCCTTCGCCGGAGGGCACCTCCCTGTGCCCCGAACACGGCAAGTCTCCCACCTGCCGGCGACGCGGGCACACCGAGCGGGCCCGGCCGGGGCCGGGGGTTCAGTCGAAGATCTCGACGTACTCCTGCGGCGGGCCGAGTTCGGGGCGCTCGCGCAGTTCCACGCGGTCGCCCGCCCGTTCCAGTTCGAGGACGGTGAGGGTGTTGTCGCCGGCGGTGGTGAGGGGGGCGGGCAGGTAGAGAGTGACCTGCGGTCCCGTGTTCCAGTAGCGGCCGAGCAGGAAGCCGTTGATCCAGACGAAACCCTTGCGGAAGCCGGGGAGGGCGAGGAAGGCGTCGGCCGCTCCGTCGGCGGTGAAGGCGGCCGTGGCGAACCCCGCCCGGCGGCCCGGCACGCCCGGGTCCGCCGTCGGCGCGGTCGCGGAGCGTTCCGGCGCGGCGGTGGCCCGGCCGAGGTCGTCGGCGGTCCATTCGTCGAGGGACAGCGGGCGCATGGTCCAGCGGTGCACCAGCCGGCGGTCGATCCGGACCCCGCCGAGGATGCCCTTGCCCTGTCCGAGGAGCGGGCCGTAGTTGATGCGGCCCTGGTTCTCGACCAGGAGTTCGAGGCGGACCGCCCGGCCCGCCCCGTCGAGTGCGAGGGTGCCCGTCTCGCGGTCGAGGATTCCGGCGGGCTCGCCGTCGACGAAGACCTGCGCCCGGTCGTGCAGCCCGGACACGCCCAGCTCGACCCGGCCGTGCGGCAGCACGGGGTGCGCCCGGTAGAGGACGAGACCGCCGGACAGACCCAGCTCCCCGAAGCTGAGCGGGTCGGACGAGTGCACGGCCTCGCCGACGGCTTCGAGCGCCGGGAGCAGGGGCGCGCCCGGGGTGACGGGCAGGGTGCGGGCGGGCAGGAGCGCGGGCGGTTCGGGCAGCGGCCGGGGCGGGCGGCCGGTCGCGGTCAGCAGCAGTTCGCGCATCCGGTGGAACTTGTCGGTCAGGGCGCCGTGCTCGGCGATCGGCGCGTCGGAGTCGTAGCTGGTGACCGTGGGCTGGATGGCACCGTCCGCGTGGTTGGCTCCCGCCCACA
This sequence comes from Streptomyces sp. CB02414, assembly GCF_001905385.1. GTDB lineage: Bacteria > Actinomycetota > Actinomycetes > Streptomycetales > Streptomycetaceae > Streptomyces. Next base: position 445,399 of record NZ_LIPF01000004.1, on the reverse strand, counting down.
GGCCGAAGTTGGTGCCGCCGTGCGCGGGGTAGAGGCTGACGGAGCCGCCCTCGGCGAGGATCTCGGACAGAGTGGCCACCGCGCTCTCGGACGACCGGGTGTGGTGCTTCTCGCCCCAGTGGTCGAACCAGCCGTTCCAGAACTCCGCGCACACGAACGGCTCCCCGCTGCGGCGCGAGCGCAGCAGCCGGGCGGCCTCGGCGGCGCGCGAGCCGAACGTGGCCGCCGCCAGCACACCGGGGAGGGAGCCACCGTCCTGCATCAGCTCGGTCGGACCGTCGGCGGTGTAGCACAGCTCGGTGATGCCCCGCGCGGTCAGGGCGTCGTGCACCCACCGGACGTAGGTGTGGTCGTCGCCGTAGCTGCCGTACTCGTTCTCCACCTGGACGGCGACGACGGGTCCGCCGTGGGCGGCCTGGAGGCCGGCGATCCGGGGCACGAGGACGTCGAACCAGCGGGCGACCTCGTCCAGGTAGGGGGTGTACGAGGAACGCAGGCGCATGCCGGGCCGGTCGGTGAGCCAGGCGGGCAGGCCGCCGTTGTCCCACTCGGCGCAGATGTAGGGCCCGGGGCGCAAGATCACGTCGAGTCCGGCGTCCGAGGCGAGGGCCGCGAAGCGCTCGACGTCCCGCCAGCCGTCGAAGCGGTGCTCGCCCGGCCGCCGCTCGTGGAAGTTCCAGGCGATGTAGGTGTCCACCGTGTTCAGGCCCATCGCCGCGAGACGCGCCAGGCGGTCGGCCCACTGGCGCGGGTGCACCCGGAAGTAGTGCAGCGAACCGGCCAGGACTCGGTGCGGCCGTCCGGCGCGCAGCAGACGGCCGTCCGGACGGGTCAGCAGGGCGGGCACGGCTCCTCCTCATGACTGCGTGGGCTGGTGAGTGCACGGGTGGGGCCGCGCGGCTCCCTCTCCATGGCCGGAACTATGGCACAGAATGTTATCGATGCCAATGTCGCATCGCCCGTGGTCCGGACCCGCCCGGTATCATCCGGAGCGCTTACGCGAGAGAGGACCCCATGGAGACGGCGAAGGGTGCGGGGGCGGCCGGACGGGCGCCCGGTATGACGGACGTGGCCCGGGTGGCGGGGGTCTCCGCGCAGACCGTGTCGCGCGCGCTGTCCGGTCACCCCAACGTCCGTCCGGAGACCCGCGCCAAGGTGCTCGCCGCCGTCGAACAGCTCGGCTACCGCAAGAACAGCGCGGCGGGAGCACTCTCCTCCGGACGCAGCCGGACCATCGGCGTGGTGACGCTGCAGACGACGTTCTACTCGCGGGTCACCCTGACCTTCGGCATCGAGCAGGCGGCCCGCGCGGCCGGCTGGTCGGTGGTCACGGCCTCCACCGAGTCGCTCGACACCTCCGTCGTCGAGGCGGCGCTGGCCCGGCTCGCGGACCAGGGCGTCGAGGGGATCGTCCTCGCCATCCCGCTGATCCACGTCAGCCCGCGCATCGAGCAGCTGACCCGGTCGCTGCCGACCGTGACGGTGGACGGTTCCCGCACCGCCGCCTCGGAGGTGGTGGCCGTCGACCAGGTGGAGGCGGCCCGGCTGGCCACACGTCACCTGCTCGACCTCGGCCACGAGACGGTCTGGCACGTGGCGGGGCCCGACGCGTGGCTGGACGCGCAGAGCCGGCTCAAGGGCTGGCAGGAGACGCTGCAGGCCGAGGGCCGCGGCGTCCCGCCCGTCCTCACCGGCGACTGGACGCCGTCCTCGGGCTACCGCAACGGCCTGGTCCTGGCCCGGATCCCCGAGGTGACCGCCGTCTTCGCCGCCAGTGACGAGATGGCCTTCGGCGTCATCCGGGCCCTGCACGAGTCGGGCCGCGAGGTGCCCCGGGACGTCTCGGTCGTCGGGGTCGACGACATCGACCTGGCCGCGTACTGCTCCCCGTCGCTGACGACCGTCTCACAGTCCTTCACGGACATGGGCGCGCTGGCGTTCCGTCACCTGCTCCGGCGCATGGAGGACCCGGCGGCCGGCCCCGAACCGGCCTCGGTGGAGCCGAGACTGGTCGTACGCGCCAGCACCGCCCCGGCCGGCGGCGGGGCCGGCTGAGACGGTGCGGTGCGCGCGGTGACCGGCAGGGACTGCTGTCCGGCGGATCATGCCGCGGGCGCGGGGCCCGGGAACGTCCTCGCCCACTGCCTGGAGGGCGTGGCAGATGCCCCGCGGCCCCGCCGGCTCTCCGCGGTCTGATCCGCCGGGCCGGACCCTACGGCCGCGTGCCCGGCGGGAAGCCGGAGGGCGGGTCGGCCGGGGTGCCGTGGACGCGCAGTTCGGCGGCGGCCGCGAACGGTTGCCCGTTGAGTGCGTTCAGCGCGGTGAACCGGACGTAGGAGGCCCGGACCGGGTCGAAGGAGACGCGCTGGATGTCCCGCGCGTCCACGAGCGAGCCCTCGGCCACCGTCGTCCACTCCTGGCCGTCGTCGGACACGGCGACTTCGTAGCCCTCGACCCGGCCGTTCGGTCCTCCGCTCTGCCGGCCGAGGTAGCCGAGGCCGTTCACCTCGGCCTCCCCGCCCAGCCTCAGGGTCACCCAGTGCGGGTAGGGCGCGACCGTGTCCGTGTAGTCGGTGTGCCAGATGGTGCCGGGGTCGCCGTCGAGCACGTTGCCGACCGGGCCCTCCGCACTGCCGGAGGAGCGGTTCTCCGAGTCGGCGGTCGCCGTCATCGAGGCCGGGGACAGCACGGGTACGTCGGAGACGGCGGCCCCGGCGCGCGCCGTGACGGTCTTGGTGACGCCGGACTCGTCGTAGACGGCCGTCGCCTTCCAGCCGGCCGTCGTGCCCGCGGCACTCTCGGGCGGGGTGAGCAGCCAGCTCGTCGTGACGGTCTCGCCGGGCGCGACCGAGTCGAAGAGGTTGCCGTCCTTCTCCTTCACCTCCACGGTCCAGCCGGCGGGGACCTCGTCCAGGCTCACCGCGACGTCGCGCGCGTCGGTCGCCTCGTGGTTGGTGAACGTCGTCCGGTACTCGCCGGGCGAGCCCGGGCTGAGGTCGGCGTTGGCCGGAACGGTCAGGCGGGCGCAGGCCGGGCCGCCGTCCACCGGCCCGAGGTCCGCTACCCGGAAGTCGTCGAGGACGAGGTCCGTGCCCGCGGCCCCGCCGAGCTTGCGCAGGCCGACCCAGGTGTCGCCGCAGCCGGCGACGATCTCCCTGGTGTACGTGGCGGTGTCCAGGGCGGGTTCGAAGGTCTCCCGGGTGATCTCCCTGGCCTCGGTCTTCCCGTCGCCGACGGTGTCCGCGCCGGTCACCCAGGCCCACTGCCCCGGGACGTTGGTCTGGTAGCGGAAGGACACGGCGTACTTGTGTCCGGCCTCGAAGGGCACGGTCGCGGGGACCGTGCGGTACACCAGCCCGGTGTTCTCCGCGTGCGACTTGAGCGAGTGTCCGCCGCCGATGACGTCGTCGACCGCCTTGCCGTCGAGGGTGCCGTCGTCGTACGGCGCGTGGCTGTTCTTCCACTCCTTCTGGCTGTAGGGGGCGTGCAGTTCGCTGATGCTGGTGCGGGGGTCGGTGACGCCGCCGGCGTCGCCCTTGACGAACGGGCCCCAGCCGGGCCGGTTGCCCTCGAAGTCGTCCTGCGCGATCACTCCGCTGTCGGGCGGCGGCAGCGGCGCCGTGGTGTCCGGCATGACCCGCAGGTCGTCGAGGACGACTGCGGCCGTTCCGGGTTCGGCGGTGACGGCGACGGTGACCTCGCCGTTCGCGGGGGCGGTGAAGGACACGGAGGCGCGCTGGGAGTAGGTGTCCCGTTTCTCGTCGGCGGCCATCCAGTTGCGCGCCGGGGTGATGTCGAAGGTGTTCTCGGCCTCCTCACCGGCTCCGGTCACGCGCAGAGCGGTGGCGCGCCGGTGTCCCGCGGCGATCTCCACGTCGGCGCTGAGCGTGTACCGCTTGCCGGGCGTCAGGCCGTCCACCCGCTGGGAGATGCGGGAGCCTTCCGTGCCCAGCCGGGCGACGTTGTCGCCGTTGTCGGCCCGCTCGATCGTCGCGCCGCCGCGCGGGTGCCAGGCGTCCAGGCCGCCCGCGTTGAAGCCGGGGTCGTCGAGGCCGGTGCCCGCGCCGTAGCGCGGGTCGGTGTGCGGTGCCTTGCCGCCGCGGGGCACCAGTACGTACGGCCGGTCGGCCTCGGCGGTCAGTGTCACCCGGCCGTCACGGGCGCGGACCGGGGTGGCGTCGGAGCGGCCCTGGTCGGTCAGCTCGTACAGCGTGAAGTCCTCCGTCCCGGCGAACTGCCGGGTGAGGTCGAAGGTGTGCGTGCCGCCGGAAGCGCTGTAGTGGTACATCTTGTCGGCGTCGCTCGGTGACGAGGTGCCGTCCTTCTTGCCTGCGCGGCCCCAGGGCAGCAGGTAGGTGTCGCCGTCGAGGACCACCGTGTCGCCCATGGTGATCCGGCGCTCGTCCCCGTCGGTCCTGGTGACGGCGACGTCGCCGGTCAGGCGTGCGCTCCTGCCGAAGTCCCAGTCCATGACCTGGTAGTGCTGGAGGAACTTGGTGGGCAGGTTGTCGGTCCAGATGTTGCGGTAGAAGGTGTTCCAGTCGTCCTGCCCGGTCCAGCCCTCGAACTCCTTGATGCTGGTGCCGCCCAGCAGCGGGTCGACGTTCCACACGTCGCGGTCGGAGTTGGCGATGAAGCGCACGATGTTGGAGTTGATGCCCTTGTTGGTGGCGCCGCCGTAGTTCTTGTCGCTCGCCCAGTGGGACCAGATGGAGGTTCCCTCGAACTTGTACGCCCACTCGGTGGTGACCTCGAAGCCCATCTCGCGCAGTTCGGAGGCGAGTTCGTCGGCCAGCCAGCCGCTGGAGTAGTACACGTCGATGTAGACGCTCTTGAGCTGGGGGTAGTCCTTGCGCAGCTGCCGGAAGCGGTCCAGGACGGCGCCGCTGCCCAGGTCGGTGCGCTGGTCGATGTGGTAGGCCTGGTTGAGCCAGTTCCAGCCCAGCCCCTGGCCCTTGATCAGCACGTCGCTGAAGTTCTTCGCCTGGGGGTAGGCCTCGGTCGCGTTGACGTGCACGGCGAAGTCGGCGTTGTAGCGGGCGCCTTCGCGGATCAGCTCGTTGAATTCGGCGCGACCGCCCGCCCGGACGTTCTCGTTGCCGCCGTAGTCCGGGTGCCCGGAGTCGTGGCCCTCACTGGCGTAACCCTTCTCCAGGACCCACTGGCCGAGGTCGTCCGTCGCCATCGAGATCCGCTTGACGTTGTCGAGCGTCTTGAGGAACGGGTTGGTGGCCTGGCTGGCGAAGTTGAACGGGATGTGCTGGACGACCCGTTCGGGCACCCGGTCGGCACCCAGCGGGCGGGCCATGGCGTTCCGGTGGGCGATGGCGGCGTCCTGCCAGTCGACCGTGGCGTCGCCGTTGGCGTCCGCGGCGAGGACGACGGTGGTCCTGGGCAGCTCGTAGCGGGCGACCCGCCGGTCCGTGGCGCCCTTGGGCGCGTACGTGTAGGCGCCGACGGACAGTTCGGCGCGGCGTGCGCCGTCGCCGGCGTCCACGATCCGTGACTGGAGCCGGGTGTTCCAGTTGTCGTTGTTGCCCTGCGCGGAGTCGTCGGTGGCGTTGGTGATCAGCCCCGCCGCCAGTCCGTCGTGGGACACGAAGCCGTACGGCGTGCCGACCGGTGCCTTGTCGGGCTCGGCGGCGCCGGTGATGTCCACGAACCGGTCCGCCGTCGTCGTGGAGTCGGTCGAGATCTTCGTACGGGCGAGGCTCGCCCCGCGGTCGGCGGAGTCGACGGAGACGAGTGACTGGCCGGGTATGGACAGCTCGTTGACGTCCGCCGCGGTGCCGCCGGAGATCTTCTCGACGGCGAAGACCACGGTGCGCCGGTCGGTGACCGTGATGCTGGAGGTCAGGGTGAGGTCCGGCAGAGCGGCGAAGGTGGAGGTGTAGGTGGCCTTGTGCCGGTTCGCCTTCATCGTGGTGCGGGCCTTGTGGGGCTTGCCGTTGACGGTGAAGGTGTCCAGGACCTCCGCCTTGCCGTCCAGCCGGCGGCCGTCGAGGTCGTACGAGACGATCTGCGGGAACTCCTCGGCGACCCGCACGGTCAGTCCGGCGCGCGACAGCGCGACGGGGGTGGCCGGGTCGTCGGGCTCGGACGGCGGGACCGGCGCCCACGCCGCGGACGCGCCCGCGGGCGTGGCAGGGTCCCGGCCGTCCGCGTGGGCGGGCATGGCAGCGGTCGACAAGGCGCTCACGACCAGCATCGCGCCGACGGCGGCCGCCGTGCCCGGTCTCCACCGGACCGAACGCCGGGGCGTCGGGGGCGCGGGTGCTCGTGACGGTCGGGGTGTTCGGGGTGTTCGGGGTTCTCGCAGGTTCATCGCTACCATCCAGCGGCTCCTCGGGACGGCCGGCTCTGCCGACCGGAGAACACGGGGACCATAGTGGAAATGGCATCGATAACACCAGGGTGCGTCACGGCCCGCGATGAGTTTCGGCGGCGCATCGGGTCCGCACCGGTATGACACGCATCATCGCGGACATCTCCGTCTCTCTCGACGGCTTCGTCACCGGTCCGGACGCCGGCCCGGACAGCGGTCTGGGCACCGGCGGCGAGGCCCTGCACACCTGGGCGTTCTCCGACGACCCCGACGACCGGCGGGTCCTGCGGGAGGCGACCGCCCGCTCGGGGGCCGTCGTCCTCGGCCGCCGGCTCTTCGACGTGGTCGACGGTCCGCAGGGCTGGGACGACACGACCGGCTACGGCGCCCACGAGGTCGGCAGACCCGCCTTCGTGGTCGTGACGAGCTCGCCGCCCGAGGCGGTACGGCTCACCGGCCTGGACTGGACGTTCGTCACCACCGGCCTGCCGGATGCCGTCGCCGCCGCCCGCGAGCGCGCCGAGGCGGCGTCGGCACGCGGCGGCGAGGACCTCGACGTCGTGCTCATGGGCGGCGGGGCCACCGTCGGCTCGGCGCTCGACGCGGGACTGGTCGACACGCTGACGCTGCACCTCGCACCCGTCGTGCTGGGCTCCGGGACGCCCCTGTTCACCGGCGGGGAGCGGCGGACGCTGGTGCAGCGCCGCGTGACCGCGACGACGACGGCCACGCACGTGACCTACGACGTCCTGTGACGCCGGCGCCTCAGGTGCCTCAGCCGAGGGCGCCCGTGCGGGCCTGCCGCCACAGGTCGACACCGGCGACGGCCACCGCGTGCTTGTCGATCTCGGCGAGTTCCTCCTCGCTGAAGGAGAGGTTGTCCAGCGCGGCCACGTTCTGCTCCAGCTGCTCGATGCGGGAGGCGCCGATGACCAGCGAGGTCACGCGCGGGTCGCGCAGGGCCCAGGCGAGCGCCATCTGGGCCAGGCTCTGCCCCCGGCGGGCGGCGATGTCGTTCAGGGCGCGCAGCCGTCCGAGCGTGTCCTCGGTGAGCCAGTCGGCGGTGAAGGACTTGCCCTGGGTGGCGCGGGACCCCGCGGGGACCCCGTCGAGGTAGCGGCCGGTGAGCAGGCCCTGGGCGAGGGCGGTGAACCCGATGACGCCGAAGCCCTCGTCGGCCGCGGCGTCGAGCAGGCCCTCGGTCTCGATCCACCGGTTGAGCATGTTGTACGACGGCTGGTGGATCAGCAGCGGGGTGCCCAGGTCGCGCAGGATCGCCGCGGCCTGCCCTGAGCGCTCGGCGTCGTAGGAGGAGATGCCGACGTAGAGGGCCTTGCCCTGGCGCACCGCGGTGTCCAGCGCCGTCATGGTCTCCTCCAGCGGCGTGGAGGCGTCCAGCCGGTGGGAGTAGAAGATGTCGACGTACTCCAGGCCCGTGCGCTCGAGGGACTGGTCGAGGGAGGCGAGGAGGTACTTGCGCGAGCCGCCGCCCTGACCGTAGGGGCCGGGCCACATGTCCCAGCCGGCCTTGGTGGAGATCACCAGTTCGTCCCGGTACGGTGCCAGGTCCTGACGGAGGATCCTGCCGAAGTTGGTCTCCGCGGCGCCGTAGGGCGGGCCGTAGTTGTTGGCCAGGTCGTGGTGGGTGATGCCGAGGTCGAAGGCCCGCAGGGCGATCTCCCGCTGCGTCTCGAACGGCTTGTCGTCACCGAAGTTGTGCCAGTAGCCGAGCGACAGCGCGGGCAGGTCGAGACCGGAACGTCCGGTGCGCCGGTACTGCATGGTGCCGTCGTACCGGCCGGGGTCGGCGACGTGGTTCATGGAGGTTCTCCGTGTTGCTGAGGAAGCTGGGTGGTCCGTGACGACGGACGTCGCGTCATCATCGCGCGCGGTCGGTGCGGCCGTCCAACAAGAACGGCTCATGGCATTGAGCACTGCCGTTTCTCGACGCCGGCCGGTTCCGGGCCCGCACTCCCGTCTTTCGGCCGGCCCTCCCGGGGAACACGGTCGCCGACTTCGCCGTACGACACACAGGAGGCCGACATGGCGGACGACCAGCGGGACCCGACCGACCAGTACCCCCGACCCGACTTCGCCGCCCAGGAGCAGCCGCACCCCGGCTGGACCGGGCCGATGGACCCGCCGCCCGACCACGGGGAGGACTCCTACCGCGGATCGGGGCGGCTGAGGGGCCGCAGGACCGTCATCACGGGCGGTGACTCCGGCATCGGCCGCGCGGTGGCCGTGGCCTTCGCCCGGGAGGGCGCCGACGTGCTGTTCACCCACCTCGCGCAGGAGGAGGGCGAGGCACGGGAGACGTCGCGGCTCGTGGAGGAGGCCGGGCGGAAGGCCGTGGCCGTCTCCTGCGACATCCGTGCGGAGGACGACTGCCGGTCGCTGATCGGCCGGGCGGTGTCGGAGTTCGGCGGCATCGACGTGCTGGTGAACAACGCGGCGTACCAGATGGCGCAGCCCGACGGCATCGAGGCGATCCCGACGGAGCAGTTCGACCGGGTGATGCGGACCAACCTCTACGGCATGTTCTGGCTGACCAAGTTCGCGCTGCCGCACATCCCCGCCGGCGGCAGCGTCATCAACACCACCTCGGTCCAGGCGTACAAGCCCAGCCCGCACCTGCTGGACTACGCGATGACCAAGGGGGCGATCGTGACCTTCACCCAGGGTCTCGCCCAGATGGTCGCCGGGCGCGGCATCCGGGTGAACGCGGTGGCGCCGGGCCCCGTGTGGACTCCGCTGATCCCGGCGACGCTGCCGGACACGGTGGAGTTCGGCAAGCAGAGTCCGCTGGGCCGCCCCGCCCAGCCGGCCGAGCTGGCACCGGCGTACGTCTACCTCGCCTCCCAGGAGGCCGGCTACGTCACCGCGGAGATCCTCAACGCGACGGGAGGGACACCGCTGCCCTGAGCCGCGGGCTTGCGGGGCCCCTGCCTGGACGCCGTCGTCTCAGGTGCCGCGCGTCGAGGCGCGCCGGGCGTCCAGCGTCTCGACGACCTCGTCGTCGTCCACCTGGTCGAAGTCGTCGTACCAGAGGCCGACCGCCCGGAAGTCCGGCGGCTGCTGGAGGCAGACCACGTCGTCGGCCTCCGAGCGCATCTCGGCGGCGGTCTCGGGTGCGCCGACGGGGGCGGCCAGGATCAGCCGGCCGGGTCGCAGCGGGCGCAGATGGCGGAGTGCGGCGCGCGCGGTGGCGCCGGTGGCGAGGCCGTCGTCGACGACGATCACGGTGCGGTCCCTGACGTCGGGCGCGGAGCGGTCTCCCCGGTAGAGCAGGGTGCGGCGTCTCAGTTCGTCACGTTCGCGGGCCACGTCGGGGGCGAGCCGGTCCTCGGTCAGACCGAGCATTTCCAGGGCGCGCTGGTCGAACAGCGGCGGGTCGTCGCCGACGACGGCTCCGATGCCGGTCTCCGGCCGGCCGGGAAGTCCGATCTTCCGTGCGACCAGTACGTCCAGTGGGGCGCCGAGCGCTTGGGCGACCTCGGCGGCCACCGGTACGCCGCCGCGGGGCAGCGCGAGAACGACGGGCCGGAGGAACTCGCGCTCCGAGGCCCGCTCCATGAGCCGGAGACCGAGGTGCCGGCCGGCTTCCCGGCGGTTGTGGAATCGCATGACCTGTCCGCCTGTCTCCTTGCGGGTCGGGTAGGGAAGGCTGTCACCCCGCCGGCCGTCCGGGACGGTTTCGGCCGGAGCTCTGATCGGCTGCTCCCCCGGCCAGGTGCGCACGGAACCAGTCGGCGGCGGCCTCGGTGACCTCCTCCAGGGCGCCCGGTTCCGGGAAGAGGTGCGTGGCGCCCGGCACGACATGAGTGCGGTGGGGCGCCGACAGCTTCCGCGCCGCCTCACGGTTGAGACCGAGGACAGCGGCATCGTCGCCACCGACGACGAGCAGGACCGGTGCGGCGACCAGGGGCAGCGCGTCGCCGGCCAGGTCCGGTCTGCCTCCCCTCGACACCACCGCGCGGACCCGCCGAGGCCGCTCCGCGGCCGCCCTGAGCGCTGCGGCCGCTCCCGTGCTCGCGCCGAACAGGCCCACGGCCAGGCCGGCCGTGTCCGGGCTCCGCTCCAGCCAGTCGACGGCGTCCGCCAGGCGCCGGGCCAGCAGGGTGACGTCGAAACGGTGCCTGCCCGTGGCGGCGTCCTCCCGTTCCTCGTCCTCGGTCAGCAGGTCCACCAGGAGCGTGCCCAGCCCGGCCTGCCGCAGACCGGCGGCGACCGCCCGGTTGCGGGGGCTCAGACGCGAGCTGCCGCTGCCGTGCGCGAACAGGACCAGGCCCCGTGCCCCGGCGGGGACCGTGAGGTCGCCGGTCAGGGTCACGTCCGCCGAAGGCACCCGCGCTGTTTCGGAGACCATCGTGCTCACATCCCGGAGGCCGGCCGTTCGCTGCGAACGGGTACCCGGGGGGAGAAGCGGACACACCTCGGCCCGGGGGCAGGCGTGCGGAGGCCGGCGTGCGCCCTTCGAGGCGTACGCCGGCCGGTCACGCTCGGGGGTGGGGAGCTCTAGCAGGCCCCGAGGTCTTCCCAGACGCCCCACTCGCCGGTGGTACCGGGCTCCTCGCCGGTCACCCACCACTTGGCCCGCCAGGTGTGGCCGCCGTGGGAGACGGTGTCGCCGCCGTTGTAGACGTTCCCGGCGTTCCAGGCCGCCGTGGCACAGTCGCCCGGTTCACCGTCGCCGCCGCCGTCGCCCCCGCCGTCACCGCCGCCGGTTCCGCCGATGTTGACGTCGATGCAGGAGTAGAAGGCGTTGCCGGTGTCCGCGACGTTCCAGACGGCCAGCACCTTCTGCTTGCCGGTGAAGCCGCCGAAGTTCACCTGGTGGCTCACGTCGGGGGCAGGCTGGGCGCCGTTGCCGTCGAACTCGGCGATCTTCTGGTTGCCGATGAAGTACTGCCAGTTGGCGGTGGCGTGCCGAGCCGTGTGGTGCCAGGTGAAGGTGTGGGTGGAGCTGACCGGCGTGACCCGCCAGCCCTTGCTGTCGTCGTCCAGTTCGGCGAACTGGGCGTTGCCGCCGCTGCAGCTGTTGAGTCCCTTGGGGCCCTCCACGCTCTGCGGCTCGTACTTGATCTGACCGCAGTCCACCACGCCCGCGGCGCACTGGTCCTGACGGCTCCCCGGCGAGACCACCCAGCCGTGGGCGCTCGCCGAGGGCGCCGGAAGGCTCACGGCGATCACCGGAGCGACCAGGGCTCCCACAGCGACAGCGACTCTTCTTTTCATGCGCATGACATCACATTCCCTTCGATTCACGCGGTCCGCACCGGACCAGCCCACCCCGGCTTGCGACGTCACCGGCCAGCACCCCAATTAGGTCTAGACCTTCACCTCGCAGGTCTAGACCTTAGCGGCAGTTGAGGGAGCGTCAAGGGGTTGGACACAGGCAACCGCCGGGCAGCCAGGGCCTCTCGCCGCGCACGCGCGGGCGGCCGGATCACATGAACCCCCCTGGAAGAACGGCCTCTTGTGCCCGGCGGGACCGTGTAGTGAGCTGTGGCCCATGAGGATGACAAGCGTGGCGGCGCTCACCGCCGCCCTGGCCGTGGCACCGCTCCTGGCAGCGGGTGTCCCGGGCCATCGCGCGGTGGCCGCCGAGCCCGCCGCGTCCGGTGCCGGCGTCCCGTCGGCCGCCGCGGAGGCCGCGCTCGTGCGCGGGGTGGACCTGAACACGGTGACGATTCCCGAGTTGCAGGAACACATGCGGCGCGGATCACTGACGTCGTACCGGCTGACCCTCGCCTACCTGCGGCGGATCAAGGCCGTCGACCCGACGGTCAACGCGGTGCTGCGCACCGACCCGACCGCGCTGCGCCAGGCGGCCGCCAGCGACGTACGGCACCGCCTCGGCCGCACCCGCGGCCCGCTCGACGGCATCCCGGTCCTCCTCAAGGACAACATCGACACCCGGGGCATGCCGACGACCGCCGGTTCGCTGGCCCTGGCCGGGAGTCCGCCGGCCACCGACGCCGTGCTGGTGAAGAGGCTGCGGGCGGCCGGCGCGGTGATCCTCGGCAAGGCCAACCTGTCCGAATGGGCCAACTTCCGCGCGGCGAAGCCGACCTCGGGCTGGTCGGCGGTGGGCGGCCAGACGCACAACCCGTACGTACTGGACCGCAACCCTTGCGGGTCGTCCTCCGGCTCGGCCGCCGCGCTCGCCGCGTCGCTGGCGCAGGTGGCGATCGGCACCGAGACCGACGGCTCGATCGTCTGCCCGGCCGGGATGAACGGCGTCGTCGGCCTCAAACCCAGCCTCGGCCTGGTCAGCCAGTCGGGCATCGTCCCGATCTCCGCCGAGCAGGACACCGCCGGCCCGATGGCGCGCAACGTGACCGACACCGCGCTCACCCTGTCGGTGATCACCGAGGACGGCGGCGGCAGCGCGGCCGGCGGGGAGCACGCGCAACAGCTCAGGGACGCCGCCACCCGGCCCGGCGGACTGCGCGGCAAGCGGATCGGGCTGTGGCGACTGCCGTCGCTCGGCTCGGAGGTGGACGCCCTGATGACCCGCACCGCGGCTGATCTGCGTGCCGCGGGAGCGCACGTCGTCGAGGTGACCCCGCCCTACCAGGAGCGACTCGCCGAACTCGAGTTCCCGGCGCTGCTGAGCGAGTTCCACCGGGACATCGACGCCTACCTCACCACCCGCGACGGGCCTCAGGACCTCGCCGAGCTGATCGAGTTCAACCGCGCCCACCCGGCCGAACAGGCCTGCTTCGCCGGCCAGGAACTGTTCGAGCAGGCCCTGGCCGCGCCGCCGACGACCGACCCGCGGTACCGGGCGATGCGCGCCGAGCTGCGGGACCTCTCCCGGCGGTCCATCGACGAGACCATGGCCGAACACGGCCTGGACGCCATCGCCGCCCCGACGAACCCGCCCGCGTGGACCACCGACTGCGCGCGCGGAGACGACGACGTGATCCCGTCCTCCACGCCCGCCGCCGTCGCCGGGTACCCGTCCCTGTCCGTGCCCGCCGGGTTCGTCGGCGAACTCCCGGTCGGCCTGCTCCTGATGGCCGGCGAACACCAGGACGCCGCACTGCTGGCCCTCGGTGCGGCGGTGGAGCACCGGCTGGACGCCTGGCGGGCACCGGCGTACCTGCCCACCCTGCCGGCCGAGGACGCCGTCAGGACTGCTCCTTGAGGAAGGTCACCACGGCGTCCAGGAACCGCTCCTGCCCTTCGACGTTCGCCATGTGCACCGTGGGCAGGACGGTGAACCGCGCTCCGGGGACGGTCGCGGCGAGCTCCTTCCCGTGGCCGGCGGACGTGACGGTGTCGTGCTCGCCCGCGACGACCAGTGTCGGACTCTGGATGAGGGTGGCCGTGCGGCGCAGGTCGTAGTCGCGTACCGCGGCCCAGCTCCCGGCCACCCCCTCGCGCTTCGTGGCCAGCAGGGTACGGCGGAAGCCCTCGACGACCTCGTCGTCGCCTCGCAGCATGCGGGCCGGGAACCAGTTGCTCAGGAACATCTCCGCGGTGTCCCGCATGTCGGGGGCTTCCAGCAGTTCGGCGATGGGCCGGTCCCACTGATTCGCCGGGCCGAGGTACGCGGCGGTGTTGGAGAGCACCAGGCGGTCGACACGCTCGGGAACGTGGATCCCCAGCCACTGCGCGACGATCCCGCCCAGAGACAGGCCCAGCACATGCACCCGCCGCAGATCCAGGGCATCGAGCAGCTCCACCACGTCACGGCCCAGGCGGTCCAGGGAATACGGGCCGCTCGGAACGTCGGAGGCGCCGTGGCCGCGCGCGTCGTAGCGCAGCAGCCGGAAGTGCTCGGTCAGAGCCGGCACCTGGCCGTCCCACATGTGGAGGTCGGTACCGATGGAGTTCGAGAGCAGCAGCACCGGCTTGCTCGCGTCACCGTCGAAGCGGTAGGCGATGCGGACGCCATCGCCGGTGGTGATGGCGGCAGGGGCCTGAGAAGCAGTCATGTCAGCTCCAGTGATCCGGCGGTTGTCCGCTCAGCCTACGAACGCCGTCTGAAGACTTCTATTACAAAGACCGGAAGGAGTCTGTAGGTTGGCCGGACAATGTCGAACTTCACGCTCCACGAGTTGCAGTGCTTCGACGCGGTTGTGCTCCACGGCGGTTTCCAGGCCGCCGCCGAGCGGCTGCACCGCTCGCACCCTTCTGTGTTCGCGGCGGTCGCCAAGCTGGAGCGCCAGTTGGGCCTGGACCTGCTGGATCGCTCGGGCTACCGGGTGCGGCTCACCGAGGCGGGGCACGCCTTCCACCGCAGGGTGCGCTTCCTGCTGCACGAGGCCGAGGACCTGCAGACCTACGCCGCTCAGCTGGCCATGGGCGAAGAGGCCGAACTGCGTGTGGTGCTCGGGGACCTGTGCCCGCTCCCACCGGTGTTGGAGATGCTGAGCCGCTTCTTCGCCTCACACCCGCAGACACGGCTGCACCTCCAGTTCGAGACGGTCACGGTCCCCTGGGAGCGGCTGCTGGAGGACGAAGCCGACCTCATCGTGCACCGCGTCCCCAAGGGCGACGTGCGGATGGAGTGGATCGATCTCGGCCGCGTCGCGCTGGTTCCCGTCGTGGCGCCCGGCTTCCTGCCCTTCCCTCCGGACACCGACATCACGCCGCAGCGGATGCAGGCCTTCACCCAATGCGTGGTCCGTGACTCGGCGCGGCATCCGTCCGAACAAGGCCATTTCCTGGTCGAAGGCGCACCCCAGAGCTCCGTTCCTGACCACCTGATGAAGAAGGAACTGATCTTGCACGGCATGGCGTGGGGACACGTGCCGCGCTTCATGATCGAGGACGAGTTGCGTGACGGCAGCCTGCTTTCCATCGCCGGACGGCACTTTCCCGGTGTGGTCGAGGAACTCTCGGCGGCCCGCCGGCGCGACCGGCCTCACGGGCCGGTCGCCGACCAGCTCTGGGACTTCTTGGGCCGCCACGCCCCGGTCCTACGCCCGACGCTGGGCCGTGTGCCCACGACTGACCGAGCCGCGGAGCACTGCGGCTGACGCCGGTGGGGGCGGCGAAGGCGCGGCTGGAGCCGAACGCGGGCCCCGCAGTGTGTCAGCGCACCCTTCGCCGCGGTTTCAAAGGCGCGTTCGGCAGCTCCGGCGCGGGCAGCGGAGCGCCATCGTAGCCGTGCACCTCGCCGAAGCGGTCGCCCTTCATCCAGTCCTCACGCGCCTGTACGATCTCGTCGTGTGACCGTCCGATGAAGTTCCACCACATAGCGAACTCCATCAGCGTTTCCGCACGTCAGCGGCGTTCCGGGTGCCTGGTGGTCAGCAAACTGTCAGCATCAGTCGTGGGAGTCGGTCGGCCATGGGGCGGGATTCGCTGGTTCGTGGGATGGGTTCGTTCTTCAAGGAGTGTGGGCATCCGCGGTCGCGGTGGCCCAAGTGTCCCCACACCTACAAGATTCGGTACCGGTCGGCGGCCGGGAAGCAGATGGAGGAGTCGGGGTTCGCGACCCAAGACGATGCCATCGGGCGCTTGGCGGATGTCTACAAGGCGAAGAAGGCCGCGCCGCGGGGGCGGACGAAGGCGGAGCGGATCTCCGCCTACGGGGCGATGCGCTTCCAGGAGTACGCCGCGGAGTGGAAGGCCGGCCAGCGTGATCTGGGCCCGGCGTCGGTGCGGCATCTGGAGTCCCTGCTGGAGCATCACATGCTGCCGCTACTGGGCAGCCGGCGGATGGACGCCTTCGACCACCGGGTTGTCGAAGGCTTCATCCGGGCGATGGAACGCGCCGGCGTCGGACTGGCCACCCAGGCCAACGCCTTCGACAAACTCAAGGCGATCCTCCTGGACGCCCACCGCCTCGGCCTCTTCGACGACCATCCCCTGGCGGGCGTGAAACCGCCCCAGTACGACCCCAAGCGCGCGGTCATCCCCTCACCGCAGCAACTGCGGCAGATACGCGAGGCCGGTGACGACCGCTTCCGACTGATCACCGACCTGATGAGCGGCTGCGGCATGCGCAACGGAGAGGCCGCCGCCGTCAACCTCCGCAACATCGTCGCCGACGACGTCTACCGCATCACCGAACAGGTCAACCAGACCACCGGCCACTACGCCCGCCTCAAACACCGCAAGACCGGCGAATACCGCGACGTACCCCTGCCCGCCCGCGTCAAGAGCACGATCGAACGGTATGCCGACACACACGGCACCACCGACGGCTACCTGCTCCGCCACCCCCTCGACGCGTCAACCGCGTTCCCGCACTACTACCTCAACAACCAATGGCGGCGCATCAAGAAAATCGGCGAGGTCGACATCCCCGAAGGCATGGTGATTTACAGCTTCCGGCACTTCTTCGCCTCCAACTGCCTCACCCATAACATCCCCATCACCGATGTCGCCGAATGGATGGGACACAAGAACATCGACGTCACCTTCAAGATCTACCGCCACCTCATGCCCGGCACCATCAGCACCGCCGCCACCATCCTCAACCACCACCTCACCGCATAAGTCTCCGTGAGGTGCCAATGAAGGTGCTGGAATCGTGATCAGGGCGGTGACACCACGCTTGTATGCCGCCCCCGATATGTTCTTCTCGGTCCGGCAAGAGGGCCACTGGCCTTCGGGCCCGGCATGACTGCTCCCGCCCGTCGATTCGGGACCGGGCGGTAATCGTCCGATACGCGCGGCGCCGGGCTGTCAGGTGCTGCCCCGCTTCCCGTAGAACGTTCCTGTCCTCGTGGTGCCGCTGGGCGGCCTGCAGCAGCACAGCCCCTCTGCACCCGTGCGGCGTCCCATCCTCGACCGGTAAGTCTCCTGGGCTTGCCATGCGTATCAGCAGGCGGAAACGTTGGCCATCCGTGGTCGGGGCTGAGTGAGTCGTCATCGGCGATCGGCTTGGTGGCGTGCCGGGCGAGGGTTTCACCGAATGGCACGTCCAAGTAATACCCGTGGGTCGGGCCGCGATGGTCGGTGTGCAATGGGTGAGCATTTCACCGTAGCGGTCGGAGTGGAGGATGCCTTCGACCACTAAGTGAAACCCGGCGTCCAGGGCGTAGCGGGCGGTCAGGTCGATCAGGCCGATGTTCGCTGCTCCCGGCCGGTCCCGTCCGCGGAGCACGATGCGGCGGAGGTTGTCCTGGCCGACCAGAGCCAGGCTCCGCGGCCGAACCTCTCGCGGAGGTCGACCACGACGGACGACTTCCCCGATGCGCTGTTGCCTCGCAGCACGATCAACCGGGCTTCTTCGGTTCCCACCATCGCAGAGGCCACGCTATTGGCGGCCGGTGACACTGCCTGGGGTGTTCTGAGAGAGCAGCGTTCCCTGCAGGCTGTTTTGTAAGTGGGCGTCGTTGTCTCCGGTAGGTCTGCTCTGCTACTTCAGGTGGTGGGTTTCGGACACGCTTGGCCGTTCGGCACCGAAGACGTAGCGCGGCCGGAAGACTGGTATGACCGTCAGCTTGGCGTTTCGGGGGTGTGGAGCTGTGGCGCAGCAGCGCAAGGGGTATTACCGGGCGGGGCACTATGTGAAGCCCTCGTCGGCGTCCAGTCGGTGGAAGAAGCCGTCCACGGGTATGGTCCTGGTGGCGGGCCTTCTGGCTATTGCCGGTTGGAACACCCTGGTCGGGAACGACTCCGACAACACGGAGAAGATCCCTCAGCCCCGCCCGTCTGGAGTATCGGTCTCGCCTGAGTCCGGTCAGTGACCGCGGTCGCGCCATAGGGCGGAGAGTCGCCACCGCACCCTTCTGAGTTCAGTGGTGTTGCCGCTCGGTGTGCTGGCGCCCGCTTCTTGTGGCACGGACGTGTTTCGACGTAGTTCCTGCCAGGCTCCGTGCCATTGCTGAATCTGGTCGTCGGGGACGCCGCATGCGGACAGGTAGACGGCTGTAGTGCTCCAAGTGGTGGGGAGCGTGTTGCGGTTGACCAGTCTACTGATGGTTCCTGTGGAGATCTGTCCGGCTGAGCGGCTGCTGACCTCTTGCTGGGTCAGTCCGCTGATTTCCCGTACGGCCGCAAGGCTGGTGAAGAAGCCGGTGACGGTGCGGATTGAGGACGGGTCGGGCCATAGGGAGCGGTCCGGCTGAGTGCCGGCTGCGCGAGTGTCCGGTGCGGCGGGAAGGTCTGCGTGGTTGCGTGCCAGCGCCAGGCGGGCCCCGCTGTTGCGGTTCCTGGCCTGTGGCACGGGGTGTGCTCGCGCTTCCAGGGTCAGGCGCAGGTGCCGGTAGACGGCTTCCAGGTCGAGTAGCGGTGGGCCGCCGGGGATGCCGTGGCTCAAGGTGTCGAGGAGGGCGCCGGTGAAAGCTGTGTGGGTGTCGCCGACCGGTGCCAGGGCGGTGCGGGTTTCGGCGGAGGCTGCTAGTAGGAAGGTGCCTTCAACTGCGGCCTGGTCGGCGAGTCCATGGGATGCGTTCATCCTGCCGAGGGCGAGGCCGCTGTAGCAGCAGTCGAGGAGGACGACGTGCCGTTGCGCGTGGGAGGTCAGGAGGATCTGTCGCAGCCAGTCATAGTTGAGGCTGGTCTCGACCTTGTCGGACTGGGTGTGCGGCAGGGCAAGAGTGAGCGTGTCGTGGGGGTCGATGAGACCGTGGCCGGCGTAGTAGACGATCAGTGTGTCCGTGGCCTCGGCAGCCGCCTGACGGAGCGGATCCATCACAGCGCCCGGACCGGGCGGGTTCTCGACGACGGTCACATGTGAGGCGGGCAGGCGCAGGGACAGCGGGCCGCTCAGGAGGGCGGCGAGGGCGGTCAGGTTGTTCGAGACGGCCGGCAGCTGCTCGAGGTGGTCGTACCGGCTCGAGCCGATCAGCACCGCGCGTGACGCCCCCGGGTCGGGTAGGACGCTCACGCGCCCTGGCCCTCGTCCGCGGCGGCGTTCAGTGCCCTGGTTGCCCGTTGGATCTCCTCGGGTGAGCAGTCAGTGAGGATGACGACCGTGTCACCACGGCGGATCTCCACCCGCGGCCGCTGCGGCCGGGTCTGTCGCCACGCCACCAGAGCCAGGACGAACGACGCCGCGCTCCACCCGTTTCCCGTCACCAGCTGCAGCACATCGAGTGCCGTGCCCATCTCCCCCGGCTGCGGCGTACTCCCCCGCACCTCGCTCGTAACAGACCTGCGCACGTCTGGATCCGACCGCAACCAGCTCTGCAGCGAACGCAGTTCTCTGGCGTCCGGCTCCATGCGCACTTCCAACTGCATTCCCGCCTCCCGTCGATGAGCGGAGCCGCCACCGGATGGCGGCTGCCGGTGGCTATCGTCCCCCATTGGTCCGGTACTTCGCGGCGCACTTCGCAAGATCACTTTCAGTTCTGATAGCACGCCATGCGAGCGAGGGTGACTATGGCCATGACCAGGACGGGTTGACCTGTTCCCGCGCACCCCGCTATTGCTTTGGTTTGCCGCGGCCGCGCAGTCGCGGAAGGGGGAAGTACATGATCGCGATCTGGTGGGTCATCGTCGTGATGGCTCTGGGAGTGTGGTGGACGGTCTGGCGGCTCGTCCGGTACCCGGGCGGGTGGGCGTACGCGTTCCACGAGGAGCATCGGGAGGCACGCAAGGCCCTGGAGGATGCCCGCGGCGTCGTGCGCGAGCTGCGGAGGTCCACGCGTCGTGAGAAGTGGCAGGCGCTGGCCGAGGTGAAGCGGGCCGAGTGGGCCTACCGGCGTCGGGTCCGCCAGGTGGAATCCGAGCTGGAGCGGCTGCGCGCACCGCACCGCGGGGAACGGATCGAACAGCTGGGCCGGATCACCCTGTACGAGCACACGGCCCTCATCTCCGAGGACGAAGTGCCGCTGGCCGGCCTGCACGCCCGATTCGAGCTCTCCCGCTCCACGCACGTGTCGTACGTGTACCTCACACAGCCCGACGGGCGGGAGCGCATGGAACGCTACGACGGCAAGGAGTTTTCTGAGGAAACGGTGCGCCGGTTCAGCGTTCAGATCCAGAACGCGGCCGTGGCGGTGACCAGGCTGCAGGAACGGCGCGCCAGCGAGATCCGCGCATGCGAAGCCGAACTGCGTGAGGCACGCAAGGCGACAGAGCCCATAGAGGCGGCTCAAGAACGACTGGAGAAAACACGCGCCCGCCACGATGCCGACGTCAAGCTCCCGCAGGCACGAGCAGCCCTCGACGACGCCCGAAGCGTGTGGCAGGACCTGACCGGACGCCGCCCGCTCTAGCCTCGAAGTTTCGTGGCGGTCCGCTGATGGAGTCGGTGGACAGTTGTCGTGTCGTGGGCTGAGGCTGTGCGGGCCGAGGATCCGAGTGTCGCCGCGGGATGGCGTCGGGTTCCACCGCTCCAGTTTCGGGGGCGGTGTCCAGCAGGCCCTGCACGAGGCCGGCGAGGGCTCGGGCGTCGATGTCGTTGCCTGCGCCGACCGTGTTGTGGTCGCCGGTCAGGACGACTCCACCAAAACTCAAGACACTCCGAGTCCCTACCGAACCCGGAGCGGGTTCAGCGCGTTCGCCCGGGCATCACGCCAACTGCTTCGTGATTCCCCGGAGGCGTACCGTGAACACCGGGTCAACGGATAGGCTGTGAGCGTGACCAGGTCACCACGGGGGGTGTTGCGCTCAGGACCGGACGCCCTCTGATGACAGCGGGTTTCCAGGACGTGTGGGAAACCTTCTTCGCGCAGAGGTTCGACACCCTCGGCCTCTCGCGGAGCGAGACGGTCAAGCAGGTCCGGCTCCGACACACCACCGTCCGAGCCAGGGTCCGGCAGAAGACGAGCGCCTCCCGGCGAACCCGCGCCGACCGGCCGGACTCCGGAGTCGTCCTTCAGACATCGGCGGGCTGTTCCCGACCATGAGTACGTAGAGGAAGAAATCGTCATGCCGAGCCCTCCCCACGGTGGTTCCGTGGCTGCTTTCACGACGTGGTTCCGTTCCCTGATTTCAGCACTCCCACCTGAGCGGGGCTGGTTCTCGGTGTTCATGCACCGCGACCCACAGAGCATGCGGACGTTCCTCTCGGGCGCCGAGATACCCCCGGGTGACGTCGTCACCTCCCTGCTGTACGACGCCGAGCAGGTCGGCGGCCCAGTCCTCGGCATCCTTGGCGAGGCATGGACACTGCACCGGGAAGCGCTCAACGAACACGATCTGCGATCGGGCCGGCGTGCCCTGGTGATGAGGCTGAACCTCGAGGAGGCCCAACAGAAGGCGACGCGGGAGCGTCTGGACGTCCTGATCGCCCGCGGTCAGGACAGTGGCGTCCCGGACCACGTGATGTGGACGGCGCGTGATCTGCATCAGCGAGCCGCGGCACGCTGTGCCGAACTGAGGCGCCGTCTCGACGGATTGGACAGCGCGGAGGTGACCGTCGAGGCGAAGACCCCTGTCACGAGCCCGGGCCTGGCGCCGGTCGCCGGCGGGACAGCGGCTCGAACGGCTCGGCGCAGCCGCTCGGAAATGATCGGAGGGTTCCTCGGAGCGGCCCTGGCCCCCGAATCGCAGACCATGTCCGCTCCCTCCCCCCGCACCGCGGAAGAAGAGAACCCCTCCGGGATACCCGCGGAGGATACGGCCGCGGTCGCCGCCTCATGGCGGGAGGCCCACCAGATCGCCTGGCAACTGGCGAAATTGCGGGCCGAGGGATCCGGCGGAGCAGCGCACGTCCTGTTGTCCGAGACGGTGGCGGGCCCACCGCGCCGACTCCCCTGTCTGGCACAGGCCCTGGAGAACACCGGTCAGGACGCGGACGTGCCGATTCTCCTGTGGGAGACCGCGTCCCTGCCACCGGAACAACTCGCCGTGGCCCTGGTCGCCTTCACAGAGGCGGCCAGGGAGGACGACATCATGATGCTGCTCCGCCATGCCTCGGCACGCCCACCGGAGGACATCACCGCTCTCCTGCACTCCCTCGTCACCGTGGGACACGTGCCGCAGGCGAGGCGTCTCCTGCGGGACATCATCCGCACCGGCCATCAGCGGACCGTCGTCGACCTCGCTCACGCGGACCGTTCGGTGATCGCCCTGCTGCTCCAGGCCGCTGCGGACGTCTCCGATGGCCAGCGGGCGCAACTGGATTACGCCCTGCGGAGCGAGAGGCTGCTCGACACCTGACGCAGCACCGCGAGGGAACCGCCACGGTGCCGGCCGGCTCAGAGGGCGATGGACTTCAGCTCCAGGTACTCGTTCACGCCCGCCGCACCCACTCGCGTCCGGTGCCCGACTGCTTCACACCACCGAAGGCCAGTTGGAAGCCGCCGAACCACCGTTGACGGAGAGGTGCCCGTCTCGGTGCGACGTGCCATCCTGAGCGCGCGTTCCTCGTCACCCGCCCAGACCGCGCCGCTGAGACCGAACCGCGAGCTGTTGGCGATCTCGACCGCCTCCTCCTCGCTGTCGCAGGGCAGGACGCAGAGCACGGGGCCGAAGATCTCCTCCTGGGCGACGGTGCTGTCCGGGCGGACGTCGGCGAGGACGGTGGCGGGGATGTAGTGGCCCCGGTCAAGTCCGTCCGGCCGCGCGGCGCCGCCCGCTACGACCCGGGCGCCCTCCTTCCCCGCCGTGGCAAGGAAGGAGCGGACCGTCTCGTCCTGGCGTGCGGAGGCCACCGGTCACAGGCGCGTGTCCGGGGCGGGCGGGTCGCCCAGTACGAACGCGGACGCGACCTTCGTGGCGACGGTGGGCGCCTCGTCGTACCTGGAGCGTTCGACGACAAGCCGGGTGAGTGCCGCGCACGTCTGGCCTGAGTTCTGAAACACGGAGGAGGCTACGCGGGTGACGGCCTCCTCGACCGGGGCGTCGGCGGCCCAGGACGCGGGCGCGCAAGAATTCGCCCGAACTGCGTACCGGCGGGAGGAGGCAATCACGGCAGCAGTGGGCGCATCACGTGCGCTGAGCGAACGACGGCTTTTGCGAGCCGCGCATGGACGTGTTCGGGGATCGCCGCCTGTTCCACCCTGCGGTAGTAACGGCCGAAGTCGATGTCGTACTCAGACCTCAGACGCTCGAAGTGGACCTCGGCCCGGGAAACGTAGGCCGGATCGAAAGCCGTCGGGTCGAGGGCGATGAGGAACATGCCGACGCGAGGCGCGTCGGCCCCGGAAGCGAAGTCGGGAGAGTCCAAGGAAAACTGGCCGCCCGAGAGTACAGCGAGCAGTTCGATCACCATGGCGAGGTTGCTGCCCTTCACCCCACCGAACGGGAGGACAGGCCCCAGCAACGCGGCTGTGGCGTCGGTCGTGGGCTTACCCTCCGCGTCCAGGGCCCACCCCGACGGGATGGACTCGCCTGCCTCGGCTGCCTCTCTGATCTTCACCCAGGCCACCGCGCTGGAGGCCTGGTCGACGAGGCGCGGCGGCTGCCCCGGGAAAGCGAAGGAGAGAGGATTGGTTCCGGTCAGTGCCTTCGGAGCCCCGAAGAGAGACATCAGCGCCGTGGAGTTGGCACCGGCCAGAGCCACGAATCCCTCCTCGGCCAGCAGTGAGGTGTAGTAGCCGAGCTCTCCGACGGGGAAGCAATTACTGACGCTGAGCACCGCGACACCGCATTCCCGAGCCGCGGCGACCAGCGTCTCTCGAGCCTCATGGACCGCCAGCTGAGCGATGCCGTCGTCGGCTGTCACGGCCACGACGGCCCTGTGTCCGTTACGGATGACGGGCTGGGGCGAGCCGTTCAGCCGCCCCTCTTCGAGGGCGTTCAGGTAGTCGATCAGATGCGCCACGCCCACGGCCGTATTGCCGCGGCGTTCCGCCGCCAGAACTGCATCGGTCAGTGCCACTGCCGTCGCTTCGTTGCCGCCGGCGGCTGCAATCGCCGTTCGGCACAGCAGCTCGAGGTCACTCCAGTCGAGTTCGATCACTCGTGTCGCCTCCATGCGATGAGGCGGCCCCAGCAGGGCCTGTCGAAGGGATGAGGACGCCGCGCAACCCAGACACGGGCGGGAGGTGGACCGTCGGGGCCCGGATACGCAACGGCACCCTAGCCTGCCTTCCTTGACTTACAGAACACCCATGGCAGGACAACTCGAAATCCCAGAATCACCTCTTGACAGCTACTTGCCAGCGAACCTAGTGTTTCGACGAAGTGAAGTTGTAGGACAACTACACACGGAGTAGATCACTCCCCGAGTCACAGACCTGGGCCCACCTCGCCCGTACCGGTCTCCCACCGGGCTTCCGCTCCGCCTGCATCTCCCCGGGTGGCCTCGTGAGCTCCGCCCGGATCCGGCTCCCCCGCCGGCGTACCACTACCCCGCGCACATCACGGAGAGTGAATTCACTTGACCCCTCAGATCATCGTCATGCTCACGCATCACGACGTCACCGTGCCTCAGGCCCGCGAGATCTTCCGGGAGTCGGCCGACCTTCCCGTCCAGTACTGGGGTCTCAAGGACGTGGGACTGTCGACGAGCGAAATGGAGAAGCTCGTCGGCGAGTTCCGAGAGGCCGGCAAGACCCCGGTCCTCGAGGTCGTCCGTTTCGACGAGAGAGACCTGACCGAGGCTGCAGCGCTCGCCACGGCCTGTGGCATCGAGTACTTCACGGGTGGCGGCTTCTCCCACGCCGTCCTGGAAACGGCACGCGAGGCCGGCATGAAGTACTTCCCGTTCTGCGGGCAGGTCGGCGGTTCCCCGATCGAGCTGACCGGCACACCACAGTCCGTCCTGGACGACGCCTCCCGCATCCGGGAGCACGGAGCGGACGGCGTCGACCTCGTGGCCTACCGGTACGCCGGTGATGATCCCATCGCCCTCGCGAAGAACGTCGTACAGCAGCTCGGCCCCGAGAAGGTGATCCTTGCCGGCAGCGTCAATTCGCTCGAGCGCATCCGGCAGATGCACGAGATCGGTCCGCTCGGCTACACCATGGGGGGTGCCCTCTTCGAAGGCGCCTTCAAGCCCGCCGGCTCCTTCCGCGAGAACCTGGAAGAGCTGGTGAAGATCAACGACGACCTGGCGGGACCGAACTGATGACTTACCTCCTTGGCGTAGACGTCGGCACCACCGCCATCAAGGCAGCGGTCTTCGACACCGAAGGTGTCGAGGTGGGCAGCCACACCGAGGAATACACACTGCTCACGCCAAGCGCCGGCCGGGTCGAGCTGGATGCCGACACGTACACGAGCACCTTCTCCCTTGCCGTTCGCGGCGTGCTGGAGAACAACCGCGTCGCAGCGGGCGAACTGACCGCGCTCGGCCTGTCCGCCCAGGGTGAGACGCTCCTCTGCCTCGACGCCGACGGAGAACCGATCGGCCGGGTCATCGTCTGGATGGACAATCGCGCGACCGCCGAATCGGATGAGATCGAAGCCCACTTCGGTCGCTCCACCATCCACTCCACGACCGGGCAGGTCGAGATGGACCCCATCTGGCCCGCGGCCAAGATCCTGTGGCTGAAGCGGCACGAACCCGAACTGTTCGCGCGGACCGCCAAGTTCGTCCTTCTCAAGGACTTCCTCGTGTACCGGCTCACCGGCCGTCTGGTCAGCGAGGACTCGCTTCTCTGCTCCACGATTCTCTGGGACATCAACACGCGGCAGTACTGGCCCGAGATGTTGCAGTACCTGGGCATCACCGAGGGCCATCTGCCCGAGATCGCCGTTCAGGGCGAGATCGTCGGGAACACACGTTCCACCGTGGCGGACGAATTCGGTCTGCCGGCCGGACTCCCTGTATCGGTCGGTGCCCTCGACCAGGCCTGTGGCGCGCTCGGTATCGGCAACTCGGTGCCCGGCATCTTCTCCGAGAGCACCGGGTCCGCACTCACCAGCGTGACCATCGTCGAAGAGCTTGCCCTCGACCCGTCCGGCCAGGTCCCTTGCTTCCCGGCGGCCGTCCCCGGCCAGTACATGCTGCACAACTTCTCCACCGGCGGCATGGTGATGCGCTGGTACCGCGACGAGTTCTGCACGAGCGAGAAGCAGATCGAGGAGCTGTGCGGCATCAACGCCTACTACCTGATCGACCAGGAAGTCGAGCAGGTCGAGCCCGGCTGCGAGGGCCTGATCGTCCTGCCGCACCTCCAGGGGTCCGGCCCGCCGGACCTCGACCCGCACGCCCGCGGCGTCATCTTCGGCCTCACCCTCGCCCACAAGAAGCAGCACATCTCCCGCGCGATCATGGAGGGCGTCACCATGGTCCTCCGCCGCATGATCGAATCCACCGCAAGGCTCGGTGTCGACGTCACGGAGATCTTCGCGCTGAGCGGCGGCTCCAAGAGCGCCGCATGGTGCCAGATCAAAGCGGATGCCACGGGCCTTCCCGTGCGCACCCTGCGCGGGGCCGACAGCGCCGCGTGCCGCGGTGCGGCCCTGATCGCGGGGGTGGGCACCGGCCTGTGGGACTCCGCCGCGCCCGTGTCCCGCAATGCGGTCGCCTTCGACCGCTCCTACGAGCCCCGCGCACAGCATGCCGAGATCTACGACCGGCTCTTCACCCGCTACGTCGCGCTCCAGGACGCCGTGAAGCCCCTGCTGGCACCGGCCGACAAGTAGCCCCGCAACACCCATAGAACGGTTCGAAAGGTAGTCCGATGAAGGACGCAGTAATCATCGGCGGCGGTCTCGCGGGACTGTCCGCGGCCTGGCGGCTCCGGCACTGGGACATCCACATCCTGGAGTCCGACCGCCGTGTCGGCGGCCGCATCATGTCCGAAACGCGTGGCCCGTACACGATGAACTGGGGTGGGCACATGTTCGCCGGTGGCGGCAGCTCCACCGTCGAGCTGCTCGCGGAGACCGGGACCGCCTCGGTGAAGATCCCTGGTTCCCTCCAGGGAATGGCGATGAACGGCAAGTACATCTCCACGGGACCGGTGCAGACCTACCCGTTCCGCTTCCCGATGCCGCTGTCGTCGCGGATCTCCATCCTCACCAAGGGCGCCAAGCTGGGCAAGGACGTGCTGCGCTACACCCAGGCGGTCAGGGCCCGCGCCGGGGAAACCGGCGAGCAGCGCCAGCAGCGGATCTACGACTTCGAGAACGACCGCTCGTTCGCCGACTACCTCGGCCCGCTCAACAGGGACGCGGCCGGCTTCTTCCTGCCGCCCGCGCTGCGCTCGGCGGCCGATCCCCACGAGCTCTCCGCCGGCGCCGGCATCGGCTACTTCAGCCTCATCTGGAACATCGGTCAGGGCCTGGGACGAGCCATCCTCGGCGGTGCTTCCACCCTTACGGAGGGGATCGCCCAGACCATGCGCGACCGCATCGACCTGGGGGCCGTCGTGCACGAGGTCGTGCAGAACAAGGACCACGTCGTCGTCCGGTACACCAAGGACGGCGTCGACCACGAGCTCAAGGCGCGAACCGCAGTCATGGCCACTCCCGCACCGATCACTCATCGCCTGGGGGTCAACCTCCCCAGCGAGCTGCGCGACGCCTTGTCGCAGGTCAAGTACGGAGTGCACGTCGCGGGCTGCATGCTGACCGACGAGCAGCACTCGATGCCGTACGACGGCACCTACGGCATCGCCGTCGCCAACAAGTCGTTCGCGGTCGCGCTCAACCAGGGCAACATCACCCACGGGCGGGAAACAGTCCGTAGCCCCGGCGGATCGATGATGACCTTCTCCCCCGCCAGCCTGGGCCGCAAGCTGTGGGACTTGGACAAGGAAGACATCGCGAAGCAGTACGTACGGGAACTCGACGAGATCTTCCCCGGGTTCGAGGACAACGTGGTCGAGGCACGCGTCGAGAAGTTCGAGTTCGGTTCACCGTACTGCTTCCCCGGCCGCGCCAAGCTGCAGCCCACGCTGACCCGTCCCGCCGAGCGCATCTTCCTCGCCGGTGACTATCTCGGGACCCTCTACACCGAGACGGCGATCACCTCCGGTTTCACCGCCGCTCAGCGCGCCGTCAGCCTTCTGAGCACCCGTCGCCAGTCACTTACACCCGGCGCAGCCTGACAGCGGTCCGCATCACCGAAAGGAAAACCACCATGAGCGTCAAGCTCGAAGGCGTCCTGACCGCGCTGCCGACTCCGTTCGACGACAGCGGGAGCATCGACGTCACTCTGTTGCAGCAGGTGATCGACCGCAATGTCGACGCCGGCGTGGACGCTCTCGTGGCCGGCGGAGGCACCGGTGAGGTCGGCTCGCTCGACGACGACGAGCGCAGCCGGCTCTTCGCCGCAGCCGCCGCGCACACCGCCGGCCGCATCCCCCTCGTAGCCAACGTCGGCTCTCTCACCGCACGCCGTGCCATAAGCCTGGCAGCCTCCGCCGAGGCCTCCGGTGCCGACGCGCTGATGCTCATCGCTCCCTTCTACGAGCCACTGAGCATCGACGAGATCACCGAGTACTTCGAGACCGTCGCCTCCGCCACGAAGCTCCCCATCATGCTCTACAACAATCCGGGAGTGGCCGGTGTCAACCTCGACGCCGAGACGCTGGCCCGTCTGGGCCGCCGTATCGACAACGTGCAGTACGTCAAGGACTCCAGTCAGGACTGGGAGCAGGCACTGCGTCTGATCCACCACCACAGTGATGACATCAAGCTGATCATGGGCTGGGACAGCTACAGCTTCAGCGCTCTCCTCGAAGGCGCCGCGGGCGTCATGGCGGGCGCCGCCAACGTGGTCCCGGACGAGATCGTCGCCGTCCGCCGCGCCATTCGCGACGGCGACATCGAGCGCGCGCGCAAGGAGTGGCGACGGGTCTACCCCGTCATCGACGCCATGCTCGCCCTCCCGTTCACGCAGGCCGTCAAGGCAGGAATGCAGCTGCGCGGCGTCGGCATCGGCGACCCTCGGCCACCGCTCAAGAAGCTGTCCGCCGAAGACATCACTCTTCTCCAGGAGGCCCTTTCACGCCTCGACGGCTGAACGGACGGCCGGACGACCGGACGCGGGCTGAGCGGCGGGAGTCACTCAGCCCTCCCTCG
The DNA here is from genome assembly GCF_001905385.1 of Streptomyces sp. CB02414. Taxonomy (GTDB): domain Bacteria; phylum Actinomycetota; class Actinomycetes; order Streptomycetales; family Streptomycetaceae; genus Streptomyces. The sequence goes on along the minus strand of NZ_LIPF01000004.1, from coordinate 416,289 downwards.
ACCATCTCTTCGCAAGGACCGACACCATGACGAACGCCCCCCTCACTGTCATTCGCCGAGCCGACACCAAGGTCTTCTACGAGGGCCCCGAGGAATGCCGCGAGTACTTCCGCAACAACGACATCTGGTTCGGCAGCTCCCTGGTGAACCCGGGCGATGTCGGCGCCGTCGATCCCGGTCACGTCGGTGCCTGGGAAGTCTTCTACTGCGTCTCGGGCGAGGGTGTCATGGACGACGGTGAGAACGAGTACACCCTCCGAGCCGGCGACTCCTTGGCCTTCCCACCCAGCGTCCCGCACCGCATCCACAACCGGGGCACGGAGCCCGTCCTGATGGTGTGGGCCGGGGGTTCCGGCCCGGGCGACGCACCCGTCGCGACGTCCTGAGCCGCCTCCCGGCACTCCTCTCATCCGTTCATCACATTCCCCGGGTGCTGGCACCGCTCCCGCCGCGTGAGCCGCGGCCTCGCCCAGGGCCTCAAGACAGCCGGTTCGGTGGGTGCCACGAGTCTCGCGGCACCTGTCGCTCCACACCCCCGGGGGCCGTCAGGGGCGCATCCCCTGAGTCCTTCCGACGGCGACCGTCGGTCCGCGCCCCCGGTCCCGGGAACTCAGCCCGGGACAACTGAGACGCTGGAGTTCTTGACATGGAAATGCTGACCACCGTCAGCGGGTGGCTCTGGAATCCGCTGGCCTACTTCGCCCTCGGCCTCGGTGTCTTCTTCACGTTGCTCACCAAGGGCGTTCAGTTCCGCCGCCTGCCGGACATGATCCGGCAGCTGCGGTCCGGCAAGTCCGGTGACAGTGGTCTTTCCTCGTTCCAGACGCTGGCGCTGACACTGTCGAGCCGGGTAGGTGTCGGCAGCATCGCGGGAGTGGCGACGGCTGTGGCGGCAGGCGGCCCCGGCGCCATCTTCTGGATGGCCGTGACCGGTCTCGTCGGCTCCACATGCGCGTACGCCGAAGCCGTTCTGGCCCAGGTGTACAAACGCCGGGTGCAAGGTGAAGACCGAGGCGGCATGCCGTACTACATCAAGTACGGTCTGCGGGCTCCCAGGGTGGCCGGCCTCATGGCCATCCTCGGCATCGGCGTCTACGGCTTCGTCCTGCCCGGCATCCAAGTGAACAACATCGGTTCGAGCGCCGAGCTCGCCTTCGGCGTCCAGCCCTGGGTCACCGGCCTGGTCGTCACCGCTGTGCTCGCCTTCGTGATCGTGGGAGGCACCCGTCGCATCGTGAACATGGCCCAGGCTGTCGTCCCCATCATGGCCCTGGGGTACGTCCTCACCTGCGCCGTGATCATCGCGATGCATCTGGATGAGGTGCCCCACGCCGCGGGGGTCATCGTCTCGAGCGCGATGGGCACCGACCAGGTCTTCGGCGGACTGGTCGGCCACGCGGTGGCCTGGGGGGTCCGCCGCGCCGTGTTCGCCTCCTCGACGGGCCTGGGCGAGGGAACCTTCGCTTCTGCCGCCGCCCAGACCTCGCACCCCGGCAAGCAGGGCATCGTCCAGGCCTTCAGCATCTACATCGACGTCCTGCTGATCTGCATGATGACCGGACTGACCATCGTGATCACCGGGGCGTACAACGTCAAGGAGCCCTCGGGCGGCTTCCTCGTCGAGAACGTTCCCGGCGTCGTCGCCGGCCCCAACTTCATGCAGGAGGCGATCGATACCGGGTTGCCCGGCTGGGGCGCGTCCTTCGTCGCCGTAGCGATCCTCCTGTTCGCGTTCACCACACAGGTCTTCTACTTCTACGCGGCCACCACCAACCTGATGTTCCTCTTCGGGGAACAGGGCAACCGCTTCATGGAGTTCGCCCTGAAGCTCGGTGCACTCGCCATCTCATTCATCGGCGCGGTGGTCAGTGCCGAGACGATGTGGGCAGCCGGTGACATCGTCCTCGCTCTCATCGGCTGGCTCAACATGACCTGCGTTCTGCTTCTGACCCCTGTCGTGCGCAAGGTGATCAGGGACTATGACCGCCAGCGCCGGGAGGGCGTGGACCCGGTCTTCGACCCGGAACGGCTCGACATCGGGAACGCCGAATACTGGGTCGTCAAGAAGACGACGAAGAGCGAACCCGGCCAGGCAGGACAACTTACCTAAACGTCAGCTCGCTAGTTGTCCTACACAAGCCGGAGCACGATCAGGGCAGCCGCCGCAGAAGAATTCGACAACATCACATCGACAGGCTGAACTTCACTGCTCGCTGTAGCGTCTCGAGCCCCTCTTCCCCTGGAGGACTGGAGACGCGCAGCGTAAAGTTGTCTGGGGGCCTCAATGGTTGTCCACTCAGGTACGATGGCAGACATGCCAGAGAACGCGAGCGCCAAGGACCAGGTCCACCGACGGGCCAGGAAACACAACGGCGATCGCTCGAAAGTGACCACACGCACCGTTCAGTCCCTCAAGCAGCGCCTCTCGCGGAACGAGTGGGCCGCTGGGGACCGTCTCCCCTCCGAGCCGGCTCTGGCCGAGGACCTCGGCGTCAGCAGAGTCACCGTCCGCGCGGCTCTCGCCCAGCTGGAAAGTGAGGGCATCGTCACGAGACGGCATGGCTCGGGCACGTACGTCAACTCAGTGCGTCCCCTCGTGAGCAGCCTGCATCTCAACATGGGCGCTGAGCAGATGATCCGGTCGTCGGGACGCACACCGGGGATCTCGGAGATGACCTGGCGGCAAGTGGCAGCCGACGAGGAGATCGCCGAGCGCCTTGCCATCGAGGTCGGCGCGCCCGTCATCAGTCTCTACCGCGTCCGTACCGCGGACGGAGTGGCAGTCACCGTTTCCCATGACTACTTCCCCGCCGCGTTCCTGCCGGAGCCCACGGCGACCATCGGCCCCTCGCTCTACTCGTTCTTGTCCACCGTATGCGGCAAGGAGGTCGACTTCGGGGTCGCCACCCTCGAGCCAGCAACCGTAGGCCCGGTACACGCGGCGGCCCTGGGAGTCAGGAGCGACGCTCTGTGCCTGGTGATCAGGCAGGTCGACTACGATGCCGCCGAAAGCCCGATCTCGTACTCGGTTGAGCACCACCTGGCCAGCGCGCTCACCTTCCAGTTGGTCCGGCAAGGACCGCACGCGATCCCTCCGACACCCTCGTGACGGAGCAGGAGCCTCGGGCGTGCGGCTGCCCTCCTGCGCTCCGGCAGTTGGCGCCGTCGCGGAAATGATGCCCGCATCGACCAGATGCTCGCCCGCTGGCTAGCCGGCAGGATCGTCGACGAGCAGCTTGTGCCGCAGCTTCTCGAGGGTATGCGGGCTGAGTCCGAGACCGTCCTTGGCGTAGTCCAGCATCGATCCGTAACTAGCGGTCACCTGGTCGAAGCCTGCCTCCAGATAGGCCGGTTCGGCCAGGAGCACGTGCCGGTAGAGGTCGGCCTGCTCAGGCGGCATCGCGGCAAGCTGAGCCTGCACGGCCGGCGAGCGGTAGTAGTACTCATTACTGAGCAGGTAGTCGCTCATCACCTCGTCCCGCGGCACACCCAGGAGCGTCAGCAGTACGGCGGTCGCCCAGCCAGTGCGGTCCTTGCCGGCGGTGCAGTGGAACAGCTGAGCCCCGTCACCGTCCGCAACGCTCGTGAGCAGACGGCCAAGCCCCCGCGAGAAGGCTGGGCTGGTGACGAAGTATCGCTGCCCCCCGATCATGGCCTGTTGCACCGCCTCGGCACTGCTGCCCAACTCCGCGCCGCCGGTCCCGTCGGTACCCAGCAGGTTGATCATGGTGTACTCGGCGCCTGCGGGAACCTCGTCCGGAACGGCCCGAGCTTCTGTGGGGGTGCGCAGATCGTAGACGTCGGTGATGCCGAACGAACCGGCCCGGGCTCGATCTCGGGGGGAGAGTTCGAGGGCCTGTGAGCGATAGACGGCGCCCATGCGCACCCACCGGCCGTCGGTGGTGCGGTATCCGCCGACATCCCGCAGATTGGGTGTACTGGTCAAGCCCAAAGCGCGGGTCGTGACCTCCACAGACGCGCTCTTGGGCGTGCTGAGTCGGAACCAGGGTCTCACCGCACCGGCCCGCAGGGGCACTGACACGGCACCGGTGGTGACGCGGTGAGCGACGAGCCGCCAGTGCCCGCTGTTGCCTGCGCGCATCCAGACAGTGACGGGCGTGCTCCTGTTCGTGGACCAGGACACTCTCCATGAATCTTCGTCGCGCACTACCTCCGCGGCGATGACAGAGGAGGCCGCTGTGTGCTGGGCCGGCACTCGAGTCGCGGAAGCGGCCCGCTGCCCACCAGCTTCACTCGGGGCCGCCAAGGAGAGCACCAAGGCGCCGGTAAGGGCAACGGTCGGCAGTACACGGCTGACGGACACACGCATGTGTGACCTCTTTCTCTGGATCGGGCGCGAGTAAGGAGGAGCGCTGCGACTGAGGGAAATTATTCATCTAGATGTCTGTACTGCCTAGGGCGCGCAGATGACAGACCGCGGAACGCGTGGTGGACAGTGCGGGCACCCGTCAGCGACTCCTTCGCGAGTCACCTCTAGACTTCCGGTGTGGCGATCGACCGTGCGTCCGGACTTCCCCTCCATATCCAGCTGCACGACGAACTGCGTGCCGACATCGAAAGCGGACGCCTCGAGCCTGGAGCGAAGCTGCCCTCTGAGCTGCTGTTGTCCGAACGGTTCGGAGTCAACCGGCTCACCGTGAGACAGGCACTGGCCGAGTTGGCGCGTGCGGGACTCGTCGTGCCGAGGCAGGGCGTCGGCACCTTCGTGGCTCCCCGTCCCGAGACGGTTGAGATCGATATCGACACCGGCGACTGGGTCACCAAGCACGAGCGTGCCACCGAGGCGGCGGCCATCGCCGGCCGGGAGGTGGTCGAGAAACTTCTCGGCGTCGAAGAGGTGGAGGCGCCGAGGTCGGTCGCCGACCATCTGGGGCACGGTGTGATGCTGTGGCTGGAGACGGTCCACACGCTGGACAGGGAGCCGGTGTTCCGGTCTCAGTACTGGCTGCGCACCGCGCCTGCCCCCGCCCAGGTGTGGGAGCGGGCGGAGCAGGGCTTCGGTTACCAGGCCATTCGCGACCTGATCGGGCAGGAAACGGTCCAGGCTTGGCGCGCATTCGACGCCGTCGCCGCCTCGCGCCGCGACGCGAGCGTCCTCAAGGTGCCCACCGGCGCGCCGCTACTACGCCATGGCGGTCTCAACACCGACACCGCCGGCCGTCCCCTGCTCTATCTCCTTCGCGCTTCCCCCTCTGGCCGGGTGCGGTTCGTCGCGCGTCCCCGGCCTCGCGAGGATCACCGGTGAGCGATCCGTCGCGATGACGCGCCGCGATGCTGCCCACCACACCGCTCCTAGGGGCCGCTCGCCGTGCGCCGGCGCGTCGCCCAGGAGGGGGCGGCACCCCTGGACGGGCTGGACCACCACGGGAACAGGCGGACATCGGCGCCTGCCCCCGACCTCGGCCGCCCTCCGCATACCTCAGCGACCACATCCGGCCTCTCGGCAGCGTCGACCGTGCGGAGACAGCCGTGATCACTCGCACACCCACGTGCGAGGGGGAATCGCGGAGCCTGTGCGGTTCGTCCCCTCCCCGGTCGCGGCGGAGCCGGACCGATCGCCGAGGGACCGGGAGACTGCCGTAGGAGCCTCCTCAGGCGGACGTCCTGGCCTGGAGGATGTCCCCCAAGGCTTCCTCGCGCCACCGCTTCAGGAACTCGTGGAACGCGAATGCACCACGCGGATACGCGTTCGGACCGTTCGGTCGACCACGTCCTTCGGCGTTGTAGTAGCCGGGGGTGCACTCGGCGTGGAACCACTCGTGATCGGGCGCCTCCTGGGCCAGGGTCGCGAGCCAGTCCTCCTCGGCTTCGCGGGACGGTTCGACCAGGGCGCCCTTCGCTTCAGCCGCGGCGACGAGGGCAGCGGCGTGGACGGCCTGCTCGTCCAGAACGTGGGTGAAGTTGACACTGGCGGCGTTCTGGAGAGAGCCCATCTGAATCAGGTTGGGGAATCCGTTGCTGGTGAAGCCGTGCAGGGTACGCGGTCCCTCCTGCCGCCAGACGTCCAGCAATTCAGCTCCGCCCCGCCCTCGCGTGGGCAGCTTCCCGGAGTGAATTCCGGAGACACCGACCGAGAAGCCCGTAGCGAAGATCAGGCAGTCGAGTTCGTACTCGGCATCGTCGACGACGACGCCACGGGGAGTGACACGTTCGATGCCGTGAGTGTCTGCGGTGTCGACCAGGGTGACGTTGTCCCGGTTGAACGCTTGGTAGTACTGGTCGGAGAAGGTGGGACGCTTGCAGGCGTAGCGGTACCAGGGTTTGAGTTTCTCCGCCGTGTTCGGGTCAGTGACCGTCTGCTCGACCCGTGCGCGCAGCTCGTTCATCTTGGCCGCGTCGGCGGCCTCGTACGCGGACTCGAACGCCTCGGAGTCACCATGGCGCTCGAAGCTGATCAGGAGCTTCTCCAGCAGGCCCGCGGACGAGGTCCAGCGGTCCGCCACGAGATCCTCCTGCGTCGTTTCACCCGAGACGATGCGCAGGAAGTTGTCACGACGCTCACGAGCCCAGCCTGGGCGGTCGGCACCGACGTCCTGAGCAGACATCCGACGGTTGGCCCGCACGTCCACGCTGGACGGCGTGCGCTGGAAGACGTAGACGTGCGCGGCGTCCTGGGCAAGCATCGGAATGACCTGGACGCCGGTGGCACCGGTGCCTACGACGCCCACACGTTTGTCCCGGAGGCCGCTCAGTCCCCCGTCCGGGGTTCCGCCGGTGTATCCGTAGTCCCAGCGTGAAGTGTGGAAGGTGTGGCCCTGGAAGTCCTCGATGCCCGGGATCCCGGGCAGTTTCGGCTCGGAGAGGGTACCGGTGGCCGTCACCACGTACCTCGCCCGGAACTCATCACCCCGGTCCGTGGACACGAGCCAGGTCTCTGACGCCTCTTCCCAAGTGAGGGCCGTGACCGCGGTGGAGAACAGGGCGTCCCGGTACAGCCCGAACTTCGTGGCGATGCGGACCGCGTGGCGGCGGATCTTCTCACCGGGCGCGTACTTCCATTCCGGCACGTACCCGGTCTCGTCGAGCATCGGCAAGTAGACATGCGATTCGATGTCGCAGTGGATCCCGGGGTAGCGGTTCCAGTACCACGTCCCGCCGAAGTCACCCCCCTTCTCGACTACTCGGACGCGCTCCACACCCTGCTGTCGCAGCCGCGCACCAGCGAGGATGCCGCCGAACCCGCCGCCGACGACGGCGACGTCGACCGTGTCGCGCAGTGGTCCTCGTTCAGCCGTCTCCCCCGCGTACGGATCGGCGGCGTAGTAACCGAACTTCGCCTCGGTCGCGCGGTACTGGCCGGCCCCGTCGGGCCGCACCCGCCGGTCGCGCTCCTGGCGGTAGCGCTCCCTCAGTAGCGCGAGTTCGCCGAAGGACGGCATATGAGCAGTGGTCATGTGGGGGGACCTCGTTCCAATCCATGTCTCGCCGTTCGGCCACTCGTGCCCACGAGCAACCGATCACCACCCTAACAACAACCGGACAAGCATGTCCGGTTAGCCTGTCGGAGCGGGATCACGTCTCGCTCCAACTTCGCCCCCCTCCGACGACAGGAAGAGCTTCATGCGACGAATCACAGTCCGCTCCTGCGCCGTACTCACCGTGGTCGGCGCGCTGACCCTGACCGCTTGTGGCACACAAACCGAAGCCGACGGGGATACGACGGCTACCGAGGCGGCTTCGGGCCGGACTATCCGCGCGCAGGAGTTCATGCGGCTGACGACGCCACACGAACAGAGCGGAAGCACCCTGCTCGAGGGACCTGTGCTGGATGGAGGCGGTCGGCTGACCGTTGTCGACGTCACTGCACCTGGAGGCGAGCCGAAAGTCATCCGCGTCGACCTCCGCAAGAAGACGCAGCGGACCCTGCACACCGACGACCGAGGCGTGTACACGTCAGCGCAGTTCAGCCCGTACGACGGGAGGCTCTATCTGACCGACTACGCGCACGGCGAGATCGTCAGCCTGGCCCGGGATGGCGGTGATCTGCGGATCTTCTTCACCGGCGACGTCGACGGAGCACCGATGAACCCCGACGACCTCACCTTCGACGAGGACGGCAACCTGTACGTCAGCGACTCACGCGGGTTGTCCGAGAGCCAGGCAAACGGCCGCGTCGTGCGGATCGATCGCGACGGCGAAAAGGCGACCGTCCTGGCTGACGGCCTGGCCGCGACCAACGGCATCGCGTTCGATCCGGACTTTCAGGGACTGTGGTTCAGCGAGCTCACGGAGAACCGCATCTCCTACCTGCCCGTCCACCGGCAGAGCGGAACTACCGGCCGGCACACCGCCGTACGTGTGAACGGTGGCCTCGCCCAGACCGACTCGATCGCGGTGGACGCGGATGGCAACCTGTACCAGGCGCTCCACGGCCGCCCTGCGATGGCCGTGTACAGCAAACACGGTGAGCGTCTGGCGACCGTCGAGGTCCCTGCCCGGGCCAAGGGCCTGGAGTCGGCTACCAATGTTGCGATCCTGCCCGGCGGAACCCGTGCGTACATGACCGTCAGCGGTCCCGCCGGCGGCTACCTGTACACCTTCGACGCGCTGGCGGAGGGCATCCGGCAGTCCAACGGCGGCTGACACCGTCCCGGCCGTTCACCCGTCGAACGGCCGCACCGGCCCCACCTCGACGGCGAGCAGGCGCCACGCGTCCAGCACCCGGCGTTCCCGGTCCTCCCGAGTCGGGCCGATGACGGCGCCGGAAACCATCCCCACCGCGAGCATCAGGTTCGCGTCCTCCGCCAACCGGTGATCATCCGGTATGCGTGTGCGCAGCGCGTACTCGACCCGATCGGAGAGCTCGCGGGCGTACGCGGGGCCTACGGAGCCGCCGGCAGCTTCGTTCGCTCCGTGCAGGACACTGATGAAGGCCGCGGACTCTGTCATGTGCCAGGACAAGACACCCAGCACCATGGCGAAGGAAGCCCCTTCGGCAGCGGCAGCCTGCTCGACCTCCCGCACGTTCTCCTCCAGGACCGCGGCCGCTACCGCTGCCCGGTCGGGGAAGTGCCGGTACAGAACACCTTGGCCGACGCCGGCCCGACGCGCGATCGAGGAGAGGGCAGCATTGATGCCTTGTTCGGCGAAGACCTCCCGGGCGGCAGCGATCAGAGCCGCCCGGTTGCGGGCGGAGGCCTTCGGGCCCGCGTTCGGGGGCCTCCGCCCGTCGGTTCTGGGGTGCTGTGTCACCGTGGCATAATACCGGCCATCTGTTTTGAGCCTCGGTGTCGCGGAACCGCCGAGCTCACGGCAAGAAGGACCACGTCGCCTCACAGCTCAGTGCCGCACACGCGGAACCTTGACGGGACCGCGCAGCACTTGAGGCCGCGCCGGCTTTCCGAGGTCGGCGCTTCAGCCCGGTGAAGCCCGCCGACGGCGTCGACGTCATCGGGAACCGCGTCGAGGGCCGATCGTGGCCGTCCGACGTCACTCGTCGGTGCCACGGAGCTTCTCGTCTTCGAACGCGAACGTTTCGAGGTGCGGGAACACGTCGGGCAGGTCTTTGCCGACCCGATCCGGGAACACCGGTGGGCGGTTCTCGAGGAAGGCGCTGATGCCCTCGGTGGCGTCCGCGCTCACGCCACGTTGGTTGAGCGCGAGAGTCTCCGTGTAGTGCGCCTGCATGGGGTCGCTCGCGGTGAGCATGCGCCACATCATCTGACGGGTGAGCGCGGCGGAGACGGGCGCCGTGCTGTCCGCCATCTCGGACGCGAGCGCCATGGCCGCGGGGAGGAGGTCACCGCTCGCGTGCACACTACGCACGAGCCCTTTGTCCAGGGCTTCCGCAGCGGGGAAGACACGCGCCGTCAGCACCCATTCCAACGCGGTCTGCATCGGGACGACCCGTGGCAGAAACCAGCTTGAACACGCCTCCGGAGTCACTCCGATACGCCCGAAGACGTAACCGAATCTCGCCTCCTCGCTCGCCATACGGATGTCGCAGGCAAGGATCATCGTCGCCCCCACGCCCACCGCGGCTCCGTTGACGGCCGCGATCACGGGTTTGAGGCAGCGGAAGATCCTCAGCGCGACTCGGCCTCCACCGTCACGACGAACAGGGAGCTCCTGCCCCGGCCCCGGGAACTGGGTCCCAGGCTCGGCCTGCCCCGACGCACGCCACTGCGCGAAGGTCTCCCCCGCGGCACTCAGGTCGGCGCCCGCACAGAACGCCCGGCCGGCCCCCGTGAGGACGACAACCCTGACGTCGTCGTCCTCGTCAGCCCTGTCGAGGGCGGAGATGAGCCCCGCCTCCATCGCGTCGGTGAACGCGTTGAGCCTTTCGGGCCGGTTGAGGAGCACCGTGGCTATGCCGTTCTCGACACACAGTTCCACCTCGGCCATGGGGCCACCTCCTGTCCGTTGACACGGGAGTGAGCAGACGACTGCGCCCGCAGCTGACCACCCGGTTCCAAACACGGATGCAGTACCCGACGCCCTACGGACCACGTGGGCGAATACTCAGCCCCGGAGGACCGCAGCACCCGCGGCACCTCAGACGGGCCAGGTCCTGGCCGGCGTCGATGCCGCCGACCGTGGCACCTGGAACGGCCGTGAGGACGGCGAAGCCAGGAATCCTCCCTACGGTCCTTCCACAACGTGGCTGGAAGGTGATGCGCAGAGCCCCGAGAAGTGTGGATCGCCGGACCGGCCGCGCGCTTCGCGGACAAGCCGTCGTCGCGGCGGTGTACTGAGGCGCACTGGGAGGACGGCGCGGAGTGCAGGCGGTGGCCGACGCCCGCAGCCAGTGCGACTCCCGCCGGCGGACCACGAACCTCGCGCGCCCCACGGCACGCTTACCGGTGCCTCCGAGCCGCGACCTCCCGTGGCTCAAGGCGGATGGGCCGCTCGCCCGTGATTTGCTCATTCGACGAGTCGGGTCGACCCGCCATCGGGGCAGCGGCCCAGTCGCCTCACGCACGCCCGAGTTGGCGCCCAGGACGGGTCACCGTGATGTCCGGGACGACCGCGCAAGGGGACAACTTCGTGACGGCCAGCGCCATCTCCACGATGTCGTCGACGCGAATCATCCGACGCGGCTCGATCCGGTCGCGCACCCAGGCCGTCATGTCCGTGTCGACGTAGCCGGGACAGATGGCCGTCGCACTCACCCCGTCGTCCGACGCTTCCGCGTTCACCGACTGGCACAGCGATATGAGGGCCGCCTTCGTCGCGCCGTACACAGCGAGGTCCGGTTCGGCGAACAATCCGGTGATGGACGCAAGGGCGATCACTTTGGCACCGTGCTCGGGACGTCCGGCCGCCGTCTTGCGCAGCAGAGGCAGAGCCTCCTGAACGAGTACGAACGCGGCACGGACGTTGACGTCGAACTGCAGGTCGTAGCGGCGCTTCGACGTCTGCGCGAGCGGAGCGGAAAACCCGACACCGGCGCCGAGCACGAGCACGTCGAGTCGGCCATGACGTTCGTCGTGGGCCCTTACGAGACGGCTCACGTCCTTCTCCGCGGTCATGTCCGCAGCCACCGGGTGGACGCTCCCGCCCGTGATGTCCGACAGTTCCTCGGCAGCCTGCTGGAGCCGTGTCCCCTCACGCGCCGAGATCGTCAGGTCGTACCCCGCCTTCCCGAGGCGCCTGGCGATACCGCGTCCGATCCCGCGTGACGCCCCGGTCACCAGGGCGGCTGGACGACTGGCTTCCTGTGTCACCGGCTCTCCCTCCCGTTCAGGGCGCGCAGGCCGCCGGCGACCAGTCGCGGCACCGCGAGACCCACTGTCTCGAAGCCGTCGCCCACCGTGAGGCCTTGTTGATGCCGAGCGTGTATGCCCTCGGCGATAACGGCGATCTTGAAGTAGCCCAGGCCCAGGTAGAAGCCGAGGCGAGAGAGGTCCTGGCCGGTCACCAGCGCGTAGTGATCGGCCAGCTCGTCGACGCTCGGAAGCTTGTGGCTGGTCGAGGCGGCCGAGCCACCGAGCACGGGGTCGAAGGCAGAGTCCCGGTAAGCGAGATGCAGGCCGAGATCGGCGAGCGGGTCGCCGAGGGTGGACATCTCCCAGTCGACCAGGGCCCGGACCCGTGCGGGGTCGGCCGGATCCAGAATGGCGTTGTCGATGCGGTGGTCACCGTGGACGATCGCAGTGTCCCCCTCGGCCGGCACGGTGGCGGCCAGCCTTTCGTACAGCCGGTCCAGGTCGGGCAGAGTGCGTGTGCTCACCGCCTCCCACTGGCTGCGCCAGCGCTGCACCTGCCGGGACACGTAGCCCTCGGGGCGCCCGAAGCCCAGGAGCCCGACCGACCGGTAGGGCACCTGGTGAAGCTGGGCCAGCGCGTCGATCAGTGCTTTTCCACAGCGTACGATCTGGTCGAGGCTCAGGCCGTGCAGCTGGGACTGCTTGCGGATCACCCGGCCAGGAACGTACTCCACCACCGAGAACGGCACACCCATCACCTTCGCGTCCTCGCACAGGGCCACCGTCCGGGCCACCGGAACGTCGCTGCGCTGCAGGGCCTCCACGACGCGGTACTCACGTCCCATGTCGTGCGCGGAGGGAGTCAGACCTCCGAGCGGTGGGCGCCTCACGACCCAGTCCAACTCCCCGTCGGTGACACGGTAGGTGAGATTGGACCGCCCGCCGTGCAGCAGGTCGGCACGCAAAGGACCGTGGAGCCCGCCCAGCTCCTTGCCGAGGAACACCTGAAGCGCGTCGACGTCCAGTCCCATCGGAGTCTCTACCGCGGCGCTCACGCGGACCTCCGGGAGGCATCGGCGGAGTGGCTGCGCACCACCCTTTTGGCGATCGCCCAGCGGTGCGTCTCGGACGGCCCGTCGTAGATCCGGAAGGGGCGCACCTCCCGCAGGAAGCGGGAGAGGAGCACGTCGCCCGACACTCCGAGGGCTCCGCACAGTTGGAGCGAGCGGTCCACGGTGCGCCACACCGCTTCCGCGGTGAACGTCTTGGCGATGGCCGTGGACTGGGCTCCCGAGCGGCCCTGGTCCAGCTCCCAGCACGCCTGCCGGATCAGCCCTCGGGAGGCCGCGATGTCGATCTCGTTGTCGGCGATCATCTGCTGCGCCATGCCCTGGTCTGCCAGCCGGGCGCCGAACAGTCTCCGCTCGACGGCGCGCCCGACCGCGATGTCCTGGGCTCGGCGGGCGATGCCCAACCAGCGCATGCAGTGGGTCATACGGGCGGGCCCGAGCCGTACCTGGGCGTACTCGAACCCTCGGTCCACCTCACCGAGCACGGCGTCGTCCGGTACGACGCAACCGTCGAACACGACCTCACAGTGGCCGCCGAACAGGCTCTCATCCAGGGTGTCGATGTGCCGGACCACCCTCATGCCCGGGTTGTCGGCGTCCACCAGGAACATCGTCGCCCCATCGCGGTCCCCCACGCGGCCCGAGGTCCGCGCCATGCAGATGGCGTATGCCGCCCCGTCGGCGCCAGTGATGAACCACTTGCGGCCGTCGATGCGCCAGCCCCCGGAGATCCGCTCTGCCCGCGTCCCAAGGGCGGTGGGGTCTGATCCGGCACCCGGAGCGGGCTCGGTCATCGCGAAGCAGGACCGCACGTCTCCGGCGGCGAGCGGTCGCAGATACCGTTCCCTCTGGTCAGGCGTCGCCACGTGTTGAAGCAGGTGCATGTTGCCTTCGTCGGGGGCGGCGATGTTGAGTGCCAGCGGCCCGAACAGGGAGTAGCCCGCCTCTTCGAATACCAGCGCACGGGCGCTCATGCCCAGGCCGTGCCCGCCGTACTCCCGGGAGACGTGCGGGGCGAACAGTCCGGCCTCTTTGGCCGCCCTCTGCAGTTCCGCCCGCGTCTCCTCACCCGCTCGCGCACTGTCGCCTCCGTACTTCACCTCGACGGGAACGACTGTCTCGCGAACGAAGCCTGCTGTCCGTTCCGCGAGATCTGCGACCTCGGCATCAGACGCCAGATCGATGGACACACAACCACCCCGTCCCAACCGGCACTACACGGCTAATGACTGTTAGCCAGATACAAGACCAGTAGACTGGGATCAGTCAAGGGCGGCCTCGCTTGGTGCCGGAAGGCAGGATCGGGGCAAACCCTGAATGGCTATCACGCGATAGCTCTTCGCCCTCCCGAAAGGAGCCTCCTTGCCATCCCACCCGCCCGGGCGGCCTCCTGCGGCGAACGGCGCCGCACGCGCCATCGCCATCCGTCATGCCGCCCTGGAACTCTTCACTCAGCGTGGTTACGCGGCCACGACCATGGCCGACATCGGCCAGGCGGTCGGCATCCGCGGCCCCAGCCTCTACAAGCACGTGTCCTCGAAGCAGCAGCTCCTCGTGGAGATCATGGTCGGCACCATGGAGGCGCTCATCGCGGAGCACGGCGTCGCGGTGCGGGGCACGGCCGACCCACAAGAACGACTCCGCCGGGCAACCGAAGCGCACGTGCGCTATCACGTACGCCACCGCCACGAAGCCTTCGTAGGCACACGGGAGATCCGCAGCCTCGAGGAGCCAAATCGCTCCAAGGTGCTCTCCATGCGCGACGCTTACGAGCAGGCGTTCCGCGATCTCGTACAGGCCGGCGTCGACTGCGGACGCTTTCATGTCACATCGGTGCGCCTGGCCTCCTACGCAATCCTCGACCTGGGCATGGGCGTGTCGGTCTGGTACCGGGAGGCCGGCGAGCTGTCGGAGAACCAAGTGGCCTGGCAGTACGGGGAATTCGCCCTCCGACTGGTGGGGGCCCCGGCCGCGGACTGAGAACGGGAGTCGCCCGGCCCCGCCACACCCTCGACGGCGGGGTCGCGCCCTGCAGGCTTTCGTATAGACTTCTCAATCTATTGAAGTGTACCGATGCCACGATCATCAGAGCAAGCGATCACGCAGCGGGGCGAACAACCGTGGGAGTGGTATACGCGCAGGTCGTCAGGGATAGCATGAAGCGAGCCTCCTCGAACGGCCCGGATACGTCGGCTGGGAAGGGCAGGCGACCGGCCGCGGCAGGATCAATGCACAACCGTCGAACGCTTCCGGAAACAAGGTAGGTGGAGAAACGTGATCGCTCGCGAGCCCGTCGATCCCACGGACGTCTTCAAGGCGCTGTCCGATCCCATGCGCTGGAAAATCATCCAGCAACTGGCCGCGGAGGAGGGCGAATACGCCTGCAGCCTCCTGGAGGAGGCGGTGCCGGTGTCGAAACCGACGATCTCGTACCACACCAAGCTCCTTGCCCAGGCTGGCCTGATCAAGACACACAAGCGTGGCCGCAAGTACTACTACGTGCTGCAGCGCGACGTCCTCCACGAAGTGATCGACACCCTTTGGGGACTGGCGCCTCACCCCCGCGGCAAGGACATCACTCCCCGGGCGGCCGACGCACCGCCCCTCAAGGCCGTCTCCGGAGACTCCAATACGGGAACCGAGCTCGTGACCTGGTAAGGACCCTGCCCGGTATCCTGCGCACGCTCGAGAATCACGGCGCAGAAGGGAATGTGCATGGCATCCGACTCCACCAGGGCGGTGGTGCTCACCAAACCCGCCCCAGGGGTCCGCGTGGCGACGTTGAACCAGCCCGGTGTGCGCAACGCGATGACCGAGGGCATGACGCGAGCCTGGAACCAGGTCATGGACGAGGTGGCGGACGACCGGGAAACCCGCGTCCTGATCGTGACCGGCGCGGGCAGTTCCTTCTGCTCCGGCGCCGATCTCTCCTGGCTCGATCAGGGCTCGGCCGAGGACGTCACCATCGACCGGCTGCGCGGACGAATGCTGCCCTTCTACCGCAGCTGGCTGCGCCCGCGATCCCTCCCCTTCCCCGTCATCGCCGCCGTCAACGGACCCACCGTGGGCGCCGGCGTCTGCCTGGCCCTCGCCTGCGACATCCGGTTCGCGAGTCGCACGGCGCGTTTCAGCACCCCCTTCGTCTTCCGCGGAACCCACGGCGGAATGGGCGCGACATGGCTGCTGCCCGAGGCCATCGGTGTCACTCGGGCCCGCGACATGCTCTACACCGGCCGGGAGGTGGCGGCCGACCAGGCGCTCGACTGGGGGCTGGTGACCGACGTCGCCGACGATGTGCTCGCGCACTCCCTCGAGGTCGCCGAGCAGATCGCGCAGGCGGGTCCCATCGCCCTGCGTCTCACCAAGACGGGCATCGAACAGTCGGCCGCTGGACTCGAGGCATCGATCCAATGGGAGGCACTCGCACAGCCGGTCACGATGACGACGGCCGATCTGCACGAGGGCATCGCCGCCTTCAGGGAGAACAGGGCGCCCAAGTTCAGCGGCCGGTGACACTCTGCTCCTCCCCGTGAGCGAATCCGTACCTCCAGGCGTCGACGGTGCTGTCCGCAGCCTGTAGACCGGCGCGCGTCCCGGCAGCCAGAGCCAGACCGCAGCCGCGACCCCCGCCTTCCGTCGGCATCGCCGAGTAGAGGCCGGGCACCGGCGCCCCGTCACCGATCAGTACGGCTCCGGTCTCCTCGTCGACGCGGAGCTCGCGCCGCTGTCCAGGGGTGAGGACAACCGCTTCGGACTGCGCGCACCACAGGCGGGCGCTCAGCTCGGGCGTCTGGCCGACCTCTCCCTCCTCGGGTGCGACGAGGCGCAGGTGCCGCATGGGAGCCGCCGTCGGCATCGTCTCCGGCACCCTCACCGAACGGCTCGCGGTCCACATGGCCGGCCCGACGAAGTCCCAGTGACGGGGGTCCAGAGCCAGGATCACGGCAGCACACGCGATCTCCCCTACCATGAACGCGGACTGCCAGATCCGATCTGCCATCCGGGCAAGTGATCGGACACCGGAGTGCGTGGCCCGGTCGCTCAGCTGGTCCAACCACCGATAGACCGCAGAAGTGATTCCGTGTTCTGGCAACGCCGCGTAGCCGACTCCGCGTACGTTGTCGGCGTCCAGCAACAGTTCATGCGCGCGACTCAGGGGCCGCACCTGCACCCCGGCCGCCACCGCGGCGGCCCGCAGCGCCGTCCGTGACCGCGCCCGAGAAGAAGCGCCCCGCCAGCGCTTCACGACAATACCCCTCTGGTCAAGAGCAAGTACTCGGGCTCCGGTCCCCGCAGCCGCGAGGGCCGCTGCGGCTCCGGCCACTCCGAACCCGATGACCACCACGTCGACCTGTCCGTCCAGCGACATCGGCCAGCCTCCTCGCCGGCGCCGCACTCCGCGGGCGGATCCGTCCCTGAACCCGCCTCGCCCGGCGCGCCTCACCCTAGGAACTGCTTTCGGCACGTGTCAACAGACGTGCGGGCACCTTTCCGGCAAGGTAGGACACGGCCTTGCCCCAAGGGGGATCTCGCCCGGCAAGAGCCTGAACACGCCCTTGAACGACGGGCTTTCCCGGGCGGGAGGGGACTGCCGGGGCACAGCTGTCAACGACCGCGGCGGCGCGCGCCCATACCGCTCGTCACGCGCCCCAGACGGGAGCGTGTGGACGATCGGTGAAAGCCCGTGCATGGGTATCGACCCACGGCGGTCCGCTCCAAGCATTCACGTCGATGGAATCGTCCCGCGGTGTCACAGGACAGCAGCTCTCTTCGACGCACGCGACATCGCGAGCGGAAGGCAGGCAACGTTTGTCGCGCCGGCGGGCAGAAGCTCCTGGGCAAGCTCCTGCGGACGGCCATGGTGCGGGCTACTGCTCCTCTCAAGCCGCATACGACGCGGTGCCGTTCGGCAAAGCCACTCCGGTTCATGCTCAAGACTCGGGCAGCGCCCGAGCGCGCATGTGTCCGAGCCCGGCGGCGGCGCCGCACATCCGCTCTACGGCGTCCGGATCACAGCACTCGCCCCGCTGCTCGTTCGGGACTTCACTCACCTTGGCCGCTTGCGTCGCTTCGAGCACCGGGGATCATCAGGCGGGAATCAGGGCCCGGGCTTTCGCGGCCACCAGACGCTCCCCTGTCTGCTTGTCAGCCCAGGCGTCCAACTGCACTACAACCGTGCCGTCTTCACTCACCTCTCGACTCACTACGGTGCCGGCGCAGGTGATCTCGTCCCCCTTGAGTGCGGGTGCGCGGAACCGGCACTCCATGCGGTCAAGGCGCCCCCGGTCCCCGAGCCAGTCCTCAATCATCGCGTGCAGCCAGGCCCAGATCAGGTTGCCCATTCCGATGGCGCCGGGGTACCCGGCCGCCTGGCCCGCTTCGTCGTCCATGTGAATGGCCACGAACTCGTCGTTCACGGCCGCATAGCGGTTCCACGTCGCCAGATCCGCCCGTCTCACGAACGGTGGCAAGGCGGCGCCGACCTCGAAGTCCTGCTCTTGCACCTGCTCGCCGACTTTGGTCATCAGCCCTCTCCGGGACATTCGCAGTCGTTGTACGGCTTGGGGAGATCGCGTGCCGCCGCCTCCACCGGGGTTCCGCGGTCCGTGATCACGGACCGGCTACCGGCACCGAGGCCCGTTCCCCAACGAAGACGCCAACACAACCCTTCGACACATTGACAGGCGCCATAATATCGATTTCGGGCGGCGCATCCGCTCGGGAGTCGACGTGACATCCGCCTCTTCCCGGCCCCCTCAGCAAGCCGCGTCGGCAACTCTCGCGACGGACTTGCCTCTTGACGTCTCGGTCCGACCCGACCTAGCTTCCATACTGCTTGGCGAACGATGAGCAAGCGCGACGAGGACCGCGACGACTGACGGGTGACATCAGCCCGCTGAACCGTCTGTTCGCCCGGAGGTTCAAAGCCGCCTCGTACTGATCCTCTTCCACCACGCCTGCCGACGGGTTGCCGCCACTCCCCGTCAACCCACCGCAGTGAAACCCCGGCTCCGGCTGTGAGCCCTCGATGTGGGACCAGAACGAGCACACGTGGCAGACCGGCGTGAACGAGGGGGCCCGGGAAGGCGCACGCGGCCGCAGCGGGAAGCACGTTCCGGTGCGGCGGGGCTGACGAGCACGACGGGCCGCCGCGCACACCGCCCCGAAACGGCGTCACGCCACTCGCTCCACCCTGGCCCTCCCGTGAAAGGACCGTAGATGAACGACGCCGTCATCGTCGACGTGGTGCGTACCGCGTCCGGCAAGGGCAAGCCGGGAGGCGCCCTCTCCGCCGTCCACCCGGTGGACCTGCTCGCCACCGTGCTCCAGGCTCTGGTCGAACGCAACGGACTCGACCCCGCACTCGTCGACGACGTCATCGGCGGGTGCGTCTCACAGAGTGACGAGCAAGCCCTCAACATCACGCGGACCGCGGTGCTCGCCGCCGGATTCCCTGAGTCGGTGCCTGCCACCACCGTCGACCGTCAGTGCGGCTCCAGTCAGCAGGCGGCGCACTTCGCGGCTCAGGGAGTGCTCGCGGGCGCGTACGACATCGTGATCGCCTGCGGTGTGGAGTCGATGAGCCGGGTGCCGATGTTCTCCAACGCCAGGGACGCGGACACTGCCGGCGCCCAGTTGGCCCGCCGCTACCCCGAGGGCCTTGTCCCTCAGGGCCTGTCTGCGGAACTGATATGCGCCCGCTGGGATCTGGACCGCGAGGAACTCGACGCTTTCGCCGCCCGCTCCCACCAGCGGGCGGCGGCCACCACCGCGTCCGGCGGCTTCGACGGGGAAATCGTGCCGGTGGGCGAGCACAGGTCGGACGAGACCGTCCGCGCAGGAACCACATCGGACGGGCTGGCGGGCCTCAAGCCCGCCTTCGCCGCACACTCGGCGGCTGGTCGTTTCCCGGAGATCGACTGGAGGATCACCCCCGGCAACTCGTCACCGCTCACCGACGGCGCCTCGGCGGCCCTCATCATGAGTTCCGCAACGGCCCAGCGGCTGGGCCTTCGCCCGCGGGCCCGCTTCCACTCGTTCGCCGTCACCGGTTCCGACCCCCTGCTGATGCTCACCGGCGTCGTTCCCGCCACTCACAAGGTCCTGGCCCGTTCGGGGCTGTCGATCGACGACATCGACGCGTACGAGGTCAACGAGGCTTTCGCCCCCGTACCCATGGTGTGGCAGCGGGAACTGGGCGCCGACCCGGAGAAGCTCAATCCCCGCGGCGGTGCGATCGCGCTGGGCCACCCGCTCGGTGCCTCCGGTACCCGGCTGCTGGCCACGCTGGTGGGTCAGCTGGAGGCGACCGGCGGCCGCTACGGCCTGCAGACCATGTGCGAGGGCGGTGGCATGGCCAACGCCACCGTCATCGAACGCCTCTGACTTACCGTCCGTCCTCATAGGAGATATCGACATCATGGACATTCAAGGATGCGTCGCACTCGTCACGGGCGGGGCCTCCGGCCTCGGCCGCGCCACCGCCGAGCGGCTGCTCACCGCCGGTGCCTCGGTGGTCCTGGTGGACCTCCCGACCTCCGACGGCACCGCCGTGGCGGACGAACTCGGTGACCGGGTGACCTTCGCCTCCGCCGACGTCACGAGTGAGCAGGACATCGCCGCGGCACTGGACTCCGCCGGCCGGCTGGGGGACCTGCGCATCGTGGTGAACTGCGCCGGCATCGGCACCCCGGCACGGGTCCTGAGCAAGAAGGGACCGCTCCCGTTGGACCTGTTCGCCCGAGTCGTCCAGATCAACTTGGTGGGGACCTTCAATGTCATCCGGCTGGCGGCCGAGCGGATGAGCACCGTCGAGCCGGCCCAGGGCGACCGCGGAGTCATCGTCAACACCGCGTCGGTCGCCGCCTTCGACGGCCAGGTCGGCCAGGCCGCCTACTCCGCGTCCAAGGGTGGCGTCGTCGGCCTGACCCTGCCCGTCGCCCGCGACCTGGCGAGCCGGCAGATCCGGGTGGTCACCATCGCCCCCGGCCTGTTCGAGACGCCTATGCTGGCCTCGCTCCCGGAGGAGGCCAAGCAGTCCCTCGGTGCCCAGGTGCCGCATCCCAGTCGTCTCGGAACCCCGGAGGAGTACGCCGCTCTCGTCCAGCACATCGTCGAGAACCCCATGCTCAACGGCGAGACCATCCGGCTCGACGGCGCCATCCGCATGGCCCCCCGCTGAACGGCGGTGACGCCCAGCGCGTGGGGCCGGGCCGCGTCGTCGGCCCGCCGCACAGCCGGACCCCCTCCGTTCACGGTGGTGGGCGCGTGACGCGGTCCTGCCACGTGCCCACCCCGGGGCACCAGGGATGCCGACGCACTCTCCCTGTCAGGTGCGTTGACGTGCGCACGGCTCAGGGATTAAAGTCTATTTCGACGTCGACGTCAGTTATGGGCGTCGGCCGCGACGACTCGACCGCCGACGCGAGGGGATGGCGCACGCGCGCCGCGGTTCCCCGGGGGGCGGCTCTCCGTCACTCGTCGCGCCCGCTCCGTGTTCGCGGCTCCAAGCCTCCTCGTTCGCCGGCTCCGCCGGGCATCGCGGTCGTACGGCATCCCCGACGGGCCGGCGTGCCCCGACACTGCGAGAGGAAGCGATGAGTACAGCGTTCGACACCAGCGGTTTCGACGGCGTCTGGCACATGTACCTGCCGGACTCCAAGGTGCTCGATCCCGTCACCGGGCAGTGGGTGCCGGAGCCGATCAGAAGCCAGGTCAGCGAGGTCCGTCATGAGGGTGACGTGATGACCTTCCAGGGCCGGATCGACCACGCCGAAGACCTCAGCATGTACCTTCGCTACACCTGTCGGTACGGCTCCGACGACTGGGCCCCCTACGAGATCGTGCACATCGAGGGCGACCCGGAGCACGAGAGCCTGCGGCCCAACCACTTCCGCAAGCACCACGCGAGGGTCGGGGGCGTGATGGGCTACGTGAAGCAGGTGTACGTCGACCCGCGTACACGCATCCGGATCACCAGACACCCCACGGGCGAGGCCCAGTACGTACTGATGGTGCGACTCAGTGAGGACTGCGAGCGGTCCGTCGCCAAGGTGATCGCCGCCGAGGGGGACGCGGGGATCGAGAAGCACTCGATCAAGCACCACGGTGCCGCCCCCGAGTGGCCGTGAGCGGTGACCCGATCAGCGAGCGAGGAGCGGACATGGCACTCAAGGAGCACTACGACCCGTCCGGCCTGGACGGGTTCTGGGTGATGGATCACTCCGAGTCCAGGATTCGTGACCCGGACACCGGCGAGTGGGTGCCGGAGGTGATCAGGCAGCAGTTCGTGGAGATTCGTCACGAGGGCCCGTGGGCGGACTTCCGGGTACGCATCGACCACGCCGAGGACTTGCACCTCTACATGCACTACCGCGTTCGTTACGGCGACGACGAGTGGGTTCCGTACACGGTGGTCCACATCGACGGGGACCCGGAGCACGAGAAGCTGCGTCCCAACCACTTTCGCACGGTCCACGCCCGGGTCGGGCAGCCGATCTCGTACCTCAAGGAGATCTACGTCGACCCCCGGACGACGTTCCGGCTCACCCGGCACGTGGACGGAGCGGCCGACTACGCGCTGATGAGCCGGCTGACCGAGGACCGCCGGCGCATCGTCGGCAAGGTCCTTCCAGTGGAGGGCGAGGCCGGCATCGAGAAGTGGTTGCAGCGCAAGGAGAGCCTCGGGTTCGACTGGCCGGCCTGAGGACGCCGGAAGCGTCAGGCGGGGCGGGCGGAGTGCTCCGCCCGCCCCGCCTGACGCTGTTACAGGCCCCGTCGGATCCGTGGCACGGACTTCGGGATCACTTGACCTGCGCCGGCGCCGCGGTGGCGTCGGCCTTCTCCGCCGCTCCGGCGGTCTCCTCGGAGAGACGTTCCATGCCGCTGGTGTCCTTCAGCGGCTTCTCCTTGACGAACACGACGGCGACCAGGGCCAGCAGTGCGAAGGGCGTGGCCACGAGGAAGAGGTCCCCGGTGGCGGCTCCATAGGCGTGCTCCACGATCTCCCGCATGGGACCCGGGAGTGTGCTCATGTCGGGAACACCGTGCCCGCCGGCCTGAGCCGCACCGTCCGGGACGCCCGCCTCGCTCAGCCCGTCGGCCATCTCGGTGGCCACGCGGTTGGCCAGGATCGCACCGAGCACGCTGGTGCCGATGGAGCCACCCAGACTTCGGAAGAAGGACAGCACCGACGTGGCGGCGCCCAGTTCCGTGGCGGGCACGTCGTTCTGGGCAGCGAGGACCAGGTTCTGCATCAGCATGCCGACGCCCACGCCCATGACCGCCATGTAGAGGCTCAGCAGGCCGAAGTGCGTGTCGGAGCCGATCGTGGACAGGAGGGCGAGGCCCACCGTCATGAGGACCGCGCCGACGACCAGGTAGCTCTTCCACTTGCCAGTGCGGCTGATGAGCTGTCCGGCGACGGTGGACGACACGAGCAGGCCCAGAATCATCGGCAGGCTCATCAGTCCCGCGACGGTCGGCGACTTACCGAGGGAGACCTGGAAGTACTGCGAGAGGAAGACCGTCCCGCCGAACATCGCGACGCCGACCAGGAGGCTGGCCACGGTGGTAAGCGACACGGTGCGGTTGCGGAAGATGCCGAGCGGAATTACAGGCTCGGCGACCCGCGACTCCACGAAGACGGCCACCGCCAGCAGGGCTACGCCGGCACCGGTCAGGGCGGCGGTCTGCCAGGAGGCCCAGTCGTACTCGACACCGGCCAGGGAGACCCAGATGAGAAGGGTGCAGATACCGGCGACGATCAGGAACGCACCCAGGAAGTCGATCTTCGCCTCGCGGCGGACGGTGGGCAGGTTCAGGGTGCGCTGGAGCAACACGATGGCCAGCAGCGCGAAGGGCACACCGATGAAGAAGCACCAGCGCCAGCCCAGCCACGAGGTGTCCACCAGCACACCACCGATGAGCGGTCCCGCGACGGTACCGACGGCGAAGACGGCACCGAACACTCCCGCGTACTTCCCCAGTCGGCGCGGCGGGATGATGGCGGCCATGACCACCTGCGCCAGAGCGGTGAGACCGCCCGCGCCGATGCCCTGGGCAACACGGCTGAAGATCAGCAGACTGGCGTCCTGGGAGAAACCTGCGAGCAGCGAGCCCACTATGAACATGGCCAGTGAAGCCTGCAGCAGCAGCTTCTGGTTGTAGAGGTCGGACAGCTTGCCCCACAGCGGCACCGTCGCGGTCATGGCCAGCAACTCGGCGGTGACCACCCAGGTGTACGCGGACTGGCTGGCGCCCAGGTCGGAAATGATGCGCGGCAGCGCGTTGGCCACGACCGTGCCGGCCAGGATGGCGACGAACATGCCCGCCATCAGTCCGGACATGGCCTGGAGTATCTGCCGCTCGGACATCGAGGTCGGTGACGCCGTCTCCGGCGCCGAAGGTGTACTCACCACAGCTCTTTTCACTAGCTCGATAACATGTCGTCCGCCGTAGAAGTCGTCGTTGAAGCCACGGCGTGGTGCGGTCGGGACGTCTTCCGCGTGCCGGGTCAGTGCGCGCCGCACCCGGACGGTGTGGGCAGGCCGGCTGCGAGCTGCTCGAACGCCTCGTCAAAGACATCCGTGAAGAGCGCCTCGTCCTGCCGGGCGCTCCAGTGCTCAGCCGCGACCCGGAGGGCGGTGACGCCCACGGCAGCCACCAGCCTCGGGTACAGACCCGGGCCCGGTCCCCCCGCCCCACTCGTTCCGACACGCTCGGCGACGGCCTTTGCCAGGGCGAGTTCGTCCTCGACGTGAGCACCGATGGTGCGCGCGAGAAGGTGGGGCGATTTGCGGAGCAGTTCGGCGTGCAGACGCCACAGATCGTGCCGCCGCTCGATCTCCGCCAACTCGACGGTCATCGCCTCGCGCAGGACGTGCAGGGGGGTGAGGTCGGGACTCGCTTCACTCATGGCTCGCCTGATGCGGGCGCTCGGCTCCTCGTTGGTCAGCACGAAGA
The DNA here is from genome assembly GCF_001905385.1 of Streptomyces sp. CB02414. GTDB lineage: Bacteria > Actinomycetota > Actinomycetes > Streptomycetales > Streptomycetaceae > Streptomyces. The sequence continues at coordinate 391,586 of NZ_LIPF01000004.1, read as the reverse complement.
CGTCGTCACGGCAAGTGAAGTAGTTGAAGAACGTGCGCGGCGACACTCCGGCGGCCCTGCTGATGGCGTCGACGGTGACGTGTTCCACCCCGTGTTTCGCCCCCAGCCGGACGGCTGCCTCCACCAGGGCAACACGGGTGGCCTGCTTCTTGCGCTCCCGCAACCCGGCGTGGGCGGCGCTCTTCTCCCTCACGAAGTTGCACGCTATGCAAAAATGCAGATAGATGCAAATTTTCATTTCATGCAAAAAACCGCGGGTTCGGAGGGCAGATCGGCCGGAACCGACAGTGCCGCCGGGGGCTCAGGAGGGGCAGGCGAACTCGGGGGCAGGCCGCGGGAGGGTCATGGCCCGACCGTCATCCCCGCACGGGAGTCCCGTAGTCCAGGACGAAGTCGCAGCGGGTGTACAGAGCGCCGAGGACGTCGAGTGAACCGAGCCGGTCGAGTCCCTCCTGCGGAGAAGCTCCGAGGTCGAGGGTCGCGGAGCCGCTGGCACGCTCGTGCACCCGCACCGTTTCACCCGCCACCGCCAGCACCGTCCAGCCGTCGGGCCGGCCCGACTCCGGCGACCGGACCCGCCGTGACAGGATGCGGGGCTCGAAGGCCCGCATGCCGTCCCACAACGCGTCGGCGCTGCCGTCCAGGCGTGCGCGGGCCCGCAGCGCTCCCGCGGTGTTCCACTCGCGGAACGGGTGATGGGTCGCGGAGGCCGTGATCTCGTCGTCCGCCACCCGCCGCATCCGTACCTGGGCGAGCTTCTTGGGATACCCCCAGATCTCGCGTCCAGCGGTGATCGCGACGTCGTTGTCCACCAGCATGAACGCGAAGTGCCCGCCCCTGACCCCGCCCGGGGTCGTCACCGGGATGACCACCCCCGCTTCGCAGGAGTGGTAGTCGGGGCCCATCTGCGGGATGTTCGGCACGTCGAGAAAGGTGAAGACGACCAAGTCCTGCCCCTCCTGCACCGACACCCCAGGGGCCAAGAAGCGGTGAAGGTGTTCCGGACGCCCGACCCTGGCCATGATGTTCAGGATCGACGCGTTCACGTAGTCCCAGGGAGGCTCCGGGTAAGGAGGGACCGCATCGACCGATTCCATTGCATCCTCCGACGCTCTCACGGGACTGATCAGGACGTGGGTGACTGGCGGAGCGGCAGCTGCCCCGACTCGTACTGCTGCCGGAGAGTCCTTTTGTCGATCTTGCCGACGCTGGTCCTGGCGATCGCTTCCACGACGGACCAGCGCTCCGGTACCCACCACTTGGTGACCCGCCCGACCAGCCATGCCCGGAGCGCCCGCACGTCGACCTCGACCCCGGGACGGGGTACGACGACGGCGCACGGCCGCTCGTCCCACCGCTCGTCCGGGACCCCGATGACCGCGGCATCGAACAGGTCCGGGTGACCGAGCAGACAGTTCTCGAGCTCGACCGACGAGATCCACTCGCCCCCCGACTTGATGACGTCCTTGCTCCGGTCGGTCAGCCGGACGAACCCGTCCGGGTCGACGGTGCCGATATCACCGGTCCGCAGCCATCCGTCACGGAACCCCTCCTCGCCCGCCCCGCCGAGGTAGGAGGTCGTCACCCACGGCCCCCGCAGCTCGACCTCCCCGACGGACCTGCCGTCCGCGGCGACGGGTGCTCCCGTCTCGGGATGACGGAGCCGGAGTTCGACGCCCGCGAGGAGGCGCCCCTGGCTCAGCTGCTGGCCGCGCCGCCGGTCGGGGCCGGCGTCGCGCGCCGGTCGGGAGGCGGTGATGAGCGGCGACGTCTCCGTCATGCCCCATCCCTGGACGACCGAGACACCCCGTTCCGCGAACCCGTCCAGCAGGGCCGGCGGCAGTGCCGCACCACCCACGACGATCCGGTCCAGACAGCTGATGTCCCGCTCCACGGCGCTCGTCCGCAGTTCCCTGAGGACGCCGTTCCAGATCGTCGGCACACCGTTGGCGAAGGTGACCCGCTCGGTCACGACCATGTCCAGCAGCGACACCGGATCGACGTGCCGTGACGGAAGCACCAGGTCGGCACCGAACCAGTAGGCGGCGTACGGGTGGGCCCAGGCCGTGGCGTGGAACATCGGGACAACCATCAGGACCCGGTCGTCCGCGCCGATGCGCAGGGCGTTAGTGGTCGCCGCGGCGAGGCATTGCAGCAGGATCGACCGATGGCTGTAGGCGACCCCCTTGGGATCTCCCGTCGTGCCGGTCGTGAAGCACAGGGCGGCAGCCGAGTTCTCGTCGACCTCGGGCCAGGGGAACTCGTCCTCGCCCTGCACGACCAGGTCCTCGTACGACAGGACGTCGAGGCCGAGGTCGCGCAGGTGCGGTGGGACCGCACCGTCGACCACGACCGTGCGAACCGTCGTCAGGAGCGGTAGTACCGCGACGAGTTGGTCGACCGCCTCGGCGGCAACGATCAGGACCCGGTCCTGTGCCGCGTTGATCGTGTAGGCGAGCTGGTCCGGCGAGAGCCTGAGGTTGGCGCTGTGCAGCACCGCCCCCATCGCCGGAACGGCGAGATAGGTTTCGAGGTGGGTCCGCGTGTTCCACAGCAGTGCTCCCACGCGCTCGTCGCCGGTGACGCTGAGGCGGCGAAGACCGTGCGCCAGCCGGGCCGCCGTCGCGCCGACCTCCGCGAAGGTGGCGCGCTGCCTCGTTCCGTCCTCGACCGTGACGACCTCGCGCCCGGCGTGCCAGGTGGCCCCGTGCCGCAGGACGTGTGCGAGTGTCAGCGAACCGAATCCCATCGTGCTCTTCACGGCCGCGACCACCACTCGCGGAAAAAGCCGGACCCATCGATCCGAACGCCCATGTCCTCGCCCCTCGATCAGACATCAGATGTGACGGCGGGTCCGGCGCGGCACACACGTGGCCGCGCCGGCCCCGATGGCCCGCGGAAGGCGGGCTCAATCGGCCGAGCGCTCCTCTGCCGCGTGTTGCGCCGCCACGTAGCCGAAGACCATCGTGTTGGCGATGCTCGCGCCCGCTCCCGGGTAGGTGCGCCCGGTGACGGAGGCCGTCATGTTGCCCGTCGCGTAGAGCCCGGCGATGGGCTCGTCGGCCTCGCTGAGCACCCGGGCATGCTGGTCGGTGACCAGTCCGCCGGCCGTGCCGACGTCGCCGGGGTAGATCTCGGTGGCGTAGAACGGCCCGTTCCTGACCGGCCCGAGTGCCGGGTTCGGCCGGTGCCCCGGGTCGCCGAGGACACGGTTGTACTGCGACTCCCCGCGGCCGAAATCGGGGTCCTGTCCCTTCGCGGCGAAGATGTTGAACCGCCGGACCGTGTCGCTGAGCGCGGCGGGGTCGACACCGATCTGCCGGGCGAGGTCCTCCAGCGAGTCCGCCCGCCTGACCACCTGGTCCTTCACCAGCTTTTCGGGCATGCGGCCGGGCAGCACGTCCAGCAGGCGCCACGGTGACGGCAGGCGGCGCACCCAGGGGTACCGGCGCCGGAAAGTGTCGTCGAAGATCAGCCAGGCGGGCACCGCGTCGTCGGCGTACATCGCCTGGCCGACCTCCAGGTAGGAGTTCGCCTCGTTGCAGAACCGCCTGCCCTTCGCGTTGACGAGGATCGAATGCGGGTACTGCCGGCCGACGTTGAGGCTGGACCCGGCCACCTCCGGCCGCGGGATGGGCAGCCAGACCGCCTCGTCCATGTAGTCGGTCTTCGCCCCGAGCTCCATGGCGGCGGCGAGCACCTCGCCGGTGTTGCCCTGGTTCGCTATCGACCACCGGCCGTCGTTGGGCTGGTCACCGGAGTACTTGCGGCGCATCTCGGCGTTGTGCTCGAACCCGCCCGCCGACAGCAGCACCCCCGAGGTGGCACGGACGGTCACCTGCTCACCGTCGCGAAGGGCACGTACGCCGACAACCCGGCCGTCTTCCACGACCAGGTCCTCGACCGCGGTGTCCAGCCACAGCGGGATCCGCGCGTCGACGGCCGCCTTCGTCAACTGGCCCATCAGGGACATGCCGTTGGTGAACAGGTCCTCGCGACGCAGGCGTGCTCGGTACGTCCGGAGCCAGGCACGCGCGGTTGTGAGCAGCGGCTTGAGCCCGCGGGCGTAGACCGGGAGGTTGCGGGCCTCGTTGGTCGTGACGGCCATGCCGACGCCGCGGTTCATGCCCGGGATGACCTTGTCGCGCCACGGCCCCAGCCGCCGGCCGTCCCACGGCACGCCCTCGACCGAGCGGCCGCGCGCGTTGCCGCCCTTGCGGTTGTCGTAGTAGTCCGAGTACCCCTCACACCGGATCAGCTCGACCCCGTGGTGCTGGATGAAAGAGATCATCTCCGGGCCCCGGCGCAGGAAGGCCTCCCGGCGGGCGAGCGAGGAACCCTGGTCGGGGGGACCGACGACCGACTCCAGGTAGTCCATCCCCGCCTCGAACGAGTCGGCCACGCCCTCGGCCCGCATCAGGGGGTTGTTGGGCATCCAGATGATGCCGCCGGACATTCCCGTCGAGCCGCCCAGATGCTGCTGCTTCTCCAGGACGACCGGGCGCAGCCCGGCGTCGCGCGCCGCCAGCGCCGCGACCAGTCCCCCGCCTCCGCTTCCGACTACGACGAAGTCGAACGTCTCCTCTTTCGATGCCATGCGCACTCCGATCACTCAATCTGGTTCTGGGGCGGGCGGACGCCCTTCTTCTCGACGACCGCTCCGTCCGCGCGGACGCGCAGGCGGCAGGCGAGCCGGGACGCCGGGCGCCTCAGGTGCACCGGCATCCGCAGGCGTACGGCATCCTGCTCCTCCGCGTCCGCAGGGACGACGGCCTCCTCCCCCGCGCAGAGCACCGCCGCGCACACCATGCACTCGGCCTTGCCCCAGCAGGTCGTCGGCCACCGGTACCCCTGTCGCCAGGCCGCCTCCGCCAAGGTCTCGTGCGGCTGCACGTCGATCGTGTGGCCACCCGGTTCGACGGTCACCCTCGGCACGGCGCCTCCTCTCCGGCCGCGATGTCAGGCCGAGGGCTCGATGGAGCCGATTCGGGTGCCCACCGGGTAGTCGGTCTCCTCCTTGGCGTCCCCGTGGCGCAGGATGCCGCTGGCGGGAGCCTCCACCTCGCTGTCGACCTTGTCGGTGGCGACCGTGTAGATCGGCTCGCCTTCGGTCACCGCCGCGCCGTCCTCGACGAGCCACTCGAGGAACGTCGCCTCCGTCGCGGCCATGGACAGTTTGGGCATGTTGAGAGGAACGATCTCAGCCACGGGAACCACCCACCGTCTTTCGCACCGCTTCCTCGATCCGGGTCGCACTGGGATTGATTTCGGACTCCAGCCCGACCGACGCCGGGATGGGGACGAACCGCGACCCGACCCGGGCGACCGGGGCGAGCAGCCGTCCGAACAGGTCATGGCCGATGCGGGCGGCCAACTCGGCGCCGGGACCCGCGAACTCGGTGGCGTAGTGCGCGATCACGGCCCGGCGGGTCCGCCGCACGGACCCGAGGACGGTGTCCAGGTCGAGCGGGACGAGCGTGCGCAGGTCCACGACCTCGGCTTCGATTCCGTCGGCGGAGAGGGCCTCCGCCGCCGCGAGCGCGTCCCGGACGCCACGGCCGTAGGTGATGATCGTGACGTCGTCCCCGGCTCGCTTCACGTCGGCCCGGCCGAGCGGGAGCGCCCCGCCCTTGAGGTCCGCCCGCGGTCCCTTGACGCCGTACAGGGCGGTCTCGTCGATGAAGAGACAGGGGTCGGGATCGAAGATCGACGCCCGCAGCAGCAGCTCGGCGTCGGCCGGCGTGCTCGGGATCGCCACCTTGAGGCCCGGCACGTGCATGAACAGGGCCTCCAGCGACTGGGAGTGCGTCGCCCCGTTGCCCGAACCGCCGAAGACCGAGGTCCGGAAGGTCACCGGGCACGGTGTGCGCCCGCCGGACATGAAGCGCGCCTTGGCCCCGTGGTTGACGATCTGGTCGAAGGCGATGCCGATGAAGTCCATGATCATGATCTCGGCGACCGGAAGGAGCCCTTCGAAGGCCGCCCCGATCGCGGCGCCGGCGATGGCGGCCTCGGAGATCGGGGTGTCGAGGACGCGGTCGTGCCCGTGCTTGGTCGACAGGCCCCTGGTGACCCCGGTGACCCCGCCGCCCGGGTCGGCGATGTCCTCTCCCAGGAGGAACACGCGCTCGTCCTCGGCGAGCGCGCCGTCCAGCGCCGCGTGCAGCGCCTGGCTCATCGAGTAGCTGGCGGTCATCGGGGGGCTCCTGCCATGTCTGCGTAGACGTCGACTTCCACCTCGTCGGCCGACGGAGCGGGACTCGCGAGCACGGTCGCGACGGCCTTCTCGATCTCGGCCACAGACGCGGCGTCGATCCTGGCCAGCTCGTCCGCGTCGGCGACGCCTCGCTCCGCGAGGAAGTGCTCGAAGCGCGGCACCGGGTCGTCCGCCCTCGCCTGTTGCATCCGTTCCTCGGGCATGTACCGCTGAGGGTCGCCGTAGTGGTGACCCTCGAAGCGGAAGGTGAGGCACTCGACCAGGCTCGGCCCGGCTCCGCTCCTGGCCCGCTCGACGGCCGCCGTCAGCCCGTTGTGCACGGCCACCGGGTCGTTGCCGTCGACGCGGATGCCGGGCATGCCGTAGGCCGCTGCCCGGTCGGCCACCCGCTCGACCCGCATGGTCGCCTCCACCGGAGTCATCTCGGCGAACTGGTTGTTCTGGCAGACCAGTACGACCGGCAGGTCCCACACCGCGGCGAGATTCGCCGCTTCGTGGAACGACCCCGTGTTCGTCGCCCCGTCCCCGAAGGTCACGGCGACCACCCGGCCGCTCCCCTGCCGCTTCGCCGCGAGCGCCAGTCCCACGCCCACGGGCGGGCCGCCGCCGACGATGCCGGTGGACATCATGACGCCCACCTCCGGGCACGTGATGTGCATCGTGCCGCCCTTGCCGCGTGACGCGCCGACGCTCCGCCCGAGGACCTCACCCAGGATCTCGACCGGCGGCACTCCCTTGGCCAGCAGGTCGTGGATGCCGCGGTACGTCGTCACGAGCCGGTCGTCGCGGCGCAGGGCCGTGCCCAGCCCGGCGGCCACCGCCTCCTGCCCTCGCGCCGGCCAGATCACGCCGTGGAACTCGCCCCGGCGAAAGCCCTTGCGCAAGCGGTCCTCGCAGGCCCGTGAGAGAGTCATCGTCCGGTACATCGTCAGGAGCGTGTCCGCTCCTGGAACACCGCTCGACGTTTCGAGTTGCAATGGTCGTTCCTTCCTGCACGTGCGGCTTTCTAGTCCTGGGCCAGGCGGCGGTCGAGCTCGAGATGCATGTTGCCGATCGCGGCCTCCCACTCCGTCGCGAGCCGAAGCCCGTCGAATCCCCTGGTGCGTACCCCCGCCTGCTGACGCTCGATGTTGCTGAAGTCCTGCAGCGGGATCAGACCCCAGTTGTCGGCGTCGTCCTTGGCGAACCGGCCGAGCGACTCGGCCCGGGGCCGCACCTCGGTCTCCGGGTACGTCGTGAGCGACCACACCTCGAAACGGCACCGCTCCGGGTCGTTTCCGTACGGCCGGATGCGGTAGGCGAGCGAGTTCATGTACTGGGGCAGGAAGAACAGGTTGGGGAAGACGAAGACCTCGCCACTGGTGAACAGCGGGCTGTTCTCCATGCCCTCGGTCCAGGGGATCCCCGCTCCCTCGGCGTGGGCGCGCAGTGCCTCCGCCGCGGCCTTGCGCACGTTGTCACCCGGCTTCAGCCGGTGGCGCAGCGCCCCGAGCACGTTGAGGTCGCGCTCGAGCGTCATGGCGTCCTGGCCATCGGCCAGCGCCCGTCCCGCCATCAGGAAGCCGTCCAGGCTCGGCGTCCCTCCATCCACCTTGTTCTCGAAGTGGGAGTGCCCGTTCGGATGCACGTGGTACTCGGTGGCGTCGACCGGGTAGTCCTCGATGGGCAGGCCGAACGCCAGCTGAGGATGGGTCTGGGGGACGTGGTAGCCCTCCATGAACGCTTCCTGGGCGATCTTCCAGTTGGCCTCGAGGATGACCTCCTTCCACCACTTGACCTGCCAGTTGCCCCAGCCGAGCGCGTCGAGCATGTCGACGACCGGAGCGAGCGACTCGCGCAGCGGACCCGCGTCCGGTGACATGTTGATCCAGGCACAGCCGCCCCAGATCTCGACCATGCACTCGCGCAGCCGGAGCTCGTCGGGGCGCAGGCACTCGGGCGCGAAGCCGTGCTCGCCGTACACGAAGGAGTTGGAACCGTCCGCGTTCCAGCGCCACCCGTGGAAGGGGCAGACCAACTGGCCGCCCGGCAGGCGCCCGACGCCCTTCTCCAACTGGGTGGCCCGGTGCCGGCATGCGTTGTGGAATGCCTTCACCGACATGTCGGCCTGCCGGACCAGCAGCACCGAGTCCGTCCCGATCTCGTACTCGGTGAAGTCGTTCGGGTGCGGTATCTCCTCCAGACGGCACGCCATCTGCCAGGTGCGCGGCCAGAGCTTCTCATTCTCCAGGTCGAAGAAGCCGCGGTCGTAGTAGCGCTCCCGGGGAATTCGAAGCGGGTTCTGTACCGCGAACGGAACTCCGCTCGTGTCGGCTGCAGAGCCGGTGCCGCTGACGAGTTCACCCTCGATCGCTGTCATTCTCGGCCTCCTCACGTCGTGCCACTGCGGATTGAGTCTTGTCCGGAGCGGTAGCCGGGCGACAGCACACGGTTGAACGGAATTCCGTGGGCGGCTTGTCAATGTGTAAGGATTCGACGAACCTGAGCGCCGTGGAAGACATACGCCCGACGGTGCAGCGCGTTCTGGAACTCCCCGAGGTACAGCGTGGTCACCCGGTCGTCCTCGCCGGACGAGCCGGGCTCGACCATGACGTCTCCTGGGCGCACGTCCTCGAGAGCAGTACGGTCGCCGGCCTGCTGCGTGGCGGAGAGGTCGTGCTTCTCACCGGGATCGGGCTGCCGCACAGCAACGAGCACCTGCGCTCCTGGATCCGGGACCTCAGCGCCGCCGGTGCCGCCGCGGTGATGATCCAGCTGGGTGAACGGTGGCGGAATCCACCGGCCGCTCTCGTGCGGGCGGCCGACGAGCTGGGCCTGCCGCTGATCGGCCTGGGCACGACCGTGCCCTTCGTCGACATCACCAGGGCGGTCCAGACAAGGATCATGCACTCCTCCGTCACCGACCTCCGGGAGTCTGTGCGGATCCACGAACTCTTCTACCGGATGGCGCTGGAGGGCCGTACGGACGAGGAGATGCTGCTGGCGGTCGCCTCGGCGACACGCACCGTGGTGGTGCTGGAGAGCCCCGCCCATCACGTCCTGGCCTTCCACGGGGGCGTGGGCGACGACTGGGAGGCCATCCTGGGCGACTGGGAACGCCGTTCCCGGAGCGACGGCGGTGACGAGGGCTGGCTCATCGTGGACGTCCGCGCCCGCGGGCAGTACTGGGGCCGGCTGGTGGCGCTGGTGGGGCCGGACACCGCCCCCACCGCGCGGCAGCGGCTCGCGCTGGAGCGCGGCGCGGAGAACATCGCGTTGCGCAGAGTGATCGAGGGTGACGGCAAGGTCCTCGAACTCGACACCCGTACCGAGTTGCTGCAACGCCTCGCGCGCGGCTGGTACCCGAACGAGGCGGCGGGCAGGAACGAGGCCGAGGCGGCGGGCTTCCCGTTCAACGGCCGCACGGTCGTGGGGATCGCGGTCACCGCGGCAGGGCTGTCGCCCGAGCAGTTGCGCCTCGCCGTCACCAAGGCCGCGGCCCTGGTGCCGGTCGACGTCCTGATGGGGGCGGACGGCACGGGCCTCGCCTCGCTGCGTCCCGACCAGGTGCCGATGGAGAGGCTGCGCTCTCTCTCCGGGCGGCTGTGCCGGGACATCGGACCGACGACGATCGGCCTGGGCGACCAGGTGCGCGAACTGCGTTCGATCCGGTCCTCACTCGACGACGCCCGGCACGCCGCGCTGGCGGAGGCCACGCAGGGTGGGCGGCGGGCCGTGGTAAGGCTTGCCGACACCCAGGTCCACGGGCTGCTCGCCCAGTTGCACCGCGATCCCCGGCTGGAGGCGTACGTCGAGCGCATGCTGGGTCCACTGCTGGCCGACGACCACACCGCGGAGCTGGAGACGCTGCGGGTCTATCTGGACCACGGACGCAACAAGTCCGCCGCGGCCCAGTCCATCCGGCTCAGCAGGCCCGCCTTCTACGCCAGACTGCACCGGGCAGGGCAGCTGCTGGCGGCCGACCTCGACGACGCCGACACCTGCCTCGCCCTGCAGGTGGCACTGGCCGCGAGGACCGTTACGGCGACGGCGGCCACATGGACGCCCCCGCGACGAACGGGACTGTCGTCGCACAGGTGACGCCATGTGGCCGGGGCTGCCACCGCGTCCGACTACTTCGACACCCAGAGGGTATCGGTCCGGATGCCGGCGTTGCCGTAAAGTTCCACGCCGTGCAGCTGATCCTTCCACCCCAGACCCAGTTCGTAGCGGGTGTAGATCATCCCTGGCGTCAGCTCGCCGAAGAGCCGTCCCACCTCCTGAAATGCCTCCGTCTGCTCCGCCTCGCCGGTGGCGGCCAGGCCCTTCAGCAGGGCGGCGTCGAGTGCGCGGTCCTCCACGCCGCTCAGGTTGCCCGGCGACTTGCTGTGCAGCCCCAGATACAGGGCCAGCCCCGGCTGGACCCCGGGGTAGAGCCCGGAGGTGATCAACTGGAACGTCTTCTGCACCGTCTTGCCGACCGCTGCGGAGAAGTCCAGTACCTCGACCTCGACCTGGACGTTCTCGTACTGGTTGAGCTGGCTCTGGATGGCCTCGACGGTCCGCTTGCCCTCGGTGGTCGGGTACGAGGTGATGGTGAAGCGCACCGGCTCGCCCTCGGCGGCCAGTTCGTCGAACAGCTTCTGCGCGGCGGCCTTGTCGTACTCGGGCAGCGTGTTGTCGCCGTTGTAGGGAGAACCGTCGGCATAGAGCGTGGCGGGCGCCTCGGCCGCCCCGCCCGGCGTGAGCGTCCTGAGCACGGCCTCGCGATCGACCGCCTGGGCGACTGCCTGGCGGGCACGCACGTCGTCGAAGGGCGCGGTCCGGGCGTTGAAGGCCATGAACAGCCCACCGCCCAACTTGGGGGACGCGACGTTCATGCCTTCTTTCTCCGCTTGGGTGTGCTGGTTGACGAACCCCGCGTCCGCGCCGCCCGACTTCACGGTGGCGGCACGCTGGACGGAGTCCGAGTTCGCGGTCAGCACGAGCTCGTCCAGGTAGGGACGGGAACTGTCGTAGTAGGCCGGGTTCCTTTTCAGCACCATCGGTCCGCTACGGGTCCACGAGCCGAGCACGAAAGGGCCGGCACCGACCGGTTCGGCGTCGAACGACTGAGCGCTTCCCCGCAGAGCTCGCGGCGAGGCGATCCAGTTCAGGGACTGGGCGATGGCGGCCTCGAAGTGGTTCACCGGCAGGCTGAGCTTGAAGTCCAGGTCCTGGCCGGACGGAGTCATGTCGGTCACCAGCCCGGCGTACGGCGCCGACTGAGAGCCGACCTTCGGGTCGGCGAGCCGCGCCCAGTTGAACTTCACGGCCGCAGCGTCCAGCGGAGTTCCGTCGGAGAACTTCAGCCCGTCACGGAGCTTCAGCTTCCATGTGGTGCCCCCGTCGCTGGTCGTGAGGCTCTTGGCCAGTCCGTACTGAACCTTGCCCTTGGCGTCCATCCTCAGCAGTTGGCCGTACAGCGAGTTTCCGACCAGTGCGTTGGTACCCAGGTCGTTGCTCATGAGCGCCGGGTCCAGCCTGCGCGGCTCGGAGGTCTGCACTATGGTCGCCGACCCGCCGGACTGCGGCGGGCCCGCGTCGTCCTGCCGGTTCCCGTCCGATCCCTCCGAGCCGGATCCGCAGGCGGCCAGCAGCGTGACCGCCACGGCGATCACAGCGGTCCGCAGTGTGTGCTTCGTCTTCACAGGGCTCCCTCTCGTTGTCGACAACGTCAGGCAGTCGCCTGGGACCTGGGGACGGCGTTGTCCTGCGCCGCCGCAAGTGCCCCGGATTCCCGCGTGATCCGCCGTTTCTGCTCGCTGGTCGCCTGACTGAGGCGGGATGCCTTGGGCCAGCCGTAGTAGGCCGCGAAGTGCAGCGCCACCTCATCCATCTCGTCACAGGAGACGTCCCCGCTCCGCAACGCACCGTAGACATGGGCGTCGATCGGCATGGATGCGCCCTGGATCGCCACGCAGGCCAGGGTGATGAGCCTGCGTTCCCTCCTGCTGAGGCCCGGGCGCAACCACATCTCACCGAAGACGAAGTTGAGGATCCCGGCGCCCGAGTAGGGGTTGTCGCGTGATGGTGCGTCCGGCAGGCAGTTGATCTCGCGGAACGCCCGCTCCCCGCCTTCGAGGCGGAGTTCGGGCTTCGACGCGGTCGTGAGCGGCAGCAGCGGTTCCGGTGCCGGGACCGCGAGCCCCCGTTCGCGGTGAATGCGCGCCCACTGCTCGTTGACGACGGCGTTCAGGCGTGACGCGTTCGGCCAGCCGCCGTAGACCGCGAAGTGCAGGACGGCCTCCCGCATCTCGGTAATGCCGATGTCGTCGCTGTTGAGCGCGGCATGGACGTGATCGACGAGGGACGCTTCGTCGTCCGCTGCCGCGACGCACGGCAGGGTGACGAAGCGGCGGTCCCGCCGGCTCAGGCCCGGCCTCGACCAGATGTCGGCGAACACCAGGTCGATCAGGCCGTCGGTGACGGCCGGTGCCGGTCCGTCGGGCGGCGCGTAGGTCATCACTTCGGTGAACACCCGCCTCCCACGATCCCGCCGCTCGGAGCCGGCGGCCGGCCCGCCGCCGGCCGCATCCCGTCCCCGAGGCATCGTCGGGCTCATCCCGCCTGTGGTTCGGTCGGCACTTCGCGCCTCTCACGGCCGGCGATCGTGTCGGCGATGAGCCGCTTGAAGCCGTCGTGGGTGTCGAACAGCTCCGACACCTCGGCGAGAGGCTTGCCGCTCGCCACCGACCAGACCCGTAGCCACTGGTTCGGGTCGGTGTACCACTCCAGGCGCACCACCCTGCAACGCTCGTCAGTCGTGACGAAGTCGACCTGGTGTGCGGTCACCGAGGTTCCGTCGATCGCCGTGCCGCCGAAGACCTGGCGGGCGATCCATCCGTCCTCGTGCGCGAGGACGTCGTATTCCTTGATGCCGAAGTCCGGGATCCTCGTCCAGTACATCTGGAACTCGGGATTCGAGTCCATGCTGTCCCGGCCCGTCATCGGCACGGTCCACTCGCCTCTCTTCGGGGAGAAGAGAGTCAACTCGTAGGGCTCGTCTATCTCACCGTCGGGCGTGTACCAGACCTCGATATGGCCCACCCGATGTCCGTGCTTCTGGGATTCGTACTTGCGTCGCGCGATCTCACGGGGCACTTCGGTGCGGTTCACCATTCTTCTCCCTCGCCATGTCGTCGAGTCCCAAGGTCCGACCGGTGCCCGGGTCAGTCGGTCAAGGGGAAATGGCAGGCGACATATTGCCCTGTCTTGGTCTGGGCCATCTGAGGTTCCTGCTGGGCGCACAGTTCCTGGGCACGGGGGCAACGGGTACGGAACCGGCATCCGCTGGGTGGTTCGAGGGGGGAGGGGATGTCGCCTCCCAGGGCGGGACCTGCGAACCCGCCCCGGAGGTCGGACCGGGGAACCGAGTCGAGCAGGGCGCGCGTGTACGGATGCGCCGGCGAGGCGTACACGGATTCCGGCTCGCCGAGTTCGCAGATCTTGCCGAGGTACATGACCATGACGCGATCGCTGATGGTGCGGACGACGCCCAGGTCGTGAGCGATGAAGACGACCGTGAGGCCGAACTCGTCCTTGATGTCCTCGATGAGGTTGATGATCTGGGCCTGGACGGAGACATCGAGGGCGGAGACGGCTTCGTCGCAGACGATCAGTTCGGGCTCGACGGCGAGCGCGCGGGCGATGGCCACTCGCTGTGCCTGCCCGCCGGAAAGTTGCCTGGGCAGCCGGTCGGCGAAGCGCTCGTACTCCAGACCGACGCTGTCGAGCACGGCTCGGGCCCGCTCCCGGCGCCGCTCGGCGGACGCACCCGCGGCGGCCAGGCCCTCGGTGACGAGATGGCGGACCGGGCGGCGGGGGTTCAGCGACCCCACCGGGTCCTGGAAGATCATCTGCATGCGCCGGCGCAGCCGGGTCAGTTCTTTGCGAGGGGCGGCGAGGATGTCCGCACCGGCGAAGCGGACCCGTCCGCCACTGACCTCGCCCAGACGCAGGATCGCGCGTCCGGTGGTGGATTTGCCGCAGCCGGATTCGCCGACGATGCCGAGGGTCTCGCCCCGCAACAGATCGAAGCTGATGCCGGAGACGGCACGCACGACCCCGGCCGCGGTGGTGAACTCGACGCGCAGGTCCTCGACCGACAACAGCACCTCGTTCCCGGTGCCGTCGTTGTTGTCGGTCTCGTTGTCGCCGTGCTGCTCCAGTGCACCGCGGCCCTCGCTGTGCGGGTCCCGGGTACGCAGGTGAGCGGTACCACTACCGGCCACAGGAACTCCCCCCTTCCTCCTGAGTCACCGACAAGGCTCCGTTCGGTGTGAGTGCCTTGCCGGAGACGGGATGTTCACAACTGTGGTCGTGTCCGCCGCTGGGCTCCCCCAGCACGCCGGCCCCGGAAGCGGTGCAGGCCTCCGTGGCATGGGCGCAGCGAGCGGCGAAGCGGCACCCCACGGGAGGGTCGTACACACTGGGCAGGCCGCCCGGGATGACGCGCAGCCTGCTGTGCCGGGCGGCAGTCAGGGAGGGGGTCGCGGACAGCAGTGCCTCGGTGTACCGGTGCTGCGGGTGGGCGAACACGGTCGGCGTGGGTCCGCCCTCCACCACACGTCCGGAGTACATGACGGCGATCTGCTCGGTGCGTCCGGACACAACCCCCAGGTCGTGGCTGATCAGCATCAACGCCATGCCGCGGGCACTGCGCAGATGGTCCAGCAGGTCGAGGATCTGCCGTTGGATGGTCACGTCGAGAGCGGTGGTCGGCTCGTCCGCGATGAGGAGTTCGGGTTCGCAGGACAGGGCCACGGCGATCATCACTCGCTGCCGCATCCCGCCCGACATCTGGCCCGGGTAGTTGGAGAGCCGCTTCTCGGGGTCGGGCACGCCGACCTCGGCCAGCAGCTGCACCGCGCGGTCCCGGGCCTGCGAACGTCCGAGGCCCAGGTGTCGCCGCATCCCCTCGGTGAGTTGCCGCTCCACCCGTACGACCGGGTTCAGTGACCGGCTGGGATCCTGGAACACGATGGCCAACCGCGTCCCCCAGAGTTCCCGCAACCGGGCGGGAGCGGCGGTGAGCAGGTCCTGGCCGTCGTAACCGATCCGCCCGGAGCGGACCGCGTCGGGCGGCAGGAGTCCCATCACCGAACGGGCGAGCACCGACTTGCCGGATCCGGATTCGCCGACGATGCCCAGGGCCCCGCCGCGGCGCAGGCTCAGTGACACGTTGTCGACGGCCCGGACCACGCCGGCGGAGGTGGGGATGTAGGTGTGCAGTCCGTCGATCTCCAGCAGCGGGGCGTCGGGCGGTGCCGGGTCAGGCGTCTTCATTTCGTCATCCAGAGGGAGTCCGTGCGGATCGCGCTCCTGGCGTACAACTCGACACCGTGCACCTTGTCGCTGTAGGCGATCCCGTAGGCGCTGCGGGTGAAGAGCAGGGAGGGCGCCAGTTCGTTGAACAGGCGGGCCACCTCGCGGTTGGCTCGCTCGCGTGCCTTCTCGTCCGTGGCCTTCATGCCGGCGCTCAACGCCTCGTCGAGGTCGGGGCTGCTGAGTCCGCCCACGTTGTTGGCCTGGCCGGTGGCGAGCACCGTGTAGAGGCGGGGCGACGGGCGGTCGAACGTGACGGCGGAGACGATCGACTGGAACTGGCGACCCACGGTCTTGGCGACGGCCGTCGAGTAGTCGAGCGTCTCCACCTCCACCTCGACGTTGTCGTACTGGTTGAGCTGCGCCTGAACGGCCTCGGCCACGCGCTTGAGCTGGGTGACCTGGTACGTGGTGACGGTGAACCGGACCGGCTTGCCCTCGGCGGCCAGCTCGTCGAACAGCTTCTGCGCGGCGGCCTTGTCGTACTTCGGCAGTGTGGTGCCCCCGTTGTACGGGGAACCGTCCGCGAAGAGCGTGTCGGGCACGGCGGCCGCGTTCTTGTAGACCGCGACGTTCACGGCGGCACGGTCGACGCCCATGAGGAGGGCCCGGCGGGCGCGCACGTCGTCGAACGGCGCCTGCTGGGTGTTCAGGGTGAGCGAGGTCCCGCCGCCCAGATTCGAGGCGCCGACCGTCAGGCCCCGCTTCTCCGCAGTCCTGAGAAGGTCGCTGGCGGAACTGGCGACGGCGTCGGCGCCACCGGCCTGCTGGGTGTCGAACATCTGGTTGGTGTCCGTGTTGAAGGTCAGCACCAGCTGGTCGAGGTACGGCCGCGGGGCGTCGTAGTACGCCGGGTTCCTGGCCAGGACCATCTGGCCGCCGCGTTTCCAGGACTTCAGCACGAACGGCCCGGCCCCGACCGGCTTCGCGTCGAACTTCTGCGCTCCCGCGCCCAGGGCCCGGGGCGAGGCGATGAAGTTCATGTCCGATGCGATGGCGCTGCCGAACTCCGCGATCGGCTGGGTGAGTGTGAAATCGAGCGTCTGGCCCTTCGGGGTCATCGTCTTGACGAAGCTCGCGAAGGCGCGTGACGGAGAACCCACGGCCTTGTCCTTCAGCCGCGCCCAGTTGAACTCGACGGCCGCGGCGTCGAGGGGTGTGCCGTCGGTGAACTTCAGCCCGTCACGCAGCCGCAGCTGCCAGGTGGTGCCGCCGTCGCTGGTCACGAGGCTCTTGGCCAGACCGTATTCGGTCTGGCCCTCATCGTCCACGATCAGCAGTTGGCCGAAGAGCGAGCTGCCGATCAGTGACTCGCTGATGACCTGGTTGAGCATCTTGGCCGGGTCGAGCCCGCTCGGCTCCGTCTGCTTCACCACGCGCAGCGTCCCGCCCGACTGCGGCTTGCCGGGGTCCGGGCTGGTTCCGGAAGGGGAGCCGCCCGAGCCGCAGGCGGCCAACAGCGCCACCGCTACGGCGATGACCGCGGCGCGCAGCGAGTGCTTCTCTCTCATGGGCCCGTCTCTTTCCTTGTCATTGCTGCATCGTTCTGTCGAACCTGTGGCGCGCGTAGTCACCGCACTGGTTCAGCGCGAAGATGGTCAGGAAGATGGCCGCCGTGGGGATGAACACCATCTGCGGGTCGGTGGTGAGAAAGTCCTTTCCGTCGGCGATCATCGTTCCCCAACTGGGCCTGGGCGGGGGGATGCCCAGTCCGAGGAAGCCGAGTGACCCCTCCGCGACGATCAGGGCCGCGACCACGGTCGGGAAGTACGCCAGCACCGACGGCACGACGTTCGGCAGCACCTCGCGGAACGCGATCCGCGTGCGGCCCCAGCCCATGTTGCGGGCGGCCAGCACGAAGTCCCTCGACGCCCAGTTCAGGGTGTTCGCGCGGGCCAGTCTGACGAAAGTGGGGATGACCAGTGTGGTCAGGCCGATCAGCAGCGTGCCGAAACTGGGACGCAGGATCGACGAGATGGCCATCAGCAGCACGAGCGGTGGAAAGGCGAGCAGGGCGTCGGTGACGTACGTGATCACGGTGTCGACCGGCCCTCCGAAGCAGCCGGCGATCAGACCCAGCAAAGTGCCGACCACCGCCGCGATGGTGCCGGCGATCGCGCCCACCAGCAGGGACACCTGTCCCCCGTACACCATGCGGGACAGGACGCTGCGTCCGAGGTTGTCCAGCCCCAGCCACTGGTCGAGGGCGCCTGACGGCCCCGCGCCGGGGAAGCCGATCGGAGCGCCGTAGTCGGCCAGCGGCAGCAGCGCCGCACCGGCGGACGCCACCACTACCAGCACGATCCAGGCGAGCGAGCACCACATGAGCACGTTGCGTCGTCTGCGTACCGGACGGACCACTGGTGCCCGCTTGTCGCGGGACCCGCTCACAGGCACGGTGCCGGCAGCCCGGCCGGCGCTCGGTGGCGCGCTCATCGCGCACCCGCCAGCCGCACGCGGGGATCGAGCATCTCGTATCCCAGATCGACGAGCGTGTTGATCAGTACGTAGGCGGCTGCCACGAAGGCCACCACCCCCTGGACGGTGACGATGTCACGGGAGGTGACCGCGGTGGAGACCAACTGGCCGAGCCCGGGCAGTGAGAAGAACGTCTCCACGATGACCGTCCCGCCGACCAGTCGCCCTAGGCTCACCCCGGCGACCGTCAGCAGGGAGAAAGACGCGGGTCGGAAGGCGTGCCGCCACAGTATGTACCGGCCGCTCAGCCCCTTGGCCCGGGCCGCCTCCACATAGTCCTCGCGCAGAGTGGTTCTCAGGTCGGCACGCAGGATGCGCTGGAACACGGCCACCTCGATCAGGGCGACACACAGCGCGGGCAGGAACGCCGTCCGCAGGTTGGCTCCCAGCCCGTCGCTCAGCGGCACCCACCCGGTTACCGGGAACACCCGCGTCTGCACCGCCAGCAGGTACACCAGGACGGGCGCCGCGACGAACGCCGGGATCGCCAGGAACACCGACGTCAGTCCGTTGATCCCGCGATCGAGCGGGGAATCGGGGCGTTGCCGCGCCGCGACGGTCGCCAGCAGGACGCCGATCACCAGCGCGAGGAACAGGGCCAGCGCCGCGATCTCCAGCGTCACCGGCAATCGCTCCACGATGGCCGAGGTCACTGGCTGATTCGTCACCGGTGACGTGCCCAGACCGCCCTGGAGGGCAGAACCGAGCCAGGAGAACCACTGCACGAGCACCGAGCGGTCGAGACCCATCTCTCGCTCGAGCTCCGCGACCGCCTGCGGGGTCGCGCTCTCCCCCAGGATCACGGTCGCCACCGACCCCGGTGCCAACCCCATGAGCAGGACGACCATGAAGGTCACCAGCAGGATGACGAGCGCACCGCGGAGAAGCTTCCGCAGAACATATCGAAACAACGGCCCTCCTCGTCGAAGGCTGTGACCGGTGGCCGGACCAAGCACGGCCACCGAATGAGACCCGTACGACCCGGTTAGCGACAGGCGCAAACGGTCATCGGGATGCGAGACGAACAGTAGGAATAAATCCACATCGACGTCAATATTGATTTCACTGCGTCGACCTTGATTTTCTTCGCGCCCCTCGACGCGGGGAGAAACGTAGGTGCCCTGCGCCGCCCCGTTCAGGAGGTTGCGGCGTACGCCGGGCACCGCTCAGGTGATGCGAGGTCCGTGGGAGAGCCGACGGGCCTGGTACCGCAACGGTGCTTGCCGTGCCGGACGGAGCGGCGCACGATGTCCGTCATCGACTGCCGGGGACCTACCGGTCATCGCCCCGGAGGTGACGACGACGAGACCGTGCCCGTGTCGCAGGTGTCCACCGACGAACGGCGATTACGGCTGAGGCGGTACGGACGAGTAGGGCTGATACCCGCGGAGCGACGTCTCGACGACGCGTTGACCGTGCTGACGGACGCGCTGTAGCGTCCGCAACTGATGTGAACCGTTTCACGCCACCGCTGCTCGCCAGCCTTGATATGAGCCGCAGTGGTCGGCGACGCTGCGCCTTCCCTGTTCACCGACCGGATCCCGGTCTCACCAGAATGGGAACAGCTCAATGGTGAGCAACGACGAAATCGATCTCAGCCACTCCGGCACCAGACGACCGCTACTGAGCCGCCGCACGTTCACCGCCGGGGCGCTGGTCGCCGGCGTCGGGATGGCGGGGGCCCCCGCGGCGAGCGCCGCGGCGGCCCCCGGCGTCGTGGGGTCCGCGGCGTGGCGGGGCGGCTTCCGCAACGCCCTGTCCGTGTCGCCGTTCACCGAGACGGTGCTCGCCCAAGCAGCCTTGAGTGACGGGCGGTTGGTTGCCCGGACCGTGCCGGAGGTCCACCGGCTGTTCATGCGGCACGGGGGGCGAGAACTCTACGCCCGGATCGCGACGAAAAGGGTCGCTCCGCAGGGCGCCGCCGAGCACGGGTGGGTCCGCGGGCTGGAACGCGCCCGCCTCGCCCGGGCCCTCGGCGTGCCGTTCAATCCCGAGATCGGCCTCTTCGCCAACTACGGCGACACCATCTCCTATCAGGATCCGCCGGACTTCCGGGACTACCCGCACATCGCCGCGCACGTGAACGGTCCCTGGACCGGCCTGACCCTCAACCAGATGGTGCGGGTCATCCGGCTCTACACCGCGACGATCGCCAAGCAGATCCGGTCCACCGGTGCGCAGGTCGAGTACTGGGACCTCGGGAACGAAGTCGAGAACGGGATCGCCGGGGTCACCCCGCACCCGGTCGTCCCCAGCCCCGACCCGGCCGTCGCCTACGCGCCCCCGGACGCCGTCGACCCCGCCATCGGGCAGATGACCATCTTCCAGCTGCAGTACCAGATGCCCGAGGCGGAGCGCATCGCCTGGTCGCGGCAACACCTGTGGCCCTACATGGCAGCGTTGTTCGCCGCCGCCCGGGACGGCATCCGCTCCGTCGACCGCCGCGCGAAGTTCTCCACGCACATCAGCCTGTCCAACATGACGACACCGGCCGTCCCTCTCGCCTTCTGGACGACCATGCGCGACAACGGGTATCTCCCCGACGAGCTGGGCGTGTCCTTCTACCCCACCGTCGGTTCGATCATCCCGGGCGCTCCCCCGGTCCCCGACGACCGGTTCGCCGTGTTCAAGGACATCCACCTGCGGCTGCGCGCGGAGTTCGGCCGCAAGGTGTTCATCGCCGAGTACGCCTACCCGTCGGCCAACGGGTCGCTGTTCGACACCCCGACCGCGGGCTACGCCATCAACCCGGCCGACCAGGTCCGGTTCACCCGCGACCTCGTCCAGTGGGGCCGCCGCACCGACGTGCTGGCGGGCATCCGCTGGTGGGCCCCCGACTTCGTGATGGGCGGTGAGCCCGCCGGCTGGAACCCCCTCGCGTTGTTCAACCCCGTCGTCGACGGCACCAGCACCGCGAAGCCGGCCATCGACGCCATCAGGCCGTAAGCAGTGCCTGAACCCGGTGCTGTGCACCCGGACCGTCGTGCGTCAGGCCGCCGCGGTCACCGGCTCCCTCGCCTCTGCTCCAGGTGAGGGGCTGTGAACGGTGCCCGACCCGCTCATGCACTGCGTCCAGTCCAAGCACGGCAAGCACCGTTGCAGTACAGGGCCCGTTTCAAGAAGGGCGTGCCCAGAGCAGGGTCGATGCGAGTGACCGCCGCTTCATAGCAGGTGGCGGTCTTCTCGAACCTGGTGGCGGTGCGTCGGCAGCCCATGAGCCGGTTGGCGCAGGCTCGATCACGTTGCACCGCCGGTAGGTCTCCCGGTCGAACCTGGCGGTCGGCCGCCGTAGCCACCGCGCCTCAGCCGGTGCCGTCGCTGGTCGGTCTATTGAGGGTGGTGTTCGCAATGACGCGCTTTCGCAGATAGGCACGGGAGCCGCCGAAGTTGTAGGCCTTGTCTGCGATGCCTGGACCAGGCAGTCGCTGTGGCCGGCCGCGTCGGCGTGGGCCTGGATCGACTGCACCATCGTCCGCGCCCACCAGCACGCCGCCGGCACCTGCCGAAAAAAGGGGGGCGGCATCAGGAGGGAACCGCACGAGCACGCCGTCGGCCGATCCCGAAGAAGACTGGCTGCCGGGATCCCCCTCGCCTGTGACGGCAAGGGCCGACCGCTCGCGATCCAGGTGTCGCCCGGCCAACGCCACGACAGCGCCTGCGCACGCCCTCTGTCGGGACGTGTCCGTGTGCCCCGCTCCGGCCCGGGCCGGCCGCGGTGCAGGCCCGATCGGTTCGTGAGTTCATGACGACGTATTACGACACCATGATCCACCACCCGGATGATCTTCTGAAAACGGGTCCTAGGCCGGCGAAGTCGGCCGTGGGCGGCTCAGCAGCTCCTGGGCCAGTGAGACCGCGAGCGACCCGCTCCGGTCGTGGATCGTGCCGGTGTACCAAAGGCGTTCGGCGCTCAGAGTGTGCGGCACGAGGTCCATCAGCAGCCAGCCTGAGAGGTCCACTCGCCGATGGAACCAGATCGCGTGGTCGAGGCTGGCGGGGACCATCGGCACCGCGAGGTCGAGCGCGCCGAGGCCGTTACTCCGGTCCGACAGGTACGTCAGCGTCGCGGCCTCCATGAGCCGGTCGCCCGCCTGAACACCTACTGCACGCGCCCAGAAGCGCGTCGGCCACTCGGCGCCGCCCTGGCCGGGTGCCAACCGGCACTCCAGGCCGAACATGCGTGGGCCCGGGTAGACGGGGAGGTCCTCCGGGTCCCCTGTCACTTCGGGTGCGGCTGTCACCTGCACGTCGGGGCCGCCGGCGTCGACGCCGAAGGAGCAGGAGGCGGTGGCGATGACCTTGCCGTCCTGCACCGCCTCGACGCGGCGCGCGGAGAACGCGCGCCCGTCCCGGTCGCGTTGGACTCGGTACTCGGTCGGCCGTGACGCGGAGCCGGCGCGCAGGTAGTAGAGATGCAGCGAGTTCGGCGATCGGTCGTCGCCCGCGGTGCGGCCCGCGGCGACGAGCGCCTGGGCGGCGATCTGCCCGCCGTACAAAGTCTTCTCGTCGCGGTAGAGCAGCCGTGAGCGGAAGAGGTCCGGCTCGATCCGGTCGAGCAGGAGGACGTCCCGCAGCGACGGTGCGGCCACGGAACGCGTCGTCATGCCAGCAGTTCCACGAGCGTGGCGTTGGCGGTCCCGCCGCCTTCGCACATCGTCTGGAGGCCGTAGCGGATGCCGTTGTCCCGCATGTGGTGGACCATCCGCGTCATCAGGCTCACTCCCGACGCGCCGAGCGGATGACCGAGCGCGATCGCGCCGCCGAGCGGGTTCAGCAGATCCGGATCCGCGCCGGTCTCCTGCAGCCAGGCGAGCGGGACGGAGGCGAAAGCCTCATTCACCTCGAACACCCCGATCCGGGACAGCGGCACTCCCGACTTCTTGAGCAACTGCTCGGTCGCCGGGATGGGCGCGGTGAGCATGAGCTCGGGGTCCGAGCCCACGACCACTCCCGCGACGTAGCGCGCGAGTGGTGTGAGCCCGGCCGCCCTGGCGCGTCGCGGGGTCGTCACGAGCAGGGCGGCGGCCCCGTCGGAGATCTGCGAGGAGTTGCCCGCGTGCAGTACACCGTCCGCCTTGAAGGAGGGCTTCAGCTTCGCGAGCGTCTCGACGCTGCTGCCCCGGCGAATGCCCTCGTCTACGGTGAACGCCGAGCCGGATACGTCGATCGGCACGACCTGTTCCTCGAACGCGCCCGAGTCCACGGCAGCTGCCGCCCTGGCGTGGGAGAGGGCGGAGAGCGCGTCCAGGTCCCGACGCGACAGGTGCCAGCGCTCCGCGATCAGTTCCGCGCTGACGCCTTGGTTGAACTCCCGGCCGCCGTAACGCGCGAGGGCGCGTGGGCCGTACGGCCGGCCGCCCTCCTTTGCCGCGTTCATCGGCACCCGGCTCATCGACTCGACGCCCGCGGCCACGACCATCTCGGCCTGCCCCGCCATCACAGCGTGGGCCGCGTAGTCGAGCGCCTGCTGGCTGGAGCCGCAGGCCCGGTTGATGGTCGCGCCCGGTACGGTGTCGGGCCAGCCCGCGGCCAGGACCGAGTAGCGGCCCACATTGCTGGACTGGTCCCCGAACTGGGTCGCGCAGCCCACGACCACGTCGTCGACGCCGGCCGGGTCGATCCTTGTGCGGTCCACGAGGGCGGTGAGCACCTCCGCCATCAGGTCCACCGGGTGGATATCGGCCAGCGTCCCGTTCCGCTTGCCGTGTGCGGTCCTCATCGCGGCCGCGATCACGACTTCGTTCATCGTCGCCCCCTGGCACCCAGTGTCCGACGGATATATTTGACTTCGACGTCAGAGTAGGCACCCCTCCACAACATCGTCAACGGGCCAGTTATGACATTGACGTCGAAAAATAGTCCTGGGAGACTGGGCGAGCCCTGCGACAGGAGGATTCCCATGAACGACAGCGTGCTCATCGAGCAGGACGAGGACGGCATCGTCCTGGTCACGCTGAACCGACCGGACGCGCTGAACTCGGCCAACGAGGACCTGCACACCGCGATCGCGGGAGTGTGGTCCCATCTTAAGGAGCGGCCGGGAGTGAAGGCCGTGGTACTGACCGGCGCGGGGCGGGCCTTCTCGGCGGGCGGTGACCTGCCGCTGCTCCAGCGCATGGTCGACGACCCGGTTCTGCGTACGAAGGTGATGGCCGAGTCCTCGGTTCTCGTCCGGGGCATGGTCCACTCGCCGTGGCCGATCGTCTCCGCGGTCAACGGCCCGGCCGTCGGCCTGGGCTGCAGCCTGGCCTCGCTGTCGGATCTCGTCGTCATCGAGGAGGACGGCTACTTCGCCGACCCGCACGTCAGCATCGGTCTCGTCGCCGGCGACGGCGGTGCCCTGACCTGGCCGCTCAGCACGGGCCTGCAGCGCACCAAGGAGTGGCTGCTGCTCGGCGGGAAGATCTCGGCCCAGGACGCCTACCAGTTCGGCATCGCCAACCGGGTCGTCCCGAAGGGCGAAGCGGTGACCGAGGCCAAGAAGCTGGCGCAGCGGCTGGTGAAACTCCCGCCGCAGGCCATGCTCGAGACCCGCCGGGTACTCAACCAGCCGCTGGTCGACCGGATCGAGGGGGCGCTCGACGACCTGCTCGCCACCGAGACCAAGTCTTTCGAGGAACCGGCCTTCCACAGTGCCCTGAAGAAGGTGCTGGAGAAGCGGGGGCTGAAGGCCTGACCCACCTCGAAACGGTGATGGGCGGTGGCCCCGGATCTCCGGGGCCACCGCCCATCACCGTTTCGAGGACTACGGCCGGGCGAGCGTGACCAGGCGCTGCTCGGTCATCTCGTGCACGGCGTACCGGGGTCCTTCGACACCCATCCCGCTCTGCTTCGCCCCGCCGTACGGCATGAGGTCGACACGGTTGCTGGACGTCTCGTTGACGTGCACGGATCCCATGTGCAGCTGCTCGACGGCGTCGAGGGCCTTCGTCAGATCCGCGGTGAAGATGCCCGCCGACAGGCCGTAGGGGGTGTCGTTGATCTCGGCGATGGCCCGGTCGAGGTCGGTGTAGGGCCGGACGGACACCACCGGGCCGAAGATCTCCCGGCAGTGGACCTCCATGTCCGCGCCCACACCCGTGAGTACCGTCGGCTCGACGACCGTGCCGCGCCGCGTGCCTCCCGCCATGACGGACGCACCGCTCTCGACCGCGCGGTCGATCCACGAGGCGATGCGGACGGCGTCCGCCTCACTGATCACCGGCCCGACGAAGGTCTTCTCGTCCCTCGGGTCGCCCGCCACCGTCGCGGCGACGGCCCCGGTCAACTCCGCGGCGAATTCGTCGACCGCCCCGGCGTGGACGTAGAGCCGCTGCACCGACGTGCACACCTGGCCGGCCTTGCGGAAGGCGGCGTTGACGCACGCGGACGCCGCCTTGGCCAGATCGGCGTCGTCGCACACCACCGTGCTCGACAGGCTGCCCATCTCCAGCTGGGTGCGACGCAGGCCGACCGTGCGCTGGATGTGCGCACCGATCTCGGTGCTGCCGGTGAAGGCGTAGAACGAGGGGACCGGACTCTCCAGCAACCACTGCCCAACGGTCGATCCCCCGCCGTGCACGACCGCGATCAGGGACTCGGGCAGACCGGCCTCCAGCAGTGTGCGGACCAGGAGCCCGGCACTGAGCGGCGTGTACGAGGCCGGCTTCACGACGACGCCGTTGCCCGCCGCCAGCGCGGGAGCCACCTTGTGGGTGAGGGTGTTCAACGGCGAGTTGAACGGTGTGATGGCGCAGACGACGCCGAGCGGGCGCCGCAGGGTGAAGGCGTACCGGTCCTGCGCTGCTCCGGGGGCGGCGTTCCAGGGGACCATCTCGCCGTGGATCCGCTTGGCCTCCTCGCCCGAGAGGATGAGTGTCTGGACGGCCCGGTCGACCTCCCGCCGAGCGTCGGTCACGGTGAATCCCGTGTCGTTGACGACAGTCCGCACGAACTCCGACCGGCGCTCCTTCACCAGCCCGGCGGTCGCCGTGAGGATCTCGAAACGCTCGTACGGGGTGAGCCGGCATTCGCTCTGACCCCGCGCCACGCCGTCCAGGGCCTCCGCCACCTGCTCGGCGCCCGCCTCGTGCACCTCGGCCACCAACGCGCCGTCGTACTTGTCGCGCAGCTCGGAGACCCGCACTCCGTCGGTCCACCGGCCGCCGTAGAAGAGCTGTGCCTGCACGGCCATGTCAGAGCCCCGCCTTCCGCACCGCGCCCAGCACACCCTCGTAGTCCGTCGGGTCGAGGTCCGCAGCCAGGTCCAGGTCGACGAACCACTGCAGCCGCCTGGCGCCCGCCTCCGCCAGCATCGCGTCCACCCCGGCCTCCTCCAGCGTGCGCGCCACCTGCCTCAGCTCCTCGGCACGCCGGGCACCGTGCACCACCGTGCGCTCCAGCAGATAGCAGGCCAGCTTCTGCCAGTCCTCCGTCGGCAGGGTGCCGTTCATCGAACTCAGCACCCGCTCGGTGGCACCGTAGGCGGATGCGCCGACGGCGCATTCGAGCAGCAGCGCTTCCAGCCCCTTGACGAGCAGACTGCGGAACATCTTGACCGCCGAAGCCTGCCCGGGATCGTCCCCGAGCACCTCCAGCCGCATGCCCAAGGGGGTGAGCAGCTCGGCCAGCCGCTCCGCGCCGTCGCCGCTGAGCAGGACCGGCACCCGGTGGCGCTGCGGCGGTACGGCCGCCATGACGGCACCGTCGACGTAGGCGGCGCCGCTGCCGGCCACGACGACGCCGACCGTGCGCTTCACCTCGGGACTGGCCGAGTTGAGGTCGGCGTACACCTGGCCGGGCCGCAGGTGCGGCGCGATCTGCTCGGCGATCGGGACGGCCACCTTCGCGCTGGCCAGGCAGAGCAGCACATCGGTGTCGGCGCTGAGCCGGCCCAGGTCGTCGACGAGCGTCACACCCGCACTCGCCGCCCGCTTTCTGACCGCGTCCTCGTGGCCGCGCGCGTCGTAGCCGACGACGGAGAGGCCGTGCTCCTCGTGCAGGCCCGCGGCGATGGCCGCGCCCGCCTCGCCGACGCCGACGAGGCCGATCCTCGGGGTCATCGCACGCCCGCCGCGCGTAGTTCGTCAGTCATCGTCGTCCTCCTGGTCAGAACTGCGATTCGTACTGGGACGGATCGATGCGCGCCTCGACCACCAGCGGCCGGGACAGGCCCCCGAGGTTGGCGAGCGCCTTGTCGAGTGCCTCGCGGGAGTCGACCCGGACCCCGTCCGCGTGCATCGCCTCGGCCATGGCCACGAGGTCCATGTCCTCGATACGGGTCGCGGTGCTCGGGTAGCCCACGGCCGACTGCTTCAACTCGATGCGGTTGAGGCTGCCGTCGACGAAGACCACGAACGCGACGGCGGCCCCGATCGCGGACGCCAGCCGCACCTCCGTCGCGGTCATGGCGAACCCGCCGTCACCGACGAGCGCGACCACCGGGCGCGACGGATCGGCCAGCTTCGCCGCAATGGCGGCCGGTACGCCGAAGCCCATCGCGGACAGACCGTTGGTCATCAGCACCGAGCGTGGACGCAGCGCCTGCCAGCCCTGGCCGACCAACAGCTTGTGCGAGCCGACGTCACAGGTGGCCACGGTGTCCGCGGGCGCGGCTTCGCGGACGGCGTCGACCACGTCCGTAGGGTTCAACGCGCCCGCGACCCGGCCGTCGTAGTAGGCGGTACGCAACCGCTCCCGGTGTGCCGCGACGGCGGCCTCGGTCCAGCGCGGCCCGCCGGACCACTCGTCGCTGAGCCAGTTCAGGGTGGCCGCGATGTCCCCGACGCACTCGCAGGCACTGGCGTAGATCTGGTCGGTGTTCGGCACCATGTCGATGTGCAGGACCGGCGCCTTCGCCTTCCACGGCTTGATGAGTTCGACGGCGTCGAAACCCACCGCGACGATGAGGTCGGCCTCTCCGAGGAAGTCCCAGAGCACCTTGTTGCACGCCATGTCCAGCACGCCCGCGAACAGCGGGTGGTTCTCCGGGAACACGCCCTTCGCCATCGGGGCCACGACCACCGGCGTGGAGGTGGTCTCGGCGAGCCGCACGAGTGCGTCCGTCGCATGTCCCCGCACCGCCGCGATCCCGGCCAGCAGCACCGGGCGGCGGGCGGCGGCGAGCATCGCGGACGGGTCCGGCCCGTCCGGGGCACGGTGGACACGGACGCTGGTGACCGACGACGACGTCGGCGGCATGACGAAGTCCGCGTCCGTCGCCGGCTGCTTGCTGACGTCGCCGTTGATGGTGAGGTGCACGGGCCCCGGCCGCTCGGCCGCCGCCAGGCTCAGTGCCTTGCGCATGGTCGTGGCCACCGCGGTCGGTTCCACCTTGCCGGCCCACTTGGTGACCGGGGAGTAGAGCAACTTGTGGTCGACGACCTGGTGCGTGAAGTACTGCTCCCTCGCGGTCTCGATCTGCCCGGAGACGGCGAGGAGCGGCACTCGGTCGAGGTGGGCCGCGGCGATGCCGTTGAGGAGCGCGGTCGACCCCGGACCGAGCGTGGACAGCGCGACACCGGTCGTGCCGGTGGCCATCGCGTGCCCCTCCGCCATGAACGCCGCGGTGCCCTCCCGCCGTGCGAGCACGACGTCGATCCCCCTCGCCCGGGACGTCTCCATGAACTCGATGATCGGGTCACCCGGGTAGGCGAAGATGCGCTCGATGCCCGCGGCGACGAGCGACTCGGCCATGACCTCCGCCGTACTCGCTGCCTCGCTCATGCGTGTCTCCTCGTGTTCTGGTCGCTTTCTGACGGGGCGACGACACCTGCGGGGTGCCGCTCCCGGGGGTGGCCCGCGCCCTCATGAGCCGGCGCGGGCGGTCTTCCCCGCGCCGGTGCCCGCGATACGTCCGAACACCGACCCATTGGTCAGGCCGGATCCGCCCGGGTAGTTGTGGTAGAAGATGCCGCCCACCAGCTCACCGCACGCGTACAGACCGGGGATGACCTTCTGGTCGACGTCGAGCACCTCGGCGTCCGGCGTGATCTTCAGCCCGCCGAAGGTGAAGGTGATGCCGCAGGTGACGGCGTAGGCCTCGAAGGGGCCCTCGTCGATCGTGTTCGCCCAGTTCGACTTCGGCACGTCCAGCCCGTTGGTGGAGCGGCCGTCCTTCACGTTCGGGTCGAAGGGCACGTCCCGGCGGACGGCGGCGTTGTACTCCTCGATCGTCCGCAGGAACTGCTCGGCGTCGACCCCGTCCAGCTTCGCGGCCAGCTCCTCCAGCGTGCGACCGGTGACCTTCGTGGCCTGCCGGATGCGGTACTCGTCGCGCAAGAGGTGCGTCACCTTCTGGTCGAACACCTGCCAGGCGAAGTGCCCCGGCTGACGAAGGATCACCTGCCCGTACTTGGCGTAGGTGTAGTTGCGGAAGTCCGCGCCCTCGTCGACGAAGCGTTCCCCGCGCGCGTTCACCATGATGCCGAAGGGGTAGCTGTGCTTCTGGAAGGCGTCCCCGACCTTCAGGTCGCCGAAGGCGGGTGCGTTCAGCTCCCAGCCGACGGCGTGCGCACCCGACCAGTGGCCCCACGGCATCGCGCCGATCTCCAGCGCCATGCGGATGCCGTCGCCCATGTTGAAGCGTGAGCCGCGCACCTTCGCCAGGTCCCAGCCGGGCCCGAGGTAGCGGGTGCGCCACTCGGAGTTGGCCTGGAATCCCCCGGAAGCCAGGACCACGGCAGACGCCGCCATCTCGGTGAACCGGCCCTGGCGCTTGGTCAGCACACCCGTGACGCGCCCGTCCTCGGTCAGCAGATCCGTGGCCGCGGTCTCGTAGCGGATCTCGATCCCGGCGTCCAGCGCGGCCTTGGTGAGCGCGTCCACGAGGCCGGGGCCGCCGCCCCACGCCTCGAGCGTGAGACCGCCCCAGAACTTGAAGCGACCGTCGACCTTGAAGGCCTGACGGCCGTAGATGGGGAGGAAGCGCACGCCCTTGCCTCGCATCCAGCGCAGCGTGTCGAAGCTGCGCCGCACCAGCAGATCGGCGAGATCCGGATCGGCACGGTGTTCGGTGACCCGTGCCAGGTCGTCGAAGAACTGCTCCTCGGGGTAGCTGCCGAAGTCGGTCTGCTCGATCTGCTCGGGCGAGAGATCCGGCGAGAGTTCGAGGATGTCCTCGACGCCGCGGTAGGCGAACCTCATGGCGCCCGCGGTGAAGGTGCTGTTCCCACCGCGCTCCTCGTACGGCGCCCGCTCCAGCACCACGACGGAACTCCCGGCCTCGCGCGCGGCCAGTGCCGCACACAAGGCCGCGTTCCCGCCACCGACGATGACGACGTCGTACGACGACTCCATTCCTGATCCTCTCCACTGGGACAGCGGGTCACTTCTCTTCAAGGGCGAAAAGCGGATCGAACACTGCTGGAAAATGACATCGGCGTCGACATCAATCACAAGTTCCCGGGGGCCCTGGCGGCAATGTCCCCATGAGACCCGACGCCTCCCCGCCTCGACGGTTGCCCAGCACCTCGAGTAAATCTTATACTGACGTCGATATCAATACAGGAGGCCACGTGACGAACCCAGCTCTCGGCGTGTCGATCAGCAGCCTCGGGCTGCCGGAGTTCGCCGAGCGGTTCCGCCAGTGGATGACCGACCATCAGGCAGAACTGAACCCGCTCTTCGCCCCCCACAGCGACTACGACCTGCGGGTCGATGCCGCGCGTCGGCTCCGCAAGCTGCTCTTCGACCACGAGTGGGGCCGGGCCGGCTGGCCCGAGGGGTTCGGCGGCGCGGGCGGCGATCCCCTCTTCCGTGCCGTGCTGCACGACGAACTGCACCAGGCGGGCTGGCCGGGACCCGCCGTGTTCGAGCACCTGGAGATCATCGCGCCGGCCTTGATCGAGTTCGCCGACCCGGGGTTCGCCGCCGAGGTCCTGCCCGACTTCCTCGACGGGTCCCGAAGCTGGTCGCAGGGCTTCTCCGAGCCGGAGGCGGGATCGGACCTGGCGTCACTGCGCACGCGCGCCACCCTCGACGGCGAGGACCTCGTGGTCAGCGGGCACAAGATCTGGACGAGCTGGTCCAAGTGGGCGCACTGGTGCCTCGCCCTCGTGCGCACCGGCACCGCAGAGCAGCGCCACCGCGGACTGTCCATGATCGCCATCGATCTGAACTCCCCGGGTGTCCAGGTCAGGCCCATCCGTCAGGCGAACGGCACCGACGAGCTGGCCGAAGTGTGGTTCGACGACGTCCGCGTACCACGCAGGCAGCTCGTCGGCCAGGTCGATGGGGGCTGGCGTGTCGCCATGCACCTGCTCGCACGCGAACGCGGGACGGTCTCCTGGCTGCGCCAGGGGGACTTCCGGCAGAGACTCACCGCCAGCAGCAAGGTCTTCCCCGAGAACCTCGACCGCCAGCTCGGTGACGTGGTACTGCAGCTCGCCGGACTCCGCGCCGCCGGCGCCACGTTGCTGGCCCGCGAGGCGGCCGGACAGCAGCTCGGGCCCGAAGCCGCGTACAACAAGCTCCTCATGACCCGCACCGAACAGAACCTCTACAACCTGCTGCGAGACCTCGACGGAGTGCCCGTCGCCCTGCCCGGCACCCACACCGAGCACGCCCTGCTGCAGCAGGACTACCTCTTCTCCCGCATTGTCACGATCTACGGAGGATCCCAGCAGATGCAGCTGATCACGGTGGCGCGTCACATCCTTGGACTGGGCAATGGCTGACTCCCTGCGCCCCGGCGACTACGTCGGCTACCGCGATGCCGCGGGCGACATCCTCGGCCGGCACGACGGTGCCGAGGCACTCACCGCGTTCGGCCTCGACGAACTGCTCGACCCCGCCACGCCGGCCGCCGACCTCACACCGGCCTACGCCTTTCTCGAGGCCCAGGGGCAGCACTGCGCCAGAACGCCCGCGCTCGCCCTGCTGGGCCTGACCGGCATGCTGTCCCGTTCCTCGTACACCGGGGCGACCCCGCTGCTCCTCGGGTCGTCCCTGGGCAACACACAGCTGATCGGTGTTCCCGGCCGCGTCGCGTCGGCCCTAGTCGTCGTCGACCTGCCCGGCACCGGTCTGGTCGCTCACTCCGACGTGAACGCAGCGGTGCAGAGGCCGGCCTTTCCCGGCGCGGACGACTACGTCACCGTGGTCGATCCCCACCTCGCCTCACCCGCCGTCACCCTGGTACCGGACGGAGAGCTGAACGGCCGACGTGCCGAGATCGTCTCCCGGACCCGGCTCGGGGCTTCCGCCGAACTCCTCGGTGTCATCGACCGCCTGCTCGCCGACGCCGTCACGTACACCAAGCAGCGCAGGCAGTTCGGCCAGGCCCTGGCGAGTTACCAGTCCCTGCAGCACCTCCTCGCCTGGGCCGCCACCGAGCGCCACCAGCTCGTCAGCCTCTACGACGTCGCCGTCAACAACGCGGCCCGAGGCCCCCTGGACCCCCAACTCGCCCGCGCTGTCAAGGCCCTGGCGGGCCGGACCCTGCACACCGTCGCGCAGACCGCGATCCAGGTCACCGGCGGCATCAGCTTCACCTGGGAGTACGCGCAGCACGTCCAGCACCGGCGCGGCCTCGCCCTCGACCAGCTAGCCGGCGCCTCCGCCGACCTGATCGCGGCGATCGGAAGCCAGGCCCGCACCGAGGGTGCCGTCCCCACCCTGGTCGACCTCCACGAGCTGGCCGAAGCCCTGGCTCGGTAGGCCGCCGGCGCCCCCGGCCCGTCGGCCGGATCCCGGCGGACAACCACCCCTGAAGATCGTGCGGGCGGCACACCGGAGCTGAGTATGATTGTGCCGTCAGTTTCAAAATCCACACGCACGCATCGGCGCCACATCCACTCCGGAGCGTCCTTCAGGAAGGTTGCCCATGGACTCCGCACCTCGCTCTGCCAAAGGCCGACGTACGCGAGCCCGCCTCATCGAAGCCGGCAAGACCGTCTTCGAGCGGGATGGCTTCCTTCAAGCCCGGATCTCCGACATCGCGGCCGAGGCCAGCGTCTCGCACGGCTCCTTCTACCACTACTTCGAATCCAAGGAGTCCCTCTTCCGCGAGGTCGCCGAACAGGTGGAGGCCCGCCTCATCTCCATGGCCGACATCCCTGCCGACGCCGAGCACTCCGGCGACCCCGTCGAGCGCATCCGCGCCGCGAACCGCTCCTACCTCACCGCGTACAAGGGCGAGGCACGCATCATGCGGGTCATCGAAGAAGTCAGCCGTTACGACGACGAGGTCCGCCAGGTCCGCATCCAACGCGACAAGCACCTCGGCGCACGCACGGAGGCCTCCATCAAGCGCCTCCAGGCCGACGGTCTCGCCGACCCGCGGATCGACACCGCCTACGCCGCCGAGGCCCTCGGCGGCATGGTTGCCCGCTTCGCCGAGAACTTCTTCATCGCGGGGCACAAGTTCGAGCTCGACAAGGCCGTCGAACAGCTCACCATCATCTGGGCCAACGCCCTCGGACTCACCCACGGCACCACTGGGCACCTCAAGCAGGAGGCGACGCCCACCCGGCCGGTACCCCCTGCCACCTTCTCGTCCTGATGCTCCCGCGTTCAAGGAGCCGGCGGCGACCTGTCACGGCATGAGTATTGACGTTGACGTCAAAAAAGGATTAGGTGGCTGGGCAACCCATACGGAGGTGGGAGATGGCGGACCTGGTCACCCGAAACGCGGAGATGGCACGGCGCATGTACGAAACGCAGGTGCATGCCCATCGCACGCACAGCCTCGTACAGCCCGGGATCCTGAGTTACGACGACGACTTCAGCGAGCCATGGGACCTCGTCCTGTTCTCGCCGAAGCGAGGTGACTGGACCGTGCGCATCACGGGCCCGGAGAGTTTCGACGGCGAGCCCGAGTTCAGGATGTACTGGACCGGCATGCCGGACTTCGCCATCACCTCGTACGAGGTCTTCCCGCACGAGGACGGCTGGGTGTGCCGCATGGTCTACACCGGGCACACCCGCGACGGCGAGGAGATCGTGGCGCACCAGGTCGACTTCGCGACGATCGACGACAAGGGCCGGTTGGTGCGCATGGAGTGGTACACCGACCCGAACCAGTGGCTGCGGGTCTGGTCCGCCGCGACCGGCAAGACCGTCGCCGAGGTCGACGAGTACTTCGCGACCACGGACGGCTTCGCACGGATGATCCAGGAGACGATCGCAAGCCGTAAGGCCGGCCAGGGCGCACAGTAGCTTTCGGCAGGAGTGAGGACGGCGATAGCCGTCTTCGACCGACGGATCACGGTGGCGGCCCTCCTGCACGAAGCACAGGATCCAGGCATGAGTGCGTCGCTGACGTGATGCCTCATGTCCACCGCCCCGCGCGGATGTGCGGCATGGTGCCCGGCGACTGGTAAGACGGCTACGAGCTCCGGTCCGGGGGGACGACACCGTCCTCTGCGCGCAGGTCCTCCCCGACGAGCACCGCGGGCTCGAGAGATCCGGGCCGGCCTGACCGCGCGGTCGGCGGGCGTCACCGCGATCGACGCGGAGATCACGGACATGAAGACCCTGACGAACGGGCTGCTCGGCGGCGTGCACGCCCGGGCGCGCTTGACGACCACGTACGCGGACGGGCTTCCCTGTGGACGAATGACCCGCAGACCCACGATCGGCGCAGGCCCGCGGAATGCCACGGCCCGGTCAGGAGGTTTCCACCTCCTGACCGGGCCGGTGTTCGTTCGCGGGGCGGATCGGTCGCTACTCGCTCGGCGGCTCGTCCGACGTCCGGACCTTGATGGTGACGGCCCGGCGGGCGAAGAAGAGGCCGTCCTCCCCGTGCCGGACCTCGTCGCGGTACTCGCCGGAGGAGAGCGCGTAGGTCGAGGCGTTGACGAAGACGAAGTTGGAGGTCACGTGCAGCGTGCCGTCCGACCCGCGGCGCACCGTCGGCACACCCTGGACATGGACGCCGCCCGGGGCCTGCTGCGTGAACTCGGCCAGCTCCCGGCCGCCGGTGATGTCCCGGTCCGGGAGCGCCAGTGTCCCGGTCCCGCCGAACAGGCGCGGCACCGTCGCCGTGTCCCGGGAGTCGATCGCGCGGGCGTAGTCCCCGAGCAGGTTCCACAGGGCCGGCAGGACCTCGGACAGGTCTTCCACCTGGACATCCGTCATGATGGCATCTCCCTCTGTCGCTGGGCGGCGTGCTCCGCCGTCCTGTGATGGCGCTTGTTTCGGTGAACTGTGGATCAGCGGGGCAGGGCGACCACGCTCAGGCCGGGCCCGACGGTGAGGACACCGTCGACCGTCGAACGGAGCTCGACTTCCAGGACCAGCCGGCCCGGCTCCGCACGCCTGCGGACGACCTTCCCCTGCACGCGCACCGTGCTCCCGGCGGCCGCGAAGCGCACCATCCTCAGGTCCCGGATCGCCAGGATCTCGCCCGCCGGGCCGATGAAGTCGCGCAACGCCCGCTCCCACATACCCAGCAGGAAGAGCGCGTTGGCGTACATGGACGGCGCTCCGGACGCGCGCGCGAAGTCGTCGTTGTGGTGCAGGGGAGCGAGGTCCCGGGTGGCCCCCGCGGCCATCACCAGCCGGTACACCGGCAAGGGGAAGTCGACCGGCTGCAAGGACCGGCCCGCCTCCGCCTCGAAGGGCGACGACCACGGGGGGTTTGCGGCGGTCCCCTCCACCGCCGCAAGCTTGTCGGCCCGCTCGCCGGCCGGGTCGGTCATCGGCCGCCCCCGGCCCTCGGAACGGGGGTTGTAGAGGTACATCTCCAACTCGACCCGGCAGACCTCTTCACCGGCCTCGGTCAGGAATCGCCTGCTCACCCGGACGAAGGCGCCGCGGCCGACCCTCGTCTCCTTCGGCGTGCAGGAGATCAGTCTGCGGCCGGTGATCCCCACCCGCTCCCCCACGTGCAGGGGCCGCACGAACTCGTAGGAGGTGTTGGTCGCGAAGATGTGCGTGGTGGGCGGGGCCGAGGGAAAGGTCTCCGACTGCATCGGGCTGGAGCGGGGCAGCGCGTCGCGCCCGTCGTCCGGGAACGCCACGGCATCGCCCGGCTCCCACACAGGCGCGAACGCGTAGGACCAGACGGAGGTGTAGGGCGCCGTGACGCCCGGCCGGCCGTGGGCGCGGGCGGCCTGCTCGTCGTGGTGCAGTGGGCAGTCCAGTTCGAGGACCTCGGTCAGCCGGCGGATCGCGCCCGCCTCGACCCGGTCCGGCCCCAAGACCGCGCCGGGCGGGTCGATGTCGTGGCCGACCAGGTCCCGCAGCGGCTGCCAGGCCGTCGTCCAGTCGTCCTCCGGCCCGTGTACCGGCTCGCCCGCCCGGTCCGTCGCTCGCTCACGGGAGCCCTGCGGCATCAGTGCGCGGTGCGCAGTCCGGCGCCGCCGTCGACGACCACCTCGGCGCCGGTCACGAACGAGGACTCCGGCGAGGCCAGCACCGCGACCATGGCGGCGATGTCCTCGGACTCACCGATGCGGCCGAGCAGCGAGCCCTTCGACAGGCGCTCGATGGTCGCGGCGTCGTGCATCGGCGTCGCCACCGAGCCCGGCAGGACGGCGTTCACCCGGATTCCCAGGTCTCCCAGCTCGCGCGCGGCGGTCAGGCTCAGGCCGCGGGCCGCCCACTTGGAGGAGTTGTAGGCGCTGTGCCGGTCGAAGGGATGCAGGGCGGAGATGCTCAGCGTGTTCACCACGGCCGGCTGGTCGGCCTTCTGCAGCAGCGGCGTCGCCGCCCTGATGCCGAGGAACATGCCGAGGCAGTTGACCCGCCACAGGCGCTCGAACTGCTCGGCCGTCTCGTCGACGAGCATCCCGCGGCCGAGGATGCCGGCGTTGTTGACGAGTACGTTGAGGCCGCCGAACCGCTGCTCGACCTCGGTCAACGCGGTCGCCCAGCTCTGTTCGTCCGTGACGTCGAGCCGTACCGGCAGCACCTCGGGGTCGTTCAGTTCGGCGACCGCGCGCCGTAGTTCGTCGTCGAGTACGTCCGCCGCCGCCACGGACAAGCCGTCCCGACGCAGGCGACGGACGATCGCCAGGCCCTGTCCCCGCGCGCCGCCCGTGACGAGCGCGACCCTCTTCTGACTCATTGCCACGTCCTCAGTGTTCGATGTCGAAGCCGGTGATGGCCGGTCACGGCCCTGTCGTGATCCGGAGTTCAGTCCCCGAAGCGGTACAGCCCGATCGTGGTCGCGACGCACGCCGGCCGCTCCGCCCCCTCCAGTTCGACGACCGCCTGGAGCCCCAGCCGCAGGCCCTTGTCGTCGCGTTGCTCGGCCGACCGCACGGACACCCGCACGCGGACCCGCGACCCCGCGGGCACGGGCGTGAGGAAACGCACGCTGTCGGCGCCGTAGTTGACCCCCATGACCGCGCCCTTCACGGCGAAGACCTGGCGCATGAGGTCCGGCAGCAGCGACAGCGTGAGATAGCCGTGCGCGATGGTCGTCCCGTAGGGCCCTGCCGCCGACCGGTCGACATCGACGTGGATCCACTGCCGGTCCTCGGTCGCCTCGGCGAACAGGTCGATGCGGTGCTGGTCGACGGTGATCCAGTCGCTGGTACCGATCTCGGTGCCGACCGCGGCCCGGGCGTCCTCGACGGACTCGATGACGAACACTTCTCGCTCTCCCTCGGTTATCGGCCGGACGGCAGGCGCAGTCTGCGCTTGCCGATGATGTTGCGCATGACCTCCGAGCTTCCGCCGGAAATCGTCAGCGAGCGCGACCAGAGGTAGGCGTCCGTGAGGCGGCGGGCCGCGGCCCGGGCGTGCTCCGGCACCGGCTGGTGCTGTGTGATCACCTGTACGCCCAGCCGTGCCGTCCGGTTGTACGCCTCGGTGTAGAGGAGCTTGGCGATCGGTGCCTCCGCCTCACCCTCCTCCCCCGCGAGCGCGCGCTCGATGTGGCCGGTCACATAGGCATTGGCGGCCTCCGCCTCGCTGCGCAACCGCGTGATCCGCTCCAGCGTCTCGGGCCTGTGCAGGACGGTTTCGCCGCCGTCGCCGACAGCGCCGGCCACCGTGACCAGATCCGCGAGGAGCAGCTCCAGGAGCAGGACGTTGCCCCCCACCGTGAAGCGCTCGGACTCCAGCCCGGACATCGACACGGACCATCCCCGGCCGATCTCCCCGATCACGTGCTCCGGGCCGAGGACGACCCCGTCCAGGAAGACGTCGTTGAACTCGTGCGCGCCGCCCATCGTGGTCATCGGGCGGATCTCCAGGCCCGGGCTGTCCATGGGAACGATGAAGGCGGTCAGCCCCGCGTGCCGCTCGGAGGCGGGGTCGGTGCGCAGCAGGGCCATGCCGTACTGCGCCCAGTGCCCGTCCGTCGTCCAGGTCTTCTGTCCGCTCAGCACCCAGGTGCCGTCCTCGCGGGCGGTGGCGCGCGCGGTGACTCCCGCCAGGTCGCTGCCGGCGCCCGGTTCGCTGAACAACTGGCACCAGATGTACTCGCCGGTCCGGATCCCGGGCAGGTACCGCTTGCGCTGCTCGTCGGTGCCGTACCGCAGCAGGACGTGGCTCGCGAGCAGGACCTGGTCGATCGGCCTCGGTGCCCGCGCCCGGATGAGTTCCTCGGTCAGGACCAGTTCGTCGAGCGGCTGGTGGTCCGGGCTTCCGCCCCACTCGACGGGCCACGACCGGCCGAGCAGTCCGTTGTCGTACAGGGTGCGGTACCAGGAGCGCATGGCGGCCTCCTGTTCCGCCGACTTCGGCGCACGGTGGCCCTCGCGGGCCTCGAAGGGGGCGTGCCGTGAGACGACGTCCCGGACCCGGGCCCGGAAGGCGTCGTTCGTCGCCACCGACGGGCGGGATCCTTCGAGGGAGGCCCGCAGTGCCTCCGGGTCGAGGGGCCGCGGGCGGGCGGCGGCGGCGTTGCGCACGGCGCGGCGCATCGCGTGGTGCACGGGCCACTCCCAGGTGAACCCGATGCCGCCGCAGAGCTGGATGCAGTCGTCCAGCGCCGCCACGGCCCGCTCGGCGAGGAAGACGCGCAGCAGCCGCGTCACGCCGTGCGCGCTCGGCGCGCGTGTCGCCAGCGCGACGGCCGCCCGCTGCACGAGCGCGTCGGCTGCGGCGACGAGGACCTCCAGGTCGGTCAACCGGTGCTGCAGGGCCTGGAAGGAGGCGAGCGGACGGCCGAAGGCGGTCCGTCCGGCCAAATACTCGCGGACCCTCTCCGCGGTGACCTCCAACGCCCCGAGGGTGTCGGCGCACACCAGCAGCGCCGCCGTGTCCGCCAGGGTCCCGGCTCCTGCGGCAGGTGTGCGCAAGGGGCGGCCGGGTGTCCGCGACAGGTCCACGAGCAGCTCGTCGCGGGTGGTGTCGAGCCGGTCGTCCCCGGTCAGGGCGCTCACGTCCGCGGTCCCGGGGGTGACGAGCAGGAGCGGTCCGTCGTCCTGCTCTTCCTCACCGGCCAGGACCAAGCCGCCCAGGGGCAGCGTCCCGCTGACCACGGCGGCACCCTCCGCCGTCCAGCCGTCGCCCTCGCGGGTGAGGGCGCGGTGCTCGTGGAAGGCGCCCCCGGTCCTTCCTCCGAGGAGGTCGTCCAGGAGGGCCTGTCGTTCCGGGTGCCCGGCGACCGCGGCCGCGGCGAGCAGGGTCCCGCCGACCGGCAGACCGTTCAGCGCGCGTCCGGCCTCCCGGACGACGGTGCACGCCTCCAGTACTCGCCACCCCGCGCCGCCGTTCTCCTCGGGGGTCAGCAGCGCGAGCAGGCCCAGTTCGCCCAGCGTCGCGAGGGTGGGCGTGCCGGCGAACACCTCCCGTGCCGTGGCCCGCAGCAGCCTGAGTTCGTCTCGGTCGATCGCCACTGGGTTGTCGCTCATGGCCTTCTCACGCCTCGTCTTCCTCGCCGGCCCTGCCCTCCAGGACCCGGATCATGGCCGGGAAGTACTTCCAGCCGTATCCGGCGTCCCTGGTGCGGCACAGCAGGTCCATCGTCTGGTGTGCACCGGAGGCGGTGATACCGACGTCCTCCGCCAACTTCAGTGCGAGAGCGAGGTCCTTGATCGCGTAGTTGGTGGGGAAGGCCTGTTCGGGGAACTCGTCCGGGATCATGGTCGCCGTCGCCGTACGACGGAGGATGAAGCTGTCCGCCGATCCCATCGACAGTGCTTCGAACAGGCTCTTCCCGTCCACGCCGGCGCGCCGGCCGATGGCGAGTGCCTCGGCGAGGGCGTTGACGTTCATGAAGACGACCATGTTGTTGAGGATCTTGAAGAGCTGACCGCTGCCGGAGGGCCCGGCGTGCACCACGTCGGATCCCATGCACGCCAGGAGCGGGTGCAGCTTCTCGAAGTCGGCGGGCTCGGCGCCGACCGTGATGAGCAACGTCCCGTCGTTCGCGGCCTGACGCGTGCGGGCCACCGGCGCGTCGACGAACGTCACGCCCTGTGCTCCGACCTTCCCGGCCAGCGCACGGGTCCGGGAGACGTCGCTGGTGCTCATGTCGACGATGACACGGGGCCGCGCCTCGCCGCCCAGGAGCACCTCGACCACGCTCTCCACCTCCGCGATGCTCGGCAGGGAGAGGAACACGATCTCCGCGCCGGCCACCTCGCTCAGCCCGGACACCGGACGCGCACCGTGCTCGGCGGCCCGGTCGAGCGCCTCGGAAGAGGTGTCGTAGGCGATCACCGGGAGCCCGCTCTTGCGGGTCAGGTTGGCGCACATGCCACCGCCCATGACACCGAGGCCGACGAAACCGAGAGTCGGGTCGGACATACTGCCTCCTTCGAGATCCGTGGTGCGTCGGCTAGTCGACGGCGACGATGACGCTCTTGACCTGGGTGTAGTGGTGCAGTGCCTCAAGGCCCTTCTCCCGGCCGAGGCCGCTGTTCTTGTAGCCCCCGAAGGGCACCTCCACGCCGGCTCCCGTGTACCTGTTCACCTGCACCTGACCGGCGTCGAGTCGGGCGGCGACACGGTGCGCCGCGCCGACGTCGGACGTGAAGACGCCCGCGGAGAGCCCGTACAGCGTGTCGTTGGCGATGGCGATCGCCTCGTCGACGTCGTCGAAGGCGATCACCGACTGCACCGGCCCGAAGATCTCCTCGCGCGCGACCGTCATGTCGTTCGTGACGCCCGCCAGCAGGGTCGGTTCGACGAAGTGTCCCCGGGACCGTCCCTCGCTCGGGCCGCCCCCGACAACCACCCGGGCGCCCTCGGTCCGCGCCGTGTCGAGGTATCCGAGCACCTTCCGGCGCTGGTCCTCGCTGATGAGCGGACCCACGTCGGGGTCCTCCAGACCCGGTCCCACCGTCAGTCCCGCGAAGTGCTCGGCCATCTTGTCGAGCAACTGCTCTTCGACGCGGCGGTCGACGACGAGCCGGGTGGTGGCGAAGCAGGACTGTCCGGAGTTGCGGATCACAGCCAGGGCGCCGGCGCGCGCGGCCCGGTCCAGGTCCGCGTCGGCCAGGATGATGCTGGGGGACTTGCCCCCGAGTTCGAGGTTGCAGCCGACGAGCCGGTCGGCTGCGATCCGGCCGACGTGCCGACCGGTCCGCACCGAGCCGGTGAACGTGACGTGCTGGACCAGTTCGTGACGGACGAGCGCCTCGCCGGTGAGCGGGCCGGTGCCCGGCACCACGTTGCACACTCCGGCGGGCAGTCCGGCCTCCACCATGATCTTCGCGGCGAGCAGGGAGGTGATCGGCGTCAGCTCGGACGGCTTGACCACGACCGTGTTCCCGGCCGCGAGAGAGGGGGCGACGCCCCTCATCATCTGGCTGATCGGCGCGTTCCACGGGGTCACGTGCCCGATGACCCCGTACGGGGCCCGGACCGTGTAGGCGAAGGTGCCCGCGGGCTGCGGAATCGTCTCGCCACCGAACTTGTCCACGGCGCCGGCGTAGTACTCGAAGTACCGTGCCGACACCTCCACGTCGGTGCGGGCCTGCGACAACGGCTTGCCGCAGTCGAGCGACTCCAGCCGGGCCAGTACGTCCGCGTGCTCACGCAGCGCCGCCGCCACCCCGTACAGGATGCGCCCGCGGCGTGCCGGTTCGAGATCGCGCCAGCCCGCCCTCCAGGCGTCGTGGGCGTCGGCGACGGCCTCGTTGACCAGTTCGACGGGAGCCTCGACGAACTGGCTGACCACAGCCTCGCTCGCCGGGTCGAGGACGTCGTGGACGGCGCCGCCGGCCCGGTTCCAGTCGCCGCCCACGACGGCCGACAGCCGCGCCGGCAGGATCGGTCCGGCGATGGACTGGGCGATCGTCTCGGTCGTGGCGATCATACGCGCGTGATCCTTACAGTCGGGGGGATGGCGGGGGCGGGCACGTGACGCATCAGAGCCGGCGGCCGCCGTCGACGTAGATGGTCTGGCCGGTGACGAAACCCGTGCTTTCGGACGCGAAGAACAGGGCCGCGTTCGCGATGTCTGCCGGGTGACCGATCCGGCGCACCGGCGTCGTCTTCGCCATCGTCTCCAGCCGCTCCTCGAGCGGAACACCCATCCGCTCGGCGGTGGCCCGGGTCATCTCCGTGTCGATGTAGCCGGGGGCGATCGCGTTGGCCGTGATCCCGAAGGGCCCCAACTCGATGGCGAGGGTGCGGGTGAACCCCTGCATGCCCATCTTCGCGGCCGCGTAGTTGGCCTGGCCGCGGTTGCCGAGGGCGGAGACCGACGAGAGGTTCACGATCCGCCCGTACTTCGCCGCCACCATGTGCCGCTGGGCGGCCTTCGACACGTTGAAGGCGCCCTTGAGGTGCACCCGCAGCACCGTGTCCCAGTCGTCCTCGGTCATCTTGAACAGCAGGTTGTCGCGCGTGACCCCCGCGTTGTTGACCGCGATGTCGAGCCTGCCGAACTGTCGTACGACATCGTCCACCGCGCTCTCCACGGCCGCGGTGTCGCTGACGTCGACTCCGAGCGCGACCGCCTTCGAGCCGGCGCCCTCCACCGCGGCGATGGTGTCCGCACACGCGGCCGCGTCGAGGTCGAGTACCGCCACACGCGCGCCGGCCTCGGCGAACCGCTGGGCGATGCCGGCGCCGATGCCGCGCGCTCCGCCGGTGATCAGCGCGACGCGCCCTTCCAGTTCCTTCACGGTCCTTACCTTCCTGTTCGGACTTGGGACTCGGCGGAGGAGATCCCGCCCAGCAGTCGCCGGACGGCGGCCCGGTGTTCCTCGCCGGCCATGAGCTGCACGTGCCGGCGCACCTCGGCGTCGGCGCACGTCGCCAGGTCCTCGCGATCGGCCCGGGCGATGTGCTCCTTGATCGCGCCGAGAGCGGTCTGTGGCCCTTCGGCGAGCCGGCGGGCCCGGGCGAGCCCTTCGGCCAGCAGCCGGTCGTCGTCGAACACGTCGTTGACAAGGCCCCAGTCGAGGCTTCGGCGGGCGTCGAGGGACTGGGCGAAGAGCAGCATCTCCTTCGCCCGGGCGGGCCCCAGCAGCCGGTTCAGCAGCCATGTGCAACCGAAGTCACCGGCCAGTCCCACGGCGGCGAAGCCGCTGCCGAGCGTCGACGAGGCGGCGGCGTAGCGGAGGTCGCA
This sequence comes from Streptomyces sp. CB02414, assembly GCF_001905385.1. Classification (GTDB taxonomy): domain Bacteria; phylum Actinomycetota; class Actinomycetes; order Streptomycetales; family Streptomycetaceae; genus Streptomyces. The sequence continues at coordinate 348,144 of NZ_LIPF01000004.1, read as the reverse complement.
CGCCAGGGCCAGCGCGAGCCCGGCGCCGACAGCGGGCCCGTTGATGAGCGCGACGGTCGGCTTGCCGAAGTGCCACAGCGCCACCGAGGTCGCCCGCTGGACCTCGATCTGACGCCGGGTGCGCTGCTCGGGTTCCTCGGAGGTGCCGTAGATACTGCGACCGGCGGCCATCACCTTGATGTCGCCGCCCGCGCAGAATCCCGCGCCGGCCCCCGTGAGCACGACGACCCGCACCGCGGGATCGGTCTGCGCCCAGGCCAGCCGCGAGGCGAGGGCCTCCAGCATCTCGAGCGTCAGTGCGTTGCGCGCCCGCGGGCGGTTCAACCGCAGCAGCAGGACTCCGCTTTCCAGTTCGGCCTGGAGCTCGTCACTGTCGGCAGTCAGGACCTGTCGCTGGGATGACATGTGGTCGGACCTCGTTACCCGAGTCATTTTTTGACTTCGACGTCGAAATAATAAACTGGGTGATTCAGGTGGTCAAGCACGCTGTGCCATCCCCATGATCGCGACGACCCGTACCGGACGACTCATGGGGCACCGCCTTCACCTGTCAACTCCCGGACTCCAATGGAGGCATGCGTCCACGGCGCCCCCGCGGTGCTGCTTCCACCCACACCATTCCAGATTTTTAAGGGTATGGAAATAAGGAGTCCGAGATCCGTACGGCACGTCGACAGGGACTCACGCCCCGGTCGGCACGGTCACCTCGACAGGATGGAGACCGCAGCCACGCCCGGCGCGCCATAGAGCTGTGCGAGTCCCACGCGAGGCGCGTTCGGCACCTGACGCTCCCCCGCTCGGCCACGCATCTGGTTCACCAACTCGTACACCTGACGCAGCCCCGACGCGCCGATGGGCTCACCGTTGGCTATCAACCCACCGTCGGTGTTGACGGGCAGGGCACCGCCGATGGCGGTCGCGCCGGAGGCGATCAGCTCGTTCTGTTCACCGTCCTTGCACAGACCGACCTCCGCCATGTGGATGATCTCGGCCCCGGAATCGGTGTCCTGCAACTGCGCGATGTCGACGTCCTGCGGACCGATGCCGGCCTGTTCGTAGGCCGCGGCCGCGGCGTCCACCGTCGGCGCCGGGACGTGCTCCGGCCCGGCGGCCGGGGTGTGCACCTCGTAGGCGCCGTACCTCCTGGTGCGGGTCACGGTGCTGCGCAGGTAGACAGGGGTGTCGGTGTACTGTTTCGCGACGTCCGCATCGCAGACCACCACGGCCGCCGCGCCCTCGTCCGGGCTACAGAACATGTACTTCGTCAAGGGGTGGCTGAGCATGCGCGAGGAGAGGATCTCCTCCTCGGACAACGGGGTGCGCCGGTACGCGTTGGGGTTCAACTCCCCGTTGCGGTAGGCCTTGGCCGCGACCCTTGCCAGCGTCCGGTGCGTGATGCCGAAGTCGTGCATGTAGCGGTTGATCTTCATGCCGAAGAACTTCGTCGTCAGGAACAGCCCCATCTCCCCGTACCAGGGCGGACACGCGTACCAGGTCGGATCGGCCGTGAAGGCTCCTCCGCTGTGCTTGTCCATGCCGAGCACAAGCCCGAGGCGGTGCTCGCCCAACCTGATCATCCGGCTGGCGAGACCCAGAGCACTCCCGGCCGTCGCGCACCCGTTGTACACGTTGGTGAACGGCAGCCCGGTGAGGCCGAGTTCGGCGACCACGGCGTCGGGCTGGTCGACTTCCGCACTGCCGCCCACAGCGAACTCCATGTCCGTCCACGCCACACCGGCGTCGGCGAGCGCGCTCCGGGCCGCCTCCGCGCCCATCTCCAGGGCCGACTTGCCCGGGAACCGCCCGAAGGGGTGGAGCCCCACACCCACGATAGCCACGTCAGGCATGGATCTTCTCCGCCTCTCTCTCGTTCTCCGGTTCCGTTCCGCCGTCGGGCGTGAAGGCGAAAGTGACGACCTCGGTACCGTCCTCGTCGTGCCGGAAGGGCACGAGCGCCAGGCGCAAGGGCATGCCGATGCTCAGTGTCTCCTCCGTGACACCGACGAGCAGGGACTCCACTCTCGCCTCACCGGGCAGTTCCACGACTCCGACGAACCACGGCACCGTGTCGGGGCCGACGGTGAGCGTGCCGGTGAAGGGCGCCTTGGGCAGGAAGCCCTGGGTCGTCCACGCCCACAACGTCCCGCGGTCCGCCAGCAGATACCGCTCCAGCTCACCCGCCCCGCACCGCGCGCACCCGACACGCACGGGAAACGTGATCGCGGCACATGCGCGACATCGGTTCCCGATCAGTCTCGGCTCGTCGCCGGACTCGGTGAACAAGCCCTCGGCGATGGGTCTACTGCTCACTTCAGACGCCTCCACTCCGCACTTCTGACAACGTCCGCCGGCCCAGTCCCACTGGCTCCCAGGCCCCGAGGTGGTGTCGAGGACCCGCGGCAACCGAGTCGGTCACGAAGCCTCCGCGAAACTTTACACTGACGTCAATTTTAAAAAAAGACCGTGTCGAGCGGGGTACGAACGACCTCGGACCGGAACGGACGCACGCATCTGCATACCGGCAGGAACGACGCCCGTGCTATAACTTCGACGTTGCTAAAAATTTAAGTGGACCGCGGCGCCCGACCGGTAAGCGCGATGCGTACGTCCATCCAACCGGCGAAGGTCCCCCGACACGGGCTGCCCGTCGGCTCCGCGCAATCCCCATCGGGGAGGAGCCCACTCATGGAAGACTTCCGCGACCTCGAAGCCCACGAGGTGGCCGACATGGTCGAGATCCAGGACCTGCTGGCCCGTTACACACGACTCGTCGACATCGGTGACACAGCCGGCTGGCTCGAACTGTTCACCGACGACTGCAGCTACGTCGTGCACGGGCGGACCTACGAGGGCAAGGCCGGGGTCAAGGAAATGATCACGCTCGCCGCCCCGAACGGCGTCCACCTGGGCGCGTCCCCGGTCATCCGGGTGCACGGCGCTTCCGCGACGGCGAGCCAGTCCTTCTTCGCCATCCTCGCCGACCGGAAGACCATGCGCATCGGCTGGTACGAGGACGACCTGTCGAAGAAGGACGGCCGTTGGCGTATCGCCTCCCGCCGCGTCACTTTCGTCCGCTCCGACGGCTCGCTCCGCCCTCCGATCTGACGCCGGCCGACGCGCGAGCGGAGCACCATCGGCAACACGCATCAGCCCTGACGTCGAAATAAAGGTTCTCCCCCCGGAGGTTGCGTCGTGAAGCTCGTCGGAGTCGAGCCCGTCCCGAGTACAGTCCAGGCTCGCTACGTGACCGAGGGCTGGTGGAGCGATGCCCCACTGCGCGACGGGCTGGAAGCTCAGGCCGACCGCGGTCCGGACCGCGTCGCCGTCAGTGACGCCACCTCCCGGTGGACGTACGGCCGGATGCACGACGCCGTCGCCCGTGCGGTCGCCTGCCTGAGGCAACGCGTCCCCCCGGGGACCGCCGTGCTCGTCATCGCCCCGCTGATCGCGCCGGCCGTCGTCGCCTACCACGCGATCATCCGCACCGGCGCACTCGCCGTGATGCTGGACCGGCGGTGCGGGCGTTCGGACGTGGAGCACGCGCTGGCCGCCGCGCCGACCGGACTGATCGTCACCACCCCCGAACTGGCGGAGCGGCTGGACCTGGCCGGACTGGGCGTCGACGTCGTGGACTTCGACTCCCTCGTGCACTGGCACGAGGGGTGCTCCGACTGGGAGGAACCGGATCCCTCCGGCCCAGCCGCCGTCGTGTTCACTTCAGGAACCACGAGCCGGCCCAAGGCGGTCGTCCACAGCCTGCGCACCCTGCGGGCGGGCGCCCGCAACATGGCCGGCGCCCTCGGGCTGACCGCGGACGACGCCGCCTTCCTGTCGACCCCGCTCGCCACCATCACCGGCCTGGTCCAGATCCACCTCACTCTCGACAGGGGCGCCGGACTCGTGCTGGAAGACCGGTTCGACCCCGCCGCCGCGCTCGACCGCCTGCGGAAGAACGCGGTGACGGTCATCGGTGGCGCACCGGTGATCATGGAGGAGCTGTTCAAGGAAGCCCTGAGCCAGGACCTAGCCGAGCTGCCGCTGCGGGCCGTATCGCTCGGCGGCGCCCCCATTCCCCGCTCGATGCTGGAGCTGGGCATGACGCGCTACGGGATCACTCCCGTGCGCGTGTACGGCTCGTCCGAGGTCCCCGTCGCCACCACCACCATGCCGGGGGACGAGGGCGAGAGCCGGGTCGTCGACGACGGCGCCTGCGCCGGCGGGACCGAGGTACGCATCCTCGGCGGGGGCACCGGCGAGATCCTCGTGCGGGGCCCGATGCGCTGTCTCGGCTACGGCGAGGCGGAGGACAATCGCCACTGCTTCCTCGAGGGCGGCTGGTACCGCACGGGCGACCTCGGCCGGTTCGAGAACGGTCGGCTCACGGTCACGGGGAGGCTCAAGGAGATCGTCTCCCGCAAGGGGCTCAAGATATCCCTGACGGAGATCGACGAGGTTGCCCGCGACCTGCCGCACGCCGAAGAGGTGGCCGCGTACGGTGTGCCCGACCCGGAGACCGGCGAGCGTCTCGCCCTGGCCGTCTTCTCCAGTGCTCCCGAGGCGCTCTCCTTCGACTCGGTGGTGGACCGGCTGCTCGCCTCCGGCCTGGCCAAGTGGAAGCTTCCGGAGCAGATCGTCGTCTGGGACCGGCCCCTGCCGCGAACCGAGACCGGCAAGATCCAGCGCCGCCTCGTCGCCGACGATCCGGGGCCGCACCGCACGCTGCTCGCGCCCCGCCTGCGGGTACCGGTTCCGAACACGCTGGAGGAGCTGATGTCCCCGGCCTGGCTGAGTTCGGCGCTCGGGGACCGTTTCCCCGGCGTGCGGGTCGGCAAGGTCACGCCCGGTCCCGTGGTGAGCCGGGTATCCACCAACGCCCGCTTCCGCATCGAGTGCGACGAAGACCTGCCCGGCGGGCTGTCGCCCCACCTGTGCGCCAAGGGCTACTTCACCGACGCGGGCCGGCCGACCCGCCAGTCCGGTGTGCACGAGGTGTCCTTCTACCGTGAGCTGGCGGCATCGACCGGTGTCCGCACCCTGCGCAGCGTGTACGCGGACGTCGACCCCAAGACCCGGCACGGCGTGGTCATCACGGAGGACGTCATCGCGCAGGGTGGCAGCTTCCTCACTCCCACCAGCGACTACTCGCCGCAGTCGGCGGCGGAGAGCCTCAGCCAGCTCGCGAAGCTGCACGCGGCGACGTGGAACGACCCCGCGCTCGCGGCGACGCCCTGGCTCGCCCCGCGGCTGGCGGCCAATCTCGTCCACCGGGGGGTGTCCGAGATCCGCGGCAACTTCGCGAGCGACATCGGCGCCGGGGTGCCCGGCGAGGTCCGGGACGCCGAGCGGCTGTTCACAGCGTACCGAGCCCTCGTCGAACAGGTACGGGACACCTCCCCGTGGTCGGTCATCCACGGCGACCCGCACGTCGGCAACACCTACCTGGACGCCGACGGCCGGCCTTCACTGCTGGACTGGCAGCTGGTCCAGCGCGGACCGTGGTACCTGGACGTCGGCTACCACATCGCCTCCGTCCTGACCGTCGAGGACCGACGGCGCCATGAGAAGGACCTCCTGCGGCACTACCTCGGCGAACTGCGTGCCGGCGGCGTCGAAGCGCCGGCATCGGAGGAGGCGTGGCGGTCCCTTCCGCTGGGCATCCTCCACGGCCTGTACCTGTGGAGCATCACCTTGCTGGTGGAGCCACCGGTGAGGAGTGCGCTCCTGCACCGGCTCGGCACCGCGGCCGCCGATCACGACGCCTACGCGGCGGTCGGCGCCTGACGACGCGTACCGCACCCACCCCCTGACCCGGCCGTCCATGGATCGCGGCGCTCTGCGCGGCGCCGACGCGACAGATCTGGCACTGGAGAACCTCATGACCGAACAGCAGGCATTCGACCACCACTCCGCCGAGCACGCGGCCGATCCGGTGTGTGCCTACCGGGCGATCCGTCAGGGTCCTGGATCCGTGCGGACCGACGCGCACGGCGGGTACACGGTGCTCACCCGGTACGAGGACATCGCCGCGGCGGCATCCGACCACTCGGCGTTCTCCAGCGCGTTCGAGCTGCCCGGTGACGAGGGATACGGCGGGGGGATCACGCTCCCCCGCAACCCGGACTCGGGCCGCACCTCGCTCGCGGAGATGGACCCTCCCGAGTGGCGCCGCTACCGGCGCATGCTGAACCCGATCTTCACCCCGGGTGCCGTGTCGCGCTTCTCACCGCGCATCCAGGCGATCACCGACGAGGCGATCGACCGCTTCGTCACCAAGGGTTCCTGCGACCTCGTCCTGGACCTTGTGAGCCCGGTCCCGGCGATCGTCACGCTGGAGGTGCTCGGCATGGACACCTCCGAGTGGGAGCGGTACGCGGTCCCGCTGCACACCTCGGTCTACATCCCGCGCGACGTACGGACCCCCGCCTGGCAGGAACTCCAGGACGGATTCCGGTGGATCTTCCAGCAGATCCGTGACGAGATCGCCCGTCGACGAGCGGAGCCCAAGGAAGGGGACCTCCTCGCGGCGATCATGAACGCGGACGACCCCGAAGGCCCGCTCGACGACGCCCTGGTCTTCGAGACGGCCTACACCATCGTCGCCGCCGGGGTGGAGACCACGACCTCCCTGCTGTCGTCCGCGCTGTGGCACCTCGACCGGTTCCCACAGGACAGGCAGCGCCTGCTCGACGACCCGTCGCTGCTCGATGCCGCGTGCGAGGAGTTCCTGCGCTACTACACACCCGAGCAGGCGGGGGCCCGCACCGTTGCCCAGCACGCGGAGATCGGCGACGAGAGCTTCGAACGAGGCGAACGGGTGCTGCTGGCCTGGTCGTCGGCCAACCGTGACGAGGCCCAGTTCCCGGACGCCGACCGGTTCGTGCTGGACCGCAGGCCCAACCGGCACATGTCGTTCGGCTACGGCATCCACCGCTGCCTCGGATCCCACCTCGCCCGCCAGGAGATCAAGATCGTGCTCGGCGAGGTGCTCCGCCGCCTGCCCGACTACGCCATCGACCGCCAACGCACCGAGCTGTACCCCGACCTGGGGCTGATGTACGGCTACAAGCACATGCCGGCCACCTTCACCCCGGGCGAACGGAAGAAGGCCTAGCCGGCCGGGGCCGACGGAGTCGCCACCGAGTTCGAAGGAGCGATGCATGACGGAACGGAGTGCGGACGCTGAGGCGGGGGTGCACTCACCCGTGCCAACGCCTCTGGCAGGAGGCGCAGTGGAAGGCGCGATCAGCATCGCGCGCCGGATCCGACGACTCGCCGAGCAGTTCCCGGACGAGGAGGCGTTCCGGTACATCGGCCTGGACGGCACCGACACGGGATACGGATGGCCGTGGCTGGACCGCCGCTCCGCCCAGTTGGCCGGGGCTCTCACGGCCCGGGGCCTGGCCCGGGGTGATCGTGTCGCCCTGGGGCTGCGCAACTCGCCCCAGTTCGTGATCGGCGTGCTCGCCGCGTGGAAGCTGGGCGCGGTGCCGGTTCCGGTGCGCTGGGACGTGCCCGACTGGGAACTGCGCCGACTGCACGAGGTCATCGAGCCGCGCATCTCCCTCGACTCCGCCGACATCCCCTGGATCGACTCCACCGCCGACCTCGACGTCCCCGACCTCGCGGACGCGGTCTCCCCGCAGTTGAACGGCATCTGCTCCAGCGGGTCCACCGGCACCCCGAAAGTGATCCTCACGGAACGGCCGTCGGTCTACGGCCCGGAACCGGTCGCGCCCTTCATCGACCTGTGGAACGACGAGCCCGTCCCGCGCCCCCAGACGATCCTCGTGCCGGCGCCGATGTACCACACCAACGGCTTCAACACGTTGCTCACCTTCCTCTCCGGGGATCGCCTGGTCCTCATGGAGAAGTTCGACGCCGGTCGCGTCGTGGACGTGATCGAACGGCACCGCGTCTCCACCTTCACCGCCACGCCGACGATGCTGCAGCGCATCGCCGATCTGCCCGGCATCGAGGACCGCGACCTGTCCAGCATCGACTGGATCATCCAGGGGGCCGCGCCGATGCCGCCGTCCCTCGTGCACCGGTGGGCGAAGCTGATCGGCCCCGAGCGCATCGTGATGGCCTACGGAATGACCGAAGGCCTCGGGCTCACCGCGCTGCGCGGCGACGAGTGGATGCGACACCAGGGCAGCGTCGGCCGGGGCATCCAGGGCACCGAGGTACGCATCATCGACGCGGACGGCACCGAGCAGCACGTGGGCGGGCTGGGAGAGATCTACCTCCGCTCCCAGTCCCCCGCCGGTTACCGGTACTTGGGCACGGTCCCGAAGCTGCGCTCCACCGACGACGGCTTCCAGACCGCCGGCGACATGGGCTATCTCGACGACGACGGCTTCCTGTACCTGGTGGACCGCCGGGTCGACATGATCATCACCGGTGGCGCCAACGTCTTCCCCGCCGAGGTCGAAGCGGCGCTCATCGACCACCCGGACGTCGCCGACGTCGTCGTGGTCGGGCTGCGCGACCCCGCGTGGGGACGTCGCGTCCACGCCATCCTCGAACCCGCCGATCCGGCTGCGCCCCCGACCGACGAGCAGATCATCGGCTACGCCAAGAGCCGCCTCGCCCCGTACAAGGTGCCCAAGACCATCGAGATCGTCGACGCCATTCCCCGCAGCGAGGCCACGAAGGTCAACCGCGGCGCGCTCGTCGCCACCCGCGGCGGCTGACGCACTCCGACGCATGGGGCCCGCACACCCCGTTCGCGTAGATATATGTGCAATTATGAAACTGAAACGGGTCGGCGAGAGTCGCGGCCGCTCCGTCTGCCTCGCCGTGCGACGCGTCGAGCGGGTTATAGCGGGGCCCGTTGACCTGAGTGAGAGCTCCATATAATTTCGACGTCGGAATTGAATTTTTGCCGCGCCCGCCGCCCGCCGTCACGGCGGTGTGCACGGCCGACGGCGTGGTGACGATGGGGAGGACCGGATGGGCGAACAGACACTGGCGTTGGTCGGTGCCACCGGCGACGTCGGAACAGGCGTCCTGCGCGCCACGGTCCGGCGCGGATGGAATGTCGTGGCCGTCTCCCGGACACCTGCCCGGCTGGCCGCCGTGCAGGCCGAGCACGGCTCCGCGGTGCGCACGATCGCGGGTGACATCGGTGACGACGCCGGCGGCGCACGGCTGGCGGCGGAGCTGGGCCCGGTCGACGCCGTCGTGGTCTCGGTCCACGCGGGCTACCCCCTGCGTCCGGTCCTCGAATGGCCTGCCGACGAGCTGAACGCGCTGGTGGCCGGGAACGTCGGGGCTCATCTCGTGGCCGCCAGGCACCTGATGCCGCTGGTCCGGGACGGCGGTGACTTCCTCGGTCTCGGCGGCGGCATGGCCGACCTCATCATCCCGCGCTATGTGCCGCTCGCCGTTGCCCAGGCCGCCCAGCGCCAGTTGTACCGCGGGCTGATCCGTGAGGCACGCGGAAACCCGAGGGTGCGCATCCGCGAGTTGCTCGTCGCCGCGATGGTCAACGGGCCCAGCACCCGGGAGCGGGCGCGCCCCGACTGGATCACCGAGGACGAGATCGGCGAGTACGTGGCCGAGCTGCTCGCGGAGCCGAGCGCCCCGGTCGGCACCGAAGACTCGATCCTGACCCTGGTGTCTCCGCGTGCGGCGCGCTGAGCGGGGAGGACACATGAACACGCGTCGCGCGGCCCGGGTGAAGGCTCCGGGCGTGATCACTCTCGAGACCATCGACGACGCTCCTCCTCCGGGCCCCGGTGAGGTCGCCGTCGAGCTGGTCGCCTGCGGGATCTGCGGATCCAACCTCCACCACCTGAACCGGCCCGAACTGGTGGGCGCCGATCGCCGCGACTCGCCGGGTGCCATGGGGCACGAGATGGTCGGCAGGGTCGTCGCGGTGGGTCCTGACGTCAGCACGCACGAGGTCGGGGACCCTGTCGTGCTCGAGCCGCAACTCGCGGCTTCCTGCGGCACGTGTGACGGTTGCGCGACCGGTCAGGCCTGGTTCTGCACCGAACCCCGCCCCCTGCCCGTCTGGGGTTTCGCGGATCGCATGGTCGTGCGCGCCCCGGGCGCCTGGCCACTCCCACGCGACCTGGACCCGCTCGTCGCGACCCTGGTCGAGCCGGTCGCCGTGAGCGTGCACGCGCTGCGGATCACGGCGACCGCGATGTCACGCAACGACGATCTCACCGGAGTGAAGGTCGTGGTCCTGGGCGCGGGGGCCATGGGCCTGCTCACCGTGGCCGCCGCCCGGCACTTGGGGTGCGACGACGTCGTCAACGTTGCCCGGCACGAGCACCAGGCCCGCCTCGCGGCCCGCCTCGGTGCGCACCGGGTCCTGCGAGACGGCGCCCCGGACCTCGATTCGACCTTGGCCGAACTCGCTCCGGACCTGGTCGTGGAGTGCGTCGGCGGCTCGGCCGACACCTTCGAACGGGCGCTGCGCATCACCGGCCCCGGGGGCGAGATCAGTGTCATGGGTCTCTTCGACGAGCCGCAACCGGTACACAGCCGCGCGGTGTTCAAGCGGCAGCTACGTGTCGTGTTCCCGGTCGTCTACGGAACGATGCGCGGACGCCACGACTTCGACATCGCCATCGAGCTGCTCCGCGAGGCAGAACTGCCCTTCGGTGAACTGCTGACCGATCGCTTCGCCCTCGAGGACATCGAAGCTGCGTTCTCCACCGCCGGCTCCAAGTCGGGCGGCGTGATCCGTGTGGTGGTCGGCCGGACGGAGCAGGACCTCCTCGGGCGTTGAGGGTTGAGTGCGGCCGTGCTTGTGCGCCTCGATCAGGCGGTTCTGGCAAGGATCTCCGTCGCGAGTGCTGCACGGCTTGCCCGACAGCCGGTGGCCCCTTGACCCCGGCCGGCAACCGGTGCCCGAGTCGGCTCGGCCTGCGATCCAGGCGGCGTCAGAACAGGGGCAGGCGGCAGGCCCAGCTCATCACCTGGCAACGCTCAGCGTGGCCCGTGGCGTCAGGACACGTAGACGGGGTTGACCGGGCTGCCGGTGCCGCCAGTGATCTTCAACGGGCCGACAGTCAGCAGCCCCTCCCACGCCTCGTCGGCGGCCGGCGCTGACAGGTCGAGGAACTCCAGCAGGTAGATGCCGCAGTCCACCAACAGCATCTTGTGTACGTGGAGGAAGTCTCCCTCCGCGAAGGGCAGCACCTCGACGGCGGCGTTGTCGGCACCGACTGCGACGACGTCCCGTTCGACGAGCCACTGCGCCGCACTCGCGTCGATGCCGGGGATCCCGGTCGGCCGCGGGACGCCTTCGGCCGACCCACCGGTCAGGAACTGCAGATAGCCGGTGCGGATCAGCACCGCATCCCCGGCCCGCACCTCGACCCCCTGGGCCGCGGCCGCGGCGGCCAGGTCGGCGCCACCGATCGCGTGCCCCGGCCGCAGGTACTCCCCGGCACCGAAGTGGCGGACCATGTCCAGCAGGACGCCTCTGGACGCGAGCCCGCCCACGTTCTCGATTCCCAGCCGCCCGGCACCCGTTTCGGCGCGCATCGTGTCATGCCCGACTCCGTTGTAGTGACGGTGTTCCGCGTACACATGCACCAGCGCGTCCATGTGTGAGGCGGTATGGGTCGACATCACCACCGCGTCCTCGTGCGAGCCGGTGCCCGGGGCGCAGCCAAGGTCCGCGTGCGAACCGGCGTCCGTGCCGTCGCGCACGGTGAACCGCATGGGCACCCGCCCGGTCAGGGCGGGCACACCGCCCGCCCTGACCGGCATGCCGAGTCCGTACACGCGACCGCGTGTGATCGAGGCCGCCGCGGAACGGACGACCTCCGGTGTGAGCAGGTTGAGGGCACCACGCTGGTCGTCGGCACCCCAGCGCCCCCAGTTCCGGCGTGCCGTGCCACGGTCGGACGGAGTCATTGAGAACCTCCGACTGCCTCGCTGGGATGAGGGACGCGATCAGCTCGGGCGCGTTCGGTGAGAAGGGAGACGACCATACGTCGGCCGACTGCCTTCCCCGAGGAGCGAAGCTCGCGCCACGGCCACGTGTCAGCGGGCCCACGAGCTACCTCATGGAACACGCACGGCGGAGACGTGTCAATGAGTCGCGGCGGAAGCGCGCTGCTGTGCAGGGGTGTTCCGACCTGACGCATCGTTCAAGTCGTGTGCCCATTATTGACTTTGACATCAATCTCGTTACCGTGAAGGACGGTCACTCGAACCACTTGGAGGAAGATTCATGGCGGACCGGATCGAAACGCACCGCAAGATGGCGCGACGCATGTACCAGTCCCAGGTGGACGGTTACAAGGTCGGCCGAATCGAGCGGCACGGAGGCTGGACCGCGGACGGGCAGGTCCACGAGCCGTACGAGCTGACGCTCTTCTCGCCGAAGCGGGGCGATTGGACCGTGACCGTGAGGCCGGACTACCCCGACCCCAACCCCGAGTTCCAGATGTACTGGACCGGCATGCCCGACTTCGGCATCAGGGATTACGAGGTCTTCCCGCACGAGGACGGCTGGGTCTGCCGGATGGTCTTCAAGGGAACCACCCGCGACGGGGCCGAGATCGTGGCACACCAGGTGGACTTCGCGACGGTCGACGAGCAGGGCCGGGTGGTGCGCATGGAGTGGTACACCGACCCGAACCAGTGGCTGCGGGTCTGGTCCGCGGCGAGCGGCAAGACGGTCGACGAGGTTTCCGCGCTCTTCAACACGCTCGACGGCTTCCAGCGGCTCATCGACGAGACGATCGCCGGACGGGACGCCCGCGGGTGACGACGTCCGGTGGCCCCCGGCAGGTTGACGGACTACCGGGAAGCTAACTGTATTTTGACGTCGGTATTATATCGGAGCCGCTGCAAGGAGGCCGGCCGATGCCACTGAACCTGGACGTCGACGTGGTGGTCGTGGGATTCGGTATGGCCGGCGCCGCGGCTTCCCTCGCCGCCACCAGGGACGGAGCACGGGTTCTCGTCCTGGACCAGGACTTCCTGACGCGGCGCCGGTCAAGCGCCCGACGCGCCGGACGGTCCGGCAACAGTGCGCTGGCGGACGTCCGGGCATCGGCCCTCGACGCCGGCGTCCAGGTGCGCACGGGGTGCCGTGCGCACGAACTGGTCGTCGTTGGCGGGGAGATCTCCGGCGTCGGCTACGCGACCCTGCCGCCCGGAGGAGCCCCCACCGCGGCGTACCGCTGACTGCGGGCATCGGGCGGCCTGGCCCCCGCCGCCTTCTCGGCTCCCTTCACCCGAGCAGCCGACGCCGTGTGGCGGTCGGCGTTCGTGGTCGGCGAGGTGACCTGTCCCTCGGTCGTCCTGGCGCTTGATCCGAGCCACTGGGAGTTCGTCGGACCGGCCGTGTGGACGGCCGTGAGGGCCGCCGGACGCACAGGGACCCGGCTGCCCTCGCGGCCCCGGCTGCGTCTGGCCACCGTCGGCATGACCGTGGCCGAACTGCCCGTACGCAGGTGGTGTGCCGGTCAGGAGGCGCCGTCCACGTGCCATGACGAACTGCGCGTCGATGACAGGACCGGAGCCGTGCTCACGGGCGAACAGGCCGTACCGGGCCTCTATTCGGCCGTGCGCGTGGCCGCTGCGAGCACGGGGAGCGCGTTCCGCGCGGGGCAGTGCGCTGGACGCGGTGCCGCGGACGCGGCGGGCCGTCACGGCGGGGCGGCCCTGCTCTCCGTGGTCTGACCCGCTGCCTGTGGCCGACCGTCGCGGACGACCACGGCATACGACCAGGCGGCGCCGTGACGGCCTTGGGCCCCCGCCTGGAACGGTCAGCCCGTGTGCGGCCCCGCCGCAGCCGGACCGGCGTCCGCGCGCCCGCCCCAGGCGGTGAGGCAGAACGCCCACACCCGGTCGGCCGCGGCGTCGTACGGCTCGTTCTGTGGTGTGAAAGCGTAGTGGTGGTACACGGCCAGGATCATCTGGCCGGCGAGCCACGCGCTGTGCTCGATGTCGTCGCCGGGCGCGAGCTGCCCGTCGCGGGCTGCGGCGTCGAGGTTGCGGGCCAGTAGGTCGGCGTAGGGCCGGGTCGCGCGCGCCACCTCGTTGGGAAAGGTCTGCATCAGCCGCCAGTGCTCGGCGGCGATGAAACGCCCCATGCCGGGCCCCACCTCGTCCCGGCCCAGGTTCACGATCACTTCGCGAATGCAGTAGCGCAGCCGGCCCACCGGGTCCGTGAGGTCGCTGGAAGCGTGCTCCAGGTCCGCCACGGAAGCCGAGACCATGTCCTCGATGACGGCCAGGGCCACCTCGTCCTTGCCGGCGAAGTAGTTGTAGAAGGTCTGGACGGCGATGCCGGCTTCTTTGACCAGTTCCTGGATGGTGAACTCGAAGCCCCGGGTCACCACGAGCCGGCGAGCCGCGTCGACGACCCGCTGTGCCCGCTCCAGGCTGCTGGCGCGGGAACGCTGCACCACCGGCGCCCGGTCGGCGGCCCGAAGCGCCCAGAACGGGATGGCCACCTCGTCGCTCGCCCGCTGCCGCACTAGAAGGCCTCCGCGCTGTACACCACCACACCGCCCAGGTGCGGTGAGGACTGACAGGCTAGCGCAAGGGTCGTGCCCGGCCGCTGGCGGGCGCCTGCCCTTCCCGACAGCTGTAGGTAGCACTCCAGCATCTGCGGGACCCCGTGCATCCGCCCGTTGCCCAGGGCTCCGCCGCCGGAGAGCACCGGCAGGCCTGCCGGGTCGTCGCTGTCGATGCCGCCGTCGCGCACGAACCGGTGCGCCTCACCCTCCGGGCAGTATCCGAGGGCCTCGAGCCAGAAGTACACGAACGGGGAGAAACCGTCGTAGACCTGGGGCAGGTCGATGTCCTTCGATCGCACGCCGCAGCGCTCCCACAGCCTGCGCGTCGTCTCCGCACCGACCGACATGATGTCGTCGAGCGGCCAGTGCAGGGGCAGTCGGCGCCTGGCGGGTTCGCCGGTGGCGTAGCCCGTGACGTAGACGGGCCGGTGCGGGAGGTCCCGCGCCCGCTCGGCGGTGGTGAGGACGAACGCCGCCACTCCGTCGACCGGGATGTCGCAGTCGTACCGGCAGACGGGATCGTTGAGCAGCGGTGCCGACAGGTACTCCCGCGCCGTCAACGGCCGCTCGTGCCAGTACGACCACGGTATCCGGGCACCGTTCTTGCGGGCTTCGACGAGGACGGTGGCCATGTCCTCGCGGGAGGCACCGTAGCGCTGCGCATACTCGTTGTAGGCCAGGGCGATCATGGCCAGGGGTCCGAAGTACCCCTGTGGCACGGTCCACTGCTGCGGGCCGGGCGCCTCGGTGGCGGCGGTGCCGTGGTAGCGCCCTGGCGGGTTGTGCAGGGCCCGGTGCAGCAGCACGTAGTCGGCGGCGCCCGCGACGAGTGCGTTGACCGCGAGCGCGACCGCGCCGGGCATCTGCCCCAGACCCTGGAACCCCGCCGCGTACCGGGGGTTGGCGTTCAGGCGGGCTGCGAGCCAGTTCGCCGACACGACGCTGAGGCCGTCGACGACCGAGTGCGCGCCCGCGGTGGGGAACAGGGTCGGCGTGACGAAGCCGTCGACCTGGGCCACGTCGAGGCCGGCGTCCGCGACCGCCGCTCGTGCGGTGTCGACCGTCAGCGCCCCCAACGACACGGCCGCGTGACGCTCGATCGCGCTCTGCGCGTAGCCGACCAGGGCCACCTTGTTACTGGCGTCCAGCCGGCCTGTCACGGGTCCTCCAGAAGCGTGAAGGCCGGCACGGCGATGTCGGGCCCGATGTGCTCGAAGACCGTACGGACCGGCGCCCCGAGGCGCAGCCGCGGCGTCTGACCGTCGAGCAGCCGGCCGATCAGGCGGACACCGGACGGGTCGCTCAGTCCTACGTCGACGAGCACGAACGGGACGAGCTCCTCGAACCCCGGCAGGAACGACTGGCGCATCACGGTCCACGACTCCACCGTCCCCCGCCCGTCTACCGGTGTGAACGTGAAGTCCGGGCAGGTCGACCCGCAGTGCTCGCAGACGACGTCGGGCGGGTGTGAGAACCCGCCGCAGGCGCCGCACCGGGCGAGGCAGAGGACGTGCCGGGAGGCCGCCTCCCAGAAGGGTGCGGACTGGGGGTCGGGGACCGGGACGGGCCGCGTCACGGGATGGTCCCTGCCGCTTGCAGCGAGGCGATGTCCTGCCACTCGTAACCGAGTTCGAGCAGGACGGCCTCGGTGTGCTCGCCGAGTTCCGGGGCGCGCCGCAGGTGTGCGGGCTCCCCGTCGAACTGGACCGGGACGTTCGGCAGACGGTACGCGGTCCCGTCGTCCTCGACCGTCCCGATGTAGCCGTTGGCGACCACCTGCGGATCGTCGATCAGTTCGGCGACCGACCTCACCGGCGCCCATGGTCCGTCGAAGTCGGCGAGGACCTGCTGCCACTCCCCGAGGGTCCGGCTCGCGAACTCCTCGTCGAGCGCGGCGACGCACGCCGCACTGTGCGTCCGCCGCGCGGCGAGGTCGCCGAACCGCGGGTCGTCGACGAGGTCCTGTCGTCCGAGGAGCGCGCAGAACGGCGCCCAGTAGCGGTCCGCGTCGAGGAAGACCAGCTGGACGTGCCGTCCGTCCTTCGTCCGGAAGGTGTTGACGAGGGGATTGGGCGGCGACTCACGGCCGCCCGCCGACGTCGGCGGGGTTCCGTTCAGCGCGGCGAGCAGGTCGGAGGAGAGGGTGGCCATCGCTGTCGCCAGGAGCGAGACGTCGACGACACTGCCCCGACCGGTCCGCTCACGCCGCAGCAGACCCGCCGCGACCCCGAAGGCCAGGACCATGCCGCCGTTGCGGTCCCCCATCGCCCCGCGCTGGGCGATCGGGTAGTCCCGGTCGGGCGGGGTGAGGACGTGGCCGAGGCCGCCCCGGGCCCAGAACGCCGAGGAGTCGTAGCCGGCGCGCTCGGCGTCCGGGCCGGTGACACCGTAGCCGTGGCCCCGCGCGTAGACCAAGCGCGGGTAGCGTGCCGTCAAGGCTTCCGCGTCGAGCCCCAGCCGTCGCAGCGCGCCCTGGCGCAGGCTCGTCAGGAAGACGTCGGCCCCCTCCAGCAGCTGGTGCAGGACCTCCTGACCGCGTTCCGCGCGCACGTTGAGGGCGATGGATCGCTTGCCGCGGTTCGCCAGGGCCATCGACAGGTTCACCCCGCCCCTGTCGGCTCCGATGCCCTGGGTCATCAGTCCCCGGTAGGGATCACCGTCCGGTGGTTCGACGTGGATGACGTCCGCGCCCCAGTCCGCGAGCAGCGCGCCCGCGACGGGGACGAACACCCATTGGGCGAGCTCCACCACGCGCACGCCCTCGAATGCGTGCCGCATCAGGCTCCTTCGTTCCGGACGGCGCCGCCGGGGCTCAGTACGACGACCGGGATCACACGCTCCGTCCGTGACTGATAGGCGTCGTAGTTGGACCAGACTCGCGTCATCACCTCCCACAGCCGTGGGCGCTCGTCGTCGCGCGCGGCCCGCGCGGTGACGAGCATGCGCTCGTCGCGCACTTGTATCTCGGCCTCCGGAGCGGCCTGTAGGTTGAGGAACCACTGCGGGTGCGTCGGCGCCCCGCCCTGCGAGGCGATGACGAGATAGTCGTCGCCGTCGCGGCCGAAGATCAGGGGCGTGGTGCGCCGCAGTCCGCTGCGCCTGCCGGTCGTCGTGAGGAGCAGGGTGGGAACGCCGTTCCAGAGGTAGCCGACCTTCCCTCCGGTCTCCCGGTAGCGGCGTACATGTTCCGCGCCCAGCAGGGTCAGGTCGGGTTGCTGGTAAGCCATCGTGTCCCTCTCAGCCGAACCTAATCGGGATCTCGGTGGCGCCTCGCTCGTAGAACCCGATGTAGCGCGGCGGTGGTGCGTCGGGGTCGAGACGCAGGGCCGGCAGACGGTCGAGCAGGGCGCTGATGCCGGTCACCATCTCCGCGCGCGCCACGTGCATGCCGAGGCAGATGTGCGGCCCACCACCGAAGGCCAGGGACGCCCGTGGGGCGCGGTGGATGTCGTACTCGTCCGGTCGCTCCCAGCGGGCGGGATCGCGGTTGGCCGGGCCGACACAGAGGTGCACCACGGAGCCGCGGGGCAGGTGGGTGCCGAAGAAGTCGGTGTCCCGCGTGACCCACCGCGAGAACATCGGATCGGTCGGCATCCACCGCAGCGACTCCTCGATCGCGGGTCCGAGCAGCGCCCGGTCGGCGCGTACCGCGTCGAGGACGGCGGGTCGTTCGAGCAGTGCCGTGAGAGCGATGCCCATCTGCTTCCAGGTCGTTCCGGAGCCCGCGGCGAGCAGCAGCAGGGCGAAGGAGTAGATCTCCGCGTCGCTCAGGCGGTGGCGGGTACCGTCCTCGTCGACCAGTTCGGCCTGCACCAGGACGCTGATCAAGTCGTCTCCCGGCCTGTCCCGCCGGGCTGCCACGATCGGTGAGATGATCTCCAGCAGCGCGGGCGGATCGTGCAGGGCGGCCCGCACGTCCAGGGCCCGGTCGACGGGGATGCCGAAGGCGCCCGTGATGGTGAGGACCGGGATCGCCGCGCAGAAGTCGACATTCAGCTCCGCACGGCCGCGGCCCTGCTCCAGGATGTACTCGATCAGTGTGTCGACCGTTTCCTGGATCGAGTGCCTGACCCACCACTGGGCCTGCTGCGGTACGAAGGACGGTTGCACCAGGGCGCGGTAACGGCGGTGCTGCTCACCGCCCATCGACAGCATGCTGTTGAGGACGGCGGGAGCGTCGTCGAGGTCGACCGCCTGGGGCGACGAGGCGAACAAGGTGTTGTCCCGGTAGGCCGCGTTGCAGGCGGCGTGGGTGAACACCGAGTAGTGCGGCCGACCGGTCTCGGGCAGTCCCTGGAAGGCGAACGGATCGTCGATGCCGGTGAGGTGGTGCAGCGTCCCCTCGTGCACGGGCGCGCGCTCCCGCAGCTCTGCCCACACCGGGTAGGGGTCTTCCTCATAACTGCCGCCCGTGCGGTCCATGAGGCTGCCCCGCAGGTCGAACAACTCCCGGACCCGCTTGATGTCGAGAAGTCTCTGTGTGGCGGTCATCGCGCGACGTACCCGCCGTCCACGGGCAGGAGCACCCCGGTGATGTTGGCGGCCCGGTCGGAGGCCAGGAACACGGCCGCCTCGGCGCAGTCTTCGGCCGTGATGGGACGCCCCAGCGGATGGGAAGCGCCGATCTGCCGGGCCGCCGCCTCCGCTTCGGTGCCGGACAGTGCCTTGCCGCCCGCGGCCATGAAGCCCGTGTAGGGCATGCCCGCGGGGCAGATGGCGTTCGCCCGGATGCCGAACGGGGCTCCCTCGATGGCGACCGCGCGGGTGAGCTGGTGGACCGCTCCCTTGGTGGCACCGTAGACCGCCCCGCCCCAGGCGACGAGCCCGGCGGCGGATCCGGTGTTGACGATCACACCTCCGTCCCCCTGCCGCTTGAATTGCAGCACCGCGTGCTTGCTGCCGAGGAAGACGCCGCGGAAGTTGACCCGGGTCAGCCGCTCGAAATCCTCGACGGTGTGGTCCTCGAACTGCATGCCGAAACGGGGGGTGGGGATTCCCACGTTGTTGAACATGACGTCGAGCCGGCCGAAGCGGTCGACTGCCGCGGCGACGGCGGCGCTCACGTCCTGCTCGGAGGAGACGTCGCACCGTTCGGCGGCGGCGACGCCCCCGCTCGCCTCGATTTGCCGGACCGTCTCCTTCAACGACTCGCCGTGTATGTCGGCGCACCACACGCGCGCGCCCTCACCGGCGAACCGGAGCGCGGAGGCGCGGCCCACTCCGGATCCGGCACCGGTGATAATGACTGCCTTGTCCTGTACCAACACGTCCCTTACCTCACTCCTCCTCATGCCCAGGGAGACTGAGCGCCCCCATGGGGCACGCGTCGACGGCGATGCGGATCTCGGACGGGGCGTCGTTCGGCGGCTCCGTCACGACGGCCTTCGCCTCGGCGTCGTGCGTGAACGTCCTGGGCGCGTAGACGACGCACATGCCCGCGCCGAGGCAGAGGTCGCGGTCGACGGCGACCTCTGCCTCCTTCCGCGGGTCAGCCACGAGCGGGGGAAGCGGGGGGCTCGGCCGGTGTGAAGCGGTACAGTCGCTCGGCGTTTCCGCGCAGGACCTTGTACTGCTGCTCGGGCGTGAGCGGTGCGACGAGCTTCTTCGCGACCTCGATGGAGTCCGGCCAGGTCGAGTCGGAGTGCGGGTAGTCCGTCTCGACCATGATGTTGTCCTCGCCGATCACGTCGATGCTGGCGATCGAGTGGTGGTCCTCGATGATGCAGCCGAAGACGTGGTCGCGGAAGAGCTGACGGATGTCGAGGGAGAACAGGTCGACGTCGTTGTTCGAGTAGTCGCTGAACTGCACGCCCTTCGACACCCAGTGCCGCTGCTTGTCGATGACCTGCTCGGCCCGTTCCAGGAAGTAGGGGATCCAGCCGGCCTCGCCCTCGGACAGCGCGATCTTCAGGTTGGGGTAGCGGGTGAACAGACCGCTGAACAGCCAGTCCAGCATCGCGCCGGACGTGCGGATCGCGCCCCAGGCGAGGTTGGCCATGAACGGCGCCGACTCGGAGATCTTCGGTATGTTCGACGACGATCCGACGTGCATGGACACGACCATGCCGAGGTCGTTGGCCGCGGCGAACACGGGTGCCCAGTACGGGTCGTGGATCGACGGCAGACCGAGCTTGGTCGGCTCCTCGGAGAAGGCGAAGGTGGTCACCCCGCGCGCGGCACAGCGCTGCATCTCCTTGACCGCGAGCTGCGGGTCCCACAGCGGGATGAGCATCAGCGGGATGTACCGGCCCGGTGCCGACCCGCACCAGTCCTCGATGAGCCAGTCGTTGTAGATCTTCAGGCACGTCAGAGCGAAGTCGCGGTCGCCGGCCTCGTAGAACAGCTGGCCGCAGAAGCGCGTGAGCGACGGGAAGCACAGCGACGCGAGGATGCCCGCGCGGTTCATGTCCTCGATGCGGGCGACCGGGTCGTAGCAGGCCCGGCGCATCTCCGAGTAGCCGACCGGCTCGGGGCTGAAGTCCTCCTTGGACTTGCCGGCGACCGCGGACAGTCCGGTGGTCGCGTGTCGCTTGCCGTCGTAGACCCAGACCTCGCCGAGCCGGTCGTCCTTGACCATGTGCGGTACGCGCTCACGGTCCTTCGCGGGGACGCGGTCGACCCACAGGTTGGCGGGCTCCAGGATGTGGTCGTCGACGGAGATGAGCCAGTCGAACGAGCGTGCGTCAGTCATCGATTCCTCCGTTGGATTCGTGGGACTAGCGGGCGAGTTCGCCGATGGCCATGTGCTTGGTCTCCTGGAACGCGCGGATCCCCTCCGTCCCGCGTTCCCGTCCCAGTCCGCTCTGCTTGTATCCGCCACTGGGCGCGTACGCGCTGAACAGGCTGGTGTTGACGTTGACGGCGCCGCTTCTGATCCGGCGCGCGACCGCGGTCGCCGCGGCTGCGTCGGAGGAGTACACCTGGGCGGAGAGGCCGTAACTGCTGTCGTTCGCGATGCGCACCGCGTCGTCGAGGTCCCGGTAGCCGATCACGGTGAGGACCGGTCCGAAGATCTCCTCGCGCGCGGCCGGGTTGGAGTTGTCCGGTACGTCGAGGACCGTGGGCTCGAAGTAGTAACCGCGGTCCGGTTCCGCCGGGCGTCCGCCGCCCGCGACCACCTTGCCGCCGTGCTCCTGGGCGAGGGCGACGAACCGTTCGCAGCGGGCTCGCTGCTGCGCGCTGATGACCGGGCCGAGGTGCGTGCCCGGCTCGGTAGGCGGGCCCACCTTGAGGGCGGAGTAGGTCGCCGAGACCGTCGCCAGTACTTCCTCGCGCTGCTCCTGCGGCACGAGCATGCGGGTGGCCGCGACGCAGGCCTGTCCGGCGGTGGCCGCGACCACGCCCGCCGCTCCCGCGCCCACGCGGTGCAGCGCGTCCGGCAGGTAGATCTGGGCCGACTTCCCGCCGAGTTCCAGGGCCACGCGCTTCACGGTGGGCGCCGCCTGCGCCAGGATCCGCCGGCCGACCTCGGTGGACCCGGTGAAGGAGACCAGGTCGACCTGGGGGTCGGAGGTCAGCAGCTCGGCACCGGCCGCGCCGTCCTCCACGACGACGCTGAGCACTCCCGGCGGCAGCCCCGCCGCTTCGACGGCCGAGCCCAGCGCGAGCGAGGACAGCGGCGTGAGCGGACTCGGGCGCACGATCACCGAGTTGCCGGCCATGAGCGCGGGGACGACCTTCTGCAATGCCATCAGAAGGGCGGCGTTGTAGGGGGTGATGGCGGTGACCACGCCGACCGGTTCGTAGCGGCGCACGCTCAGCGCCACCCGGCCCCGGACCAGTTCGTCGACCGGTACCTGGTTCGCCTCCTCGTGCGCCATCGACAGGTAGAGGCCGACGGTGGCGCGGGCGAGCGCGAGTCCGGCGTCGAGCTGGGTCGTCTCCGCGAACCACGTCGGCTGGCCGGCCTCGGCGACCATCGTCGGGACGAGTTCGCCGCGCATCGACTCGAGGTGGTCGAGGAAGGCACCCACGACCCGGGCCCGGTGTTCGGCCGGGCAATCCGCCCAGACCCCCTCGTCGAAACTCTTCCTGGCCTCCGCGACGGCCCGCCGCACCTCGGCGGGCGGGGTGCACGGAAGGACGCACACCTGGGATTCGTCAGCGGGGTTCGTCACAGAGAAGGGAACGTCGCCCTCGACCCACCGGCCGGCGATGAAGGAGCGTCGAGCTCCGATGACGTCGGGCATACGCCACGACCTCCGTTCCTAGAACGTCATATCAGTGAAACAAGATATGGCGTTCTAGTCAACGGTTCGGACAGGCGATCAGCCCTCAACTCCCTTGCGGATACAGCCTTGTGCAGCGGGTTGCATATTGACCGTTGTGGCGGACCGGCGCCTCAGGAGACGAGGCCGGCCATCGTTTCGACCAGTCGAACGCGCTCGGTCTGGTCGACGGCCGCCTTGCCCACCGGTGTGATGGACAGACTCGTGACACCGGCCCCGGCATAGCGGGCCAGACGTTCGCCCACCTCGTCCGCGGAGCCGACCAGGCACAGGGCGCGTACGAACTCCTCGGGCAGAACAGCCGCCGCCTCGTCCTTCCTCCCTGCCAGATACAGCTTCTGCACCAGCTCGGCGGTCCCCGCGTATCCGTAGCGGCAGGCCAGGTCGTTGTAGAAGTTCTTGCCCTGCGCTCCCATGCCGCCGATGTACAGGGCGAGCCGGGCCCGCACGGCGTCCAGCGCGTCTCCCACGTCGCCGCCGATCGCCGTCGGCACGTCGACATGGATCTGCAGCGGGCCGAGTTCGGCATCGCGCTTGGCCCGTCCCTCGGCGAGGGACGGCCCGAAGACCTCGGCCGCCTTGTCCGGGTGGAAGAAGATGGGTTCCCAGACCTCGGCCAGCTCCGCGGCCAACGCCACGTTCTTGGGGCCGATGGCGGCCAGCATGACCGGAATGCGGTCGCGGATCGGATGGTTGATGAGCTTCAGCGGCTTGCCGAGGCCGGTCCCCTGATCCGCGGGGAGCGGGATCCGGTAGTGCCGGCCCTGGTGTATGACGCGTTCCCGTCGCCAGACCGACCGGCAGATCTCGACCACTTCGCGGGTGCGGCCGAGTGGCGCGGTGTAGGGCAGCCCGTGGAACCCTTCGACGACCTGTGGGCCGGACGCCCCCAGTCCCAGAGTGAACCGTCCGCCGGAGACGTGATCGAGACCGGCGGCGGTCATGGCCGTGAGCGTGGGCGTCCGGGAGTAGATGGGCAGGATGCCGGAGGCGATCTCCAGTCTGTCGGTCTTGGCAGCGATGTAGCCGAGCTGGCTGACGGCGTCGAAGCTGTATGCCTCCGCGACGAAGACCATGTCGAGACCGGCATGTTCCAGGTCACGCAGTTGCTCGACCGCCTCGGCGAAGCCACCGCTGTAGTCGAGCTGCATCCCGATTCGCATGAGCTGGAATCCTTCCTTCGGCGACGTGTCCGGGTCAGAACGTGAGGTTCAGCCCTTGCGGGTCTTCACTTCCTCGGTCAGCTGCGGGACGACGTCGAAGAGGTCGCCGACGACGCCGTAGTCGACGAGGTCGAAGATCGGGGCCTCGGCGTCCTTGTTGATCGCCACGATCGTCTTCGAGGTCTGCATGCCGGCGCGGTGCTGGATCGCGCCGGAGATGCCGGAGGCGATGTACAGCTGCGGCGAGACGGACTTGCCGGTCTGGCCGACCTGGTTGGTGTGCGGGTACCAGCCGGCGTCGACGGCGGCGCGCGAGGCGCCGACGGCCGCGCCGAGCGAGTCCGCGAGGGCCTCGATGATCGCGAAGTTCTCCGCGCCGTTGACGCCGCGGCCGCCGGAGACGACGATCGCGGCCTCGGTCAGCTCCGGGCGGCCGGTCGACTCGCGCGGCGTGCGCGCGGTGACCTTGGTACCGGTCGCGGCGGCGGAGAAGGTGACCGACAGGGCCTCGACCGCACCGGCGGCCGGGGCCGCCTCGACGGCCGCGCTGTTCGGCTTGACCGTGATGACCGGGGTGCCCTTGGAGACGCGGGACTTGGTGGTGAAGGCGGCGGCGAACGCCGACTGGGTGGCCACCGGGCCCTCGCCGCCGGCCTCCAGGTCGACGGCGTCGGTGATGACGCCGGAACCCAGACGCAGCGCCAGGCGGGCGGCGATCTCCTTGCCCTCGGCGGAGGACGGGACCAGCACGGCGGCCGGGGAGACGGCCTCGTGGGCGGCCTGGAGGGCGTCCACCTTGGGCACGACCAGGTAGTCGGCGTACTCGGCGGCCTCACTGGTGAGGACCTTCACCGCGCCGTGCTCGGCGAGCGTGGCGGCGGTGTCACCGGCGCCGGCGCCCAGCGCCACCGCGACCGGCGAACCGATGCGGCGGGCGAGGGTCAGCAGCTCCAGGGTGGGCTTGCGGACGGCACCGTCCACGTGGTCGACGTAGACGAGAACTTCAGCCATGGGACTTCTTCTCTCCTGCTTGCGAGATATGAGGGGCGGTCGGCGAATCCGGGGCTCAGATGAACTTCTGGCCCGCGAGGAACTCGGCGAGCTGCTTGCCGCCCTCGCCCTCGTCCTTGACGATCGTGCCCGCGGTGCGCGCCGGGCGCTCGGCCGCCGACTCGACGACCGTGTAGGCGTTCTCGAGACCGACCTCGTCCTCCTCGATGTCGAGGTCGGACAGGTCCCAGGCCTGGACCGGCTTCTTCTTGGCCGCCATGATGCCCTTGAAGGACGGGTAACGCGCCTCGCCCGACTGGTCGGTGACCGACACGACGGCCGGCAGCGACGCCTGAAGCTGCTCCGTGGCGGAGTCGCCGTCACGGCGGCCCTTCACGGTGCCGTCCTCGACGGAGACCTCGGACAGCAGCGTCACCTGCGGCACGCCCAGGCGCTCCGCGAGCAGCGCCGGTACGACGCCCATGGTGCCGTCGGTGGAGGCCATGCCGGAGATGACCAGGTCGTAGCCGGCCTTCTCGACGGCCTTGGCCAGCACCAGGGAGGTGCCGATGGCGTCGGTGCCGTGCAGGTCGTCGTCCTCGACGTGGATCGCCTTGTCCGCGCCCATGGACAGCGCCTTGCGCAGCGCGTCCTTGGCGTCCTCCGGGCCCACCGTCAGGACGGTGATCTCCACGTCGTCGTCGGAGTTCTCCGAGATCTGGAGTGCCTGCTCGACCGCGTACTCGTCCAGCTCGGAGAGCAGGCCGTCCACGTCGTCCCGGTCGACGGTCAGGTCATCGGCGAAGTGCCGGTCGCCAGTGGCGTCGGGCAGGTACTTCACAGTGACAACAACCCTCATACTCATGGTGTTTCCCTTCGCATGTGTGGTTCGCGGCGCACTGCCGGGGTGGTCGGCGCCCTCACGGGTCCGCGTGACGTCCGGCCTCCTCCCACCCGGCGAGCCCTGTTCAACGCGGCGGGATCGCGGCATCGTCCGTACCCTGCCGGGGGGTCCCGCGGAACACACGCACGTCACAGCGCGAGCCCCAGGCACGGAACGGCGCCCTCTCCCTATGCCGCGCGCATCCTCTCGGCCGGCTGTGCGCCCCCGACGAGTCATCCGAGAGTCACTTGAGCCATTCGGTGCCGTCGACCGCCCGGCCGATGACGACGAAGGGCCCGACGCGGCACCACCGAGGCGTTCGCCCCCCTCCCTCGGCGGGGCAGGGCCCCTCCCTCGCGCCTCGGCGCTCGCAACTCGCACGCCCGGCGAGCGGCAGGTCAGACGCGCCTCCTGCGAGGGGGCGTCGTAGGCGACGACACGCGGTTCAGCCGATGACGGTCCAGGTGTCGTTTCCGGCGAGGAGGGTGCCGAGGTCACCCTTGCCGTTCTGCTCGACGGCGGTGTCGAGCTGGTCGGACATGAGCGTGTCGTAGACCGGCCGCACCACGGAGCGCAGAACGCCGATCGGCGTGTGGTGCAGGGTGTCGGGGTCGGCGAGACGGGAGAGCGCGAAGGCAGTGGTCGGGGACGAGGCGTGCGCGTCGTGGATCAGGACGTCCGCCTCGTTGTCCGGCGTGACGGTGACGACCTGCAGGTCCCCGGTGGCCCGGTCACGGACAACGCCCTTGGCTCCCTCGGCCCCGAAGCGGACCGGCTCGCCGTGCTCGAGGCGGATCACGGCCTCCTGAGCCCGCTGTTTGTCCTTGAGCGCGTCGAAGGCGCCGTCGTTGAAGATGTTGCAGTTCTGGTAGATCTCGACCAGGGCGGTGCCCGGGTGGTCGGCGGCCTGGCGCAGGACCTCGGTGAGGTGCTTGCGGTCCGAGTCGACGGTCCGGGCCACGAACGACGCTTCCGCGCCGAGAGCGAGGGAGACCGGGTTGAAGGGCGCGTCCAGCGACCCCATCGGCGTCGACTTGGTGACCTTGCCGACCTCGGAGGTCGGCGAGTACTGCCCCTTGGTCAAACCGTAGATGCGGTTGTTGAAGAGAAGGATCTTGAGGTTGACGTTGCGGCGCAGGGCGTGGATGAGGTGGTTGCCGCCGATGGAGAGGGCGTCGCCGTCGCCGGTGACGACCCAGACGGACAGGTCGCGGCGTGAGGAGGCGAGGCCGGTGGCGATGGCGGGGGCGCGGCCGTGGATGGAGTGCATCCCGTAGGTGTTCATGTAGTACGGAAAACGGGAGGAGCAGCCGATGCCGGAGACGAAGACGATGTTCTCCCTCGCCAGACTCAGCTGGGGCATGAAGCCCTGCACCGCTGCCAGCACGGCGTAGTCACCGCATCCCGGGCACCAGCGCACCTCCTGGTCGGACTTGAAGTCCTTCATGGACTGCTTGCCCTCGGCCCTGGGAACCAGTTTCAGTGCCTCAGTCATCGATGGCCTCCTTGAGGACCGTGGCGAGCTGTTCCGCCTTGAACGGCATGCCGTTGACCTGGGTGTAGGAGTAGGCGTCGATGAGGTACTTGGCCCGGACGAGCGTGGCGAGCTGGCCGAGGTTCATCTCCGGAATGACGACGCGCTCGTACCGGGTGAGTACCTCACCGAGGTTGGACGGGAAGGGGTTGAGGTGGCGCAGATGCGCCTGGGCGATGTGACCGCCCTGGGCGCGGATGCGGCGCACGGCCGCGGTGATCGGGCCGTAGGTCGAGCCCCAGCCCAGCACCAGGGTCTTCGCGCCGTCCGGGTCGTCGACCTGGAGGTCGGGGACGGCGATGTTGTCGATCTTGGCCTGGCGGGTGCGGACCATGAAGTCGTGGTTGGCCGGGTCGTACGAGATGTTCCCGGTGCCGTCCTGCTTCTCGATACCGCCGATCCGGTGCTCCAGCCCGGGCGTGCCCGGCACCGCCCACGGCCGGGCCAGGGTCTCCGCGTCCCGCTTGTAGGGCCAGAACACCTCCGTCCCGTCGTCCAGAGTGTGATTCGGCCCCTGCGCGAACCGCACCACCAGGTCCGGCAGTTCGTCGGTCTCCGGCACACGCCACGGCTCGGATCCGTTGGCGAGGTAGCCGTCGGACAGCAGGAACACCGGCGTGCGATAGACCAGCGCGATCCGGGCCGCCTCCAGCGCCGCGTCGAAGCAGTCCGCAGGCGTCCTCGGGGCCACCACCGGGACCGGCGCCTCACCGTTGCGCCCGTACATCGCCTGCAGCAGGTCGGCCTGCTCGGTCTTGGTCGGCAGGCCGGTGGACGGACCGCCACGCTGGATGTCCACGACCAGCAGCGGCAGCTCCAGGGAGACGGCGAGCCCGATCGTCTCGCTCTTGAGCGCCACGCCCGGGCCGCTCGTCGTCGTCACGGCCAGCGAGCCGCCGAACGCCGCGCCCAGCGCCGCCCCGATCCCGGCGATCTCGTCCTCCGCCTGGAAGGTCCGCACACCGAAGTTCTTGTGCCGGCTCAGCTCGTGCAGGATGTCCGAGGCCGGGGTGATCGGGTACGACCCGAGGAAGAGCGGCAGATCGGCCTGGCGGGAGGCGGCGATCAGGCCGTAGGACAGCGCCAGGTTCCCGGAGATGTTGCGGTAGGTGCCCGGCGGGAAAGCCGTGGCCGCCGGAGCCACCTCGTAGGAGACCGCGAAGTCCTCCGTGGTCTCACCGAAGTTCCAGCCCGCCCGGTACGCGGCGATGTTCGCCGCCGCGATGTCGGGCTTCTTCGCGAACTTGGCCTTCAGAAACTTCTCCGTGCCCTCGGTGGGCCGGTGGTACATCCAGCTCAGCAGCCCGAGCGCGAACATGTTCTTGCTGCGCTCGGCCTCCTTGCGGGTGAGGTCGAACTCCTTGAGGGCCTCGACGGTCAGAGTGGTCAGCGGCACCGGATGCAGGTGGTAGCCGTCGAGCGAACCGTCCTCCAGCGGCGAGGTGTCGTAACCGACCTTCTGCATCGCCCGCTTGGTGAACTCGTCCGTGTTGACGATGACCTCCGCGCCGCGCGGCACGTCGTCGATGTTCGCCTTCAACGCGGCCGGGTTCATCGCGACCAGCACGTTGGGCGCGTCACCGGGGGTGAGGATGTCGTGGTCGGCGAAGTGCAACTGGAACGACGAGACACCCGGCAGGGTGCCGGCGGGCGCCCGGATCTCGGCCGGGAAGTTCGGCAGCGTCGACAGGTCATTGCCGAACGACGCGGTCTCCGAGGTGAAACGGTCGCCGGTGAGCTGCATCCCGTCGCCCGAGTCCCCCGCGAACCGGATCACCACCCGGTCCAGGCGACGGACGTCCTTGGCGCCGCCCGTCGGCACATTCTCTGCGAGGCTGGTCATGTGGGCTGAGTCCCCTTCTGTTCCATCTCCGCGGCCTGGGCGAGCACCGCGTCACGATCTGCACCGGCGATGATCTGCGTCCGGTAGCGCATGATGCGGGTGGGTGCCCCGAAGGACGCGACGCCCGTGAGCACCCCGTCGGCGAAGTAGCCGAGCACGGTCCCCTTCACCGCTCCTGTTCCGAGCCCCTGACCGTGCAGGGGCACCACCTCGTCCGTACCTTCCGTACGCCCCAACACCTGAATCTTGAGGCCGAACTGATCGGACCAGACGTACTCCGGTGTCCCGGCGGGCGGTGTGGTACCGAGAATGTCGCAGGCCACGCGTGTCGCCTGGTCGATCGTCGACGTCCAGTGCTCGCTGCGCCGATGGGTTCCGGTGTTCACGTCCCACCATGCGGCGGCGTCCCCCACGGCCCAGAGGTCCGAGGTGCCGGCCACTCGGCCCCGGGTGTCGCAGGCCAGTCCGTCGGCGGCCCGCGGCAGGGTGTCCGGCAGCCAGTCGAGGTCGGGAACGGCTCCGACACTGACAAGGACGATGTCGGCCGACAGGACGGTCCCGTCGGCGAGTTCGACCGTACGGCCGTCCTTGAACCCGGCGATCCGCTCACCGGAGCGGAGGACGACACCGGCCTCGGTGAACAGACGCGCGGCCACCCTTCCGCCCGCGTCGCCCAGCACTCGGACACACGGCACGGGAAGCGCCTCGATCACGGTCACGTCGAGTCCTCGGCGCCGGGCCGCGCAGGCCACCTCCGCTCCGATGAAGCCCGCCCCCACGATGATCATCGAGCGCGCCCGGGAGAGTCCGAGCAGCAGGGACTGGGCGTCCTCCAGGGTGCGCAGAGTCGCCACGTCCTCCGGCTGTCCCGGCAGGCGTCGTGCCACGGTGCCCGTCGCGAGCACCACCGCGTCACCCGTGACGACCTCACCACTGTCCAGGGTGACGGTCGTGCCGTGCAGACCGACCGCCCTGGAGCCCAGTCGTGCCGTGACGCGCAGTTCGGTGAGGCCGGAACGGTCGCGCAGGATGGTGCGGTCCGGCTGCCACGAGCCGTCGAGGACCTGCTTCGACAACGGTGGCCGGTCGTAGGGAGGGTGGATCTCGGCACCGACCAGGGTGATGTCACCCTCGTAACCGCTCGACCGCAGCCGTTCGATCGTGCGGAGCCCGCCGAGTCCGGCTCCGACGACGACGATGTGCTGGGGTGGGGTCATGCCGCGTCTCCTTCGGCCGTTCCACGTGCCGAGTCGGCGGGCGCCTCGGGGGCCGGACGGCGCCAGTACACGGCGAGCTGGGCGGCGGCCCCGGCGACGCCGAGGGCGGCGGCGAGCGCCGCGGCCTTGTGTCCGGTGAGGCGGCGGTCGAGGCCCAGGGCCGCGTCCACGCTCCATCGTCCGGGGCCGAGCGCGGCCAGTGCCACCGAGGCCACAGCCAGGTTGGCGACGTACTCGTAGCCCTCCGCGTTGACGAAGAAGCCGTTCGGCAGGTGAACGGAGCGTGCTGCGACGCCCATCGTTCCCACGACGGAGGAGGCCGCCAGCGGTGTGGCCGCGCCCGCGACGAGCGCCGCGCCGGCCCCAATCTCGACAGCAGCGCTGAGTTGTGCCTGCAACCGGGGCTTGCGGAAGCCGATCGACTGGAACCAGCCCGCCGTCCCGTCGAGTGTCCGGCCGTGCCGCACCCCGTGCGTGATCATGGTGCCGCCGATGGCGGTGCGCAGCATCAGCCGCGCCAGGTCCGTGCCGCGGCTCGCACGCGGTACTCGTCCGGACACCGGTCGTCCTCCGTTCGTCGTGTCGGGTGGTGGCGCTCAGTCCGAGGCCGGCAGGGGCTTGGCGGATTTGACCGCCACCTCGGTGCCGTCGACGGCGACCGGGTGCTGACCGGGCTGGACACAGAGCAGTTCGATCTCCACGCCCTCGACGGTGTAGCGCTTGCCCAGCAGGGTGCCCCCGCCCGTCGTCTCGGCCGTGAGCTTCTCCGTCACCTCCCCGCGCGGCGCCATCGGGCGCCCGCCGCAGGTGACCATGAGGTCCTGGTCGGGACAGCGGACGACGACGAGTGCCGTCGCGTCGACCGTGCTCTCCAGGGTCTGTCCGACTTTCAGCTGCATGTGCTTCTTCCTTCGGCTGTCCGGTGGGGCACCGGGTGTGCTGGGACGGAGGTCCGGGTGGAATGCTCCTCACCGTGCGGCGGCTCGGGTGTCTCCAACGGCGAGGAGCGGATCGGGGGCGTGGTGCTCAAGGGAGGCAGACTCCGACGAGTTTCACGTCGAGGTACTCGTCGATGCCGTGGGCGCCTCCCTCGCGACCCAGGCCGCTCATCCCCACACCTCCGAACGGCGCGGCGGCGGCGGTGGGGTTGATGTCGTTCACGCCGACGATGCCGAAGCGCAGGGCCTCGGAGACACGGACGGACCTGCCCAGGTCCCTGGTGTAGAGGTACGACGCGAGCCCGTACTCGGTGTCGTTGGCCCGCCGTACCACCTCGGACTCGTCGTCGAAGGGCACGATCGCCGCCACCGGACCGAAGGTCTCCTCACGGTAGATCCGCATGGACTCGTCGACGTCGGCCAGGACCGTGGGCGCGAAGAACCGGCCCGCGTCGAGGCCGTCGTCCGTGAGCCGGTCTCCCCCGGCCAGCAGGCGGGCGCCCTTCTCGACGGCGTCCTCGACCTGGCGGGTCACCTTCCGCAGCGCCGCCTCGTCCACCAGCGGACCGATGGTCACCCCCGGCCGGTGTCCCGGGCCCGGCACCAGCTTGCCGACGCGGTCGAGGAGGGCGTCGGTGAAGGCGGGCAGGACGGAACGCTGGACGAAGATGCGGTTGGGGCTGATGCACGCCTGGCCCGTGTTCAGGAACTTCACCAGGGCAGCGCCCTTGGCGGCGTGCACGGGGTCGGCGTCGTCGAAGACGATCATCGGTGCGTGTCCGCCCAGTTCCATGGAGACGCGCTTCATGGTCGCGGCGGCCCGGGCGGTGAGGTCCTTGCCCACCTCGGTGGAGCCGGTGAAGGTCAGTTTCCGGACCAGCGGGGAGTCGAGCAGCCGGGCTCCCACCTCGGCCGGCCTGCTGGTCGTCACGAGGTTCGCGACACCCGGTGGCAGGCCCGCCTCCGCCAGCAACTCGAAGACCGCGACCGCGCACAGCGGCGTCTGCTCGGCCGGCTTGAGCACGATGGAGCATCCGGCCGCCACCGCGGGTGCGACCTTCCTCGTGATCATCGAGACGGGGTAGTTCCACGGCGTGATGCCGGCGACGACGCCGACCGGCTGGCGAAGGACGGAGAACCGCTGGCCGCCCCGCGAGGAGGGGATGGAACTGCCGTAGACGCGCTTGGCCTCCTCGGCGAACCAGGCGAGGAAGTCTGCCGCGTAGCGCACCTCGTTGAGAGCGGCCTTGAGCGGCTTGCCCTGCTCCTGGGTCATCAGCGCGGCGAGGTCCTCGGCGCGCTCGGTCATCAGGGCGTGGGTTCTCCACAGGACTTCCGCCCGGCGGTAGGCGTTCTCAGCGCTCCACGTGTCGAACGCCTCGTGCGCGGCCGCGATCGCCCGGTCGGTCTCGGCCGTCCCTCCGTCGGCGGCAGTGGCGATGACGGCGCCGGTGGCCGGATCCGTGACGCGGAACGTGCGGCCGTCGTCGGCCGCACACCACTTGCCGTCGATGAACAGTGTGTCCCCGTTCCGCACTCGTCCTCCAGTCGGTGTCGTCGGCATCACGAGTCCGCCCTCAGCAGCAGCACACCGCTCGGCGTCAGGCCTCCGCTGCTCACCACAGCGACGCCCGTGCCGTCGACCTGGCGGGGGCCGGCGTCGCCGCGTAGCTGCACGATCGCCTCCTGCAGCAGGCCCATGCCGTGGGTGCGGCCGTGGGAGAGCTGGCCGCCGTGGGTGTTGAGCGGCAGGACGCCGTCGCGCGCGATGTTCTTGCCGCCATCCAGGAAGTCCTTGGCCTCGCCGATGCCGCAGAAGCCGAGTGCCTCGATCCAGGACAGGCAGTTGAGGGTGAACCCGTCGTAGAGCTGCGCCACGTCGACGTCACCGGGGCGCAGCGAGGTACGCGTCCACAGGTGTGCCGCCGGTCCCATGACCTGCGGTTCGTGCGTGGAGGTGCTCTGGTCCCACTCCAGTGCCTCGGCGATGCGGGTGCCCACCGCCTCCACCCTGACGGGCCGCACCCGCAGGTCGCCCGCGGTGTCCGCGGCCGAGACGACGACGGCGATCGATGCGTCGCAGGGGACGTCGCAGTCGTAGAGTCCGAACGGGGTGGTGATGGTGCGTGCGCCCAGGTAGTCGTCCATGGTGAGTGGCTCGCGGTAGACGGCCGTGGGGTTGAGCGCGGCGTTCGCGCGCTGGTTCAGCGCGATCCAGCCGAGGGTCTCGCGGGTGGCGCCGTAGCGGTGGAAGTAGCGTTGCGCGGTCTGGGCCAGGATGTGGGCGGCGGACGACGCCCCGAAGGGCATGCCCCAGCCCATGTCGCCGCTGATCCGTCCGCTTCCGCCGTGGTGCAGTCGCCGCTCCCGCAACAACTGGTCGTGGGTGGACTGCCACACTGTCCGGAAGCACAGCACGTGCCGGGCGAGGCCGGCGGAGACGGCGAGCATGGCCGCGATGACCGAGCCGCCGGGGCCGGGCGTCTCCCCGCCGCCGTTGAACCAGGCCGGCCGGATGCGCAGCGCGGCCTCCAGGGCGGTGACGCCGCCTTCTCCGAAGCCGTGGTCGAAGCCACCGCCCGGATAGGTCGACAGCCCGTCGATGTCGTCCATCGTCAGGCCCGCGTCGGCCACGGCTGCCTGGCAGGCCTCCACGGTCAGCGCCAGCGGGTCCTTCATGAGACGGCGGCCGATGGTCGACTGCCCCACGCCGGACAGCACCGCGTCGTCCTCGAACTTCCTGCCGAGCGACGACAGCGGCGGCGACGACCGTCGGACCAGCTCCCGCGCCTCTTCGGCGGGCAGCTCGTCCTCGGGCAGCGGGGCCGAGTCGGCGGGCTGGTCGGCGGCGGGCCGGAACAGGGGCAGCCAGACGTCCTCGACCTCTTCGAAGGTCACCTGCATCCGCATGCCGAGGCTCAGCTCGTCCTCGGTGCAGTCGACCAGGCGGGTCGTCAGCTTGACCCGCGGGTCCTCCTCCAGCGCGACCTGGGCCACGATGGTGGGCGACGGCAGGCCCGGCAGCCCGAAGCGGTGGCTGACGGTGTAACCGAAGAGCGTACCGAAGCCGGAGACGGTGCGGGGCTCCACCCGCGTGTTCCGGCAGCGCGGGCACACGGGCTTGGGCGGATGCACGAGCGCGGTGCAGGAGGCGCACTCCTGCACCCGCAGCACGCCCTGGGCGCCCGACCGCCAGTAGAACTCGTTCCACGGCGTGACCAGCGGCAATGGCCTGGCCGAAGCGCTCATCAGGCCGACTCCCGCGCCGGCATCCGCCGCACCGCGTCCGGGTCCGGCATGCTGCCCGGCTCAACGCCCGAGGCGCCGCCCGGCGACCCGGCCGTGGCGAAGAACTCCGCGTTGATCCCGGTGAAGGCACTCCACTGTTCGGGCAGGTCGTCCACGTAGTAGATCGCCTCGGCCGGGCAGACCGGCTCGCAGGCGCCGCAGTCGACGCACTCGTCGGGCTGGATGTAGACCATCCGTTCCCCTGGGTAGATGCAGTCGACCGGACACTCGTCGATGCAGGCCTTGTCGAGGACGTCGACGCAAGGCTCGGCCACAACGTAGGCCACCACGCACTCCAATGGGTCAAAGGGCTGCAGGAAGAACAGGCATGCAGGAGGGACTGGACCGGGTCAGGCGTTCAGGCGTGCCGCTTCCTTGCGGACCGTGACGGGTTCGGCCAGGCGCTGCTCGTCGCAGACCCTCTGCATCCTGGCGATCGTCTCGTCGAGTCCGGCCCCGAGCCGCCGGCCGGGAGTGAAGGTCGCCGGCAGGTGCTTCATACCGTTGATGATGCCGGTGGTGTCGTAGTGCACCGCTCCGTCCGCCTCGCAGACGTAGTCCGGCATGCGGTCGAGGACGGCGGTGAGCATCGTCTTGAAGGTCGCCCGCGCGACGTTCGATCCGATGCACCGGTGGATGCCGAGGCCGAACGCGCTGTGCCGGTTGCCGGTGCGGTCCAGCCGAATCCGGTGCGGCTCCTCGAAGACCTGCGCGTCGCGGTTGGCCATCGCCCAGGACAGCCAGAGCCGGTCGCCCTCCTTGAAGCGGGTGCCGTTGACCTCGCAGTCCTGGGTGACGGTGCGGCCGTCGCCCTGCGCGGGAGTGAAGTAGCGCAGGAACTCCTCCGTCGCGCTGTCGAGCAGGGTCTGGCGCTCCCGGCTCAGTCGCTCGCGCTGGTCCGGGTGCTCGCCCAGCCACTCCAGGGAGTGGGCGGTCAGCGCCGTGGTGGTGTCGAAGCCACCGCCGATGAGCAGGCTGATCACACCGAGGATCTCCCGGTCGTCGGGGCGCCGGCCGTCGAGGTCCAGCGTGACCAGTTCGTGGATCAGACCCGGGCGGGGGTTCTTCCGGATCTCCTGGACGCCCTGGACCAGTCGCTCGCCCATACGCTGCTGGAGCCGGGCGATCCTCGGGTACTCGGGCGAGTCCATCGGGGTGTAGACCGCGGCGTGCACGGGCTCGCAGTACACGTCCCAGTCCTTGAGCGGCAGGCCCAGCATGGCCAGGGTGAACACCGCGGGCACGACGTTCGCCAGGTCGTCGACGAAGTCAACCCGGCCCGTCTCGATCACCTCGTCGAGGCAGGCCCGGGTCAGCTCCTCGATCACCGGCTTCCAGCGAGCCACCGCGGCGGGCGAGAGATACGGGTTCAGGGCCTGCCGGTAGTACCGCTGGTCCGGCGGATCCATCTCCAGGAAGCCGCCCCGCGACCTGAACTCCTGCGGCATGGGCGGGATGTTGATGCCGAGATAGCCGCTTCGGGTGCCGGTCACGTCGTTGTCGTTGGACAGCAGATCGGCACGCCGGGCGATGTCGAACAACTGCTTGTTGCCGCTGGCGAACCAGTACCCCCCGTGGGTGTCGTTCCACGCCATCGGGCACCGCTCGTGGAACTCGTCGGTGACTTCCTGGAAGTTCAGCCGGTACTCCGGGGAGTGCCGGTTGAGATGGACGACGGGACACTTGCGCTCCGCGTCGTCCGTGACCTGTGTGTCGTCGTGGGTCATGGCAAGCTGCTCCAGCCGGTGGCGGTTTACGGGGGGGGAGGTGGGTCAGGACAGGACGATCGCCTGCTCGGGGCAGGACCGGGCGGCCTCCCGGGCCCTGTCCTCCAGCTCGGGCGGGACCTCCTCGCCGAGCGGGTACGCGTGTCCGTCCTCGTCCCGCAGCCCGAAGACTTCGGGCGCGGTCATCCAGCACAGCGTGTGGCCCTGACAGAGCTGCTGGTCGACTTCGACCTTCATGAGCTGGCCTCCTCGCCAGTCGGACGGTTGGGGTGTCGGGGGTGGTTCAGAGGTGGAAGCCCTGGAACTTGAGGTAGGAGCCCGCGTCCACGCGCAGTTGAAGACCGGTGACGTAGCGGGACTCGTCGGAGGCGAGGTAGAGAACCGCGTGGCTGATGTCGGCCGGGTCCACGTACGGAATCGGCATGGCCTGCTGCGCCGGGAACCCGACCAGGGCGTCCTCGCGGGTGGGGTCTTCCAGGTCCGGCCGGAACGCCTTGTACATCGGCTTGCTGTTGAGCATGCCGGTGTCGCAGTTGGTCGGGTGGACGACGTTGGCCCGGATCTTCTGCGGGGCCAGATTGGCCGCGAGTTCGTGGGTGAACTCCGAGAGCGCCTTCTTGGCGTACGTGTACGCGGCTCCGCCGGGGTCGGTTCCCGGATCGGCGACCTGCGTGCCGGTCATGAAGACCGCCGCCGAACCGGTCGTG
Organism: Streptomyces sp. CB02414; assembly: GCF_001905385.1. GTDB lineage: Bacteria > Actinomycetota > Actinomycetes > Streptomycetales > Streptomycetaceae > Streptomyces. The sequence goes on along the minus strand of NZ_LIPF01000004.1, from coordinate 311,125 downwards.
ATGATCGAGGCGCCTTCCTTCAGGTGCGGGAGCGCCGCGAACACGGCGTTCATGACGCCGAGCAGGTTGGTGTCGACGACGTTGGTCCATGCCTGCATCGGCGGCTGCCCGCCCATGGACATGATCCCGGCCTGGGCCACCACGATGTCGAGGCGGCCCAGTTCGGCGATGCCACGCTCGACGGCGGCGGTGAGCTGTGCACGGTCGCGTACGTCCGCCTCGACCGCCACGACCTTGCGACCGGCCTTCTCGACCAGGCGGGCCGTCTCCTTCAGGTCGTCGGAGGTGCCGAGCGGGTACAGGTTCGTGGATATGTCGGCACAGATGTCGACCGCGATGATGTCGGCGCCTTCCTCGGCCAGCCGGACCGCGTGGCTGCGGCCCTGGCCGCGGGCGGCTCCGGTGATGAAGGCGACCTTGCCCTCTACTCGTCCCATGATGAGTTCCTTTCCGAATGTTCTGGTCAGCCGGCGGTGGCGGGGACGGCGATGGTCTTCGTCTCCAGGAAGTCCTCCAGCCCCTCGGTCCCCCACTCACGGCCGAGTCCGGACTGCTTGTAGCCCCCGAAGGGCGACTCGACGTCGAACCACTGGCCGCCGTTGACCCCGACGGTCCCCGTGCGGAAGCGGCGCGCCATGGCCATGGCGCGGTCCTGGTCGGCGCTGAAGACGGCGGCTCCCAGTCCGAAGTCGGTGCCGTCGGCGAGCCGCAGCGCGTCGTCGTCGTTCTCGTACGCCTGGATGACGAGTGCGGGGCCGAAGATCTCCTCCTGCACGACGCGGGAGGACGGGGCCACGTCTGCGATGAGGGTGGGCTCCACGTAGTACCCGCGCTCGAACCGGTCGGTGGGCCTGCCGCCGGCGACGACGCGGCCGTCCTTCGCCGCGATCTCGTAGTAGCTCAGCACCCGCTCGCGCTGTGCCGCGTTGACCACGGGCCCCATGATGTTGCCCGGGTCGGTCGGGTCGCCCCATCTCACCTGGGCGAGGCCCTGGGCGGCGAGGTCTACCGCCTCGTCCAGGCGTCCGCGCGGCACCAGCAGCCGGGTCAGCGACACACAGCCCTGCCCCGCGTGGAAGCACACGCCCGCCGCCAGTCCGGGCACCGCGGCCGACAGGTCGAAGTCGTCGAGGAAGACCGCCGGGGACTTGCCGCCCAGCTCCAGAGTGACCCGTTTGACGGTGTCGGCGGCGGCGCCCATGACCTTCCGGCCGGTGGCCGTCGACCCGGTGAGCGTGACGGCGTCCACGTCGGGGTGGGTGGCCAGGATCTGGGCGACGCTGTTGTCGCTGGTGGTGACGGTGTTGAGCACGCCGGCCGGGATGTCGGTGTGTTCGGCCGCGATCGCGCCCAGGGCCAGCGCCATCCAGGGGGTGTCGGGGGCGGGCTTGAGTACGACGGTGCAGCCCGCGGCGAGGGCGGCGCCCACCTTGCAGACGTTGAGGTAGAACGGGTGGTTCCACGGGGTGATGGCGGCGACCACGCCGGCGGCCTCGCGCCGGATGATCCGGTCACTGGGCACGCCCATGATCGTCTTGGTGGGGAGCGTCCGCTCGAACTCGTAGCTGTCCAGCAGACCGATGTAGTGGTCGAGGTAGGTGATCGACTCCTCGAGCGGAATGCCGGAGGTGATGCCGACCGGGATACCGCTCTCGGCCACCAGCAGCGAGCGCAGCGGTTCCACATGGGCGCGCAGGGCGTCCCGGAGCTGGATCAGGCAGTGGCGGCGCAGCTCCACGTCGGTCGACCAGTCGGTGCGGTCGAAGGCCCGCCGGGCCGCGGTGATGGCTCGCTCCATGTCCCCGATGTCGGCCTCCGGCGCCGTGCCGATGACCTCCTCGGTGGCCGGGTTGACGTTGCCGAAGGTGCGGCCACCCGTGGCGGGCACCAACGCGCCGCCTATGAGCATGTGTCGTGTGAGCTTGTCCATGGTGCGGCTCTCAATTCATCGAGACGGAGTGGAGAGGGAGACGGACTCGATCAACCGGGCGAGGGTGTCGTGGGCGTCGGCGAGAGCTCCCAGGCCGACGCCGAGGTCGGCGGTGACCTCGCGCACCACGGCGAGATCCTTGCCGAGGAACTCTCCGACGGCGGCGGCGAAATCCCGGACGGAGCCCGTCTCGGCGATGCCGCCCAGCGCGCGGCTGGCCCCGCTGCCGTGTCCCAGCCCTCGCAGCAGGTCCTCCTCGCGGATCCCGAATCCGGTCGCCACGGACACCGCTTGGGCGAGGATTCCGATGTTCGCGGCGAACACCGCGTTGTTGAGGAGCTTCATCCGCTGTCCCGCGCCGGCCGGCCCGAGGTGCAGGATCGGCTCGCCGTAGGCGGCGAGGACGGGACGGACTCTCTCCACCGCCTCGGGTGATCCGCCGACGAAGAGCGTGAGCCGGCCGGTCGCGATGTCCTGGGGTCCGCCGCTGATTCCGGCGTCGACCACGTCGATCCTCCGGTGACCGGCGTGCTGGACGAGCAGGTCTATGGTGCGCGGGCTGCACGTGGTGTGCACGACCAGGGTCGAGCCGGCCGGCATGGCGTCGATCAGGCCGCCGTCGAGGCAGACGTCCCGGACCTGGCTGTCGGTGTGCACGCACAGGCCCACCACGTGGGCCGCCGCGGCCTCGCGGACCTCGGTGGTGACGTCGGCGCCGTCGGCCGCGAGCACCCGGCGCGCCTCGGCCGAGCGCTCGAGCACGCTCACCCGGTGCCCCGCCGCAAGCAGTCGCCGCACCATGGGGCGTCCCATCCGGCCCGCTCCGACGAAGCCGATACGGGCCTTCGGGGGCGTCGGCACCGCCGCGTTCACCGGGGGTGCCCCATCGAGACCAGGGCGGCGTCCGCCGCCTGCAGGACGGTGCCCGCCTTCAAGTCGGCGGCTCGGGCCAGGTCGGCGACGAGTCGTGCGTCCTTCTGCAGCAACCGCCCGGTATGGTCACCCAGCGGCACCACAGAACAACCCATGTCCGCCAGAAGCTTGGCGGCGAAACTGGCGCCGGATCCGTGTGCCAGGACGCGCCCCAGCTGCCTCGGCTCGATGTCGAGGCCGCGGGCCAGTTCGTAGGCGCTCTCGGCGACGCCGATGTTCGCCGCGAGCAGCAGGTTGTTGACGAGTTTAGCCCGCTGACCGGCGCCCACCGGCCCGAGGTGCACGACGGGGTCCCCGTACGTCTCGAAGACCGGCCGGACGCGCTCCACCGCCTCGGTCTCGCCACCGACCATCACCAGGAGCCGCCGCTCCTGCGCCGCGGGGCCGCCCCCGCTCACCGGCGCGTCGAGCAGGGTGATGTGCCGCTCGGCCGCCTGCTCCGCGAGACGCCGGCACGTGTCGGGGTGGACGGTGCTGTGCACGGCGATGACACCACCCGGCCGCATGCCCTCCAGCAGACCGTCCGGCCCGGTGATCACCTCGCTGACCCCGGCGTCGTCGACCACGCAGACGCAAACCAGGTCACAGGCGGCCCCCAGCTCGGCCGGCGAGGCGGCCACCACCGCCTTCGTTTCGGCGAACGGCGCGGTCGTCGCCCTCCGCCGCGCCCACAGCGTGGCCGGGAATCCCGCCTCGACGATCCGGTGAGCCATCGGACCGCCCTGTTTGCCGAGTCCGATGAACCCGACGCGCCCCACGCCCGCCCCGCTCATGTCACCGCACCCGCGATCTTGAGGTTGAGCAGCTCCTCGTCGGTGACGCCCATCTCCCGCAGGATCTCGTCGGTGTGCTCCGCGAACAGCGGACCACGGGTGAGCTGCGGCGCCTCGCGGTTGAACTGCACCGGGCTCCCGACGAGCTGACGGGTGACGCCCTCGGCGTCGACGACGTCCGCGATCTGGCCGATGGCCCGCAGGGAGATGTCCTGTCCGACCTCGTGCGTGTTCTGCACGACGGCCCACTGGCCCTCCATGCCCTCGAAGGCGGCCACCCATTCGTCCTTGGTGCGGGCGGCGAGGGCGGCAGCGACGATCTCGCTCGCCTCGGCCGCGTTGGTCATCAGCTTCTCGGCGGAGTCGAAGCGTTCGTCGGTGGCCAGCTCGGGCCGGCCGATGCGCTCGGCGAACTCGGGCCAGTAGCGCCCGGGCTGGAGCATCGCCAGGGAGAGCCACCGGTCGTCCGAGGTGCGGTAGACGGCGGTGAGCGGGTTGCTGGCGCGGGCCGTCACGGGGTCGAACTTGGGCAGCGGGCCGCCGTTGACCAGGGCCAGGTTGACGTTCATCTGCGTCGCCCAGGCACCGACGCCGGTGAGAGAGACGTCCACGGTCGGCGCGGCGCCGGTGCGCTCGCGGGCGAACAGGGCGGCCGCAATGCCGCCGGCGATGGTCATCCCGCCGATGTTGTCGCCGTAGGCTCCGACCGGCTGCGCGGTCAGGAACTGCGCCCCGGGCGGGGTGGCGGAGTCGGCGCTGCCGCCCCGGGCCCAGAACGCGGTGCTGTCGTAGCCGCCCTTGTCGGCCTCGGGTCCGCTGTGGCCGAAGCCGGTGCCGAGGGCGTACACGATGTCCGGGTTGACGGCACGGACGTCCTCGACGTCGATGCCGAGCTTGGTCCGGGCGCTGGGCAGGAAGTTGGTGAGGAAGACGTCGCTGGAGCGGATCAGCTCGTGCAGGATCCGCTTCGACTCCGGCTTCTCCAGGGCGAGGCCGAGGCTGCGCTTGCCGCGGTTCGGGCCGTCCATCATCGGGGAGAAGGTGGATCCCTCCTCGCCCACGTTCTGGCTGAAGACCTTGACGATGCCGCGCTGTGCGTCGCCCTTCTCGGCGTGCTCGACCTTGATCACGTCGGCGCCCCAGTCCGCGAGGACGGCGCCGGCGGACGGCACGTAGGTGAACTGGGCGACCTCCAGAACCCGGATGCCCGCCATCGGTTTGATCACTGGTGGAGACCTCTACTTCCTTGCTGCAGGGGCGTGGTGTGTGGTGTCGGCATCAGATTCCGAAGCGCTGGGCGCCGTCGATGCGGATGACCTCGCCGTTGAGGTAGTCGTTCTGCGCGATGTGCAGGGCGAGCCCGGCGTACTCGTCCGCGCGGCCCATGCGCTTGGGGTTGGGCACGCCCGAGCCCCACTTCGCCTGGGCCTCCTCCTCGTTCATCCGGAAGGCGGGGGTGAAGAAGGTGCCGGGCGCGATGCCCATGACGCGCACCCCGGCGGGAGCCAGGTCCCGGGCGGCGGCGAGGGTCAGGCTGATGACACCGCCCTTGGCGGCCGCGTAGTCGGACTGGCCGACCTGGGCCTCGAAGCCGGCGATCGACGCCGTCATGATGACAACGCCGCGCTGGCCGGAGTCCAGCGGCTCGTTCGTGCTCATCGCGGCCGCGCTCTGAGCGAGGATGTTGTAGGTGCCGCCGAGGAAGATGTCCGTGGTCCGCTTGAACGTCGCGAGGGGGTAGAACTCGCCCTTGCGGTTGACGATGCGGCGGCTGGCGGCCGGGCCGCCGTGGACGGCGACCGAGACGCGCAGGTCACCCAGTTCCCGGGCCGCCGCCACCGCGGCGCCCACGGACTCCTCGCTGGTGACGTCCGTGGTCAGGTAACGCACCCTGGAGCTGCCGAGGTCGGCCTCCAGGGCCTTGCCCCTGTCCTCGGCCAGGTCCGCGATCAGCACCGAGGCCCCGGCTTCGGCGAGACGCCGCACAGTCGCCTCGCCGAAGCCACCGGCCCCGCCGACGACCAGTGCCGACGCGCCTTCGAGATTCATGTCGTCCTCCGTACGTTGATGAGTGGACCGGTGGAATCAGGCGGACACGGGGCCGTTCTCGCGGACGAGGCCGACGAGATCGCGGCGCAGCACCTTGCCGGTCGGTGTCGTCGGGAACTCCTCGACGAAGAGGACGTGGTCGGGGGTCTTGGAACTGCGCAGCCGGTCCCGGACCCAGGTGCGGAGTTCCTCGGCCTCGGCCCGGACCCCGGGGCGGAGCAGGACGAAGGCGCCGATGCGCTGGCCCCACTCGACGTCCGGCACTCCGGCCACGACGCATTCCCGGACGGCGGGGTGGGAGCCGAGGACGTCCTCGATCTCGGCCGGCGCGATGTTCTCCCCGCCCCGGATGATCGTGTCGTCGGCCCGGCCGCGCACGAAGAGGTAGCCTTCCGCGTCGAGGTAGCCGCGGTCCCGCGTGGGGAACCAGCCGCCGTCCCGCAGGAGGCTGCCGGCCTCCAGGTACTCCCCCGCGACCTGGGGTCCGCGGACGACGATGTCGCCCACGACACCGGCCGGGCATGCCCGCCCCTCGTCGTCGCGCACCTCGACCTCCACCGAGGGCAGCGCCCGGCCCACCGATCCGAGACGGGCCCGTACCTCCGGTGTCGTTCCGGCGGCGGCCTCGCGGTGGTCGTCGGGGCCGAGCACGGCGATCGAGGAGGCCGTCTCGGTCAGACCGTAGGCGTTCACGAACCCCGTGTCCGGGAAGAGCCGGAGGGCTTCCTCTATCACCTCGGGCGCGATCCTGGCGCCTCCGTAGGAGAGGGACTTCAGCGATCGCGGCCCCTCGGCGCCCCGCTCCCTCAGCTCCGTCACGATCCGGGCCAGCATGGTCGGCACCACCATGGCGTGCGTGACGTGCTGACGCTCGACCACGTCCAGCCAGCCGCCCGGGGTGAACCTGTCCAGGTGCACGACCCGGCGCCCGGCGTATAGGTTCGACAGGGCGTTGGCGACGGCCGCTATGTGGTAGGGCGGGACGCTCACGAGTGTGGCGTCCGTGTCGGGCACGGAGCCGAACTCGACGGAGCCGAACAGGTAGGCCGTCAGGTTGCGGTGCCGCAACACGGCACTCTTCGGAGCGGCCGTGGTGCCGCTCGTCATCAGGAGCACGGCCGGGGAGTCCGGGTCGACCGTCTCGGCGGCCGTCGACGTGCCGTCGGTCGCCGGGAGGGCGAGAAACTCCTCTGTGCCGGAGATTCCCGCCGCGGCCGTCGCGGCGACACGGTCCGGGGTGTCGGTCACGATGAACGGAGTGTCCTGACGAGCCATCACCTCCGCCAGCTGCTGCTCGCCGAGGCGGAAGTTGAGGGGCAGGAAGGGCACGTCTGCGAAGGCGGCCGCGAACAGTGCCACGGGGAACGCCGGACCGTTCGGGCCGAGGTACACCAGTCGCCGCGCGCCGGCCTCCCGCAACCGCTCGGCGCCGGCCAGCGCACGGGAGCGCAGGTTCGCCGCGGTCATTCCGGTCTCGCGGTCGCCGATCAGGACGCGGTCGGGCATGCCGCCGACCACCATGTCGAGGACCATCGCGAGATTCATGGCATCTCCAGCACGTGTTGTCGTGAGGGGGAAAGTGCATCAGGTAGCCGGCGTGGCCGGCCGGTCAGCTACCGCGCTTGACCTGGTTGAACGGCACGCCTCGATCGGGTGCGGGCTCCCGCGGCATGCCGAGCAGGCGCTCGCTGACGATGTTGCGCGCGATCTCCGTGCTGCCTCCGCCGAGGCTCACACCCTGCCGCATGAGGAACCCGGTGGCGGCATACCCGGTGGCACCGGGCTCGGTACCAGCACCGGTCGCGATACCGGCGCCGGCGATCCGGACCGTGTGATCGTCGCTCAGGTGCGCGTACTCGGCATGCAGGAGCCGCAGGAGGGAGGAGGCCGCGGGCGGCAGCACCTCGGTGGCCATCGCCCTGGTGACCCGCCCCACGGTCTGTTCGTGCACGGTCTTCAACGCCAGGTACTCGCCGACCAGTTCCCGCACCCTCGGGTCCGCGGCCCGGCCCGAGGCGCGTGCCATGTCGAGCGGGTTCGGGTGCGGTGTGGCCCGCATGCCGCCCTCACCGCTCACGTACGGCGAGCCGCCGCCCACCGCGTTGCGCTCGTGGAACAGTTGGCGGGAGGCTACCGTCCAGCCGCCGTCGACCTCGCCGACCACGGCCGACGCCGGCAGCCGTACGTCGTCGAAGAACTCCTCGCAGAATTCCAGCGAGCCGTTGACCATGCGGACCCGGTTCAACGTCAGTCCCGGAGCCTTCAGCGGGACGAGGAACATCGTGAGGCCCTGGTGCTTGGGCACGTCCCAGTTCGTCCGGGCGAGACACAGACTCCAGTCGGCGGCGTACGCAGAAGTGCTCCACGTCTTGGCCCCGTTGAGCACCCACTCGTCACCGTCGCGCTCCGCGCGTGTGATCAGTCCGGCCAGGTCGGAACCGCCGCTAGGCTCGGACAGCAGCTGGCACAGGACCTCCTCGCCCCTGATCGCCGCCCCGATGCGGGCGCGCTTCTGCTCCTCGCTGCCGGTGTCGAGCAGCGTCGCGGAGCAGATGGCGAAGGACGGCACGTTGAGCAGCAGGGGCATCTCGTAGCCGCCCGACTCCTCGGTGAACGCCTCCTGATGGGCACTGGACAGCCCGAGGCCGCCGTACTCCTCGGGGAAGCAGATGCCGGCGAATCCACCCGCGTACAGCCTCTGCTGCAACTCTCGGGCCCGTTCCCACTCGTGGGTGTCGTCCTCGCCCGTCCCCGACTGCGGCCGGTCACCCAGCCGGGGCATGTTCTCGGCCAGCCAGGTACGGGCCCTGGCACGGAACGACTCGACGCTCTCCGTCGCGTTATGGCTCATCGCAGTTCGGTCCTTCACCGGTCACGTCAGGAGGGGTGTTCGGGGAGGTTCACAGGGAGGCGAGGTCCGCCAGGCGCAGACGGTGGTCCTGCGGTGTTCCGTAGTGGGCCTGGTCGAGGGTGGCCCGACGCAGATACAGGTGCAGGGCGTGCTCCCAGGTCACGCCGATGCCGCCGTGCAGCTGGACGCAGTCCTGAAGGATCACGAGCGAGCGGTCACCGACGTACGACTTGGCCGTGCTGACCAGCCTGGCCGCCTGGGGAGACTGTTCCTGGACGGCGGCTGCCGCCGCCTGCGTCGTGGCGTGACAGGCCTCCAGCCAGGTGCGCATGTCGGCGATCCGGTGCTTGAGCGCCTGGTAGGAGGCGAGCGGCCGGCCGAAGGAGTAGCGGTCGAAGGCCCATTGTGTGGTGAGGGCGAAGGCGCGGTCCAGTGCCGCACACATCTCGGAGCACTGGATGACCACCGCGATCTGCAACTGGCGTTCCACGGTCTCCTTCTCGCCCGGCGTGCCGACCAGGGCCTCGCCCCCGACCCGGACCTCGTCCAAGCGGACCTCGCTGAAGGAGCGGGACAGATCCAGGGACCACTGAGGGCTCACCGAAACTCCCGGCGCCGAGGTCGGCACGAGGAACTGAGCGAGGCCGCCGGGGGTGTTGGCCGTGACGAGCAGGAGGTCCGCCTGGTCCGCCTCCTGGACCCGGTCCTTGACCCCCTGGAGCAGGAAGGAGTCGCCGTCACGCGTGGCGGAGAGGGAGGCTTCCAGCGGCGCCCACTCGGCACCGGGTTCGTAGACGGCCCAGGTGGCCACGGACTCACCCGCCACCAGAGCCTCGATCTCCGCGCTGTGATCGGGGCCGCGCCCCTGGGCGGCGACGAGCCCGGCGAGGACGACGTTGACAGGGAGCAGCGGGCCGGGGGCGACGCCGGTGCCGAGTTCCTCGGCCAGCAGGCTCAGGTCGCGTACGCCCTCACCGGACACGCTGCCTCCGCCCAGCTCCTCGGGGACGAGTGCGGCGGCCCAGCCCAGGTCGGCGCCCTTGCTCCACCACTGCCTGCTCCAGCGAGGCTCGCCGTCCTTCATGCCCCGCACCCGGTCGAGCGAGTACTCCTTCTCCAGGTGCCCTTTGGCCGATTCCCGAAAGAGCCTCTGATCCGGCGACAGCGCGAGCTCCATCGGGTCTTCCTCTCACCTTGGCTCTGGGTGGCCCCCACTGAACACCGCACCAGAACACTTGTCAATGTATCGAACTGTTTGGAATTCGATCCATCGAAGCATGCCGCGAACCGGCGTGACGGTCGAGGAACATGACCTCCGCTCACCCCGGGCCGAGCAGCACGACAAAGCCCACCGGCAACGACGGCAGCCGGGCCGCTACGGTCGTGACACCGCCGGTGGCATCGTCGACGCCACGCCAGTCCGCTCCGGGACGGCGGACGGCATGCGTGGGGACATCGCCGACGGGCGTGTCAGCGCCCGACGCGAGCGCGAACAGCCCTCTCCCGCCCCGCCTCGATCAGGTCGTCTCGCCCGGCAGCACCCGGAACACGTCCGCCAAGCGCGGGAGGTCACCCGGCGGGACGGAACCGCCACAGACACGCGCGAGCGAGTGGCGCACGTGCTGGACCGACGCGGCGACATCCCCCATCACCGTGCTGAGGCGAGGCACCACCACCTGACCCAGGTCGCCCCCCTCGACACCGATCACCGCGACATCGTCCGGCACACGCAGGCCCAGCCGCTGGGCGGCGAACACCACGGCGATGGCGACCTCGTCATTGTGGCAGGCGACGCCCACGGGGCATCCGCGCTGCTCGACCAGCCCGGCGAGCGCCTCTCGCGCCCCTTGGGGTTCGATCGGTACATGCAGGTGGGTCGGTGCGCCGAGCCCTTCGGCGGCGCAGTAGTCGGCGACCGAGGCGGAGCGCGCACGCCCATAGGGCTCGTCGCGCGCGTCGGACAGGAACGCGTACGCCAACTCCGTGAAGCCCCTTGAGTGCAGGTGCTCGGCCTGCAGCGACCCGATCCAGGCGTTGACGTCGACCGGCTTCTCCTGCGCTATCAGCGGGCAGCCGATCCGTTCGACGGCCGCGGCCTCGCGGTCGGTGAGTCCGCCGAGGTCGACCACCCCCACGGGCCGCAGCGCGTCGACGAGGTTCAGCAGCCGGCTCCGGCCCGCGTTCTCCGCGTCCTTCGGCCCCTTGAAGTGCACGACCGTACTGAAACCCAAGTCTTCGATATGGCCGGTGAAGGCCTCGATGATGTCCTGGAAGCGCATGTACGTCACATGGGGCACCACGACGACGACGAAGTCGCTGCGGCCCATCACCAGGGCCCGACCTGCGGCCGATCGCACGTAGCCCAGTTCCGCTGCGGCGCTGCGCACGCGCTCGACGGTCTCCGGGTGGTACCGCTCGACCCGCTGGTCGTTGAGGACATCGCTCACCGTGGTCCGGGAGACACCCGCCAGCCGCGCCACGTCCACACTGGTGGCCCGGCGTGCGCCGCCGCGACTCGGCGCACGTCCGGCATCCGGTCGTCTGGGCACGCAACCTCCAGGCGTCGATCGGCGGGTGGGCCACCCGCACGAGATCCTCGGGTGATCCTCCCACTCATCGGAGCGGGCCCCAAGAGGGGGCGGCGACCCGCCCTCCCGGTCCATGATGGCAGACACATTTACGATTTTGAATCTATCGACTAACGTCATCTTCGCTGCCCGCCTATATCACTGTCGGGCGCCCTTCCAACAACACAGTGAGGTGGTGTCTCGTGCCCGAAGCTGTGATCACCAGTGCGGTGCGGACTCCGATCGGGACGGCGTACAAGGGCACCCTTGCCGAGACCCCGGCCGAGGTACTCGCCCTGCACGTCCTGCGCGAGGCCGTTCTCCGCTCCTCAGTGGCGGCTGAGCAGTTCGACGACGTGATCTTCGGGGAGTCGCTCTACGGCGGCGGCGACCTGGCCCGTCATGCGGCCGTCGCGGCGGGAATGACCCAGGTACCCGGTGTGGCGCTGAACCGGCACTGCGCCAGCGGTCTGACCGCGATCGGAACGGCCGCCGCGAACGTCCGGGCCGGTATGGACCGCGCCGTGGTCGCCGGCGGTGTGCACTCCTTCTCCACCGCGCCGGTCCTGAGCTGGCGTGTGCCGCTCAGTGACGACATGGAGAAGCGGATCCCGCCGACCTTCCCGTACAGCGAGGACGCGACCGACGACGTGACCCTGAGCGTCGGCTGGAACGTGGCCCGGAAGTTCGGGATCACGCGCGAGCAGATGGACGCGTGGGCGCTGCGCTCGCATCAGCGGGCGGTCGCCGCGATCGAGGAGGGCCTGTTCGCCGACGAGATCGCGCCGATCAAGGTGGCCCGGCGCAACGGTTCGATGGTCGCCTTCGCCGTCGACGAGCACCCTCGTCCCACCACGTCGGCCGAGCAACTGGCCCGGCTCAAGCCTCTCCACCCGGAGATCGAGGGTTTCTCGATCACTGCGGGTAACGCCGCCGGGGTCAACGACGGCGCGGCCGCGCTCACCGTGCTCTCGGACGCTCTGGCACGCGAACAGGGCATACCCGTGCTGGCGACCGTGCGCGCCTGGACGGCGGTCGGCGTCGACCCGGAGTTCACCGGTGTCGGGGCCATCGACGCCTCGGTGAAGGTTCTCGACCGGGCCGGGCTGTCCGTCTCCGACATCGACCTGTGGGAGATCAACGAAGCGTTCGCCTCGGTTCCCGTCGCGGCCTGCCAGGAACTCGGACTCGACGAGGACCGGGTGAACGTCCACGGCAGCGGCTGCAGCCTCGGCCACCCGATCGCCGCGAGCGGCGCGCGCATGGTGACGACCCTGGTCCACGAGCTGCGCCGCCGAGGCGGCGGCCGTGGCCTCGCGGCCATGTGCGCCGGCGGTGGGCAAGGCGGCGCCGTCATCGTCGAAGTGCCTTGATCCCGCACGTATACGCCTGCCCGTCGAGGAGTGAACCCCCTTCATGGACATCAAGAAGATAGCCGTCGTCGGCTGCGGCACGATGGGCGGCGGCATCATCCAGCTCGCCGCCCAGAACGGTCTGGAGGTCGTGGGTGTCGAACCGGACGAAGCCCGGGTCGACGCGGCTCGCGAGCGCATCGAGGCCGGCCTGAGGGCCAGTGCCGAGCGCGGCAAGATCACCGCCGACCAGGTTGAACAGGCCCGTAGCCACTACGAACTGACGACGGAACTGGCCGCCATCAGCCAGGCGGACCTCGTGGTCGAGGCCGTGTACGAGGACGTCGAACTCAAGAAGCGGCTGCTGGCGGCGATCGACGAGATGGTCGGCCCCGACACCCTCATCGCGTCCAACACGTCCACCATCCCCCTGGTGATCCTGGCTGCCGCGACCTCGCGTCCCCAGCAGATCGTGGGCCTGCACTTCTTCAATCCGGTGCCGGCCATGCGCCTGGTCGAGGTGATCAGGACACCGGTGACCGAACAGGAGTGCATCGACGCGGTGACGGCTCTGGCGACGGGCCTGGGCAAGTCCCCCGTCCTGGTCAACGATGTCCCCGGCTTCGTGGGCAACCTGCTGATCGTGCCGTACCTCCTCGACGCCATCCGCGCCTTCGAGCGGGGCGTCGCGGACATGGAGTCGATCGACGCGGTGATCCAGCTCGGGTTCAACCACAAGATGGGGCCGTTCCGGCTCAGCGACCTCATCGGCCTGGACATCGTCCACGACATGGCCGCGTCGATGTACGAGGAGTACAAGGACCCGAAGTACTTCCCGCCTCCTCTCCTCAAGCAGTACGTCCGCCTGGGATGGCTGGGCCGCAAGAGCGGGCGGGGCTTCTACACCTATGACGACTGAGCCGCTCGCCCGCGCCGACCTGCCGGCCGAGGTCGTCGAAGTGTGGGACGGCGGCCTCCGTTCCACCGACCCGCTGGACTTTCCCGGATACGAGGTGCCGGACCCGACGGCCGAGTCCGTGCGGACGGCACTGGTCGAACTCGGCGGACGGCGGGCCGTGTGGATCGACTGCGACTTCCGGCGTATGGGCGGCACGATGGGGGCCGTCGCCGGGGAGCGTATCGTACGCGCCTTCGACCGGGCCGTGCGCCTGGGCGTACCCGTGGTCGAGACGGTCTCGACGGGCGGGGCCCGTCTGCAGGAGGGGATGGTGTCCCTCCTGCAGATGCCCCGCACTGTGGCGGCCGCCGGTCGGCACGCGGCCGCGGGGCTCCGTTCGGCGACGCACCTGCGCTCACCGACAACCGGCGGCGTCTTCGCCTCGTTCGTGTCGGTCGCCGACGTGCGCGCCGCCGAGCCCGAGGCCACCATCGGCTTCGGTGGACCGCGGGTCGTCGCCGAGGTCACCGGCGCGTATCCGCCCGCCACTTCGCACACCGCCGAGTCGGCCGTGCGGCACGGTCTGGTCGACGCCATCGTCGCCCGGGACGACTGCTGGTCCTGGCTTGCCGCGGCCGTGGGCCTGACCGAGGCGCCCCCGCTGACACTGCCGCCGGGCCGCCCCCCGCTCCCCGACACCACTCCCCCGGTCCACTCCCCCTATCCGCACCTGCGGCGGGCCCGCGGCAGAAACCGCCCGTCGGGACTCGAATGGGCGGCGTGGCTCACCGGTTCCTGGACCGAGATCCGCGGCAGCGACCCGGCGTTGCGGGCCGGAATCGCCACCGTCGACGAGCGGCCGGTCGTGGTCCTGGCGATGGACCGCTTCGCCGGCACTTTCCGGCCGGGCGCACCGGGCCCGGGTGCGTACCGCCTCGCGCAACGAGCCGTGCGGCTCGCGGGCCGCATCGGGCTGCCCGTGCTCACGTTCGTCGACACCCCGGGCGCCGACCCGCGCCCCGCCTCGGAGGCGGGAGGTCTCGCGGGCGAGATCGCCGCGACTCTCGTGTCCCTGGCGGAACTGCCCACCCCCAGCGTGTGCCTGGTGGTGGGTGAGGGCGGCAGCGGCGGCGCCATGGCCCTCGCGCACACCGACGAGCTGCTCATGTTGAACGGCGCCGCGTTCTCCGTGATCGGTCCCGAGGCGGGCGCGGCGATCCTCTACCGCGACGCCGGGCAGGCGCCGCGGCTCGCTCGCTCCCTCCGCATGACACCCACCGATCTGCTGCGTCTGGGCATCGTCGACCGCGTACTGCCGGAGCACGTGGCGGCGGTGCGGTCGGCGATCGTCCAGTCCCTGTCCCACGGCCGCGTCGGAACCCGGAACAGCCGCCCCGACACGGTCACCGCCGCGGCCCTGACCGAATAGCGGTGCGGCGGCACATCCACCCCTGATCGTAAGGAGAGTCATCGATGGGCAAATCGGCACTGCTCGCCTGGGCAAGCCCCGTACCCGACCGGACCGCCGAGTTCGCCGACTGGTACGAGAAGGTCCACATCCCCGAGGTACGGGCCGCCATCCCCTCGATCACGCAGGTGAAGCGGTACCGACTCGTGGACCCGGCCGATCCCGAGCGCCCCGCACGCTTCCTCACCGTCTACAACCTGGGCGAGGTGGATGTGGCCGAGGCTGCGCAGCGCCTCGGAGCGGCAGTGGCGGCGGGCGGGCTGGTCCCCTCGGACGCCATGGATCTGGCCGGTGATCCTCCCGCGCTGCAGTGGTACGCCCTCGAATCCGACGAGCAGTAGGGAGCGGAACCATGAAGAAGAAGGTCCAGCGGACCGGCGACCACGGGATCGGGCAGATGGTGCACGTCGTCCACATGTCCGACGACGCTCAGCAACTGCGCCGGTTCTACGAGGACGTCATGGGCGCCTACGTGTACATGGGCGTGGACGAGCCCCACTATCTGCCGCCCGAGGACCGCTACGCGACGCTGCTCATGATCGGCGATCTGTGCATCGAGACCATGGCGCCCAAGATGCCGGCCGATCCCCAGCTTCCCGTCGGCAAGTTCTACACGAAGTTCGGCCGCCACCTGCACTCGGTGGGCTACAAGGTGGACGATCTCCCGGGTCTGGCCGACCGCCTGCTGGAGCGCGGCATCTACATCGGCAAGCCCGGTGGGGGCAAGATAGACAAGCTCGATCCGGAGACCCTCTACTTCTTCCCCAGTCCGCGGGACACCGCCGGTCTGATGGTGGAGCTGTGCCGCACGGACATGCCGGGCGACCCGCGCGACCAGGAGACCTGGTCGTCGCTGGAGCGGATGTGGCGATCGCATCCGCTGACCATCGAGCGCTTCTCCTACGTCACGCTGGGCGTCCGTCACCTGGCCGCGGCCGTGAAGACGTACGTCGACATCATGCAGGCCGTACCCGTGCAGACCGGTGTGGACCCCGACCTGGCGGCGAAGTACGCGACGCTTCAGCTCGGCGACTGCCTGCTGCAGCTCGCGGAGCCGATGGACGCCGGATCCGATCTCGGCAGGCACGTCGAACGGTGGGGCAACATGATCTACAGCCTCAGGTTCAAGGTGCGCGACCTGGGTTCGGCGGAGAGCTGGCTGCACAAGAACGCGGTCCGTACGACGCGCGTGCGTGACGAGCTGATCGTCACCGATGTCGAGGACACGTTCGGGGCGCCCATCTTCTTCAGTACGGAGGAGATCGAAGGGGACCCCTTCGCCTGAGCGGAACGGCCCGGCGCCGCGGCTGGATCCCGATCTGGATCGCCGCGATGCCGGGCCGTCCGCGTCACCGCCGGCGCCCGCGTACCCCGGCGGCATGGCGGTTCTCAGTAGCGGATGAGGGTCATGCGGTGTGTCTTGAGGCGGAGGCCGTCCTGGTTGGTCCAGACGGTGTCGACGTCCGTCATCAGCATGAGGCCGAGCCGGCCCTGCTTCTCCCGGTAGCCGGCGATCGCGGACTCCGCGGTGATCACGTCCCCGGGCTTCATCCGGACCTCGGTGTAGGTCACCGACACACCCCCGTTGAGCGCCCGCTTCAGGTCCGGCGGGACGACTCCGAGGTGGTGCTCCATGGCACCGACCCTGCGGTACGCCGCGGCGGTCTCGATCCCCCGTTCGTCGGAGATCCGCACGGCGGGCCCCCAGGCGAAGGGGTTGAAGTCCAGGGGAGCGGCCGGCCCGCCGTCCTCGGCCGTCTCCGGGTCGGTGTAGCGCACGGGTGCCGGCTCCGGGTAGTACACCGCTCGCGCCCACTTGCGGATGTCGGAGGCGCTGACCGGATACGAGATCATGCGTCCGTACGGCAGGCCGACGACGCCCGCCATGTCAGCGCGGACGAGTCCGGCTTCGCTCATGCTTGCCAGTCCTTCCAGTACGTGACACCTACGACCGGTGCCGTCGGGCACACGAACCTCCCCAGACTGTGTGTCCGACGGCGCCGGTGGTCTCATCAGGAACGCTGGGACAGCTCGTACAGCTCACGCCACTCGTGCTTGGAGCGGACCGAGGTGTCCACGTCGGAGGCCAGGGCGCGCAGGGCCCCGACGTTCGCGTCCTTCTTGGGGATGTGCTTGAAGGGGTCCCAGCCGAAGAACCGGCAGGTGTTCTCGTACGTGATCATGTTGATCTCGTGGTCGGGGACTCCCGCGCCGTTCATCTCGTTGAGGACGAACTCGGGCGCGTCCGGCCAGATCGTGTCCGAGTGCGGGAAGTCGCACTCCCACGCGATGTTGGAGATGCCGATGTCGTGCCGGACCTTGAGCGCGGTGGGGTCGGTGACGTAGCAGGCCAGGGAGTGCTCGCGGAAGAGCTCGCTGGGCAGCTTGCCGCCGAAGTCGTGTCCCAACCAACGCTGGTTCGTGTAGTGCCGGTCGCACCGGTCCAGGTAGAACGGGATCCATCCGATGCCCGCCTCCGACCAGGCGATCTTCAGGTCGGGGTACTTGGCCATCGCGCCGCCCCACAGCAGGTCCTGGGCCGCGAACGTGGAGACCTGGGTGGCGAGGATGATCATGTTGTCGATCGGGGCGTCCGGAGCGTTGCGGATGGCCGCGAAACCCTGCCCGATGTGCAGGCACATGACGACGTCGTTCTCGCACACCGCCCGGAAGAACGGGTCCCAGTAGTCGAGGTCGTGGTAGCTGGGCAGCCCTTGCAGGTGGGGCAGTTCGGGCATGGAGACCGACCGGACGCCCTTGGCCGCGACCCGCCTCACCTCCGCGGCCAGCTCGTCCTTGTCCCACACCGGCATCAGCCCGACGGGAATGAAGCGGCCCGGGTAGCTCGTCGCCCACTCGTCGATGTGCCAGTCGTTGTAGGCCTTGAGCATGATGAGGGAGAGGTCCTTGTCCTCCACCTCCTGGAAGTAGCGCGCGCTGAATCCGGCGAACGACGGGAAGCACATCGAGGCGAGGATGCCGTTGCGGTTCATGTCACGCACGCGCTCGTGCACGTTGTAGCTGCCGGGGCGCATCTCCGCGAAGGTGGAGGGATTCATGCCCCACTCCTCCTTGGGCCAGCCGACGACGGCGTTGAGCCCGATGGACCCGCTGGACTTGCCCTGGAACCACCACCGCTCGTAGCCGTTCTCGTCCAGGATGGACTTCGGCGCCTGGTCCCTGTACTTGGCCGGGACGTGGTTGTCGAACATGTCGGGCGGCTCGACCACGTGGTCGTCGATGCTCACCAGGATCATGTCGTTGACGTTCATCGCGTCTCCCTTCGAGAGCTGCAGAGTTGGAGCGGTGCTCGGCGCGGGTGGGGCGGGAGCAGAACGAAGCGGGTCACCATGTGGCGATCTCGGGGACGACCTTCGAGCCGAGCGTCTCCAGTGGCGCGAGCGCGGCGACATCCGCGACGGCGCCGTAGACGGTGGTGAACTCCGATTCGTGGAGGCGGCGCAACTCGTCGAGCAGGCGATCCACATCGCCGGCGGTTTTGAGCGCGATCGGGAGGAAGGCGGTCTTCTCGATCTTGTCGACGTCCCGTCCGACCGCCTCGCAGTGCTCGCGCAGCCGGGTCACCTTCTGACCCGCGTCGGGGCCGCCGTATACGTTGATGGCGTCCGCGTAGCGTGCCGCCAGTCGCAGGGTCACCCGCTCGCCGCCGCCCCCGATGAGGATGCGCGGGCGCGGACTGCTCAGCGCCTGAGGCGAGTTGAGGGTACTGGCCAGTTGATGATGCTCGCCGACGAAGGACTCCTGCCCCTCGCCCCACATCTGCGTACAGATACGGACTGTCTCCTCCAGGCGCGCGAATCGCTCGCTCTGCGGACCGTACGGCAGACCGAGGCCGACGGCCTCCTGCTCGTTCCAGCCCGCGCCTATCCCGAGCCAGGCCCGGCCCCCGGAAAGAACGTCCAGGGTGGTGACGATCTTGGCGAGGAGCCCGGGCGGGCGGTAGGTCGCCGCCGTGACAAGGGTCTGCAGCTCGATCGTCCGCGTCTGTCCGGCCAGGAACCCCAGGGTCGTGTACGACTCCAGCATCGGCTCGTGCTCTTCACCGATCATGCTGATCTGCCAGACGTGGTCCGTCAGGCTGAGCCGGCAGAAGCCGGTGTCCTCGGCTGTTCTCGCGATGCGGGCCAGAGCCGATGCCATCCGGGCGGGGGCGCCGAGTCCTGCGTAGTCGTTGATGTGCAGTGCGAGTTTCATGCGTGCTCCGAACCGCCCACGTTGTGGTCACTTGCACTTCGATACTTAGAGATCTATCGCATGATTACGCGGATGGCCAGACCAGGGCAAGGCCCCGGCCCGGGAAATGGTTCGAAGTTACTCGCGGAGGACGTCGATCAGCCCCCAGGACAGGGCGGTCGTCGCGGGAAGAGCCAGGCCGGTGAGTGCCAGGTAGAGAGTGCGCCAGCGTCCGATGCGTCGTGGGATGCTGACGGTGCCACCGGCTCCGGGTATCAGACCCATCGAAATCTCCGGCAACCGGAACGTGCTGCCCGGAGCCGCCTTGACGACCGAGGCGAAGGCGGGCAGCTCGACCCCCGAGCCCACGCAGGTGCCGTGCACCCGCGCCTCCACCCGGTCCGTCAGCTCGTGCAGCAGCCGACCCGCTCCGGCTCGGGTACGGAGCAGGTGCGCGGTGACCGGGTCCGGCGCGGTGCCGAACTCGTCCAGGTCGCCGCCGGAGCAGAAGGCGGTCCCGGCGCCGACGAGGACAACTCGCTGCACCGTGTCGTCGAGCAGGGCGACGTTCAGGGCTTCGACCAGCGCGTCCCGCAGGTGGCGGTCGTAGGCGTTGCGCCGTGCCGGGCGGTTGAGGGTCACCGTCAGCACGTTTTCCTGGCGCGTCACCAGGACGGGGTCCTGGACACGCTCGGGCCGACGGCTCGGGCCGCGCGCGGCCAGCCAGCGTGCGAACTCTGCTCCACCGAGCAGGGTGGAGTAGGCCAGGGACTCCGCGTCGAGTGCGTCGCGTACGAGGAGTGACCCGCTCGTGCGCAGCAGCCCGGCCAGGATGAGCACGGCTCGGGGATTGGCGGTCGCGGCGGCGCCGATCCCGTCGAGGACGGCCGCCGGGTCGGGGGCGTGGACACACGGACGGTCCGCGGGTGACGGTTCATGTCGCGTGAGGGTCAGGTCGAGGACCTCCACGAGATCCCCCGCGGGCGAGGACGCTGTGGGCGCGGCCCTGCTCACCCCGATGAGGACGCGGTCGCAGGCCCGTGCGCGGCGAGCGGCGGTGGCGAGTGTGTCCTGATCGGCGGTCGCGTCGAGGTCGACGGCCAGCACGGGCGTGTCCGGCGCCGCTTGTTCGTCGAGCAGTACGGAGTGCGCCGCGCCGGACGCCAGTTGTGCCGGGGTGATCACGGGCACGGACGTCATGGAGGCCCACGCTCCTTCGAGGTCGTGGCGACGGGCGGCGAGTGTATCGTCGGCGGCATGTCGACGATCACACCGGATCACGGCCGGTCGGAACCATGTGCGCCACCGATTCGGTGAGTGACTGGGCATCCAGCGGCATCCTCGCCCTGACCGGACGAGCCGACGGGCCGCCCTTGGTACCTCCGGGGCGGGCGGCGTCGTACGCCCGGGAACTGTCCGACCGGATCCACGAGATGACCGCCGGCACCGGATCCCCCGTGCGCGTCGACGGCGCCGCGCTGCTCGCCGAACGGGCCGCCTTCACCGGTCATGTCCGGCGTGGCCCGACTTCGGCGGGTGGCGGCTGCCGGCTGTTGCCGACCGCCGACGGCTGGGCCGCCGTGTCGTGTGCCCGACCGGACGATCCCGCGTTGCTCGGCGCGCTGGTGGAAAGCCGCCTGCCGGAGGACGACCCCTGGCCCGTGGTCGCGGCGTGGCTGCGGGAGCACAGCGGTGCCGAACTGGCGCGACGCGCCGAGTTGCTGGGGCTCGCCGCCGGTCCGGTTCGGACACCGGCGGCCGAGCGTCCGGCCGGACCGTCCACGGCACCCACGGCAGCACGGCCGGTGAAGGGACTGCTCGTCGTGGACTTCAGTGCCCTGTGGGCCGGACCTCTCTGTGCCCAACTGCTCGGGCTGGCGGGGGCGCGCGTGGTCAAGGTCGAGACGCCGAGCCGCCCGGACGGAGCGCGCCGCGGTCAGCAGGACTTCTACCGACTTCTGCACGCGGGCCATCGTTCCGTCGTCCTGGATCCCGGTACCGCTGCGGGCCGACGTGCGTTGGCAGCCCTGGTCGCGGCGGCCGACATCGTCATCGAGGCGTCCCGGCCGCGTGCGCTGGCACGTTTCGGACTCGACGCCCGGGCCGCGGTGGCCTCCGGCACCACCTGGATCTCGATCACCGCCGCCGGGCGGTCGAGCGAGCGCGTGGGGTTCGGCGACGATGTCGCGGCGGGCGCGGGGCTCGTCGCGCGCGAGAGCGACGGCACCCCCTTGTTCTGCGGTGACGCCATGGCGGATCCGCTGACCGGCCTCACCGCGGCCGCCGCGGCGTTGACGGCGCCCGTCGGCGGTAGCGGCGTGCTCCACGACATCGCGATGCACGACGTCGTCGCCGCGACACTCGGTCCGGAGCCGGGCCCCTCCCCCGCCGCTCGCCGTCTCGGTACGGGTTGGGCGGTGGAGGCCGGCGGGCGGTGGGTACCCGTCGCCGCACCGCGTCGGCGTGAACCCGTCGCCGAGGCCCCGGACATGGGCACGCACACCGGCGAGGTGCTGCGCGGACTCGGCATCCCGATGCCATGACGGGGCGGAGGCCGACGCCATGACGGAAGTTCGCGTGGTGGGTGAGGTGCTCCTGCGCGACGCCGAGCTCGACGACGGCCGGCGTGCCGACGTCCGGGTCGCGGGCGGACGCGTGACGGGCATCGCCGCGCGTCTGCCGCGCCGCCCGGGGGAGGAGACGGTGGACTGCCTGGGCGGAGCGCTGCTGCCCGGTCTGGCCGATCACCATCTGCACCTGCACGCCCTCGCCGCGGACCGTCGGTCGGTGCGGTGCGGGCCACCCGCCGTGCGCGACGAGGCCGGGCTCGCCGCCGCCCTCGGCTCGGCGTCCCCCGACGCCCAGGGCTGGATCCGCGGTGTCGGCTACCACGAGTCGGTGGCCGGTGACCTGGACATGGCGGCGTTGGACCGGTTCCACGCGCACAGCCCCGTGCGCCTCCAGCACCGCAGCGGAGCCCTGTGGATCGTCAACTCGCGGGCGGCGCAGCGCCTTTCCCTGGCGGACGGCGATCATCCGGGCATCGAACGCGATGCGACCGGCGCACCGACGGGACGGCTGTGGCGGGCGGACGACTGGCTTCGCGGCCGACTGCCCCGGTCACGTCCGCCGGAGCTCGCCCCCGTCGGCCGGGAGCTCACCCGGTTCGGTGTCACCCGGGTCACCGACGCCACGCCCGACCTCTCCCCGCGCGCTCTCACAGCCATCGCCGACAGCATGGGGACCGGACGGCTTCCGCAGCGGGTGCACCTGCTGGGCGCACCGCTCGGCTCCCCGCGCGGCGACGTCTTCAGCGGGGCGCGCGGCCCGACGGCCGGCCCCTACAAGATCGTTCTGGCGGACTCGGGGCTTCCCTCGCTCGACGGTCTCGTCGAACGGATCCGTGCCGCCCGGTCCGCCCGCCGGGCCGTCGCCGTGCACGCGGTGACCCGCGAGGCGCTGGTGCTGCTGCTGGTGGCGCTGCGGGAGACGGGTACCGTGCCCGGCGACAGGATCGAACACGCCGCACTCGTACCGGACGAGCTGATCGGTGACATCGCGGCACTGGGACTGCGGGTGGTGACCCAGCCCGGCTTCCTCGCGGACCGCGGCGACGCCTACGCCCGGGACGTGCCGGAGGACGAGCACGCCGACCTGTACCGCTGCCGGTCCCTAGTCGACGCCGGCGTACCCGTCGCTCTGTCCTCCGACGCGCCCTACGGTCCCCTCGACCCGTGGGCCGTCATGGCCGCCGCCGTGCGGCGCACGACTCCGCTCGGGGACGTCTTCACTGCCCGGGAGGCCCTGACACCGCAAGCCGCGCTGAACGCCCTCCTCGCACCGCTCGAGGATCCCGGCGGGCCGCCCCGGCGGATCGAAGCCGGGACGGTCGCCGACCTGGTGCTGCTGCACACGTGCCGGGCCGGGATCCTCGCGGACCCCACGGCCCAGGCGGTCCGCGCGACGTTCCTGCCCCCCGGCTAGCGGCCGCTCACCGCAGTGCCCGCCGGATCGCATCGGCGATCACCTCGCCGACCAGGACGGCGGTCGCCGCCGGACCCCGTTGAGGTGCGTCGGGCAGTATCGACGTGTCCGCCACCCGGAGCCCGCGCACGCCGTGGACGCGACCGTACTGATCGACCGCGGCGCGCTCCGGCTCGTCGGCGGGGCCCATCGGGACGGTTCCGCACGTGTGGTGGGCCGTGCCCAGGTGGTCGCGTATCCAGCCGTCGAGGGCACGGTCGTCGTCGAGGACGGCCGGGCCCGGGGCGAGCAGCCCGCCGGAGAGTGCCGCCAGGGGCGAGGTGCTGAGGAGTGCGGCCGTGACGCGCACGGCCAGCCGTAGCCGGCCGTAGTCGCCGGGAGCGCTCAGGTAGCCGTAGTCGACGTCGGGAGGTACGGACCCGTCAGGTGACCGCAGGCGAAGGCGGCCGGTGGGACGCGGGGTCAGGGCGGAGACGAGGAAGGACAGGGGAGCACCGGGGGCGCGCAACCTGCCGCTCGTCAGTCCGGCCATCGGGATCAGTGACTGGAGGATCTCGACGTCTCCCGGGCCGTCGCAAGGCAGGTGGAGACAGCCGCCCAGCCAGGAGTCGGATGGTTCGTCCGGCTCTTCGTGCGGGCGCCAGTCCAGGGTCAGTTGGGGGTGGTCGCTGAACCGCGCCCCGATCGCGGGAGCGTCGAGTACGACCGGGATGCCCAGGCGCTCCAGGTCGGAGCGGGGGCCGATGCCGGAGAGCTGGAGCAGGTGGGCGGAGGAGAGGGCACCGGCACTGAGGACCACCTCGCCCGCGTTCAGTTTCGCCCGCCGCCCGCCGCTCTCGACGAGGACGGCGGTGGCCCGGCCGTGCTCGACGGTGATCCGGCGGGCTCGTGTGCCGCCCAGGACCGTGAGGTTGGGGCGGCCGAGGACGTCGGCGGTCAGATAGCCGAGCGCGGTGTTGCGGCGCACCCCGTTCACCGAGTTGGAGGGAACGGGACCGAATCCGGGGACCGCCTGGCCGTTCTTGTCCGGCTCGGCGGGGAAGCCGAGGGCCTGCGCGGCGTCGCGGAAGGCCAGGGCCGCCGGGTGCTTGAGCGGGGCGCGACGGACGCGCATCGGGCCGCGGTCACCGTGCAGGTGGCCCGGGACGTGATCCAGGTCCGTCTCCAGGGCGCGCAGAAGGGGCAGCACCTCGGCGTAGGCCCAGGCCGGGTTGCCCGCCGCGGCCCAGCGGTCGAAGTCCCCGCGCCGGGCCCGGATGAAGTAGCCCCCGTTGACCGTCGTCGAGCCGCCGAGGACGTGACCGCGCGGCACCGTCCAGGGGCGTCCGTCCAGGAGCCGCACGGGGTGGGCGCTGGTGGCGGGATGACCTGGCTGTGCCCCCGGCACGAGTCTGGCGTCCAGCAGGGCGGGACCGAATCCGGCCGCGTCGCGCGGGGCGGGGCCGGCCTCCAGGAGGACCACCTCGCGGTCGGGATCCTCGCTCAGGCGGGCCGCGAGGACCGCTCCGGCGGCCCCTGCGCCGACCACGACCACGTCAGGTGTTCGCCGGAAGGCCCGCACGAGTTCGAGATCCACGTCCGCTCCAAGGGCTCGCCGCATGCTGCTGATCCGCGCCGGAGAAATTCACGCCACCCGACGCCTAGCCTTTTGGCACCGCATGCCAATACTCTCACGATGAGCCGAACAGCCCTGTACGGGCCGGACTTCCAGCACTGCGAGGAGAGACGTATGAGCGAGACCGCCTCCGTCGGTACCGAGCCGCAGGAGCACACCGGCACCGCGCCGGCCGATCACCTGACCGACCTCGTCGAGGCCGACGACCTGGTCGAAGAGGTGTCCATCGACGGCATGTGCGGCGTCTACTAGGCCACGCCGTGTCCGCCGTGAACACGGGGCTCGACCTCGATCGTGCCTGGCGGGTGCACCCGCAGGTCTCGGTGCGACCCGAGCCGTTCGGAGCCCTCCTCTACCACTTCGGCACCCGCAAGCTGTCGTTCCTCAAGGACCGGACACTGCTCGCCCTGGTCGAGGCGCTCGCGACAGCCCCCTCCGCACGTGCGGCCTGCGCGGCCGCGGGCGTCGACGCCGAGGACGTCCCCCGGTACGGACGCGCGCTGGCCGCGCTGGCCCAGTCGTCGATGCTGGTCGAAAGGACCCCTCCCCCATGACCGCGACCTCCGCGCGACCGCGCGCCGCCGCCCGTCTGGTCGACCTCTTCGAGTACGGCCTCGACGCCCCGATCTGTCTGACCTGGGAGCTGACGTACGCCTGCAACCTGTCGTGCGCGCACTGCCTCTCCAGCTCCGGCCGCCGGGACCCGCGCGAACTGACCACCGCGGAGGCGAAAGCCGTCATCGACGAGCTGGAGGCCATGCAGGTCTTCTACGTCAACATCGGCGGTGGCGAGCCGACCGTGCGGCCCGACTTCTGGGAGCTGCTCGACTACGCCACCGCCCACCACGTGGGCGTGAAGTTCTCCACGAACGGCGTGCGGATCACGCCCGAGATCGCCGCGCGGCTCGCCGCGAACGACTACGTGGACGTGCAGATCTCACTCGACGGCGCGACCGCCGAGGTCAACGACGCCGTGCGCGGCGCTGGTTCCCACGCCACCGCCCTGCGCGCCATGGGCCACCTGGCCGACGCCGGGATGAAGAACTTCAAGCTCTCCGTGGTGTGCACCCGGCACAACATCCCGCAGCTCGACGACTTCAAGGCGCTGGCCGACCGGTACGGCGCCCAGCTGCGGCTGACCCGGCTGCGTCCGTCCGGCCGGGGCGCGGACGTGTGGGACGACCTGCACCCGCTGCCCGAGCAACAGCGCGAGCTGTACGACTGGCTGATCGCCCACGGCGACAACGTGCTGACCGGCGACTCCTTCTTCCACCTGTCGGCCTTCGGGGAACCGTTGCCGGGGTTGAACCTGTGCGGCGCGGGACGCGTGGTGTGCCTGATCGACCCGGTCGGCGACGTGTACGCCTGCCCCTTCGCCATCCACGACGAGTTCCTGGCCGGGAGCGTGCGCGGGCAGGGCGGCTTCGCCGGCGTGTGGCGCACGTCGGAGCTGTTCCTGCGGCTGCGCGAGCCGCAGCAGGGCGGAGCCTGCGCCTCATGCGCCTTCTACGACACCTGCAAGGGCGGCTGCATGGCCGCCAAGTTCTTCACCGGACTGCCGCTGGACGGCCCGGACCCCGAGTGCGTCCAAGGATACGGCGAACCGCTCCTCGCGACGCGGGGCGCGGTGCCGAAGCCGTCCGGCGACCACTCCCACCGCACCGAGCCGCGCGCCCGCCGCTCGACCGCCGTCGACGTCGCCATCGTCCGGCGCGAGGACCTCGACGGACCTCCGGTCAGCGCGTGCGCCGAGTCTCCGCTGGCCGGGCTCCGGCCGGCACACCTCACGGACGAGGCCGGGCATCTCGTCAGGTGACCCCACACGCTGCAACAGGAAATGGGTGCATGGTTCCATGAGCAGAAACCCCTGGTTCGAGACGGTCGCCGAGGCCCAGCGCCGGGCCAAGAAGCGCCTGCCGCGCATGGTGTACGGCGCGCTGGTCGCCGGGTCCGAACGCGGCCGCACCCTTGACGACAACAGCCGCGCCTTCGCCGCACTGGGCTTCGCCCCCCGCGTGGTGGGCCACCACGCGCAGCGGGACCTGAGGACGACGGTTCTGGGCATGGAATCGGCCTTCCCGGTGATGATCTCACCCACCGGGGTCCAGGCCGTCCATCCGGACGGCGAGGTGGCCGTCGCCCGGGCCGCGGCGAACCGGGGCATCCCGATGGGGCTCAGTTCGTTCGCCAGCAAGCCCGTCGAAGAGGTCACCGCGGCCAACCCCGACACGGCCTTCCAGATGTACTGGTCCGGCAGCCGCGACACCATGCTGCAGCGTATGGAGCGGGCCAGGGCCGCCGGGTGCAAGGCCCTCATCGTCACGCTCGACTGGTCGTTCTCCAACGGCCGCGACTGGGGCAGCCCCACCATCCCCGAGAAGGTCGACCTCAAGACGATGCTGAAGCTCGCACCGGACGTGCTGCCGCACCCCGGCTGGCTGTGGCGGTTCGCCCGCAGCGGCCGCATCCCGGACCTGACCACGCCCAACCTCACGGCCCCCGGCGGCGCGGCGCCCACCTTCTTCGGCGCGTACGGCGAGTGGATGCAGACCGAGCCGCCCACGTGGGAGGACGTGAGCTGGCTGGCCAAGGAGTGGGACGGGCCCTTCCTCCTGAAGGGCGTCACCCGCGTCGACGACGCCAAGCGCGCCGTGGACGCCGGCGTCACCGCCCTGTCCGTCTCCAACCACGGGGGCAACAACCTCGACACCACCCCCGCGACCGTCCGCGTCCTGCCCGCCGTCGCCGAAGCCGTCGGCGACCAGGTGGAGGTGCTCCTCGACGGGGGCGTACGGCGCGGCGGCGACGTGGCGAAGGCCCTGGCCCTCGGCGCGCGGGCCGTCCTGATCG
Source organism: Streptomyces sp. CB02414 (assembly GCF_001905385.1). Classification (GTDB taxonomy): domain Bacteria; phylum Actinomycetota; class Actinomycetes; order Streptomycetales; family Streptomycetaceae; genus Streptomyces. The sequence continues at coordinate 283,661 of NZ_LIPF01000004.1, read as the reverse complement.
GGCGGGCGTACCTGTGGGGCCTGGCCGCCAACGGGCAGGCCGGCGTGGAGAACGTCCTCGACATCCTCCGGGGCGGCCTCGACTCCGCCGTGCTCGGCCTCGGGCACTCCTCCGTCGGCGAACTGGGCCCGGACGACCTGGTGATCCCCGACGGCTTCACTCGCACCCTGGGCGCCGGCGACTGACCCGTGAGGATCGAACTCGCCCGCGCCGTTTGGCCGGCCGTGCCCGCCGACGGCCCGCTCGTGCTCGTACCGGTCGGCTCTACGGAGCAGCACGGACCACATCTGCCGCTCACCACCGACAGCGTCGTCGCCCGCGCGGTCGCCGACCGAGTGGCGGGCCGGCTGCCGGGACCCGTGCTGGTCGCACCGACCCTCGCGTACGGCAACAGCGGTGAGCACGCCGGTTTTCCCGGCACGGTCTCCATCGGTCACGAGGCCCTGCGCATCGTCCTGATCGAGACCGTGCGGTCACTGGCGCTGTGGGCCTCGCGGGTGGTGTTCGTCAACGGGCACGGCGGCAACGTGCGCACCCTCGACGAGGCGGTGACACAACTGCGCGACGAAGGGCACGACGTCTCCTGGACGGGGTGCGCCTTTGCGGGCGGTGACGCGCACGCGGGCCGGACCGAGACCTCCGTGATGCTCCATCTCGCGCCGCACGAGGTGGCGGTGACCGCGGCCGCCGCCGGGGACACCCGCCCGTTGGACGTCCTGATGCCGGCGCTGCTCGCCGGTGGCGTCCATTCGGTCGCGCCGAACGGAGTGCTGGGCGATCCGGGGGGCGCTTGCGCCGAGGAGGGCCGCCGACTGGTGGACGCGCTGGTCGACGCGACGGCGCGGCGCATCCTCACCGCCGCCCCGGACCGGCGCGGTCGCCTGGCCGGCCCGGCCGCGGAGGCCTCCCGGTGACCGGGCTGCCGCACGGTTTCGCCGTCGCCCTCGATCCGCACGCTCTCGTCGTCGACGACGGGCGTGCGCTGCTCGGCGGCGCCCCGGTGACCCGCCTGCTGCGGCTGACACCTCGCGCCCGCGCGTTGTTGGAGGGACGCACAGCGCGGGTGCGCGACGCCGCGAGCGCCGTGCTCGTCGACCGGCTGCTCGACCTCGGCCTCGCCCATCCGCTCGTCGCGGAACTGCCGCCGCACCCGGATCCACGGTGCACATACGTCGTACCGGTCCGCGACCGGGCGCGGCAGCTCGACCGGCTCCTCGGCAGCATCGCTCCCGGCAGCGAGGTGATCGTCGTGGACGACGCCTCACGGGACGCGGCCGCGATCGAGGCGGTCGCGGTGCGGCACGGCGCCCAGTTCCTGCCGCTGTCGGAGAACCTCGGCCCGGCGGGTGCGCGCAACGCGGGCCTCCGTCTGGTCCGCACCCCCTTCGTCGTGTTCGTCGATTCCGACATCGTGCTCGCCGAGGACACCGTGCCCACCTTGTTGAGGCATTTCACGGACCCGCGCCTCGGTATCGCCGTGCCCCGCATCACCGGGCTGAGGACCGCCGGGTCGGACAACTGGATCGGCCGGTACGAGCAGGCCCGCTCCTCCCTGGACCTGGGTTCGCGCCCGGCGCTGGTCCGTCCGGGATCGTTCGTGTCCTGGGCTTCCACCGCCTGCGTGGTCGCCCGCGTCGACGCGCTCGGTGACGGCTTCGACGAACGGATGCGGGTGGGCGAGGACGTGGACTTCGGCTGGCGCGTGATCGCGCGGGGCTGGCGGATGCGGTACGAGCCGGCGTCGACGGCCGCCCACGAGCACCGGGTCGACTTCCGCGACTGGTTCGTCCGCAAGGCCGAATACGGCACCGGTGCGCATCCCCTCGCCGAGCGGCACCCCGGTTCGGTGGCCCCGGCGGTCCTGGCACCGTGGAGCACCGTGGCGGTCGCGGCCCTGCTGGCCCAGCGGCGCTGGTCGGTGCCGGTCGCCGCGGCGTGCGGCGCGGTGACGGCGATGCGCATCGCCCGGAAGCTCGGCCCCGTCGAGCACTCCGGCCGGCTGGGGGTACGGCTCACGGCCAACGGCGCCGTCGCCGCGCTGAGCCAGACCGGCGCGCTGATGACGCGGCACTGGTGGCCGCTCACCGCCGTGGGCTGCCTCGTCTCCCGCCGGGTGCGGCGCGCGGCGGCCGTGGCAGCGTTCGCGGACATCGCGCTCGAGTACCGACGCTCGCGAGTCGGACTGGATCCGGTCCGCTACGGACTGGCGCGGCGCCTCGACGATCTCGCGTACGGAACCGGGGTGTGGATCTCCGCCTTCAGAGGCCGTTCCGTGGCGGCACTGCGGCCTCGGCTGCTCCGCGCCTCCGGGGCCGCCGGGGAGCGGACCACTAGGGACACGTCAGCTCAGAAACCGGCCGCGAGCCGCCGGAACGCCGCGTCCATCAGATCCGGCAGCTCGGCCGTACCGTCCTCCAGCCACAGTTCGTAGGACGCGACGGACGCGGCCAGTGCCAGGTTCCCGATCAGCCGGGGTTCCAGGTCGCGCGGTGTGCACCCGGTCCGTTCGGCGACGAATTCGGTGATGATCGAGCGCCAGGAGTTGTAACGCAGCGCGGAGTCGGCCTGCAGTGCGGGCACGTTGAGGATCAGCTCCATCCTGCGGCGGTGCCACGGCACGGTGTCACGGTCGAAGCTGTTGAACTCGATGATGGTGGCGCGCAACCCGTCGATCAGCGACACGTCCTCGGGAACCGCCGCCAGCAGTTCCCGCAACCGGACCAACTGTCCCTCGAAGTCGCCCCACACCAAGTCGTTCTTGGAGGCGAAGTACCGGAAGAACGTCCGCCGGCTGATGCCCGCCGCGCCCGCGATGTCGTCGATCGTGCTCTCCTCGAACCCCTTCCGCTCGAAGAGTTCGAAGCCGATCCGCTCGAGATCGGCCCGCGAGGTCGACCTCGGACGGCCGCTCCTGCCCCGGGCGTCGTCGACCGTGCCGATCGCGGACGGCTCCACCGGTTCTCTCCCCTCACCACGGCCTCGGCCCCCTGGGCGGGCCGCGCTGCACTGCACTGCACTGCACTGCACAAAGATACGCCGCGTGCGCGCTCGCGCCCAAAAAGCGCGGAAATACCGACGGTGATCGTCGGGAAATTCGCGGCGCCGAGTGACCCGCTGCATTCCTTTTTTCGTCCCCACCGCGCTATTGCCCAAGCTTTTGGCCCCTCATAAAGTGAGTGCGCTCCTCACCGTTGCATACGCCTTGGTCCGCGGGACGACCGCGCCTTTCGGACAGGAAAGTGAGGCCGACGTGATACCCGTTCAGCGTGACCTGATGCATGCCCGTGCGACCTTGCGGCGATGGCTTCAAGCGCGCCACACCACGGGGCGAGTGGTGGAAGTCGGCGACCTCCGCGCGTTTTCCGACGGATTTTCCGGAGAGCTGTACGCCTTCGAGGCGACCTACCGCGACGAGCACGCGGAGCACAGCGAGGATCTGGTCGTCCGCTTCGAACCCGGCACCGGGTACCAGCTCTTCCTGGAGACGATGTTCGAGGAGCAGTACCGCGTCATGGCGGCGCTGCGTACGCACGCCGTGCGGGTGCCACGGCCCATCGGCTTCGAAGCCGACGCCGGCGTCCTCGGGGCCCGCTTCTTCGTGATGGAGAGGGCTCGCGGCAGGACCGGCCAGCTGGGGCAGGACTGGATGAACGAGATCGGCCCACAGGGTCGGGAACAGACCTGGTGGAGCGGGCTTGCGGCCATGGCCGAGCTGCACCGGTGCGATCCACGGCGGTTGGACCTCGGCTTCCTGGACCGACCCGGGCGAGGATCGGACCCGATCGACCAGCAGCTGCAGTACTACTGGGAGTACTACGCGTGGGTCTCCGCGGGCGATTCGCATCCGGTGATCGAGGAGGCCTACCAGTGGCTCCGCAGGCACCGGCCGCCACTCCCGCCGCCGGCCGGACTCGTGTGGGGCGACGCCAAGCGCGGCAACCAGTTGTTCACCGAGGATTTCAAGTGCAGCGCGATCCTTGATTTCGAGATGGTCGCGCTGGGTCCGGCCGAGGTCGATCTGGCGTGGTGGCTCGAGGGTGAGTACCAGACGGCCCAAGGGTTGGGCTTCGAGGCGCAACCGACGGTGGAGGAGACGACCGAACGGTACGCCGACCTCCTCGGTCGTGAGATCGCGGACCTCGACTACTACATCGTCTTCGCAGCCTTCAGGCTCGCCGTGCTCCGCATCAAGCTGTACCAACTCAGAGAAGGCCAGAAATATCGCGGAAAGCCTCGCGACGGGGACAAACGGCTTGCTCGCGTCCTCGCAGAGTGGGCCGGTATCACCGGACTCCGCGTGTAGCGGCTCCGCGATCCGTCACAGGAAGGGCAATCATGTCGTCACTGACGCGCAACGACGACCTGTTCGTGCACCAGTCACCACTGCTGCTGTCGCAACCAGCCACCACCGACATGCGTTTCTTCGAACGCTGCTACTTCAACGTCCATGATCAGCAGGGTGAGTTCTCGCTGTGCGTCGGCCTCGGTTCGTACCCGAACCTGAACACGATGGACGGGTTCGCCGTGGGGGTCACCAGGGACGACCCCCAGCAGCACAACGCACGCTTCTTCCGCGAGCTGCACGGTGACCCCGCTCGACTCGACGTCGGATCCCTGCATCTCGACATCGTCGAACCCATGCGCCGTTGGAGGCTTCGGATGGAACCGAACGCCTACGACATCGACTTCGACCTGGAGATGGAGGTGCGGTTCGATCCCTGGGACACCCGCCTGCACGCCACCCACGGAGGCGTCCTGGTCTTCGACTACGCCACCTTCGTCCAGTCGGTGACCTACCGCGGCCGGGTGCGCATCGGCGACCGGACCATCGAGAGCGAGGAACTCTCCGGATGCCGCGACCGGTCCTTCGGCCTGCGTCCCGTGGGCGGCATACCGATGCCCGCAGGTGCCGGCCGGCCGTTCGGGGCGCACTACTGGCTGAACCCGCAGTTCGAGGACGCGGCCTACTTCGTGCTGTGCACGGAGAGCGACGAGGGCGAGCAGTTGTCGGTCCACGGGGGCATCGCGGGCGGCAAGTACGACGGTCGTGCCATCGTGGCGATGGAGCACGAGCTGACGCTGCGCCAGGGGATCCGGATCCACGAGGAGGGGGTCATCCGGCTCACCGACGACACGGGGCACGTGCACGAGCTGCACACCCGGGCGGCACTGCCCGGGGTCTACCTGCTCGGCGGTGGCTACTTCGGCCAACAGGGCAAGCCGCTCGGGGACCACGAAGAGGGTGACAAGTACGACGTGGCCTCACAGGATCCGCGCGTACTGAGCCGGTATCTGGCCGACTTCGGTGCCGACCAGCCTGCGGTGTACACCCTGGCGGAGACGGGCGAGCGGGGCTACGGCGTGCTGGAGTACCAGCTCGGACCCGACCATCGGAAGTACCCGGCGAACAACCTCCATTAGCTGCTCCGCGCCCACCGGGCCAGAACGCCGGCGGTCCCGGTACCGGGACCGCCGGCGACACCGCGGGTGGCCGCGGGATGCCTGAGCGGGCGGAGCGGTCAGGCTGCCCTCATCGGTCCACGAACCTGAGAGCCTGGTTGGGGCATGAGGCGACCGCGCTGCGGACGGCGGCGAGCCGGTCCGGCGGCACCTCGCCCGGGCGCGCCCGGACCACGCCGTCGTCCTGGACCTCGAAGTGTTCGGGAGCCTGCAGTTCGCAGATCGCCAGGCCAGCGCAGCGCGTCCGGTCGACCTCTACTTCCACATGGTTGCCGCGATCGGTTGCTGGTTCCATGGGGCGTGTGTGCCTTTCCCTCAGCTCCAGGCGTTGCCCGGCAGCAGATTCTGGTGCAGGACGTGCATGTCGGTGAACTCATGGAGGCCCCAGACCCCGTTCTCCACGCCCAGCCCGCTCCATTTGACGCCACCGAAGGGCAGCGAGGGCAACAGGTAGAGGTGGCAGTTGACCCAGGTCGTCCCCGCCTCGATACGGCGCGCGATGTCGCCGCCCCGTTCGACATCGCCGGTCCAGACAGAGGAGCCGAGGCCGAAGGGTGAGGCGTTGACGCGGGCCACCACGTCGTCGAGGTCGTCGTACGGCAGCACGGGCAAGGCTGGGCCGAACTGCTCCTCCGACACGATGGGCATCTCGTCGGTGACGTCGGTGAGGATCGTCGGGGCGTGGAAGTATCCCGGTCCCTCGACGGTCGCCCCGCCCGCAACGACGCGGGCACCGGCGTCGACCGCGCTCGCGACCAGGTCCGTCACCCGGTCCAGTTGCGGTCGGTTGTTCAACGGGCCGTGCGTGACGCCTTCGTCGAGACCGTTCCCCAGGCGCACGTTCTTGGCGCGCTCGCTCAGTGCTGCGAGCATGTCGTCGTAGACGGCACGCGCCACATACGTGCGCTTGACCGCCACACAGATCTGCCCCACGTTGGTCATGGCGCTGCCGAAGATGCCGGCCGCGGTCGTCTCCACGTCGGCGTCCTCCAGAACGATGGCCGGATCGTTGCCGCCGAGTTCCAGGGTGACCCGCTTGAGATCCTCGGCGGCCGCGATGGCCACTTTGCGCCCGCTGGCGGTCGAACCGGTGAAACTCACCTTCCGGATCGCCGGGTGCGAACTCAGCTTGGCCCCGAGCGGGTCGCGTCCCGAGATGACGTTCAGGACGCCCGGTGGAAAGACGTCTGCCAGGAGTTCACCGATCCTCAGCGTCGTCAGAGGCGTGTACGGCGAGGGCTTGAGCACGACCGTATTACCGGCACGGAGCGCGGGTGCGAGTTTCCAGAACGCCAGCCCGACCGGTGCGTTCCAGGGCGTGATCGCCGCGACCGGGCCCAGCGGCCGCCGCGACAGTTCGATCCGGGCGTGCGCGCTGTCCGCGAGAACCTCGGTCGGGGACTCCATGTCCGCGTAGTGGCGCAACCACTCGCTCGCCTGGAGCACTTCTCCCGTGGCCTCCCGCACGGGCTTGCCCTGCTCCTTCGTCAGCAGGGTGGCCAGGTCCCGGGTATGGCTCTCGATCCGCGCCGCAGCCTCCCGCATGGCCTCGCGGCGGCCCCGCTCGTCGGTCCGCCACTGCGCGAAGGCGGTGCGCGCCGCGCTGACGGCCCGTTCCAGGTCGGCGTCCGAGCAGTCGGGGGCAGCGGCGAAGACCTGGCCGGTGGCCGGATTCACCACGTCGAAGGATTCGCGACCCGCGACTCGCTCGCCGCCGATGGTCATGTCGAAGTCCGGCACATCGTCTCCTGTCTTCCGTTCACAACGCTGTGGTCTGGGTGGGTGTCGGAGCGGCCCTCAGAGGTGGGCCGGTGCGGGCCGTGAAACGACCAGCGACACGGCTCGGCACGCCCGGGACAGCCGCCCTCCGGTTCCTGCCCGGTCATGGCGAGAAACCCGGTGCCGCATTGGCACCGTTCGCGGCGAAGCCGTATCCGCAGCCGCGGAGCACCATGTCGACAAGGTCGGACAGACACGCGTCGCCGTCGGCGGCCAGCTCCGTGTGCGGCGTGGACGAGGCAGTCATGACATGCATGGCGACGCCCCCGATGATCGCGTCGATCACCGCGTTCGCGGACGGGGCGAGGGGAAGACTCCCCCGGCTCATGGCCAAGCGGACCACTCCCCGTGCCCGGGAAACGGTTCGCGGAAAGAGGCCGAGGTGCAGGGCGTCCAGCAGCTCGGGATTGTGCATGGCCTCGATGTAGACGCGCAGGTACTCCAGGCGCGTCTCCCTGGTGTACATGACGAAGTGGTCCTTCGCCACGGCGATGAGGTAGTCCCGGATGCCGGCATCGGCCGGCAGGGCCAACTCGTGCCGGTGTGCCTCCTCGTTCTCGGGCCAGCTCGCCGTCAGCAGGTCGACCTGACTCCCGTACCGCCGGTAGATGGCGTCCTTGCTCACCTGCGCCCGGCGGGCCACGGTCTCGAAGTTGAACCCTGACCGGCCGCGTTCCGCGTACACCGCCTTGGCCGCCGCGAGGATGCGTTCGTCGATGTCCGTGTCCCTGGGGCGGCCGCGTCGGGACGCCCTGCCGCCCCGACCCGCGTGCGTCATGCGGTCGTCCGTGCCCGAGTCGTTCATCGTCTGCCCTCCTCGCCTCGGCCTCGCGATCCGACCGCCCAGTGGTCGGCAAGGACCGGGCGTCCACCCCTGCGGCCCGCTTCCCCCCGAACTCGGCGGGGCAGGAGACAGGGGTTCACGCACCCTCACATCGCGTTCCTCGTCCTTTGGGTCGGCACAGCGGCCCGGCCGGCGTCCCGGCGTCAGCCTGTCTCGTGCCGGACGGGCAGATGCTTGATGCTGTGGAACATGTTCGAGCGCATGAGACTCGCCTCGCCGGCAAGTTCCAGGTCGGGGAGCAGCGTGAACAACTCCTCGAACATCACCCGAGCCTCCATACGGGCGAGACTGGCTCCCAGGCAGAAGTGCGGCCCGCCACCTCCGAAAGCCACGTGCGGGTTGGGATCGCGTTTGATGTCGAAGCGGTAGGGGTCCCGGAAGACCGCCGGGTCGCGGTTGGCCGCGATGTACCACAGCACGATCTTGTCGCCCGCGGCGATCTGCTGTCCCCCGAGCACCGTGTCCTGCGCGGCGTCTCGAGCGAAGTGGATCACGGGTGTGCCCCAGCGCAGCATCTCCTCTACCGCGCGCGGGATGAGACTGCGGTCCTCGCGCAACTCGGCGCGCTGGTCCGGATGCTCGATGAGCGCGAGCATGCCGTGGGAGATCAGGTTGCGAGTGGTCTCGTTGCCTGCCGCGCTCAGCAGCTGGAAGAAGGCGAGGTACTCCGCGTCTGTCAGCTTCTCACCGTCCAGCTCGGCCTGGAGCAGCAGGCTGGTGAGGTCGGAGCCGGGCTTCTTGCGGCGCTCGACGGCCAGCTCCGCCGCATACGCGTACAGCTCCGACACAGCGCTGCGGGCATCCTCGACGCTGGCGGAATACTCGGGGTCACCCGGCCCCATCATCCTGTTCGTCAGCTCGAAGATGAGCGGCTTGTCGGCGTCGGGGATGCCCATCAGGTCGCAGATCACCGACAGCGGGAGCTCCGCCGAGATCTCGTGGACGAAGTCGAACTCGTCCTTGTCCGCGACCCTGGCGACGATCGACCTGGCCAGTTCCCGTGTACTGTCCTCCAGCCGGGCGATGACCCGCGAGGTGAACGCCCGGCTCACCAGTCCTCTCAGGCGGGTGTGGTCGGTGCCGTTCATCATGTGCATCTGGTTCATCATGGCGCGGCCGATCTCGTCCGGTTCGGCACCCACCGGATACTGATCGCTGGCCGAGTTGTTCAGGGTGCACAGGAACCGCGCGGTGTCCCGGCTCGCCTCGACGAGTTCCGCGTGGCCCGTAACGGCCCAGAAGTCACGTCCGGCCGAGTTGGCGTGGCGTTGCACGGGGCCGGCGTCGCGCAGCGTGTCGAAGGCGTCGTACGGGACTCCGCCCGCCCAGGTGTCGAGGTCCACCAGCCCTACGTCAGCCATGGAGGTCTCCCTGCGCCTTGATGCTGCCGACGCTCACTCCGGCGACCAGGCCGCCGTCAACCGGCAGATCCGCACCGTTGACGAAAGCGGCATCGGGCCCGAGCAGGAACACGACCACCTTTGCCACGTCCTCGGGCGTGGCGTGCCGCCCAAGGGCCTTCTCGGACCAGTCGATGGCGCCCTCCTCCATCGACTGCTTGAAGTCCTCCAGGATGCCGGTCGTCGTGGCACCGGGACAGACGGCGTTCATACGGACGCCATGGCGCCACGCGGCGTGCGAGCGCCGCTTGGTGTAAAGGATGGCGGCCTGCTTGGAGACGTCGTACGCCCTCGTTCCCGAGGACGGCCCCTTCTCCACGACCCACTTGAGTCCGGTTTCGAAGTCCGGCGAGTCGACGAGTTCGGTGAGTTTTTCGACGTGCATCTGCCACGCCGCCCCCGCGATGGATGCGACGTTGACGACCGCGCCTCCGGGGCGGATCCGGTCGATGACGCTCTCGGTGAGTTGCCGCAGTCCCAGGAAGTTGACCCGGAACACGGATTCGGCCGGGCGCGTTCCCGGGATGCCGGCGACGTTGGCAAGTCCGTCGAGCTGGTCCGGCAGCTCAGCGACGGCCTGCTGGATGGATGCCTTGTCGGAGAGGTCGCACCGCACGTACGTCACGCGCGGATCGCCCGGGTCGTCCCTGTCGAGAGCGACCACCCGTGCCTCTTCGGCCAGCAGTCGCTCCCGCACCGCGGCACCTATCCCCGCCGTGGCGCCCGTCACCGCGATCGTCCGCCCTGCCCATGTCATTCGGGTCTCCTTCTTGCCCTGTTCCTGTTCCATGCTCGATGCGCCGCGCTCGCGGCGTGCCCTTGCTCCCGCATACGAGGTGGAGGCCGATGTCGGGGAGAAGGTGTCGCTTGTGGCGTCACCGTCGCTCCGCCCACGCCGTCGCCGGGCGAGTGGTGGTCCCGCACGACGGCCCCGCAGCGGCCAGTGGTGCCTTTCCTGTGCGAGCCGATCGTCAGTGGCGGCTCTGTCGCCATGAGGACAAGAGAGGTCCTTGACGCGTCGCAGGAACCCGCGTCCCGGAAGGGCCGACCCCCGGGATCGCCGTGAACGACGGTTCCGGCGTCCAGCGGGTGAGCGAGCCGGGAACCGAGGTCTCCTCCCCCGGACCTCCTTATAGTGCAGTTCAGAACCTGGTTCTGAACGCTAGTCGTCGCGGAGGCACCGGGTCAACAGCCCGTGCGTCTCCACATGTTGCGCCACGGACCGGCGCGATGAGCCAATGAGAGGATCAGCGAATGAGGATCGCCCCCGAGATGAGCGTCCGCGAGGCCGTGGCCGCGATGCTGGCCCGGCACAATGGGAACTTGTCGGCCCTCCACCCCTTCTGGACGGCGTCGCGCGCCGGCCAACAGGAGCGCTACGAAAGGATCCTGGTCGCCGCCATAGAGCTGGCACGCACCCAGGGGTACGACGCGATGCAGATGCGCAACGTCGCCCTGCGCTCGAACGTCGCGCTCGCCACGGTCTACACGTACTTCCAGTCTCGCGACCACCTGATCCACCGGGCCTCCGTCGCCTGGAACTCGATCTTGACGGAGGCCGCTGCCGAGCACGCGCACGCCACCCGCGCATCCGACGAGGGCGGGCGGACCCCTTTCCTCACCTTCATCACCGCACTCACCGGCATGTTCGTCGCACAGCCCAAGGTGCTCGAGGTTTGGGTACGGTCGACCATGACTCGGGACAAGTCGGTGACGAGTACCCAGGCGAACATCGACTGGCTGCACTGGGCGCGCGCCTTCGATCACGACGTGTCGCCCGGAAGCGACCTCGAACACCACATGCTCGTGATCGGCGACGTCTTCTACGCCGGCGCCGTACGCTGGGCGTTCGGCCAGGCCGAACTCGACCAGGTCATCGATCGCACCCTCGGCGTCACCGAACGCCTCCTTGGCGCGCCGAACAGCGTCGACGGGTGACGGTCTCGCACGCGCCTGAAGGCCTCCATGTCCTGCTCTCGATGGCTGATCCCGGAATGCGGGCGAAGGCTGAGCCTGGAAATAGTGTGGTGGCACATCACAAATGTCGACCGCACCTACGCGGTGTCCGTTTCGCCGGCCCTTCCGTGTGCGACAGGCCGGAGGTGCAGCCGCGATGGAGAGTGAAGTCGGGCACCGCCCCCGCCGCGGAACAACCGCCGGTGGGCGCGATGGCGCTATCGTCCACGAGCCCCGTCGGTTCCGCCCCGGTTACCCTTTCGTGGCTCCGCAACGGGACTACCGGCCTCCAGGTCCGGCATGACTTTCCCCCTAGTTGTTCATGATCTGGCGCCCCGAGATCCGTGTGCCCTTCACCTCCGGCGGCGTGGAGGTCGAACAGGGACGCGTCCTGATGGTGGAAGCATCGGACGGGCACACCGTCTACCGGGCCCAGTCGCACCGGACAGTTCTGCGGATCGCCTGACACATGAAGGGTCCGGGCACCCTGGGCGCCCGGGCCCCCAGTTCTGCCAGGTGACGACACCGAAGCTGTGACGCAGTATTGACCTTGCCCAAAATCTAGCTCTATAAAATTTTTAGAGCTAGCCTGCGCCCCCGGGACTACAGGACTCCACCTGATGGAAAGCCGGGAACCCGCCATGACACTCAACGTCGAGTCATCGAACCGAGATGAGAAGGCCGGCGGCACAGCCGGCTTCGGGGCACGCTTGGCCCTCATCCTGATCGCACTCCTGTGGGCATCGCAGTTGAACGGCCTCATCGGCCTGATCTCCGGAAACGTTCAGTCCGAGATCGCCATCAACTTCCACACCACGCAGATCGTCTGGTTCAGCCAGATCAGTCTGCTGGTAGGCACCTTCACATCACCGTTCGTCTTCAAGTACGCCACGATGTACGGCAAGAAGCGCGTGCTGGTCGTCATCACCGTGCTCGGCCTCATCGGCGACACGATCGCCGCCGTCGCGACGAACTACGAGACGCTTCTGGTCGGCCGAGCCATCGCGGGCTTCTACGCTCCGTCGATCGCACTCGTCTACGCCATGGCCCGTGACGTCTTCCCACGGCATCTCGTGGGTCAGGCAAGCGGATTTCTCGGCGGCGGCATGGGGGTGCTCGCGCTGGGCGGCCCGTTCCTGTCCGGCTGGATCATCGACGACTTCGGATACCGCGGCGCCCTGTGGTTCATGGTCATCGCCACCGCGATAAGCCTGCTGGGCCTGCTCGTCCTCGTCCCCGAGAGCCCGGTCCGCGAACCCCGCACACGCATGGACTGGGCCGGCGGTGTCCTGGTGGGCGGTGGCCTGACGGCCGTCATATACGGTGTCGGCGAAGGCGCCGACTGGGGCTGGGGCGACGGACGCACTCTGGGCTGCATCATCGGCGGCCTCGCGGCGGTGGTCGCCTTCGTCGTCGTCGAGGGCAAGGTCGCCCACCCGATGTTCCCCATATCCCTGCTGGGACGCCGTCGAGTGTGGGCGACCTTCCTGGTCACAGGCCTCATCATGGGTGCGGTCTTCGCGCAGGGCACCGTACTGAACCTCCTCGTCCTCATGCCGGACATCCCCGGTCTCTCCGACGGACTGGGGTGGACGGCGACGAAGAACGCCTGGGTCGGTGCCCCCACCAGTGTCACCATGATCGTCGTGTCGGTCTTGGCGGGCTCGCTGGCCCGCCGCTTCGACTCACGCCTGCTGTTGGCCATCGGTGGCGCGTTGGTGGCCATCGGCATCGCCCTCACGTCGCAGTTCCACTACAGCGTCGGTCAGTTGATGTCCGTCGGCATCGTCAGTGGCCTGGGCATGGGGCTGGTGGTCGCTCTGGTTCCCATCATGATCATCGAATCCGTATCACCGGAAGAGCAGGCCCTGGGCAACGGAGCTCAGAGCAAGATCCAGGGCGTCTTTCAGGGAGTGTTCACGCAGATCGCCTTCGTGCTCGTCGCACGGAACAGCAAGGAGATGCAGGGCACCGCCTTCTACAATGACGACAGCTTCAGCAACGGCTTCCTGTTCTTCGCCGGGGCAGTCGCGCTCGCCACCCTGCTCGTACCGCTGATCCCCAGGGCCAAGCGCCTTGACCAGGTGGAGGCAGGCCATGCGGTGTGACCGGTTTCCGCCCCATGCACCCCGGCCGGCGCCGTTCAGCGGAGCCGGCCACTGCCCAACCGGCCGCCCACCGCTCAGCCGACCCGCCCCTCCTCGACACCGGGGGCGCCAGCCGAATCGATGAACATCCTGGCGAAGGTCTCCGCCACGGCCGCCACATCGACCGAAGGATCATGCATCCACTGGATCTGCAGACCGTCCAGCACCGCGAGCAGCACGCGCGCCAGATTCTCAGCCGGCTCGTCCGCACGCAGTTCGCCTCGTTCCTGCTGTGCCTCCAGGTCTTTGGTGACCTCTTCCGCGAGACTGCGATAGCGCCGGGCGAAGTATGCGTGCGCGGGGCTCTCCGGGTCCGTGGCGGCCGCCGACAAGGTGACGTAAAGCTTGGCGAGACCGGGATGGTCCGTGGTGTGGCGGACACTGGCAACCATGTTCCGCGCCATCCCTCCGGCCGCCCCGGCGGGCTGGGCAACCGCCTTGCCTATCAGATCACGCCGCTCCAGTACGGCCAGCAGGAGATCGTCACGCGTAGGGAAGTAGTAGGTCAGCGCCGGCTGGGTCACCCCCACCCGGTCGGCGATGTCCTGCAGAGAGGCGCGCTCCCCGTGCTCGTCGACGGCCTCGTAGGCGGCCTCGAGAATCCGCTCCCGTCGCTCACCGCTCTTACGGTACGGTCCCCGCGGCTTCCTTTTGCTGGTCACTGGTCGACGGTACTTCACCGTCGGACCTCGTGGCCCCTCCGGCTGACACATCGAAGACGTCGGCACGCTGACCCGTCGGGTGCAGTTCCACCGGCCGGCGACGCCTCACCCGCACCCTTCAACACCGTAAGTAGTGCGAGGGGTACTGCCTGTATCTGAACCCTGTCGGCCTTCAGGAGTGCACCGGAGGCCAGCGAGAACCGCCCAGCAGTTCACTCGACCTCGAGAGGTCTGCAGCGCTTCGCGGCAGCTGTACCGGGCTTAGTGAAACGTTTTAACCTTCTTCGCGCTCAACGCGCCGACCGTGACTGCGGGAGAACAACGGGGCCTTGACGACTCTGACAAGGCGGGCTAACTTTCAATGAATCGATTCATTCGAGCCGTATCCAGCGAAGTCACGCCACACCTCTCGTCGGTCCTGCTTCCGGTCCTGCGCTCATGCCATTCAAGGTGGACATGCCCGTCATCGCTGCCGCAAAGGCCGCTCTCACCGATCAGCGGATCGAGACGCCGTCATGGGGATGCGGCAACTGCGGCACCTGCTTCAAGGTGTTCGTCCAGCCCGGCGTCCCGCGCACTCCTTGGGAGAAGCCGGACGGCGCCGCGGATGGTGTACGAGGTCACCGGGATCGCACCGAAGGTGTCCCTGCGCATCCGGCCCGCCGAGACCGGCTCACCGAAGCGCTGGCGACCGTGTACGAGCGACTCGGTGACGACCAGCGTCTCCTGCTCGAGTACCAGTTCTTCGCGCCAGCCTTCTGCGCGACCGACGTGCCGGACTGGGGAACCTCCCACCTGCAGCGCGTCCAGCTCGGCGAGAATGTCCACGTCATGATCGACACCGGTCGCCACGCGCCGGGCACCAACATCCAGTTCATCGTGGCGCTGCTGCTGCGCGGGGCGAAGCACGGCGGCTTCGACTTCAGCTCCCGCTTCCACGCGGACGACGACCTGATGGCGGGCTCCGCCGACCCGTTCCAGCTCGCTCCTGCGCGAGGCCACCGCAAACAGCGGATCAGCGCCGGAGACGAAGTGGCGTTCATGCTCGACCAGTGCCGCACCATCGAGGCGAAGATTCCGGCCGTGATCCGCACCGTGATCAATGTGCAGGAGGCGACGGCCAAGGCGCTGCTCGTCGACACCGAAGCGCTGCGCGCCGCAGGGGCGGCGGGCGATGTGCTCGCCGCACCCGTGGTGCTGATGGACGCCTACAGCACCGATGTGCGTCCGCCTGCCCCCGGCCCCGTCGTTGCCTACACGGCGACCAGACCGGCTGAGGGCTTGACCAGACCGACGCCCTCTCCGGACACCCGCACCCCGATCACTCGAAGGAACACGCCATGACCTCCGTCCATTCTGAAGTCGCCGCACTGCTGGCGCGCTCGAACCGCCTGGGCGCCGACCCCCGCAACACCAACTACGCGGGTGGCAACACCTCCGCCAAGGGCACGGCCACCGACCCGGTCACCGGCGGCGACGTCGAGTTGATGTGGGTCAAGGGCTCGGGGGGTGACCTCGGCACGCTCACCGAGACCGGACTCGCCGCCCTGCGCGTCGACCGGCTGCGCGCGCTCACCGAGGTGTACCCGGGGGTGGAGCGCGAGGACGAGATGGTCGCCGCGTTCGACTACTGCCTGCACGGCAAGGGCGGCGCTGCGCCGTCCATCGACACGGCGATGCACGGTTTGGTCGAGGCCGCGCACGTGGATCACCTGCACCCTGATTCGGGAATCGCGCTCGCTTGTGCCGCCGACGGCGAGAAGCTGACCACCGAGTGCTTCGGCGAGAAGGTGGTCTGGGTGCCGTGGCGGCGCCCCGGCTTCCAGCTCGGTCTGGACATCGCCGCCATCAAGGCGGCCAGTCCGCAGGCGATCGGCTGCGTGCTGGGCGGACACGGCATCACCGCGTGGGGTGACACCTCCGAGGAGTGCGAGGCGAACTCCCTGTTCATCATCCGCACCGCGGAGCAGTTCCTCGCCGAGCGCGGCAAGGACGAACCGTTCGGTCCGGCCATCGAGGGGTACGCCGCCCTCAGCGCCGACAAGCGACGGGCGCGCGCCGCCCGACTCGCTCCCGTCATCCGTGGACTGGCGTCGACGGACCGGCCCCAGGTAGGCCACTTCGACGACTCCGAGACCGTCCTGGACTTCCTGGCGCGTGCCGAGCACCCGCGTCTGGCCGCGCTCGGCACCTCCTGCCCCGACCACTTCCTGCGCACCAAGGTCCGCCCGCTGGTCCTCGACCTGCCGCCGACCGCCGAACTCGAAGCGGTGGTGGACCGTTTGAAGGAGCTGCACACCGCCTACCGCGAGGAGTACGCGGCCTACTACCAGCGCCACGCCACCCCGGGCTCCCCCGCAATGCGCGGTGCGGACCCCGCCATCGTCCTGGTCCCCGGCATCGGCATGTTCAGCTTCGGCAAGGACAAGCAGACGGCTCGGGTCGCCGGCGAGTTCTACCTCAACGCGATCAACGTGATGCGCGGCGCCGAGGCGGTCTCCACCTACGCGCCCATCGAGGAGTCGGAGAAGTTCCGCATCGAGTACTGGTCCCTCGAAGAGGCCAAGCTCCAGCGGATGCCGAAGCCCAAGCCCCTGGCCACCAGGGTGGCGCTGGTGACCGGCGCGGGATCCGGCATCGGCAAGGCCATTGCCCACCGGCTGGTCTCCGAGGGCGCGTGCGTCGTGGTCGCCGACCTGAACGGGGACAACGCCGCCGCCGTCGCCGAGGAGCTGGGCGGTGCGGACAAGGCCGTCGCGGTGACGGTGGACGTCACCTCGGAGGCGCAGATCGCGTCGGCCTTCGATGCGGCCTCCCTCGCTTTCGGCGGGGTCGACCTGGTGGTCAACAACGCGGGCATCTCCATCTCCAAGCCGCTGCTGGAGACCACCGCGAAGGACTGGGACCTCCAGCACGACATCATGGCCCGCGGCTCCTTCCTCGTCTCGCGTGAGGCGGCCCGGGCAATGCGCGCGCAGGAGATGGGTGGCGACATCGTCTACATCGCCTCCAAGAACGCCGTCTTCGCCGGCCCCAACAACGTCGCCTACTCCGCCACCAAGGCCGACCAGGCCCACCAGGTGCGGCTCCTCGCCGCCGAGCTGGGCGGCGACGGCATCCGCGTCAACGGCGTCAACCCCGACGGCGTGGTCCGCGGTTCGGGCATCTTCGCGGGCGGCTGGGGTGCCCAGCGGGCGGCGACGTACGGCATCGAGGAGGAGAAGCTCGGCGAGTTCTACGCACAGCGCACCCTCCTCAAGCGGGAGGTGCTACCGGAGCACGTCGCGAACGCCGTGTTCGCCCTGACCGGCGGCGACCTCACCCACACGACCGGTCTGCACATCCCGGTCGACGCGGGTGTGGCAGCGGCGTTCCTGCGCTGACGCGGCAGACACCCTCGCGGGGCGCCGGGGAACCGGCGCCCACCGGGGGCGCTGGGTCCCGCGCGGGCGACCACACACCGACCGCCCCACGAGCAAGCCGAACCGGGAACGGCGCGTGGAGACGACAGGGAGGCGGAGACCGCGCGAGCCACTCCCCGACCCGTACGACAAGCACCTTCACGGAGCCTCGCTTGAACAACCTCCCCTTCGCCGCAGCCGACCTGGGTGCCACCAGCGGCCGGGTCATACTGGGTCGTGTCGGCCCGGACTCCCTCACACTCACCGAGGCGCACCGCTTCCCCAACGTCCCCGTCCCACTGCCGGACGGTCTGCGCTGGGACGCCCTCTCCCTCTTCCAAGGCGTCCTCGACGGCCTGCGCGCAGGAGGTCAGGTCGCTTCCGTCGGCATCGACACGTGGGCCGTCGACTACGGGCTCCTGGACGCGGACGGTGCCCTGCTCGGGCACCCGTTCCACTACCGCGACACCCGTACCGAGGGTGTTGCCGTCGAGGCCGTGTGGCCCAAGATCGGGCCCGATGAGCTGTACCGGGTCACCGGAATGCAGCACCTTCCGTTCAACACCGTCTTCCAGCTGGTGGCGAGTGCGGGCAGCGCTCAGCTCGGTGCCGCACGCACCCTGCTGCTGATCCCGGACCTGCTGATCCACTGGCTGACGGGATCCATCGGCGCGGAGGAGACGAACGCCTCCACCACCGGTCTGTTCGACGCCGGCACCGGCACCTGGGCCGACGGCTTCCCGGAGCGGCTCTCCCTCGATCCGGCGCTGTTGCCCCCGCTGCGCGCACCCGGTGACCCCGCGGGCACGCTGCTGCCGCACGTCGCCGCCTACACCGGCCTCCTTCCAGACACCCCGGTGACGACCGTCGCCTCGCACGACACCGCGTCGGCCGTGGCGGCCGTCCCGGCCACCGAGCCGGACTTCGCCTACATTTCGTGCGGCACCTGGTCCCTGGCCGGCCTGGAGCTCGACAAGCCCGTCCTGACCAAGGCGTCCCGCGCGGCGAACTTCACCAACGAGCGGGGTATCGACGGCACGGTGCGCTACCTGCGCAACATCATGGGCATGTGGCTCCTCGAGGAGTGCCGACGCGTCTGGGCCGCGCAGGGGCGGCCCACCGATCTGCCCACCCTGCTCGGAGAAGCCACCCGTGCCGAACCGTTCGTCAGCCTCGTCGACGCGGAGGCGCCGGAGTTCCTGCCACCCGGCGACATGCCCGAACGGATCCGCTCCTACTGCCGCCGAACCGGCCAGCCGACCCCCGATGGTCAGGGCGCCCTCGTCCGCTGCATCTTGGAGTCCCTGGCCCTCGCGCACCGCACGACCCTGCGCAAGGCCTCCGCGCTCGCCGACCGTGACATCAGCCACGTCCACCTGGTGGGCGGCGGTTCACACAACGAGCTACTGTGCCAGCTCACCGCCGACGCCCTCGGCATCCCGGTGATCGCGGGCCCCGAAGAGGCCACGGCCCTCGGCAACATCCTCGTCCAGGCCCGGGCCCAAGGCCTCGTCGGCGACCTGCCCGCCATGCGCCGCCTGGTCGCCGGCACGCAGGCGCTTCGCCACTACCCCCCGCGTGGCGACCGGGCCACCTGGGACGCAGCCGCTACTCGTCTGCCGGCCACCGAGAGTTCAGGGACGGAGTCATGATGCGCGTCGCCCTCTTCGCCACGTGCGTCAACGACGCGGTGTACCCCTCGACGGCCGTGGCCACCGTCAGGCTCCTGGAGCGCCTCGGCGTGCAGGTGGATTTCCCTGCTGCCCAGACCTGTTGCGGTCAGCCCCAGTTCAATACCGGTTACCGCCGGGAGACCGAGCCCCTGGTGCGCCGCATGGGGCGCGCCTTCGAGGACTACGAGTACGTCGTGACCCCGTCCGGCTCGTGTGCCGCGATGGTCCGCGACAACTACCCGCGGATGGCCGCGAAGAGCACGGACCCGCGACTGGTCCGGGCCTCGGACTCGCTGGTGCCCCGCCTGTACGAGCTGACCGAGTTCCTCGTCGACATCCTGGGGATCATCGACGTCGGCGCGTACTTCCCGCAAAAGGTGACGTACCACCCCTCCTGCCACGGCCTGCGCATGCTGGGTCTGGGCACCCGACCCACCCGGCTTCTCCAGGCGGTCCGAGGGCTGGAGTTGGTCGAGTTGCCGGGTGCGGAGGAGTGCTGCGGGTTCGGCGGCACCTTCGCTGTGAAGAACGCGGACGTGTCGGCGGCGATGGGCGCGGACAAGGTGCGCAACGCGCGTTCCACCGGCGCCGACGTCCTGTGCGGTGCCGACAACTCGTGCCTGATGCACATCGGCGGCATCTTCCGCCGACAGAACGCCCCGCAGCGGGCTCTGCACATCGCGGAGATCCTCGCCAGCACCGAAGAGGAGCCCTGGTCATGAGCGGCACGTTCGTCGGCATGCCCGCCTTCCCGAAGGCCGCGCACGACGCCGTGCGCGACACCACCCTGCGCGGCAACCTGCGCCACGCCACCCGCACCATCCGGGAGAAGCGGGCCCGCGCGGTCGCGGAGCTGGACGACTGGGCGCAGTTGCGCGAGGCCGGCCGGCGCATCAAGGACCACACCCTGCGCCACCTCGACCGGTACCTGGTGCAGGTGGAGGAGGCGGTCACGGCGGCCGGCGGGACCGTGCACTGGGCCGCCGACGCGGACGAGGCCAACGCGATCGTCGCCCGGCTGGTCGAGGAGACCGGCGAGCGGGAGGTGGTCAAGGTCAAGTCGATGGCGACGCAGGAGATCGGTCTCAACGAGGCCCTGGAGGCGGTGGGCATCCACGCCTACGAGACGGATCTCGCCGAGCTGATCGTGCAGTTGGGCAAGGACCGGCCGTCGCACATCCTGGTTCCGGCGATCCACCGCAACCGCGGGGAGATCCGGGACATCTTCCGCTCCGAGATGAGCGAGTGGGGGCGCCCGGCACCGGAGGGCCTGACGGACACGCCCGCCGAACTCGCGGAGGCGGCACGGCTTCACCTGCGGGAGAAGTTCCTGCGGGCCAAGGTCGGCATCTCCGGCGCGAACTTCGTGGTCGCCGAGACCGGCACGCTCGTCGTCGTGGAGTCCGAGGGCAACGGACGGATGTGCCTCACCCTGCCCGAGACGCTGATCTCGGTCGTCGGCATCGAGAAGATCGTGCCGAAGTGGCAGGATCTGGAGGTCTTCCTCCAGACCCTCCCCCGCTCCTCCACCGCCGAGCGCATGAACCCGTACACGTCCATGTGGACCGGCACCACCGACGAGGACGGCCCCAGCACCTTCCACCTGGTCCTGCTGGACAACGGCCGCACCGACACCCTCGCCGACGAGGTCGGCCGCCAGGCGCTGCGCTGCATCCGCTGCTCCGCCTGCCTCAACGTCTGCCCGGTGTACGAGCGGGCGGGCGGCCACGCCTACGGCTCGGTGTATCCCGGCCCGATCGGCGCCATCCTCAGCCCGCAACTGCGGGGCACGGGCAGCGAGATCGACGCCTCCCTGCCGTACGCGTCCTCGCTGTGCGGCGCCTGCTACGAGGTGTGCCCGGTCGCCATCGACATCCCCGAGGTGCTGGTGCACCTGCGGGAGAAGGTCGCCGACCAAGGAGGCCCAGGTCACCGGCTGGAGAAGGCCGCGATCAAGGGCGCCGGCTGGATCCTCGACCGCCCCGGTGTTCTCGCGGCGGCCGAACGCGTCGCGGCGAAGACCCGCAAACTGCACCCCAAGAGGCTCCCCGGGCCCGGCGCGAGCCAGTGGGCGAACAGCCGGGACCTGCCGGAGATGCCGGCCGAACCGTTTCGCGACTGGTGGAAGAAGAACCGGACATGACCTCCTCCCCCACGACCTCCTCGTCGCGCGAGCGGATCCTGGGCCGCGTGCGCGACGCCCTCCGCGACGCGCACGCGGCACCCGAGCCCGAACGCGGCTACCTCACCACCCACACCGCGGACGATCCGGACACCATCCTCGACCTGCTCCACGAGAACCTGGTCGACTACCGGGCGATCGTGCACCGTTCGACCGAGAGTGAGCTTCCCGGCCTCGTGGGCAAGGTGCTCGGCGACCACGGAGCCCGCACGGTCGTGGTCCCCCCAGGCCTGCCGACCGCCTGGCTCTCCGAGGCCGTCGCGGAGCAGCGCCCCGAGGATGGTGCGCGGTTGTCGCCGTACGACCTCGACGCCACGGACGCCGTGGTCACCGCCTGTGCCCTGGCAATCGCGGAAACCGGCACGATCGTCCTGGACGGCGGCCCAGCGCAGGGCCGGCGCGCCCTGACCCTCGTTCCCGACGTGCATATCTGCGTGGTTCGCGCCAAGGACCAGGTCGTCGCCTCCGTCCCGCAGGCGCTCCCCGGCCTCGACCCGCTCCGTCCACTGACCTGGATTTCCGGTCCGTCGGCGACCAGTGACATCGAACTGGACCGAGTCGAGGGCGTCCACGGCCCCCGCACCCTGCACGTAGTGCTGCTCACCTCCTGAGGCGCGTCCCTCGCCCACCGCACCGGCCGCCCGATGTCGGGTCGCCGATCACGGCGGCGCCGCCTCGCCTCTGCGTCTTGATTACGTCACCGGGTGCCGATATCGTCCAAGCCATTCGGCACTCGGTGTCAAAACGCTGCATCCGCAGCGGGTTCGCCCTCTCAACCTCTTCTTCCGGGGAGCGGAGACTTGGCAGACGCACTCTCCTTGCCGGCCCGGTCGCGGGACACCCGGTTCAGCGCGGGGTCGGCCGGCGCCGTCAGTGGCACCCGACAGGAACAACTTCCCTCCTTCGACGTTTCGAGGACAGGCCCGTGACCTGCTGCGACACCGGATCCGTTGCGGAGCCGCAGAGTCGGCTCGTCGACGTCGACGGCGTGACCCTGTCGGCGCTGGTGTGCGAAGTTCCGCGCCCGAAGGCCGTGTTGCTCGCCCTGCACGGCGGCGGCACTTCCTCCACGTACTTCGACTGCCCGGGCAGGCCCCGCCTCTCGCTGCTGCGTACCGCCGCGCACCTCGGCTTCACCGCCCTCGCGCTCGACCGGCCCGGCTACGGCGTCTCCGCGGAGCACGCCGACCGGTTCACCGACCCCGAGCATCATGTCGACCTCGCCTTCGCGGCGCTCGAATCCCTGCTCGCGGACCGGCCACGGGGCGCGGGCGTCTTCGTCCTCGCCCACTCGGCGGGCTGCGGACTCGCCCTGCGGATGGCGGCGGACAAACGCGGTCACGACTTCGTCGGCCTCGAACTGGCGGGCACCGGACGGCACCACCAGCGGACGGCCGACAGCGTCTTCGAGTCCACCGAACGCGAGGCCGACGCTCGGCCGGCGCGCCCGCGCGGCTTGAGGGCCCTGTTGTGGGGCCCTCGCCATCTGTACGCCCCGGACGTGTACGTCGACCCGACGATCGCCGCGCGATCGCCCCGCTACGAGTACGAGGCGCGGCACTGGGTCCAGGACTTCCCCGGCCTTGCCGCGCGGGTGTCCGTCCCGGTGGAGCTCTCCCTGGGGGACCACGAGACGGTCTGGCGGTCCGGTCCGGACGCGCTTGCCGACATCGCCGGCCTTTTCACGGCGTCGCCGCACGTACGGGTCAACGAGCAGACCAACGCCGGTCACAATCTGAGCCTCGGACTGACGGCACGCGCCTACCACCTGAAAGTGTTGTCGTTCGTGGAGGAGTGCGCGGTGTTGCGCGAGGCGGGTGACCAGCTGTGAATCAGGCGGCTTGAACCCGAGGCCGGGGTAGTGGGCGCCTCGTCTCGTCCCGTACGACCGCTGGGGACCCCGTCGCCACGGTTCGATCGCGACGCGGGACGAGACGGGCGATCATCACGGAATCCGCAGAACGGTCACCGTGCCGCCCTCGCTCCGCGGGCCGATGAACCCGTCCGCCAAGACCGTCGGCTCCAACCACCGCGAGACGAGGGGCCGAGGATCGATCACACCTTCGCGGAAGAGACGCACAGCCGTGTCCCACACGGCAGGCGCGTCCACGGCCGCCGCGCGCACGGTCAGCCGTCGCAGCGCCAACTGCGCCTGGTCCAGTGGCTTCGTGCCGGGCGGGAAGGCGCGGGTGAACACGACCTGCCCGGCTCGGGCGGCCAGGAGACACGCGGCGCCCGGGGAACCCGCCGATCCGGTCGTGTCCACGACGACGTCGAAGACACCCTCGGTCCTCGCCGCCTCGACCGTCGTGCAGTGCCGGGTCGCTCCCCACGCCAGGGCGCGCCCGCCCCGGTCGGGTGACGGGTCGACCACGACAAGGGCGAGCGGTGACATGGCGGTCATCATCTGGACGAGCAGCAGTCCCACACAGTCGGCGCCGAGGACCGCCACGCGCGGCCTCGTCTGGACAGCGGCCGCTTCGAAGGCAGCTGCCGCGACCGCCGCAGGCTCCAGCAGCGCCGCCGTCGCGAGGTCGGCGTCGGAAGGCAGGAGATGCAGCCTGTCCAGCGGGACGACCAGATGGCGGCGCAAGACGTACCGGCCGGCCGCGGAGCGTTGGCCGTACCCCCCGGAGGAGGTGCTCGGGCGAGGGGCCGGAAGGGTACGGACCACGGTCTTGCGGCCCCGAAGTCCGGTGTCCACTCCGGGGCCCGTCTCCTCGACACGGCCCGACCAGCCCACTCGGCGCGGGACCGCGGTCCGCACGGTGGCGCCCTTCTCCCACCGTTCCTCGTCCGCCAGCGCGACAGCTTCGACCGCGACGACGACGTGACCCGGGCCGGGGCGCGGAGCCTCACTCCTGTCCACGCCGAAGCCGACGCAATCGCCGGTGGGCGCACATCCGTGACGGGAACCGAACGGGTCGGAGGCGGTCATGGGTTCACCTTGTTCTCTTCCTTCCGGCCGTCGTCTCAGCCGGTCACGGGGTTCCCGTAGTACGCGTCGGGTCCGTGCTTGCGGGTGTAGTGACGGTCCAGCAGGTGCTGGGGCGGCGTGCCGGCCCCGAGGGCGAGTGAGTGGATGGCCATCTGAGCCACGGCCTCGCAGATGATCGCGTGTTCGAGCGACTTGGTCGCCGTGGCTCCCCAGGTGAAGGGACCGTGACCGGAGACGAGGGCCGCAGGCACTTCCGCCGCCCGCCGGTCATCGCGTCCGAGCAGGTCGACGATCACCTGGCCGGTGTTGAACTCGTAGTCCCGCGCGCACTGTTCGGGAGTGAGGTCGGCGGTGACCGGGATGGGACCGTTGAACGTGTCGGCGTGCGTGGTCCCGAGGACGGGAACGGGCCGACGGGCCTGGGCGAAGGAAACCGCGTGCGTGGAGTGGGTGTGGGTGACGCCGCCGATGGAGGGGAAGGCCAGGTAGAGACTGCGGTGGGTCTCCGTGTCGGTCGAGGGGCGCAGATCGCCCTCGACTACACGGCCGTCCTCCAGCGCTACCACGACCAGGTGCTCCTCGCGCAGCAGATCGTAGGGCACACCGGACGGCTTGATGACGAAGACGCCCGCCGCCCGGTCGACCGCGCTGACGTTGCCCCAGGTCAGGGTCGCCAGTCCGGCTTGCGGGATGCGGAGGTTGGCTTCCAGTACCTCGCGGCGCAGCTCTGGGGAGACGGCGCTGCCGGGCGCGTGCGTTCCAGCGGTGCTCATGAGGGAACTTCCTGTCGAAATCGGGTGGGAGCGGCGGCAGGCGCGGTCACAAGCCCTGGGCCAGTCGGTGGTAGGCCTGGTTCCAGCGCAGTTCCCTGGTGAAGCCGCGGACCGTGGTGTCGGAGTCGATGACCGCGAGTTCCACGTGCAGCATCTCCGCGAGGTCCTCCAGCTCCTCGGTCCCGAGGGCGGAGGTGAGGACGGTGTGGTGGGGCGCGCCCGCCGTCAGCCACGACTCCGTCGAGGTCGTCAGGTCAGGGTGCGGACGCCACACGGCCCTGGCGACGGGCAGCTCGGGCAGCGGTTCGGGAGCCTGGACCACGTCGATCGTGTTGGCCACCAGGCGGAACCGGTCGCCCATGTCGGCGAGCCCGACGACGACGGCGGGCCCGGGTTCGGCGTCGAAGACGAGACGGACGGGATCCTCCCGGCCGCCGATGCCCAGGGGATGGATCTCGCAGGAGGGCGTGCCCGCGGCGATGGTGGGGCAGACCTCCAGCATGTGCGCGCCGAGGATCAGTTCCTCACCGGGCACCAGGTGGTAGGTGTAGTCCTCCATGAAGGACGTGCCGCCGGACAGGCCCTCGGCCGCGACCTTGAGTGTGCGCAGCAGCAGAGACGTCTTCCAGTCACCCTCTCCGCCGAAGCCGTACCCGTCGGCCATCAGCCGCTGCACGGCCAACCCCGGCAGCTGCCTCAGCCCGCCGAGGTCCTCGAAGTTGGTGGTGAACGCCCGGAAACCGCCGTCCTCCAGGAAGGCGCGCAGTCCGGCCTCGATCCGGGCGGCGTAGCGCAGAGAGTCGTGCCGCTCCCCGCCGGCACGGAGCTCGGGGGCGATCCGGTACTCGTCCTCGTACCGCTCGACCAGCGAGGTGACCGCCGCCTCGTCCACCGAGTCGACCACGGCGACGAGGTCGTTCACCCCGTAGGTGTTGACGGACACGCCGAGTCTCAGCTGCGCCTCCACCTTGTCGCCCTCGGTGACGGCGACATCCCGCATGTTGTCGCCGAAGCGGGCGAGCTTGAGCGTCGCCAGTTCGGCCCGTCCGCACGCCGCACGTGCCCAGGCGTCGATACGCCGGACGACCCCGGGGTCGGAGACGTGCCCGGCCACCGTCTTGCGGGCGACACCGAGACGGCTCTGCACGTACCCGAACTCGCGGTCGCCGTGGGCGGCCTGGTTCAGGTTCATGAAGTCCATGTCGATGGTGGACCACGGCAGCTGCCGGTTGGCCTGGGTGTGCAGATGCAGCAGCGGCTTGGTGAGGGCATCGAGGCCGGCGATCCACATCTTCGCCGGGGAGAAGGTGTGCATCCAGGCGATCAGCCCGACGCAGTGGTCGGCCGCGTTGGCCTCCACGCACGCCCGGCGGATCGCGGCCGCGTCGGTCAGCACGGGCTTCCACACGATCCGTGCCCGGGTCCGCAGGCCCTCGGACAGCATCGCGCTGATCTCCCGCGACTGTTCGGCGACCTGGGCCAGGGTGTCGTCACCGTACAGACCCTGGCTGCCGGTGAGGAACCAGATCTCACATTCGGGCTGGGCGGACATGTGGTGCTTCTCCTTGCGTAGATGAGAGGGCTGTGGTGCGCCGGCACGGCGGTCCTGCGGCTAGTCCCGGGCGGCGAGGGCCGGCGCGGTGGTGCGGGCGGAGTTGCGCACCCGGCGCAGGCGGTGCAGGAGGAGGTCCCCTCCGCGCCCGAAGCCGTCGTGCAGTTCCCGGTAGACGGTGAAGAGCCCGTCGTAGGCCTGCGCGCGGTCGGGATCGGGGAGGTAGGCGTGCCGGCGCACGCGTCCCATGACGGCGGCGGCTGAACGCACGTCCGGGTAGGCACCCGCGGCGACGGCGGCGTGGATGGCCGAGCCGAGGGCGGGGCCCTGCTCCGAATCGGCCAGCGAGACCGGGCGGTGCAGTACGTCGGCGTAGATCTGCATGAGCAGTTCGTTCTTCTTCAGACCGCCGGCGACCACGAACTCGGTGACCGGCACGCCGTTGTCCTCGAACGCCTCGACGATCATCCGGGTGCCGAAGGCGGTGGCTTCGAGCAGGGCCCGGTAGACGTCCTCCGGGCGGGTGTCCAGGGTCAGGCCGACGAGCACGCCCGAAAGGTGGTGGTCGACGAGGACGGACCGGTTCCCGTTCATCCAGTCCAGTGCCACCAGACCGTGCGCGCCCACCGGCTGGTCGGCGCACTTGCGGGTGAGGAGCTGGTGCAGGTCCTGCCCGTCGCGCTCGGCCTCGGCCAGGTACTCGGCCGGCACCCCCTGACGGAGCCACCAGGCGAAGATGTCGCCCACGGCGCTCTGCCCGGCTTCGTAGCCGTAGGCGCCGTCGAGGATGCCCCCGTCGACGACACCGCAGATGCCGGGGACGTCCGCGAGTCGGTCGCTGTTGAGGACGTGACAGGTCGAGGTTCCCATGATGGCGAGGAGCTGGCCGTTCTCCACGGCCCGCGCGGCGGGTGCGGCGACATGGGCGTCGACGTTGCCCGCGGCCACGGCGATGCCCTCGGGCAGACCCGTCCAGGCCGCGGCCTCGGCGGTGAGGGAGCCGACGCGGCTGCCGAGTGGCGCCAAGGGGTGGTCCAGCCGGGTGCGCGCGAAGTCCGCGAAGCCCGGGTGAAGTGCGGCGAGGTAATCCTCGGCGGGGTAGGAGCCGTCCTGATGGATGCCCTTGTAACCAGCGGTGCAGGTGTTGCGGGACTCCGCTCCCGTGAGCTGCCAGACGATCCAGTCGGCGGCCTCGATCCAGCGCGCGCAGGCGGTGTAGGTGTCGGGGTCCTCCTCCAGGACCTGCAGGGCCTTGGCGTACTGCCACTCCGCGGAGATCTTGCCGCCGTAGCGGTGGATCCAGGACTCCCCGCGTTCGTGCGCGAGTGCGTTGATCCGGTCCGCCTGGCCCTGGGCGGCGTGGTGCTTCCACAGTTTGGGCCAGGCGTGCGGACGGTCGGCCAGCTCGGGGGTCAGGGCGAGCGGGGTCCCGTCGGCGAGTGTGGGCAGCACCGTGCACGCGGTGAAGTCGGTCGCGATGCCCACGACCCGGGATGCGGGTACACCGGCCGCGGCCAGGGCGGCGGGCACGGCAACGCGCAGGACATCGCGCCAGTCCTCCGGGTGCTGGAGCGCCCAGTCGGGTGGCAGGGGGGCGTCGCTCCCGGGCAGGCTCTTCTCGATGACGGCGTGCGGGTACTCGTGCACGGCCGATCCCATCTCGTGTCCGTCGCGCACGCGGACCACGACAGCCCGACCGGAAAGCGTTCCGAAGTCGACGCCCACCGTGTACTGCTCGGACTGCTCACCGGAACGTGTGCTCAGTCTGTTGGAACCGGACATGGGTCTTCTCTCGATCGAGGGGGCTGAAGCGGATGACTGACCTGCGAGGGGGGAACGTGAGTTCGCGGTGGCGCGGACTCACCGGACGGGAGTCAAGAGCCGGATGCCGTCAACGCGCCGTGCCGCCGTCATGTCGGGGGCATACGGGCCACTTGAAAATCTATCACTTATAAAAATAGGTGACCAGCGTGTACCAACGCGAAAAAGCGCGCTGTGTGCCCGAGAGCGGTCCGGGCACACAGCGCTGCCGGGGCCCTGGGTCAGGCAGGGCCGCCGACGCGCCTCACACCCGACGTCCAAGGGTGTGAGGACGTGTGTGTCAGACCGCCGACCAGGCGTCGTCGACGGGCAGGACCACGCCGTTCACGAACGACGCGGCGTCGGAGGCGAGGTAGACGATCGCGTCGGCCTGCTCGTCGGCCGACCCCAGTCGTCCGATGTTGGCGGTGATGAGCCCGCCGACCACGGCCGGGCCGTGGGCCTCAGCAGCCGTGTCGGGCCGCATCGCGGTGGCCGTGGGACCGGGGGCGATCGCGTTGGCCCGGATGCCCTGCTTTCGGTACATCACCGCCAGGTTCTTCACCAGACCGACGATTCCGTGCTTCGAGGCGGTGTAAGCCGCTCCCGCGGCACTGCCCCGCAGACCGGCCTCGGAGGCGGTGAAGACGATCGACCCCCGGCCGGCGGTGAGCATGTGCGGCAGCGCCGCGCGGGTCAGCAGGAAGGGCGCCGTCAGGTTGATCCTGAGCGTCCGCTCCCATTCCGCGTCCCCGGTCTCACCGAGCGCCGACATGCGGTCCATGATGCCGGCGTTGTTCACCAGCACGTCGATGCCGCCGAAAGCCTCCACGGCCTTGGCCGTGACGGCGTCCACCACCTGCTGGTCGCTCAGGTCGCCGACGACGGCGTGCGCGGTGCCGCCCGCCTCGGTGATCTCCTTGACGGTGCCCTCCGCACCCGCCTGGTCGAGGTCGGCGACCACCACACGTGCGCCCGCGCGGGCGAACTTCAGGGCCGTGGCCCTGCCGATGCCCGAGGCGGCGCCGGTGACGATCACGCTGCGGTCTTCAAGGCCCGTAATGGCCATGGTCTTTCCTTCTTTCAGTGGTTCCGCCGGCCCGGGGCGGTCAGTGCGACACCCCGCGGCCGGCTCGGTGGGCGGGAGGACGCGGAGGACCATCCGGCCGCTCCCGCCGGTGCCGGGGCGGATGCGGCCGGTGCCGCCGGCCCGCCCCGGTGCCCTGAGGTCAGGGCACGGTGATCGTCGCGGTGGATGCGAGCGCGTCACTGGCGAGGCCCACGAGCAGGGTGACGTCACCGGGCTCGATGCCTCGGCGACCGTCGCCCATGGTGTAGTGCAGCCGCTCCAAGGGCGCTTCGAGGACGAGGTCGCGCGACTCGCCCGGCGCCAGGGAGACGCGCGAGAAGGCGAGCAACTGGCGCACGGGGCGGACGACGGTGGCGAACTCGTCGCGGGCGTATAGCTGTACGACCGTCTCACCGTCGACGGAACCCGTGTTCGTCACCGTGATCCGGGCTCGCACCATGCCGTCGTCGAGCTCTGCGGCGGGCGTGCTGTCCTGCTCGGTGAAGACGGCCGAGAACGTGGTGTACGACAACCCGTGGCCGAAGGCGTACAGCGGCCCCTGCTCGGTCAGGTCTCCGTAGCCGTGGCGGGTGCCCGTCGGGTGGCCGTAGCCACTGCCGTGGTGGTGGCCGTGGTAGAGCGGGATCTGGCCCAGGTGCCTCGGGAAGGTGCTGACCAGCTTGCCGCTGGGGTTGACCAGACCGTAGAGGGCGTTCGCGACGGCGGTTCCGGCCTCCTCGCCCAGCAGTGGTGCCAGCAGGACGGCGTTGGAGACCCTCGCCGCGGTCTCCAGGATCAGTGGGCGCCCGGAGATGATCACGGACACCAAGGGCTTGCCGGTGGCGCCGAGGAGTTCGAGCAGTTCCTCTTGGTCACCAAGCAGCGAGGGCGAGACCGAGGTCTGTCCCTCGCCTGCAGTGTTGTTGCCGACCCAGCCGGTGCGCTCGCCGAGCACCGCGATCACCAGGTCGGCATCGCTCACGGCCTCCATGACGACCGAGGCGTCCAGGGCGTCCGCTGCACCCCTCTCAAAAGAGCCGAGGGCGACGTAGTCGACCTGCGCTCCGTTGTCACGCAAGGCCTGGAGCACGGTGGGGGCCTCGGGGTGCAGTTCGCGGGCCGCGGCCTCGAAGGTGTCGTCCATGCCGGGCATGCGGGTCTGGAAGATGTCGGTGAAGACGAAGGACGCCGGGTCGATGCCGGGGACCTTGCCCTCCATCACGGCCATCATGCCGATCGGCATCTCGGCGTTGGAGACGGACGTATACGCACCGAAGTGGACGCGCATCTCATCGGCGGCCGGTCCCACGACCGCGATGCGCCCACCGGTGCGCGGCAGCGGCAGCACGCCGTCGTTCTGGAGCAGCACGGTGCTGCGGGCGGCGATGGCGCGGCGCACCTCCGCGGCCTCCGTGCGATCCGGACGCACGGGCGCCGGAGCGGTCCCGATTCCGGGGATCAGGCCGACCCGGGCCTTCACCGTGAGTACGCGGGTCACCGCGAGGTCGACGACCTTCTCGTCGATCCGGCCGGCGGCGACCTCCTCGGCGAGGTGGCAGTAGTTCACGTCGGCGGGGAGTTCGACGTCCAGGCCGGCCGAAAGCGCCTGGACCGCGGCCTCGCCCTCCGTGCGCGCGGTGCGGTGAGCAGTGCGCAGCAGGTTTACCGCGTCGTAGTCGCCCACCACGATGCCCTCGAAGCCGAGGGTGTCACGCAGGAACTCGGTGAGCAGCCAGTGGTTGGCGGCGGACGGCACGCCGTCGATCTCGTTGTAGGAGTTCATCACCGAGGACAGACCGGCTTCGGTGATCGAACGGCGGAACGGCTCCGCGTACTCGTCGACCAGGGCCCGGCGGCCCAGCTGGGTGGCGGCCTGGTTCAGAGCTCCTTCCGAGTTGCCGTACCCGAGGAAGTGTTTGCCGGTGGCGAGTACGCCGGTGTCCTGGCCGGTGCCCTGGATACCGCGTACGAAGGCCACGGACATCTGTGCCGCCAGCTCCGGGTCCTCGCCGTACGTCTCGTGCACACGCCCCCAGCGCGGGTCACGGCTGATGTCCATCACGGGAGCGAACATCAGCTGGACGCCGGTCTGGAGCATGTGCGCGCCGGTCACCGCGGCACCGCGCCGGACCAGTTCCGGGTCCCACGTCGTCGCCTGTGCCCACGCCGTGGGGAACTGCGAACCCGAGGCGTGGAGGAAGCCGTTGATGCCCTCGATGTGGACCAGCGCGCCGATCCCGAAGGGCGACACCTCCCGGACGCCTGCCTGGATGGTGTCGAGCTTCGCTCGCAAGTCGTCGGCGTCGCCACCGATGAACCAGGCCATGGACAGGTGGCCGACACCGTGCGGACGGATCGTCTTCAGGCGCTCGGTGTCGATGCCGGGGGCGCCGCCCAGGCCCGCTCCGTCCATCGCAAACAGTTCGGGGGTGTTCAGGCCGCTGAGCTGCGCGACCTTCTGTTCCAGGGTGAGCTTGGACACCAGCCTGGTGATGTCGTCGGGGCCCCAGCCGCCAGTAGCCATGTCTTCTCTTTCGCTCGCGGGATTCGGATTCGTTCGTGGTTCTCGAGGCCCTAGGGCCAGGGGATGAAGCCTTCGTGCCGGACCTGCCAGGTGCCGTCCCCGGGAAACCCGGGGCAGTCGGCGGCTCCGTCCCAGCCGGCGGCCATGAGGGAGACGGCCGCGAGCAACGCACCGTTGGCGGGCAGGTAGAGCGAGAGCAGGCTGCCGATCTGCGGGCTGTGCCCCGTCGCCAGGTACTGGTTCTTCCCGGCGTCCGTCAGCAGAGCGGCCACCGCGAGGTCCGGACGGCCCACGGTTGCCGACCGTCAGCACGGATGCGGGGTCGGGCTGATCGACGTCGAGCGTGTGACAACGGACCAGATGTTCGCGGTCGATCATGTGTGCCGTTCCTTGGCGTGTGCGTGTGCGGATCGGTGGGGCGGCGGCGTTGGCCGGGTACTGGAGCTGGTCACGATTCCTGTCCACCTCCCGCACGGTGAGCCGAAGACGCCCGGCGGGTGCCCGGCAGGCCTGCCGCGAAGGGCCGCTGCGCGGCCGCACCCCTCCTTCACCTACGGAGCCACCGGGCGACGCCGGACCGTAAGCGCGTCATGTGATCTCCATCCGGATCCCGGCGGCGCGAGACGCGCCTGGACGGTGCCCGTTCATATGGCCGCAGCATTTCGGTGTCGAAAATCTATCATTCCAAAAATTTGAAGGCTAGGGTGTCGGCACGTCCTTTTCGGAAGCGATCCGGTCAGGAGAGGCAGCACCATGGACCCGGCCGCCACCACCCCTGCCACCACCCCCTCCCCCTGCTGTGCCCCGCATCGGATGCGACCGACCGACGTACGGGTCAGCACGGTCACGGCGGGACATCTGGGGTCCGTGGACGACATGGTCCGCCTGCCGGGCGGTGATTTCCTCATGGGCGCCGACGACCAGGAGGGTTTCCGGTCGGACGGCGAAGGTCCGATGCGTACGGTGCGCCTGAAGGCCTTCCACATCGACGTTCATGCGGTGAGCAACACGCGCTTCGCCTCGTTCGTCGACGCCACTGGCTACGTCACCGAGGCAGAGCGCATCGGCTGGTCGTACGTTTTCGCCGGTTTCTTGCCGGCCTTGCTGCGCCGCGGGGCTCCGCGGCCGCCCCGTACGCCTTGGTGGTGCGGTGTCTCCGGGGCCCGGTGGGACCGCCCGGAGGGCCCCGGCAGCACCTGGGAGGGCCGTGAGAACCATCCGGTGGTGCACGTCTCCTGGAACGACGCCGCAGCCTACTGCGCCTGGGCCGGCAAACGGCTGCCGACCGAAGCGGAGTGGGAGTACGCCGCGCGCGGCGGTCTGGAGCAG
Organism: Streptomyces sp. CB02414; assembly: GCF_001905385.1. Classification (GTDB taxonomy): domain Bacteria; phylum Actinomycetota; class Actinomycetes; order Streptomycetales; family Streptomycetaceae; genus Streptomyces. The sequence continues at coordinate 250,172 of NZ_LIPF01000004.1, read as the reverse complement.
AAACGCTACCCCTGGGGCGACGAGCTCGACCCGGACGGCACCCACCGCTGCAACATCTGGCGCGGTACCTTCCCGACCAAGAACACGGCCGCGGACGGCTATCGCGGAACAGCCCCTGTCGACGCCTTCCAACCCAATGGGTTCGGGCTGTACAACACCTCCGGCAACGTCTGGGAATGGTGCGCCGACTGGTGGACCACGAAGCATTCCGCGGCTCCGGTGACCGACCCGTCGGGCCCGCTGACCGGTCACGACAAGGTCATCCGGGGTGGCTCGCACCTCTGCCACGCGTCCTACTGCAACCGCTACCGCGTCGCGGCCCGGACAGCCAATCCACCCGATGGAGGCAGCGGACACACCGGTTTCCGCTGTGCCCGGGACGCGGAGGCCGCACCGGCCGGCCACGGTTGACGGCGGGACCACCGCCACGCGCCACCGCGCCCACCGGACCCCGCTCCCCTCTCGACGCAGTCCGCCCCACGGGACGAGTACCCCTCTCTTCCGACACACCTCAGGAGCGCCTCGGCATGAAAGCCATCATGGTCATGTTCGACAGCCTCAACCGCCACATGCTGCCGCCGTACGGCTGCGACTGGACCGACGCGCCCAACTTCGCCCGGCTCGCGGAGCGGACCGTCACCTTCGACAACTGCTACGCGGGTTCCATGCCCTGCATGCCGGCCCGTCGCGAGATCCACACGGGCCGCCACAATTTCCTGCACCGCAGCTGGGGCCCGTTGGAGCCGTTCGACGACTCGATGCCGGAGCTGCTCAAGCGGAAGGGCGTCTACACCCACCTGGCGAGCGACCATCCGCACTACTGGGAGGACGGCGGGGCCACCTACCACGGCCGCTACTCGACGTGGGAGTTCTTCCGCGGCCAGGAGGGCGACGCCTGGAAGGGGCATGTCGGCGAACCGCCGATGCCGGACGAGGACGTCAAGGGGATGCGGTTGGAGGGCTACCGCCAGGACTGGGTGAACCGGTTGTACATGCAGACCGAGGACCAGCACTGTCAGACCCTCACCTTCGACGCCGGCCTGCAGTTCATGCGGACCAACCGCGCCGAGGACCGCTGGTTCCTGCAGATCGAGACCTTTGATCCGCACGAGCCCTTCTTCAGCCACGAACGGTACAAGGACCTGTATCCGCACGACTACGACGGGCCGCACTTCGACTGGCCCGACTACCGGCAGGTCACGGAGACCGACGACCAAGTGCGGCACGCGCGTCTGGAGTACGCGGCGCTGCTGTCCATGTGCGACCGGTCGCTCGGCCGCGTCATGGACCTCATGGACGAGCAGGACATGTGGCGGGACACGATGCTGATCGTGTGCACCGACCACGGTCTTCTGCTGGGTGAGAAGAACTGGTGGGGGAAGTCGGTGCAGCCCTGGTACAACGAGCTGGTCCATCTGCCGCTCTTCGTCTGGGACCCGCGGGCGGGGACCTCCGGCGAGCGTCGCGACGCGCTGGTGCAGACCATCGACCTCGCCCCGACCCTCCTGGAGTTCTTCGAGGTGGAACGCCCTGCGGACATGCAGGGCCGTCCGCTGCCCGTCGCAGCAGACCGGCCGGTGCGCGAGGCGGGTCTGTTCGGCATCCACGGCGGGCACGTCAACGTGACCGACGGACGCTACGTCTACATGCGGGCTCCGGCATCGCCGGACAACGCCCCGCTGTACGAGCACACCCTCATGCCGACCCACATGCGCGGTCGATTCACCCCGGACGAGCTCACGGACATGGAACTCGCCGCGCCCTTCTCCTTCACCAAGGGAGTCCGGACGGTCCGCGTGGCCGGCCGTACCTTCTTCAACCCCTTCCAGTTCGGCACGCTTCTGTTCGACCTGCACACCGATCCGGAGCAGACCACCCCGATCGCGGACGACGAGCAGGAGCTGCGGATGGCCAACCTGCTGGTCGACCTGATGCGCGACTGCGACGCCCCGGCCAGCCAGTACGAGCGCCTCGGGCTGCCGCTGGAGGGCCCGGCGGCCGCGGAACATCTTTTGGTGCGGGCCCAGCGGGCCCAGGCCGAGGCGGCCCGCGAGCCGCTGCCCCGACCGGAGGACTACCCGGCCGGCCGATTCTCCCTGCGGACACCGATCGCAGCCCTCGTCGCGGACCCCAGGGCGGTGGAGGTACTGCGCACACACGCACCCACCCTGGTCGACACCGAGCTGCTCCAGATGATCGGCACCACGTCGCTGATCTCACTGGCGGCCATGTCCGGCGGCTCCTTCCCCAAAGCCACGCTCCGGGATCTCGCCGAGGAACTCTCGGCGCTGTGATGAGGTCCTTCGGCATGACCCGGCGGAACCGACACTGACCGACCGGGTCCGCCGTCCGGGGCGGTACCTCGCACACGCGGTGCCCCCACGGAATGCGGTGCCTGCGGCCCGCCCCAGTCGCTGCCACCGCACGGACGATGCGGCTCGTGCCGTACGTCCTCCTGCCCTGCCCCGGTCGCTCACGGCCCTCACGCGTGTGGCGTCGCGACGGGGAGTCACATCACACCTCTCACCCATGGCCGAAGGGAATACGGCGTGAAGGACGGCAAGCACACCCCGGACCGCGAGCCGGTGCGGCGCAGAACGGTTCTGGCCACGACACTCGGCGCGATACCCGCGATGATGGCCCACCAGGCGCTGACCGCCGCCCCCGCGACGGCCGCACCCGTACCCGCCGGCGACGGCCGTACCACCGTCACCGGCCTGACGCTGGAACACCGCACCGACCCACTCGGCGTCGACGCGGCCGCCCCCCGCTTCGGCTGGCGCACGGACTCCTCCGTCCGCGGCCGACGCCAGAGCGCATACCGCGTCCTGGTGGCCACCTCTCCCGAGCGGCTCACCCCCGGCCGCGCCGACGTCTGGGACAGCGGGCGCGTCACCTCGGCGGACTCGGTCGCCGTGCCCTACCAGGGCCCCGCGCTGCGCCGCTCCACCCGCTACCACTGGACAGTGACGGTCTGGGACGAGCACGGCCGGGCCCACACCGCCCGCGACGCCGCCCACTTCGAGACCGGACTGCTCTCCACCGACGGGTCCACCGGCTGGGACGGAGCCCGATGGATCGGCATGGCAGGCAAGAAGCCGAACAGTCCCGGCGCACCCCTGCTGCGCCGCCAGGCTGCACTGCGCCGCGGTCGAGTGCGCCAAGCCCGGCTCTACGTCTCGGCACTCGGCGTGTACGACGCCTACGTCAACGGCAGGCGGGTCACCGTGCCGCATGGCGAGGGCGTCACGACGGAAGTGCTCTGCCCTGGCTGGACCAACTACGAGACGCGGATCAGCTACCTGACCTATGACGTCACCGAGCAGGTCACGGAGGGGAACGGACACGTCACCCTCGCCGCCGTCCTCGGCAACGGCTGGTACAACGGCCGCATCTCCGAAGGCAGCACGTACTACTCGTCCGACGGCAACCCACTCGCCCTGAAGGCCAAGCTGCTCATCCGTTACGCCGACGGGTCCTCCCAGACCGTCGTCACCGCCCCCGGCACCGACTGGCGGGCCACTGACACAGGCCCCTGGCGCGCCGACGACATCTACGACGGCCAGACGTACGACGCCCGCGCCGAGCTCCCCGGCTGGACGGCGAACGGCTTCGACACGAACGGCTGGAGTTCGACCTCCGAGTACGACCTCGCCGCCCGCTTCCCCGAGGTCGAAATGGTCGCCTACCCGGGCGAGAGCGCCCGGATCGTCCCCGCCTGGGACCGGAGCCCTGTTTCCGTCACCGTATACACGGGCGTCACCGGCAAGGAGGACAGCCCGCACGGCAGGGGCCGTGTCGTCGTCGACCCCGCCCGCTGCGTCACCGACCCCGCCCGCGCCGCGAAGACGCCGGTGACCCTGCGCCCCGGTGAGACCGCCGTCCTCGATCTCGGCCAGAACATGGTCGGCGTGCCCCGCTACACCTTGCGCGGCCCGGCAGGCACCCAGGTCACCTTCGCCTTCGGCGAGATGCTCAACGACACCGGCGAGGGCGCCGACGGCCCCGAGGGATCCGTCTACCGAGCCAACCTGCGCACCGCCAAGGCCACCAGTACCTACGTCCTCAAGGGTGACCGGGCCGGCGAAAGCCACCAGGACTCCTTGACCTACTACGGCTTCCGCTATGTATCGGTGACCACCTCGAAGGAGATCACCCTCACCGGCTTCACCGGCCGCGTCGCCACCTCAGCCCTCCGCGACACCGGACACCTCACCACCGACGACGACAAGGTCAACCGACTGTTCTCCAACGTGCGGTGGGGACAGCGCGGCAACTACCTCTGGGTCCCCACCGACTGCCCCCAGCGCGACGAACGCCTCGGCTGGACCGGAGACACCCAGATCTTCGCCGCCACCGGCCTGTACAACGCCGACGCGGCGAACTTCCTGAGCCACTACCAGGACACCGTCATCGACTCGCAGCGGGTCTACGGCCTGGACGGCGCCCAGTTCACCACCGTGGCACCAGGCGCCAACATCAACATCCCCGCACCGGCCAGCGGCTGGTCCGACTGCGGCGTGATCGTCCCCTGGACACTGTGGCAGATGACCGGCGACCGCACCGTGATCAACCGCAGCTGGGAGTCGATGGCCCGCTACATCCGATGGATCCGGAGCCGCAGCGACAGCGGCTTCACCGGCCAGGGCTCCCTGTTCGCCGACTGGCTCGCCCCGCAGGCCACCGGCCCGCAGCTCCTCAGCGACGTCTACTACGGTCACAGCGTCCGCCTCATGGCCCAGATGGCCCGTGCCACTGGCCGCACCGCCGAGGCCAGTGCCTACGACTCCCTCTTCGCCGGCATCCGGCGGACCTTCATGGCCACCTACCTCGACACCACCGACGGCACGATCACCGTCCGCTCCAGCCTCGGCGGCGAACCTCTCAACGGTTTCACCCCCGAGGACAACAGCCAGACCGCCCTGCTGTGGGTCCTCAAGCTCGGCTTCTACGAGACCGAGGCCCAGCGCCGCCGGCTCGTCGAACTGCTCGCGGCGAACATCGGCAACGACGACACCTACAAGGCCGCACACCCCGACAGTTCCCGGGTCCAGTACTCCGAGAACACCCTCTCCGTCGGCTTCCTCGGCGCCAACATCCTCGCTCCGGTCCTCACCGCGGAAGGCCGGGCCGACCTCGCCTACACCCTGCTCCACCAGAACGCCATGCCGTCCTGGCTCTACTCCGTGGACAACGGCGCCACCACCGTCTGGGAACGCTGGAACTCGTACTCCAAGGAGGACGGTTTCGGCCCGGTCGACATGAACTCCTTCAACCACTACTCGTACGGCGCTGTCGCGGAGTGGATGTACGAGTCCATGGCCGGCATCGCCCGCGACCCCGACCACCCGGGCTTCAAGCACTTCCTGCTGGCTCCGCACCCCGACCCCACGGGCCGGATCACCAAGGTGTCCGGCACACACCTCTCGCCGTACGGGGAGATCCGCAGCGAGTGGGTGCTTCGCGGCCGGGTACTGACCTACCGGGCACAGGTACCCGCCAACAGCACCGCGAAGCTGAGCTTGCCGGCCACCGGTCCCAATGCGGTCCGCGCCGGCCGGACCCCTCTGGACCGCCTTCCCGGGGTGGAACCCTTGGGTTTCACCGACGGTACCGCCTCCTACCGGCTCCCGTCCGGACGCTACGAGGTGTCCTCCCCGCTCGACTGACCGCGCAACGGCACGGCCCGGGGCATCACGATCGCCCCGGCGGTGCCGCGGTCGGCTCTCGCCCCCCCCCCCGGGGGCCGGGGCCGGAATGGGCGTGGGCTCAGGGCTCCCTTGTGACCGGGGCCTTCCACAGGACGACGATGACGTCGATCAGCCCGGTCGCCGTGGCGGACCAGCTGTCCCGGAACGTCGGTTGCCCGTCCGCCAGCGCGCGCTCCCGCTCCGCCGTCATCTGTGTGATCAGGTGGCGGGTCATGGCGGCCCGTTCGGCGTGCACTTCCGCGGGGAGGTGGGGAAGGCAGCGGTTCAGACCGTCCTGCAGTGCGCGCATCGAGGGTGAAGCCGTCTTGAACTCCTCCGCGGCGACCGCGTGCAGCGCCGGGTCGCCCGTCACCTGGGCGATGAACCGCGCGTACCAACTCGGGCTGCCCAGCGACTCCAGGTGGTCGGTCACAGGACGAACCGAGCAGGTCACCCAGTCCCGCAGATCGGTGGAATCGCCGACGGCTTCCAGCATGCGCAGGCGCCCGGCCTCGATCGGCTCCGCGTGTCTGCGCAGGATGGCCCGCACCAGATCGATCTTCGTCCCGAAGTGGTAACTGACCGCGGTGTTGTTGCCCTGCCCGGCCTCCGCGCTGATCTGGCGGTTGGCGACCTCGTGCACACCGTGCTCGGCGAACAGCTTCTCCGCCGCCGCCAACAGTGCCTCACGGGTCGCGCTCACCTGCTCGAGCCGTCTGGATCTGCCTGCCATCACCCTCACCGTTTCGGGGTCCTGAACCGCGCGAGGGCCGGCGCGACCCTCACCGCTCACTCACCGATCGTGTCGGCGCGTCGAACGGACACAAGCCTACGCAAGTGCACGATCGGGTTGCCGACCGCGGATCGCCCGCCCGCGAGAGCCTCGTCCGGGCCCATCCCCGGACGTGACCGGAACGAGCGTGCGTCGAGCGACAGCGGCCGATCGGGAGCGGTACAGGTCAGACCGACCACAGGGCGCGGACAGAAGCCAACGGATCAGACATCGGGCGCGAAGCGCCGGACCAGACCATCGCCGTGCGCTCATCGTTCGCATAGTCCGGCCACTCCTCGCCCGGGGCGAGCGAGCGCACGAAGTTCGCCCAGGCCCGGTGCACCGTGTCGGCGAGATCCTGAGGGGGCGCGTCGCCCAGGGCCGCCTCGACGCCTTCGGCCCCGAGGGCGTCGAAGGCGAAGGGAACGTCGACGCAGTGGGAGGCCAGGCCGGTCGCCGGCGACTTCCAGTCGAACTCGTAGAGCCAGGTGGGACGGCCACGTCTCGCACGGGCGTCCGCGACCTCTGCCGTCGGAGCACGGAAGAGGCAGTCTGTCAGGATCTGGCCGAAGTAGCCTTCGGTCGCCGACTCGGCGTAGACGCGAGCGGCGGATTCGGCCCGCTCGGGAGACAGGCCGAGGTTCCTCAGCAGTGGACCGGGGGGAGGTGTCCCAGGAAGCGTCGGCACCGTGTTGAACTCCTGCGTGGTGCAGCCCAGCAGCAGGGGGATGTCGGCTCCCGCGTCGTCCTCGGTGAGTGCCGTGAACACCGGGCGCGGGATCACCTCACCGTCGGCGAAGGGACCGAGGGTCAGGAGGAGGGGCAGCCCCTCTCTGTCGGGACCCGGCGCCAGGAAGCGTTCCTGAAGGTCGAGGAGGGTGCCGGCGTCGAGGTCACGCAGGGCGGCAGCGGTGGCCGGCACCCCCGTGCGCGCGGTGAAGAGCCGTGCGGCGGTGCGGGCGACGTCCGGCCCGTCCGGTCGCATGAGCGCGCCGGACGCGGAGATGACCGCCCGGAACAGACCGCGGGCGGCGGGAGCGGTGAGCAGTGCCAGTGCGGCGCCACCCCCGGCGGACTGTCCGGCCACGGAGACCTTGGCAGGGTCGCCGCCGAACAGGGCGATGTTGTCGCGGACCCATTCGAGGGCTGCGATCCAATCGAGCACGCCCCGGTTGGCCGGTGCGTCGTCGAGGTGGAGGAAGCCCTCGACGCCGAGCCGGTAGCCCACCGACACGACGATGACGCCGTCCCGGTTGAAGGCGGCTCCGTCGTACCACGGACTGGCCGGTGAACCTTCGACGAAGCCGCCGCCGTGGATCCAGACCAGCACCGGGAGCGGCCGGTCGGGAGCGGTGTCCGGGGTGAACACGTTGAGATTGAGGATGCCGTCCCCGGGGACGGTGGGTTCCGGGATGGTGGTGCTCGCGGCGCCGATACGGCGCTTGGCCGTCGGGCCGTAAGCGGTGGCGTCGCGCACGGTGGTCCACGCCTCGGGGGGCACGGGGGCGGCGAACCGCAGGTCACCGATGGGTGCACGGGCGTAAGGAATGCCCAGGAAACACACGCTGCCGTCCGGGCGGCAATCGCCCCGGACGGGGCCGTGGACTGTGGACACCACGCGGGATTCGGAGCTCATCGAACCGCCTCCTTCCTGCCGGCTGGGGTCAGGGGGCTCGGTCGAACCGCCGACTCTTCCCGCCCCGCCGGCCGGCGGGTGAACTGCCGTCGTGGCCGGTCGCGCCGCCCGGACCGGTGTGGTCCACACCCATCGGCTCCGCGTGGACCACACCGGGCGTCATCCCCCGCACGCCAAAATCTAGCACTCAAAAAAATTGATGACTAGGGTGTGGAATCACCCCCACTCGTCCCGCACAGCCCACCAGAGGAACCCGCATGCCCGCCCTGAACACCCGTCCGATCGTCCCCGGCTTCTACCCCGACCCGTCCGTCTGCCGTGTCGGGGCGGACTACTACCTCGTGACGTCCAGCTTCGAGTACTTCCCAGGTGTCCCGATCTTCCACAGCCGGGACCTGGTGACCTGGGAGCAGATCGGCAACGTCCTGGACCGGCCCGAGCAACTGCAGGTGCGTACCGGCAGGGAAGGCGCCAGCGCGGGCATCTACGCGCCCACCATCCGGCACCACGACGGCAGGTTCTGGATGACGACCACGAATCGCGAGAAGGTGATGGACGGTCACCTCATCGTCCACACCACTGATCCGGCGGGTGACTGGAGCGAGCCGGTCCACACGGCCGGCGCCCTCGGAATCGACCCCGACCTCGCCTGGGACGACGACGGCACCTGCTACCTCACCTACTCCTCCCCCGGTGGCATCTGGCAGGCAACCGTCGATCCGCTGACGGGCAAGGTGCTCTCCGAACCGCGCGTCATCTGGAGCGGCACCGGGCTGGCTCACGCCGAGGGCCCCCACCTGATCCGGCGCGGCGCCCACTGGTACCTCCTGGTCGCGGAGGGCGGCACCGGTCACGGCCACGGCGTCTGCGTCGCACGGTCCGACTCGCCCTCCGGCCCCTGGGAGCCCCACCCCGAGAACCCGGTGCTGTCGCACCGCAGCCTGGACCATCCGGTACAGAACACCGGTCACGGTGACGTGGTCGAGCTGCCCGACGGCTCCTGGGCCATGGTCCATCTGGGCGTACGGCCCCGCGGTTCCTTCCCCGAGACGCATGTCAACGGCCGCGAAACCTTCCTTACCGGCGTCGACTGGGTGGACGACTGGCCGGTCGTCGTCGAGGACCGCTTCACCGTTCCGCAGACGGCGACCGCGTTCACCGAGGAGTTCGCGGATGCCCGGCTGGACCCGCGCTTCATCTCCCCGGGTGTCGACCCGCGGTCGTTCACCCACGTCACGCCGGGCGAGGGTGCGCTTCTGGCTGCCGGGCGGGCGCCCGGGGCGCGGGAGGCCGAGCGGCTCCTCGCCGTCCGCGCTCGTGACGCCGCCTGGACAGCCACAGCGACCGTCCCCCAGGGCGACGTCGCGCTGGTCGTGCGGATCGACGACGCGCACTGGGCGGCAGTGGAACGGCGCGGCGGGACAGTCTCGGCGCGGGTCGTGATCGGCCCCTTGGACCAGACCCTGGCCTCCGTCGACGATGTCGGCCCGGAGCGGCCCCTCGCCCTGCGGGCGACCGCGAACACCGAGCAGTACAGCTTCGCCAAGGGCCCGGACGACCTCCACCTCGGGTACTTGGCCGACGGGGAGTTCCAGTCGCTGGTCACCGTCGACGGCCGCTACTTCTCCACCGAGGTCGCCGGCGGCTTCACCGGCCGTGTGATCGGCGTGGAGGCGCTGGGCGGGGAAGCCCTCGTCACGCGGCTCACCTACACACCTGAACCGGTACCGGAGCCGGCGCCGGTCCTGCCGCCGACCACGGAGTCCTGACCCCTCCACCACGACGCCCGCGGCCCGGCGCTCGGACCTCCGAGTGCCGGGCCGCGGTGTCGGCAAGGCCACTCGGAAGCTCAGCGGCCGGCCGTAACGCTCACTGTTGGGTCTCCTCCTCCAGGAGACCACGCCTGCGGGCGACGCTGCCGAGCCAGGCCAGGCTCGGCTTGGGCGTGCGCACGAAGGTCCGGCGGTCGACGGCGATGAGGCCGAATGTCGGCGCCCAGTGCCCCCACTCGAAGTTGTCCAGCGCGGACCAGTGCAGGTATCCCCGCACGTCGACTCCGTCGGCGACAGCGGCGTGCAGGTGTCGCAGGGCCTCGCCGGTGTAGGCGATACGGCGCGCGTCGTCGGCGGTGGCGATGCCGTTCTCGGTGACGAGCAGGGGGATGCGACCACCGGTGTCCGCCCAAGCCTGGCGCAGCGCGATACCGAGGGCGTCCGGCCGGTACGCCCAACCGGTGAGCGTGTTGTCCGGGCTCTCCGGCGCGGGGACTATACCCCTTTCGTCCACCGTCTGGCTGGTGTACGACTGCACGCCCAGCCAGTCGTCCCCCTCCGCACCCTGGTGATAGAGGCCCTCCCATGCCCACCGCAGCCGGTCGTACAGGTCCTCGCCTCCGGGTGCGGGAACGAGGGCCTGCTGCGCCACCGTCCAGCCGACCCTCGCCGACGTGCGCTCCCGCACGACGGCCGCGGCGGCCCGGTGCGCCTTCACCAGTGCCTCGCCGATCTCCGTACCTGGGGTGGGCATCCGCCGGCCCGCGCCGAGGTTGAGGTCGGCGCCGTCGGCCACGGCGTTCGCCATCCCGGCCATCAGGGCGAGGATGTTGGGCTCGTTGATGGTGCAGACCCATGAGACGTCGCCGAGCATGTCGCAGGCCTGCACGACGTATCGGGTGAACCGGTCGACGGCCTGAGGACTCGTCCAGCCGCCCTCGTCGGTGAACCAGCGGGGGCTGCTGAAGTGGTGCAGGGTGACCACCGGCTCCAGGGAGAGGTCACGCGCGGTGTCGATCATGCGCCGGTAGTGGTTCAGCTCGGCCCGGGAGAACTCCCCCGGCTCGGGCTCCACACGCGCCCACTCGATACCGAAGCGGTAGGCGTTCAGCCCCGCCTCGGCCAGCAGGCGCATGTCCTGCGGGTAGCGGTGGTAACTGTCGCAGGCGTCGCCGCTGAGTTCCAGGTGTCCCTGACTCTGGTGCTCCATGCGCCACCAGTCGCTGTTGAGGTTGTTGCCCTCGACCTGGTGGGGCGATGTGGAGGCTCCCCACAGGAAGTCGGGGCGCAGCGCAGTGGCCCGGTTCATCGGGTGGCCTCCAGGATCTGGTTCAGATCGTCGGCGGTGACCGGTACGCCGGGGAAGTGGAGGTACTGGCCTGCGGGGATGGACGCGACCATCTCCATCAGGTCGCTGTTGGCCTCGTGCTCTCGGCGCTGTTCCTCGGTGGCCCCGGCGAGCAGTGCCTCCTGGAGCATCGGTCCGGCGACCGGGTGGGCGAACCAGTCGCCGATGGCAGAGTCGAGCGTCAGCACCACGGCGTCGGTGTCACCGGTCAGGGTGACGGTTCGCTCGGCGACGACCTGAGAAGCGTTCTCGGCGATCTGCACGGTGTACTGGCCCGGGGCCACCGTCCAACGGGACCCTTCGATGTCCCAGTAGGCGAACGCCCGCCGACCGAGGCGCAGCTCGACCTCGCGGGACTCCCCCGGGGCCAGCTCGACCTTGCTGAAGGCACGCAGTTCGCGCAGAGGGCGCCGGACACGGCCCGCAGTGGTGGCGACGTAGACCTGGACGACGTGCTTCCCGGTGCGCTCGCCGGTGTTGGTCACGGTGACCCGGACAGTGGCGGTGTCGTCCCCGTCGATGTCGACCACCGGCTCGCCAGTGCGGAACTCCGTGTAACTCAGGCCATACCCGAAGGGGTAGCGCACCGCGCGGCCGACGGACTCGTAGTGCCGGTAGCCGACCATCACGCCCTCCCCGTAGCGGACGTGTCCAGCTTCCCCGGGGAAGGTGAGGTAGCTCGGGTTGTCCTCGAGACGCAGCGGGATGCTCTCGGCGAGGCGACCGGAGGGGTTGACGGCGCCGGAGAGGACGTCCGCCAGGGCACCGCCCACTGCCTGTCCGAGTAGCCAGCCGGCGACGATCGCGTCGGCGTCGTCGTGCCATTCCTCCAGGGAGACGACGCCTCCGGTGGCGAGCACCACCACCGTCCGCGGCGCGACGGAGGCGACCTCGCGAATCAGGGCCACCTGCTCGGGAGGCAGGCTCAGGTGGTCACGGTCGGAGCCCTCGGTGTCACCTCGCAACCCGGCGAAGACCACCGCGACCTCGGCCTCACGGGCAGTTCGCAGCGCCTCCTCGCGCAGCTCCGCGGCGTCACCCTCACCGGCGGTGGAGAAGCCGGGTGCATAGGTCACCGGGTTGCCGAGGGCCTTGAGCGCGTCCAACGGTGTGTCGACGCGGGTGGCGTTGACCAGGGAGCTGCCGCCGCCCTGGAACTGCGGTTCGGCCGCGAACTCGCCGATCACGGCGAGGCGCACCCCGTACGCCAGCGGAAGGACACGGTCGTCGTTCTTGAGCAGAACCACGCAGTCCGCAGCAGCTGCTCGGGCCAGCTCGTGGTGCTCCGCAGGCACGGACGCGTCGGGGTCCTCGTCGACGGCGAGTTCCGCGAGCGCCGCGACCCGCCGCGCGCTCGCGTCGACCAGCGCTTCGTCCAGGTCGCCCCGCCGGACCGCGTCCACAACGGCCGCTACGTGGGCGTCGTTCGGCCCGGGCATCTGCAGGTCGAGGCCGGCCGCCAGGGCCGCCACCCGGTCCCCGACACCTCCCCAGTCGGAGACGACCGCACCCTGGAACCCCCATTCGGTGCGCAGGACGTCGGTGAGCAGCCAGCGGTTCTCCGAAGCGGGCACACCGTTGATGCGGTTGTAGGCCGACATCACGGCGGCCGGCGCGGCCTCGGTCACCACGCGCTCGAAGGCGGCCAAGTAGATCTCGCGCAGGGTGCGCTCGTCGACGTCGGCGCTGACGCGCATCCGGTCGGTCTCCTGGTTGTTGGCGGCGAAGTGCTTGACGGTCGCGCCCACGCCCTGTTCCTGCAGGCCCCGGACGAACGCGGCGCCAAGGACGCCGGTGAGCAGGGGATCCTCGGAGAAGTACTCGAAGTTGCGGCCGCACAACGGCGACCGCTTGATGTTCACGCCCGGGCCCAGCACCACGCCGACGCCGCGCGCCCGCGCCTCTCGACCCACCGCCTCGCCCACCCGGGCGGCCAGCAACGGGTCCCAGCTCGAGGCCATCGCCACGGCCGGCGGGAAGCAGGTGGCGGGCTCGCTCGCATGGAAGCCCAGGTGGTCGGCGCCCTTCTTCTGCCTGCGGATGCCGTGCGGACCGTCGGTCAGCACGACCGGGCGCACACCCGCTCGGTCCAGGGACCGGGTGGACCAGAAGTCGCCTCCGGAGAGCAGCGACGCCTTCTCCTCCAGGGAGAGGGCTGTGAGGTCGGACTGAGGCATGGAACGGTCCCTTCTCAGAGGGTGGCTGCGGGATCGAGGGAGTCAGGGAGGAGCCGGCGGCGCTCCGTCCACCTGAAGGTCACAGAAATGTTTCCGCGTTGAAAATCTACCATTCAAAAAAATTGGGAGCTAGCCTGCGCGCTGGGAGCACAAGGGCTCCACCTGTACGGAAGGCCTGGGTGCCGCATGTCACTCAACGTCGAGACACCCCACCGCGACGAGGAAGCCGGACACTCCGGCTTCGGCGCGCGGTTCGCAGTCATCCTGATCGCACTCCTGTGGGCATCCCAGCTCAACGGCCTCATCGGCCTGATGGCCTCGAACGCCCAGTCCGAGATCGCGATTCACTACCACACGACCCAGATCGCCTGGTTCAGCCAGATCGGCCTGCTGGTCGGCGTCTTCTCCACCCCGTTCGTGGTGAAGGCCGCCGGCATGTACGGCAAGAAGCGCGTCCTGCTCGTCATCACCGGGCTCGGCCTCCTCGGCGACCTCATCGCCGCCGTCTCCACCAACTACGAGACCCTTCTCGTCGGACGGGCCATCTCCGGCTTCTACGGCCCCTCCATCGCCCTCGTCTACGCCCTCGCCCGGGACGTCTTCCCGCCCAGGCTGGTGGGCCCGGCCAGCGGATTCCTCGGCGGCGGCATGGGCGTTCTGGCCCTGGGCGGCCCGTTCCTCTCCGGCTGGGTCCTGGACGACTTCGGCTACCGCGGGGTTCTGTGGTTCATGGTGATCGCCACGGCGGTCAGCCTGGTCGCCCTGCTGACCACCGTGCCCGAGAGCCCGGTCCGGGAAGCGCGCACTCGCATGGACTGGGCCGGCGGCATCCTGCTCGGCGGCGGCATGGCCTCCATCATCTATGGTGTCGGCAACGGCGAGAAGTGGGGCTGGACCAGCGGCGACACGCTCGCCTTCATCCTGGGCGGGCTGGCAGCCCTCGTCGTCTTCGTCCTGGTCGAGCGCAAGGCCGAGCACCCGATCTTCCCCATCACCCTCCTCGGGCGCCGCCGGGTGTGGTCGACGTTCCTGGTCCTCGGCCTGATCATGGGAGCCGTATACGCCCAGGGCACGGTCATGAACCTGCTCGTCCTGATGCCGGACATCCCCGGCCTCTCCGACGGACTCGGCTGGACGGCCACCAAGAACGCCTGGGTCAGCGCGCCCAACAGCCTGGTCCTGCTCGCCGTCTCGGTGGCGACCGGCTTCCTCGCCCGGAAGGTCGACACCCGCCTGCTCCTCGGCATCGGAGGCGCCCTGGTAGCCGTCGGCATCGTGCTCATCTCACAGTTCCACTACAGCGTCGCCCAGATGATGGGGCTCGGCGTCATCAGCGGCATCGGCATGGGCATCGTCGTGGCGCTGGTCCCGATCATGATCATCGAGTCCGTCAAGCCGGAGGAACAAGCCATCGGCAACGGCGCGCAGAACATGATGCAGGGCGTCATGCAGGGCGTCCTCACCCAGATCGCCTTCGTCGTCGTCGCACAGAACCACAACGTCGTGAAGGGCACCGCCTTCTACGTCGACTCGGCCTTCACCAACGGTTTCCTGCTGTTCGCCGGCGTGGTCGCGGTCGCGACGCTGCTCGCGTTCTTCATCCCCAGGGCCAAGTCCCTGGACGAGGCCGAGACCGGTCAGGCCGCCTGACGCACGCTCCGCCGGAGCCACGCTCCCCCACCTGGCTTCCCGGACCGGGCTCCGTCCATCCGGAGCCCGGCCCGCCTGGTGCAGCACCTTCGAGCAGAGCCTGATCCGCGGTCTGAGTAACTGAACGTTCGGGGACGATGCCGGATTCGGAGGCTCGTCCGCCGGCCGAACCGGTCCTGGTGCACGGCTTCGGCCATCCGACTGTGTCGGCCGCCGCTGCCGGGCGCGGGTGGACGATCCGGGGAACGAATGATCCGTACCACCGGCGGTGACCCGGCCCGCAGGCGCGTTCCCGCGCGAGCCGGATGCGGGACGTCACGGCCCTACGGGTACACCGACTGACGTGCCGCAGCTCCCCCAGGGGCGCTGACGACGTCTGAGCCGGGCAGGAGGGGACACGCCCCTGACGACTGCGGTGGCGGAGCAATGTCGCGCCGACTGTCACTGCTGCAGCCGCTCCGACCAACGTGGGGCAGTCCCCTCCCGGAGCAGCGCGTCGTGAGAAACGCGACGAGCCGCGGAGGCCCGTGACGGTCGCACCGTCCACCGGGTCGCCGCGGCTCGTCGGTTCCGCAAGCTTCGTGCAAAG
Source organism: Streptomyces sp. CB02414 (assembly GCF_001905385.1). Taxonomy (GTDB): domain Bacteria; phylum Actinomycetota; class Actinomycetes; order Streptomycetales; family Streptomycetaceae; genus Streptomyces. The sequence goes on along the minus strand of NZ_LIPF01000004.1, from coordinate 234,538 downwards.
GCTGTCTCGCCGCTGTCAGCCGGAAAGCGCCTCCACGAGGAAGTCGAGCGAGCGATCGACTTCCTTCAAGGCCGGCGTGCGGTTCAGGTGGCCGTGCAGCATCCCCGCCGCGAGATAGGTACGCACGGGCACTCCCGACTCCTCCAACTGCAGAGCGAGCAGGTCACCGGAAGGGCGGAGATCGTCGTACTCGGACAGGACGACGGCGGTCGACGGCAGTCCCTCAAGCCTGGCGGCACCGGGCATGGCTGCCGGAGGGAGGTCGCTCAGGCGGCCCACGTAATTGCGCACCATGTGCTCGATCGACGCCGTGGAGAAGCGCAGGAGCGGCGGCAGGTCGCGCATCTCGGCAGCTGTCTCGTTGTCGAGGGCAGGCGTCGGGAAGTGGACGAACGGGTACGCGAGCAGAAGCGCGTCCGGGCTCGGACCCGATCCCTCCTCGTCGCGCAGGCGCACAGCCGTGGAAAGGGCGAGCGCGGCACCAGCACTCGCACCGCCCAGGCCCACTGGACCGGAGACCAGGCCGCAGCTCGCCGTCAGCCACTTCCACGCGGCATGGACATCGTCGACGGGCACTGGGTACCGGGTGCCGTTCACGGCCAGTCGGTACCCGACCGAGACGACCAGCGCGTCGGCTCGCGCAGACAGTTCCGCGGAGACCAGGTGGGCCTCGGGCATGTCCATGTCGCCGCCGGCGAATCCACCACCGTGCAGCCACAGCAGGGCCCGCCGTATCTCCCCCCGGGGCGTGTAGACACGCACCGGCACCTCACCGTGCGGGCCCTGAACGGTGTGGTCGGCGACCGACACGTCAGGCGCGGTCCACTGACCCGGGTCTCGGTGGAACTCGAGGAAGCGGCCCATGGCCTCGGCGTCTGCTTGTGCCTTCTCCCAGGTGAGCCCTTCGAGCAGGCGGGTCCTGTCGGCCAGGTAGGGATCGAGCGGCATGTGTGCTCCAGAGCGTGGTGTCGGTTGGGACCTGCATCGATCAAGGCTTCGACCGTCCGCTCTTCCCCACCCGCCGGACTCCCGGCGGTGGGCTTCAAACGGCGGACCGGTCCTCGTGCGCCACCGACTCGGACGTGCCCGTGAGCCCCAGCAAGCGCGTGAAGGTCTCGGCGATCGCAGCGATGTCCACCGAGGGATCATGCATCCACTGGATCTGGAGGCCGTCCAGGACGGCGAGCAGCGCCCGTGCCAAGTGGTCCGCCGGTTCGTCGTCCCGAAGGGAACCGGCCTGCTGCTGGGCCTCGAAGTCACGCGTGACTTCATCGGCGAGCGTGCGGTAACGGTTGCGGAAGTGCTCGTAGGCGGGACTGTCCGGGTCGGTGGCCGCCGCCGACAGCGTGACGTACAGCTTGGCCAGCCCCGGGTGATCCGTCGTGTGCCGCGCACTCGCGACCATGCCATCGATCATGGTGCTGCCCGCCGAGGCGGCCGAAGCGGTCGCTTTCCCCAGCGCGTCGCGCCGCTCCAGGACGGCGAGGAGCAAGTCGTCGCGGGTGGGGAAGTAGTAGGTCAGAGCCGGTTGCGTGACGCCGACCCGGTCGGCGATGTCCTGCAGGGAAGCTCTTTCCCCATGTTCATCTATGGCCTCGTAGGCCGCCTGGAGGATCTGCTCGCGCCGCTCCGCGCTTTTGCGGTAGGGGCCCCGGGGTTTGCGCTGACCGGTCACTCCGGGGCCTCCTGTCTCTCTCTGGTCCGTCACGCGTCAGACCGTACTTCAGTACGCCGACGAACCCGCGCACGGCCTGCGCGGGTGGCTCGTTGCACCTCGCGCCATGGCGTGCTACTCGACCGTGACGACGACGTCGACGGGGTCGCATCCTTCGGCTGCCACTGTGAGGCGGATCTTCCCCGGCCCGGTGGGACGCACGACGGCCAGTGCGCGTCCTTCATAGGTGTGGTGTGCGCAGGAGCCGAACGACTCGTCCGTCGCCGGGTCAGCGCTGCCCAGTGCCAGCAACTCGCCCGCACCGGAGACCTCGACGCGAACCTGACGGTCGGTGGCCGTGTGCACCGTGCCCCGGGCGTCGGTGAGCGCGAGGTCCACGTACGCCAGATCGCCGCCCGTCCCCTTGATCACCTCGCGGTCCGCGCGGATGTCCAACCTGACGGGACCGTCGGCCGAGCGCAGACTTGAGCGGCCGGTCTCGGCGCCATCGCGGTAGGCGACCGCGACCAGCTCTCCCGGCTCGTGAACGAGTTCGAACTCGGTACGGAACCGCTGCCCTGCGCCGACGGTCCGCCGTCCGAGCGACGTGCCGTTGAGGAGGAGTTCCACCTCATGGGCGTCGCTGTAGACCTCGACCGTGACCGGCATGCCCACGTGCGCCGGCCAGGTCCAGCTCGCGACCGTGTCGCTCCATGCCCAGGGCGAGCCCGCCCAGTTCTTGCCGTGATGTGCCGGCCTGCGCACCGCGATGTACGGCTCGGCGCGCAGGCCGAAGACGATCTCCCGGTAGAAGGACGCCGGCCTGCGGTACCCAGTGATGTCGATGTCGCCGCAACCGGCCACCAGGTACGGATAGGGGGCGTTGTGCGCGTGCTGCGGCCCCTCCTCGGTGTGGTACTGGGGGCGGCCGATGCCGACTTCACCGAGGTACTCCCAGCCGGTCCAGGTGAAGTCACCGATGACGTGGCCGTAGCGACCGACCAGTTCCCAGTTGCCGGCGATGCGGGTGGGGAAGGTCTCGGTGCCGAGGATGATCCGGTTCGGGAACAGGTCCTTGTCCAGGGCATAACGGGCTTCGGCGTAGTTCATCCCGGCGACGTCGAGGACGGCGAAGGACTCCGCGGTGCGCTCGCTGACCAGCTCGGAGGAGCTGACGGCGTTCATCGCGTCACCCGCGTCCGCCATGAGGGTGTTGATGCCGGCCCCGTCCTCCACCGCCTGCTCCATCGCCTGCTGCTGGAGGGCGCCGAGTTCGGACATCACCGCCAGCATGCCGTTGATGGCGTTGGTGACGTAGCGCGTCGGGTCGAGCGAACGGACCTTCTCCGCCAGCCGGCGGCCCCACGCGGCACCGAAGGGCGATCCCGTCTCGGGAATCTCGTTGCCGATCGAGTACATGATGACGCTCGGGTGGTTGAAGTCCTTGGCGACCATGGCCTCGATGTCACGCTCCCACCACTCGGGGAAGCTGAGGCTGTAGTCGAACTCGGTCTTGGCGGACGTCCACATGTCGAACGCCTCGTCCACGACCAGCACTCCGAGCCGGTCGCAGGCGTCCAGCATCGCCGTGCTGATCGGCTGGTGGGAGATGCGTATCGCGTTGAAGCCGGCCTCCTTCAGCAGCGCGACCCGCCGCTCCTCCGCCCGGGCGTAGGTCGCGGCGCCCAGAACACCGTTGTCGTGGTGCACGCAGGCCCCGCGCAGCTTCACCGTCTCGCCGTTCAGGCGCAGGCCGTACTCAGGATCGAGCTGGAGCGTGCGTATTCCGAAGGTGACGACCTCCTCGTCCACGCCCTCGAGGGAAACTCGGCAGGTGTAGAGGTTCGGTGCCTCAGGGCTCCACAGAGCCGGAGCGGGAACGTAGAGGCGCTGACGGACGACGGCGGGTTCACCGGGCAGCACCGTGACCTTCGAGACGTCCTGGGCCGCGACTGCTCCGTCGGCGTCGCGCACCTCGGTGACGACGGGGACGGTACGCACTTCGATCGAATCGTTGACGACCCTCGTCGTGACCTCGACCACGGCTCGTGAGGCATCGATGTCAGGGGTGCTGACCTGGACTCCCTCGGGGGCGATGCGGACCACGTCCCCCACGAGGAGCCAGGTGTCGCGGTAGATGCCGGCACCCGTGTACCAGCGCGAGTCCCGGTGTGCCCGGGCCTCGACGCGGATCTCGTTCTCCTCACCGAAGCGCAGGAAGCGGTCGGCATCGATGCGGAAGCGTGAGTAGCCGTAGGGCCGCTGGCCCGCGTAGTCACCGTTGATGTACACCGTGGCATCCCGGTACACACCTTCGAACTCGATGTGGACGCGCCTCCCCCGGTCCGTTTCCGGGACGGTGAACGTCTTGCGGTACTCGAACACACCGCTCGGGAAGTAGGCGTTCCCGGCGCCCTCCATCGTCACAGCGCCTTCAGGTGCGGTCCGCCACTGCTCGATCATCGCGTCGTGCGGCAGCGTCACCGGCCGGAAGGGAACGACCTGACCGGACAGTTCGGCGAAGGGGTTGACCTTCGGCCGTACCTGCCAGCCGTCGTTGAAGGACGTGCGGTACATGAGGACTCCATGAGTTGTCGGCTCGCGCCGTGGGGCCGTGAACGCTGCCGATCCGAGCGCGGAACGCCTGGCACCCCGCTTCGCACGACCCCGTTGTGACGGCACCCCAGATTTCTATCATTTAACGAATTTCACAGCCAGTACGTGGCCGGTCGCCGTCCTGCGCCCCGGCCGGGTGCACCGGCCGCGACCGTCAGCCGAACGACGTACGATCCGCGGATCGTTCCGCCACGGCGCGGACGGCCTCGGGTTCGCGGGGCACACGTCCCGCGACGGCCGCCTGTGCCAGCACGTTGCCCAGTGCTGTGGCCTCCGCGGGACCGGCCAGGACCCGGAGACCGGACCGCTTCGCGATCGCCTCGCAGAGCAGCGCGTTGCGGGATCCGCCGCCCACCACGTGGATGCGCCGGACGGGCCGGCCGGTCAGCCGGGAGGCGGCCGCCAGGGCGGCGGCGAAGCTCTCGGCCAGACTGTCCACGATGCACCGGACGAACTCGGCCGGGAAACCCGGCGGCTCAAGGTCTCGGGCGCGATACCAGTCGGCGATCCTGCGCGGCATGTCGCCCGGTTCGGCGAAGACCGGGTCGTCCACGTCGAAGACGGGTCTGCCGGCCGCCGACCGGGCGGCGGCGAGCAGTTGCGGGAGAGCCTGGTCGTCGCCCTGCTCCCTCCACCGGCGAACGCATTCACTGAGCAGCCACAGCCCCATGAGATTGCGCTGGAAGCAGATACGGCCGCCGTACCCCGCCTCGTTGGTGAAACCTTCCCGGTAGGCGGCCTCGTCGAGGAATGGGGCTTCCAGCTCCACCCCGGCCAGTCCCCAGGTCCCGCAGCTGATGTAGGCGTCCCCCGCGGCGAGAGGTGTCGCGGCCACGGCGGAGGCAGTGTCGTGCGAGGCGACAGCTGTCACCGTCAGCCCGTCGCTGCCGAGTACCCGCCCGAGGTCCGCGAACAACGGCACCCGCTCCTGACCGGCACCGACGAGGGCGGGAAGCGCCGACACCGGAAGGCCCAGCTCCCGGGCCAGCTCGAGGTCCCAGGCGCCGTCCGCGCCGAGCAGGCCCGTGGTCGAGGCGATGGTCGCTTCCGTACGCGCCACGCCTGTCAGGGCGTACTCGACCAGTTGCGGCATCAGGAGGACGGAGTCGCCCTCCGCCAGGCGCCCGGTGCGGTGGTCGTCCAGCAGTTGGTAGAGCGTATTGATGGCCATGGGCTGCACGCCGCTGCGACGGTAGAGGCGGGCAGCCGAAATGCGCCGGTGCGTCTCTTCGACGACCTCGGCGGTGCGGGAGTCCCGGTAGTGGAACGGGTCGTCGACCTGACGGCCGCTGCGCACCAGACCGTAGTCGACACCCCAGGAGTCGACCGCCAGGCCGGAAAGCTCCGGTTCCTGACGGACCGCCTCCCGCAACCCCTCCGTGATCTGCTCCATGAGGTCACCGAAGTTCCAGCGCAACTCAGTGCGGCCGCCGTACGTCCTGCGGACGGGAGCGTTCGGGAACCGCCTGACCTCCCGGAGTGACACGCGGTCGTCCGTGAAGGTTCCGAGCATGACCCGTCCGCTCGTCGCACCGAGATCGACCGCGGCCACCGCGAACGTCATCGCAGAGCCTCGACGGGACGGGCCGTACGGTGCGCCACGGCACGCCGGCGCACCGTGGCGCAGGGTCGACGGCTGCGGAACCGGTGTGCGTGCACGGTCGTCACCAGCCCGCCGGGGTGCCGACGCGTTCCTCGACGCGCTTGCGACGCTCGTCGGACCCCGCGAACTCGGCAAGCGGGTTCTCGGGCACGCCGAGCCGTCCCCGCAGCTCGCGCAGGATCGGTCGGACATCCGTCTCGTAGGCGTCCGTGAGCACCTCGTTGGCGCTGACCACGTCGCCCGCGGCCTGGTGCTCGGCCAGTTCGTCCCGGTCGACCAGCAGTGCCTTGGCGAAGGCGGTCTGCATGGCGGTGACGCTGCGCAGCATGGCGGGGATCTTGTCCTCGATCATGGCGCACTGATCGATCTTGTACAGAACCGCGCGGGCGGTCTCCGAGACCGTTGCCGTCGGGTCGTCCTCGCCCTTCACCAGTTCCAGAGCGATCAGGAACAGCTCGTGGGGGTTGATCGAGCCGACGAAGAGGTCGTCGTCGGCGTACTTCTTGTTGTTCAGGTCGAAGCCGCCGAGCCGGCCCTCGTCGAGGAGGGTGGCGACGATGTGCTCGATGTTCACGCCGAGGGCGTGGTGGCCGAGGTCGACCAGCACCTTGGCCCGATCACCGATCTTCTGGCACATGGTCAGGGACTGACCCCAGTCGGCGAGGTCGGTGTGGTAGAAGGCCGGCTCGAAGAGCTTGTACTCCAGGATGAGGCTCATGTCTTCGTCGAGCGCCTCGTAGACCTCGCGCAGCGACTGGAGTATGTAGTTGCGGCGCAGCCGGAAGTCGCCCTGCCCGGGGTAGTTGGTGCCGTCCGCCAGCCACATCGACATCACCTTCGAGCCGGTGGCCCGCATGACGTCGACGGCTTCCAGCGAGTGGTCGACCGCCTTGCGCCGGACGGCCGGGTCGAGGTTGGCCATCGAGCCGAAGCGGTAGTCGTCGTCCTGGAACAGGTTGGGGCTGATCGACCCGATGCGCACGCCCCGGTCCGCGGCGTACCGGGCGAGCGCCCCGTAGTCCTCGACCCGGTCCCACGGGATGTGCAGGGCGACGGTGGGCGCGACTCCCGTGAGGCGGTGCACGAGTGCGGCGTCGTCGATCTTCTCGTAGACGTCGCGGGGCGTACCGGGAGTGTTGAACACCTTGAACCGGGTGCCGGTGCTGACGTATCCCCACGACTGGGTCTCGATGTGCTGGACCGCCAGGCGGTCGAGGATCTGGTCCTTGCTCAGAGCTGCCACTGACTTCACTTCTTCCGGAAACGGTGGGTGCGGGTGGGTACCGGGCGGAGACTTGTCACTGGGCTGCGTCCGAGAGCATGCCGCGGCGCAGCACCTCGTCCGGCCGGGTGTCGATGCGCTCGCAGTCCTCTGCGGACAGGTGGCGGGTGCCCCCGACCGCGAGGGTGCCGCGCAGGATGCGGGCGCACTTCGTCGCCATCTCGGTGATGTCCAGAACTTCGCGAGTCGAGGACCCGAGGGCGAAGAAGCCGTGGTTGGCCAGGTATATGGCCTTCGGGGCGAGGCCGTGGCGGGCGGTGAACGCCCGCAGGTCGGCGCGGACCCGCCGGGCCAGGGCGAGACCGGGGTCGATGTAGGGGACGAGGAGCTGGTGCCGCCCGAGTACCACGATCTGGTCGGGGAACAGGCTCCCCTCGACGAGCAGTTCGGGCCGGGTCGAGCAGAGGAAGGCGTTGAGGTCGGTCGGGTGGCTGTGTCCGACGACCGAGGCCTGCCCCTCCGCGACGCAGACCGCGTGCAGCAGGGACTCCACGGACGGGCGCTTGGCCGCCGGGTCGGTCCGCGCCGCCGCGAAGGCCGCCTCGACCTCGCCGTCGCCGGCCGTGTCGTCGTCGATGAGCGCCGTCAGCTCCGCGAGTCGCACCCGGACGAAGTCCGAGCGCTCGGCCTCTCGCATGCGTGAGCCGGTGGCCTTGACGAGCAGCGTTCCGTCGCCGAGGGCGGCGGACACGTTGCCCTCGGCCACGCAGGCCCAGTCCCGGTCCTCGTGGCCGAGTCGTTGCGAGAGGTCCACCAGGTCGGCTGCGGCACGGGCCACGGTGGACTCGGAGGCCGAGTCGGAGAGATGCATGAGGGGGTTGGCTTTCTGCTGGTGGTGGACGTGCGGGCGATACTCCGGGCGGCCCCCGGTCAGGCCGTGGCCAAGGGCTCGTCGATCACGTGCTCCCCGGGAGTGAGGAGCCGCTCGTCGACGCCCGGCAGGCTGAGCACGCCCTCGGTGCCCTCCGGAACCTCGATCTCGACACGGATGCGGTCGCCGTCCAGCGTCCAGTCGAGGCGTGCCTGACCGTGCGGGGTACGCACCCGCGCGCCGGCCGACGACAGTCCGCCGCCGGGACGCGGTGCGAAGAGCACCCGTCGGTAGCCGGGCTCCAGCGGGCTCAGGCCCGCCACCACCCGGTGCATCCAGTCCGCGACGGAGCCGAAGGCGTAGTGGTTGAAGCTGGTCATCTCGCCGGGGTTGACACTGCCGTCGGGACGGATGGCGTCCCACCGCTCCCAGATGGTGGTCGCGCCCTTGCTCACCTGGTACAGCCAGGACGGGCACTCCTTCTGGGTCAGCAGCCGGTAGGCGGTGTCGGTGTGCCCGGAGATGCTGAGGGCGTGCAGGATGAACGGCGTGCCCACGAAGCCGGTGGCGATCACGTAGCCGCCGTCGGCGACGAGTTTGGCCAGCCGGTCCCCGGCCGCGCGGAGCTGCGCGCCGGACACCAGGCCGAAGGCGATGGCCAGGGCGTACACGGTGGGCGCGTCGGAGCGGATGTGGCCGTCCGCACCGACATAGCGGGTGGTGAAGCCCTGCCGGATGCGGGCGGCGACCGCGGCTCGGCGGTCCGCCTCCTCGTCGTCGCCGAGGGCGCGTGCCATGCGGGCGGCGAGGTCGACGGAGCGGTACATGCACGCGGTGGCGAGGACCTCCTTGTCGGCGCGGGCGGCGCCCGGGTCCTCCGGCGGGGCCGCGGGGTCGAGCCAGTCGCCGAGCTGGAAGCCCTCGGTGAGCGTCCCGTCCTCGTTGATGGTTTCCTCGATGAACTTGACGTAAGCCGCCACCGAGGCGCGCTGCTCGTCGAGGATGCGCAGGTCGCCGTACTGCTCGTACAGGGCCCAGGGAATCCACACGGCGCCGTCGTGGTAGAGGGCCATGGGCGCGGGCTTGATGACGACGCCCTCGGGTACCTCGTACATGCCGGTCTGGTACTTGAGGACGTCGGGCACCACGATGGGGACGAATCCCCCGGCCTTCTCCTGCTCCAGGGAGAGGTCGCGCAGCCAGTCGCGCATGAAGTCGCGCACGTCGAAGAGATAGGCGGCGGTGGGCGCGAAGGCGGCCAGGTCACCGATGTAGCCCATGCGCTCGTCGCGCTGCGGGCAGTCGGTGGGTACCTCCACGAAGTTGCCACGCATGCCCCAGATGACGTTCTGGTGCAGCTGGTTGAGGTCCGCGTCGGAGCACGTGAAGTGGCCGGTGCGGTCGAGGACCGAGCCGATGACCACTGCGCGTACGGCCTCCACGGCCTCCTCGTCCGTGCCAGTCCAACCTTCTATCGACGCGTACTGGAAACCGTGGAAGGTGAAGGTCGGCTCGAGGACGTCGTCGCCACCGGAGAGGACGAAGCGGTCCACGGCCTTCGCGGAGCGCAACGGGCGCACCGACAGACCGCCGTTCTCCAGTACCTCGGCGTGGCGGACCACCAGTTCGGTGCCTTCGGCGCCGCGCACCCGGATGCGGAGCCAGCCGACCAGGTTCTGCCGGAAGTCGAGGAGGAGACGCCCGTCCTGGTCACGGCCCACGACGGTGGGGGCGATCTCCTCCTGCCGGCGCACGGGCGGGCCGATGTACGGCTCCAGCACGGAGTCGTCGAAGTCCACCACACGGGCTTGGCCCCAGGCGTCGTCCGGGGCCAGGTGGGCCTCGGCGGGCATGAGCAACCGGGCGTCGGTGACCTGGCCGTCGTACCAGTCGTCCTCCACGATTCCGCTGGGCGCGGCCTGCCAGCCCGCGTCGGTCACCACGGTCTGGCGGTGTCCGTCCTCGAAGGTCACGACCAGTTCGGCGGCTGCGGCGCGTTCGTCACCGTAGACGGACTTCATGCCGAGCCAGCCCATTCGGCCGCGGTACCAGCCGTTGCCCACCGCGAGGACCAAGATGTTGGTCGGACGGATGAGTTCCAGGACGTCCCACTCGGTGTAGCGCAGTCGCTGTTCGTAGGCGGTCCAGCCGGGGGCGAGCACGTCCGGGGACACGGGGACACCGCCGAGGCGGGCCTCGACGATCCCGAGGGCCGTCGCGCGCAGGACCGCCGAAGTCACCTTCCCGTGACCGGTGTCGAGTTCGAAGGTCGTGCGCAGCAGCGGCGCGGACGAACAGTCGGCGGTGATCATTTGGGCGGACCAGTGCGGCTCTGACGCCGTGCGTGCGGACACGAGGACTCCTTGTACGTGGGTGCGGGAAGAGTGACTGCGGGGAGGGGTGCCGCTTCGCGTACGCGCTGGGCGCCAGGCGCTGTGGTGACCGGCGACCGTGGACACCCGCGCAAATGCCGCGGAAGGCTTACGGCGAGCGAGGGCCACCGGAGAGCGGAAGTCCTGGATCGCCTGTATGCCAAGGCCTTCTTCGGTGCAGGCCCGGACCTCCGTGGTCGCCTGCCGCGGTCCTGCCTCGACAAGCCGGCCGGTCCGGTCGGAGTCGGGCACTGACGGCCAGAACTGCGCGGCTGCGGATCATCGGCGTCCCACTCCTCAAGGTTGAGCACGACGGACGCCTCCCCCGTACGGGCGCCGACGACCGAGCAACAAAAATTTATTGCTGCTAAAAATTTAACTGTTTCTCCGCCCCCGTCAAGAGCCGTGTCACGCCGAAAGATGCCCTGACGTGCGTACCGGCGGTCAGCCGCGGCGCACGGACCCGAGCTGGGTCCGGTGCAGCCCCGGGGCCGCGAAGCGCTGGGCCACCGCGCGCAACACCCGGGCCATCGCCTCGGCGGGCGGGGTGGCGGGCCGGGACCGAGCGCTGGCGAGCAGGACCCGACGGGTGGGGGCGGGCACGTCGGAGGCGAACGGCAGCAGGCGGACGTCGCTGCGGCGGCTGGTGAGGGCCAGCCGGGGCGCGAGCGCGATGCCGAGACCGGCCGCCACCATGGCCTGCGCCTCCTGGTAGTCGTGCGAGGCGTAGGCGATACGCGGTTCGAAGCCCGCCTGACGGCAGCTGCGGCGCAGCACGTCGGCTACCGGGTGATTGTCGGCCCTGATGATCCATTCCTGCTCGGCGAGGTCGCTCAGGCGCACAGCCTGATCGACGCGCAGGGGCGAGTCGGCGGCAACCACCAGCACCGTAGGGTCGTCGAGGAGGTGGGTGAGCGTCAGGGCGGGGTCGTCGACCCGGCTCCAGCTGTAGTCCCACAGCAGCGCCTGCTCCACCTCGCCAGTGAGCAGCATCTCGCGCAGCTCGGCCAGGACTCCGGCACGCACCTCGATCCGCACGCCGGAGTGGCGGCGGCGGAACCGGGTGAGCGCCAGTGGCAGCAGGGACGCGCTGGCAGTGGGGAAGGAACCGAGCCGCAGGGTGCCCTGGTCGAGATCGGCAAAGGACTCCAGGTCGGCCCGGGCGGCACGCAACTCCCGGCGGATCGCCTGCCCGCGCTGCGCCAGCGCGGCGCCCGCCGGTGTGGGACGGACCCCTCGCGGCAGCCGCTCGATCAACGGCTGTCCGGCTTCTCTCTCCAAGAGGGACATCTGCTGCGAGGCGGCGGAAGTCGTCATCCCCATGGACTCCGCGGCGGCAGTGAGCGAGCCGCGCTCGGTGGCCTCGGTGAGCAGGAGCAGACGGCGGACGTTCAACATGCAGCTGACTTTAGTTGCACTAAACCTGAGTGAAGCAATCTGCCATTGTGCCCAAGGCACGCCTCTGCGAAGGTCTTCGCAATCACCGAGGCGGTTCACGTCTTGTCAACACGCCCGTAACCGTCCCCGGTCCTCTCCTGCGTTGATCGAGAAAGAGTCCGACGTGCACACTCCCGCCACACTGGTCCGCGGCGGCACCAGCAAGTGCTGGCTGTTCCAGCAGGTCCATGTCCCCGCCGAGCGGGGCGCATTGGAGAAGCTGCTGGTGGCCGCCTACGGTTCCACCGACCCCGTGGAACTCGACGGCGTCGGTGGCGCAACTCCCACGACCTCCAAAGCGGCGGTCGTGAGCGTCTCCCCCGAGCCCGGCACGGACATCGACTACCTGTTCGCCCAAATCGGCATTGGGACCGGCACCGTCGAGTGGACGAGCAACTGTGGAAACTGCGCCACCGGCGTTGCCCTGTACGCGGTCGCAAAGGGGATGGTCCCGATCACCGGCGACCAGACACGGGTACGGATGCGCAACATCAACACCGGTGCCCAGCTGGAGGGTGTCGTGGACACCACAGGTGGCCTCGTGCACGACTTCGGCGAGCAGACGGTGCCGGGGACGCGGGCGGGCGGTGTGGCTGTCGGCCTCACCTTCCTCGACCCGGCCGGCCGTTCGACCGGCGCCCTGGCCCCGACGGGGAAGGCCACGCAGGAGCTGCGTATCGGCTCGGCGGAGTCCGTACGCGTCAGCATGGTGGACGCCGGGGCCCCGGTCGTCCTGGTGGACGCCCTCAGCGCCAACCTGACGGGCTCGGAGACCCTCGACGAAATGCGAACGCACATCCCTTGGCTGCGCGCCGTCCGACATGCCGCCGCGCCGATGATGGGACTGCTCGTAAAGGGGCACGCCCCCGGTGACGCGGTGCCCAAGGTCGGTCTCGTCGGCGAGCCGGCGCCCTACACGACGACACTCAGCGAGATCGTCGCGGCGGAAGACTACGACGTAGCGGTACGCATGCTCAGCATGAACGCTCCGCACCCGGCCGTGGGCCTGACGTCCGCCGTCGCCGTCGCCGCGGCGGGCCTGCTGGAGGATTCCGTGGTCCACCGGGCCGCGGGCGGGCCGACCGGTGACTGGCTGCGCCTGGGCACACCCGCAGGCGTGGTCGCAGTCCGCTGCTCCGACTTGCGGGGCGGCCTGCCGGGCCGCGTCACCGTACAGCGGGCGGCGCGGTTGCTCGCCGACGCACGCATCTACGTACCCGAGCCCGGCCGAGCTCAGGCGGCCTGAACAGGGCGGCCGTCAACTCCCCGAGGTACTGGCCCTCACGTCATGCCCCGGGTCGACCTCGCGCCTTCGAAAAGCGCGCACTCCTGTCCCCACCGCATCAAGGACGATGATGTCTGCTGAAGTGATCTCTCTGGGCGCGCTCCTGGTGATGTTCGCGGTCGGTACCGCTCTGCCGATCAACCTGGGCATCCTGGCCTTCGTCGCCACCTTCGCCGTCGGCACCGCCTCGCTCGGCCTCAGCGAGGACCAGATCTTCGAGGGCTTCCCGGTGAAGCTGTTCGTCACCATCGTCGGAGTCACCTATCTGTTCTCCGTCGCGCGCCGCAACGGCACCATCGACTGGCTCGTGGCGGCCGGTGTGCGACTCGTGCGCGGCAAGGTGACGCTCATCCCGTGGGTACTGTTCCTCGTAGCAGCGACGCTCACGGCGTTCGGCACCTTCACCCCGGCAGCCGTGGCACTGTTGGTGCCGATCGCCATGAACTTCGCCTACCGGTACAGGATCAATCCCCTGGTGGCCGGAATGATGGTGATCAGTGGCGGGCACGCGGGTGCGTTCTCCCCGCTCGCCGTCTCCGGTGCCCTGGTGTTGGGTCTCGTCGACGACACCCAGCTCCACGTCTCGCCGGTGGCGCTCTTCGCCGCCAGCTTCACGATCAATCTGCTGATTTCCGTCCTCACCTTCGCCCTCCTCGCCAAACGGCCCGCTCCGACGGACGAGACGACCGCCGACTCCACGGCCGGCGAGGAATTCACCGACCCCCCGGGGCTGGACTGGCGGCAGTGGCTGACCCTCGGCTGCCTGCTCGCGCTGGTGATCGGCGCGCTCGGCTTCCACATGGAGATCGGCTTCCTGGCCCTGGTGGCGGGCGCGCTGCTGGCTCTGGTGGACATCAAGCGACAGGAGAAGGCCGTGGACGGCATCAGCTGGTCCACGCTCCTGCTGGTGGCCGGCATGATGACGTACATCGCGATGCTCGAGAAGGCCGGCATCATCGAGAATCTCTCCGAGCACGCCGCCGGTATCGGTGCTCCTCTCGTCGTCGCCCTGGTGCTCTGCTTCACCGTGGCGGTCACCTCCGCCTTCGCGTCATCCACAGCGATCCTTACGGCGATCATCCCCCTCGCGGTACCACTGCTGCTCTCCAGCCACCTCAGCGCCCCCGGTCTGATCGCGGCCCTGGCGGTGTCCACGACCATCGTCGACACCTCCCCGTTCTCCACCAACGGCGCGCTCGTGCTCGGCAACGCCCGCGGTGTGGACACCCGCCGCTTCTACCGGCAGGTCATGGGTTACACCGGCGGTATCGTCGCGATCGGTCCGGTCGTGGCCTGGGGTGCGCTCGTCCTGCCCTTCTCCTGACCTTCCCGGCCTCATCCCGACACCTCACATGCACCGGGCGCGCCTCCACAGCGCCCGGTGCACAGGTTTGCCCTGACCGTCACAGACAGCTTCGGGGCCGCTGGCAGAACGACTGGAAGGCGTCCGAGCTCCAGCGAAGGCCGCCAGATCACGACCCGGTGGCCACGGCCGACAAGATGTCCGGGCCGCACCCCGGCCGGCCTTGCCCGAGGCGACCGATCGCCGCCGCCGGAGCCGCCTCCACCTCACCGACTACATTTCCCCCACAGAGGTCCACGCCCAGCTGCTGACGCCCGGTCTGCCGGCCGACCACGCCGTCCGGTCCTGGACGAGATCCGAACGCGCGGCCCTCACCACGGACCTGAGCGCCTGCGTCTGTGCGGCGGTGTGAACCGCCGGAAGGGACGCGGGGGCCACGACGGCCGGGCCGGCGGATCAGGTGACGACATCCCGGGCGCCCGACCGAGGTGCCCCGCCAGCCGACGCTCCGGCCCGCCGGACCGGGTCGTAAGCATGGAGGAACCCGCACATGCCGAGTGTCTGCCCGCCAGGCCGCGCGATACGGTGCACCGCCGCGTCTGACAGGTGGCCGATGTCGCCCCGACGGAGCGCGTCGATGTGCTCGAGGGACTTCCGGGCCTCGGCGAGGGCACCGTCCTCGACCGTCCGCGCCCAGGCATCCAGCCGGGGGCGTACCAGCCGGGCGGCGGCGGCGCAGAAGTCGACGTAGGCCGCGTGCTTCCCGGAGTCCCACTGCCGCACCAGTTCCGCCATGCCTTCGACGGCCAGATCACGTCGCTCACGGGCGCGGGCGGCGCGGTCCGTGTCGTCGGCCCCGGTGAGTGTGGCTGCCTCCGCATACCGTTCCGGAGTGGTGAGGTGTTCGGGCGGAAAGGTCATCACCGCGTCGCCCGACTCCGGCAGGCCACTGTTCTGCATCACTATGACCACCCGCAGGTCGCCGTCGTTTATGGCGCGGTGGATGGTGCCGGGACCGAACCAGACGACGTCCCCCGGAGACAGTTCGGTCATCTTGTGGCCGTGGGCGTCGAGCGTCTGCAACCGTCCCCGGCCACTGATCACGACGTAGCACTCCCCACAGGTCAGGTGCATGTGCGGGGAGCCACCGTGTGCGCCATCCACCGTGGGCCACGGGTAGGCGTCCAGGCCGGTCAGCCCGACCGCTCCGGGGAAGGGCGGCAGTTCACCGGTCATGACGTGTGCCTCCTTTCGATCGGCCGTCGGTCACGGCATGAACTGCCGCGCGATCGGCTCCAGTTCGTTTCGACCGAGCTTGCGGTCGATGAAGACGAAGCGATGACTGAGAGTGAGGCGGCCGCCCGGCTCCAATTCGATTTCGGTGTCGAAGGCCGGAGAGGGGTTCAGGCAGGCGAAGGCACTGCTTCGGGCGAACCACTTCAACGGCACGGTGGCACTGGTGGTGCCGGCGTAGGCGAGGACCGTGGCCCCGCCGTCGATCTCGTCGTGGTCGCCGGTGGCGGCGGCCCAGGCGGCCCGCGATCCCATCGCCGCGTCGCCGTCCTGACCGTCGGCGGTGATGATGTCGCACCCCGTCCAGGCGCGCGGGCCGCGCCAGAACAGGCCGGTGTAGCCGGCGCCGGGGCGTCCGTGGGTGGTGGGGCTGCCCAGGGAGAGCGGAGCCTGGCGGGTGTTGGTCAGCTCCGTGGTGAAGTCCAGCGCCCAGGTTCCCGCGTGGGGGTCGACGCCGTGAAAGCGCAGGCCGCGCCGCTCACTGATCCAGGTCTCGCCACCGGAGGAGAGCCACTCCAGAGATTCGGCCAGGCGGACGGAACCGCCGTCACTGTGCTCCTCGGTGAAGTCCCGGTGCAGCTGGCGGCCGTGGTTCTTCCGCCACACATAGCCGTGGCCAGGGGCGCCCGGCGTGAAGGTGGGGCCGCCCCAGAAGTTGTCACCGGAGAGGTGGGACCAGGTGAGCTGGAGGCCCTTGTGCCAGCGGTGGTCGTGCGGTCGGTAGACGCCCACCGGCGCTCCGGAGAGAGTCTTCAGCGGATACAGGTAGGGCTTCGGAGACTCCTCGATGGGGGTGTCGGGCCGGTAGACGTAGGTCGCCACGTCGGTGCCGGCGGCGGAGACGACGAGCGCCCTCCTCGTGTCGTCATGGTGGACCTCGAAATCCGTATCAGACACCGACGTGCTCCTCGGTGAGGTCGTCCGGGGCGGTCTGCGCGGGCAGTCCGCTCATGGAACGGTAGAAGGGGTGGCCGGGGGTGAGCATGTCGGGAGTGACCGGTTGTCCGGTGCTCGCCGATGCGTACAGGGCGGTGATGAAGGCCATGACGCGACGGCCGTCGTCGCCGCCGGCCTCGGGGCGCTCACCGGCCCGTAGCGCGGCGAGCAAGGCACGGAACTGTGCCTCATGTGAGCTGGCGGTGTCCTCGGCGGGTGCGCCGAGGGCCGACGGAGTGGCGGTGGCCCGGTGCGGGGCGGGGGTCCACGTCCAGTGGCTGTTGTCGTAACCGTACAGATGGGAGAGTTCGACGGTGGCGTCGGTGAAGTCGAAGCGGAGGTAGCTGGTCTCCCGCGGGGAGAGGACGCTGTTGATCACCGACACCATCGCACCGTTGGCGAAGCGGGCGATCGCCATCGAGACGTCCTCGGTTTCGACGTCGCGGGCGAGAGTGCCGGTGGCTGCCCGCACCTCGGTCCACTCCCCGAGCAAGGAGAGCATCAGGTCCATCTGGTGGATCCCGTGCCCCATCGTGGGTCCGCCGCCCTCTGTCTCCCATTTGCCGCGCCAGGGCACCTCGAAGTACGCCTCGTCGCGGTACCAGAGGGTGTGACAGACGCCGACGAGCGGACGGCCGAGGCTGCCGGCTCGGATGTGTTCGCGCAGCGCCCGCGCGCCGGAGCCGAATCGGTGCTGGAAGACGTAAGAGACGTACGGTCCGCCGGGGCGTTCGTGCGCGGCGATGGCGTCGTACTCCGCCAGGGACAGCGCGGGCGGCTTCTCGCACCACACGGAAGCACCGGCGTCGAGGCATGCGGTGATGGCGGCGCGGTGGGCCACCGGCGGGGTGCAGACGACGGCGAGGTCGGGACGCACCGCCGTCAGCATCTCGTCCACGTCGTCGTACACGCCGGGTACTCCCCAGCGTTCGGCGAAAGCCGCCGCGCGGGCCAGGTCGACGTCGACGACCGCGACAACCGTGGCCGCGCCGCCCTGGGCCCGGATCGCGGGCATGTGAGCGCCGTCGGCGATGCCTCCGGCACCAACGATCGCCACGCGTACAGGAGAGGTGTCAGTCATGAGGTCTTCTTCCGTGAGGGCGGCCCCGGGCGGCCCACCGCGAACGCGGCGAGCAGGCCATTCGGGGAAGTCGACGGGTGCGTCGAGAGGGACGTGACAGCGGCACCGCGAAAATAGTGATCGATCACCTTCAGCGCGTCAAGGGTGACTGCGTGATCGTTCACTCAGATCCACGTGCGAAGCGCCTGCGCCGGTCGTGGTCCGGTGAGCCCGAGCGACGGGGGTCAGCCGGGGACCGGGCCGCTGGAACCCCGGGGAACGAGCCGGAAGAGGCCGTCGACGCGGACCGGGAGTTGTTCTTCGCCTCGCATCCGGGCGAGCAACGCCAGCATTGCCTGCCGGCCGTAGGCCTCCCGGTCGACCTGGATGGTCGAGAGGGCCGGCGTGACGTACTGGGCGAACTCCTCATCGTCCCAGCCGAAGACGCTGACCTGCCCCGGGACTGTGATGCCGCGGTCCTGCAGTCCGCGCATGACGCCCAGGGCCATGTGATCGTTGGCGGCCAGTACCGCCGTCACCCCGGAGCCCTCCGGGAGCGAGCGGATCGCCTCGTAGCCGGAGCGCACCGTCCAGTCACCGTCCAAGGTGCCGTACGACTCGAGCCCCATCCGACGCACGGCATCCGCGTAGACCGCCCGCCGGTTGCGCGCCGAGTTCCAATCCTTGGGTCCGGCGACGTGGAGGAACCGGCGGTGTCCCAGTCCGGCGAGGTGCCGCAGAATCTCCTCGACCGGCCGCCCGTCTGCGGTCTCTCCCCGGGCGCGCAGCGCGTCGTCGTACTCCCCGAGCACGATGACCGGGCGCGCGTCGAACCCGGTGCCCTCCGCCAGGGGGGCCAGGGAGAGCACCCCGTCGGCCTGTCGTCCGGCCAGCAGCGCGCCGACGCCCTCCGTCCTGCGCCGCTCGCCCCCTTCCAGCCCGACCACGTCGAGGGTGTACCCGGCTTCCCGTGCCACGGCCGCCGCGCCCTTCAGAATTTGGCCCGGTACGAAACTCGTGAGTCCGGGCAGCACGACCGCGATCCGGTGCGACCGT
This sequence comes from Streptomyces sp. CB02414, assembly GCF_001905385.1. GTDB lineage: Bacteria > Actinomycetota > Actinomycetes > Streptomycetales > Streptomycetaceae > Streptomyces. The sequence goes on along the minus strand of NZ_LIPF01000004.1, from coordinate 215,830 downwards.
CTGGTGCGCATCGTCCGGGCGACAGGATCCGGTCGGTAGTCCAGCGAGGCCACCGCCCGGTCCACCTTCTGCCTGGTGGACGGCTTCATTCCCCCCTCGTCACGGAGATACCGGGACACGGTCTGGTGCGAGACCCCGGCCAGTCGCGCGACTTCCCAGATGGTCGCCCTCTTGTCCGCTCGGCGAGTCCTGGCGACCGGGGGCTCACCAGTCACCGCCGTTCGGTCGGACCGACCTGCCCGTTCGAGCAGGGTCCGCAGCAGTTCCTCGCCGGTTCCGTCGGCCGGCACGGAGAACCGGGGCAGAAAGGCAGCGATCCGCGGGGCCAGGCGCGCGGTGTCGACGAGTCCGCGGTCCTGCCCGTCGGCCAGCACCGCGCCGAGCAACGCGGCATCCGCGTTCGCACGCAGCAGGTCGACGAGGGTCCGTTCGGCGGTCGTGACGGGCAAACCGTCGACGAAGGTGACCTCGTCGGCGTCGACCGGCAGCCGGTGCAGGACCACGCCCTCGCTGCGGGTGGTCCGGCGGACCGGCGACGTTAGCTCGATCCGGTCGCCGGGCGGATCACCGAGGTTCAGCACCGCGCAGGCCGACGTGTGGGAGACGACCCCGGCTCCCGGGTCTTCGCGCCGCCGCCGGACGTCCGCCCCCGGGTCCAGCCGCAGCCAGGCGACCTTGAGCTCAAGGTGCCCGGTGCGTGGCGCGTCGGCGACGCGGTACACACCGTGTCCCACACCGACCAGCAGGCCCGCGCGCCGAAGACGCAGCAGTTGCACTCCCTCGACGCCGTCCAGCTTCGCCTGGGCCGCCGTTATCAGTCCCCATTGGCCCGAGGCTCTCTTCTCCAGCGCCTTCAGCGCGTCAGACTGCCGCATGCAGCAATCATTACATTGCTCCGGCGATCTTTTCACCTGCGGCAGGTCGTCGCCGGGTCCCTCAGGCTTGAGGATGACGCCCCGCTGCACGAGCTGGGCTCACCCGAGACAGCGGACTCGCGTCGTCAGCCGGGCGGCGGTGGCTTTACCAGTCCGCTGCGGTAGGCGTGGACGACGAGCTGGGCCCGGTCGCGGGCGTGGAGCTTGTTCATGGCCCGCTGGATGTGGCTGCGTACGGTCAGCGGGCTCACCACCAGTTCCTCGGCGATCTCCACGTTGGACCTGCCGTGTGCGGCCAGTGCCGTCACCTCACGTTCCCGCTCCGTGAGGACCTCCATGACATCGGGCACGGACGTGCTCGCCTCGTGGTGCGGGAGCGCCAGGAAGCGGCTGATGAGGGTACGGGTGGCGCCGGGCGAGAGGAGTGAGTCACCGGCCGCGACGGTACGGATGCCGGACAGCAGGGCGTCGGGGGTGACGTCCTTGCCCAGGAAACCGCTGGCTCCGGCACGCAGCGCCTTGGCGACGTTCTCGTCGTTCTCGAAGGTCGTGAGGACCAGGATGCGGCTGGCGGACAATTCGGGTCGTGCACAGATTGCGGCGGTGGCGGCCACTCCGTCCAGCTGCGGCATGCGGATGTCCATGAGAACCACATCGGGGCGGTGTGCCGCGGTCAGTTCGACCGCCTCCCGGCCGTCGGCGGCCTCGGCGACCACCGTGAGGTCGCTCTGCGCGTCGATGAGGATGCGGAAGGTGGCCCGGAGCAGGGCCTGGTCGTCGGCGAGAAGGACACTGATGGTCATCGGGAAGTACTCTCTGCCGTGCTGTTCAGCGGAAGGGTGCAGGTGACCTCGAAACCGCCCTCGGGACGGGGACCGGCACGGAAGGTACCGCCCGCCGCCATTGCTCGCTCACGCATTCCGACCAGGCCGAAGCCCTGCGGGCCCGCCGTCGGGACCGGCCCACCGGGCACCGACTCGTTGGTGACGGACACAGTCAAGTGGCGCCGGGTGTAGGCGAGGCGGACGGTGGCGGTGCGGGTCGCGGCATGTTTCGTGACGTTGGTGAGTGCCTCTTGAATGATGCGGTAGGCCGCCAGATCGGGGCCGGTCGGCAAAGGGCGGGCGTCGCCGTCGACCGTGACGCTCACGTCGAGGTCCGCAGTGGTGAAGCCGTCGATGAGTTCCGTCAATTGTCGCAGGCCGGGCGCGGGTGCCAGGTCGTCTGCGTAGTCGGAGGCCTGTCGCAGCAGCCCCACGGTGGCCTTCATCTCGGTCAGCGCGGCGGCGGTGGTGTCCGAGAGCCGGTCGAGCACCTCGAATGCCTGCTCCGGGTGGGTGCGGGCCAGATGGGCCGCGGTGCCGGCCTGGGCATTGGCCAGGGCAAGGTGGTGCGCCACCACGTCATGCAGTTCCCGTGCGATGCGCACGCGCTCTTGCGTGACCCGGTGGCGTGCCTCCTCCTCACGTTCCCGATCGGCGTGTTCGGTGCGGGCCAGCGCGTACTCACGACGTACCCGGACGTAGTTGCCGCAGACGGCGGCGAGCAGGACCCAGGCGGCGGGGCTGACGGTGACGAAGACCAACGAGTCGGGGAAGGAGGACAGGAACAGACCGGTGATCACCAGACAGGCGGCCGCCGTCAGCGCACTGTTCCAGGTGGCGATGCGGGCCCTGGCGCTCGCCCAGAACTGGCCGATCAGGAGGGGCGCCATGAGCAACGGTGTCAGGAGGTAGCCGAGTGCTCCCAGGCCCATGGCGCACAGCAGGGTGAGGCCGAAGGCGAGAACGGGATGGTCGCGCCTCCAGTACAGCGCCGCACAGGCGGCCGCGGACGGCAGCAGACCGGGCCAGAGCGCTTGCGGCTCCGGTGCGACCGCCGCTGACAGCGCGACACCGGAGACGGTGAAGCCGAAGAGGAGGATGAGAGACGCGGCTTCGGTGGCCGTGGGCCGGGCCGTCGCCAAGCGCTGCCAGTGCGTACTCATGGTGCTCCGGATCGTTCGTGAACGGTCATGGTCCCACGCGGCGGGCCGCGGTGCCGCGTTCGGCGGAACCGCGGCCCTGGTGGGCGACCGCTGTCAGAGGACGCGGGTCGCTTCGCGCGGCGCCGGGTCGTCGGCGGCGACGGCCGGCCCGGTGAGGCCGCTGCCTTCGACGTCGACGTGGGGCAGTACCTTGTCCAGCCGACGCGGTATCCGCCAGGCCCGGTCGCCGAGCAGGGCCAGCACGGCGGGGACGAAGGCCATGCGGATGACGAACGCGTCCAGCAGGACGGCCACAGCGAGGCCGAATCCCATGGTCTTGATCATCGACTCGTCCGCGCCGACGAACCCGGCGAAGACCGCGATCATGATGACCGCCGCGGCGACCACGACCCGGGCACTGTGCCGGAAACCGCTGACGACGGCCTGCGGCGCCCGGTCGCCGTGGATGTACGCCTCCCGCATGCGGGCCACCAGGAAGACCTCGTAGTCCATGGCGAGGCCGAAGACGATGCCCACCAGGAAGATCGGCATCAGGCTCATGATCGGGCCGGGCTGTTCGACTCCCAGCACTCCCGCGCCCCAGCCCCACTGGAAGACGGCCACGACCACGCCGAGGGAGGCGAGGACGGAGAGCAGGAAGCCGGCGGCGGCCTTGAGCGGGACGAGCAGGGAGCGGAAGACCACCAGGAGCAGCAGGAGGGCCAGTCCGACGACGACGGCGAGGTAGGGCACGAGCGCCTTCTGCAGGGCCTGCGCCACGTCGATGTTCATCGCGGTGGAGCCGGTCACCTGGAACGTGGCGCCGGTCGTCGTCTGCAGTTCGGGGCGCTCGGCACGGATGGTCTGGACGAGGTCCTTGGTCTTCTCGTCGTTGGGCCCGGTGGTGGGGACCGCCGAGAACAGCGCGGCGTCGCGGTCGTCGTTGAGTTGCGGGGTGGAAACGGAGACGACTCCGTCGGTGTCGCCCACCGTCCTGGCGATGGCCTCGGCCGCCGCATCCGGGTCGTCGGCGCCCTTGAGGTCGGCCACCACGGTCAGCGGCCCGTTGAAGCCGGCGCCGAAGCCGTCCGCGAGGGCGTCGTAGGCACGCCGTTCGGTGGAGGAGGTCGGCTGGGACTCGGCGCCGGGCATGCCCATCTCCAGGTGGGCGGCGGGCAGGGCGACGATGCCCAGCCCCGCGATGCAGGCCAGCAGGACGGGCACGGGGCGGCGCAGCACGAACCGTGCCCACCGGGAACCGCCGTTCTCCTCGGCCCCGGAGGCGTGGCCGGCGGCTCCGCCGCGCTTGCGCGTGCGCCGGGAGAGCACCGCGTCGGGCCACATGCCGAGCAGGGCCGGGACCAGCGTCAGGGCGATCAGCACGGCCACCAGGACGGCGGCCGCGGCGACGAGGCCCATCTTGGTCAGCATGGGCACCCCGACCACCGAGAGGCCGGCGAGCGCGATGACGACGGTCAGGCCGGCGAAGACCACCGCCGAGCCGGCGGTACCGACGGCGAGGCCGGCCGCCTCCCGCGCGGGGTGGCCGGCGGCGCGTTCCTCCCGGTAGCGGGAGACCACGAACAGGGCGTAGTCGATGCCCACCGCGAGCCCGAGCATCGACGCCAGGCTGGTGGAGGTCATCGACAGGCCCAAGGTGCTGCTGAGTGCCACGATGCCGGCCATGCTGATGCCGATGCCGATCACCGCGGTCAGCAGGGGCAGTCCCGCCGCGGCCAGCGAGCCGAACGTCACCAGCAGCACCACGGCCGCGAGGGCGAGGCCGACGACCTCGGCGGTGCCGCCCGGCGAGATGGCGGCGGCGAGCGCGTCGCCCCCGACCTCGACGGTGAGGCCGGTGTCACGGGCCTCGTCGACGCTCTTCTCCAGGGCCGCCTTGTCGTCGTCGGTGAGGTCGGAGGAGGAGACCGCGAAGTTGACGGTGGCGTAGGCGGTGGAGCCGTCCTCGCTCACCGCCCCGGCCTGGAAGGGGTCGGTGACACTGGAGACGTGCGGTCCGTCCGCTGCCTCGGAGACGAACGCCTCGACGGTGGCCCGCTCATCGGCCGCGGACATCTTGGAGCCGTCCGGCGCGATGAAGACGACCTGCGCGTAGGCGCCGTCGGTGGAGCCGCCGGGGAAGCGCTCGCCGATGAGGTCGGACGCCTTCTGCGCCTCGATGCCGGGCATGAAGGAGGTGTCCTCGGAGGCGGCGGGCGCGATGGCGGCGCCGACTCCCGCGATGCCGAGGATCAACACCCACAGGGAGGTCACCAGCCAGCGCCGCGCGAAGGCGGCACGACCCAGCCGGTAGAGCAATGTAGCCACGGAAACGGATCTCCAGGGTCTGGACGTCGGGTAGGTGACCAGCGTGGCCGGGAGAGGGGGGCCGAGGCATCGTGCTGCTGCCGCGTCCGCCGTCTGGTGCGTGCGCACTACGCGCGGCGCCGTACTCCTCCTCCGGGAGTAGGGGCCTCTTCGCTCATGTGACGGCCGCCACCATTGAAACCCCGAATTAATTCATATTTAATGGCTGCGCTTGCCGCTTCCGGCTACGTCCCCGGCCTGCCCCGGGCCCCAGGAAGGAACTTCGATGAGCACAGCCCCCGGCGCGCCGACGGTGCCGCGCAGCGCGCTGCCCTGGGTGGAGCGCATAGGCATCCCCCGCCCCCTGATGTGGGGATACGTCGCGGTCCTGATCTTCATGATCGGTGACGGTGTGGAGTCCAACTACCTAGAGCCGTACCTCCGCGACACCGGTTTCAGCTCCTCCGGCGCGGGTCTCGTCATCAGCGTCTACGGCGCCTTCGTCGCCCTCGGGTCGTGGCTCTCCGGCGCGCTGTCCAACGTCTGGGGACCGCGCCGCGTGATGCGGATCGGCGCGGTGCTGTGGATGCTCTTCGAGGTCCTGTTCCTCGTCGTGGCCCTCCCCAGTGAGAACCAGCTTCTCGTCTACGTCTTCTACGGTCTGCGCGGCATCGCCTATCCGCTGTTCGCCTACGCGTTCCTGCTGTGGATCCAGCTCACCGCCCGCAGGGAACTGCGCGGTTCCGCCGCGGGCTGGTTCTGGTTCGCCTACAGCGCCGGGCTGCCGACCATCGGCTCCGCCATCGCCGCCGTCAGCATCCCCCTGGTCGGCGCCTACGCCACCTTCTGGCTCTCCCTGGGGCTGGTCGCGGTGGGCGCGGCGATCGGCTCCTTCGCCGTCAAGGAGGCCCGCGGCACCCGGCCGATGGTCGACACCACGGCCCCGGGCTTCTCCTTCCGGTCGGAACTGCTGCGCGGTGTCAGTGTGCTCAAGCGCCACCCGCGCATCGGGATCGCCGCGGTGGTCCGGATGATCAACACCACGCCGTACTTCGGGTTCTTCGTCTTCCTGCCGTCGTTCTTCACCGACGACATCGGCATCAGCGAGTCCAAGTACCTCGCCCTGGTCACCTTCATGGGCGTCATCGGCATCCTCGCCGACCCGTTCTTCGGGCGGATCAGCGACCGGCTGGGCTGGCGTTCCACCATCGCCTGGGCCGGCGGTGTCGGCTGCGCGCTCGGCGTGGCGCTCGTCTACTGGGTGCCCCAGCTCGCGCCCGGCAACTACGCCGTCGCCCTGCTGGCCACCGTCGTCTACGGCATCATGCTCGCCGGATACATCCCGCTGTCGGCGCTGCTGCCGTCCCTGGTCCCCGAGGAGGACAAGGGCAACGCCATGGGCATCTACAGCCTCGCCGCCGGACTCTCCACCTTCGTCGGGCCCCTGACGTACTCCGTCGTCGACCCCCTCGTGGGCCACACCGGAGTCGTCATCGTCTACATCGGCATGTACCTGGTGGGCGCCCTGCTCACCTGGCGCTACCTGGACGTGCCCGAGGACCCGGGGTCGCGCCGCGCCGGTGGCCCCGGGACGGCGGTCTCTCTCGCACCGAAGGACCTCCAGTCGTCCTGACCGGCCGCCCCGCCTCCTCCCCCCCAGTACGTGAAAAACGAGGAACACCATGAGCACACACTCCCCCACCGCCACGATGACCGGCGCTTTCCTGCCCGGTGACGGCACCGTCGACCTGCGCGAGACGCCCCGGCCCCGTCCCGGCCATGGCCAGGTCGTCCTGCGCACCCGCGCCTCGGGGATCTGCGGCAGCGACATCCACTACATCTACAACGGCCACATCGGTGAGGGCGGAGCCCGCTACGACGACGTGGTGGCCGGGCACGAGCCGGCCGGCGAGGTCGTCGAGGTGGGACCCGGCTGCAAGCGGCTCAAGCCCGGCGACCGGGTCGCGGTCTACCACATCTCCGGTTGCGGCCAGTGCGACGAGTGCGCCCGCGGGTACTTCATCGGCTGCACCTCCGAGTCCCGCGCGGCCTACGGCTGGCAGCGCGACGGCGGCCACGCCCCCTACCTCCTCGCTGAGGAGAACACCTGCGTCCCGCTGCCCGAGCCGCTCACCTACGTCGACGGCGCCTTCATCGCCTGCGGCATCGGCACCGTCTACGAGGCACTGACCCGCATCGCACTGAGCGGCGCGGACCGGGTGCTGGTCACCGGGCTGGGACCGGTCGGCGCGGCGGCGGCCATGGTCGCCCGCGCCTTCGGGGTGCGGACGGTGTACGGCGCCGAGGTCGTCCCGGAACGGATGGAATGGGCCCGTTCGCTCGGCCTGTTCGACGAGGTGCTCGACTCCTCCGCCGATCCGCTGGACCGGGTCCTGGAGCTGACCGGCGGCACCGGTGTCGAGGCGGCCGTGGACTGCTCCGGCCACCCCGCGGCCCGCTCCCTCGCCCTCAAGGCGCTGCGTGTGCGCGGCCGGCTCGCGCTCGTCGGCGAGGGCGGGCAGATGACTCTCGACGTCTCGGATGACGTCCTCCACAAGCAGGTGTTGATCTCGGGCTCCTGGGTCACCTCGGTGCAGGGGATGACCCGGCTGGCCGAGCTCCTCGCCCGGCAGGAGCTGCACCCTGAGCGGCTGGTCAGCGACCGCTTCCCGCTCGCCGACGCGCAGCGCGCCTACGAGGCGTCGGCGGGCCGCGCCGCCGGCAAGGTCTGCCTCGTCTTCGAAGACTGAGAGCCAGCGCAACGCCGCTGTGACCTTTCCGCTTTCCGCACGGCCCGGACGGCGGGCGAGCCGCCCGCCGTCCGGGCCCCTTCGTTGGAGGAGTACGTCCGTGAGCACTACACCCGCACACCGCAGCGGCGAGGGCCGGGTCCGCGCCGTACGGCGGGCGCGGCCCGGACACGAAGTCGTGGAGCTGGACAACGGCCTGATCCGCCTGGTGATCGCCCCCGCGCTGGGCGGGCGGATCCTGTCGGCGGTCCGGGACGGCCGGGAGTTCCTGCACCACGATCCCGACCTCCTGGACGACGCGCTCGGCGCCCGGGACCCGCGGACCGTCGGTCCGCACGACGGTCCGATGTCCGCCTGGCACAACTGGGGCGGCGACAAGACCTGGCCGGCCCCGCAGGGCTGGTCGGGCCCCGAGGAGTGGGCGGGCCCCCCGGACCCTGTTCTCGACTCGGGAGCCTATGCCTGCGAGGTGGACGTCGCGGAAGACGCTTCGCGCGCCGACATCACTCTGATCAGCGGCGATGATCCGCGCACCGGGCTCCGCCTAACCCGCCGGATTACGCTCGCGGCCGGCCGGTGCGACTTCGCGTTGCGGCTCAGTGCCCGGAACGTCTCGGCGCGGAGTGTCCGGTGGGCGCTGTGGAACGTCACCCAGTTGCCGGGGCACCCCGCCGAGCGGCCGGGGGACGGGGTGTGGCTGGGGACGGCCGGTTCGGGCGCGCCGGACACCGTGGACCTGGTCGCGGGCACCGGACGGCCGCGCGTCGAGCGCCACGGTGACCTCCTGCACGTCCCGGCGCAGGACGTGGTCGGCAAGGTCGGCTTTCCCGATGCGGCCGGGTGGATCGCCCACGTCGGCCCCGCCGGAACCTGGACCTACCGCTTCCCCGTCGACCCCGACGCCCCCTACACGGATGGCGGTTCGCGGGCCGAGGTGTGGATGGAACACCCCCTGGACTCGCCTCTGGAACACCTGGGTGGCCTGCGGCCGCGCCACCGGGTCGTGGAGTGCGAGGCGCTCGGTCCCTACCGGGAACTGGCGCCCGGCGACACCACCGCACTGGACGGGACCGTGTCGCTCGGTCCCCGGCTCGGCGCGGTGGCCTCGGTCGGCGCGCACGCCTGGTGGGGCGAGCCGCTCACGTACGCCGAGGGGAAGGTGACCGGCGTGTGCGTGCCGTCGGGCGGCGGCCCGGCGTCCCTGCTGGTACGGGACGCGACCGGCCGGGTGCTTCGGCGCCAGGCCGTCGGTGAGTGCGATGCGGGCAAGCCCCTGGTGCTGGACGTCCGGTTGCCGACCGATCCGGGCGCTGCGCGGGTGGAGGTGTGCTGCGGGAGCCACGTCCTGGGCGCGGTGGCCGTGGCCGGTTGACCTTCTGCCGTACACCTGTGCCCGGCACCCAGGAAAACCCGGGGTGCCGGGCACAGGTGTACGGCGGTCAGGTCGCTGCGGAGCGGTAGGCGGCCGTCGGCACGCCGGGCACCTCCACCCGGGCACGGAACACGGCTCCGTCGAGCGGTCCGGGCGCGACGAGTCCCACGCGGGCCGTCGTGACGTAGAGGGTGTGTCCGTCGTCGCCGCCGAGGCAGACGCCTGCGGGCTGGGTCACCGGCAGGCGCAGTACGGTCATCAGGGTGCCGTCGGGCAGGTAGCGGCGGACCTCGCCCGCGCCCCAGACCGCCGCCCACAGGGCACCCTCGGCGTCCACGGTCATGCCGTCGGGGCTGCCTTCGGTGACCCGGGCGAACTCCTCGCCCTCGCCGAGGTCTCCGTCGCGCGGGTCCACGGAGTAGCGCCGTACGAGCCCACGCGCGCTGTCGGCGAGGTACATGGTGGTGCCGTCCCGGTCGAAGGCGGGGCCGTTGGGGATGGTGATGCCGTCGAGGACCCTGGTGACCGTACCGTCGAGGTCGGTCCGGTACAGGGAGCCGGCGTCCGGTGTCCCGTCGTAGGCCATGCTCCCGGCCCAGAAGCGGCCGTGCGGGTCGGCGCAGCCGTCGTTCATGCGCATCGCGGTCGGCGCGTCCCGTTCGGGCTCGGCCAGCCACTCGGGGTCCGTGCCGGGGGTGAGCAGGCAGATGCCGGTGCCGGCCGCCGCGATCCAGGCGCCGGGCCGGCCGGCGACCGGGGACACCGCGCCGAGCGGCACGTCCAGGCGGGCAAGGGTCCGCAGCGGGGCGGTGCCGTCGCCGTCCGGGGTGAGCAGGCGGCCGGTGAGGATGTCGACGCAGACGAGCCGGCCGTCGACCCAGCGGATGCCCTCGCCGAGTTCCAGGCGGTCCGGTGCGCCCAGGGGCATCAGATCGGTCATGGTGAGGCGCTCCCAGTGGTCGTGGACGGGTCAGCGGATCGTGGTGCCCGGGGCGGCGGCGAGCAGACCCAGCTCGTCGCGGCGGGGCAATCCCTCCCAGTCGCCGTCCGAGGCGACGGCGAACGCGCCGAGGGTGTTGGCGCGGGCGAGGCGTCCGTCCGGGGACAGTCCATCGAGCAGTCCGGAGAGGTAGCCGGCGCAGAACGCGTCGCCCGCTCCCACCGTGTCCCGAACGGGCACCCTCAGGGCGGGGACCATGTGCCGGGAACCGTCCCGGTCACGGAATGCGGCTCCCGCTCCCCCGCGCTTGACGATCACTTCCCGCACCCCGGCCGCCAACAGGCCGTCGACAGCGGCGTCCTCCCCCTGCGGCTGCTCGGTGAAGGCGCCGGTGACGACGGGGAGTTCGTCGTCGGAGGCGATCAGGACGGTGACGTGCTCCAGCAGGGGCAGCAGTGCCTTGCCCGCGTCCTCGGCCGTCCACAGGCGCTGCCGGTGGTTGACGTCCAGGACGACGGTCCAGCCGCGGGCGTGCGCGTGGGCGGCGGCCTCGTGCACCGCCTCCAGCGGGCCGGGGCCGAGGGCGCAGGTGATGCCGGTCAGGTGCAGGATCCGGGCGCCAGCGTCCAGGGCGGGCGCGAGATCGGCCGGGGCGAGCAGGGAGGCCGCGGAGTGGCGGCGCCAGTAGTGGACGCGGACCAGGTCGGCGACGCGTCGCTCGCGGAGCATGCCGCCGGTGGGCGCCTCGGGGCGGACGCCGGCATGTGAGATGTCGACGCCCTCGCCCCGCAGGGTGCGCAGGATCAGCCGGCCGGGTTCGTCGTCGCCGACCAGGCCCGCCCAGGCGGCCCGGTGGCCCAGGCGAGCCAGGCCGATGGCCACGTTGGATTCCGCACCGGCGATGGTGGTGCGGGCCTCGGCGCCGACCGCGAGCGGTCCGGGCAGCTGCGCGGCGAGCATGGTCTCGCCGAACGTGAGGACGTCGGCGGCAGCCTGTGCGGTCTCCGGAGTGACGCTCATGCCCGCCCTCCCGCGGTGTCGCCGGCGCAGAGCGCGACGAAGCGGCGGGCGCGTTCGCGCAGGGCCGCCAGGTCACCGCCGCGCGCGGCGTCGCCCACCAGCGGGGAGCCGACGCCGACCGCGACGGCGCCGTGCGCGAGGTACTGCTCGGCACCGGTCAGGTCCACGCCGCCGACCGGTACGAAGGGCAGGTCCGGGAAGGGGTCGCGCAGGGCCTTGAGGTAGGCGGGGCCGCCGATCGAGGCGGGGAACAGCTTGACGGCGTCGGCTCCGGCGCGCCGGGCGGCGACGGCCTCGGTCGGGGTGAGCGCCCCGGCCAGCACCGGCAGTCCGACGCGGACCGAGGCGGCCAGGGACTCCGTGAGGGCGGGGGTCACGATCCAGCTCGCGCCGGCCTCCCGGGCGCGGGCGACGTCGTCCTCGGTCAGCACGGTGCCCGCGCCGACGAAGGCCGAGGGACCGGCCTCGGCGACGGCCCGGCGGATGACGCCGAGGGCGTCGGCGGTGTTGAGGGAGACCTCGACGAGGGACACGCCCTCGTCGAGCAGGGTCAGGACGGTGCGCAGCGCGGCGTCGGCGTCCGGTCCGCGCACGATGGCGGCCAGCCGGGTGCGGCGCAGCACGGCGGAGAAGCTGTCGGTGGCGCGGGACTGCGGGGCGTTCATGGTCACGTCCGGAAGGGTCGGGGTCGAGCGGGGGTCTGCGGGCGGGGTCACCATTCGGCGAAGGAGCCGTCGGTGTGCCGCCACAGCGGGTTGTGCCAGTCCTCGACGGTGTCGTCGGCGGCGCGTACCGCCTTCTCGTCCACCTCGATGCCTAGACCGGGGGCGGTGGTGCGCAGCAGGTGTCCGTCGTGGAAGCGCAGCGGCGTGGTGTCGACCAGGTAGTCCAGCGGACCGGCGCCCACGTTGTAGTGGATGCCGATGCTCTGCTCCTGGATGAGGAAGTTCGGGGTGCCGAAGGCGACCTGGAGGCTGGCGGCGAGCGAGACGGGCCCCAGCGGGCAGTGCGGCGCCAGGAGTACGTCGAAGGTCTCGGCGAGCGCGGCGATCCGGCGGACCTCGGAGATGCCGCCAGCGTGCGAGAGGTCGGGCTGGAGGACGGCCACTCCGGCGGTGAGGGCGGGCAGGACGTCGGTGCGCGAGTAGAGGCGCTCGCCGAGGGCCAGCGGTACGGGGGACGACGCGGTCAGGTCCCGCAACCGGTGGGTGTACTCGGGGAGCAGGGGTTCCTCGACGAACAGCGGGTTGTACGGGGCGAGGTGCGGCAGCAGCTTGGCGGCGTTGGCGACCGTGAAGCGGCCGTGGAAGTCGACGGCGAAATCCCGGTCGTCCCCGAGCGCCTCGCGGGCGGCGGCGGCGCGGGAAACGACCTCGTCGATGTCGCGGACGGTCGCCAGCCGGTTCATCCGGCCGCTGGCGTTCATCTTGACGGCGGTGAAACCCGCCTCCACCTGCTCCCGGACCGCTTCGGCGATCTGGCCGGGCTCGTCGCCACCGACCCAGGTGTAGGCCCGAACCCGGTCACGCACGGGGCCGCCCAGCAGTTGGTACACGGGAGCGCCGTACACCTTGCCGGCGATGTCCCACAGCGCCTGGTCGAGTCCGGCGACCGCGCTGGAGAGTACGGGGCCGCCACGGTAGAACGACCCCTTGGTCATGGTCTGCCAGTGGTCCTCGATACGCAACGGGTCCTGACCGACGAGGAGTTCGGACAGCTCTTCCACGGCGGTGCGAACAGTGGCCGCACGGCCCTCGACCATGGGCTCGCCCCAGCCGACGACGCCGTCGTCCGTCTCGACACGGCACAGCAGCCAGCGCGGCGGCACGGCGAACGTCTCGACGCGGGTGATCTTCATGCTTCTCCTTGGTGCGGCCGGGCGCGGGTGCCCGCCGCGGACGGGCGCGTTCTCAGGACGAGGTCTTGTACGCACTCCAGCCGCCGTCCACGACCAGCGAGGCGCCGGTCACGAAGGAGGCGTCGTCGCTCAGCAGGAAGGCGGTGGCGCCGGCCACCTCCTCGGGTCGGCCGAGCCGGCCGGCCACGGTCTGTTCCGCGCTGGCACGTCGGTCCTCCTCACCGATGCCGTCCCAGGCACGGGTGAGGACGGGACCGGGCAGCAGGGCGTTCACCCGGACGTCCGGTCCGTACTCGACGGCCAACTGGCGTGCCAGGCCGGTGAGTCCGGCCTTGGCGGATGCGTAGGCGGGGCGGCCCGGAAGTCCGACGAGGGCGTGCACGGAGGAGATCAGGACGGCGCCGCCACGGGTGGCGCGCAGGTCCTCCAGGCATGCCCTGAAGCCGAGGAAGGCTCCGGTGAGGGTGACGCCGAGCTGCTGGTTCCACTGGTCGAGCGTCGTGGCGTGGGCCGGGGCGACGCGCACGGCGTAGGCGTTGGAGACCAGAGCGGAGACGGGGCCGTAGGCGCCGCGAACGGCGTCCAGCGCCGCGGCCCAGGACGCTTCGTCGCTCACGTCGGTGCGGTGGAAGAGCGCCTGGCCGCCGGCGTCCCGGATGGCGCGCGCCGTGCGCTCGCCCTCCGCGGTGTCGATGTCGGCGACGAGGACGCGGGCTCCCTCGTCCGCGAGCCGCCGTGCGGTCGCGGCGCCGATGCCGCCGGCCGCTCCCGTCACCACGGCGACACGCCCGTCGAAACGGGCCCCCGCCCGGGGAGGCTGCGGATACGAGGACGACATGGGCGACTCCGAGAGCTGCGGCGTGGACGGGTAGGTGGAGCGGGTGGGACGGTCCGGTGGAACGTGACCGCGCCACTGAAATTATTAAATATGAATTATTGACCGAGGCCAAGATGCCTCGCTTGAGGCGCAGGTCACAGCGTGCACGAGCAACGCTCGCCGGCTCAGCGGGCCCCGCCGGACGGCCGGGAGGCAGCCGAATCGCCGGTGAGCCGGCCGAGGTCCTCGACCGCCTTGGCCAGCAGGTCGAACATGGCAAGCTCGGCCCGGACCGGGTCACCGTCGCGCACGGCGTCGAGAACGGCGCGGTGACTGGGCACGGGGTCGTCGACGGCGGCGTGCGCGTGAACGAGGCGGTCGCGCTCGCGCAGACCGGGTTCGAGGAACAGGTCCATGCGGGCCAGCATTTCGTTGCCGGTGGCCGCCAGTAGGCCGCGATGAAAGGCGGCGTCGGCCTCGGCGGCTTCGGCGGAGTCCGCTCGGGCGCGCCCCATGGCGTCGAGCGCCATCTCCAGCGCCCCCAGGTCGGCGTCCGTCCGGTACAGAGCGGCGCGACGCGCGGCGGCAGGCTCGACAATGGAGCGGACGTCGGCGAGGTCCCGCATCAGCTGTTCACCGGCACCTCCCTCGACCAGCCAGCGGATGACGTCGGCGTCAAGGAGGTTCCAGTGCCTGCGCTCCCGGACGAATGTGCCCCGCTTCTGCCGCGCGTCGATGAGGCCCTTGCCGGCCAGGACCTTCAGTGACTCACGCATCACGGTCAGACTGACGTCGAGCTCCTCCCCCAGCGCCCGCACATCCAGGGTCGCCCCCTCGGGCACGGCACCGCCCACGATGCGCGCTCCGAGCGACTGCACCACCTGTCCGTGCACACCTCGGGCACTGTAGGCCGCCATGCCGTCATCTCCTTGACATCGAGCACGCCCGGGGCGCGCAAGGAAGGGCGCCGCGGGCGCGCGAGCGTGGGCCCATGATATCGCCGGACATTAATTATTAATACATCTTGACAGCCCTGTTACCGGCACTGACGATGAACCCCACTTCAGCGAGTCACGCTTCAGCAAGCCACTGACACGGGAGCCGCCCGTCATGCTTTTGTCGAATGCCCCCACGCCGCCCCCTCCCCTCTCGGGACACCTGCCCATGGGCAGCGCCGCGGGGACCCCGCGGCCCGTGTCGGTGGACAGCCGGTGTGTGTACCGGGACGGGCAACCCTGGATACCGGTCACCGGTGAGTTCCATTTCAGCCGCTACCCGGCCGACGGGTGGCGCGAGGAGCTGCTCAAGATGCGGGCCGGCGGTGTGGACACCGTGGCCACGTACCTGTTCTGGAACCAGCACGAGGAGCACCGCGGCGTCCGGCGGTTCGACGGCGGGCTCGACGTCCGCCGCTTTGTCGAACTCTGCGGCGAACTGGGGCTGGCCGTGGTGATGCGGATCGGTCCGTGGGCGCACGGTGAGTGCCGCAACGGCGGTTTCCCCGACTGGCTGGCGGAGACCGGCTGCGTACCGCGCACCGACGACCCCGCCTACCTGGATCTGGTCCGGCCCTACTACGCCCGGATCGCACAGGAGCTGCGCGGTCTGTCCTACGACGAGGGCGGTCCGGTGGTCGCCGTACAGATCGAGAACGAGCTGTACGACCAGCCGGCCCACTTGGCGACGCTGCGACGCACCGCCGAGGAGGCGGGGCTGCGGGCCCCGCTGTGGACGGCGACCGCCTGGGGCGCGGCGGATCTGCCCGCCGACGTGCTGCTGCCGCTGTACGGCGGTTACCCGGAGGCGTTCTGGGAGGAGGCGCACGACGGCTGGGCGCGGCACATGCGCCGCCACTACTTCTTCACCCCGATCCGTGACGACCACGCTATCGGCGCCGATCTCAGGTCCCACGCCCCCGCGGGCACGGGACCGGACGACCTCCGCTACCCGTACGCCACCTGCGAGCTGGGCGGCGGGATGGCCATCGCCTATCATCGCAGGCCCCTGATCCCGGCCGCCGACATCACCTCGTTGGCGCTGGCCAAGCTGGGCAGCGGCTCGGTGTGGCAGGGCTACTACCTGTACCACGGCTGCTCCCAGCGCCTGGACCACGAGTTGCCCAACCAGGAGTCGCACGACACCGGCTACCCCAATGACCTTCCGGTGGTCACGTACGACTTCCAGGCGCCGCTGGGCGAGTACGGTCAGGTTCGCCCGTCCTTCTTCGCCCTGCGCGCCCACCACCTCTTCCTGCACGACCGGGGGGCCGATCTGGCGCGGATGGCACCGGTGCCGTCGGAGACGAGGCCCGACGGCCTCGACGACCGCACCACCCTGCGTTGGACGGTCCGCTCGGACGGGAAGCGCGGCTTCCTGTTCGTCAACAACCACCAGCCTCACGAGCCCCTGCCCCGCCACGACGGGGTCCGCTTCCAGGTGCGCCTGGCGGACGGACGCGCGGTCACCCTGCCCGACCGGCCCGTGAGCATCCCGTCGGGCGCACACTTCGTGTGGCCGATCGGCCTCGGCCTCGGCCAAGGGGTCATCCTCGACTGGGCCACCGCCCAGCCCCTGACCCGGCTCGGAGTGGACGGTGTGCCCATGACAGTGCTGGCCGCCACCGCCGGCACACCCGTGACGCTCGCGCTGCCCGCGGGCCTGCGCGTGGAGGGACCGGCCGAGGTGCGCACGGGCACGGACGGAACCCTGGTCTCCGTGCCGCAACCGGGCACCGACGCCCTGCTCACGGTCCACGGGCCCGACGGCCCCGTACGCGTCCTCGTCCTGGACGAACAACAAGCTCTCACCGTCGACAAGGTCCACGTCCGGGGAACAGACCGGCTGCTCCTCAGCGACGACCTCGTCGTCACCGACGGCGACGAGATCAGCCTGCACACCACCGCGTCCACCACGTCCCTGGCCTTCCTCCCCGCGCCCGACGCGCTCACCGGCGGCGGTCTGGGTGCTCCGGTCGCCGACGGCGCCTTCACCCGGTGGCCGCTCTCCCCTCCCCGCGCCACGGCGGAGGCCAGGGCCGGCTGTGAACGCGCCGAGGCCACGGCCCCACCCGCACGCACGGGCGGATCGCACGACCGGGCGTCGGCCCCGCGCGACGAGGACTTCGACTCGGCGGCCGTGTACCGGGTGACGGTCCCCCAGGAGGCGTTCGCCGGCGGCGGCGAGGTGCTGCTGCGGGTGACGTACACCGGAGACGTGGCCCGCGCGTACATCGGCGGCCGGCTGGTCGCCGACCACTTCTGGTACGGCCCGGACTGGGAGATCGGCCTGCGCCGCTTCGCAGGGCAGGCCGTCGAGCACGGGGTCGAGATCCGCGTGCTGCCGCTGCCCGAGGAGAGCGAGGTGTACGTCGACGCCTCGGTGCGCGACGGTCTGGCGGCGGGGCGGAAGCGGGCTGCCGTGGACAGGGTGAGCCTGATCCCCGTGCACCGGGCCACCCTGCGCGTCGCCGACGGAGCCGATCATGGCTGACCCCGGCCGCAGAACCCTGCTGCGCGGTGCCGCGGGCCTCGGCCTCGGACTGCTGGCCGCCCCCGCTCTGACCGCGTGCGCGACGTCGTCGGCGGCACCCGTCGCCTCGGGGCCGGTGGACATCGACCTGTGGACCCACGACCCCGGGTACGTCACCACGTACCAGAAGGCGGTCCGGGACCGGGCCTTGATGCGTGGGTCGCGCTTCGACTACCGGATGCACATCACCAACGCCGCCCCGGCCGACATCGTCACGCGGCTGATGGCCCAGGCGATCGCCGACGGCGACACCCCGGACCTCGCGGGCATCGTCATCGACCAGTACCCCCGAGTGATGGGCTACGGCATCGCCGAGAATCTCTTCGTCGACCTCTCAGAGACCGTACGCCCCCTCGGCGACGGCCTCCTCAAGCTCGCCCCCTACACGGTGGACGGCGTCCCCTACGGCCTCGACTCCGACAACTCCGTCACCGTCCTCTACTACCGCCAGGACCTCTTCGAGAAGTACGGCATCGCGCCCGGCACCGAGACCTGGGAGGAACTCGCCGAGCAGGGCGAGCGGCTGCACGCCGACCACCGCGTCAGCCTCGGCATGGTCTCCACCGGTGACAACGGCTCCGTCGTCAACGGGTTCCTGCAACTGCTGCTCCAGCGCGGCGGTTCCTTCTTCGACGCCTCGGGGGAGCTGACCCTGGACTCGCCGGAGTCGGTGGAGGTACTGGAGTTCATGTGCCGCGGTGTGCGCACCGGCGTGTTGCTGGCCCTGCCCGACCCGTACGGCAGCGCCTGTGCCGCCGCTCTGAAGTCGGGGCGGCTCGCAGCCACCGCCATGCCGAACTGGTACAACGCCTACGGTCTCCAGGCCAACGTGCCCGAACAGAAGGGCCGGTGGCGGATGCGGACCCTCCCGCGCTTCGCCGGCGGCGGCCACCTCGCCTCCACGCTGGGCGGCACGGCCTTCACCGTCCTCAGGGACAAGCCCCACACCCGCGCGGCCCTCGAACTGCTCGGCCGCGTCTACCTCACCCGGGAGGGCCAGCTCCTGCGCTACCGCTCGGGCGGGTTCCTCCCCACTCTCACCTCCCTCTACGAGGATCCGGAACTGCTCGCCACCGAGGACGCGTACCTCGGCGGGCAACGCGTCTTCGACGTATACGGCCGCGCCGCCGCCGACCTCCCGCTCTTCTACCAGGCCCCCGGCATGCAGATCCTCACTGACGTCCTCGGAGGCCCGGTACTCGACGCGCTCAAGGGCCGCTCCTCCCCCACCGCCGCGCTCAAGGCCGGCCTGGCCGCCTACAGACAGCAGGTGAGACGATGACCGCTTCGCCACCGGCCCCCCTGACCGGCACCCGCACGACATCCGACGACACCCGTACGGGCACGAACCCCGACCGACGCTCCTGGTGGTCGCGCCGCCAGCGCACCTGGGCCCCGTACGTCTTCATCTCACCCTTCTACGTCCTGTACGGGCTCTTCCTGCTCGTCCCCGTCCTCGTCGGCCTGTACCTGTCCTGCACCGAGTGGGCCGGACTCGGCACCCCGCGCTGGGTCGGACTGCGCAACTACCGGGACCTGCTCGGGGACGACAGCTTCTGGACCTCGGTGGGCAACACCGGCTTCTACGTCGTCTTCGCGCTCTGCGTCGTGACACCGGCGGCGCTGCTCATCGCCCAGGCGCTCAACAGCCGCGGACTGCGCGGCCGGGACCTGTTCCGGCTGACGTACTTCATGCCCGTGGTGATCTCGCCCATCGTCATCACCCTGGTGTTCGGGCTGTTCTTCGACAACGAGTTCGGTCTGCTCAACGCGGCCGGGCAGGCACTGTTCGGGTTCGGCGGCATCGACTGGCTCGGCAGCCCCGGCTGGGCGCGGATCTGCGTGGTCGTACTGGTGCTGTGGCGCTGGACGGGCTACCTCACCGTGTTCTTCCTGGCCGGACTGCAGAACGTGCCGCGGGAACTGTACGAGGCGGCGGCCCTCGACGGGGCCGGCCCGGTGCGCCGCTTCCTGAACGTCACCCTGCCGGCGCTGCGGCCGGTGACCGCGTTCGTCGCGGTCACCGTCCTGGTCAGTACCGCGCAGATATTCGAGGAGCCGTTCCTGCTCACTCAGGGCGGTCCCGGCGAGTCCACGCTGTCGGTCGCCATGTTCATCTTCCGCGCCGGTTTCCAGCGCCAGCAGCTCGGTTACGCGGCGGCGGCCGGCGTGGTCCTCTTCGTCGCCGTTTTCCTGGTCGGACAGCTCGCGATGCGTGCCCTGGGCGTAGGAAGGAACGACCGATGACCGCCGCTGCCCCGCATCCCGCCGCCGTGACCGACGGTCCCGTCCCGCCTCGCCGTCCGCCGCGCGGGCGCCGCCTGCGCACCACGAGCGGTCGGGTCCTGCTGTACACGTTCCTGATCACCCTGCTGGCGGTGTTCGCGCTGCCGCTGCTGTGGGCACTGTCCTCGTCCTTCAAGGCACGGGGCGACATCTTCGGCTACCCGCCGCGTCCGCTTCCCTCGCCGGCCACCCTGGACAACTACCGGGGGCTGCTGGACGCCCAGCCGTTCTGGAGCTGGCTGTTCGTCAGCACCGTGGTGGCGGCCGTCTCCACAGTGCTGGCGGTCGGGTTGTGTGCCCTGGCGGGGTTCGCGTTCGCCAAGTACCGCTTCCGCGGCCAGAACGTTCTCTTCCACGTCATGTTCAGCTCACTGGCGGTGCCGTTCGCGGTGATCGTGGTGCCGCTGTTCATCATGCTCGCCAAGGCTCACCTGACCACCCCTTACTTCGCCCTGGTCGTGCCGTGGGTGGCGCCCGCCTTCGGGATCTTCATGATGCGGCAGTTCACGGAGCAGGCCGTGCCCGACGCACTGCTGGACGCGGCCCGGGTCGACGGCTGTACGGAATTCGGGCTGTTCCGGCGGGTGGTGGTGCCGCTGCTGCGGCCCGCCCTCGGCGCCCTCGGCGTGTGGTCCTTCCTCAACAGCTACAACAGTCTGATCTGGCCGCTGATCGTGGTGAGTTCTCCCGACGACTACACCTTGCCACTCGGCCTCCAGGCGCTGTTCGGGGCCACCGGCCGCCAGTACGACCTGGTACTCGCCGGATCCGTCCTCGCGGCCGTTCCGAGCCTGCTCGTCTTCTTCCTGCTGCGCAAGCAGCTCATCGAGGGGCTGACCGCGGGCGCCGTCAAGAGCTGACCGACCCACCACCCCAATTGCATGAAAGGCCTACGGACCTTGCCCACACCGCTGCCTGCCCATCTTCCCCCCGTCCTCGCCGTCTCCCTGTGGGACTTCTCCTGGTACACCCGCACCGGCCCCGGTGAGCCCTTCGACGACCTCGACCGGGCCTTCGCCGAGGCCGTGGAGCGCGGGTACAACACCGTCCGGATCTGCGCCATGCCGCTCCTGCTGTTCGGGAGCGGCCTCGACACCACCCGGCTGCGCCTCGGCCCACTGGGGGGTGACTACGGGCAGCGCGTCCGCTGGTACGACGTGCGCGCTTCGGCGCAGATCGACGCCCGCGCCCACCTGCTTGCCCTGTTCGAGGCGGCTCGGCGGCACGACTGCTTCGTCATCCTCTCCAGCTGGGAGTACCAGCAGTCACCGTCCTTCGCCGATGACCGCTCCTGGTACGACGCGGTCATGGCCGTCGAGCCGGAGCGTCGCGCGGAGACCCTGGCAGACGCCCTCGCCGACCTGGTCGACTTCCTCGCCGGGCACGACGGCTTCGACGACCGGATCGCCTTCACCGAACTGCACAACGAGGTCCAGGCCGGCCGCCTCACCGACGGCCTGCCCGCCGACGCGGACCCCGTCCTCGCGCTCCGCCCCCGCCTGGAGCGCGGACTGGCCCGGTTCCGTGAGCGCCATCCGGACCGCCCCGTCACGGTCAACTACGCCGAGGTGCCGGTCGGTTCTCTGCGCGGTGTCCCGCGTGACGTGGACGTCGCGGTCTTCCACCCGTACGTCTACGGCGTCCTCGGTGAACTCCTCGACACCTTCGCGCTGCGGGACCCGTCCCGGCCGTTCCCGCAGGAGCGAGCCGAGCGAGAACTGCTGCGCCCGGGAGCGCCCCGGCTGGAGGATTGGCTGCCGCCGAAGGAGGACCGGTGGCGTCTGGACGCCACGATCGTCGGCGCGCGCGAGGTGTACGTCCACGACTGGTGTGACCCCGACCGCTTCGACGCCTGGCTCTACGACCGGTACGCCATGCACCGCGTGGCCATGGAGACCACCCTCTCCCTCTGGATCTGGGCGGCCGCCGACTGGGCCGCCGACACCGGCGTTCCCCTGGTCTTCGGTGAGGGCTGGGTCGGCTACACACCCCTCAGCAGTGACTTCGAGGGAGGTCCGGTCGGCGCGGCCCTCTGTCGCCGGGCCGTCACCGAGTCCGCCCGTGCGGGGGCGCGGGGCGCCGTCGTCTGTTCCAACGCGGCGCCGCAGCACGCGATGTGGCGTGACATCGCACTCCAGCGGGAGTGCAACGCCCTGCTGGGCGGGGGCCGGTAGCGCGGGTAGGCTCCCGTCGCCCGTCCGCGTCAGTCGGCGCCCAGCAGTTCCGGGCGCCGGCCGTCGCGGACGAGGACGGGGATGACGGACAGCGGTGCGTCGAGCAGAGCCTCCTGGCCGCCCTCGTACACGCGGCCGTCGTGGAGGCTGGTCCACCGTGCGCCGTCGGGCAGGTAGACCGTCCGTTCCCGGGCGCCCGGCCGGGTCACGGGGGCCACCAGCAGGTCGGCCCCGAACATGTACTGGTCGGCCAGGTCCCAGCAGCGCTCGTCGGCGGGGAACTCGTAGAACATGGCGCGCAGGACGGGAGAGCCGGACTCGTGGCTCTCCCTCATCAGTTCGCGCAGGTAGGGGCGGAGCGACTCGCGCAGCCGCAGGTGGCCGGCGAGGATCTCGTACGTCTCCTCGCCGAAACTCCACACCTCGTTGCCGGCGCCCGTCGGGCAGCGCGGCGTGCCGTCGGCCCTGCGGACCTCGGACGCCGGGGTGCGGTCACCGTGCAACCGCATGACCGGGCAGAAGGTGCCGTACTGGAACCAGCGAACCAGCAGCTCACGGAAGGCGGGGTCGTCGGGGTCGCCGCCGTGGAAGCCACCGATGTCCGTGGTCCACCAGGGAATGCCGGCGATCCCCATGTGCAGCCCGGCGGTGATCTGCCTGCGGAAATCCTCCCAGGTGGAGCCGATGTCGCCGGACCAGACCAGGGCGCCGTAGCGCTGGCTTCCGGCCCAGGCGCAGCGGACCAGGTTGACGGGGTCGTCCTGGCCGGCGGCGACCATGCCCTCGAAGAAGAGGCGGGAGAACGCCTTCGGATAGAGGTTGCCGACCTGGAGGGCGGGGCCCTCGTGGTAGCGGTAGGCGGCGAAGTCGTAGGTCTCGTACTCCGGTTCCGCCTCGTCGAGCCAGAACAGCCGTACGCCCTTGTCGTGGTAGTTGCGCTTGCACACCTCCCAGACGTAGGTGCGGGCGGCCGGGTTGGTGGCGTCGAAGAAGACGGTCGGTTCTTGGAAGCGCATCTGCACGTCGATGCCCGTCTCGGTGCGCACCAGCATGTTGCCGTCGGCCAGGGGCCGGTAGTTCTCGGAACCGAAGGCCACCTGCGGCCACACGGAGACCATTAGCTCGACGCCCAGGTCCGCGAGCTCCGCGGTCATGGCGGCGGGGTCGGGGAAGAACTCCTCGTCGAAGCGGAAGTCGCCCTGGTGCGGCCAGTGGAAGAAGTCGCAGACGATCACGTCGAGCGGCAGGCCGCGCCGCTTGTACTCGCGAGCCACGTCCAGGAGCTGCTCCTGGTTCCAGTAGCGCAGTTTGCACTGCCAGAAGCCGAGGCCGTACTCGGGCATCATCGGCGGCCGCCCCGTCACCTCGGTGAAGCGCCGGACCAGCTCGGCCGGGGTATCACCCGCCGTGATCCAGTAGTCGAGCTGGCTGGTGCACTCGGAGCTCCACTCGGTGCGGTTGGTGTTGAAGCCGGCGCGTCCGATGCTCGGGTCGTGCCAGAAGAAGCCGTAGCCGGCGCTGGAGACGACGAAGGGGATACTGGCCTGGGAGTTGCGGTGGGCCAGCTCGAAGACGGCACCCTTGAGGTCGAACAGCTCCTGCTGATACTGACCCATGCCGTAGAGCTTCTCGTCGCGTGGTGCCTCGAAGGAGGCGGTCAGCCGATACTCGCCGCCGGGTATCTGCTGGAAGCGGCGGGCCTGGAGCTTGAGCGCGTTCTCGCCGCTGATCTCGCGCAGCAGCGGGCGGCCGTCGCGGTGGAAGTACTCGACGCGGCAGTGGACGACCTCGGGGATGCCGACGCCCATGAAAGCGCGGCGGGTGGTGAGGACCGCCTTGATCTTGCCGTTGACGATGACGGCGCTGTCGCCGTCGATGCCGATCACGGCTTCGGCCGGCGCGGAAAGGCCCAGAGCGTGTTCCGTGTCGAGGATGTCACCCATGGGACGGCAACGGATCCGCAGGCTGTCCTCCCCCCACGCCTGCACTCGCAGGGTCTCGCCGGGGCCGTGCCAGGTCAGAGCGTCACGGTCGACGGTGAACGATGTCATCAGCGGTCCTCTGGGTCGTCGACCGGCCCCCGGGCCGGTCTCAGCGGAACAGTCGCGGCGGGACGAGTCCTTGCTCGCGCAGCGAGTCGGCCACGATCTGCGCGTAGGTGGCAGCGCCATGGACGGACGTGTGGGTGTTGTCCCCGATGCCCGTCAGATACAGGTCCTTGGAGGCCTCGGGCCCCAACTCCTCCACCAGTTCCTTGGACGCCGCGGTGAGGTCGATCAGCGGCACGTCCAGTTCGGTGGCCAGTGAGCGCATCTCGGCGGGGAGGTCGGCCGCCATCACGTGCTGCGCGACCGGAGTCAGCCTTCCCTCCGGATTGAAGAGGCGACGGACCATGGGGGTGACGAAGACCGGCTGGCCCCCGCGGGCCCGGACGCGCTGGGCCATGGCCGTCAGGTTGGCGCGGTAGGTGGCGGCGGTGGTCGTCTTGTCGTTGTGCGCCAACTGGACGAGCACCAGGTCGCCCCGGCGCACGCGGCTCTCCAGTGCGTCGAAGAGAAGAGGGTTGCCAAGGAAACTGACGGTGCTCTCCCCGGAGTCGGCGTAGTTGGCCACAGCGGCGCCGCGCCGCAGCGATTGCGGCAGTCGCTGCCCCCAGCCGGTCCAGGGCGCGAGGGCCTGGTCGCACACGGTCGAGTCGCCGGCCAGCAGAATCTGAGACGCGTGGCGCGCCGGAGTGACCTTGACGTCTTCGAGGAGGGGCGCGGAGCCGCCGAAGCGGAGATCGAGACCGGGGGTGCCGATGTCGTCGTCCGTGGGCTGTCCCTCGACGGCCCGCACGTTCACGGTGAAGCTCCGGCGGACGTGCCGGCCGGGTGCCGTGACCGTCTCGTGAAGCATCGCGCGCCGTGTTTCGGCCTCGACCGAGGTGCTGCCGGCGGTGGCACCGCCGAGGACGGCGGTGACGTCGTAGTTGCCCGGCGGCACGTCGAAGTGGCAGACGACCGGCGCCGTGCCCACGCACGTGCCGGACAGGCCCGCGTGACGTTCACCGCGCGCCTGGGCCGGTAAGGCCAGCGCGGTGACGGTCGCGGCGGTGAGCGCGGCCAGCAGGGTGAGACGGGAGGTGGCTCTGGGAGACCGGAATGGTGCGCGCATGACATACCTCTCTGTGAACGTTCACTCGGCGAACTCGCCGAACTCGTGACACAACCGGTGACAGGCGAATGGAGCGGTGGCACGTGGGAACAGGCGGAGAGACGCAGGCAAGGCGCACAGGGAGTTGATACGTTTCAATCGATCGCCACGCCTGAACCTAAAGACGCCGCACACACACTGTCAACAGTCGTGCACGCAAGTCGTCGAAAAGCACGGCGACCGCCGCGCCAGGAAGCTGCTGACCGTTCAGTCCCGCACCGCGGCCGTCGACTCGCGCCAGACGATCGAGGTGATCGGGACGTGCCGGTCGGGCTGCGGCCGGTGCCCGAGTACAGCCAGCAGCCGCTCGACGGAGCGCCGGCCGAGACACTCGTGATCGACCGAGACCGTCGTGAGGGAGGGCACCATGACGGCGCCGAGCGGATTGTCGTCCCAGCCGGTGACGCTCAGGTCGCGGGGGACGTTCCAGCCTCGTTCGACCGCGCCGCGGATGGCACCCGCGGCGAGGAGGTCGTTGGCACACACCACGGCGGTGACTCCGCAGTCCTCGGGGAGGTCAAGCACTGCGGTGCGCGCCTCGGCCGCCAGCCAGTGGCAGTCGGCGACACCGTACGACTCGAGCCCCAGGCGCGCGATCGAGTCGAGGTAGACCTCCCTGCGGCGCCGGGCCGAGGTGTGCGCGTAGTCCCCGGCGATGTGCAGAAACCTGCGGTGTCCCCGCGCGGCCAGCCACTCGACCAGCTCGGCGACGGTGGAGGCGTCGGCCAGTTCGTCGATGCTCCGCATCTGGTCGTCGTAGGCGGCTGAGACGACGACCGGCGTACCACCCGCCGTGGCACGGTCGGGCAGCCGCGGCAGGGGGGCGAGGGACACCATGCCTTCGAAGAAGCCCGAGTCGGCCAGCTCCAGCACACGCGCCGGCCGTGCTTCCACCGGACCACCGAGAGTGACCACCTCGACGATGTAGCCGGCGTCGTGCGCTGCGGCCGTCGCCCCGGTGAGCAGCCCCAGGGAACCGACCGCGGTACCTGCCGGCATCAACAGGGCCAGCCGTCCGGTCTTGCGGTTGCGCATGGCACGGGCCACGAGGTTCGGCCGGTAGTCGAGCTGGGCGATCGCCTGACCGATGCGCGCCTGCAGGTTCTCGTTGACGGTCGCGTCGGCCCGCAGATAGCGCGACACCGTCTGGTGCGACACTCCCGCCAGTCGGGCGACCTCCCTGATGGTCGGCCTGCGCCTCGCCGGTTCTGAGCTCATGCACATTCCTCTTCATGAAGTCGCTGCATGCTGATTGACAGGTCGTGTGACCGTTCACTAGCGTCTCGCCCCGGGACGCAACAGGCAGCATTGCAATCAAATTTTCGTTGAGCAAGAGAAGATTCCGAAGTCCGAAGTGAACGGTCACTGGCATCGTGACCGACCATCGGCCTCATCGGTCCTGCCTTACTTCTTTCAGTACGTCACCCGTTGACGATCCGGCATGTCGCTGGCCTCAGCCGCGCAGTTCGATCCGGCATCGACTGAGGCGGTGACCGCCCAGCGATGCACAGCCGCTCTCCCGCTCTCGCCGGGGGCGGGAGCCCCGGCATCCCCAGACCACCCCCGACACCACGGGCGGATCCCGCACCGCCTGCCGGCGCGACGGACCGGGCCCCCGGGCACGTCCGCACCCAGGAGGACACACACCATGAACACCAAAGGGCCGCACATCCGATGAGCGCCATCAACGAGCTCAGCACGCTGCGCCGGAGGAGGCCCCGGTCCGCCGAAGAACGGCGGCTGCGGCGCAAGGAGGAAAGCCGCGACAACAGGGCGGCCTACCTGTTCCTCATGCCCTGGCTCATCGGCCTGCTGGCCGTGACGCTCGGGCCCATGCTGGCGTCCCTGTACCTCGCGTTCACCGACTACAGCCTGCTCCAGGCACCACGGTGGACCGGCCTGGACAACATCGAGCGCATGCTGCACGACGAGCGGCTGCACACCTCGCTGGTCAACACCTTCGTCTACGTCTTCGTCTCCGTGCCGTTGCAGCTGCTGCTGGCGCTGGTCCTGGCGATGGCCCTGGACAAGGGACTGCGCGGCATGGCGCTGTACCGCTCGGTCTTCTACTTGCCGTCGCTGCTGGGCGGTTCCGTCGCCATCGCGGTGCTGTGGCGTCAGATGTTCGGCAGTGACGGCCTGTTCAACCAGATCCTCGGCGTCTTCGGCATCCACTCGGACACCGGCTGGATCTCCGACCCGAAGTTCGCGTTGGGCTCCATCATCGTGCTGCACGTGTGGACGTTCGGCGCCCCGATGCTCATCTTCCTCGCCGGGCTGCGGCAGATACCGGAGATGTACTACGAGGCGGCGAAGGTGGACGGCGCGGGCCCCGTCCGGCGCTTCATGAAGATCACCCTGCCTCTGCTGTCACCGATCATCTTCTTCAACCTGGTCCTGCAGATCATCGGTTCGTTCCAGTCGTTCACCCAGGCGTTCGTCGTATCGAACGGGTCGGGCGGCCCCTCGGACTCGACCCTGTTCTTCACGCTCTACCTCTACCAGCGCGGCTTCGGGCAGTTCGAAATGGGTTACGCCTCCGCGATGGCGTGGCTGCTGCTGATCATCGTCGCCGCCTTCACCGCGATCAACTTCCTGCTGTCGAAGTACTGGGTGTTCTACGATGACTAGCCTTCACACGGCCGAAGCACCGGCCCCCCGCGCCCAGCGCGCCGACGACACACCCCGCAAGCCCGCCCCGGCCCGGCAGCCGGCCACCGGACGTGCCCGCCGGCTCACCAAGCACTTGGTGCTGATCGTCGCGAGCGCCGTCATGATCTACCCGTTGCTGTGGCTGCTGGTCAGCTCCTTCCGGCCGACCGAGGTCATCTTCCGTACGCCGGGCCTGTGGCTGAAGGACCCCACCCTCGCCAACTACTCCCGCGGCTGGGACGCGCTCGCCTCCCCGTTCGGCCACTACCTGATGAACTCCACGCTGGTCGTGCTGGGCTGCATCATCGGCAACGTCATGTCCTGTTCGCTGGCCGCCTACGCCTTCGCCCGGCTGAAGTTCCGCGGCCGCAACATCTGGTTCGCCGTGATGCTGCTGAGCATCATGCTGCCCATCCACGTGGTGATCGTGCCGCAGTACATCGTCTTCAACCACTTCGGCTGGGTGAACACCTTCCTGCCCATGGTGCTGCCGAAATTCCTCGCCACGGACGCGTTCTTCGTCTTCCTCATGGTGCAGTTCATCCGCGGTATCCCCCGGGAACTGGACGAGGCGGCCCGCATCGACGGCTGCGGCCACTGGCGCATCTTCACCCGGGTGATGCTGCCGCTGATGACGCCGGCGATCGCCACCACGGTCATCTTCACCTTCATCTGGACCTGGGGAGACTTCTTCACCCCGCTGATCTACCTGACGGCTCCGGAGAACTTCACCGCCCCCGTCGCCCTGCGTTCCTTCATGGACTCCACGGCGGGCAGCGACTGGGGCTCGATGTTCTCGATGTCCGTCGTGTCACTCCTGCCCGTCTTCCTGGTGTTCCTGTTCGGCCAGAAGTACCTGGTCAAGGGCATCGCGACCACCGGCGGCAAGTGACGCCGCAGTTCCCTCGCACGATCCGGCTCCCGCCTCGCACGACCCGGCATTCGCCTAAGGAGACACATCGTGATCACCCGTAGAGGCTTCCTCGGCCTCACCGGCGCCTCGCTCGCGGCCGGCGGCCTGGCACTGACCGGGTGCGGTACCGGCACCCGGTCCTCCGGCAGCGCCCTCCGCTTCGCCTGGTGGGGCAACGACGTGCGCCACCGCCTGACCGAGAAGGCCGTCGACCTGTTCACCAAGGACCACCGCGGGGTCGAGGTCACCACCCAGCCCGGCGACTGGACCGGGTACTGGGACAAGCTCGCGGTCTCCGTGGCCGGCGGCGACGCCCCCGACGTCATCCAGCAGGTCGACCCCTACATCGCCGAATACGCCCAGCGCGGCGCCCTCGCCGACTTGCGCGACATCAAGGGCATCGACCTGAGTCCCTTCGACGAGCAGGTCATGGCGACCGGCATCATCGACGGTGCGGTCTACGGCGTGCCCAGCGGCCTCACCTCCATAGCCGTCTGGTACAACGCCGGTGTCCTCAAGGAGGCCGGCGTCGAACTGCCCGACACCGACGCCTGGAGCTGGGACGACTACGCCCGTGTGTGTGAACGGGTCAATAAGAAGTCGGGCGGCCGGATCGCCGGTTCCAACCCCCTCAGCTTCGACCACGAGACCTTCACCGTCTTCGCCCGGCAGCGTGGCGAGGCCCTGTACGAGGGCAAGTCCCTCGGTTTCACCAAGGACACACTGGAGGAGTGGTTCGAGTATGTCCTGCGTATGCAGGGCAGCAAGGCGACTTGGTCGGCGCAGAAGGCCGTGGAGGAGTACGCCAAGAGCGTCGAGGAGAACGCGCTGGCGACCGGTCGTGCCGCGTTCGGCACCGGGTGGAGCAACCAGTTCACCGGAGTCATGGAGGCGTCGAAGGACGTCGACCTGCGGATGGTCCAGCTGCCGGGAGAGTCTTCCGGTCCACGGCGGGGCATCTACGTCAAGGCGTCCCAGATGTACTCGGTCTCGGCGAAGTCCGCCCGCAAGGACGACGCGGCCGAGCTGGTGAACGCCCTGGTGAGCGACGTCGCGATCGGCAAGGTTCTGCTGGCTGACCGCGGCGTGCCGGCCCATGCCGAGGTGCTGGCGGCCGTGCAGGACAAGTTCCCTAGGGGTGATGTGCTGGCCGCGGCGTACATCGACAAGGTCGGGAATCTGGTCCAGACACCTCTGCCGCCTTCCCCCGTGGGGGCCTCCACGATGGTCACCGCCTTCCCGCGCCACACGCAGGACGTCCTGTTCAAGCGGGCGTCCGCGGCCGACGCGGCGGACTCACTGATCTCGGAGATGGCGCAGGCGCTGTCCTGAGTGGAGTCCGCCCGCCCGTTGTCGGCTGTTCCGTCGCCGCTTCAGGTGCGGTGTGGATCCGCATTGTACGGGCGTGGTCGACCCGCCCTCACCCTTGTCACCTCCCGCATGCCCGTTGCCCGGGCACTCACAGCGAAAGCCTCGACATACGTGACCAAGCACCGTGCCGCCGACCAGAACCCGACCGCTCCCCGCCCCGTGGCACATCGCAGCACGGCCGCGGGGCCAGGGGTCGTGCCCGACTTCTCGCCGCCTCCCGCCGGTCGGCCCCGCCGCCGCTACGCGATCGCGGGGACCGGTCACCGAGCCGGCATGTACGTGGATGCCCTCACCGGTGAGCACTCCGACGTCGGTGAGATCGTTGCCTGGCTCGAGCCCAATCCCGCGCGCGTCGAGTACTACGACGCGGAGGTCGGCCTGGTCCTGGGCGACGGCTCTCCTGCGGGCCTGCCCCGTTACCTCCCCTCCGACCTGGAACGCATGATCGCGGAGCAGTCCGTGGACGCGGTGGTCGTCACCAGCCCGGACCACACCCATGCCGAGCTGGTCGACCGCAGCCTGCGCGCGGGTACGGACGTAGTGGTCGAGAAGCCGCTCACCACGGACGCCGCCGGCTGCCGCCGTATCACTCGGGCCGTGGCCGAGACCGGCCGGGACGTCGTGATGACGTTCAACTACCGGTACGCGCCGCGCAACTCCACCCTGCGGCAGCTCATCGCCGAGGGCACCATCGGCGACGTCACCGGCGTCCACTTCGAGTGGGTGCTCGACACCATGCACGGCGCCGACTACTTCCGCCGCTGGCACCGCGAGAAGGCCAACTCCGGTGGTCTGCTCGTACACAAGGCCAGCCACCACTTCGACCTGGTGAACTGGTGGCTCGACGACGTCCCCACCCGCGTGTTCGCCTCCGGTGGGCTGCGCTTCTACGGCGACGTGAATGCCGCGGCCCGAGGCATGGGACCCCGCCCCGAACGCGGCACCGGGGCGGTCGGTGACCCGTTCTCGCTCGACCTGCGGGACGACCCCCGCTTGGAGGCGCTGTATCTGAGGGCCGAGCACCACGACGGGTACCGGCGGGACCAGGATCCCTTCGCGCCGGGTGTCACCATCGAGGACAACATGTCGGTTCTCGTCGACTACTCCCGTGGAGCCACCCTCTCCTACTCCCTCAACGCCCACAGTCCTTGGGAGGGGTACCGCGTGTCCGTCAACGGCACGCTCGGGCGGGCCGAGCTGCACGTCGTCGAACGCGGCCACCTGGACTTCGGTGAGGGGCGTGCCCTCGACCCGTCGGCCACCCCCGAGGACGTCGAGGACGACCCGGTACGTCCGCCCGGTCACCGGCTCGTGGTACAGCGCCATTTCCGGCGGGCCGAGGAGCTCGTCGTACCGGACGGCGTGGGCGGGCACGGGGGCGGCGACGCGATCCTCCTGAAGGACGTCTTCCGCCGCGACCTGCGGATCGGGGCGGACCCGCTCGGGCGCGCGGCCGGCTATCTGGACGGCGTCCGGGCCGTGGCCGTGGGAGCGGCGGCGAACGAGTCACTGCTGACCGGGCAGCCAGTCACCGTGGAGAGCCTGCGTCTCGGCGTCCCGCTCACCGATCGGCACACCACCGTGCCTGTCGCCGCCGGCCCTCACCCCGCCGCTCCGGCCGCTGACTCACGGACCAGCTCCCCCGCCGCCGAGGAGCAGCGTCCGGTGGCCTGATCCCAGTGCCGCACTGCCGAGTTCCCTGACCGAGCAACGGAGGTTGTCATGGCTCCACCGCATGTCCCGCACATCGGCCGGCGAGCAGTTCTCGCCGGTGCCCTCGCCGGAACCGCCACCGTACTGGGCGGAGTCCCGCAGGCATCCGCCCACTCCACAGCCGGGCGCCCCTCCGCGTTCGGCACCATCCAGAACGACTCCTTCTGGCACGACACCGACGGCAATCCCATCTACTCCCAGGGCGGGGGCGTCTTCCGCTTCGGCGACCGCTACTACTGGTACGGCGTCCGCTACGCCGGGGCGGAGCTGTACTACCGCAACCCGACCCGGCTGTACGACAAGCACGCGACCTTCGTCTCCATCACCGCCTACTCCTCGCGCGACCTCGTCAACTGGACGTTCGAGAACGACATCGCCACCACTGCCACCGCCGTGCACATCCCGCCGTCGAAGGACGTGGCGGGCGACGCGCTGTCCCGGATGAAGACGCTCGCGGAGACCTCGTGGCTCGGCCGGCTCGGCGTCGTGTACAACCGCAACACCCGCAAGTACGTCCTGGTCACCCAGATGAAGACGGCCTACGACGCCAACCGCACAGGGCGTGCCCTGCTGTTCCTGCAGAGCGACACCCCTACCGGCGACTTCACCTACGCCGACATCCAGACGCACGTCGAGAACGTGGTGACCCAGGGCACGGGCGACCAGACCGTCTTCACCGACGACGACGGCAGCAGCTACCTGGTGTTCAGCAATGCCGAGGGCCGCAACAACTCGTACATCAGCCGCATCTCACCCGCCGACTCGCTCAGTATCGAGCCGGCCAAGAGGGTCGGGTACGTCGCGGCGGGGCGTGAGGGCAACGCCATGTTCAAGCTCGACGGGCACTACTACATCGCCACCTCGGACCTGCACGGCTGGAACTCCTCGCACACCTATCTCATCCGGTCGAAGACCGACGACATCCTCGGCGACTACTCCGGTGAGTACATCTTGCCCGGCACGGAGCGGGACTACAGTCACGTGACGCAGACCGGGTTCTTCATCAGCGTCAAGGGCAGAGAGCGGGACACCGTCATCTACGCCGGTGACCGGTGGGCGGACTTCGCCTGGAACGGTCTCGGCTACAACCAGTGGATGCCGCTGTCCGCCACCGCCGACGGCCCGGTCCTCCACTCGCTGAGCCAGTGGCAGCTCGATGCCCGCACCGGACGGTGGCGGGTGGGTGCGGGCAACAACTACCTGCTCAACCCGGAGTTCGCCGCCGACCGGGTGACGGTTACCGAGCTGACCGGTTGGGTCACCACCGTCGACACCGGGTACTCCGCCGCTCCCTTCATCACCAACACTTCGCCCGGTGCGAACGGTTCTCGGTTCGCCGCCACGCTCACCAGCACCGACCCATTCTCCGGTGCCCTGAGCCAGCGTAACGAGATCCCGCCGGGCACCTACCGCCTCACCGCCACCGTCAAGACGGCCGGGGGGCTCGAACACGCACGTATCAGGGTGACCGGGCGCCGACGGGAGTCCTATGTGCTCGACCTCAACCAGGCCACCGACGGCTGGGAGGACCGCACACTCGGGAGGCTGCGCCTCACGTCCGGTGAGGCCATCGTGAGTATCGAGGTGCGCGGTGCGGGTGGCGGCCAGGCGTTGTCGGTCGACTCGCTCTCCCTGACGCGCGACATGCACTGACCCGGCCGGACTTGCACCGCACAGGACTCGCCGGCACGGCCGCGCCGGAACCCTCCGCGCGCCACCGCGATGCGAAGGTCGGCTACGCGCGCTGCTTCCGTTGAGGCAGGTCGACGCATACGCACCAGTGCCCGGCGGGGCCCTCGCGGTGGCCCGCCGGGCACTGGTGCGTCCGGGCTCGGGGCCTACTCCTCGCTCACCGCGATCGCGGAGGCCGGGCAGACGGTGACCGCTTCGCGTACGGCGTCGTGCTGCTCGGCGGACGGCCTCTCGTCGAGGAGGACGACGATGCCGTCCTCGTCCCGCTGATCGAACACGTCCGGGGCGACGAGCACACAGGTACCCGCGCCGCAGCACTTCTCTTCGTCGACGGTGATCTTCACTGTGGTTCCTTTGCTTCCCTGTAACGGGTGGGGTCGGTGACGGGTAGTCGGAGCGGGCGGAGGGTCGTCTGTGCTACCAGTCGACGGGCAGGGCGCTCAGGCCGCCCACGCTCAGTCCGTCGATCTTCCGCAGTTCCTCCTCGGGCACGGCCAACCGGAGCGTGGGCACGCGGTCCAGCAGCACCTCCAGGCTGACCTGGAGCTCGGTGCGGGCCAGGGACTGGCCGAGGCAGGAGTGCGGGCCCGCGCCGAAGGTGAGGTGGGGGTTGGGGCTGCGCCCGAGGTCCATGTCGTCCGGGTCGGCGAAGGCGCGCTCGTCGCGGTTGGCGGAGGACATGTCGCAGAAGACGGTGGTGCCGGCGGACAGCGTCTGTCCGGCGATCTCGGCGTCTTCGTGCAGGTAGCGGCGGGTGCCGAAGTTGCCGAGGTTGGCGTCGTAGCGCAGTGCCTCGTCGACGGTGGTCCGCGTCAGGGAGCGGTCGGTGAGCAGGCGCTCCCAGCGGCCGCGGTCGCTCAGGAGCATGGCGGCCATCTTGACGATCATGTTGGCGGTGGTCTCGTGCCCGGCGACCAGCAGGGCCATGCCGGTGGCGACGAGTTGGTCGTCGCTCATGCCCGCGACTTCCGCCGCGCTCTCGGCGATCAGGACGCTGAGCAGGTCCTCGCCCGGCTCGGCGCGCTTCTCAGCGACCAGATCGGTCATGTAGGAGACGAACTCCCGGTGCGCGGCCTCCGTCTGCTGACTGGTGAAGCGGGTGACGCTGAGGAAGGAGTCGGACCAGTGGGAGAAGCGGTCCCGGTCGTGGGCGGGGGCGCCCAGCAGGTCGCAGATGACGTACACGGGCAGCGGGAAGCCGAACGCCGCCTTCAGGTCGGCCGGCCTTCTCCCCTCCAGCATGCGGTCGACCAAGAGGTGGGCTGTGTCCGTCATACGGGGGTGCAGCGCTCTCATGCGCTTGGCGGTGAAGTACTTGCTCAGGTGCCGTCGCCACCGCTGGTGTCCCTCCCCTTTGAGGGGGATCGCCAGGGAGGAGCCGCCGCCGGCCGCGACGCCACCGGCGCCTTCCGGTGCGATGCGGGCGGCCTTGTCCTCGGCCGTGGGGCGGGAGAAGCGGCCGTCCGAGAGAAGTTGCCGGACGTCTTCGTAACGGGTCAGGTAGGCGCCGGTGTCCCCGCTGGGCAGGACGGCGGTGGCCACCGGACACCGGTCGCGCAGCTCCTTCAGCGGGGCCGGCGGGTCGAGCGGGCCGTCGCTGGTCAGAGGCAGACGGATGGTGTATGCGCCGGAAGTCATGGTTCTCTCCAGGTGGGGCTGGACAGGGTGAAAGGTCTGCCGGTCACCAGGTCACGGGCAGCCGATGGACGCCGTAGACGACGCCGTACTCCTTGAAGGGCAGCTCGGCGCGGTCCACGGCGAGGCGGAGGGTGGGGATGCGGCGGAAGAGGGTGCCGAGGACGACCTGGAGCTCCACCCGGGCCAGCGGCTGCCCGAGGCATTGGTGGACGCCGAAGCCGAACGCCATGTGGTGGCGGGCGTTACGGCTGATGTCCAGGCGGTCGGGTTCCGGGAAGTAGCCGGGGTCCCAGTTGGCGGTGGCGCTGGGGATGACGATGCCTTCCCCGGCCCGGATGGTGTGGCCGGCCAGGTCGATGTCCTCCTTGGCCACGCGTCGGTTGCCCAGGTGGATGATGGTGAGGTAGCGCAGCAGTTCCTCGACGGCTCGGGCGAGTACCTTCGGGTCGTCGGTGTCCCGGACCGCGGCGAGCTGGTCGGGGTGTTCGAGCAGCGCGAGGGTGCTGAGCGTGATCATGTTGGCGGTCGTCTCATGGCCGGCGCCCAGGAGCAGCAGCCCGAGGGAGGCGGCCTCGAAGCGGGAGAGTTCGCCCTCGCGATGCCGTGCCGCGAACTCGGACAGCAGGTCGTCGCCGGGCCGGGCGAGCTTCGCGTCGAGCTGCTCCTCCAGGTACTGGAAGAGGGCTTGGTGCGCTGCCCGGGCCGCTTCCGGGGTGACGTCCTGGTGCAGGCCCACCTCACTCTGCGTCTGGAAGAACTCATGGTCGTCGTAGGGGACGCCGAGCATCTCGCAGATCACCAGTGAGGGCAGCGGCAGCGCGAGCGAGGTGACCAGGTCGGCCGGTGCGGGACTGGTCAGCATGCGGTCGATGAAGTCGTCGGTCATGCGCTGGACGGCGGGCCGCAGAGCCTCGATGCGCTTAATGGTGAACGATCCGGCGACCATGCGGCGGATCCGCGCGTGCTCGGGGTCGTCCAGGTTGAGGAAGGACGGCACTCCGCCACGGGACGCCGCCTCCCGGAAGGCCGGGTTGGTGTACGGGTATCCGTCCTTGGTGGGATCGACGCTGCAGCGCTGGTCGGCGAGGAGCGCCTTCTGTTCTTCGTAGCCGGTGACGAGCCAGGGGGTGCTGCCGTCCCACAGGCGGATCCGGGACAGTGGGCCCTCCGCCTGGGCCTGGCGCAGCCGCGGCGGCGGGGCGAAGGGGCATTCCGCCGCCCTCGGCATCGGGAAGTCGGGAACGGTCTCGGTGGGGGTGGACATCGCGCTCCTCGTCGGTCTTTCGGTGGGGGATGCCATCGAGGGTGGAATCAACGGGACGTGGATCCAGCGACAAATTAAGTCAGTCCGTTGATTTAAATCTTAGTGGCTGTCTGTCTCGCGTCAAGCATGGGAGTCCCTACCGGCCCCCCGTGGTCGGCGGCGCATCACCCAGCAGGGGCAGCGCCGTGAAGCTGTGACCGGCCCAGAGGCGACGCGAGGCCTCCTGCGGGTATGCGATGACGGACGGCTCCGTGTCGAAGACCCGGGTCAGCCGCGACCGCGGCTCGTAGGCGGGCCAGCCCGGGTCCCCGGTGGTGGCGAAGGCCGTCCAGGCCGGGCGGATCTGGGCGGTGAGCGCCTCGGCGGCGCCGATGTGGTCCGGGCCGATGGCGACCGGGCCGAGGTGGGCGTCGTACGTCCCGAACAGCAGGGGGCCGTCCAGTCCGTGGCAGGCACGGAGGAGTCCACCGCGCCCCGGAGACTGCCAGGCCAGTTCGTAGAGGTGGGCGCGTCCGCCGCCGGCGTGCTGGGCCTCGGCGAGGTGGAGGGTGGGCATGCGGAAGAGCCAGTCGGACTGCACCCGCTCGAAGAGGTCCTCGTCGGACGTGCCGGGGAAGGCGTCGCGGTAGGCCCGCGCTCCGTCCGCCCCTCCCGGGCCGAACCGCCGCAGAGCCTCCTCGGTCTCCACGGCGCTGATGGCGCCGAAGCGGTTGCCGAAGAGCATGAAGGTCCGCCACTCGTCGCGGTTGTGGCCGACGACGAGGGTGGTGTCCCGGGCGGCGCCGCCCGCCAGGCCCTCCCAGGGCGCGACCGGCAGCACGTCGCCGTCGACGACCGGTGAGAAGAGGGTCAGGGTGTGCGCGAACACGCCCCAGGACTCGGCGTACTGCCGCATCCTCGCCTCCACCGCGTGCCCGAGACGAGCCAGCCGGGACGGGTCGACCGCGGACAGCTGCGTCACGGACGGCTCCAGGCCCGCCTCGGCGGCGATGATGGCGCCGACGTCCCGGGCCAGGGCGTCGGAGAGGTACGTGCCCGGCAGGCTCTGCGCGACCGCGCGCTCGAACAGCCCGGCCGCCCGGTCCATGACCAGCAGGGCCGCGATGGAGCCGGCGCCGGCCGAGTCGCCGAGCACGGTCACCCGGCCGGGGTCGCCGCCGAAGGCGCCGATGTTGTCGCGCACCCACTCCAGCGCGGCGATCTGGTCGAGCAGACCCCGGTTGGCCGGAGCGCCGTCGATCGCGGCGAACCCCTCGACGCCGAGCCGGTAGTTGAGCGATACGAAGACGACGTCACCCTCGCGGGCGATGTGCTGGGCGTCGTAGCCGGGACTGCCGGAGAAGCCGTGCTTGTACGCGCCGCCGTGGATCCAGACCATGACCGGTCGGCGGGCCGCCGGATCGGGGGCGGGGGTCCACACGTTCACGGTGAGCCAGTCGTCGCCGCCGGTCCGGAAGAGGTCACCGCCGCTGCGGCCGGCCATGTGCGCGTCCTGCGGCGCGGGCGGTCCGTACGCGTTCGCCTCCCGTACGCCGTCCCACGGCAGCGCCGGGCGGGGCGCCTGGAAGCGGTCGGCGCCCAAGGGTGGACGGGCGTAGGGGATGCCGCGGAAGACCGCCAGGCCGTTCTCGGTGCGGCCGCGGACGGTGCCGCCGGTGGTACGGACCTCGGGAGAGGCGGTCGCCGGCATCACGACTCCTGTCGTTCGGTGGGGGCGTCGGACTGACGGGCGGCCGGCTCCAGGCTGCCCCGTAGGGTGACGGGCTTGAGCAGGAGCGCGGCGACGATACCCAGGGCGGCGACGCCGGTGCAGATCAGGAAGATCAGGCCGGTGGCGTCGCCGTAGGCCACGGCGCTCGTCTCTCCGGCGGTCGTCTTCTCGCTGACCTGCCGGGCCAGGACGGCACCGAGGACGGTGACCCCGAAGGTGCCGCCC
This sequence comes from Streptomyces sp. CB02414, assembly GCF_001905385.1. Classification (GTDB taxonomy): domain Bacteria; phylum Actinomycetota; class Actinomycetes; order Streptomycetales; family Streptomycetaceae; genus Streptomyces. The sequence continues at coordinate 177,563 of NZ_LIPF01000004.1, read as the reverse complement.
AGCGTGCGGAAGAAGGTGACCGTCGTGCTGGCCGTGCCGATGTCCTTCATGGGCACGGAGTTCTGTACCACCAGGACGAAGTTCTGCATCGTCATGCCGACGCCGCAGCCGACGAACAGCATCGCCACGCTCATCAGCACCAGCGAGGTGCGGTGGTCGGTGAGGGCAAGCCCGGCGAAGCCGAGGGTGAGCAGCACTGAGCCGGTGAGCACGAACGGCTTGAGTTTCCCGCTCCGGCTGAGCATCCGTCCGGCGGCGATGGAGGAGACCAGGACACCGCCCATCATGGGAATGGTCAGCAGGCCCGCCTGCGTGGCCGAATAGCCGCGGCTGGCCTGGAAGTACTGGCTGAGGTAGACGGAGGCGGCGAACATGGCGGTGCCCGCCGCGAGACTGCCCAGGATGGCCAGCACGGTGGAGCGCTGCCGCAGGATGGGCAGCGGCACGATCGGCTCCGCGGCGCGGGACTCCACCCACAGGGCGGCACCCAGGAGTACGGCCGTCACGCCGAGCAGGGCGCCGGTCTGCCAGGAGAGCCAGGCGAAGGAGGCATCCACGAAGGAGACCCAGAGGAGCAGGACGCTCACGCCGGAGGCGATGAGCGACGCGCCCAGGTAGTCGATCCGCACCTGCTCACGCCGGTGGACGGGCAGGTGCAGGGTGCGCTGCACGAGGAGCAGGGAGGCGACGGCGACGGGCAGGCTGATCAGGAAGCACCAGCGCCAGCCCAGCCAGCCGGTGTCGACGATGAGGCCGCCCAGCAGCGGGCCGCCGATGGTGGACAGGGAGGTCACACCGCTCAGGTAGGCGGTGTAGCGTCCGCGTTCGCGGGGCGGGATCATCGCCGCGATGGCTATCTGCACCAGCGACTGCACGCCGCCGACGCCCACGCCCTGGAGCACGCGGGCGCCGATCAGCTGGCCGGCGTTCTGACTCACTCCCGCCGCCACCGAACCCAAGATGAAGACGACCACGGCGACCTGCACCAGCCGCTTCTTGCTGAACAGGTCGGCGAGCTTGCCCCAGATGGGCGTGGTGGCGGTGGTGCTGAGCAGGGTGGCCGTCACGACCCAGGTGTACTGCGTCTGGGAGCCGTGCAGGTCGCCGATCATCTTCGGCAGCGCGGTGGAGACCACCGTGCTGCTGAGGGTGGCGACGAAGAGCGCGGCGAGCAGACCACTGAGGGCGACCAGGACCTGGCGCTGGACTCCTGGCGGCCCGTCGGTGGTGGCTGTTCGTTCGGGTGCTGCGCTCATCGTCTTGCTCCGGGCGGTGGGTGGGAAAGGTGTCGGTTCAGGGAGGCGGGCCGGGTGGATCAGCTGATCACGGTGCGGACCCCCTCGCCCTGTTCGAGGAGGTGGAGGCCCTCGTTGACCTCGTCGAGGGTGATGCGGCGGGTGACCATGGACGCCAGGTCCAGGCGGCCGCTCTCGGCGAGGCGGATGAAGCGCGGGAAGTCGCGCAGGATCTGGGAGCCACCTACGACCGAGCCCTGGATGCGTTTGCCGCTGAAGATCGCGGAGATGGCCGGCAGGGTCAGCTCCGCGTCACGGCTCGGGGGCATGCCGATGTAGGTGACAGTGCCTTCCGGACGGGCCAGGTCGAACGCCTGAACCATCAACTGGGGCAGGCCGACCGCCTCGAAGGAGTGGTCGACGCCCCGGCCCCGGGTGAGCGCGCGGATCTGCTCGACGGTATCGCCGTCGGCCGGGTCGACGCCGTGGGTGGCTCCGGCGGCGAGGGCGGCGGCCCGCCGGTCGGCGGACAGGTCGACAGCGACGATGGTGGCGGCGCCGGCTATCCGGGCGCCCTGGACGACCGACTGCCCGACGCCGCCGCACCCGATGACGGCGACGCTCGAACCGGGCTGTACCCGCGCCGTGTTGAGGGCGGCGCCCAGTCCGGTGGTCACCCCGCAGCCGAGCAGGGCGAGTTGCTCGTCCGGCAGGTCGGTCTCCACCGCGACGACGCTGGCCTCGTCCACCACCATGGCCTCGGCGAACGAGCCGCAGCCGCACAGCGCCGGGGCGCGCCGGCCGTCGGGCAGGTCGAAGCGGGGCACCATACGGGTCGCCCCGCGCTCGCAGTGGTTGGACATCTCGTTGACGCACCACCAACAGGAGCCGCAGGCCGGGGAGACCGAGGCGAGGACCCGGTCGCCGGGACGCACCCGCCGTACGTCGGCGCCGACGGCCTCGACCGTGCCGCAGGCCTCATGGCCCGGGACGAGCGGGGTGTCGCGCTCGGCGCGGTTGATGGAGGTGAGGTCGGTGTGGCAGATGCCGCTGGCGGCGACGCGGACCAGAACGTCCCGTGGGCCGACCTCCGGAACGGGCAGGTCCTCCAGGACCAGCGGCTCGCCCGGCTCGTAGGCGACGGCGACCTTCACGAGGCGTCTCCCCGAGGGGCGAGGGCGGTCGGGATGCCGATGGTGTGCGGTTCGAGGTACTGGTGCAGGCCCTCCACGCCCAGCTCCCGGCCGAGGCCCGACTCCTTGAACCCGCCGAAGGGCGTCAGGGGCATCGGCGGTGTGCCGCCGTTGACCATCGTGCCGCCGGTGCGCAGCCGCCGGGCGACCGCGAGTCCCCGCTCGTCGTCCCCGGACCAGACGCTGCCGGAGAGGCCGTAGCGTGAGTCGTTGGCGATGCGGACGGCGTCGTCGTCGCCGTCGTGCGGGATGAGGCTGACGACCGGGCCGAAGAGCTCCTCCTGGGCGACGCGCATGGAATTGTCGACGTCGCCGAGGACGGTCGGCTCCACGTACCAGCCCTTGGGCAGGTGGGCGGGCCGGCCGCCGCCCGCCACGACGCGGAAGCCCTCCTCCGCGGCGAGGCCGATGTAGCCCTCCACCCGGGCCCGCTGCCGTTCCGCCACCAGGGGGCCGACCAGGGTCGCCGGGTCGTGCGGGTCGCCGACGGGGACGCTGCATGCCTTGTCGGCGGCGGCCTCCAACGCACGGCCGTAAACGGAGCGGGGCACCAGGATGCGGGTGATGGCCGCGCAGACCTGCCCGGAGTTGTGCATGCTGCCGCCGACCAGGTTGGCGGTGACGGTCTCCACGTCCGCGTCGTCGAGGACGAGGGCCGCGGACTTGCCGCCGAGTTCCAGCGAGACCCGCTTGATCTGCTCCCCGCACAGGCTCATGATCCGCTTGCCGGCGGCGGTGGAGCCGGTGAAGGCGATCTTGTCGGTGCCCGGGTGGGTGACCAGGTGTTCGCCGACCTCGCGGCCGCCCGGGACGAGGTTGAACACCCCGGCGGGCAGCCCCGCCTCGTGCAGCGCCTCGGCGAGGATGTAGGGGCTCAGCGGAGACTCGGGCGGCGGCTTCAACACGACGGTGCAGCCGGCCGCCAGGGCCGGGGCCACCTTCCAGGCGGCCAGCGTCACCGGCGCGTTCCAGGGCACGATCGCCCCCACCACGCCCACCGGGTCGGAGGCGATCAGACCGACCCGGTCGCCCTGGCGCACCACCCGGTCGAACGCGAAGGTGCGGGCCAGGCCGGCGTAGTACTCGAAGACCATGGCGACCGTGCCGACCTGCATGGGTGCCTGGCCGCTGGCGACGCCCATCTCGTCCACGAGGACCTGGACGATGTCGGGGGTCCGGGCCTTGAGGAGCCGGGCGGCCCGGTCGAGGACGTTCGCCCGCTCCCGGGGCGTCATCCGGGGCCAGGGCCCCTCGTCGAAGGCGGTGCGGGCGGCCACGACAGCGTGGTCGATGTCCTCCTCGACGGCGAGGGGCACCCGGCCGACGACCTCCTCGCTGGAGGGCGAGACCACTTCCAGGACGTCGGAGCCGGCGGGCTTGGCCCACGTGCCTCCGATGTAGAACTCGCCGCGGTGCATCAGGGATTCACGCATCAGCTCTGCCTTCCTGCCGCTACGGGGGTCTCGCCGGGGTGGGGTGCCGCGTCCACGACGAGCCGGCGCAGCTTGCGCAGCTCACGGTGGCTGTTCCAGCCGAGGACGCCGACGACCTTGCCGCCCTCGCAGTAAGCGACGACGAACCTCCGCTCGTCCGGGCTGCCGTGCAGCACGGTGGTCTCGGCGCCGCCGGGGAAGATGCCGAACGCCTGCATCTTCACGTCGTACTGGTCGCTCCAGAAGTACGGCACGGGAGCGAAGGGCTTCTGTCCGCCCAGGATGTTCCCGGCGACGGCCAGGGCCTGTTCGGTGGCGTTGAGACGGTGCTCGACCCTCATGCGCCGGGCGAAGTGCGGGTTGTGCCAGGAGGCGACGTCACCGGCCGCCCACACGCCGGGGGCGGCCCGGCAGTGGGCGTCGCACCGCACGCCGTCCGTGAGGTCGAGGCCGGAGCCGGCCAGCCAGGAGGTCGCGGGGGTCGAACCAACGGCGACCACGACGACGTCCGCCGGGACCACGCTGCCGTCGGACAGTTCGACGCCGGTGACCCGCCCGTCGGTCTGCGTGAAGCGGGCCACGCCCCGGCCGAGGCGGAGTTCGGCCCCGTGCTCCTCGTGCATCCGCCCGACCAGCGTGCCGATCCGCTCGCCGAACTGGCGGCGCATGGGGACCGGCAGCGGGTCGACCAGCGTCACCCGCAGGCCCATGCCCCGGGCCACCGCCGTGATCTCGGAGCCGAGGAAACCGGCGCCCACGACGACGACTTCGGGGCCGCCCAGCAGCTCGGCACGGAGCGCGAGGGCGTCATCCAGGCCGTGGACGACGTGTACACCGGCCAGGTCGTCGTTCGGGAGGCGGCGGGGGCTCACGCCGGTGGCGACGACCAGGGCGTCGTAGCCAAGAGTCTCGTCGCCGTCCAGGGTGATCCGGCGAGCGGCGGGGTCCAGGGCCTCGGCGGTACGGCCCAGCAGGAGCCGTGCGCCGAGCTTGGCAACGGTCGCCTCGTCCCGTAGCTGGACGCGCTCCGGTTCCCACGCGCCCGACAGGACCTGCTTGGACAGCGGCGGCCGGTCGTAGGGCAGCCGGTTCTCCTTGCCGACGAGAGTCAGGGTTCCTTCGTAGCCCTTGTTGCGCAGGGCCTCAGCGGTGGCGAGGCCCGCCGCCGAGGCTCCGACGATCACGACGTCCTCGGGCACGGCGCTCACCACGTGACCGGGAGCTCGTAGGCACCGTAGATGAACCCGTCGTGCTTGAACGGGATGTCGGCGAGGTCGACGGCCAGAGCGAGGTCGGGCAGGCGACGCAGCAGCGTGGGGTAGGCGACCTGAAGCTCCATGCGGGCCAGCGGCTGGCCGAGGCACTGGTGGATGCCGTACCCGAAAGTGACGTGGCGACGGGCGTCGCGGGTGAGGTCGAGCCGGTCGGGATCGGGGAAGACCTCGGGGTCGCGGTTGGCGGTCTCGTTGACGGTGATGATGCCCTCGCCGGCCTTGATCACCTGTCCGGCGATCTCGATGTCCTCCAGGGCGACGCGGCGCAGGCCACCGTGGGTGATGGTGAGGTAGCGCAGCAGTTCGTCGACGGCGCGGGCAATCACCTGCGGGTCCTCGGCATCGCGCACCAGCGCCGCCTGCTCGGGATTCTGGAGCAGGGCCAGTACGCCGAGAGTGATCATGTTGGCGGTGGTCTCGTGGCCCGCGAACAGCATCAGTACGCCCATGGCGACGGCTTCCTGCCGGGTCAGCTCCTCGGCCCTGACGCGCCCGGCGAGGCCGGTGAGCAGATCGTCCTGCGGATGGGCGAGCTTGTCGGCCAGCAGTCCGTCGAGGTACTCGGTCAGACGCTGGCGGGCGGCGACGCGGTCCTCTCCGGTGGTGTGCCGGTTGATGATGGCCTTGCTGTTGGTCTGGAAGAACTCGTGGTCGTCGTAGGGAACGCCGAGCAGTTCCGAGATCACCAGCGAAGGTACGGGGAGCGCGAAGGCTTCGACGAGGTCGGCCGGCTTCGGCCCGGCTGCCATGGTGTCGATGATGCCGTCCACCACCTGCTGGGTCGCCGGCCGCAGTGCCTCGATGCGCTTGATCGTGAACGCTGACGTCACCATGCGGCGCAGGCGTGCGTGCTCGGGGTCGTCCATCAGGATGAAGCTGTTCTCGGCGGCGGTGCGGCCCTGCTTCTGCGCCACCTCGATGTGACTCGCCTCGCCCTCGGAGAGCTTCGGCGCGCCGGGACGGAAAGGATCGACACTCACCCGCTGGTCGGAGAGGACCGCGCGGTGCGCCTCGTAGCCCGTCACGAGCCAGACCGGGGTGCCGTCCCACAGGCGGATACGGGACAGCGGGCCCTCCGTCTGCCGCGCCCGCATGGCGGGAGCCGGGTCGAGGGGACAGCGGGTGTTGCGGGCGATGTCGTACTCGGGAAGGCGTGCCGGGCACTGGCCGGGGGCGGCGCTTGCTGAGTTGCTCACTCATTCCTCCGGTGTCTGGGGGGCGGACGCGCGCCGGCTGAGCTGCCGGGCGGGGCGGCCGGGGTGGGGGGCGACCGGTCGAGCTGTCTCGTGACGGTGGGAGCGGACAACGGGCGCCGGTGTACCGATCAGGGCGTCCGGCCCGGTCCCCCGGCAGGGAACCGGGGCTCGTTCCCAGGGCCTCAGCCAATCAGGAGACGACCCATTAAGTCAACCGGTTGATTTAATAGTTCCTCACTCGCCCGGCGCGGAGACCGGGGCAAGCCACAGGGCCACGATCACGTCGACGAGTCCATCGGCGGCCTTACGCCAGCTCGCCCGCGCCGTAGCCGCACCGTCGGCCAGGGCCCGTTCACGCTCGGCCACCATGTGGGTGATCAGGTGGCGTGTCATGGCGACGCGCTCGGCGTGCACCATGACCGGAAGGCCGGGAACACACCTGTTCAGACCCTCCTGAAGGAGCCCCATGGAAGGGGAGGCCGCCATGAACGCCTCGGACATCAGCATCCGCAGCGCCGGATCGGCGGTGGTCTGGGCGATGAACCGGCCGTACCAGCTGGGCGCACCCAGGGCCTCGACGTGTTCGGTGACGGGTCGCACCGCGCAGGCCACCCAGTCACGCAGCTCCATCGACTCCTTGACGGCCTCGATCATCCGGAGCCGGCGCCGCTCGATGCCCTCGGCATGCCGGGAGGCGATAACCTGCACCAGATCGACCTTCGTGCCGAAGTGGTAGGCAACAGCCGCATTGTTGCCCTGCCCCGCGGCCTGGCTGATATGGCGATTCGCCACCGCGTGAACGCCCCTCTCGGCGAAGAGACGCTCCGCGGCCCGCAAGAGGGCCTCGCGGGTCGCACTGACCTGCCGGTCCCGCACCATCCACACCACTTCCGCACGCACAGCATCGGGGTCAACTTTAAATCAACCGGTTGATTTAATGTTACGCTGTAAGTGCCTCGCTGCCCAGTGGGTCGAACTAACGCCCCGCCGCAGAAGCATCGACTCTCCTTCCTGCCAATCACCGGAGCTCAGTCATGTCCGAATCGCCAGCCCCTCCGACCGCGGGCGCCGCCCCCGCGGTCCGCAACCCCAACGTGATCGTCGCCGTGCTCGCCTTCGCCGGCATCGTCGTGTCGCTGATGCAGACCCTGGTCATCCCGATCGTCCCGGAGCTGCCGAACCTGCTCGACGCGCCCGCCTCGGACACCGCCTGGGCGGTCACGGCGACGCTCCTGGCCGCGGCCGTGGCCACTCCGATCGCCGGTCGGCTCGGCGACATGTACGGCAAGCGTCGCGTCCTGCTGACCAGCCTGGTCACGCTGACCGCCGGTTCCGCGGTGGTGGCGCTGAGCGAATCGCTCACCCCGATGATCGTCGGCCGGCTCCTGCAGGGCCTGTCCGCGGGCGTTATCCCGCTCGGCCTGAGCATCATGCGCGACGAGCTGCCCGCCGACCGCCTCGGTTCCGGCACCGCCCTGATGAGCGCTTCCCTCGGCATCGGTGCCGCACTCGGCCTGCCCATCGCGGCCTTCGTCGCCGACAACTTCGACTGGCACGTGCTCTTCTGGGCCTCCGCCGTCATGGGCGCCCTCGGCTTCCTCGCCGTGCTGATGCTCGTGCCCGAGTCCAGCGTGCGCAGTGGCGGTCGCTTCGACCTCCTCGGCGGCGTCGGCCTGGCCGCGGGGCTCGTGTCGCTGCTGCTGGCCATCTCCAAGGGCGGGGACTGGGGCTGGGGTAGCGGCACCGTCCTCAGCCTGTTCGCCGTGGCCGTGGTCGTCTTCGTCGCCTGGGGCTTCTTCGAGCTGCGCACCCGCCAGCCCCTGGTGGATCTGCGCACCACCGTCCGCCCCCAGGTGCTGTTCGCCAACCTCTCCGCGCTGGTCTTCGGCTTCTCGCTGTTCGCGGTCCAGCTGATCGTCCCGCAACTGCTCCAGCTTCCGGAACAGACCGGCTACGGTCTTGGCGAGGACCTGCTCACCGTCGGACTGGTCCTGGCCCCGCAAGGCCTGATCGTGATGTTCGCGGCACCGCTATCGGCGAAGATTTCGCAGGCCAAGGGTCCCAAGATCACGCTCATGATCGGTGCGCTCATCGTCGCCGCCGGTTACGGCCTGAACATCGTCCTGATGAGCCAGATCTGGCAGCTCATTCTGGTCTCCTGCATCATCGGAGCCGGTATCGGCTTCGCGTACGGTGCGCTTCCGCTGCTCATCATGGGCGGGGTGCCGGTCAACGAGACCGCCGCCGCGAACGCCTTCAACACCCTGCTGCGCTCCATCGGCACCTCCATCGCCAGTGCCGCCTCGGGTGTGATCCTCGCCCAGATGACCACCGACTTCGGCGGCCACGCGCTGCCGTCGGAGAACAGCTTCAAGGTCATCATGGCGATCGGCTGCGGCGCCGCCCTCGTCGCGCTGCTCCTGGCGTCCTTCCTCCCCCGCCGGAACGCCACCGCGTCGGCAACGGCCAGCAAAACGGCGCCCGAGCCGACCGAGAACGACGTCACGCACGCCGGACGCTGACACCTCGCCCTCCGGCCCCGTCCGTCCACCGCCCTTCCCGACCCACCAACGAGTACGGAGCACTCTCATGTCTCAGCCCCTTCCCCCGACCGACCACGGCCTTCTCGCCGGGAAGGTCGCCGTCATCACCGGCGTCGGCGCCGCCGAGACGATAGGCGCGGTCACCGCCGGCCTCTTCGTCGCAGAAGGCGCTCGAGTGGTCGCGACCGACATCAGTGGCGCACAGGACGAGACGGCCGCCGAGCTCGGCCCCGCAGCCACCCCCTTCCAGGCGGACATCACCCGTGAAGAGGAGGTCGCCGCACTCTTCGCGTTCGCCCGCGACACATACGGACGGGTCGACGTCCTGGTCAACGTGGCCGGCACCCCGGGCAGCCGGCGCACGCCCGAGATCACGGTCGAGGAGTACGACAGTCTGACCAGCACGCATCTGCTGGGAACCCTCCTGACCAACAAGCACGCGGTGCGCGCCATGGCGCCGGCCGGTGGTGGGGCCATCGTGAACTTCTCCTCCGCCGCGTCCTTCAACATCGACGAGCGCATATCCCCCGCCTACTCGGCGGCGAAGGCGGGCGTCAATTCCCTTACCAAGTCGTTCGCGGTACACCACGGCCACGAGGGCATCCGAGTCAACGCGGTCGCCCCCGGCTTCACCCTGAGCAGGAAGAACACCCGCGTCCCGGCCGAGGCACTTGCGCAGTTGAGCGGCAAGTCCCCGCTGGGCCGCCCCGGCACCCCGCAGGAGCAGGCCCAGGTGGCTGCCTTCCTGGCCTCCGACCGTGCCTCCTTCATCACGGGTGTCGTGGTGCCCGTCGACGGAGGCTGGACCGCGCGGCTCGCCTGACGCGGTGCGTCCCCGTCTTCCGGGGTCCGTTCACAGGGACAGGGCGATGCGGCGCGCGTCGTACATCGCCGCGTGGATGTTGCGGCCCGCCACGGCATCGCCGATCCGGTACAGCCGGTAGAGCCCTTCGGCGTTGTTCACCAACTGCTGCGGAGCGACGGCTGCGTACGCGTCGAGGTCGATCTCGCCGAGGTTGGTGGACGCGTCTTTCAGTTCGAAGTAGATGTCGTCGTTGGGCTCCGTGCCGTGCTCGACGACGACCTGGTCCACACCCCGTTCCAGCAGTTCACCGGTGTATTCGTTGTGCAGCAGGGCTACCAGTGCGTTATCCGCACGGCGGACGCTGCGCAGGCGGTGGTCCGGGGTCAGACGTACACCCGCGCGGTAGAAGTTCTCCAGGTACGCCGGGTACAAGGTGCCCCGGACCTCGTGTCCCACTGCCCGGTCGGGAGTGACGATCTCGACGTCCGAGCCCGCCTCGGTCAGCCGCTCGACGGTCGACAGTGCCTGGTCGCCACCGTGATCGTCGAAGACCAGGACGCGCCGTGCTGGTGCCACCTCGCCGCCGAGGACGTCCCACGTCGAGACGGTGAGGTCGGCGCCGCTGAGGTGCGAGGGCGTCGCGGGCAGCCCACCGGTGGCGACGATGACGACGTCCGGGCCGAGCGCCCGAACGTCGTCGCCGTCGGCACAGGTGTTGAGCCGCACCGTCACGCCGAGCCGCCGTACTTCGGACTCCAGCCAGTTGACGATGCTGAGCAGCTCCCTCTGCCGTTCGTTCGCGCGCACGGCGAGTTGGACCTGACCACCGACTCGGCAGGCAGCTTCCAGCAGGGTCACCTCGTGCCCGGCTTCAGCACCGGTGCGGGCCGCTTCCAGGCCGGCCGGCCCACCGCCGACGACCACCACGGTCCTGCGGCGCTTCGCTGCGGGGGCTATGTGCGGAACCAGCTGCTCACGGCCGGTTGCCGGGTTGTGCAAACACAAGGAGTCGAGCCCGACGTAGATACGGTTGAGACAGTAGGAGGCCCCCACGCAAGGGCGGATCCGGTCCTCCTCACCGGACTCCAGCTTACGCACGATGTGCGGGTCGGCTATGTGGGCGCGGACCATGGCGACCAGGTCCACGCCCCCCTCACGCAGGGCATGGCGTGCGGTGGACAGGTCCGCGATGCGACCGGCGTGCATCAGCGGGAGAGCGACCTTGTCCCTGAAGGCCCGAACCAGCGGCAGGTAGCCGCCGAGCGGTGTGCCGAGCGGCGCGATCTGCTGTGACAGCTCCCGGTCCGTCGTGGCGGACCCCCCGGTCACGGAGATGAAGTCGACGAGCCGTGCTTCGGCCAGTCGCTGTCCGAGGATGACGGCGTCCTCCGCCGTCACTCCTCCCTCGACGTTCTCCGTCGCTGTCATGCGTATGCCGACGATGTAGTCGTCGCCGACCTCCGTACGGATCGCTTCGAGCACCTCCAAGGCGAAACGGAAACGGTTATCGAGGCTGCCGCCGTAGCGGTCGGTGCGCCGGTTCATCCGCGGCGACAAGAACTGGTCTATGAGGTGTCCGGCATAGGCACTGACCTCGACGCCGTCCAGGCCCCCGTCCTTGCACCGCCTCGCCGCTTCGGCGTACTTGCGTACCGTGCGGCGGATGTCGAAGTCCTCCATGGGCTTGGGGAAGCTCCGGTGCACCGGCTCCCGCAGCGTCGATGAGGAGAGGGGCGCAAGCCAGTGCGCGCTGTCCCACTCCGTACGGCGTCCCATGTGCGTGATCTGGGACATGATGGCCGCTCCGTGGGCGTGCACACGGTCGGCGATCTCCTGGAAGTACGGGATGATCGTGTCGTCCCCGACATGGAGCTGCCCGAACGTGGACGGGGAATCGATCGCGACGTTCGCGGAGCCGCCGATCATGGTCAACCCGATGCCGCCCTTGGCCTTCTCCTCGTGGTACAGCTGGTAGCGCAGTTTCGGCTTGCCCTCTTCGGCATAGGCCGGCTCATGACTGGCGCTGACGATGCGGTTGCGCAAGGTCAGGTGCTTCAGCCGGAACGGGGCCAACAGCGGGTCGTCCGAGGTCGTCTCGCCACCAGTGATCGCCTTCTTCACAGGCCGGTTCCTCCCATCTGCCCGCACGCGCCGCAGGCGGGTGGCAGCAACTATGAGAAGCGTGCGGGCGGTAGACAATGGCTTCGGAGCCCGCCTTCGGTGATCAATCGAGTCGAGTCAGAAGTCCTCATACACTGAGTGCATGGTCGGTCGTCCGCAGGGTCCTCTCGAAGTGACCCGCGCAGAGCGCGCGACACTCACGCGCTGGGTCCGCGGCAGCAACACACCCCAGGCGCTGGTGCAGCGTGCCCAGATCGTGCTGGCCTGCTCGGAGCATCCGACGACGGCCGAGGCCGCGCGAAGCCTCGGTATCTCCCGGGCCACCGTCGGGCGCTGGCGCTCACGCTTCCTCGACGACCGCCTCGACGGCCTCCGTGACCGCGCTCGCACCGGACGGCCGAGGACCGTCACCTCCGACGGCGGCGTGCAGCTCGTGGTGGCTATGCTGTTGACGCCCCCGCCATCGGCGGAAACCTGGTCGACCCGATCCCTGGCCGCCGCCACCGGACTCAGTCAGAGCACCGTGAGCCGGATCTGCGCTTCGCACTGGCCACGACGGGGGGCGCCGGCCCCCGCGGCCACCGAGCCCTTCCGCCATCTGGCCGGGATCTACCTCGACCCGGCACTCCATGTGCTCGCCGCATGCCCCGGCAGCGGGTCGCCCCCGCTCGCCCGTGCGGACCGGCCGGGGACGAACAGGAGCAAGCTCGCACGCAGCTGCGTCCAGAGCACGCTCGCCGCTTCAACTCTCGTCTCCCTGCCGGAGCAGAACGCTCCGGTCGAGCGTCCCTCAACGGGCGGGGGCGGATTGCTCCAGTTCCTGACGGCCCTGGACCGGACCGTCCCCGCCGGGCACACCATCACCCTCGTCGTCAAAGACACCGGTGGCCTCGACCCAGCGGCGGAACGGTGGCTGCAGCGGCGAGCCCGCGTCCGGGTGGTCCGCACCCCCGCGACAGCCGACTGGCAGACGTATGTCGAGCACATACTCGCTTCGCCGACACTGACGCTTGCCGACATCACCGACCTGCGTTCCCAGCTGCGCTCCTGGGTCCACACAGTGGAGCCGCGGTTCATCTGGAACCGCGAATGGAACGAGAATAATGATTCAGTACGCACATCGGACGCGTCGCGTGCGGCGAATGGCCGACGGCTGGCGGACCAGGTGGCTGACGCGTTGCGCGAGGCAATCGCGGCCAGGCGATTCCAGCCGGGTGAAAGGATCAAGGAAGCGCCGCTCGCCCACCGACTGCGCGTCAGCCGCGGACCGGTCAGGGAGGCACTGCGGGTCCTCTCCGAAGAGGGACTGGTCAACCTGGTGCCCAACCGTGGAGCGGTCGTCCCGCAGGTCCACGGAACCGACGTGCTGGAGACCTACGCGATCCGTTCCCCGCTCGGCGCAGTGCTGCTGCGGCGACTGGCGACACTCGGGCCCCCGGTGCTGGGCCCGCTCTCGGACACTGTGCCGGAGCTGCGAGCCGCCGCCCGCCGGGGCGACGCACACGAGGCCGGAGAGGCCGACCTGCGCTTTCAGGAAGCGATGGCCGATGCCGCCGGCCTTCCGCGCACCGCCCTCCACTTCAATCGGCTGGCGATACAACTGCGTATCTTCGTTGCGATCCTCGGTCTGGACTACGCCTACCCTCCCGAGCGCATCCTCCGTGACAACACGGAGATCCTCGAGGCCCTGCGGCATCGGTCCCCGGAGGACGCCGCCCGGATCTGGCGCGCGAAGATGGACCACTGCGTGCGATACCTGATCGCCCAACTCCCCGCGGAATCGTTCGACCAGGGTCTCTGGCTGACGGTCACTGGATCCGGCTCCTGCCGAGCTGCAGGCCCGCCTTGACCGGCCGTGACCCGTGGCGGGGCGTCGAGAAGCGGCGTTGCCCGGTTGGCGGGGCGGAGTCTTCGGTGCACGTCTCGCCGTCGATCCCGATCGCGACTGCGACCCCGCCATGTTGAGGAGACCGGCGTCCCTGAGGGCCTATCGAGGCGCGCGATAGTACGCCGCGGTGGACGGTGCCAACGGCTTTCTGCCGCGTATCTGATCCGCGATCTTCTCCGCCAGCATCATCACCGGGGCGTTCAGATTCCCGGTGACGACCTTGGGCATGATCGAGGCGTCCACGATCCGCATGCCGCGCACCGCGTTGACCCGCCCCGCACCGTCAACCACGGCATCCGCGTCCGTTCCCATCCGGCACGTACCGGACGGGTGGTAGGACGTTCCGGTAGCCTTGCGGATGAAGACCTCGAGTTCGTGGTCGCTGTCGACGTCCGGACCAGGGTTGAGTTGCCGCGGCCGGAACCTCTGCATGGCGGGCTGCCGGACCAGCCGGTCCCGGATCAGCCGTATGCCGTCGATCATGTCCCGCATGTCCTGACGGGACTCGTAGGTGTTGAACACGATCCGCGGCGGGTCCGCAGGGTTCCTCGACTGCAACGTGACGGAACCCCTGCTCTCCGGTCGGGAGAGGTCCATCCAGAACTGGAAGCCCGGCACCGGGATCAGTTTACCGTTCTCCAGCTTTCGGGTGAGCGGCAGGAACTCGTACTGCATGTTGGGAAAGCCGACGTCCTCGCGGGTCCGCAGGAATGCCCCGGTCTCGAAGAAGTTGGTCGTCCCGAGGCCCTTCCTGCGCAGTATCCAGTCCGCGCCCAGTCTGACCCGGCCGAGGTGGTTCAGCTCCGAGGTGAGCGAGTCCTCGTACCGAGTCGAGTACTGGATGTCGACTCCGGGGTGATTCTGCAGGTTCCGGCCCACTCCGGGGATGTCCACCAGGACGTCGATGTCGTGCCGCCGCAATTCCTCACCGGGTCCGAGGCCGGAGAGCAGCAGCAGTTTCGGCGTGTTGACGGCCCCCGCGCAGACGACGACCTCGCGTTCGCAGACCACACTGCGTGGGCCGTCGGGGGCGGCGACCTCGATGCCGATCGCGGCACCGCCCTGGACCAGTATGCGGTTCACGTGAGTCTTGGACATCAGTCGGAGATTGGGGCGTTGCAGCGCGGGACGAAGGTAGGCCCGTGGCGCACTCCATCGGACGCCGTTGTGGATGAAGGACTGCGCGACGTGAAAGCCCTCCTGCTGGTAGCCGTTGTGGTCCGACGTCACTCCGAAGCCGGCCTCCTCGGCGCCGCGGAGGGACGCCTCGAACAGCTTGTGCGCGGCCCTGGCCCGGCTGATGTGCATCGGGCCGTCACCCCCGCGGAACTCGTCGGAGCCGCCCGAGAACGTTTCCGACTTCCGGAAGTACGGCAGGCAGTGGGCGTAGTCCCAGTCCTCGAGACCTTTCTCCGCCCAGCCGTCGTAGTCCATCGGGTTGCCACGGTTGTAGATCATGGCGTTGATCGATGTGGATCCGCCGATGATTCTGCCCGCCTTCTCGTCAATCACCTTCCCGTTCAGATGGGGTTCGGGCCCCGACTGGTATCCCCAGCCGATCTTCTTGTTCTGGTAGACGAACGGCAGACCGCCGGGCATCGCGATGAACGGACGCCGGTCCGAGCCGCCTGCTTCCACCAGGAGCACGTTGACGTGGGGGTCCTCGGTGAGGCGGGAAGCCACGATGCAGCCGGCGGCTCCGGCACCGACGATGATGTAGTCGAACTGCTGGGCCATGAGTCGCCTCCCTAGATGATTCCCTGCTCGCGAAGCGGCGTGCCGTCGAGGAGGCGCTGCCAGCCGAGTCGGGTGAGGTCGATCGTCTGGTACCGCCCCTCCAGCAGGAGCTCCGCCATGGCACGGCCGGAGCCGGGGGCGTGCATCAGGCCGTGGCCCGAGAAGCCGGACAGCATGTGGAAGTTGCCGAGTCCGCCGGCGCCGGGCCCGATGATCAGGTTGCCGTCGAAGTCGTTCTGGTCGTAGAGGCCGGGGAGCGTGCTCAGGCAGCGGGTCCGCTCGAACTGCGGGAACCGGTGTGCCAGTGCGGGCCACACGGTGTTCTCGAAGTACATCCGGTCAACGCCGAAGTTGTAGCCGCGCGGTTCGTCGAGCGTGGGGACACCACCGGTGTAGCCCTTACCCTCCGGGCGGAATGCCAGTTTCTCGGTGTCTTTGAGGTAAGGCAGCGGCTCGATGGGATCCTGGCATTCGAAGTAGTGCTCGTAGCGGCGCAGCGGCTCGATGGGAACGTCGATGTCCAGCATCGCGCAGACGTCCTTCGCCCAGGCGCCGGCGGCGTTGACGAATTGGTCCGCCTCGATCTGGCGGCCAGACCTCAGGTGCGCGCGGGTGACGCGGTTCCCGTCGCGTCGCATTCCGACGACCTCGTCCGCCACGAACGCCGCACCCAGCGACCTGGCCTTGTTCCGGAAGCCCGTCAGGACGCTGTTCGGGTCCAGCCAGCCGTCATCGGGTGAGTGCACGGCCGCGCCGAGGTCGGTGACGTTCATCGAGGGGAACTTGTCCTTCAGTTCCTCCGGCTCCAGCCATACGACATTGCATCCCAGACGCTGTTCGACCTCGAAGTTCTGTTTCAGCACATCGCGGTCGGAAGGAGGGACGATGAACAGGTAGCCGTTCTTCTTGAGTCCGAGATCGGCATTGACTCCGTCGACGGCCATCGTCTCGCTGAACTCGTCGAAAAACGAGATGCTGTAGTTGGAGAGTTCGATGTTCTCCGGCAGATGGAAGAGCCGCCGGACGCCGCCGGACGCCCGTGGGGTTGATGCTCGGTCATAGGTGGGGTCGCGCTCGATGACGCAGACCTCGGCGCTGGAGTCCAGGGACTTCACGTAGTAGGCGACGGCGGCGCCGATCGCGCCGCCCCCGATGACGACTATGTCGGTTTTCATCTCACCTGCTGCCCGGTGCCCGAGTGGGGTACCCGATCGCTTCTGTTATGCCGCCGGTCCGATGTGCCGCCCGCTTGCCCGAGGAGACCATCACGACGCAGGGCTACCCGAACCAATGCAGGACATGGGGCTCGAGCGCGCACCGGACGCCGAGCGGCCGGGGACGGGCGGCCGTACGCAGTCCCCCCGCCCCGCGACGGACTGTGGGGCGGGGGGACTGCCTTCAGGAGTTCGGGGCGCCGACTTGGTCTCGCAGGTGGTCATAGACGGCCACGAAGCGGCTGTACTTGTACTCGCCGCAGGTGAACGGGGCGAATCGTGCGGGGTTCTCCGCGCTCACACAGTTCGGCAGTGGCTTGACCACCGCGTCGTAGTCGGCGTCGATGAAGAACGGGATCGAGTACCGTTCGGCCCCGCTGATATTGACGACCCGGTGAACGGTCGAGGAGTAGCGGCCGTTGGTCAGGGTCTGAACCAGGTCACCGATGTTGATGATGAAGGTGCCCTCGACGGGCGGTGCGCTCACCCAGTCACCGTCCCTGTTGCGGACCTGCAGGCCTCCGACGCTGTCCTGGGAAAGGATCGTCAGGAAGCCGTAGTCGGTGTGCGCGCCGATGCCCATTTCCCGCTGGGAGACCTCGCCCTCCTGCGGCGGGTAGTGCAGAAGGCGCTGAATCGTGATGGGCTTTCGCTGCATGGCCTCGAAGTAGCCCGCCGGCAGGTCGAGGCTGAGGGCGATCGCGCTGACCAGCTTCCGCGCCAACGCCATCATCGTGCTGTGGTATCCCTCGCAGGTCTCCCTGAACTCAGGGAGCTCCGAGGAGGTCGGCATGAGGTTCGGGCCGAAGAAGGGTGACACCTCTTCTTCGGGGGCGCCGAAGTCGAACGCCTCCTTGAAGTCGCGCGTGTTCTCGGGGTCCGCGTTCTCGGCGTACGTCGGGATGTAACCGCGCACCGTCGGCCCGGAGTTCGCGACGTTCAGCCGCTGCTTCGTTTCGAACGGCAGGTCGAAGAAGCGCTCCGTCGCCCGGTACATGCCCTCGATCGTTTCCGCGGGGACGCCGTGGTTCTTGACGTAGAAGAACCCGACCTGCTCGCAGACTTCACCGATCCGCTTGGCGACGCCGAGCGGGTCACTGCCGTCGATCAGAGGCGCGATGTCGATGATGGGGATCTCGCTGAACGCCGTCTGCTTGCAGGCGAGGAGAACGCTGGATTCGGTACTCACGTTGGAACTCTCCTTCTGTGGTGAGGGCATCCCGATCAACGGCGGCTGCGGCAGCAATCTCGCGGCTGCCGCCGTCGAGGTTCGTCATGCGGGACCCTTAGCGGCCGGCAGGTCGGCTCTGGGCGGCTTCGCTGTGCGCCGAAGCATCGGTCCGGGGCCCCACGGGGTGAAGCGGTGCGTCCGGCGCGGGAGGTAAGAAGCAGTCGCGAGGCGACTGTTCTCACGGCAATGACTGTAGGCGGGGGCCACTGCGGTCACATCCACGGCAGAGAGGAAAGGCTCCTCCGCGAGTCCGACAAATGTCGAAGGTCGTGGCAACCCGGTGTCGGCGGCCTACGCCTTTCGACAAATGCAGGAATCGAGGCCCCGGAATCCACTGATCGTAGCGATCACGGCCGGCGTCACTGGCCCACGATGGTCTGCGACTTACCGACCGTGACGTTCACTCATCCGTCACCAGGTGTTCCTGCGTGCGCTGGGGAGCGAGCGCCCGACCCGCAGCCTTCGCGCCTCGTCGTTCCCCGAGAGAAGGAAAGCCCATGTCATCCGTACCGACTACGAGGTGAAACCAGTGCCTTCACTTGAAATCTCGGCCGGCAGCCCGGGCCGAACCCCTGCCCGGGATTCGGGTCGGACCTCAGCGGCGTTCAGGCGTCGCTTCACTGTGAGGATGATCGTTGTCCTGACCGGTGGCATGTTCCTCGACGGTTACATACTGGGCATCGTCGGCCCCGTGTCCGCGACCATCGCCACGGACATGCACCTCAACGCATTCTGGGAAGGCCTCGTAGCCGCAGGCGCTTTGTTCGGCATACTGATCGGCTCACCGCTCGGCGGCTGGGCCGCCGACAAGTACGGCCGCAAGCCACTGTTCATGATCGACATGGCTCTCTTCGTGATCGCGTCGGCACTGCAGTTCTTCGTCGACTCCCCCACGCAGCTGGCCGTCGTGCGCCTGCTGATGGGTGTGGCGATCGGCGCCGAGTACTCCGTCGGCTGGCCGCTGCTGTCCGAGTTCGCACCTGCCCGTCTGCGTGGCCGGCTGATGGCTCTCACTCTTGTGGCCTGGTACGCCGGGTTCATGGTTGCCTTCCTCATCGGCTTCCTGTTGAACCGGGCCGGCCTCGACTGGCGTCTCATCCTCGGTACCAGCACCGTGCTCGCGCTGGGATTGTTCCTCGCCCGGCTCGGTCTGCCCGAGTCGCCGCGCTGGCTCTGGCACGCGGGCCGTCAGGAGGAGGCCCGTCGCATCGCCCACCGGTACATGGAGCACGCCGAGGACATGGCGGACGTCGAGCAGGAGGAAGCCCACAAGGGCAGCTTCGGGACCCTGTTCTCACCTGAGTACTGGCGTGCCACGCTCTTCGTATCCATGTTCTGGTTCTGCGCCGTCGCACCGTACTTCGCCATCGCGACCTTCGCGGACAGCATGCTGCAGAAGTACGGCCTCAGTGGAGGGCTGGCCGGTGGGGTTGGACTGTCCGCGGTCGCCCTCGCCGCCGTCGTGCTGACGGTGCTCCTGATCGACAGGATAGGCCGACGTGCCCTGACCGTGCCGCCGCAGTGGCTGTGTACCGCCATCCTCGCGGTGATCGGTCTGTGGGCGGGGGCGCCACCGCTGGTCGTCCTGATCCTCTTCCTCATGTTCTCGTTCTTCAATGCCATGTACACCACCCTGACGGGCGTCTACCCGAGTGAGGTGTTCCCGACCGAGATCCGCGGGATCGGCACGGGCTTCGCGGCCGCCGTCAGCCGGATCGGCGCCGGCCTCGGCACGTTCCTTCTTCCGGTGTCCATGGAGGGCCTGGGAAGCGGACCGACCATGCTCATGGCCGCGGGTGTGGCCCTGTTCGGCGCCGCCCTCTCGCAGTGGCTGGCCCCGGAGACGAAGGGCAAGAGCCTCAGCGAGACGGCCACCTCGGTCAGCCACTAGACGGCTCGTGAGCATGCGTTCCGGCCCCGCCGTCGAGCGCGGGGCCGGAAGCCGACGCGCGCCCTGGTGACGGTCCGGCCCCGGACAGCGGCGACGGGGCTACACGAAGGCGCTGCGATAGGCCGCGAGCCAGAGGGCCATGTGCAGACTGGTCCGGTCTCCCCCGGACCGCAGGTCGACGCCGGTCAGCTCCGCGATCCGGTTGAGGCGGTAGTAGAGCGTGGTGCGGTGTACATGCAATTCCTCGGCCGCGGCGCTGACCTCACCTCCGTGGTCGAGGACCACGCGGGCCGTGAGCAGCAGTTCGTCCCGCGTTCGCTCGAGGAGGACTTCGGCTCCGGGATGCACCTGCGCCACCGTCAGGGAGGCAGGCGCGTCGGTGATCAACCGCCAGGCGCCCAAGGCGTCCCAGGAAGGCGCTTCCAGTCGGGCGCCGGCTGCGATGGCCCGCCGAGTGACCTCCGCCCTACGTACCGCTTCGCCCAGTTCGGCCAGGGGAACCGGGCCGCCACTCGTCGCGTTCCGCGGACGGCTGCTGACGACGTGCGCGCTCATCGAACCCTGCAACGGCCATCCCCCGGCCGCCGCCGGTGCCTCGACCTGAACGCAGGCATCGGTCGGCAGGTGTTCCAGCAGCGCCAGCTCACGGGCGACGTCCTGGTCCGGAGCACAGATCAGACGCTCGATGAGCGCATCACGCTGCCGGTGCCGCCGCTCGGCCGCCTGCCTGGAGCCGGCCATCGCCTCGGCGGCCAGCTCCGCGCACTCCACCAGGGCCGGAAGGTCAGACTCCGTCAGCGTGCCGTCCGGATCCAGGACCCATAGGAGGCCGATCACCTTCTCCTCGTGCCGGACAGGCATGCACCACCGCGCCCACATGTCCGCCTCGGGGATCGCGGGCGTGTGCACCGGCCGGGTGGCACGGGTGAGTTTGAGCCGCTGTACGACGGCGGCGGCGGTCGGCTCCACATGCCGATCGAGGATCGTTCGCATACGCGTGCCGTCGACCGCTCCTCGGGTGCTCCACCACACCGGTCGCTGATCACGGTCTTCGATGAGAACCGAAAGTCCCACCGCCGACGCCAGGTCATCCACCACGGTCTGCATGTCGACCGGCTCCATCAGACTCCCCCTTCCCTCCCCGTCGGAGCGGCGCTCTCCTTGTCCATCCCGCAGAGCTGGCCGTTTCGACGATTGTATGAAGTCTGGCCGAAGGTTCCACCTCAGTGCCGAAGCCCCGCGGTGCGGGCCGCACCTAGGGTCAAGTCACACCGGATCGACACCGCCATCGGAGTCTGTCATGACCGAACTCGCCGCCGCCCTCGCCGAGGTCCGCGCCGCGGCCTACGACGTGCCCAACGTCATCGGGGGCCGAGAGGTTCGCACGGGCCGCATCCTGCCCGTCGTGACGCCACATGAGCACGCTGTGCAGCTCGGACAGGTGCACCACGCCTCCGTGGAGCATGTCGGTGAGGCTGTCGACGCGGCGATCGGCGCCTCCCGCTGGTGGAGCCGGCTCAGCCCCGAGGAGCGCGCCGCGCCTTTCCTGCGGGCGGCCGAACTACTGGACAGCGGACCGTGGCGCGAGCGGCTCACCGCCGCCACCATGCTCGAACTGTCGAAGACACCGGACCAGGCCGAGGGCGACGCAGTGGCCGAGACGGCCGACTTCCTCCGCGTCAACGCCGAGAACATGCGCGCGATGGCCGACGTACAGCCATTCTCCCCGGAGGGCGTCCGCAACCACGTCGAGTACCGGCCCCTGGAGGGTTTCGTCTTCGCGGTCTCACCGTTCAATTTCGTGTCCACCAACAACCTGGCATTCGCCCCCGCCCTCCTCGGCAACACGGTGGTGTGGAAGCCGGCCGAGAGCGCCGCGTTGACCGCACATCTGTCCCTGCGACTGCTGCGCGAGGCAGGCCTGCCGGATGGTGTCGTCAACGTCGTCCATGGGAGCGGAACGGAACTCGGCCCGGCGGCGCTCGGCCACCGCGACCTCGCAGCGGTCCACTTCACCGGCTCCACTGTCACGTTCCGGCAGATCTTCCGGACGGTGGGTGAGAACATCGACCGTTACCGGAACTACCCGCGCGTGGTCGGCGAGACCGGCGGCAAGGACTTCATCGTCGCTCATCCGTCGGCCGACGTCGAAGCCCTCGCAGTGGCCTGCGTCCGCGGGGCTTACGAGTACCAAGGGCAGAAGTGCGCCGCGCCATCGCGGTTGTACATCCCACGCAGCCTCTGGCCCTCCCTCAAGAGGCGGCTCGTCGAGATGACCCGGCGCGTCGTGGTCGGCGACCCCACCGTGCCCGGTACCCACATGGGGGCCGTCATCAGCGCCCGTCAGCACGCCAGGCACACCGTGGCGTTGACGCGAGCACGAGCGGAAGGCCTGGTCGTCGTCGGTGGCACCACGGACGACTCGGTCGGCTGGTTCGTCGATCCCACCGTCCTTCGAGTGAGGGACCCGCTCTCCCCGTTCATGACCGAGGAACTGTTCGCGCCTGTCACAGCCGCGTACATCTATGAGGACGCCGACTGGGAGGAGACCTTGCGGCTCGTGGACGAGTCCACCGTCTACGGCCTGACCGGCGCCGTGTTCGCCGAAGACGAAAGGGCGCTCACGGAGGCTGCCGACGCCCTGAGGTACGCGGCCGGCAACTTCTACATCAACGACAAACCGAGCGGCGCCGCCGTGGGCCAGCAGCCGTTCGGCGGTGCCCGGGCGTCGGGAACCAACGACAAGGCGGGCACGGTCTGGAACCTCATCCGGTTCGCCAGCCCGCTGTCCGTCAAACGCCCGGAACAGGTGGCACGTGCCCCCTGGCCGTCGACCTAGTCCAGCCTTCCGCTCCCGAGCTGCGCCGGTGGGAACGCGCTCGGTGTCGCGGCTCTCCCACCAACACAGCCGTGCCTGATGTACTGAGGCCATCGCGATCCTTACGGCGGCTGGTTCGGGACGCCGGGCGGGTCCAGCGTCCAGCGGCCTCCTCTCCGAGTGGGCCAGCGGAGCGAGGTGGCCGAAGGCGACGCCACAGGCGCCTCAGGAACCACGTCTCGACTTCACCGTCGACGAGCATGTCCCACGTCGTCTGGACGCCCGCATCCAATCCTGTTCCACGGCAACGCTCAGTTGGCCGAGGGGAGGTCGGCCTCCTCACGTCGGCCGCCTTCGGCTTGCGGGGTGCTCGTGGTGTGGACGCGTGAGGTACGGCGCTTACCGGCGCCCAGGTACGTGGCAAGGGTGGAGGCACCGGCGACTGCGGCAATGCCCCACCACTGGGGCCAGTTGAGGTGCTGACCGAGGACGAGTAGGCCGAACAGGGCACCGGCCGCTGGTTCCAGACTGGTCAGGACGCCGAAGACGCGGGGTGGGATTCGGCGCATGGCCTCCAGGTTGAGGGAGTACGGCAGCACGCTGGAGACCACCGCGACGACGGCGGCCACCCACAGGACGTTCGGGTCGAACAGGCCGATACCGGCGTGAATGATGCCGTAGGGGGCACTGAGCAGAGCAGCGAAGGCGATGGCGACGGCCAGACCCTGGCCACCCGTGAGGCGGGTGGCCATGCGCGCGGAGACCAGGATGTATCCGGCCCAGCAGCAGGCCGCTGTGGCAGCCAGCAGGAGTCCCGCCGCAGGCAAGGACGTGCTGCCGGTGCCGCTCAGCAGCAGCACGCCGATGGCGGCCATGCAAGCGGGCAGGAGGTCGAGCGCTCGCCGGGAGCCGAGCAGGGCGATCAGGAACGGGCCGAGGAACTCGATGGTGGCCACGATCCCCAGCGGAATGTGGTTGACGGCCTCGAAGAATGCGATGTGGTGCCCGGCCAGGAGCGCTCCAGCCGTCAACACCGTCGGCCACGTTCCCTTGACTCTCATGAGGCAGGTGAGCCGGGGGCGCCACAGCGTACACAGGATGCCCCCGGCGATCAGCAGGCGCAGGAAGACCACGCCCGCCGCTCCTGCCTGGGGATAGGCGCTCGGCGCGAGGGCGGCACCGAACTGGAGGCCGCATACACCCGTCAACACGAGAGCGGGGGCGGGAACCCTGCCGGCGAGGGTGGAGACGGGTGGGACTGAACTGGGTCGGTGCATGACAGATTTCCGGGGTCGTTCGGGCCGGGGGCCTCCCGGGAGCGGACCAGCAGGTGTGCGAGCGATCGGCGTGATAAATGGTGGCCGTTCGGCTGCCAGGCCGTCGGCGGTCAGCCGGCCACACGCAGCAGAAGCTTCCCGGTGGACGCGCGACTGTCCACGAGACGGTGGGCTCCGGCAGCGTCGGACAGGGGGAACTCGGCGCTGACGGGCAGCGACACCACTCCGTCGACCACGCTACGCAGGGCACGCTCCGTCAGCGTCCGGACGGCATCGGGAGCGCTGTGAGAAAGAGCGAGCACGGAGAAGCCGCCGACCGATCGGCCCTGCCCATACAGCTCGGGCTGTCCTACCTGCCACGCTTCGGCGCCACCGGCGTTGCCGTAGGACACCAGGCGCCCGAAGACGGCCAGCGCGTCCAGCCCGCGGCGCAGTGTCTCACCACCCACCGGGTCCAGGATCAGATCGACGCCTCTGCCGCCGGTGGCGCGCCGCACGTCCTCGGCGAAGGTGGCGGGCCGGAACAGTTCATCATAGCCGTGCTCACGCGCGTAATCGGCCTTGACGTCGCTGGAGACCACCCCGTAGACCGCACCGGCACCCGCCGCCCGGGCGAGCTGCCCCACCGCCGTGCCGATGCCGCCCGCAGCGCCGTGCACCAACAGGCTCTCACCGGCGCGCAGCCGCCCCACCTCGTGGACGAGGGCATGCGCGGTCGGCAGCACTATCGGCACGGTCGCCGCAGTACGCAGGTCCAATCCCTCCGGCAGGGCGAACACGGCCGCGGCCTCGGCAAGGACCACCTCCGCGTAACCTCCACCGTCGACGAGCGTGGCCACCTCCTGGCCTGCCCGCAGATGCTCGACGTCCCGTCCGACCGCACGAATGCGCCCGGAAACCTCCAGGCCGGGGCGGAAGGGCAACGAGGCCACCCGATAGCCGTCGGCGCGCGCCTTGATGTCGGCGAAATTGACCCCGGCCCAGGCGGCGTCGATCGTCACCTGGCCAGGCCCTGGCTCGGGCACCTCGGCCTCCACGATCTGCAGGACATCCGGCCCGCCGTACGCCCGGAACTCCACAGCGCGCATGCTCGGACCACCTCCACTGATGTTCAATCGAAAGCGAACATAGGCAATGTATGATGGACATCGAACATCTAGCAAGCGGGTACGTCGTCCGTACAGGAGGCAGAGCGATGTCGGAGCAGGCCACAGAGACCGCAGGTCACCGGCCGGCACCCGTGCACACGCACCCGCAGGACGTCTCCGTACTCACGGCCCTGTCCGCGCTCGCCGATCCCGTACGCATCCAGTTGGTCCGCACCCTGGCCGCCCACCCCGACTGGACGCTCAGCTGCAGCAACTTCGACGTCTCGGTCGGCAGAGCCGCGAAAAGCCACCACTTCTCCGTCCTGCGCGATGCCGGCCTGGTGGAGCAGCGCGATCAAGGCACCAAGCGCCTAAACCGGCTCCGCCGCGAGGAGTTCGAAGCCCACTTCCCCGGCCTTCTCGACATCGCCCTGCGCGACGGATGACGGCGCGGACCCTGCCTCTCGCCGCTTCTCCACCCCCCGATCGACTGCAGCCCGCCTCGGCACCACTCCTCCGCCGGCCGCACAGGACTGCCCACCGGTAGACGGCCGCCTCAGGCGCGACCGTGTGGCCTGGCCACCAACATCCGGGCACACCGGAAATCTCGGCCTCGGCGACGTGCCCACGCGAGCGGCTGCGGAGGCCAGCCTCAGCGACCCTCCCTCAGGAGGTCGGGCAAACACTCCTGACCTCAGTGGCCGCCACTCAGCTGCTCTGAGTCAGGCGGCCGCCGCACGCTCCAGCAGCGCGTCGAGCTGAGCCGCCGCCCTTCAGGGCCTGTGTCGTGGTGCCCCAGCGCGTCGAGCACCCGTTGGCAGATGAACGCTGACGGCTTGCACGGCCCCGACGAGTGCCATGAGGAAGCTGCTGGCACGGCCTTCTGGTGGACCGGCAGCCTTCCTGCGTGGCCTCATGGGGTGATCGTGTTCTGGCGGCACGGTCGGGACTGGCGGCTCATCCTGCTGGATCGTGATGAAAAGCTAGTCCGGGACGGCACTGGGCGGCTCCCCTGGCCGGCCGAGCTGCCACCGGACGAGGCCGCTCAGCGGGTCGCAGAACTGCTGACGGAGGCCCGCTGGCGTGAGGCCGCGACCGACATAGCTGCCACTCTGAAAAAGCAGTGAGTACTCCCCGATCAGAACAGCCTCACTCCATCGTCCAGCCTGCTCGTGCAGCACCGCGACGGGTTACTCCCGCAGCGGCTATTTTCTTCGCCTCCTCCACGGCTGCCCGCCAGCGGGTCTCACGCTCCCGTCGCTTGGGAGCCGGCATCTGTCCGGATCTCAGTGCGGTCACCGGACCAGAGGGTGTGGAACGTTCCCTCCTTGTCGGTACGCAGGTAGGTGTGGGCGCCGAAGAAGTCGCGCTGGCCTTGGACTAGTGCGGCGGGGAGACGGCTCGCGGCGAGGGAGTCGAAGTAGCTCAGCGCGGAGCTGAACCCGGGCACCGGGATGCCGGAGCGGACGGCGAGGGCGACGATGCGGCGCCAAGCGTCCTGGCCCTCGCTGACCGCTTGTGCGAAGTACGGGGCCTCCAGCAGGGTGACGATGTCAGGGCTGTCGGTATATGCCTCGGCGATGCGGTCGAGGAAGCGCGCGCGGATGATGCAGCCGCCCCGCCAGATCCTGGCCACGCGGTCGTTGCGGATGTCCCACCCATACTTGGCAGCGCCGGCGATGATGGCGTCGAAGCCCTGCGCGTAGGCGACGACCTTGGACGCGTATAGCGCCTTGGCGACGTCCTCGGCGAAGTCGGGGCCGGCCTCCTGGAGCGCGGGGCGGACGATGCCGAGCCGGCGTACGGCCGCGCGCTGGTCCGGCTTGGAGGAGACGGCGCGGGCGAATACGGCCTCCGCGATGCCGCCGACGGGGACGCCGAGGTCGAGGGCGTTCTGCACGGTCCACACGCCGGTGCCCTTGGAGCCGGCCTGGTCGAGGACGACGTCGACGAAGGGCTTGCCGGTGCCGGGGTCGACCTGCCGCAGGATCTCGGCGGTGATCTCGATCAGGTAGGACTCCAGCGGACCCTTGTTCCACTGGGCGAAGACGTCGGCGATGGCGAGCGGTTCGAGGCCGCCCACCGTCCGCAGCAGGTCGTAAGCCTCGCCGATGAGCTGCATGTCGGCGTACTCGATGCCGTTGTGGATCATCTTGACGAAGTGGCCGGCGCCGTCGGTGCCGACGTGCGTGACGCAGGGTTCACCGTCGGCGACCGCGGCGATCGAGGAGAGGATCGGCCCGAGGGTCTCGTAGGACTCGGCGGACCCGCCGGGCATGATCGAGGGGCCCTTGAGGGCGCCTTCCTCGCCGCCGGAGATGCCCACCCCGGCGAAGTGGATGCCGGTCGGGGCGATGCGCTGCTCGCGGGCGATGGTGTCCTGGAAGTTGGCGTTGCCTCCGTCCACGATGATGTCACCGGGCTCGAACCGCTCGACGAGCTGGTCGATCACCGCGTCCGTGCCAGCGCCGGCCTGCACCATGATGATCGCGGTGCGCGGCCGGGCCAGTGAGGCGACGAAGTCGTCGATGGACTCGGCGGCGACGAACCCGGCTTCGGGGTGGGCCGCGACGAGTTCGGCGGTGCGGGCGGGGGTGCGGTTGTGGACGGCCACGGTGTTGCCCTCGCGGGAGGCGAGGTTGCGGGCCAGGTTCGCTCCCATCACCGCCAGTCCGATGACACCGATGTTGGCCGTTGCGCGGGTGGTCATGTGTTGTTCTTCCGTTCGGTGGGACGGTCGCGTCAGAACGCGAGGAGGACCTTGCCGGAGACCGAGGCGTCGGCGGCGACGGCGAGCGCCTCCACGGCGTCGGCGGCGGGGAAGCAGTGGGTGACGACCGGTGCGACGGCGAGGGAGCCGTCGCCGAGGGCCGCGATCACCTCGTCGATCTCGTCGTTGAACCGGAAGGAGCCGACCAGGTTCAGCTCCCGGGTGATGGCGTGGGCGATCTGCACCGGCTGGTCTCCCTGGGGAAGCAGGCCCACCATGACCACCGTGCCGCCCCGTGTGGCGCCGCGGAGCGCGGAGGCGAGGCCCCGGTGGTTGCCGGAGGACTCGATCACCACGTCGGCGTCGACGGCGGCGACGGCCTCGGCGTCGCCCGCGTCGAGGGTTCGTGCCGCCCCCACCTCGGTGGCGATCCGGCGGGGCGTGTCGTGCAGGTCGACGGCCACGATCTCACCGGCGCCGGCCCGCTTGGCGACCGCTACGGCGAGGGCGCCGATGGGGCCGCTGCCGACGACGAGGACGCGCTTGCCGCGCACGTCGCCGGCCCGCGAGACGGCGTGCCAGGCGACGGCGGCCGGTTCGGCCAGGGCGGCGACGCGCAGGTCGAGGTTCTCCGGCAGTTCGCGGAGCATGGCCGCGGGCAGGACGACCTCGCGGGCGAAGGCTCCCTCGGTGTGTGGGAAGCGTGCGGCGGAGCCGAGGTAGCGCACGCCCGGCGAGAGGTTGGGCCGGTCGTGGGGGAAGCGGATAGCGGTGGGTTCGTGCCGCGAGGGGTGGACCGCGACGCGGGTGCCGGCGGCCGGGCCGCTGCCGTCGGGCGCCGCCCGCAGGACGGTCCCGACGACCTCGTGTCCGAGGACCATTGGGGCCCGCAGCACGGACTCGCCGACGGCGCCGTGCTTCCAGTAGTGCAGGTCGGAACCGCAGATCCCGCCGAAGGCCACGGTGACGACCGCCTCATGCGGCTCCGGGGAGCGCAGGCCGATCTCCTCGACCCTGACGTCGCCGGCGCCGTGGGCGACGACCGCGGTGGTGGTGTGGGTGAACCGGGTGGACACGGAGGGTTCCCTTCTCAGACGACGACCGTCATGCCGCCGTCGACGAAGACGACCTGGCCGTTGACGTAGTCGGAGGCGCTGGAGGCGAGGAAGATGGCGGGTCCGACGATGTCGGCCACTGTGCCCCAGCGCCGGGCGGGGGTGCGGCCGAGGAGCCAGGAGTTGAACTCCTCGTCGTCGACGAGGTTCTGGGTCATCTCGGTGTGGATGTATCCGGGGGCTATGCCGTTGATCTGGAGTCCCTCGCCGGCCCATTCCGCCGTCATGGCCCGGGTCAGGTTGCGCAAGGCGCCCTTGGCCGCGGTGTAGGGGGCGATGGTGGGGCGGGCGAGGTCAGTCTGTACCGAGCAGATGTTGATGATCTTGCCGGCGCGGCGCGGCAGCATCCGACGGGCGACCTGTCGGCCCGTGACGAAGGCGCCGGTGAGGTTGGTGTCGAGCACTCGCTGCCAGTTCTCCCGGCTTACGTCGAGGAGGAGTTCGCGGTGCTGGACCCCGGCGTTGTTGACCAGGACGTCGACCGGGCCCACCTCGGACTCGACCGACGCGAGGGCCGCCGCGACGGCGTCCTCGTCCACGATGTCGAAGGCGCGGGCCGCGACGCGGTCCTCGCCGAACCGTTCGGCGAGCGCGGCGCGGGTGGCTTCGAGGCGGGCGGGATCGACCCCGTTGAGGACGAGGGTGGCTCCGGCTTCCGCGAGACCGGTGGCAATGCCCAGTCCGATGCCGCGGCTCGATCCGGTGACCAGGGCTGTTTTGCCGGTGAGGTCGAAGGGAGAGGTCATGCGTGGTGGTCTTCCTGGTCGTTCGGTCGTCAGGTCGGGTTCGGTGGGGCTCAGTAGAACTCGACCGTGTTGACGCGGTTGAGGAGTGACTGTCCGTCGAGGAGGCGGGTCGCGTTGGCGGCGAAGAGTTCGGCGATGAGCCGGTCCTCCGCCGCGTCGAGTGCCGCGGTGTGCGGGCTCACCAGCACCCGGCCGTCGTCCCAGAGCGGGCTGTGCGCGGGCAGCGGTTCGGTCTCGAAGACGTCCAGGGCGGCGAAGCCGACCCGTCCGGAGCCGAGCGCGGCGACCAGCGCGGCCTCGTCGACCACGGTTCCCCGGCCGACGTTGACGACCGTGGCGCCCGGCTTGAGGGCGTCGAAGAACCGTACGCCGAGCAGGTGGTGGGTGGCGTCGGTGCCGGGCAGCGTGTTGACGACGGCGTGAACGTCGGGGGCCAGCCCGGTGATCCGGTCGGGGTGGACGACGCGGGAGACGCCGGGGACGGTGACGTCCCGGCGGCTGGTGCCGACGACCGTCGCGCCCAGTGCGTCCAACGACGCCGCGACACGGCGGCCGATCCCGCCGAGGCCCAGCACGAGAACGGTCTGCCGGTGCACCTGGCCCATCGTCCAGCGGCCGCTCCATTCCCGCGCCCGCTGCTGGCGCTGGAGCCGGGGCAGGTGCTTGGCACCCGCGAGCACGCCGAAGACGGCGAACTCGGCCAGCGGACGGCCGTGCACACCGGCGGACGTGGTGAAGGCGACCCGGTCCAGCTCGCCGGCGTCGAGTCCGGCGGCCTTCACCTGTCCGCCGCCGCCCGCGGCCATCGTGTGCACCCAGCGCAGCCGCGGGTTGGCCCGTACGGCGCGCGCCAGGGCGGCGGGGTCCACGTCGGGTATGCCGTACAGCGCGTCGGCGGAGTCGATCGCCGCCTCGTAGGCGCACTGCTGCTCGGGGGTGCGGTGCCAGTCGGGGTCGCCGGCGAAGTCGGCGGGCCAGCGCATCGGCGGCAGCAGCGAGGGGTCGACGACGAGGTCGACGCGCGGTTCCAGCTCCTGGATGCGGGCGCGGTTCTCCTCGGACAGTGGGGCGGCCACCGCGACGCGCAAGCGTTCCGGTGGCGTCGGCGCGGCGGTCACCTGGCGGCCTCGGCGCGCAGCGTTTCGACCTCGGCGTCCAGGGCCGCCTCCCGGGCGACGACGGCCTCGACCGCTTCAAGTGCTTCCTCAGCACGATGCGGCGGGATGACGATGACCCCGTCACCGTCGGCGGCGATGATGTCGCCGGGGTGAACGACGACACCGCCGATGGCGACCGCCTCGCCGATGGTGCCGGGGCCGTTCTTGAAGGGACCGGCGGGTGTGAGTCCGCGGGCGAAGACCGGGAAGGCGAGGTCGTGGATGATGGCGGCGTCGCGGACATAGCCGTCCACGACCGCGCCGGCCGCGCCGTGGACGGCGAAGCGCTGGGCGAGGTTGTCACCCATGATGGCGCGGCCCTCGTAGCCGAACGCGTTGATGACCAGCATGTCGCCGGGGCGTATGTGCTCCAGCGCGGCGATCACGGCCTTGTTGTCGCCCGCCACGGAGAGGACCGGCAGCGCCGTGCCGACGGCCTTGGCGCCGTTCCAGACAGGCACGATGCCGCCGTCGACGATGTTCAACCGGTCCAGGGCGTCACCGAGGTTGGCCACCGAGTGGGCCCGGAACCGGTCCAGCAGTTTCTCTTCGACGCGGTTCCACTCGGTGTGGACGCGCACGTTGTCCTGGGTCATCGGCAACTCCTTGCGGGGAACTGATCGCAGTGGCGACGAGGGTGGCCGTGGTCGCCGTGGTCACGCCGGCGCCACGGGGCGGAAGACAGGGGGAGGAACCGCCACCACCCGGAAGTGCGAAAACTTTCGCGTTTCGCTTGAGTCAGTCTGCATACATCCGTGGCGCAGCACAAGGGTGAGCTGCGGTCGGACCACCTTCCGACCCCCGCTTCAGACCGGGAATCACGACGGAATCGGAAGGTTAACTTCGGGGCAACACGAGTCCTTGACCGCCGCGAGAATGCGAACCTATTCTCATTCGCGATTGAAGTCGCATCTTGGGCGCGGCGCTGTGATCCGCATGCCGACAGCCCCGGAACACGTCACTCCCTCTCCCGGGGTTCCCCTCTACGCTCCCCGCCCGCACCGGGGCGAGCAGGCATACCTCGACGCCGTCAGGACACCACGCAGGGGTCCGCGACACCGAAAGTGAACGCGTATGACAACGTCAGATCGGCTCGGCACCACCTCAGATCGTCACGAAGCGGCGTCGGACACCATCGACGCCGCGGCCGTCGACGTCGTCTCCTCCCGGGACAAGGACGTCCGCAAGGCCACGGTCGCCGGCGCGATCGGTTCCTTCGTCGAGTGGTACGACTACGGCATCTACGGCCTGCTGGTCACCTACCTCGCCCTCACCATCATGGGCGAGGGAGACGCGGGCAGCCTCTTCCTCACCAACGTCGGCTTCCTCGTCAGCTTCGTCGCGCGGCCGTTCGGCAGCGTCATCTGCGGCTACATCGGGGACCGGATCGGCCGCAAGAGCCTGCTCGCCGCCCTGCTGATACTCATCTCGGCCTCGACCGCGGCCATCGGCCTGATCCCGTCCTCCAACGTCATCGGCATCGCCGCGCCCATTCTGCTGGTCCTGCTGAGGGTGCTTCAGGGCTTCTCCGCAGGAGGCGAGGTGGCCGGGGCGATGTCCTTCGTCGGCGAGTACGCGCCGGACCACCGCCGCAACTACATGATGAGCTTCATCGCGGTCGGGTCGTTCGTCGCCCTCATGGTCGGCAGCGTCCTGTCCGCCCTGCTCATCACGGTGCTCGGTGACGACGCGATGACCTCCTGGGCCTGGCGGGTGCCGTTCCTGCTCGCCGTCCCGCTCGGCTACGTGGGCTTCTACATCCGCCGCCGACTGGAGGAGACCCCCCACTTCGAGGCGCTGCGCGAGCAGAACACCGTCGCGCGCAACCCGCTGCGCGAGGCGCTCGGCTCGCCCCGTCACCTCAGGGCGATCGTGCTGACCATCTTCCTGCCCGCGCTCAACGGTCCCGGCTATTACCTGCTGTTCGTCTACATGCCGACCTACCTCAAGACCTCGCTCGGCGACAACAACTTCTCGATGCTGCGGGCGCTCCTGGTCACCGCGGTCAGCCTGGTCGCCATCGCCCTCTGTATCCCGCTGATGGCTCGTCTGTCGGACCGGATCGGCCGCAAGCCCGTCCTCGCCGGGTCCGCGATCGCCATGGCCGCCGTCTCGTACCCGATGTTCGAGCTCATCACCACGGGCCACACCGGACTCGCCTGCATCGGCACCGTCGTCCTGGCCGTCGCCTTCTCCGGCCACGCCGCGGTCATTCACACGGTCCTCGCCGAGATGTTCCCGACCACGGTGCGCTACTCCGCCTACAGCATCGGTTTCAGTCTCTCGACCATCATCTTCGGCGGCAGCGCCCCGCTGGTGATGACCGAGCTGATCGAGTCGACCGGGTCCCAGCTGGTGCCCGCGTTCGCCGCCATCGTCACCGCACTGATAACCCTGGTGAGCCTGGTCTTCGTCCGCGAGACCAAGGGCCGGCCGCTCGCCGCCCGTTGAGCCACCGCCCACCGGGCCGTCAACAGCCCGAACACCGCTCCTCGAAGGGAGCCGCCGTGGGACCCGTCCACGCGCCCGGCGCCGACGCCCATGACCCGCGCCGCCCGCGGGCCGTGGACGCGGTCCGCAGGAACCGGGCCGTCGCCGAGTACGTCGAGCGCGGCCTGGAACGGGGCGAGCATCCCGTCGTCCTCGTCCCGCCCGTGGCCTTCCTCCGGGGGGCGCCCTCCGCCACCCGATCACACGCCGAACCGTAGAACCCGCACCAGGAGAACCACATGGGAATCAACTCCGTAGCCGTCGTCGCCGACCTCGGCGAGAGCTTCGGCAACTACACCATCGGGGACGACGAGGCCCTGCTCGGCCTCGTCACCTCCTCCAACATCGCCTGCGGCTTCCACGCCGGCGACCCGCGCATCATGGACCGGACCGTCGCCCAGTGCGTCGAGCGCGGCATCGAGCTGGGCGCCCACCCGGGCTACCCCGATCTCGTGGGCTTCGGCCGCCGCCTGATCGAGGCGACCGAGGAGGAGATCCGCACCGACGTGCTCTACCAGCTCGGCGCGCTCGACGGTTTCGCCCGGGTGCACGGCGGCACCATCAGCCACGTCGCGCCGCACGGGCGCATGGGCTCGATCGCGCAGACCGACGCCAAGCACGCCCGCGCCATCACCGAGGCTGTCGCCGCGTACAACAAGGACTACATCGTCATCTGTCAGCGCGGTCTGCTCGCCGAGGAGTCACGCAAGCGCGGCCTGGAGGTCGGCTACGTCTTCCTGGCCGACCGCGGTTACGGCGACGACGGCATGCCGGTGCCGCGCTCGCACGAGGGCGGCCTCATCCACGACCCGCAGCTCATCGGTGAGCGTGCCAGGCAGGTCGTGCGCGAGGGCACGGTCCGTTCCGTCAACGGCAACGTGGTCCCGCTCGGGCACGACGCCGACATCCTGCTGCTGCACGGTGACCACCCCACCGTGCTGGAGAACGGCACCGCGCTGCGCGCCGCGCTGGACGCCGAGGGCATCCGCGTCACCGGTCTGCGGGACGTCCTGGCGGAGAAGGCACGGAAGACGGAGGCCGCGTCGGCCCGCTGAGGCCGGGCGCACCAGGAGATGACCACAGCACCGTACGGCGCCGTCACCGTCGAGCCCTTCGGGGACTCGGCGGTCATGCTGACCATCCCCCACCCCGAGCAGACGATCCGCAGGGCCGCGATCGTCGCCTTTCGGGACCGCTTTCTGGCCCACCGGCCGCCCGGCGTCCTCGACGTCGTCTCCGGTCTGGAGTCGCTGCTCATCGAGTTCGACCCGTTGCGGACGGCCCTGCCGCACATGGAGTACGCCGCTCGCCTGGTCGCGGAGTGGGCGCCCGCGCCCACCACGGGCGCAGGCGGCGCGCGGGAAGCGCGCACCTTCGAGATCCCGGTCGTCTTCGACGACGAGGCGGGCCCCGACCTGGCATCGGTGGCACGGGAACTGGACCGCTCCCCCGCCGGGGTCGTCGAGGCCATCGCGGACTCCACGTTCACCATCTCGTTGCTGGGCGCGGCGATGGCGCCCATGATGGACGGGCTGAAGGTGCCCCGGCCGGTCCGCCGACGCGCCGAACCGCGTACCGACGTCGTCCCCGGATCGGTGATGATCGCGGGCACCAACGCCATCATCCAGCCGTTCCCCGGACCCACCGGGTGGAGGGTGGTCGGCCGCACCCCGCACACCATCGTCGACATCACCCGTCCGGAACCCGTCTCGTTCGCCCCCGGTGACGTCGTGCGCTTCCTCCCGGTGACCCGGGCCGAGGCGGACGGGCTGGACGCCGGTTTCCTGCTGCCGGTGGAGGACCGCGCATGACGACCGTGGGACTCGACATCACGCACACCGGCTGGGTCACGACGTTCCAGGACCTCGGGCGGCTCGGTTCCGAGCAGCTCGGCGTGCCCACGGGCGGCGCGGCCGACCAGCACGCGGCGGTCGTCGCCAACCTGCTCGCGGGCAACCCCGCGCCCGCGACGCTCCTGGAGAGCCTCGGCGGCGAACTGGCCCTGGTGCCGGACTCCGACGTGCTCCTGTCGGTGACCGGTGTCCCGGCCGAGGTGACGGTGGCCGGAATGCCCGCGGACACCTGGACGCCCCTGGTGGTGCCGGCCGGGCAGGAGATCCGCGTCCGCCCGGACATCGGCCGCGGGATGCGCACCTATCTGGCGGTCAACGGCACGCTCGCCGCGAAACGGCTGCTGGGCAGCGCCGCGCCGGACGCCCGGATGGGCTTCCAGCAGACCGTGTCGCGGGGTGACCGGTTGCTGCTGGAGACGGAGTTCCGGGGCTTCGCCCACCGGCCGTTCGAGCCGTCGCTGTTCCGGCTCCCCGTGCCAGTCCCCCGCTTGGACGACGGCATCTGGGTCGTCGACGTCGTCGCGAGCCACGGCATCCACGACATCCCCGGCATCCGGGAGCTGATCGAGGACTCGGTGTACGCCGTCACCCCCCGCTCCGACCATGTGGGGCTCCGGCTCGACGGGCCGGTGCTGCACCCGGACGGCGACGCCGAGATCGTGTCGCACGGGGTGCCCGTCGGGGCGCTGCAGATCCCGCACGCGGACGAACTCATCGTCCTCGGCCGCTACCGGAGCCTGACGGCGGGTTACCCGATCGTCGGTGTCACCTCGCGGTTCTGCCTGCCCCTGCTCGGACAGGCGGGACCGGGACGCCGGCTGCGTTTCCGGTGGACCGACCGGGAGACATCGGTGTACCGGTCCGCGCAGCGTGCGGCGGAGGTGCGGACACTGGCACACGCGGCCGCTGAAGCGTTCGCCGCCCTCGGCTTCTCAGCACCCTTGTCGCACATAAAACGAGAAGCTATTCTCACTTGAAGGAAAAATCTCACTTAATCATGCTCAAACCGATCAAGGAGGTGACCTGGTGACAACGGCCAAGACCGCGCTCATCACGGGCGCAGGCAGCGGAATGGGCCTGGAAACCGCGCGGCTGCTGGCCCGGGACGGCATCCGCGTCGTCCTGCTCGGCCGCCGGCAGAAGGCCCTCGACGAGGTCGCGGACACCATCCGCAGCGAGGGTGGCACGGTTCTGGCCCTCGCCGCCGACATCACCCGCGCCGAGGACGTCACGCGCGTACTGGAGCGGGCTCGCGCCGAGTTCGGCCCCATCGACATCCTGGTGAACAACGCGGGCAGCTCCTCCTCGGTACTCAACCCGCAGTGGCTGCCGCACGAGGAGTGGCGCCAGGTGCTCGACGTCAACCTCACGGCCGTCTTCCAGCTCACCCAGGCCGTCCTGCCGGACATGCTCGGACGCGGCACCGGAACCATCGTGACCGTCTCCTCGCTCGCCGCCGTCAACCCCAACCTGCTCGGCGGAGCGGCCTACGGCGCGGCCAAGGCCGGCGTCCGCAACTTCATGACGTTCCTGCACAACACCTTCCGCAACCAGGGGCTGCGCGCGATCACCGTGCTGCCCGGCGAGGCGGACACCCCGATCCTCGACAACCGGGCGCGCCCGCCGGCCCCCGAGGAGCGCGCCGGCATGGTGCAGCCCGTGGACGTGGCCGAGGCCATCCGCCTCGCCGTCACCCTCCCTCAGCGGGTCGTGCTCCAGGAGATGGTCGTCGCTCCCACCCGGCAGCGCGACACCTCCGGCGACCTGGAGGTCAGCCGCTGGGCGGGAGCTCCCGCCGACGCCAAGCCGTGAACCCGCACGCCCGTCACCGCGACCGCCACCAGGAGAGTCCGATGTCCCCCG
The DNA here is from genome assembly GCF_001905385.1 of Streptomyces sp. CB02414. Classification (GTDB taxonomy): domain Bacteria; phylum Actinomycetota; class Actinomycetes; order Streptomycetales; family Streptomycetaceae; genus Streptomyces. The sequence continues at coordinate 140,685 of NZ_LIPF01000004.1, read as the reverse complement.
CCCTCGCCGCACCGTCCCCCACCTTCGCGGCGGCCGACGCCGTCGCCCGGATCGCCGCCGCCTCCCGCCGCACCCAGCAGCCGCAGTCCCGCGACGACCTCATCTCTCTCGCCATGGGCGAGCCCGACTTCGACACCCCCGAGGCGGTGACCGAGGCCGCCCTCCGCGCGCTGCACGCCGGCCGCACGCACTACTCGCCACTGCTGGGCGAAGCGGCACTGCGCGAGGCGCTCGCCGAGCGGCTGACCGGTCTGGCCGGGGTGCCGGCGAGCGCCGGCGACATCCTGATCACCCAGGGCGGCACCGCCGGTCTCGCCGCCTCGGTCCTCGCCGTCGTCAACCCCGGTGACCGGGTCGTCGTCCCGGACCCCACCTACTCCCTCTACGCCGACCTGGTCAGCATGGCCGGCGGCGTCGTCGTGCCCGTACCGCTCGCACCGGACCTGCACTGGGACCTGGACCGGCTGGCCGACGCCCTCACCGATGCCCGGCTCTTCGTCTTCTGCAACCCCTGCAACCCCACCGGTATCGTGCACAGCCGCGAGGAACTCGAGGCGCTCGCAAAGATGCTCGACGGCACCTCGACGATCGTCATCTCCGACGAGGCGTACTCCGCGCTGGACTTCACCGACCTCCCTTTCACCTCCGCGATCTCGCTCGACGGTCTGCGCGAGCGCACCGTGTACTGCCAGACCTTCTCCAAGAGCTACGCGATGACCGGCTGGCGCGTGGGGTATCTCTGGGGTCCGCCAGAGGTCATCCGGGCCTCGGCCCGCATCCACAACACCTTCAACGGCTCCGTCAATACCTTCATCCAGGACGCGGCGCTGGTCGCGGTGGAGCGCTGCGAGGCGGACGTGGAGCGGATGTGCGCGGCGTACCTCCAGCGACGCGACATCATGCGCGACGCGCTGGCCCAGATACCCGGCCTGACACTCAGTTCGCCGGAGGGGGCGTTCTACCAGTTCCCGCGCTACGACCTGGATCTGCCGTCCGTGGAAGTCGTCGCCGCCCTGCGCGATCACGGCGTGGCCGTCCGGCCCGGCAGCGAGTTCGGCGCCTGCGGCGAGCGGCACCTGCGCCTGTCGTACGCTGCCAGCCCGCAGTCCATCACCGAGGGCGTCCGCCGACTCGCCCTGGGCTTCGCCGCCTTGCGATGACCGCCGCCCCCGACGCGAGGAGAAGTCGCCCCATGCGCAGTGACACCGAGCGCAACCGCAGGCACCTCATCAAGGCCGCCGCGCTCCTGTTCGAGAACTCCCCGGAACCGGTCAGCCTGGCGGAGATCGCCAAGCACGCCGAGGTGTCCACCGCGACCGCCTACCGCCACTTCTCCTCCGTCGAGGAGGTACTGCACGCGTTCCGCGCCCAAGTGGGCGAGGAGCTGAAGGAGTTCAGCGCACGGCAGACCGTGCGGGGCATGGCCAGACTCGAAGCCGTGTCCCGGTACTGGGTGTCCCTGGTACTGGAGCACGGTGGCGCGATGGCCCAGATGCGCTCGCACCGCGGCTACCTCGAACGACTGAGGGAGAACACTGGCTACCTCGTCCCGCAGGCCGAGGCGCTCGCCGAACCGCTGCGGCAGACGACCGAGGAACTCGGCCTGGGCGACCTCGGCGTCGAGGCCCTGTACCTGTGGAACGCGCTGTTCGACCCGCGCGACATCCTCGACCTCATCAAGAGCGGCCGCGGAGAGGAGGAGGCGGCCACCCGTCTCCTGTCGGCCCTGCGCGGCGCCCTGATCGGCTGGGCTACCCAGCGACTCTGAACGACAGGGAGACAGCACGTCCATGGACGTCAGCGCCCATATCGGCTCCCCCGCACCGAGTTGTGCCGGTGCGACCGGGGAGAGGCTGAGGTCACCAGGCCGCGTGTGAGGTCCTGACGGTGACAGACCCCGTGCTGCGGGCGCGTCCGGAGCACGGGGTCTGTCACATGAGCATGACCCTGCTCGTCTTCGCCGGGCACCACCACCCTGGTGAGCGCGCTGTCCATCCCCGCGCCCACGTACCGGATGGACCCGGCCGAGCGTGCGACGGCCCTGGACATCGGTCGGTCCCTGGCACAACAACGACCCACGCCCCGCAGGAGGGGCCCGCCTCCGTGTGGAGTCCTCAGCGCGTCCCGGGACGGCCCGCTCACCGGCACGACCCCGCAGATAGGACCACCCGATGGTCCCACGCACCCCCACCATGAGCCACCTCACGGATGAACCCGAAGACACCGACGCCCTGATCACCAGGGCCGGTCCGGCGGGTCTGTGCAACGCGTACTGTGCAGTCTTCGCCACCTGAGCGTCACCGTCATGAACAACCTGCCGCAGGACGCGGTGATGCTGCAGCTGGACGCCTACCTCGCGCAGGTCACCGAGGAAAAGCACCGTAAACGTGCACTGGCCGCGTCGCGGCAGCCCAATGGGGCAAGTTCGATGATCGGTGCGTCAGCGCACACTGCTCCGCGGGCGGCCAGTCCTGTGCCTGCCGAGTATTACGTCGGCTACCGGTGCCGCCTGCCAGCCCAACTGCCAAGCCCTGAACCAAAACTCATTCTGAAACGATCAGTAAGAGCCGCGAGCTGGCCAACCTCGGCGGCGACCACCTCGCCGATGTCGCCGACGCAGCCGAACGCGGCATCCACCGAGTCTGCTCCAGCGAGCAACTCCCATGGTCCTCCCTCGCCCACACCGGCCTGACCCTTCATCCCCAAACACCACAGAACTAACGAAAAACTCAGTAGGACCGACCCGCCACTGGCCGCGCAAGGTGGCGAGGTGATCCAGGTCGGCGGCCTACCCGCAACAGGCGGCATCGAGCGCAGTCCGCGCTCAGCGAACGGTGCTGCCCGCGTCGATGGCTAGTACCTCACGGGACGGCGTCGGCAACAAACAGAGGTGACACGGAACTGGCCTGCCGGCTGGAGCCGATGTGGACGCTGCGGGATTCTCGCTTACCAGTCAGGCGCAGCAGCGATCTGTCCTGTCGACGTACGGTGCACCGTATCCGCAGGTCAGCGCGCCCTTCGTCGCGGCTTCAAGGGCGCGTTCGGCAGTTCCGGCGCGGGCAGCGGAGCCCCGTCGTAGCCGTGCACCTCGCCGAAGCGGTCCCCCTTCATCCAGTCCTCGCGAGCCTGTACGATCTCCTCATGTGACCGCCCGATGAAGTTCCACCACATGATGATCTCCTCGGGGAACGGCGGTCCGCCGAGCAGCACCAGCCGGGCGGTCGCGGCCGACTCGTTGGTCAGGGTCAGCGTCCGGCGGCCCGGCGCGAGGTAGCCCAGTTCGGTCGGCCGTACGGTGTCGCCGTCGACGCGTACGTCACCGCTGTCGACGAGAACGCCGTGTTCGAACCCCGCGTCGACGTCCAGGGTCATGGTGCCGCCCGGGTCCAGCGACACCTCGGCGCCCAGCAGCGGCGTGAAGGTACTGACGGGTGAGGTGTCCCCGGCGAGCGAGCCGAGGAAGACGCGCACCGTGCCGTCGTCGAGGGTGACCGGTACGGGCGCGTGGTGCTGGAAGTCCCGGTCGGTGCCGCGGTGTTCGTCCGGCAGTGCCACCCAGAGCTGGACACCGTGCAGAACGGTGGTGTCGGCCGTGGACACCTCGGAGTGGGCGATGCCGAAGCCGCCCGTCATGAGGTTGAGTTCACCCGGCCTGACCGACGCGTGGGTGCCCAGGCTGTCCCGGTGCTCGATCTCGCCGCTGAAGAGCCAGCTGACCGTCTGCAGACCGGTGTGCGGGTGCGGTGGGACGTTCATGCCGCCCGACCCGGCCACGTCGTCGGGACCGTAGTGGTCGGCGAAGCACCAGGCTCCGATCAGCGTCCGGGCCCGTTGGGGCAGCGTGCGCCGCACCTTCATGGCGCGCGGGCCGCCGAGGGGGACGTCACGGGCGGTGAGGACCTCGATGCCGGCGGCGGGCACGTCGTCCTCCGAGGTGCCGCACCTCATCTCCGCGGGGTGTGTCTCCGTGTTGCTCATGCTCACCGCACCCGCCCCGACGACGCCGACGCGAAAGTTCCACTTTCAACATCCATGGAGTGATGATAGAGCCGGACTAGGACTTCACGAAGTCCAGCAGGTCCGGGTTGAGCACTTCGGGGTGGGTGGCGAGCATGCCGTGCGGGAGTCCCTCGTAGGACTTCAGCGTGCCGTTCTTGAGGAGCTTCACCGACAGCGGCGCCGCGTCCTCGTACGGCACGACCTGGTCGTCCGTGCCGTGCGCGACCAGCACCGGGACGTCGATCCGCTTCAGGTCCTCGGTGAAATCGGTCTCGGAGAACGCCTTGATGCACTCGTAGTGGGCGTTGGCCGCGCCCGTCATTCCCTGCCGCCACCAGTTGTCGATGAGCCCTTGGGAGACCTTCGCGCCCTCCCGGTTGAAGCCGTAGAACGGGCCGGAGGGCACCTCGATGTAGAACTGCGCGCGGTTGGCGGCCAGAGCCGTCCGGAAGCCGTCGAAGACCTCGATCGGGGTGCCGCCGGGGTTGGTCTCGGACTTGACCATCACCGGTGGCACGGCGCCGACGAGCACCGCCTTGGCCACCCGGCCGGGCTCGGCACGTGCCACGTAGCGCGCGACCTCGCCGCCGCCGGTCGAATGCCCGATGTGCACGGCGCCCCGGAGGTCCAGCGCGTCGGTCAGCGCCGCGACGTCGGCGGCGTAGGTGTCCATCTCGTGGCCCGTCGAGGGCTGACTCGAACGCCCGTGGCCGCGCCGGTCGTGGGCGATCACGCGGAAACCCTGGGAGAGGAAGAACAGCATCTGGTTGTCCCAGTCGTCCGCGGTGAGCGGCCAGCCGTGGTGGAAGACGACCGGCCGGCCGTCACGCGGCCCCCAGTCCTTGTAGAAGATGCTCGTGCCGTCGGAGGTGGTGACCCTGCCCATCACTGTTCCTTCCGCGTCTGTGTCGGATCTGTCAGAAGCGGCCGGCGGACCTGGTTGCGCGACCAGGAACCCCGGCGGAATCCACGCCAGCCACCCTACGCCCATGTCCGGTATGTCTCACCGGGAGATTGCGTCCGGGGCCCGCGGCCCACGGAAGAGGGAGCGGACGTGCTGGAGCACTTCGTGCCCGGCTTCCGGCGTACGGACTTCGTCGACGTCATCGAGAAATCGGCCTGGCCGGAGTAGCCGGTCCTCCCCCATTACGGGCGCACCCCAGTTCGGCTACCGCCTTCGCCGGAGTGGGGCGCCGCGTCCCGGCCGTGCACCAGGGTCGTGCGGCGGCACAAGCCGGCGTCGAAGAACGCGACGGACAGGTCCAGGTCGGTGCGGTTGCCCGCCCCCGTTGCCATGCGCATTCTCCGGGCCGGGCTCGCGGGCCCCGCGGAGGGCTCAGTGCCCCGGCACGGCCGGCCCCGCGAGGGCCTTCTCGTGCTGTGCGGCGGTCAGCCGGCGCACGAAGAGGATCGCGAGCACCGCGGCCAGGGCGTCGAAACCGGCACTGGCCATGACCAGTCCGGCCGCGTCGTGGATCGCGTCGACGTCCTGGGCCTTGTCGTACGTCCTGGACGCGTAGCGGTCGAAGACCATGGCCCAGACCCAGGCACCCCACCAGGCGTTGAGGAGTCCCCGGTGCCGCGGGGCCCCGCCGTAGGGGTCGGGCTGGGCGGCCCGCAGCACGTCGGCGGCGATGCCGCGCGGGATCCAGAGGTTGGCGATCGGGATGAACCAGCAGGCGATCGCCCAGCCGGGGGTCCTGCTCTGGGTGTCGGGCGCGAAGACCTCCGCGTTGTGTCGGACCCGGTGGAACCAGATGACGAAGACCACAGCCGTCGCCAGCATGGCGATGACGTACAGCATGGCCGACCCGGCCATCGCGTAGTCGGCGCGGTTCGCCTCACCCTCGTCGAAGTCGACCACGCCGCCCGAGGCGACCTTGCCCATCAGGGACCGCATGTTGAGCGATGCCGCGACGATCAGCAGATCGGCGACGATGACGACACCGAGCAGCACGGTGACGGCCTGCGCGAGGCCGACGGGCGAGCGCAGCACAGGGCCGGGCGCGGGCGGGTGAGAACTGGGCATGGGTGTGGACGCATACGTCATGTCGGGCCCCCCGGGGATGGTGTTGAGCGCGGCGACCGGTCCGAGGACGGCGCGGCAGACGACCACGTGTGCGCGATCGGCCTCGGGACTTTATCCCATGTCGGCGGGCCGATTCCGCCGGCCGGGCCCCGCAGCTCGTCCCGGCCGCCCCGTACGGTCGTCCCTGGTCGAGGCGCCCGGTGACGGCCATACCAGCGCCGAGCCCGATCATGGCCAGGCCGCCGGTGCCACCGATCAGTGCCGTCCCGCGAGGAGAACGGCCCAACCAGTCGCGCGTGGTCGACACGGTCAGCCCCCAGACCCCGTCGAAGAGCAACTGCAACAGGGCGCCGGCCAGGCCGAGAAAGAGTATCTGAGCTGCGACACGACCGGCCTCGCGATCCACGAACTGTGGCAGCACCGCGGTGTGGAAGACGAGGCTCTTCGGATTCGTCACCCCGACCACGAGCCCCGTCCGGACCGAACCCCTGGTGCCGCCGGCGGGTGGCCCCGCGGTGACACCGTTCCCACCGCCCGGCTCCGCCAAGTCGCCCGCACCGCCTTCGCACCCAGAAACATCAGGTAGGTGGCACCGGCCAGCTTGACCGCGTGGAAGAGCAGGACCGACCGCTCGACCACGTTCCCGACTCCCAGAGCCACGGCCACGACCAGGAGGACGACGGACTCACCAGACCGACTTTCGACCTGGACCGGGCGTCCGGCGGTCTCAGACCGTCAGTTCGCTCTGGACCGGGGCCACGCGAACGGGCGGGTGCCGGATGAACCACTCCGTCGCGAGCAGCTGCCCCCGGGCCCGGTGCCCGAGTCCGGCGATCACGCCCGGCAGGGCGCCCCGCTCCGCTTCGGAGCGGTGGGCCAGTACCGCGGTGATCTTCCGGTCCAGCCAGGGGCGGACGTCGACGATCGCGGTGACGTGCTCGTCCGGGACACTGAACCGCGCCTTGCGCGCCCCGACCACTTCGCATAGGGCCGGGACGGCTGAGTGCGGGTGGGTGACGAGGTAGAGGGCTCGGGGGCGCCACGGGGCGCCGGCGTCCGGGTGGAACAGGTCGAGCCCTGCCGCCTGGACCGCCAGTACGGCCACCCGGTGGGTGCGCAGGTGGTCCGGGTGGCCGGTCAGCCCGCCGTACGCGTCGTGGGTGACGACGATCTCCGGGCGGAAGTCCCGGATGTGCGCCACCAGCTTCCGCACCGCCTCGTCGAGCGGCGCGTCGCGGAACCTCGGCATGCGCGGGGCCGACGACGGGACGCGCGCGTCGGCGTAACCGAGCATCCGCGGCGGGCCCGCGCGCCGAGCGTCCGCAGGGCTTTGGCCAACTCAGCGGCCCGCGGGCTGTCCTCGGCCCAGGTCGCCGTGACGACCGCAGTGCGGGCCCCCACGGCGGCGTGCCGGGCGAGCACCCCGCCCGCCGACAACGACTCGTCGTCCGGGTGGGCGAAGACTGCGAGCAGGCTCGGCGGGGGCACGGGCAGGGGCATGGGCGGAACCTCCGGATCGGCCGGGAAGATCGTATGCGTCACCTGCCCGGAGGGGAACGGACGCCGGCGGCCCGGCCTCACGGAATCTTCGCGCCGACCGGTTCGGGGCGTCGGTCTGACCGCGGACGGACGGCCGTGCGCATCGAACGTACCGTGTGGGCCGCACGCCGCCCCCGACCACGTCCCGTCCCCGCGGGCCGGCTCTCTGGAGCCCGTCGCCCCGCCGCCACTGGGCGGCCGGGCGAGTCGACAGCTCGCCGCCGGAGGACGAGGATGTGAGACATCGGCCCGTCCACCCGGCAGGCCGCCGCTCTCGGTGCGAAGGAGTAGCGATGACCGATCGACCGGGCAGGGTGATCGGCGACATCACGATCTCGGTCGACGGGTTCTCGGCCGGGCTCAACCAGACGCAGGACCGCCCCTTCGGCGACGACGGCGGTGACGGCTCGGGGGCCGGACTGCACGCCTGGATGTTCGACACCCCCGACGAGAACCGCGCCGAGCTCGAGCAGTTGGCCGCCGCGAAGGCGTTCATCATGGGTCGCAACATGTTCGGCCCGGTGCGCGGCGCGTGGGACCGGCCCTGGAACGGCTGGTGGGGCGACGATCCTCCGTTCCACGCCCCGGTGTTCGTGCTCACCCATCACGCGCGCGAGCCGCGGCCGATGGAGGGCGGCACCACGTTCCACTTCGTCACCGACGGGATCGCGTCGGCGCTGGCGCGGGCCCGCGAGGCGGCCGGCGACGGCGACGTACAGGTCCAGGGCGGCGCCACCACCGTGAACCAGTACCTCGCCGCCGGCCTGATCGACGAACTGCGCCTGCACATCGCGCCGGTGGCGCTCGGCGCGGGCACCCGGCTGTTCGACGGCGTACCGCCCTTGCGGCTGGAGCAGGTGTCGTCGCGGTCGGCGAGCCTGGTCACGCACGTCACCTATCGCGTCCGGGGCGTGGCCTGAGGGCCGCGGTCCGGTGACCGGGCGAGGCGAGGGCCGTCCGCGCGGATCGTCGGCCGTTCAGCCCGTGAGGGCCTGGGTGATCTGCCGGGTGGTCTGTGCCGCGACCCTCGGGCTGACGGCGGCGTAGGCCGTGTAGGCGTTGAGGCCCGTCGCGAGGGCCCAGCCGCGCCCGCGGGTCCAGGTGGCGTCGTCCACACCGAGCGCGGCGCGGAAGGCGGCTCGCGGCGCGGCGGACATCAGGGTGAAGGCGATGGTCAGGTCACGGGCGGGGTCGCCGATGCCGAGTTCGCCGAAGTCGATGACCGCGCTGAGGCGGCCGCCGACGGTCAGCAGGTTGCCCGTGTGGAAGTCGCCGTGGAACCAGACCGGAGGACGGTCCCAGTCCGGGGCGTTCAGCGCCTCGTCCCACAGTGCGGTCATGGCGGCGGCGTCGAACACGCCGTCGACCTGCGCGATGGCGGCGCGCGTCGCCCGGTCCCGGTCGGCCAGCGGTGAGCCGGTGAGGTCCCGGCGGGCTCCCAGTGACGCGGTCTCCCCGGGCGCGAACCGTTGTAGTGCGCTCAGGAATCCGGCCAGTTCGACGGCGGCCTCGCAGGAGTCGCCCAGGGTCCGGACCGTGGCCGCCTCACCGTCCAGCCAGCGGGTGACCGCCCAGGCCCACGGATAGCCGAAGCCGGGTTCTCCCACCGCCACGGGGACCGGGACCGCCAGAGGCAGGTGCGGGGCGAGCCGGGGCAGCCACTCGGAGTCCTTGCTTGCCTGCCCGAGGGCACCCGCGTGGCAGGGCAGCCGGACGGCGAGGTCTTCACCGAGCCGGTGGATCACGTGGTCCGAGCCGGCCGGTTCGAACCGTTCCAGCGGCAGTTCCGCCCACTGCGGGAACTGGCTGTCCACCAGGCGTCTCACCAGTGCGGTGTCGATCGAGGGGCGGTCCGGAGCGCTCCCGGTCACCAAGGACGTCTCCTGACGTCGGCCCGCTGCGTGCGGCGGGCGGTCAGGGCCATGGAACGGCGTCGCCCGTCGCCGTGTCGACCGGATTTCTCCGACGCGTCTCGTGCGGGAGTGGCGGGCTCACGCGGCCGGGCGTCCGGTCGGGAGGCCGTCCACGTACGTCTCCACGACCTCGATGTCGCCGATGCGCGAGGTGTCGACCCGCCGGGGGTCGTCGCCGAGCACCACCAGGTCGGCCCGCTTACCCGGGGTCAGGCTGCCCAGGTCGTCCTCCCAGTGGCAGGCGTGGGCGGCGGCGACCGTGTAGGCGTGCAGGGCCTCGTCGGCGGTGACCCCCTCGTCGGGGCCGATGGTCAGGCCGGACTCGGAGGCGCGCTCGACCATGAACTGGACGGCGCGCAGCGGCGATCCGTCGGTGACGGGGCGGTCGGAGCTGCCCACCAGGGGGACGCCGTGGTCCAGGAAGGCCCTGCCGCGGTAGAGCCAGGGGGCGCGCTCCTCGCCCATGATCGCGGCGTAGTCGTCGCCGAAGTACCGCAGGAAGTTCGGCTGCACGACCGCGCTGACGCCGAGCCGTGCGAAGCGCGGGAGCTGGTCGGGGCGGATCAGGCCGGCGTGCTCGACGCGGTGCCGGGCGTCGGGGCGCGGGCGCAGCCGCTGGGCGCGTTCGAGGGCGTCGAGGGCCACGTCGGCGGCACGGTCGCCGATCGCGTGCACGGCGAGCTGCCAGCCGGCGAGGTGACCGTCCACGATGGTGTCGGCGATGACGTCCGGATCGTCCTGCAACTGTCCCGCGTGGCCGAGCCCTTCGTACGGGGCGGTGAGTGCGGCGGTGCGGGCCATCATGCCGCCGTCGGTGAAGACCTTCAGCGCGCCGACGGACAGCCGGTCGTCGCCGAAGCCGGTGCGCAGGCCCAGGTCGAGCGCCCGGGGGATGCCGTCGCTCTCGTGGGCGGCGACCGGGTGCAGGGTGTCGGCGGCCACCATGAGCCGCACCCGCAGCGGCAGCAGGCCCTTGTCGCGGGCGAGTTGGTAGGCGCCCAGTTCGACCGGGCTGTGTCCCAGGAGGGCGCCGCCGATCCCCGCTTCGGCGCAGGCGGTGACCCCCTCGGCCAGGCAGGTGCGGGCGGCCCGCCCGATCGCCTCGGCCAGCTCCTCCTGGGCGTACGGCAGTCGCAGCGCGCGGGCGGCACCCATGGCGCCCTCGGCGAGGAAGCCGTTCTCGTGCGGGGTGCCGGCGGGGAGCAGGTCCAGGACGGCGGAGTTGACGACGCAGCCGTGTCCGGAGTCGTGCGTCACGTACAGCTTGTGGCCGTGGCTGACCTTGTCGAGTTCGGCGGCGGTCAGGTGGCGGCCCAGCACCCGCTGGTCGTATCCGGCGATGCTCACCCAGGTGCCGGGCGAAGCCTTGCGGGTGACGGCCTCCTCGACGCGGGCGAGCACGTCGTCGACGCGCGTGCACCCGGCGATGCTCGGGGTGCTCTGCTTGAACCCGGTCCAGGCCAGGTGGACGTGGGCGTCGATGAAGCCCGGCAGTACGGTGGCGCCCTGGAGGTCGACGACCTCGCGGGCGGGCAGGGACGTCACCGCGTCGTCGAGCCCGACTATCCGGCCCCGCCAGACGCCGACGTCGTGTGCGACGGGGTGGCCGGGGTCCATGGTGAGGAAGCGGGCGTTGGTCAGCCGGGTGTCGAGCACGGTGCGTCAGGCCTCGGTGGCACGGGGGAGGGAACGGGGGCGCAGGTCCGCCCAGTTGGCCTCGACGTAGGCGAGGCAGGCGTCGCGGGAGTCCTCCCCGAAGACGGTCGTCCACCCGCCGGGCACCTGGGCGAAGGACGGCCAGAGCGAGTGCTGGCCCTCGTCGTTGACGAGGACGAGGAAACGGCCGTCGGCGTCGTCGAAGGGGTTGGTGCTCATGCGCGGGGCCTCCCGATGCATTAGGTTAGGCTCGCCTAAATCGAGATCGAGCTTAGCTTTCCCGCTTTCCGCTCCACAAGGAGACGTCGATGAGGCTCGTGGGGGAAGAGGCGTTCACCGCGTACGGGTTGCGCGGCACGCCGGGCGGCGACGGGTTCTGGGCGGCCGCGAGCGCGCCCGTGGCGGTACCGGACGGCGACGGCTGGACGACGCTGTTCCTGCGGCGCGGCTCCGAGGCGGCGAGCGTCGTCTTCGAGAGCTGGTCGGAGCCGGTGGAGCTGCGCCGGTGGGGTGCCACGGACTGCTGGTACGCCGAGGTGCGGATGCCCGCACGGCTGCGGGTGACGTACTGGTTCCGCGTGGGCGGCGCGGCGTACGCCGACCCGCTGAACCCGCTGGGCGCGGGCGGTGACCGGTCCATCGCCGCGACCCCCGACGCACCGGCCCAGCCGCACTGGCCGGCCGTCGGCGCCGACGACGTACTGCCTCTGCCCGGCACCCGGTTGCGCTGGACCGGCGGGCTGCTCGGCGGGCGGCGCACGGTGCGGGTCCACCCGGTGGGCGGCGGTGGGCCGGTGGTTCTGCTGCTGGACGGGGACGACTGGCTGCATCTGCACCCGGCGACGACCGCGTTCGAATCGGCGGTCGCCGGCGGTGACATGCCGCCGGTCACCCTCGTCTTCCTGCCGGCCAAGGACCGGACGGCGGAGTTCGGGTGCCGTCCGGAGCTGTGGGAGGCGGTCCGGGACGAGCTGCTGCCGCTGGTGGTGGATTCCGGGGTGCCCGCGGATCCGGGGCGGCTGGTGGTCGCGGGGCAGAGCCTCGGCGGGCTGAGCGCCCTGTACGCGGCGCTGCGGTTCCCGGATCTGGTGTCACGGGTCGCCTGCCAGTCGGCGTCGTGCTGGTGGACGCCCGGTTCGGCGGAGCTCGCGGACCCGTTGGGCGGTCCGGTCGGCGGGTTTCTCGCCGAGCGTCTGCGGGAGGGGCCGGATCTGTCCGGCTTGCGGGTCGCCTTCGACGTGGGGGAGCACGAGCGGCGGATGCTTCCGCACTGCGAGCTGGTGGAGAGCCTGGCCGCGGAGGCTGGTGCGACGGTGCGGGTCGCGCGGTCGGCATCGGGCCACGACCGGGCGGGCTGGCGGCACGCGCTGCTGCGGGACGTCGCCTGGGCGCTCGCCGGATCCGGCCGCCGGTGGTAGCGGCGACCCCGCGGCCCCGTCGCGGGCGCGGTGCCCGGGGTGGGTGGCGTCGGCCACCCACCCGGTGCTTCGTGCCGTCCTCAGCTCTGCGGACGGCTGCCGTGGTTGGCGCCGTTCTTGCGGCGGGCCTTCTTCTTGCGACGTCGCTTCGAGGACATCGAAACCTCCTGTTTCTCATATTTCCGGACAGTGTGCACCGGATTGTCACCACCGGTGATCACAGAGCCCCTTTCCCGGCCACGCTGTCGCAAACACGCGAAACGGAAGCAAACAGGTGGCGCGCGTCACCGCTCCCGGCGGTCACCGGGCCACCGCCAGGCAGTAGCCCTCGTCGGTGGCCAGGAGGTTGCGGTGCGTGTCCTCGGCGGTGATGACGCCGTCGTCCAGGACGAGGACCCGGTCGGCGACGTCGAGCAGTGCGGGACTACTGGTGATCACGACGGTGGTGCGGCCCCGGCGCAGCTCGGCCACATGGCGCGCGATGAGCTGCTCGGTGACCGCGTCGACGGCCGTCGTCGGGTCGCGCAGCACGAGGACGTCGGCGTCGGCGGCGAGGGCGCGGGCCAGGGAGAGACGCTGGCGCTGGCCGCCGGACAGGTTCGCGCCCCGGTCGCGGACGGGGTGGTCGAGGCCGTCGCGGTGCAGGGCTACCACGTCGGTCAGCATGGACGCCTCGACGGCCTCCGGGACCGTACGGCTGGTGCCCGACGGGTCGATGTTGGTGCGCAGGGTGCCGGCGAAGATCTCCCCGTCGTACGGGTTGACCAGCAGCTGCGCGCGGACCGCCGCAACCGGCAGGTCCGCGAGGTCACGGCCCGAGACGCGCACCGCCCCCTCGTAGGCGTCGGGCGGCACCCGCAGGGCGAGCACCGCCGCGAGGTCGGCGGCGGCGCGCGGCTGGTAGGCGGCGATCGCCACGAACTCCCCGGCCGCGACGTGGAACTTCAGCTCACGCAGGGCGCCGTGGCGCACGCAGTCGACCTCCAGCCCGCCGCCCGCGGCCGGCCGCTCGGTCCCCGGGGTCGTCACCGGCGGCGCGTTCAGCACCAGCGCCATCCGTTCGGCGGAGGCGCGCGCGATCATCACGTACTTCGGCATCTCGGAGAAGAGCTTGAGCGGCTCCATGATGAACTGCGCGAGCCCCACCGCCATGACGAGTTCACCGATGTTGATCCGGCCCTCGAACGCCAGCCACCCGGCCGTGAGCGTCACGGCGGCGGCGAGGACGGCGTTGAGGGCCAGCGCGGTGCCCGCGTACACGCCGTTCACCTTCGCGACGGTGACGGCCTGCCGCTTCGCCTCCGTGCTGACCCGCCGGTAGGACCGGAACGCCGCGTGGTTGCCGCCGAAGCCGTGCAGCGGACGCAGGCCGATGATCAGATCGGCGACCTTGGCGCCCGCCCGCGCCACCCGGGCCTGCTGCTCCTGGGTACTGGAGCCGATCCGTCCGGACATCACGCTCAGGACCGTCAGGATGGCGACCGTCCCCGCGATCACGAGCACCCCGAGCCGCAGGTCGGCGAGGCCCAGGGCGACGGCCGCGATCAGCACCGCGACCAGCGAGCTGATCAGCAGCGGCACCACCTCGATGATGTCGGCGGTCTGGTCGGCGTCCTCGGTGGCGATGGTCAGGACCTCGCCGGACTTGAGGTCGACGTCCCTGGCCACCGGCTGGAGTCCGCACTCCGCCACCCGCACGCGCCAGCGGTGGGCCTCGGTGGTGTTGGCCTTCTGCAATACGCGCATGCCGAACCGCCACGACAGCGACACGGTCGTGATGATCACCGCGAGGGCGGCGATCGACACGCCGAGCGAGCCGGGGCTCCGGTCGCGCATCGTGTGTTCGACGATCAGGCCGAGGGCGATGGGGAAGGCCGTCTCACCGGCCTGGTACAGGCCCATGAGGAACGTGCCCCCGGCCATGGCTCCCACATTGCGGCGCAACGCGGTCCGCAGGATGTCGGACCCCGGTCGGGGCCGCTTCGTGTCAGCAGTGGTCATCTCGTGTCAGTGGTCGTCGAGGTGGCGGGCGATCGCTTCCGGGGTTCGCAGGGCCAACAGGTCGCGGATGGTGATCACCGGACCGTACTCCCGGCGGAGCAGCCCCGTCAGCCGCACCGCCAGCATGGAGTGTCCGCCGAGGGACACGAAGTCGCTCACCGCGCTCACCTCGTCGTCGTCCAGGTCCAGTGCCTCGGCGAAGAACGCGCACACCGCGGTCTCGGTCTCCGTCACCGGACCCCGCTCCCCCGCCGTGGTCAGCGCACCCAGCGGTTTGGCCTCGGGCAGCGCCTTGGTGTCGGCCTTCCCGTTCACGGTCAGCGGGATGGCGTCGACCTGCGCGTAGTGCGTCGGGCGCAGGAAGTCCGGCAGCCCGGCGCCCACCGCTGAGGCGACCTCCGCCAGGTCGGCGCCGTCCAGCACGAGGTAGGCGGCCAGCCGGTACGCGCCGTCGACCTGCGGGTCGGGCTGGGCGACCACGGCGACGAACCGCACCGCCGGGTGCGCCGCGAACACGGCTTCGACCTCGCCGAGTTCGACCCGGTGGCCCCGGATCTTGACCTGCTGGTCGGTGCGGCCCAGGTACGTCAGGTTGCCGTCGGGCCGCCGCGTCACGAGGTCCCCGGTGCGGTACATGCGCTCGCCGGGCGCGCCGAAGGGGCAGGCGACGAAGCGGTGCGCGGTCTGCGCGGGCTGCCCGAGGTAGCCGCGCGCGATGCCGATGCCTGAGACGTACAGCTCGCCGGGCACGCCGTCCGGCAGCGGTCGCAGCCACGGGTCCAGGACGTACACGTCGGTGTTGTCGATCGGCACCCCGACCACCGGGTCGGGGCACTCGAAGGTGCCGACGCCGAGGGTGTTGATGGTGTACTCGGTAGGCCCGTACAGGTTGTAGCCGGCCGTTCCCTCCGTGTCCGCGAGCCGCTGCCACAGGGCCGGGGTGACGGCCTCGCCGCCGAGCAGCACCAGCGCGGGCCTGCGCGCCGGGTCGTCGAGGAGGCCCTCGGCGGCCAGTTGCTGCGCGTAGGTCGGTGTCACGTTCACGACGTCGATGCCGTGCTCCAGGCAGTAGGCGACCAGCCGGGGCGCGTCGCGGCGCAGTTCCTCGTCGCAGATGTGCACCTCGTGGCCGTCGGCGAGCCACAGCAGCTCCTCCCACGACATGTCGAACGCGAACGACACCGTGTGCGCGATCCGGAAGACCCGGTGCCCGTGCTCGGCCAGCACCGGTCCGAAGATCCGCCGCTGGTGGTTGACCAGCATGTTGGTGAGTCCGGCGTACTCGGTCACCACGCCCTTGGGCTTTCCGGTCGAACCGGAGGTGTAGATCGTGTACGCGGGGTGCCGCAGCCGGCCGGGGTCGTCGGGGTCGAACGTCGCGAACGGTTCGGCCTCGGGCAGCGGGCGGTCCAGCTCGATCAGGTCGCCGGTCAGGCGGGGCGACACGGCGCTGACCGTGAGGATCACCTCCGGGCGGGCGTCGGCGACGATCGCGGCGATCCGCTCGTCGGGGTGGTCCAGTTCCAGGGGCACGTACGCGGCGCCGACGCGCAGCACGGCGAAGAGCGCCACGATCGAGTCGAGGGAGCGCGGGACCGCGATGCCCACCGTCGTCTCGGGACCGATGCCGCGCCGGGCGAGCACACCGGCCACTTCGCGGCTGCGGTCCCTGAGCTCGGCGAAGGACATGGCCGCACCGTGGGCGACGAGCGCCACCCGTTCCGGGTCGCGGTCCGCGGCCAGGTCGAAGCGGTCGACGACGGTGTCCGTGCCGACGTCCGTGCGGCGGGCGGGAACCGGCTCGGGTCCCACCCCCGGCAGTGCGCCGACAGGTCCGGCCGACCGTGTCAGGTCGTCGAGTACGCGCAGGTAGTCGTCGAGCAGGCGGCGGGCTCGGTCGGTGTCCTGGTCGCGGTACTCCAGTTTGACGGTGAGCCGGTCGCCGGGGGTGACGACCCAGGTGAACGGGTAGTGCGTGGAGTCGTCGGCGCGTACCGAGGTGATGCCGTGCTCGGCGTTCATCTCGGCGAGGGCGTCCAGGTCGAGGAAGTTCTGCAGCACGAACAGGTTGTCGAAGAGGGTGTCGTGTCCGCTGGCCCGCTGGATCTCCCCGAGCCCGAGGTGCTCGTGCTCCATCGCCTCGGTGCGGGCCGTCTGCACGGCCGTGAGGTACTCGCGCACCGTGTCGCCCGGCCGTGGCCGCGTCCACGTGGGCACGGTGTTGAGCAGGACGCCGACGACGCCGGACAGTCCCTCGCCCTCCCGGCCGGAGACTGTCACGCCGAACACGGCGTCCTCCCGGCCCGTACGGGCGCCCAGCAGCAGGCCGAAGGCGCCGGTCAGTACCGAGTTGAGGGTGACGCCGTGGGTCCTGGCGGCCGCCCGCAGCCGGTCGGAACGCTCGGCGGAGAGCGTGTGTACGAGGGCGCGCGGCAGGTCGTCGGGGAGGTCGGGGGCGGGTCCGGCCAGCAGCGTCGGTCCGGACAGGCCGGACAGGTGCCCGGCCCAGAAGCGTTCCGCGACGGTGGGGCCCTTGGCGGCGAGTGACCGGGCGTGGTCCTCGAAGCCCGGTGTGGCCGGGACCGGGGCCGGTGGCTTCCCCGCCAGGACGGCCCGGTAGGCGCCGAACAGGTCCCGCAGCACGATCTCGCGGGACCAGCCGTCCCACAGCAGCAGGTGGTAGCTGAGGAGCAGCCCGTCGCGGTCGCCGGGCAGGCGCACCACGGTGAGCCGGATCAGCGGTGGCTCCGCCGGGTCGAAGCCGGTGCTCCGGTCCCCGGCCCGCAGGGCCTCCACCTCCGCGTCGGTCGCCGCCTCGACCGTGGTGACATCGACCCGTCGGCCCGCCGAGAGTACCTGTACCGGGTTTCCGTCCGCGTCGGTGGTGAACCCGGCGCCCGCGACGGGGTGCCGCGCCATCACGTACGCCATCGCGTCGGCCAGCGCGCCCGCGTCGAGACGCCGGTCGAAGGTGAACCAGCTCTGCGCGACGTAGTGTCCGGCCGGGCCCGTCAGCTGGGCCTGGAAGTACAGGCCGCGCTGGAGCGGGGTGACCGGTGCCGTGCGCTCGGCCGTCGCCGCGGCGTCCGCGATGCGGGCCAGTGCGTCGTGCCAGTGCCCGGTGATCTCGCCGGGGACGCCCTCGGCGAGGATGAAGGCCGCGTGCAGGCTGCCGGTGGCCTCGTCGGTCCAGGCGTTGACCTCGACCGCGTACGGGCTGCCCTGGTCTCCGGAGGTGACGGGCAGCGCGCGGGATTCGCTCCCCCGGCCCAGGTAGTTGAGGAGCACCTGGGGGCGTGCGGTCAGCAGCGGGGCCGTCTGCGGGTCGAGGTACCTGAGCCGGCCGTAGGCGACGTGCGCGTCGTCGTCGGGGCGGCGTGCGTCGGCCTCCTTCGCGGCCGCCACGGGGTCGGTGTGCGCGGTCAGCCGCACGGGCGCGACGGCGGTGAACCAGCCGACGGTGCGGGTGTAGTCGTGGTGCGGGAGGGCGGGCACCCGGCCGTGCCGCTCCAGGTCGATCGCGAGCTCGGTGGGCTCGGGCTGGACGCGGGTGAGTGCGGCACGCAGGGCACCGCAGAGCAGTTCGGTGACGTCGATGCCGAGCGCGGCCGGTGCGGTGCGCGTCAGGCGTTCGCTCACGTCGGGGGCGAGCACGACCGTGGTCTCGCGCCGTGCGCCGCCGGTGGGGAGCGGGGCGGGCGCCTGGAGCGTGGTGATCCAGCCGTCCAGGGTGTCGGCCTCACGGACGGGCCGCGAGGCGAGTGCCTCGGCGTACTCGGCGTAGGGGGTGGTCGGCGGGGGCAGGGGCGCTCCGCGCATGGCGGTGGTCAGGTCGTCCAGCAGGATCAGCCAGGACACCGAGTCGACGGCGAGGTGGTGGACGGTGACCACCAGAGTCCGGCTCGTCTCCAGCCAGGAGAACGCGACGACGTGTCCGGATTCGGGGTCGAGCCGTCCTGCGGCTTCGTTCGCCGCGGTGGTCGCGTCCGAGTCCGCCCGCTCGACGGTGACCTGGCGGGCGGGTCCGGTGCGCAGGGACCACACCCCGTGGTCGACGCGCAGCCGCAGCCGCAGGACCGGATGGACGGCGACGACGGCGCGGGCGGCGCGTTCGGCATCGGCGAACCTGGTTCCCTCGGGCGCCGGTACTGCCCTGGCCTGGGCGAACCGGGCCAGTGAACCGCCCAGTTCCCGCTGGCGCAGGACGATGGGGGTGGGCGGCAGCGGGCCGTCCTCGTGGCGGACGGGTGCCGCCTGCGCAACCTCGGCTCCCTCCGCCGCCAGGTGTGCGGCGAGCGCGCGCGGGGTCTTGCGCAGGAACACGTCCTTCGGGGCGACCGGCAGGCCGAGGGCACGGGCCCGGTTCACCACGGTGATGGCGACGATGCTGTCGCCTCCGGCGCGGAAGAAGTCGGTGTCGGCGTCGACGGGTACGCCGGGCAGGGTGTCGGTGAAGATCTCCACCAGGGCGTCGAGTCCGGCACCGTCCTGGCCGCCGTCCGCGTCTGGCGGCACGCCGTCAGGGTGTTCCCGTGCCGCGCGCTCGGTCAGTGCCTTCCGGTCCAGTTTGCCGTTGACCGTCAGCGGCAGGGCGTCCAGGGGCAGCACCCGGCCCGGCACCATGTACGCGGGCAGCTTGGCCGACAGGGCGCCGGTGAGGTCGCCGGGCGCCCGGCCCACGACGTGCGCGACGAGGTGGTCGCCGCTGGCCGCGACGGTGACGGCCACGTCGGCCACGCCGTCGATCTCCCTGATCGCGGACTCCACCTCGCCGAGTTCGATGCGGAACCCCTTCAGCTGGACCTGGTCGTCGGCGCGGCCCGTGAACTCCAGCTCGCCGTCGAGCGTGCGGCGGGCGAGGTCGCCGGTGTGGTACATGCGGGAGCCGTCGCCCGTGAACGGGTTCGCCACGAATCGGCCCGCGGTGAGTCCGGGCCGTCCCAGGTAGCCGAGCGACAGCTGGTCACCGGCGACGTAGATGGCGCCCTCCTCCCCCGGCGGGACCGGGCGGAGCCGGTCGTCGAGCAGGTGGGTGACCAGGCCGGGCAGCGGGCCGCCGATCGGGCTGACGTCGTCGCCGGTGGTGAAGTCCGCATCGGTGAGCACTCGATGGGTGACGTGGACGGTGGTCTCGGTGATGCCGTACATGTTGACCAGTTCGGGCGAGGCGGTGCCGTGCCGGGCGGCCCAGTCACGCAGCCGCCCGAGGTCCAGTGCCTCGCCTCCGAAAACGACGCGGCGCAGGGCGGGCAGCGGTTCGCCGGCCTGCCGGTCGGCCTCCATGAACCGGTAGAACGCCGACGGCGTCTGGTTGAGCACGGTCACCCCCCGTTCGCGGACCAGGCGGTGGAAGTCGACCGGGGAACGGGTCAGGCCGTACTCCGGTACGAGCAGTTCCCCGCCGTGCGCCAGCGCGCCCCACAGCTCCCAGACCGCGAAGTCGAAGGAGAAGGAGTGGAACTGGACCCAGACGTCGTCCGGGCCGAAGGCCATGTCGCGCCGGGTGTTGGCGAGCAGTGTCACCACGCTGGAGTGCGGGACGACGACGCCCTTGGGCCGACCGGTCGATCCGGAGGTGTAGATCACGTACGCGGGGTCGTGCCACCCCGGTCCGGTGTCCTGGCCGGTGACGCCCCCCGGCGGCTCGTCCCCTTGGACGAGTATCCGCGCCCGTACACCCGCCCGGGACAGCAGCCGACTGATTCGGTCGTGCCGCTCCGCGTCGACCAGGACGACCTGCGGGGACGCGTCGGCGAGGACGTACTCCAGGCGGTCGTCGGGGTAGGACAGGTCGAGCGGCACGTACGCGGCGCCCGCGCTGACGGTCGCGACCAGGGCGACGACCTGTTCGACGGAGGGTGGGACGGCGACGGCGACCAGTCGGCCCGGTCCGGCACCGGCCGCGCGCAGTGCCGAGGCCGACGCGGCTGACGCGGTGGCCAGTTCGCCGTAGGTCAGGGACCGCCTGGCCCCGTCGAGAGCGCACTGGGTGACGGCGACGGCGGCGGGATCGCGGCGCACGGCGGCGTCGAAGAGCCCGGCCAGGGTGGTCCGGACGACCGGTTCGGGGAGTCGGGTCCCCTCGGAGGCCACGTCGCCGACCGGGGCGTCCGGCCGGGTGAGCAGGCCGGTGAGGGTCCGGACGAAGGTGCGCAGGAGTCCCCGGGCACTCGTCTCCCGCAGCAGTTCGCCGTCGTAGATCAGGTTGAAGCGCGGACGGCCGTCGGCCGTGCGTTCCGCCACCAGCGTCAACGGGTAGTGGGGTGCGCCCTCGTTCGTGATGCCGGTGATGACCAGCGTGTCGTCCGGCCGCCGCAGAGCCTCGACGTCGGGCGCGACGTCGAAGACCACCAGGGTGTCGAAGAGGGTGCCGGTGCCGGCCGCGCGGGCGAGTGCGGACAGTGAGACGTGCTGGTGAGGCAGTACCGCGCTCTGGTGCCCACGGACCGAGGCGAGCAGTTCACGGGCGCTGGTGTCGGCGGACCACCGGGCGCGCAGGGGGATGGTGTTGATGAACAGACCCACCATGTCCTCGACGCCGGGCACGTCGGCGTCCCGTCCGGACACCGTGGAGCCGAACACCACGTCGGTGCGGCGCAGGATGCCGCCCAGCGTCACCGCCCAGGCACTGTGCACGGCCACGCTCAGCGGTACGCCGGCCGACCGGGCTGCCGCGTCGATGTCGTCCGCCGGTTCCACCGCCGTGTCGGCGAACCGGTCGGACGGGGTGTGTCCCTCGGCGACCAGTGAGGGGCCGGCGAGTCCGGCGAGCTGTTCGCCCCACACCCGGTCACCGAGCCCGTCGTCGCCCCGCGCGAGCCGGCGTACGTGGTCGGGGAAGCCGCCGAGCGGGTACACCGTCCCCGGCGCGTGGTACTCGGCCAGCAGGGTGCGGAGCATCGGCATCACCGACCAGCCGTCGGCGACGATGTGGTGGACGGTCTGCACGAGGACGTTCCGGCCGGTGCCCCCGCGGACGAGCGTGCAGCGCATCAGCGGGCCGGTGGCCAGGTCGAAGCCGGCGCGGCGGTCCCGCTCGGCCAGGTCGCGGATCTCGTCGTCGGTGATGCCGGGGCGGTCCAGGGTGGTGAAGGGTGCCTCGGCACCGCCCTCCAGTACGGAGACCACCCGGCCGTCGGCGAGGGGCACGAACCTGGCGGCGAGGTTCGGGTGGAGCGTGAGCAGGCGGGTGGCCGCCGCGGCCAGCCGGTCGGCGTCCACCTCGCCCTCCAGGGTGAGCAGTTGCTGCTCCACGTAGCTACCGGTGGAGTCCTCGTCGTAGACGGAGTGGAAGTACAGGCCCTCCTGGAGCGGGGTCAGCGGCAGGATGTCCCGAAGCGCCGGGCCGTCCAGGGCGTCGACGTCGGACTGGGTGAGCGTCAGCGGGGCGAAGTCGCTGGGCGAGTGGCCGCCGTGTTCGAGGGCGGCCAGCCCGGTCAGGGCCTGGAGGTAGTAGGCGCCGAGGGTGTCGATGTCCTCGTCGGTGAACGTTCCGTCGGGCCAGGAGAGGGTGGTGGCGAGCCGGTACCCGCCGGCCGGGTCGGGTTCGGCGATCGCGTTGAACTCCAGGAGCCGCGGCAGACGCATCCTCGGGTCCCGGCGTTCGCCCAGCTGCCCGGTGGTGCCGGAGAGTTGCCAGTCGCCGGGCGCGCCCGCCTCGAAGCGGCCCAGGTAGTTGAAGAGCACCTGGGGTGCCGGGGCGTCGAACTCGCTGTCGGCGAGGTGGCGCAGGGCGCCGTAGGAGACGCCGTTGTCCGGGACCCCGGCGAGGTCTTCCTTGACGGCCTTGAGCGCGGCCGCCAGGTACTCGGGGGTGGTGGGGTCGGCGGCCGGTCCGGGGTCCACGGTCACCGGGAAGAGGGTGGTGAACCAGCCGACGGTCCTGGACAGTTCGGGCTCGAAGCCGGCCGTGGGCGCCACGAACCGCGGCTCGCGGCCGTGGCCTTCGAGTTCGATGTGGGCGAAGGTCTGGTCCTGTCCGAGGTCGCGGCGCCGGCGGGCGAGGGCGACGGCGAGCGCGGTCAGCAGGATGTCGTTGACGCCCGCGTGGAACTTCGCGGGGGTCTCGCCCAGCAGCGCGGCCGTGACCCCGGGGTCCACCGAGACGGTGCGCAGCCGTTCCCGGGCGACGGTGTCCGACTCGTTCAGCGCCCGCCTGCCCAGCGGCCGGTCCGGGCCCGGCAGAGGCCGGCGGTAGTAGGTGCCGTCCGCGTCGAACGCCGCGCGTTCCAGCAGTTGGGTCCAGCGGCGGAACGACGTGCCGGCCGGAGGCAGTTCGACCGGCGCTCCGGAGGCGTACTGGCGCCACGCGGTGGCCAGGTCCTCCATCAGGATCCGCCAGGAGACGCCGTCGATCACGACGTGGTGGGCGACCAGGACGAGCCGGCGGGCGTCCCGGTTCCACACGGCGCTCAGCATGGCGCCGTGGTCCGGGTCCAGCCCGGCCGTGGCAAGAGCCAGGCAGGCGTCGAGCGGCCGGTCGCTCTCCCGCCACCGGGGCGTGGAGCCGTCCGCCTCCGGGATGTCGAAGCTCCAGCGTTCGCCGCGCACCAGCCGGGCGCGCAGCATGGCGTGCCGCGCGACGAGGGCGGCGAGCATGGCGTCGAGGGCGTCGGCGGTCAGTTCCACCGGGGTGGTGAGGACCACCGACTGCACGAAGCCGTCGATGGCGTCCGTGGTCTCGCCGAGCCACTGCACGACGGGGGAACCGACCACGGGACCGGTCGCCACGTCGCGGTGGTCCACGACGGCGGTGTCCTCGCCGCTCGCCACCGCCGCGAGCGCCCCCAGGGTGCTGTGGGTGAGGATCTGCCCTGCCGTGACGTGGAGTCCCGCCTCGCGCAGGGCGCCGAGCAGGGAGATCGCGAGGATGCTGTCTCCGCCGAGCTGGAAGAAGTCCTGGTCGACGCCGACCCGGTCCAGTCGCAGCAGCGCCGAGACCGCCGCGCACACCGCGCGTTCCTTCTCCGTCGTCGGCGGCACGGCCGAGGCCGTCGTGAGCTCGGGTTCGGGCAGCGCGTGCCGGTCGAGCTTGCCGTTCGCGGTGAGCGGGAACTCCGCCAGGACGACGACGTGGGCGGGCACCATGTACTCGACCATGTGCTCGCCGGCCCAGGCCCTGACGTCGGCGGCCCGCAGCGTCTCGTTCCCTGCGGCCGGGATCACGTAGCCCACCAGGTAGGTGCCGCCTGCGGCGTTCTTCTTGGCGACGACGCAGGTGTGCCGGACGCCGGGGTGCTCGGCGAGTCCGGTCTCCACGTCCTCGATCTCCAGCCGCATCCCGCGGATCTTGATCTGGTTGTCGGCCCGGCCGAGGAAGTCCAGTGAGCCGTCGGGGTTGTAGCGGGCGAGGTCGCCGGTCCGGTAGAGCCGGGAACCGTCGTCGGCGAAGGGGTTCGCCACGAACCGGGACGCCGTCAGGCCCGGCGCGTTCACGTATCCGCGGCCCAGGAGGAAGCCGCCGACGTACAGTTCGCCGCCGACCCCGACCGGGACCGGGCGCAGTTCGTCGTCGAGCACGTACAGCCGGGTGTTCGGGTTGGCCTTGCCGATCGACGTCGTCAGGCGTTCGGCCGCGCCCCGGTAGACGACGTGGGAGACGCCGATGGTCGTCTCGGCGGGCCCGTAGCCGTGGTACATGGGGATGCCGAGCCGGGTGCGGAACCGTTCGTAGAGCTCCGGGGTCAGCACCTCGCCGCCGCACCAGACGTGCCGCAGACTGTCGAGGCGCCCGGAGCCGCCCGCGATCTCCAGCAGTACGTCGAGCATGGACGACACGAGGTAGGTGAAGGTGACGCGCTGCTCGGCGATGACGCCCAGCAGGTGGTGCGGGTCGCGCTCGCCGCCGGGGCGCAGGACGACCAGTCGGCCGCCGCAGACCAGCGGCAGGAAGATCTCGTTGACGGAGATGTCGAAGGACAGCGGCGCCTTGAACAGCGAGGCGTCGTCGGGGCCGAAGCCCAGGATCTGGTGGACCTGCCACAGCAGGCGCTCGCTGATGGCCTCGTGCCGGATCATGGCGCCCTTGGGGCGTCCGGTCGAGCCGGAGGTGAAGATCACGTAGGCCAGGGCGTCGCCGGGGACGGTGACTTCGGGGGCCTGGCCGGGGAGTGCGCCGTGGCGCCAGTCCGCCAGGTCCACGGCGACCGCGGCCGGTTCGCCGGCCGGGTGCTCCCCCGAGGCGTTGAGCTGTACGACGACCCCGGCGTCCTCGATGACCACGGCCCGGCGCTCGGCCGGCCAGTGCGGGTCGAGCGGCACGAAGGCGCATCCGGCCTGGAGCACGGCGAGCAGTCCGACGACCATGTCGGCGGAGCGCTCCAGGGAGATGCCGACCAGTTGTTCGTCGGTGAGCCCCAGCTTCACGAGGTGGTGGGCCAACTGGGCAGAGAATTCGGCCGTCTGGCGGTAGGTCAGCGTCCGCCGTTCGTCGACGACGGCGACGGCGTCCGGCCGGGTCCGCGCCTGCTCGCGGAACATCTCCACCAGGGTCGGGCGGACGCGGTCGGCACCGGTGTCGTTCCACCGGGCCAGTTGCTCCCGCCGCGTCGCCACGTCGGCCGGTGCGATGGTGCCGACGGGCCGGTCCGGGAAGTCGGCGAGGTCGTCCAGGGCGAGCCGCGCGTCGCCGGGTGCGACGCCCGCCGGCAGGGGGACGCTCCGGCCGTCCGCGCCGGCCGGCCCGTCACCGCTCGCGGAGCCGCCGTTGTCGACCCAGCCGAGTACGTCGGGAAAGAGGGTGCCCGGTGCGAGGTCGATGCCGTCGGGGCTGCGGCCGGTGGCCCAGTACGACAGTCCGATGGCGCAGGCCTCGGCGATGGTGCGGTCGGAGAAGTCGCCGGTGCGGCGGCGGATGCCGGCCAGCTGCTCGGGGGAAAGCGGGATGTGACGAGCGCTCGGTTCCATCATCGAAGACTCAACGCCCCTTCCAAGGAATGAAGGCAGGCTAGCCTGACTTAGGGTCACCTAACTAGGCCGCCTGGCTGCCCTCCCGCCAGGCTCGCCACAGCCGCGCGTACCGGCCGCCCAGGGCGACCAGCTCCTCGTGCGTCCCTTCCTCCACGACCCGCCCCGCGTCCAGCACGACGATCCGGTCGGCCGCCATGGCCTGGGTCAGCCGGTGGGCGACGAAGAGGGTGGTCCGGCCCGCGCAGGCGGCCAGCACGGCGCGTTCCAGCTCGGCGGCGCCCTCGCTGCCGGCCTCCGCCGTCGATTCGTCCAGCACCACCACCGGCGACCGGCTCAGCACCAGCCGGGCCAGGGCAATCTGGGCGATCTTGGTGACGTCGAGGCGTTCGCCGCCCTCGCCGACCACGGTGTGCAGCCCGTCGGGCAGCGCGTCGGCCCAGGAGCCGGCTCCCACCGTACGCAGGGCGTCCGTGAGTTCGGCGTCGGTCGCCCCCGGCGCGGCCAGCCGCAGGTCGTCGGCGAGCGGGCCGGAGAACACGTGCGTCTCCTGCGTCAGGATGCTCACCAGGGCCCGTGCCCCGGCCTCGTCGAGGGACGCCAGGTCGGTCGTCCCGACCCGCACCGACCCCGCCTCGGGGGTCCCGATGCCCGCGATGAGCGCGGCCAGCGTGGTCTTGCCCGCGCCCGTCGCCCCGACCAGGGCGAGCGAGCAGCCGGCCGGAATGGACAGGGACACGTCCCGCAGGACCGGCTCCTCGGCGTCGGGGTAGCGGAACGTCAGCCCCTTCACCGTCACCGGGTACGGCCCGGCGTCCGCCGTCGCGGACTCGTCGCCCACCAGCCGCTCCTCCGCCTCCTCCCCCAGCACGCCGACCAGCCGGGTGAGGCTCGCGCCCGACTTCTGCGCCTCGTCGAAGGTGAACATGATGGCGCCCAGCGGGGTGAACAGCCGGTGGAAGAGCAGCGGGGCCGCCGAGACCTCGCCCAGGCTGGCGGCACCGGCCTCCAGCAGGGCGTACCCCACCACGATGATCAGGGACAGGCCGATGAACTCGGCGCGGTTCTCCCGGCCGACGAACCGGCCGAAGAAGCGGAACACCTCGATGCCGAGGTCGCGCACCCGCCAGGACTCGCGGGTGACCTGCTCGCGGAAGGCCTCCTCGAGCCGGTACGCGCGGACCGTGTCGATGCCGTTGAGTCCGCTGATCAGGGCCTGCGCCCGGTCGGCCTGCGCCCTGCGCTGCTTCCGGTAGAGCGGCGCGGACCGGGGCAGGTACCAGCGCAGGGCCAGCGCGTACGCGGGCAGCGCGCCGGCGCCCGCGAGACCGAGCCGCCAGTCCAGGCCGAACATCCCGGCGGTGGCGATGGCGACGAGGACACCCGCCGAGAACACCGTGGGGACGGCGGTGCGGATGCCCTTGGAGATGACGGCCACGTCGTCGCCGACCCGGGAGAGCACGTCTCCCCGGCCGACCTGCTCGATGCGGGCGCTGGGCATCCCCAGCACCGCCCGCACGGCTCCTTCCCGCAGCCGGGCGAGCAGGTCGGCGCCGAGCCGCCCGATCAGGTACGTCGACGCCGCGCCGGCCGCCGCCCCGAGCAGCGCGGCGGCCACCATCAGTGCCCCGACGGTGACCAGGACCGACTGCGACTCGCCCTCGACGACGGCGTCGACCACCCGGCCCAGCAGCAGCACCGGGAGCACCTGGAGCGCGGCTCCCGCCACCGTGGTGAGCACGGTGGCGGTCGTCAGCCACGGCACCTCGCGGCAGTGTGTCCCGACCCAGCGGGCGGCCTCACGTCCGGTCGCCGTGCGCAGGATCGCCGGGGCGACGTGTGTGTCGGTGCGGCTCACCCCTGTCCGGCCGCCTCGACCAGTTCGTCGATGGCGTAGGGCATGGACAGCAGGGTGCCCTGGGAGATGGCGGCGCCGACCGCCGGGCCCTCGCTGTCGAGCAGGTACGACACCTTGCCGTTCTTCACCGCGTTCAGGTTGTTGAACAGTTCGGACTTCTTCAGCGCGTCCTGGTCCGCCTGGTCGTTGATGACGAAGACGCGGTCGACGTCGACCAGGTCGAGCCGCTCCGGGGAGAGCGTCGTGTAGAAGTCGCCGCCGGCCACCTCGTCGATCTCCGTCTGGTACTTGAACCCGATGCCGGTCACGAGGCGTCCGCGTACGTCGGTGGAGGTGAAGGGCGCCACCGACTTCTCGTACCAGGACAGCACCACCGCGGTCTGGTCCGCGAACTCGGGGTGCTCCTTCTTGGCCGCGTCGAGTTTGGCCTGGACGTCGGCCACCATCTTCTCGCCCTCCTCGGCCTTGCCGAGTGCCTTGGCGATGTGGAGCGCGTTGTCCTGCCAGGGCGCGCTGAAGGGTTCCTTCTCGGTCTTGGTGCGGGCCACCGTCGGGGCGATCTTGGACAGCTTGTCGTAGCCGGCCTGGTCGATCTCGGAGTAGACCGCGACGATCAGGTCGGGGCGCAGGGCGGCGATCTTCTCGTAGTTGGGGCCGTCGTCGCCGTTCTTCATCACGACCTCGGGCTTGGTGTCACCCCACTTGTCCTTCACCCAGGGCCACTGGGTGTTGATGTCGGGGCTCTGGCCGGCCGGGTTCGGGTACTGGTCGACCATGCCGACCGGCTTGATGCCGAAGGCCAGGACGGTCTGGTCGTCGGTGTAGCCGACGGAGACGACCCTCTCGGGAGCCTCGGTGACCTTCGTGGTGCCGAACGCGTGCTCCACGGTGACCGGGAAGTTGCCGCCGGCGGACGGGGCGTCGCCAGCCGCGTTGTCCGCCGGGTCGTCGGATTCGGAACCGCAGCCTGCGAGGAGGCCGGCACCGAGGGCGGCGGCGGACAGTGCCGCCGCCAGTCGTCGCCAGGGCCTGATACGCGTCGTTCTGAGGAAGAGCATCCGGGGATCCCTTGCTGTCGCGCTGTCCGTACGCCCCGTCTGAGGGCAGCAAACCTTACCGCGATCGAGTGAGGTTAGCCTACCCTCACTACCGCAACTCCGTTATCGGTCAGTGGAGTTCGACGTGGGTCCGGCCTATCGGCACGATGAGCGGCCGGTCGCCCACCGGGTCCTCGATCACCTTGGCCCGCAGCCCGAAGGCCTCGTGCAGCAGTTCGGCGGTGATCACGTCGCGGGGGTGTCCCTGCGCCAGGATCGCGCCCTCCCGCATCACGACCAGGTTGTCGCTGTAGCGCGTGGCCAGGTTGAGGTCGTGCAGCACCATGACCACCGTGCACCCGGACTCGTGCAGGTCGTCCACCAGGTCCAGGACGTCGATCGCGTGCGCCAGGTCCAGGTAGGTGGTCGGTTCGTCCAGCAGGAGCAGGTCGGTGCCCTGGGCGAGGGTCATCGAGATCCAGACGCGCTGGCGCTGGCCGCCGGAGAGGGAGTCGACCGGGCGGTCGGCGAGATCGGACACGCCGGTCATGGCCAGCGCGCGTGCCACCACGTCGGCATCGTCCGACGACCACTGCCGCAGCCAGCTCTGGTGCGGATGGCGGCCCCTGGCGACCAGGTCGGACACCGTCAGCCCCTCCGGCGCGACCGGCGCCTGCGGCAGCAGGCCGAGCTTCTTCGCCACGTCCCGGGTCCGGAGCTTCGCGATGTCGTCGCCGTCCAGCACCACCTTTCCGCCGGCCGGCTTCAGCAGCCGCGACAGGGTGCGCAACAGGGTGGACTTCCCGCACCCGTTGGGGCCGATGATGGTGGTGACGACCCCGGGCGGGACGGTCACGTCCAGGTCGTCGATGACGGTCCGGGCGCCGTACCCGACCGTGACGCCCCTGGCCGCCAGCCGTGCGGCGCCGTCGGTTCCGTCGGTTCCGGGCTTCACTCCGGTGATGGACTGAACGACCACAGGGCCCCCTTGTTTAGGCTCGCCTTACTTTGTACCAGCTACCGGCGGTTCGCCCGTACCAGCAGATAGACCAGGAACGGGCCGCCGATCGCGGCGGTGACGACACCGACGGGCAGGGAGACCGGCAGCACCGCGCGGGCGACCAGGTCGGAGCCGGTCAGCAGCAGCGCCCCCACCATGCCGGAGGCCACCATGGGCGGTGTGGGATGTCTGCCGAGCCGCATCGCCACCTGCGGCGCCACCAGCGCGACGAACGGAACCGGTCCCGCCGCGCTCACGGCCGCGCCGGCCAGCAGCACCGCGCACAGCAGCAGCACGGCCCGCACCGTCGCGTACCGGACGCCGAGGCCGGCCGCGATCTCGTCGCCGAAGTGCAGGGGCTTGAACTGGAAGGCGACGCACGACACGGCGGCCAGCAGGGCGAGCGTGCACCACAGGGCGAGCGACACCTCGTCCCAGGACCGGTCGTCCAGCGACCCGACCAGCCACGCCTGGGCCCTGGCCACGTCCCTGATGTCGGCGGTGACGAGCAGCCAGGTGGTGATCGCCTGCGTCATCGCGGTCACCGAGATGCCGATGAGGATCAGCCGGAAACCGTCGACGCCCCGCCGCCAGGCCAGGAAGTACACCAGCAGACCGGTGCCGAGCCCGCCCGCGAGCGCCGCCGCCGACAGGCCCACGGAGTCGGTGATCGCCGCGGCGGTGCCACCGGACACGGTCACCAGGAACACCGCGACCGCGCTCGCGCCACTGGTGATGCCGAGTACGTCGGGACTGGCCAGCGGGTTGCGTGCGATGGACTGGGTGATCGCCCCCGACACCCCGAGCGCGACGCCGACGACGAGCCCGGCCAGGGCACGCGGCATCCGCAGGTCCATGATGACGAACTCGTCGACCTGTTCGCCGCTGCCGAAGATCGTCGCGACCACCCGGGGCAGGGCGATGGGAAAGTCCCCGACGCCGATGGACAGGCAGAAGAGCAGGAAAGCCCCCGCCGCCAGCAGCAGGGTGACGCCGGCCAGCCAGGGCCGCCAGACGAACGACACACCGCCGAGCCGTACGCCCGGCACCAGGGACGGCTTCACGTCCGTCTGATCGGCCTTCACGTCCGCCCCGTTCACGCGCTCTTGAACTTTCCACGCCACACCAGCACCGCGAAGAACGGGGCGCCGAGGAGGGAGACGACGATCCCCGCGTCCAGTTCACCCGGCCGTACCACCAGGCGTCCCACGATGTCGCAGACCAGCAGGACGACCGCCCCGAGCAGCCCCGCGTACGGCACCAGCCAGCGGTAGTCCGGGCCGGTCAGGTACCGGGCCACGTGGGCCACCATCAGCCCGAGGAACGCGATGGGCCCGCAGGCGGCGGTCGCCGCACCCGCCAGCAGGGTGACGGCGACGATGCCGACGATCCGGCTCCGTGCGATGTTCAGCCCCAGCCCCCGCGCCACGTCGTCACCCAGGTTCAGCAGGTTGATCGCGGGCAGCGTGGACAGGGCCAGCAGCAGGCCGAGCGCGATGAACGCCGCCACGGGCCAGATGACGTCGAACCGGACGCCGGCCACCGAGCCCGCGTTCCAGAACCGCAGCGCGTTGAGCGACTCCTTGTCGGACAGGGCGACGGCGGTGGTCATCGCCGCGAGGAACACGGTGACCCCCTGCCCGGCCAGGGCGAGCGTCAGCGGGTTGCCGGCGCCCCTGCCGATGCTCGCCAGCCCGAAGACCACGACACCGGCGGCCGCGGCGCCCAGGAAGCCCAACCAGACGTACTGGAACGGGCTGGTGAACCCGAACAGGGCGATCCCCGTCACCACGGCGAACGAGGCACCTGAGTTCACACCCAGCAGGCCGGTGTCGGCGATGGGGTTGCGCGTGTAGCCCTGGATGAGCGCGCCGCCGACGCCCAGGGCGACGCCCGCCACGACCGCGAGCACCGTGCGGGGGACCCGCACGGTCTGCACGATGAGCCTGATCTCGGTGAGCCGTTGATCGGGCCCGGGTTCCGCGAGCAACCCGTGCCACACGTCGGCGGGGCTCAAGGCGCGCGCGCCGACCGCCAGGGACGCCGCCGACGCCACCACCAGGAGCGCCACGAGCACACCGAGGCCCACAACGCGCTTTCGGCGGGCCCGTGTTGTGCCCGGGGGCGCCGCGCTCCGGGCCGCAGTCGTGGTCATGGCGACGTACACTAACGCGCCGCGCTGCCGGTCCCGTCGGTGACCGTGCGGGCCGCGCCGGAAGCGGACCCGACGCCCCGGCCGAGGAGCGACCGCAGGATCTCGCCGACCCGGATGGCGGTGTTGGACAGCAGGGACGACGTGATGCCGTGGGTGTGCTCCGTGCCGCCCTGGAGGTAGATGCCGCAGCGCAGGCCGGGGTCGGTGGCGACGCGGTAGTCGCGCTCGACCCGGACCAGGCCCTCGTCGTCGCGCAGACAGCGGTCCGCGACCTCGCCGAGCAGACCGAGGGGGTCGGCCGGGCGGTAGCCGGTGGCGAAGACCACGACGTCCGCGTCCAGCAGGGTCTCCTCGCCGGTGACCAGGGAGGTCACGGTGGCCCGGACCTTCTCCGGGGTCTCCTTGACCTCGGTGAGCCGGGAGACGTTGAGGAAGCGCAGCCGTTCGGTGCCGAGGACCTTCTCCCGGTACGTCTGCCGGTACAGGTCGTCGATCAGGTCGATGTCCACCACGGAGTAGTTGGTGTTGCCGTGGTAGTCCATCAGCCGGCGTTTGACTCCGGCGGGCGCGGCGAAGTACTCGTCCACCGCCGTCGGGTCGAAGATCCGGTTGGCGAAGCCGCTGTCGTCGGCGGGGCTGTAGCCGTAGCGGGCGAAGACCGCGCAGACCTCGGCACGCGGGAAGCGGCGGTGCAGGTAGGCGACGTTCTCGGCGGCGCTCTGCCCGGCGCCGACGACGACGAACCGGGACGGCGAGGTGCCCTCCAACGCGTCCACCTTGGCCAGGAGTTCGGAGTTGTGCCAGACGCGGTCGCCGCGCTCGACGCCCTCGGGCAGGAGGGGGCGCAGTCCGGTGCCGATGACGAGGTTGCGGGTGCGGTGCACCTCCAGCCCCTCCCCCGAGCGGACCGTCACCTCCAGGTGCCGCACGGATCCGCCCCGCTCGACGGGTGCGACGCCGACGACCTCGTGGCCGTAGGAGACCATGTCGTCGACCTTGGCGGCGGCCCACTCGAAGTAGTCGTGGAACTCGACCCGCAGCGGGAACAGGTTCTTGTGGTTGATGAAGTCGATCAGCCGTCCCTTGCTCTGGAGGTAGCACAGGAAGCTGAACTCGCTCGCCGGGTTCCGGAGCGTCACCAGGTCCTTGAGGAAGGACACCTGCATGGTGGCGTCGTCGATCAGCATGCCCCGGTGCCAGCCGAAGCGCGGCTGCTGCTCGAAGAAGCGTGCGGTGACCGGCTCCTGTCCGTCGGGGTGTGCGTTGTGCTCGCTCAGTGCGATCGCCATGGCGACATTGGACGGCCCGAAGCCGATGCCAATGAGGTCGTGGACCAGTGTTGCGTCATCAGGAGGAACCTGTGACATGTCACTCCCATCCTGCGGCCGCCGAAACTTAGGTGAGCCTAAGCTAATGCGACGCGGACTGTCGATAGGGCGAACCCTTACCCTTCGCCGCCAACTGGGGTGCCGCGCAAGGATGTTCTCCACTAAGGTAAGCCTTGCTTTACTGCCCGGGCCGTCCCCTGTGCCGAGGAGGAACCCCATGCGCGTCGTCATGTTCGGTTACCAGACCTGGGGGCACCGCACCCTGCAAGCGCTCCTGGACTCCGAACACGACGTGGTGCTGGTCGTGACGCACCCCCGGAGCGAGCACGCGTACGAAAAGATCTGGAGCGACTCCGTCGCCGACCTCGCCGAGGAACACGGCGTCCCGGTGCTGATCCGCAACCGTCCCGACGACGACGAGCTGTTCGAACGCCTCAAGGAGGCCGACCCCGACATCATCGTGGCGAACAACTGGCGGACCTGGATCCCGCCGCACATCTTCGGTCTGCCGCGCCACGGGACGCTGAACGTGCACGACTCGCTGCTGCCCAAGTACGCCGGCTTCTCCCCGCTGATCTGGGCACTGATCAACGGCGAGTCCGAAGTGGGCGTCACCGCGCACATGATGAACGACGAGCTCGACGCCGGGGACATCGTCCGGCAGGAGGCGGTGCCTGTCGGTCCGACGGACACCGCGACCGACCTCTTCCACAAGACCGTCGACCTGATCGCCCCGGTCACCATCGGCGCACTGGGTCTCATCGCCGCCGGCCGGACCGGGTTCACCAAGCAGGACCGGTCCCGGGCCAGCTTCTTCCACAAGCGGTCCGCCGAGGACATCCGGATCGACTGGAGCTGGCCGGCCCAGGATCTGGAGCGCCTGGTCCGCGCCCAGTCCGAGCCCTACCCCAGCGCCTTCACCTACCACCGGGGCAGGCGGCTGGAAGTGCTCGCCGCAGTGGTGTCCCAGGGACGCTACGGCGGCACTCCCGGCCGCGTCTTCTACCGCGAGGGCGACGGCGTGGTGATCGTCGCCGGAGCCGACGCCCGGACCGGCCGCAACCACGGCCTGGCCATCACCCGGGTACGGACCGACGACGGCCGGGAGCTGCCCGCGACGGAGTACTTCACCTCCATGGGCGGATACCTGACCGGCCGTCCCTGACCAGCGTGAACGTGCCCGGACCGGCGGGCAGTTCCACGGTGTACCGGCTCAGGTACGTGTCGAGGAACGGCGAGCGGTCGCCGGGGGTGGCGACGTCGTCGGCGGGGTCGTCCAGGGCCAGCCGGAGCCTGGCACCCCGCACCTCGACGGTCTCGCCGGAGGGCGTGTCGCGCCATGAGCCGGTCTGGATCGAACCGATCTCCACGGCCAGGACGTGTCCCGCCGCCAGCGTCCAGTCGGTGGCCTTCAGGTCGACGGTCAGCCGGCCCGAATCCACCAGGGACACCTGCTCGTCGAACATGACGGCGGTGCCGTCCGGGGCGACGTCGTACAGCTTGAGCATGACGTTGCCCTCGCCCTTGGCGGTCAGGGAGACCTGCGGGGTGCCGGTGACGCGCACCGCCTTCTTCAGCGGCGTCGACCACACGAAGAAGCTGGAGCCGACCTCACCGCCCCGCTGCCGCTTCGCCGTCTCCCCGGCGAGTCCCTCAGGGGCGGCGTGCTCGGTTGCGGGCGCGTTCTCCATGTCCCACCGGCCGGCCGGCGGCGCGGGCGGCCGCGGTGCCGGGGTACCGGACGCGGCCAGCGCCGCGCGGGCGGACGCGCCACCGTCGTCCACGTACGAGCCGCCGCCGAGCGGCAGGGTGACCGACCGCTCGGTGACCGGCCAGGTGCGCTGGGCGCGCCAGGCGCCCGTGGAGTCCTCGACGGCGTAGGCCGGGTAGCGGACGGACGGCCTGACGCCCTTGAGGTACTGGTCGTAGAAGGACAGGGTCTCCTCGTACCAGCCCTCGCGGCCCATGGCGAGGCGCCCGTCGGGGGTGCGGTCGCCGCCGCGCACGTGGTCCCACTGGCCGAGCCAGCCGCGCTCGGGGCCCTCGTGGTTGTCGAGGTACTCCTGCATCTCCTCGGGTTTGGTGTTCGGCTCGATGAAGCCCTGGGTGACGAAGAGCGGTGTGTCGCTGCCCCTGGCCATCCGGGCCAGGTCGCGAGAGGTCCAGTGCTCGTCCCGCTGGTCGGCTATTCGGTACCCGGCGGAGTTCTCCGTCAGGCACTCCGGACGCGCCTGCTCGTAGCGGGCGTTCGCCCGGTAACGCGGGTCGTCGTCCGGCATCGGGGGCATCGTGGCGATGGAGTTGTACGCGCCGGCGGTGCCGGTCACGTTCGGGCGGGGCACGCCGTTGGAGTAGATGTACTGGTACATGTCCCACAGGGGTTCCTGGGCGACGACGGCCTTGAGCGCGCGCTGGTCCAGGTTGTTGCCGATGAGGCCGGTGACGGCGTCGTAGGACTTGCCGTACATGCCCACCGCGCCGGTGGACCACGGCTGCTTCGCGGACCAGTCGATCGCGGCCTTGACGTCGGCTTGTTCGCCGGGTCCGCCCCAGTCGAGGCAGCCGGTGGAGCCGCCGAAGCCGCGCAGGTCGACCATGACGAAGGCGTACCCCTCGTCGAACAGGTCGGTGCCCTCGACGAAGTCCTGGAAGCGGGACGAGGGCCCGGTGTGGCTCCAGCCCTCCGGGCCGGTCTGCCCGGCGTGGGCGAAGTACGGGCCGACCGAGAGGATGACGGGCACCTTCTCGCCGCGGGACAGCCCCTCGGGCAGCAGGACGTCGGCGTGCAACTCGGTGCCGGAGTCGTCGGAGGACGGGAAGTAGTGCTGCGTCCAGACCGATCCCTCGGGGACCCGGTCGTTCTCCTCGTGCGTGACGGGGTCGGTCGCGGTGGCGACCGGCGGGGCCTGCCTCTCCCCCGCCGCTGCGGCGGGCCCGGCCAGGCCGGCGGTCAGGGCGAGGGTGGCGATGAGCGCGGAGGTGCTTCGGGCGGCCGCGCGACGTGCTCTCACATGCTCCTCCTTGGACGGTGGGTGCAGGTGGTGCATGTGACGCAGGTGTAGCAGTGATGCGGTCGTACGTCGATGGGGCGTACAAGTTCCCTGCCCCGGCCCCGCGTTGGGGAGCGGATGCGGTGACCGGGCGTCAGTCACGCAGCTCGGCGAGGCGTACGAGGTCCTCGCGGACCGACTCCCGTTCCCCGGCGGTGAGTCGGACGGCGGCCGCCCGGGCGAGCACCGACGCCTTGGCTTCCTCATCGCCCAGCCGCCCGGCGACGTCGGCCCGCAGCACGAGGAGCCGGAGCAGTTGCGCCGGCGTGGGCCGCTCGTCTTCGAGGCGCAGCACCCGGTCGACGACCTTCGCGGCGCCCGCCGGGTCCTCCTTCGAGTCCGCGAGGAGCAGGGCGTGGTGCAGGGCACGGGCGAAGGTCTCCTCGGGGGCGCTCCGGTGGCGCGGGCCGCCGGAGGGCTGTCCGACACGGACGCAGTTGCCGCCCGGGTCGGTCATGAGGAACTGCCGCACCCCGTACGACATGTCCCTGAGCGGTCCGATGCGGGGCAGCCCACGCGTGGGGATCCTGCCGTACGCCGCCTTGAGCCCCGCCCGGAAGGAGGCGTGCAGCCCGTCCACGTCGTCGGTGAGGACGTAGCAGGTGCCGAGTGACGCGGCGGGCTCGTGCGCCTTGAGCGCGAAGAACTGCAACTCGATGCCGCCGCGCTCGACGACCGCGTACGGATTGGGACTGTTCTGCCGGTACGTCACCTCGAAGCCGAGGGCGGTGTAGAAGTCGAGAACGGGCTGGAGGGTCCGGCACGGCAGGATCGGGATCGTCTTCTCGGTCATGCGGCCCACTCTAGTCAATTTTGAGTAGCTGGTGTCATCCGCTCGCCGTCCACCCCGTCACGCCCACCACCTCCCGGGCGATGTCCACGACCCGGCGCCCGTCGGTTCCCACCCGGACGGTGTCCGCCGGCGCCCCCGCGTCCAGCAGCCGCGCCTCGCGGGCGCTGCCGGCCAGCTCCTGCTCCAGTTCCGAGCCGAGCTCCCGCCCCGTCAGACGCGCGCCGGCGGTGCCGTCGGACGCCGTGAGCAGGACCTGGACGAGCCGCACGTCCGCCCCCATCGCGCGCCGGAACATGCCTTCCGCCTCGGGCAGTACGCTCACGGTGTTCGTGTAGACCATGCGACGGTGGCCGAGCCGGGCGTAGTTCGCCCACACCGCCGTCAGATTGCTCTCGGTGATGCGCGACCTGCGGGGGTCACCTTCCGGAGCGGGGTGCACCTGGCCCAGGAAATCGCCCTCGACTTCATGGGAGCAGCCTGCCAGCCACGCGGAATCGCCCGTACCCCGTGGCGTGCCTAAGGTTGGGCACACTGAGGCAAACGGGAACGCGGACCGACTCCGGGGAGGTGCGGCGGCATGGCGCGCAGCGTCGAGGCGGTCCGGCGAGCGGTCCTGGGCTCCCTGGGGGGCGTACTGGTCGCGGTCGGCCTCGCGCTGCTGGTGCTGCCCGGACCGGGCCTGCTGCTCGTGTTCGCCGGAATGGTGCTGCTGTCGCGTGCCGTCCCCGCCCTGGACCGGTTCGTCGGCCCCGTCCGGCGGCAGGCCATGCGCGCGGCCGAGGAAAGCGTGTCCTCACCGTGGCGGATCGCCGGCTCGGTCGCGGCCGGGCTGTGCCTCGTCGGCGCGGGCGTGGCCTGGGGCCTGCTCCCCCGGCTGCCGTACTCCGGATGGGCCACCGGAGCGAGCCTGATCATCTCCGGCGTCGTCCTGTTCTCCCTGCTCGCCTGGAGCCACCGGCGCGTCCGCACGGGCCGGCGCGTCTGAGCGGGTCCCGTCCTCCGCGGGGCCTTGCGCCAGGCCACTTTGAACACATCGATGACAAAGTATGGACATGTCAAGCGGAAGTCTCCTACCTTTGCGGCGGAACCACAGTCGTACCGCACGAAGACCGGAGCGACATCCGGCACGGTCCGGTCCCACGTCCCGGAGGACCAATGCGCCCACGCCTGTTCCCGCGTGCCCGAAGACACCTCATCCTCCTGCTGGCCTCGGCCGTCTCGGCCGGCGGCTTCCTCGCCGCCCCCGTGTCCGCCGCGGACCGCGCGGACATCCCGCCGCAGGAACCCGGAGTCACCCTGCGCGTCTTCGACGTGCAGACGCCCCTGAGCGAGATCTGCACCCTCAAGCCCGGCCAGACCCCCAACCACGACAAACTGATGCCGACCGTGGACTGGTCGACCACCGCCGACTTCGGGGGCATCGCCGACAACTTCGTCTCGGAGGCCACCGGTTACCTGGTCGCTCCGCGCGACGGCACCTACGCCTTCCGGCTCACCAGCGACGACGGCTCGCGGCTGACCCTCGACGGCACCACGGTGATCGACCACGACGGACTGCACGGAGCCGAGCCGAAGGACGGCGCGCTCGACCTCACCGCGGGATCGCACCCGCTGCGCATCGAGCACTTCGACCGCGGCGGCGGGCAGCAGCTCACGCTCTCCTGGCGCCCGCCGGGCGAGACCGGGTTCACCGTCGTGCCCAACGAGGCGCTGACCACCGACGCCGGCGTCGTGCGCGTGACGGCGCCCGGGCGCAAGGAGTGCGAGGCCGGCACGGACACCCCCGGCGACGGGCTGCCGCTGACCTCGGTGCGCCCCGACCTCACCCTCACCGACCTGCGCCCCGAAGGGTTCGAACCGCAGGTCACCGG
This sequence comes from Streptomyces sp. CB02414, assembly GCF_001905385.1. GTDB lineage: Bacteria > Actinomycetota > Actinomycetes > Streptomycetales > Streptomycetaceae > Streptomyces. The sequence goes on along the minus strand of NZ_LIPF01000004.1, from coordinate 102,133 downwards.
CATGGACTGGCTGCCCGACGGACGCCTCGCGATCAGCACCTGGGGCGGCACCGACAACGTTGCCGGTGAGGTGTACCTGCTCGACAACGTCACCGGCGCGACCAGCCGGGACAAGGTCACCGTGAAGAAGGTGGCCGACGGGTTGCGCGAACCCATGGGCATCAAGTACGTCGACGGTTCGCTCTACGTCTCCCAGAAGCACGAGCTGACCCGGCTGGTGGACGAGAACGACGACGACGTGACCGACGCGTACCGCACGGTCGCCACCTGGCCGTACGGCGGCAACTTCCACGAGTTCGCCTTCGGCCTGCTCTACCGCGACGGCTACTTCTACGTGAACCTCTCCGTCGCCATCGACCTGGGCGGCGCGACCACCGACCCGCAGCCCGCGCCGGACCGCGGGACCACTTACAAGATCAGCAAGAAGACGGGGAAGATCACCCCGATCGCGGGCGGACTGCGCACGCCCAACGGCATCGGCTGGGGTCCCGGCGGCGGTCTCTTCGTCACCGACAACCAGGGCGGATGGCTGCCCGCCTCGAAGCTCGTCCAGATCAAGCAGGACCGCTTCTTCAACCACTACACCGAGCCCGCGGGGCCCTTCGAGGACTCCCCCGTCACCGAGCCGGTGCTGTGGCTGCCCCAGAACGAGATCGGCAACTCGCCGTCCACCCCGCTGCACCTGAAGAAGGGGGTGTTCGCCGGCCAGATGCTGATCGGCGACGTCACCTACGGCGGTCTGCAGCGCGCCTACCTGGAGAAGGTGAGGGGCCAGTACCAGGGCGCCGTGTTCCGCTACACCCAGGGCCTGGAGGCCGGCGTCAACCGCGTCACCATGGGACCGGACGGGGCCATCTACGCGGGCGGCCTGGGAGCGGACGGCAACTGGGGCCAGGCGGGCAAGCTGAAGTTCGGCCTGCAGAAGCTCACGCCCAACGGCGGCAACACCTTCGACATCCAGAAGATGCGGGCCGTGCCCGGCGGCTTCGACCTGACGTACACCCAGCCGGTGTCCGACGAGACCGCCGCACAGCTGGCCGAGCGCTACGACGTCCAGCAGTGGCACTACACGCCGACCGCCGACTACGGCGGCCCGAAGATCGCCGAGGAGGAGCTGTCCGTACGCTCGGCGACGCTCTCCGAGGACGGCCGGACCGTCCGGCTGCGGCTGGACGGGCTCAAGCCGGACCGCGTGGTGCACGTGCGCTCGCCGCGGCCTTTCACCTCCGCCTCCGGTGAGACGCTGTGGAGCACGGAGGCCTGGTACACGCTCAACGAGATGCCCGGCAAGCAGCCGCCGCCCGCCACCCTCTACGAGGCCGAGGAGGCCCGGCTCACCGGCGAGGCCGGCATCGACACCGACCACGTCGGCTACTCCGGCAGCGGATTCGTCGACCGCTACTCCACCGAGGGCGAGGCCGCCACGACCTTCGACGTGACCGTTCCCAGGGCGGGCACCTACGACGTGGGGCTGCGCTACTCCAACGGCCCGCACCCCTTCGAGGGCACCAAGTCCCTGTCCCTGTACGCCAACGGGAAGAAGGTGCGGCAGACGGAACTGCCCTCCACCGGGGACTGGGACACCTGGTCCACGCGGACCGAACGCCTGCGCCTGCGGGCCGGACACAACACCGTGTCCTACCGCTACGACCCCGGGGACACCGGTCATGTCAACCTCGACCTGATCACCGTGCACCGGCGGGGCACGCCCGTCGACCTGTTCGACGGTACGGCCGCCTCGCAGGCCCAGTGGCAGCACACGGACGGCAGGGACGTGTCCTGGCCGCTGGCCGAGGAGCGGTCGATGGAGGTGTGCTGCGGCGACATCCGCACCAAGGACGCCTACCAGGATTTCAAGCTGCACGTGGAGTTCCGCGTCCCGCAGCTGCCGCCGGACGTGACCGGCCAGGACCGCGGCAACAGCGGCATCTACCTCCAGGACCGCTACGAACTCCAGATCCTCGACTCCTACCAGGACACCACCCTCGCGGACAACGAGGCCGGGGCGCTCTACCTGAAGAAGGCACCCGACATCAACGCGGCGACCGCGCCCGGGACGTGGCAGACGTACGACATCGTCTTCCGCGCGGCCCGCTACGACGACAACGGCCGCAAGACCGCCGACGCGCGGGTGACCGTGGTGTGGAACGGGGAGAAGGTCCACGACGACGTGGTCCTCGACGGTCCGACCGCGGGCGGCCGGGCGGAGACACCGGCGGCCGGGGCGATCCGGTTGCAGGACCACGGGAACAAGGTCCGGTTCCGTGACATCCGGATTCAGCCGCTGAGCTGATCCCGGCCGGAGCGGAAAGGTGTGCGGGGTGGCCGTCGGCGGCCGCCCCGCACGTCGTGCGCCGTCCGTCACTCGTCCCGTATCGGCCGGGGACCACTGGGTACGCTGAGTGAGGAGTCACCGCACATCGAACAAGGAGCGGAATTGAGCGAGCCGGCGTCCATCGCCCTGCAACTGGAGATCGCCCGGGAACTGGAGGTCGCCGAGACCTTCGACGCCGAGCGGGAGATCGAGCGCCGGGTGGCCTTCCTGACCGAGCGGCTGACCTCCACCGGCCTGCGCTGCCTGGTCCTCGGCATCAGCGGCGGTGTCGACTCGACCACCGCGGGGCGGCTGTGCCAGCTCGCCGCGGAGCGGGCCCGGGCCGAGGGGCACGAGGCGAGCTTCTACGCGATGCGGCTGCCGCACGGCGTCCAGGCCGACGAGCACGACGCCCAGCGCGCGCTCTCCTTCATCGAGGCCGACCACGTGCTGACCGTCGACATCAAGCCCGCGAGCGACGCCATGCTCGACGCGCTGCTCGCCGCCGACGTGGCCTTCCGCGACGCCCACCACCAGGACTTCGTGCACGGCAACATCAAGGCCAGGCAGCGCATGATCGCCCAGTACGCCGTGGCCGGCGCGCACAACGGGCTGGTCGTCGGCACCGACCACGCCGCCGAGGCCGTCTCCGGCTTCTTCACCAAGTTCGGCGACGGCGCCGCCGACCTGGTCCCGCTGACCGGCCTCACCAAGCGCCGGGTGCGTGCCGTCGCCGAGGCGCTGGGTGCGCCCGCCGAGCTGGTGGGGAAGGTCCCGACGGCCGACCTGGAGTCCCTCGCCCCCGGCAAGGCCGACGAGGACGCCCTCGGGGTCACCTACGACGACATCGACGACTTCCTGGAGGGCAAGCCGGTCAAGGAGGACGCCTTCGAGAAGATCGTCTCCCGCTACCGGGCGACGGACCACAAGCGCCGGATGCCCATCGGCCCCTGAGGCCCCGCCCGCTCCCGTCAAGCCGCACTCTATGTGCGGCTTGTCGCATATCACCTTAATGTGTCGACTGAGAGACGCGGTCGGTCGACGCCGGTCCAGCCGGCGGAAGGTGAGCTTCCATGGCTGCACGGCTCAAGAAGTCAGGTCTGCTCGGTGAATTGTCGGCGGAGTTCGCCGGCACGATGATCCTCATCCTCTTCGGGTGCGGTGTCGTGGCACAGGTGGCCGCGGGCGGCGCCCTCACCGATCCCGAGGGCGGCCTCGGGGACCACGACAGCATCTCGTGGGCGTGGGGCCTCGGCGTCACGCTGGGCGTCTACGTGGCCGCGCGGCTGAGCGGCGCCCACATCAATCCCGCGGTGACGCTCGCCCTCGCGGTGTTCAAGGACTTCCCGTGGCGGAAGGTGGCTCCCTACGCGCTGGCCCAGACGGCCGGCGCCTTCGTGGCCGCGCTCCTCGTCCGCTGGAACTACACCGAGGCGCTGGCGAAGGCCGACCCCGGACACACCATCAAGACGCAGACCGTGTTCTCCACGCTCCCCGCGAACGGGAACACCGCGCTGCCGGTCCACGAGTGGGGCGCCTTCCGCGACCAGGTCATCGGCACCGCAATCCTGCTGTTGCTGATCATGGCCATCACGGACATGCTCAACACACCGCCGGGCGCCAACCTGGCCCCCTTCGTCATCGGCCTGGTGGTGGTCGCCATCGGCATGGCCTTCGGCACCAACGCGGGCTACGCCATCAACCCGGCGCGTGACTTCGGCCCCCGGCTGGCCAGCTTCCTGACCGGGTACGGCGGGGCGTGGCGGGACCAGTACGGGAATCTCTACTTCTGGGTGCCGATCATCGCGCCGCTGATCGGCGGCGTGCTCGGCGCGGGGCTGTACAAGGTGTTCATCGGCCGGTTCCTGCCGACCGCTGAGCCCGAGCCGACAGGGCGCGTACCGGCGCCGGAGGACTGACACACCGGCCGGAGAGGCGGCACATCATGGCGGACTTCATCGGCGCGGTGGACCAGGGCACCACCAGCACCCGATTCATGATTTTCGACCACGGCGGCAACGAGGTGGCGAAGCACCAGCTGGAGCACGAACAGATCCTCCCCCGCTCGGGCTGGGTGGAGCACGACCCCGTGGAGATCTGGGAGCGGACCAACTCGGTGATGCAGAACGCCCTGCGCCACGGTGGTCTGTCGGGGACCGACCTCGCGGCCATCGGCATCACCAACCAGCGCGAGACCACGGTGGTCTGGGACCCGCGCAACGGCCGCCCGTACTACAACGCCATCGTCTGGCAGGACACCCGCACCGACACCATCGCGGCGAACCTGGAGCGGTCGGGCCGGGGCGACGTCATCCGGCGCAAGGCGGGACTGCCGCCGGCGACCTACTTCTCGGCCGGCAAGATCCAGTGGATCCTCGAGAACGTGGACGGCGTACGGGAGGCGGCTGAGGCGGGCCACGCCGTGTTCGGCAACACGGACACCTGGGTGCTGTGGAACCTGACCGGCGGTCCCGACGGCGGCATCCACGCCACCGACGTGACCAACGCGAGCCGCACCATGCTGATGGACCTGGAGACGCTCGACTGGGACGACGAACTGCTGGGCTTCTTCGGCATCCCCCGCGCGATGCTGCCCACCATCAACCCCTCCTCCCATCCGGAGGCGTACGGCGCGACCCGCACCTCCCGGCCGCTGCGCGCCGCCGTCCCCATCGGCGGGGTCCTGGGCGACCAGCAGGCGGCCACCGTCGGACAGGTCTGCTTCGCACCCGGCGAGGCCAAGAACACGTACGGCACCGGGAACTTCCTGGTCCTCAACACCGGTACGGAACTGGTCCGTTCGCGCAGCGGGCTGCTCACCACCGTGGCCTACCAGTTCGGCGACAGCCCGGTGGTCTACGCGCTGGAGGGCTCCATCGCGGTGACGGGGTCCGCCGTGCAGTGGCTGCGCGACCAGATGAAGATCATCAAGACGGCCGCCGAGAGCGAGGAACTCGCGCGCGGTGTCGAGGACAACGGCGGCATGTACTTCGTGCCCGCGTTCTCGGGCCTGTTCGCGCCGTACTGGCGTTCCGACGCCCGCGGCGCGATCGTGGGCCTCGCCCGCTACAACGACAACGCGCATCTGGCCCGGGCGACGCTGGAGGCCATCTGCTACCAGAGCCGGGATGTCGTCGAGGCCATGGAACAGGACTCCGGCGTCCACCTCGACGTGCTCAAGGTCGACGGCGGTGTGACGGCCAACGACCTGTGCATGCAGATCCAGGCCGACGTCCTCGGCGTCCCCGTCAGCCGGCCCGTGGTCGCGGAGACCACCGCGCTCGGCGCGGCCTACGCGGCGGGGCTGGCCACGGGGTTCTGGCGGGACACCGACGAACTGCGCACCCACTGGCACGAGTCGAGGCGCTGGGAGCCCCAGTGGTCCGAGGACCGGCGCGCGCAGGGGTACGCCGGCTGGAAGATGGCGGTCCAGCGCACGCTCGACTGGGTCAAGGTCGAGTGACCCCGGCCTGAGGACCACGTCAGGCGGGCGACGGGCGTCACCATAAGGTGATCCCCATGTCTCCCAGATTGAGTTCCGCGAGGACGCGCGCCGCGATGCGCAACACCGCGCGTGTTTCTGCCGAGTTGCTGCTGATACTCGCCATGCTCGCGGTGGCCCTGTGGCTCCTCGGCCGCATGTGGCCGGTCGTGTGGCCGTTGATAGTCGGTCTGCTCCTGACCACGCTGACCTGGCCCGCCGCCCGCTTCCTGCGGCGGCACAGCTGGCCTCCGGCGCTCGCCGCCTCCGTGGTGACCGTGGGGTTCCTGCTGGTCGTGACGGGTGTCGTGGCGCTGATCGCGGTGCCGATGTCCTCCCAGACCGACGAGTTGACCGAGGGCGTCGTGGAGGGCATCGAGCGGTTGCGGGAGTGGGCCGCGGGTCCGCCGCTGAACATCGACGACGCCCAGATCACGGGGGCGCTCGACACGGCGATGGCCCGCATCCAGGACAGCGTCGACAGCGTGGTGACCGCGGTGGCCACCGGGGTGGGCACGGTGGTCAACGGTCTCATCACCGCCGTCCTGGGCGTCTTCCTGATGTTCTTCTTCCTCAAGGACGGGCCGCGTTTCCTGCCGTGGCTCGGCCGCCAGCTGCCCGGCCGCCTCGCCACGGACGTCCCGGCCGTCGCCCTGCGCAGCTGGGAGACCCTGGGCTCGTTCGTCCGCTCGCAGGCGCTCGTGGGCCTGCTCGACGCGGTCTTCATCGGCCTCGGGCTGTGGATCCTGGACGTGCCCCTGGTACTGCCGCTCGCGGTGCTGACGTTCGTGTCCGCGTTCGTGCCCATCGTGGGCGCGCTGTTCGCCGGCTTCGTGGCCGTCCTCATCGCCCTGGTGTCGAACGGCCTGACCGACGCGCTGATCGTGCTGGCGATCATCGCCGTGGTGCAGCAGCTGGAGGGCAACGTGTTCCAGCCCATCATCCAGAGCCGCGGCCTCGGGCTGCACGCCGCGGTGATCCTGCTGGCGGTGACGCTGGGCGGCAGTCTGGCCGGGATCGTGGGCAGCCTGCTCGCCGTACCGGTCGCCGCCCTGATCGCGGTGGTGTGGAACTACGTCCGCGAGCAGCTCGTCGACCCGCCTGAGCAACCGGCGCCGGCGGACGCCTGAGGGCGGACGGCGCGGGCTGCGGGGGGGGGAGGAGAGTCGGGCCGGTCCCGTGGCGCGGTTCCTGGGACGCGTACATGGCCCCGGGTGTCTGGACCGGCCCCTTGGCCCGGGTCCCCGGGCCGGCCCCGTGGCTCCAATCCCTGAAGCGACCCCGTGGCCCGGGTACGCGGCTGAAGGCCGTGGCCCCTCCCTCGGGCCCGGGTCCGTGGCCCGGGACCCTGCTGGTTCTCCGGGCCGGTCCGTGCCTGCTCTCCGGACGAGTCCGCCTTCCCGCTCTCCGGGCGGGTCCGTGAACCGTCCCCCTCGCACGGCCGCTTGCTGCTAGCTTGCGGCCGTGGATCTGTTCTCGCGCTCCTGGTCGGCGTTGCGCACCGCGGTCGCCGGGCTGCGTGACGAGGACTTCGCGCGGCCGTCCGGCTGCGCCGGCTGGCTCGTCCGGGACCTGGTGTGCCACCTGGTCATCGACGCCCAGGACGTCCTGATCACGCTGGCCACCCCCGCCACCGCGGAACCGACCCGGGACGCGGTGACGTACTGGGACGTCGTCGCCGCCCCGGCCGGCGACGACCCGCTCGACGCGCTGATCGTCCGCCTGGCCGCCGCGTACCGGGAGCCCTGGCTCCTCAAGTTCCATCTGGACGACGTCGGTTCCGCCGCCGGCCGGGCCGCCGGCCTCGCGGACCCCGCAGGGCGGGTCGGTACGCGCGACGAGGTGCTCACCGCGGGCGACTACCTCGGCGCGTACGTCCTGGAGTGGACACTGCACCACCTCGACCTGGTCGCGCACCTGCCGGACGTGCCGGGGCCGTCCGCCGAGGGGCTCGCCCGGTCGCGGGAGATGCTGGAGCGGATCGCCGGGGCGGCGTTCCCGCCGTCGTTCGGCGACCGGGACGCGCTTCTGGTCGGCACCGGACGGCGGGCACCGACCGGGGCGGAGCGGGCCGCACTGGGCCGGACGGCCGCGCGGCTCCCCTTCCCGGTCGGCTGACCAGCACCCGGCGCCCCGGCGGGTCATCCGATCGGATGACATGCCCGTCATCCGTCCCGCGAACCGGAAGGGACCGGTGTGCCGACCGGCTCCGCCGCCCGTGGGGTGGAGGCTGGAGCGACCAGCACCCGAGACTCCGGAGTTCCCGCCCCATGACGAACTCATCAGCCACTCCAGCCGGCCTCGCCCTGCTCGCCGCCGCGCACCGCGGGGACACCGATGCCGTCCGGGCGGCGCTCCTGGCGGGCGCCGACGTGGAAGCACGCGACGAGGAGGGCCGTACGGCACTGCTGCGGGCCGCCCTGGCCGACCGGGTGCCGGTCGCGGAACTGCTGGTCGCCCAAGGCGCCGACGTCAACGCGCAGGACGCCCGCGAGGACAGCGCGTGGCTGGTCACCGGGGTCACGGGCAGCGTCGCGATGATGCGGGCGCTGCTGCCCGGTGGTCCGGACGTGACGCTGACCAACCGCTTCGGCGGAGTGTCGGTGATCCCGGCGAGCGAGCGCGGTCACGTGGCCTACGTGCGGGCCGTGCTCGCCGAGACGGCGACCGACGTGGACCACGTCAACCGGCTCGGCTGGACCGCGCTCCTGGAGGCGGTCGTCCTCGGTGACGGCGGCCGTCCGCACCAGGAGGTGGTGGAGGCGCTGCTCGCGGCGGGCGCCGACCCGTCGCTGCCGGACGGCGACGGCGTCACGGCCCGGGCCCACGCCGAGCGCAGGGGATTCCGTGCGATCGCCGACATGCTGCGGCGCGCCGAGCCGGACGGCACCGGCGGCCTCCGGAAGGGCGGACAGCGGTGAACCGGCGCCTTCTCGCTCCGCACCTCGCCGTGCTGGCCGCCGTGACCGCGACGCTGGCCGGATGCACGTCCGGCGGCGGCACGCAGGCCGGTGGCCCGGGGTCCGTCCCGCCCGCCGCCACGGCACCCGCCCGCACTCCGGCCCCCGGCACGGACACGGCCACCACGCACGAAGGCACGCTGCTGGTGACGGACTTCGGCGCCGACACCGTGACCTTCGTCGACCCCGGCCGGCGGGGCTCGGCGGCCGACCTGGGGTCGGTGCGGGTGGGGACGGCTCCCTACGGTCTCGCCGTCGACGACGACGGCACGGCATGGGTCGCGACGGCACAGGGCGTGGCCGTCGTGGACACCCGTACGCGCGAGCGCACCGGCCTGATCCCCTACACGACCGACGTCGGCCCCGTGACGACCGGCGAGTACCGGGGCGGCGGCATGGGCATCGCCCTGTCCCCGGACGGCAGCCGGGTCTACGTCGGCGTCAACGTGCCCGGTGGCAACGGCACCCTGGAGGTCATCGACGCCGAGCGGAGGAAGGTGACGCGGACCGTGCCGGTCGGGCGCCGGCCCTTCGACGTCGACGTCTCCCGCGACGGTCGCCACGTCTACGCCACCAACCACGACTCCTTCGACGTCACCGTCGTCGACACCGGCGCCTGGACGACCCGCGGCATCGAGGTGGCCCCGTACGGCACCGAGGGCGGCCTCGGTTCGTGGCTCAAGCCGCACTACACCGCCGTACGCCCCTCGGACGGAGCCCTGCTGCTGCCCTTCGAGGGCGAACGCCTCGCCGTGGTCGATCCGCGCACCGGACGGGTGCGCATCGAGGACATGACGGCCGACACGCACCAGCACGGCGCGGCGGTCGGTGCCGACGGAACGCTGTACGTCGTGGGGGCCGGTCCGATCGATCCGTCCGAGGACGACGGCCCGTCCCTGACGGTACGGACGCCCGGCGGCGACGAGCGGGTGATCCCGCTGGACGGTCCGCACGAGAGTGTCGTCCCCTCGGCGGACGGCCGCACCGCCTACGTCTCCGGCGGCTTCACCCGTGACGGCTACTGGAACGGCCTGAGCGTGGTCGACACCGCCACGGGCCGGGTGACACGGCTGCCGGTCGGTGAACGGCCTCTGGGCATCGCCGTGCTGCCGGGGATACGTTGAGCCCATCCTGATCATCTCGCTGAGAGGGCACCATGTCCGCCGACGGCCTGTACGAGATCCTGGACGACCGCTTCCGCACCAGGCGCTGCGCGAGCGGCGACAGCAGGCTGGAGGTCCTGCACGACGGCTGCCGCTGGGCCGAGGGCCCCTTGTACGTGCCGGCCTGGCGTCAGCTCGTGTGGAGCGACATCCCCAACGACCGCATCCTGCGCTGGGACGAGTCCACCGGCACGGTCGGCGTCTTCCGCTCCCCGGCCGGCCACAGCAACGGCAACACCCTGGACCGGCGGGGCCGGCTGGTCACCTGCGAGCAGGGCAACCGCCGGGTCACCCGCACCGAGGCCGACGGGACCGTGACCGTCCTCGCCGACCGCTACGACGGCAAGCGGCTCAACAGCCCGAACGACTCCGTCGTGCGCTCGGACGGCACGGTCTGGTTCTCCGACCCGGACTTCGGCATCCTCAGCGACTACGAGGGGCACCGCGCCGAGTCGGAGATCGGCGCGTGCAACGTCTACCGGATCGACCCGGGGTCGGGTCGGGTGCGGCTCGCCGCCGACGGCTTCGACGGCCCCAACGGCGTGATCCTCTCCCCCGACGAGAAGCGGCTGTACGTCTCGGACTCCCGGGCCGCCCGGATCCACGTGTTCGACGTCCAGGAGGACGGCACGCTGTCGGGCGGCAAGGTTTTCGCCGAGGCCCGTGGCGACGTGCACTTCGACAACATCCGCTTCGACGACGCGGGCCGTCTGTGGGCCGCCGCGCTCGCCGACGGTGTCCACTGCTACCACCCCGACGGCACCCTGATCGGACGGCTGCGGGTGCCCGAGCCGGTGTCCAACATCGCCTTCGGCGGTCCCAGGAACAACCGCCTGTTCATCACGGCCACCACCTCCCTGTACTCGCTGGTGATGTCCGTGACGGGCGCACCGCGCGTCTGAGCAGGCGAACCGGTGTGCGAGGGAGGGCAGTTGCGGCGTAGGTTGTGACGAAGCACCCATGACTCGGCTGAAAGACGGACCGTACCCATGAGCGACCCCGTGACGAACCCCGGCCCCGCAGCGCACCAGAAGATCGACACCTCGGTGCCGCACTCGGCCCGGATCTGGAACTACTGGCTGGGCGGGAAGGACAACTACCCGGTCGACGAGGACGCCGGCGACGCGTACACCGCCGTCTTCCCCGGCATCGTCACCATCGCCCGCAGCAGCCGCGCCTTCCTGCGCCGCAACATCACGTACCTGGTCGCCGAGGCGGGTGTCCGTCAGTTCCTCGACATCGGTACCGGCCTGCCGACCGCCGACAACACCCACGAGGTCGCCCAGCGCATCGCCCCCGAGTCCCGGATCGTCTACGTGGACAACGATCCGATGGTCCTCGCGCACGCCCGCGCGCTGCTCTACTCCACTCCCGAGGGGGCGACCGCGTACATCGACTCGGACGTGCTCGACCCGGACAGCGTCCTGCGGGGCGCCGCCAGGACGCTGGACTTCGAACGGCCGGTCGCCCTCATCCTCAGCAACATCCTGGGGCACGTCGCCGACTACGACCAGGCGCGTTCCATCGTCACCCGGCTGATGGACGCACTGCCCCCGGGCAGCTACCTCTCCGTCAACGACGGCTCCCGGGGCATCGATCCGGGGTTCGAACAGGCCCAGGACGCGTACAACGAGAGCGGCGCGGTGCCGTACAACCTGCGCACCGTGGACGAGATCACGGCGTACTTCGACGGGCTGGAGCTGGTGGAACCCGGAGTCGTCTCCGTCCCCCTGTGGCGTCCGGACGCCGCCTCCCCCGCGCCGGAGCCCATCGGCGAGCACGGCGGTCTGGCCCGCAAGCCCTGAGTCCGCACCGGCGAGGGCGCCCCGCCCGGAGAGAAAGGCAAGCACATGTCCACGTGGCCGCTGCCCGAGACGTTCGCCGGGAGTACGGGGGCCGTCCGCTGGAACCGGCTGGGTGAGGCGGGCCGGCAGCCTCTGGTCCTGCTGCACGGCACGCCGTTCTCCTCCTACGTCTGGCGCGCGGTGGCCCGTTCGCTGGCGCGGGACCACCAGGTGTTCGTCTGGGACATGCCGGGCTACGGGATGTCGGAGAAGTTCCCGGGTCAGGACGTGTCCCTGGCCGCCCAGGGCCGGGTCTTCACCGAACTGCTGGACCACTGGGGTCTGGCGGAGCCCGTCGTGGTCGCCCACGACTTCGGGGGTGCGGTGGCGCTGCGCGCCCATCTGCTGCACGGCGCCCGCTACCGGGCTCTGGCCCTGGTCGATCCGGTCGCGCTGGCTCCCTGGGGGTCGCCGTTCTTCCGGCTGGTCCGCGACCACGCCGAGGTCTTCGAGGCGCTGCCGCCGTCGCTCCACGGGGCTCTGGTCGCCGAGTACGTGGCTTCCGCCAGCGGTCCGGGTCTGCACCCGGCGGTACTGGAGCGGTTGGTGCGGCCGTGGCTCGGCGAAGCGGGGCAGCCGGCCTTCTACCGGCAGATCGCCCAGGCCGACCAGCGGCACACCGACGAGATCCAGGACCGGTACGCCACCATCGGGGTACCGACGCTGGTCTGCTGGGGCGAGGACGACGCCTGGATCCCGGTGGCGAAGGGACGCGAGCTCGCGGCGGCCGTCCCCGGCGCCCGTCTGGAGCCGATCGCCGGCGCGGGCCACCTCGTACAGGAGGACGCGCCCGCCGAACTCACCGCCGCGCTGCTCGCCTTCCTGCGGCGGCTTGTCTGACGGTGGTGTGAGGGCCTGCGACAACGGCACGGTGCCCGGGAGCCGAGCGGCTCCCGGGCACCGTGCTCAGTTCGGCGGTCTCCCGGTCAGGCGGGGGTGATGTTCTCCGCCTGCGGGCCCTTCTGGCCCTGGGTGATGTCGAAGGTGACGGCCTGGCCTTCCTGCAGCTCGCGGTAGCCCTGGGCGTTGATGTTGGAGTAGTGCGCGAAGACGTCGGGACCCCCGCCGTCCTGCGCGATGAAGCCGAAGCCCTTTTCGGAGTTGAACCACTTGACGGTTCCGCTGGCCATGCCTTTTGCCTTTCAGCCGATATCGGATCCGCACCGTGCGAACCCGGAGGTGGTCGTCCTGGTCCTCCGGCATTGCACAGCAAACCGCCCGCACTCCGGCGCGGGCGGTCTGGGCGAACCACGACATCTGCTGCTGACGCTACACGGCATGTCCGAGCCCCACCAGTGAGTAAGGGGTCCGAGCGGCAACGATGTTGCGTTCGGGCCGTCGGTGGCGGCACGACGGACCGGTGCCGCCGGGCCTTTCGGCGGGCGGTCGCGCGGTCGGCTCCTGCGCCATACGGGGGAGACGGCGAGGCGGCCGCACAACCCGGTTCCGTTAGTGGAGAAGCAATGAGTAGTCCACCAACGGAGTCGGAGATCGTTATGACCGTCAGAAGAGCGCTGGCCCTGGTGATCGGCGCCGTCCTGTGCACCGGCGTACTGGCGACCGGGTGCGCCCGGCAGCCGTCGGAGGCGGCGTCACCCCGGGACTCGCAGCCGCCGGGCACGTCCGTGTCCCCGCAGGCCGGCCCCCCGCGCTCCTTCCCCCGGCCCCTGCCCGGGGTCGGGCCGGCCATGCGCGCCCGGCTCCCCGACGCCACCCGGCAGGCGCTGGTCGTCACCGGCGCGACGGAGAGCTCGAACCGGGCCCGGGCGGTCCTGTACGAGCGGTACCCCGCACAGGGCTGGCGTGCCGTCGCCGGTCCCTGGCCCGCGCACAACGGGCTGCGCGGCTGGACCGACGACCACGAGGCGGGCGACCTGCACACGCCCGTCGGCGTGTTCCGGCTGAGCGACGCCGGGGGCAGGCTGCCCGACCCGGGAACCCGGCTCCCCTACGACCAGGACCCGCAGTTCGCGGTGTCGGGCACGGGGCACCTCGGAGAGCCGCTGGAGGGTTCGTTCGACTACGTGATCGCCATCGACTACAACCGGGTGCCCGGCACCACCCCGCTGGACAAGACCCGCCCGCTGGGCGAGGACAAGGGCGGCGGCGTCTGGATCCACGTGGACCACGACGGGCCGACCAACGCCTGCGTGTCCCTGAGCGAGGAGCACATGCGCGCGCTGCTCACCGCCCTGGACCCGGACAAGGAGCCGGTCGTGGTGATGGGGCCGAAGTCGGTCCTGATGCGGTAGGGCGCCCCACGGCGGGTGTCCATCCGTGAAGGAGTCGTCGCCCCTTCGTGCGGGTCCGGTCCCCCGCGGTGCGGCCCCCGGTCACGGCTGCCCGAGGGGAGCCGTGGCCGGGAGCCGGTCCGTCCGTACGGTTCAGCCGACGGGCGGCATGTCGGTGGGGGCCGAGTCGAGGCCGGGCCTGCGCTCACGCCAGGCGCCCCGGGTGAAGTCGGGGATCTCCACCGGGCGTCCGCCCCTGGCCAGCGACTTCACGCTCAGGGGGACGGGCGAGCACCAGGCGGCGGAGTCGTACACGTCGATGTCCGGTACCAGGCCCGCCCGCATCGACTGGACGATGCGCCACTGCAGCACGTAGTCCATGCCACCGTGGCCGCCGTTGTTGGCCGCGTCGTCGCCGACCTTCTGCCAGAGCCAGTGGTCGTACTCCTTGCGGTAGCCCTCGAAGTCGCGCCAGGTGTGGCCGCTGTGGTCCGGCTCGACGTAGATCCGGGCGCCGGTCGGGGCGGGTCCGGCGTAGTCCTCGACGATGCCCCGGCTCCCCGCGAGGGTGTTGATGCGGCTGTAGGGCCGGGGCGAGCTGACGTCGTGCTCGGCGCGGATCGTCCTGCCCTTCGCCGTCTCGATCATGCAGGTGACCAGGTCGCCGTTGATGTACTTCTCCTTCCAGGACGGGTGGTCCCTCGGGACGAAGCGTGCGCGGTAGTCGGCCAGGCCCTTCGGGGCGGTCGAGGTGGCGCTCAGGGTGGCCATGCGGTCGCCGCGGTTGACGTCCATGGCGGCCGCGATGGGCGCCAGCCCGTGCATGGGGTAGAAGGACGCGGTGCTGCGGGTGTGCCACAGGCGGCGCCAGGAGTCGGTGTAGTAGGTGTCGGAGAACAGGAGTTCCCGCAGGTCGTGCAGGTAGCCGCCGTGGCCGTTGGTGACGTCGCCGAACAGGCCGTCGTGCGCGGCCTTGAGCATGGCCAGTTCGTTGCGGCCGTAGCTGCAGTTCTCGGAGAGCAGCAGGTGCCTGCGGGTGCGCTCCGAGGTGTCGACCAGGTCCCACAGTTCGCGCAGTTCCGTCGCGACGGGGAGTTCCACCACGGCGTGCCGGCCGCTGAGCAGCGCGGCCCTGCCCTGCTCGTAGTGGAACTCCCACGGCGTGGCGATGTAGACGAGGTCGATGTCGTCGCGCCTGAGCATCCGGGCGTAGGAGTCGGCGGAGCCGCCGTACTCGGCGGGCCGGGGGTGGCCCTTGCTCTCCAGGCGGTCGGCGGCGCGCTTGGCGCGGTCGGCACGGATGTCGCAGACGGCGGTCACGGTGCAGCCGGGTACGGCCGCCCAGCCCGTGATCATGCCCCCGCCCCGGTTGCCCAGGCCGATGACGCCGACCCGGACGGTTCTGTGGGCGTCGAACGGCACACCGATCATCGACTTCTGGCCGTGTCTGCGGCGGGGGGCGGGCTCGGCAGCCGCCGCGGACGGGGCCGACGCGGTCATCCCGGCCGCGAGCGCGCCGGTGGCGACGGCACCGCCCAGGAGGAGTCGGCGTGAGACAGCGGGCGTTTCGGACATGACGGCAACACTCCTCGTGGGCGGTCGGCATCACGGTGGGGGCACGCTTTCGGGGCATGACTCTGCGGCCTCGACCGTTGCATGTCAATACGTGCTCGATACAAAGCCGTTCCGAGCACTTCCGCGCACCGAACGGTGCGGTATCCCGTACGGCACGCGCCCGCGCGGCGGCACAGCCGGGTGAAGGTGCGCTACTGCCTGGTCCCCGGCGGGGACGGTCAGAAAAGCCGCTCCTGGGCGGGTGCGGGCCGTCCTCGCCGGCCGCGGCGCGGGGCGGCCCGCACGGGTGCCGTCTCACCGAACAGGGGTGCGGTGCCGTACTCGTCCGGCTCGGCCGGGACGGTGGCGGGCCCGGTGCCCACGTTGAGGACCAGCGGCGCGTCCCGGTCGAAGTCGCCGGGTGTCATCGCCACCCACTCACGGTCCTGCCGCTCTGTCACGCGCCGCCACACCTCCCTCGCTCCGCCCGCCGCGACCACGCGACGCTACCAGCACCGCGCCGGCACCGTGATCACGGCTCCCGCCCCGGCCGGCCACCCGACCGGCGGACGGCGGCGGCACGAGGTCGCGGCCCGCCGGTACGGCGCGCTGCGCGGCGGGCCGTGCCGGGCACACACTGAGGACATGGGTTCCCTCGATCCGGCGACTGTGTCACGACGATTCCCGGGCGGGCCGGTGAGCGTGGCGGCCGCTCGCCGGTTCGTGCGGGTCGCGCTGGAGGGCACCGCCTCGGACCTGGTGGACACGGCGCAGCTCCTGGTCAGCGAACTGGTCACCAACGCGGTGCTGCACGCGCGTACCGAGGCCGAGGTGACGCTGTCCCGACGAGAGGGCCTGGTGGCGGTTCGCGTCCGCGACCGGCGCCCGGACCGCGGACTCGTGCCGCAGCACTGGCCGCCTCACGCGGGCACGGGGCAGGGGCTGACTCTGGTGGAGCACTTGGCGTCCCGGTACGGGGTCGACGTCGACGACGGGGGCAAGACTGTCTGGTTCGAGTTGTGGTCCGACGGTCCGCCGCCGCCCCCGTCCGGGTGGGCGGCCGAGGTGGCGCCGTGTGCCGCCGAACGGACGGTGATGCTCGTCGACGTACCCGGCGCGCTGGAGTCCGCGTGCCGGCTGCACCGGCACGCGGTCCTGCGGGAGCTGACCCTGGCGGCGTCCGCCGGCGGTCCCATGCCCGTGGCGGCCGGGCAGCTCGCCACCGCCAACGATGCGAACAACGTGATCAGTGCGTGTGTGGCGGCCGCGCCGGAGGAGCCGCTCTCCGATTCCGGCCTGCGCTCCCTGCTCCTGCCGCTCCCGGCCGACGCCTTGCCGGCCGTCCGGGCGCTGCGCCGGACACTCGACCTCGCGGAGGAGGCGGCGCGGGAGGAAGGACTGCTCGCGCTGCCCTTCCTTCCACGCTGCCGGGCGTTCCAGGACTGGTTCCTCGGCCAGATCATCGACCAGCTGGACGGTGGCCTGCCCACGGCGTGGACCCTGGTGCCTCACGATCCGGAGATCAGCTCCGCCGAACCGGTTCCGTGGGACCCGGACCAGCTGCGTACCAGCCGGATCCCGACCATCGCGGCCGATGACGCCAACCGGATCGTCGCGGCGAACGGGCCCGCGGCCGATCTGCTGGGCTGGGTCCCGGAGGACCTGGTGGGGCGCCGGCTCACCACGCTCATCCCCGAGCATCTGCGCCGACGGCACCTGACGGCGTTCAGCTCGATGCTGCTGACCGGCCGCACCCGCATCGTGGGCCGCTCCGTGCCGCTTCCGGCGCTGCACCGTGACGGCGGACTGGTTCCGGTGCGGCTGTTCATCCAGACGCAGGAGACGGCCGACGGACGTGCCGTCTTCGTTGCTCAGCTCACCCCGCGGGCGACCACGTCCCTCGACGGACCGAGAGCGCCGGACCTCAACCGGGAGGCCGTCCCGGAACCGTCCGACGCGGACTCCGCCGCGTCCGCTCCGCCGGGCCGTTCCGGGACGGATGGTGACGGCGGCATCATGTCGGCGCTGGACCGGCTCTCTCTCCTGGCCGACCTGGGATCCCAGCTCAATGACGCCCTGGACCTGGACGAAGGGCTGCTGCGCGCCGGTCGGCTGCTCACGCGGCGGCTGGCGGACTGGTGCATCCTGGACCTGTTCACCGAACACGCCCAGGTGGACCGGGTCCGCGTCGTCCACCGGAATCCCGGCGGCCTGCGCCCCGCCGCCTACGAGGGCCGGCTTCCGGCCGTCTCCGAACAGTCGCGCGGTCCGCTCGCCCGAGTGCTGCGCGGCGCGGGGCCGCTGCTGCTCACCGAGGCACCGCCGCCGGGGCAGTCCGACAGCGGACTGGACGAGAACTACCGTGAGCTGTTCCGCGGGCTGGGGGCCGGCAGCGCCGTCGTCGCCCCGCTGCGAGCCCGGCGGAAGATCCTGGGTGCGCTGACCCTCGCCCGTGCGCCCGGCGGGCGGCCGTTCACCGACGAGGACCTGGCCCTCGTCGACGACCTGGTGCACAGTCTCGCGCTGGGGATCGACAACGCCCGTCTGTACCAGGACACCCGCTCCATCGCGGAGCGGCTGCAACGCTCGCTGCTGCCGGTGCTGCCGTCGGTGAGGGGGCTGGAGCTGGCGGCCCGTTACGCCGCCTCGTCGACCACCGCACAGGTCGGCGGTGACTGGTACGACAGTTTCGTCCTGCCCGGCGGGGACACTGCCCTGGTCATCGGCGACGTCTCGGGCCATGACCTGGATGCGGCCATCACCATGAGCCAGTTGCGCAGCATGCTCCGAGGCATCGCGGTGGACCGCGAGGAGCCACCCGCGGAGGTGCTGCGCCGCCTGGACCTGGCGAACCACACTCTCCACCAGGAGGCCACCGCCACGTGCGTCTACGGCCTGCTGAAGGACCGCGCGCCGGGTACTCACTGGGAGTTCCGCTACTCCTCCGCCGGTCACCTGCCGCCGCTGCTGACCACGGCCGAGGGCGAGACCCGTTACCTGGACGGGGGAACGGGCCTGCTCCTCGGCATGGACCCCGAGATGCCGCGCGGCACGGCCGGTCTCCCGTTGCCGGCCCGCTCGACTCTGCTGCTCTACACCGACGGTCTGGTCGAGCGCCGGAACGAACCTCTCGACGAGGCCCTGAGCCGGCTGCGACGGCACACCGCCGACCTGGCGCGCGAGCCGCTCGACACGTTCTGCGACGAGCTGTTGATCGGCCTGGGGGCCGACAACACCGACGACATCGCCCTCCTCGCCGTCCGCCCCTCGTGACCGCGCCTGCCGGGCGTCAGCCCGTACGGTGTCCTGCCAGCAGGCCGGCGATCCGCTCGTGCAGCACCTCGGGCACCCGGACGGTCCAGCGGCCGGCGGCCTCGGCACTCAGCTCCCGGCTCCACTGCCAGCTGCTGCGGGCCGCCGCGCGCACCTCGCCCTCCCGGGCGGCTGCGGTGGTGGCGGTGTAGCGGTCGGCGTCGGCGGCGGGCAGGTCCTGCTCCAGGGCCCGGCTGGGGGTCAGCCAGTGGGCGGTGGAGCCACGCAGGAGCCGGCACAGCTTGAGCTGCAACGGCGCGACGACCGAGTGCAACAGGCTGTGGGCGCGGGCGACTTCACCCCGGGCCAGGACGTGGGCCAGCATCAGCGTCCAGTTGGCCAGTTCGTCGCAGAGCTGCTGGGCGGTGCCGGCCGGCTCCGGCGGGCGGAACTCGGCCAGGCGGCGGGCGGCCCGGGTGAGGCGGCCGGTGCGGTCCAGGAGGACGGCTGCCTCGGGACGGGGCAGGTGGACCATGCCCTCCCAGGCCGGGACCTCCTCGATGCCCTCGCCGGCGGGCGTGATGTGGAACTCGCCGCGCATCAGGTCGTCGAAGACGACGGCGAGGATGCCGTACATGTTGGTGTACGCCAGCTCGAGCGGGGCGAGCTTCTCGAGGAACGCCCGGGCGTCGAAGTCGTCGAGGTGCTCGTCCTCGACGTACAGGTACGCCTCGATGTCGGAGTGGGCGTCGGCCTCGCCGACCGTCCAGGAGCCGTAGAGGAGGACGCCTTCGAGCCGGGGTTCCGACTCGGCGAGCCGGCGCAGGCGGGCGATGCGGTCGTCCAGGGCGGGGGAGGCGGAGCGAACGGACATGGGTGACTGTCTCCTGAGTGAGCGCGCGGGCACGTGGGATCGACGCCCGGCGTGTGCGGGGCGGATGGCTGCGGACCGTGCGGTCGGTTCAGGAGACGCCCATGGCGGGGAGTCTACGCGATGCCCGTGGATCACGGGGTGACGATCGGGAACCGGTGATCGGGGCGTCGCAGGAGACCGCCCAGGGTGGTGAGCGCCGTGAGGTCGCCGTCCGGGGCGATCTCACCGGCCGCGACGGCATCGGCGAACGTGGTCGCGCGGCCGACGACGGCGTCGAGCGTGGCGCGGGCCAGACGCAGGGTCAGGTGCGGCTTCTCGCCGCGCGGGGCGTCGCCGGGCATCGGGGTGAGCGCGCCGTTGGACAGCAGCAGCGTCCAGACGTCGGCGGGGGCGTCCGGGGTGCCGTCGGTGATCTCCCAGCGCAGGAGGAGGCGTCCGGCCTCGGCGGCGCGCGGGCCGTCGATCCGTACGGCCATGGACTGGAAGATCTGCTCCACGGTCAGCGCGGCGACCATGCCGGACCCGCCGCGGCCCGGGGCGCCGAGGACTCCGCCGCGCAGTTCGGCGGCGCCGGTGAGGTAGAAGTTGCGCCAGGGGCCGCACTCGGAGCCGTGGCCGAGGCGTTCGAGGGTGTCGGCCTGGAGGGCGCGGGCCTCGGCGTGTCCGGGTTCGGCGAACAGGACGTGGTTGAGCACCTCGGCGACCCAGCGCAGGTCCCCGCGGTCGTAGGAGACCCGTGCCTTGGCGACCACGGCGTCGGCGCCGCCCATGAACTCGGTGTAGCGGACGGCGGCTTCGCGGGGCGGGTGCTGCCACAGGTGTGCCGGGTTGCCGTCGAACCAGCCCATGTAGCGCTGGTAGACGGCCTTGGCGTTGTGGCTGAGGGAGCCGTAGTGGCCGCCGATGTGGGTGCGCTTCTCCAGCGCGGGCGGGAAGCGCAGTTCCTCGGCGATCTCGGCGCCGGTGTGTCCGGCGTTGATGAGGCGTACGCACTGGTCGTGCAGGTAGGCGTAGGCGTCGCGCTGTTCCTCCAGGAAGCGCAGGGCGCGGTCCTGGCCCCAGGTGGGCCAGTGGTGGGAGGCGAAGACCACGTCGGTGGTGTCGGCGAACAGGCGCAGGGTCTCGGTGAGGTAGCGGGCCCAGGCGCTGGGGTCGCGGACCAGGGCGCCGCGCAGGGTCAGGACGTTGTGCAGGGTGTGGCAGGCGTTCTCCGCCACGCACAGCAGCCGCAGGCCGGGGAAGTGGACGTTCATCTCCGCCGGGGCCTCGGTGCCCGGGGTGAGCTGGAAGACCATGCGGACGCCGTCGACGGTCTCGGTCTGGCCGGTGGCGCGGACGTCGAGGTTGGGTGCGATGAGGCCGACGCTGCCCAGGGACGTGGTCTGGCCGAGGCCGCAGCCGATCTGCCCCGCGGGCCCCTTGGGCAGGGCGGCGCCGTACATGTAGACGGAGCGGCGTGCCATGGCGGGGCCGGTGATGACGTTCTCGCCGGCGGCGTGTTCGAGGAAGCCGGCGGGTGCGATGACCGGGAGCCGTCCGGCGGCGGCGTCCTCGGGGTCGGCGACGCCGTGGACACCGCCGAAGTGGTCGACGTGCGAGTGGGTGTAGAGGACGCCGGTGACGGGGCGGTCGCCGCGGTGCTCCCGGTAGAGGGCGAGTGCGGCGGCGGCCACCTCGGCGCTGATCAGCGGGTCGATGACGAGGACGCCGCGGTCGCCCTCGACGAAGGTGACGTTGGACAGGTCCAGGCCGCGGACCTGGTAGACGCCCGGCACCACCTCGTACAGGCCCTGCTTGGCGGTCAGACGGCTCTGCCGCCACAGGGAGGGGTGCGCGGTGGGCGGGCAGTCCTCGTCGAGGAACGCGTAGGCGTCCGCGTCCCAGACGGTGCGGCCCTCGGCGTCGCGCACCACGCCGGGCCGGAGCCGGGCGATGAGGCCCCGGTCGGCGTCGGCGATGTCCTGGTCGTCGTCGGGGAGGTGGGTGGAGGTGGTGGCGGGCATGGTGATTCCTCGGGTGGGGGCGGTCAGGTGAGGGTGGCGAGGCCCTTGGCGATGCCGTTGCGCTGGATCTCCGACGTGCCGGTCAGGACCCGGAACATGCGCATCCTGCGGAACAGGTACTCGATCTCGTGGCCCTGGGTCAGTCCGTCCTTGCCGTGGATCTGCACCGCCTCGTCGAGCAGCCGGAAGGCCGACTCGGCGACGAAGAGCTTGCACATGAACGCCTCGGTGCGCACGTCCTCGCCCCGGTCGAGGGCGGCCAGCGCGGCGTAGGTCATGGAGCGGGCCGCGTACAGGCCGGCGGCCATGTCGGCGAGCTTGTGCTGGATGGCCTGGAGGGCGAGCAGGGGCTTGCCGTTCACCGTGCGGGTGAGGGCACGGTCGCGGGTGAGGTGGAGCGCGCGGCGGGCGGCGCCGATGGCCGAGGGGCAGTGCAGGAGGCGGTTGACGGTGACGCGGCCCAGCGCGATGCGCAGCCCCTTGCCCTCCTCGCCGAGGAGGTTGGCGGCGGGGACGCGGCAGTCGTCGAGGACGATGTCGCTCTCGATGTGTTCCCCGGACATGGGGGTGGCGCCGTCGGTGACCCGGCAGCCGGGGCTGTCCAGGTCGACGAGGAAGGCGGAGTAGGACTCCTCCTCCGTGCCGGCCATGCGCGCCACGACGATGGCGAAGTCGGCGAAGGGGCCGGCGGAGCTGAACACCTTGTGGCCGGTGAGCCGGTAGCCGTCGCCGTCCCTCACGGCGGTGGTGCGCATGGCCCGCACGTCGGAGCCGGCGTCCGCCTCGGTGAGGGAGAAGCAGCAGGCGCGTTCGCCGCGGACCAGCGGGAGCAGGTAGGTGTCGAGCTGGTGCGGGGTGGCGTGGCGGAGGATGTCGCCGGCGCGCAGCGGGCCGCCCATGTCGCCGAGGACGCTGTGTCCGAGGACCCGTCCGGAGGCCGCGATCTCCTCCTTGAGCACGGCGAGTTCGGTGTAGGTCAGGCCCTGGCCGCCGTACTCCTCGGGGAGGTGGATGCCGTAGAAGCCGAGTTCGCGGCAGCGTTTCCAGACCGGTTCGAGGTCGGCGCGGGTGAGGCGGGAGGTGTGGGTGATGCCGTTGTCGTGTTCGTACTGGGCGAGTTCGCCGTCCAGGTATCCGCGCAGTCGCTCGACCAGCTCGGCCAGGCGCGGGTCGTCGGGGACGGGGCGGAAGGAGAAGGTCATGGTGCGGATCTCCGGGGAGGTCTCGGTGCGGGGTGGCGAGTGCCGGGTCTCGGCCCGGCTCAGTGCACGCGGCGGGTGGCGTGCGCCCAGTAGGGTTCGCGGACGGCCTTGCGGTCGAGCTTGCCGTTGCGGTTGTGCGGGAGTTCGCCGACGAAGTCGACGGAGCGCGGCTTCTTGAAGCGGTCCAGGCGCTCGGCGCAGAAGTCGGCCAGTTCGTCGGCCGTGACCGGGGTGCCGGGGCGGGTGACGACGACGGCCTTGACCGCCTCGCCCCACTTCTCGTCCGGGACGCCGATCACGCAGGCCTCCTGCACGGCCGGGTGTTCGTACAGCACGGTCTCGACCTCGGTGCTGTAGATGTTGAAGCCGCCGGAGATGATCATGTCCTTCTTGCGGTCCACGAGGAACAGGTAGCCGTCCTCGCGCATCCACGCGAGGTCGCCGGTGTGCACCCAGCCGTCGCGGAAGGTCTGGGCGGAGAGTTCGGGGGCCTGCCAGTAGCGGCGTACGCAGTCGGGTCCGCGCACGATGATCTCGCCGACCTCGCGGGGCGGGAGCGTGCTGCCGTGCTCGTCGACCACCCGGACCTCGGTGTCGTAGGCGGCCCGTCCGCAGGACTGGAGGAGTTCGGGGTCGTCGGTGACGGCGCGGGCGATGTCGGCGCCGGACATGCCGGCCACCACGCTGGTGGTCTCGGCCAGGCCGTACCCCTGGGCGACCACGGGGCCGAACAGGGCGACGGCGTCGCGCAGTCGTTGCGGCGAGACGGGCGCCCCGCCGACCCGGACGCTGGTGAGACCGGACAGGTCGCGGTCGGCGGCGCCGGGGTGGGCCAGTACGGCGTTGAGCATCGCGGGCACCAGGAACGTGGCGGTGATGCGCTCGCGCTCGACGGTGTCCAGGAACGCCTCGGGGCTCCAGCTGGGCAGCACGTGGGTGGTTGAGCCGCCGAAGACGCCGGCGAGCAGCACCATGCCGGTGGCGTGGGTGATGGGACCGCAGGCGAGGTAGCGGGTGTCGGGACGGGGGCGCGACTCGTCGTTCATGAGGGTCTTGCGCATGTTGGCGAGCCGGTTGCCGAAGGTCTGCACCGCCGCCTTGAGCGAACCGGTGGAGCCCGAGGTGAAGTTGAGGACGGCGGGGGCGTCCTCGGCGGTCTCCACGGCCACGGTCTCGGTGCCGCCCTCGGCGATCAGGTCGTCGTACGACAGGGAGGCGCCGCGCGCCCCGTTGTCGGACGCGGAGGCGTCGAGCGCCACGGGGAGGCAGTCGGTGCCCGCCGCCGCCACGGCCGCCAGGGCGTCCTCGCGGTGGGCCTCGTCGAAGACGAGGACGCGTACGGGGGCGTCGCGCAGGATGTGCTCGATCTCCGCGCGGCCGAGCCGGGCGTTGACCGGCACCCGGATCAGCCCGGCCTTGTACAGCGCGAACTCGACCTCCACCAGTTCACCGCGGTTCCAGGCCAGGGAGGCCACGGCGTCGTCGGGGCCGAGTCCGCGCCGGACGAGCGCGGAGGCCAGCCGGTTCGCGCGCTCCTCGAGGCGGGCGTAGGTCCAGGTGCGGTCGCCGCAGACCAGCGCGGGGTGTCCGGGCCAGTGACGGGCGCTGCGGGTCAGGTAGATGCCGAGGTTCAACGACGGACTCCCATACGAGAACATGAACTTGATGAATGTTTCCAGACAGGTTGTTCGGTAACACTTGAGCTGTCAAGAGTACGTAGACTGACTGCCGCTCGGGCGGACGCGGACCGCCGGGCGGAGTGGGACCGGACACCGGACAGGGAGACGGACGACGGGGATGGCCGAGGACCGACGCATTCGCAAGACGCGCAGGGCACTGCGCGACGCCCTGGTCGGACTCGTCCTGGAACGGGGCTTCACGGCGCTGAGCGTCGAGGACATCACCCAGCGCGCGGACGTGGCGCGGGCGACGTTCTACAGCCACTTCCGGGACAAGGACGAGCTGTTCGCCCGGGTCACCCGGGACCTGCTCGACGAACTCGACGAACGGCTGCGCCCGGCGATGGCGGAGACCGCGGTCGGTTTCACCGGCAGGCCGGTGCTGGAGATGCTGCGGCACGCCCGGCAGGAGCGCGACCTGTACCGGATCGTGCTGCGGGGCGAGGGGGACGGCAAGCCGCTGCGGATGTTCACCGAGGCGTGCGCCCGCGTCGCCGCCGAGGAGTTCCGCGGCCGCTCCGAGCGCAACGACGTCAAACCGCGGATCGACGCCGAACTCCTGGCGCGGGTCTGGGTCGGTGAGCAGGTGTCGGTGCTCCAGTGGTGGGTGGAGCACGAGACCCCGCCGCTGCCGGCCGAGGAGGTCGTGCGCATGCTGCTCGACTTCGCCCTGCACGGCCGGTACTGGGCCACCGGGTTCGACCGGCCGGAGTGACGGCGCACCGGCCGGCCTCGCGCTTGCTCAGCCTTCGCCGCCGAGGGCGCGGGCGTCGCGGTCCGGGCGGATGGCGAGCATCGCCACCGCGCCGCACACGGCCATCACGGCCGCGGACAGCAGGAAGGCGATCGAGTAGCCGGCCGCCTCGGAGGCCGCGCCGTCCACCAGGTGGCCGGTGAGGTAGGGCACGAACATGCCCGGCAGCGTGCCGGTCGCCGCGACCACGCCGAAGACGGCGCCGCGCCGGGCCGCGGGCACGACGGCCGCCGTGGTCACGTAGTGCAGGGGGATCGCCACCGCGTGGGCGGCGAACGCCACGGCCACCAGCACCAGTTGCGCCGCGCGCTGCTCGGCGAAGGGCAGCAGGGCGAGCGCCGCCCCGGACACCAGGACCGCCGCCCCCTGGGCGAGCCCGTCGGTGGCGCGGCCCGCCCGGCCGCGCCGCTTGCGCCGGTCGACGAGCGCCGGGACGGTCAGCAGCAGGAGCAGGCTGAGCACCGAGACCGCGCTGAGGGCGACCGACGCGGTCGACGCGGTCAGGTCGAGCTGGGTCTGCAGGTAGACCGGCAGCCAGGCACTGGAGATGGCCAGCGCCCAGTGGGACCCGAAGGCGCTGAGGACGCTGCCCACGACGGTCCCGCTGAGCAGCAGCCGGGACAGCGGGAGCGCCGGAGTCCGGGCCGCGGGCCGGACGCCGTCCCGCTCGGGGGCGGCCTCCCCCGCGGCACCGCCGTACGGGCCGTCCTTGCCGACGGCGTACCAGACCAGGCACCACGCGGCGCTGGTGATCGCCAGCGCGACGAAGGCCGAACGCCAGCCCAGGTGCACGATGAACCAGGTCAGCACCGGAGCCGCGACGGCGGTGCCCAGGGCCGCGCCGCCGATCTGCAGGGCCGAGGGCATCCCGCGCCGCCCCGGCGGGAACCAGCCGTAGAGGGTGTGCATGGACATCGACGCGGCGGGCCCCTCCGCGGCGCCCAGCATCAGCCGCCCCGCGACGAGGGCCGGGACGGTCGCCATCAGGGCCGGCAGCTGGGCCACCGCCCACAGCGCCGCCATCACCAGGAGCATGGTGCGCGTCGACCAGCGGGCCGACAGCAGCCCGACGACCAGGCCCGAGACGCTGAACAGCACGTAGAACGAGCTGGAGATCAACCCGTAGGTGCTCTTGTCGATGCCGAGTTCGTCCATGAGCGGCACCGCGGCGAGGCCCAGCACGGACTTGTCCGCGTAGTTGATCATCATGAAGGCGACGACCATCACGAGGATCAGCCAGGCGCGGCGCCGGTCGTACGCGGTCGGGTCCGGGGTCCGCGGGACCGGGGGACGTCGGGACGGGAGGGGACGAACGACCACAGCGGCTCCAGGTGGCTACCGGACAAGTCGACGGACGAGTTGATGACTGCGAGTTAATGGACTACCTGTCCATTAATCGTCGTCTAGTCCGGCAAGGTAGTTCGCGTCTTCCGCCGGGTCAACGGTCAGGAGGGGACCTTCGTACGGGCGGGGGCGGCCGTACGGTTCCGCCGGCTCTGCCCGTTCGGGCATCGCTTCGTGCCTCGGCGTCCCGTGCGGTCCGCGGGAACCGGGCGTTACCTTCCGTCCGTGAGCATCACGTCCCGGCGGGCGGCCGGGTGAACGACGAACGGCCGGAAGAACATCCCGGGCAGCAGGGGCTGCCGGAAGCGGCGCCGAAGGGCCGGCGCCGCGGCCCCGGGCCCTTCACCCTGCTGGTGCTCCCGGGCCTGGTGACCGTCACCGGCGTCGCCACGTTCCTGGCGCTGACGGGTGGCCTGCCGACACCGTGGCCCCAGGACGCGAAGGCGGAGCAGGCGGCGGTCGACATCGACCCGTCCTACGTTCCCTGGCTGCGCAAGGCGGCCTCGGCCTGCACGGTCCTGGAACCGTCGGTACTCGCCGCGCAGATCGACCAGCTCTCCGGCTGGAGCGACGACACGGACGAGCTCTCGGGCCAGAAGGGCATCGCCGCCTTCACCGACAGCGAGTGGCGGACCTGGGGCGGGGACGACGACGGCAACGGAGACTCCTCCCCCCGTGATCCGGCGGACGCGATCATGGCACTCGGCCGGCAGGACTGCGCCCTGGCCGAGAAAGTGACCGAACTGCGCACCGAGGGCAGGATCAACGGGGACCTCGTCGACCTGACCCTGGCCGCGTACGCGGAGGGAACGGACGCGGTGACTCAGGCGGGGCGCGTCCCGCCGACGGCCGCGGCCTACCTCGCCGAGGTGGAGGCGCTGGTCCCGCGCTACCAGGCGCTCGACCGGGCCGACTCCGCCGGCGGCGCGGGCCGGGCGGCCGGCGCGCTCCTCGCCGCCCCGGTGAGTCCGCTCACCATCACCTCGCCGTACGGCTCGCGGGAGCACCCGCTGACCGGCGTGACCAAACTGCACACCGGCGTGGACTTCGCCGCGCCCCGGGGAACGGCGGTCGCCGCCGCGAGACCGGGCCGCGTCGTGTTCGCCGCGCCGACCGCGGCCTACGGCAACCGCGTGGTGATCGACCACGGGACCATCGAGGGCAAGCGGCTGGAGACGACCTACAGTCACCTGTCGTCCCTGGACACCGTAGTGGGCCGGTCCGTGGAGGCCGGGACGACGATCGGCCGGGTGGGTTCGACCGGCTTGTCCACCGGTCCTCACCTGCACTTCGAGGTGGTCCTCGACGGCTACTACACCGACCCGCGCCCGTGGCTGGTGCCCGGCGGTTAGGGCCTGTCCGGTGACGCGTCGCGCCACGGGCACCGCCGTACGCGTTTGATCCGCCGAATATCGTCCAGGGTCAGAGCATGACCGAGTCGCAGCGCGAGACAGAGCGAAAGTACGAGCCGTCCTCCTCCGGCGCCGGCACGCTGCCGGACCTCACCGGTGCCGGGCCCGTGGCCTCGGTCACCGCGTCGGGGCCCGAGGAGCTGGACGCGGTGTACCACGACACCTCCGACCTGCGGCTGGCCGGCTCCTCGGCGACGTTGCGCCGGCGCACGGGCGGGCCGGACGCCGGCTGGCACCTGAAGCTGCCGCTCACCGGGGACACGCGGGAGGAGATGCGGGCACCGCTCTCGGACGAGCTCCCGGACGCGCTGCGCGAGTTGCTCCTGTCCCGCACCCGGGGCGCTCCCCTGCGTCCGGTGATGCGGATCCGGTCGACCCGTTCGGTGCGGCACCTGCGGGACGCCGGGGGCGAGGTGCTGGCGGAGCTGAGCCTCGACGAGGTGCGCGCGGACTCGCTGCTGCCCGGTGGCGGCCGTGCCGAGTGGCGGGAGGTGGAGGTCGAACTCGCCGACGGGGTGGGTGCCGGGCTGCTCGACACCGTGGAGAAGAAGTTCCGCAAGAAGGGGATCAACCGGGCGGACAGCCCTTCGAAGTACGTCCGGGCGCTGCGGGACACCGGGGCGACGGCCGAGGCCACGCGGGCCGGCGCCGCGACGGCTCCCGGCTCCGCCGGCTCCTACCTGCTGGCGTACCTGGAGGAACAGGTCGCCGCCCTGGTGGCCCTGGACCCGGCGGCCCGGCGCGAGCTGCCCGACGGGGTGCACCGGATGCGGGTCACCTGCCGCCGCCTGCGCGGTTGCCTGCGCTCCTACCGGTCCGTGCTGGACCGCCGGGTCACCGATCCGGTGCGCGCGGAACTGAAGTGGCTGGCCGGTGAGCTGGGGGTGGAGCGCGACCAGGAGGTACTGCGCGAGCGTCTGGGTGCGGGGCTCGCCGGGCTCCCCGGCGAACTTGTGCTCGGCCCCGCCGCCGCGCGGTTGCGGGTGTGGGACGTGGCACGGGGCGAGGAGAGCAGGACGCACACCCGGGAGGCACTGGCCTCGGACCGCTACGTACGGCTCCTGGAGGCGCTGGACGGGCTGCTCCGGCGGCCACCGCTGCGGGCCGCGGCGGCGGGGAAGCCGGCCCGGACGATGGCCCGGGCGGTCCTCAAGGAGTACGACCGGCTGGCCGAGCGCATGGATCACGCGCTGGGACTGCCGCCGGGGCCGGACCGGGACGTGGCACTGCACCAGGCACGCAAGGCGGCGAAGAAGGTGCGCTACGCCGCGGAGGCGGCGCGCCCCGTCCTCGGCAAGCCCGTCAAGCGCCTCGGCAAGCGCGCCAAGGCGGTCCAGCAGCTGCTGGGCGCCCATCAGGACGCCGTCGTCACCCAGGAGGCACTGCGGGAACTGGCGGTGGCCGCGCACGCGGCGGGAGAGACCGCCTTCACCTGGGGGGTGCTGCACGGCCAGGAGCGGGCCGGGGCCCGCGCGTCCGAGGAGCGGCTGCCGTCCGTGTGGCGGGCGGCGTCGGATCCGGCGCTCCGGGCCGGACTGGCGCACTGAGCGGGCAGGCGCACGGGCCCGGGCGCCGGGCGGGCGGGTCGGACGGCCGGCCCCGGTGGGGCCGGGACCGTGCGCTCAGTCCCTCCCGCCCGGGTGGACTCCGGGGCCGTCACCGTGGCCGGCCAGCGGCGTCGGCGAGAGGTCGACCGGCTCCTCACCGGCTTCGAGCAGGGTGTCGGCGGCGCCCACGATGAGCGGGTCGGGACGGCCCACGGCCTCGTCGTCCTTCGACGGGTAGTCGCAACGGTCCAGAAGGCTGCGCATGGCCTCCAGCCGCCCCCGGCGCTTGTCGTTGTTCTTGACGACCGTCCAGGGTGCGTGCGGCGTGTCGGTGGCGCGGAACATGTCGACCTTCGCCGCGGTGTAGTCGTCCCAGCGGTCCAGCGAGGCGAGGTCGGTCGGGGAGAGCTTCCAGCGGCGTACCGGATCGACCTGGCGGATCGCGAACCGGGTGCGCTGCTCGGCCCGGGAGACGGAGAACCAGAACTTGACCAGCAGGATGCCGTCGTTGGTGAGCAGGCGCTCGAACGACGGCGCCTGCTCCAGGAACTGGCGGTACTCACGCTCCGTGCAGAAGCCCATCACCCGCTCCACGCCCGCCCTGTTGTACCAGGACCGGTCGAAGAAGACGATCTCGCCGCGGGCGGGCAGGTGGGCGACGTAGCGCTGGAAGTACCACTGACCGGCCTCCCGGTCGGTCGGCTTGTCCAGCGCGACCACCCGGGCGCCGCGGGGATTGAGGCGTTCGGTGAAACGCTGGATGGTGCCGCCCTTGCCGGCCGCGTCGCGGCCCTCGCACAGGACCACGATCCGCTGCCCGGTCTCCTTCACCCACCGCTGCATCTTGAGCAGTTCGATCTGCAGGATCCGCTTCCGCCGCTCGTAGTCGGACCGGCGCACCTTGCGGTCGTAGGGGTGGTTCTCCCGCCAGGTGTCGATGGGGTTCCGATCGGCGTTGAGGAGAACCGGCCTCTCCGGTCTGCGCTCGTCGATCCTGAGGCCCTCCAGGAGGTTCTCCTCGGTGCCGTCGTCGGCGGCGTCCTGTGCCTTCGTCATCGCGTTTCCCCTCGTGCTCGTACGAACGTGACCGGTACCGCGGTCCGCTCACGCCGCGCGTGAGCGGATCCGCGACACGCGTGCGGGTGCGGGCGCTGCCGGGGTCCGGACGGCGGTGACGCGGTGGGTGGTCCGGGCCGGGTCGGTCAGCGGCTCGCCCAGGGCTATCCGGCCGGCGGCGTACAGCCTGTCGCACTCGGCGGTGGGCAGCGCCGCGTAGCAGCCGCCCCGGCCGGTGGCCGAGTCCAGCGGCCGCCAGTAGCTGTATCTGCGCCGTCCGCCCTCGCGCACGGTCACGAACACGGGGGTGCGTGCGTCGGCGACGATGCGCAGGACGTCGGCCTCGGCGGTGCTGAGCGGGCCGCACGGGCGGGGCCCGCGGCGACGGGTCGCCCGTGGGTCGGCGGTCTGCGCGTGAACGGCGGTAAGCGGCATCGGCTGCGGCCTTTCCGGGACAGGGGACTCGAGACCGCCTACCCGCTCCGGCCGGTGTTGATCTCGCTTGCCCGCATTGTTGTGCACGGCACTGACAATGGGGGCCCCGCCGCCGGGGAGCCACGGGTCAGGCCTTCGACGGGGCCGCGTGGCGCAGCGGGTGGGGGTTGAGCCGGGCGAAGCCCTCCTGGCGTTCGTAGGGGAAGTACGGGTAGGGGGCCGTCCTCGCGCTCGCCGCGTCGAGTCTGGCCACCTGCTCCTCGGTCAGGCTCCAGCCGACGGCGCCGAGGTTCTGCCGCAGCTGCTCCTCGTTGCGGGCGCCGATGATGACCGAGGAGACGGTCGGGCGGCGCAGCAGCCAGTTGATCGCGATCTGCGGCACGGTCCGGCCCGTCTCCTCGGCGACGGCGTCCAGGGCGTCGACCACGCGGAACAGGAGTTCGTCCGGCACGGGCGGGCCGTAGTCGGCGGTGGCGTGGAGTCGGCTGCCGGCCGGGAGGGGGGTGCCGCGGCGGATCCGGCCGGTGAGCCGGCCCCAGCCGAGCGGGCTCCAGACCACGGCACCGACGCCCTGGTCGAGACCGAGCGGCATCAGCTCCCACTCGTAGTCCCGGCCGACGAGGGAGTAGTAGACCTGGTGTGCCGCGTAGCGCCGGCGCCCGTGGGTGTCGGCGTCGGCCAGGGACTTCATCAGCTGCCAGCCGCTGAAGTTGGAGACCCCGGTGTAGCGGATCTTGCCGGCCCGGACGAGGTCGTCGAGGGTGGCGAGCACCTCCTGGACCGGGGTGCCGGCGTCGAAGGCGTGCAGCTGGAAGAGATCGATGTAGTCCGTGCCGAGGCGGCGCAGGGCCCCGTCGACGGCGGTGATCAGGCGTGCGCGCGAGGTGCCCGCGTCGGCCGGACCGTCACCCATGGGCAGTCCGGCCTTGGTGGAGAGGATCACCTGGTCGCGCCGGCCCCGGATCGCGGCGCCGAGCACCTCCTCCGACGCTCCGCCGGAGTAGACGTCGGCGGTGTCGAACATGTTCAGCCCGGCCTCCAGGCAGATGTCGACCAGCCGGCGGGCCTCCGCGGCGTCCGTGGTGCCCCAGGCGCCGAACAGCTCGCCCCGGCCGCCGAAGGTGCCCGCGCCGAAGCTCAGCTCGGGCACCATGAGGCCGGACGCTCCCAGTCTCCTGAATTCCATGACCGTCTCCCCTTCGCCATATGTCGCCCTAACGGGACGTCCATCCCGTTAAGATGTTGAGAGACTAGCAGGAGTGAGCCGCTAATGGAACCGGAGTACCGTTATGACGTCTGAAGCCGTGAACCCGGGCAGCGTCCGCCCCGGCGGGCGCACCGCGCGCGTACGCTCCGCCGTCCTGCGGGCCGCGGGTGACGCGCTGGCCGAGCACGGTCTGGCCGGGCTCGATCTCGCCGACGTGGCCCGTCGCGCGGAGGTCGGCAGGACGACGGTCTACCGGCGCTGGGGAACTCCGGTCGCCCTCGTCGCCGACCTGCTCGCCGACATGGCGGAGCAGTCGCTCCCCCGCACGGAGACCGGCACCCTCGTCGGCGACCTGCGCGCCAACGCCCGGCTCGTGCGGCGCACCCTGGCCGACCCGCGTCAGGGCGCGCTCTTCAAGGCGGTGATCGCCGCCGCGACCTGCGACACCGGGGCGGCGGAGGCCCTGCACCGGTTCTACGAGACCCGGGTTTCGGAGTGGGCGCCCTGCGCCCGGCAGGCCGTCGAGCGCGGCGAACTGCCGGCGGGCACCGACGCGCGCGAGGTGATCCGCGCCGTCTCCGCGCCCCTGTACTACCGCCTGCTGACCACCGACGAGCCGCTCGACGAGGCGGCGGCGGACCGCGCCGCCGATGCCGCCGCGGCGGCGGCGCGCGCGGGGGCCTTCGTCACCCCGGCGGACTGACGGGCCGCCGGGCCGTCCGGCGGGCACCCGGAATGCGCCATTGCCGCCGGGACGCCGGACGGCCGGCACGCCGCGGGGCCGCGCAGCCCCCGCCCCCACCCTGTCGTGCGCGAACACCGGCCAACACGCGTCGTGATGACGTCATCACAAGTCCTTCACCGGACACACACTTCCGGCCGGGCCCCGTTCCGCACGCTCCGGACGGTGCAGACGGTGCGGCCGGGCCGTGCTTAATCTCCCGGGCCATGCGATCCACACGAACGAGACGCCTCGGTCTCGCCACGATCATCGCCCTCGCCCTCGCCCTGTTCGGCCTGGCGCCCTCCGCGAGCGCGGCCGAACCCGCCCCGGCCGAGCTGACGTTCACCACCGACGCGGCGACCACTCAGCCGGGCGGCACGGTGAACCTGTCGATGACGATCAAGAACAACAAGACGTACGACATCTGGTTCGTCTACCAGACGATCGACCCGACCTGGCTGACCACCCAGCGGCCCGACCTCAAGTACGCCTTCACCGGCTGCAGCCTGGCCTCGGAGGCCGGCGCCGTCCCGTGCACCGGCACCGGGCCCGCCAACCTCGGCACCAACTACGGCGCGACCGTTCCGCCCGGCCAGAGCCGCACCGTCACCCTGACCTTGCAGGTCGCCGCCGACTCCGGCTGCAACGGCAACATCGGCTTCTACTCGTACTTCTACGTCGAGTTCAGCGACAGCACGAGCGTCAACGGCGGCCCGGTCCACACGCCCGAGACCCGCGTCCTGTGCGCCTGACCGCGACGGCGCGACTGACCTGATCTCGCTCCGGCCCCGGTCGGCGCACTGGTTGAGACCACTGGCACCACGCGACCCCGGAAGCAGCGCTTCCGGGGTCGCCGCTCTTCGACTCGCAGCAGCACAGGGGCCCGACGACCCCGTCCGACGCCCACCGGCCGGCGTCGGCCGGCCGCCCGCGGCCGTGCCCGTTCCGGGTAAATGGACACATGCGCTTTTCCGTCAAGTTCCGCAGCGAGCACACAAAAGCTCCACACGCGCATCACTATGTGACGCGACGGAAACGTCGACGACCGGCGTCTCAGGGGGGCGACGGCGTGGTCACGGGGAGGAGCGGGCTCCGGCAGGAGCCTGTCCGCCCCTGCCCGGGGGAGGGAATCTCACCGCATGAAGCGGACCATACGCACCACGGCGCTCGCAGTGGGCGCGCTGATCGCGTCGCTCGGACTACCGGCCGGGCCGGCCCACGCCGACGCACCGGCCCCGCGCATCGACCTGCGGGTGCTGGTCGTGAGCGACGGCGGGCCGGCCACCGACGCCATCGCCGCCGAACTGGAGACCGCGGGCACGCCGTACACGGAGGTCGACCTGCGGGACGCCGGGCGGCCCGTGATCGACGCAGGGTTCCTCGCGGACACCGTGGACGGACGTCCGCGCGCCCGGTTCCAGGCCGTCGTCCTGCCCAACGACAATCCCTTCCCGGCGGGCTCCGCCGAGATGACGGCGCTCGCCGACTACGAGCGCGCCTACGAGATCCCGCAGGTCGACGCCTACACCTACGCCCGCCCCGAGGTCGGACTCCAGCCCGCCGTCGGCACCGGGTACGCCGGCAGCGTCGA
Organism: Streptomyces sp. CB02414; assembly: GCF_001905385.1. GTDB lineage: Bacteria > Actinomycetota > Actinomycetes > Streptomycetales > Streptomycetaceae > Streptomyces. The sequence goes on along the minus strand of NZ_LIPF01000004.1, from coordinate 67,506 downwards.
CGGCGTCCGCGCGGAGGTGACCGAGGCGGGGCGGTCCGGGCCCTTCGGGTACCTGGACGGAACGGTGCCGTTCGAGGACAACTCCCCCACCGTGGGCGAGTCCTACGCCTACCTCTCGACACCCGCGCCCGGCGCCGACTTCGTGCCCTACGTCCAGGCCGCGATCCCGGGGCGGCCCACGAAGGGTTCCCTGGTCGGCGAGTACCGGCACGACGGGCGGCGCGAACTGGTCGTCACCTTCGTCTACAACCAGCACCAGCAGCAGTTCCGGCTGCTCGCCCGGGGCATCGTGGAGTGGATGACCGGGGGCGTCCACCTCGGCGCCGACCGCAACTACTTCGCCGTGCACGTGGACGACGTCTTCGCGGCCGACGACCGCTGGGACACCGAGCTCAACTGCACGCCGGGCGACGTGGACTGCCCGCCGGGCGAGGGCACACCGAACCCGATCCGCATGGTCCCGGCCGACGTCGACCACGCCACCGCCTGGCAGGAGAGCCGGGACTTCACCCTCGACCTCGCCTACAACGGCTCCGGGAGCGTCGACCACCGCCAGGACAACGGCGGCGCGGACCCGCTCGCCGACAAGCTGATCGCCGACCGCGGCCAGTTCCGCTGGATCAACCACACCTACACGCACGCCTTCCTGGGCTGCCGGCAGGACGTCACCGTCGTCCCGTGGAAGTGCGCGACCGACCCCGACGGCAGCACCCAGTGGGTGAGCCGGAACGAGATCGCCGACGAGATCGCCACCAACCGTGTCTGGGGCGAGACGGCCGGACTCCCCCTGAGGAACGACGAGTTGGTGACCGGTGAACACTCCGGTCTGAAGGTCACCCCGCAGCAGCCCGAGGACAACCCGAACCTGGGCCCCGCCCTCACGGACACCGGCATCGCCTGGCTCGCCTCGGACAACTCCCGCGACCCCGTCCAGCGGCGGGTCGGCAGCGCCACGACGGTCTCCCGCTACCCGATGAACGTCTTCTACAACGCGGGCCGCGCGGCCGAGCAGGTCGACGAGTACAACTGGATCTACACCAGCCGCGCCCAGGGCGGCAGCGGCATCTGCGAGGACAACCCCGCGACGTCCACCTGCCTGTCCGCCCCGCTGGACCCGGCCACCGGCTACGCCGGGCACATCGTGCCGCTGGAGACCCGGATCGCGCTCGGACACGTCCTGTCCAACGATCCCAGGCCGCACTTCATCCACCAGTCGAACCTCGCCGAGGACCGCATCGCCTACCCCGTCCTGGACGGCGTACTGGAGAGCTACGCCGGCCTGTTCGCCGACAGCGCCCCCGTGGTGAACCTCCGCATGGCGGACATCGGCGTCGAGATGCGGCGCCGCGCCACCTGGCGGAACGCGGTCGACGCCGGACAGGTCACCGCCTACCGCGTCGGCGACGCCGTCACCGTGCGGGCACCCGACGGGCTGGCCGTGACGGCGACGATGCCCGAGGGCACCCGGCAGGGCGGCACGGGCTTCGGCGAGGCCTACGCCGGCGCGCTCTCCGGCTGGACGGACACGTCCGGCGGGACGCTCGCCCTGACCCTGCCGTCCTCGGCCACCGTGCCCGGCGACGGGGTCACCCTCCCGGCCGACCGGACCGGCCCCGCCGTCCCCACCGCGCCCCGCACCCGGGTGCCGGCCGGCGTGACCGAACCGGTGCCGTACGGCGCACAGCGCTGAGCACGGCACGCCACCGAAGGACCGCACACCCACCTCGGCCGTGGAGCACAGCCATGCACGTTCCCCACGGCGCGCGACGCTCCGGCGCGTCGCGCGTCACCCTGCTCACCGAAGGCACCTACCCGCACAGTCACGGCGGCGTGAGCGTCTGGTGCGACCAGCTCGTCACCGGCATGCCCGACCTCGACTTCGACGTCGTCGCCGTCACCGGCACCGGCCGTGAACCCCTGGTCTGGGACGTTCCCGCGCACGTCGGCCGGGTCGTCTCCGTCCCCATGTGGGGGGCCGCTCCGCAGGGGCGCGCTCCCCGCGGGCGCCGGGCCGGCCGGCTCGCCGCCGACTACGAGCGGTTCGTCACCGCGCTGCTCGATCCGCGTGCCGAGCACGGGTTCGCTCCCGCCCTGTACCGGCTGGCGCGGGCCGCCGCGGACGGGGCGCTCAGCCCGTTCCTGCGCGGCGACCGGGCGATCTCCGTCCTCACGGCGGTCTGGAACCGGCCGGGGCTGCCCGTGCGCGAGGCCCGGCCCACCCTGCACGACGCGGTGACCGCGACCGCGCTGCTGGAGCACGCCCTGCGTCCGCTGGCCGCGCCGTACCCGGAACAGGGCGTGGCGCACGCGGTCAGCGGCGGTGTCGCCGTGCTGCCGGGCCTGGCCGGGCTGGAACGCCACGGGGTGCCCCTGCTGCTGACGGAGCACGGCGTCTACCTGCGCGAGCGCTACCTCGGCTACCGCACCGCCCCCTACCGCTGGCCGGTCAAGGCGCTCCTGCTGGGCTTCTTCCGGCTGCTGGCCGAGGAGACCTACCGCCGGGCCGCCCTGATCACCCCGGGCAACCGCTACAACCGGCTGTGGGAGGAACAGGGCGGCGCCGCGCCCCAGTCCATACGCACGGTCTACAACGGCGTCGACCCGGCGGCGTTCCCGCCCGCCGGCCCCGAGCCCGCGCGGCCCGTGCTCAGCTGGGCCGGGCGGGTCGACCCGATCAAGGACCTGGAGACCCTGATCCGTGCCTTCGCCCTGGTGCGGGCCGAACTGCCCGACGCCAGGCTGCGGTTGTTCGGCGGCACGCCACGCGGCGGCGAGGCCTACCGGGAGCGCTGCGAGGCGCTGGCGGCGGAGCTCGGACACGGTGACGCGGTCGCCTTCGAGGGCCGGGTCGAGGACATCAAGGACGCCTACGCCGCCGGGAACGTGGTGATGCTGTCCAGCATCAGCGAGGGCTTCCCGTTCACGCTGATCGAGGCCATGTCGTGCGGGCGGGCGACCGTCTCCACGGACGTCGGCGGCGTCCGGGAGGCGGTCGGCGGCGCCGGACTCGTGGTACCGCCGCGCGACCCGGCCGCCATGGCCGCCGCGGCGCTGGAACTGCTGCGCGACGCCGGGCGGCGCCGGGCGATGGGCGAGGCGGCCCGGCTGAGGGTGATCGAGCAGTTCACCCTCCGCCAGACCATCGACACCTTCCGGTCCATCTACCTGGAACTGTCGGCGTTCGGCGGGGCGGCCACGCCCGCGTCCTTCGCCGACGACGCGTTCGCGGCGGCGGGCGGTGCCCCGGTGGGGAGCGCGACCGGATGAGCGGACCCATGGCCCTCGAACCGGGCGGCCCCGAACAGGACACGCTTGCGCTCCGGCTCGCGACCGAACGCGCCCCCGCCGGGCGCGAGTCCGACCGGCACACGCTCGCCCTGGTCCGCCCCGGCCACGACGTCCGGCGCGACGCGGTCGACCGGCTGGCCGCCGAACTCGCCGACCGCGTCGCGCCCGCCGTCCACCCGTACGAGGTGGCCGCGCTGCTGGAGTCCGAGGGGCTGACCGGCGAGGTGATCGCGGACCGGTACGGGCACCGCGACCTGTTCTCGCTCGCCACGGCCCTGTACGAGCGGGTGCCGCGCCGCTTCCCGGACCCCCCGCGCCCCGCCGACCCCTGGCGGCCCGACCACGTGCGGTGCGCGCTGCGGGGCGCGTTGTTCGCGCTGCCGGGCCTGGCGTACGCGCTCGCGGGGCACCTGCTGCCCGCGGAAGGGACGGTGCGGGCCCTGGTGGTGGCCGGCCTCCTGTCCTGGGCGTGGAACCAGGCGCTGGGCCACCGGGCGTACCTGCGTCTGACGACCGGGCGGCGGGAGGCGGGCCGCACCCTCGCCAGGGGAGCGCCCGTGGGCGCCCTCGCGGCGGCCGCGGCCGGGGTGTTCCTCACCGGGTCCGGGGCGTCGGCCCTGGCGGTGGCGGTCCAGTCGGGGTATCTCGCGGCGGCCGGAGTGCTGCTGGTGCTGGGCCGGGAGCGGCTCCTGCTGGCGGCGCTCGCGCCGGTGATCGCCGGTGCGGCGACGCTGCCGTGGTGGGACCCCGGCGACGTCCTGCGGGCGGGGCTGCCCCTGCTGTCGCTCCTCGGCGCGGTGACCGCGGCGGGGTGGGCGCTGCGCGGCGCGCTCGTCGCCGCGCCGGCCCCGAACGCCGCCCGCCCGCGCCCGCTGAGCTCGCTGCCGTACGGCCTGTTCGGGCTGGCCGCCGGGTCGCTGGTGTTCCTGGCGGGCCGTCACCATCCATGGGCGGTGATCGTGCTGACGCTGAGCATGGGACCGGCGGAGTGGCTGCTGTACCGGTACCGGGGTCTGTCGGTGGCCGCGCTGCGGAGCACCACCACGCCCGCCGGTTTCCGGGTGCGGTCCGCCGCCGTCCTGGCGGGCTGCCTGCTGGCCTACCTCGGCCCGCTGCTGCCCGCCGCGCTGCTGGTGGACGCCGATCCCGTCACGCTGCTGCTGCTCGCGGCGGTGCTGTGGACGTCCCTGCTGCTCCAGGCCTTCGGCGTGGCCTGGCTGCCGGCCGTCCTGTGCCTGACGGCGGCCGCCGGCGCCGGCACGGTCCTCCTGGCCGGGCTCCCGCCGGGTCCTTCGACGGCCCTGGCCCTGTGCTGCGGCGGCGCGGCGCTCTGTCTCACCGGGGGCGTGCTGCGGCTGCTGGGCCGGCCGGCGGCCCATGCATGAGGCCGCGGCGCGACCGCCGTACCGCCACCGGACACGGGCGGTCCGCTGCCCGCGCCTCGTCACCCAGCGATACACCGACCGCTCCACTCACCGATCCACCGACCGGAAGGACCCCGCGTGACCGCCACACCGCTCGCCGCCGTCACCGGAGCCGAGGGCTTCATCGGCTCCCACCTCACCGAGGCGCTGGTCGCCTCCGGGCACCGGGTGAGGGCCATGGCGCAGTACAACTCCTTCTCCTCCTACGGCTGGCTGGAGACGCTCTCCCCCGACGTGCTCGACCAGGTGGAGATCGTCCTCGGCGACGTCCGCGACCCCGGCTCGGTCCGCCACCTCGCCGAGGGCGCCGACTGCGTCTACCACCTGGCCGCGCTCATCGCGATCCCGTACTCCTACCAGGCACCGCACAGCTACGTGGACACCAACGTCACGGGCACCCTGAACGTCCTGGAGGCGGTGCGCGCGCAGGGCACGCCCCGGCTGGTGCACACCTCCACCAGCGAGACCTACGGCACCGCGCGGACCGTGCCGATCACCGAGGACCACCCGATCCACACCCAGTCGCCGTACGCCGCGTCCAAGGCGGGCGGCGACCGGCTGGCGGACAGCTACCACGCCAGTTTCGACACGCCGGTGGTGACGCTGCGGCCGTTCAACACGTACGGGCCCCGCCAGTCCATGCGGGCGGTGATCCCGACGGTCATCGGGCAGGTGGCGGCCGGGGAGCGGACCATCACCCTCGGCGACCTGCGCCCCACCCGGGACTTCACCTTCGTCAAGGACACCGCGCAGGCCTTCCTCGCCGTCGGCACCGCGCCCGCCGAGCGGGTCGTGGGCCGTACGTTCAACGCCGGTACCGGCGGCGAGATCTCCGTCGGCGACCTGGTCGCGCTCATCGGCAAGGTGATGGACACCGCGCTCGACGTACGGGAGGACGAGCGGCGGCTGCGGCCCGCGAACTCCGAGGTGATGCGGCTGGTCGCGGACGCGACCCGGCTGCGCGGGGCGACCGGCTGGGCCCCGGCGCACGACCTGGTGCAGGGCCTCGCGCAGACCGTGGAGTTCTTCCGCGACCCGGCCAACCTCGCCCGCTACAAGACCGGCATCTACAACATCTGACCCGGCACGTGAACCGAGGGGGAACCTCATGCACGCAGTGATCCTGGCCGGCGGCAAGGGCGTCCGGCTGCGGCCCTACACCACCGCGCTGCCCAAGCCGCTCGTGCCCATCGGCGACCAGCACGCCATCCTGGAGATCGTTCTGCGCCAGCTCGCCTCGGCCGGCTTCACCGGCTGCACGATCGCCATAGGCCACCTCGGCGAGATCATCCGCGCCTACGTCGGCGACGGCTCGCAGTGGGGCCTGACCGTCGGCTACTCGACCGAGGAGAGCCCGCTGGGGACCATGGGCCCGCTGCTCACCATGCGCGAGCGGCTGCCCGAGCACTTCCTGGTGATGAACGGCGACATCCTCACCGACCTCGACTACGCCGACGTACTGGACCGGCACCGCGCCTCCGGCTCGCCGCTGACCATCGCCACGTACGCCAGGAAGGTGCACATCGACTTCGGCGTCCTGACCACGGACGCGAGCAGGGTGGTCGCCTTCACCGAGAAGCCGAGCATGGACTACCGCGTCTCCATGGGCGTGTACGGGCTGTCCCGGTCGACGCTCGACGGGTACACGGCCGGACTGCCCCTGGGCTTCGACGAGCTGGTGCTCGACCTGCTGAAGTCGGGCAACCCGCCGCACGCCTACGACTTCGACGGCTACTGGCTCGACATCGGCCGCCCCGACGACTACGACCGGGCCAACGCGGAGTTCACCAGCCGCAAGTCCCTGCTGCTCAAGGGAGCCTGAGCACCGCATGCGCATCCTCGTCCTGGGTTCCACCGGCTATCTGGGCGGCCACGTCGCCGACCGGCTGCGCGCCCTGCCCGGCGCGCGGGTCCTCGGCGGCGGCCGCTCCCCCGCCGCCGACCTGCCCGTCGACCTGGCCACCGATACCGTCGAACGGCTCACGCGGGTGCTGGCGGCGGCGGACGTCGACACCGTGGTCAACTGCGCGGGCGCGACCGGCGGTGATCCGGTGACGCTCGCCGAGCTCAACGCCCGCGGTCCGGCCGTGCTGTGCGCGGCGCTGTCCCGGGCACGTCCCGCGGCCCGACTGGTCCACCTGGGGTCGGCCGCCGAGTACGGTCCGGGCACGGAGCGTGTCCCGGTGCCGGAGTCGGCGCCGACCCGCCCCCTGACCGCCTACGGCGCCACCAAGCTGGCGGGCACCGTCACCGTCGCCGCCGCGGAGCTGGACTCCGTGGTCCTGCGGGTCGGCAACCCGGTGGGGCCCGGCGCGCCGGCCACCTCTCTGCCCGGCCGGGTCACCGGCCTGCTGCGCGCGGCGGGCACGGACCCGGACGCGGTACTGCGGCTGGGCGACCTGTCGGCATACCGGGACTTCGTCGACGTACGCGACGTCGCGCGGGCCGCGGAGCGCGCGGTCACCGCCACCGGCCCGCTGCCGTCCGTGCTGAACGTCGGCGGCGGCGAGGCCGTGCCGGTGCGCAGGCTGGTGCGGACGCTCGCGGGCGTCGCCGGCTTCCGCGGCCGGATCGAGGAACAGGGCGCTGGCTCGGCGCGCTCGGAGCAGGTGTCCTGGCAGTGCTCCGACATCACCGCCGCCCGCACCGCCCTCGACTGGCGGCCGTCGTACTCGCTGGACGAGTCGCTGGCCGCCCTGTGGTCGGCCGGCGGCCCGTCCCGGCCCCCGGAAGGCGACCGCCCGTCGTGAGCCTGCTGATCCCGCTGTACGTCCACCCGGCCGAGGACCCGGGCTCCTGGCACCGGCTCGTGGCGGCGGCCGGCCGCACGTATGGGGTCGTCCTCAACCCCGCGAACGGCCCGGGGGACGTGCCCGACCCCGCTTTCGCCTCGGTGGCCGGCGCGCTGCGCGCGGCGGGCGCCCGGCTGCTCGGTTACGTCGACACGGACTACGGCACGCGGGCGGCGGCCGAGGTCGCCGAGGACGCCCGGCGGCACCGGGAGTGGTACGGGACCGACGGGTGCTTCCTGGACCGGGTGAGTGCGGCGGCGACCGAACTCGCGGCGTACCGGGCGATGGTGCGCGCGCTGCGCCGGCGGGGCTCGGCGACCGTCGTGCTCAATCCGGGGGTCCATCCCGCTCCGGGCTACGCGCGGATCGCCGATCTCCTGGTCACCTTCGAGGGGCCCTGGTCGGTGTACGTGTCCGCGTTCAGCCGGCCGGACTGGACGCTGCGGCTCCGGCCGGAGCGGTTCTGCCACCTGGTGTACGGGGTGCCCGAGGCGCTGGCCCCGCTCGCCGTGCGCACCGCGCGGGAGCGTGGCGCGGCCGTGTCGGGGCCCGTGTCGGGAGAGCTGCCCAATCCGTGGGCGCGGCTGACTCCCGTACTGACCGGGGCGCAGTCGTGAGGCGGGGCGGACGGGCGTTCGCGGCGACGCTGACCGCGCTGGCCGCCCTGGTCGTGGCCGGGTGTTCCGGTACGGACGGTCCGCCGCCACCGGAGCCGTCCGCCACCGAGGTGTGGCGGCCCCGGCCGGGACTGGCCTGGCAGTGGCAGCTCGACGGGCGGGTCGACCCGTCGGCCGACGTCCCGGTCTACGACATCGACGGCTTCGAGAACGACGCCTCGGACGTGGCCCGGCTGCACCGGGCCGGCCGCAAGGTGATCTGCTACGTCAACGTGGGTGCCTGGGAGGACTTCCGTCCCGACTGGGACGCCTTTCCCCGGTCCGTGCTGGGCGAGCCCAACGGCTGGCGGGGTGAGCGCTGGCTGGACATCCGCCGGCTGTCCGTACTGCGGCCGATCATGGAGCGGCGGTTCGACATGTGCCGGGACAAGGGCTTCGACGCGGTGGAGCCCGACCTGGTGGAGGGATACGCCGAGCAGACCGGTTTCCCGCTGACCGCCCGGGACCAGCTGGCGTACAACCGCATGATCGCCGCCATCGCCCGCCAGCGCGGTCTCGCGGTGGGCCTGAAGAACGACCTGGCGCAGATTCCGCAGCTGGTGGACGACTTCGACTTCGCCGTCAACGAGCAGTGCGCCGAGTACGGCGAGTGTGCGCGGCTCGCTCCGTTCGTGGCGGCGGGCAAGGCGGTCTTCCACGTGGAGTACGGCGAGCCGACCGGGCGCTTCTGCGCCGAGTCGCGCAGGCTCGGGCTGTCGTCGATGCGGAAACGGCCGGAGCTCGGGGTCTGGCGCGAGCCGTGCTGACGGCGGCGATGGGGGCATGGGGCAGGATGGGGCCATGAGCGTAGTGAAGATCAACGTACTGACCGTCCCGGCCGAGCAGCGCGAGACGCTGGAGAAGCGCTTCGCCTCGCGGGCCCACGCGGTCGAGAGCTCCGACGGCTTCGAGTGGTTCGAGCTGCTGCGGCCGGTGGAGGGCACCGACAACTACCTCGTCTACACGCGGTGGCGCGACGAGGCGTCGTTCCAGGCGTGGATGGAGGGCCCCATGAAGGCGGCCCACCAGGGCGGCGGCGCGGAGGGCGGGGAGCGGCCGAAGCCCGCGGCGAGCGGGTCCACGGTGTGGTCGTTCGAGGTGGTGCAGCAGGCGGCGCCGAAGGAGGCGTGAGGCGTCGGGGGCGGCCCCGGTCCGGGGCCGCCCCCGTGCTCAGGCGAGCTGGACGAGGAGGTCGCCGCCCTCCACCTGCTGGATGCGGTTGATGGCGAGCCTGCTCACCGTGCCGGACTTCGGGGCGGTGATGGTGGCCTCCATCTTCATCGCCTCGATGGTGGCCACCGTGTCACCGGCCTCCACCTCGTCCCCCTCGGCGACGGCGAGGGTGACCACGCCCGCGAACGGCGCCGCGACGTGCCCGGGGTTCGACCGGTCGGCCTTCTCGGTGACCGGGACGTCGGACGCCGCCGACCGGTCGCGGACCTGGATCGGGCGGAGCTGCCCGTTGAGCGAGGACATCACGGTGCGCATGCCGCGCTCGTCGGCGTCGCCGACCGCCTGGAGTTCGATCAGCAGCCGGACGCCCGGGTCGAGATCGACCGTGTACTCCGTGCCGGGGCGCAGCCCGTAGAAGAAGTCCTTGCTGTCCAGGACGCTGGTGTCGCCGAACGAGGCGCGGTGGCTGTCGAATTCGCGGGCGGGCGCGGGGAACAGCAGCCGGTTCAGGGTCGCCCGGCGCTCCTTGGCCAGCCCGGTGCGGTCGTCGGCGGACAGCTCCGGCACCGGCTTGGCCTCGGCACGGCCGCGCAGTGCCTTGGTACGGAACGGCTCGGGCCAGCCGCCGGGCGGGGTGCCCAGCTCACCGCGGAGGAAGCCGATGACGGAGTCGGGGATGTCGAACCGGTCCGGTTCCGCCTCGAAGTCCGCCGGGGAGACGCCCGCGCCCACCAGGTGCAGGGCCAGGTCGCCGACCACCTTGGACGAGGGGGTGACCTTCACCAGGCGGCCCAGCATCCGGTCGGCGGCGGCGTACATGGCCTCGATGTCCTCGAAGCGGTCGCCGAGGCCGAGCGCGATGGCCTGGGTGCGCAGGTTGGAGAGCTGGCCGCCGGGGATCTCGTGGTGGTAGACGCGGCCGGTGGGTGCGGCGAGGCCCGCCTCGAAGGGGGCGTAGACCTTGCGGACGCTCTCCCAGTACGGCTCCAGGTCGCCGACGGCCTGGAGGTCGAGGCCGGTGGGCCGCTCGGTGTGGTCGGTGGCGGCGACGATCGCCGACAGGGACGGCTGCGAGGTGGTGCCGGCCATGGACGCCACGGCGCCGTCGACCGCGTCGGCGCCCGCCTGGACGGCGGCGAGGTAGGTGGCGAGCTGGCCGCCGGTGGTGTCGTGGGTGTGCAGGTGCACCGGCAGGTCGAACTCCCGGCGCAGCGCGGACACCAGGGTCGCGGCGGCCGGGGCGCGCAGCAGGCCGGCCATGTCCTTGACGGCCAGGACGTGGGCGCCGGCGTTCACGATCTGCTCGGCGAGGCGCAGGTAGTAGTCGAGGGTGTAGAGCCGCTCGCCCGGGTCGGACAGGTCGGCGGTGTAGCACAGGGCGACCTCGGCGACGGAGGTGCCGGTCTGGCGCACGGCGTCGATGGCGGGGCGCATCTGGTCGACGTCGTTGAGGGCGTCGAAGATGCGGAAGACGTCGATACCGGTGGCCGCGGCCTCCTGGACGAAGGCGTCGGTCACCTCGGTCGGGTACGGGGTGTAGCCGACGGTGTTGCGGCCGCGCAGCAGCATCTGGAGGCAGATGTTGGGGACGGCCTCGCGCAGGGCGGCCAGCCGCTCCCAGGGGTCCTCGGCGAGGAAGCGCAGGGCGACGTCGTAGGTGGCGCCGCCCCAGCATTCCAGGGACAGCAGCTGGGGCAGGGTCCGGGCGACGGCCGGGGCGACGGCGAGCATGTCCTTGGTGCGGACCCGGGTGGCCAGCAGCGACTGGTGGGCGTCGCGGAAGGTGGTGTCGGTGACGCCGATGGTCGGCGACTCGCGCAGCCACCGGGCGAAGCCCTCCGGGCCGAGTTCGGCCAGCCGCTGCCGGGAGCCGGCCGGGGGGTCGCCCGCGGGCACGGCCGGCAGCTTGGTCAGCGGGTCGGCGAGCCGGGGGCGTTCGCCGTGCGGCTTGTTGACGGTGACGTCGGCGAGGTAGGTGAGCAGCTTGGTGCCGCGGTCGGCGGAGTGGCGGGAGGTGAGCAGGTGCGGGCGCTGCTCGATGAAGGACGTGGTGACCCGGCCGGCCTGGAAGTCGGGGTCGTCCAGCACCGCCTGGAGGAAGGGGATGTTGGTGGCGACGCCGCGGATGCGGAACTCGGCCACGGCGCGCCGGGCGCGGTTGACGGCGGTGGTGAAGTCCCGGCCGCGGCAGGAGAGTTTCACCAGCATGGAGTCGAAGTGGGCGCTGATCTCGGTGCCGGCGTGGGTGGTGCCGCCGTCGAGGCGGATGCCGGAGCCGCCCGGTGAGCGGTAGGCGCTGATCTGCCCGGTGTCCGGGCGGAAGCCGTTGGCGGGGTCCTCGGTGGTGATGCGGCACTGGAGGGCGGCGCCGCGCAGGGTGATGTTCTCCTGGGCGAGGCCGAGGTCGGCGAGCGTCTCTCCGGCGGCGATGCGCAGTTGGGACTGGACGAGGTCGACGTCGGTGACCTCCTCGGTGACCGTGTGCTCGACCTGGATGCGCGGGTTCATCTCGATGAAGACGTGGTTGCCGTCGCGGTCGACGAGGAACTCCACGGTGCCGGCGTTGCGGTAGCCGATCTGCCGGGCGAAGTTGACGGCGTCTGCGCAGATGCGCTCGCGCAGGGCCGGGTCGAGGTTGGGGGCGGGCGCCAGCTCGATGACCTTCTGGTGGCGGCGCTGCACCGAGCAGTCCCGCTCGAAGAGGTGGATCACGTCGCCCTCACCGTCGGCGAGGATCTGCACCTCGATGTGGCGGGGCTCGACGACGGCCTTCTCCAGGAAGACGGTGGAGTCGCCGAAGGCGGAGGCCGCTTCCCGGGACGCGGCCTCGATGGACTCGCGCAGTTGGGCGGGTTCCTCGACGCGGCGCATGCCGCGCCCGCCGCCGCCCGCGACGGCCTTGACGAACACCGGGAAGCCGATGTCGGCGGCGGCGCGGACGAGTTCGTCCACGTCGGTGGAGGGCGCGGAGGACCCGAGGACCGGTACGCCGGCCTCGCGGGCGGCGGCGACGGCGCGGGCCTTGTTGCCGGTCAGTTCGAGGATCTGCGCGCTCGGACCGACGAAGGTGATGCCGGCTTCCTCGCAGGCGCGGGCGAGTTCGGGATTCTCGGAGAGGAATCCGTAGCCCGGGTAGACGGCGTCGGCTCCGGCGCGGCGGGCCGCGCGCACGATCTCCTCCACGGAGAGGTACGCGCGCACCGGGTGGCCCGGCTCCCCGATCTCGTAGGCCTCGTCGGCCTTCAGCCGGTGCAGCGAGTTGCGGTCCTCGTGCGGGAAGACGGCGACCGTGCGCGCGCCGAGCTCGTAGCCCGCACGGAACGCGCGGATCGCGATCTCACCGCGGTTGGCGACCAGCACCTTGCGGAACATTCTTGATCCCTTCAGCCTGCCGGGTGACGAGACCATGGTGTCGGCGCCGCCTCCGGTACGCCATGTGAGCCGGGCCACTCACTGTCCGGTGTCCGGCCGTGTGAGGTCGCGGTCGGGTCGGTCAGACGTCGGAGTCGATGCCGGTGACGATCGTGGGACCGAGCGGGGCGCTGCCGTCGTCCAGGCCGGCCGCGCGCAGGGCGGAGTCGGCGGCCTCGCGGGCGCGGCCCTCCGCGCGGGCGGCGGTGTCGGCCTCGACGGTGAGGCGGATGGTGAAGGTGCCGTCGTCGTTGACGGAGAGGGCGTCGAGGTCCTCCTCGTCTCCCAGGTGGGTGCGGTGCGGGTCGGCGGGGCGCAGTGCGCGGGCCAGTTCGTCCTTCGTGGTGTCCTGGACCGCGCCGGTGAACGTGCCCGGCACCGAGATGACGTACGTCGTCATGGCACTCCTCCTTCGGCTCCCCTCCGCCTACCCCGATACCGCCGCGGGACCCGGCCCCGGCGGTGTCGTCACCGCAGGGCCGCGGCGAGGCGCAGGCGCAGCCGGTCGACTCCGGCCGGTGTGCGGGAGGGGGCGGCGGTCGTGCAGTCCGGCAGTCCCGCCCTGGCCAGCGTGCTCAGCAGGGCCCGGGGGCCGCTGTCGAGGTAGGTGGTGAAGCCCGCCCGGCGCAGTGCGTCCAGGGTGCGGGAAAAGGCCATGGGTTCGGTGAGGTGCGCGGCCGCCGCGGTGCGCAGTCCGGCCGGGGTGCGTACGGGGCGGTCCGTGGTGGCCGTGTACACGGCGAGCGCGGGCGGGGCGACGGGCTCGGTGCGCAGGTGCCGGCGGAAGGTCCGGTGGACCTCGGTGAGCAGGGGGTGGTGGTAGGCGGTGCGGCTGGTCAGGGGGGTGGCGCGGTGGCCGAGTTCGCGGGCCGTGCGCCGTACGGCGGCCAACTGGTCGTCGGGCCCGGCCAGGACCGTCTGGGCGGGCGCGTTGCGGGCGGCGACGCACAGGTGGGCCAGGCCCTCGGTCCGTATCAGGTCCGCCGCCCGGTCGGCGGTCATGTCGGTGGCCAGCAGGCCGGCCGCCGGGAGCGCGGCTTCCCGCAGCAGCCGGTCGCGCAGGTGCAGCAGCCGGACGCCCTGCTCCGGGGTGATCACCCCGGCCACGGTGAGCGCCGCGAGGTCGCCCACGCTGTGGCCGAGGACCGCGTGGACGGGCGGGTCCGCGAGGTCGAGCAGGAGGGTCGCGGAGGCGGTCACCGCGGCGTAGGTGGCCAGGTCGAAGGCGAGGGGGGCGGCGAGCAGGAGCTGCTCGGGGCGGGGCGCGCCGGAGTCCGTGAGGAGGAGCCCGGCGGGCGGTCCGCCGCTGCCGCCGAGCTGCGCGCTGTGGTCGTCCACCCTCCGCAGCACCCGCGCGACGGACGGTACGTCGCGCAGGTGGCGCAGGGCGCCCGGGAGGTAGGCGCCCTGGCCGGGGCACATCAGCACGGTGCGCAGTGTGCTCCCGGCCGGTAGCGGGGGGCCGTGGTTCATGAGGCGGCGGCGAGGGCGAGGGCGACGTTGTGCCCGCCGAAGCCCATGCTCGTGGAGACGGCCGCGAGGGGCCCCGGGGGCAGAGGCACGGGGCTGCGGCCCACGACGTTCAGGCCGATCTCCGGGTCGACGCGTTCCAGGCTGCACGCGGGCGGCGCGGTGCGCTCGCGCAGGGCGAGGACGGTCAGGACGGCCTCGATCGCGCCGGCCGCCCCCAGGGTGTGACCGAAGGCGCCCTTGGTGGCGCTGACCAGCACGTCGTCCAGGTCCTTGGCGAAGACCTGCTCCAGGGCCTGGGCCTCGCCGAGGTCGCCGAGCGGCGTCGAGGTGGCGTGGGCGTTGACGTGCCGGACCTGCTCCGGGTGGAGCCGGGCGTCGCGCAGGGCCTCGTCGACGGCGGCGGCGCAGCCCGTACCGCCGGGCGCGGGCTGGGCAACGTGATGGCTGTCGTTGGTGATGCCCGCGCCGGCCAGCCTTCCGTGGACGCGGGCACCGCGGGCGGCGGCGTGCGCGGCGCTCTCGACGACGAGCATGCCGGCGCCCTCCCCCATCACGAAGCCGTCCCGGCCGGCGTCGAAGGGCCTGGAGGCGCCCTTGGGATCGTCCAGGCGCTGGGAGAGGGCGCCCAGCCGCGCGAACCCGGCCAGGGCGAGGGGGTGCAGCGCGGCCTCGGCGCCGCCCGCGACCACGATGTCGGCGCGGCCGTCCCGGATCATGCCGAGGGCCTGGCAGAGCGCTTCGGCGCCGGAGGCACAGGCACTGGCGGGGGCGTGCACCCCGGCCTTGGCGCCGACCATGAGCCCCACCTCGGCGGCCGGGTGGTTGGGCAGCATGACCGGGATCGTGCGCGGGCTCACCCGGCGGGCGCCGCGGGTCCGGAGGCGGTGGTTCTGCTCCAGGGTGCTGGTGAGCCCGCCGAGCCCCACCCCGACGACCACGGCCACCCGCGCACCGCTCGCGCCCAGGGACGACGCCTCCTCGAACCCGGCGTCGCGCACGGCTTCCCGGGCGGCGACGAGGGCGAACTGCGCCGAGCGGTCGCAGTGCGCCGCCTTGGCGGGCGGCAGCACGGTGGTGGGCTCGACCGCCGCCGGGGCCGCCAGGTAGGCCGGCGCGGGGCCGTCCGGTGCCTCGGACTCGAAGTCGAGGCGTCCGACGCCGCACACGCCGGCCAGCAGGGCCCGCCAGGTGGAGGGGACGTCGCCGCCCAGCGCCGTCGTCAGGCCCAGTCCGGTGACGACCGCGGCCCGCTCCTCGGGGGCCGGACCGGCCGCGTGCCGTGGGCTCACGCGGTCCTGCCCGCGGGAGCGGCGACGACTTCGGCGAGGTGGGCGGCGATCTGCCGCACCGTGGTGAGCTGTTCCGCCCGCTCCTGCGGCACCTCGATCTGCCAGCGGTCCTCGATCGCGGCGACCAGTTCCAGCATGGCCAGCGAGTCGACGCCCAGTTCGTCCCGGAGGGAGGAGTCCGGTCCGATCTCCTCCACGGACAGGTCCTCGACCGTCGCGGCCAGCAGTTCCCGCAGTTCGTCGAGCAGCTTTCGTTCCTCGGCGGTGGACGGCATGTGCGTACCTCCTTGTTCTCGGTGCGCGGCGCCCCCGGGGGACGGCGGGCGGGAGGTCCCTGACTCCCCGGGGTGCGCCGGCGGTGCGGCGGCGATCTGCCGGGCGCACGCCGACAGGTTGTCCGGCGGCCCGGCACGGCAAGCGCCCCTCAGGGGGTGACGGCGGGGTACCGGGAGCACGCGAGGGGCTTCTGCGGACCGCCGTGTCCGCTCTTCACGTTGAAGCGCCCCGTGGCGGACCGAGGGTGCCGGCCGGCGGGCGCGTAACCGGCCGGAGGGACGCCGTCCGTTCCTCAGCGGACTTTGGCGGCTCTTTTAAGGCTTCTTGAAGATGACCTTCGAACGGGCGTTTCCGCCCCGGCCGGGTCCTAGGCTCTCGAACACCCCCCACAGTCCCGGTGGGCGCGATCGCGTCCACCGGGTACGGGGGCCGAGCCAGCCGACCGACAGACCGAGGTGTCCTGCATGGGTTCCCGCCGAGCCGCTCGCCCGTCCCGCTCCCACGCCCGACCGCGCGGCGGGCTCCGGACCCGCGGCACCGCGCTGGCCCTGGGCGCCGTCACCGTGACCGCGGGCGTCGGGATCACCCTGGCCGTCGCCGACGGCGAGGACGGCGGGGCCTCGGACCGGGTCGCGGCGAGCACCGCCGGTGAGGCGCCGGGCGCCGAGGACGCGGCGGGCGGCGCGGTGCCGCTCGCCTCCGGCTCGGCGAGCCCGAGCGCCTCGGCGAGCAGCTCGCCGAGCGGGAGCGCGAAGCCGAAGGAGAAGCCGAAGCGGTCGGCGAGCCCCACGCCGAGTACGGAGCGGAAGTCGGCCGAGCCCGCGTCGAAGGCGCCCGTGCGGACGACGGCGAAGAGCGGCGGCGGCGACCGTCCGGCGAGCGGAAGCGGCGACTCGGGATCGGGCAGCACCGGGTCGGACTCGGGGTCGGGTTCCGGTTCCGGTGGGTCCGGCGGGCCCGAGGCGCAGGTCCTCGCGCTGGTCAACGAGGAGCGGGCCGCGGCGGGCTGCTCGCCGGTCACGGCGAACTCCCGGCTGACCCGGGCCGCCGACGACTACAGCGACGTCATGGCGAGCAGTGGTGTGATGTCCCACACGGGCCCCGACGGCTCCACGATGACGACCCGGGTCGAGGCCGCCGGATACCAGTGGTCGACGCTGGGCGAGAACATAGCCCGGGGGCAGGCGGACGCCGCCTCGGTGATGGAGTCCTGGATGAACAGCTCCGGCCACCGCGCGAACATACTCAACTGCTCCTTCAAGGAACTGGGCGTCGGCGTCCACTTCGGCGACGGCGGCCCCTGGTGGACGCAGAACTTCGGCGCCCCTCGCTGACGCCCGTCACCGTGTCCCGGCGCCGCTCGCGCCGGCCAGTACGAACGACACCCGCACCCGCGCGCCGCCCAGCGGCGCGCGGGTGATCGTCAGTTCGCCGTCCGCCGCGCGGGCCGCCCGCGCCACGATGTCCAGGCCGAGTCCGGTGGAGCCGCCGACGCTGACGCCCCGGGTGAGCGCCGCCTCGGGGTCCGCCACGCCCGGGCCCGCGTCGTCGACCGTGAGAAACACGTGCCGGTCCGCCCGCTCCACGCGCACGGTGAAGGCGGTGCCCTGAGGGGTGTGCCGGAAGACGTTGCCGATCAGGGCGTCGACGACGGCCGCGAGATCGTCCTCGGGGAAGGCGACGGGCGCCGGGCGCGGGGTGAGGGAACGCTCGCAGGGCCGGCCCTGCTGGGTGGCGAGGACCGACCAGAAGTCCAGGCGCATGGCGACCACCTCGGCGACGTCGCACGGTTTTGACGCGCCCGCCCCCGCACCGGCCAGGTGCGCCGAGGCCAGCGGTGTGCGTGCCGCGGCGATGATCGAGTCCAGCTCGCTCTCCAGCTGCCCGGCCGCTTCCGTGACCCGCCGGGCGCTGGGCGTCGCGCCCATCCGGTCGGCCTCCAGGTAGAGGGCGGTCAGCGGGGTGCGCAGCCGGTGCGAGAGGTCGGCGACCAGTTCGCGTTCGATGGCGAGCAGGTCGACGACCCGGTCGGCCATCGTGTTGAACGCCGCGCCGGCCTCCTGCAGCTCGGGCGGCCCGTCCGGTTCCACCCGTACGTCCAGGTTCCCGGAGCCGAGGGCCAGCGAGGCGCGCTTGAGGCCGCGGGAGGAGCGGACGACGCGGGCGCCGAGCCGGTCGGCGACCAGCACCGAGCCACCGACCAGGCCCAGCGCGAGGAGCGCCATCACACCCCAGGACGCGGCCACGCCCCGGGTGAGGTCGGCGGCGGGCACGAAGGCTTCCACGACCGCCACCCGGTCCCCGCGCAGGACGACGGGCTGGAGGTAGACCCAGCCCTCGTCGGTGTCCACGGCGAGCGTCTCGCGGCCGCGCACGGCCCGGTCGAGCGCGTCCCGGGGCGCGTGCGGGGTGCCCACGAAGCCGCCGTCGGGCAGCCGTACGACGAGCTGGTCGGCGGAGCCGAGTTCCGCGACGGCCTGCTGCACGTCGGCGCGCCGGGTGGTGAGGGCCAGGACCGGGGACAGGGCGGAGGCCCGCTGTTCGGCGGCGGTGGTGACCCGGTCCCGGGCCTGTTCGCGGACGAGGAGGGCGAGCGGGATGAGGAAGGACAGCGCCACCATCGAGGTGACGGCCAGGGCGATCCCGGCGAGGGCACGTCTCATGGCGAGCTGACCAACTTGATGCCTATGCCGCGCACGGTGTGGAGATAGCGGGGCTTTCGCGCCTTCTCACCCATTTTGCGGCGGAGTGCGGAGAGGTGGACGTCGACCGTCTGGTCCTCGACGTACGGCTGCTGCCACACCTCGGCGAGTATTCGCTGCCGGGAGATGACCTGGTCGGCGTTGGCGGCGAGGTAGGCGAGCAGGTCGAACTCGCGGCGGGTGAGCGGGAGCTCCCGGCCGGCGAGGTGGGCGGTGCGCGCGGTGGGGTCGATGCGCAGGTCGGCGACCTGGAGGACGGGCCTGCGCGCGGCCCGGACGTCGGCGGGCACGGACCGGCGCAGTACGGCGGCGAGCCGGGCCGCGAGCTGGCCGCCGGAGAACGGCTTGACCAGGTAGTCGTCGGCCCCGGCGTTGAGCAGCCGGATGATCTCGCTCTCGTCGTCACGGGCGGTGGCGACGAGGACCGGGACGCGGGAGATGCCCCGGATCATGCGCAGCACGTCGAGACCGTCGAGGTCGGGCAGCCCGAGGTCCAGCACCACGATGTCCGGCGGGCTCTGGGTGATGTCGCGCAGCGCCTCGAAACCCTGGTGGGCGGTCTTGACCGCGTAGCCGTGCCCGGTCAGGACCTCGATCAGCGCGGCCCGGATCACGGGGTCGTCCTCGACGACCAGTACGGAGGCCATGGGCAGGCACGTTAGCCGGTCCGTCACTATGGTGTCGTGTCCCGCCTCCTGCGCTACCTGATCATCTGGCTGTCGTGCACGGCAGCCAGTGTCACGGCTGTCATCATCACGATCCACTTCGTGGTGGGCTCGACCCGGCCGACCGCGCCGGTCGCGCAGTCGGCGCCGAGTGAGCCGCCCCAGTCCCCGAGGCCCAGCCCGTCGAGGACCGCGGAGCCGTCACCCAGCCCGTCGGCGACCAGCCGCAGGCCCAGCCCCACGCCGTCCCGGAGCAGCGAGAAGCCGCCCGAGCCGAGCCCGACACCGACGCCGACACCCACCGCCCGCACCACTCCCCCGAGCCCGCCGGCCGACTCGGGCGGCTCGGGGTGCGAGGGCGGTGCCGGCGTCTACACGGTGCCCTCCGAGGGCGGCAAGGCCACCGTGCGGTTCGGCGACGACGGAGTGTGCCTGGTCTCGGCGGTGCCGAACCGGGGGTTCACGGTGAGCACGGAGCAGAGCGGCCCGCAGACACTGACGGTCACGTTCTCGGCGAGCCGCCACCGGTCGGAGATCACGGCGACGACCCGGCCGGAGAGCCGGGCCGACGTCCGCGAGGTGTCGTGGTGACACCGGTCACGCGCAGGCGTTCCCGTTGACGCTGAAGGCAGCCGGGGCGGTGTTGGCGGCTCCCTTCCCGGCGGTGAACCCGAGGGTGACCGTGCCGCCGGCCGGGATGGTGGCGGTGTAGGGGGCCGGGGCGACGCTCACCGCGCCGCCGGTCTGCGTCGGTGTCCCGCCCCACATGTTGGTGACGGTCTGGCCGTCCGGGAAGGTGAAGGCGAGCGTCCACGGGCCGAGGGGCGCGGTCCCGGTGTTGCGGACGGCGATCTCCCCCTGGAAGCCGCCCGGCCACTCGCCGACGACGCGGTAGGTCACCGCGCACGTGGCGCCGGGGGTGCCGCTCTCGTCGGTCGTGACGTCCACGGTGGCGGAGCGGGCCGAGCGGTTGCCGGCGGCGTCTCGGGCGTAGACGGCGAAGGTGTGGGCGGTACCGGCGGTGAGGCCGGTCACGGTGACCGAGTTGGTGGTCGAGGTGGCGACCGGGGTCTCGGTGCCGTCGTCGACGCGGACGACGTCGTATCCGGTGACCCGGGTGTCGTCGCTCGACGCGGCCCAGCCGAGGGTGACGGAGGTGTCCGTCACGGCGGAGGCGGCCGGGGTCCCCGGAACACTGGGCGCCTCGGTGTCGTCCGGGGTTTCGCCGCCGAAGACCGTCGCTTCCTTCGAGGTCCGCGCGATGCCGTCGGCGCCGTGGAAGATGCGCTCGCCCCAGGAGCTGAGCCGGCTCGGGTCGAAGTCGAGGGCGAGGTCCAGGACCGGGTCGGTGTTGCCGCTCCAGGACCAGGCCAGGTAACCGAGGTCCAGCCGTTCGGCGGTGGCCATCATGGTGTCCTCGTCGGGGTCGCCCCACTGGTCGGCGGGGCCACCGAACTCGCCGATGAGGATGGGCAGTCCGGCGTCGACGTAGGCCTGGAGGTAGTCGGTGATCTCCTGGGCGGTGTCGTAGACGCTGTACATGTGGATCGAGAAGATCAGGTTGCCGGTGGGGTCGGCGTCGCACACGGTCCGGGCGTTGGCCCGCATGACGCCCTGCCAGTCCTGGCCCCAGTTGGGCGCGTCCACCATGATCGTGTGCTGGAATCCGGCGTCGCGCAGCTTCTTCACCGCCGCGACGGTCGGCTCGGTCCAGCCCGCGGGGTCGGTGTTGCCCCAGGGCTCGTTGCCGATGTTGACGATGACGTAGTCCTCTTCGCCGGCCAGCACGTCCTTGAGGCCGATCCAGTAGTCGGCGGCGTGGTCGAGCGTGCCGGCCGCGGCGTCCTCGCCGTAGCCGGTGGTGTCGTGCACCTCCAGGACGCAGATCAGCCGGTTCGCCTTGCACTGCTCGACGACGTCCGCCACGTCGGCGGGGCTGTTCTCGCTCCAGCGGTGGCCGTCGGAGAGGACGACCCGGACGCTGTTGGCGCCCAGTGCCTTGATGTCGGCGAGCGACTGGGTCTCGCCGGGGTACCAGGTGTGCGCGTGGTTGACGCCGCGCATGACGAAGTCGTTGCCGTTGGCCTCCAGGAGCCGGCCCCCGCTGATGTGCAGGCCGGTGGCCGCCCGGGCGCCGGGCGGCGACTGGGCCAGGGCGGCGGCCGGGCAGAGGGCGCCGAGGACGACCAGGCCGGTCATGACGGCCAGCGCGGCGAGCAGGCGGGCCAAGAAGCCCTGCCGCGGTTCGCGTGGTGTTGTGCGCACGGTGACTCCAGTGGGGAGGTGGGGAAGCGCTTACTGTTGTGGGAGCGCTCCCATGAAGCCACGACGGCGCGTACACGTCAAGACGACGGGCGCCGTGAAACGAAGGTCGAGTGGAACGGGTACGTCCCGCTCACCCGGGTGAGCGGGACGTACCGGGCCTGGCGCCCTCACGATCGGTCAGGGCAGGGTCCACTTCTGGTTGGGTCCGGTGTGGCAGGTCCACAGGTGGACCGGCGTCCCGTCGTTCCACGTACCGCCCGACGCGTCCAGACACTTGCCCGACTGCGGATTGCGCACCGTGCCGTCCGACTGCGCCGCCCACTTCTGCGCACCCGTCCCGTTGCACGTCCACAACTGGATCCGCGTACCGTCGGCGCTGCCACCACCGGACACGTCCAGACACTTCCCCAGCGCCCGCAACGTCCCGTCACCACCGACCGTCCACTCCTGCGCGGACGACTGGTTGCACGACCAGAGCTGCACCGCCGTACCGTCCGCCGTGCCCGCGTTGTCCACGTCCAGGCACTTGCCGTTCACCCCCCGCACCGGGCCGGTCCGCGGATCGGGCTCCGGCGTACCGGCGTGCTTGACGCGGATGTCGCGGAAGGCCACCTCGTCGCCGTCGCCGTGGTTCTGGAGGCCGATGTGCCCCTGTCGCAGACTCCGCGCCGGATCGGTGTTGGTGAAGTCGTTGATCTTCACGCCGTTGAGGAAGACCTCCAGCCGCTCGCCGGTGACGCGGAGTTCGTACGTGTTCCACTCCCCCGGCGGGTTCAGAGCGGCGTCACGAGCCGGGAGGTCCGCCGACTGGAACCCGTAGACGGCACCCGTGGTCCGGTCGGCCGCGTCCGTGGCGTCGATCTGGATCTCGTAGCCGTTGTCCACCGCCGACCAGGGGTCGGCGGAGGCCGGGAAGCCCACGAGAACGCCGGAGTTGTCGTCCCCGGCCGCCTTCCAGTCCAGCTTGAGAGAGTAGTCCCCGGTGAACTCCTCGGCGGAGTACCAGAGCATGCCCAGCCCGCCGTGCGAGGTGAGGGTGCCGTCGGCGAGGGTGAACCCGCCGGGGCCGGCCTGCTGCCAGCCCGTGGTGCCGGAGCCGTCGAAGAGGGAGGTGTAGCCGCTCTCCGGGCGGCAGTCGGCGTTGGTCATGCCGGCCGCCCAGCGGACGCCGCCGAGGAGGTGCCTGCGGAAGGCGGGGTCGGCGTAGGACTCGTCGGTGTGGCCGCCGCCGGTGTAGAAGGCCCGGCCGCCCTCGTAGTCCTTGCACCAGGCGATCGGGTGGTCGCCGTTCATGTTGCCGCCCGAGTAGCTGGACTCGTCGAGCGAGGCCAGGACGTGGGCCGTGGTGCGCGGGTTGGTGCGGTAGTTGTACCACTCGTCGGTCCGCTGCCAGGTGCCGCCGAGGTGCGCGGTGGCGTCGTGCGCGCGGTCCTCAACCTCGACGGTGGCGGGCTGAATGGCGGGGTGGGAGTGGAAGAGGGCGCCCGCCAGCCCTTCGTAGAAGGGCCAGTCGTACTCGGTGTCGGCCGCCGCGTGGACGCCGACGTATCCGCCGCCGGCATTGACGTAGCTCTCGAACGCCGTCTGCTGGGCGTCGCCCAGCACATCGCCCGTCGTCGACAGGAACACGACCGCCTCGTACCGGGCGAGGTTTCCGGTGGTGAAGGCCCCCGGGTCCTCGGTGGCGTCCACGGTGAAGTTGTTCGCCGCGCCGAGATCCCGCAGGGCCGCGATGCCGTCGTCGATCGAGGAGTGGCGGAAGCCGGCGGTCCGGGAGAAGACGAGCACGTCGTACGCGGGGTCGGCCGCGGCCTGTGCCGCGGCGTCCGGGGCCGCCTGGACGTCGGTGCGGGCGGTCGCGGCGCCGGGGGTGGCGCCGGGCAGGGCGGTGGCCTGGGGCGCCGCGCACAGTACGGCGGCGGCGAACAGGCCGAGGGCTGCTTTCAGATGGTTGCGCATGGAGGTCGCCTCCTCTCTACGGCAGGGTCCACTTCTGGTTGGGTCCGGTGTGGCAGGTCCACAGGTGGACCGGCGTCCCGTCGTTCCACGTACCGCCCGACGCGTCCAGACACTTGCCCGACTGCGGATTGCGCACCGTGCCGTCCGCCTGCGCCGCCCACTTCTGCGCACCCGTCCCGTTGCACGTCCACAACTGGATCCGCGTACCGTCGGCGCTGCCACCACCTGACACGTCCAGACACTTCCCCAGCGCCCGCAACGTCCCGTCACCACCGACCGTCCACTCCTGCGCGGACGACTGGTTGCACGACCAGAGCTGCACCGCCGTACCGTCCGCCGTGCCCGCGTTGTCCACGTCCAGGCACTTGCCGTTCACCCCCCGCACCGGGCCGGTCGGCGTACCGCCTTCGCCGGTGGTGAAGGAGAACTCGTCCACGTCGAAGAGGGAGCCGGGGCCGCCCTTGAAGACGAGGTGGAGCGTCGTGGAGCCGGCCGGCTGGTCGCTCAGGGCGGCCGTCACGTCCTGGAAGGTCTCCCAGCCGCCGGTCACCGGCACCGTCGCGGTGCCGAGCAGGGTGCCGGTCGGGGAGCCGGCGCGCACCTCGATGGTTCCGCCGGTGCCGGCCGAGGAGACCCGGGCGGTGAAGGCGGTGGCGTTGTCGAGGGCGTACGGCCGGAAGGAGATCCAGTCGCCGTTCTCGATGTGGCCGACGGTCCTGCCGCCGTGCGCGGGCGTGTGGTTGACGACCTGGACGCCCGAGGAGTCGCCGTAGTGCTCGGCCTGGCGGTGGCTGGGCTGGGTGATGTGCTGGTCGTGGGTGGTGAGGGCGGGCTGGCCGTTCGCGCCGTTGTCGGTGTACTCGGCGTCGATGACGCCGAAGATGTTGGCGTTCGGGTCGTGTTCGCCGTCCGCCAGGGTCTGGAGGGTGCCGGTGCAGCCGGTGGCCGAGGTCTGCGGGTGGCCGTGGCTGTCGTGGCCGATGATGAAGGTGACCTTCACCTTGGCGCAGTCGACGGTGCCGTCCTCGGGGTCGGTCACCGTCACCTTGAAGGGAATGGCGGCGCCGAAGTCGTAGACGCGTCCGTCGGTCGGCAGGTCGATGCGCACGCTGGGCGCGGTGTTGCCGACGGTGATGTGGACGGAGGCCGTGGCGGACTTGCCCGTCGTGTCGGTGACCTTCAGCGTGGCCGTGTACTGGCCGTTGGCGGTGTAGGTGTGGGTCGGGTTCGCCGCGGCCGAGGTGCTGCCGTCGCCGAAGTCCCAGGCGTGGGTGAGGGTGTCGCCGTCGGCGTCGGAGCTGCCGGCGGAGGAGAAGGCCACCGTCAGCGGGGCGGTGCCGGAGGTGGTGTCGGCCCCGGCCTGGGCGACGGGGGCGTGGCCGCCGGTGATGTGCTCGATGCGGTAGAGGGCGGAGTTGGCGTCGCCGTTGAAGTAGCCGGTGCCGTAGTCCAGGACGTAGAGGGCGCCGTCCGGGCCGAAGGCCATGTCCATCACCTGGGTGCCGCTCCAGGGGAAGGCGTTGATGGACTGCACGGTGCCGTCGCCGCCGGTCTCGATGCGCTTGATCCAGCGGCGGCCGAACTCGCCGGCGAAGAAGTCGCCGTCGTACGCCTCGGGGAACTTCACGTCGGAGGTGGAGTTCGCGTCGTAGCGGTAGACGGGTCCGCCCATGGGTGACTCGGAGCCGCCCCCGAACTCCGGTACGGAGCCGCCGTCGTAGGGGATCCAGGCGGGCTGGGCGGGCGGCAGGTCGGTGAGGCCGGTGTTGCGCGGCGAGGTGTTCCTCGGAGCCGCGCAGTCGAAGGTGGCGCCCGCACCGCCGGTGGCGAAGTCGTGGTCGACGTAGGCGTCGTTGTCGCCGGTGCAGTAGGGCCAGCCGAAGTTGCCGGCCTCGGTGATGCGGTTGAACTCGACCTGTCCGGCGGGGCCCCGGGAGGCGCTCGCGGTGCCCGCGTCCGGTCCGTAGTCGCCCACGTAGACGGTGCCCGTGGTCTTGTCGACGCTCATCCGGAAGGGATTGCGGAAGCCCATGGCGTAGATCTCGGGGCGGGTCCCGGCGGTGCCGGGCGGGAAGAGGTTGCCGGACGGGATGCCGTACGAGCCGTCGGCGTTCACCTTGATGCGCAGGATCTTGCCGCGCAGGTCGTTGGTGTTGCCGGAGGACCGCTGGGCGTCGTAGGCGGGGTTGCGCGAGGCGCGTTCGTCGATGGGGGTGTAGCCGTCCGAGGCGAAGGGGTTGGTGTCGTCGCCCGTCGACAGGTAGAGGTTGCCCGCCGCGTCGAAGTCGATGTCGCCGCCGACGTGGCAGCACAGGCCGCGGGAGGCGGGCACGTCGAGGATCTTCTTCTCGCTGGCCTGGTCCAGGGTGCCGTCGGTGCGCAGCACGAAGCGGGAGAGCCGGTTGACGCCGTCGAAGGGGGCGAAGTCGGAGGCCGAGCCGTCCGCGGGTGCGTCACCGGCCGGTGTGTCGAGCTGGGGCGCGTAGTAGAGGTAGACGAAGCGGTTGGTGGCGAAGCCCGGGTCCACGGCGACGCCTTGCAGGCCCTCCTCGTCGTGGCTGTAGACGTCGAGCCTGCCGGCCACGGCGGTGTTCCCCGCCGGGTCGGTCAGCCGGAGCGTGCCGTCGCGCGAGGTGTGCAGGACCGAACGGTCCGGCAGGACGGCCAGGGTCATGGGTTCGCCGGTCTCGGCCACGCCCTTGGCGAGGGTGACCTGTTGGAACTCCTCGGCGGCCACGGCGGCACCGGCGGCACCGGTTCCGTCGCCGCCCGGATCCGCCGGGGCGGCGGCGGCCGGGCTCGTCGGCAGCATCAGGCCGAGGGCACACACCAGGGCCGGCAGTAAGGAGCGGACACGTCTGTGTCCGAGCGGTCTCGTGCGCACAGGGTTCTCCCGGGAGGTGTGGGGTGGCGGCAGGCGTGTGAGTCCTGCCGTGAAGAGGGAGTACGGGCGCGCGCCGTCGCGCCGTCGAACGCCGGTCGGGAGACGCTCATGACCGGTTCATTTCAAGGAAGTTAGCGGGCTTGGTCCGAACCTGTAACCCATTCCGCACAAGATCTCGATTCTTTTTCCCTTCGCGGGACAAAGTGGCCGGTGCACCGAGTGGGGGGCGGAAGCCGGCAGTTCACTCCACCGTCACCACGACGGAGTGCCGTCCGCTGGCCCCGTCGGGGACGGTGCGGGTGCGCTTCTCGGTCTGCACCTCGCCGGTGCGGTCGGTGGCCCGCACGGTGAGGGTGTGGCCGCCCTTCGTGGCCTGCCAGGCGTAGGACCACTGGCGCCAGGTGTCACGGGTGTCCTCGGCCGCGAGGGTGGCCTCCTGCCAGGGACCGTCGTCGACGCGGACCTCGACCTTGTCGATGCCGCGGTGCTGGGCCCAGGCGACGCCGGCCACCATCACCGCGCCCGCCTTCGGCCGTGCGAACGGCTTCGGGGTGTCGATCCGGGACTGGGTCTTGACCGGGGCCTCGCGGGCCCAGTCGCGCTTGACCCAGTAGGCGTCGTAGGCGTCGAAGGTGGTCAGCTCGATGTCCTCGATCCACTTGCAGGCGGACACGTAGCCGTACAGGCCCGGGACCAGCATGCGCACCGGGAAGCCGTGGTCGAACGGCAGCGGTTCGCCGTTCATGCCGACGGCGAGCATCGCGTCGCGGCCGTCCATGACGTCCTCGACCGGGCTGCCGATGGTCATGCCGTCCACCGAGCGGGCGACCAGCTGGTCGGCGGGGCCACCCTTGGACGGCGGCCGGACCCCGCACTCCTCGAGCAGGCCGGCGAGCCGGACGCCGATCCAGCGGGCGTTGCCCACGTAGGGGCCGCCGACCTCGTTGGAGACGCAGGTGAGGGTGATGTCGCGCTCGATCAGTTCGCGGCGCAGGAGGTCGTCGAAGGTGAGGATCTTCTCCCGGGCGACTCCGTCCCCGTGGACGCGCAGCCGCCAGGCGCCGGCGTCCACCTTGGGGACCACCAGGGCGGTGTCCACCCGGTAGAAGTCCGCGTTGGGCGTGATGAACGGGCTGACACCGGCGACCCTGACCTGTGCTCCCCGGGGCACCGCGGGGGCGCGTGAGGCGGGCGGCGGCAGGTCGGTGTTCTTGCGGGAGGCCACGGCCTCCTGGCCGCCGGCGCCGTTCAGGGCCCGGCCCACCGCACCCGCCCCGGCCGAGGCGGCGGCAGCGGCGGTCGCCGCGAGGACGAAGCGGCGCCGGTCCCAGCCCTCGCCGGGCTCCTGCCCCGCGCCCCGGTGCGCCGCCGGGAGGCGGCCGGCGAGGAAGTACAGGAGTGCGGCGCCGGCGAGCGCCCCGACGACGGACGGGAGGGCGTCGGTGAGGCTCGTGGAGTCGGGACGGCTGGTGGCGGCCGCCGCCCCGACGGCACCGATGACCAGGACGCCCGCGGCCCCCGTGCGCCGGTGGCGGACGGCGAGGACACCGAGGGCCAGGGCGAACAGGGCCAGGACGGCGAGGATGCCGAGCTGGAGGACCAGCTTGTCGTTGGTGCCGAAGGTGCGGATCGCCCAGTCCTTCACGGCGGCCGGGGTGCGGTCGATGGCGGCACCGCCGACCGCGACCACCGGGCCGGCCTGCGGACGCACCCCCGCCGCCACCAGTTCGGCGACGGTGAGCGCGGCACCTCCCGCCAGGAGCCCGCTCAGCGCCCCCAGCGAGAGCCGTGTGGTCGTCCGGGAGTACCGCCGCGGTGCGTTCTCTTCGTCGCTCACGCCGGTAATCCGGGGCCGGGCACCGGGCGGATTGGTGCGGCGGTGCTCGTCCCGGGCGCGGGAGGCCGGCGCCGGTGGGCGGCTGCCGCGTTGTGCCGCCCAGGTCCCGCGGCGCCGATCCGATGCCGCGGGCCGGTGTTCGTGTGCGCGCCTACCGCGTGCCGGGCCGGCCGAGGCGGGCCAGGACCGCGCGCATCGCGTGGCGCACGGCTTCGCGGGACTCGTCCGTCGGGTCGACGGTCTCGAAGGCGTGGTGGCCGTGCGGCACGTCCACCACCTCCACGTCCGCCCCGCACTCCTTGGCCGCGGCGAGGAACTCCTCGACGGTGGCGGCGATCTCGGGCATCTCCAGTCCGACGCGGGTGAGGACGACGGGCAGGGCACCGGCGTTCGCCACCGCGCGCGCCGGGTGGAACCGGCCGCCGGACAGTCCCCAGTTGGGCAGTGGCGCGAGGACCGGGTAGGTGGCCGCCAGGCAGCGCAGCCACGGCGGCGGCGCGTCCAGCCAGTCGGCCGTGATCGGGCCGCCGCCGGAGAAGAACCACAGCCCGACGCGGTCCGCGTCCACGCGTGGGTCGGCCCGGACCTGTTCCACGGCGGCGGCCACGTCGGCGGCGGCCCGCTCGTAGTCGGACAGGTCGTGCAGTCGGTGGTCGACGACGGCGCCCACCACACCGCCCGCCGCCGCACAGCGCGCGTACCCCGTCAGGGTCGGCCAGTCCCTCGGCGTGGGCCGCGCGTCGGCGGGCACCGGGCCGCCGTGCACGAACAGCACCGCGGGCCGTGGTCCCTCGGCGTCGGGCAGGTGCAGGTCGACGTTTCCGTGCCGCTCCCGCGGGGCTTCGGGGACGTCCAGCAGGAACGGCCGCAGGTGCGGGGGCGGTTCCGTCGCTTCGACGGGCTCCAGCCGGTGCCCCTCGCCGGCCGCGGCCCGCAGCAGCACGTCCGTCAGTTCGGCGGGACGGGAGAGCATCGGCCAGTGCCCGGTGGCCAGTTCGAAGAAGGTCACCCGGGGGTCGACCAGGGCCCGCAGCGCGGGATCGCCGAAGCCCACCAGCATCTGGACCATCTCGATGCTCGTGCCGTTGCCGGTGCACAGCACGCCGGTGGTGGGCACCGAGGCCACCGCACCGGTCAGCCGGAGCGGCTGGAGCAGGGTGCCCGTCGGCTGCGGCGCGGCGAGGGCGGTGAGCCGGTCCAGCGCCGGGCCGGGTACGCCCTCGGTGCTGCCCCACAGGCTCCACTCGTCGTGGGTGGCCGGAGGCGGCAGCACGTCGTCGGCGTCCTCGTCCCCGGCCTTCCCGGCCAGCCGCTCGCGCAGGGACTGGTCGGGCACCGCGGCCAGGGCCGGGGCGCCGTCACTGGGCATGCCCGAGTCCAGGTAGACGATCCGGTCGATGCGCGCGGCCCTCCGGTCGGCGGCGCCCAGCGCCGGGTGGATGCCGTAGTCGTGGCCGACCAGCACGATCTTCCGGTCCGTCGCGTCGATCGAGTCGATCACGGCGAGGACGTCCGCGATGTGGGTCTCCAGGTCGGTGCGGGTCCCCGCCGGGCCGGGCGGGCCGTCGAGCCCGGTCAGGGCGACCGCGTGCGCCTCGGCGCCCTCGGCGGTCAGACGGGCGGTCGTGTCCTCCCAGACGTGTGCGCCGGTGAACATGCCCGACACCAGGATGAAAGCGGTCATGGACTCTCCTCCGTACCTCGCGGTCCGGCCCGGTCACCGGCCCGCGCTCGCCGGTACGGTAGGAACTCCCCCTGAGGGAGGTTCAAGTGATCACGTCGTCCGACGGTCTATGCGGCATCGGGGACCTGGCCGCACAGGCGGGCGTCACCGTGAAGACCGTCCGTTTCTACTCCGACCGGGGCCTGCTGCCGGAGGCCTCCCGCAGCGCCGGCGGGCACCGGCGGTACGGCGCCGACGCGCTGGGCCGGCTGCGCCTGATCCGCTCCCTGCGCGGGCTCGGCCTGTCGGTCCCCGAGGTGCGCCGGGTCCTCGAGGAGGAGGACGCGGCGGGCGGCGGTGGCGGGCAGGAGGGGGGCGCGCTGGAGGACGCGGTCGCCGGGCGGCTGCGCGAACTCGGCTCCGAGATGAGGGCCTTGCGCTGGCGGGAGGCGGCACTGCGCCTGGTCCAGGAGTGTCCGCCCGGGGAACGGGCCGAACGGCTGGACCTGATAGGGGCGGTGTCCATGCCGCCCAGCACGGAGCCGCTGGTCCGGTTCTGGCGGGGCTGGCTGCCGCCGCGGATGCCGGCCCGGTCGGTCCGGGCGTTCCTGGAGGTCGCGGTGCCGCAGCCGCCCGAGGACCCGGCTCCGGCCCAGGTCCTCGCCTTCGCCCACCTCAACGCCCTCACCCTCGCGCCGTGCCCGGGCACCGCGCAGCCCCAGCCCGAGGCGCACCGGGCCGCCGGTGCCCGGGGGGCCGCCGTGCTGTACGCGGGGCTGGCGGAGGCGTACGAGCTGGCGGGTGTCCAGATGCGACG
Source organism: Streptomyces sp. CB02414 (assembly GCF_001905385.1). Lineage (GTDB taxonomy): Bacteria > Actinomycetota > Actinomycetes > Streptomycetales > Streptomycetaceae > Streptomyces. The sequence goes on along the minus strand of NZ_LIPF01000004.1, from coordinate 36,932 downwards.
GGGCCGGGACCCGCGGCCCGGGGAGGCGCTGGACAGCTTCGTCGACGCGTACACCAGCGCGTACGGACTCCGGGACAGCCCGGAGTTCCGCCTCGGGCTGGCCGGGCAGCTCGCGGCCGACCCGCGGATCGACCGCTACTGGGACCTGGTGACCGAGGTCGTCACCGAGCCGGGCCGCCGGCCGGAACCGACGCCCGGTTCCGCCCACGACTGGCTGTACGCGGCCCTGGTCGCGCAGACGGGAGCCCCGCCGCTGCCGGCGGTGTGACGTCAGGGCGCGTCGCCCCGCCAGTCGAGGCGGCGGGGGTCGTCCGGCCTCGGCGCGTACGCGGAACGGCCGCCGGGACCGTAGCGGCCTATCTCCGTCGCCAGTGAGACGCCCCGGGCATACTCCTGCTCCGTCAGGTCCGTGATGTCCAGGAGCAGACCGTCCAGCGGACCGCCGACCAGTTGCGCGTAGGCGCGTCCGGGGCGCGGTCCGGGGTCGTCGTGCTCCGCTCCGTAGACCCGGCCCCGCATGAACTCCACCTCATCCATGCCCCGCAGCTTCGCATCCGCCACTGACAACGGCTGAACAGCGGCTCAGAACGGTGGCTCGTCGAACAGCTCCAGCAGGCAGCGGGCCCCCTCCGCCGCGACCTCGGCGCCCGCGGCCCCGGACGCGGGGAAGACCCTGCCGTACGCCCCGGCCCGGTGCAGGGCGCTCAGCCGCCAGGCGAGGGCGAGCGCGCGCCGCAGCTCCCGGGTGGTCCGGCCGGAGCCCGTCCACGGCTCCAGGTAGGCGTCGCGCAGGCGCGGCAGTACGTGCGGGCCGTGCCGCTCGCGGGCACGGCGGGCGGGGACGGCCAGGCTGCAGAAGGGGTGGGAGACGACGGCGTCGCCCCAGTCGAAGACGGTGAACGCGCCCGGCCCGGGGTGGAACAGCTGGCCGTCGTGCAGGTCGGCGTGGTCGAGGGAGTCCGGGACGTCCAGGGCATCGAGTTCGGCGCACCAGTCCAGGAGGCGGGAGCCGAGGCGGCGGAGCCGGTGCCGTTCCTCCGGCTCCAGCGGCGTGTCGTCGAACCGGTCGAAGACGCCGGGCAGGGTGGTGACGGGCGCCCCGGGGACACCGAGCCGTTCGATCTCTCGCGCGTGGGGCGTCAGCGCGCGCTGCAGGGCCGCGTACCGGCGCAGGAGCCCTTCCCACGCTTCGGGGCCGGCGCCCCGGCGGTCGAGTACGTCCCTGAACAGCGGTCCCCCGTCGGGCAGCAGCGACCAGCCGCGGACGGCGTCCACCGCGAGCGGCTCCAGGACTTGCCCCGGTGCCCAGCGGGCCAGCGCCTCGGTCAGCGGGCCCTCGAAGGCACTGGCCGGCGGGTTTGCCTTGAACCAGACCGCGTCGCGCCCCTCGACGGACAGCCGCGCCAGGACGGACCACGGCCGTGACCGCACCCGCCACTCCCCCGTCGGGCGCACGCCCAGGGCGGCGAGCGAGGCCGTCACCCAGTCGAGGACGTCGGCCCGCCAGACGTCGTCGTCCCAGGGCGTCACCGCGTCCTGGAACCGCCCGCGGTCCACGGTCACCGAGATCTCGCCGCGCATCCGGTCATCCCAGCACCGTGCGTCCCGGGCCGCCAGCGCTTTTCGGGCCGCCCGGGAACGAGCGGGTGGCAGAATCCGGCCGTGAGCCGGGCATTGGGCGAGGGATGAGGAGTGAGGCAGTGCACCGTGTGGTGGTCTACGTACGTCCCGGACTGCTGCCGATGGAGCTGGGGATCGTGCACCGTCTGTTCGGGACCGCCGTCGACGACGCCGGCCGGCGACTGTACTCGGTGCTCACGTGCGCGTCCGAGCCCGGCGAGATCGCCACGGACACCGACTTCAGTGTGAACGTCGCGCACGGGCCGGACGTCCTGGAAGGCGCCGACACGGTGGTCGTGCCGGCGGCCGTGGAGGACTACGCGCCCCAGGAGCGCGGGCGGCTCGCCGCACCGGTGCGCGCGGCCCTGGAGCGGATTCCGGCGACGGCCCGGCTGGCGTCCATCTGCACCGGTTCGTTCGTGCTGGCGGCGGCCGGGGTGCTGGCGGGGCGCCGGGCCACGACGCACTGGAAGTCGTGCGCCGAACTGGCCGCGCTCTACCCGGAGGTGGACGTCGATCCGGACGTGCTCTACACGGACGACCGGGGTGTGCTCACCTCGGCCGGTGTCGCCGCCGGGATCGACCTGTGCCTGCACATGATCCGCGACGACCACGGCGCCGAGGTGGCGAACACCGTCGCGCGCGGCACCGTGGTGCCACCGCACCGCGAGGGCGGCCAGGCCCAGTACATCGACCGCCCCATCAGGCAGGCGGACGACTCCACGACGGCCGCCGCCCGCACCTACGCGCTCCAGCGGCTGGGCGAGCCCCTCACCCTGGAGGACCTCGCCCGGCAGTCGGCGATGAGTGTGCGGACCCTCAGCCGGAGGTTCCGGCAGGAGACCGGGGAGACACCGATGCAGTGGCTCGGCCGGCAGCGTCTGGACTACGCCCGGCGGCTGCTGGAGCGCGGCGACGAACCGGTGGACCGCGTCGCCGCCCTCGCCGGCTTCGGCACCGGTACGGCGATGCGCCAGCACTTCCGCGAGGTGCTCGGGGTGTCGCCGCGCGCGTACCGCAACACGTTCCGCGGCGGCGCGTAGGGGCGGCGGTGTCCGGGCCGGCCGGCTCCGGCCGGCCCGGACACCCGCGGATCAGGTCAGGTCGAACCGGTCGAGGTTCATGACCTTGACCCAGGCGGCGACGAAGTCGTGGACGAACTTCTCCTTGGCGTCGTCGCTCGCGTAGACCTCGGCGAGGGCCCGCAGCTCGGAGTTGGAGCCGAAGACCAGGTCGGCGCGGGAGCCGGCCCACTTGACCTCGCCGGTGGCGGCGTCGCGGCCCTCGAACGTGGTCTGGTCCTCGGACGTCGCCTTCCAGGTGATGCCCAGGTCGAGCAGGTTGACGAAGAAGTCGTTGGTGAGTGAGCCGGGCGTCCTGGTGAGGGCACCGAGCTGGGTCTGCTGGTGGTTGGCGCCCAGCACGCGCAGGCCGCCGACCAGGACGGTCATCTCGGGGGCGCTCAGGGTGAGCAGGTTCGCCCGGTCGAGCAGGAGGAACTCGGCCGGCAGGCGGTTGCCCTTGCCGAGGTAGTTGCGGAACCCGTCGGCGGTCGGCTCCAGCGCCTCGAAGGACTCGGCGTCGGTGTGCTCCTCGGTCGCGTCCACGCGGCCCGCGGCGAACGGGACCTCCACCTGGTAGCCGGCTTCCTTGGCGGCCTTCTCGACGGCGGCACAGCCGCCGAGGACGATCAGGTCGGCCAGGGAGACCTTCTTGCCGCCGGCGCCGGAGTTGAACTCCTGCTGGACGCCCTCCAGGACGCGCAGCACCTGGGCCAGCTCGTCGGGCTCGTTGACCTCCCAGCCCCGCTGCGGCTGAAGGCGGATGCGGGCGCCGTTGGCTCCGCCGCGCTTGTCGCTGCCGCGGAAGGTGGACGCCGAGGCCCACGCGGTGGACACCAGCTGCGGGACGGACAGACCGGACTCGAGGAGCTTGGTCTTGAGGGTCTCGATGTCCTCGGCGTCGACGGCCTCTCCCTCGGGCTCGGGCAGCGGGTCCTGCCAGACGAGGGTCTCCTCGGGGACCTCCGGGCCGAGGTACAGGGACTTGGGGCCCATGTCGCGGTGGGTCAGCTTGTACCAGGCGCGGGCGAAGGCGTCCGCGAACTCCTCCGGGTTCTCGTAGAACCGGCGGGAGATCGGCTCGTAGACGGGGTCGTAGCGCAGCGACAGGTCGGTGGTGAGCATCTTCGGGCGGTGCTTCTTCGCCGGGTCGTGCGCGTCGGGGACGATCTCCGGGGCGTCCTTGGCGACCCACTGGTTGGCACCGGCCGGGCTCTGCTCCAGCTCGTACTCGAACTCGAAGAGGTTCTTGAAGAACCCGTTGCCCCACTGGGTCGGGGTGGAGGTCCAGGTGACCTCCAGGCCGGAGGTGATGGCGTCCGCGCCCTTGCCCGTGCCCCAGGTGTTCTTCCAGCCCAGGCCCATCTGGTCCATGGAGGCGGCCTCGGGGTCGTCGCCGACGTGGTCGGCCGGGCCGGCGCCGTGGGTCTTGCCGAAGGTGTGGCCGCCGGCGATCAGCGCGACGGTCTCCTCGTCGTTCATCGCCATGCGGCGGAACGTCTCCCGGATGTCGCGGGCGGCGGCGATCGGGTCCGGGTTGCCGTTGGGGCCCTCGGGGTTGACGTAGATCAGGCCCATCTGGACCGCGCCGAGCGGGTTCTCCAGCTCGCGGTCGCCGGTGTAGCGCTCGTCGTCGAGCCAGGTGGTCTCGGGGCCCCAGTAGACGTCCTCCTCGGCCTCCCACACGTCGGCGCGGCCACCGGCGAAGCCGAAGGTCTCGAAGCCCATCGTCTCCAGGGCGACGTTGCCGGTGAGGACCAGCAGGTCGGCCCAGGAGATGCTCTGGCCGTACTTCTTCTTGACCGGCCACAGCAGGCGGCGCGCCTTGTCGAGGTTGCCGTTGTCCGGCCAGCTGTTGAGCGGGGCGAAGCGCTGCTGGCCGGCGCCCGCGCCGCCGCGGCCGTCGCTGATGCGGTAGGTGCCGGCGCTGTGCCAGGCCATACGGATCATCAGGGGGCCGTAGTTGCCGAAGTCGGCGGGCCACCAGTCCTGTGAGGTGGTCAGCACCTCGGCGATGTCGCGTTTGACGGCCTGGAGGTCGAGCGCCTGGAAGGCCGCCGCGTAGTCGAACTCCTCACCCAGCGGGTTGGCCACGGCGGGGTTCTTGGCGAGGATCTTCAGATTGAGCCGCTCCGGCCACCACTGACGGTTGCCGCCACCCTGGGTGGGGTGCGGGGCACGTCCATGGGCGACCGGGCAGCCGCCCGTCTCCTCCGTCTTCGCGTCGGTGACGATGGCGTCGTGGTTCTCGGACATGGGAATCCTTCCGAACGGGGCGGATCAAGGTGCTGGGGAACTGCCGGTGGTGGAGCAGTCGGGGCACAGGCCCCGGTAGATGACCTCGGCCTCGTCTATCGAGAAGCCGTGGTCGTCGGAGGCGGTCAGGCAAGGCGCCTCGCCGACGGCGCAGTCGACGTCGGCGAGAACGCCGCAGGACCGGCACAGGACGTGGTGGTGGTTGTCGCCCACCCGCCCTTCGAACCGCGCCGGGCCGCCGGGCGGCTGGATGCGGCGCACGAGCCCGGCCGCGGTGAGCGCGTGCAGCGCCTCGTACACGGCCTGGAGGGAGACGTGGCCCACACGGCGGCGCACCCCGGCCGCGATCGCCTCGGCGTCGAGGTGATCGCCCCGCCGGACGGTCTCGAGCAGCGCGGCACGGGCGGCGGTCACTCGCAGACCGGCTCCGCGCAGTTCCGAGGCGACGGCCGGATCCCGGGATGCGGTCATGGCGGTGAACCTACTCCCGCAAACACGAACGACTCAAGGAAACGAACCGATCCATTTCGGTGACCGTCCGGTGCCGGTGTGCCGCCGCCGTGCCCGGCCTGCCGGGTCGGCCCCGGACGATCGTGTAGACAACGTGGGTGGCGGGCACTGGCAGGGAATGCCGTGTCCCGGCGCAACCCGACAACAGGAGTGAGTGATCAGCCCGTGCTGTTGAAGACATTCCGCTGGGCCTTCGCCGTCACCGCCCTCGGTCTGGTCCTGGGAGTGCTCTACGACGGGTGGACCGCCTTCGGCCTCGTGGCGATCCTCGCCGTGCTGGAGATCTCCCTGTCGTTCGACAACGCGGTGATCAACGCCGGGATCCTGAAGAAGATGAGCGCCTTCTGGCAGAAGATCTTCCTCACCGTCGGCATCCTGATCGCCGTCTTCGGCATGCGCCTGGTCTTCCCGGTGGTGATCGTCGCGATCAGCGCCCGGCTGAACCCGTGGTCGGCGGTCCATCTGGCGCTGACGGACAAGCAGCGCTACCAGGAGCTGGTGACGGACGCCCATCCGTCGATCGCCGCCTTCGGTGGCATGTTCCTCCTGATGATTTTCCTGGACTTCGTCCTGGAGGACCGGGAGATCAAGTGGCTGGGGTGGCTGGAGCGCCCGCTGGCCAGGCTCGGCAGGGTCGACATGCTGTCGGTGTGCGTGGCCCTGATCGTGCTGCTGGTCTCCGCGCTCACCTTCGGCGCCCACGCCCACCAGCACGGCGGCACCCACGTCGACAAGGCGGAGACGGTGCTGCTCGCCGGTGTCGGCGGGCTGATCACCTACATGGTCGTCGGCGGCCTGTCCGGCTTCTTCGAGGAGCGGCTCGAACGGGAGGAGGAGCGCGGGCGGGCCGCCGAGGAACGGGCGGCGCGCGGCGGCGGACCCCGCTCGGCCGTGGCCCTGACGGGCAAGGCGGCGTTCTTCATGTTCCTCTACCTGGAGGTCCTGGACGCCTCGTTCTCCTTCGACGGAGTCATCGGCGCCTTCGCCATCACCAACGACATCGTCCTGATGGCCCTCGGCCTCGGCATCGGCGCCATGTACGTCCGGTCCCTGACCGTCTACCTGGTCCGCCAGGGCACCCTCGACGACTACGTCTACCTGGAGCACGGCGCCCACTACGCCATCGGCGCCCTCGCCGTCATCCTCCTGGTGACCATCCAGTACGAGATCAGCGAGATCGTCACGGGCCTCATCGGCGTCGTCCTGATCGGGTCGTCGTTCTGGTCCTCCGTCCGCCGCAACCGGGCACTGGCCGCGGCGTCCTGACCCCGCGTCCGGCCGGGCCGCCGGATCGCCGTACCGCAGGTGGGGAGGCCGAACACGTGCGCTACATTTTGCGCGCTGCATCTCGCATCACCCTGACCACGCTTTGACCACGATCACTCACGATCCCTGACGCTACGGAGCCGGCAACCCCATGAGCGACATCGTCAACGGACTCGGCCGCGCCACTGCCTACGGCGGTCTCGGCCTGGTCCTCCTGGTCCTCGGCATCGTCCTGGTCGACGTGCTGACGCCCGGAAAGCTCGGCCGGCAGATCTGGGAGCAGCGCAACCGCAACGCGGCCATGGTGCTCAGCTCCGCGCTGCTCGGCATCGGCGGCATCGTCTTCACCTCGATCTGGACGACGTACGAGGACTTCGGCAAGGGGCTGGTGTCGACCGCGGCGTTCGGGTTGCTGGGCCTCGTGATGATGGCCGTGGCCTTCCTGGTCGTCGACCTGATCACGCCGGGGCGGCTGGGCGCGACGCTGGTCGAGCCGGAGCCGCACCCGGCGGTGTGGGTGACGGCGTCCTGCAACCTCGCCGTGTCGGCGGTCATATCGGCGTCCATCGCCTGACGCCCCGCCGGGCACCCGGTGTTCAGGAGACGGTGGCGGGCGGCGGGGTCCAGCGGCGGGTGCGGGAGGCCGCGTCCGCGACGCCGTACTCCTTCCTCAGCTGTTCCGGGATCGCGTAGTGCATGACGCGTCCGCGGGTGAGGGTGGACAGTTCGAGGACCGTGGTGAGGTGGCCGAGCCGGTCCAGCGCCCACGCTCCGAAGGGCGAGCGGTCCTCGATCGTCTCCAGCACGCCGAGGAGGTGCGGCGCGGCCTTCACGGCCGTGTCCCAGGCGGTGCGGGGGACCTCCAGCCAGTCGGCGCACGTGTCGCCGACGAGGTAGCGGATCAGCGCGGACACCACCGGGTCGAGGAGGGTGCCCGGGACGACCTCCTCGTACAGGTCGATCAGCTGTCGCGTGAGGTGGGCGCCCTCCTCCGAGGGGCCCATGTGGCGCAGCATGTACAGGTCGAGGAACTCCCGTCCCTCGTCGAGCGTCGTGGGGACGGCCGTCTGGTCGACGCCGAGGATGGCGCCGACCACGCGCCAGGCGTAGAAGTACGCGTCCGCCCCTTCGGCGGACATGTGGATGCCGAGGCGGTGCAGGCTGTCCAGGACGAGCAGGGAGAAGAACATCTGCCCGCCGATCATGTCCTCCTGGCAGATGGGGGTGCCGAGCGCCTCGGTGTCCCAGCGGTCCTCCCGCTTCAGGTGGTGGCGGATGGCGGCGTGCAGCAGACGTACCTTCTGGGCCGCCGGAATGAACCGGCCGCCGGCCTCGAAGGCGTCGGGCTGCATCAGGTGGACGGTGAACTGCCCGGTCTCCGCCATGCGTTTGGAGGGGTAGCTCAGCCCGTGGGTGGCCGACAGCAGTTTGGCCACGTGCGGGACGACGTAGCAGGCGGGCATGGACGCGAACGACAGTGCCGTGGAGATGTGCACGTTGTTGTCGATGAAGAACAGGCGGGCCTTCTCCATCTCGGCCCAGTCCACCCAGTCCGGCGGGGCGCCGGTGGTGCGCAGGTACTCGCGGGCCACGCCGGGGAGGCCGTCGGGCAGTTCCTGGCCGGCGGTGGAGACGTAGCGCATCAGGGAGTTGAACTTGCCGACCTCGCCCCGCTCGAACAGGGTGGCGACGACGGCGTCGGCCAGTTCGTCGCCGCCGCGGCGCAGGGCGTCCATCGACGTCTCGGTGTAGGTCATCGCGGTCTCCTCGTCAGTGGACGCGGTCGGTGGCGTGCCGGGCGAGGTCGCGCAGCGCCCGGCGGGCGTGCGGCGGTGCGCCGGCGGTGTCCAGGGCGCGGGTGGCCTGCTCCACGCGGGTGTGGATCATCTGCTCGACCCGCTGTGGAGCGCCCAGTTCCCGCATGAGGTCGCGTACGTCGTCGAGGTGCGTTTCGTCGAGGTCGCCGCGGCCCAGCACGCCGCGCAGCCGCTCGCGCTGCGGGGCGTCGGCAGCCCGCCAGGTCTCGGCGAGCAGCGCGGTGGGGCGGTGGGCGCGGACGTCGTCCAGGCCCTCCTTGCCGGTGCGCCGCGGGTCGCCGAAGAGGCCGAGCAGGTCGTCGCGCAACTGGAACGCCTCGCCGAGGGGCAGGCCGTAGGCGGAGTAGGCGTCCCGCAGCGCGGGGCCCGCGCCGGCGAGCAGGCCGCCGATGAGCAGGGGGTGCTCGACGGTGTACTTGGCGGTCTTGTACCGGACCACCTTCAGTGAGGTGCCGGTGTCCGGTGGTCCGCCGGTGTGCAGGATCTCCAGGCATTCCCCGGCGACGAGTTCGCGGGCGAGCGCGGCCCACAAAGGCCTTGCCCGGGAGAGACAGGAGGCGGGCAGGCCGCTGGTGGCGAACAGCTCCCCCGCCAGGGCCATCAGGTGATCGCCCACCAGCATGGCCAGGGACCGGGCTGCCGGGCGGACCCGCCGGCGGCCCGACCTGGTCAGCTCGGTCTCCAAAGCCACGTGGGCGGTGGGCAGGCCGTGGCGCAGGGCGCTGTCGTCGATGAGGTCGTCGTGGACGACCGCCGCGGCGTGCACCAGCTCCATCGAGGCCGCCGCCCGCAGCAGGGCGTCGCTGTCGGGCTGTCCGGCCGCCCGCCAGCCCCAGTAGCAGAAGGCCGCGCGCAGCCGCTTGCCGTGCCCGGCCGCGTCGCGGAGCTGCCCGGCCACGGGTGCGAGGGCGTCGTCGATGGCCAGCAGGTGGCGGGACTCCTCGTCCAGGAAGCCGTGCAGCACGCCGTCGACGCGCGCCTTGAAGGCGGCCGGGTCCCAGCGGTCAGTCATCGCCGGCGTCGGCCGCCCGGCGCGCCTTCACGTGCCGCGCGAGCACCTCCAGGTGGGCGGGCGGTACGTGCGTGTACCGGTCCAGGGCCAGCCTGCCCCGGGACCGGATGTCGTGCTCCGCCTCCCGGACCAGGTCGGCGGTGTCCGAGCGGCGCAGGAGTCCGCGTACCGCGCCGACCGCCGAGCCGAGTGTGCTCACCGCCAGGTCGGCGAGTCCGGCCGCCAGCAGCACGGCCCGGTCGTCCCCTCCCGCGCCCCGTCGCTCCGAGTGCGTCATGTTCTCCCCCAGGGATCACGTCGTGGCCGATGCGCCTGGTCAGCGGCGCATCCGGTCCGAGCATGACCCGGCAGTCCGGGCGGAAGATCCGGTTTTCCCCTTTGAGCGACATGGGGAACAGGCGTCGGAGGGGGCACGAGTCATGCGTCGCGGTCGACACTCCACCGGGGCAGTTGCTCGAAGAACGCGACCGCTTCCTCGCGCCACCGCGGGCGCCAGCCGGCCGCCACCTGTGACGCCTGCTCGGCGTGGCGCCGCATGTCCGCCCGCAGGCGGGCGGCCACGCCGTGGCGCTCGCCGATCTCACGGATCGCGGCAACGGTCTCCTCGGCACAGTCCCGGTCGCCGAGAGCCCGCTCCACAAGCGCGCGCTCCGAGCCGCCCACGGTGGTGAGCAGGCGGGCGACCGTGTAGCTGCGCCTCCCCTCGCGGATGTCGGTCCCCGTCGGCTTGCCCATGGCGGCAAAGTCGCCGAACAGGTCGAGGTAGTCGTCGCGCATCTGGCCGCAGATGCCGACCAGCCGTGCGTAGTGGCGCAGTTCCGTCTCGTGGGGGCCCGGTTGTTCACCGGCCGCGAGGAGGCCCAGGCGCAGGGGCGCGAGGACCGAGTAGCGGGCCGACTTGTGGTCGGCGACGTCGTGGAGGACTTCGTCGTCGGGGGCTCCGGACACGAAGTCGCGCTCCAGGTCGGCGATCTGGCCCACGAAGGTGTCGGCCGCGGCCCGGGTCTGCACCTCGGTCATCGCCTGCCGCAGTTCGACCGGGAGCCCGGCGTCCAGGAGTACCCGCAGGGAGAGGGCGAGCGCCAGGTCGCCGGCGAGGACGGTGAGTCCGAGTGCGGCCCGCGGGTGGCCGGGGAACCTGTCGAGGTAGGCGTGGTACGTGGTGGGCCCGCCCCTGCGGGTGGCGCTGTCGTCGATGAGGTCGTCGTGCACGAGACCGTGCGTCTGCAGCAGCTCGATGCTCAGCGCGGCGGCGTCCAGCGCCTCGGCCGGCGCGTCGTCACGCACCAGGCGCGCCGCCTCGTGCAGCAGGGCGACCCGCATCCGTTTGCCTCCCCGCAGGGAGAGGTCGCGCAGCAACGCGAGGCAGTCCGGGGTGAAGCGGCTGAACGCCGGGGCGTCCAGCGTCGCGTCGAGGGTGTCGAAGTACTCGGCGAAGACCCGGTCGAAGCGGCGCCCGTACCGGGCGACGCGGTCGCGCGGCTGCTCGGTCATGGCGGAGTCCTCCTGAAGGCCTGGCGGGTGACACCCCGACAGTCTCCCAGAGGGCTGGCCGTCGGCCGACGCTGGGCATGAACCGGGCAGAACAGGATCAAAAGGCATTCAAGTTGAAGGAACCGTGGACAGAGCTCCATTCTTTCTCCATGTCTGTCACGTCTGCCGCTCCCGCCTCCTCCTCCGTGTTCGACCATCCCCACGAATGGGCCCTGGTCGACGTGGAGACCTCCGGTCTGGTCCCCCGTCGTGACCGGGTGCTGTCCCTGGCCGTCGTGACGCTCGGCCCGGACGGCGAGCAGACCGGTGAGTACTCGACTCTGCTCGACCCCGGCTGCGACCCGGGCCCGGTGCACGTGCACGGACTGACGGCACAGCGGCTGCGCGGGGCGCCGGTCTTCGAGCAGGTGGCCGAGCGCGTCGCCGCGCTGCTGGAAGGCCGGGTCCTGGTCGCCCACAACGCCCAGTTCGACTACGACTTCCTCGCCCACGAGTTCGCACGGGCGGGGCTGCGGCTGCCCGTCGCCCGGCGACTGTGCACCTTGGCCCTGAACCGCCGCGTGGACCCGCCGACCGACGACCTGACGCTCAGCACCCTCGCGGCCCACTACGGCGTCCTTCAGACGCGGGCGCACGACGCACTCGACGACACGCGGGTGCTGGCGGGCGTGCTGCGGGCCTCGCTGCGTGAGGCGGCGCGCCTGGACCTGCCGCTGCCCCTGGTGGCCTGCCCGCCCCGGCAGGACCCCCGGTTCGCGCCGAAGCCGCCGAAGACACCGTGCGCCTTCCGCAATCCGGGACGGCTAGCCGAGGGCGGGCCGCTGGTGCAGGGCATGAAGATCGCCGTGACCGGGGAGACCGGGACCTCGCGGGCGGACCTGCTGCTGCGGGGCGCGGCGGCGGGGCTGAACATGATGACATCGGTCAGCCGGCACACCAGCGCCCTGGTCACCAACGACTCCTCGGCCGGTTCCGCCAAGGCCCGGCGCGCACGCGCCGAGGGTGTCCCGCTCATCAACGAGGAGACCTTCCTGCGGCTGCTCGGCGACGTCCGGGGCGGCGTCCCGCACGAGGGAGGGGAGCCCGGGGCCGACGCCGTCTCCCCGGCGTTGCCCGCCGTCCCGGCCCCGCGCGCGCCGGGGACTCCCGACGCCGTGGAGAGCACCGCACCGGAAACCGGGCCCGCCGCACCGGAAACCGGGCCCGCCGCGCCCGACGCCCGGACGCAGCCGGCCTCGTCGGCCGAGGCACCGAAACCCGCTCGGCGCGCCCGCCCGCGCGGCCCGCTGACCGGCCGGCGCGTCCTGGTGCTCGGTGGCACTCACCCCGAGGCGGTGGCCGCCCGTACCCGTGTCGTCGAACTGGGCGGCGCCGCGGCCGTCAATCTGTCCGCCGGCGTCACCGACGTGGTGGTCCTGGACGGCGGAGAGACCGACCGCCGGCTGCCCCGGATCAGGGCGCTGCTCCTGCCCACCCACGACGCCGCGTGGCTGGTGGCGCCGGTCGTCACGGACGCGTCACGCGCCGACGGCCGCCGCGCGGCGGCGCACGTGCTGCCGCGCGGCGGTGTCGTCGACCTGCCCCTGCAGGGCGGGCGGGGGCCCGCCCACCGCTGGACGGTCACCGCGTCCTGGGCGCAGCAGACCGCCTGCGACATCGACGTGGTCGCGTTCGTGCTGGACGAGGACGAGCAGGTCTCGTTCGACGAGGACTTCGTCTTCTACGGCGCCCCGGAGAACCCGGGCGGGACGGTGCGGCTGCTGAGCGACGGCCCCACCGAGCAGACGATCAGCGTGGACCTCGCGACGCTGCCGCCGTCGGCCCGCAAGGTGGTCGTGGCCGCCGCCGTCGACGGCTCCCCGGCTTTCGGCGACGTCGGCGCCCTGCACATCGTCTCCGGGCCGGGCACCGGAGCGGCGGCCCTGGTGCAGGCGACGCTGGACGCCGCGACCACGGAACGCACCATGCTGCTCGCCGAGATCTACCGGCGCGAGCAGAGCTGGCGGCTGCGGGCCGTCGGCCAGGGCTACGACCACGGTCTGGAGGCCCTGGCGCGGGGCTACGGCGTCGATGTCGCCGACTGACCGCACGCCGACACGGCACGGCCCGGCCCCCGGGGCACGCGGGGGCCGGGCCGTGGTGCGCGGATCCGCGGCGCGGACCCTGGTCAGCGTTCCTCGCGGAACGTGACGTGCTCCCCCGCCACCGGGTCGTACTTGCGCAGGACGAGCCGGTCGGGGTCGTTGAGGCGGTTCTTGCGGGTGACGTAGGTGACGCCGGTCCCGGCGGTCGACTTCAGCTTGACGACCGGGCGTGCGGTGCTGCGGGCCATGGTGCTCCTTCCGACCGCCACGCGGGCTGCCGTTCTGTCCCGCGCATGTCAGTCAGGGCTGTCAACGCCGGCGCCCGGCCGCGCATTCCCCGGGGCCGTCCCGGTCAGCAGCTCTGCCACAGCCGGGTCATCACCCGCACGCCGAAGCGCAGTCCCTCCAGCGGCACGCGTTCGTCGACGCCGTGGAAGAGGCGGCCGTAGTCGAGGTCGTGCGGGAGCTTGAGGCCCTTGAAGCCGAAGCAGCGGATGTCCAGCTTGGTGAAGGCCTTCGCGTCGGTGCCGCCCGGGTTGCAGTACGGCACGGGGTGGCCGTCGGGGTCCTCGGCGCGCACGGCCGCGCACATGGCGTCGACGAGGGGGCCGTCGAAGGTGGTCTCCATGGCGATGTCGTGGTTGACCCACTCCCGGGAGACCGAGGGCAGGAGCAGCGCGTCGACGGTGTCGACCAGCTCCTGCTCGTGGCCGGGCAGGAACCGGCCGTCGACGCGGGCGGTGGCCCGGCCCGGGATGACGTTGGTCTGGTAGCCGGCCGTGAACATGGTGGGGTTGGCCGAGTTGCGCAGCACGACCTGCATGAAGTCGGCCACGTGGCCCAGCTTGGCCAGTTCGGCGTCCAGGTCCTCCGCGTCGAGGTCGAGGTCGACGCCCTGGAGGCGGGCGGCCTCGGTGAGCAGGGCGCGGACCGGTTCGATCAGGCGGACGGGGAAGGTGTGGCGGCCGATGCGGGTGAGGGACTCGGCGAGGTCGGTGACGGCGTTGTCGTCGTTCGGGGAGGAGCCGTGCCCGGCGCGGCCCGACGCGGTCAGTTCCATCCAGGCCATGCCGCGCTGGGCGTTCTCGATCGGGTAGAGGCGCCGGGTGTCGTCCAGGGCGTAGCTGAAGCCGCCTCCCTCGCCGATCGCCTCGGTGACGCCGGCGAACAGCTCGGGCCGGTGCTCGACCAGCCAGTGGGCGCCGAACCTGCCGCCGGCCTCCTCGTCGGCGAGGAAGGCGAGGACGATGTCGCGGGCGGGCCGGGCGCCGGTGCGGGCGAAGTGGCGGGCGGTGGCCAGCATGACGGCCACCGTGTCCTTCATGTCGATGGCGCCGCGGCCCCACAGGTACCCGTCTCGGATCTCGCCGGAGAACGGCGGCACCTGCCACTCGGCCGCGTCCGCCGGTACGACGTCCAGGTGGCCGTGGACCAGCAGGGCGCCCCGGGCGGGGTCGGCGCCGGGGATGCGGGCGACGACGTTGGCGCGGCCCGGGGCGCTCTCCACCAGCTCGGAGGTGATGCCCGCCTCCGCGAGCCGGGCCACGACCCAGTCGGCGCAGGCGCGCTCGTCGCTGGTGGGATTGGACGTGTCGAAGCGGATCAGCTCCGCGCACAGTTCGACGACCTCGCGCTGCGCCTCCTCGGACGCGGAGGCCGGGGCGGGGGCGGGGGCGGGGGTGGTGCTCATGGTGCTCCTACGGGGGCCGTGCCGGGCGCGGCCGGGATGCGGTCGGCGGTTTCGTCGTCGTCGAGGGTGGTGGTGCCGTACGTCCTGATCCAGCCGGCCAGGCCGAGGACGCTGTAGAGGACGAACGCGGTCAGCAGGGAGTTCAGGGCGGGGATGCCGCCGTCGTAGAACTTGCCGACGCAGAAGGCGAGGGCCCAGATGACCAGGGACATCGGCACCCAGGTCGGCGAGGTGGCGGGCAGGGTCTGCGCGTCGCGCGTGGCGTCCAGGGGTGCGCGCATGCGGCGGACCACCCAGTACTCGGCGACGATGATGCCGCCCACCGGCGGGATGGCGACGCCCAGCACGGACAGGAAGTCGGTGAAGTGGGTCATCATGCCGACGGCGGACAGCAGGGTGCCCGCGATGCCGAGGACGATGGTGACCGCGCCGCGGTGCACGCGCTTCTTGAAGACGACCTGGAAGAAGTTGACGACGCCGAGCGAGGAGCCGTACAGGTTCCAGTCGTTGATCTTCGCGGTGGACATCAGGACGACGAGCACGCCGAAGACGCCGGAGGTGGACAGCACGATCTGGGAGACCTGGCCGCTGCCGACCATGTGGCCGAGGAGCACTCCGGTCATGCCGACGATGTACTCGGAGAGGATCATCGACGAGGCGCTCTGCAGGAAGACGTGGCTGCCCTTGCGGTTGTAGCGGGTCATCTCCGGGGAGACGATCGCGCCGGTCATGAAGCCGCCCGCGATGGCGGTCGCGGCGACCGCGAGGGGGATGGTCTCGCCGGGGGCCGGGGAGTTGATCAGCTCGGTCAGCGAGTGGTCGCTCAGCGCGTCGGTGACCGACCAGGCGACCATCGCGAAGAACAGCGGGGTGACGATCTTCGCGAAGACGGCCATGTACCGGAAGCCGAAGATCACCAGGACGGTGATGCCGAGGCCGGCGGCCACGCACCACAGCCAGGAGGGCCCGCCGACGAGCGCCGACACGCTGTCGCCGAAGATCGTGTTCTGTACGCCGAACCAGCCGACGAGGCTGACCGAGATGACCAGGCTGACCAGCGCCGAGCCGTTGCGGCCGAAGCCGGCCCAGCGGGTGAGCAGCGGGGTCGCCAGGCCCTCGCGCATGCCGGCCAGGCCGATCGCGAAGATGACGACCTCGAGGATCACCGCGCCGAGGGTGAACGCCAGGAACGCGTCGCCGAAGGACATGCCGACGCCGATGGTGGCGCCGAGGGTGAACTGCGAGATGGAGCCCGACTGCGCGAGCCACTGGAGCAGCATCGTCCAGAAGCCGAGCCGCTTGTCGCGCGGGACCCTGGACAGGGCGTAGTCGTCGCTGCCCACGGACTTGGTGCCGCCCGCCCCGGGGGCGGTGCTGTCGTTCGCGGCCATGATCACGACTCCCCGGGTTCGCGGCCGAAGGTCTGCAGGTGGGTCAGGGAGCCGTAACGGGACACGAGCGCGTCGAACTCCTGGTCGTCGTGGAAGTCGAGGCGTCCGCCGCCGTAGGCCTTGGCGGTCTCGACGGCGAACCGGGCGGCCGCCGCGATGTCGGTCTCGTGGCTGGCGCCCGTCTGGCAGCCGGGCACCGCCGCCGCGGAGGTGACGGCGAGGCCGACGACCGGGGCGGCCGTCGCCGTGGCCGGCTGCAGGATCGAATTGATGTGGTGTACACCGTTACCGTACGGGGTGATGTCCTGGGTGGTCACCGGGTACGTGACCAACGGCTCACCGGTCACCACGGCCAGCAGTTCCCCCAGCTGCTCGCTCACCTTGAGCACCCAGCCCTCCTTGACGGTGGGCGACAGGGCGAGGCCCTTGTGGTTGATGATCCGGTTGCCCTTGGTGGTGTCGATCGAGAGCACCGCCTCCATCTCGCCGGTGACCTCGTGCCGGTTCATGGTCGCGATGTCGACGGGCGAGTCCATGAAGGGCACCGGGTCGTGCGGCGCGGTCGGTGCGTCGGGACAGATGTGGGTGGCGACGATCACGTCGCCGTCGAGCACGTCCCCTCGGCGGCGCATGTCGAGCAGCTTGGCGGCGGTGGCGAGCGCGGCGACGGCGCCGTCGGCGTCGGACACCAGGCCGGTCGTCTCCGGGCGGGCCCCGATGCCGCCGAGGCGTCCGACCACGCCGAGGGTGCGCGCCAGGCCGCCGGCGGTACGGCCGGTGCGGCCCGGGATGCGGACGAGCACGAAGTCCGTCGAGCCGCGCTCGCCGGTGACGGTGGTGACCTCGGCTCCGGAGCCCTCGGGCCCGGCCACGGAGTCGAGGTGGGCGGCGACGCGCTTGCCGTCGACGTCGGGATCGTCCAGCAGGTCCACGAGGTCCAGGACGTACTTCAACATGGGCAGTTCTCCTGATCCGCACCTGGGGCGGTGCTGACAGCAGATTCCGGATCGATTAACGTTCTCCGCAACTGTTTCCCGCTATCTGCAATCCCGGTCTGAATGGTGAGATGTGTGGGGAACGGCGATCGCACCAGTGCCCGCTCGACGAGGAGAGCCGCCATGACCGACCGGCCCGTCCAGCCCTCGGACCGCAAGACGCCGGCCGGAGCGCTGCAGACCGTCGACCGCGCCCTCCTGGTGCTGCTCGCCTTCGAGCGCAGCCGGCCCGACTGGGGCGTGACGGAGATCGCCGGTGAGTTCGGCTGGGACACCTCGGTCGCCCAGCGCCTGCTGTCCACGCTCGCGGGCCGCGGCTTCCTGGTCTCCGACCCGGCGACGCGCCGCTATCGCATCGGCCCGGCCGCCCTGCGCCTGGGCCGTCTCTGGGAGCGCTCGGGCTCCCTGGAACTGCTCGCCGAACCGGTCCTCCAGGACCTGCGCGCGGCGACCGGCGACACCGTCCTGTTCTGCCTGCCCGACAGCTTCCACATGCGCTGCGTGGCGGCCGTCGAGGGCGAGGAGGGGCCGCTGCGCTACTACCCGCTGGTCGGCGAGCTGTACCCGGCGCACGCGGGCGCCACCAGCAAGTCGTACTACGCCTTCCTGCCCGACGACCAGCGGCACCGGCTGTTCCGCGGCCGTCCCATGGCACGCTTCACCGAGCGCACGGTCACCGACCCCGACCAGCTGGAGCAGGAGTTCCGCCGGGTGCGCGCCCAGGGGTACGCCTGGACCGTGGGCGAGTACGACGCCGGCATCGGCACGGTCGCCGTGCCGGTGTTCCTCGGCTCCGAGCCCTACGGCAGCCTCAGCCTCGGTGCCGCCAAGGAGCGCTTCCCCGAGGGGCCCGAGGACCGCCTGGAGGTGCTGCGCCGCGCCGCCCGGCTGCTGGAGCGGCGCCTGACGCACCCGCCGCAGCACCAGCGCCGCCCGCGCCCCTCCCGTACCGCCTGAACCGTCACCGCATCACCGATCCGACCCCGTCGACGAGGACACCCCGTGAATCTGCTGCTCCTGTCCAACTCCACCCAGTACGGCCGCGGCTACCTGGAACACGCCCTCGACACCGTGACGGGCTTCCTGCCCGGCGGTGCGCGGCTGGCGTTCGTGCCGTACGCCCTCGCGGACCACGACGCGTACACCGCCAAGGTGCGCGGCGCGCTCGCCGGCGCGGGCATCGACGTGCGGGGCGTGCACGAGGGCGGTGACCCGCTGGCGCGGCTCGGCGAGGCGGACGCGGTGTTCGTCGGCGGCGGCAACTCCTTCCGGCTGCTGAGCGCCCTGTACCGCACGGGACTGCGGGAGGCGCTGATCAAGGCGGTCGGCGACGGGCTGCCCTACATGGGGGCCAGCGCCGGTACGAACATGGCGGCTCCCTCCCTGCGCACCACCAACGACATGCCCATCGTCGAGCCCCCGTCCTTCGAGGCGCTGGGTCTGGTGCCGTTCCAGATCAACCCGCACTACCTCGACCCGGACCCCGCCTCGACGCACAAGGGCGAGACCCGCGAGGAGCGGCTGACGGAGTTCCTGGAGGAGAACGACGTGCCCGTGCTCGGGCTGCGGGAGGGTTCCTGGCTGCGGGTCGACGGCGAGCGCGCGGTTCTCGGCGGCGAGCGGGACGCGCGGCTGTTCCGTCGGGGCTCCGAGCCGCGCGAGCTGGCCGCGGGCTCGGACGTGTCCGAGCTGCTGCGGGTGAGGGCGGCGTTCGACGCGCGGGGGTAGGCGCGAGGACTTGAGCGCCCGCGCGGTCTGTCGGGCCCGCCCGGTCGTCAATAGCCTGGTGCGATACGGCCGTTGTCGACCGAGGAGTCCCATGTCCACCGCGCAGCAGGTCCCCGACATCCTCTCCCCCGAGTTCGCGGCGAACCCCTACCCGGCCTACCGGATGATGCGCGAGAGCGCGCCGCTCATCCGGCACGAGGCCACCCAGAGCTGGATCGTGTCGCGCTACGAGGACGTGGAACGCGTCTTCAAGGACCGCGCGGGGCAGTTCACCACCGAGAACTACGACTGGCAGATCGAGCCGGTGCACGGCAGGACGATCCTCCAGCTGAGCGGCCGCGAGCACGCGGTCCGGCGGGCGCTGGTCGCCCCGGCCTTCCGCGGGGCCGAGCTGCGGGAGAAGTTCCTGCCGGTCATCGAGCGCAACTCCCGCGAACTCATCGACGCCTTCCGGCACACCGGGCGGGCCGACCTGGTCGCCGACTACGCGACCCGGTTCCCCGTCAACGTCATCGCGGACATGCTGGGCCTGGACAAGGCCGACCACGACCGCTTCCACGGCTGGTACACGTCGGTCATCGCCTTCCTCGGCAACCTCTCCGGCGACCCCCAGGTGGCGGCGGCCGGGGCGCGCACCCGGGTGGAGTTCGCCGAGTACATGTTCCCGGTCATCCGGGAGCGTCGCGAGAACCCGGGCGACGACCTGCTGTCCGCCCTGTGCGCTGCCGAGGTGGACGGGGTGCGGATGAGCGACGAGGACATCAAGGCCTTCTGCAGTCTGCTGCTCGCCGCGGGGGGCGAGACCACCGACAAGGCCATCGCGAGCATCTTCGCCAACCTGCTGGCGCATCCGGAGCAGTTGGCGGCCGTGCGTGAGGACCGGAGCCTGATCCCCCGCGCCTTCGCCGAGACGCTGCGGTACACCCCGCCCGTCCACATGATCATGCGGCAGACCGCGACCGAGGTGGAGCTGAGCGGCGGCACCATACCGGCGGGCGCGACCGTCACCTGTCTGATCGGCGCGGCCAACCGGGACGGGAACCGCTACCACGACCCGGACCGTTTCGACGTCCTCCGCGACGACCTCACCACGACGACCGCGTTCTCGGCCGCCGCCGACCATCTCGCCTTCGCGCTCGGGCGGCACTTCTGCGTCGGCGCGCTGCTGGCGAAGGCCGAGGTCGAGACCGGCGTGGGCCAGTTGCTGGACGCCATGCCCGACCTGCGGCCGGCCGACGGGTTCGACGTGGTGGAGCAGGGGGTCTTCACCCGGGGCCCGCAGTCGCTGCCGGTGCGGTTCACGCCGCCCTCGTCCGTCACGGCACCACGGGCGTGAAGAGTGCCGGCAGGGCCGTCAGTCCGCGCATCCAGATGGAGGGCCGCCAGGTCAGCTCGTCGGGGTCGACGGCGAGCACCAGGTCGGGGAGGCGTTCCAGCAGCGTCTCGACCGCCGTGCGGGCCATGACGTCGGCGAGCAGCGGTGCCGGGTACGGGCACCGGTGCTCGCCGTTGCTGAAGGACAGGTGCGCGGAGTTCTCGGCGCCTACGTGCGCCTCGGGCCACAGCTGCGGGTCGGTGTTGGCCGCGGCGAGGCCCAGTACCAGGCAGTCGCCGGCCCGGATCTGCCGGCCGCCGAGCTGGGTGTCGTTCACCGCCCAGCGGCCGATGAAGTTCTGGGTGGGCGTGTCCAGCCACAGCACCTCGTTCAGCGCCTCGCCGACGCTGAGCCGGCCGCCCGAGACGTTCATGGCGAAGCGTTCGTCGGTGAGCAGCAACCGGAGGGTGTTGCCGATCCAGTTGGCGGTGGGCTGCTGGGCGGCGGCGATGACGGAGATCAGGTCCTGGACGATCTCCTCGTCGGTCAGCCCCGCCGGGTGCGTCAGCATCCGGGAGGTGACGTCGGGGCCGGGCCGCTCCCGCTTCCGGCGTACCAGCCGGTGGATGCGCTCGCCCACTCGCGCGTACGCGGCGACCGGGTCGTCGCCCTCCGCCGCGTCCAGGGAGACGCGCAGGTCCTCGACGAGCTGCCGGGTCTCGTCGCCGCTGTGCGGCATCCCGCACATGCGCACGGCGGCGCGCATCGGCAGGGCGTGGGCGTAGTCCCGCATCAGCTCGGCCCGGCCGCTGCCCGCGAAGGACGCGATGAGTCCGTCGGCCAGCTGACGGCAGTCACGGGCCAGTTCGAACTGGTCGACGCCCGCGAGGGCCTGCGAGATCACGCCGGCCCGCCGCCGGTGTTCCTCGCCCTCGGTGAACAGCACGGACGGCTGGTGGCCGACGTAGGGCAGCAGTGGCCAGTCGGGCGGGATGGCGTTCCACTGGTTCCAGCGGCGCGAGTCCCGGGCGAACAGCTCGTCGTGGCCGGTGACATAGCTGACCTCGGTGTAGCCGAGGACCAGCCAGGCGGGGATGCCGCCGTCCAGGAGCACCGGGGCGACGGCGCCGTGCTCGGCGCGCAGGCCGCGGTAGAGCTCCGACGGTGTCTGCTGGTACTCCAGTCCGGCGAGCGCCACGGCCTTGTCGTGCGCGGGGCACGCGGGCGGTGCGGTGCGGTCGGGAGCGGGGTCGATGTCGGTCACGGTGCGCTCTCCTGGGCCAGGGCCAGTCGGTAGAGGTGGTCCACGAGGGTGACCAGTACGTACTTGCCCGAGGTCCGCACCCGTGCGTCGCAGTCGATCAGCGGTACGTCCTCGGTCAGGGCGAGTGCCTGCCGGATCTCGTCGAGGGAGTGGCGGGCACGGTCGTCGTCGAAGCGGTTGACGGCCACCACGAACGGGGTGCGGTGGTGTTCCAGCCGGTCTATCGCGTACCAGGAGTCGTCCATCCTGCGGGTGTCGACGAGGACGACCGCGCCGAGGGTGCCGGAGAACAGCCGGTCCCAGAGGAACCAGAAGCGTTCCTGGCCGGGGGCCCCGAACAGGTACAGCACCATGCGGTCGTTGAGGCTGATCCGGCCGAAGTCGAAGGCCACGGTCGTGGTGGTCTTGCCGGTGACCTCGCCGGTCTCGTCGACGCCGACGCCGGCCTGGGTCATCACCTCCTCGGTGTTGAGGGGGCGGATCTCGCTGACGGAGCGGACGAGGGTGGTCTTGCCGACGCCGAAGCCGCCCACGACGACGATCTTCAGGCCGGTCTCCGCGGCGTGGGTCAGGGGCGTGCGGCCCAGGGCCGTGACGGCCGGTGAGGGTGGGTCAGAGGTTGCGGAGCCCATGGAGCACCTCCTGGAGAAGGGCGGTATCGGGGTGCGACGCGGTGGACTGCCCCAGGCGCGGATGGCGGGCGGTGATCCGGCCGGTGGCGAGCAGGTCGCCGAGGAGGATGCGGACCACCGTGATCGGCAGGCTCAGCTCGGCGGCCAGTTCGACCACGGCCGTCGGGTGCCGGCACAGGTCGAGGATGCGGACGTGTTCCGACTGCATGCCGGCCGCCGGCTCGCATTCGCTGACCACCAGCGTGACCAGGTCGAACGAGTCGTCGGCGCGGCTGCGTCCGCCGGTGACCGTGTAGAGCCGGTCGGGTTCGCCGGTGTCCACGGGCCTGCGCGTCACGGCGTACTGCTCCCGGGAACGGCGTGGCGCGGCTCGGCGCGCAGGTGCTCACCGATCTGCTCGACCATCTCGGTCATCTGGTGCCCGACCACTCCGGGGTCGGCGTCCTCCACCGCGACGAGGGCCAGGTGCGCGCCCTCGCCTGCCTCCACGATGAAGAGCAGTCCCCCGTGGAACTCGGTCATGGAGTGCCTCACGCCGCCGGTTCCGTCGCCGAACTCGACGGAGGCGCCCTGGGCGAGGGCCTGGATGCCGGAGCAGATCGCGGCGAGCTGGTCGGCCCGGTCGAGGGTGAGGTGTTCGGTCCAGCACAGCTTGAGGCCGTCGCGGGAGAGGACGAGGGCGTGCCGGGTGCCGGGGGTGCGGTCGAGGAGGTTCTGCAGGAGCCAGGTGAGGCTGTTGTCGGTGGTCTGCATGGTGGGTGGGGGGACGGTGGTTCCTGGTTCTGCGGTCACCGGCCCGTTCCTCCAATCTCACGAGCTCGAGGGCGGTTCGGTCTCGGGTGCCCCGCCGGCCGCCCCGCTGCGGCGGCCGCGGTGGAAGGCGCCGAAACTGGAGCCGGCGTCCCGGGGCGCCGTCGCCGCCCGGTCCGGCGTCCGGCGGTGCTGCTCCCGGCGTTCACGCTCGGCCGCGGCCATCGTGCGGCCCGGGGAGCGCACCGGCAGCCCTCCCTCGGTGGCGGGCGCGGGGCGGGGTGGTGTCGGCGGCTGTTCGGGGAGGTCGGGGCGGACGTCCGGGACGCGCCGCCTCTCCACGGGGGCCTCGGCGGCCGGGGCGGGGCCGGGGACGGTGAGGGCGCCGGTGGCCGTACGGCCGAGCGTCGCGTACGGTCCGGGGTCCCGCTGCTGGGCGAGCAGTTGTGGCGGGACCAGGACGACGACGCCCGTGCCGCCGCGTGAGGAGGGCCGGTAGCTGACGCCGATCCGGTACTTGGCGGCCAGCCGTCCGACCACGGCGAGGCCGAGCCGCGTGCCCTGGAGCTGGGCCAGGTCGTTCATGCGTCCCGACACCGCCTGTTCGGCGTGGCGCATGGCCGCGTCGGCCATCTTCAGTCCGCTGTCCTCGATGGTGATGACGATTCCGGCGGTACGTTCCTCCACGTAGACGTGGACCTCGTCGATGGGCGGCGAGAAGTTGGCGGCGTTGTCCATCAGTTCGGCGAGGAGGTGCATCACGCCCTCGGCCGCGTACCCGGAGATCGCGGCTCCGGTGGAGCAGTGCATGCGGACCCTGCGGTAGGCGGCGATCCGGCCGACGGCGCCGCGCAGGATGCTCTCCATCACGATGGGCTTGTTCCAGGCCCGGCTGGAGCGTCCGCCCATCAGGAGGGCCAGGCGGTCGGTGACGAGGCCGAGCTGCGAGGTGCTGTGGTCCAGGCGGAGCAGGTCGCCGAGGACTTCCTCGCCGTGGCGGTCCTGCATCTCCCGCAGGTCGGCGAGCATGCCGACGGCCTTGGCCTGGACGCGGCTGAGGGACTTGGCGGCGGCCGCCTGCGCCGCGGCGGTACGCCGTTCGCTGTGGGCCAGTTCCCGGACGAAGAGCTCGGCGCAGGCGCGTGCCTGCGGGCCGCGCGGCCACTCCAGTCCGGCGAGGACGACGTCCGCCGAGGTGCCGTCGCGCAGTTTCTCCACCGCGGCGGGCAGGGTGCTGCTCGTGAGGTGCTCCAGTTCCCCGGTGAGCCGGCGCGTCTCCTGAAGCGCCTGACGGTGGCGGGAGTCGGCGTCCGCGTACTGCCGGGCCGCGTCCTCGGTCAGCACGGCGAAGCTCTGCACGACCTGGCGCAGGTGCGCGCCGGAGACGGGCGCGGTGTTCGCCACGGCCTCCTCGGCGCTCACGCCGTCGCGGACCTGCTGGGCGATGCCCGGCAGGGCCACGTTGACCAGGTGTGCGAAACCCGCGCTCTCGTGGGCGATGCGGGCCTTGAGGGCGCTGATCTCCGCCCTCCGGTCGGACGCGGTCCGGCGCGCCCGCCCGACCAGGTGGGAACCGAGTACGACGGCCACGGCGACGCACAGCCAGGACGACACGGCGAGGGTCGCGGTCCAGCTCCGGGCGGTGTCGGGGGCCGCCGCCCAGGCGGCGCCGGCGGCCGCGGCGGCCGCCGGCAGCACCACCAGGGGAACGGCGGGGGCGGTGCGGCGGGCTTTCTGCGCCCGGGGCGGGGTGGGGGGTGCAGACACTGACATTCCGCGGTCCCTCTGGTCCTTGAGAGCGGGGAAAAAGGGCGGGCCGACAGGTGTCGGCGGGCCTGCGGCTCATGCTAGTCAGCGCCCGGTGCGCGTAAGCCGGACCGACCGCGGACCCCACCGAGGAGCGAACTTCCCTGGCATCCCGCCGGTCGAACGCAGCAATGTGATACAGGCGTTCTGGGGCGCCGCTGTCCGACCGGTGGCGGGTATGTAGGGTGGCTTTCGCGCACACCCCCCGAGCCCTTCCGGTAGGAGCCGTCCCCATGTCCCAGCGCGGCAGGCACACCCGAGCGGTGACGCTGCTTCGTTGTGCGCTGGCGATGGTCAGCATGGTCGTCGCCGTGCTGTGCGTGGCGGGGGCGGGCCGTTCACCGGCCTCGGGCGCCGCTGAGGAGAGTGCCGTGGCCGGCCCCTCGGCCGCGGTCGCCGTACTCGCCGTCGACCGTGCCCCGGGCGACGAGGTGTCGCCCGCGACGCCGCGTCCGTGCGAGAAGAAGGGCCTGGCCGAGCAGTCGTCGACGCGCGGGGACCTCCGCGTTCCGGAGGCGCCGACCGCCGGCGCCGCGGACTCGGCCGCCCAGCGCGGGACGGCCCCGCCGGCCGTCCGTGCGACCGCCGGGCCCGCGCCGCCCGCCAGTTGTGCCAGTGCCACCTCGACCACCGTTCTGAGGATCTAGACCGGCCCGTTCGTGCCGCGTCCGCCGCATCCTCTCGAACGGAGCATTCCCATGCCCTCCTCCTCCCGGTCACCGCGCCGGGCGGGAGCGGCCCTCGTGTCCTGGCGGCCCGCCCAGTGGGCCGCCGCCGGGGCCGGTGCCGTCCTGACCGCCGCCGTCGTGGGCGTCCCCACCGCGGTCGTGCCCTCGCCCTTCTTCTCCCGCACGGTCCCCGTCCAGTGGTGGAACTACCCGGTGCTGGCGGCCACCGCCGTGCTCGCGGGCCTGGTCCTGGCCACCTTCGTGCGCCCGCCCGGGGCATCCGCCACGCCGCGGACCGACGGTCCCGGCAGCAGGCTGGGCCCCCTCGGCGGGGTGCTGTCCTTCCTCGCCGTGGGCTGTCCCGTCTGCAACAAGGTCGTCCTGCTGCTCCTCGGCAGCTCCGGCGCGCTGACCTACTGGGCCCCGCTCCAGCCGGTCGTCGCCGTCGCCTCCCTGGCGCTGCTCGCCGAGGCGGCGCTGCGCAGGCTGTCGACGGCCGAGGCCTGCCCGGTGCCGGCCCGCGTCTGAGCGCCGGCCGCGGCCCTTCCCCCTTTTCTTCCCTCGTTCCTCCTTCCGTGGAGTCGACCCATGAACGCTGCATCACGCCTGCCCGGCAAGTCCCGTCCGACGCCGCGCCGCCGGCTGCGGGTGCTCCTGGCCGCCCTCGTCCTCGTGGCCGCCGTCACCGTCGCCGCCGTCTCCCTGGGCGGTGGCGGCGGGTCCGCCGACCGTCCGGCGACCGCGTCGTCCTCCGGCCCCGCGTCCGCCGCCCCGCCGGCTGATCCCGCGCTGCTCGCGCTGGCCCGCCGGGACGCCGACGACCCGTACGCCCTGGGCAAGCCGGACGCACCCGTCGTCCTGATCGAGTACTCGGACTTCCAGTGCCCCTACTGCGGCCGGTTCGCCCGCGAGACCAAGCCCGAACTGCTCCGCGACTACGTCGACAAGGGCGTCCTCAGGATCGAGTGGCGCCACTTCCCGATCTTCGGCGCGGAGTCCGAGCAGGCGGCCCGGGCCTCGTGGGCGGCGGGCCGGCAGGGCCGGTTCTGGGAGTTCCACGACACCGCATACGGGGAGCCGCGCGAGCGCAACAAGGGCGACTTCGCGGAGAAGGAACTGGTCACCATGGCCGAGGAGGCGGGCGTCGAGGACCTCGACCGCTTCCGCGCCGACATGGCCTCCGCCGCGGCGGACGAGGCCGTGAACCGGGACATCGAGGAGGGCTACGCGCTCGGCGTCAGCAGCACCCCCGCCTTCCTCGTCAACGGACGGCCGATCCTGGGCGCCCAGCCCACGGACGTGTTCGCCGAGGCCATCGAGGCGGCCGAAGCCGCCGGGGAAGCGCGCGCCCAGGGCGGAACCGATGAGTGACCCGGGCTTCGCGGTCGCCTTCCTCGGCGGGCTGCTGGCGCTGCTCAGCCCCTGCTCGGCCCTGCTGCTGCCGGCGTTCTTCGCCTACTCGTTCACCAGCCGCACCCGGCTGCTGGGGCGGACCGCGCTGTTCTACGCCGGACTGTGTCTGACCATGGTGCCGCTCGGCGTGGCGGGGTCGCTGGCCGGGCGCCTCTTCTACGGGCACCGTGACCTGCTGGTCACGGTGGGCGGCTGGCTGGTCGTGGCCCTCGGGGTGGCACAGGTGCTGGGCCTCGGGTTCGGTTCGCGCCGGATGCAGCAGGCGGCCGGGGCACGCCGGTCGGGTTCGGCACTGTCCGTGACGGCGCTGGGCGCGGTGTACGGGCTGGCCGGCTTCTGTGCCGGGCCCATCCTCGGCAGCGTCCTGACGGTGGCCGCGATGGGGGGTGATCCGTGGCGCGGTGGGGCGCTGCTCGCGGTGTACGCCCTGGGCATGGCCGTGCCGATGTTCGTGCTGGCGGCGCTGTGGGACCGCTTCGACCTGGGCCGGCGGAACTGGCTGCGTGGCCGGCCGGTACGGCTGGGACCGCTGCGGACGCACTCCACGTCGCTGGTGGGCGGGGTGATGTTCATCGTCCTGGGCGCGGTCTTCCTGCTGTTCGACGGCACTTCGGCGCTGCCGTCCCTGCTGGGTGTGGACACCGAGTTCGCCTGGGAGCAGCGGATGAGCGGGGTCGGGGAGGCCGTCTCCGACCGTGCGCTGCTGGGTGTGCTCGCCCTGGTGGTGGCGGTGGGGGCGCTGGTCGTCCTGGTGCGCGGGATGCGGGGGCCGCGGCGCGGCGGTACGGAGGAGCGGTAGGGGTTCCGCCAACACCGTCTGGGTGACTGTGAGATGCGGCCGGGCGGGACAGCGGATCGGATGGGTGCCATGCGCAAACCCATAGCCGTGGCGTCCCGCCACTCACGCCGCCTGCTCGCGTCGGGCGTCCTCCTCGCCTCCCAGTCACTCCTGCTGACCCTGTCCGCGGTCCCCGCCTCGGCCGACGGCGCGGGCGCGACACCCGCCCGCGGCACCGCCCACATGGGCATGGGCGTCCTGGCCCACGAGGGCGTCCAGGGGGTGCCCGCCGGTACCCGCGTCGCCCAGACCGAGGGCGTCGACGTCTCCAGCCACCAGGGCAACGTGGCCTGGTCCACCCTCTGGAAGAGCGGGGTGAAGTGGGCCTACGTGAAGGCCACCGAGGGCACGTCCTACCGGAACCCCTACTACTCGCAGCAGTACGACGGTTCCTACGACACCGGCATGATCCGCGGCGCGTACCACTTCGCGATCCCGGACGGCGCGAGCGGTGCCGCGCAGGCCGACTACTTCGTCGACCACGGCGGCGGCTGGTCCAAGGACGGCCGGACCCTGCCGGGTGTGCTCGACATCGAGTACAACCCGTACGGCGCCACCTGCTACGGCAGGACGGCGGGTCAGATGGTCGACTGGATCGGCGACTTCCTGGACCGCTACAAGGAGCGCACCGGCCGCCACGCGGCCATCTACACCTCCACCAACTGGTGGAAGCAGTGCACCGGCAACTACAGCGGCTTCGGCGACACCAACCCGCTGTGGGTCGCCCGGTACGCGTCGAGCGTGGGCGAGCTCCCGGCAGGCTGGGACTTCCACACGATGTGGCAGTACACCTCGACCGGGCCGACCGTCGGGGACCACGACAGGTTCAACGGGGCGCTCGACCGCGTCAAGGCTCTGGCCAACGGCTGACGCCACCGTACGTCCGCCGTACCTTCTCCGTCCGTCCGCCGGCCCGCCGGGGCCGGCGGACGGCTCCGTCAGCGGTCGGAGAGGGAGGCCAGGACGCCGGCGACCTGCTCACGCACGACGTCGCGGGCGCCGGAAGGCAGGGCGCCGACGTCCGTGCGTTCCAGGGCGCCGAGCACCTGGTCGGCGCTCCCGTCGTCGCACGGCGCGCTCTCGCTGAGCACCTCGTAGCCGTCGCGGACGGCCACCCGCAGGTGGCGGCTGCCCTCGTCGTCGGTGTGCACGGCGGTGGCGACGACCAGGGGCGGCGGGCCGCCGGCCTCGGCGGGCTGCTTGCGGTAGCCGCTGGCCACCGGGGTGCGCCAGCGCAGACCTAGGAGCAGGTGACGCTTGGCCAGGACCTCGGCCAGGTCGGTCTCGTAGGCGCGGTCCGGTCCCAGGACCGTCGGACGGGCGTCCAGGACGAGGGCGGCAGGCAGCAGGCAGCGCAGGCTGCTGCCGACTATGTTCCCGCCGACCGTGGCCGTCCGGCGTACGGCGCCGGTGCCCACCGTGCCGGCCGCCCGGCGCAGCACCTCGGGCACGCGGTCGTCGATGCGGTGCAGGACCACGGCGCTGCCGAGCGCCTCGGGTTCGAGCACGTTCGCCTCCGGCAGGTCGCGCAGCGACATGGCCAGTGCCGGGAAGCCGTCCCGTTGCCAGGCGGCCCACACGAGGGTGGCCCCGCCGATGGGCACCGCTCCCTCCGCCATGCACTCCTGCGCTTCGGACACGGACGTGGGCAGACGCAACAGCATGGCGATCGACCTGCTTTCCCGGCGGGCGGCGGTACGACGACGTCTCGCCTCCCGCCGCGTGATCACGGCCACTGCGCATTGTCCGTTCGGCCACGGGGGCGCGTACAGGGCTCACTCACCGGCGATGTGCGCTGTTCGCGCGCCGGAGCACCACGCCGGAATGCGTGCCGACGGTCACAGACGCTCGGCGAGGAAGCGCAGCAGCGCCGCGTTGAAGCGCTCGGGCTGCTCGGCGCCGGGGAGGTGGCCGGCCCCCTCGATCACGGCCAGGGCGGCGTGCGGGACGAGAGCCTGGACGGCCTCGGCCTCCGCCACCGGGGTGTAGACGTCGTCCGCGCCGACCAGCACCAGGACCGGTACCCGGACCGAGGCCAGGACGTCCCGGTAGTCGGGGCGTTCGGCCCGGCCGCGCAGCGCGGCGGCGGCGCCCCGGGGGTCGGTGGCGCACATCGTCTTCAGGACGCGGGCCGCCACGTCCGGCATCGCGGTGACGTTGTAGGCGGCGAGCATCTTGTCGATGACCTCGTGCGCGTAGCCGTCCATACCCTCCGCGAGGAGCCGGTCGGCCAGCCGGTTGCGGAACGCCTTGCCCTCAACGGTCTCCGCGGGTGCCGAGGTGTCGGACAGGACCAGTGCCCGGACCCGCTCCGGGTGACGCAGCTGGAACTCCATGGTGATCTGTCCGCCCATGGAGACGCCGCCGACCACCGCGCGTTCGATGCCCAAGTGGTCCAGGAGCGCGGCGAGGTCGTCGGCGAAGTCGGCGAGCAGCACCTTGCCGTCGGTGACACTGCTGCGGCCGTAGCCGCGCAGGTCCGGGGTGACCACCCGGTACCCGGCCGCCGTCAGAGCCGTCACCTGGGGCGCCCACAGGGTGCGGTCGAACGGATGTCCGTGGACCAGCAGGAGCGGGAGCCCCGTCGCAGGGCCGGAGTCGTCGTACTCGATCGTGGCGCCACGCAGGGCTGCGGAGTTCATTCGGGGCACTCTATCCGCCCGAAGGAACGCACAGGTGCTCGGTCAACTCCGTGCGCAGTTGCTCCACTTCCTTCCGGACCAGGCCGGGCACCTGTGCGTTCCACTGTGCCGCGGCACCGTCCAGCGCCTCGGCGAAGGCCCGGTGCGCGCGGCGTCCGGCCACGGCCATGGCGACGGGGAGGAGGGGACGCGCGAAGGAACGGCCCCTGACGCGCGCCTTCACGGTCACCCGCCAGCGTCCGTCCGGAGCCGGTCGCGGCACGGCCGTCACGGTGGCGCGGGCGAGTGCGTGCGTCACGGTCCCGCTCACCGGCGCGGCAAAGGAGCGACGACCGTGTCCGGCCGCCGACGGCCACCAGCTGCCGAGATCCAGGCGCAGGCGTCCGGTGCCGCCGAGGTACTTCGCCCCCTTCTCCCCGCCGGTCCGCACCGTCGCCTCGAGCCACGCCTCGCGCGGCCGGTCGGCGCTCCGGACGCCCAGTACGCAGGCCAGCCGGGCGCGGTGGGCCGGATCGTCGTCCTGCGTGACGACCTCGAGTGCCGTCTCACGGCGGCGGTCCCAGGCGAGCACGGTGACGGTCGGTCCGGTCTCCGGCCGTCCGTCCGCTCCGCCGGTGGCCCGGTAGCGGGCGCCCGGCCGCAGGTGACGCCCCTCGGTCAGGACCAGGTCGGGCAGCGGGCGCCCGTCGGGCAGCCGCAGCGTCGCTCCGTCGGCCTGCGTGCCTTCGGCGAGGTCGTGGAGCATGCCGGGGCACGACTCCAGCAGGCGGCGGGGCACGGGGACGAGCGTCACGGTGTGCTGGAAGCGGGCCATGGGGACAGGATGGCTGCCCGGGAGCGTCGGGTCATGGGGGCGGTCCGGCAGGGTCGGCCCGCGGTTGGCTGCCGGTTTCCGGACCGCCCGTCACCGTCGTCGGTGCGTCACGCGGCGGTGGTCACCGGCACGGGGCGCTCCGCGTCGTTCAGCCACTCGATGAGGGAGCTGCGGGCTCGGGCGACCCGTGAACGGACCGTCCCTATCGGACAGGCGCTGACGTCGGCCGCCTCCGCGTAGGGCAGCCCGAGCATCTGGGTGAGGACGAACGCCTCCCGCCGCTCGTCGGGGAGGGTGGCCAGCAGGTCGGAGAGGGCGATGCCGTCGTCGAAGCCCGGCAGACCGCGCGGCTGGGTGCGTTCGGCGGCAGACTCCCAGTCCTCCGTCGCCGCCTGCCGTGGCCGGGAGGAGTTGTAGCGGATGTTGTCGACCACCGCGCGGCGGGCGATGGAGAGCAGCCAGGTGCGGGCCGAGGACCGCCCCTCGAAGCGGTGCAGGCTGCCGAGGGCCCGCAGGAACGTGTCCTGGGTGAGGTCGTCGGCGCTCTGCGGGTCGGCACCGAGGAACGTCACGTAGCGGCGGACGTCCCGGTGCAGGGCGCGTACGAAGTGCTCGACCGCGTCGGGGTCGCCGGTGCCCGCGGCGAGCGCCCAGGCGGTGATGGACGCCTCGTCGGCGTCCGGGTCCGGCTGCCGGCGGGCAGGGGGCAAGGCAGGAGTGATCACCTGTGTCCGTCCTTGTGTCGGGATCAGGAATCCGGTCTCCGGGCGGGCGCGTCCGCGCGGGACGGGCAGGCGGCACGGAGGGACCGGTGACGGGGTTGCGGCCGGGCGCGGGAGCGCGCGGCCGGTGCCCGGGGCGCGACGCCGTCGGCTCGACGGCTCGACGGCTCGGCGGGATCGCCGGCGGCCTCGGGGAGCCTGCTGTCGTCAGGCGACAGCGCTCCGGGCGGGCGGGCCCCGGGAGGTGATCGCATGGGCGAGGGTGAGGCGGCGCGGTGCCCGGTCGGAGGCCGCCCGGCCGGGGCGGACCCGGGGCCGGTGCGGCGGCGCGGCCGGCCGCAACGGCAGGCGCAGCGGAGCGACGAGCCGGGCGGCGAGCGACCGCACGATGCGGAACGCGGCGCGCTCGCCGTGGGCGAGCCACAGTCCGCACAGCAGCGCGGCCACCAGGTGGGCGGCGAGCATCCCCGAGGGGGACATGCCGCCCATGGCGTGACCGACGGCGGCCGTGGCGTCCGTGGCGCCCATGCCGTGCGCGGCGTGCACGGCATGGCCGCCGTGGTCCGCGGCGCTCGTCGGCATCGGCACGGTGCCCGGCTCCGCGCCCGGAGGTGACGGCATCCGGCACAGCAGGACGTCCAGCCACCGGCGTACGAGGGACGCGTCGCCGGCGGAACCGGGGTGCGCCGTCGCCTGGGCGAGCGAGAAGGCGGCGTGCAGGACGGTCTGCGCGGCCACCGCGAGCAGGACGACGGCGGCGGGGCCGCGCTCCCGGCCGGCGAGCCACCAGGCGGCCGTGCCCGTCGCCGACGCGCCCGCCGCCACGGCCCACCAGGGCACGGCCGCGCCGGACATCAGGAGGTGGCCCAGGGCGGCGAGCAGCACACAGACGGCCGCGAACACCGCGGCCCGTACCGTGCGACAGCACCACCCTGCTCTCATCGCGGCCTCATCCTCGCATCCGGGCTTCCGTGATCACCGGTGAGTACGGATTCCGGTCCGGCTCCCCACTCAATCCGACGCCTGTGAGCCACGCCATACCCCTGCACACCTGACCTCTCACACGCCGCACCTCACGCACGTACGGTCGGACGGCGGGCGCGTCCGGTTCCCGGCCGTCCCCGTGTCGTCGAAGCGGCGGGAGCGGAGCGGGGTGCACCGGCGCACGGCTGCCGTCCGCCGTGCCTCCGCGCCGGGCGCGGTCCGCGCGTCCATGGCCGGCGCGCCGGGTATCTCCCCGGCATGACCGAACCTCACGGGCTGGAGCCCGTCGCGACGTTCTGCGGCGACTGCGACTGCGGCTGCCCGCAGCTGTTCGTCGATCCGGCCGCCCCCGCGGAGCAACGGATCGTCCTGACCGACGACTTCGGCCAGCGCGTGCAGATGAGCGCCGACCAGTTCTCGTCGCTCGTCGAGGAGGCGAAGCGGGGCAGGCTGGACGGCATCGCGGCGCCCTGACCGGCCCGGCCGGGCCGGGCCGACGGACACCCGCCCCCGACCGCCGTGCGGCCGGGCGGGTGAACGCCTCGCCACCACGACGGTCGCGAGCCGCCTCACGGGGAACAGGGACAGGCATGCGCGCACTCGTCATCAACTGCACCCTCAAGCCCTCCCCCCAGCCCTCGAACACCGAGGCCCTCGCCGGCACGGTCATCGCGGCTCTCAAGGGCCACGGCGCCGAGGTGGACGTCGTACGAGCCGTCGACCTCGACCTGAAGCCCGGGGTCCAGACCGACATGGGCGAGGGCGACGACTGGCCCGGCGTGCACGAGAAGCTGCTCTCGTCGCAGATCCTGGTCATCGCGTCGCCGACCTGGCTCGGCCGCCCTTCCTCGGTCGCCCAGCGGGTCCTCGAACGCATGGACGCCATGCTCTCCGAGACCGACGACGAGGAGCGCCCCGTCGCCTACAACCGCGTCGCGGGCGTACTGGTCACCGGGAACGAGGACGGCGCCCACCACGTGATCAGCGAGATCAGCGGGGCGCTCACGGACATCGGCTACACCATCCCCGGCCAGGCGTGGACCTACTGGCACCTCGGCCCGGGCCCGGGCCCCGACTACCTGGACGACGACCGCGGCCACGACTGGTCGGCCTCCACCGGCCGGGCCATGGCCTCCAACCTCGTCCACGCGGCCCGAGCGCTCAGCGCGATGCCGCTGCCCGCCCCTCCGTCCTGACGATTGGCTCGTCGCCGGCGGGAGACCCGTCCTCCCCGGCCGTGCATGTCTGCCGCCGCCGATGCGGGGCATTCGTGCAGGTGCAACGACGTACGAACCGTATGAGGAGCTGAAGCCCGCCATGACGCACGACCTGACCCCGAAGTACACGGTCCCCGGCATCGAGCGCGAGGCCGCCGGGCGGCTGATCGGCGTGCTGCGCATGCGTCTGCACGCCCTCAACGACCTGCACCTGACCCTCAAGCACGTGCACTGGAACGTCGTGGGACCGCACTTCATCGCGGTGCACGAGATGATCGACCCCCAGGTCGACCAGGTGCGCGAGATGGCCGACGACGTCGCGGAGCGCATCGCCGCGCTCGGCGGGGTGGCACAGGGCACGCCCGGCGCCCTGGTCTCCGAACGGAAGTGGGACGACTACTCGATCGGACGGGCCGACGCCATCGCCCACCTCGGCGCACTCGACGTCGTCTACACCGGCGTGGTCGAGGGGATGCGCGCGGCGGTCGAGGAGGCCGGGAAGATCGACCCCGCCACGGAGGACCTCCTGATCGGGCAGCTCAGGGACCTCGAGCAGTTCCAGTGGTTCGTGCGGGCCCATCTGGAGAGCGCCGGCGGCACCCTGGCCACGGGCACCGCGACCTCCGAGACGGAGGCGGCGGAACGCGGGGCGGAACTCGGCTAGGCGCCACGGGCGTGACATCGCGGGGCCGACCGCCGGGCCGTAGGCGCGGTCGGCCCCCGTGTGCGCGCCCTGTTCGCCGGGCTGGTGCTCAGCGTCCGCGGCGTCCCCGACGCCCGATGAGCACCCCGGCGAGGATCAGGTCGGCGACCAGCACCCCGACGCCGACGACGAACAGGTAGAACAGCCCTTCGGCGGCCAGTCCGATCACCCCGAGGACCAGCGCCACCAGCAACAGCAGCAGGAACAGGCTCATGGCCGTCTCCCCTCGGGAAAATGCGCCGGACGGTTCAACGCCGGCCGAGCCGCCGCTCGCCCCGGCTGCCCTGCTCGTACGGCAGGTCGTAGTGGGCGAAGACCGCGCCCTCCTCCTCGGCCGCGAGCTCGCCGTCCGGGTCGATGCCCGGCGCGTCCTTCACCAGGCCCTTGTCGTAGGTGACCTTCAGATAGCCCGGGCCGACCGTGGCCTTGTCGACCGGGACGAACACCAGACGCCGACGGGTCGGCAGTCCGATGGTGACCGCCGCGAACGCGGGCCGGTCGGTGGCGGTGTCGAAGTAGATGGACTCGAGGGTGCCGATCTTGCGGCCGCCGCTGTCCACGACGTCCTGGCCCCGCCAGTCACGGATGTTGTCGGCTTCGAACATGTTGTGTGTTCCCTTCGGAGGACGCGCTCACTGTCTTGTTCCCCGCTTCCCTCGCCCGTCGCATGTTCTGTCCTCTTTCCGGCGTACGACGCCCGCCCCGCGATAGGCTGCCTGGCCGGACACCCGGCGGATTTCCGAAGGAGACCGAGTGTGGATGCCACAGGCCCCACGGGCGGACCGTCC
The DNA here is from genome assembly GCF_001905385.1 of Streptomyces sp. CB02414. Lineage (GTDB taxonomy): Bacteria > Actinomycetota > Actinomycetes > Streptomycetales > Streptomycetaceae > Streptomyces. The sequence continues at coordinate 1,452 of NZ_LIPF01000004.1, read as the reverse complement.
CGGGACCGGGGCGGGGCCGTGCTGGAGGTGGGTCCGTTGCCCGGCCGTCCCGGCATCCGTGCCAGCGGAGAGATCGGCGTGACCACCCGCCGGTCCTGGGAGAACGCTCTCACCGAACTGTCCCGGCGGCACGCGGACGTGTCCTACGTGGAACTGTCCGGGGTGCGCTTCGTCGACGTGGCGGGCGTGGCGGCGCTCGCCGTCACGGCCATGAACCTGCCCGGCGGGCGGGTGGTCGTGGAGCAGCCGCCGCCACAGCTGCCCCGGGTGCTGGAACTGTTCTGGCCGACGCTGCGACGGATCGAGGTGGCACCGCGATGACCACGGTGGACACCGGGGAGACCTTCTCGCACCCGGCCCTGTTCTACCGCTCCGAGGGCGAGTACGCCGACCGGACGGTGTCGTTCGTACGGGAGGGGCTGGCCGCCGGTGAGCCGGTGGCGGTGGCGGTGCCGGCCCCCAATCTCGGGCTGATCAGAAATGGGCTGGGAACCGACGCGCGGGACGTCACCTTCCTCGACATGAGCGTGGCCGGGCGTAATCCGGGGCGGATCATCCCCGGTGTGCTCCGGGCGTTCGCCGACCGCCACGACCGGGGACGGGTACGGATCATCGGCGAGCCGGTCTGGGCCGGGCGGAGCGCGGCGGAGTACCCGGCGTGCGCGCAGCACGAGGCGTTGATCAACGAGGCGTTCGCGGGCCGTGCGGCGACCATTCTGTGTCCGTACGACGAGACCCGGCTGGACGCGGACGTCCTGGCCGACGCCCTGGTCACCCACCCGACGGTCATCGACCGGGGCGGCGAGCGGGCCAGCGGCGCCTACGACTGGCGCGCGGTGGTCGCCCGGTACAACGAGCCGCTGGGCCCCGGGCCGGGCGCCGCCGTCCTGGGCTTCGGTACCGGGGAGCTGCCCGAGGCGCGCCGCTTCGCCGTCGACCGGGCCGGCTCCCTCGGGCTCTCCGAGCGGCGGCTGCCGGACGTGGAACTGGCGGTGGCGGAGCTGACCACCAACAGCGTGGTCCACGGCGGCGGCCGGGGAACGCTGGCGGTGTGGGCGGAGGCGGGGCACGTGGTGTGCGAGGTCCGCGACACCGGACGGCTGACCGATCCGCTCGCCGGGCGCCGTCCCCCGCGGCCGGGGCAGATCGGCGGGCGGGGGCTGCTGCTCGTGCACCACGTGGCCGACCTGGTCCGGACCCACACGGGCGACGAGGGCACCGCGGTCCGCTTCTACGTCGGTCTCTGACTCCGTCACCCACTGCTGCCACATGTCCGCTTCCACATGATTTGTGACGCTTCGTCGGCCGGGTCGACGCGCGGGCAGGCATGAGAGCCATGACCCGGGGTAGGCGGTCAGTCGTCGGCCGGTGAGCCGACGGTGACGGGGGCCGATCGACTGGGAGGGCACATCATGGCGACGACGACCGCACAGACCATCGCGCACACCACCA
>NZ_LIPF01000003.1 GCF_001905385.1 Streptomyces sp. CB02414 | reverse complement strand
TTTGGCACGCTGTTGAGTTCTCAAGGAACGGTCGCTTCCTTTGTACTCACCCTCTCGGGCTTTCCTCCGGGCGCTTCCCTTCGGTCTTGCGTTTCCGACTCTATCAGATCTTTCCGATCCGATTTCCTCGGTGCTTTCCAGGTTCCCGCTTTCGCGTTTCCCTTTCCGGCGGTTCCGACTCTATCAGATCCTTTCGGGCCCTGATTCCCAGTCAGAGGGGGTTGTCTTCCCGGCTGTTGGGCCGTTCCGACGGAGTGAGACTTTAGCGGATTCCCGGCCTCCGAGCTAATCGGGGGACCGTGTCCTGACGGACGTGGATTCCTCATTCCATGAATACGCGCACCGACAACACGACAGCTCGTCGAGGAGTGGTTGGTACTTGTGGAATCGCTGTCCGGGGACCGACCGAAGTCGGCGCTCACGTCGGACAACTCGGAGAACACTACGAGTGCGCACCCGGGGTGTCAAATCCCGGGCCTGGCGCTCTGCCAGGGCGTAGTGTGGAGGGCGTGATGACGCGTACGTGTACTCAGCTCTGGTGGGCCGCCTGACGGCGGCCGCACACACGTATGCACTCGACGGCCGCCGCTTCGGCGGCCGTTCTCGTATCTCCCTCCAGGAGGGGCGGCCGGCGGATGGCGGCGGTCCTGACCAGGAGGTGGAGAGATGACACGGGTCTTCAGCGGGATCAAGCCGACCGGGCACCTGACGCTGGGGAACTATCTGGGCGCCATGCGGAAGTGGGCCACGGTCGACCAGCATCGGTCGGACGCTGTGTTCTGCGTCGTCGACCTGCACGCACTGACCGTCGACCACGATCCGGCGCGGGTGCGCAGACTGAGCCGGCAGGCGGCGTCGCTGCTGCTGGCCGCGGGGCTGGAGCCGGAGCGCTGCACGGTGTTCGTGCAGAGTCACGTGGACGAGCACGCGAGGCTGTCGTACGTACTGGAGTGCGTCGCCACCGACGGGGAGATGCGGCGGATGATCCAGTACAAGGAGAAGGCCGCGCGTGAGCGGGTGCGGGGTGGGAGTGTGCGGCTGTCGCTGCTGACCTATCCCGTGCTGATGGCGGCGGACATCCTGGCGTACGGGACGGACGAGGTGCCGGTGGGGGACGATCAGGCGCAGCACGTGGAGTTGGCGCGGGATCTCGCGGTGCGGTTCAACCAGCGGTACGGGCACACGTTCGTGGTGCCCCGGGCGACCCTGCCGGGCCTGGCGGCCCGGGTCATGAACCTGCAGGATCCGACGTCGAAGATGGGCAAGAGCGACGACGTCGGGCCGGGGATCGTCTACCTGCTGGACGAGCCGGACGTGGTGCGGAAGAAGGTCGCGCGGGCCGTGACCGACAGCGGGCGGGAGGTCGTGTACGACCGTGAGGCGCGGCCGGGGCTCGCGAATCTGCTGGAGATCCTCGCCGCCTGCACGGGTGGGGAGCCGACGGAGCTGGCGGGTGGATACGACTCGTACGGGGCGTTGAAGAAGGACACCGCCGAGGCCGTCGTCGAGGTGCTTCGTCCCGTGCGGGAGCGGCACCAGGAGCTGTGCGCGGATCCCGGGTACGTGGAGGGCGTGCTGCGGGAGGGGGCGGACAAGGCCCGTGCGATGGCCCGGCCGACCGTGGATGCCGCCTACCGGGCGATCGGGTTGCTGCCTCCGGTGAACGCGGCTCGGTAGGCGCGGGGGCTGGTGGCGAGGCGCGATGCGAAGTGCTGGCGCATCGTGACCTCGCTGCCGAAGCCGGCTCGGCGGGCCACCTCGGGCATGGCCAGGTCGGTGCGCTCCAGGAGTTTCTGGGCGGCGGCGACGCGCTGGTCGAGGAGCCAGCGGAGCGGGGTGGTACCGGTCGCCGCCGTGAAGTGGCGGGCGAAGGAACGAGGGGACATGCCCGCGCGGGCTGCCAGGTCGGCGACGGTGAGAGGTTCGTGCAGGTGGCGCAGGGCGTGCTCGCGGACGTCGGCGAGGGCGTCGGCGTCCCGGTCGGCGCGGGGTGTGGGGTGCTCGATGAACTGGGCCTGTGTGCCCGTGCGGAAAGGGGCGGTGACCATCGAGCGGGCGATGGTGGCGGCGGCCTCGGCGCCGTGGGCCAGACGGACCAGGTGGAGGCAGAGGTCGATGCCGGCCGCCGTGCCCGCGGCGGTCCAGATGTTGTCGTCCTCGATGAAGAGGGCGTCCGGGACGACCCTGACCCGAGGATGCCGGGTCCGTAGGAGGTCGACCAGACGCCAGTGGGTGATGGCGCGGCGGTCGTCGAGGAGGCCGGCCTGGGCGAGGGTGAAGGCGCCCCCGCAGAGGGCGGCGACAGGAGTGCCGCGGGCATGGGCGTGGCGGAGGGCGTCGAGGACCGGGGCGGGTGCCGGGGTGACGTGGTCGTCGAGGCCTGGGACCACGACCAGGTCGGCCCGGTCCAGCCAGTCGAGCGGGCGGTCGGGGTGGAGGGCGAGCCCGCCGCGCATCGGGACGACGGTGGAGCCGTCGACGGCGGCGCGGCGCAGTTCGAAGGCGGGGACGCCCCGGTCAGTGCGGTCGGCGCCCCACACTTCGGTGATGACGGAGACGTCGAAGGCCCGGATGCCCGGGAAGGCGACCAAGGCGACGCGGTAGGGGGCTGCCATGGGTGGCAGTAAACCATCGGTCGGTGGCTTCTGTACCTCTGTGCCCTGGTACCGCGGGGGGCGACCATCGGGGCATGGAGATCCTGGAGAACGCGGCACTGGTGGTCGTGGACGTGCAGAAGGGCTTCGAGGAAGCCGACTTCTGGGGTACGCGCAACAATCCGGCGGCGGACGACAACATCGCCGCACTCATCGACGTATGGCAGTCGGCCGGGCGGCCGGTCGTCTTCGTGCGGCACGACTCGGTCAAGCCGGGATCGCCGTTGCGGGCCGGGTACCGGGGCAACGGGTTCAAGGAGTACGTGGAGCAGCGGCGCGGGAAGGGGAGCGGGGCCGAGCTGCTGGTCACGAAGACCGTGAACTCGGCGTTCCTGGGGTCGCCGGACCTGGGCGCCTGGCTGCGCGGGGCGGGAATCTCGCAGATCGTGCTGGCCGGGATCCAGACGAACATGTGCGTCGAGACGACGGCACGGATGGGCGGGAACCTCGGGTACGAGGTCGTCGTGGCCTTCGACGCCACGTACACCTTCGGGCTGGAGGGGCCCTTCGGCTGGCGGCAGAGCGCCGACGAGCTGGCCCGGGCGTCCGCGGTTTCGCTGCACGGGGGCGGTTTCGCGCGGGTGGTGACGACCGAGGAGGTGCTGGCGTCGGCGAAGTGAGTCCCGTCCCTGGTGCCGGAGAGTTCCCTGGTGCCGGTCAGTCCTTGGTGCCGGAGGCCAGTTCGCGGCTGCGGTCGCGGGCGGCCTCCAGGGCGGCGATGAGGGCGGCGCGGACGCCGTGGTTCTCGAGTTCGCGGATGGCGTTGATCGTGGTGCCGGCGGGGGACGTGACGTTCTCGCGGAGCCTGACCGGGTGCTCGCCGCTGTCGCGGAGCATCTTCGCGGCGCCGATCGCGGACTGGACGATCAGGTCGTGCGCCTTGTCGCGGGGCAGGCCCAGGAGGATGCCGGCGTCGGTCATCGCCTCGACCAGGTAGAAGAAGTACGCCGGACCGGAGCCGGAGAGGGCGGTGCAGGCGTCCTGCTGGGACTCGGGAACGCGCAGGGTCTTGCCGACGGCGCCGAAGAGCTCCTCGGTGTGGGCGAGGTGATCGGCGGTGGCGTGGGTGCCGGCGGAGATGACGGACATGGCCTCGTCGACGAGGGCCGGGGTGTTCGTCATGACGCGGACCACCGGGGTGCCGGGGGCGAGGCGTTCCTCGAAGAAGGCGGTGGGGATGCCCGCGGCTCCGCTGATGACCAGGCGGTCGGCGGGGACGTGCGGGGCGAGTTCGTCGAGGAGGGTGCCCATGTCCTGCGGCTTGACCGTGAGGATCAGGGTGTCGGCGGTCTTGGCGGCCTCGGCGTTGGTGACGGGGGTGACTCCGTGGCGGGCGCGGAGTTCGTCGGCCCGTTCCTGGCGGCGGGCGGTGACCAGGAGGTCGGCGGGGGCCCAGCCGGCTCCGATCATGCCGCTGAGCAGGGCTTCGCCGATCTTGCCGGTGCCGAGGACTGCGACTTTCTGGGTCATGGGTTCGGGTGCCCTCCGGTGACCTGTCTGGGGTGCGTCGTCCGTTGTCGTCATCCTCGCATTCGTGGTGGCGGGGTGGGTGACGTGTCCAGTCCGCGGGACGTGGTGGCCGTCGGGGTTCTTCGCCCCCGCCGCCCCTTCCCGTTCCCGTCCCTGGGGGCTGCCGCCCCCGGACCCCCGCTTTCGGTCTGGACGGCCTCGTCCTCAAGCGCCGGACGGGCTGTTATGCCGTTCGGCGTTTCAACGTCGCCGCGCCCAGGGTCAGGACCAGCACGGCGCAGCCCGCGACGATCAGGGCGTCACGGATGAAGGCGGTGGTCATGTCGGTGTGGCGGAGGACCTCGTTCATGCCGTCCACCGCGTACGACATCGGCAGGACGTCGGAGATCGCCTCCAGGGCGGGGTGCATCTTGTCGCGCGGGGTGAAGAGGCCGCAGAGGAGGAGCTGGGGGAAGATCACGGCCGGCATGAACTGCACCGCCTGGAATTCGGAGGCCGCGAAGGCCGAGACGAAGAGGCCGAGTGCCGTGCCGAGGAGGGCGTCGAGCAGCGCGACCAGGAGCAGGAGCCAGGGGCTGCCGGTCACGTCGAGGCCGAGGAGCCAGACGGCCAGGCCGGTGGCGAGGGCCGACTGGACGATGGCGAGGGTGCCGAAGGCCAGGGCGTAGCCGGCGATCAGGTCGCCCTTGCCCAGGGGCATGGCGAGGAGTCGTTCGAGGGTGCCGGAGGTGCGCTCGCGCAGGGTCGCGATGGACGTGACCAGGAACATCGTGATCAGCGGGAAGATCCCGAGGAGCGAGGCGCCGATGTTGTCGAAGGTGCGCGGGCTGCCGTCGAAGACGTAGCGCAGCAGGAAGAGCATCACGCAGGGGATCAGCATCAGCAGGGCGATGGTGCGCGGGTCGTGGCTCAGCTGGCGCAGAACCCGGGTGGCCGTGGCTGTGGTGCGGGAGAGGCTGAGGGGGCGGGTGGGGGCCGGGGTGAGGGCGGGTGCGGGGGTCTCGGGGGCCGTGGGCCTGGTCATCGGGTGGTCTCCTTCGTGCGGGTCGCCGCCTTCGCCTTCGCCTCGTCGACCAGGTGGAGGAAGGCTCCCTCGACCGTCTCGGAGCCGGTGCGGGCGCGCAGGGCGTCGGGGGTGTCCTCGGCGAGGATCTCGCCCTCGCGCATGAGGAGGAGGCGGTGGCAGCGCTCGGCCTCGTCCATGACGTGGGAGGAGACGAGGAGGGTGGCGCCGCGGTCGGCGGCGAGGGAGTGGAAGAGGGTCCACAGGTCTCGGCGGAGTACGGGGTCCAGGCCGACGGTCGGTTCGTCGAGGATCAGGAGTTCCGGGTCGCCGAGGAGGGCGACGGCGAGGGAGACGCGGCTGCGCTGGCCGCCGGAGAGGTTGCCCGCGAGGGCGTCGGCGTGGGCGGTGAGGTCGACGTCGGTGATCGCCCGGGTGACGTCCTCCCGGCGGCGGTCGGAGGCGGCTCGGCCGGGGGCGAGTATCGCGGCGAAGTAGTCGAGGTTCTGGCGGACGGTCAGGTCGTCGAAGACGGACGGGGCCTGGGTGACGTAGCCGATGCGGGTGCGGAGGGCGGGGTGGCCGGCGGGGCGGCCGAGGACGTCCAGGGTGCCGGTGACCTTGGCCTGGGTACCGGCGATCGCGCGCATGAGGGTCGACTTGCCGCAGCCGGAGGGGCCGAGGAGGCCGGTGATCCGGCCTCGGGGGACGGTGAAGCCGAGGCCGCGCAGGACGGTGCGGGGGCCTCGGACGACGGTGAGGTCCTGGGCGTGGACGGCGGGTGGGGCGGGGTCGCCGCCGGTTTCTCCCGGCGGGACGGAAGAGTAATTCATCATGTGATGAATACTCCTCCGCGGCCCATCCGTCGTCAAGCGGTCGCGGGGGCCCTGGCGAGCAGGAGGACGACGACGTACGTCTCCTCGACCACTCCGTCCGGGAAGGCGGCCAGGAGGTGCCGGCGCTCGTCGGCCAGGAAGGCCGCGCGGCGTTCGGCGCTGTCGGTCAGGAAGACGGAGTGGCTGGTGAGGTTGGCCAGGTGGGTGTCGACGGGGACGCGTCGGCTCCAGCGGATCTCGCGTCGGGTGAGGCCGAGGCGGCCCGCGGGATCGGCGACGTCCGGACCGACCTTCCGTCTCTCGGCGGACAGCTCGTGGTCGAAGTGCCGGTCGACGCGCCGGGCCGCCGCGGCGATCCAGGGCACGTCGAAAGCCTCGGTGTTCCACCACAGCGCGAGCGTGCCGCCCGGACGCAGCACGCGGAGCGCCTCCGGGACCGAGAGCGCGGGGTCGGTCCAGTGCCATGCCTGGGCGTAGGAGAGAAGGTCGGCGCTGTGGTCGGCGAGGGGCAGGGCGTTGCCGTTGCCCTGGACGATCGGCACGTCGGGGAGGGCGCGGCGGAACTCGGCGGCCATGCCGTCGCCGGGTTCGACGGCGATCACGTCGGCGCCGCGCGCGTGCAGGCGGGCGGTGGCGATGCCCGTACCGGCGCCGACGTCCACGACGCGGGAGCCGGCCAAGGGGCGGCCGGCGAACTCCTCCAGCGCGTCGAAGAGGGCGGGCGGGTAGGAGGGGCGGGCGGTGGCGTACTGGGCCGCGGCCGAGTTGAAGGAGTGGGCGCGGGCGGTGTGGGTGGCGGGCTGGGCCGGGGGTGGGGTGGCTCCGGGCGTCGTCGTCATGCGGCCATGGTGGCCGGGGGGTGCTGGGGCGCGCAGGGGTTACGGGGAGGGCGGGGAGGGCGAGGACTCGGACTCCGCCGGGCCCGGCCGGCGCTGGGGCAGGGGCAGGGCAGGGGCAGGGACCAGGCAGGCTCGGGGCCGGGCGGGCGGCGTCAGTGGCGGCGGCGCTTCTTAGAGGGGTTGCCCGAGCGGCGGGTCGTGCGCTTCTCGTACTCCTCGCGGGCCTTCTCGTACTCCGCGCGGTGCAGTTTCTCGCCCGGGGCTTCGGTGAGGGTGCGGAAGAAGTAGGCGAGGAGGGAGCCGACGAAGCCGATGGCCAGCAGTCCGCGGAGGGAGGACTGGCGGTCGGGGTCGGGGCGGGTGCCGAAGGCGGACCAGGTGTGGCGGAAGGCGAGCGCGCTGCAGATCGCGAACATCACGATCATCAGCAGCGAGACGAAGCTGCCGATGTCCGCGATCTGGAGGCCCTGGTAGGCGACCCGGAGCACGAAGCAGGCGGCGGCCGCCGCCGCGAGGGAGCCGACGGCGAGGCCCACCCGACGGGCGGTGTAGCCGTTGTCGTGGTGGACCCAGGTCGTGCCGTAGAACCGGAGGGGTTCGGGGCGGGGGCCGGCGGGGGTGTCCGGGGTGCCGTTCTCTGCGCTCACGGGTCGATTATGGCGCGCGCCGCTCGGGGCGTGCGCCGCGGTCAGCCGCCCTGGCCGGCGCTGCCGAGCGGGCCGACCTGCACCGGGGTGCCGGAGCCGTCCGTGACGGGCAGCGTGGCACCGCCCGGCCAGTCGAGGGTGACCGACTTGGTCTCGTCCGGCGGGGTCACGACCAGCCCGGTGATGCGGACGCCGGAGCCGCCCGAGTCGTTGATCGGGTAGGTGATGCCGAAGGTGATCCGCTCCCCGTCCTTCAGGACCACCGACGGCGCCGGCTCGCCCGTGCGCTCGGCGGACAGGGTGCCGGAGTTCGTCTTCAGGTCGACGCCCGCGTGGCCCGCGAGCGAGCAGTCCCGGCCGCCGCCGTTCTTCAGGTCCACCGCGACGGTGCCCCGGTCGTCGCCGCCGATCGTGGCGTCGGTCGCCGTGATCTCCAGCTCGTCCGTGCGGCACTTGGCCGCCGCCTTGCCGTCCTCGTCGGTTCCGCCGGTTCCTCCGGTGCCTCCCGTCGCGTCGGGGGCCCCCTCGGAGTCCGTGCCGCCCTGCTGGTCCGGGCCCGTCGAAGCGGAGCCGCCGGTCGAGGAGGAGCCGGTGGAGGCGGCCGACGGGGCGGCGCTGGTGTCGGAGGCGTCGTCGTTCTGGCAGGCCGTGAGCGAGAGACCGGCGGCGAGGGCCATGGCGGCGATGGTCAGCTTGCGAACGCGCATCGTTGTCTACCTCAGAGTCGGTTGGCGTGCCGGTCCGCCGCCCGTACCCATCGGTGCGAGCGGCGCTTCCGATCGGCAAGAGCCACTCGGACCGGCACGCCGTTCCCCTCGGCAACCTCCTGAGACGCCCTCAGGACAGCCCTGTTACAAGGTCAGCAGCGAGGGGCCACGTATCCGTCGCTGCCGGTGCGGATGTACGCGTCGGAGACGTACTGGCCGCTGCCGATGTTGTCCCAGATGTTGGAGGTGCCGTACGGGCCCCAGACCCTGGTGCCCGCCGTCTGGCAGTAGATCTGCACCCGCGACCCCTCGGGCAGGACCCGGACGACGGAGTAGCCGGTGCCGGGGCCGCTGCGGACGTTCAGCCGGTAGCCCGGCGCCACCGGGTAGGAGCCGGCGGCAGCGGCCGTCGTGGTGACGGCCTCGGCGGTTGTGCTCTCGTCCTCGCCCGGAGCGTCCGTGAGCTGGTCGGCAGACATGAAAACCTCCCCCGTTCACCCCACGAGTGGCGTGGGGTCACATTGATTCCCCTAAGGCGAGCCATGGAACAGCAGTTCGTGACTCGCACGCGGAGGCTAGCAAGCCGCCTCGGCCCCGTCGGAACCATCGACTAGGCTCCGAGCGTCGCGCGCGCGAACGAACAGCACGGGGGTGGTTCCATGGCGCCGCAGCCGAACGCCGGAGCGGGTGCGGAAGCGGAACTTCCGGAGTACGCCGGTCACTACCGTCTGGAGTCCTCTCTGGGCTCGGGCGGGATGGGCGTCGTGCACCTGGCCCGGAGCACCTCGGGGATGCGGGTCGCGGTGAAGGTCGTACACGCCTCGTATGCCAGGGACCCCGAGTTCAGGGGGCGGTTCCGGCAGGAGGTGGCCGCGGCGCGGCGGGTGAGCGGGGCCTTCACGGCGCCGGTCGTGGACGCCGATCCGGACGGCGGGCGGCCCTGGATGGCCACGCTGTACATCCCCGGTCCGACGCTCTCCGAGCAGGTGAAGCGGAACGGTCCCATGGATCCGGACCAGTTGCGCCGGCTGATGGCCGGGCTCGCGGAGGCGCTGCGCGACATCCACCGGGTCGGGGTCGTGCACCGGGACCTGAAGCCGAGCAACGTGCTGCTCGCCGAGGACGGGCCGAAGGTCATCGACTTCGGCATCTCCCGGCCGAAGGACAGCGAGCTGCGGACCGAGACCGGGAAACTGATCGGGACGCCGCCGTTCATGGCGCCCGAGCAGTTCCGGCGGCCCCGGGAGGTCGGGCCCGCCGCGGACGTGTTCGCGCTCGGGTCGCTCATGGTGCACGCGGCGACCGGACGCGGGCCGTTCGACTCCGACAGTCCCTACGTCGTCGCCTACCAGGTCGTGCACGACGAGCCCGACCTGACCGGCGTACCGGAGACGCTCGCGCCGCTGGTGCTGCGGTGCCTCGCCAAGGAGCCCGGCGACCGGCCCACGCCGGACGAGCTGATGCGGGAGCTGCGGTCGGCGGCGGCGTCGTACGACACGCAGGTGTTCATACCGGCGCAGCGGATGCAGCCCGCGGCAGAGGCTTCCGCGGAGAGTGCTCCGGGGCGACGCCCGGCGGACACGCCCGCGCGGTGGTCCGGACGGTGGCCCGTGCGGCGGCTGGGGCGGCGGACGGGGCTGGTGGCCGGGGCGGTGAGCCTCGCCGTGCTGGGCGGGCTCGCCTCGGTCCAGGTGTTCGGCGGCGCGGAAGCGGCGCGCAAGGCGCCCGCCGGCCGGAGCGCGCCCGGCGGTTTCGGCGTGTGGGAGGCGGCGCCCGCGTCGAAGGGCGCGGGGATGCCGCAGTGCTCGTACGCGGCGCGGGTGCTGCTGTGCGCGCGGACCGGGGTGGTCTTCGCCCTCGATCCGGCCGACGGCGGCACACTGTGGCGGCACGAGGCCGAGGAGGCGGTGCGCAGTGAACCGCCGGTCGTGTCGGGCGGCCTGGTACAGCCCTCCCTCGACCGGATCGGCACGCTGGAGGCGCTCGATCCCGCAACGGGCCGGCAGGTGTGGCAGGAGGACGTGCCCGAGTACGACGGGGTGCGGGTGGCCGGTGACACTCTGCTGCTCACCCGCTCCGACGGGACGGTCACCGGCGTGGACAGCGCGTCGGGCGACGTCGAGTGGTCGCACCGGATTCCGGGGCAGGCCGTGCCGTACTTCTCGTCCTTCGCCCAGGACCCGTCGGCGTACGCGGTGAGTGCGGTCGGGGACGGGGAGCGGACCCGGGTCACCGCGGTGGACCCGGCCACCGGTGACGTGCGGTGGGACGCGGAGCTGGCCGGGTCTCTGACGCCGGTGGGGGCGGCGGAGGGGTCGGTGTACCTGGTCGTCGGCGGTGCCGTGTACGGGGACGCGAAGGCCGTGGTGCGGTACACGCCCGGCACGGGCGACGTCCGGCGGGTGAAGCTGCCGGTGCCGGTCGCGCAGGCCGAGGCCGGGGTGCACGGGGACACCGTGTACCTGATGGGTGCGGGCGGTTCGCTGGTGGCCGTGGACATGGCGGCGGGGAAGCAGCGGTGGCGGCTGGAGACGGGGGTGAGCCGGGGCTCGGCGCCCGCCTCCGACGGGCGGCACGTGTACGTCACCGCTCCGGACGGGCGGCTCCTCGGTGTCGACGCCCGTGCGGGACGGCTGCTGGGGCAGACGCGGCCGCGGCTCGGTGCCGAGTCGGACCGCGTGCCCGCCGCGCTCCCCCGGCCCGTGCTCGCGGGCGGCCACGTCTACGCCGGTGCGCCCGACGGCACGGTGTTCGGGGTGGCGGGACGGGACCCCGTCGGCTGGTAGGCGGGGTCCGAGGCGGGCGTCGGGGCGTCAGCCCAGCTTGCTCACGTCGCGCACGGCGCCCTTGTCGGCGCTGGTCGCCATCGCGGCGTACGCCTTCAGGGCCGCGGAGACCTTGCGGTCGCGGTTCTTCGGGGCGTACCGGCCGTTCAGGGCCTGCTCGCGGCGGGTCAGCTCGGCGTCGTCGACCAGCAGCTCGATGGAGCGGTTCGGGATGTCGATGCGGATGCGGTCGCCGTCCTCGACGAGGGCGATGGTGCCGCCGGCCGCCGCCTCGGGCGAGGCGTGGCCGATGGAGAGGCCGGACGTGCCGCCGGAGAAGCGGCCGTCGGTGACCAGGGCGCAGGCCTTTCCGAGGCCGCGGCCCTTCAGGTACGAGGTCGGGTAGAGCATCTCCTGCATGCCGGGGCCGCCCTTGGGACCCTCGTAGCGGATGACGACGACGTCGCCCTCCTCGACCTGCTGGGTGAGGATCTTCTGCACGGCCTCCTCCTGCGACTCGCAGACGACGGCCGGGCCCTCGAAGGTCCAGATCGACTCGTCGACGCCGGCGGTCTTGACGACGCAGCCGTCCACGGCGAGGTTGCCGCGCAGCACCGCGAGGCCGCCGTCCTTGGAGTAGGCGTGCTCCACGGAGCGGATGCAGCCGCCCTCGGCGTCCTCGTCCAGGGAGTCCCAGCGCTCGGACTGAGAGAAGGCCTCGGCGGAGCGGACGCAGCCGGGGGCCGCGTGCCACAGCTCGACGGCCTCCGGGGAGGGCGAGCCGCCGCGGATGTCCCAGGTCTTCAGCCAGTCGGCGAGGGAGGGGCTGTGGACGGAGTGGACGTCCTCGTTGAGCAGGCCGCCGCGGTGCAGTTCGCCGAGGAGGGCGGGGATACCGCCCGCGCGGTGCACGTCCTCCATGTAGTACGTGCGGTCCTTGGCGACGTTGGGCGCGACCTTGGCCAGGCAGGGGACGCTGCGCGAGAGGGCGTCCATCTCGGTGAGGCCGTAGGCGACCTCCGCCTCCTGGGCGGCGGCCAGCAGGTGCAGGATCGTGTTGGTCGAGCCGCCCATCGCGATGTCGAGCGCCATGGCGTTGGCGAAGGCCGCGGGGGTGGCGATGTTGCGGGGCAGGACCGAGTCGTCGTCCTGCTCGTAGTAGCGGCGGGTCAGGTCCAGGACCGTGCGGGCGGCGTTCTCGTAGAGCGCCTTGCGGGCGGTGTGGGTGGCCAGGACCGAGCCGTTGCCGGGGAGGGAGAGGCCGATGGCCTCGGTGAGGCAGTTCATCGAGTTGGCGGTGAACATGCCGGAGCAGGAGCCGCAGGTCGGGCAGGCGTTCTCCTCGATGCGGAGGATGTCCTCGTCGGAGATCTTGTCGTTGACCGCCTCCGACATCGCGTCGACCAGGTCCAGCGTGCGGACCGTGCCGTCGACCAGGGTGGCGCGGCCGGACTCCATCGGGCCGCCGGAGACGAAGACCGTCGGGATGTTCAGCCGCAGGGCGGCGTTGAGCATGCCCGGGGTGATCTTGTCGCAGTTGGAGATGCAGATCAGGGCGTCGGCGCAGTGGGCCTCGACCATGTACTCCACGCTGTCGGCGATCAGGTCGCGGGAGGGGAGGGAGTACAGCATGCCGCCGTGGCCCATGGCGATGCCGTCGTCGACGGCGATCGTGTTGAACTCGCGCGGGATGCCACCGGCCGCGACGACCGCCTCGCTGACGATCCGGCCGACCGGCGCGAGGTGGGTGTGGCCCGGCACGAACTCCGTGAAGCTGTTGGCGACGGCGATGACCGGCTTACGCCCGATGTCCGCGCCGGGTACACCGGAGGCACGCATAAGGGCGCGGGCGCCCGCCATGTTGCGGCCGTGGGTGACTGTGCGGGACCTCAGTTCGGGCATCGTCGCTCGCTCCTTCGGAGAGTTATGACTGTCGTCGAGCGTACGCCGGTCATCCAGGGGTCGGGACAGGGTGTCCGGAATGCGGGACGCCCGTCTCGCCGTACGTTGCGGGCGGGTGCCCTCAGGGGCCGGTGAGGTGGCCCTGTACGACCGGTGCCAGGCGGGCGACGAGGTCCTCCGGGTCGGCCGAGGCCAGCGGCTCCACCTTGATCACGTACCGGAGCATCGCGCACCCCACCAGCTGCGCCGCCGCCAGTTCGACGCGCAGCTCCGCGTCCGGCCGCTCCAGCCGGGCCGCGACGCGGCGCATCACCTGGGCGGCGATCAGTCGGCGGAAGACGGCGGCGGCGGTCTCGTTGTTCACGGCGGAGCGGACGATGGCCAGCACCGGCTTGCGGGTGGACGGGTTCTCCCACACGCCGATGATGAACCTGGTCAGCCGCTCGCCGACGTCGTCCAGGGGGCCGTCGTCGATCGCGTCCGGGGCCTCGAGCGCGGGCGCGAAGGCGACCTCGATGGCCGCCTCGAAGACCTGCTCCTTGGTGCCGAAGTAGTGGTGCACCAGCGCCGCGTCGACGCCCGCCGCCTTGCCAATGCCGCGTACGGAGGTCTTCTCGTAGCCGCGCTCGGAGAACTCCTCGCGGGCCGCGGTGAGGATGCGGGCGCGGGTGTCGGCGGACTCCGTGCGCGGGGGACGGCCGCGGCGGCGGGTCCCCTCCGGGATACCGGTCACCGCCCCTGCGCCTTCGCCGCCGACGACGACGCCAGGTGCAGGCGTGTGAAGGCCAGCGCCTCGGCGAGATCGGCCTCACGTTCGGCGCTGGACATCGCGCGACGGGTGTTGACCTCGATGACGACATGGCCGTCGAAACCGGTGTGCGCGAGGCTCTCCAGCACCTCGGCGCAGGGCATGCTGCCGCGGCCGGGGACCAGGTGCTCGTCCTTGGCGGAGCCCTTGCCGTCGGCGAGGTGGACGTGGCCGAGGCGGTCGCCCATGCGGTCCACCATGGCGAGGGCGTCGGTGCGGGAGGTGGCGGCGTGGCTGAGGTCGATCGTGAAGTGGCGGTAGTCGTCCTTGGTCACGTCCCAGTCGGGGGCGTACGCCTGCATCTCGCGGTCGCGGTAGCGCCAGGGGTACATGTTCTCGACGGCGAACCGCACGTCCGTCTCGTCCGCCATCCGCCAGATGCCGTCGACGAAGTCCCGGGCGTACTGGCGCTGCCACCGGAACGGCGGGTGGACGACTACGGCGGACGCGCCGAGCCGCTCGGCGGCGGACCGGGCGCGCTGGAGCTTGGTCCAGGGGTCGGTGGACCAGACGCGCTGCGTGATGAGCAGGCACGGGGCGTGCACAGCCAGGATCGGCATGTGGTGGTAGTCGCTGAGTCTGCGCAGGGCGTCGATGTCCTGGCTGACGGGGTCCGTCCAGACCATGACCTCGACGCCGTCGTAGCCGAGGCGCGCGGCGATCTCGAAGGCCGTCGCCGTCGACTCCGGGTAGACGGAGGCGGTCGACAGGGCGACCTTCGCATCCGGGATGCGGACTACGTCCCTTGGTTCTGCCACGGGGGCCAGGTTACGGGGTGGGGGTGGGTGGGTGCGGGGCGCCTGCTCGCCGTTGTGGTGCTCGGCACACGGCGAGTGCACGACGGTTCGTGGTTGCGCGCGCCCACGCGGCGGAGCCGCACATCGATACAGCCCCGCGCCCCTTCGGGGGCGCGCTATCCCTGGCCCATGTGGTCCAGGCGGCGCAGGATCACGCCCTCTCTGAGGGCCCACGGGCAGATTTCCAGGCTCTCCACGTGGAAGAGGTCCATCGCGGCCTCCGCGACCAGGGCGCCGGCCAGGAGCTGGTTCGCGCGGCCCTCGGAGACGCCGGGGAGCTCGGCGCGCTCGGCGGCGGTCATGGCGGCGAGGCGGGGCACCCACGCCTCCAGGGAGGCGTGTTTCAGCTCACGCTGGACGTACAGGCCCTCGGCGGAGCGGGCGGCGCCCGCGATGCGGGCCAGCTGCCGGAAGGTCTTGGAGGTGGCGACCACGTGGTCCGGGGCGCCGAAGCGGCTGAACTCGCCGACCGTCCGCGCGATCTCCGTACGGACGTGGCGGCGCAGCGCCCTGACGTCGTCCGGGTGGGGCGGGTCGCCGGGCAGGCGGGCGGCGGTCAGCCGGCCCGCGCCGAGCGGCAGCGACACGGCGGTGTCGGGCTCCTCGTCGATGCCGTAGGCGATCTCCAGGGAGCCGCCGCCGATGTCGAGGACCAGCAGCTTGCCCGCGGACCAGCCGAACCAGCGGCGGACGGCGAGGAAGGTGAGCCGGGCCTCCTCCTCGCCGCTGAGGACCGCCAGCTCGACGCCGGTCTCGGTGCGCACGCGCGCGAGGACGTCGTCGGCGTTGGTCGCCTCGCGCACGGCGGAGGTGGCGAAGGGCAGCAGGTCCTCGACGCCCTTGTCCTCGGCGGCGCGGAGGGCGTCGTGGACGACCGTGATCAGGCGGTCGACGCCGTCGGGGCCGATGGCGCCGTCCTCGTCGAGGAGCTGGGCCAAGCGCAGGTCGGCCTTGTGGGAGTGCGCGGGCAGCGGGCGGGCGCCGGGGTGGGCGTCCACCACCAGCAGATGCACCGTGTTCGAACCCACGTCGAGGACACCGAGTCTCATGTACGGAACGCTACTGCCAGCGGGGCGGGCGGCGGCGACGTGTTCCCGCCCGGGCGACTTACCCTGGAGCCGTGCCAAAGACGAAGAAGGCGAAGGACGGCAAGTCGGCCAAGTCTGCCAAGCAGGGTAAACGGGAGAAGAAGCACGAAATGGGCGACGAGAAGGGACTCGACTTCGCACGCGCGTGGGTGGAGTTTCCGGATCCGGCGGACGACGAGCAGGTCTTCCGCTGCGATCTGACATGGCTGACCTCTCGCTGGAACTGCATCTTCGGCAGCGGCTGCCAGGGCATCCAGGCGGGCCGCGCGGACGACGGGTGCTGCTCGCTGGGCGCCCACTTCTCCGACGAGGACGACGAGAAGCGGGTCGCCGAGCACGTGGCGAGGCTCACGCCGGACATCTGGCAGCACCACGCCGAGGGCACGCGGGACGGGTGGATCTCCGAGGACGACGAGGGCTCCCGGCAGACCCGGCCCTTCCAGGGCTCGTGCATCTTCCAGAACCGGCCCGGGTTCGCCGGCGGTGCGGGGTGCTCGCTGCACATCCTGGCGCTCAAGGAGGGCCGGGAGCCGCTGGAGACCAAGCCGGACGTGTGCTGGCAGCTGCCGGTGCGGCGGACGTACGAGTGGATCGACCGGCCCGACGACACGCGTGTGCTGCAGGTGTCGATCGGTGAGTACGACCGCCGGGGGTGGGGGCCGGGCGGGCACGACCTGCACTGGTGGTGCACCTCGGCGACGTCGGCGCACGGGGCGGGGGAGCCGGTGTACGTGTCCTACCGGCCGGAGCTGATCGAGCTGATGGGCAAGGCGGGGTACGACCGGCTGGTCGAGCTGTGCGAGGAGCGGCTGGCGTCTCAGCTGCCGTTGCTGGCGCCTCATCCGGCGGACCCGGGGGCGGGCGGCCGCTGAAGCCGGGGAGGCTCGCCGGACAGTCCCTACGGGGTGGTCGGGCTCGGGTCGCCGGTGTCGCTCGGGGGTGGGGAGGAGCCGTCCGCGTCGCCGGGGCCGCCCGTGCCCCCCGTGCCGTCGGTGGGCGACGGGTCGTCCGTCGGAGTCGTCGGGTCCGGGTCCGGTGAGGTGGGCGGGGGGTCGTCCGTGGGCGTCGGGTCGGGGGGCTGCGAGGTGGAGGGGTCCGGGTCGGGGCCGGGGTCCGACGGGGGCGGGGAGTCGTCGGGGGTGCTGGGGTGCGGGCCCGGGTGGGAAGGGCTGGGGGCGGTGCCGTAGCCCTGGATGGAGACGACCGCGCCGACGGGCGAGACGGCCACGCGGGCGCGCCAGTGGCCGGACGGCTCGCGCAGGTGGTCCACGTACACCTTGATCGTCAGTGACTCGCCGGGGTGCAGGGTGCCCGAGGACTGGCTGAGGTAGAGCCACGACGCCCCGGTGGTCGCGGACCAGCTCACCGGTGCGTCGCCGGTCGCGGTGAGGGTGACCAGGGTGGTGTCGCCGTCGTGGCCGGCCGCCACCTCCAGGTGGCCGGCGCCCTTCTCGCCGGCGCCGGAGACGCTGACGACCTCGACGGAGACGTCGGCCTTGCCGTTCTTGTCGAAACGGGGGCCGGGGGTGGTGTGGGTGTTGCCGGTGTTCTCGAAGCCGTAGCCGCCGCCCGCGGACTCGCCGTCCATGGCGCTGGGGTCCTGCGCCTCGGTGGCGCTGGCCGAGCGGCCCTCCTCACCCTCGACGACCGGGGTGCCGCGGTAGGCGGCCCACAGCGCGAGCACGGGGGCCGCCACGACGGTGGCGACGACGGTCGTGGTGACGGCGCGCGCCCGCAGGCGGTCCCGGCGGGCCGCGCGGTCCTTGGGGTCCATCGGGAAGCCGCGCCGGTCGAAGCGGGGGGCCGCGCTCCGCGCGCGCGGTACGTGGGTCATGGCCATGTGCAGGGCCGCGCGCGGGGCCTCCAGGACGGGCAGCTCCGCGGGGGTCACGCTGGTGCCGGGCCAGCGGCCGGGGATCGCGCGTTCGGCGGTGCGGCGGCAGCGGGGGCAGTCGTCGACGTGCCGGACCAGTTCGCGGCGGAGGGCTGTGCTCAATACGTACTGATTGTCGCCGGTGAGGCGGGCGACGCCCGGGCAGGTGCCGGTCTCGACCACGGCGAGGGCGGCACGGGTGCGTTCCACCTCGCAGGCGGCGGAGGCGAGCAGTTCGCGGGTGGCGGCCAGGTCCGTGCCGAGGACGGCGGCGACCTCGTGGGCGGCGAGGTGGTGGCGCACGGCGAGTTCGAGGGCCTCGCGCTGCTCAGGGGTGGTGCCGGCGGCCTCCGGCCAGGCGAGGAGGGCGAGTTCGCGGCGGTGGCGCTGGTGGTCCTCGTCGTTGTGCGGGGTGTCGGGGCGGCCTGCCGCGTGGCTGCTCGGACGTTTCTGCTTGGCGTTGGCCTTCGCCTTCGCCTCGGCGAGCTTGCGCAGGCAGGCCCAGCGGGCCAGTGCGTACAGCCATGCCCTGCGGTCCGCGGCGGAGCCTGGGCCGCGGTGGCCCCGGTGGGTGCGGCGCTCGGCGAGTGCGAGGGCGTCGCCCAGGGCGGCGGTCGCGGCGTCGTGGTCGCAGAGGACGGACAGGCAGTACGTGAACAGGCCGTCCAGGTACGCGTCGTAGCGCGCGGGCGGCCGCTCCGCCAGCGTCCGCGCCGCGGTGCGGTCACGCGCTTCCCGGTGCGCCCGGTGTGCGCCGGTCGTGCGGGTCGTGGTCTCCGTACTGCTGCTCATCACTCGGCGACCGTAGGGGGCTATGGGTGGCGCGAACTGGCGCGTTGGACACTTTTAACCCGTACGGGTGAAACGATCCCTCATAAGGGGACAGGAAGCTGTTGTTCCGTGGATGGGGCGGGGTGGGGGGTGATCCGTTCGGGGTGGTGAGGCGGGGTGTCTGCGGTTGCCTCCGGCTGTGGGGGCGGGGTGCCTGCGGCGCCTGTGCGGGTTCGGTGGGGGTACGCGTCGCGCGGTGCGTGGTGGTGTGGGTCGGGGCCGCGCGACTCACCCCCACGCCGGTGCGCTGGCGGACCGCGAGGGGCGTTGTCAGTGGGGGCGGTTACGGTTCGTGCATGGCTGCCCGTGCGAAGACCAGCAAGGAACGGCCGTCCTACCGCTGCACCGAGTGCGGCTGGCAGACGGCCAAGTGGCTCGGCCGCTGTCCCGAATGCCAGGCATGGGGCACGGTCGAGGAGTACGGCGCGCCCGCCGTGCGGACGACCACGCCGGGGCGTGTGACCACGTCCGCGCTGCCGATCGGGCAGGTCGACGGGCGGCAGGCCACCGCGCGGCCCACCGGCGTGCCCGAGCTGGACCGGGTGCTCGGCGGCGGGCTCGTGCCCGGTGCCGTGGTGCTGGTCGCGGGTGAGCCCGGCGTCGGGAAGTCCACGCTGCTGCTGGACGTCGCGGCCAAGTCGGCGAGTGACGAGCACCGGACGCTGTACGTCACGGGTGAGGAGTCGGCGAGCCAGGTGCGGCTGCGGGCCGACCGGATCAAGGCGATCGACGCTCACCTGTATCTCGCGGCCGAGACCGATCTCGCGGCGGTGCTGGGGCATCTGGACGCCGTGAAGCCGTCGCTGCTGATCCTCGACTCCGTGCAGACGGTCGCCTCTCCCGAGATCGACGGGGCGCCGGGGGGCATGGCGCAGGTTCGGGAGGTCGCGGGGGCGCTGATCCGGGCGTCGAAGGAACGCGGGATGTCCACGCTGCTGGTGGGGCACGTCACCAAGGACGGGGCCATCGCCGGGCCCCGGCTGCTGGAGCACCTGGTGGACGTGGTGCTGCACTTCGAGGGCGACCGGCACGCGCGGCTGAGGCTGGTGCGGGGGGTCAAGAACCGGTACGGCACGACGGACGAGGTCGGCTGCTTCGAGCTGCACGACGAGGGGATCACGGGGCTGGCCGACCCCAGCGGGCTGTTCCTGACGCGGCGTGCCGAGCCGGTGCCCGGCACCTGTCTGACCGTCACCCTGGAGGGGCGCCGGCCGCTGGTGGCCGAGGTGCAGGCGCTGACCGTCGACTCGCAGATCCCGTCCCCGCGGCGTACGACGTCCGGGCTGGAGACCTCCCGGGTGTCGATGATGCTGGCCGTGCTGGAGCAGCGGGGGCGGATCAGTGCCCTGGGGAAGAGGGACATCTACTCGGCGACGGTCGGGGGTGTGAAGCTGTCCGAGCCCGCCGCCGATCTGGCGGTCGCGCTGGCGCTGGCGAGCGCCGCGAGTGACACTCCGCTGCCCAAGAACCTCGTGGCGATCGGCGAGGTCGGTCTCGCCGGTGAGGTGAGACGGGTCACGGGCGTGCAGCGCAGGCTCTCCGAGGCGCACCGCCTGGGGTTCACGCACGCCCTGGTACCGGCCGATCCCGGGCGGGTCCCCGACGGCATGAAGGTCCTGGAAGTCGCGGACATGGGAGACGCCCTGCGGGTGCTTCCTCGCTCGCGTCGGCGAGAGGCCCCACGGGAAGAGGAGGACCGCCGGTAGACTTTGCCCTGGTCTCGTCCGTCCGTACGACCGAGTGTGCGACACGGGAGCGCCAGAAGAACCTGCGACCGGAGGAGTGCAGTGGCAGCCAACGACCGGGCAGCAGCTCCCGGAAAGTCCGGTGGGAGTGCCGGTGCCGATGGCCTGATGCGCGCCTCGCTGAGCGCGGTGGCGCCCGGCACGCTGCTGCGGGACGGCCTGGAGCGGGTCCTGCGCGGCAACACAGGCGGTCTGATGGTGCTGGGCTCGGACAAGACCGTCGAGTCCATGTGCACCGGCGGTTTCGTCCTGGATGTGGAGTTCACCGCGACGCGGCTGCGGGAGCTGTGCAAGCTCGACGGCGGCATCGTGCTGTCGTCGGACCTGTCGAAGATCCTGCGGGCGGGAGTGCAGCTGCTTCCGGATCCGACCATTCCGACGGAGGAGACCGGTACGCGGCACCGTACGGCGGACCGGGTGAGCAAGCAGGTCGGGTTCCCCGTCGTGTCGGTTTCGCAGTCGATGCGGCTGATCGCGCTGTACGTGGACGGGCAGCGGCGGGTGCTCGAGGATTCCGCCGCCATCCTGTCGCGGGCCAATCAGGCGCTGGCGACCCTGGAGCGGTACAAGCTGCGGCTGGACGAGGTCGCGGGCACGCTGTCGGCGCTGGAGATCGAGGACCTGGTGACCGTCCGGGACGTCTCGGCGGTCGCGCAGCGGCTGGAGATGGTGCGCCGGATCGCGACCGAGATCGCCGAGTACGTGGTCGAGCTCGGGACGGACGGGCGCCTGCTGGCGCTTCAGCTGGACGAGCTGATCGCCGGTGTCGAGCCGGAGCGGGAGCTGGTCGTGCGGGACTACGTGCCCGAGCCGACCGCGAAGCGGTCCCGTACGGTCGACGAGGCGCTCGCCGAGCTGGACAAGCTCAGCCATGCGGAGCTGCTCGAACTGTCGACGGTGGCGCGGGCGTTGGGCTACACCGGGTCGCCCGAGACGCTGGACTCCGCGGTGTCGCCGCGCGGGTTCCGGCTGCTGGCGAAGGTGCCGCGGCTGCCGGGCGCGATCATCGACCGGCTGGTGGAGCACTTCGGCGGTCTGCAGAAGCTGCTCGCCGCGAGCGTGGACGACCTGCAGACGGTGGACGGCGTCGGTGAGGCGCGGGCGCGCAGCGTGCGGGAAGGGCTGTCGCGGCTGGCGGAGTCGTCGATCCTGGAGCGGTACGTCTAGCCCCTGCCGGCGCAGTCCGGGCTCAGTCGTTCTTCAGGACGAAGGACGTCCGCACCTTCTCGAAGCCCTTGGCCTTCGCCTCCACCAGGTACGTGCCGGCCTTCGCCGATCCCGCCGGAGGGGTCCCGCACTCGGGGGTGCTCGGCTTGCGGTCCCACTTCACGGTGTAGGTGATGCCGCTGCCCGCGGCCACCCGGTACCGCAGGCTGCCCGTGCCCTTCACGCAGTCGTCGGAGGACCAGTACGCGTCGTCGCCCTCGGCCGGCGTGATCGTCAACACCGCGTGCTCCGGGCCGAGATCGACCTGGCAGTCGGCGCCGGAGGTGTTGCGCACGGTCAGTTCGAAGGTGGGGGTCTGGCCCGGCGTGTAGCTGTTGCGGACGCTGCGCAGGCTCAACTTCACGGCACCCGGGGTGCAGTTGGGCAGGCCCGAACCGCCCGGCAGCGCGTCGCCCGCGCCGACTCCGGTCACCGCGCCGCCCGCGGAGCCGCCGGTGCCCGCGCCGCTTCCGGTGCCGTTGCCGCCGCCCGCGCCGCCGGAGCCTGAGCCGGAGCCACTGTCACTGCCGGTGCCGCCCGCTCCCCCACTGCCCGAGCCCGATCCGCCGGAGTCCTCGCCGCCCGACTCGTCGCGTCCGCCCGGCGCCTCACTGATCGCCGGGCCGGAACCCGACGGTCCGGGGGTGATCGAGGGAGCCGGGTTCTTGCCGTCGGCGCTGTCCTCGCGGCCCTTGCCGCCGTCACCGCCGCCGGAGACCACGACCCACGTGATCAGCAGTGCCAACAGGGCGAGCAGGGACAGCAGTACGGCCCTCCGTCGCCAGTAGATGGAGGAGGGAAGCGGCCCGATCGGATTGCGCAGAGATCCCACGGCGCAAACTGTACGAGAGATCGGCGCGTTCCCTTGTCCCACCCGCCGTTCAGGACCGCATCTTTTACCGATCATCATTCCGGAGACGGTCCCCGACCCCCTGCCGATCGTCAGGGGCGGCAGGTGTCGATCGCGGGGTGTGACGACTCCGGGCCGTTGCCTACCGTCCGTGAGCATGAACTTCGAGGACGACGAGCTCTACCGAGACATCACCGGCTTCGCCCATGACACCCCAACGTGGGTACAGCACACGGCGGAAGTGTGGACGGAGGCGGGGATCCTGTTGTTCGGGGCGCTGTTCGTCGTCGCCTGGTGGCGGTCGAGGAGCGACGGCACCCGGGCGTTCGCGATCGCGGTCCTTGCACCCGTGGCCACGGCTGTGGCGTACGTCTGCAGTGAGCTGGTCAAGTCCGGCTTCGCGCAGGAGCGTCCGTGCCGTGCGGTCGCCGGGGCGGTGCCGTCCCTGGCCGAGTGCCCGCCGACCGGCGACTGGTCCTTCCCGAGCAACCACGCGACGATAGCGGGCGCTTCGGCGGTGGCGCTGGTCCTGGTCCGGCGGACCGCCGTGTGGCTGACGGTGCCGCTGGCCCTGCTGATGGCCTTCTCCCGGGTCTTCGTCGGCGTGCACTACCCGCACGACGTCGTCGCCGGGCTGCTGTTCGGCGCCCTCGTCGCCGCCGCGGCCGTACGTCTGGGCACGCGCCCGGCGACGCGGCTGGCCGGGGCGATGCGGGCGTCGTCGGCGCCGGCGGTGCGGTGGCTGACCGGGGCGGGGCCCCGCGGCACCGCGTATGCCGCCTCGCACCGGCGTCGTTGAGGCGGCTCAGCCGTCCGGCTCGACCAGTCCCGCCTCGTACGCGACGATCGCCGCCCGGACCCGATTGCGTACCTCCAGCCGGTCCAGCACCGCGCTCACGTACGCCTTCACCGTGCCCTCGACGAGGTGCAGCCGGGCGGCGATCTCCGGGTTGGACAGGCCGGCGCCGACGAGGCCGAGGACCTCGCGCTCGCGCGGGCTGAGGCGGGCGACGCTCGCGCGTGCCCGTTCCTCGCGGGCGAGGCGGCCGCCGTCCCGGCCGAGGTCCTCGACGACGTACCGGGCGACCTTCGGGGACAGGAAGGCCGCGCCCTCGGCCACGGCCCGCACGCCGGCCATCAGTTCGTAGGGGTCGCCGGACTTGAGCAGGAAGCCGGTGGCTCCGGCGGCCAGGGCGCGGGCCACGTAGGACTGTTCGGAGAACGTGGTCAGCATCGCGACGGCCGTGCCGGGGACGGTCCGGGCGATCGCCTCGGCCGCCGCGAGGCCGTCCAGGCGGGGCATCCGGATGTCCAGCAGGGCCACGTCGGGGCGGTGGGCGCGGACGAGTTCGACCGCCTCGCGGCCGTCGCCCGCCTCGGCGACGACCTCGCTCTCGCCGCCGCTCGCCAGGATGGCGCGGACCCCGGCCCGCACCATCGCCTCGTCGTCGGCCAGCAGTACCCGGATCACCGTACGGGTCCCCCGTTCTCCGTGTTCTCGGCGTTCTCGTCGTGGTCCTGGTCCGGGCGGCCGACGCCGGGGACCACGTCCTTGGCGATCAGTTTCCCCTGCCGTCCCGGTGCGTCGAAGCAGAGCCGGAAGTGGTCGATGGAGACGAGCAGTTCGCCGCTCGCCCGGTAGTAGCGGCAGTGGGCACCCGGTGGCGGTGCGGGGGCGCGGTCGGTGGGCGGGTCGTGCGCCTCGCGGTCCGGCAGCACGGGGGCGACCTCGTCGTACGGCGTTCCCGGGCGCAGTTGCGCGTACGCGGCCGGGGTGAGCACCGAGTGCGTCTCCGTGTACGCGTACCACCCGAAGGCCGCGCCGACCAGGACGACGCCCGCGCCGGCGGCGGCGCCCAGGCCGAGGGCGACGCGGCGGCGGGCGCGGGGGAAGGGGCTGGTGGGGGCGGGGGGCGGCAGGACGGGGGTGGCGGGCGTGGGCTGCTGTGCGGGGACGTACGCCCGGACGCGGAACCCGTCCCCGTGCGGGCCGGCCGAGAAGTCGCCGCCGACCGAGGTGACGGCGGCGCGCAGCCCGAGCAGGCCCGAACCGCCCTGGGTCGGGGCCGCCTCCTCGGTGGCCGGTCCGTTGGTGACGGTGACGGTCGTGCCGTGGGCGTGGCTCCCGACCGCCACGACGACCGGGGCGCCGGGCGCGTGGCGGGCCGCGTTGGTGAGGGCCTCGCGCACGACGCGGTGCGGGAGGCGTCCGGCGACGCCGCCGGGTTCCGGGGCCGCTGCCGAGGGCACGGCGGTGCCCCTGGGCCGCTCCACGCGTACGGGGAGGCCCGACTCGGCGGCCCTGGCGACGAGTTCCTCGATGCTCTCCCCGGCGGGGGCGAGCGGGGCCGGCTCGTCGTCCTCGCGCAGTACGCCGATGATGCGGTGCAGGTGGTCGGTGGCGTCCGCGGCGGCGGCGCGCAGGTCGGCCGCGGCGGCCCGGTGGTCGGTGGCGAGGCCGGGCGAGACCTGGAGGGCGGCGGCGCGCAGGGCGAGCAGGCTCAGTTCGTGGCCGAGGGAGTCGTGCATGTCCTGGGCGATCCGGGCCCGCTCGCGCAGCCTGGCCCGTTCCTCGGCGTGCCGCTGCTCATCCTCCAGCCGGGCCGCCCTGAGCCAGCCGGCCTCGGCCAGCGCCCGGCTCTGGCGCCAGTAGCGTCCGCAGAGCCAGGGGAAGACGCAGCCGAAGAGCAGCGTGCCCGTCATCACCAGCCACTCGGGCGGCGGGTCGGCTCCGACGAGCGCGATCTGCGCCGTGCCGACGAGGTCGACGGCCACGAAGGCGGCCACCGCGGGGCGGGCCCGCTGGGCGCGCAGGCCCAGCAGGAGGGCGAAGACGCCGAGGGCGGGGCCGTACGAGACGGTGAACAGGGCCGGGGCGGCGGTCAGGCCCAGGGCCGCCGTGAGGGTGAAGGAGACGAGCGGCCGCCGGCGGGAGAGCGCGGCCGCCACGGCGAGTACCCCCAGCCCGGCCAGCTGCTGCCACAGGGGCCGCGGCTCGTTCATCCCGAGCCGGTCGGCGGTGACGGCGGGCAGCGCCAGGACGGCCCAGAGGAGGACACCCCTGCCGAACGGAGCGAGACCGGGACCGGCACCGCCGGTTCCGGCAACGGTGGTGGGCGCGGCTTCGGCAGCGGGGGCGGGGCCCGGGGCCGGGACGGGGGCTACGTCGCCGGGGCCGGGGCCGGGGACGGGGGCGACCCCGGCAACGGTGGTGGAAACCGGGGACGCGTCAGCAGCAGCACCGGGGGCAACCCCCGCAGCGACGGCAGGGCCCGAGGCCCGGACCGGAGGCACATCGGCGACGGGACCGAGGCCGACCCCGGCAACGGTGGTGGAAACCGGGGACGCCTCAGCAGCGGCACCGGGGGCAACCCCCGCAGCGACGGCAGGGCCCGAGGCCCGGACCGGAGACTCATCGGCAGCGGGACCGAGGCCGACCCCGGCAACGGTGGTGGGCGCCGGGGCGTCGGCCGGACGGGTTCCTTCCATGGGCCCGACGCTACAAGCGGCGGGCAGGGCGGCGCCCCTGCCGATCGTCAGGTGTCGTGCCCCACGGGCGCCCCGCCACCGGGTGGCGGTGCGCCCGTGGGAGGGTCCTTCCGTGGCAGGATCGGAGGGTCATGACTGCGCCCACGAAGCCCTCGCACAACGGCCCCTCCGACCCCGCCGCGGCTCCGGCCTCCGGCGGGCCGCTGCACGCCCCCGTCGCCGACTGGTTCGCCGAGCACGCCCGCGATCTGCCGTGGCGGCGTCCCGAGGCCGGTGCCTGGGGCGTGATGGTCAGTGAGTTCATGCTCCAGCAGACGCCGGTGAACCGCGTCCTGCCCGTCTACGAACAGTGGCTGGCCCGCTGGCCGCGCCCCGCCGACCTCGCCGCCGAGGCGCCCGGCGAGGCGGTCCGGGCCTGGGGCCGGCTCGGTTACCCGCGTCGCGCCCTGCGCCTGCACGGCGCCGCCTCGGCCATAACGGAACGGCACGGCGGCGACGTGCCGTCGGACCACGCGCAGCTGCTGGCGCTGCCCGGCATCGGCGAGTACACGGCCGCCGCGGTCGCCTCGTTCGCCTACGGCCAGCGGCACGCCGTGCTGGACACCAACGTGCGCCGGGTCCTCGCCCGCGCGGTCACCGGGGTGCAGTACCCGCCGAACGCCACCACCGCCGCCGAACGGAAGCTGGCGCGCACGCTGCTGCCGGAGGACGAGGGCGACGCCGCCCGCTGGGCCGCCGCCTCGATGGAGCTGGGCGCCCTGGTGTGCACGGCGAAGAACGAGTCCTGCCACCGCTGCCCGATCTCCGGCCGGTGCGCCTGGCGGCTGGCCGGCAAGCCCGCGCACGACGGGCCGCCGCGGCGCGGGCAGACGTACGCGGGCACCGACCGGCAGGTGCGCGGACGGCTGCTCGCGGTGCTGCGCGAGGCGCCGGGACCGGTGCCGCAGGCAGCGCTCGACCAGGTGTGGCACGAGCCGGTGCAGCGCGCCCGCGCCCTGGACGGCCTCGTCTCCGACGGCCTGGTGGAACCGCTGGCGGACGGGCTGTACCGGCTGCCGGTGGGCTGACGCCGCCCGTAACACCGGCACGGCCGGGCGAATCGTCCTCAGACACCTCTTAGGCACTCCTGAAACACCCTTGTCACCCGCAAGCGGCGCGGCAATTTGTCCGGTTCCTCCTTCCGTTACACAACCGACGGACAGCCGAGGGATTGCCGCAGGGTCCTTCGCACAGCGCCGTGACAACGCTTCCCTAACTTCGTTTCCGGCGGTGACCACCGTCGGAGTACGGGGATCGGAAGGCGGTTGACATGGGCGAGGTGCTCGAGTTCGAGGAGTACGTCCGCACCCGGCAGGACGCGCTGCTGCGCAGTGCCCGGCGCCTGGTCCCGGACCCCGTCGACGCCCAGGACCTGCTGCAGACCGCGCTGGCCCGGACGTACCGCCGCTGGTCGACCATCGAGGACAAGCGGCTCGCGGACGCCTACCTGCGCCGGGTGATGATCAACACGCGGACCGAGTGGTGGCGGGCGCGGAAGCTGGAGGAGGTGCCGACCGAGCAGCTCCCGGAGTCCTGTGTGGACGACTCCACCGAGCAGCACGCGGACCGCGCCCTGCTGATGGACGTCATGAAGGTGCTCGCCCCGAAGCAGCGCAGTGTCGTGGTGCTGCGACACTGGGAGCAGATGTCAACGGAGGAGACCGCCGCCGCCCTCGGCATGTCGGCGGGAACGGTCAAGAGCACGCTGCACCGGGCGCTCGCCCGGCTCCGCGAGGAGCTGGTCGCCCGCGATCTGGACGCGCGGGCGCTGGAGCGTGAGGAGCGGGAGCGTTGCGCGGCCTGACCAACGGTCGATCACCCGGCGGGGCGAGGAACGGCACGCAGGCGGCGAGTGCGGCGGTGGCCGCGTTCGTCGCCCTCGGCGTTTCCCTGTCCGGCTGCGGGGCCGGCGGCACCGGCGCCCGTGACGAGGGGCCCGCCCACGCGGAGGCGGTGGAGGGTGCCGCCTCCCCCTCCCCGGTGGCCTCCCCCTCGAAGGGTCCCCAGCGCGTGGACGCGGTGCGGCTGGTGAAGACCGACCCGAAGGTGTCCGCCGAGGTCAAGCGCGAGCTGAAGCCGTGCGCCGGCGACCAGTACCCCGTCGACGTCTCGTACGGGAAGCTGACCGGCGGCTCGGCCGAGGACGTCGTCGTCAACGTGCTGACGTGCGCCGACGGCGTGGGTGTGGGCAGTTACGTGTACCGCGAGGAGGACGGCGCCTACCAGAATGTGTTCCAGGCCGAGGAGCCGCCGGTCTACGCGGAGATCGACCGCGGCGACCTGGTGGTGTCCAAGCAGGTCTACGAGAAGGGCGACACGGTGTCGAGCCCGTCCAGCCAGATCGTGATCACGTACGGCTGGGCGTCGGACCGGTTCACCGAGGAGTACCGCATGCACAACGACTACAGCAACGCGGTCGGAAGCGTGCCCTCTCCGGCTCCGGAACCGGAGAACTGACCCGGGTGAACCGATCGGGCCGCCCGGGCCGATGAAGACATGAAACACCGGCGGGGGAATGAACGCGGCGCGCGCTCGCCGCGTCTACCGAGTGACCGCACACGAGGACTGAGAGCACCGGGATGGCAGACCAGACCCACGTCCTGTTCGTCGAGGACGACGACGTCATCCGCGAGGCCACGCAGCTCGCCCTGGAGCGGGACGGCTTCGCGGTCACCGCGATGCCCGACGGGCTGTCGGGCCTGGAGGCGTTCCGGGCCGACCGCCCCGACATCGCGCTCCTCGACGTCATGCTCCCCGGTCTCGACGGCGTCAGTCTGTGCCGCCGCATCCGGGACGAGTCGACCGTGCCGGTGATCATGCTGTCGGCGCGGGCGGACTCCATCGACGTGGTGCTCGGCCTGGAGGCGGGCGCCGACGACTACGTGACCAAGCCGTTCGACGGGGCCGTGCTGGTCGCCCGGATCCGTGCGGTGCTGCGCCGCTTCGGGCACGCGGGCGGCGGCGACCGGGCGGACGCGGGGAACGCCCCGGACACCGGGGGTGTGCTCACCTTCGGCGAGCTGGAGGTCGACACCGAGGGCATGGAGGTGCGGCGGTCCGGGCGGCCGGTGGCGCTCACGCCGACCGAGATGCGGCTGCTGCTGGAGTTCTCCTCGGCGCCGGGCACGGTGCTCTCCCGGGACAAGCTGCTGGAGCGCGTGTGGGACTACGGCTGGGGCGGGGACACCCGCGTCGTCGACGTCCACGTGCAGCGGCTGCGCACCAAGATCGGCCAGGACCGGATCGAGACGGTCCGCGGCTTCGGCTACAAGTTGAAGGCCTGAGCGGGGACGGCGGGACACAGGGACATGCGGGGGTTCTTCCAACGCGGGCAGGGCGTCCGCACGCCAGGCAGCCGCCCGCTCGGCATCCGTACGCTCGGCATCCGTACGCTCGGCATCCGCAGCGGGCTGCGCTGGAAGCTCAGCGCGGCGATCGCGCTGGTCGGCGCGCTGGTCGCGGTCGCGCTGAGCCTGGTCGTGCACAACGCGGCGCGGGTCTCGATGCTGGACAACGCCCGCGACCTCGCGGACGACCGGGTCCTGATCGCCCAGCGCAACTACGAGCTGTCCGGGCGGCAGAACTTCCCCAACGCCAAGATCGACGACCCCGACCTGCCCCCGGAGCTGCGCCGCAAGGTCGAGGAGGGGCGGCGGGCGACGTACGTCTCCGAGCGGGACGACGGGGTGACGGACATCTGGGCCGCCGTGCCGCTCAAGGACGGGCACGTGATGTCCCTGCACTCCGGCTTCACCGACCGCAGCGCCGACATCCTCGAGGACCTGGACCAGGCCCTGGTCATCGGCTCCATCGCGGTCGTCCTCGGCGGCAGCGCGCTCGGCGTGCTCATCGGCGGCCAGCTCTCGCGCCGGCTGCGCAAGGCCGCCGCCGCCGCGAACGAGGTCGCCAAGGGCGAGCCGGACGTGCGGGTGCGGGACGCCATCGGCGGCGTGGTCCGGGACGAGACGGACGACCTCGCGAGCGCGGTGGACGCGATGGCCGACGCCCTGCAGAAGCGGCTGGACGCCGAGCGCCGGGTCACCGCCGACATCGCGCACGAGCTGCGTACGCCGGTGACCGGGCTGCTGACGGCGGCCGAGCTGCTGCCGCCGGGGCGGCCGACCGAGCTGGTGCTGGACCGGGCCAAGGCGATGCGCACGCTGGTGGAGGACGTCCTGGAGGTGGCCCGGCTCGACGGGGCCTCGGAGCGGGCCGAACTGCAGGACATCATGCTGGGCGCCTTCGTGACCCGGCGGGTGACGGCCAAGGACCCGGACGTCGCCGTCCACGTGGTGCACGAGTCGGAGGTCACCACCGACCCCCGGCGCCTGGAGCGCGTGCTGTTCAACCTGCTCGCCAACGCCGCCCGGCACGGCCGTCCGCCCGTCGAGGTCAGCGTCGAGGGACGGGTGATCCGGGTCCGCGACCACGGGCCGGGCTTCCCCGAGGACCTGCTCGCCGAGGGGCCGAGCCGCTTCCGCACCGGCGCGGCGGACCGGGCCGGGCGGGGACACGGGCTGGGCCTGACCATCGCGGCGGGCCAGGCACGGGTCCTGGGCGCCCGCCTCACCTTCCGCAACGTCCGTCCCGCCGGTGCGCCCGAGAACGTCCCGGCCGAGGGCGCGGTCGCCGTGCTCTGGCTGCCGGAGCACGCGCCGACCAACACCGGAAGCCATCCGATGCTGCCGGACCGGGTGGGCGGGGCCTAGGGCCAGTCCGGCGGATCATGCCGCAGACGCGGGGTCTGGCACGCACATCTACGGCGTTGTCGTCGGTTGCCCCCGGGACGCCTCGGGGCTGCTCCTCGTGCGGCATGGGGGCCGGTTCGGCCTCTTCCATGCGGCGCTCGGTCCAGTACTTCTCCACCTCGCGCCGGTCCTGCTGGACCTCGAAGGACGAGGTGCCGCTCTCGGGCTCGGACGGAGGGGTCTGACGGAGTACGACGGCGGTGGCCACGACCGCGGCGACCCCCGCGGTGGCGGCGAGGGCGCGGACGACGGAGCGCTTCACTGGCGGCCTCCTCGGCGAGTGCGGAGCCGTACGGGGACGGCGCTCACGCCGCCACGCTACCGGCCGTACGGCGGGGTGAACACGGCCCACGGAGAAGGCCCCCGGGTGGCCGGAACCACCCGGGGGCCTTCTCCGTGGGCCTCACACCGCCTCGGTCACCGGTGCCTTCTTCGCCGCCGTGTCGTCGTCCCCGTCGGCCGGGCCGTCCGCCGCCTGCGGGCCCGCGCCCTTCAGCGGGACCTCCTTCACGAAGACCGCCGCGACCAGCGCGAGCACCGCCACCGCGGCGCCGAGCAGGAACGCGCCGTGGGTACCGGAGGAGACCGCGTGCTGGTAGGCCTCGCGGGCCGTCGCCGGGAGCAGGTCCAGCGCCTCCTTGGTCAGCGTCGCCGACTGCTCGGTCACCTGGGAGCCGGCCGCTCCGGCGCGCTCGGACATGACGTCCTGGACCCGGTGGTTGAAGATCGCGCCCATGATCGCCACGCCGAAGGAGGAGCCGAGGGTGCGGAAGAGGGTGGTGGAGGAGGACGCGACGCCCATGTCCTTCATCTCCACGCTGTTCTGCGCCACCAGCATGGTGATCTGCATCAGACAGCCCATGCCGAGACCGACCACGGCCATGTACAGCCCGGAGGTGACGCGGCTGGTGTCGGTGTCCATGAGGGAGAGCAGGAAGAGCCCCACCGTCATCAGCGCGCCGCCCGCCACCGGGAAGACCTTGTAGCGGCCGGTGCTGGTGGTGATCCGCCCGGCGACCATCGACGTGACGAGCATCGCGCCCAGCATCGGCAGGAGCAGCAGCCCGGAGTTGGTGGCCGAGGCGCCCTGCACCGCCTGCTGGTACAGCGGGAGGAAGAGGGTGGCGCCGAACATCACGAAGCCCACGATGAAGCCGATGAGCGACATCAGCGTGAAGTTGCGGCTGCGGAAGATGTGCAGCGGCACGATCGGCTCGGCGGCCTTGGTCTGCCAGAACACGAAGCCGACCAGCGCGGCGACGCCGATGCCGATCAGCTCCATGATCCGCGCGGAGGTCCAGGCGTACTCGGTGCCGCCCCAGGTGGTGACCAGCACGATCGCGGTGATGCCGACGGTCAGCAGCGCGGCGCCGAGGTAGTCGATCCGGGCCTGGCTTCGCTTCTTCGGCAGGTGCAGCACCGCGCTGACGGCGACGAGTGCGATCGCGCCGAGCGGGATGTTGATGTAGAAGGACCAGCGCCAGCCCCAGTGGTCGGTGATGGTGCCGCCGACCAGC
This sequence comes from Streptomyces sp. CB02414, assembly GCF_001905385.1. Lineage (GTDB taxonomy): Bacteria > Actinomycetota > Actinomycetes > Streptomycetales > Streptomycetaceae > Streptomyces. Next base: position 649,267 of record NZ_LIPF01000003.1, on the reverse strand, counting down.
GGTCCGCCGATCATGGCCAGCGCCATGACGCCGGCCATCATGCCCTGGTACTTGCCGCGCTCCCGGGGCGGTATGAGGTCGCCGATGATCGCCATGACGCCGACCATCAGACCGCCGGCGCCGAGGCCCTGGACGGCGCGGAAGCCGATGAGCTGGCCCATGTCCTGTGCCATGCCGCTGAGCGCGGAGCCGATCAGGAAGATGACGATGGACGTCATGAAGACGCCCTTGCGCCCGTACAGGTCGCCGAGCTTGCCCCACAGCGGGGTGGAGGCAGCGGTCGCGAGCGTGTAGGCGGTGACCACCCACGAGAGGTGCTCCAGGCCGCCGAGCTCGCCCACGATCGTCGGCATCGCCGTACCGATGATCATGTTGTCCAGCATCGCGAGCATCATCGCGATCATGAGAGCGAGCAGGACCACCCGCACGCTCCTCGGCTGTTTGCCGCCACTCGTGTCGACGGCCCCTGCCGCCGGTGCGTCCGCCATGGACCTTCACTCCCCCAGCTACCGCTGTCGCTCGCCCGCTTACTTGCCGACCGGCAAGTTGACTACACTCGGGAAGGTAGAGGCGTAACTAGCCGGGCGTCAAGTAAGTTTTCGGAAAGTGCGCGGAGCGGGAGGTGCGTAGGAGGATGGGCGGCACGATGGACAGCACCAAGCAGCAGCGACGCCGCGGGGACACCCGCCGGCGCATCCAGGACGTGGCGCTCGCGCTCTTCGCCGAGCAGGGGTACGAGAAGACCTCGCTGCGCGAGATCGCCGAGCGGCTGGACGTCACCAAGGCGGCGCTCTACTACCACTTCAAGACCAAGGAAGAGATCCTGGTCAGCATCTTCGAGGGTCTGGTCCGGCCGGTGGAGGACCTGATCGAGTGGGGGCGGGAGCAGCCGCACACCCTGGAGACGAAACAGGAGATCATCCGCCGCTACAGCGACGCGCTGGCGGCCGCGGCCCCGCTCTTCCGCTTCATGCAGGAGAACCAGGCGACCGTGCGGGACCTGCGCATCGGCGAGATGTTCAAGACCCGCATGCTCGGCCTGCGGGACATCCTGATAGACCCCGAAGCGGACCTGGCCGACCAGGTCCGCTGTGTGAGTGCGCTCTTCACGCTGCACGCCGGGATGTTCGTCCTGAACGACCTGGCGGGCGACCCCGAGGACAAGCGCGCGGCCGTCCTCGAGGTAGCCACCGACCTGGTGACTCAGGCGCACCGGGGCGCTACGGGTACGTGACCCCTGGTCCTCAGACCGTCACGCCCTTGGAGCGCAGGAAGGAGACCGGGTCGACGGCCGAGCCGTAGTTCGGGGTCGTACGGATCTCGAAGTGCAGGTGCGGGCCGCTGGAGTTACCGGTGTTGCCGGACTTCGCGATGGACTGGCCGGTCTTCACGATCTGGCCGGCCTTCACGTTGATCTTGGACAGGTGCGCGTACTGGGAGTACGTGCCGTTGCCGTGCTTGATCACGATCGCGTTGCCGTAGGCGGGGCCGTCACCGGCGCCGTTGCCGCCGGCCTTGACGACGGTGCCGCCGTGGGTGGCGACGACGTTGGTGCCGATCGGCACGGCGAAGTCCTGGCCGCTGTGCTTGCTGGCCCACATGCCGCCGTTCTGGGCGAAGCTGGCGGTGAGCTTGTAGTTCTTCACCGGGTCGACCCAGGAGGCGGCCTTCTTCTTGGTGGCCGACTTCTTGGCGGTGGCGGTCTTGGCGGCGGCCTTCTCGGCCTTCGCCGCCTCGGCCTGCGCCACGGCCTGGGCCTCGACGGCGCTCGCCGCGGTGGAGGTGCTGGAAGCCGCCGTGGTGCCGGTGGCTGCCGCGACCCCGGCCCCCAGTGCGACCGAGGCACCGAGGCCTGCGGCCATCACCGCGGCGCGGGTGCGGACGGACGTACGGGAAACACGGGACGTGACACGCGGGAACATTCGAACCTCATGGGGACGGGTGCAGAGGAAAGCCCCTCCGGCGGGACGCTCGAGGCGCTCACCGGGCGGGCTCAACCTTGGTAACCCGACCAGCCCAAACCGCACAATGGTGTGACCTACGACCCTAAGTAGTACTTCAGCACGATACTTCCCACCTCTTGACACAACTCCCGATTCGGACAAAACCAGGCCAGAGCCCCGCAAGGCGGCCACTCCTTCGCGGAGATATGTCCGTTTTCGTAGTTCTTGAGGCATCCACTATTCCCCGTAGTACGCCCCGGAACCCCTGTGCGGCACATCACCGGCGGCGGTCCGCGATGACCCCTCGAATGTGACCCGGGCTACTCCCGTCACCCTTAACCCGCCCCCCGCACAAGGCTGTTCACCTAGGCTCGGAACATGGTCGACGTCACAGCACTCGGGGCCCGTGTCGCGTCCAGCGCGGTGGTTCCGCTCGTCCGCAGGCTCTTCGTCCGGGACGGTCCCGGGGCCGGGCTCGTCGACCGGCCGGTGCGGATATCGGCGCTGGTCTCCTTCCGGAGCGAGAAGCGCGGCGTCACACCGAAGGACGTCGACAAGGTCGCCGGGGAACTGGTCCGCCGGGCGCTGCGGGCCGCCGGGCCCGGTGAGCAGCCCATCGACGCCGACGAGGCCCGCGCCGTCCAGGACGCCCTGGCCCACACCCTCGCCCGGCTCGGCGAGATCACCATCGAGGACTACGAGGCCGTCGGGCTCGGCCCGGAGCGCTTCGTCCGCGAGCTGCGCACGGGCGTGCCGCTCGCCCCGTACGGCCTGGGCGGGAGCGGGACGCTCCTGTACGAGCGGCTGCTGCACACCGCCGCGCTGCACATCCTGAACTTCCTCACCCAGCGTTCCACCTACGTGGCCCGCCAGCAGACCGTCCAGACCCAGCAACTGGCCAGGCTGGTCCGGGCCGTCGACGTACTGCTGGAACGGCTGCCGTCCCAGTCCGCCGAGGACGCCGGCTTCGAGGAGCGTTACGCGGACCACATCGCCGCCCGCTACGGCACCCTCACCATCTACGGGCTGGACGCCGGGACGCGGGAGTGGCCGCTGGACGCGGCGTACCTGAGTCTGGAGGCGACCCGGCCGCACGCGGGGCGGGAGGGCCGCCGGGACACGGAGTACCTGGCCGTGGCCGCCGAGCAGGTGCTCGCCGGGCAGGAGCAGGTCTTCCTCCGCGGCGCCGCCGGTTCCGGGAAGACGACCCTCGTGCAGTGGCTCGCGGTGACCGCGGCGAGCCGCGCCTACGACCACGGGCTCACCCACCTCATCGGGCGGGTGCCCTTCGTGCTGCCCATGCGCCGCATCGTCCGGCCGGGGGCGGAGCTGCCCTTCCCCGGCGATTTCCTGCGGGCGGTGGGCGCCCCCGTGGCCGGGGAGCAGCCGCCGGGGTGGGCCGAGCGCGTGCTGCGGGCCCGGCGCGGGGTGCTGCTGGTGGACGGCATCGACGAGATCGCCGGCGACCGCCGCGCCGCCGCCCGGCGCTGGCTGCGCGAACTGGTGCGGGCCTTTCCCGGAAACCTGTGGCTGGTCACCTCACGCCCGTCGGCCGTGCCGGAGGACTGGCTGGCCGCCGAGGGCTTCGGCGAGCACTCCCTCGCCCGGATGTCCCAGGACGACGTCGCCACCTTCGTACGGCGCTGGCACCGCGCGGCCGACGCGGAGGAGTCGGTCGGCGAGTCGCTGCTGAGGTCGGTGCGGAGCACGTCCGAACTGAACCGGCTGGCCACCAACCCGCTGATGTGCGGCATGCTGTGCGCCCTGCACCGCGACCGCCGCGGTTTCCTGCCGCAGGACCGCAAGTCCCTGTACGAGGCCGCCCTGACCATGCTCCTGGAACGCCGCGACCGGGAGCGTGAACTGCCCGGTTCCGAGGGGCCGCGGCTGCCGTACGCGACCCAGGTGCAGCTGCTGCAGAAGCTGGCGTGGTGGCTGATCCGCAACGGCCGCCAGGAGATGGACCGGGCCGAGGCCCTGCAGCTCATCGGCCGCGCGCTGCCGGCCCTGGGCCTGGCGGACACCGGCGAGGAGGACGTCTACCGCGCGCTGCTGCTGCGCTCCGGACTGCTCCGCGAGCCCGCCGAGGCAAGGGTGGACTTCCTGCACCGCACCTTCCGGGACTATCTGGGTGCCCGGCTGGCCGTGCAGGAGATGGACTTCGACCTGCTGGTCAACCACGCGGAGATGGACGACTGGGAGGACGTCGTCCTGCTCGCCCTCGCGCACGCCCGGCCCAGGGAGGCGGAGTACGTACTGAGCCGGCTGACGGAGCTGCGCCACCCGCGCGGCAGTCTGCTGGCGGCCGCCGGGCTCCAGTACGTTGCGGAAGTCGACCCGGGGGTGCGCAAGCGGGTCGAGGCCGGGCTGCTCACGCACGTGCCGCCGAAGACCTTCGACGCGGCGCTGGAACTGGCGCGCGCCGGAGGCGACCTGGTGCTGGGGCTGCTTCCGGGCCCGGAGGAGGCAGACCTCGGCCTGGCGGCCCGCGTGGTGCACACAGCGGTCGGCGTGGGCAGCGAGGCGGCGTTGCAGTTCCTGTGCCGCTTCCGCGATCACCGCAGTTCCGGCGTGCAGCAGTCCCTCGCCGCCGCCTGGCACACCTTCGACCGGGAACGGTACGCCCGCGAGGTCCTTGCCCATCTGCCCAGGCAGTGGGCCGTCCGCGTGTCCACGGTCGAGGACCTGCGCACCCTGCGCTCACTCGGCGGCTGGGAGCACATCCACGTCCGCGGCGCCTACCGCGTCGAGGACCTGACCGAACTGATCGTCGCCGACCGTCTCCTCCACCTGACACTGGACGCGACCCACCCCGTGGAAGGGCTGGCCTGGCTCTCGGCCTTCCCCGGCCTGCGCACCGTCGCCGTGCTGTCGGACACGGACCTCGCCGTGGCCCGACAGGCGCCCGAAGGGGTGAAGCTCCAGATCGCCGCGCCCGACTCGTCCTCATGACCCCAGGGGTAAGCCGTATCCATGGATTCCGCCGTGCGCACGCCCTCCCAACTCGCCGCGCCCCTCGTCCGCAGACTCTTCCGTGCCCCCACCCGGCCGCCCGTGTTCTCGGAACCGGTCCCCGGCCTCGTCACCTGGCACGGCCGGGGCGCGTCGGCCACGCCGGACGACGTCCACCGCACCGCAGCCGACCTCGTCCACCTCGCCGCCGAGCGGCACGCCGCGCCCGCCGCCGAACTGGCGTCGGTCGTCGACGTCCTGGCCCGCACCCTGCTCGCGATCGCCGAGGTGGACGTCACCGACGCCGACGCCGTGCGGCTCGGGCCGCAGGGCTACGCGCGGCGGCTGCGGGGCGCGGTGCAGGGCGCGGACCGGGGGCTGTCGCCGGACGCCGCCTGGTTCCACGACGCGCTGCTGGTCTCCGTGTGCCTGCACGTGCTGCACCACCTGGTGCGCCGCTCGCCGCACCTCCAGCGGCAGTTGCCGGGCCGGGCGAGCCGGATAGCCCAGCTGGTCGACCTCGCCGACGCGGAGGCGGCGGCCCGGCAGCCGGAGCGGTCCGCGGAGGACGCCGCGTTCGAGGCCGAGTACGCCCGGTGGGTGGCCCGGCGCCACGGCTGGCTGACCATCGTCGGCGTGGACTTCCCCAACGCGCCCGACCGTTGGCCGCTGGAAGAGACCTACCTGAGCCTGGAGGCGGAGGAGCGCAGCGGCGGCGTGGGCGGCGCGGAGGACGAGCAGCGCACCGTGCTGCTGGCCGACCGCGCCCTGGAGGACCACGAGAGGGTGCTGCTGCGCGGCGGTGCCGGTTCGGGCAAGACGACGCTGGTGCAGTGGCTGGCGGTGGCCGCCGCCCGGGAGGGCTCCCGGGTCCCCTTCGTGCTCCCCGTGCGCCGGTTCGCCCGGGAGGGCTTCCCCGCGCCGGACGACTTCCTGCACGCGGTCCGGCACCCGCTCGCCGACCGGGCGCCGGAGGGCTGGGTGGTGCGCACCCTGCTCGCGGGCCGAGCGCTGCTGCTGGTCGACGGCATCGACGAGGCGCCCGAGAAGACGCGCGGCGAGCTGCGCGACCGGCTGCGGCGGCTGCTGCGGGTCTTCTCCGGCAACGGCTGCCTGGTCACCTCCCGGCCGTCCGCCGTGTCCGACGGCTGGCTCTCGGGGGGCGGGCTGGCCGAGGAGGACTTCGTCGAGCTGTCGCTCGCGCCCATGTCGCGGGAGCAGGTGACGCGGTTCATCCGCGACTGGCACTCGGCGGCCCGCCTCGACGAGCAGAGCCGGTCGCGGGGGCCGCGGGAGCGCGGCGCCCTGGACGAGTACGAGCAGCGCCTCCTGCACTCCGTACGCATCTACCGCGAGCTGCGCCAGCTCGCCACCAACCCCCTGATGTGCGGCCTGATCTGCGCCCTGAACCGGGACCGGTCCGGTTCCCTGCCCAGCGGCCGCAAGGAGCTGTACGACGCCGCCCTGGAGATGCTGCTCCAGCGCCGCGACCCCGAACGGGACGTGCTGTACGCCGACGATGTGCGGCTCCAGCAGAGCACCAGGGAGCGGCTGTTGCAGAAGCTGGCCCACGCCATGCTGGAGGAGGACGCCTCCGAGCTGACCCGCGAGCGGGCGGTCGGCATCCTGGACGCCGCGCTGCCCGCCATGCCGGCCGCCCGTGCGCAGGGCGACGGGGCGAAGATCTTCGACCATCTGCTGCACCGCACCGGGCTGTTGCGGGAACGGTCGGGCGAGTCCGTCGACTTCGTCCACCGCACCTTCCAGGACTACCTGGCCGCCAAGGAGATCGTGGCGCGGGGCCGCTTTCCCACCCTGGTCGACCACGCCCACCAGCCCGAGTGGGAGGAGGTCATCCGGATGGCCGCCGCCCACGCCCGCCCCGAGGAGTGCGCGCACTTCCTGGACCGGCTGCTCGCCGCCGCGCCCGGACTGCGCCGCCCGCAGGTCAACCACCGTCGGCTGATGGCCGCGGCCTGCCTGGAGCACGTCACCGAACTCGACCCCGCGGTGCAGCAACTGGTGCACGAGCGGACGAAGAACCTGGTGCGCCCGACGACGGAGCTCGCCGCCCGGGGCCTCGGCTGGGTCGGCCCCATCGTGCTGGAGCTGCTGCCGGACCCGGGACAGGTCCCCGACGACCGTCAGGCGCTGCTGCTCGCGATCACCGCGACCCGGGTGCAGGACGACGCCGCCATCGACTACCTGGTCCGGCTGCGCTCCCGGTCCGCCCTGCCGGTCCGCGCCGAACTGGCCCGGGGATGGCGGCACTTCGACACCGAGCGGTACGCCGACGAGATCATCGCCCACCTGGACCCGGACGGCCTCTACTTCCCGGTCTCCGACGCCGCCGAACTGACGGCGCTGCGCGGGCTGGGCGGGCGTCCGCGCATCCAGGTGGCCGGGGTGATGCGGGCCGAGGAGCTGCTGGCGGGGCTGCTCCCCGGGCAGCTCACCCACCTCTGGCTCAACGCGGAGCTGCCCGACACGGACCTCTCCTGGCTGTCCGGCTTCCCCCGGCTGCGGGTGCTGCGGGTCAATCCGCGGCTGCCGCGGGTGCGGAACGTGCCGGACGGGGTGGAGATCACGGCCTGACGAGGGGCGGCAGGTTGGTGACTACTGCTCAGTAACCCAATCGTTGCCGTCCCGCCACTTGTTCGGGCGAACATGCACGCGACAACTTGGTGCCGTCAGGCATCCGCGCAGGCATGAGAGGACCCACCCCCCCATGACCGAACAGAACGGACAGACCAGACAGGCCTCCACGGAGACCGGCCGGGCTCGGCGTACGTGGCAGCGCGCCGTCGGCGCCGCCGCCGTCACCGCGGCGGCCCTCTCGGTGACGGTCACGCCCGCCGTGGCCGCCCCCTCCGCTCCCTCCGAGCAGCCGGCCGTCACCACAGTCGCCGCTGCCGCGGCCGACGTCGACTACGACACCTGGCAGCGGGACTGCCGGGCCGTGATGGACCGGGCGCTGCCGTACCTGAAGGAGCGCATCGCCGACGCCGCGCCCGGCGAGAAGCAGGCGATCGTCCTCGACATCGACAACACCTCGCTGGAGACCGACTTCGGCTTCAGCTACCCGCAGCCCGCCAACCGGCCCGTCCTGGAGGCCGCCCGGTACGCCCAGGACCGGGGTGTCGCCCTGTTCTTCGTGACCGCCCGCCCGGGCATCATCGAGGCGCCCACCGAGTGGAACCTCGACCACGCCGGCTACGAGTCCTCCGGCCTGTACGTCCGCGGCTTCCTCGACCTGTTCCGGGACGTCGCCGAGTACAAGACGGAACAGCGCGCCGAGATCGAGTCCAAGGGCTACACGATCATCGCGAACATCGGAAACAGCGCCACCGACCTGTCGGGCGGCCACGCCGAGAAGACGTTCAAGCTTCCGGACTACGACGGCCAGCTGTCCTGACTCCTGGCTCCTGACTCCTGACTCCTGACGCGAAAGGGGGCTGCTCCGGGACCGAAGTCCCGGAGCAGCCCCCTTTCGGGCTCACCCCGGAGGGCTACGCCTCCTTGCTCAGGTTCGGCCCGGCACCGCCGGCCGCCTGCTCGATCGGCGGGACGTCGGGGAGGGCCGCCTTCTCCTCACCCCGGAAGGTGAAGGTCGCCGAGTCGCCCTCGCCCTCGGTGTCCACGACCACGATGTGGCCGGGACGCAGCTCGCCGAAGAGGATCTTCTCCGAGAGCGTGTCCTCGACCTCGCGCTGGATCGTGCGGCGCAGCGGACGCGCGCCCAGCACCGGGTCGTAGCCCCTCTTGGACAGCAGCTCCTTGGCGGACTGGGAGAGCTCGATGCCCATGTCCCGGTCCTTGAGGCGCTCGTCCACCTTCTGGATCATCAGGTCGACGATCCGCAGGATGTCGTCCTGGCTGAGCTGCGGGAAGACGACCACGTCGTCGACACGGTTGAGGAACTCGGGCCGGAAGTGCTGCTTCAGCTCGTCCTGGACCTTGTTCTTCATGCGCTCGTAGTTGGACTTCGTGTCACCCGCGGCGGCGAAGCCGAGGTTGAAGCCCTTGGAGATGTCCCGGGTGCCGAGGTTGGTCGTCATGATGATGACCGTGTTCTTGAAGTCCACGACCCGGCCCTGGGAGTCGGTCAGGCGACCGTCCTCCAGGATCTGCAGCAGCGAGTTGAAGATGTCCGGGTGGGCCTTCTCGACCTCGTCGAAGAGGACGACGGAGAACGGCTTGCGGCGGACCTTCTCGGTCAGCTGGCCGCCCTCCTCGTAGCCCACGTAGCCGGGGGGCGAACCGAAGAGACGCGACACCGTGTGCTTCTCGCTGAACTCCGACATGTCGAGGGAGATCAGCGCGTCCTCGTCACCGAAGAGGAACTCGGCGAGCGCCTTGGACAGCTCGGTCTTACCGACACCGGACGGACCGGCGAAGATGAACGAGCCACCGGGACGCTTCGGGTCCTTCAGGCCGGCACGGGTACGGCGGATCGCCTTGGACAGCGCCTTGACGGCGTCGACCTGGCCGATGACCCGCTTGTGGAGCTCGTCCTCCATGCGCAGCAGGCGGGACGACTCCTCCTCCGTGAGCTTGAAGACCGGGATGCCCGTCGCCGTGGCGAGGACCTCGGCGATCAGCTCGCCGTCGACCTCGGCGACGACGTCCATGTCGCCGGCCTTCCACTCCTTCTCCCGCTTGGCCTTGGCGGCCAGGAGCTGCTTCTCCTTGTCGCGGAGGGAGGCGGCCTTCTCGAAGTCCTGCGAGTCGATCGCGGACTCCTTGTCGCGGCGGACGCCGGCGATCTTCTCGTCGAACTCGCGCAGGTCCGGCGGCGCGGTCATCCGGCGGATGCGCATCCGGGAACCGGCCTCGTCGATCAGGTCGATCGCCTTGTCCGGCAGGAAGCGGTCCGAGATGTAGCGGTCGGCGAGCGTGGCCGCCTGGACCAGGGCCTCGTCCGTGATGGAGACGCGGTGGTGCGCCTCGTACCGGTCGCGCAGGCCCTTGAGGATCTCGATCGTGTGCGGCAGCGACGGCTCCGCGACCTGGATGGGCTGGAAGCGGCGCTCGAGGGCCGCGTCCTTCTCCAGGTGCTTGCGGTACTCGTCCAGCGTGGTCGCACCGATGGTCTGCAGCTCACCACGGGCCAGCATCGGCTTGAGGATGCTCGCGGCGTCGATGGCGCCCTCGGCGGCACCCGCACCGACCAGCGTGTGCAGCTCGTCGATGAACAGGATGATGTCACCGCGGGTGCGGATCTCCTTGAGCACCTTCTTCAGGCGCTCCTCGAAGTCACCGCGGTAGCGGGAGCCGGCGACCAGCGCGCCGAGGTCCAGGGTGTAGAGGTGCTTGTCCTTGAGGGTCTCGGGCACCTCGCCCTTGACGATGGCCTGCGCGAGGCCCTCGACGACGGCGGTCTTGCCGACGCCGGGCTCACCGATGAGCACCGGGTTGTTCTTGGTACGGCGGGACAGCACCTGCATGACCCGCTCGATCTCCTTCTCGCGCCCGATGACCGGGTCGAGCTTGGACTCACGAGCGGCCTGGGTGAGGTTCCGGCCGAACTGGTCGAGGACCAGGGACGTGGAAGGCGTGCCCTCCGCAGGACCGCCGGCGGTGGCGGTCTCCTTGCCCTGGTAACCGGAGAGCAGCTGGATCACCTGCTGCCGCACCCGGTTCAGATCGGCGCCCAGCTTGACCAGGACCTGGGCGGCGACGCCCTCGCCCTCACGGATCAGGCCGAGCAGGATGTGCTCCGTGCCGATGTAGTTGTGACCGAGCTGGAGGGCCTCGCGGAGCGACAGCTCCAGGACCTTCTTGGCACGGGGGGTGAAGGGGATGTGACCCGACGGAGCCTGCTGGCCCTGCCCGATGATCTCCTCCACCTGCTGGCGGACCGCCTCGAGCGAAATCCCGAGGCTCTCAAGGGCCTTGGCGGCGACACCCTCACCCTCGTGGATCAGGCCCAGGAGGATGTGCTCGGTGCCGATGTAGTTGTGGTTGAGCATCCGGGCTTCTTCCTGAGCCAGGACGACAACCCGCCGCGCGCGGTCGGTGAACCTCTCGAACATCGTTAATCGCTCCTCAGAGCGGTCAGGCAGTAAGGGGAACTTCCCCTCCCTGTCCTTCCGCAGCTTAGTCCCGCAAGCGGGGACCGCTCATTCCAACTGCCGACACCGTCGATGGCCTCCTGACCCCAGACGCCGACATCTGCCACAACCCGATGGTGCGAGACGATGTTCCCGCAGGCCAGGCACTTACCCCACTCGCCACTACGCCGATGGCGAACGTGAGGCGGCCCGATCCGCTCGTCGCCCCCTCCCACTAGGGATGTCTTACCCGCTGGGACTGACACTCCATGCCGCGCGCACCGGTTCCCTCCGCTATGGGCGAACAACCTTGCGCCTCCCCGCACCCCCGCACGCCCCCCTTTCCAGCACTCTGTGCGTCCGTATCGCCACCCAGCGTAACTCGGGGGCTGTTTCGACTGTTGCACTTGGCATGGTTGGCGTCCCGCCCTCGGTACCGGCAGTCCGTGATGCGTCCGTCGCCGGCGTGCCCGTGCCCCGCCGCCCGGCCGAAGCGGCCGGCTCCTGGGACCGGGTGCGGTGGTGGTACGAGAGCGTGCTCGGCTGGCCGACGGCTCCCGGGGCGCCGGTCCGGCTGCGTACGGGAGTCCGCTTCGACGTCCTGGACGTCCCGGCGAAGGCCGGTCACGCGGCACTGAAACGGCTCGGCCGCCGTGGCACCGGCCCGCGGCGGCCCGGGTTCCCGGTGGCCCTGCGCGGTGAGCGGATGCTGCTGCTCGTGGCCGCGGGCGGCGCGGACGAGCTGCCCGGGCTGCTGGAGTGGCTGGAGTGGGGGTCCCTGCCGCTCGACCTGGCGGCGGCCGGAGCGGGCGGCCTGGTGGAGGCGCCGCTGGGACCGGTGGCCGACGTGACCGGTCAGGGCGGCGTGGGCGGTGCGGGCGCCCCGGCCCCGGCTTCCGGTTCGGTGCTCCCGCCGCCGCGTCCCCCGGACCGCGACGGCCGGCTCCGGCGGGGGACCGCCGTCTGGCTGCGGCCCCCGGAGCAGGGGTGCGAGGTCGAGGCCTCGCTGCCGACGCTGTCGGCCGTGGGCGGCGTGGGGTCCGCCCCCGATCTCGCCCGGCTGGTGCACACCCTGGCGACGGAATGCCACCGGGTCCGGCTCTCGCCGCCCCGGGCGCCGATCCTGTGACGTGTGGCGCGGCCGGGTGATCAGCCGTTGGCCTTCTCGTACGCCTCGCGGATGATCGCGGGGACACGGCCGCGGTCGTTGACGTCGTAGCCGTTCTCCTTCGCCCAGGCGCGGATCGCCGCGGTGTCCTGGCTGCCACCCGAAGAGGCACGCGCCTTGCCGCGTCCGCCGGAAGCACGGCCCCCGGTGCGACGCCCGCCCTTCACGTAAGGCTCGAGAAGACCGCGGAGCTTGTCCGCGTTGGCGGTGGTGAGATCGATCTCGTACGTCTTGCCGTCGAGCGCGAACGTCACGGTCTCGTCTGCCTCGCCACCGTCGAGGTCGTCGACAAGAAGGACCTGAACCTTCTGTGCCACCGGATTTCCTTTCATCGATAACTTGAGGGACCGGAGGTCCGCCGGCGTCCGCCGTATCGCCGTCCCTTGTTATATGCAGTACTGCAGTACGTCGGAAAGCAAACCGCTTTTGCCGGAAAAACACAAACCCCCGGCGGAGACCGGTAGCCCGCCTCCGGGACGAAAAGATGCGCGTTTCGGACATAGGGAACCCGCGCACGGTGCATCGGTCGAATAAACCTGGCGAAGGACGCCTGTCGAAGCCAGTCGAAGCCCGTCGAAGCCTGTGACAGCCCGTCGGTGCGCGGCGATCACAGATGCAGAAGCATCCGGCTGTTGCCCAGAGTGTTCGGTTTCACTCGTTCGAGACCCAGGAACTCCGCAACGCCCTCGTCATAGGAACGCAGCAGCTCCGCGTAGACATCCGTGTCGACGGGCGTCTCCCCGATCTCGACGAAGCCGTGCTTGCCGAAGAAGTCCACTTCGAAGGTCAGGCAGAAAACGCGGCGAACACCGAGCCAGCGCGCCGTGTCCAGCAACTTCTCCAGCAACCGGTGACCCACGCCGAAGCCCTTCAGGCCGGGCTTCACCGCGAGAGTCCGCACTTCCGCGAGGTCTTCCCACATGACATGCAGGGCGCCGCAGCCGACCACCTCGGCGTTGTCGTCCCGTTCCGCGACCCAGAACTCCTGGATGCTCTCGTAAAGCATCACCATCGCTTTGTCGAGCAGGATGCGGTCACGAACGTACGCGTCGAGGAGCCGGCGCACGTCCGGGACATCGCTGGTGCGGGCCCGCCGGACGGTGATGGCTTTTGGCATGTGGGGACGCTATCGCTCGCCGGCGTCCGGTACCGAACCGGGGTTGGGAGCGGGGGTATCGGGCCGGGTATCGGGCGGCGTATCCGGACCCTGCACGATGCGGATGGCGTCTCTCAGCGCCTGGCGCTGTTCCTCGCTCATCATGCCGAAGAAGGCGATGAGGGCCGCGGCGGGGTTGTCGCTCTGGGACCATGCGTCGTTCATCAGCGCGGCGGCGTAGGCGGCGCGGGTGGAGACCGCCTCATATCGATAGGCCCGGCCTTCCGCCTCGCGGCGCACCCAGCCCTTCTGATGGAGATTGTCCAGAACGGTCATCACCGTGGTGTAGGCGATGGACCGTTCCTGTTGCAGATCTTCCAGGACTTCTCGAACGGTGACGGGGCGGTTCCACTTCCACACCCTCGTCATGACCGCGTCTTCGAGTTCTCCCAATGGGCGAGGCACGCTTCGAACGATAGTGGGGGATCCGGGCGATGGCGTGCCGGAACGTGCCGTACGTGCGCGTTTGGTGTCAAACAGATGCGAAAAGGACGTACGACTCCTCGTGGTGGGTGCGGGGAGTCGTACGCCCGTGGGGCGGAGTGATGCCGGTCAGGTCTCGGGGTGGGCGGACGGCTGGCGGGCGCCCTCCGCTCGCGCGAGGGCGGCGTCGACGGCCGCGTCCTCCTTGGCCTTGTTGGCGCCGCCCTGGGTCTTCACGATCACCCTGATCACGCCGATGAAGAACACGGCCATGACGGCCGGAGGCAGGAGCGCGGAGACGTAGTCCATGGATCCAGGGTAGCCAGGCCGTCTCAGCCGGCGGCGAGGTGGTGCCGGGACGCGGACTCGGGCTCGGGCGGGGCGGGCTTGCGGCGGGGGAACACCTCGCCCGGGGTGGGGACGGGACGTTTGGGGGTGGCCGGCTTCGGGGTGGGTTGCTGTGCGGGCTTCCGGGGCGGGTCCTGCTCGGGCTTCCTGTCGGACCGCCGGCCGCCGGGGAGGGCGAGGAGGAGACGGGTGCCGGTGCGCGTGCGCGCGGCCGGGAGGGTGACCTTGGGGGCGGACGGCGCCTGGGGCGCGCAGCGGGCCAGGAGGGCGGCTGCGGCGGGGTTGCCGCGCAGGGCGCCGAGGGCGGCCAGGTCGTCCGCGTCCGGGCGGTGTCCGGCGGCCAGGGCCTCCTCCAGGAGCGCGAGGTAGCCGGCGGCGGTGCCGGGGAGGGCGGCGCGGTACCGGGCGAGGTCGGCCACCAGGAAGGCGCGCAGCCTGGCGCTCTCCCGCATCGCCTCGTCGAGCGACTCTGCGAGGTGGAGGCAGTCCCGGGCCTCCTGTGCCGAGACGGGGCTGGGCTTGAGGGCGAGGGCGAGGGCGCGCCGGAGCACACGCAGCTCCTGAGCACCGAACGCCATGCCGCCGCGGGGTCCGTAGGGCGTGGGCATGCGGTGACGATACGCGCTAATCAGACAAACTCGGCATAGGGGATGGGGTGTGGCGTGGGGGCCACTCTGTTGCGTGGGCCTCCGGCGGTGGGGCGAGGTGCCTGCGGTTGCCTCCGGCGGCCTGTGCGGGTCGGTGGGGGTGCGGGTAGCGCGGTGCGTTGTCGGTGGGTCGGGTCCGCGCCGTCCTGCCCAGCTGCGGGCAGTCGTGCCGCTGGGGCGGCACGGGTGGGCGCAGCGGCACCCCGGCAGCGCCGGGCGGCGCGACCCACCCCCACGCCCGCACCGACGCCGGGCAACCGGCCTGCGCCGGGCCGCGCACCCACCCCCGACGCCCGCACCCACGCCGGGTGACCGTGGACGCCGGGCCGCGGAGCCCACCCGCACGCACCCCGCGTCACCGCTACAGGCGGGACACGTTCCGTTCGTACACCAGGCGGAGTCCCATCAGGGTCAGCCACGGCTCGTGTTCGTCGATGACCGAGGACTCGCCCAGCACCATCGGCGCCAGCCCACCCGTCGCGATGACCGTGACGTCGTCGGGGTCGTCGGCCAGCTCGCGGGCCATGCGGTTGACGACACCGTCGACCTGGCCCGCGAAGCCGTAGACGATCCCGGACTGCATCGCCTCGACCGTGTTCTTGCCGATCACACTGCGCGGCCGGGCCACCTCGATCTTGCGGAGCTGCGCGCCCTTGACGCCCAAGGCGTCCACCGAGATCTCGATGCCGGGGGCGATGACCCCGCCGACGTACTCCCCGCGCGCGCTGACCGCGTCGAACGTCGTCGCCGTGCCGAAGTCCACGACGATCGCCGGGCCTCCGTAGAGCTCGACGGCCGCCACCGCGTTGATGATGCGGTCGGCGCCGACCTCCTTGGGGTGGTCGGTGAGGATGGGCACGCCCGTCTTGACGCCCGGTTCGACGAGGACCGCGGGGACGTCGCCGTAGTAGCGGCGGGTGACCTCGCGCAGTTCGTGCAGGACCGAGGGGACCGTCGCGCAGATGGCGATGCCGTCGATGCCGTCGCCCAGCTCGTCGCCGAGGAGCGGGTGCATGCCCATCAGGCCCTGGAGCAGGACCGCGAGCTCGTCGGCCGTGCGGCGCGAGTCCGTGGAGATGCGCCAGTGCTCGACGATGTCCTCGCCGTCGAAGAGGCCCAGGACGGTGTGCGTGTTGCCTACGTCGATCGTCAGCAGCATGGCTTCTACTCCGCCGCTCGCAGGTCCAGGCCGATGTCCAGGATGCGGGAGCTGTGGGTGAGGGCTCCCACGGCCAGGTAGTCGACGCCCGTGGCCGCGTACGCCTTGGCGTTGTCGAGCGTCAGTCGGCCCGACGCCTCCAGGACGGCCCGGCCACCGACCAGGGCGACCGCCTCCTCGCACTCGGACGGGGTGAAGTTGTCCAGGAGGATCAGGTCGGCGCCCGCGTCGAGGACCTCGCGGAGCTGGTGCAGGGTGTCGACCTCGACCTCGATGGGGACGTCCGGGAAGCGCTCGCGGACGGCTTCGAAGGCCGCCGCCACACCGCCGGCCGCGATCACGTGGTTGTCCTTGACCAGGGCCGCGTCCGAGAGGGACATGCGGTGGTTGACGCCGCCTCCGCAGCGGACCGCGAACTTCTCCAGGCTGCGCAGGCCGGGGGTCGTCTTGCGGGTGTCGCGGACCTTCGCCTTCGTGCCGTCCAGAACGTCCGCCCACGCGCGCGTGGCGGTCGCGATGCCCGACAGGCGGCACATGAGGTTCAGCGCGCTGCGTTCGGCGGTGAGGATGTCGCGGGTGCGGGTGGTGACGGAGAGGAGCTTGTCGCCTTCGTCGACGCGGTCGCCGTCCTCCACGTGGCGTTCCACCTCGAACTCGTCCGTGCAGACGACCGAGAGGACCGCCTCGGCGACCCTGAGGCCCGCCACGACGCCGGGCTCACGGGCCGTGAAGTCGGCGGTCGCCACGGCGTCCTCGGGGATGGTCGCGACCGTCGTGACGTCCACGCCGCCCGCCAGGTCCTCCTGGATCGCCAGGTTCGCCAGGTCCTCGATCTCGACGGGGTCAAGGCCGGAGTCCAGGAGGAGTGCCGCGAGGGCCGGGTCGAGGCCGCACTCCAGGTAGGTGTCTTCGTCGGTGTCCGCGCCGCAGGCGCAGCCGTCGCCGCAGCCTCCGCCGGAGGCGAGGGGAAGGTCGGGGGTGTTCACTGCTGTCACTGCTCCTGGGGGCGCTGCGTCGGCTGGGGAGAGGGGTTCGTCGGGGGGAATTCTGGCGTGTCCGTGGTGTGCACGGCGAGAGTGCGGTCCGGGTTCAGGCGTACGACGATGTGGCGGCGCCACGTCGTGTCGTCGCGGTCGGCGTGGTCCTCGCGCCAGTGGCAGCCGCGGGTCTCCTCGCGCCGGGCCGCCGCCGCCACCAGGACGCGGGCCACGCAGAGAAGGTTGGTGGCCTCCCACGTGTCCACGCCCGGTTCGGACGTCTTGCCGTGCTCGTGCAGGGCTTCGCGGGCCTCGGTGTGCAGGTGGTGGAGCCGGTCCGCCGCGCGGGTGAGCGATTCCGCCGAGCGCAGGACGCCGGCGCCCTCGGTCATGATCCGCTGGACGGCCAGGCGGGACTCGGGCGGGAGGAGGGGGTGCTCGGGCTGTTCGCGGTGCGGGACGGCGGCCGGCACGCGCGCGTGCAGGGTGCCTTCCGCGTGGGCCGTCGTGATGTCGGCGGCGATGCGCTCGGCGTACACCAGGCCTTCGAGGAGGGAGTTGGAGGCCAGGCGGTTGGCTCCGTGCACGCCCGTGCAGGCCACCTCGCCGCACGCGTACAGGCCGGGGACCGTGGTGCGGCCCGAGGCGTCGGTGCGGACGCCGCCGGAGGCGTAGTGGGCGGCCGGGGCGACCGGGATCGGCTCGGTGACCGGGTCGATGCCGTGGGCGCGGCAGGCGGCGAGGATCGTGGGGAAGCGGTTCTCCCACATCTCGGCGCCGAAGTGGCGGGCGTCCAGGTACATGTGCTCGGCGTTCTGCTGCTGCATGCGGCGCGTGATGCCCTTGGCGACGATGTCCCGGGGGGCGAGTTCCGCGAGTTCGTGCTGTCCGAGCATGAAGCGCACGCCGTCGGCGTCCACCAGGTGGGCGCCCTCGCCGCGGACCGCCTCCGAGACCAGAGGCTGCTGGCCCTCGGCGTCCGGGCCCAGGAAGAGGACCGTGGGGTGGAACTGGACGAACTCCAGGTCGCTGACCTCGGCGCCCGCGCGGAGGGCGAGTGCCACGCCGTCGCCCGTGGAGACGGCGGGGTTCGTCGTCGCCGAGAAGACCTGGCCCATGCCGCCGGTGGCGAGGACCACGGCGGGGGCGTGGACGGCTCCGACGCCGTCGTGCTGGCCCTCGCCCATGACGTGCAGGGTGACGCCTGCCGTGCGGCCGTCGGCGTCCGTGAGGAGGTCCAGGACGAGGGCGTTCTCGACGGTGCGGATGCCGTGCGCGCGGACCGCCTCGACCAGCGCGCGGGAGATCTCCGCGCCCGTGGCGTCGCCGCCCGCGTGGGCGATGCGGCGGCGGTGGTGGCCGCCCTCGCGGGTGAGGGCCAGGCCGCCCTCGGTGGACTCGTCGAAGTGCGCGCCGGTCGCGATGAGGCGGCGTACGGCGTCCGGGCCCTCGGTGACCAGGGTGCGGACCGCCTCCTGGTCGCACAGGCCCGCGCCCGCGACCAGGGTGTCGTCCAGGTGCTGCTCGGGGGTGTCGCCCTCCCCCAGGGCCGCGGCGATGCCGCCCTGGGCCCAGCGGGTGGAGCCGTCGTCGAGGCGGGCCTTGGTGACGACGACCGTCCTGAGGCCCGCCGCCTCACAGCGCAGGGCCGCGGTGAGACCGGCGACTCCGGAGCCGACGACCACCACGTCCGCGTCGATGGCCCAGCCGGGCGCGGGGGCGTGCAGTCGTATGCCTGTGCTGGTCACGAGGCGGCTCCGAAGGTGAGGGGTGCGTTGTCGATCAGCCGGGTCGCGCCGACCCGGGCGGCGACGGCGAGGACGGCGTCGCCGGTGTGGTCGTCGCCGATCTCGGTGAAGTCGGACGGGTCGACCAGGGCGAGGTAGTCCAGCTCCAGCGGCGGGTCGAGGCGGGCGGCGTCGTCGAGCACGAGGCGGGCGGCGGCGCGTACGGCTCCCGGGGTGCCCGGGGTCGCGTTCGAGACGGCGTGGGCGTCGGCCGCCGCGCGGGACTCGCCCAGGGCGCTCAGCGCCTCGGCGCGCGCGTGCGTGGCGGGCACCTCGCGGGCCCGCGCGCGCAGCGCCTCCTGGGCGGCGTGCCGGTCGAGGCCGGCGAACAGCGCCTGGGAGAGGGCGAGGGCGGTACGGCGCTCCCGGGGCGAGAGGTAGCGGTTGCGGCTGGAGAGGGCCAGGCCGTCGTCCTCGCGCACGGTGGGGACGCCGACGATGTCCACGCCGAAGTTCAGGTCGCGGACCATGCGGCGGATCAGGGCGAGTTGCTGGGCGTCCTTCTGGCCGTAGAGGGCGAGGTCCGGGCGGGTGAGGTGGAGCAGTTTGGCGACGACGGTCAGCATGCCGTCGAAGTGGCCGGGGCGCGAGGCGCCCTCCAGGCGTTCGCCCATCGGGCCGGCGGTGACGCGCACCTGGGGCTCGCCGCCCGGGTAGACCTCGTCGACGGAGGGGGCGAAGACGGCGTCCGCGCCCGCCTGCCCGGCGATCCCCAGGTCGGCGTCCAGGGTGCGCGGGTAGCGGTCGAGGTCCTCGCCGGCGCCGAACTGGAGCGGGTTGACGAAGACGGTGGCGACGACCTCGCCGTCCGGGCCGGCCAGGTCGCGGGCCGTGCGGATCAGCGTGGCGTGGCCCTCGTGCAGGGCACCCATGGTCATCACGACGGCCCGGCGGCCGTGCCGCACGCGCGCGTGGAGTTCGGCGGCGGTGCGCAGCAGGACGGGCGGCGGGGTGGTGGTGGTCATCGGGCGTCTCCCTCGGTGCCGTCTGTGCCGCCGGTGTCGTCTGTGCCGCCGGTGTCGTCTGTGCTCGTGGCGTCGTCGTCGGTGGGGGCGGGGGCCCGCGTCGCGCCGCCGGGTCCGCCGGCCGCGGTCCCGGTCCCGTCTGCGAGTACCCCGAGGAGGTCCTCGGCGAGTTCCGCCCTCAGCAGGCCGTGGTCCAGGGCCCGGTCGGCGGTCGCGCGGGCCATCGCCACGTAGCCGGCGACCGCCTGCGGGGCGTGTGCGCGCAGCTCCTCGATGTGCGCCGCGACCGTGCCCGCGTCCCCGCGCGCGACGGGCCCGGTGAGGGCCGCGTCGCCGGAGCGCAGGGCGTTGTCGAGGGCGGCGCCCAGCAGCGGGCCGAGCATCCGGTCGGGGGCCGCGACGCCGGCCGTGCGCAGCAGCTCCATGGACTGGGCGACCAGGGTGACCAGGTGGTTGGCGCCGAGGGCGAGCGCGGCGTGGTACAGCGGGCGCCGCTCCTCGGCGATCCACTCGGGCTCGCCGCCCATCTCGATGACCAGTGCCTCGGCGGCCAGTCGCAGCTCCTCGGGCGCGGTGACGCCGAAGGAGCAGCCGGCCAGGCGCTGGACGTCCACGGGGGTGCCGGTGAAGGTCATCGCCGGGTGCAGGGCGAGCGGCAGGGCGCCGGCGCGCAGGGCGGGGTCCAGGACCCTCGCGCCGTACCGCCCGGAGGTGTGCACGAGCAGCTGGCCCGGCCGCACCGCCCCCGTCTCGGCGAGCCCGGTGACCAGCCCCGGCAGGGCGTCGTCGGGCACGGTCAGCAGGACCAGTTCGGCGCGCTGGAGCACTTCGGCGGGCGGGACGAGCGGCACGTCGGGCAGGAGTGCCGCGGCGCGCCGTCTGGAGGCGTCGGAGACCCCGGAGGCGGCCACCGGGCGGTGCCCGGCGAGCTGGAGCGACGCCGCCAGCGCGGGGCCCACGCGTCCGGCGCCGACGACGCCTACGGTGAGCCGCGCGGGGCGGTCCTTGGGGTCTGGCTGTGGGGTTGTGTTCACGCGACGGCGGCCTTCCCGTTCCAGTCCGCTCGGGGTACCGGACGATTTCTCGTCATGTTAACGCGATTGGTTCGGGGCACGTCCGGTCGTCCACAGGCTGTGGGTTTCCGCACGGTGGCCGTGTAACCCGGGTGCCCCGTCCGCGGCCCGCGCGGCATGATCCCGGCATGAGCGATACCGCAGAGCGAGCTGAAACGACCGAGGAACGGTACCGGCGGCTTCGCGCACGGCGCGTGGCCGTCCACCGCGACGCACGGCGCCTGCTGGCGCGCCCGGGGTTCATCGCGAGCCTGCGGGAGCGCATGGCGCTGCTGGACGACGCCGCCGAGCTGTACGACCTCGACGAACCCTCCGACATGTACGGCAACGGCATCGTGGCGGCACTGGAGGAGAAGACCGCCGCCCTGCTCGGCACCGAGGCCGCCGCCTTCTTCCCGACCGGCACCATGGCCCAGCAGGTGGCCCTGCGCTGCTGGGCGGGCCGCACCGGCAACCCGGCCGTCGCGCTGCACGGGCTGGCCCACCCCGAGGGGCACGAACGCGACGCCTTCAGCCGGGTCGGCGGCCTGCGCCCGGTGCGGCTGACGGACGAGCCCAGGCAGCCGACCGCCGACGAGGTGCGCGGCTTCGACGAACCGTTCGGCGCGCTGATGCTGGAACTGCCGCTCCGGGACGCCGGCTTCCTGCTGCCCACCTGGGAGGAGCTGACCGAGGTCGTCGCCGCCGCGCGGGAGCGCGACGCGGTCGTCCACCTCGACGGGGCCCGCCTGTGGGAGTGCACCGTCCACTTCGGCCGCCCGCTCACCGAGATCGCCGCCCTGGCGGACAGCGTGTACGTCTCGTACTACAAGTCCCTCAAGGGCTACGGCGGTGCCGCCCTGGCCGGTCCCCGGACACTGGTGGAGGAGGCGAAGGCCTGGCGGCACCGGTACGGCGGCCTGCTGTTCCAGCAGTTCCCGACGGTGCTGTCCGCGCTCGCGGGACTGGAGCGGGAGCTGCCCCGGCTGCCCGAGTACGTGGCCCACGCGCGCGTGGTGGCCGCCGCGCTGGGCGAGGGCTTTGCGGCGGCCGGGCTCCCGTGGGCGCGGGTGTACCCGGAGGTGCCGCACACCCACGAGTTCCAGGTCTGGCTGCCCTGCGACGCCGACGACGCGGGCGAGGCCGCGCTGCGACAGGGCGAGGAGACCGGGACGCTGCTCTTCTCCCAGCCCTGGGACCCGCGCGGTCCGGGGATCGCCTTCACCGAGATCGGGGTGGAGGCGGCGGGCCTGGAGTGGACGGCCGACGACGTCAAGGCAGCGGTCGCCGACTTCACGGCCAGGCTGCGGCTCTGACCGCTCGCGGCCCGGCCCCGGGCCGACAGCTCACGGCCAGGCTGCGGGCCCGACAGCCCACGACCAGACCGCAGGCCCGACGGCTTACGGCCAGAGCGCAGGCCGGCCCTTCGCGGCCAGACCGCGGCTCCGACCGCCCGCAGTCTGGCCGGAAGCACCGGCGGCGCGCAGCGGCACCAGCACACTGATCGACACGCGCCCGGGTCCGGCCCTCCACGGCTCCGACCGCCCGCGGCCGACCCGCAGGCCCAACCATCCGCAACCACCCCGCGGACCCGCCACCCCTCACGGCACCAGACTGCGACTCCGACCGCCCGAAGCCAGCCTGTGACTCCCGACCGACCTCGACCAGGCTGCGGGTCCGACCGCTCACGGCCGGTCTCCAGAACCGAACGTCCTCGACCACCCTGCTGGCCCGACCACCCACAGCCGGTCCACGGGCCTGACCGGCCACGCGCTGGGCGCCCGGGCCACCGGGCCCGGGTCCCCGGGTTTGGGGTCAGCCCAAGGCGCGCGGCCACAGGGACCACCACCGGCGCAGGGTGCGCCGCAGGCGGCCGTGCGCGGGGCGGCCGGCGAGCACGGCCCGGAACCGGCGGTGGTCGCGCCACTCGCGCACGACCTGCCGGTCCAGGGTCCCGGGTGCCGGCGGCGCGGGCTCGCCGAGCTGCCGGGCGCGGTAGGTGTCGAGGAGGTACTGCTGCGTGATGCTCATGACGGATCGCCTTCTCCAGGGGACGTAGGAGTGGAAGTCGGGCTCCGCGGCTGCCCCGTGGCTCCAGACTGCGCCCGCGGCGAGCCGCGGGCGCAGTCGATTGACGGCGACGGTCAATCGGCGGCGGCGTTGTCAGTGGCGGGGTGCACCATGAGGGCATGAGCGTGCGCATCGACATCGCGGGGCTGCGGCCGGAGAGGGTCGCCGTCGTGCCCTCGCCCCTGGCCGAGCTGGGCATGGCACTGCACGCCCTGTCCGAGCCGGGGCACCACCCGGGACTGCAGGGCTGGGCGACGGGCGTGACCGCGCGGCTCGACTCGCATCTGGCCGACCGGATGTGCGAGGCCGACTTCCTGTGGCGGACGACGTTCTCGGACCTGTTCATGCCCTTCGCCGGCGTGCCGGGCCGTGGCACGCTCCCCGGCGCCACCCTCGCCGAGGACCTGGACCTGCTCGACAAGCTGTCCGACGAGCAGTTCGTGGACGCGGCCCTGGAGTTCACCTGCGCTCTGCCGTACAGCACCGGTGGCGTCTCGGCACTCGCCGACCCCGAGGCACGCCGCCGCGCGCTGGACCTGGCCGCCGCGCGGGGCCCGCAGCAGCTGCGGTTCAGCGAGCGGCTGCTGGCCGACCCGCCGCGCATCCGCGGCTGGCTGCGGCAGTTCGCGCAGGACTGCGACGAGGCGTTCTTCGCGGAGGCCTGGTCCCGGCTGCGCCACCAGCTCGCGGCCGACGCCCGGCACAAGACGGAGCTGCTGCGCCGCAAGGGCCTGGCCGAGGCGCTGGCCGCCGTGTCCCCGGCCGTCTCCCTGGACGAGGACGCCGCGCGGATCACGGTCGACAAACTGGGCGACGGCCGCTCGGCGACCGGGAGCGGCGGCCTCCTGCTCGTCCCGACCAGCCTGGGCTGGCCGCATCTGATGGTCCTGCACCGGCACGACTGGCAGCCGGTGCTGCACTACCCGGTCGGCTCCCCGGAGCTGGCCTCGCCGCCGTCGGTCGAGCAGCTCACCCTGCGGATGACCGCGCTGTCCCACCCGGTCCGGATGCGGATCTGCCGCCACCTGGCCCGCAGCGCGTACACCACGAGCGAGCTGGCGCAGGCGCACGGCGTGACGGCACCGGAGATATCCCGGCACCTCGGGGTGCTGAAGAAGGCGGGGCTGATCACCACCCGCCGCCGCGGCCGGTACGTGCTGCACCAGCTGGACGTGACGGTGGTGGCGCGGCTGGGCAGCGACTTCCTGGAGGGCATACTCCGCTGATCACGGGGTGTGGCGGTCCGATCGGGGCCCGGCCGGCCCCGCACGCCCCTCAGCCCTGCCCGCCGCCCGCCCGCACCAGCCCCGTCTCGTAGGCGAGGACCACCACCTGCACCCGGTCGCGCAGGTCCAGTTTGGTCAGGATGCGGCCCACGTGGGTCTTCACCGTCGCCTCGGACAGCACCAGCCGCGCCGCGATCTCCCCGTTGGACAGGCCCTGCGCGACCAGCACCATCACCTCGCGCTCCCGCTCGGTGAGCCGCTGGAGCTCCTTGTGCCGGGGCTCCTGACCGGTGGCCGGCAGCATCGGCGCGAAGCGGTCCAGGAGCCGACGGGTGGTCGAGGGCGCGACCACCGCGTCCCCGCTGTGCACGGAACGGATCGCGGCGAGCAGTTCGCCCGGCGGCACGTCCTTGAGCATGAAGCCGGAGGCGCCCGCCTTCAGCGCCGAGAAGGCGTACTCGTCGAGGTCGAAGGTGGTCAGGATCAGCACCTTCGGCGCCGCCGGATCCACGCAGATCCGGCTGGTGGTCTCGACGCCGTCGAGCTTGGGCATGCGGACGTCCATCAGGACGACGTCCACGGCGGTCGAGCGCAGCACCTGGAGGGCCTCGACGCCGTCGCCCGCCTCCGCGACGACCTCCATGTCCGGCTGCGCGGCGAGCACCATCCGGAACCCGGTGCGCAGCAGCACCTGGTCGTCGACGAGCATTACGCGGATCGTCATCGGGGCCTCTTCCATGCGGTGCTTGCGGTCTTACAGGTGTCAACGCGGTACGCGCGTGCGGGCGTGGTGGTTCAGTGTGCCGGTTTCAGCGGCAGCAGCGCGCTGATGCGGAATCCTCCGCCCGGCCGCGGGCCGGCGTCCAGGGTGCCGCCCACCATGCCGACCCGTTCCCGCATGCCGATCATGCCGTGGCCCTGGCCGTCGAAGCCGCCCTCCTCGTACAACTCGTGCGGGGCGCCCTTGCCGTCGTCCTCGATGAGCAGACCGAGGCCGTCGTCGAAGTAGACCAGCCGCACGCTCGCGCCCGCGTTGGGGCCACCGTGCTTGCGGGTGTTGGTGAGCGCCTCCTGCACGATGCGGTACGCGGTGAGCTCGACACCGCTGGGCAGCTCGCGCGGGGTGCCCTCGACCTTGAAGTCGACGGGCAGGCCGGAGCTGCGGCACTGCTCCACGAGGTCCTCGATCTGCTGGACGTCGGGCTGCGGCACGTACTCGCCGGCCTCCTGGTGCTCGCCGGTACGCAGCACACCGAGCAGGCGGCGCATCTCGGCGAGGGCCTGGCGGCCGGTGGAGGAGATGGTCTCCAGGGCCTTCTTCGCCTGGTCGGGGGCGGCGTCCATGACGTAGGCGGCGCCGTCGGCCTGGACCACCATCACGGAGACGTTGTGCGCGACGACGTCGTGCAGCTCGCGCGCGATCCGGGCGCGTTCGGCGGCGACCGCGACCTTGGACTGCGCCTCGCGCTCCTTCTCCAGCCGGGCGGCCCGCTCCTCCAGCTGCGCGAAGTAGGCACGGCGGGTGCGGATGGAGTCGCCGAGCACCCAGGCGAGGGCGAAAGGCACCGCCTGGAAGACCGTTATGGCGATGTTCGCCCCTATGCTCAGCGTTCCGTCGGCCCAGCGCAGCTGGGCGACGGGGGCCGCGCACAGGCCCACGGCGAGCGCGGTCCGGGAGGCCCAGCGGGCTCCGGTCGCGGCGACGGTGTAGACGATCACCAGGAAGGCGAAGTCGGCCGGGAGCGTTGAGACGTCCAGCGCCAGTTGCCCCACGCCGAGAACGATGGCGAGTATCAGCATCCTCTCCGGCATCCGCTGCCGCAGCGCGATCACGAGGCACAGCAGGACGGAGAAGACGACGAGCAGCGCCGTGGTGTCCGTGCCCTCGCCCCGCGGCTGCGGGGCCGACAGGGACACCAGGGAGATACCGAGCAGGACGAGAGCCCAGAAACAGTCGACCCCGGTCGGGTGTCTGCGGATGAAGTCGTAGAGGCGCTGCACGTAACCCAGCGTAGGGAAGGGGGATAGGTGCAGGGGTCAACCGGAGGGCCGATCCGCAGCCTCCACGCATACTCCGCAAGGTGGAGGCTCCGTTCCTCTGTACCCCTAGCCTGGGTCTGTGACAGCTGGGACGAGCGGGGCCGAAGGGGCCTCCGGGACGCACGAGGACTGGCAGGAGTGGCGGGGCTGGCGAGAGGCCGCACGGGACGCCCTCTACGGACCGGCCGGTTTCTACCGCGCCGCACCCGGCGGACCGGCCGGGCACTTCCGGACGTCCGTCCACGCGTCGCCGCTGTTCGCCGGAGCGGTGGCGCGGCTGCTGTGCCGGGTCGACGAGGCACTGGGACGGCCCGCGTCGCTGGACTTCGTGGACATGGCGGCCGGCCGCGGCGAGCTGGTCACCGGGGTGCTGGCCGCGCTGCCCGCCGGCGTGGCCGCCCGCACGCGCGCGTACGCCGTCGAGATCGCCGACCGCCCGGACGGGCTGGACCACCGGATCGAGTGGCTCGCCGAGCCGCCGCGCGGGGCGACGGGGCTGCTGTTCGCCAACGAGTGGCTGGACAACGTGCCGGTGGACGTCGCGGAGGTGGACTCCGCCGGAGTGGCCCGGCGGGTGCTCGTGAGGGACGACGGGACCGAGCGGCTCGGGGAGCCGGTGGCCGGGGCGGAGGCCCGGTGGCTGGCCCGGTGGTGGCCGCTGACCGGCGAGGAGGGGCTGCGGGCGGAGATCGGGCTCCCCCGGGACGCCGCCTGGGCCACCGCCGTCGCGGCCCTGGACGCCGGGCTCGCCGTGGCCGCCGACTACGCGCACACCACGGCCACCCGCCCGCCCTTCGGGACGCTGACGGGCTTCCGGGAGGGGCGTCAGGAGCCGCCCGTGCCGGACGGTTCCCGCGACATCACCGCGCACGTGGCACTGGACGCGTGCGCGGCCGCCGTGAAACGCCCTGACGCGTGCGAGGCCGCCGGGAAGCGCACTCCGGAGCGCACGCTCCCCGAGGCGCTGCTGCGCCCCCAGCGGGAGGTCCTGCGCGCCCTCGGCATCACAGGCGTACGCCCTCCGCTCGCGCTGGCCGCCACCGACCCGGCGGCGTACGTGCGCGCGCTGGCGGGCGCCTCCGAGGCCGCCGAGCTGACCGCGACGGGCGGGCTCGGCGACTTCCGGTGGCTGCTCCAGCCGGTCGGGCCCGTCGACGCCGGGGCTCTACTTGTCGATGTCCCCGACCACGAAGAACAGTGACCCGAGGATCGCCACCATGTCGGCGACCAGCGTCCCGGGCAGCAGCTCGGCGAGCGCCTGGATGTTGTTGTACGAGGCCGAGCGCAGCTTCAGCCGGTACGGGGTCTTCTCGCCCTTGCTGACGAGGTAGTAGCCGTTGATGCCGAGCGGGTTCTCGGTCCAGGCGTACGTGTGGCCCTCGGGCGCCTTGAGCACCTTCGGGAGCCGCTGGTTGACCGGCCCGGGCGGCAGCTCGGCCAGGCGGTCCAGGCAGGCGTCGGCGAGGTCGAGGGCGTTGTGCGTCTGCTCCAAGAGGCACTCGAAGCGGGCCAGGCAGTCGCCCTCCGCGCGGGTGACGACCCTCAGGGTGTCCTGGAGCTCGCCGTACGCCAGGTAGGGCTCGTCGCGGCGCAGGTCGAAGTCGACGCCGGAGGCACGGGCGATGGGCCCGCTGACGCCGTACGCGTGCACGGCCTCGGGGCTCAGCGCGCCCACCCCGCGGGTGCGCCCCCGGAAGATCTCGTTGCCGAGCACCAGGTCGTCGAAGACGTCCATGCGCGAGCGCACGGCAGCGACGGCACCGCGCGCGCGTGCGGTCCACCCGGCGGGCAGGTCCTCCTTGAGGCCGCCGACGCGGTTGAACATGTAGTGCATACGCCCGCCGGAGACCTCCTCCATGACGTTCTGGAGGACCTCGCGCTCCCGGAAGGCGTAGAAGACGGGGGTGATGCCGCCCAGCTCCAGCGGGTACGAGCCGAGGAACATCAGGTGGTTGAGCACCCGGTTCAGCTCGGCGAGCAGCGTGCGCAGCCACACCGCGCGGGTGGGGACCTCCATGCCGAGCATGCGCTCCACGGCGAGGACCACGCCGAGCTCGTTCGAGAACGCCGACAGCCAGTCGTGGCGGTTGGCGAGCACGATGATCTGACGGTAGTCACGGGCCTCGAACAGCTTCTCCGCGCCGCGGTGCATGTAGCCGATCACGGGCTCCGCGCGGACGATGCGTTCGCCGTCCAGGACGAGCCGCAGCCGCAGCACTCCGTGCGTGGACGGGTGCTGGGGCCCGATGTTGAGCACCATGTCGGTGCTCTCCGCGGCGCCGCCGATGCCGACCATGGTCTCCGTCGTGGGAGTCATGCACACAGTCTCCCCTACGTACGCTGGCCCCATGGAGACGGGGAGCCCTGACGACACGGGCGCGGCGGGGACGGCGAAGGCCGCGCGGGAGGAACCGGTGTGGACCGGCCTGCCGCCGGGACTGCTGCGCATGCGACGCCTGCTGCTGGTGGTGTGGCTGGGCCTGCTCACCCTCGCCGCGGGCCTGCTGCCGGGCCTGTTCCTGGAACCGGCCTGGGCGTTCCTCGCACTGCTGCCGCCGGCTCTGGCGGTGTGGGGCTGGGTGATGCTGGAGCGCAACTGGCGTTCCTGGCGGTACGCCGAGCGCGCCGACGACCTGCTGATCAGCCGGGGTGTGCTGTGGCGAGAGGAGACCGTCGTCCCGTACGGGCGCATGCAGCTGGTCGAGGTGACGTCCGGTCCCGTCGAGCGCCATTTCGGCCTGGCCAGCGTCCAGCTGCACACGGCCGCCGCCGCGACCGACGCGACCATCCCGGGCCTCGACCCGGCCGAGGCGGAACGGCTCCGCGACCGGCTCACCGAGCTGGGCGAGGCCCGATCGGCGGGGCTGTGACGACGCCCGGGGAGGAGGAGACGGGCCAGGACCCGGTGACGCCAGGTGCGGAGGACTCCCGCAGGCGCCCCGCGCCCCCCGCACCGGAAACGGCCGGCGCGGGCCCGACGGTGCCACCCGAGACGGACACCTCCAGCCCGCGCTCCGCCACACAGGGCCCGGAGGGACCCCGTCGGCGCCCCGCCCCCTTCGGGACGGCAAACTCCGCCCCGCGTCCCGCCGCACCCACGACGCAAACGGCCGGCCCGGGCCCGGCGGCGCCTGCACCGGAGTCGTCCGGCACTGCCCCCACCCCGGAGGTGTCCGGCACGGACTCCCCTTCGCCCGGAGACGGAACGACCGAGCGCCGGCTGCACCCCGTCACGCCGCTGCGGCGGGCGTGGGCGCCGGTGGCCGTGCTGGTCGGGTGGGCCGTGCACGACCCCGACCAGGCGCAGCGCCAGCTGACCCGGCTGACCACGACCCACCTGCTGATCGGCCTCGCCGTACTGATCCCGGCCGCTGCCCTGTACGGCTTCCTGACCTGGTGGTTCACCCACTACGCGGTGACCGACACGGAGCTGCGCATCCGCACCGGGCTGCTGTTCCGGCGCACCGCCCACATCCGGCTCGAACGCGTCCAGGCCATCGACGTCACCCAGCCCCTCCTCGCCCGCGTCGCGGGGGTCGCCAAACTCAAGCTCGACGTCATAGGCACCGGCAAGAAGGACGAACTGGCCTTCCTGGGCGCCGGCGAGGCCCGCGCCCTGCGGGCCGAGCTGCTCGCCCGCGCCGCCGGCCTCGCCCCCGAGACCGCCCACGAGGTCGGCGAGGCACCCTCCCGGCAACTGCTGCGCGTACCACCGCGCGTGCTGGCCGTCTCGCTGCTGCTGACCGGCGCCACCTGGGGCACGCTGATCGCCGCCGTCGTCGTACCCACGCTCCTGTGGCTCGCCACCCACAACCTGTGGACGGTGCTGGCGACCGTCCTGCCGCTGCTGGGTGCCGCGGGCGCGAGCAGCGCGGGCCGGTTCGTCGGGGAGTACGACTGGACGGTGGCCGAGTCCCCGGACGGGCTCCGCCTAGACCACGGGCTGCTGGACCGCGCGCACGAGACGGTGCCGCCGGGCCGGGTGCAGACCGTGCGGATCGTGGAGCCGCTGCTGTGGCGGCGGCGGGGCTGGGTGCGGGTGGAGCTGGACGTGGCCGGGTCGTCGAACTCCGTGCTGCTGCCGGTCGCCCCGCGCGAGATCGCGGAGTCGGTCGTGGCGCGCGTGCTGCCCGGGGTGACGGTGCCGACGGGCCCGGAGCTGTCACGCCCGCCGCGCCGGGCCGCGCGCTGCCGGCCACTGTGGTGGCGGGGCTACGGACTCGCCGTCACCGACACGGTCTTCGCCGTCCGGTACGGGCTGCTGCGCCGCAGCCTGGCCCTGGTGCCGCACGCCAAGGTGCAGAGCGTCCGCCGCACCCAGGGGCCGTGGCAGCGGGCGCTGCGGCTGGCCGACGTACGGGTGGACACGGGGGCGAACAAGACCGTGACCGCGCGTCTGCGCGACGCCGACGAGGCGGCGGACCTCCTGCGGGCCCAGGCGGAACACTCCCGGACCGGCCGCCGGGACGCGCTGCCGGACCGGTGGATGGCCTGAGAGGCCACACCCCTGCCCTGCTGCCCCGTCCCGCCCCGCCCCGTCCGGTCAGGACACGGCGCTGCGCAGCCCCTGCACGTCGATCTGCTCCGTCTCGTCGTGGGCGGTCAGGTCGATCACCTGGCCCACGCCCCGGGACTCCTCGCCGGCCTGCTTGAAGCCCGCCTCCTTCTCCGCCTTGTGCAGGGCGAGGGCCTCCTGGCCGACCACGTCGGCGAGGTCCTCGTTCTGGACGGTCTCCAGGGCCTTGGGCGACGACGACGTGCCGTCCTGGTCGTCCTTGGTGCCGAAGAAGTCGAAGCCGCCCTCGACCAGGGGGCGCCGCGCCGGGGCCGACGGTACGACCGCCACCGCGGCCGGCACCGTGTAGTGACCGGTGGCCTGTCCGGTGGGCGCGGTGGGCTGCGCGGGCCGCTCGTCGTGCTGGGCCGTGGGGGAGGCGGCGGCGGTGCGCTCGTGTCCGTCGGCCGCCTCGGGCTGCCCCTGCGCCTCGTCCTCCCGCGCGGTGGCGTCCGCCGACGCGCGCTCCCCGCCACCGTTCCCGTCGTCGTCTCCGCCGTCACGGGAGTCGCCGGAGTCGCCGTCGCCGGAGTCGCGGTGGCCGGCGGGCGCGTCCTCGGCGAAACGGGCCAGTGCCGCGTTCGCCCGCAGGAACAACCGGGAGCCCTCGGGAGAGAAGACCGCGGGGGCTTCCCCTTCCCCGGCGGCCTCGTCCGTCACCGCGTCCGCGACCGCCACCTCCTCGGCCACCGTCTCCTCGGCCACCGGAGCCTCGTCCGGAGCCGGGCGGGCGGCCGGCAGCGCGGGCGCCTGCGGCACGGCCTCTATCTCCAGCAGCCGACGGCCCTCCAGCGCGCTGGCCCGCTCGGTCTCGGCGGTGGCGTAACGCCGCAGCAGGGAGGCGTGCTCGTTGCGCAGCCCCGCCAGTTCGGTGCGCTTGGCCCGCAGCCGGTGCTCCAGCTTCTGGCGCAGTTCGCGCGACTCCTCGAGGTCGGACTCCAGTTCGGCGACCCGTTCCTCGTAGCGCCACTCGTCGCTCGCCCGCGCGCGCGTGAGGTCGGCGACCCGCTTGCCCGCCTGGGCGTCCCAGTGCCGCATGACGACCGCGCCGACGACGGCCGTCACCGCGGCGGCCGCGGCCAGTGCGCGCAGGACCGTCGCTTCGCTGAACACCCAGGGGCCGAGGGCACAGACGACGGAGACGCCTGCGATCGCCGACGGCGGCAGCAGCCTGTGCAGGGGCGGGGAATGGCGGTGACGTCCACGTGGCATGGCCAGAAACTTACCGCGCGTAGGCGAATCTTGGCGCCCCGCCCCGCAAAAACACAGCCATCTCGAAGGTGTTCACACGCCACCGGCATTCCACAAGGCCGCCGACGCCTGAATTACTGCAAGATCATTTCAGGGCCGTCCGCCGATCCGCCCGCTCAGCCACTCCAGCGTCGCGGGAATCTCGCGCCGCCAGGTATTGAAGTTGTGCCCGCCGCTTTCCAGGATGATCGACGAGATCCGCGTCGGCTTCCGTTCCTTCACCAGATCGATGAACTTCACCGTGTCCTTGTAGTTCGTCTCACCGGACCGGCTACTGCTGACGAGCAATGAAGTGTCCGGCGCCGGAAGGTTCTTGATGCACCACCACAGACTGGCCCGATTCTCGGCACGTTCATCTCCCTGGAAGAGATCACCCGTGGTGGGATCGCTGGGCGCGTCGTAGTAGGCGGACAGTCCGGCCCCCGCTCCGAACACCTCGGGGTGATGCATGGCGAGCTTCAGAGCGCAGTAGCCTCCGGTCGAGTTGCCGACGACACCCCAACTCCCCCGGCCTTTGCCGACGCGATAGTGCGCGCTCACGGCCTCGGGAAGGTCCTTGGCGAAGAAGGACTCCGTCTGCGGGCCGCCCGGCACGTCCACGCACTCGGTGTCGCGCGGCGGCGCCACGGCGGGCCGCAGCATCACCAGAATCATCGGCCGCATCCGCCCCGCCTTGGCCAGATCGAACGCCGTCCGCGGATAACGGAGCTTGTCCACCAGCGCCGAGGCGGTCCCCGGATAGCCGGTCAGTACGACGGCGGCGGGAAAGGTACGCGCACGGTGCCGCGCCTGGAAGTACTCGGGCGGCAGATACACGTACGCGGGCGACGCGATCCGCGTCGTACGGCCCACGACCCGTATCTCCTGCACCCGCCCGGCAACCTCCGGCCGCCCCCCGCCCGCCGGCGTCACCCGCCGTTCGCCCACGACCCGCAACGGACCGCCCCCGCCCGCCGAGTGGTCCACGACCACCCCCTGGCCGTCCACGCGCCCGAACAGGTCGGCCCAGCTCCCGTAGAACCCGAAGGCCTGGTTGGCGGCGAGCCCCACCGCCGCGAACACCGCCACCTGAGTACCCAGCAACAACCCCACCCGCCCCAGCACGGCCCGCACACTCCGCCGCCCCAGCCGCGGCCACCACCACACCGTGCCGGCGAACAGCAGCACGCCCGACACCACCGCCAGCGCCAGCACCTTGTCGCTCGTGAGACCCATGCGTTGCTACCTGCCTGTGCTTTCAAGGGGCTTTCCGACAGGTGGAGTGAACCTCTCCACCCGAGACACCGTCCTAGAGGGCGCAATGTCGCCGGATGCCCGAAACGGGCCCGGATCCACGATCTCTCGCAGAACCACAGGTGCGATGTCTGTCAGGACAGATGAGGAAATGTCGGGCGCGGTTCCGGCCAAATCCACCGGCCTACGACGGGTACTGCGCGGCCCCCGCCCGGAGAACGTCCCCCTCCTCGTCGGCCGCGCCTGCGCGCTCGTGGGCCTCCTGGACATCGCCGGCGGCGTCTTCCCCCGCTTCCGGCACAGCCGCGTGCACGCCCTCGCCGAGGTCCTCCCCGGCTCCTTCGGCCCCTTCGCCGCGGCCCTCTCCCTCAGTGCCGGCGTCCTGCTCCTCCTGCTCGCCCACGGCCTCAAGCGCCGCAAGCGCCGGGCGTGGCGAGCGGCCGTGGCGCTGCTCCCCCTAGGCGCCGTCGCCCAGTTCGGCTACCGCCACTCCCTCGTCGGCGTACTCATCTCCCTGGCCCTGCTCGCCCCCCTCCTGCGCCACCGCGACCAGTTCGCAGCACTCCCCGACCCCCGCAGCCGCTGGCGGGCGCTGGCCAACTTCGTCCTCATGTCCGCCGGCTCCGTCATCCTCGGCCTGCTCGTCGTCAACGCCCACCCGCACCGCATGATCGGTGACCCCAGCCTGGCCGACCGCATCACCCACGTCCTGTACGGCCTGTTCGGCGTCGAGGGCCCGGTCGACTACCGGGGCACCACCTCCTGGACGGTGGCCTTCTCCCTCGGCGCCCTCGGCCTCCTGACCGCCGTCACCACCATCTACCTGGCCTTCCGCCCCGAACACCCCGCGGCCCGCCTCACCGAGGACGACGAGACCCGCCTGCGCGCCCTCCTCGCCCGGCACGGCGGCCGCGACTCCCTCGGCCACTTCGCGCTGCGCCGCGACAAGGCGGTCGTCTTCTCCCCCAGCGGCAAGGCGGCCGTCACCTACCGCGTCGTCTCCGGCGTGATGCTGGCCAGCGGCGACCCGATCGGCGACGTGGAGGCGTGGCCGGGCGCCATCGAACGCTTCATGGACGAGGCCCGCGCCCACTCCTGGACCCCGGCCGTCATGGGCTGCTCCGAGACCGGCGGCGAGGTCTGGACCCGCGAGACCGGACTCGACGCCCTCGAACTCGGCGACGAGGCGGTGGTGGACGTGGCAAATTTCTCCCTCACCGGCCGCGCGATGCGCAACGTACGCCAGATGGTCAAGCGCATCGAGCGCGCCGGTTACGAGACCCGCGTACGACGCGTGGCTGACCTCTCCGACGCCGAACTGGACCGCGTCCGCCGCGCCGCGGACGCCTGGCGCGGCACGGACACCGAGCGCGGCTTCTCCATGGCCCTCGGCCGCGTCGGCGACCCCTCCGACGGCGACTGCCTGATAGCGACGGCCCACCGGCAGGACACCGAACCCGGTGAGTTCGGCGACCTCAAGGCGGTCCTGCACTTCGTGCCGTGGGGCACTGACGGGGCGTCCCTCGACCTCATGCGCCGCGACCGCGCGGCCGATCCCGGCATGAACGAACTCCTGATCGTGGCCGCCCTCCAGGCCGCCCCGAAACTGGGCATCGCCCGCGTCTCCCTGAACTTCGCGATGTTCCGCGCGGCGCTCGCACGGGGCGAGAAGATCGGCGCGGGCCCGGTGCTCCGTGCCTGGCGAGGTCTGCTGGTGTTCCTCTCCCGCTGGTTCCAGATCGAGTCGCTGTACAAGTTCAACGCCAAGTTCCGCCCCAGCTGGGAACCGCGCTTCGTCGTCTACCGCCGTTCCGCCGACCTCCCCCGCATCGGCTTCGCCGCGATGCAGGCCGAGGGCTTCGTCACACTGACGCCGCCGCGTTTCCTGCGCCGGGGTACGCCGACGCGGCGGCCGTGTCCGCACGGGCTGTCGGAGCGGGGGGCGCGGGCGGCGTAGGGCTCCGCGGTCCGGGGTTTGCAGGTCACCCGGCGTTCGGGTGGCCGCAGGGGGTGGGTCGCGCAGGCCGTGCCGCCCCAGCGGCACGACTGCCCGTAGCTGGGCGGGACGGCGGGAAAGCCGCGTACGGCGGGAAGGGGACGTGTCGGGGGGTGTCCGCCCGCAGCGGTTGGCGCGTCCGCGCCGGCCACCCCCGTAGCCGACCGATTCCGCGCCGTTCCGAGGACGGACACCCCCCGGCGCGGCCCCGACCCACAACACCACGCACCGCGCTACCCGCACCCCCACCGAACCCGCACAGGCGCCGCAGGCACCCCGCCCCACCGCCGGAGGCCTACGCTGAACACATGAGCAAGCAGACCGCCCACCGCCACCACCTCGCGGGACTGACCGCATGGGACCGCTGCGCGGTCATGGGAGTCGTCAACGTGACCCCCGACTCCTTCTCCGACGGCGGTCGCTTCTTCGACACCACGGCCGCCATCAAGCACGGCCTCGACCTGGTGGCCGAAGGCGCCGACCTCGTGGACGTCGGCGGCGAGTCCACCCGCCCCGGCGCCACCCGCGTCGACGAGGACGAAGAGCTCCGCCGCGTCGTCCCGGTCGTGCGCGGACTGGCCTCCGAGGGCGTCACGATCTCCGTCGACACCATGCGCGCCTCCGTCGCCGACCAGGCACTCGCCGCCGGCGCCGCCCTGGTCAACGACGTCAGCGGCGGCCTCGCCGACCCCCGCATGATCCCGGTCGTCGCCGACGCCGGCGCCCCCTTCGTCGTCATGCACTGGCGCGGCCTCCTGGAGGGCGGCAACGTCCGCGGCACCTACGCCGACGTCGTCGCCGAGGTCGTCGACGAGCTGCGCGCCCGCGTGGAGGCCGTCCTCGACGGTGGCGTCGCCCCCGACCGCGTCGTCGTCGACCCCGGCCTCGGCTTCTCCAAGGACGCCGAGCACGACCTCGTCCTCCTCGCCCACCTCGACCGCCTCCACGCCCTCGGCCACCCCCTCCTCGTCGCCGCCTCCCGCAAGCGCTTCCTCGGCCGGGTCCTGGCAGGCCCCGACGCCGCTCCGCCCCCCGCGCGGGAGCGCGACGCGGCCACCGCCGCCGTCTCCGCCCTCGCCGCACACGCCGGCGCGTGGGCCGTACGCGTGCACGAGGTCCGTGCCACCGCCGACGCCGTACGCGTCGCCCGCGCCGTCGAGGGAGCCCGGTGAACGCCCCGCACGTCGACGTCGAGCAGGTCGAGGCGGCCAACACCGCCTTCTACGAGGCACTCGAACAGGGCGACTTCGAAAAGGTCTCCGAGTTCTGGCTCACCCCGTCCGACCTGGGCGTCGACGAGTCGTACCACGACCCGGCCGACGCCGGCGTGGTCTCCTGCGTACACCCCGGCTGGCCGGTCCTCACCGGCCGCGGCGAGGTCCTGCGCTCCTACGCCCTGATCATGGCCAACACCGACTACATCCAGTTCTTCCTCACCGACGTGCACGTCTCCGTGACCGGTGACACCGCCCTGGTGACCTGCACCGAGAACATCCTCAGCGGCGGCCCCGCCCCCGAGGGCGACGACGAGCTCGGCCCGCTCGTCGGCCAGCTCGTGGTCGCCACCAACACGTACCGGCGCACGCCCGCCGGCTGGAAGCTCTGGTCGCACCACGCCTCCCCGGTACTCGCCGAGACCGGAACCGAGGACGAGGACGACGAGGGCCCCGGAAACCCGCCCCTGACCGGTCCGGGTGAACCCTGATCCCGGAAGTGGTTGGAATCACGGACCACCGGGTATGGGCGGCTACCAACCCGTGATCCACCGGGGCCGCCAGGGCAAACGCGGGATGAAACCTCCCGGCGTGCGCCCTCCCCCACGCACCCCGTGTCCCGGCGCTGTCGGTGCCCGCGGGTAGATTCGACTGAGGCCGCCGTACCGCCCGCACGTGGTACGCACCGGCCGAGACCGACGACTGCAGGAGTGATTCGCGTGGATCGTGTCGCGCTGCGCGGCCTGAAGGCCCGCGGGCACCACGGTGTGTTCCCCAAGGAGCGCGAGGACGGCCAGACCTTCCTCGTGGACATCGTCCTTGGCCTGGACACCCGGCCGGCCGCGGCCGACGACGACCTGGCGAAGACCGTGCACTACGGCATCGTGGCCGAGGAGGTCGTGGCCGTCGTCGAGGGCGAGCCCGTCAACCTCGTCGAGACGCTCGCCGAGCGCATCGCCCAGGTTTGCCTGAAGCACGAAGGGGTCGAGGAGGTCGAGGTCTGCGTCCACAAGCCGGACGCACCCATCACCGTCCCCTTCGACGACGTGACCGTCACCATCATCCGGAGCCGTGTATGAGCGCCCCCTTCACCAAGGGTCCCAGCGACCCGACCGTACAGCCGGTGCCCGCCTCCGTCATCGAGCAGGTCGACGCGGCCGACACCACGCTGTCCAACCCCAAGCGCGCCGTGGTCGCCCTGGGCGCCAATCTCGGCAACCGCCTGGAGACCCTCCAGGGGGCGATCGACGCCCTGGAGGACACCCCCGGCGTGCGAGTCAAAGAGGTCTCGCCGGTGTACGAGACGGAGCCCTGGGGCGTCGACCCGGACAGCCAGCCGTCGTACTTCAACGCGGTCGTGATCCTCAAGACCACCCTGCCCCCGTCCTCCCTGCTGGAGCGGGCGCACGCGGTCGAGGAGGCCTTCCACCGGGTCCGCGACGAGCGCTGGGGCCCGCGCACCCTCGACGTCGACATCGTCGCCTACGCGGAGGTCGTCTCCGACGACCCGCAGCTCACGCTTCCCCACCCGCGCGCCCACGAACGCGCCTTCGTCCTCGCCCCCTGGCACGATGTGGACCCGGAGGCGCAGCTGCCGGGACACGGCGCGATCGCCGATCTCCTGGACGCCGTCACCCGGGAGGGCGTCGCGCCCCGCGCCGACCTGGAACTCCGGCTGCCCGAGTAGTCGTTAAGGTCGAGAAGGCCGAGCAGACGACAAGGCCGACGGCCACGCCGAAGACCGGCACCGGGGACCGAAGGGACACGGAACAGCGTGAAAGAGTTGCGCATCAGGGTGCTGGTCGGCGTGTTCCTCGTCGCCGGCATCCTGTCCTGGGCGGGCGCCCGCCTGTGGAACTCGATCGGGAGCCTCCCGAGCGTCCCCCTGGCCGCCCCCATCGTCCTCGCCCTGATCGCGGTGATCCTGCTCGCCACCGCGCTCTCGCTGCGCGCCCGCCTGAAGGCCCAGCGGGAGCGTGTGCCGGGCGCCAAGGGCGTCGACCCGATGATGGCGGCCCGCGCGGTGGTCTTCGGCCAGGCCAGCGCCCTGGTGGCCGCCCTGGTCGCGGGGATGTACGGGGGCACGGGGGTCTTCCTGCTGGAGTACCTGGACGTCCCCGCCCGCCGCGACCAGGCCGTCTACGCCGGTTTCTCGGTGCTGGCGGGCATCGCCGTCATAGCGGCCGCCCTCTTCCTGGAGCGCGTCTGCCGCCTCCCGGAGGACGAGGACGACGACCACCCGGGCACGGCCACGGCGGCCTGACGCCCGGCCGCCGGACGCCCGCCGACGGGCGTCAGCGAGCCATGATCAGGCTCATCGCCTCGTTGCGCGTGGCGACGTCGCGCAGCTGCCCGCGCACCGCCGACGTGAGGGTCTTCGCGCCGGGCTTGCGGATGCCGCGCATCGACATGCACATGTGCTCGCACTCCACGACCACGATCACGCCCCGCGGCTCCAGGATCTCCATCAGGGAGTCGGCGATCTGCGTGGTGAGACGTTCCTGCACCTGGGGCCGGCGGGCGTAGACGTCCACCAGGCGGGCCAGCTTGGACAGGCCGGTGATCTTGCCGTTGTTCGACGGGATGTAGCCGACGTGCGCCACCCCGCGGAACGGGACGAGATGGTGTTCGCACGTACTGAACACCTCGATGTCCTTCACCAGCACCATCTCGTCGTGCCCGAGGTCGAACGTCGTCGTCAGCACGTCCTCGGGCTGCTGCCACAGTCCCGCGAATATCTCCTTGTACGCCCGCGCCACCCGCGCCGGCGTCTCCCTCAGCCCCTCGCGGTCCGGGTCCTCGCCGACCGCGATCAGCAGTTCGCGTACGGCGTTCTCGGCCCGCTTCTCGTCGAACTCGCCGATCTGGCCCTCGCCGTCCAGCGTCACGGGGTCGGTCATCTAGTGCCTCGTTCCTGTCCTGTCCTGCGGTCGGCATACGGAAATGCCGCGCCCCCAAGGCTAGAACCTGGGGGGCGCGGCATACATTCCGGGCCTGGTGGGGCCGCCGGGAGCAGCTGAGTCAGCTCTCCGGACGGTCCTCCGGGGCTCGTTCCGGTGCCGGGGCCGGCTCCGGCGTCGCGCTCTTGGCCGTGGAGATCGCCGCCGGCGCGCCGTTGGCTCCGTTCGTCAGGGCGAGCTCCTTGGGGGAGAGCACCGGCGGACGGGTCGACGGCGTGCGGCGCGAGGAGCCGGTCCAGGCGGGCCGGGACGGGCGCTTGACGATCTGCGCGAAGATCTCGGCGATCTCCTCCTTGCCCAGCGTCTCCTTCTCCAGCAGCGCGAGGACGAGGTTGTCGAGGACGTCGCGGTTCTCGACCAGGATCTCCCAGGCCTCGTTGTGCGCCGTCTCGATGAGCTTCTTGACCTCCTCGTCGACCAGCGCGGCGACCTCTTCCGAGTAGTCGCGCTGGTGGGCCATCTCACGCCCGAGGAACGGCTCGCTGTTGTCGCCGCCGAACTTGATCGCACCGAGGCGCTCGGTCATGCCGTACTGCGTGACCATCGCGCGAGCGAGGCCGGTGGCCTTCTCGATGTCGTTGGCCGCGCCCGTCGTCGGGTCGTGGAAGACGAGCTCCTCGGCCGCCCGGCCGCCCAGCATGTAGGCGAGCTGGTCGAGCATCTCGTTGCGCGTGGTCGAGTACTTGTCCTCGTCCGGCAGCACCATCGTGTAGCCGAGGGCCCGGCCTCTGGACAGGATGGTGATCTTGTGGACCGGGTCGGAGTTGGGTGAGGCCGCCGCGACCAGGGCGTGACCGCCCTCGTGGTACGCGGTGATCTTCTTCTCCTTGTCCGACATGATCCGGGTCCGCTTCTGCGGGCCCGCGACCACGCGGTCGATCGCCTCGTCCAGCATGTGGTTGTCGATCAGCTTCTGGTCGCTGCGGGCCGTCAGCAGGGCGGCCTCGTTCAGCACGTTGGCCAGATCGGCACCGGTCATACCGGGCGTACGGCGGGCGACGGCCGACAGGTCGACGTCCGGGGCGACCGGCTTGCCCTTCTGGTGGACCTTGAGGATCTCCAGACGGCCCTGCATGTCCGGACGGTCGACGGCGATCTGCCGGTCGAAACGGCCGGGGCGCAGCAGCGCCGGGTCGAGGATGTCGGGCCGGTTCGTCGCGGCGATGAGGATCACGCCGCCCTTGACGTCGAAGCCGTCCATCTCGACGAGCAGCTGGTTCAGGGTCTGCTCGCGCTCGTCGTGACCGCCGCCGAGGCCGGCGCCGCGGTGGCGGCCGACCGCATCGATCTCGTCGACGAAGACGATCGCCGGGGCGTTCGCCTTGGCCTGCTCGAACAGGTCACGGACCCGGGAGGCACCGACACCGACGAACATCTCGACGAAGTCGGAACCGGAGATCGAGTAGAACGGCACGCCCGCCTCGCCCGCGACGGCTCGCGCGAGCAGGGTCTTGCCGGTACCGGGCGGGCCGTACAGCAGCACGCCCTTGGGGATCTTGGCGCCGACGGCCTGGAACTTGGCCGGTTCCTGCAGGAACTCCTTGATCTCGTGGAGCTCCTCGACGGCCTCGTCGGATCCGGCGACGTCGGTGAACGTCGTCTTGGGGGTGTCCTTGGTGATGAGCTTGGCCTTGGACTTGCCGAAGTTCATGACCCGGGAGCCGCCGCCCTGCATCTGATTCATCAGGAACAGGAAGACGACCACGATCAGGACGAACGGCAGCAGGGAGAGCAGGATCCCGACGAACGGGTTCTGCTTCGACGGCGACACCGTGTAGCCGTCGGGGATCTGCTTGTCCTGGTACTTGTTCTGCAGGGTGCCGGCGAGGGTCTCACCCTGGTTGCCGATGTAGCTCGCCTGGATCTTCGAGCTGCCCTCGACCTTCTGACCGTCCTTGAGCTGAACCTGGATCTTCTGCTCGTCGCCGGTGGTCAGCTTGGCCGACTCGACCCTGTTGTCGTTGATCGCCTGGACGACCTGGCCCGTGTCCACCGTCTTGTAGCCGCCGGACGAGCCGACGACCTGCATCAACACGACCACGGCAAGGACGGCCAGCACGATCCACATGATTGGCCCACGGAAGTATCGCTTCACGTCCATCCTCCGGAGCGGTGGCGCCCCGTCCCTCCTGCCATAGTGAGTTTGATAAGACAGTTCTTCTGACGGTACCCCAGCGGGGCGGCCCTCAGCCGCACGGGACCGCTGACGTCCCGTCTGCATGCTCCAACGGCGCGGGGGCCTCCGGGGTTCCCGGCCGCCCCCCGAAACGCCGCGGAGCGCGCCACAGGGCCGTGTCAGCCGCCGTAGACGTGGGGCGCGAGCGTACCGACGAACGGCAGGTTGCGGTACTTCTCGGCGTAGTCGAGGCCGTAGCCCACGACGAACTCGTTGGGGATGTCGAAGCCCACCCACTCCACGTCGATGGCGACCTTCGCGGCGTCGGGCTTGCGCAGCAGCGTGCACACCTTGAGGGAGGCGGGCTCGCGCGAGCCGAGGTTGGAGATCAGCCAGGACAGGGTCAGGCCGGAGTCGATGATGTCCTCGACGATCAGGACGTGCTTGCCCTTGATGTCGGTGTCCAGGTCCTTGAGGATCCGCACCACGCCGGAGGACTGGGTGCCCGCGCCGTACGAGGACACCGCCATCCAGTCCATCGTGACGGGGGTGGACAGCGTGCGCGCGAGGTCGGCCATGACCATCACGGCGCCCTTGAGCACGCCGACGATGAGCAGGTCCTTGCCCGCGTACTCCGCGTCGATCTTCGCGGCCAGCTCGGCCAGCTTCGCGTCGATCTCTTCCTTGGTGATGAGTACCTTCTCGAGGTCGGCACCCATGTCGTTCGCGTCCACCCGCATCACTTTCGGTCGTCCCACCGGCCACTCCGGAGCGCCCCGGCGATCCGTGTACGGGATCGGTGGGAGGGTCCGGATTCAGCCTTGCCGAATCACCAGTCTGCCACCCTGCCGCCGGGCGACGACTTTGCCGGGGAGGTTGATGGCTCCCTGACCGCGCCAGCCGGTGATCAGCCGGTCGACTTCCTCGATGTGGCGGGCGAACAGGGCGCCGGCCGGAGCACCGGCGTCGACGGCGGCGCGGCGCAGGATCCGGCGGCGTACGGCGGGCGGCAGGGCGTAGAGCTTGGCGCACTCCAGCACGCCGGAGGCGTCGCGGACGCCCGCCTCGGCCTGCCGGGCCCAGGCGTCGAGGGCGTCGGCGTCGTCCCGGGAGAGCTGGGCCGTACGGGCGAGG
Source organism: Streptomyces sp. CB02414 (assembly GCF_001905385.1). Lineage (GTDB taxonomy): Bacteria > Actinomycetota > Actinomycetes > Streptomycetales > Streptomycetaceae > Streptomyces. The sequence continues at coordinate 606,842 of NZ_LIPF01000003.1, read as the reverse complement.
GCCTCGACGACGCCCTTGCCGAGGGCCTTCTCCAGGGCGGGCAGGCCCTCGTGGCGCAGCCGGGAGCGGGTGTAGGCCGGGTCGGCGTTGTGCGGATCGTCCCAAACGGGCAGGGACTGGACCATGCAGGCCTTGCGGGCGGTCTGCCGGTCGACCTGGAGGAAGGGACGCCGGTAACGGCCGCCGGCCCCCGAGACCGCGGCCATGCCCGACAGGGAGCGGATGCCGGAGCCGCGGGCGAGGCCCAGCAGGACGGTCTCGGCCTGGTCGTCGCGGGTGTGGCCGAGCAGGACGGCGGCGGCCCCGTGGCGGGCGGCGGCGTCGTCCAGGGCGGCGTAGCGGGCGTCGCGGGCGGCGGCTTCGGGCCCGCCCGCGCGGCCGACGCTCACGGCGGTGGCCTCTACGGGGTCCAGGCCCAGTTCGCGCAGGCGCAGGACGACCTCTTCGGCGCGCAGGTCGGAGCCGCTCTGCAGGCCGTGGTCGACGGTGACGCCGCCGGCGCGGACGCCGAGGCGGGGGGCCTCGAAGGCGAGGGCGGAGGCGAGCGCCATGGAGTCGGCGCCGCCGGAGCAGGCCACGAGCACGAGCGGCGACGGCGGGCGCTCGGGCATGCGCTCGGCGGCCGTCGCGGCGGGTACGCCGGCCGTGGTGTTCAGTTCGGTGAGGATGTCGTGGAGGACGCGGCGGACCGCCAGGCGTATCGCCGCGACCGCAGGATGGGGACCCATGTCCGGTGCCCTTCATGAAGTTGTCGGGGGTGAGCCCGAGGTTCGGTCACGCAGAGTGTGTAGATGGTGACAGAAACGGGCCGTTCCCCGAGCATCGCACGCCTGTCGAGAGCCCACGGTCCCTCGGACGGGTGATTGGAGGGGCGTTCGACTGCCGTCGGCCGGATTCGTTCACGCCCGATCCCCGGGGCTCACGACTCCGGCTTGCGGTGCACCCGCGCGATCCAGTCCGCCGGTTTGGAGATCTCCGCCTTGGTGGGGAGGGTGTTGGGCGAGGTCCAGACGCGGTTGAAGCCGTCCATGCCGCACTCCTCGACGACGGCCCGCACGAAGCGCTCGCCGTCCCGGTACTGGCGGAGCTTGGCGTCCAGGCCGAGCAGCTTGCGCAGGGCCAGGTCGAGGCGCGAGGCACCCTTGGCGCGGCGCTGCTGGAACTTCTCGCGGATCTCCCCGACGCTCGGCACGACCGCCGGGCCGACCCCGTCCATCACGAAGTCGGCGTGCCCCTCCAGGAGCGACATCACGGCCGTGAGCCGGCCGAGGACCTCCCGCTGGGCCGGGGTCTGCACCAGCTCCACCAGCGACCGGCCGCCGTCGTCCTCCTCGCCCTCGGGGCGTCCCCCGGCGAGGGTCTGGGCGGCCTCGCGGACCCGCTCCAGCACGGTCATGGGGTCGACGTCGGTCTCCGAGAGGAACGACTGGATTTCGCCCTCCAGGTGGTCGCGCAGCCAGGGCACCGCGGTGAACTGCGTGCGGTGCGTCTCCTCGTGCAGGCACACCCAGAGGCGGAAGTCGTGCGGGTCGACGTCGAGTTCGCGCTCGACGTGCACGATGTTCGGCGCGACGAGCAGGAGCCGGCCGCCGCCGTTCGCGCCCGCGGGCAGCTCGCGGGTGGCCGGGGCGAAGGTCTCGTACTGGCCGAGGACCCGTGAGGACAGGAACGACAGCAGCATGCCCAGCTCCACGCCGGTGACCTTGCCGCCGACGGCACCGAGGACCGCGTTGCCCGCGCCGCCGCCGCGCCGCTCCTCCATCTTCTCCAGCAGCGGCTTGAGGATCTCCCGGAACCCGGCGACGTTCGCCCGGACCCAGCCCGGGCGGTCGACGACGAGGACGGGGGTGGCGTGGGCCTCCTCGGTGGCCAGGCGGGTGAAGCCGCGGACGTGCTCCTCGGAGGACTTGGCGTGGCGGCGGAGCTCCGCGACGACGGCCCTGGCCTCGTCGCGGCTCACCTCGGGGCCCGGCCGTACGAGCCGGGTCGCGGTCGCCACCGCGAGATTCCAGTCGACCATGCCGGAGGATGCGCCGATGCTCGTCATTCCTCAACCGTACGTGAGCGCTGCCGCTGGGGGCAGGCTGTGGCGGGCGGTGGGGTGGGGGCTCGGGGTGGGGCCGCTGGACGGCGGCTCGTGGCTACGGCGCTCCGGACGCCAGGGCCGTAGTCAGTCGGTCCAGGGCCGCCTGGGCCTCCCACGCGTTCGTCGTGTCCGAGGCCAGGAAGGCGAAGCCCAGGAGGCGGCCGTCGGGGGTGACGGCCGTGCCGGCGAGGGTGTTGACGCCCGTCAGGGTGCCGGTCTTGGCGCGTACGACACCGGCCGCGCCGTCCGTGTAGCGGCCGCTCAGGGTGCCGGTGAAGCCGGCGACGGGGAGACCGGTGAGGACCGGGCGGAGCTCGGGGCGGGACGGATCGGCGGCCTCGGCGAGCAGGGCGGTGAGGAGGTCCGCGGTGATGCGGTCGGTGCGGTCCAGGCCGCTGCCGTCGTGGAAGCGGGCGCCGTCCACGGGCAGGCCCAGTTGCCGCAGGCGGGCCGTGATCGCCGCCGAGACGCCGTCGAAGTCGGCGCTCTCGCCGCTCGCCAGGGCGGTGTGGCGGGCCAGGGCCTCGGCGAGGTCGTTGTCGCTGTTGGTCAGCATCCGCTCGACCAGCGCGGTCAGCGGGGGCGAGGAGACGGTGGCGAGGGTGTCCGCGCGGTCGGTGGCCTTGGAGGGGCCGGGAGCCGACGCGGTGATGCCGTGCCGCTCCAGGAACCCGGCGAAGGTGCGGGCGGCGTCGGCGGCCGGGTCGGGCACGCGCGGGGCGGGGCCGCTGGTGGAGTCGTCCGTGCGGCCCTCGTCGGCCATCAGGGCGGTGACGCGGGCGAGGTTCTCGTTGACTCCGATCGGGTGCATTTCCGTACCGGCGTAGAGCGTCGTGTCGTACGACAGCGTCACCTCGCGCACGTCCCGCTTCTTGAGGGCGGTGGCGGTCTTCTCGGCGAGAGTGCGCAGGCTGGCGAGGCCGCGGGCGTCCTTCCGCGCGGTGAGGGTGGGGTCGCCGCCGCCGACGAGGACGAGTTCGCCGGTGTCGGCCTCCAGGGCGGTGCGGGTGGTGAGGCGGTGGTCGGGGCCGAGGGCGGTGAGCGCGGCGACGGCGGTGGCGATCTTGGTGGTGGAGGCGGGGGTGAGCGCCGTGCCGGCGTCGCGGCCGTACAGGCGCTTGCCGGTGGTGAGGTCCACCACCGCCGCCCCGCGGCTGCCGCCGAGCGCCGGGTCCTCCATCAGCGGTCCGAGGACGTCCGCCAGGGCCGTGCCGCCGGGCACGGCCTCGGCGCCGCGCGGAACTCCGCCCGCCGTACCGCCGAGGCCGGTGAGGACGGACGGGGCGCTGGGCGCGGGGCGCGGCGAGCCGGACGTCGTACCGGAACCGACCGGTCCGCGGCCGTGATCTGCGCCACCCGTGCGCTCCAGGGCGACGGCCCGGTCCCGCTCGGCCGTACGCTGACCCGTGGAGTCCCAGGGGCCGGCGGCGGTCACCACACCGGCGGCCAGTGCCAGCCCGGCCGTGGCGGCACCGGCGGTGTACTGCCAGGTCTTGGGCCTCGTGACCCGGTCGAGCTGCGGCGCCGTGGCCCGTGCGAACCGTGCGACCCGCGGTCGGACGGCACGCGCGGCACGCGCCACACGCGGTCCCGTGGCCCGCCAAGGCCTCAGCTCTGGCACTACCACCAGCCCCTTTCGCGATCACACACCTGCGTGAGGGACACTTAATCACCAGAACTATGTGCTGATCATGGAGGAGCGTCCGGTGGAGTTCGACGTCACGATCGAGATCCCGAAGGGTTCGCGGAACAAGTACGAGGTGGACCACGAGACCGGTCGTATCCGCCTGGACCGCCGCCTGTTCACCTCGACCGCCTACCCGACCGACTACGGCTTCGTCGAGAACACCCTCGGCGAGGACGGCGACCCGCTGGACGCGCTGGTCATCCTGGACGAGCCGACGTTCCCGGGCTGCCTGATCCGCTGCCGCGCGATCGGCATGTTCCGGATGACGGACGAGGCCGGCGGCGACGACAAGCTGCTGTGCGTCCCGTCGACCGACCCGCGCGTGGAGCACCTGCGTGACATCCACCACGTCTCGGAGTTCGACCGCCTGGAGATCCAGCACTTCTTCGAGGTCTACAAGGACCTGGAGCCCGGCAAGTCCGTCGAGGGCGCCGACTGGGTGGGCCGCACCGACGCCGAGGCCGAGATCGAGCGGTCCTACAAGCGCTTCAAGGACCAGGGCGGCCACTGAGCACGCCTCCTGAATCCCTTCCGTAACGGGCCGCACGCGCACGCGTGCGGCCCGTTCACGTTTGGGTGCGCATACTGAGGGCTACAGGAGGGTGTGTCGTACGAGGGCCCAGGGAGCGTTTCGCAGGTGACGGAGGCGGAGGACCGCAAACCGCAGTCGGACGAGGCGCGCAGTGCGTTCCGGCCGCCCGTCGGCGTCGGCGCGCCGGTCGACGACGAGTCGTCGACGACGTCCGAGTTCGAGATTCCGCAGGGACTGGCGGTGTCCCGGCACACCGGCGCGGAGTCCGAGACGACCTCCGAGTTCGCGCTGCCGGAGGGGCTGGACGCGCCGTCGGGAGCGCCCGCCGAGTTCGAGGGCTCGGCGTTCAGCATGCCGAGCACGTACCACGCGTGGTCGCCGGCCGTCTTCACCCCGGCGAGCGGCTTCCCGGCGGTCAACCTGACGGACGTGCCCTGGCAGGACCGGATGCGCGCGATGCTGCGCATGCCGGTGGCCGACCGGCCGGCGCCCGAGCCGTCGCAGAAGCACGACGACGAGACCGGCCCCGCCGTGCCGCGCGTGCTCGACCTGACGCTGCGCATCGGGGAGCTGCTGCTGGCGGGCGGTGAGGGCGCCGAGGACGTGGAGGCGGCGATGTTCGCCGTCTGCCGCTCCTACGGCCTGGACCGCTGCGAACCGAACGTCACCTTCACCCTGCTGTCGATCTCCCACCAGCCGTCCCTGGTGGAGGACCCGGTGACGGCGTCGCGGACGGTGCGCCGCCGCGGCACCGACTACACGCGGCTCGCGGCCGTGTTCCACCTGGTGGACGATCTCAGCGACCCGGACACGCAGATCTCCCTGGAGGAGGCCTACCGGCGCCTCGCGGAGATCCGCCGCAACCGCCACCCGTACCCCACCTGGGTGCTGACCGCGGCCAGCGGCCTGCTCGCCGGCTCGGCTTCGGTGCTCGTCGGCGGCGGTCTGACCGTGTTCGTCGCCGCCATGCTCGGCTCGATGCTCGGCGACCGGCTGGCCTGGCTGTGCGCCGGGCGGGGGCTGCCGGAGTTCTACCAGTTCGCGGTGGCCGCGATGCCGCCGGCCGCGATGGGGATCGTGCTCACGCTGATCCACGTCGACGTGAAGGCGTCGGCGGTCATCACCGGTGGCCTCTTCGCGCTGCTGCCCGGGCGGGCGCTGGTCGCCGGGGTGCAGGACGGCCTGACCGGCTTCTACATCACCGCCGCGGCGCGCCTGCTGGAGGTCATGTACTTCTTCGTCAGCATCGTCGCCGGGGTGCTGGTGGTGCTGTACTTCGGTGTCCAGCTGGGCGCCAATCTCAATCCCGACGCCCAGCTGGGCACGGGCGACCAGCCGGTCGTGCAGATCGGCGCGTCCATGATGCTGTCGCTGGCCTTCGCGATCCTGCTCCAGCAGGAACGATCCACCGTGCTGGCGGTGACCCTGAACGGGGGCGTCGCCTGGGTCGTGTACGGCGCCATGCACTACGTCGGCGACATCTCGCCGGTGGCCTCCACGGCCGCCGCGGCGGGGCTGGTGGGTCTGTTCGGGCAGCTGATGTCCCGGTACCGGTTCGCGTCGGCGCTACCGTACACGACCGCGGCGATCGGGCCGCTGCTGCCCGGTTCCGCGACGTACTTCGGGCTGCTGGCGATCGCGCAGAGCGAGGTCGACCGGGGGCTGGTGTACCTGTCGACGGCGGTGGCCCTCGCCATGGCCATCGCCATCGGGGTGAACCTCGGTGGGGAGATTTCGCGGCTGTTCCTGCGGGTGCCGGGCGCGGCGAGTGCGGCGGGCCGCCGGGCGGCGAAGCGGACGCGGGGGTTCTAGCGCCGGGCGCCTGCACAGCCCCGCGCCCCTTCAGGGCGCGTCAGCGGCCCTGGTTGTAGGGGTACTGGCCGGCCTGCTGGTCGTACGGCGGCTGCGGGTACTGCTGGGCGTACGGCTCCTGGTACTGCTGGGGCTGCTGGTACTGCTGCGGCTGCTGGTACGGGTCCACCCTGCGGAGCTGGGTCGTGGCGTCGTCCATCACCGGGTACGCGGGCTGCTGCTGCGGCTGCTGGAACTGCGGCGCCGCGGGCTGGGGGGCCGCCGCGGGCTGCTGCTTCTTCTTCTTGCGCTCGCGCAGGTACTCGATGGCGATCGGGACGACCGAGAGGACGACGATCAGGACGAGGATCGGCTCGACGTTGGTGCGGATGAACTCGATCTGGCCGAGCCAGTAGCCCGCGAGGGTGACACCCGAGCCCCAGGCGACGCCGCCGATGACGTTGTACGTGAGGAAGGTGCGGTACTGCATGCGGCCGGCGCCCGCCACGATGGGGGCGAAGGTGCGCACGATCGGCACGAAGCGGGCCAGGACGATCGCCTTGGGGCCGTACTTCTCCATGAACTCGTGCGCCTTGTCCAGGTTCTCCTGTTTGAAGAGCTTGGAGTTGGGGCGGTTGAAGAGCTTGGGGCCGAGGAACTTGCCGATCATGTAGCCCACTTGGTCGCCGATGACGGCGGCCAGCACGATCAGGGTGCACACCAGCCACAGCGGCTGGCTGATGTACTCGCCCTGGGCGACGAACAGGCCCGCCGTGAACAGCAGCGAGTCGCCGGGCAGGAACGCGAAGAGTCCGGACTCGGCGAAGACGATGAGCAGGATGCCCGGCAGAGCGAAGGTCTCGATCAGGTAGTCCGGGCTCAGCCACTCGGGGCCGAGCGCAAGCGTGGTCACGGGATTGTGGCTCCTGCTGCTGGGGGGCGGGCGGGACCTGGCTGCCCAAACGTACAACGCAGCCGTCGGGTTCCAGGTTCCAAGGGCTTCCTCGGGGTGCACTGTGACCTTGCCCGGGGAAACCTGAGAACCATGGGTATTGAAGAATACGGCGGCGGACAGGGCCCCGGGCCCGAGGTGCTCGTCGTGACCACGAACGACCTGCCGGGCCACCGGGTGCAGGAGGTGCTCGGGGAGGTCTTCGGGCTGACCGTCCGCTCCCGGCACCTGGGGAGCCAGATCGGCGCCGGGCTGAAGTCGATGGTCGGCGGTGAGCTGCGCGGGCTCACGAAGACGCTGGTCGAGACCCGCAACGAGGCGATGGAGCGGCTGGTCGAGCAGGCACGCGCGCGTGGCGCCAACGCGGTGCTGGCGTTCCGCTTCGACGTGACGGCGGCCGCGGACGTGGGCACCGAGGTGTGCGCGTACGGGACGGCGGTGGTCGTGGCCCGGGAGTGAGATCCGGGCCACGACCACCACTCAGGGGGTGTGCCGGACGGCGTTGGCGAGGATCGCGTCGCGCATGTAGGCGGCGAGGCCCGGCTTGGCGGCGTCGATGTTCCGCGTGTAGCGCTCGTCGGAGACGAACATCTCGCCCATGCAGGTGTGCATCTCATACCCGCAGTCGTAGTGGTTGCGGGCGATCCCCTGCCGGTGGGCCTCGGCGGCGTCCATGGCTGCCTCGGACTCGGCGGGCTCACCGGCCTCCATCAGGGCCACGAAGCGCCGGGTGAGCTCGTCGACCTCGTCCTTGATGCGCTGCCAGTCCTCCTTGGTGTAGGAGGCGGTCTTCGCCTTGGACTGGCGGTAGGCGTCGGTGTTCCCCCAGCGCTCCTGGACCTCCTCCTCGTACTGGTCGGGGTCGAAGTCGCCGAAGACCTCGAACTTCTCCTCGGGCGTGAGGTTGATGCCCATGCTGCGTGCCTCCATGGCGTGCTCCACGGCCGCCGCCATCTTCTCCAGCTTCTCGATCCGGGCGGTCAGCAACTCGTGCTGGCGGCGCAGGTGCGCGCGCGGGTCCACGTCCGGGTCGTCGAGCAGGGCGGCGACCTCGTCGAGCGGAAAGCCCAGCTCCCGATAGAACAGGATCTGCTGCAACCGGTCGAGGTCGGCGTCGTTGTAGCGCCGGTGGCCCGCACGGCTGCGCTCGCTGGGTGCGAGCAGGCCGATGTCGTCGTAGTGGTGCAGGGTGCGCACCGTCACTCCGGCGAAGCCGGCCACCTGTCCCACGGAGTAGCTCACTTCCGCTCCCTTCTCTGACGCCCTCCACGCTGCCGCCTCACGCGACGTGAGGTGCAAGCCCGGGTGCGCGGCCCGGGTCCCGGACCTACCGTCGGTCGCATGCCACTGCATCACGGGCCCCACCCGCCGCAGGACGCTGAGCGCGCCCGGCGCCGGCTCGCCGTGAACCCGTTCCACGGCCAGGCGAACCCCCTCGGCGGCATGACCGAGGCCCCGCCCACGCACCGCCTGCCCGACTCCCCGCTGCCGCCGCAGACCGCGTACCGGCTGGTCCACGACGAGCTGATGCTGGACGGCAACGCGCGCCTGAACCTGGCCACCTTCGTCACCACCTGGATGGAACCGCAGGCCGGGGTACTGATGGGCGAGTGCCGCGACAAGAACATGATCGACAAGGACGAGTACCCGCGCACCGCCGAGCTGGAGCGGCGCTGCGTGGCGATGCTCGCCGACCTGTGGCACGCGCCCGACCCGTCGGCGGCCGTGGGCTGCTCGACGACCGGGTCGAGCGAGGCGTGCATGCTGGCCGGGATGGCGCTGAAGCGGCGCTGGGCGCTGCGCAACGCCGACCGGTACCCCTCCAAGGACGCCCGGCCCAATCTCGTGATGGGCGTGAACGTCCAGGTCTGCTGGGAGAAGTTCTGCAACTTCTGGGAGGTGGAGGCCCGGCAGGTCCCGATGGAGGGCGACCGCTTCCACCTCGACCCGCAGGCCGCCGCCGAGCTGTGCGACGAGAACACCATCGGGGTCGTCGGCATCCTCGGCTCCACCTTCGACGGGTCCTACGAGCCGGTCGCCGACCTGTGCGCCGCCCTGGACGCCCTCCAGGAGCGGACCGGACTCGACGTCCCGGTGCACGTCGACGGCGCCTCCGGCGGCATGGTCGCCCCGTTCCTCGACGAGGACCTGGTGTGGGACTTCCGGCTGCCGAGGGTCGCGTCGATCAACACCTCGGGGCACAAGTACGGGCTGGTCTACCCGGGCGTGGGCTGGGCACTGTGGCGGGACGCGGACGCGCTGCCCGAGGAGCTGGTCTTCCGGGTCAACTACCTGGGCGGCGACATGCCGACCTTCGCGCTGAACTTCTCGCGCCCCGGCGCGCAGGTGGTCGCGCAGTACTACACGTTCCTGCGGCTGGGGCGGGAGGGCTACCGGGCGGTGCAGCAGGCGTCGCGGGACATCGCGCGGTCGACCGCCGAGCGGGTGGCGGCGCTCGGCGACTTCCGGCTGCTGACGCGCGGCGACCAGTTGCCGGTGTTCGCCTTCACGACGGCCCGTGACGTGACGGCGTACGACGTGTTCGACGTCTCGCGGCGGTTGCGGGAAGGCGGCTGGCTGGTGCCCGCGTACACCTTCCCGCCGCACCGCGAGGACCTGTCCGTGCTGCGCGTGGTGTGCCGCAACGGCTTCTCGGCCGACATGGCGGACCTCCTGGTCGAGGAGCTGGAGCGGCTCCTTCCGGAGCTGCGCCGGCAGCCGCACCCGCTGACCCGGGACAGGGGTGCGGCGACCGGATTCCACCATTAGGGGCTTCTACCGGCTCAGCCGGGAGAACCGCCGCACCGCCAGCGGGAAGAACACCGTCAGGATGGCCAGCGGCCACCCGATCGCCGCCCACACATGGCCGCTCTCGCCGCCGGGGCTGCCGAACAGGTCGCGTACGGCGGTCGCGGTCTGGGACATCGGATTCCACTGGACGAGCGTGCCCAGCCAGCCCGGCATGGCGTCCGGGGTGGCGAAGGCGTTGGAGAGGAAGCCGACCGGCCAGACCAGGATCTGCACCGCCTGCACCATCTCCGGCTTCCCCGCGACCAGGGCCAGATGGATGCCGACCCACAGCATCGCGAACCGGAAGAGCAGGAGCAGGCCCACCGCGCCCAGGAAGGCGCCGGCGCCGCCGTGCGCCCGCCAGCCGAGCGCGTACCCGACGGCGATCAGCACCGTGAGGCCCGCCACCGACTGGAGCATGTCGGCGGCCGAGCGGCCCACCAGCACCGCGCCGTTGGTCATGGGCAGGGAGCGGAACCGGTCGACGACACCCTTGTCGAGGTCCCGGGTGACGGCGATCATCGTGCCCTCCAGGCCGAAGGCCATGGTGAGCGCGAGCATCCCGGGGACGAGGTAGTCGACGTACTCGCCGGTCACTCCCCGGCCGCCGCCGACCAGGTAGCCGAACATCAGCAGCAGCATGACCGGGAAGACCAGGTTGACGACGACCGCGACCGGCTGCCGCGCCCAGCGGGCCAGCTCCCGGCGGGTCATGGTCCAGGAGTCGGTCAGGGCGTAGGTGGTCACACGGCCTCCTTGATGCGGTCAGGGCGGTCGGTGAGGTGCAGGAAGACCTCGTCCAGGGTCGGGCGGCGCAGAGCCACGTCCTCGGCCTCCAGACCGGCCTCCTCCAGCGCCCGTACGACGCCCGCGAGGGCCGTCATCCGGTCGGTGACGGGTGCGCTGATCAGCCGGCGGTCGGGGTCGACGCGGGCGTCGGTGAGCGGCAGCAGGGCGAGGGCGGCGCCGAGCTGTCCGGCGTCGCGCAGGACGACGTCGACGCGGTCGCCGCCGGTAGCGGCCTTCAGTTCGTCGGCCGTGCCGTCGGCGACGACCCGGCCGGCGTCGACGACCGAGATGCGGTCGGCGAGCTGGTCGGCCTCCTCCAGGTACTGGGTGGTGAGCAGGACCGTCGTACCGCCGCCGACCAGGGAGCGGACGGAGTCCCACACCTCGGCCCGGCCGCGCGGGTCGAGGCCGGTGGTCGGTTCGTCCAGGAAGAGCACCTCCGGTTCGGTGATGAGGGACGCGGCCAGGTCCAGGCGGCGCCGCATGCCTCCGCTGTAGGCGCTGACCGGTTTGCGTCCGGTGTCGGTGAGGTCGAAGCGGGCCAGGAGTTCGTCGGCACGCGCGCGTGCCCGCCGGGCGCCCAGGTGGTGCAGGCGGCCGAAGAGCTCCAGGTTCTGCCGGCCGCCGAGCTCCTCGTCGAGCGCGGCGTGCTGGCCGAGCAGGCCGATGCGCAGCCGTACGGCGTACGCCTGGGTGACGACGTCGTGGCCGGCCACCTCGACGCGTCCCGAGTCCGGGCGGAGCAGGGTGGACAGGATGCGGACCAGGGTGGTCTTGCCCGCGCCGTTCGGGCCCAGGATCCCGTGCACCGTGCCTCGCGTGACCGTGAGGTCGAGACCGTCCAGCGCGTGCTTGTCGCCGTACCTCTTGCGTGCCCCTTCGACGGTGATCGCCGCGTCGGTCACTGAGACCTCCCAATTAGTCAAACTTGACTACCGGCGGAGGAGAGTATGCCCGCCGAGACGTTTAGTCAAACTTGATTAATTGAGAGAATCCATCAGCCGCGGTCTCCGGGATGCGGCTCCCCCGCCCCGTACGGGTTCTCCTCGCCCTCGCCCAGGACCCCGACGAACGGCTCGCCCTCTCCGGCGAAGGTGTACGCGCCGCCCCGGATGCGCTCGATCAGCGCACGGGTCCACTCGGCGCCGTGGTCGGCGGAGTGCACCCAGAGGTTCATGATCTCGCCGATGTGGCCGAGCTGCGCGGGGCCGTCCTCGGGCGTGTAGTACTCGGTGACGGACCTGCGCCACTTCTCGATGGCCCGGATCCGCTCCTCCAGGAGGCCCAGCACCTCCTCGCGCCCGAGGTCGACCATGAGACCGAGCCCGGCGGAGAGCACGTCGGGCTTCTGGTCGTAGGCGGTGAGGGACTCCCTGAGCAGGGTGAAGTACTCCTCCGTGCCCCGCTCGGTGATCTCGTACTCGGTGCGCGGCGGGCCGCCGGCGGTCGACGGGGCGATCTCGTGCGCGTGCAGCAGGCCCTGCTTGGCCATCTGCTTCAGCGCGTGGTAGATCGAGCCGGGCTTGGCGTTGGACCACTCGTGCGCGCCCCAGTACTCCAGGTCGTTGCGCACTTGGTAGCCGTGGGCCCGCCCGTGCTGGCGGACCGCGCCGAGCACCAGGAGTCGGATCACTGACATGGGTCCAGACTAGGGGGACCCGGGACCCGTATTAGAACGGGAACCCGCTGCGCCCGTGCTGCACCGAGATCCACTTCTGGGTGGTGAAGGCGTCCAGCATGGTGTCGCCGTTGAGGCGGCCGATGCCGGAGTGCTTCTCGCCGCCGAACGGCACGATCGGCTCGTCGTGCACGGTGCCGTCGTTCACGTGGAACATGCCGGTGTCGATCTGCTTGGCGAAGTTGACGCCGCGCTCGGTGTTCCCCGTGTGCACGGCGCCGCTCAGGCCGTACGGGGTGTCGTTGACCAGGCGTACGGCCTCCTCCTCGCCGTCGAAGGGGACGAGGAAGGCGACCGGCCCGAAGACCTCCTGCTGGAGCAGGGCGGAGTCGGCGGGCAGGCCGGTCAGCACCGACGGCTCGACCAGGTTGTCCGTGACCGTGCCGCGCACCAGGGCGGTGGCGCCCTCGGCCAGCGCCTGCTCGACGACGGCCGTCAGGGCGTCCGCCTGCGAGGAGTTGATCACCGGTCCGATGACCGTCGACGGGTCGCGGGGGTCGCCCGCCTTGAGACCGGCGACCTTGGCGACGAACTTCTCGGTGAACTCGTCGGCGACCGCGCGGTCGACCAGGACGCGGTTGGCGGCCATGCAGACCTGGCCCTGGTGGACGAACCGGCTGAAGACGGCCGCGTCGACCGCGTAGTCGACGTCCGCGTCGTCGAGGACCACCAGCGCGCTGTTGCCGCCCAGTTCGAGCACCGAGCGCTTGAAGTTCGCTGCGCAGACGGTGGCCACGTGGCGGCCGACCTTGTCCGAGCCGGTGAAGGAGATGACCTTGGGGACGGGGTGCTCCAGGAAGGCGTCGCCGATCTCCGCGATGTCGGTGACGACCACGTTCAGCAGACCGCCGGGCAGACCGGCGTCCTCGAAGAGCTTCGCGACCAGGGTGCCGCCCACGATCGGCGTGTTCTGGTGCGGCTTGAGGACGACGCCGTTGCCGAGGGCGAGGGCCGGGGCGACCGACTTGAGGGAGAGCAGGAAGGGGAAGTTGAAGGGGCTGATGACGCCCACGACACCGACCGGCACCCGGTAGACGCGGTTCTCCTTGCCGTCGACCGGCGACGGGATGATCCGCCCCTCGGGCGCCAGCGACAGGTGCACCGCCTCGCGCAGGAACTCCTTGGCGAGGTGCAGCTCGAAGGCGGCCTTCAGGCGGGTGCCGCCGAGCTCGGCGACGATCGCGTCGCTGATCTCGCCCTCGCGCTCCTCGACCAGGCGCAGCACCTTCTCGAACACCGCGCGGCGGGCGTACGGGTTGGTAGCCGCCCACGGCTTCTGCGCGCGCTCGGCGGCCCGGTAGGCGGCGTCGACCTCGTCGACGGTGGCTATGGTGACCGAGGCCAGCTTCTCGTTGTCGTACGGGTTGAAGTCGATGATGTCCCAGGAGCCGGTGCCCGGGCGCCACTCGCCGTCGATGTACTGCTGGGCGAGGTCGGTGAAGTACGACGACATGTGATCCCTCAATCCCCATAGCTGCCGCCGGCCGTCACGTCCGTGAGCCGACGGCCTGATTGAGCGTCATCGTACTTACGTTTCAGGAGAGTTGGAGAAGCCCCCGCAGAAGGTCCCGGCTCTCGTCCGGCCCCGGGCTGTCCTGCTGGAGTTCCTTCAGCGCGGTCTCGTACTGGGTGACGTCCTCGCCCTTGTCGAGGTACAGGGCGCTGGTCAGCTGCTCCAGGTACACGACGTCCGAGAGGTCGGACTCGGGGAAGCTGAGGATCGTGAACGCGCCACTCTCGCCGGAGTGCCCGCCGAAGCCGAACGGCATGACCTGGAGCCGGATGTTGGGCCGCTCCGACATCTCGATGAGGTGCTGGAGCTGGCCGCGCATCACCGCGCGGTCGCCGTACGGACGGCGCAGCGCGGCCTCGTCCAGGACGATGTGGAACTCGGGCGCGTTCTCCGCGACGAGGTGCTTCTGCCGCTCCAGGCGCAGCGTCACCCGCCGCTCGACGTCCGCCTCGCCGGCGCCCTTCATGCCGCGCCGGACGACCGCGCGGGCGTACTCCTCGGTCTGGAGCAGGCCGTGCACGAACTGCACCTCGTAGACCCGGATCAGCGAGGCGGCGCCCTCCAGGCCCACGTAGGTGGGGAACCAGCTGGGCAGCACGTCGGAGTAGCTGTGCCACCAGCCCGCGACGTTGGCCTCCTTGGCGAGGGAGAGCAGGGAGTTGCGCTCCTGCTCGTCCGTGATGCCGTACAGCGTCAGCAGGTCCTCGACGTCCCTCGTCTTGAAGCTCACCCGGCCCAGCTCCATCCGGCTGATCTTCGATTCGGAGGCGCGGATCGAGTAGCCCGCCGCCTCCCGCGTGATCCCCCGCGTCTCACGCAGTCGCCTGAGTTGTGATCCGAGCAGCATGCGCCGCACCACCGATCCGGGCTCTCCCGCGCTCACGTTCGCCAGCCTCCCCAACCGTCTTCAGGGGCCGAAGTCTGCCACTAAAACACTCCGAGCAGTACTCGTCCGGTTACGGAAACGGAATCGAGCCAAAGGAAACGCACAGGATCATGCACGGAAGGGCTCGGAACCGGCCGCGGAGAGAGATGAAGAGGAGGCGAAGATGACGGAAAAATTGACCAACAAGCGGTACGGGCAGGTCCATTTCGGTCACGTGCACGTGCATCTGCCCTTGCATCTGCGGTACGCATCCGAAACCATGGTCCCGCACCACCGCGCCGCATCGCCTCGGACCGCGAATTTCGGGAGTGCCTCGCATGGGGACGAATGGATCGACCATGCTCGAGCCGTTACGGCAGGGCCTTCCGCCACTCGACCCCGCGGCCGTCTCCAACGCCGCATCCTGCGCCCTGCCACCGAGATTCGAAGCGGTGCGCGAGGCCCGGGGGTTCACCCGCAGGACGCTCGACGGCTGGGGCATGAGCGACCGTTTCGACGACGTCTGCCTCGTGGTCTCCGAACTCGTCACCAACGCCCTGCGCCACGCGCTGCCCGCCGACACCCCGCGCACCGCCGAGCAGAACGGTCCCGTCCGGCTGCATCTGATGCGCTGGCCCGAGCGGCTGGTGTGCGCGGTGCGCGACCCCAGTCACGACAGCCCGGTGGCCCGCGAGACGGATGACTTCTCGGCGGAGTCGGGCCGGGGACTGTTCCTCGTCGACTCCTTCAGCGACGGCTGGGGCTGGCACCCGCTCGCCGGGACGCTCGACGGGAAGGTGGTCTGGGCGCTGTTCCGGCTCCCGCAACCCGGCGCGTGATCCGCAGCGGTGCACGCGGCACCTGTTGTGCCCGCAGCGACCGCAGCGCCCGCAGCGCCTTTCCGCGCCGCGGTCGCACGCGTGTCAGCTCGTGACCAGGTGGTCGAACTCGCCGTCCTTGACGCCCAGCAGCATGGCCTCGATCTCGGCACGCGTGTAGACGAGGGCGGGCCCGTCGGGGAAGCGGGAGTTGCGCACCGCCACCGCGCCGTCGGGCAGCCGCGCGAACTCCACGCACGACCCCTGCGAGTTGCTGTGCCGGCTCTTCTGCCAGGCCACGTCGTGCAACTGCGCGGCGGCCATGCCGTTGTACACGCCGGACGCGTCGTCAGCGGCGTACACGTCGTACACGTCGTGGTCCACAGGTCGCTCCCCGGTGGTGCACTGGCTGATGTGGCCATTGATGCAGTGGTCAACTGATCCGGATCATATCCCTGTTCACGTGCAGATGCATGAGCAAATGCACGTGCACGCGGGGTGTTCCCTCAGTTACAGCTTTGACGACCGCTTTACCGAGTCCTGCACTCTTTGACGCCCGCTCCGAAGAACTCGTTCCCCCGTATGCCCCCGAATTCGGAGAACATGCAACAACATGCACCAACACCGGGGGCCCGCTCGGTCGAGCGGGCCCCCGGGTCCCGGCGCCGGTGGACGGCCCGGCGGCGCAGGTCAGCGCACGGAGTACGGCAGCAGCGCCATCTCCCGGGCGTTCTTGATCGCCCTGGCCAGTTGCCGCTGCTGCTGGGACGTCACACGGGTGACGCGGCGACTGCGGATCTTCCCTCGGTCGGAGATGAACTTCCGCAGCAGATCGGTGTCCTTGTAGTCGATGTACGTCACTTTGGCCTGGTCCAGCGGATTGGGCCGCTGCTTGGCGGGCTTGCGGTCGCTCTTGCGGGGCATGGGGTCTCAGACCTCCAGGAGGGTGTCGAAGGCGGACGGAAGGCGCTCCCAGGCGGCCTGCCCGGCGGCGTACTCGGCGTCGGTCAGCAGGCAGGACTCCAGGAGCCGTTCGAGGCCGTCGCGGTCGAGGCCGGGGGACGTGAAGACCAGGTGCTGGCATCGGTCGCCGTGCTCGGGGTGCCAGTCCAGCGCGGCGGCGGCGCGGCGTACGGGCGGGACCATCTCCCACGCGGCGTCGGGCAGCGAGGCGAGCCAGGGCCCCGCGCTCTCCACGCACAGCGCCCCGCCCGCGGCGTCCCAGTGCAGCAGCGTGTCCGCCTTGTCGGCGAGCCAGAACCGGCCCCGGCTGCGGGCCGCGGCGCAGGTCAGGTCCTCCAGCGCCGCGTAGAGCCGTTCCGGGTGGAAGGGCCGGCGGCTGTGCCACACCAGGGTGGAGACGCCGTGCGCGTCGGCCTCGGCGGGCAGCAGGGCGCAGGCCGGGTGCTGGGCGGCGGCCGCGGCCTCGACGTCGAAGCCGGCCCGCGCGGCACGGGCCAGCGGGGAGGAGGAGCCGTTCCGGTCGCCGTGGCCGCTCGCCGGGCCGCCCTGCCCGATCGGGACCCGGCGGGCCGTCGGGTGGAGCTGGGCCAGCAGCTCGCGGTCCTCGTCGTCGGCCTCCGGGGAGTCGGCGAGGGCGAGGACGGGGGCGTACTCCAGCTGGCGTGCGAAGGTGTCGGCGACGGTGCGCTGGTCGGTGGCCGCGGCGGCGAGGCCGCCCTCGGCGAGGTCGTCGCCGTTGCCGAGGTAGGGCAGCACGAGGGCCGGGTCGACGGCGGTGATCACGCCGGTGACGGTGAAGCCGCCGGCCGTCACCACCTCGGCCATCGCCTTGGGCTCCACGGAGTCCCACAGCTCGACGACCGCCAGCGGGGTGCCTCCGGCGTGCGCGAGCCGTGCCAGCTCGGGGACGAGGTCCTCGCGCAGGGCGCAGCAGGCGCAGTCGTTGACGAGCGGCGCCTCGCCGGCGGAGCGGATGCCGGTGGCGTCCCGCACGGTCCGTACGACCGTGCCCGCGGTGGCCGTGGCGAGGTCGTGGTGGAGTACGACACTGCCGGGCACGTCGGCGAGGAGCCGGGCCACGGCCGCCTTGCGGGCGTCGGCGTGCAGTCCGCCGACGATCACCACGGGCAGGGCCGGGCGCTCCGGCCCGCTCATGCCCCGCCCCGCTTCCCGTACCGGCGCTCGAAGCGCTCGACGCGGCCGGCGGTGTCCAGGACGCGGGCGGTGCCGGTGTAGAAGGGGTGGCTGACGTCCGAGATCTCGACGTCGACGACCGGGTAGGTGTTGCCGTCCTCCCACTCGATCGTGCGCTCGCTCGTCATGGTCGAGCGGGTGAGGAAGGCGTAGTCGGCGGCGCGGTCGCGGAAGACGACCGGGCGGTACTCGGGGTGGATTCCCTTGCGCACGGGGGTCAGCGCTCCTCTCGGAAGTCGACGTGGCGGCCGGCCACCGGGTCGTACTTGCGCAGGACCAGCCGGTCGGGGTCGTTGCGCCGGTTCTTGCGGGTGACGTAGGTGAAGCCGGTCCCGGCGGTGGACCGGAGTTTGATGACCGGGCGGAGTTCGTTGCGTGCCATGGCTGGTATCTTACTGAAAATGAATTCCATTAACAGCTAGGGGTCGACCGACCCGAAGGAGAGGTACGTCACCGTGTCCGCCCACTGCATGCTCACCGGGGCCAGGCCCGGCTTCGGCAACCGCATCTCGCACTCCCACCGGCGGACCTCCCGCCGCTTCGACCCCAACGTCCAGACCAGGCGCTACTGGCTGCCGAGCGAGAACCGGCACGTCCGGCTGAAGCTGAGCGCGAAGGGGATCAAGACCGTCGACGCGATCGGCGTCGAGGCGGCGGTGGCGCGCATCCGCGCCCGGGGAGTGAGGATCTGATGGCGAAGAAGAGCAAGATCGCGAAGAACGAGCAGCGGCAGCGGACCGTCGCGCGGTACGCCGCGCGCCGGGCCGAGCTGAAGGAGATCGTCCGCCGGCCGTCCGCCACGGAGGCCGAACGGCTCGCCGCCCAGCGGGAACTGCGTCGGCAGCCCCGCGACGCGAGCCCCACGCGGGTACGCAACCGCGACCAGGTCGACGGGCGCCCGCGCGGCTATCTGCGCACCTTCGGACTGTCCAGGGTGAACCTGCGTGAGCAGGCACACGCCGGGAATCTTCCCGGGGTGCGCAAGGCCTCCTGGTAGCTTGCGGCTGTCTTGGGGCCGAACGGCCGTCCGGCAACAGCTTGGAGCTTCCGGTGACACGGGTGAGGGTGGACAGCACGGCGAGCACGGCAAGCACGGCGAACGCGACTGGCACGGCTAGGAGTACGGCTGTGAGTACGGCTGCGAGTACTGCTGTGAGTGTGCCCGGAAGCACCGGGGGTCCGCGCGGGCGGTCGGCCCGGTCGGCCCGGCGGTCCCTGCGGGCTGCGGCCGTGACCGTCGGGCTGATGGGCGCCCTGGCGCTGACCGCGTGCACCGACAGCGGCGACTCCGACGACGGCGGCTCGGGCGGGGACAAGTCGTCGGCGGCGCCCAGCGCCTCCGCGAGCGCGAGCTCGCAGACCGGCGGCGGAACAGGCGGATCGCCCTCCGCGGCCGGGGAGTTGGAGGGCAGCTGGCTCGCCACCGCCGACGGCCAGGCGGTCGCGCTGATGGTCACCGGCGACCAGGCCGCCCTCTTCGCCACCGGCGGGACCGTGTGCAGCGGCACCGCCGGTGAGGAGTCCGGCACCCGGACCATCCGCCTGAAGTGCACCGCCGGCAGCGACGACCGGGCGAGGGGCACGGTCGAGTCGGTCGACGACACCTCGCTGAAGGTGACGTGGGAAGGCGGCGTCGGCGAGGAGACGTACACCCGGTCCGAGGGCGGCTCGCTGCCGCCCGGCCTGCCGACCGAGGGCCTCGGTTCCTGAGCCGGGCCGCCACCGCGCGGTGCGCTACCGCAGCGGCCGTCGGCGCTCGACCCGCGCGTCGTCGGCCGCGCGGGTGCCCTCCGTCCAGCCCGCCGCGTCGGAGACACCGCGCAGGCGGGTCGTGGTCGTCTCCGGGAACAGGCGCTCCAGCCGGTCGGTGACCGCGACCTCGCGGGAGGCCAGGACCGGCAGCAGGTCCACGCCCGCCGCCGCCCCGCCCTCGGCGGTGGCCGCCTCGGCCGCCGCCCGGAGCCGGGTGCCCGCGCGGTGTGCGTACGCGGCGAGGAACGACTGCCGGAAGGTCTTGGTCCGCTTGCGCCCGCCGGCACGCTGCGCCGCCTCCGCCTTCGCCATCGCGGCCTCGGCCTGCACCAGCAGCGAGGTGTAGAGGAGTTCGACCGACTCCAGGTCGCCCTCGAAGCCGACGACTGTCGAGAAGCCGAGGGCCTCGTTCCACACCGCGCGGCAGTGGTTGGCGTCGGCCACCGCGTCCAGCAGCACCGCCTTGGCCTGTTCGTACGGCGGCTCCACCCCGATCCGGCAGGCTCCCGGCGCGTCGGGCGAGGGGGCGCCGGCCGCCAGCAGCGCCTCGTCGACGCTGTGCCGGGCCATCAGCTCCTGCGCCTTGGCGCTCAGCGCCTCAGCCTCCTCCGGGAACCCGGTCGCCTCCGCCTTGGCGAGCAGTGCGCGGATACGCGCGAGGGCGCGGGACTCCGGCCGGGCCTCGCCGCGCGGCGCGCCCGGCGCCCGCGGCGCTTCCAGCGGTTCCAGCACGGGCAGCCGCAGCAGCAGGCGGTACAGCTCCAGTACGGCGGTGGCGTGCGAGAAGCGGTCGGTGCGGGGCGGTGCCTGGTCCGGTACGGCGTCGAGCTGGGCGGTCCAGCGGGGCCCGCGCGGGCGGTCGTCCGGCGCCTGGGCGCGGATCAGTGCCGCCACCAGCCGCACGTGCGTGTCGTCCAGCTCGCGCCGCACGATCCGTACGAGGTCGGCGGGCTGCCAGCCGCGCCGCCAGGCAGCCGCCACGAACTCCTCGCCCCGCCGGGCCAGTTCCGCGTCCGCCGCCGGGTCGGCGGCCAGCAGCGAGGCGGCGCCGTCGAGGGCGGCGTCGCCGGTGTCGTACAGGGCGGTCTCGAAGGCACGGTCGACGGTGCGGGGCGTACTCACCCGGCGATGGTGCCACGACCACCGGACACCCAGGCTGTCAACTATCGGTTGACAGCGAATGGGCCGCAACCTACGGTTGACACATGACGACGAACCCGAGCATCACGTCATCCGTACGCCTCGACGAACTCATCACGGCGATCAAGAAGGTGCACGCGGAGCCCCTCGAACAGCTCCAGGACGCCGTCATCGCCGGCGAACACCTCGGTGAGGTGGCCGACCACCTCATCGGCCACTTCGTGGACCAGGCCCGGCGTTCGGGCGCGTCCTGGACGGACATCGGCAAGAGCATGGGCGTCACCCGGCAGGCCGCGCAGAAGCGGTTCGTGCCCAAGGAGTCCGCCGACCTGGACGCGAACCAGGGCTTCAGCCGCTACACGCCCCGTGCCCGCAACGCCGTGATGGCCGCCCACAACGCGGCCAAGACCGCCGGCAACACCGAGGGCCTGCCCGAGCACCTGGTCCTCGGCCTCCTCACCGAGAGCGAGAGCCTCTCCGCCAAGGCGATCGCCGCACAGGGCGTGGCGCCGGACGCGGTGCGGGAGGCGGCGACCGCGGCGCTCCCGCCCGCCGCGGCGGAGGTCCCGGAGCTGGTGCCCTACGGCCCCGCCGCCAAGAAGGTCCTCGAACTCACCTTCCGCGAGGCCCTGCGCCTCGGCCACAACTACATCGGCACCGAGCACATCCTGCTCGCCCTGCTGGAGCACGAGAACGGCGAGGGCGTGCTCAGCGGGCTCGGGCTCGGCAAGGAGGCCACCGAGCGGTACATCACCGAGGCGCTGGCCCAGTTCATCGAGATGGCCCAGGAGCCGGAGGGGGCGGAGACCGGCCGGCAGGAGGGCTGAGCCGACGCCCCGGTGGTCACGGCGAGGGGCCGTTGTCAGTCCCTGCTGCGACACTCGCGACATGGCCGACCGGTGGGCGCTCGCCGTGGCCGAGGACGGTGGCGTGGAGGTCGCCCCCCTCGGCCCCGGCGGGCTGCCCGCGGGACCGGTGCGGCGAGAGCCGGGACCGGCTGAGGCGGTGCGCGCCCGGCCGGACGTCTCGCGCTGGGTGTGGCGGTCCACCTCCGAGATCTACCCGCGCCTGCTCGCCGAAGGGGTCCGGGTAGAGCGGTGCTACGACGTGGAGGCCGCCGAGACCCTCCTGCTGGGCCACGAGGGGCACTACGGGCAGCCCCGCTCGGCCGCCGCCGCCCTGGCCCGGCTGCACGGCGGACCCGTACCGCCCGACCCGCCGCAGCGCTCCGCCGAGCCAGGCGCCCAGTCCTCGCTCTTCGAACCCCAGGCCGTCCACCTGCCCCTGGACGACCTGCTCGCCGTCTACGCCGAGCAGCAGCGCCGGCACGACCGGTCCGCGCACCCCGACCGGCTGCGGCTGCTGACGGCCGCCGAGTCGGCGGGGATGCTGGTGGCCGCCGAGATGAACCGCGCGGGGCTGCCCTGGCGGACCGACGTGCACCGCGAGGTCCTGCACGACCTGCTCGGCGAGCGGTACGCGGGCGGGGGCGAGCCGCGCCGCCTGGCGGAGCTGGCCGAGGAGGTGTCCGCCGCCTTCGGCCGCCGGGTACGGCCCGACCTGCCCGCAGACGTGGTCAAGGCGTTCGCGCAGGCCGGGATCAAGGTCGGCTCCACCCGCCGGTGGGAGATCGAGTCCGTCGACCACCCGGCCGTGAAGCCGCTGATCGAGTACAAGAAGCTGTACCGGATCTGGGTCGCCCACGGCTGGTCCTGGCTCCAGGACTGGGTGCGCGAGGGCCGCTTCCGCCCCGAGTTCCTGGCCGGCGGCACCGTCACCGGGCGCTGGGTGACCAACGGCGGGGGCGGACTCCAGATCCCCAAGGTGATCCGGCGGGCCGTCGTCGCCGACCCGGGCTGGGTCCTGGTCGTCGCCGACGCCGACCAGATGGAGCCGCGGGTGCTGGCGGCGATCTCCCGGGACCCGGGCCTGATGGAGGTGGGCGGCCGGGAGACCGACCTCTACCAGTCCGTCTCCGACCGCGCCTTCTCCGGCGACCGCGACCAGGCCAAGCTCGCCGTGCTCGGCGCGGTCTACGGCCAGACCTCCGGCGACGGCCTGAAGAACCTCGCCGCGCTCAGACGCCGCTTCCCCCGCGCGGTGGCGTACGTCGACGACGCGGCCCGCGCGGGAGAGGAGGGGCGGCTCGTGCGGACCTGGCTGGGACGCACCTGCCCGCCGGCCGCGGGTTCCTCCGACGACGCGCCCGAGGAGGCCGGCATCCCGCAGGAGGAGCGGCAGCCGGACGACCCCGGCCCGCAGGAGTGGGTGCCCGGCTACGCCTCCACCAACGCCCGCGCCCGGGGCCGCTTCGCCCGCAACTTCGTGGTCCAGGGCAGCGCCGCCGACTGGGCCCTGCTGCTGCTCGCCGCGCTGCGGCAGGCCTGTGCGGGGAGGGCGGCGGAGCTGGTCTTCTTCCAGCACGACGAGGTGATCGTGCACTGTCCGAGGCAGGAGGCCGACGCCGTCGTCGCGGCGATACGGGAATCGGCGGAACTGGCGGGGCGGCTGACGTTCGGCCGGACGCCGGTGCGCTTCCCGTTCACGACGGCGGTGGTGGAGTGCTACGCGGACGCCAAGTGAGCGGCGCGCGCACCCCGCCCGCCGTCAGATGACGGGCGGCCGTCCCAGCCGCGTGAGCCGTCCCACGGTCCGCCACCGCATCGGCCGCCGCTCCCCCGCAGGCCTGCGCATCCCCTCCACGAACCCGCCGAACCAGGCCCGCAGCCCACCGAGCGACCGGTGGCGCGCCACCGTGAGCAGTATCCACACGCCGAGGTGGACGGGGATGAGCGGGAGCGGCAGTCGGCGCCGGGCCAGCCAGACACGGTTGCGGGCGTTGACCCGGAAGTAGACGGCGTGCCGCGCGGGCGAGGTCTTCGGGTGCTGGAGCAGCAGCTCGGGCGCGTAGAGGATGCGCCAGCCGGAGTCGGCGGCACGCCAGGCGAGGTCGGTCTCCTCGTGCGCGAAGAAGAACTCGGCGGGCCAGTCGCCGACCTCGTCGAGCATCGCCGACCGCAGCGCGTGCCCGCCGCCCAGGAACCCGGTGACGTACCCGCCCCGCATGGGATCGGAGGCGCCGACCCGGGGGACGTGCCGCTGCTGTGTCTCGCCGTGCTCGTCGGCGATCCGGAAGCCCACGATGCCGAGCCGCTCGTCGGCCGCGAACAGCTCCCCGACCCGACGCAGCACATCGGCGTCCACGAGGAGCCCGTCGTCGTCCAGTTCCACGACCACGTCGGTGTCGCCGAACTCCCGCAGCCGCGCGAGCGCCACGTTCCGTCCGCCGGGGCAGCCGAGGTTCTCGTCGACCTCGATCGCCGTGACCTCGCCGGGCAACGACAGCCGTGCGGCGAACTCGGGCAGCGGGCAGCCGTTGCCGACGATCACGATCCGGGCGGGCGGCACGTCCTGCTTGGCCACGGACTCCAGCAGGGCGTCGACCTCGGCGGGCCGGTTCCCCATGGTGACCACGGCGACGGCGATCCTCGGCGCCCCGACGTCCCGGCCCGTGCCCTCGCCCATGCCCTCACCTCGTTCCGGCCGACAGCGTGTGCGCGATGCTAACCGTTCACGACCACGATTCACGGCGTACGCCCGTCGGCGGCTCCACGGTTCGCCGCACTGGCGGCGTCTGCCCGCCCGGCAGCCCACTGCGAGGACACGGATGTTCAGGGGCCGGGAGGGTAGACGGGATCTCCGGAGAATCCTCGAGCGAGGGGCCGCGTGTCGGGCATGTTGTGGGAAGGGCTCGAGAAGAAGGATCGGCGGCGGGTGATCGCGCTGCTCGGCGTGGTCTGCCTGGCGGTGACGCTCACGGGAGTCGCCGTCGGTGCCCTGACGGCCGACTCGGAACCCTGGATCCGGTCCGGACTCACGGTGCTCACGTTGGCGGTGGTCGCCGCGGTGGTGTCCTTCGTAGGTGCATGGCGGTGGCAGCGCCGCGCGGCACGGCGGTTCGGGCTGACTGCCCGTCAGTACACCCGGCTCGGACAAGCGATACGCCGGGGCAGGCCGCCCACCGACCCGGCCGTGCGGCCCGCGGTCGTGGACATCGTCGAGCGCCAGCGCCGGATGCTCGAGTGGCAAGGCGATCGCCGGTACCGATGGGTGCGCGTGGCCCTGATCTGCTTGTGGCTGGTGATAGCGGCCGCCCACTTCGCGGACGGCTCATACCTTCCCGCAGCACTGATGCTGCTCGGCGTGCTGGCCTTCCTGGCCCTTCCCCTGTCGTTGCGGCGGCAGCGGCGTCGGCTCGAGGCAGTGGAGCGCGTGCTCGGACCGCCGGATCAGTCGCCGCCGTGAGCACTCCGGTCCGGCGACATCCGCAGGGCCAGGGTGGCCGCTGCCCCCGCCACCAGGCCGAAGGTCAGGGCGGCGGGGACGCCGCTTCCCAAACCGGCGGACAGGTATGTCAGTCCCCAGCGCAGCCCACCGTCCACGATCAGCGCACGTAGCAGCTGGCTCGCCAGCAGACCCAGGACGGTCGCACAGACCGCGCCGACCGCCATCGCTGGAAGGGTGGCACGCGTGAGCAGTCCGGGCAGCAGCCGCAACGCCCACCACACCACGGCGAGCAACAGCACGTCGGGAGTGCGCTGCAGGAGCCAGTCACCGACGGAGGTACCGCTGCCCGGGCCGGCCCAGCCTCCGAGCAGCAGCCATTGGCGCAGCAGTTCGCCGGGTTCGGCGAACAGTCCGCTGCCCGCGAAGGCCGTCTGGACAGTGGCGGCCACGGACTCGTACGACAGAACGACCAGGGACAGCGCGACAACGGCTGTGCCTACGGAGGCGGACAGGCGACCGGCGGGCACCGAGACGCGCTGCCGCGCCGGTGCTTCGGACGCCTCGCTCGTGAAACGCGCCACGAGCACCGTCCCCAGCGCGGCCACCACCGCACACAGCACCAGGATCTGCCGGCCCGCGGCGATGGCCGCGGCCAGTTGCGGAAGAAAGCGGTAACTGCCGCGTCCCTCCGCGGCGATCAGCCACGGTGCGGACACCGTCACCGCCAACATCCCGGCCACCAGGCCCCACGCCCACAGCGCGAGCAGCGCCGCCGGCACTCGGCCGCGTACCGGGGGCAGCCTGCGGACCAGCAACACCGCCCCGGGTACGAAGAAGACGAAGACCGCGGTGAACCGAATCTGCAGGGCCGTCCGGTACAGGCCCAGGTAGCGGTCGGCGTCGCCCCCGCCCGGATCGGCGATCTCGCCGATCACCCCGGTACCGAACCGAACCGATGCCGGGGGGTCGTACGACCAGGGAAGGAGCCACCGCTCCAGGTCGGCGACGACCCGGCCCCCCAGCGCGTCGGCCGTCCCCCGCAGGTGCAGTGCCTGTGCGCTCGACCCCGCCCACCACAGCATCGCGGTCAGCAGCAGCCCACCGACCACCGCTGGTATCGCGGCCCTCCGCCACTCCATGCCCTGCCCGCCCCCCCCGATACACGCACCGCGCCCCCTTGGCCAAAGGGACACTACGCGTCAGCGATCACACGCCGATCACGGTTCCACGCCGACTCCCCGGCGATGCAACGAGGAAACCCCAGGTCGGCGGGGCCGGACCTGGGGTTCGATGGAGCCGCCTTCGGGATTCGAACCCGAGACCTACGCATTACGAGTGCGTTGCTCTGGCCATCTGAGCTAAGGCGGCGCGCTGGGCACCCATGGTGCGATCAGCAACGTCGGTAAGTCTACACAGTTTCCGGGGGTGCTTCGCACCCGCCCCGGAGGCGTGGGTTCCGGGGCGGGTGGGACGGGCGTCCGGGGCGGCTACGAGCAGCGCTTGCCGTCTTCCGGCGCGGTGCCGCGCAGGAGGTACGTGTTGATCGCGGAGTCGATGCAGGCGCTGCCGCGGCCGTAGGCGGTGTGGCCGTCGCCCTCGTAGGTGAGGAGGCGGCCGGAGGCGAGCTGGCCGGCCAGGGCCTCGGCCCAGCGGTAGGGGGTGGCCGGGTCGCGGGTGGTGCCGACCACGACGATCGGGGTGGCGCTGGCGGCCTCGATGCGGTGCGGCCCGCCCGTGGGCTCGACCGGCCAGTACGCGCAGTTCAGGGAGGACCAGGCGAGGCCCTCACCGAAGACCGGGGACGCCTTCTCGAAGTCGGGGAGCGCGTCGCGCACCTGGTCCGGGGAGGTGAAGGCGGCGGGGAGGTCGAGGCAGTTCACGCTGGCGTTGGCGAACATCAGGTTGCTGTAGCTGCCGTCGGCGTCGCGCTCGTAGTAGCTGTCGGACAGGACCAGCAGGCCGGCGCCGTCGTTCTCCCTCATCGCCGAGGTCAGGGACTCGCGCAGCTGCTGCCAGGCGCCCTCGTCGTACATCGCGGCGATCACGCCGGTGGTGGCGAGGGATTCGGTGAGCTTGCGGCCGTCGGCGTCGCCCGTGGGGATCGGCTTGGCGTCGAGGTCGTCGAAGAAGGCCTTCAGGTTCTTGCCGACCTGGTCGGGGGTGGTGTTCTTGTCGCCGAGGGGGCAGTCGGGCTGTGTCACGCAGTCCTTCGCGAAAGACTGGAACGCCGTCTCGAAGCCGGCCGTCTGCTCCAGGTTCAGGCGGCGCGCGGGCAGGGAGGGGTCCATCGCGCCGTCCAGGACCAGGCGGCCCGCCCGGTCCGGGAACAGTCCGGCGTACGTCGCCCCGAGGAACGTGCCGTACGAGGCGCCGACGTAGGTCAGCTTCTCGTCGCCGAGCACCGCCCGCAGGATGTCCATGTCGCGGGCCGCCTCGACGGTCGACACGTGCCGCAGCAGCTTCGGCGCGTCCGCCCCGCAGCCCTCGGCGAACTCCTTGTACGCGTCGACCAGCTCGTCCGTCTCGCCCTCGTCGTCCGGGGTGACGTCCGTCTGCGTGTACGCGTCCATCTCGCGGCCGTCGAGGCACTCGATGGGCTCACTGCGGGCCACGCCCCGGGGGTCCACCGCCACCATGTCGTACTGGGCGCGGACCTCCTCCGGGTAGCCGATGCCCGCGTACTGCTGGAGATAGCCGATCGCCGAGCCGCCCGGGCCGCCCGGGTTCACCAGCAGCGAGCCGAGGCGCTCGCCCGGGCCGGTGGCCTTCTTGCGGGCCACGGCGAGCCGGACGTCGCCCTCGGTCGGCTTCGCGTAGTCGAGCGGGGCCTTCATCGTGGCGCACTGGAAGCCGGGGACGCCGCAGTCGCGCCAGTTCAGTTTCTGCTCGTAGTACGGCGCCAGCTCGGAGGGGGTGGCCTTCGGCAGCGCGGTCAGCGAGGTCTTGGCCGCCTCCGTCGACCCGGCCGCCTCGGCCGCCGCCGGGCCGGCGGACGTCGACGCGCCCCCGGCGGAGCAGGCGGTGGCGAGCAGCGCGGTGGCGAGCAGCGTGGCTGCGGTACGGGTCCTGCCGATGCGGGTCCTGCGGTGGGTGCGCCTTGTGTGCATTCAGCGAGCGTAACTCTCCGCGATCGCCTCGACGCTCAGCGTGCTCGACGTGCCTCGTACGAGTTACGCGGTCAACCGGGCCGACGCCGGTCTCTGCCGGGCGGCTCGGTCAGCCCGCTCTCAGGGCCATCGTCATCGCCTCCACCGCCAGCAGCGGCGGCACATTGCGGTCGAGGGCCTCCCCGCAGGCGGCGATGGCCTCGATGCGGCGGAGGGTGGCCTCCGGGGAGCTGCCGCGGGCGATGCGCTCAAGGGCGTCCTCGGCGTCGGCGTTGGCGATCGCCACGCGGGAGCCGAGCTGGAGGGCGAGCACGTCGCGGTAGAAGGCGGTGAGGTCGGTCAGGGCGAGGTCGAGGCTGTCGCGCTGGGTGCGGGTGCGGCGGCGCTTCTGGTTGTCCTCGAGCTCCTTGACCACGCCCGCCGTGCCGCGCGGCAGCCGGCCGCCCTGGGCCGCACCGAGGGCCGCCTTCAGTTCCTCGGTCTCCTTGGTGTCCATCTCCTCCGCGAGCTGCTTGGCGTCCGCGGCCGCGGCGTCCACCAGCTCCTGGGCCGCCTTGAGCGCGCCGCCGACGTCCTCGACCCGCAGCGGCAGCTTCAGGACGGCGGCCCGGCGATCGCGGGCGGTGGGGTCGGTGGCCAGGCGCCGGGCGCGGTCGACGTGCCCCTGAGTGGCGCGGGCCGCCGCGGCGGCGACGTCCCGCTCGATGCCCTCGCGGCGTACGAGCATGTCGGCCACGGCCTCCACCGAGGGGGTGCGCAGATTCAGGTGGCGGCAGCGGGAGCGGATGGTGGGCAGGACGTCCTCGATGGACGGGGCGCACAGCAGCCACACCGTCCGCGGGGCGGGCTCCTCGACGGCCTTGAGGACGGCGTTGGCGGACTTCTCGTTCAGCCGCTCGGCGTCCTCGACGAGGATGATCTGCCAGCGGCCGTTCGCCGGTGAGGTGAAGGACTTGCGGACGGTGTCCCGCATGTCGGCGACGCGGATCTCCGCGCCTACGGCGGTGACCGTGCTGACGTCCGCGTGGGTGCCGATGAGGGCGGTGTGGCAGCCGTCGCAGAAGCCGCAGCCGGGGACTCCGCCGAGCGCCCGGTCGGGGCTCACGCACTGGAGTGCGGCGGCGAAGGAGCGTGCCGTCTGCGTCACCCCGGAGCCGGGCGGCCCGGTGAACAGCCAGGCGTGGGTCATGCTCGACGCCTCGGGCAGCGGACCGTCGGCCGCGGCGGCGGTGACGAAGGCGTCGGCGTCCCGGGCGGCGGCGGCGAGCTGCTCGCTCACCTTCTCCTGCCCGACGAGGTCGTCCCACACGCTCATGGGTCACGCCGTCCTTCCGTCACACTCCGCCGTCGTACCGCGCCGCGCCCCGCACTCCGCGTCGCGCCCTCCATTGTGCGGGGCGGCACTGACAACGGGCGCCGGGCCCGGGGCGCGGGGCGCCGGGGGCTCAGCGCCGTCCCCGGCCGCCCTTGCCGCGGCGGCCTCCGTCGCCGCCCTGACCGTCGCGACCTTCGTCGCCGCGGCCGTCCGGCTCGGGGGCGTCCCCGTCGTGCGGGCCGAGCAGCTCGTCCGCCAGCGTCGGCAGGTCGTCCAGCGGGGTCTCCTCGGCCCAGTCGGAGCGCCGCCTGCGGGGCGGTGCCTGGTCGGGATCGACGCGGGGCAGTTCGCGGGTGCGGTCCGGGGCTTCCGGGGAACGGTCGGAACCGGCGGCCGGGTCCTCCTTGCGGAAGTAGTCCGACGGCACCCGGTCGGCGGGGTCCTCCGCGCGGACGGGCGGCAGCACGGCCGTCTCCTCGGCGGCCGACGGCGTGACGGGCGGCAGTACCGCCGTCTCGTCCTCGGCGCGCGGCTCCACCGCCGGCAGGACCGCCGTCTCGTCCGCCGCGCCCGCCGGAGCGGGCGGCTTGGGCAGCTCGGTCGTCACCTCGGACTCGGACTCCCCGCCGTCACGGGGGCCGTCCTCACCGGCGTCGCCGTACGAGTCCTCCGGGTCCCGCACCGGCCGCAGTACCGCCGTGTCCTCCACCGGACCACCGGACGCGTTCGTCGGGGTCACGATCGGGGTCGGCACGGTCGCCGCGTCCGAGTGGTGCGGTGCGGGCGGTGCCGGGCGGGGCGCGTCGGCCGCGGGGGGAGCCGTCGGCTTCGGGCCGGTCGCGGCCGCTGCCGCCGCCTGCTCCGCGGCCCGGCGTGCCTTCTCGGCCCGCATCAGGGCCTCCTCGGCCTTGCGCTGCTTCTCCAGGCGCCGGGCCTCGGCCTCGGCCCGCAGCCGCTCCTCCTCCTCGGCCTGCTTGCGCCGCCGCTCCTCCTCGGCCCGGCGACGCGCCTCCTCCTCGGCCCGCGCCTTCTCCTCGGCGAGGAGCCGGGCCCGCTCCTCCTCAGCCTTGCGGCGCGCTTCCTCGGCCCGCTGCCGGGCCTCCTCCGCCTGCCGCTCGGCCTCGCGCCGCTGCGCCTCCTCCAGCTCGCGCCGCTTGCGCTCCTCCTCCTCGGCGCGCAGCCGCTCCAGCTGTTCGAGGCGCTCGCGCTCCAGCCGCTCCTCCTCGGCCTTGCGCGCGGCCTCTTCCTCGGCCTTGCGGCGCGCCTCCTCCTCGGCCTTGCGCCGTGCCTCCTCCTGGGCCTTGATCTCGGCCTCGGACAGCGGCAGCACCTGGTCGAGCCGGTGGCGTACGACGGTGGTGACGGCCTCGGGCTCCTGGCCGGCGTCCACGACGAGGTAGCGGCCGGGGTCGGCGGCGGCCAGGGCGAGGAAGCCGGAGCGCACACGCGTGTGGAACTCGGCGGGCTCCGACTCCAGCCGGTCCGGCGCCTCGGTGAACCGCTCGCGCGCGGCCTCCGGCGAGACGTCCAGCAGGACGGTCAGGTGCGGTACGAGCCCATTGGTCGCCCAGCGGTTGATGCGGGCGATCTCGGTCGGCGACAGGTCGCGCCCGGCGCCCTGGTAGGCCACCGAGGAGTCGATGTACCGGTCGGAGATGACCACGGCGCCGCGCTCCAGGGCGGGGCGGACCACGGTGTCGACGTGCTCCGCGCGGTCGGCGGCGTACAGCAGCGCCTCCGCGCGGTGCGACAGACCGGCGCTCGACACGTCGAGCAGGATGGAGCGCAGGCGCTTGCCGACGGGGGTCGCCCCGGGCTCGCGCGTCAGCACGACCTCGTGGCCCTTGCCCCTGATCCACTCGGCGAGGGCCTCGGCCTGGGTGGACTTGCCGGCGCCGTCGCCGCCCTCCAGGGCGATGAAGAATCCGTTCGCGGCGGGCGTGGGCACCGGGTCGTCGCCGCCGAGCAGCGCGTCGCGCAGGTCGTGCCGCAGCGGCACCCCGGAGCGGTCGTCGACCTTGGCCAGCACCAGCGCGGCCACCGGCAGCAGCAGCGCGCCCGCCAGCATCAGCACGAACGCGGCGCCGCCGTGCGCGAAGACGAACTTGCCGTTCTCCAGCCGGTGCGGCCCGATCGACGCGGCCACCACGGGGGCGACGACCGCACCGAGCGCCACGTACACCCGGACCACCGCGTGCAGGTGCTCGGTGGTCCGCGCCCGCCGGTGGTCCTCGGTCTCCTGGTCGAGCAGGGTGTGCCCGGTGTTCGCGGCCACGCCCGCGGCGACGCCGGTCAGCGCCAGGAGCAGCAGGACGGTGGTGTCGTCCGGGACCAGCCCGGCGGCCAGCAGGGCGACGCCGGCGAAGGCGATGGCCAGCGCCAGCAGCCGCCGGCGCGACAGGGACGGCAGCAGGGCCGGCGCCGTGCGGATGCCGACGACGACGCCGCCGGTCAGCGCGCCGACCATCAGCCCGTACAGCACCGGGCCGCCACCGAGGTCCTTGGCGTGCAGCACCGCCACGGCGACCGCGGCGGCCACCACCGCGGCGACCGCGGCGCAGGCGAAGACCAGCAGGGGCAGGGCACCCGTGCGGCCCTTGTCGACGCCCGTGCCGCTCTTCGGACGGCGCGCGCCCTCCAGCGGCGACCGCGCGCGCGGGGTGCGCACCGAGGGCAGCTCCAGGAAGGTCACCACGGACAGGGACGCGGCGAACAGCCCGGCCGCCACGTACGAGGCGAGGGCCGCCTGGTGCTCGGCGAACCAGTCGACACCGGCGCCCAGCAGGTTGTTCAGCAGGCCCGCGACGACCAGGGCGGCACCGGCGAGCGGGACCGCGACGAAGCCCGTGCGGAGCGACAGGCGGCGCAGCGCGTCCATGTGGTCCGGCAGCGGGCGTACCGTCGCGCCCTCCGGGGGCGGCGCGGGCAGCAGCGCCGGCGCCGCGCTCTCCCGGCACACCGTCCAGAAGCGCTCGGCGACCCCGGTGACGAAGGCGGTCACCAGGAGGTAGGCCAGCGCGTCGTCCGGCGTCCAGTCGATCCACAGCGGCGCCACGATCAGCAGCGCGGCCCGCAGCCCGTCGGCGCCGACCATGGTCCAGCGGCGGTCGAGCGGACCCTCGGGAGAGGTGAGTGAGGTGAGCGGGCCGAGCAGTACAGCGCCGAAGAGGAGCGTCGCGAGGATGCGTACGCCGAAAACGGTCGCCACTGCGAACGCCACGCCCCGGTACCCACCGCCGAAGGAGCCCGCGCCGATCGCGGCCTGCACGGCGAGGAGGACCAGCACCAGGAGGGCGAGGATGTCGCCGACACCCCCCACCAGCTGTGCGCTCCACAACCGCCTCAGCTGCGGTCGGCGCAGCAGGGCGCGGACGGCACGCTCGCGGGAGTCCGCGACGAGGGCGTCGTCCGGGGCGGGGTGAGGGGCCGTTGGCTGCTCGGCTCGCGTCATGCGTTCAGCCTATAGGTCGGCGCGGACAGTCCGGCGTTCCCGGCCGAACGCACGCACGCCCCGGCACCGCGATGGTGCCGGGGCGTTCGCTCAGCGAACGACGAAGACCGCCGAGGCGTACTGCTGAGGCGGGCTCAGTCCTCCGAACCCTTGGCGGCGGTCGCCTTCTTGGCGGCCGTCTTGGTGGCCGTCTTCTTCGCCGCCGTCTTGGCCGTGGTCTTCTTCGCGGCCGTCGTCTTGGCCGCCGCCGTCTTCTTGGCGGCGGTCTTCTTGGCGGGCGCCTTCTTGGCGGCCGTCTTCTTCGTGGCCTTCTTCGCCGTCTTCTTGGCGGGGCCCTTGGCACGCTTCTCGGCCAGCAGCTCGTAGCCGCGCTCCGGCGTGATGTCCTCGACGCTGTCGCCGGAGCGCAGGGTCGCGTTGGTCTCGCCGTCGGTGACGTACGGGCCGAAGCGGCCGTCCTTGACGACGACCGGCTTCTCGCTGACGGGGTCGGTGCCCAGCTCCTTCAGCGGCGGCTTGGCCGCGGCCCGGCCACGCTGCTTGGGCTGGGCGTAGATCGCCAGCGCCTCCTCCAGCGTGATCGTGAAGAGCTGCTCCTCGGAGGTGAGGGACCGCGAGTCCGTGCCCTTCTTCAGGTACGGGCCGTAGCGGCCGTTCTGCGCGGTGATCTCGACACCCTCCGCGTCGGTGCCGACGACGCGCGGCAGCGACATGAGCTTCAGGGCGTCGTCGAGGGTCACCGTGTCCAGGGACATCGACTTGAACAGCGAGGCCGTACGCGGCTTCACGGCGTTCTTGCCGGTCTTCGGGGTGCCCTCGGGCAGCACCTCGGTGACGTACGGGCCGTAGCGGCCGTCCTTGGCGACGATGGCGTGGCCGGTGGCCGGGTCGGTGCCCAGCTCGAAGTCGCCGCTCGGCTTGGCGAGCAGCTCCTCCGCCAGCTCCACGGACAGCTCGTCCGGGGCCAGGTCCTCGGGGACGTCGGCGCGCTGGTGGTTCTCGGCGTCCTTCTCGCCGCGCTCGACGTACGGGCCGTAGCGGCCGACGCGCAGCTTGATGTCGTTGCCGACGGGGAAGGAGGACACCTCGCGGGCGTCGATGGCGCCGAGGTCGGTCACCAGCTCCTTGAGGCCGCCGAGGTGGTCCCCGTCGCCGTTGCCCGCGTCGGCGGCGCCGCCGTCGCCCGCGCCGTCGCCCTCACCGAAGTAGAAGCGCCGCAGCCACGGCACCGCCTGGGCCTCGCCGCGGGCGATGGCGTCGAGGTCGTCCTCCATCTTGGCGGTGAAGTCGTAGTCGACGAGCCGCCCGAAGTGCTTCTCCAGGAGGTTCACCACGGCGAAGGAGAGGAAGGACGGGACGAGTGCCGTGCCCTTCTTGAAGACGTAGCCGCGGTCCAGGATGGTGCCGATGATCGACGCGTACGTCGACGGGCGGCCGATCTCGCGCTCCTCCAGCTCCTTGACCAGCGACGCCTCGGTGTAGCGGGCCGGGGGCTTGGTGGCGTGGCCGTCGACCGTGATCTCCTCGGCCGTCAGCGCGTCGCCCTGGGCGACCTGCGGCAGGCGGCGCTCGCGGTCGTCCAGCTCGGCGTTCGGGTCGTCGGCGCCCTCGACGTAGGCCTTGAGGAAGCCGTGGAAGGTGATGGTCTTGCCGGAGGCGCTGAACTCGACGTCCCGGCCGTCGGAGGCGGCGCCGCCGATCTTCACGGTGACGCTGTTGCCGGTCGCGTCCTTCATCTGGGAGGCGACGGTCCGCTTCCAGATCAGTTCGTACAGCTTGAACTGGTCGCCGGTCAGCCCGGTCTCGGCGGGCGTGCGGAAGCGGTCCCCGGAGGGGCGGATCGCCTCGTGCGCCTCCTGCGCGTTCTTGACCTTGCCGGCGTACGTCCGCGGCTGGGCGGGCAGGTAGTCGGCGCCGTACAGCTGCGTGACCTGGGCGCGGGCGGCGGCGACCGCCGTGTCGCTCAGCGTCGTCGAGTCCGTACGCATGTAGGTGATGTAGCCGTTCTCGTACAGCTTCTGCGCGATCTGCATCGTCGCCTTGGCGCCGAAGCCGAGCTTGCGCGAGGCCTCCTGCTGGAGCGTCGTCGTACGGAACGGGGCGTACGGCGAGCGGCGGTACGGCTTGGACTCGACCGAGCGGACCGCGAAGCGCGTGTTCTCCAGGGCGGCGGCGAGCGCGCGGGCGTTCGCCTCGTCGAGGTGGAGGGTGTTCGCGCTCTTGAGCTGCCCCAGGGAGTCGAAGTCGCGGCCCTGCGCGACACGCCGGCCGTCGACCGTCTGGAGGCGCGCGACCAGCGAGGACGGGTCCGAGGCGTCGCCCGCGCGGCCGGTCGCGAAGGTGCCGGTCAGGTCCCAGTACTCGGCGGAGCGGAACGCCATGCGCTCGCGTTCCCGCTCGACGACGAGCCGGGTGGCGACGGACTGGACGCGGCCGGCCGACAGGCGCGGCATGACCTTCTTCCACAGGACCGGCGAGACCTCGTAGCCGTAGAGGCGGTCGAGGATGCGGCGGGTCTCCTGGGCGTCGACGAGCTTCTGGTTGAGCTCGCGCGGGTTGGCGACGGCGGCCCGGATGGCGTCCTTGGTGATCTCGTGGAACACCATGCGCTTGACCGGGATCTTCGGCTTCAGGACTTCCTGGAGGTGCCAGGCGATGGCCTCGCCCTCGCGGTCCTCATCGGTGGCGAGGAAGAGCTCGTCGGACTCCTTCAGCAGGTCCTTGAGCTTCTTGACCTGCGCCTTCTTGTCGGCGTTGACCACATAGATGGGCTGGAAGTCATGTTCGACGTCCACACCGAGGCGGCGGACCTCGCCGGTGTACTTCTCCGGCACCTCCGCCGCGCCGCTGGGAAGGTCGCGGATGTGCCCGACGCTCGCCTCGACGACGTAACCAGGGCCGAGATAGCCCTTGATCGTCTTCGCCTTGGCAGGCGACTCGACGATGACGAGTCGGCGGCCGCCGTTCGCGGTCTCGCTGATCGGGGACAACTTCGCTCTTCTCTCCGGTCGACGCTGGGGCCTCCCCAGGCAGTGCTCCCGGGGTCGGGTCATGCTGCGTTTCGGTCGTGACGCTGCGGAGTGTGACGGTACCTCCCGCCCCCGTGTCAAACGGGAAAAGCCCGCAACGGCCACTCGAACGGTAACCCGACGAACCCTGTTCCTGCCGCCCGGAGTGCTGACCGGCCCTGACGC
Organism: Streptomyces sp. CB02414; assembly: GCF_001905385.1. Lineage (GTDB taxonomy): Bacteria > Actinomycetota > Actinomycetes > Streptomycetales > Streptomycetaceae > Streptomyces. The sequence continues at coordinate 570,938 of NZ_LIPF01000003.1, read as the reverse complement.
GCGTATCCGGAGCGCGACCCGCCGGTTACCCGGGCGAGGGGGCGGCCGGGGTCCGGAACCGGCCCCTCAGACGCGGGTCAGGCACCAGGCCCCGACGGCCAGCGCGACGACTCCGGCGAGGCTCGCGACGGCCGCCGATGCGACGGGGCTCACACCGAGCGCGACGGGGCGGCCGTGCCGCAGCCGTGTCGCGGTCCACACCAGCAGACCGGCCCCGAACAGGGCGAACACCAATCCCGCGAAGATCGCCGGTCCGCTCTCCATGGCCCCGTGCCCCTTTTCTCCAGCCCGCGCGTGTCCAGCCCCGGGGAGGGTGTCACGCGCGGGCGGCGGGGAGGCGAACCCGAGGTGAACGGGGAGCCGCCGGGTCCGACGGCTCGGTGCCCGTGGCTCGTTTGCCCCGCCCTCGCGGAGCCGGGAGCCGCCGGGGCCGGTCCGCGTCCCGCTACGCCGGTTCGATGAAGCCCTGCTCCACCAGCAGCCGGATCTGCGCGGGCGTGCGGTCGCGCAGCGCCACCGGGTCCTCGCCGACCAGCTGGGCGATGGCGTCCAGGATGCGGCCGGCGCTCATGGTGCCGTCACAGACGCCCGCGAAGCCGGCACCGACCGTGTCGACGCGGGTGGCGCGGCGCATGCCGCGGTTCTGGCGCAGCACGACGTGCTCGGGGTCCTCGGCGCCGGGCAGGCCGACCTGTTCCTGGACGACCTCGCCGGCCAGCGTGAAACGCGCCTCCAGGAGTGCCGCGTCGTCGTGGGCGCGCAGGTAGTCGACGCGGTCGAAGTGCTCGCGCACCGTCTCGCCGAGGGGCTGCTCGACGGGGTGCGGCCACTCCTCGACGGTGACCGAGGGCTCCGCGGCCCCGGTGCGGCGCAGGGTGATCCAGCCGAAGCCGACAGCCTTGACCTTGCGCGCCTCGAACTCGTCCAGCCACGCGTCGTACCGCGCCTGGTACTCGGCCGGGCCGGCGCGGTGGTCGCCGGCGTCCCTGAGCCACAGCTCGGCGTACTGCGTGATGTCCTGCACCTCGCGCTGCACGACCCAGGCGTCGCAGCCGCGCGGCACCCAGGAGCGCAGCCGGTCGGTCCAGTCCTCCCCCTCCACGTGCTGCCAGTTGGCGAGGAAGTGCGCGAACCCGCCCTCGTTCAGCTTCTCCCCCGTCTCCTGAACGAGCGACCGGCACAGATCGTCCCCGCCCATCCCGCCGTCCCGGTAGGTGAGGCGTGCGCCGGGCGAGATCACGAACGGCGGGTTGGAGACGATCAGGTCGTACGTCTCGTCGTCGCGGACGGGCTCGTACAGGGAGCCCTCGCGCAGGTCGGCGGCCGGGGCGCCGGAGAGGGCGAGGGTGAGCGCGGTGATGTGCAGCGCGCGCGGGTTCACGTCGGTCGCGGTCACGCGCGTGGCGTGGCGGGAGGCGTGCAGGGCCTGGATGCCGGAGCCGGTGCCGAGGTCGAGGGCGGCGGAGACGGGCGTACGGACGGTGAGGCCGGCCAGCGTCATGGAGGCGCCGCCGACGCCGAGGACGACGCCCTCCGCGCGGTGGCCGATTCCGCCCGCGCCGCCGACGGCGCAGCCCAGGTCGGAGACGATGAACCAGTCCTCGCCGTCGGGTCCGCCGTACGGCCGTACGTCCACGGTGGCGGCCACCTCGTCGTCGCCCGCGCGGACGAGCCAGCCGCTCTCCAGGCAGGCGTCGACGGGCAGGACGTCCGCCGCGCGCGCGTGGGGCACGGGTTGCTGGAGCAGGAACAGCCTGACGAGCCGTTCGAGCGGCGTGTCGCCGCGGGTGGCCCGCAGGGCGGGCACGGTCTCGCTGCGGGACAGCGCCGCGTAGGCGGGGGCGCCGAGCAGCTCCAGCAGTCCGTCGGCGGTGAAGGACGCCCCGAGCAGGGCGTCCCGCAGCCGGGCGGAGACGTCGGGCCGGTCGGCGGAGGGCAGGGGGGACAGGCTGGCGTTACTCACACCCCCATTGTGGCCCGCCTCGCGCCCCCTGCCTCCGGAGCGGACGTCAGCCGTTGGTGGCCGACGGCGTCACCGAGGCCGACTTGCAGCTGGCCTGCTTGGCCATCGCCTGGCCGACGTCGCCCTCCTCCAGGGTCTTCAGCGCGTCGCTGCCGCTCTTGCTGAGCTTGTTGAGCTCGGTGGCGATGTCCTTGAGGCCGTCGGCGAACTTCGCCTGGTCCTTGGTGTCGAGCTCCTCCACCTGCTTCTTCAGGGAGGCGTACGACGAGGAGAGGCTGTTGAGCTCGGTGACGGCGTCCTTCTGCTTCTTCTCGCCGTCCTCGACGTCCGGGGCGCCGGCCTTCTGGACGGCGCTGCCCATCGCCTTGTAGGCGTCGGACATGTCCTGGAACGCCTGCGCGTCGGTCTTCTGGACCTCGGCGGGCGTGCTGTTGTCCGAGGTCTCCTTCTGGATCGCGGCGTTGGCGGCCTCGATCTTCTTGGCCTGCGGCTGCACCGCGTCGCAGACCTCCTTCGCCCAGGCGTCCAGCTTCTCGTTGTCGTCGCTGCTGCCGCATCCCGTCAGCGCCAGTACCAGTACCGCACCGCCGGACAGTGCGGCCGCGAGCTTCTTGTTCACCGGATTGGTCCCTTCCATGGCTCTCGGCCCCGGAACATACACGCCGGATGGAGGACATCCGCAGGACGAACATCCGTTAAGACCGTATTGAAGCCATTTGCACCAAGAGAGAGAAGGCTCACGGTGAACGGTGCGCGCACGCACGGACCGGGCGGACGACGCGTCAACGCGCGCCGTCCGCCCGGCCTTTGACCAGCGCCTCCGACGAGGCTCGGTGCAGGGGTCTACGAAACCACCGCCGGATCGGCCGACTTGGGATCCCGTTCGCCGTCGTCCTCGTCGCCCATCGCGATGCCGCGCCGTTTGGAGACGTAAACCGCCACGGCGATGACGAGGAACGCGACGACGGCGATCAGCACCCGCACGGCGATGCTCTCGTCGGCACCGTAGGAGAACTTGATGACCGCCGGCGCGATGAGCAGCGCCACCAGGTTCATGACCTTCAGCAGCGGATTGATCGCCGGGCCCGCGGTGTCCTTGAACGGGTCGCCGACCGTGTCGCCGATGACGGTGGCGGCGTGGGCCTCGCTGCCCTTGCCGCCGTGGTGGCCGTCCTCGACGAGTTTCTTGGCGTTGTCCCAGGCACCGCCGGAGTTGGCGAGGAACACCGCCATCAGGGTGCCCGCGCCGATCGCGCCCGCCAGGAACGCGCCGAGCGCGCCGACGCCGAGCGTGAAGCCGATGAAGATGGGTGCCATCACGGCGAGCAGTCCGGGCGTGGCGAGCTCCCGCAGGGCGTCCCTGGTGCAAATGTCGACGACCTTGCCGTACTCGGGTTTCTCGCTGTGGTCCATGATTCCGGGCCGTTCCCGGAACTGCCGCCGCACCTCGTAGACCACCGCGCCCGCCGACCGCGACACCGCGTTGATCGCCAGCCCCGAGAAGAGGAAGACGACCGCGGCGCCCGCGATGAGGCCGACGAGGTTGTTGGGCTGTGAGATGTCCATCATCAGGCTCATCGGCGCGCCCTCGCCGCTGAGTCTCTCGCCGACGTCCGCCGCGCCGGTGGTGATGGCGTCGCGGTACGACCCGAAGAGGGCCGCCGCCGCGAGGACGGCGGTGGCGATGGCGATGCCCTTGGTGATGGCCTTGGTGGTGTTGCCGACCGCGTCCAGGTCGGTGAGGACCTGGGCGCCGGCGCCCTCGACGTCGCCGGACATCTCGGCGATGCCCTGCGCGTTGTCGGAGACCGGGCCGAAGGTGTCCATGGCGACGATGACGCCGACCGTGGTGAGCAGGCCGGTGCCGGCCAGCGCCACGGCGAACAACGCCAGCATGATGGACGTACCGCCCAGCAGGAACGCCCCGTAGACGCCGAGGCCGATCAACAGGGCGGTGTAGACGGCGGATTCGAGGCCGAGGGAGATCCCGGCCAGGACGACGGTGGCGGGCCCCGTGAGGGAGCTCTTGCCGACGTCCTTGACGGGGCGTCGGGCGGTCTCGGTGAAGTAACCGGTGAGCTGCTGGATGAGGGCGGCGAGCACGATGCCGATGGCCACCGCGACGAGCGCGAGGATCCGCGGGTCGCCGTCCTTGGCGGCGATCGCCGCGTCGGTGACGCCGTCCAGCTCGGAGTACTTCCCGGGCAGGTAGACGAAGACGGCCACCGCCACCAGCACCAGCGAGATCACGGCGGAGACGAAGAACCCCCGGTTGATCGCGCTCATGCCGCTGCGGTCGGACCGCCTCGGCGCCACGGCGAAGATGCCGATCATGGCGGTGAGCACGCCGATCGCCGGCACCAGCAGCGGGAAGGCCAGCCCCGAGTCGCCGAAGGCCACCTTGCCGAGAATCAACGCGGCCACCAGGGTCACCGCGTACGACTCGAAGAGGTCGGCCGCCATGCCCGCGCAGTCGCCGACGTTGTCGCCCACGTTGTCGGCGATGGTCGCGGCGTTGCGCGGGTCGTCCTCCGGAATGCCCTGCTCGACCTTGCCGACCAGGTCGGCGCCGACGTCGGCGGCCTTGGTGAAGATGCCGCCGCCGACGCGCATGAACATCGCGATCAGCGCGGCACCGAGGCCGAAGCCCTCCAGGACCTTCGGCGCGTCGGCCGCGTAGACCAGCACCACGCAGCAGGCGCCCAGCAGGCCGAGCCCCACCGTGAACATGCCGACGACGCCGCCCGTACGGAAAGCGATCTTGGTCGCTTTGTGCGAGACGACGGTGAGATCCTTTTCCGGCTCTCCGGGTGCCGGTGTCGCTTCCCGCGCGGCCGCGGCGACGCGCACATTGCTGCGTACGGCGAGCCACATGCCGATATATCCGGTGGCCGCCGAGAACGCCGCGCCGATCAGGAAGAAGATCGATCGCCCGGCACGTTGATTCCAGTCGTCCGCGGGCAGCAGCATGAGCAGGAAGAACACGACGACGGCGAATACGCCGAGCGTGCGAAGCTGCCTGGCCAGATAGGCGTTCGCACCTTCCTGGACGGCCGCCGCGATCTTCTTCATGCTGTCGGTTCCCTCGCCCGCCGCGAGCACCTGGCGCACCAGGACGCCCGCGAGCACCAGCGCGGCCAGTGCGACGACGGCGATGACCGCGACCAGGACACGGTTTCCGTCGGTCAGCACGGCGGCCGCGAGGGTGGAGGGATCGCCCAACTGATGAGGGGTGGAAAGCTCCGCCATTCGTCCTCCTTGACGCTTGGGCTGAGCTCAAGATGTGGACGGGATTGTAGGTACCGGAACCTGATCAAAACAGTGCACGACAAATGGAATCGACCTGTCAACCGGAAGGACGAGGCAAGTAGTAATGCCCCTCCGGCATTAATTCAGTGATCCTTTTTGTGATCGGTTTTTGTGATCGGTTTTCATGCTTGATCGTGAATGAATTCACTTAACGGCCGCACGAACCCAATGTAAGTGCGCACACGGCGAAGGGCCCCACCAGGTGGGGCCCTTCGGGTGATGCGGGGGTGGGTCAGACCGGCGGCAGTACCGCCGGCGCGGTCGGCCAGGTCATGCGGATCAGTCCGCCGTCCTCGCCCGCCGTGACCTCCACGTCGTCGACGAGTCCGCTGATGACCGCGAGGCCCATCTCGTCCTCCTCGGCCTCCGCCTCGTCGGCGGCGGAACCCGGGGCCGCCGCCCCGGTCACGGCGTGCGGCGCCTCGTCACCGACCTCGATGGAGAACTGCTTCTCCTCCTCGATCAGCGACACCTTGACCGGCGCCGTGATGCCGACGTGCTGATGCAGGCCCACAGCCCGGGTGCAGGCCTCGCCGACGGCGAGCCTGACCTCGTCGAGGACGGCCTCGTCCACTCCGGCCCGGCGTGCCACCGCGGCCGCCACCAGACGGGCGGTACGGACATGCTCGGGCAGCGCGCTGAAGCGGAGTTCGACGGTGGCCATGCATCCCCCTCGGAACTACGGGCGTGCTGTCGGGGGCCCGGGCCGCCGACAGCCCGGACCTCCGTCGTTCTACTGCGGCCCCGGGCGGCCCGAGGGCTGCCCGGGGCCGGTCGTCAGTCGGTGGCCGCCACCGCTTCCTCGACCGAGGTGTGAATGGGAAACACCTTGGTCAGGCCGGTGATACGGAAGATCTTGAGAATACGCTCCTGGTTGCAGACCAGGCGCAGCGAGCCCTCATGGGCACGCACCCGCTTCAGTCCGCCGACCAGTACGCCGAGCCCGGTGGAGTCGAGGAAGTCCACGCCCTCCATGTCGACGACGAGGTGGAAACTCCCGTCGTTCACGAGCTCGACCAGCTGCTCACGCAGCTTGGGCGCGGTGTATACGTCAATTTCGCCACCGACCTCGACGACCGTACGATCGCCGACGGTACGGGTCGACAGGGACAGGTCCACGGATCCTCCAGCACCTTGCTATCGAGCGGTCGTCCCTCGGGACACCTCGGCTTGAAGCCCCCAGGACGGTTCGCCAGCCGCGATGGCATTCAATCACTTACCGGCAGGCGTGCACGACGCCTTGGTCCCATTGTCCGTCACGCCAGTGACAGACTCGGTGCCGATGGCCAACAATCACCGACCCGATCGACCCCCGGCGGAGCCCGGCTCCCGGCCGGAACCGGGCATGGTCCTGGACCGGCTCGGCGCGGGACCGAGCCGGGCTGCGCGCATCACTCATACGGAGCACTTGCCCCCGCGTGCGGGCCGTCATGCCGTCTGGCCGGACCGGATTCGCCCGGAGGTCGTCGCGGCCGTGCGCGCGGCCGGAATCGAACACCCCTGGGCCCACCAGGCACGCGCCGCCGAGCACGCCCTCGACGGCGACTCGGTGGTCGTCGCCACGGGCACCGCGTCCGGCAAGTCCCTGGCGTACCTGGTGCCGGTGCTGTCGACGCTGCTGGACGGCTCCGAGGCGCCGAACGGGCGGGGCGCCACCGCCCTGTACCTGGCGCCGACGAAGGCGCTGGCCGCCGACCAGTGCCGGTCCGTGAAGGAACTCGTCCGACCGCTGGGCACGTCCGTTCGAGCCGCGGTGTATGACGGCGACACGCCGTTCGAGGAACGCGAGTGGATCCGCCAGTACGGCACCTACGTGCTGACCAACCCGGACATGCTGCACCGCGGCATCCTGCCGTCCCACCCCCGCTGGTCCTCCTTCCTGAAGGCGCTGAAGTACGTCGTCATCGACGAGTGCCACACCTACCGGGGCGTCTTCGGCTCCCATGTCGCCCAGGTGCTGCGAAGACTGCGCCGGCTGTGTGCCCGCTACGGCGCGTCGCCGGTCTTCCTGCTCGCCTCCGCCACCGCCGCCGAACCTTCCGTGGCGGCCCGCCGGCTCACCGGGCTGCCGGTCGTCGAGGTCGCCGACGACGCCTCACCGCGCGGTGAACTGGTGTTCGCCCTCTGGGAGCCGCCACTGACCGAGCTGGAGGGCGAGAAGGGCGCGCCGGTCCGCCGCACCGCCACGGCCGAGGCCGCCGACCTGCTCACCGACCTCACCGTGCAGGGCATGCGCTCGATCACCTTCGTGCGCTCCCGGCGCGGTGCCGAGCTGATCTCGGTGATCGCCCAGGAGCGCCTCGCCGAGGTCGACCGCTCGCTGGCCGGGCGGGTGGCCGCCTACCGCGGCGGCTACCTCCCCGAGGAGCGCCGCGCGCTGGAACGCGCCCTGCACTCCGGCGAACTCCTCGGCCTCGCCGCGACCAACGCCCTCGAACTCGGCCTCGACATCTCCGGCCTGGACGCCGTGGTGATCGCCGGCTATCCGGGGACCCGCGCGTCGCTGTGGCAGCAGGCGGGCCGGGCGGGACGGGCCGGGCAGGGGGCGCTGGCGGTGCTGGTCGCCCGGGACGACCCGCTGGACACCTTCCTCGTCCACCATCCCGAGGCCCTGTTCGACCAGCCCGTGGAGTCCACGGTCCTCGACCCGGACAACCCGTACGTCCTCGCCCCGCACCTGTGCGCGGCGGCGGCCGAGCTGCCCCTGACCGACGAGGACCTGCCGCTGTTCGGTCCCGCCTGCGAGGAGCTGCTTCCCCAGCTGGAGGCGGCGAAGCTGCTGCGCCGCCGGACCAGGGCCTGGCACTGGACGCGCCGGGAACGGGCCGCCGACCTCACCGACATCCGCGGCGAGGGCGGACGGCCGGTCCAGGTCGTCGAGGCCGGCACGGGCCGGCTCCTTGGCACGGTGGACGCCGGGGCCGCCCACACGACCGTCCACGAAGGCGCCGTCCACCTCCACCAGGGGCGCACCTATCTCGTCCGGTCCCTGGACCTGGAGGACTCCGTCGCGCTGGTCGAGCAGGCCACGCCCGCGTACTCGACGGTCGCCCGTGACACGACGGCGATCTCGGTCCTGGAGACCGACACCGAGGTCCCCTGGGGCGACGGGCGCCTGTGCTACGGCTCCGTCGAGGTCACCAACCAGGTGGTCTCCTTCCTGCGCCGCCGCCTCATCACCGGCGAGGTCCTGGGCGAGACGAAGCTCGACCTGCCTCCCCGGACGCTGCGTACGCGGGCGGTGTGGTGGACGGTCACCGATGACCAGCTGGACGCCGCCCGGATCAACCCGGAGATCCTCGGCGGGGCCCTGCACGCCGCCGAGCACGCCTCGATCGGCATGCTGCCCCTCTTCGCGACCTGCGACCGCTGGGACATCGGCGGCGTGTCCGTCCCCCTGCACCCGGACACGCTGCTGCCGACGGTCTTCGTGTATGACGGCCACCCGGGCGGGGCGGGCTTCGCCGAGCGGGCCTTCCACACGGCCCGCGACTGGCTCGCCGCCACCCGGGAGGCCATCGCCTCCTGCGAGTGCGACGCCGGCTGCCCGTCCTGCATCCAGTCCCCCAAGTGCGGCAACGGCAACGAACCGCTGCACAAGCGGGGGGCCGTACGGCTCCTGACGGTGCTGTTGCGGGGAGCCGCGGACGGGGCTGGGGACCGTGCGGCGGGAGGGGAAACAGGCCCGTTCGATGCGGGCCAGGCGGAGGCGGACGCCGGAAACCCGGCGCGTGATGCCCGTCGGTAGCCTCATGAGAGCAACCCCCGTGGGGGCGGCTCTTCCGACGCAACCTCCATCGCCGTAACCCCCGCCGAGCGTGCTTCCGGCACCGCGCCCCCCGCCGGGCGGACCTCCGCCGCCGGGCCCGCCCTCGCCCGGACCTCCGCCGTGAACGGACCCCGGCCCGATGCCACCGTCACGTCCGAGACCTGCCCCGTGAGCACGCAGCTCACCAACCGCGCCCCTTGGGCCGCCGCGATCCGTGCCGCCCGGGCACACGCCGCCGTACCGCCCCGGTCCCAGTGGTCCGCCGCCGCGAGCGCCGCCAGATCGGCGCCGCCGGCCGCACGGTGCCGGGCCACCACCGCCTGGCCCAGGGCCAGCACGACGCCGAACACCAGACACAGAACGGCGACGGCACCGACGCTCCAGACAGTGGCGGAGCCCCGATCGGCGTCCCCGGCCCGGTTCCTCACGGCTCGCCCCCCGCCGTCCGCTCCACCGACGCCACGGCCTCCTCCCGTACCTCGAAGGGCAGCCCGCGCAGCGCCGGTGGCTCGGCCACCACGACCACACGGACCCGGTCCCCCTCCCGGCTGACCGTGACCCGCGCCCCGCGAGGCGCCGCCTCCCGGGTGACTTCGGCGACCGCGTCGGCTGGGTCCTGGCGGGCCGCCGCGCGGGCGCCCGTCCGGGCCGCGTCCACACACTGGATCTGCGCTGCCACCACGAGCAGCCCCCACACCAGCGCCATCGCGAACACGACCAGCACGGGCAGCACCACGGCGGTCTCCGCCGTCACAAAGCCCCGGTCCGAGTCGCGGGGCCGTGCCCTCGCACGCCGCTCACATCCGCGCATCGAGTGCCTGCTTCACGATGCCCTGCAGCTCCGCGCTGACCGCCCCGCTCGTCACCACCTTGTAGAGGACCACGGCGAAGGCCACCGCCGCGACGATCCCCATCGCGTATCCAAAGGGTGATGACTCCCCCACAGTACCGCTGACCAGCAACTACGCACAGACGAAGCCCCGTTCGCGCGCCACGGGGGAGCGTCACGAACGGGGCCGGGGCCGCCCCTACCGCGCCGCACCGACACGGAACACGGGAGGGGCGGAGATTCACGCGGGCCGGTCGGCGGGTGCCGGTTCTCTCACCCAATCCTGATGCCCGAATTGCTTGTGAACGCGCATGGCGGAAAGCGTGGCCAACCCGAGCGCCAAATCGTCCGTGCGATTGGCCGCAACGATGTTCCCGCGCAGCGCCGCACACACCACGCAGGACGACGGATCAACCGGCCCCCGCCGGGGTTCACGTAGCCACCTATCAACGTCCCGCATTCGCCGTCTCCCGCCGTCGGCGAACACACGCCGTGCAGTCCGGATAGAGCGGACACGGAGGCAGCGAGCCAGCCGCGAACGCGATCACGCCGGACCGGTCATCGAGCTTTCCGCCGTACGCCAGCCACCACGGGCCGTCAGCGTCCGTCTCCGCGCCGTTCGGCCGTTCGGAGTCCCTATCCGTGCCCATCGATCCCGTGTCCCTTCGGGTGCCGTCTCAAGAGGACGTTGCAGTCGGCAACCGTCGTCCAGTCGTGGCCAGCGCGCGCACGGTCCCGAACGTCGGCAAGCTCGGCGCAACCGGCGCACCCTTCAACCGGCGTCGGCTCTAACTCCACTTGCCGGAGCGGGAGTTGTACCGGCGCGCTCGGGTATCTCCTCGGTTCCGTCATGCGCCCCAGCGTCCGCCCGAAGTGGATCTAGGACTAGCGGCCCCTTGTAGGCCAACTGTCGGCCAGACTGGACTTATGAGCAGCGCAATCGGGGCCAACATCCGACGCCTTCGCGAAGAGCGCGGGTGGAGTCAGGCACGCCTAGCGCGCGAAGTGTGTGGGGCAGCGCGGGTGCAGGGTGAACCGGTCGGGCGGCAGGAGGTGAGCCGCTGGGAAACCGGCAAGCGCACGCCCCGAGAATGGCTGCCGTTCATCGCTGCCGCTTTCGGCGTTCCCGTAGACGCGCTGAAAACGCCACAGAAGCCCGCTGAGCCCCCGTTGCCGACACTGGGCGACTTCCTGCCCGACGACGACCCGCTAGCGCCCCTCAGCGCCCGCACGGGGCGACGTATCGGCATTGGGCAAGTGGGCGACCTTCGACAGCGCGTACACGGGCTCAGACTCGCCGACGACGTGTTAGCGGGTGGCGACCTGATCCGCCCGGCACTCCGGGAACTTCGCTCCGCCGTGAAGCTGTATCGGGAAGGCGTGCACACTGCCGACGTCGGGCGTCAACTCTTGCTCCAAATCGGGGAGTTGGCGCAGATCGCCGGATGGATTGCAAGCGACGCCGGGCAGCACGACGAAGCGGAGCGTATTTACCGGCTGGGCATAAGCGCCGCACGGCAGGCGGAAGACCACACCCTTGCCGGGAACATTGCCGGGTCACTCGCCTACCAATTCAGCAACACAGGACGCGAAGCCGAAGGGCTCACGCTCGCCCAGGCGGCATTCAACGACGCGCGGGCCGAAGCGCCCCCGAAAGCCCGCGCGCTGTACCTGGACCGTGTCGCCTGGGCGCACACGAAAGCCGGGGGCGTCGAGCACGGGCAGGGGGCAATGCGCGCACTGGGGGAAGCTGGGCAGGCACTCAGCGAAGACAGCGAAGGCACAGAATCACCCGACTACCTGTATTGGGTGGACGCTGGCGAACTTCGTGTCATGGAATCGCGCGTCTACACGGAGCTTCACCGCCCGTTGCGCGCTGTGCCGTTGCTCCGGGAAGTGCTCAGCGAATACGACGCCACGCACACACGCGAAATGGCGCTGTACCTGTCATGGCTCGCCGTCGCCCTTGCTGACGCCAATGAGCCGGAAGAAGCGGCGGCAGTGGCAGAACGGGTGATCAGCATTTCCGCCGACGTCGCTTCGGAACGCACAGCGGAACGGGTGCGCGTCGTGCTCGCCCGACTGAAGGACTTTGCCGACGTTCCCGAAGTCGCGTCCCTACTTGCAGACCACGCCGCGTGAACGCACAGAAGCCCCGTAGGCGACCCAGGATTGATCCCAGGCGCGTACGGGGCTTCGTAGCGGTGCAGGGCGGTTAGAAGAACATGGGGAACGGCTAGCGTCCATTAGAGACCCCTTAGCGCCCCACTAACTCACGCATTCTTTCGCGTCAGAATGACGATAACCGTTGGGGTTACTGGCCTCTACAGCTTTGGGGGGCCGGGGTCCGGCGTCACACCTAGCGTGCGTTTTCCGTGCTGGGACCGGGGTCGGAAAAGGGCCTTCAGCTCAACTTCGGAGCCGCTTACCCCTCCCGTCGCTGCCTTCGAGTCTTCGCCTTGTGGCAGACGTCGTGACAAAGCAATTGCACATTGGCGTCAAGGTCGCGTCCGCCCTTGAATAGCGGCGTGATGTGGTCGACTGCAAGTTCAGCGGCCAGGAAATCACGGCCACATCCATTGCAGCGCCCAGCCCCAGCCTTATTCAGTCGCTTGCGCCAACGTGACTGTGCGCCATCGCCGGAAGCCATTCGCTCTCGCCGTCTCGCGGTGCTCTTCGCATTCCGCTGGGCTTCCTTCGCAGAGTGGTGCAGTCGGCAACGACCGGCGGTTACTGCCCAGTCCCGGCAGTCAAGGCAACGGGTGCGCATACGAGGGACACCCCCTTCCTGATTGGTAGTCAGGTAGAGGAAGGCCCCCCCTACCCCGTTTGCGGGACCTAATCGCCAGGAACACCCCCCTATGGGTGCTGACCTGGGTTTATGGCCCAGCCGGCGAGCGGCCAAATTCGCAAATGAGAAAGGGGCCTGACATGTGGTCAGGCCCCAATCAATCTACTCACGTGAGTAGGTTGGTTACCCGCGCCGTTCGTGCACGTCGAGCACCATTACCGCGCTGCGTTCCTTCGGCTCCGCTGCACGCGCCAATGCCACGCATGCAGCGAAAGAGAGAACGCGCACGCTATGTAGGTCGGCGCAGTCGTCACACGAAACCGTCATTCCGCCGGGCATACGCGCGACACCCGCACCCTTCGGATTACCCCAGGTATCGCACAGCGCACAGCGAATTGGATTCTGTACGGCGAGCCGTGCGCCGAAATCGATTAGTTCCGTGTCGCTGCGCATTCGAGCGTCAGCCACTCTTTCGCGGAAACTCGTAAGCTGCCCGCCAACTGTCCGAAGGGGGTTGCGCATCTGTCGCCAATCCTTCCACCCGGGTATTCGCCCAACTCTTGCACCATGCACACCAGTAACCGTCAACGGTGACCGGCGCTTTCGGAAACCAGCGGCGTAGGTGGGAGACGTTGAAGGTGCGAACGAACCCTTCACCAATCTCACCACCGTTGCACACGATCGCCGTTGCGCACTTCGGCACTACGCACCCGCCGAACGGCTCAGCGGACCCGTATTGAACGCCTGCGCCTGAGCCTCAGCGTCGCTCAGCTTCGGGGCGGAGAATGCGAATTCGGTAGCCGAAACACCCGAAGTCCGCGCGGCCCGGTAGGCGGAAAGCTTCTCTTCGTCGGCAATGGCGTTCATAACCTGCACGTCCGGCGTCTCAGTGTCGCCGTAGGCGAGAAGGTTCGGAGTGCCCGGCGTCAGCGTGCCGGAAACGGTCTGCACAGCACCCACAGACTGAACGAAGGCGCCCACAGCGTAAGCCGTCGCGCGGAACGCTGCCTGAGCCGTCTTGAAGCCCTGGGGCAGGGTCTCAGAAACAGAGACGTTCACCTTACGGTTCAGCGCAACGAAGATGTGCGAAGCGTCCGCCGCGATTGCCGTATTGGCAGGAAGGTAGTTGCTGACAATCGGCTGAAGCTTGTAAACGCCGTTCGGCCAGTCAGCGGCTCCAATCTCGTCACGAAGGCTCTTCGCTGCAAGCGGGTCGACCCACAGAACGTTCGCTTGCCCGCCTTCGTCCTCAATCCGCCCAATCGCAGCGCTGATATCGGCGACGGCAACGGAAGCCCCAGCAAGCGCGGTAACGACCGACTGTTCGAGCACTCCGGTAATCTTTCGCGGATCGCTGACGTTGTTTGGGTTGCTCGCCCCGTTCAACATGGTCCGGTCGATAGCGCGGGCAATGGACGTGCCCAACGACTTGTTGATACCGGCGGCAAGGTCCGGGCGGACGTCCTGAATGAATTCGAGCGACGCATACCGGAGCGCGCCGAACTTGCCCGCAAGCTGAGTACGGCCGGTAATGGACGTCTCAGGCTGGGGAAGTGCCATGCCGGGAACGACGAAGGCGCCTTCGCCGGAATCCACAGCGGGCATAAGGAACTTGTACCCGTCGAAGGGGAGTTTGTTGTCATCCGGCAGCGCGCTCAGGAACGTACTACGCGGCCCAATCAGTTCGCGCCACAGCGCATCAACGTTGGTCGCCGTCCAGGTGGACACGTCGTCAATGCTGCGGCGATTCACGGGCAGGAAACCGGCGCCAGTGTTGATGGGGGCAGTAGCGGACATGGAGCGTATCTCTTTCTCGTAAGCGGCAATCGCGCGGGCAGACGGCGTGCCAGTGGTGGGGTAGGCCGGATTCACAACCGGACCCAGCTCGAAAACGGTCATCGACGTGATTTCCCGGATAGGCAATCCATCCGGCGCTTTCTCGTCGGCCACACGCTGACCGCCCGCGTTCACACGGAATGTGAAGGAGCTACCGGCAAGGTCGCCCCGCGCGGCAAGCTCAGCAACGTCATTGCCGGTCGTCGTGTCCGGCAGGGCGACGCTGTAGCGAATTCCGTAGGTGTCTCGGCTCAGCTTCAGCGTGCCGGAGGAAACCCGCCCTAGAAGCTGATCCGTGTTGTGCCCGAACGTGGCAATCACGTCGGCCCCGCCGTCCGCCGGGTCCCACGCATCCGGAAGAATCCGTTCCCGGAAGCCGCCCAGGTCGTGACTCAGTTCGTTGAAGCGGATTGCGTATCCGCTGAGTGTGCGGGTCCCCCCGGCACTGCGGTAATTCACGCCGTGTGGCGCGCTCCGCGTTTGAATGTCGACCATATGGCCAAACTCCCTTAGTAGAAGTGGGCGCTGTGAATCCTGGGAAGGGCGCGGAGCGACGAAACCCCGTGCCTAACCCACAATCCACAGCGGGTTACCTACTCACGTGAGTAGGTTGAGTGCGCCCTTGTGGCGCTCAGTCCATTGCGCCGACGGGAATTGCGCTCGGCGGGACGAGACTGTTTGTGAAAAGCGGTCGCCTTGTGCCGCGCATGGTCAGCCCCAGGATTACGACTGAGCCGTTGTGCGAAACGGCAAGGTGATATCCGGCGGCCCGAACCAACGGAATGACGTCGTTTCCTTGCGGGTGCGGCATTCCGTGCCTGGCCGACCATCCGCCCAGGCAGCGCATAAACATGTCAAACCAAAGGCACTGTTCGGCGTCGTCTGCCGTTTCGCTGCGTAGGAAGTCCCACACCTGATCGCGGAGTTCACTCATGGGTTTTCCCGCCCGATCGGCAGAAGAGTTGCCCCGGATATGAGCCAATCACCACGGTCGCCAACCACGAAGGAAACTCCGGCAGCTTCTAGGGCGTCCATGAATTCGTCGTCATCCGGAAAGTCGTATCCGTTGGCACGGCACCACCCGTGAAAGACACGAAGCGTCAGTTCGTAGGGGGTGCGTCTTGTGCGCGACGGAGTGAGCTTCGCGGCAATGAAGTCTTCAGCGGCGGTCATCGAGCACCCGCAATATCGCGCATAGCGGCAGCGGCACCCGCAGCGTCCGGAATGACGTTGTCCGGCGCCTCAGCGGGCAGAAGGGTGATTCCGAGAACCTGGGGCTTACCGTCGGCCCGGAGTCCGATACGCGAACCACGCTGCCGCACAACGTCTTCAAGCGCTCCGGCCTCAATGAATGGCCCGCCATGCTCACGCGCCCAGCGGAAACACACGCCCCGCAGCACGTACAGGGGCACGCTCTTACCGGGAACGGTGCGGCGGTCGAGGAATTCGTGAATGGTAGGGATCATGATGTTGCCCTTCGAGTGCAGGAATAGCGAAGGCGCACAGCGTGAATTGCCGTGCGCCTTCAAAGGAAAATTGGGGGGTCGAAGCCGGCCTGTGACCTAAGCCACTAATTCGAGCGGAGCTTTACACCGCTCAACGAAACGCCCGCCGACGTACGTTTCTGAGTCGCGCCATGGCGTACCAAAGCCGCCTTGAACGTGTTTCGCGTCATCACTTCCCGTGACGAAATTTGTTCTTCGCGGCAGAAGTCGAGATACGTTGCGTACGCGTCGCGGAGCAATACTGAGCCGTCCGGGTCTACAGCGAAGCAATCCGCGAACCAATGCCGTTCCGTGAACGTGTTGACGTACCGGACGACAACCGGAGGCCATTCACCCGCGTACGTTTCGTAATCGTGTGCATGGCGGGCGCAGAACGGCCAATAGTCGGTCGGCTTGTCGCTGTAACGGCGGAACTGCGGATCAACGATGGCAGTAGCCGTGTTGTCGACCACCCAGCGGGAAGCCTTGTCGGAGCAATGGACGCAACGGAAGTCGGTCACTGGCCCGTAATGAGCTTCAACGGCCTTCAGCGCGTCCGCGTAACCCGTGTGCGTAATCATCAGGCACCCGCCTTCAGCGCGCGCTGTGCGCGATAGAAAGCCGTCTTGCAGCGCGGAGCACAGAAGCGGCGCGGTCGACCCTTACCGCTGTAGGCGACGTCCTTGCCGCACAGCTCACACTCGGCACACTCGCGCATCTCTTCGGCTTCGTCCCGCGCGTTCATGGCGTCGAGCCGGGCGCCCGCTTGCGAATCAACGCAATCGTCGTTGCGGTCGTTTTCGTCGCACGTGCTCTTCGTCTTCGACGTCATGACGATTCGTTCGCCGCAAAGATTGCAGGTGCCGAACGCGGGAAGGCCGAGCTTCTGACGCTCCGTCTCCCAGCGGGCAATGCGCCACGCTGAGGAACGGCAGGCAGCGGAGCAGTAGCGCTCTTGGTTATCGCCCAACCGGCCGCCGCAACGGGCACATTGGGTCGTGTGAAGGTCGTAAGGGAGGTGAGGCACGGCCAGGCTCTTTTCGTAGTCGCAGATACGAAGAAAGCCCCCAGGCGTGGGAGTCACCCGCAGCGCTGCGACACGCTGAAGGATTCTCGACCACGCCCAGGGGCTTTAGTCGTGCACGCATTGGCCCGGAGTGTGGCCAGTCCCAGCGTGCGGGGGAGTCATGAGGGCGGGAAGTGGCTAAGCACTGTCGCAGTCCCGCAGTAGGGCGCCGTAAAGCGCCTCTATCTATATGAAGGGAGTCGGCAACCTGGTCCGGCAGCGCCTACAGCGAAGGGGTGCCGTCGTCGCTGGGGTGTTCCTAAACGTCCCCTTCCGAACTCTCGCCCCTAGTCCTTTGGAAAACTCATTGGGATATTGATAAAGAGTTTGGGTCACTGAGATAAGGAACATCCCAGGTCAGAAGCCGTTACGGCCTTGTGGCGCTGTGATGCTGTGTGCCGTTCGAAACGTCATTTAGAAACAGTCGCGTACATGACAACATGATTCCGTCACAGGTTCTCGTGACCGGCATCACATCACTCGGTATTGGCGGCGCCCCGTGCCCGCTGTTCCGTCACGCCGGAATCCGGCTCGACCACGCTGCCGAAGCGCACCCCGCGAAACGCACTGAGCGCCCGTCTCCGCCCCGCTGAGCGCTCCGCCGTCCGCCGATAGCTCCGCGCCCCTCACAGCGCCGTACGTGAGCACAGAGAAGCGCCCCGGCTCCACTGTGGGGAACCGGGGCGCTGTGTGCCGTTCTCAGGGGCGTACGGGTCGCTAGGCGCCCAGGGCTTCGGGGTGTCCCTGAAGGGCGCTCAGAAGCGACTCCAGCCGCTCTACTTTCTGCCGGGTCAACACGGTGCGGTCGCCCTTGTGCTGACGCCGGTAAAGGACGTCAAGCCGGACCGTCGTGTAACGGATCTCCGCTGCCAGGAACCGGCGCTCTTCGTCGCTCATGCGGAAAGCTCCACTTCAGCGATAGCGGCAAGCTCCGCCGCAGCGTCCGAGTAGAAGTCGGCGTTGATTGTGAAGCGAGAACGGTGAGCAGGCTTCTTCGGCTCAAGCCGGTTGACTACGAATCGTGCCCCAGCATCAGTGAGCATGTCCCGCCGTGCCGTTACGCCAGCGCTTGCCCATTCGTCGGCGTAGGTGCGATCCGTCGCGACGACTTCGCGCTTCGGCTCGACCTTTTCTCGTGACTCCAGTTCAGCCAATCGCGAGTCAAGAGCGTCTGCCCGTCGCTGCCATGCGTCGCGCGCTGCCTGACTCCGCTGCCTGCCTTCCTGCTTTTGGTGCTCTTCGTACTCCGCCAGCGTGGCGGCAATCTCCGGAGCCGGGTCGTATCCGGCGGTCACCTTGATTTCCGTTACGCGCAGTCCGCCCACAGCGGCAAGGAACTTTTCCTCGACCCGGGATTCTGCCCAATCCATGCGGACGTTTACGGGGCGCTCGCATTGCTGCCCGCGTGACGAGTAGCCGCACTTGTAGGTTCCCTTTTGAAGGTCGGCGTATACGCGTCCCCCACACGAAGCGCAGAAGATCACGCCCAGCAAGAGCGCCTTACTGTCCTTCCGGGGCGTTTGCTTCGTCTTGCGCGAGTCCAACAGGGAGCCGATTGCGTCGAATTCCTCGCGAGTCAGAATCGGCTCAGTGGTCGACATGACCGGCGCGCCGTTGCTGTCACGCACCGGGTTTCCGTCGTGCGTCTTCCAGCCCAGTAGCGCATAGCTGCGCATGAGTCGGGAAAGCATGGCGGGGCGCCATGAGAACTTTTCGCGGCTCACGTTCTTGCCCTTTGTGGCGCCGGTCTTCCCGCCGGTCTTCCGCCCCTGGCGAAGACTCCAGTGGTCACGCGGACTGGGCACGCCTTCCGCGTTCAGCTCCGTCGATACGGTGCTAGCGGTCTTTCCGGCGAATAGGTCGCGCATGATGCGCTCAATGACCTTCACGGCTTTCGGGTCTTGGACAAGGGTCCATCCGCCCGTTTCGAGTTCCTGCGGCATGTACCCGTACGGCGGACGGGCGCCCCGCCAACGAAGCTCCATCGTGCGCATTGCTGCCTGAGCGCCGTTGACTCGTTCGCGGATTGCCTGAGCTTCCATCTCTGCGGCGAAGGCAAAGACCATCACCAAAAGGTGGGTGATCGGGTCCAGCGGATTACGGAAGTCGAGCACGAGCCGTCCGCCCGGACCTTCCGCAAACACGATCATTTTGCGGTGCGCCTTCGCCCATTCGGCCAGTGCGAATACGTCGGCCATGCTGCGCACGAGCCGGTCAAATCGCCAGCAGACAAGCGCGTCCCAGTCAGCGGGGCGTTCAAGCCATGCGCCAAGTTCCGGACGCTCGAAGGGAGTTGTCTTGGATGCGGACACGCCCAGGTCGACGGCTTCCCGTTCGGGCGAAAGCTCGATGCCCAGGGCACGGGCGGCTTCTTCGTTCGCTGCGCGCTGCCGTTCCGGGCTTGTCGTCTCGTCCGTGAGGACGCTGAGGCGTAGGACGCTGAGGCCACGCAGGGGGGTGTGGTCGTTCATGCCTGCGCTGAAGGTCGTC
This sequence comes from Streptomyces sp. CB02414, assembly GCF_001905385.1. Lineage (GTDB taxonomy): Bacteria > Actinomycetota > Actinomycetes > Streptomycetales > Streptomycetaceae > Streptomyces. The sequence goes on along the minus strand of NZ_LIPF01000003.1, from coordinate 551,401 downwards.
GGCGACGCGACGGCGCTGACCTGCAAGTTTGGTGCCACTGGGGCCACTCCCGAAGGTGGGTGAGTTGGCACCCTTCGGATACTCGGACGTGACCATTCCCGCGTCCCGCGGCGCAGCGGCCCGCCTGCGCCGCGCCGGCCACATCGCACACATCAGGGCACTCAGCCGCGCCCGTACCACCTGATACATCACAACCCCCGTGAGGTTCTTTCCCGTTGTTCGCTTGCTGCTTGTTCGCTTGCTGCTTGTTCGCTCACTGGTCCATCGGTCCGTCATGCGCCGGCCCGCGCCGGCCCGCCCCTCCCGTCAGCCACCACCTCCCCCGTCTCCCAGCACCCCGCCCGCGAGCCCGATCACCACCGGCAGTACGCCCACGGCGATGAACGCGGGCAGAAAGCACAGCCCCACCGGCGCGGTGACCATGACGGCCGCCCGGCGGGCCCGTGCCGTCGAGGTGCGGGCCCAGTCGGTACGGGCCTGGACGGCCAGCCGGGCGACGGGGCCGGCCGCGGGAAGCCCGGCCACGTCGGCCCGTTCCAGCAGCCGCGCCAGGGGAGCGGCGCCCGGAAGCGCGGCGAGTGCCCGCCAGGCACCGCCCGGCTCACCGCCGAGCCGCACCTCCGCCGCACCACGGCCCAGCGCGTCCCCCACGGGCCCGCCGAGGGCCTCGCCCACCGCGTGGGCCGCGGTCACCGGTCCGGCACCGGCCGCGACGCACGCCGCCAGCAGGTCGGCCGCCAGCGGCAGTTGGCGAGCGGCCTCGGCGGCGCGGCTCTGTTCCTCGGCCGTGCCGTCGGCCGCCCGCCGGGCGCGCAGGCGCCACAGCACCACCGCGCCCACCAAACCCGCCACCAGACCGGTGACGCCCCCGACCAGGGCCCAGCCGGCCCCTACCGCGGCCACCAACGGCAGCCGGTCACGCACCGCGCCCAGCAGCTCGGCGCGTCCTGGGCCCGGGCGCACCGCCGGCGGGGCCAGGAGCACGGCGAGCCGTCTGCGCGCGGTCCGCGCCCTCCGCGAGGCCGCGCATCCGTGGGCCAGCCAGCCGGCGATCAGCACCGCCCCCATCACCGCCCCCAGCCTGTGGACAACGTCCCCGGTCACGACGCCGCCTCCGCCTTGCGCACGATCCGCGCCACCCACCACACGCCCAGGCCCTCCAGGGCCCCGCCGGCCAGCAGACAGCCCAGCCCGGCTCCGGTGTGCAGCAGCACGTGCAGCGGGTCGGACCCGAGGGCGGCGCCGAGCAGGAGGCCGAAGACCGGCAGACCGGCGAGCATCACGGCCGTGGCCCGCGCGCCCGCCAACTGGGCCCGCAGGTCGGCGCGCTGGTCCCGTTCGGCACGCAGGGCGCCCTCGAGCCGGTCGAGACCGGCCGCCAGTCCGGCGCCCTGGTCGGCGGCGACCCGCCAGCACGCCGCGAGGCCCCGCAACCCCTCCGCCCCCGGTTGCCGCGCCGCCGCCGTGAGGGCCCCCGGCACATCCCCGCCGAAGCGTGCCGCCGCCAGCACGGCGGCCTGCCCGTCGCCGAGCCCTCCGGAGTCGTGCGCGGCGCACAGCAGCGCCTCGCCCGGCTGCCGTCCCGCCCGCACCTCCCCGGCGAGCGACCCGCACAGGGCGATCACCGCGTCCCGCCGGCCCTCCCGGGCCCGGCTCTCCCGGCCGGCGAGGCGTGTGCGCCGCAGCAACGGCACCCCGGCCGCCCCCGCGACGGCCGGCAGCACCGAGTCGCCCAGCACGGCCAGCACCAGCCCGGCCACCGGCGCCCACCACTCGGGCCTCAGCCGGCCACGGACACGCAGTACCACGTCCGCCGGCCGACGCCCCGGTGGCGGCGGCCCGGTGCCGGCCGTCACGCCGCCGGCACACACCAGCCGCGCGCGCCGCACTCCGGCGTGCCATCCGCTCCCCGTCAGCCAGGCCGCCGCCCCGAGGCATCCCAGGGCGACGCCCGTCGACAGCTCACCCGTCACCGTCACCGGTACTCCTCCGATCCAGGTACTCGCGCCCGAGCCCGTCTCCGCGCAGCAACTCCCGCAACCGCTCCCACCCGCGCTCGGCCGCGAAGGCCTCCGGCTCCCACCGCAACGCCGGCACCGTCCGCACCAGCCCGGACGGGTCGCGCTCCAGTACGTGCACCTCGGCGATCCGGCGCCGTCCCGCCCGGTCCCGGACCAGGTGCAGAACCACCGAGAGAGCCGCCGCCAACTGGCTGTGCAGGGCCGCGCGGTCCAGCCCTGCGGCCGTACCCAGGGCTTCGAGCCGGGCCGGTACGTCGGCGGCGGCGTTGGCGTGCACCGTCCCGCAGCCGCTGTGGCCGGTGTTCAGCGCCGCCAGGAGATGGGCCACCTCGGGGCCGCGCACCTCGCCGACGACCAGCCGGTCCGGTCGCATGCGCAGCGCCTGCCGCACCAGGTCTTCCAAGGTGACCAGGCCCGCGGCCTCCTGGTTGGCGGGTCTGGTCTCCAGGTGGACGACGTGCGGATGGTCGGGCCGCAGCTCCGCCGAGTCCTCGGCCAGCACGATGCGCTCGTCCGGCCGGACCAGGCCAAGCAGCGCGCTCAGCAGCGTCGTCTTGCCGCTGCCGGTGCCGCCGCTGACGAGGAAGGACAGCCGTGCCCGCAGCAGCGCGCGCAGCACGCGGTCACCGCCGGGCGGCACGGTGCCGGCGGCCGCGAGTTCGTCGAGCGTGAACGCACGCGGCCGTACCACCCGGAGCGACAGGCAGGTGCAGCCGACGGCGACCGGGGGCAGCACCGCGTGCAGCCGGGTGCCGTCGGGCAGCCGTGCGTCCACCCAGGGCCGGGCGTCGTCCAGCCTGCGCCCGGCGACCGTGGCGAGGCGCTGCGCGAGCCGCCGCACCGCACCGGCGTCCGGGAAGGAGACCGACGTCAGCTCCAGGCCGCCGCCCCGGTCCACCCAGACCCGGTCCGGGGCGGACACCAGTACGTCGGTCACCGACGGGTCGGCGAGCAGTGGTTCCAGTGGCCCACTGCCGACGAGCTCCGAACGCAGCTGTCCGGCGGCCGCGAGGATCTCGGCGTCGCCGAGCACCCGCCCCTGCTGCCGCAGGGCCTGCGCCACACGCGCGGGCGTCGGCTCCGCCCCGCTCTCGGCGAGCCACCGCCGCACTCCGTCGAGCATCCCGGGAGCCGGGCCGGGAACGGAGCCCACGGGGGCGACGACTGCCGGCACCCCTTCGGCGGCCGTCCCCGGGGCCCGCCCTGCACGCAGGCCGAAGGCAAGCCCCGAAGCCGGCCCCGGCACCACTTCCGCTCCCGCTTCCCCTCCTGGAGCAAGTCCTGAGACCGTCCCCCGAAACCGCACCCCAGCGACCCCGGGAGTCACCCCTGGAGACCGCCCCCCGACGGCTCCCGGGACCGCCGCCTGAGACCGCCGCCCAGCAACCCCCGGAGTCACCCCCTGGGGCCACCCCGAGCCGAGCCCGGCGGTCCGGCCCTCGGCCGCCTCCCGCCCAGCCCGTACTCCGACCGTCGTCCCCACAGCCGCCCGCGAGACCGGCACGACCCCAGGGGCCGCCCGGACGGCCCAGCCCGGCACACCGCCCCGCCCGTTCGGCCGCCGCACCGCCCTCTCACGCCCCGCTGACGCCTTCACGCCGCCCCACCCCCCGTCTCCACCAACGCCCGCTCCCAGAACGCCCGGCAGAAGCGCGCCAGCGGTCCGCGGGCGGACGAGCCGGGAGGACGCTTGCCGTCGGTGGCGCGCAGGAGGCCGGACTCGACGGGCACCTCGCCGGCCAGCGGCAGTCCGAGCAGCCGGGCCACCTCGCGGTCGTCGAGGCCCGAGTCGTACGGTCCCCGTGTCACGACGCGCAGATCGCGCAGCACCATGCCGACCGCGGCCGCCACCCGGCCGGCCGCCGCGACGGCCCGCAGCTCGGCCGGGACGACGAGAAGCCCGACGTCGAGCTGGGCGAGGACCTCGGCGACGCCGTCGTCGATCCGGCGCGGCAGGTCCACGACGACCGTGCCGCCCCTGCGCCGGGCCGCGGCGAGCACGGCGCGTACGGCCTGGGACGGCACCGTGACGCAGTCGCCGCGGTCCCAGCTGAGCACCCGAAGTGAATGCAGCTCGGGCAGCGACTCCTCCAGGGCGCCGCCGCCGACCCGGCCGCGCGAGGCCGCGAACGCGGGCCACCTCAGACCCTCGGCCGTCTCGCCGCCGAGGAGGACGTCGAGGCCGCCGCCCAGCGGATCCGCGTCCACCAGGAGGCTGCGCAGCCCCTCTCGCGCGGAGGTGACGGCGAGCGCGCAGGCCAGGGTGGACGCCCCGGCCCCTCCCCGGCCGCCGATGACGCCCACGGTGAGGGCGGGCCGGCCGACGCCCTCGGCGACGTCGGCGATGCGGTCGACGAGCCACTGTTCGCCGTCGGGGAGCACCAGGACGTGGTCGGCGCCGATCTCGACGGCCCGCTGCCACACTCCGGGATCGTCCTGATCCCGGCTCACCAGGACCACACCCCGTCTCCTCACGGCCCCGCGCACGCGCCGCGCGGCGTCGTCGCCGACGAGGACGAGTGGCGCGGCCTCCCAGCCGCCCGGCCACCGGGCCCCGGCAGGCCCCGAAGTCCCCAACGTGCCCGTGGTGCCCGTGGACGCCGCGGGCGTCGCGGGCACCGAGTGGTGCACCTCCGGTGTCGCGCCGGCCGCCGCGCACAGGCGCAGCAGATCGTCGAGGAGATCGGTGTCCTCGGTGACGATCAGGGGTCCGCTCTGCCCCCCTCCGGCGGAGTGCGGCGGGTCATGGGTGATGGTCCCGGTCATGGTCTGCGTCCCCCTTCACCGCGGCTTCGGGCCGCGGCCGGTGTCCCGTAACTCGCGCGGCCCCTGCGACCCCGCGTTTCCGGCCGGCCGGAGAACCGGTTGAGAACCGATGGAGAACCGGCCGGCCATACGCGTCCGGCAAAGGGAACCGGCCATGGAACTCGGCGCGGCCCGGACGCGTGGGAATCACGGTGCAGTGATCCGGGAAATCGTGTGGATCTTGGTCAAAAACTGTGGACAACTCGATGGATGTGAATATCGCCGTCACTCAAACCGGTGAGGCCCGCCCCGCAGCGCTCCTCCCCGTGTGCGACGTCCGCAGAGCAGTCCGACGACTACGTTCCGTAGCCAATCATGCCCATGACAAACCATTCCCTCCGACCCCGCCACGACACGGGCTCCGGGTCGGCCGGAGGGAGAAAACCCGTCCGGACATGCGACGACCCCCGCCGGGGGGGAGAGCGGGGGTCGTCTCCACGGCCGACTCGGGGGGGGAGGAGTCGGGCCGGGTTAGCACGGTCGCGAACGATCCGTGACTTCCATGGTGTACCCGAGAGGCCTCTCAGGCAAACCCACGCGCCCCACCTTACGCCGAATGGGCTGCGCCTATGCTCGGGGTCGTGGAAAACCACTCCTCGCCCCACTCCATGGCGCACTCCTTGCCCCGCACGGCGGCCTTCTTCGACCTGGACAAGACGGTCATTGCGAAGTCCAGCACACTCACGTTCAGCAAGTCGTTCTACCAAGGCGGGCTGATCAACCGCAGGGCCGTGCTGCGTACCGCATATGCCCAGTTCGTCTTCCTCGCGGGCGGCGCCGACCACGACCAGATGGAGCGGATGCGCAAGTACCTCTCCGCCCTCTGCCGGGGCTGGGACGTCCGGCTGGTCAAGGAGCTCGTCGCCGAGACCCTGCACGACCTGATCGACCCGATCATCTACGACGAGGCCGCCTCCCTGATCGAGGAGCACCACACCGCCGGCCGCGACGTCGTGATCGTCTCCACGTCGGGCGCCGAGGTCGTCGAACCCATCGGTGAGCTCCTCGGCGCGGACCGGGTGGTGGCGACCCGCATGGTCGTCGGCGACGACGGCCGCTTCACCGGGGAGGTGGAGTACTACGCGTACGGGCCCACCAAGGCGGAGGCGATCCGCGAGCTGGCCGAGTCCGAGGGGTACGACCTGAGCCGCTGCTACGCCTACAGTGACTCGGCGACCGACCTGCCGATGCTCGAGTCCGTCGGCCACCCCCACGCGGTGAACCCGGACCGGGCGCTGCGCCGGGAGGCTCTCGCGCGCGAGTGGCCGATCCTCGACTTCCACCGCCCGGTACGCCTGAAGCAGCGCATCCGGGGGCTCTCCGTACCGCCGCGCCCCGCTCTGGTCGCCGCGGCCGCGATAGGCGCCGCGGCGGCCACCGCGGGCCTCGTCTGGTACGCGAGCCGGCGGCGGTCCGCGACGGCGGCCTGACCTCTCTCCCGGCCCGCCCTTTCACCCGCGTATGAGTGCAAATGTAAAGAAGTGCGGCCGGCACTTCCGCTTGCTCCGGCGCAGGAGTACAAAGGATTCAACGGCCCGCGAGACCAAGGACATCCGAAAGGATCACCTTAAGAAACGCATTTGGCCCCACGGACCGAGCATGGACATCGAGCACCCACGCGACGTCGACCCGTCGATTACGGGCCAGCCGCACCAGGTGACGGGCAAAGCTCCCGACCTGATGGGCAACATATCGAGGACGCTTGGTAACCCGGTGGTCATGCCAGCGGCGGTACGAATCCTCGTACCGCCGCATCTTCACGCCGCCCCGCGCTGCAGCGCCTCGCACACCGCCGTCGACTCGCGCGCGCCCAGCTCGACCGCCCGGCCGCAGTGCGCGATCCAGGCGGCCATGCCCTCCGGCGTCCCGGACACGTAACCGTCGAGCGCCGCCAGGTAGGCCGCGCGGCCCAGCTCGGCGTGGCCGACCTCGGCGGCGCAGACCGACTTCGGGTCGAGACCGCTGCCGACCAGGACGATTCGCTCGGCCGCGCGCGCGACCAGGCCGTTGTGCGAGGTGAAGGGCCGCAGCGCCAGCAGCTCGCCGTGCACGACGGCCGCCGTCACCAGCGCCGGCGCGGCACCGCCCGCCATGACCAGCCCGGCCAGTCCCTCCAGCCGCCCGTGCGCCTCCCGGGCGCCCGGCAGTGGCAGCTCGACGAGGGGTTCCTCCACCGGCTCGCCCTCCTGGCGGGGCCGTCCCACCCGGCCGTCCTTGTCCGCCGCCGCCACCAGGTGCAGCCGGGCCAGCACCCGCAGCGGCGACTGGCGCCAGATGGACAGCAGCTGTCCCGCCTCGGCGGTCAGCCGCAGGGCCGCGCCCACGGCACGCGCCTCGTCGTCGACGCTGAAGTCACTGCGCCGGCGCACCTCCTCCAGGGCCCAGTCCGCTCCGGACAGCGCCGCCGAGCCCCGGGCGCCGCGCAGTGCCGCCTCCGAGGTGATCGCGTTGCTGCGGCGCCGCATGATCCGGTGGCCGTAGACCCGGTCCACGGCCTTGCGGACGGACTCCACGGACTCGGCCACGCCGGGCAGTTCGCCCAGGGCCGCGAGCGGGTCGGCGGTCGCGCCTGTCGTACTCATGAGTACGACATTACGCACCCCTGGGCCCCGCCCCACGAATGAGTGGTCTTCTTCACGTGCGCCCGGACCTCCGCGTCACGCACAGCCAGAGCGGCACTACGCTTGGTGAACATGAAAATTGCTTTCGTCGGAAAGGGCGGCAGCGGCAAGACCACCCTGTCCTCCCTTTTCATCCGCCATCTCGCCGCCACCGGTGCGCCCGTCGTCGCCGTCGACGCCGACATCAACCAGCACCTGGGCGCCGCGCTGGGCCTCGACGAGACGGAGGCCGCAGGACTGCCCGCGATGGGCGAGCACCTGCCGCTGATCAAGGAGCATCTGCGCGGTACCAACCCGCGGATCGCCTCCACGGGGACGATGATCAAGACCACCCCGCCCGGCGAGGGCTCGCGCCTGCTGCGGGTGTGCGAGGACAATCCGGTCTACGACGCCTGCGCCCGGCCGGTGGAACTCGACGCCGGGGCCGTCCGTTTGATGGTCACCGGGCCTTTCACGGAGGCCGACCTCGGAGTCGCCTGCTACCACTCCAAGACGGGCGCGGTGGAGCTGTGCCTGAACCACCTGGTCGACGGCCGTGACGAGTACGTCGTGGTCGACATGACCGCCGGCTCGGACTCGTTCGCCTCCGGCATGTTCACCCGCTTCGACATCACGTTCCTCGTCGCCGAGCCGACCCGGAAGGGAGTCTCCGTCTACCGCCAGTACAAGGAGTACGCCCGCGACTTCGGCGTCACCCTCAAGGTCGTCGGCAACAAGGTACAGGGGCCGGACGACCTCGACTTCCTCCGCGAAGAGGCCGGGGACGACCTGTTGACGACCGTCGGCCACTCGGACTGGGTGCGCGCCATGGAGAAGGGCCGCCCGCCCCGGTTCGAGCTCCTGGAGGAGGCCAACCACCGCGCGCTGCGTACGCTGCGCACGGCCGCCGACGCGACGTACGAGTCGCGGGACTGGGAGCGGTACACCCGCCAGATGGTCCACTTCCACCTGAAGAACGCCCGCAGCTGGGGCAACGAACGCACCGGGGCCGACCTGGCGGCGCAGGTCGACCCCGGCTTCGTGCTCGGCGAGACGGTCGCCGCCCCGGCGTGACACCGGCGCCCGGCAGGGTGAGCGCTTGAGCCACGCGTACGTCCGCGCCCGCCCGACGGCTACTGCTTGGCGGCAGGGGCGCCGGGCACGCCCTTCGGAGCCGGCGCGGGCTGGGCCGACAGGAAGGACGCCCAGCTCTTCTTCGGCGCCTCGCCGACGCCCAGGGTGCGCAGCTTCTTCAACACCTTCGGGTCCTGGGCGTCCAGCCAGTCCACGAGCTGCCGGAAGGAGACGCAGCGCACCTCGTCCTTGGTGCACACCGTCTCGATGACCTCCTCGACGGCGCGCATGTAGGTGCCGCCGTTCCAGGACTCGAAGTGGTTGCCGATGATCAGGGGTGCGCGGTTGCCGTCGTAGGCCCGCTGGAAGCCCTGGAGCAGGCCGTCGCGCATCTGGTCGCCCCACAACTCGTGCTTGGCCGGATCGCCCTGGGTGGTGGTGCCCGACTGGTTGACCATGAAGTTGTAGTCCATGGTGAGCTGCTCGAAGGTGTGCCCGGGGAAGGGCACGAGCTGCATCGACAGGTCCCACAGGCCCTGCTTCTTCTCCGGCCACACCTGGTTGTTCACGCCGCTGCTGTCGTAGCGGAAGCCCATGTCACTGGCGGCCTTCACGAAGTTCTCCTGGCCCTCCAGGCAGGGAGTGCGGGCGCCGATCAGCTCCTTGTCGTAGTCGAAGGGCAGCGGCGCCGCGTTCTTCATCCCGGTGTTGGTCTTCCAGGTCTTCACGAACTGCTTGGCCTGCCTGATCTCCTCTTTCCACTCCTCGACGGACCACTCGCCGACCCCGCCTCCGGGGCCGCAGAAGTGTCCGTTGAAGTGGGTACCGATCTCGTTGCCCTCCAGCCACGCCAGCCGCAGTTGCTTGACGGTGTCGGCGATGCCCTGCTCGTCGTTGAAGCCGATGTCCGAGCGGCCCGGGGAATGCTGCGGCGGCCGGTACAGGTCCCGCTTCTCCTTGGGCAGCATGTACACGCCGCTCAGGAAGTACGTCATCGTCGCGTCGTTCTCCTTGGCCACTTCACGGAAGTGGGAGAACAGCTTCTGACTGTCCTCGCCCGCGCCGTCCCAGGAGAACACCACGAACTGCGGCGGCTTCTGGCCGGGCTTCAGGCGCTCGGGCCGGGGCAGATGCGGCTGGGCCCCGGTGTACGCGGTGGAACCGTCGCCGATCAGCCGGACCGCGTTCTTGGGCGCCGGCGCCGCTTTCCCCTTCTCCTTCTCCGGACCCTGCGTCCCTTCACCGGAACCGGTACCGCTGCCGATCGCGCAACCGGCGAGCGACGCGGCGCACACCGCGGCGGCGACCACGGTGCGCGCGGCGATCCTGTGGGTGGCGGCCATGTTCCGCCCACCTTCTTCCTTCTCTCGGGCCAACGCCGACGACGGCGATGTCGGATGAATCGCGTGCTGAGCCGCTGAGCCGGGGACGTGGCATCAGCGCCGTCAAGGTGGCACGAATGCGAGAGGGAATTAGTACGACAAGCCGATGAAATGTATTGATTCACTCACTTGAGCGGTGCATTACTCCATTTGCGCGAAAAGTCTATGCCTCGTCTTTACTCTGAATTACGATCTATTTACTGAGCGCAATCGCCAGCGCGTTCACCAGCGCTCATCACGCACGCACCGAGCGTCCGCCGGGCGCTCGGCATCCCGCCGCTGTAGGAGACGGGAAACATGTCGTCCTGCGTCCCCGCCCGCGCCGATTCGGCCCGGACCGAGCACATCCACCCACCGCACAGTCCGCCGCCCGGCGGCTCCCGGCGCTTCCGCGTCACGGGCGCCGACGTGTCGGCCTCGATCGCGGTCTTCCTGATCGCCCTGCCCCTCTCCCTGGGCATCGCCCTCGCCACCGGCGCCCCCCTCCAGGCCGGCCTCGTCGCCGCCGCGGTGGGCGGGATCGTCGTCGGACGGCTCGGCGGCTGCCCCCTCCAGGTCAGCGGGCCCGCCGCCGGGCTCACCGTGGTCACCGCCGACCTCATCCAGCAGTACGGATGGCGCACGACCTGCGCCATCACCGTGCTCGCCGGCATCGCCCAACTCGGCCTCGGCTGCCTGCGCGTGGCACGCTCCGCGCTCGCCGTGAGCCCCGCCATCGTGCACGGCATGCTCGCCGGCATCGGCGTCACCATCGCCGTCGCCCAGTTGCACATCGTCCTCGGCGGCACCCCGCAGAGCTCCGTGCCGGACAACCTGCTCGCGCTGCCCGCCCAGTTGGCGAACCTGCGCCCCGCCGACGTGGCGGCGAGCGTCCTGACGCTGACCCTGCTGCTGCTCTGGCCGCGCGTCCCCGGCCGGGCCGGCCGGCTGCTGGGCAAGCTCCCCGCCGCCCTCATCGCCGTCGCCGGCGCCACCGCGGTCGCGGCGCTGGCCGGGCTCCGCCTGCCCAAGGTGGACCTGCCCTCCTGGAGCAGCCACGCCCTGGCGACGCTGCCCGACGGACCGGTCCTCGGCCTGCTCGCCGCCGTGCTCACGACCACGCTGGTGTGCAGTGTGCAGTCGCTGCTCGGCGCGGTCGCCGTGGACAAGCTGGTCGCCGCCCGGCCGGGCCTGACCGGCCGGGTCAAGCGTTCCGACCTCGACCGCGAGCTGCTCGGCCAGGGCGCCGGCAACATCCTCTCCGGCTCGCTCGGCGGACTGCCCATCGCCGGTGTGGCCGTACGCAGCACAGCGAACGTGTCCGCCGGCGCCGTCAGCCGGAACTCCACGATGCTGCACGGCCTTCTCGTACTGATCGCCACGCTGCTGCTGGTCCCGGCCCTGGAGCTGATCCCGCTCGCCTCGCTCGCCGCCCTGGTCATGGCCGTCGGCCTGAAGATGGTGTCGCTGAACCACATCCGGACGGTGACCCGCCACCGCGAGGTGCTGGTCTACGCCGTCACCACCGGCGGCGTGGTGTTCTTCGGCGTCCTGGAGGGCGTCGCGCTGGGCATCGCCGTGGCCGTCGGCGTCGCCCTGCACCGGCTGACCCGCACCCGGATCAGGCACGTCGAGACGGCAGGGGTCCACCATGTGCACGTGCGGGGCCAGTTGACGTTCCTCGCGGTGCCGCGGCTCAGCCGGGTCCTGCACCAGGTGCCCCAGGGCTCGGACACCGTCGTGGAGCTGGACGGGTCGTTCATGGACCACGCGGCGTACGAAACCTTGCAGGACTGGCAGAAGACACACACCGCGCAGGGCGGCCGCGTCGACATCACCGGCCGCCGCCCGGGCACCCGCATCTCCGAGCCGGCCGACACGGACGGCTGCCGCTGCCGCCCCTGGACCCCCTGGCGCAACCACCAGTGCGAGCCCTCGCAGCCGACGCCCCCGCCCGGCACCGACCGGCGGGACGGGACCTCCGCGGACGCCGACACCGCACCCGCTCCCGGCGGATCGCGCGGACAGGGCGGGGACGGCCCACAGAGCAGAGGGAGCGTACGGAGCGGGGAAGGCGCACGGAGCACGGCGGACGGGCACGGACCCGACCGGACCGTCGCACCGGGCGGACACACCGGCACCACCGGCCCGGTCGTCGCGGGCACCCCCGGCGGACTCAGCGGACGTGAGCTGGCGCGTGGCATCAGCGCGTTCCAGCGCAACACCGCGCCCTTGGTGCGCGGCGAGCTGGCCCGGCTGGCCCGTGAGGGACAGCAACCCTCCCAGCTCTTCCTGACCTGCGCCGACTCGCGGGTGGTCACCTCGATGATCACCTCCAGCGGTCCCGGTGACCTCTTCGTCGTGCGCAATGTGGGCAATCTCGTCCCGCTGCCCGGCGAGGAGAGCGGCGACGACTCGGTGGCCGCCGCGATCGAGTACGCGGTGGACGTGCTGAAGGTGCGGTCCATCACCGTGTGCGGGCACTCCGGGTGCGGGGCCATGCAGGCGCTGCTCAGCACCGATACGGGCGGTGCGCAGACGCCGCTCAAGCGCTGGCTGCGGCACGGACTGCCGAGTCTGGAGCGGCTCCCCGGAGCGCCGGGAGGCCCGTCCGAGGACGCCGGGGCCCGGCCCCTGCTGGCCGGACGCCCGCCCGCCGACGCGGCCGAGCGGCTCTGCCTGGCCAACGTGGTCCAGCAGCTGGAGCACCTGCGGGCCCACGACGCGGTGGCCCGGGCCCTGGGAACCGGGGACCTGGAGCTGCACGGCATGTACTTCCACGTGGGCGAGGCCCAGGCGTACCTGCTCTCCCCGGACCCGGGCGACGCCGGGGACGGCGTGTTCGAGCTGGTCCTGGAGACCGACCTGACCGCCTGAACGGCACAAGGGTCGAGGCGCGGGAGTGTGAGCGTCGTTACAGACGCTGAACCCCGCGCCTTCGGCGTCCGTGGGTACTGATGACCACTGGCCACGAGGACAGCGGCCCGCCGCACAGGTCTAAACCAGTTGCCCGTCGACCCTTGTCATCGGCCCCCCGGGTCTGATGAGCTGTGGCCTGGGACACAACGGACAACCCTGAGAATGGGAGATGTCGTGAGCAACGAATCCTTGGCCAACCTGCTCAAGGAAGAGCGCAGGTTCGCGCCCCCCGCCGACCTGGCCGCGAACGCCAACGTCACGGCGGAGGCGTACGAACAGGCCAAGGCCGACCGGCTCGGCTTCTGGGCCGAGCAGGCCCGCCGGCTGACCTGGGCCGAGGAGCCGACCGAGACCCTCGACTGGTCGAACCCGCCGTTCGCCAAGTGGTTCAAGGACGGCAAGCTCAACGTCGCCTACAACTGCGTCGACCGCCACGTCGAGGCCGGCAACGGCGACCGCGTCGCCATCCACTTCGAGGGCGAGCCCGGCGACAGCCGCGCCATCACCTACGCCCAGCTCAAGGACGAGGTCTCCAAGGCCGCCAACGCCCTGCTGGAGCTCGGCGTGCAGAAGGGCGACCGGGTCGCCGTCTACATGCCGATGATCCCGGAGACGGCGATCGCGATGCTGGCCTGCGCCCGGATCGGCGCCGCCCACTCGGTGGTCTTCGGCGGCTTCTCCTCCGACGCCCTCGCGACCCGCATCCAGGACGCCGACGCCAAGGTCGTCATCACCTCGGACGGCGGCTACCGGCGCGGCAAGCCGTCCGCCCTCAAGCCCGCCGTCGACGAGGCGGCCGAGCGCGCCGGCACCGTGGAGCACGTTCTCGTCGTACGCCGCACCGGCCAGGAAGTGGCGTGGGACGACTCCCGCGACAAGTGGTGGCACGAGACGGTCGACCGGCAGTCCGCCGAGCACACGCCGGAGGCGTTCGACGCCGAGCACCCGCTGTTCATCCTGTACACGTCCGGTACGACGGGCAAGCCGAAGGGCATCCTGCACACCTCCGGCGGCTACCTCACGCAGACCGCGTACACGCACTGGGCCGTCTTCGACCTGAAGCCGGAGACCGACGTCTACTGGTGCACCGCCGACGTCGGCTGGGTCACCGGCCACTCGTACATCGTCTACGGCCCGCTCGCCAACGGCGCGACGCAGGTCATGTACGAGGGCACCCCGGACACCCCGCACCAGGGCCGGTTCTGGGAGATCGTGCAGAAGTACAAGGTCTCCGTCCTCTACACCGCGCCCACCGCGATCCGGACGTTCATGAAGTGGGGCGACGACATCCCCGCGAAGTTCGACCTGTCCTCGCTGCGGGTCCTCGGCTCGGTCGGTGAGCCGATCAACCCCGAGGCGTGGATCTGGTATCGCAAGAACATCGGCGCGGACGCCACCCCGGTCGTGGACACCTGGTGGCAGACCGAGACCGGCGCCATGATGATCACGCCGCTGCCGGGCGTCACCCACGCCAAGCCCGGCTCGGCCCAGCGCCCGCTGCCCGGCATCGCGGCCACCGTCGTGGACGACGAGGCCAACGAGGTGCCGAACGGCGGGGGCGGCTACCTGGTCCTCACCGAGCCCTGGCCGTCGATGCTGCGCACCATCTGGGGCGACGACCAGCGCTTCATCGACACGTACTGGTCGCGTTTCGAGGGCAAGTACTTCGCCGGCGACGGGGCCAAGAAGGACGAGGACGGCGACATCTGGCTGCTGGGCCGCGTCGACGACGTGATGCTGGTCTCCGGCCACAACATCTCCACCACCGAGGTCGAGTCGGCCCTCGTCTCCCACCCGTCGGTCGCCGAGGCGGCCGTGGTCGGCGCGGCCGACGAGACCACCGGGCAGGCCATCGTGGCCTTCGTGATCCTGCGCGGTGCGGCGGCGGAGTCCGAGGACCTCGTCACCGAACTGCGCAACCACGTCGGTGCCACACTCGGCCCGATCGCCAAGCCCAAGCGCATCCTGCCGGTGGGCGAGCTCCCCAAGACCCGCTCCGGCAAGATCATGCGCCGCCTGCTGCGCGACGTCGCGGAGAACCGTCAGGTCGGCGACGTCACCACGCTGGCGGACTCCACCGTGATGGACCTCATCCAGTCGAAGCTCCCCGCGGCACCCAGCGAGGACTGAGACGCCCACGCGAAGGGCACCCGGCGCACGCCCGGCCGGGTGCCCTTTTCATGCGCTTCGTCCGGTTACGTACCGTCACGAAGGTCACCCGGCAGCACCACGGCAGTTTAGGTAGGCTAAGGAACGCGTAAGAAGCTCAACAAGATCCTCATGGTGTGCCGGGAAGTCTGGTCGGCAAGCGTGTCCGTGCTGCCCAAAGACCGGAGGACCTTTCCGTGACCGCGCCCCGCACCCCCCGTAAAGCCTTCGGACGGCTGTCCCTCCCCGAGCGGAACTACGTCGCCGAAGCGCTGCGCACCGAGACCGTCGGTGGCGTGCTGCTGCTCGTCGCCGCGATCGCCGCACTGGTGTGGGCGAACATACCGGCGTTCGGCGACAGCTACGAGAGCGTCAGCGACTTCCACTTCGGGATCGAGTCCATCGGCCTCGACCTGTCGGTCGCGCACTGGGCCGCCGACGGACTGCTGGCGATCTTCTTCTTCGTCGCCGGCATCGAGCTCAAGCGCGAGCTGGTCGCCGGCGACCTGAAGGACCCGAAGGCCGCCGCGCTCCCGGTGGTCGCGGCGCTGTGCGGTATGGCCGTGCCGGCCCTCGTGTACACCGTCACCGCCACCTCCGGCGGTGGCTCGCTGGCCGGCTGGGCCGTGCCCACCGCCACCGACATCGCCTTCGCGCTCGCCGTGCTCGCCGTCATCGGCACCTCCCTGCCGAGCGCCCTGCGCGCCTTCCTGCTGACGCTCGCCGTCGTCGACGACCTCTTCGCGATCCTGATCATCGCGGTCTTCTTCACCGACAGCCTGAACTTCGCCGCGCTCGGCGGCGCCGTCGTCGGCCTCGTCGTCTTCTGGCTGCTGCTGCGCAAGGGGGTGCGCGGCTGGTACGTGTACGTCCCGCTCGGCCTCGTCGTCTGGGGGCTGATGTACAACAGCGGCGTCCACGCCACCATCGCCGGCGTCGCGATGGGCCTGATGCTGCGCTGCCACACCCGCGAGGGCGAGCGGCACTCCCCCGGCGAGCACATCGAGCACCTGGTCCGCCCCCTGTCGGCAGGTCTGGCCGTGCCGCTGTTCGCGCTGTTCAGCGCGGGTGTGTCGATCTCGGGCGGGGCGCTGGCCGACGTGTTCACCAAGCCGGAGACCCTGGGCGTGGTCCTCGGGCTCGTGGTCGGCAAGACGCTGGGCATCTTCGGCGGCACCTGGCTGACGGCGCGCTTCACCCGGGCCTCGCTCAGCGACGACCTCCAATGGGCCGACGTGTTCGCGGTGGCCACGCTGGCCGGCATCGGCTTCACCGTGTCGCTGCTGATCGGCGAGCTGGCCTTCGAGGGCGACGCGGCGATGACCGACGAGGTCAAGGCCGCCGTCCTGACCGGCTCGGTCGTCGCGGCGCTGCTGGCCACCGTGCTGCTGAAGATTCGGAACGCCAAGTACCGCAAGCTGACCGAGGCCGAGGAGCGCGACGAGGACCTCAGCGGCGTGCCGGACATCTACGAGGAGGACGACCCGGCGTACCACCTGCGGGTGGCCGCCATCTACGAGAAGAAGGCCGCCGAGCACCGCCGGATCGCCGAGGAGATGGAGTCGGCGCGGCTTGCCGAAGTGCCGGGCGGGGCAGGCGATGAGGGCGACGGTCCGGCATGATCTGACGAGACGGTACAAAAGACGGACCGTACACGGTCGGGCCGCGGCAGTCAGGCGGCGTCCGACAGCCACGGAACCGTACGCAGATCAGCCAGCGGAAGAGGGAGAGACGCGATGAGCGCACCCGACGGCAGCCCGGTCGGCACCGAACGCAGCATCGGCCAGCTGTTCGCCTCGGCGACCACCGAATTGTCGGCGCTCGTGCACGACGAGATCGCACTGGCCAAGGCCCAGCTGCGGCAGGACGTCAAGCGCGGGGCGACGAGCGGCGGCGCGTTCTCGCTCGCGGGCCTGCTCCTGGTGTTCTCGCTGCCGATGCTGAGCTTCGCGCTGGCCTACGGCATCCGGACCTGGAGCGGCTGGAACATGGCGGTCTGCTTCCTGCTGTCCTTCGCGGCGAACGTCCTCGTCGCCGGCCTGCTCGCGCTGATCGGCGTCGTCTTCGCGAAGAAGGCCAAGAAGGGCAAGGGCCCGCAGAAGGTCGCCGCCTCGGTGAAGCAGTCGGCGGGCGTGCTGCAGAACGCCAAGCCGCACCCGCGTCCCGAGCTGCCCGCGGACCGGTCCCCCGAAGCCATCGAGGCTGTGGCACGCTCGTCCTCATGACGGACCCCGCCACCCCGATGGAGCCATCCCCGTCGGCGCAGAACCCCGCCTCGGTCGTACGCCTCGACATCCCCGGCGGGCGCGAGGTCACCCACCGGGACGTCGCCGCCAACGGCGCCCGCTTCCACATCGCGGAGGCGGGGGACGGACCGCTGGTACTGCTGCTGCACGGCTTCCCGCAGTTCTGGTGGACCTGGCGGCACCAGCTGTCGGCGCTCGCGGACGCCGGTTTCCGCGCCGTCGCCATGGACCTGCGCGGCGTCGGCGGCAGCGACCGCACCCCGCGCGGCTACGACCCGGCCGGCCTGGCCCTCGACATCACCGGCGTGGTCCGCTCGCTCGGCGAGCCGGACGCCGCGCTGGTCGGCCACGATCTGGGCGGCTACCTGGCCTGGACGGCCGCCGCGATGCGGCCCAAGCTCGTACGGCGGCTCGCGGTCTCCTCGATGCCGCACCCGCGGCGCTGGCGCTCGGCCATGCTCGGGGACGTCCGCCAGACCCGCGCGGGCTCCTACATCTGGGGGTTCCAGCGCCCCTGGATCCCGGAGCGCCAACTGACCGCGGAGGACGGCGCGCTGGTCGGGCGGCTGATCGACGACTGGTCGGGCCCCCGGCCGCTGGACGAGGAGGCGGTGGCGGCCTACCGCCGCGCCATGTGCATCCCCTCCACGGCGCACTGCTCCGTCGAGCCGTACCGCTGGCTGGTGCGCTCGCTCGCCCGTCCGGACGGCATCCAGTTCTACCGCCGCATGAAGCGGCCGGTGCGGGTGCCGACGCTGCACCTGCACGGCTCGCTGGACCCGGTGATGCGGACCCGGAGCGCGGCCGGGTCCGGGCAGTACGTCGAAGCGCCCTACCGGTGGCGGCTGTTCGACGGCCTCGGGCACTTCCCGCACGAAGAGGATCCGGTCGCCTTTTCCACCGAACTGATCAATTGGCTGAAGGATCCCGAACCCGATCGGTGACCGTACGGACGCGCCCGGTACCCGAACCGGAACGCTTGTCCTATGAACGGCCACTTGCCCGGCGCATAGGCCAATTGGGCGCCCCAGGAACGGTTATCGACCTTCGGGCGGGGGCACACGTCGGGGTATGGGCTGGACGCACGACTACAGTGACGTAGCACGCGACGGCCGCTCCACGAGCGGCGTGAGCAGCACCCACCGACGAGGAGACACCCCGCAACTCGCGGCGGCGGACCTCCGGGTGGGCATTCCGCGCATCCTGCGCCGCCGGGCCCGCTGGGTCTCCGTACGCCTGCGCCATCCACGCGGCGTCGGCTGACACCCGCGCGCCCGCCGCGACCTCCCCGGGCTCCGAACCGGAAGCCGGCTCCTAGAGCGCGCAGCTGTCGCTGTCCACCTGCTGGTTGGCGGTGCGGCCCTCGGCGATGTCCTCGCGGATCTCGTCGGCGGTGAGCGCGTAGCCGGTGTCGGGGTCGTCCAGGGACTTGGCGAAGACCACCCCGTAGACCTCGCCCTCGGGCGTCAGCAGCGGGCCGCCGGAGTTGCCCTGACGGACGGTCGCATACAGCGAGTAGACGTCGCGGCCGACGGTGTCGCGGTGGTAGATGTCCGGGCCGTTGGCCGTGATGCGCCCGCGCACGCGCGCGGCGCGGACGTCGTACGCCCCGTTCTCCGGGAACCCGGCCACGATCGCGCCGTCGTCGCGGACCGCGTCATCCTCGCTGAACCGCAGCGCGGGCGCGTCCAGTTCCGGCACGTCCAGTACGGCGATGTCGCGCCGCCAGTCGTAGAGGACGACCGTCGCGTCGTACTTCCTGCCCTCGCCGCCTATCTGCACCGTGGGCTCGTCGACGCCGCCCACCACGTGGGCGTTGGTCATGACGCGGCGCTCGGCGAAGACGAAGCCGGTGCCCTCCAGGACCTTGCCGCAGTCGGGGGCGGTGCCCATGACCTTGACGATGGAGCGCTTGGCGCGGACGGCGACCGGGCTGTTCGCCAGTGCGGGGTCGGGCGGCTGGACCTCGGTGATCGGCTCGTTGGCGAACGGGCTGAAGACCTGTGGGAAGCCGTTGCGCGCGAGGACGGAGCTGAAGCTGTTGAACCAGGTGTCGGCCTGGTCCGGCAGCACCTCCTGCACGCCCGACAGCACGTGGGACTGCCGGACCTCCTTGCCTATCGTCGGCATAGTGGTCTGGGCGAGGGCGGCACCGATCAGCCAAGCGACCAGCAGCATCGCCACCACGTTGACCAGCGCGCCGCCGGTGGCGTCCAGAGCGCGGGCCGGGGACCAGGTGATGTAGCGCCGCAGCTTGTTGCCGAGGTGCGTGGTCAGGGCCTGGCCGACGGAGGCGCAGACGATGACGACGACGACCGCGACGACGGCGGCGGTCGTACTCACCTCCGCGTTGTCCGTCAGCGCGTCCCAGACCACCGGCAGCAGATAGACGGCGACGAGGCCGCCGCCGAGGAAGCCGACCACGGACAGGATGCCGACGACGAAGCCCTGGCGGAAGCCGACGATCGCGAACCAGACGGCGGCCAGCAGCAAGAGGATGTCCAGCACGTTCACCGATTCAGGCCCCGCCTCGTCGTCCTACGCTCACACCGGTCACCCTGTCATGACCGCCAGTCCAGCGGGACCTGCTTCTCCCTGTCCCAGGGCCGCTCCCAGCCCGCGAAGTGCAGCAACCGGTCGATGATGCCGGCCGTGAAGCCCCAGACGAGCGCCGATTCGACCAGGAACGCGGGGCCCTTGTGGCCGCTGGGATGGAGGGTGGTGACCCGGTTGGCGGGGTCCGTGAGATCGGCCACGGGGACGGTGAAGACCCGCGCCGTCTCGTTCGGATCGACCACACCGACGGGGGTGGGCTCGCGCCACCAGGCGAGGACCGGGGTGACGACGAACTCGCTGACCGGGATGTAGAGCTTGGGCAGGACACCGAAGAGCTGCACGCCGGACGGATCGAGGCCGGTCTCCTCCTCGGCCTCGCGCAGCGCGGCCCGCAGCGGCCCCTCGCCCTGCGGGTCGCCGTCCTCGGGGTCGAGGGCACCGCCCGGGAAGGCCGGCTGCCCGGCGTGCGAGCGCAGGGTGCCGGCCCGCTCCATCAGCAGCAGTTCCGGGCCCCGGCCGCCTTCCGACTCACCGAACAGGATCAGCACGGCGGACTGGCGTCCGGCGCCGTCCTCGGGGGGCAGAAAGCGGCTCAGCTGGGTGGGCCGCACCGTCGCGACGGCCCGCACCACCGGGTCCAGCCAGCCGGGCAGGCCCTCCGTGCTGAGCATGGCGCCGCGTGTGCCGCCCTGCGTGTCACTCGCCCGAGTCATCTCCACCCCCGTCCTGCCGATTCCAACGCCCGACGCCCCCGAGATCGTTCCGTCACCCGGCCCCCAGCGGCGGCGCCGGCTTCCCGCCCGCGTCCAGGTAGGCCTGCGGTGGGTTCAGCCGCTGGCCGGGGAGGCCGCCCTTCTCGTACTTCAGGAGCTTCTTCGCCTTCTCGGGATCCGTCTCGCCCTCGCCGTACGCCGGGCAGAGCGGGGCGATCGGGCAGGCGCCGCAGGCGGGCTTGCGGGCGTGGCAGATCCGGCGGCCGTGCCAGATGACGTGGTGGGACAGGTCGGTCCAGTCGCTCTTCGGGAAGAGCGCGCCGACGGCGGCCTCGATCTTGTCCGGGTCGGTCTCGGCGGTCCACTGCCAGCGGCGCACCAGGCGCTGGAAGTGGGTGTCCACGGTGATGCCGGGGCGGCCGAAGGCGTTGCCCAGTACGACGAAGGCGGTCTTGCGGCCCACGCCGGGCAGTTTGACGAGGTCTTCGAGGCGGCCGGGGACCTCGCCGCCGAAGTCCTCCGCCAGCGCCTTGGACAGCCCTATGACCGACTTGGTCTTGGCCCGGAAGAAGCCGGTGGGGCGCAGGATCTCCTCGACCTCCTCGGGGTTGGCCGCGGCCAGATCCTCGGGGGTCGGGTACTTCGCGAAGAGCGCGGGTGTCGTCTGGTTGACGCGCAGGTCGGTGGTCTGGGCGGACAGCACGGTGGCCACGACCAGCTGGAAGGGGTTCTCGAAGTCCAGCTCCGGGTGGGCGTACGGGTAGACCTCGGCGAGCTCGCGGTTGATGCGGCGGGCGCGGCGGACCAGCGCGGTGCGGGACTCCTCGCGCGCCGGTTTCGCGGCGACGGTCTTCGCCGGGGCGACGCCCTTGACGGCGGCGGTGGCCTTCTTGGGGGCGACGGGGGGCTTCTTGGCGGGCGCCTGCTTCCTGACGGCCGCCTGCTTCTCGACGCTCTTCCCGGCGGACTTCTTCACGGCACCCTTCTCCGCGGTCACCCTCTTGGCAGGTGCCGCCTTCTTTGTCGCTTTCGCCGTTTTCCTACCGCCATCGGGGCCCTGTTCGCCCACAGCGGAATCGCGACGTGCACCCACCCGTGCAGCCCCCTCTGCCTGTGCTCTCACCGGCGATTTGGACACCCGGCCAGCCTACGGCCCGCCACCGACATCCGCCCCGGACCTCGAAGATCGGCGCCCAATTGGACCCCTGCCGCGTACCCCGGGACACCAGTGCGGCATCCTTGTGACAGATCACACTGTTTGGACTGTCCGGCAAAATGGGCACCACGGACCCCTGGTACACCGGGGGAACAAGATCCTCTGAGCCGGTCGACAAGGAGAGAACTCGTGGACGACGTTCTGCGGCGCAACCCGCTCTTCGCGGCGCTCGACGACGAGCAATCCGCGGAGCTCCGCGCCTCCATGAGTGAGGTGACCCTCGCCCGGGGCGACTCGCTGTTCCACGAGGGCGACCCCGGAGACCGCCTCTACGTGGTCACCGAAGGCAAGGTGAAGCTCCACCGCACGTCCCCCGACGGCCGCGAGAACATGCTGGCCGTGGTCGGTCCCAGCGAGCTGATCGGCGAGCTGTCGCTCTTCGACCCGGGCCCGCGCACGGCGACCGCCACCGCGCTGACCGAGGTGAAGCTGCTCGCCCTCGGCCACCCCGACCTCCAGCCCTGGCTGAACGTGCGTCCGGAGGTGGCCACCGCCCTGCTGCGCGCCGTCGCGCGCCGCCTGCGCAAGACCAACGACGCCATGTCGGACCTGGTCTTCTCGGACGTCCCCGGCCGTGTCGCCCGCGCCCTGCTGGACCTGTCCCGCCGCTTCGGCGTGCAGTCCGAGGAGGGCATCCACGTCGTGCACGACCTGACGCAGGAGGAGCTGGCCCAGCTGGTCGGCGCGTCCCGCGAGACGGTCAACAAGGCGCTGGCGGACTTCGCCCAGCGCGGCTGGCTCCGCCTGGAGGCCCGCGCGGTGATCCTGCTGGACGTGGAGCGGCTGGCCAAGCGCTCCCGCTGACGCGCCCCAGGGGGGCGTGGCTAGATGAGCCCGTGCTCGCCCAGGTACTCCAGCTGGGCCCGCACCGACAGTTCCGCCGCCGGCCAGAGTGAACGGTCGACGTCCGCGTAGACGCGGGCGACGACCTCCGCCGGAGTCCGGCAGCCGTCCTCCACCGCCGTCTCGACCTGCGCGAGGCGGTGGGCGCGATGGGCGAGGTAGTACTCGACGGCGCCCTGGGCGTCGTCCAGGACCGGCCCGTGCCCCGGGAGCACCGTGTGTACCCCGTCGTCGGCCGTGAGCGACCTGAGGCGGCGCAGGGAGTCCAGGTAGTCGCCGAGCCGCCCGTCGGGGTGGGCCACCACGGTCGTACCGCGCCCCAGGACGGTGTCGCCCGTCAGGACCGCCTGGTCGGCCGGGAGATGGAAGCACAGGGAGTCCGCTGTGTGGCCGGGGGTCGGTACGACCCTCAGCTCCAGGCCGCCGACCTCGATCACGTCCCCGGCGGCCAGCCCCTCGTCGCCCAGCCGCAGCGCCGGGTCCAGCGCCCGTACGTTCGTTCCGGTCAGCTCGGCGAAGCGGGCGGCGCCTTCCGCGTGGTCCGGGTGACCGTGCGTCAGCAGGGTGAGGGCGACACGCCTGCCCGCCCGCTCTGCCGTGTCGACGACGTGCCGCAGGTGGGTGTCGTCCAGCGGCCCCGGGTCGACGACGACGGCCAGGTCGGAGCCGGGCTCGGCGAGGATCCAGGTGTTCGTGCCGTCCAGGGTCATCGCGGAGGCGTTGGGCGCGAGGACGTTCACCGCGCGCGCGGTGGCGGGCCCCGAGAGGACGCCGCCCCTCGGCTGGCCGGGCAGTGCTGCCGCGTTCGTCATGCGGGGGCTCCCGGGGTCGGGTCGGAAGGTGTCGCCGGTGCGCTGTCCGGTGCTGTGCCCGGCACGTGCTTGGTGAACTCGTCGTGTCCCGGCCAGGAGAGCACGATCTCCCCGCCCTCCAGCCGGGCCCGCGCCAGTACCGGCGTCATGTCACGGTCCGGGGCCGACGCGAGCGCCCCGGCCGCCGTAGCGCACTCCGCCAGACCGCGCAGGGTCGCGATGGTCGGCGGCATCATCAGCAGTTCGCCCTTGTCGTACCCGGACGCGGCGTCGGCCGGGGTGATCCACACCGTGCGGTCGGCCTCCGTGGAGGCGTTGCGGGTGCGCTGGCCCTCGGGCAGGGCGGCCACGAAGAACCACGTGTCGTAGCGGCGGGACTCGAACTCCGGGGTGATCCAGCGCGCCCAGGCGCCCAGCAGGTCGGAGCGCAGGACGAGGCCCCGGCGGTCCAGGAACTCCGCGAAGGACAGCTCACGGCCGACCAGGGCGGTCCGGTCGGCCTCCCAGTCGGCACCGGTCGTGTCGCCGACCACCGAGTCGCCGGTCGGGCCGGCCAGCAGCACGCCGGCCTCCTCGAAGGTCTCCCGGACGGCCGCGCAGACGATCGCCTGGGCGCCCGCCTCGTCGACGCCGAGCCGGTCCGCCCACCACGCGCGCGTGGGGCCCGCCCAGCCGATGTCACGGTCGTCGTCGCGCGGATCGACACCGCCACCCGGATAGGCGTACGCGCCCCCCGCGAACGCCATGGAGGTGCGGCGGCGCAGCATGTGGACGGCCGGACCGCTGTCGGTGTCCTTCAGGAGCATGACGGTGGCCGCGCGCTTGGGGGTGACCGGCGAGAGGGTGCCGGCCGCCAGCGCGCGGATGCGGTCCGGCCACTCCGGGGGGTACCACTGGCCGTTCGCCTGCTCGTTCGCGTGACCGTTCGCCATGGCCGGAGGCTATCCGGTGACGGGCGGATGTTCGAGTGGCCCCCGGGGCGGAGTGTGCGCCGGCCGGGGGCGGGCTCGGGTCAGCCGGGGAGGGCGGCCAGCCACTCGGTGAGCAGCCGGTTCGTCTCCTCGGGGCGCTCCTGCTGGAGCCAGTGCCCGCAGCCGTCGATCAGGTGCGAGGCGGTCAGGCCGGGCAGCGTGTCGGGGTAGGCCGCGATCGCGTCGGACAGCCAGGTGGTGGAGGCGTCGAGGCCGCCGCCCAGGAAGAGGGACGGCTGGGTGATCGGGGCGCCCCGGTGAGCGGCCAGGTCGGCCCAGTCGCGGTCCATGTTGCGGTAGCGGTTGAGGGCCCCGGTCAGGCCGGTGCGCTCGAACTCCCCCGCGTAGACGTCCAGCTCCTCCTCGCTCAGCCAGGAGGGCAGCCGCCCGTGGGCCGGGAAACGGTCCCGGAGCCGGCCGCCGGGGGCGACGAAGTGCGGGTCGGGGGCGTCGGGGCCCGGCATGGTGTCGGCGGACAGGGCGGCGTAGAAGCCTGCGAGCCAGCCGCGTACGTCCGGCTCGATCTCGGCCTCGGCTCGGCCGGACTCCTGGAAGTACGAGACGTAGAACTCCTGCCCGGCGAACGGCCCGGCGGGATCGCTCATGGCGGCGAAGGCCTCGCTCGGCCTCGGGCCGCCCGGCGGGGTGTACGGCACGCTCAGCAGGCCCACCGCGCGGAACACGTCCGGCCGCAGGAGCGCGCAGTGCGCGGCGACGGTCGCGCCCCAGTCGTGGCCGACGATCACCGCGGACCGCTCCCCGAGGGCCTCCACCACGGCGACCTGGTCCGCCACCAGGTCGAGCATCCGGTACGCCTCGACCGCCTCCGGCCGCGAGGATCGCCCGTAGCCGCGTACGTCGACGGCGACCGCGCGGTGGCCGGCGGCGGCGAGCGCGGGCAGCTGGCGGCGCCAGGAGTACCAGGACTCCGGGAAGCCGTGCACGAGCAGGACCAGCGGCCCGCTGCCCTGCTCCACCAGGTGGGTCCGCCCGGCCGGGGAGGGCACCAGACGGTGGACGGGAAGGTGTCGGTCGGTCGCGGGCGGCTGCGGCATGGCTCCTCCTGGCACGTGCGGTCGGTCCGGTGCCGGCACCGCTCCGCGCGGGGGCACCGCGGCGATCCTGCGGCGACGCGCCCGGGGAGGCGAGCTTTGTTGCCGGCCCGGCAACACCCGCCCACGCTTACGGCCGCACCCGGCGCGGAAGCCGCCGCAGGACCCGCACGGCACGGGGGGGGGTACGCCCGCGCGGGTGGCCATTACGCCTGCGGCGCCGTGCCCAGGGAAGCAAGCTCTGCTGCCGGATCGCCGGCAACACCCGCCCACGCTTCCGGCTCCACACGGCGCGGCGGGCGCCGCAGGACCCGCACAGCACGGGGGGGCACGCCCGCGCGGGTGGCCATTACGCCTGCGGCGCCGTGCCCAGGGAAGCAAGCTCTGCTGCCGGATCGCCCGCAACACCCGCCCACGCTTCCGGCCCCGCACGGCGCGGCGGGCGCGGCGCAGGTGAGCCCCACGGCACGGGGGCACGCCCGGAGCCGCACGCCCGCGCCGCCGCACCCGCGCGGGTGGCCGCTACGCCTGTGTCACGCGCGGTGGCGCGTCACGCCTGCGTCAGCTCCACCTGCACCTCGACCTCGACCGGCGCGTCCAGCGGCAGGACCGCCACGCCGACCGCGCTGCGGGCGTGGACGCCCTTGTCGCCCAGCACCTCGCCGAGGAGCTCGCTGGCGCCGTTGATCACGCCCGGCTGGCCGGTGAAGTCGGACGCGGACGCGACGAAGCCGACGACCTTCACGACGCGCGCGACGCGGTCGAGGTCACCGGCGACGGACTTCACGGCGGCCAGGGCGTTCAGCGCGCAGGTGCGCGCCAGTTCCTTGGCCTCGTCCGGGGTGACCTCGGCGCCCACCTTGCCGGTGACCGGAAGCTTGCCGTCCAGCATGGGCAGCTGGCCGGAGGTGTACACGTAGGGGCCGGACTGCACGGCCGGCTGGTAGGCGGCCAGCGGAGGGACGACCTCGGGCAGCGTCAGACCGAGCTCGGCCAGCTTGGCCTCGACGGCGCTCACGCCTGCTTCTCCCGCTTCAGGTAGGCCACGAGCTGCTCGGGGTTGTTCGGTCCGGGCACCACCTGGACGAGCTCCCAGCCGTCCTCGCCCCAGGTGTCCAGAATCTGCTTCGTTGCGTGGACGAGCAGCGGCACGGTTGCGTATTCCCACTTGGTCATGTGGCCGACTCTAGCCGTTGCCCACCGCCCTTCCGGCGGTCGCCCGGGGCGACGTTGTCCACAGCCTCCGGCGTACTCGGCGGGCGGACTGGTTACGCTCGAATACGTGAGCAGGCTCCAGGTCGTCAGCGGCAAGGGCGGAACCGGCAAGACCACGGTGGCCGCGGCCCTCGCGCTGGCCCTGGCCACCGAGGGGAAGCGCGCGCTTCTCGTCGAGGTCGAGGGTCGCCAGGGCATCGCGCAGCTCTTCGAAACGGAGGCGCTGCCTTATGAGGAGCGGAAGATCGCCGTCGCTCCCGGGGGCGGGGAGGTGTACGCCCTGGCCATCGACCCCGAACTGGCGCTTCTGGACTACCTCCAGATGTTCTACAAACTGGGCAGCGCCGGACGAGCGCTGAAGAAGCTCGGGGCGATCGACTTCGCGACCACCATCGCGCCCGGGGTCAGAGACGTCCTGCTGACCGGCAAGGCGTGCGAGGCGGTGCGCCGCAAGGACAAGCGCGGGCGGTTCGCGTACGACTACGTCGTCATGGACGCCCCGCCGACCGGCCGCATCACGCGCTTCCTCAACGTCAACGACGAGGTGGCCGGGCTCGCGAAGGTCGGCCCGATACACAATCAGGCACAGGCGGTGATGCGGGTGCTCAAGTCGCGGGAGACCGCCGTGCACCTGGTGACGCTGCTGGAGGAGATGCCGGTCCAGGAGACCGCGGACGGCATCGCCGAGCTGCGGGCGGCGCGGCTCCCGGTGGGGCGGGTCGTCGTCAACATGGTCCGGCCCGCGGTGCTGGACGCGGCCGGGCTGGACCTCGTACGGGGCACACCGCGTACGGCGCTCGCCCGCTCCCTGTCCGCCGCCGGGCTCGGCGGGGCGCGGCGCGGCGGGCACGCCGAGCGCCTGGTGGACCCGCTGCTGGCGCAGGCCGAGGAGTACGCCGAGCGGTACGCCCTGGAGGAGGAGCAGCGGGCCGTCCTGACCGGACTGGACCTTCCGCTGCACGAACTGCCGCTGCTCGCCGAGGGCATGGACCTGGCGGGCCTGTACGAACTGGCCACCGAGCTGCGGAAGCAGGGGATCGCATGAGTCCGGACCCGGCCGGCCGCCACCAGGAGAGCGCCCGCCACCAGGAGGGTGCCCGGCACCTGTCCCCCGCGCGGGTGCTCGACGTCGACCCGCTGCTGGAGGACCCGCAGACCCGCATCGTGGTGTGCTGCGGCTCGGGCGGGGTCGGCAAGACGACCACCGCGGCGGCCCTGGGCCTGCGCGCGGCCGAGCGCGGCCGCAAGGTGGTCGTCCTCACCATCGACCCGGCCCGGCGGCTCGCCCAGTCGATGGGCATCGACTCGCTGGACAACACCCCGCGCCGGGTGAAGGGCGTCGACGACGCGGCGGGCGGCGAGCTGCACGCCATGATGCTCGACATGAAGCGGACCTTCGACGAGATCGTCGAGGCGCACGCGGACCCCGACCGGGCGGCGGCGATCCTGGGCAATCCCTTCTACCAGTCGCTCTCGGCGGGCTTCGCGGGCACGCAGGAGTACATGGCGATGGAGAAGCTGGGGCAGCTGCGGGCCCGGGACGACTGGGACCTCATCGTGGTGGACACCCCGCCGTCCCGCTCGGCGCTGGACTTCCTGGACGCCCCCAAGCGCCTCGGTTCCTTCCTGGACGGCAAGCTGATCCGCGTCCTGCTGGCCCCGGCGAAGGTCGGCGGCCGGGCCGGCATGAAGTTCCTGAACGTCGGGATGTCGATGATGACCGGCGTCCTGGGGAAGGTGCTGGGCGGCCAGTTCCTGAAGGACGTGCAGACCTTCGTGGCCGCGATGGACTCGATGTTCGGCGGCTTCCGTACCCGCGCGGACGCGACGTACAAGCTGCTCCAGGCGCCCGGGACGGCGTTCCTGGTGGTCGCGGCCCCGGAGCGGGACGCACTGCGCGAGGCCGCGTACTTCGTGGAGCGGCTGGCCACCGAGGACATGCCGCTCGCGGGCCTGGTGCTCAACCGCGTCCACGGCAGCGGCGCCGACCGGCTGTCGGCCGAGCGGGCGCTCGCCGCCGCGGAAAATCTTGAGGATCCCCGCATTGTGGATCAGGACGACGGGAAAGCTGGAGTTCGTAACTCCCCCGGCCCGCAAGACAGTTCAGACACTCCCGAGCCTCCTGCGGAGGCACCCGAGGCCCCCCAAGCCACCGACCCTGTGGAGGACACACCGGAGCGGTCCGTCGACCGGCTCACCGCGGGCCTGCTGCGTCTGCACGCGGAGCGCATGCACCTGCTCGCCCGCGAGCAGCGCACACGTGACCGCTTCACCGCGCGTCACCCCGAGGTGGCGGTCACCGAAGTGGCCGCGCTCCCCGGCGACGTGCACGACCTCGCGGGGCTGCGGGACATCGGGGCCCGTCTCGCGACGAGCCGGCCGGAGCTGCCCGAGCCGGGCGCCTGATCCGGCCTGGACGGACGCCTGGACCCATGGGTTCGTGGCCCTGGGGAAGCTCCGGGCCCGCTCAGCCCACGGCCGCGTAGTTCTCGTAGACCTCTTCGTCGTCGAGGGGCACGATGCCGGCCCCTCGTTCGTACTCCGTCCGCGCCGTCTCCAGGAGCCGGCGCCAGGAGGTCACGGTGGGCCGCCGGCGCAGCAGTGCGCGGCGTTCCCGTTCCGTCATGCCTCCCCACACGCCGAACTCGACGCGGTTGTCGAGCGCGTCGGCCAGGCACTCGGTCCGCACCGGACATCCGGTGCACACCGCCTTGGCCCTGTTCTGCGCTGCTCCTTGAACGAACAGTTCGTCCGGATCGGTAGTGCGGCAGGCGGCCTGCGCACTCCAGTCGGTTACCCAGCCCATACCGGCGCCGTCCTCTCCCGAATCGAGGCTCCCCCACGGCGGCAGCGGCATATTCACCGCCGCCAGTTGAGGACGTTACGGAAGGCGGACACAGCGCAACACCCCCTTCGGGCCCAATCTTGAATGGCCCGAACGGACTATGGGTAAGCGGCAGATCACCCGGGGGAGTGAGCTGGCGACATGCGTGATTATCCCGGCATAAGGGTCATTCTTGTTGCGCCACAACGGACACCGATTGACACACAAGGCGGATTCGGACACGCATCCCACACGCCGTGACGCACGCCGGTACACACCAACGCGCCCCCCAGCGGGGCCTCTCGGAAAAAAGTCGAGCGGATCCGGAACGATTCGGGGTCGCCGGACGTATTGATACGTGGCCTCACTGCTGTGACAGTTGAGTGCAGCTTAGGCCAAGGCATATACGCGTGTCCGGCGAATGAGAACGTAGGCTGCCTCCATGCCAAAGAAGCGCTCGGGCGGTGGTCTGTCACCAACGCAGCAGGCCGCCAAGTTCCTCGGTGTCAGTGTGCTCGCGGGAGCAGTGCTGGCCGGCATCGCGTTGCCCGCCGTGGGCGCGCTGGGGCTGGCGGCCAAGGGGTCGGTGGAGAGTTTCGACGCTCTCCCGGCCAACCTGAAGACTCCCCCGCTCAGCCAGCGCACCTCGATCCTCGACGCCGAGGGCGGCACCATCGCCACGGTCTACTCGCGCGACCGCACGGTGGTCCCCCTCAAGGAGATCTCGCCGTACATGCAGAAGGCGATCGTCGCGATCGAGGACTCGCGCTTCTACGAGCACGGCGCCATCGACCTCAAGGGCGTCCTGCGCGCGCTCAACAAGAACGCGCGCAGCGGCGAGGTCTCCGAGGGCGCGTCCACGCTCACCCAGCAGTACGTCAAGAACGTCTTCGTGGAGGAGGCCGGCGACGACCCGACGAAGGTCGCCCAGGCCACCCAGCAGACCCTCGGCCGCAAGATCCGCGAGCTGAAGCTCGCCATCCAGGTCGAGGAGGAGCTGGGCAAGAAGAAGATCCTCGAGAACTACCTGAACATCACGTTCTTCGGCCAGCAGGCCTACGGCGTCGAGGCCGCCTCCCAGCGCTACTTCTCCAAGTCCGCCAAGGACCTCAACCTCCAGGAGGCCGCCCTCCTCGCCGGCATCGTCCAGTCGCCCAGCCGGTACGACCCGGTCAACGACGAGGCGGAGGCCACCAAGCGGCGCAACGTCGTCCTGGCGCGCATGGCCCAGGTCGGCGACATCTCCCAGGCGGAGGCCGACAAGGCGCAGGAGGCACCGCTCGGGCTGAAGGTCAGCCGGCCCAAGAACGGCTGCATCACGGCCGTCAAGGGCGCGGGCTTCTTCTGCGACTACGTGCGCGAGGTGTTCCTGAGCAACCCGGTCTTCGGCAAGACGAAGGAGGACCGGGCCAAGATCTGGAACCAGGGCGGCCTGACGATCCGCACCACCCTCGACCCGCAGGCCCAGGAATCGGTGCAGCAGTCGATCAAGGACCACGTCTACACGAGCGACGACGTGGCGACCGCGGCGACCATCGTCGAGCCCGGCACCGGCAAGATCGTGGCGATGGGCCAGTCGCGCCCTTACGGCGTCGACATCAAGAAGGGCGAGACGACCCTCAACCTGTCGGTCAACAACGACATGGGCGGCGGCGCCGGCTACCAGCCCGGCTCGACGTTCAAGCCGATCGTGGCCGCCGCCGCGCTCGAGGGCGGCACCCCGGCGACACAGTCGTACTCGTCGCCGTACGAGATGGAGTACCCGAGCCCGGTCCCGGTCTGCGGCGGCAAGAACTGGGTGAACACCGAGGGCGCGAAGCTCGCCAACGAGAACGAGACCGAGGTCGGCCCGTACGACATGAAGGAGGCGACCGCTCTCTCGGTCAACACCTACTACGTACAGCTGATCAGCGACATCGGCATCTGCCCGGTGACGCAGATGGCGGACAAGATGGGCGTCGAGCGCGCCAACGGCAACAAGCTGGAGCAGACCCCGTCCATCGCCCTCGGCGTCACCGAGGTCTCCCCGCTGACCATGGCGAGCGCGTACGCGACCTTCGCCTCGCGCGGCATGCACTGCACGCCGATCGCCATCGAGTCGATCACCCAGCGGATCGGCAACAAGAGCAAGTCCCTCGAGGTCCCGAAGTCCACCTGCTCGCGGGCCATGTCGGAGACCACGGCCGACACCATCAACACGCTCCTGCAGGGCGTCGTCGAGGACGGTACGGGTACCCAGGCCGGCCTCGACAGCCGCGACAGCGCGGGCAAGACCGGTACGACCGACGAGCGCTTCGCGGCATGGTTCGTCGGCTACACGCCGAACCTGGCCGGCGCCGTGTGGGTCGGTGACCCGAAGCACGAGCGGAAGATGATCGACATCACCATCGGTGGTGTCCCGCACGCCAAGGTCTTCGGTGGCGCGGTTCCCGGTCCGATCTGGCGGGACATGATGTCGGGCGCCCTGGAGGGCAAGCCCGCGGACGAGTTCAACATCGTCCACATCCCGGACGCGGCCGACAAGGACAAGGGCCGCGGGGACGAAGACGGCGACCGGGACGACGGAGGCAACGGCGACGGCGACCCCGGTGCCGGCGACCCCGGTGGCGTCATCGGCGGCCTGATCGACGGCGGCACGGGCAACGGCGGCAACGACGGCGGCTGGGGCAACTTCATCCAGGGCCAGGGCAACGGCGGCAACGGCATCGGCGGACGGCGCGACTGAGTTCGCCCCGGTACGCGAGAAGGCCGGTGGCCCTCACCGAAAGGTGGGGGCCACCGGCCTTCTCCCTGCAACTTGGGACCAAGTGCGGCGATCAGCCCGCCAGCAGCTTCTTGACGGCGGCGGCGACCCGGCCGCCTTCGGCCTGCCCGGCCACCTTCGGGTTCACGATCTTCATGACGGCGCCCATGGCCCGCGGCCCCTCCGCGCCCGCCGCCTTCGCCTCCTCGACGGCTTGCGCGACGACCGCGTTCAGCTCGTCGTCGGACAGCTGCTTGGGCAGGTAGGCGGCGAGGACCTCGCCCTCCGCCTTCTCCCGCTCGGCGCTCTCGGCGCGACCGCCCTGGGCGAAGGCGTCAGCGGCCTCGCGGCGCTTCTTCGCCTCGCGGGTGATCACCTTCTGCACCTCGTCGTCGGAGAGCTCCCGCTTCTCCTTCCCCGCGACCTCCTCCTTGGTGATCGCCGCGAGCGTCAGCCGGAGCGTCGAGGAGCGGAGCTCGTCGCGCTCCTTGATCGCGGCGTTGAGGTCGTCCTGCAGCTTCGACTTGAGCGTGGTCATGGTGATGATTGTCGCAGGTACCGGGGAAGGGGCGCCTGCCGATTAAAGGGCGCCCCGGCGGACAGGCGCGCGGTCGGCTCCCGCACCCGACTCCCGCACCCGCTTCTGACACGATGGACACATGCGCGCGCGATACGGAGTACCCCTGGGAATCACGGCGGTTGGCGCCGCCGGTCTGGTCTACGCGGCGGGCTTCGAGGCCCGGTCCTTCCGCCTGCGACGGGTGACGATCCCCGTCCTGCCCTCCGGGATGCGCCCGCTGCGCGTGCTCCAGGTCTCCGACATCCACATGGTCGGCGGCCAGCGCAAGAAGCAGCGCTGGCTGCGCTCCCTGGCCGGCCTGCGCCCCGACTTCGTGATCAACACCGGCGACAACCTGTCCGACCCGGACGGCGTCCCGGAGGTCCTGGACGCGCTGGGCCCCCTGATGGAGTTCCCGGGCGCCTACGTCTTCGGCTCCAACGACTACTACGGCCCCAAGCTGCGCAATCCCGCCCGGTACCTGATCGAGAAGGTGCAGGGCCGCCACGGGCTCAACGGCAACGCGCCCGCCGTGGGCGCCGTCCACAACCCGTGGGAGGACCTGCGCGACGGTTTCGACGCCGCCGGCTGGCAGAACCTCACGAACACGCGCGGCACGCTCAAGGTCGAGGGCGTCTCCGTCGAGCTGACGGGACTGGACGACCCGCACATCAAGCGCGACCGGTACGCGGAGGTGGCCGGCGGCCCGTCCGGCACCGCGGACTTCTCGATGGGCGTCGTCCACGCCCCGTACCTGCGCGTCCTGGACTCCTACACGGCGGACGGCTACCCCCTGGTCCTCGCCGGCCACACCCACGGCGGCCAGCTCTGCATCCCCTTCTACGGTGCCCTGGTCACCAACTGCGACCTGGACACGGACCGCGTGAAGGGCCTGTCCACCCACACGGCCGAGGGCCGCACCTCCTACCTCCACGTCTCGGCGGGCTGCGGCACCAACCGCTACACCCCGGTCCGCTTCGCCTGCCCACCGGAGGCGACGCTGCTGACGCTGGTGGGACGGGACTGACGCCGGGCGGGCCATGGGACGGGCGGGTAACGGGTAACGGGTAACCCACACGGCCCACTCACGTAGCCGCATATATCCGGTCTGTCTAGCTTGAGCCCATGACAGCCCCGATACCCAGGGACATCCCGGACCTCCCCGCGGTCCCGGGCCCGCCCACGCTGCTCCCCTCCCCCGTCCCGGCGACCGCCGTGATCACCCCGGTACGCCGCCCCCTGGTCGCCGCCTACCGAATCGTCACGGCGCTGCTGGCCCTGACGGGCGTGACGCTCACCCTGGTGACGGGCGGCCCGGCCACGCGGACGGTCAGCCACTTCACACTCCAGAGCGGCATCCTGCTGACCCTGGTCATGCTCGCCTCCGCCCGCCGCGCCTGGTCCGCCCGCCGCCCCCTGCCGGGCGCCCTGACCGGCGCGGCCCTGCTCTACGTCGTCGCCGCCGGCCTGGTGCACCACCTGCTCCTGACCGACGGGGCGGTCGCCGCCAACGGCTGGCAGGCAACCGCGACCCACATCCTCAACACGGCCGTCCCCGCCGCCGCGGCCCTGGACTGGCTCCTCCTCACCACCCCCGGCCGCCTCCACCTGCGCCAGGCCGCCGCGTGGCTCCTCTACCCCCTGGCCTACCTGGCCTTCTCCCTGGCCCGCGGCGAGCTCCTCCTCCCCGGCACCGAGGACCGTTACCTCTACCCCTTCCTCGACGTCGACCAGCACGGCTACAGGGGCGTCCTCGGCAACGCCCTCCTCCTGGGCCTCTCCCTCTACGCCCTGGGCGTCCTCCTCGTGGCCCTGGACCACATCCGCCCGAACCCACTGCGCCGCCGCTGGTAAAACCGGATTTCGTCTCCGGCTCCGGGTGGGCTAAAGTAAACGACGTCGCCGCGAGAGCGGCGACGATCGGGGTGTGGCGCAGCTTGGTAGCGCGCTTCGTTCGGGACGAAGAGGTCGTGGGTTCAAATCCCGCCACCCCGACGCCGTAGTACCAGGTCAGGGGCCTGATCCGCTTAGCGGGTCGGGCCCCTGAGTGGTTCCGGGGGCCATTTTGGGAGCCATTTGGGAGCCGACTTCGGAATGCGGCTCCCCTGGGATCAGGAGCTGGTCGGCTCACGCCGCCCGACGGTCGGCTACTCCCCATCGTCGGGCTCAGCGGGCGGCGGCACGGCATAGTCGTGGCCGCTGCCAGTCCAGCGCCCCACGACCCGCCACACCTCGTAGTGCAGGAGCCACTCCGAGGCCCACGGCAGGATCGTGTGTGAAAGGAGCATGTCCTCCTTCCACTCCCCAGGCAGATGCAGGCACAGGTCGCCGTCGGCATAGACATGCGGCAAGGCGGTGGCACGCGGATGCAAAGTCAGGGGCGGGTCGATGACCATCACGCGCGGTCGGTGTCGGTGCCGGTAGGTGATCCGTACCGTGTAGCGCCTGCTGGCGGGGGTGGGCTGGAGGAAGGCCGTGCAGACGAGCTCACCGCCCCGCACCGTTCCCTTAGCCTCGGGAAGGACGGCCTTGATCGCGGCCAGTTGCCGACCGAGGTTAATTGCGCGGTGAGGAATGCTGGCCATAGAAGGTGTTCTTCGGCTTGCGGGGGCCGGCCGTGGTCGGGGAGAGCAGTCCGGTGGGGCCCATTCGGTTGTTGGTGGATGCACTCACGCGGGCGGCGTAGCGCTCGTAGGACCGGCGGACAGGGGCGGGGTCGAAGGACTTTGCGAGTCGCTCGAAGACCGCGTCCAGGCCCTTGGTCTCCATGCCGGCGAGTTCGATCACCGTCGTGGCGATCTCGTCGTACCAGGCGTGAAAAGCCTTCCGGCGCTCGGGGTACTCGTTCCACTTGTCGGTGAAGTTCTCTGCCTCATGCGCCGGGTTGGGCACCCACCACTGGCCTTCGCGCCTCTCGATGAAGGTCAGCATGTTGTCAAGCACGCTGCGCACGGCAGTGAACAGATCATCCTCACCGCTGTACGCGTGTCCGGCGAGCGTGGTGATGAGGATCGACGGCGGCCGGTTGTCGACGTCCTTCGCGAACATGATCATGCAGTGCCACTTGAGGATCTGCACGACGCGTTGCAGGGGACTGCGAACTGGCCAGGTGGGAACGTCCGCGACGTTGGCGTGTCGCTTCTCCAGAATCTGGCGGGACAGTTCCGAGCGACGCCGGAACCAGTCCGCGTAACCGATTGGGTTACTGCGCTGCCACTGCCAGAGATCCTTGTCCGTCAGGCGGATGCCGGTGGGTGGGCGGTCCTCGTCCGGGATGGCCGGCAGGACATCGAGGTGGAACCCCGGATATCCCAGGGTCCAGCAGCGGCGGCGAGACTCGATGGATTCCGGGCCGTCGGTGTGGCCTCGGTCCTGCTTCCACTTACGGTAGGCAGTCAGCTGATCGCCGACCCGCTGCTTGAGCCGCTCTTGCGTAGTGCTCTCCGGGCGCAAGGGCAGGCGGCAGACCAAGTCGATGTCGTACTCGCCACGGGGTGAGCCTGGGCGCACCACGGTGCCCAGGCGGAAGGAGCCCTGGGGATAAATCTGCCACCCCGGGCTGCCGTTCTCGGCGAGCCAGGTGCCGACCTCCTCGTAGCGTTCAACAGCGTTGTCATGCAGTTCGGGGGAGATGTCGAGCACCTCCACCGCGCCGTCGAGCAGCATCGACAGCATCTCATCGAGCGAGTCCACGTCATTCCTCACGTGCGGGGTAGAAGGGCGCGAACACCGGAGCGCGGTGATCGCAGAACATGCGATGGACGGTGGGCGAAGCGTCGCGGCTCACATGGCCGGCGAGCCCGTAGAGGGTGTCGGTGTCGACCTTGTCCAGCGCGACGGCGCCGGTCGGTACCGTCGGATTGAGGCGGAGCACGTTGGCTTTCCCGACGAAGTGCTTCACTTGTTTGGCGGCGCTCTCGCTCTGTGCCCGCATAAGCACCTCCACGGCGTCGCGAGCCCAAGGGAGCATGCCGCCGCGGTCCAAACGGCGATGGCGGCTGCGGACGTCGATCGTGGTCCCCAGGCTGAACACCCGGATCGCCTTGAGCGGAACCGAGAGCGGGCCCACCGCCTCGGTGAGCGCGACCATGGTCGGGTTGTTCGCCCACACGCCGCCGTCGATGAGGCGCGCTCCGTCCAACGGCATCCCGGGCAGGTAGGTCGGTGCGGCAGAGGTGGCGAGTGCGACGTTCACAGCCTTCTCGCGCCAGTCCCGCTTCAGGGTGGGCAGATGCGGGGTCCGGAACAGGTAAACGTCATCGGCGGCGACGTTGTACGAGGTGATCACGAGTCGTTTGGTGCTCTCCCCGAAGGTTCGGTCACCGAACACCTCGGTGAGCGCTGCCTTCAAAGGCTCGGCGCCGTACTTCGCCCGCACCAGGTGCCGGATACCGCGCATCCGGCTGCGATCCCGGAAGATCCGCGGGCCGTGGCCGGTGTAGAAGGTGAGGATCTCCCGGGGCGACAGCCCGAGGCCGAGGCCCAGCGCGATGATGCCACCCGTAGAGGTGCCCGCGATCAGATCGAAGTGATCGACGATCCGGGTGCCGAGATCCTCCTCCAAGCGGGTCAGGACCGCTGCGGAGAACATGCCGCGAAATCCGCCGCCGTCCAAGGCCAAGATCTGGAAACGCTCTGTCAGTTCAACCGCCCCCGGCGCCACGGCTCCCAGAAGATCCGGCCCCCGAGCCGGATCTTCACTTTCGAGAGTACTTAATATCACGGCACGACTTTCCGCGCGGCCTTCTACACTCAGATCGTAGTGCTTATGCCGGTGGCGCCCCCTGGGGCGTGCGTGGCTTCCGCGATCCGCCAAGATGTGGGGGCCGAGATCAAGCAAGGACAGACAAGGGGAGAGATGAGCACGCAGGCGTTCGAGCGCACTCGACTTCGAACAGCCCGCGAGTTGGCCGGGCTGACCCAGGCACAGCTGGCCAGAGAGGCTGGCCTCACACCTGCCGCAATCAGTCAGTTCGAGAGCGGGGCGGCGCGCCCGAGCCCAGAGTCTGTCGGCACTCTGGCCGAGATCCTCGCGGTACCCCCCGCGTTTTTCCACGAGGCGATGACCGAGAGCCACGAGGGCTTCTTCCGGTCGCTCCGCCGAACATCGGTGGTTGACCGCCGCCGCGCCCGAGCGATCGCTCATGTCGCACACGACTTGGCCGTCCGGGCCTCAGCTGCGCAGCGGTTCCACGCAAGCGACGTACCCGTGATCCCCGTGAGCGGGCTGGACGTCCCTGCAGCCGAGATCGAGCAGACCGCCGCCCGCGTCAGGTCCCTATGGGAGCTTCCCTCGGGCCCGGTCGGGAATGTCGTTGAGCTACTGGAAGCACACGGGGTCGCCGTGATCCGTCTTCCCCTCGACAGCGCAGACGTCGATGCCTTCTCTCTACCCTTCGCCGACCACCCTGTCGTCGTTCTGGGCACCGACAAGGACGACCGTGCCCGATCCCGGTTCGATGCCGCACACGAACTCGCCCATCTCGTACTGCATGGTGAGCAGATCTGGGGCGTCAAAGAGGTCGAGACGCAGGCCCACCAGTTCGCGGCAGCCTTCCTCATGCCCGCCGAGGACATCTACGACCAGCTGCCGACCACGGTTGAGTGGCCAACCCTGTTCGAACTGAAGCGGCGTTGGCAGGTGTCTTTGGCTGCCCTGCTGATGCGTGCACGGACACTAGGCCGCATGAGCGAGAGCACGTACTTGACGGCAATCAAGGCTGCATCCGCCAGAGGGTGGCGACGTGTGGAGCCCGTTCCCCTAGGCCGGCCGGAACAGCCGGTAGGGCTTTTGCGGTACCTCGCCTCCCCTGAAAGCGGCGCGGCCCGTGCTGTCCTGCCACCGCGGATCGTGGAGAGCATCGAGGTCGCGTCAGCGGCATAGCGCTCCGTGAGCCACGAGCCGACGAACGGTATGGCTCCCCACATTCGCAGCATGCCCCGCAGGCATGCTGCGGGGCAACGTAGAGCTACCGAAGGGCGATCGCGCGAGCGCGTAGGAGATCGCTGAGCACGCGCACTGGCGACGTCGGGCACAGCGCCAGTCGGACGTCGAGCGCCGCCTCCCATTGCTCGGTCAGCCCGAGTTTGAGGCGCTGTCGCATTCCCGGGGTGACGTGGGCGTAGCGCGCCGAGACCGAGCCGTCGATGTGGCCCATGCGTTCGTCCATGAGCACCTTCTCGGTTCCCAAGTCCTCCATCATCGTCCGGTGGGTGTGGCGAAGGCCGTGGGGCGTGAGCCCCTTGGCTATCGGGAGCCAGCAGGCGTCAGCCCGATCGCTGGCACCCCGTCCCCGGGCCGGGACGCCGGGCCACGGTTCGCCGAGCAAGGGCACCGGCCGTGGCTCCTGCGGCGCCTTCTTCGGGTACCAGCCGGAGACCGCCGGCGTGAACAGCCAGGTCGCAAAACCGTT
The DNA here is from genome assembly GCF_001905385.1 of Streptomyces sp. CB02414. Taxonomy (GTDB): domain Bacteria; phylum Actinomycetota; class Actinomycetes; order Streptomycetales; family Streptomycetaceae; genus Streptomyces. The sequence goes on along the minus strand of NZ_LIPF01000003.1, from coordinate 512,310 downwards.
CCTGCGCCAGTGGGCGGCATGCTCCGGCACGACGCCGCCCCGCACGAACCCGAGGTCCGCGATGGCCTGCTCGACCTTCGCTCGCGTGGCCTCGGTGACGCGTTCGGGGTGGTTGAGCACGTTAGACACCGTGCCGGTCGAAACGTCGGCACGACGGGCGACGTCGACGAGCTTCGCGCCCTGGTGGCCCCCGGTACGGGCCGCGCCTTGTCCTCGGAAGACGTAGGTCTTGCCGTGACAGGGGCACGGCTTGGGCTTCGTGCGGGCGATGTGGTTCGCGACCAGCGCTGACAGCCAGTCCATCGAGTCGATGGTGCGGTAGCTGTCGTCCTTCGGCGGGCAGCGCACCAACTCCCCCGAGTCGAGCTCGTACAGCTGCCACTCGACCCGGACGGCTCCAGGGCGGACGAACGCGGTCTCCAGGCCGACGATCTCGCCCCAGCGCATGCCGGTGTACCCCTTGAGGACCACGGCGACGAACTCGTCGTCACGGCCGGAGAGCAGGGCGGCGCGCTCGGCGGTCAGCAGGATGCCGAGCGCGTCGGTGACCACCTTCTCCGGACCACGGTCTCGGGAGCGGCCAGCGCGTTTGCCGCGTCCGCGCCGCCGGGCGGCCGGGTTGGACGTGATCAGGCCCTCGTCGATCGCGTCCTCGAAGATCAGGTGGAGCGTCGAGCGCCAGGTCTTGACGCTGGAAGCGGCATAGAGGGCCTTCTCCTTCTTCTCCCACAGGTCGACGTCCGTGCGCAGGATGCCGGCGAGCGCCTTGTCCTCGAACTCGGGGAGCAGGTGCTCCTCGATGTGGCGCTTGTAGTTCTGCATGGTCGAGGCGGCCAGGTCCTGGGACTCGTACCAGCGGTTCGCATACTCGCCGAAGGTCTCCTGGCCAAGGGCCGGGTCGCGCCAGTCGCCGCGACGGTACGCGTTCTCGGCCTCGGCCGCGGCCCGTTGGGCCTCGCCCTTGGTGGCGAACCTGAGCGCCTTGCCGTTCTCGTCGACCACCGTGTTGTGCTTGCCGGGCGCGACCTTGTACCGGCCGCGCCAGTAGCTTCCGCGCTTCTCCGCGAAACCCAAGTCCCGCTGCCCCTCTCTTCCTTGTCCTCGTCTACGGCAGATTCGATCGGGTCACGCGGCAGTGCCGTACTGCTGTTGCCGACGCGGCGGGCGGGCCCGTAGGCGGGTAGTCGGCGCCACGGCAGGGCGGCGAGGTTGCGCGGCGCCGGTCTGCGTACCGGGCTCGGAGAGCGGTTCGGTCGCCCGTGCGGCTGTCTGCGCGGGCTGTGCCCGCCGCTGCTCGTAGAGGCGGATGATGTCGGCGAGGTGCTCGGCGGTGAAGCGGTAGGCGCGGCCGACCCGGGTGTGCGGTATCAGGCGCCGTCGCGCTCGGTCCTTGACCCACCAGGCCGAGCAGCCGAGGGTGTCGGCGATCTCCTCGGGGCGGTAGAGGCGGGGTGGAGGGGCGTCGGACGGCCTGTGAGGCATGGGCGCGGGCGTGGATCGGTGCAAGGGGGCGGCTCCTGGTCGGGAGGTCGGGGAGGGGCTGCGTGAGCGGCTCAGGCGGCGCCCGGTCCCTGGAGGAGGGCGGCGGGTGACACCTGCAGGGCTGCGGCGATGGCGACGAGGTCGTCGATATCGCATCGCCGCTTGGCGAGTTCGATGCGGGACAGCATCGTGTTGGACATAGGACGGCCCAAGGCGGTACAGCGCGCCGCGAGTTGGCGCTGCCCAAGGCCGCGTTCGATGCGGAGGTTTTCGATGGTGCGGGCCACCGTCAATCCTGCGGGTCCTATTTCCAGGGATCGTGCTGCCATAGCTCCAGTTGTAGCGTGCATTCGGCGGTTTGGATAACCGCCGATCGTCGGCTATGTTGCGCCGCGCTCAATCGGTGAGCGAGGCGGTCGGGGTGCTGCGCAAGGCCGGATCCCCCGAACGGGAACCGACACCGCAGACCCTCTCTGACGTGGGGTGTTGTGTTGTAGCTTCGTCACTCGCAGGACGTCAACGGCTTCCCGATATGATCCTTCTGGCTCGGGATGCGCGGCAACTATTTGGTCAACCGCCGATCGTGCCCTACCGTTTTCGCACCGCCCTCGCCGACTCTATTTCCAGCGGCATTTCTGCCGTGAGAGATTGCGCCGGATAGGGCTGGACTTGCGCGACCTGGGTGTGGCTATGTTGACGACACCCCGGAAAGCACGAGCGGCCATCAACGCTCCCGCGTCAACGGCCAGACATCCCACGCCCCTTCACGCCCGACCCGCCCCGACCGACGGTGAACCGTGGGCATCCCGCCTACCGGCCACCGAGTGAGGACCGCCCCTCTTGGCACGAATCCGCACCATCAAGCCGGAAGCCTTCGTCTCCGAGTCCCTGGCCGCCGTCTCCCTGACCGCCGAGCGCACCTTCTTCGGCCTGCTCACCCAGGCTGACGACCAGGGCCGGCACCGCGACCACGCCGCGATCATCGCCGGGCAGCTGTGGGCACTGCGCCCGGAACACACGCCTGGAGCTGTCGAGCAGGACCTCGCCCAGCTCGCCGACGCTGGGCTGATATGCCGCTACAAGGGCCCGGGCGACAAGCGCTACCTGCACATCGTCACCTGGCGGCAGCATCAGAAGATCAACCGCCCCAGCGCGAGCCGTCTTCCCGCCTGCCCGCACCACGACACGCAGGCTCGCACCGCGCCCGGCGTCGATGCGCTGGCTGCGGAAGTCGGCATCACGGAGCCCGCACCGCAGCCTCACGGAGTCCTCCGTGAGGGCTCCGGGCGAATACGCGAGCCTGCGCTGAATCCGGTCACTGATGACGAAATAGCAGGTCAGAGCGATTTCGGCGAGCCTTCCGTGAGGCACCAGGGAGGGCTCAGTGAGGGAGCGGTGACGCCTCAGCGTCCGGATCTAGGACCTAGGATCATGGATCTAGGAAATACCCCTTCGGGGGGCGCGAGCGCCCCCGCACCCCACGCCGTCTCGGCCAACGAGCTCATCGCCGAGTACGCCGCCGCTTGCACACACCGTCCGCCCAAGGACGTCCTGGGCCATCTCGCTCGCGAGGTGCGCAAGCTGCTCGGCGAGGGCATCGCCCCCGCCCACATCCGGGCCGGCCTGGAACGGCACCGCGCCAAGGGCCTGCATCCCAGCACTCTGCCGAGCCTCGTGCACGAGGCCATGAACGCGGCCCCCACCGCGCCAGTTGTCCACAGGGCGTGGACAAACCCCGCCGATGTCGAAGCCGCCTACGGAGGTGACCTCTGACCGCCACCCTCACCCGCGAGCCCCACCGGGTCGGCCCGCTCGCCGACCGGCTCAACGCCATCCTTGCCAGTCGCGGCATCGACCTCGCCACCGCCGCCGTCGAGGACGGGCACGCCGAGCCCGTCACCGCGCTGGAACTCGCCGACGCCAGGATCCCCGCCCGCTACCGCCGAGCCCTGGCCGACCACCCGAAGGCCACAGCCTGGGCCGACGAGATCGCCCGCGCTGGACGCCCCGGCCCCGGCGGGCCGGGCATCGCAGAGGGCCCGTCGCTGCTGATCGCCGGCCCCACGGGCACGGGCAAGACGTACCAGGCGTACGGCGCCGTCCGCACCCTGCTCGCCCGAGGGGTCCGTCTGCGCTGGGAAGCGACCACCACAGCCGACTTCCACGCGCGCCTGCGCCCCCGCGTCGGCCACGACGCCGAACGGGAGCTGCAGACCCTGGCGCGCTGCCCGCTGCTGTTCCTGGACGACCTCGGCGCGGCCAAGACCAGCGAATGGACCGAGGAGCTGACCTACCGGCTCATCAACCACCGGTACGAGCACATGCTCCCAACCCTCATCACCACCAACCTTCCGATGGAGCAGCTGCGCGTCACCCTCGGTGACCGCGTCGCCTCCCGCCTCGCCGAGATGACGGAGCGCGTCATCCTCGACGGCCCCGACCGACGACGCCGCACAGCGCCCGCCGCCTGACTGGCGCCTTAGCACCCTCTCCTGGCTGGCCCCGCCGCATCACCCGCGCTCACACCAGCCCCGCCCGCGCCAGCCACTCGCGTGGGCGGTTGCTCAGCGCGCCGTCGATTCCCCTTCGCCTTCACCCCCCCGACGCCTTGGAGCCCCCTCCTGCCTCCTCTCGACGCCGTTCCCCTCGCCATACGGATCAGCGGCACGACGCTCCTCCCTGACTGGGCCACCTCCCCGGTGATAACCGCGGCGCTCCTCGTGTCGCCCGTGTTGCTCGGCCTGCTCGCCGGGTGGCTTCTCCGCCAGCAGCGCCGCCGGCGGCATCACACCAACCGCTGGCGTGGAGCCGCCGCGGTGCCGGTCGCGGCCGTGGCCGCGCTCGGCTGCACCGCCTACAGCGCGGACACCAGCTGGCGGTTCGCCGCCGACTATCTCGACATGGGCGGCACCGCCGAGCGCGTCGCGATGTTCGCCGCCGCCGAGCTGGCCCTGTTCGCCACTGCCCTGATGGCCCGGCAGAACCTCAACGGCCCGAAGCAGGCACCCGGCCTGCCCGGCACCCTCACCTGGGTCATCACCGCAGTGCAGATCCTGCCCGCCTATGCCGAGTCCGGGCTAGTCGGTGGCACCGTGCGGGCCTTTGTCGGCCCGGTCATGGCCGCGATGTTGTGGCACCTGGCCATGGGCATCGAGCTGCGCCACCGCGCCCCCGACGCCGCCTCACGCGGTCTGGCCGCCGTCCTCGTCCGCCAGGCACGCGAACGCCTCCTGGCCCGGCTCGGGATCGCCGACCAGGACGCCGATGCCGCCCGCCTCATCCGCGACCGCGCGCTGAGCGAAGCCGTCGCCCTGATCCTGCGCGCCGAGTCGATGACCGCCCGCCGGCGCAGCAAGCGGCGGCAACAATGCCTGACGGAACGCCTGCACGAGGCGCTGGAGCGGGCCGACGTCGATGGCGACCCGCTCCAGGACGAACTGCTGCTGCGCAAGCTCGCCACGCGCAAGCAGGCCCTCGGCCTCGCCTCCATCACGCTGCCTCCGCGCTGGCAGACTCCGGCCTCGGCCCCCGCTCATGAAGGCGGGCACAGCCGCCCGCGCTCCGCCCGCCCGGCACCACTGCCTCGGACAGAGGACGCTGCCCGCCCACGCCCATCAGACCCGGGTGACGACGAGGCGCCTCCGGTTGCCCGCTCGGAGCCTGCCCGCCCGGTGCCCGGGCTGCCCGCACGGGCAGATGCCGAAGACGGCCCCGCGCTTACGGGCAACAGCGCGGGCAGCGTGTCGGGCAGGCGCGAGCGGAAACCGACTGCCCGGAAGAAGCGGCACACCGGCAAAGCCCGCGCCTCCGACGAGGTCATCCTCAAGCACGCTCGCCGCATCTACGAGGAGACCGGCAGCGTCGGACGCGACCGGGTCGAGACCGCTCTGCGCGCGGTCGGCTACACCGTCTCCAGCGACGACGTCGGAGGAGTCGTCCGCGAGTTCAAGGCCCAGCTCAAGGCCACGCCCGGCGAACCACCCCGCTGATCCCCCAGCACCAGCACTCCCAACCAGACCCCGACCCGAAGGGCCCCATGCACACCCAGCACCACGAAAATCCCATGCCTCACGAGGAATCCCTGCCGACCGCCCCCGCCCCGTCGGGAGCAAGTTGGAGGTTCGGACACTCCCCCGCAGGGGGAGCGCCCGAACCCGATCCCGCCCCGGGGGTGGCGGGGCCCGTCCGGCACCAGGGGGCACCGGACGGGAAGGCTGCGACCGAGGGCGGACCACAGCCAGGCAAGGCCAGCCGCAAGGGCGAAGCCAGCAAGGGGAAGTCGCGTCCGCGTGACAAGAAGCAGCGCCCCGCTCACAGCGTCCGCCTCAACGACCAGGAACTCGCCATCATCCAGTCCAGCGCCGACCACGTCGGCATGAGCGTGGCCGGATTCCTGGCCCACTCCGCCCTGACCGCCGCCCGCGACCAGTCCCGCACCGCAGCGGCCATCGCCACCGAGCGGGACATTCTGACGGCCCTGTTCGGTGTGCGCCGTCAGCTCGGCTGGGCGGGCAGCAACGTCAACCAGATCGCCAAGGCACTCAACTCTGATGCCGACGTACCACACTTCGCCGCCGCCCTCGCCGACCTGCAGCGTGCCGCGCAGGCCGTCCAGCGGGCAGCCGACAGGGTCGCCAACGGGCAGGAGGGCCGAGCGGCTTGATCCCCCGGATCCACCAGCAGGGCAGCAACACCCTCGGGCTCCTGCACTACCTGTACGGCAAGGGCACCCACGAGGAGCACATCGACCCGCACCTGGTCGCTTCCTTCGACAATATGGCCCCCGACCCAGGCCGCGACCCCTCGGCGACGAAGAAGGACCTCCAGCACCTCCTCGACCAGCCCCTGTCCCTCCTCGACGCGGACCGGCGTCCCGACAAGCACGTCTGGCACTGCTCGGTGCGCGCCGCGCCCGACGACCCGATCCTGTCCGACGAGCAGTGGGGCGACATCGCCCGCCGTATGGTCGCCGCCACCGGCATCGACCCCGGCGACGGCGCCGGCTGCCGCTGGGCAGCCGTCCGGCACGCCGACGACCACATCCACATCATCGCCACCCTCGTCCGCGAGGACGGCCGCCGCCCCGACCACCACCGCTCCGGCAAACGCGCCCAGGCCGAGTGCCGCCTGATCGAAAAGGAACTCGGCCTGCACCAGGTCGCGCCCGGGGACGGCACCGCCGCCAAGCGGACCACCAGCGCGGAGCGGCACAAGGCCGAACGCACGGGCAGGCCGCGTCCGGCGCGGGAGGAGCTGCGGGAGACCGTACGGCACGCTGTCGCCGGCGCCGGCAGCGAGGGTGAGTTCTTTGACCGGCTGGCCGCCGCCGGTCTTCTGATCCGTAAGCGCGTCGCGCCCTCAGGTGACCTGCTCGGCTACAAGGTAGCCCTGCCCGATGACCGCAACGGTGAGAAGGAGCCGGTGTTCTACGCGGGCTCCACGCTCGCACCCGATCTGTCCCTGCCCCGCATCCGCGAACGCTGGGCCCTGCCCGTGGAGGCTGTGGCCTCGGCGGGCGGCTCCGGGCGGGATCAGCCGGTCCTGCCGGATGTGACAGGTCCCGCGTTCGCGCGGCGCCGGGCCACCGCAGCCACCTGGCAGGCCCTCCTGGTCATCGATCACGGTGATGACGGCGCGGCAGCGGCCCAGATCGCAGCGGCGGGGGAGATCCTGGACGCACTGGCCCAGACCTCCGCCGCCCACACCCGCAGGGAGCTGCGCGAGGCGGCCTTCGTGTTCGAGCGGGCCAGCCGCTCCCACGTGAGGGCTGTACGCGAGCGCGACCGCGTTCTGCGCCAGGCCGCCCGTGACCTCGTCCACAGCGGCCCAGTCCTGGGTCGTGGGGAAGGCGGCGCCACCACCGCCATGCTCATCGACATGGCCTTCTTCCTCGCCATCGCCGCGTCGAACTGGCACGCTCGGAGGAATCACAGTCAGCAGGCCGCCGCAGCCCAGCAGGCAGCTGAACACCTTCGCGCCGCCTACGAAACCGCAGCAGCCGAGCCGAGAGCCGTCTTGCAGCGGCGAGGCCAACGTCTGGCGCCGCGTGTTCGGCAGCGGCACGCCGCCCTGCTCCAGCAGGTGCTGCCGGAGCTTGCCGAGCGGATCCGCGCCGAGGCCGGCTGGGCCGCCTTGGCCGCCACCCTCGACGACGTCCGGAAGGCTGGCCACGACCCGGCCGTTCTGCTGGCCGACGCCGCCCGACGACGTGAGCTCGACACCGCCGACTCCATCAGCGATGTCCTGGTGTGGCGCCTGCGCCGCAGTGCACACCTGCTTGCCCTACCCGCAAGCCCCGACGGAGCGGCCACGATGGGCACTCGCCGCACCGCACCCCTCGCGCCCGTCACGCAACCGGCCACCAGCGCCGTGAACGACCCCAGCCGACGGCGCTGACCAGCGAAAGCTGGCCGGAACATAGCCGACGATCGCCGGTTGGCCAAACCGGCGGTCCTCCGGACCATTGGTGCCCAGAAGCCCCACAACTTCGCTTGGCACCTTCGTCCCCACCGCAGTCGAGCGCGCGGCGCCCCCGCCACCGGCCCACGCTCAGAACCACCCTTCCGCGAACACCCTGCTTCTCGCCAGCACAAACCGATCTCACGACACCACACAAGGAACCACCCATGCGCTCCTCCGTTCGCCCCGAAGTCGTCCTCCTGCTCATCACGTTGGACCTCGACCACCCCGACATCCGGAAGCGCCCCTACCACCGTGACGGACGCCCGTTCACCCGTGCCGAGCGCGACCTGCTGATCACCTTCACCCCGGAGGAAAAGGCCGCCGCGATTGCGCAGATACAGCTCGAAGACGAATGGCAGCGCGAGCTCGACGAGATGAAGGCCGCCTTCGTCGACCTGCTCACGAAGTACTTCGCCAAGCTCCCCGACGGATCCGTGGTCAGCGACGCCGTCGCCATCATGACCGACGAGGACTACGCGGAGTTCGAACGCCTGGCCGAGATCGCCACCGCGGAAGACACCCTCGAATTCCGCGCCCTGTACGAAGGAAGCTGACCGGCCGCACACCCACGGTGGCCCACTCGGCGGGTACACGAAGCCGGGCCTCCCCGGAGGGGAGGCCCGGCTTCCATGCGTTGGACAGGCCCTCAGCAGGCCGGAGCGCGCAGCAGCCGATCGCGTGTGGTTTCCGGCAGCACCCGGCGCAGCACCGGCGCACTGGAACTGAGGGAGTCGGCGAACGCGGCGACGAGGTCGTGCGGCACGCTGCTGCTGAACGAAGCCGCCCACAGGTAGCCCGCACCGAGCACCGGCTCGGCCCACGCCTGCCACCCGGCCAGAGCCGCCTCATCCGCCTCAGCCACCAGCGCGAGCGGGTCGCCGTCCTGGATGAGGGGCGGCATATCACCGAGGCGGATGTGGGAGGCAAACATCGCATCCACCGCGCCCAACCTGGGCTGGTCGACGTCACGCAGCCACCCGTGAGCCGTTACCGCGTCGACGACCAGCTCGGGTCCACCGCACGGCAGGGCTGGCTGAGCGCGGGAGTCGAGCGCGGCCAGGAAGCCGGCGAGGATCTCCCCCGGGATATCGGGGGTGAAGTAGGCCGACCACTGGGCGAACGGACTGCTCGGGTCCGTATGAGCGGACACTTGCCAGGCGACCGGCAGGTTGCCCAGGTGGAACGGCTCGTCCGGCAGGACCCATTGCGCCCACCGCAGGGAGTCGGGGCTGATATGCAGGACGGTGCTGCGCAGGACCTGCCGGTCCTCCGGCGCCTCATCCGGCTCCCGGGGCCCGCGGACGAGCGTCAAGCTAGTCCAACCCAGGTTGGCGAGCGTGTCAGCGACGGCATCGTAGAGGCGCCCGTCGTCACCGGCCAGGTGCCGGGGACCGACCCAGTACGCGGACGGGACGCAGGCCGGAGCGGGTGGATCGATCGGGAATTCGGGATGCAGGTACGCCTCCAAGGGGCTGGGGGCTGGGGCTTGATGCCGCCAGCGGTGCGTGCAACTGAATGGACGTGCTGGACTGGCCTTCCGGCGACCTCGGGTGGCAGATGCGGGGCTACTCCGTCACGCTCTCACCAGGCAGACGACAGGTTCCCCAGGGCGCCGACTCGTGTCTCTGGCTGTCACACGCGCTGGGACGTCTTCAGCACGCGCTCGACTGCGGCAGCGACGACATCGGCCGGCGTCTCGGTGTCGAAGGAGATCTGGTAGCCGCGCACCTTGGCCGTACCGGTGACGGCAATCTTCCACCCCTCGCCGTCGGTACCAGGGCGGCCGGACGGAAACCATCCGAGATAGAAGGTTCCGTCCCTCGAGTTGACGTGTACGTCCGCGCGGTCGTCGACGACCAGGTGGAAGTCGTCGGCGGAGAACTGATCCATCACGAGTGTCGCCTGGCCCGGGCCGAGCAGCCACTCACGCAGCCGCAGGGCCTCGACGCTGGTGGAGAATCCGGGACCCTGGGGTGCCGCAGTAACGGCAATCACCTCTTTGACCTGGTGTTTTTGCGAGTAGGTCGTCCAGGTTCACATGCCCATGCGACGCTGACCAGTCATTCGTGGATCTTTGCTGTCTGCCCCCGGCGAACTGACACGCAGGGCGCGAGACCTCGCTGTCCAGCCGCGGAAAACGGCGTGCACCCGGTGGGAGCAGTGCTGATAGTTGCCGCATGGATGCGATCGAGGCCGCACGCGCCGTCGTAGATGAACAGCACCCCGAAGCGCGCACCGCGTTCTTGGGCGGCAGCGTCGTGACGGGCCGCCGAACGGCCACGTCGGACCTCGACATCGTGGTCCTGCTCCACGGAGCCCCAGCCCCCTACCGGGCAAGCCGCCAGTACGCCGGCTGGCCAGTGGAGATGTTCGTGCACACCGAGGCAACGTGGCACGCCTACGTCGAACGGGAGCTGCGCAAGCGCCGGTCACCGCTGCTGTGGATGTGTGCCGACGGACTGCTGCTCTTCGACACCGACGGACTCGGGGCCCGCCTCGCCGCGCAGGCCCGGAAGCTGACCGCCGCCGGACCACCACCGGTGTCGTCGGAAGAGATCGACGACCGCCGCTACGCGATCACCGACCTGCTGGACGACCTCGCAGGAAGCGACAACCAGAGCGAACGTCTCTTCATCGCGACCGAACTGGTCCGACGCACCGGCGAGCTGGCACTGGCCGTTGGCGGTTCGTGGGGTGGCGGTGGGAAGTGGCTGGCACGCCGTCTTGAGACGACTGCGCCAGGGCTCAGCGCGCGCCTCCACCACGGCCTACAGGAGGTACTGGACGGGAGAGCCGAGACCCTCGTGGCCCTCGTGGACGAGGTGCTTGGGCAGACCGGTGGCCGGTTGTGGGTCGGCTACAAGCGTGTCGGGGCGCCTTGAGCGATCTCGCGCTGCGGACGTCGCAACGTCTGTTCTTCCACGTGCAGATCACTTGACGGAGAGCAACGCCCGAGCCTCCTCGGCGCACCCCCACGACAGCGTGACGCCGGCGCCTCCGTGGCCGTAGTTGTGCACGACCACGGTGCCGTCCTCCCCCACCTCTTCCTCCACACGGACCGTGGCGCGGGTCGGTCGAGCGCCGACCCGGTGTTCCAGGACGCGGACTTGGGCGAGGCGGGGCTCGACCTCGGCGCAGCGGGCGAGGATACCGGCCGCCACCTTGTCGTCGGGGGCCAAATCGCCCTCGCCGTCGATCGCCGTGCCGCCCAGTACGACGGTGTCCCCGTGCGGGTAGAAGCACAGCAGGTCCGGGGAGAGGCCGGTGTCCTCGCAGAAGAACTCGGTCAGCCCGGGGTTGGTGACGACGACGTGCTGGCCGCGGATGGGCCGGAGGTCAGGGTCCGGAATTAGGTCGCGCGCACCGAGGCCAGCGCAGTTGACGATCGCCGATGCCGGACCGGCGTCCGAGAGCAAGGTCAGCCCTCGCTGCTCGACCACACCGCCGGCATCGCGGAGCCGGCACAGGAGATAGTCGAGGTAGGTGGGCATGTCGATCAGTGGCACAGTGAACCGGTAGCCCGCCATGAACCCGGCCGGAAGTTCGGCCCGCTCGCACGGTCGGAAACCTGGCAAGGTGGTGGCCCAGTCCGGCGCGGCTTCGGTCGTGCGGGATGCCTCGATGCCACTGGTGAGCCGGACGCCCGTCGCCGGATCCTGGGCCAGCTCCCGGAAGATCTCCAAGGACCGTTGTCCCCACTGGTCGACCTTGTCCTTCGGCTCGACCAGGTAAGGCCCCCACACCGCCCCAGCAGCCAGCGACGTGGTCCCCGGCACCTGCTCGGCGATCACGTGCAGGCAGCCCCGGCCTCGGCGAGAACCACGGCTGTGGTGAGCCCAGCCACCCCAGCCCCGACAACGACAACGCGCTCCCCTGCTGTCATGAGCCGACCGTAACGGCCTGCGCGTGGCGGCGGTGCGTGGGCGAGGTTGTCCTCCAACACATGCGCCGCGGGATTGACCACAGGGCATCGTGAGGACCTTCCAAGCGGGATGTAGTACCCCGCAGGCCCGCCCTGGTCGCGGGGCTCATACCGCGGGGGACGGTAGGCACTTCCGTGACCAGGGCGGGGGCTTAGCCGCGGCGGAGAGATCCTCGTCGGCCCCGATGTCTGCCGGCCCGCCGTGCTGAGGCCGACGCAGGGGAGGTCGCATCGCTCGGCCGAGCACGACGAGTTGGTTCGTCCCGGCTGAGGAGAGACTGCCAGACCCGCTCCTGGAGGGCTCGGATGCAGGGCCCGCAGGCGTACATCGGCGCCTGGGCGCCTGCGACACGGGCGGGGCCGATCCACAGGACGCGAGTCCACCGCTGCCCGCAGTAGAGCCAGCACGATCCGTCGACCCACTCGTTGCCGTCATCGGTGGCTGCCGGTGCGGGCAGTCCGCCGCGTGCGAACTCGGCGATCCCCGGGATCACCCTGTGCCGTAATGCGGCTTCCGTGAGCATGGCTTGTCCGCCCCCTTGATCAGTGGCTGCAGGCAGCGGAGGAAGCGTCCTCCTGCTTCTCGGCGTCGGAGAACAGGAGGGTGGGCTCGGCGAGGATGTCGCGGCCGGCCTCGCTCTTGTAGATCTCGTCGACGCTGCCGAAGCGGGCTTCGGAGTAGTCGAGGTCCAGCAGCGCGGCGGCCTGCCGGACCGACGCCTCGTCGGGCCCCTCGATCTCCAGGAAGGTGGGGAGGTCGGGCCAGGTGTCGAAGTCGAAGGCGACCTCGCCCAGGCGCCACTCCTCTCGGTAGTTCTCCTGGTAGCGCACCTCGGTGAGGCCGACCCGCCGCAGGATGTCGGCCATGGCGTGCAGGTCGGACACCTCGGTCTCGATCTCCTTGGTGCCGTCGATCGTGGTGGCGTCGATGACCTGCTTGAGGGTGAGGGTCGACCGGGTGCCTTCGTCCCGAAGGCGGATCCAGGCCCCTCCGTCGAGGGAGTCGTTCTCGAAGATCTTGCGGGTGAGGAGGGTGCGCGGGAACGCCTGGACGGCTCCGAGGGCGGTCAGCTTGGCCTGGAGGCCGGTGGCGTCGACGGCCAGAAACTTCGCCTCGTACTCGTGCTTCATGTGTCCTTCTCTCAGAAGTGGTCGATGAAGGGGGACGTTCGGGCTGCCATGAGCAGGCCCATGCGGTGGGTGTGGTCGTTCGGCTGGCCGACGTGGGCCCGTTCCGTGAACTCGTTCGTGCGCAGGGTGAGCAGGACTTCCCAGTCACCGATGAAGTGAGGGAGCAGGCGCTCGGGGGAGGTGTAGTGCTCGGTCATGTGGTGGCGTCTTTCGACGGGCATCATGAACTCCGCACCGAACACACCGCCCGGGCGGACCAGGCGTTGCATGCGGTCGACGAACTCGGCGAGCGGGCGGTGGTGGTTGGCACTGTAATGCCACGAGCAGCTCGTCCAGACTGCCTCGCACTGCATGCCCAGGGACTCGCCCTCAAGGAAGTCGTCCTCAACCACGTGGACGCGGGCATGGAGTTCTTCGAGCTTCAGCCGGTCGATCAGGCCCATCGCGTGGGCTTCGCTGTCACCCGGAAGGCGTACCTCGCCTCCGTGCAGGGCGAGCGCGTCGCGTTCGATGGCGACCACGTGGTAGCCGGCGGCGGCCAACGGCAGGACGAACTTGCCGTCGCTCGCCCCGATAACCGCGACGGTGGCGTCAGGGGCGACTCGCTCGCGCAGTGTGCCGAGGAACTGGGGGAAGAACGTGAGGGTGTGCTCCCACAGGCTCTGGGTCTGCATGGGAGTTCGCTCCTTGCCTGTCGGTTTCTGTAATCACACGGAGGACCTCTTCGGGGCTGCGCCCCGTGGTGTCGACGCGACGCATCGGGAACGAGGCGTAGGCGTCGGTCACCTGGTCCGGGACGGTTTCGATCAGTGCGTCCCACTGCGTCGCTGGCTTGTCCCGGGCGGCCAGACGGCGGCAGCGTTCGTCGTCGCCGCAGACGAGGTAGTACGTGACGGGTGTCGGGAGCCGGCGCGGCAGCGTGACGCCGAGCCGAGCCCCCATGGCCTGGTGGGTGGCGAGGCACCGGGCGAAGTAGCTCTCGACGACTACGGGGACGCCGGCGTCGAGGTGGCTCTGGATTTCCTCGGTCGCGGTGAATAGCGCGGAGAGGTAGAGGCACATCCGCGCGTCGACGTTGGTGCGCTGGTCCATGGCCGCTCTGAGGGGCTGGTACAGGGCGGGCACGGTGGGGACGAGGACGGCTTGCCGGGCAGCGGCGAGCATCGGGGCGATGGTCGACTTGCCGGTGCCCCGTAAGCCTTCCAGGCTCTCGAATCGCGGGTGGTCAGGCACGGGCGTACACCACGTCCGGCACCGTGAGCGTGAGCTCGTCGCTGGCCGAGGGCTGGTGGACGATGCGGCCACCGCTCTTCTCGTACCAGAAGGCGTGAGAGTCCTTGCCCACGGCCTTGCAGGACATGGTCAGGGCACCACGCGGGTCGGCCTCGATGCGGTCGATCTCGCGGGGCCCGCCGGTCGGGGCGCAGAGCTGTGGGGCGCCGTGCTCGGAGAGGTCCTCGTCGACGATCACTTCCAGGGGCAGGTCGGCCGCCGCAAGTTCTTCGCGGAGCCGGCCGTAGGCGGCAGGCTCGGTGACCAGTAGCTCGGGGTGGTCGGCGGCGTTGCCTACAGGCCGCAGGTGGTGGAGCTTGAGTTGCTGGACCCCGAGTCGGGCCAGGATGCCGGCGAGGGGAAGCACCTCACCGATGTTTCGTGAAGTCACGGTCATGGTCGCGCCGGTCGGCACTCCGAGGTCCCGTGCCAGGCTCAGTGCGTTGAGGGCGCTCTGGTAGCTGCCGTGCCTGCGGATGCCGTCGTTGGTGGATCCGACGCCCTCCAGGGACACCCTGAGGAGGTCCAGGTGCGGCGCGATCTCTGTCAGGCGTCGCTCGATCCGGTATCCGTTGGTGCAGATCTCGACGCGCTGGCCCAGTTCTTCCTTGGCGTGGCGGACGACCTGCGGGAGGTCCCGGTGGACGAAGGGCTCCCCGCCGAGCAGGGTGACTTCCTCCGTGCCGTACTCGTCTCGCATCAGGGTGAGGAGGCGACTGGCTTCGTCGGCGGTGAAGGCGTCCGCGTACTGAAGCCGCTTGCCGTGGAAGCAGTGCAGGCACGTGAAGTTGCAGCGGTACAGCAGCTGCAGGTACAGCATCCGGATCTTCCTGATCCCGGTGACTTCCCTGATCACTTGGGCTCCTTCGGCTGGCTGCCTTTCGGGAACCCGATCCTGGCTGTCTGCCCGGGGACCTCGTCACCGCGTTCAGGGACGGCCCGAGGACGTCCTGGGACGTTTTCCGTCACCTGCGAGCGACTCCAGGATGCTTAGAAGGCGCTTGGCGTCTGCCAGGTCCGGCAGGACCTCGGCGGCGCCAGCCGCTGCGAGTTCCGCGTGATCGTGCAGACCGGAGGCGACGGCGACGATCCCGCACCCCGTGGCCAGGGCAGCCTCCACATCACGAGGGGTGTCCCCGACCAGGACGATGGGCGTGTCGGTCCGGACGCCACGAAGCCGCCGCACTCGCTCGCGGGCGACCGCGACCAGATCGGAGCGGAGATCGGCGTCCGCTCCGTAGGCGCCCACCGGCAGATCCAGCAAGGAGTCGAGGCCGAACGCGGACAGCTTCACACGGGCGTTGGCCGCGATGTTGCCGGTCAGGGCAGAGGAGACCCAGCCGCTCCGTGCCGAGGCGGCCTTCAATGCCTCATGGGCTCCTGGCAAGGCCCATCCGCGCGAACGCAGAGCGTCCCGGCGCTCACTCCCTGCCCGTTCGAGGGCGGCCTCAATGACGGGCCAGTCGGGTACGGGCAGCCCATCCCGAACGAACATGTCGCGCATGATCAGTCGGTCCGTACGCCCCTCGGTGCGTGCCGGCTCCGACGGCTCAAACCCCGCAAGCTCCGAGAAGGCGGCGGCGTAGATCTCCTTGCTCACCCCCGCGTTCTCGATGAGGGTGTGGTCGATGTCCCACAGGACGATGAGCTCCATGACGCCAGCGTAAGCAGCAGCCGGAGACACTGTGATTCCGCGACAACGTCCCACAACGTCCTTGCGCGATCACGCGTTGCACCGCTTGCATGGTTTCTGTGAACGACCGACTGCATACCGTGCTCGCCCAACGAGGGGTCTCACCCGATGCGCTCGCGGCGATCTGCGAGGTCGACCCCAAGACAGTGAGCCGGTGGCTGGGAGGACGGGTACCTCACGCGCGGCATCGCTTTCGCGTGGCCGGTCATCTGCGCGTGGAGGAGACCTTCCTCTGGCCGACGCCCTCCAAGCGGCCCGGTCCACCCCGCGACGGATTAGGCACCGAACTGGTCGGCACCTACCAGAACCGAGCCAGCGTGCCGCGGGACGTATGGCTCTCGCTGCTGCGGGAGGCACGGCAGGAGATCAGCGTCCTCGTCTTCTCCGGCACGTTCTTCGCACAGTCCAACCCGCACGTCGCCAAGATGCTCTCCGAACGCGCCGCCGAGGGCGTCCGGGTCCGCCTGTGCTTCGGTGACCCCGACGGACAGGCGGTCGCCGTCCGGGGCCGCGAAGAGGGAATCGGCGACACACTCGCCGCCAAGATCCGCGCCTCGCTGACGTACTACCGCCCCCTGCTGGGCGAGGCCGGGTGCGCGGTGCGTCTGCATGACACCACGCTCTACACGTCCATGTTCCGCTACGACGACGACCTCCTCGTCAATCCCCACATCTGGGGGCAGCCGGCCAGCGCCAACCCCCTCCTCCACCTCAGGAGAGCCGACGGCATGGGGTGGTTCGACAACTACGCTCAGAGCTTCGACGCCGTCTGGGCCACCGCACGGCCATGGGCACCCGACCAGGAGAGGACCGCCGACCATGGGCAGGACTGAGTACTACAACGACCCGGCCGCGCCGAAAGCGAACACCCTCATCCCGGCCAGCAACCTGCTCGTCGCCGACGAGACCGGCGCCATCCTCCTCCAGCGCCGCCGCGACACCGGACAGTGGGCACTCCCCGGCGGAGCCCAGGACATCGGCGAGACCGCGGCCCAGTGCGCGGTCCGCGAGTGCCTGGAGGAGACCGGCATCATCGCGGAGATCACCGGCTTCCTCGGCGTCTACACCAACCCGAACCACATCGTCGCCTACACCGACGGCGAGATCCGCCAGCAGTACGAGAACACCTACATCGGCCGCCCTGTCGGCGGTGAGCCCACAATCAACAACGAGGCCGACGGCGTCCGCTTCGTCCAACCCGCCGACCTGGACCAGTACGACATCCACCCCAGCATGCGCCAGCAGATCGGCGACTACCTCGCCGGCACCTATCCCTACCTCGGCTGAGCCGCCAGAGCGGCCTCGATCCTCTCGACAGAGGAGAAGATCTCCGGCGCCGCCCGCCGGATGAACCGACCGACCACGCTGTCCGCGCCATAACGGCCGACGATCTCCGCGACCCGTTCCCGCGCGATCGTCCGGCCGCCGTCGGGCGTCGTCGTCATGTCGCAATACACGAGGGCGTCCACCAACAGCGGATCGTCCAGCAACGGGAACTCCCTAGCCAACTCCTCCCGCAGCCCCCGTTCTTCCGCCTCCAGCAGCGCGAACGAGTGGTTCGCTACCAAGCAGATCAGCCTCTCGTCGGCACCGTGCTCGTCCCGTAGGAAGCGCGCGCCATCGAGCGGATGGAACCCGGTGGTCGCCAAGCGAGGCGCATATCCCACGTCATGCAGGATCGCGGCCGAGGTCAGCAGGTCAGCGTCCTTCCCCAAGATCAGACCGACCTCGGCCGCCCGGGCTGCGACTCCACAGCTGTGCGCCCACCGTCGTGGGAGCACATTCCCGAGTTCAGCCGCCGCAACTCGCGTGGCCCAGCCCACCATCTCCTCGCCCATGGCCTCTACATCCCCAGCCGAGTGCCTGCCAGTCGCATTGGTCCCCATCCCGCCTCAGTGGGCCCGTCGCTCGGCAGTGAGCTGAGCCGCCGGACGACAGGGCCGGCCCAAGAGGGCGCATCTCTGCTCAAAGTCCGACGGTAGCCAGCCGCGGCTCAGCAAGCGCGGGTGTGCGGGAAACGCCGTGATCGCGGCAACGACGAAAGCGAGCGATGCCCACGGCGTGTGCACGCGTGTCATCACCTGCTGGCCGCGCGTGCTGATAAAGCTTGTCTGGAAGGTGTCCGGAGCAACGAGTTCGATTGCGCTCAGCGCCCTCCAGTCGAGGTCGAGTTCGCACGTCGAGTTCGCGAAATGCAGCCTGCGTGGCGTGAGCGTCACTGCACCTGATCCGTCCACCACCCACCGTGGCTGCGCGTCACGCGCCGCCTGCCGGCGCCTCGTGGAGTTGCCCAACGCTGAGCCCACCAGACTCCCGATGACAAGTGCAGGACTGCCGACGGCGACCACATTGCTGTGCTGGTAACGACCGTCTCCCAGGGCTCGCCAAGTCGAGCGCTGACCGGGGCCCACGGCAAGCGCACGGTCCCCTTGGTCCAGTCTTGCGGTTGTGGCGACGAGGGGGCGGTCAGCCAGGCAGCCTTCGAGCAGGTCGGCGAGGATGTCGCACGTGTGCCACAGATACTCGTCCAGCGGGGACCACGCCGACCGGTTCGCGTTCTCCGGCGGCGGCGCGAAAGGGTTGGGCACTGTCACTTCGGCATCCGTCCGAGGATCCATCGATTACCTAGCGCGATCAACCCTATCCACGCCGCACTACGAGTGGGATGCCGTTCACCTAATGACCGATTTCGTTCGCTCGGACACCTGGACAAGGGACAGGCGCTGGCCTCACGCGCCGACGCACCTGCGCCTTGCGGGTGATACATGGCACTGAGCCGGAGGACGTGGCCGAATCCGTTCGTGCGCCCCTAGTGCGTACTTGTTGCGCTCCCCGGCACTTTCCTAACGTCCAACGGCTCACACCACACGGCTTCGACAGAGGGGGCGCCGGTGAACGATGACGGAACCAAAACCGTCACCGAGATCTTGGACGAACTGAGCACCACCTCCAACATTCAGGTCCGCTCGTCTCACGAACTCGCTGCCGAGGTCAACAAGGCGGCTTCAGACGAAGACAAGAAGCGTGCGGAGGACGGCCGGGGCCCGCTGCGCAGGCGCACCGACTACAGAGCCGTCCGGAAAGCGCCGCGATCCCTGTCACTCACCCCTTGGCAAGTCCTGCACGCCATCGGCCTTGGCTCTGCCGCGGCCCGTCAGGGAGCCGGCCGAGGACTCGCCGAGCACTGGGGCAGCCTGCGCTACAGCCAGGCACTCGAGGCGAACAGGGGGCGATTCCTGCAGTTGTCGTCCGAGGGACGCGACCTCCTGCGCTTCTACAAAGCCACGCAGTCCGGAGAGATCGGCACCGGCTTCGCCTCGCTGCTGGCCGAGCACATAGTCAGGTCCCGATACCCCGACCACTCGGTCTCCGTGATACCGGCGGACATCGCCCTCAAAGCCGGCTGGACACTGCGCAGCTCCGGCACCGGGCCTCGCCCGGAACCGTTGCAGCGACGCCCCCACTTCTTCGTCGAAGCCTGGCAACCCGGACAGCCGTCCAAGATCTTCCTGATGTCCTCGAAGGGGACGCACAGCAGCATCCACCAGGTGTACAAGCAACTCAGCACCGCCAGTGCCCACGTGGAGTCAGTCCACATCGGCCCCTACGGCACTGTCCCCTACCTCCTCATAGGTACCGAAATCCCAGCCAAGGAGAGTCTCGCCCTGCACGTTCTGGAAGCGCCGGGCACAACTCTGCTCCGCCCGCCCGACGGGAAACCGGGAATCGACCTCGACCTCGCACTCACGCAGGAAGAGTTCATGCCCGACGTCGTACTGCCCACCGACGGCGACATGGCGACCATCCCCGGGTTCCAGGTACAGCCCGAGTCCTTCGCATGGTTCAGCGTCGTGCTGGCCCGGACGGAAGCAGCCACACTCACCGCCTTCACCGGCGGTGGCAAACCCACTGCTCAGTACCTGACCAAGGAACAAGGGCGACGGTACTTCCAGCACGACACCCATGCCGGCACGGCCAGACTGCGAGACGCGGAGCACCGCATCCACGACATCGACTTCGTCGGCACCGATCACATCTACCGCCTCAACGGCACCCGGGTAGAAGCCTTCTCCGGCCTGGAGAGAAGCCTCTACACGCATCTCCACCGCGGACACGTCAACGAGTACCGTCGCCAGGTACACGACCTGCGAGGACAGTGGCCGCCGCGCAGCACATCGAAGTACTGGAATACGGTGTCGGTCCGAGCCGACGGAACAGTCCTGGCCATCCGCCTCCGGGACGAGTGACCCAGGAGCCCGTGAAAGCTCCAGATCCGCGCCCGCGGCCTGCCGAGCGGAGGTGCACACAGCCGCGCATACGCTGGCGAAGAGAGTCCGTGCAGCTGAGCCGCCTCCTGATCGCGGTGACAACAGCCGAATCCGTCCGGCAGCGCCTTACGCAGAGCTTCCCGCAGATGGATCCAGCAGGAGCAGCCCACAGCAAGCGGGAGTACCAGAGTCGCCATCCTGCCCGCCCGTAGCCGGGCAGGATGGCTGCATGACACCCACCGACCTGTCTCGCTTGCAGTTGCCACACGCGTGCCGTGAGGCTCTTGCCCAGCAGCGGTCAGAGCGGATCGACGATCACACCATTGCCATACCTGCCCACTGGTGGAACTCCGAGGTAGCCGCCGCTCACCTGCCTGGCGCTCCCGTAACCGGCCCAGGCACCACGCATCTCAGCCGGGGCGACCTCTTCGCGCATGCAGCCAGCCTCGATTTGGAGTCGGAGGAGGAGCTGCTGCGATTCCTGTGGCGGATCCTTGCCTGGGGCAGCGGCATGAAGCTCCGCCACAACCGCAAGCGCATCCAAGCTGTGGCGGATGGCCTGCCATCGGCTACGGCGGCTCTTCGCCAGGCCCTACTGGCGGCCCGCGAAGATCCGGGGCAGGCTTACGAAGCTCTGCGCCCAGGAGGCCGCAACGCCATCGCACACCTGGGCCCGGCCTTCTCGACCAAGGTCCTGTATTTCGTCGGCGGCGGCGCCCTGGACCACCCGTGCTCGATCTTGGACTCCCGTGTCGCCAAGACGCTCAGAACGGCCTGCCAGTGGGACTCGCTCGGCAGCAGCGAATGGCCGACCAGTACCTACGCCCGATACTGCGCACTGCTGCAGCGCTGGGCCCAGGAGGAAAGTCAGCAGCTCGGGCGCCGCATTGGCGCCGATGAGATCGAGCGCTGGCTGTTCGGGACCTGACTAGAGGACCGCCTGCTCCCAGCCTTTCGCAGGGCTTACGGTGCCGCCCTCACCGAGGATGCCCGCCATGCATCTGGACCGCTGCGCCTGACTGCACCCCACTGCGCAAGGTGCGGCAGCCTGCCCCGCTACCGCGGGTATCCACGGCGAATGGCCTGCGCACTGGTAGCAGCGATCGCCGAACCGCGGCGCGAAGCGGGAAAGCCGCAGGTGAGCCGCTTCCGGACGGCGATCCTTTACTTCTCTTGCACAACCGTCCTGCGAGCCCCGGACCGCAGGGTTCCAGCCCTTTACACTGGCCATTCCCACTGGTCGCGTTCGCGGTCAGCTGTACATCCCAGTCTCGGTGGACTTCCTGCCGCGCAGCTGGGATGTTCGTGCGACAGACGGACTCGTTCGCACGTTCGAGTCCGGCCTGCCGAGGGCAGCCGAGCAGGCGGTGGGCAGTGCGCGTGTATGGAGGACGAATGACGGATCTGCATGTGGTCGAGATCTGCGCGGGAGCGGGTGGCCAGGCGCTCGGTTTGGAGCGCGCAGGCTTCGAGCACGCCCTGGCGGTAGAGCTCGACGCAAATGCCGCCGCCACGCTTCGCCGGAACCGTCCGGCCTGGCACGTGGTGGAAGGTGATGTAGCAGATCCCGGAACGTGGACCCCCGAGGACTATCGCACCGTGAACGGCGAGCAGCTGGACCTGCTCGCAGGCGGTGTCCCATGCCCCCCGTTCACCATCGCGGGCAAGCAGCTCGGTGCAACGGACGAGCGCGATCTGTTCGCCTGGGCGGTCAACCTCGCCGAGCGGGTTCGGCCTAAGGCGCTCCTGCTGGAGAACGTCCGAGGGCTGAGCGCCAACCGCTTCGCGGCATATCGCCAGAACGTCCTGGACACCTTGCAGAGTGCAGGCTATGCAGCGCAGTGGAAGCTGCTCCATGCTTCTGACTTCGGCGTCCCCCAGCTCCGCCCGCGCTTCGTGCTCGTAGCGCTTCTCCCTGAGTACGCAGAGTATTTCGCCTGGCCGGAGGAACGCCCCGATGCCCGTCTGACCGTGGGGGCGGCGCTTGAGGGCTTGATGGCGGCCAAGGGCTGGGAAGGTGCCAAAGCCTGGGCCAACGGAGCAGACGACATCGCGCCCACCATCGTGGGCGGCTCGAAGAAGCACGGTGGCGCGGACCTCGGCCCGACCCGGGCCAAGGCAGCCTGGGCAAAACTCGGGGTAGATGCCATGGGCGTCGCAAACGAAGCCCCCGAACCAGGCTGGAAGCCTGCCGCAGGCAAGCCCGGGCCCAAACTCACCGTCGAGATGGTCGCGCGCATCCAAGGGTGGAAGCCCGAAGACAAGTGGTTCTTCGAAGGGCGCAAGACAACCACCTACCGGCAGGTGGGCAACGCCTTCCCGCCGCCTGTCGCGGAGGCTGTCGGCCGATCCATCGCCCGAGCTCTGCGGAAGGAAGGCGAGCGGAATCAGCTCGTGGAGACGACTGAGACGGTCCACGACCCGGTGTACAAGCTGCTCCGCGGCATGGAGCGTCCGCTCGGCATCGATCAGATCATCAAGCGGCTGGAGAAGTACGGGCAGCACCTGTCCGAGCCAGAAGTCGAAAGGCATCTCGCCCACTTGGAGCGGGACTTCATCATCACGCGCGTCCCGCGCTCCAGCGGTGCGCTGGGCTACCAACTCGGTGAATTCAGGGCATTCGTCGGGCAGGAAGGCCATCAGCGGCATGAGCTCTTCGCGGTGAACCAGGCAAAGATCAGCTGACCGCTGCGCCACGCCCTTCGCCGCCCGACGGCAGGGTCGGCTTGCCTCGGCCCTTCAGCGCCGCAGCCTCCTGCCGCCGCGTGGTGACCGCGTCGACGACAGTGCGGGCGCACGTCTCCGGGTCGAGATGCTCCCAGAAGCGGAGCACCAGCCAGCCGGCCTCACTGAGGCGGTCGTCCGTATCGCGGTCGCGCTGGACGTTACGGCCGATCTTGTCCTCCCAATACGGCCGGTTGGTCTTGGGCATGACGAAGTGCTCCGGGCAGGCGTGCCAGAAGCAGCCATCGATGAAGACAGCCACCTTCACTGGGCGGAAGACCATGTCAGCCGTCCGGCGCATCTTCGGAAGCGGTTTGGCAGCGACGCGGTAGCGGAGCCCCGCAGCATGCACCAAGGAGCGCAGGAGCAGCTCCGGCGCGGTGTCGCGGTTCCGGTTGCCGAGCATGCTCCTCCGGTTCGCCGCCGACGAGGCCCACGAACCTTTAGGGGGTTGCCACTGCGGGAGCTCGCCCGCTGCTTCCTTCTCGCTCATATCTCCGGCAGCTTCGGTACAGCCTGTTCTGGATCGGCAGGCCCGGCGAGGACCCACTCCCGCCCATCGAGTTCCACCCGCGGAGCCGCACCGTGCTCGGGCCGCGCCTCAGCGAGCCGAGCGCTTACAGACTCGCCCGGTCCGGGCACCGGCAAACCGAGTGCTTCAGCGATCCGGCCGTGGCTGGAGTAGTGGCCAAGGATAACGATGCCACGGGGTTGGAGCCGCGAACGCGACCCTCCGTTGTAGCGGACCCGCTTCATGTAGTCCTCCTGCATGGCCACGGTCGCGACGACGGTCCGGCTGACGCGCCGTCCATGGGCACGCAGGAAGAGCTCGTCCACCCTCCGCTGCCCGCTCTTGTGGGAGAAGATCGCGTCGATATCCGGTTCGGACAACCTCAGCAGCATGTTCTCCTGGAGCGGAGCCCGGTCGAAAAGCCACGTCACTGCCTGGCGCCCCGCTGCGTTCAGCGTCTTCTTGGCATCCCGGTTGCCGCCGTTGTTCAGCCGCTCAGGCAGGGCGCGCACCAAGCCGGCGGACCAGCTCGACCGCTCATCGCTGGCCCACACCACAAGCAGCAGGTGGCCGAGCGCCTCCGGGGGGATCATCCAGGCGCCCAGGGTCTGGGAGTACTTGCAGTCGACGTCGGTCCCGACGATCGAGTAGTCCATGTCGCGGCCGTCGGCGAACCCGAACTCGCGCTGCAGGTTGATCTCGATCAGCGTGCCTAGGTGCGCCTTCTCCGTCTTGTACAGCTGATCCCAGCGGTAACGGCCTGTGTGCTGGCCGTCCAGCAGCATGTCGATGCTCCGCCGGACAGCTGCGGCCATCCTGCGGCCGTCCGGATCGGCCGCAAGGAGGTAACGCCTCACAGCAGCCAGGTCGGGGTCGGGGTCTGCCTCATTGCCGTCGTCACTGAGAAGCCACAGCGGCGCCTGCGTACTCGTTCCGTCGCCATCCACGCCGGGACTCTATCCGTGCGCAGCCGGGCAGGGCAGTCCCATCCGCCACAGCAGTGGCACACTTCGGCTGTGATTCGGGAACCAGCTGAGCTCAGCATCGACGAAGACGGAAAGGTCTCGCTGCCTATCGGCCTCCTGGCTGAGGCCGGCCTTGGCACCGGGGCCCGCATCATGGCGTTCAGCGACGGGGACGGCCGCATCGTGCTCCAACGGGAGGCCGATGCCATGGAGAAGCTGCTGCAGGACGGGACCCTATGAGCTCAACCCCTACAGCGCGCCCGTTTCAAGATGCTCGAGGACGGCCCGCATATCGGCCGCATCCATCCCTGCGGCAACAGAGGCTTCTTCCTCGGGATCGCTGAGCTCGCGCACTGCCGAGTCGTCCAGGATCCTGCCCATGAATTCCAGCTTCTTCGCCAGCCTCATGGCGACGATCTCGTCGACCGTGCCCACGGCTGCGAGCACGGTGATCCTGGTCTCGATGTCAGGGCTCAGCCCGAGGCGGTGGATGCGGTCCAGGCTCTGCAGAAAGCGGCCGGCCTGGAAATCGCGATCGATGTAGACCGCGTCGTGGCAATCCTGGTGCAGGCTGATGCCCTCGCCGAGGGTCGCAGGGTTCGAGATGAGGACGGAGCAGGCAGGATCCTCCCTGAACCGGCGGAGCTCTGCCTCTCGGTCCTGGGTGCCACCGTGAACCGCAGCAGGCTGGAAGGGCGCCAGCAGCCGCTGCAGAGAGGTAATGCTGCGGACGAAGCTCGCCCAAACCAAAGTCTTCCGCCCTAGGGAGGCATTCTCCGCAACGATGGCCAAGGCTTCCTTGTACTTGGGTGGCACCTCGTACTCCGGAAGGCGGTGGAGGAGTTCCGACAGTGGGGCGTTCTCCGAAGCCTGCAACGGCGGGACGCGGAACTCGAGAGGCTCGTACCGAGTGGACCCGCCCACCAGAAGGGCGGGGCTGGTCGCAGCCATCAACATGCGCAGCACAGCTTTGCCGAGAGTCTGGAAGTCCATTCGGTCCGCAGCGGCTCTCGCAGAAACCCTGTCTCCGCCCTTGAGAGCCTCGTAGATCTCTTCGTGCAGAGGCGGCATCGCAAGCCGCCGCAGTCGGACCTCCACCGGCGGCAGCCCCAGCTCCGCTTTCGTCGTGCGCGTGAACATGGGCCTCAGCACTTTGCTCGCATAGGCGAGGTTGCCGCCGTCGACAGCCTGGGTCACCACCCTGCGCCCGTGGCCTGGCCAGACGAAGGACAGGAGGTTCTCCAGATCCTTGGCACCGTTCGGCGCCGGCGTGCCGCTGAGGATCAGCCGAACGCGGCTGAGCGGACCGAGCGCGAGACAAGCTGCGCCCCAGACGCCGGCGCCTCCCAGCTTCATCCGGTGAGCTTCGTCGACGACAAGCATTGCAGGAGCTGCTCTGAGCCAATCGGAGAGCGCAGGCAGCGCCCCGTGGAGGCGCTCGTAGTTAACAATTAGGAGATCGGCAGAAGGCGGAGCGCCCTTGCCCATCACATGCGCCTGGAGCGGCTCAGCAAAGCACGCCTCGGCTTCGTACCGCCACGCTTCGAAAGCCGACCTCGGGCTGACCACGAGGATGCGGGACACCTCGCCCCGCTCCCTCAGTGCTGAGAAGACGGCCAGGGAGACCCGGGTCTTCCCAGCTCCGGGCACGCTGAAGTTGGCTCCGTTGCCCATGGAGAGCAGCCGGGCCGTGTCTCGTAGCTGGAATGGGGCCAGGGGGGCTTTCCAGTTTGCCCCGAGCAGAGCGGGGAGTTGGTCGGCAGTGACAGCGTCCTCACCGACCTCACCGCTGAGCAGCCTCTCGGCCGCGTCAGCGGTGTCGAGCATCTCCGTGACGAGACGCCGGAAGTCGTCCTCCCAGACAACGCTTTCCGGTTCAGGCCAGGAAGCCAACGCACTGATGCTCGCAAGGAAGCTGTCTACGGGGACTGCCGCCGACAACCGGTCTGTCATCCGTCCGCTGGGAAAGTTGGCGATCATCTGCCCGAGAGCACTGCGGCAGGCAGGCACCGTCCTCAGTGACGCCTGGGTACGCGTGATGTCGAACCCGATCGTCAGACTGGGCTCGCCAGCCATCTAGCGAGCCCTCCCGAGGGTCTCGATGAGCCAAGTCACTCCTTCGCCGGGATCCTGCACAGTGCGCTTGGCTTCAAGCGCGAGCTTCTGCAGCTTCTTCCGGAGGTCGGTGACGGCGTCGTCGAAGGCGTCCTCGTCAAGGCTGCTCTGAGCCCGGGACATGACGAGATCCGTGATGCACTGCTCGATGTCCCGGCCTGCATCGGCTAGGCGGGCAGGCGCTGCCTGCTTGCGCTTCTGGATGCGCGCATCACGGCCGGCCAATGTGATGGCTTCATCCATCGCATCGCGCAGTCTCTTTGCCTTCTTCTGCGCTTCATCGGCAGCATCCTGCGCAACAGATCCAGGCTGGGTAGCGACCCGCAGGCGCAGGACGGTGTCGGTCAGCGATTTGGCCGTACTGACGTCGGCAGAGGGGCCCTTAACCGCCCTGCCCAACCCCGGGATGGCGGTACTCGCAGAAGGCCCGGCCGGTGCACTGTCCTCGGGAAGCACCTTTGACAGGTAACGTGACAGGTAGCGCTTGTTGAAGTCGTGGTCGATGAAGCGCACGTCAGTCTTGGCAAACCCGAGCATCATGGCAGCAAGCCGGTTCTCTAGCAGCAACTCGGCTTTCTCAGGGTTCGTCGCGTACTGCTTGACGTAGGCGCGGTGGAGCTCGCGGAACTTCTCCGCCTGGTCCTCGAACGCCACCAGAGACAGCTGACCGCCAGTCGACCGGCTGCGTTCGATCAGCGACTCGATGTTCGCCAGCACCCACTGGTCCTGTCGGCACCGCTCCGCTGTTGTACGGAAAATCGAGGCGATTACCGCCAAGGGCGTTCCCTGGTCAACGAGTTCCTGCACCGCAAGGAGCCGGTTGATGTACGAGTAGTCGCGGCGGTGCTCCTTGCGCAGCTGCAGGGACAGCTCGATTGCCGCGATGTCCTGCCAGTCGCAACTTTCTGGCAGGACGGCCACGCGCATCTCGTGCGTGGGGCCGTACAACTGCACCAGACCTGCGCGGCGGGTGTTGCCGTTGACGAGGATGCCCTCACGGGTGATCAGGCCGGGATCTGTCTGGCCGTACTCCTTCAGGCTGGCGACCAGTTCGTCGAACTCCGGATCCGTCCTTGCCGGATCCGCGGGAAGTACCTGCAGCAGCCGGTCCAAGTACGCCTGGCTCTCGCTGCTCCAGGGGTCGTCAGCCAGTGCCGCCGCCTGCTTGGGGTCGTGGCTGGACTGAGCGCGGATGCGATGGGTGGCAGGGTTGTAGTAGAGGTTCCCCGCCGGCATCTGAATGACTTCCAGGTGCTCAGGCTGCCCGCGCCACTCCACCGTCAGCGTCTCGCGAGGACCGCTGCCGGCCTCGACTTCCCGCAAACGGGACCGGACCAGCGCGCGGTTCTCCTCAGCAATCGGCGGCAGACCGTAGTCCTGTGCCATTTCCTTGTTCCTGCTTCCCTACGTCTTGTTGTCCAGGGGCCTCTGTGTGCTGAGATCGGCTTCAGGTAGCACCAAGCTGCGAGCGCAGCTGCGCTCGCGACTCCTCAGGCAGGGAGCGGTAAGCACTCCAGAGCCGATCCAGCGCGGTGAACTCCCGCTGGTCGTCATCCAACCAGCCCTCCAGGACGCGGCGATCCGAAGGGCTGAGCGCCGCCGCTGCCCTGATGACCTCGCCAAGATCCGCCACTAGCGCACGGCCGCCGACTCTGCATCGCCGGCACTCAGTGACCAACTCCGTCGTCCGGACTCCACCGGGCTTGACGACTTCTCTCCGAGCGATGTCGAGCTGGGCGGCTTCGTCTGTGCCGTCGTACAGCTCGCCGGGGGTGATACCGCAGGAGCGGCACATGTTCCCGTCCTTCGCCAGAACCTCCCGCCGCCGTCCGGCGCCGATGGCTGCAGTGCCGGCCCTGCGTGTTGCCCGGCCAGGCAACCAGACCGGATCGCCCTGCTCGACGAAGCGCTGCTCGTGCGAGTCCAGCGTCGCGTCCTCGCGGTTCGTGTGGATTCGCCATCCGAAGTCCCGCAGGTCCCTCATGCGGCGGTCGACCTGCGAGACGCCGGGGAAGGCGGCACGGAGCTGCTCCTTGGTGAACGTCTTGCCCACTCCGACCTCGGACACGAGCCACAGCGCAGCACGCTTCATCGTCCCCAGGCCGGGATCCAGCCAAGAGGGCAGGGGTGCTTCCATTCGAGCAAAACCTCCTCGGGAGGGCAGTGAAAGGCGCCATACAACCACCCATTACTAGCACAGAAAGTGCTATCGATTCCAGTGATCAGGCATCTTTACAGCATCAGTAAAGACGGCCATCCGAAATGCCCGGGATGCGACGTTTGAGCCACTTCGATCCCTCGTCGAAAATAGTCCGCCCGATGACCGAAGAACCCGAGACCTCGCACCCCGCGAACGGATAGGCTCAGTCCGATTGATCGTCTCCGTGCGCAGCCCCGGCAACCGGAAGGGGTCCCTTCGCTGTGCCAGCTTCAGGCCATATCGGAAGTTCCTACGCGTCCGGCACCACTGGCGAGGTAAAGGAGTTCGCTGCAGCCCTGCGGATCGTTATCCAGTACGTCCAGCCGGGCGCCGCCTTGCATGTCGCAGCGGAGGCCCTGCGCATTTCACCATCCCAACTGTCCCACTGGCTCCACGGGCGGCGGCTTCCCGACAGGGAGTCGGTCCGCCTCATGTCCGATCTGGCACAACAGGGCGCCCACCGCATGGGAGTTGCGCTTGAACTCGAACCCGCCGAACTCCAAGCGTTGCTGTGTGCGGCCCGGCGGTCGAAGGGGCACCCTTCAGTCGACTGCACCTGTTCGGAGGGGGACCGGCGCAACGGCGCGGCATCCAGAAAGGGGGACCGGCGCAACAGTCACAGCGCTTCACCGGCCGGTACCGATCAGCTCGAAGCCCCTCCAGACCTCCCCGGACTGCTGGCCGAAATGAAGGCCGACCAGAGGATCGCCCTACTTGCCGACCTGGCCGCCTCATGGGAAGAATCCGAGATCGCCCACGCAGCTGACAAACTGGCACGCGCCGGGATGGAGGCGGAAATGGAGGCACTTATCCGTTACGCGAGACGGGCGGGAAAGGATTCGACGGAGGTTGCGGTCGCCCTCGCCATGCGCCGCGTTCGGCTAGGATGATCTGCGTCGCAAATCCTCACAGGTGACAAAATGAGTCCGAGTGCGTTTTCATTCGGTTCCACCGCTCCATGCGCGCCATTGCATATCGTCAGTCACAACGCGGGAAAGGCCCGGCCGCCTGGCTACCAACCTGAGCCGGTGCCTTCCCCGCGGAAACATCCCGACTAGTTCACTGATCAGGAGCTTCGCGTGAAGTGTAAGGCTGTCCTGGCACTCCTTGCCAGGAAGATCAAGGCTGCCCTGCACCGCCCTCCCCGCGTCGGCGGCGCCTCCGAAGAGGCGGGGCAGGGGTGGCCCTCGCCGCGGGCACGGCGCCGGCTGCGGTCCCTCCGCTGGGTGCTCACCGTCCAGGCGCTCAAGGGCGCGGTGTCA
The DNA here is from genome assembly GCF_001905385.1 of Streptomyces sp. CB02414. GTDB lineage: Bacteria > Actinomycetota > Actinomycetes > Streptomycetales > Streptomycetaceae > Streptomyces. The sequence continues at coordinate 482,303 of NZ_LIPF01000003.1, read as the reverse complement.
GCCGTAGCGGGTGTAGCAGCCCTCTGGCTGCTGCGGTCCTCCATCGATTTGATCCTGCACCTCTGACCGGAGGAGGGGCAGGAAGGGCGGACTGCCGGCAGCGATAGGCGCCTGATGCTGGCGGCGGTCTTCCCGGGAGCCATCTGGGAGCCGACCCGCTCCCTTAGCCCCTCCCAAACCCTCCGAGGCCACCCCACGCCAGCCTCCTGACCAGGCGAAACAGCAAGGCAGCAGGTGCGGGCCGCGCCCGAACCTCGTTCGGGACGAAGAGGTCGTGGGTTCAAATCCCGCCACCCCGACAGTGAAGTACCAGGTCAGGGGCCTGATCCGCATAGCGGGTCGGGTCCCTTCCGGGTTTCTGGAAAAGAGCGTGCGCGCGGTGGACGCAATGTTGATAGTTGCCGCATGGATGCGATCGAGGCCGCACGCGCCGTCGTGGAGGAACAGCACCCCGGAGCGCGCACCGCGTTCCTGGGCGGCAGCGTCGTCACGGGCCGCCGTACGGCGACGTCGGACCTCGACGTCGTGGTGCTGCTCCACGGAGCCCCCGCCCCCTACCGTGAGAGCCTCCAGTACGCCGACTGGCCGGTGGAGATGTTCGTACACACCGAAGCCACGTGGCACGCCTACATCGAACGGGAGCTGCCCACGCGCCGCTCGCCGCTGCTGTGGATGTGTGCCGCCGGGCTGCTGCTGTTCGACACCGACGGGCTCGGAGCACGCCTCGCCGCGCACGCGCGGAAGCTGACCGCCGCAGGACCGCCCCCGGCGCCGGCGGAAGAGGTCGACGACCGCCGCTACGCGATCACCGACCTCCTCGACGACCTCGCGGGAAGCACCGACCAGAACGAGCGCCTGTTCATCGCGACCGAACTGGTCCGTCGGACCGGTGAGCTGGCGCTGGCCGTCTCCGGCTCCTGGAACGGCGGTGGGAAGTGGCTGGCACGCCGCCTCGAGACAACCGCGCCGGGGCTCAGCACACGCCTCCATCACGGTCTACAGGAAGTACTGAGCGGAAGGGCAGAGCCCCTCGTGACCACCGTCGACGAGGTGCTCGGGCAGGTTGGCGGCCGAATGTGGGTCGGCTACAAACGTGCCGGCACCACCTGAACGGTCGGTGACGGTCGGCGAGGGGTCTCGAGCTTCGAGGCGAGCGTTATGGATTATGGCATCCAAAACGTGCTAGCTTCGCCCCATGGCCAGACCGCGCACGTTCGACGAGACCGCAGTACTTGACGCCGCGGCGCGTGAGTTCCGCGTGCACGGCTTCGCCGAGACCTCGACCGAGCAGCTTTGCGAGGCGGCGGGCGTGCGTCGCAGCAGCCTGTACAACGCGTTCGTCTCCAAGGATGAGCTGTTCGTGCGGGCCTTGCAGCACTACGTCGCGACGACCGGAGCGCGCCAGTCGACGATCCTCGCCGACGACGAACTGACGGGCGCCGAGAGGTTGCGCACGCTTGTCGACGTCATCGTGGACGAGGAGTTGCAGGCGGCGAACCGCGGCCATGCGGCCGGCTGCATGGTCGTACAGAGCCTCATGGACCCGGACCTGCGTGAGCGGGACGAGCGCGTGGCCCGCATCCTCGACCGCGACCTACGAGCGAGACTGTCCCTTCTGTCCGGAGCGATCCGGGCCGGCCAGATCGACGGGTCGATTTCCGGAAGCGTGGATCCCGACGACGGGGCGGTGCTCGCCAGCACCGTCATCTCGGGCCTGCGCGTGACAGCCCAGACCGGCGTCGACGTCGATACGCTCCGCCGGATCGCCCTGGCCGGATTGAGCTCCCTCCTGCACTGACAGCGCCGCTGCCCGGCGGCGCTTCCTCATGCCCGAGTTTTGGATAAGTGAGTACAGAAAGGCTCTCTGTTGAGCAGAGCACCAGCACCAGCACCAGCCGTGAAGAAGGCCGTCCCGCCCGCGGTGTACGTCCTCGCCGCCGGGGTGTTCGCGATGGTGACCAGCGAGTTCACTGTCGCAGGCCTCATGCCCCAGCTCGCGGAAGGCCTCGGCACCGGGATCCCGCAGATCGGTTACCTCGTGACGATTTTCGCCGTCGCAATGGCCCTCGGAGGCCCACCGCTCACCTTCGCCCTGCTCAGGGTTCCGCCGAAGAACGCGCTCATGACCATCTTCGCGATCTTCCTCGTCGGCAACGTCATCGCAGCGCTCGCGACCGGGTATCCGATGATGGTCCTCGCCCGGGTCATCAGCGGGGCCGCCTCGCAGGCGTTCTTCGGTATCGCGGTCTCGATGGGCGTCCAATTGGTCGACGAGCGGGTGCGCGGACGCGCGGTCGCCGTCGTCATGAACGGGCTGATGCTCGGGACTCTGCTCGGCCTGCCGCTCGCGACCTTCGTCGGTGGCCGGTTCGGCTGGCAGACCGCGTTCTGGACGATCTCAGCGATCACCCTGGTCGCCGCCATCCTGACACTTGCCTTCGTGTCGAACCCCGCCGCACCGGCCGACGGCGGTGTCGAGCCCGTCGCATCGGCCCGTTCGGCCTCCGCCGTACTGCGAAAGCCCCAGTTCCTGCTCGCCCTCGCCTCCAGCACGCTCATCATCGGAGCGACGTTCTCGGCGTTCAGCTTCTTCACTCCGATCCTCACCGAAGTGACCGGCTTCTCGGACAGCCTCGTGCCCGTTCTTCTGCTCGTCTACGGAGTGGCGACCCTGGTTGGGAATCTCATCGTCGGCCGCCTGGCCGACAAGCACACGATCTCCACGCAACTGTTCGGCACCGCGCTGAACGCCCTCTTCCTCACCGGCTTCGCGCTCTTCACCGGCATTCCGTCACTGGCGCTGGCGTTCATGCTCGGCATCGGCCTGGTCGGCGTCACCATGAACCCCGCCATGGCTGTCCGCATCCAGCGTGCGGGAAGCACCGCACCACTGGTGAACACGATCCACGGCTCGTTCATCACCCTCGGCGTCATCATCGGGTCTGCTGTCGGCTCCGCGCTCATCCCGCTGCACGGCTTGCGAGCACCGGTCGTCCTCGGGATCGGCCTGGCAATCCTGTCGATCGCCGTCATCTTGCCCGCCCTGGCCAGCCCGTACTTGCGACGCGGTGCACCCGATGACGCAGCAGCAGCGGAATCGGACCAGTTCCGCCTGCCGGCCTTGACCGAAGACATCTGAACCGATCGGGAGACCACTGGCGTCGCCCATGTCCGCCCCTCATACACCTAGTTCGACCGCTTGAGCGGGGGAAGGTCGGCGCACAGGATGGACGGGAAGGCGGGCTCGATGCCGTGTACGTCGGCGCATCCGCCCTTCGTGCTGCGGGCGATCGGCTTCCAGCCCGACTTCTCGGCCCGGAAGAACCAGCGATCACTGTGGCTCGCCCCGCAGCCGGGCCCGGCGCCCTCGGGGCAGGCCGGGCCCATGCGCGAGGAGACGTCGAACACCAGCCACTTCCCGTCGCAGCGCTCATCGCCGCGGGAGGTGTGGTTCGGCACGTCGAGGGCCATCACGGCCTGGTCGTAGGAGGCGGGGGTGCAGCCGGTGGGCGCGGGGTGGCAGCCGAGTTCACCGCACAGGCGCAGGTGGGGCGGGGCGGCGCCGTCCGCCGTGAACGTCGTCAAGTTGTCCACGGACAGTACGCGGTGGCCGAGCGGGGACGGCAGCCGCACCTTCGCCGTGGCCGTCGCGGTCGTACGGCAGTCGGCGCGCGGGGTGCCGCCCGACAGGGCGGAGAACGTCACCTGCACCCACACGGTGCGATCCGAGGTGTCGGTGACGACCGCCTTCACGTCGCGCGCGCACGTCTTCCCGCCGCCGGGCACTTCGGCGTCGACGCTGAGCGTGCGCCGGTCGTCGGCGAGCCGGGCGGCGGTCACCCTGAACGGCGCGAACGTCTGCCAGCGCGGCGACTCCGTCGGCTCCGTCGGAGTCGCCGCGCCGTCGGAACCGGCACGGAGCGTCCCGCACGCGCCGAGCAGCAGCACGCCGACGGCGCTCAGCAGAAGGACCGTGAGCAACGGTCTTGTACGTCCCATGTGTCCCGCGTATCCCGCCCCCGACGTTTTCGGTCCACGGTGACTATAGAGCGACGCGTGCACGTCAGGCGTCGGGCGTCGTTTCCTCCGTCGGTTTCAGCGGCAGCTCCGCCCACACCGTCTTCCCCAGCGGCCGGCGCGGTGTCCAGCCCCAGCGCAGGGCCAGGACGTCCACGAGAAGCAGTCCACGGCCCGACTCCCCTTCGGGGCAGGGCGAGGGCGGCACGGTCGGCGGACGTCGATCCGTGGCGGCGTCCGACACCTCGATGCGGACCAGCTCCGCCGCCACGTCCGCAGCGAGCCGGACGCTCACGGTGCGGCCGAAGACGCGCCCGTGCCGTACGGCGTTCGCCGCGAGTTCGCCGACGACGAGGGCGACGGTGCGGGAGACGTCCGACGCCGGTGTGTGGCCCAGGGCCTCCAGCCACCGGACGGCGTGGTGCCGGGCCAGCTGGGCGCCTCTCGGGGTCGACGGGAACTGGGCGGTGAGGTCGGCTCCTGGGGCGGAGGTTTGCGGCAGCACGGTCGGTCCGCCGATGACGGTGTCGATGAACGGCTCCAGCAGCGCGACCAGGCCCTCACTGGCGGGGTGCTTGGTGTTGACCGCGGAGTGCGCTCCGGGCCCGCCGGTGCCTCGTTCGCGAGGTGCAGGTGGGCCACTGACCTCCCCAAAGAACCGGGGAAAGAACTACCCGCTGCTGCCGTTCCAGACCTGTGACGGCTGCGAGCGTGCCTTCGGTGCCGAGGAGCCAGGGCACTGCCGGAGCTACCGGGACCAGCCCGTCGGGGAACGCCTGCCTGCGGCCCGCTGAGCCGGTGGGCGGCCTGGGATTCCGATGGATCAGACCCTTGCCGCGTCTCAGCCCAGGCCTGCCGGCCTGCACGCCTGGCGCAGGCGACGCACTGCGCCAGGCGGCACAAACGGCTGAGCCGGATCGGCCCGTATATACGTGCCCCCGGCACCCATCTCGCGTCCCGGATAACGGTCCGATCTCACCGGCTGGGACATCCGCTGGTCACGGCCCGTTATGTGAGATGCGTCACTAAACATGAGGCAAAGACGTGGTAGAACTGCGCAACCCCGCAGGTAAATCGACTGGATTTCGATCTGCGGAAGGTCGGCCCGCACGCGCACCACAGCCCGGGACGATCACGGTCCGAAGCCGGGCCGTGCGTACCGGTTCGCTCAACGGACAACGAAGTTCGCTCAGAGACCGCTCATCCGGCGAGATACCCCAGCCCGCCACCCCCGCGTCATCGAGGTAGCCAAGTGTCACTCGACTCCGTCACCCAGTCCGTGGACGAAGCAGTCAGCGGATTCTTCGAGCCCATAGCCGAGTGGCTGGGGGAGGTGGTCTTCTACACCGTCCCCGTCGGTGATGCCGACCTGCCCCTCATCGTCGCCTGGCTCGTCGTGGCCGGTCTGGTCTTCACCAGCTGGTTCGGATTCATCCAGCTCCGCAAGTTCAAACTCGCCTTCGACGTGGTGAGGGGCAAGTACGACGAGAAGGGGTCGGCCGGTGAGGTCAACCACTTCCAGGCGCTGACCGCCGCCGTCTCCGGCACTGTCGGACTCGGCAACATCGCCGGTGTGGCCGTCGCCGTCTCCATCGGCGGTGCCGGTGCCACGTTCTGGATGGTCCTGTGCGGCCTGCTCGGCATGGCCACCAAGTTCGTCGAGGTCACCCTCGGTGTGAAGTACCGCGAGGTGCACGCCGACGGCACCGTCTCCGGCGGTCCGATGCACTACCTGCCCAAGGGGCTGGCCGAGCGCTTCGGCAAGAACGGCAAGACCCTCGGCAAGATCCTCGCGGTCCTCGCCTCCTTCCTGATCCTCTTCTTCGGCCTCTTCGGCGGCAACCTCTTCCAGGTCAACCAGTCCTACGCGCAGCTGGTCTCGGTCGCCGGCGGCGAGGACGGCGCGCTGGGCTCCTCCGCCGGCGCCCTGTTCTTCGGCATCCTGGTCGCCGCAGTCGTCGGCGTCGTGCTCCTCGGCGGCATCCGCTCCATCGCCAACGTGACCAGCAGGCTCGTGCCCGCCATGGCCGGCATCTACATCCTCGCCTGCCTGATCGTGATCCTGGTCAACATCACCGCCGTGCCGGACGCCGTAGTCCGCATCGTCGAGGGCGCGTTCAACCCCCAGGGCGTCGTCGGCGGTGTGCTGGGCGCGCTGATCATCGGCTTCAAGCGGGCCGCCTTCTCCAACGAGGCCGGTCTCGGCTCCGCCCCCATCGCGCACGCCGCGGTCAAGACCAAGCACCCCGCCAGCGAGGGCCTGGTCGCGCTGCTGGAGCCGTTCATCGACACCGTCGTCGTCTGCACCATGACCGCGCTGACCATCGTCATCGCCAACCCCGACAGCTGGGGCGAGGCCCGCGCGGGCGAGGACATCGGCGGCGTCACGATCACCTCCGACGCCTTCGAGACGGTCCTGCCCTGGTTCCCGTACATCCTCACCCTCGCGGTGCTGCTGTTCGCGATCTCCACGGTGCTGACCTGGGGCTACTACGGCCTCAAGTCGTGGACGTACCTCTTCGGCCGCAGCCGGGCCAGCGAGATCACGTACAAGGTCGTCTACACCCTCTTCGCCATCGCGGGTTCGCTGCTGACGCTGCAGACCCTGATCGACCTGGCGGACGCCTTCCTCTTCTCGCTCGCCGTCATCAACATCATCGGCCTCTACCTGCTCGCCCCCGTCGTCAAGCGGGAGCTCAACAGCTTCCTGGAGTACGTCCGCGTCCGGAAGGCCGGTGGAAGCACCGGGGACGGCGACGACGACCAGGAGTCGGCGAAGACCACCGTCTGACCGCCCTCACGCGGCCCGGCTCCGGAACGGCCCAGTGCTCACCTCGCGCCTTGGTGAGTACTGGGCCGTTCGCCGTCCGTCCTCGGTGGTGCTCCTCGTCAGTCCCCTCCGGGCTCCGGGGCCGGTCGGGCCGCGTGACGGGCGGACGGATTAGCGACGAGGTGGCGCGGGTCGGTGGCCCGGTTGATCGCCGACTCGACGGCCGCCACCCGGTCGGCGAGCAGGCCGAGGGCGGCCACGGCGCGGGTGAGGGGGTCGTTCTCGGGGCCGCCGAGGGCCTGGGTGCGGACATACGCCGCCTTCAGTTCCGCCCAGCGGGCGGCCCGGCCGGCGGTCAGCGTGCCCCGCAGCTCGGCGAGCTTCAGCAGGTTGGCCTCGGCGCCGGTGGTCAGGGTCTGGGCCTCGGCCGCGTAGTGGTCGTCGAGCAGGGCGGACAGTTCGGTGTCGTTCATGACCGGCTGGATCCGCTGGGCGATCTTGTTCATGTTCCGGTAGGAGCCCTGGAGCCGGAAGGGCGGCTCGGTGCGGGTGGCGTCCGACTGGGCGGCCGAGGCGATGTACGCGGCGTTGACCGCGAGGACGGTCTCGCGGGCCGTGAGCAGATGGCGCAGGACGGCCGTGATCCGGTCCAGCTCCGCGGGCTCGTACGGGTGGGTCAGCCGGTCGGCGCGCGCGTCCGGGTCGCCCCCGGCCAGCCGGAGCAGCAGCTCCAGGTCCGCGCGGTCGCGGCCGGCGAGCGGGGCGAGGACCGGGTTGGCGGTCAGGGCGTTCTCGACGAAGCTGGCGGCGAACGCGTCCCGCTTGCCGGTCAGTACGTCGCCGAGGTTCCACACGTCGGCGCGGTTGGCGAGCATGTCGGGCACCTGGAAGCGGCTGCCCGACTCGGTGTACGGGTTGCCCGCCATGCACACCGCGAACCGTTTGCCGCGCAGGTCGTAGGTGTGCGGCTCGCCGTCGCGCACGCCCTCGACGCGGCGGGTGGCGTCGCACAGCGGGATGAACTTCTGGAGGAGTTCGGGGGACGTGTGCTGGATGTCGTCGAGGTAGAGGAGGGTGTTGTTGCCCGCCTGGAGAGCGAAGTTGATCTTCTCCACCTCCTGCCGGGCCGTGGCGTTCGGGGCCTCGGCCGGGTCGAGGGAGGTCACCGTGTGGCCCAGGACGGGGCCGTTGACCTTGACCAGCAGCAGGCCGAGGCGGTCGGCGACGTACTCCATGAGGGTCGTCTTGCCATAGCCCGGCGGGGAGATGAGCAGCAGCAGGCCGCCGGTGTCGGTGCGCTTGCTGTCGCCGGTGGTGCCGAGCTGCTTGGCGAGGCTGTCGCCGATCAGCGGGAGGTAGACCTCGTCGATGAGCCGGCTGCGCACGAAGGACGACATCACGCGCGGCCGGTGCTCGTCCAGGCGGAGGCGGCCGCGTTCGGCGGCGACCAGTGCCGTGCGGCGGCGCTGGTAGGCGCGGTGGGCCGGGACCTCGCGGGCGCGGAAGTCGTGGGTGCGGGAGAGGAGTTCGTCGATCCGGACGGTCAGGGTCCGGTCGTCGGTGTGGATGCGGGGGTGGCTGCCGAGCATCCCCGGGACGGTCTCGGTCAGGGGTGCGTCCGACTCGTAGCGGGGCAGTCCGGGGCACAGCTCGGCGGCCACCGCCTCGGCCAGGTCGCCCGGGGCGAGGTCGGCGCCGGTCGCGGTGATGTACGACGTCAGCCACGCCTCGACGAGTTGTCTGCGGGCGGCCGGGTCCGTGAGGGCGGTCAGGTCGTCGTCGTAGGCCGAGTCGCCCGTGGTGCGGCGGAACTTGTCGAGCAGGGTCCGGGTGCCGGCGCTGATCACGAAGCCGTCGGGGGCGGAGGTCAGTTCCTCGAAGAGGTAGGCGGCCGCCGCCCGGGTGCCGGTCGCCGTGGCCAGTTCCGTCTCCAGGTCGGCGATGGCGGGGGCGAGTCCGAAGGTGTCGCGGGCACGGGCCAGGGAGACGGCGCGGCGGGTCCAGGCGTCGCGCTCCCCGGCCGTCGTGCCGTGCGCCCAGTAGAGCTGGGCGGCGGCGCGGGCGGACGGCTCGTGGCGCAGGAGCCCGGCGCCCTCGTGCAGGCGCAGGAGGGCGGCGAGGACCAGGGCCGCGTCGTGGTCGTGCACTCCGCGCTCGTAGCCCTCGTCGTAGGCCTCCTGGGCGGCCTGCCGGACCAGGGCGGGCAGGTCGTCGGCCGCGGCGAGGGCGGCCGGGCCGTGCTCGTCGAGCAGGCGGGCGGCGAGGTGCTCGGCGCGGTAGACGTCCGGCGACTCCGAGGGCAGCGGGCGGTCCCAGTAGGGGCGCGTCGCGGCGAACTCGGGGTCGGTGACCGGGGCGCGGTAGTCCGTGCCGGTCAGGGCGAAGGCGAGGCCGTCGCCCTGGGGGACGAGGGTGAGGTCGAGGGCCTGGGCGCCGACCGCGAAGCGGTGGCCGCCCAGGCGGACGGTGCGGCCACCGTCGGCGTACAGGTCGGTGCGGTCGCGCAGCGCGCGCAGGGCCTGCTGCCGGGCGGACTTCAGGCGGCCGTCCAGCTCCTCCGCCCTGACCTCGTCGCCGAGTGCCCGCAGTTCGTCCGACGTGCGGCGGACCTTGGCGGGCATCGGGTCGGAGGTGAAGTACGTGGTGACGGCGTCCGCGTCGGCGAGTGCGGAGGCCCGGCGCACGATCGTGGCCAGCACCCGGTCGGCCGACTCGGCCAGGCGCTCGGCGCGGCGGGCGCGGGCGTCGGCGAGGGTCTGCTTGCGGGCGGAGAGCGCCTCGTGGACCTCGTCGCGCTTGTCCGCGAGTTCGGCGAGGAAGTCGTCGGACTCGGCGAACCGGGACTCCAGGTTCTCCACCCGCACGAGCAGACGGGCCAGTTGCTCGTCGCACTCCTCGGGGGTGCCGGCCGCCGCGAGGGCGGCGGTGACCGCCTGGCCGAGCAGCGCGAACTCGGCGGCGAACTCGGCCCGGCCCTCGCGGTCCCGGAGCGCGCGGCGGCGGCCGTCCAGCGTGGCACGGGCGCGGTTGACGCCTCCCAGGACCTCGGCGATCCGCTCCAGGACGGACGTGCGGACGGTGGCGTCGCCGATGTCGAGTCCGGAGACGACGTCGGTGACCGTGCGCAGACTCTCGGCGTGCTCGTCGAGGCGGGCCGTGAGGGGCTCCGCCTCGGCGACGGTGGTGATCGCCTCGGCGTCGGCGACGAGGTGCTCGACGTCGGCCCGGTGCTCGGCGAAGGCGTCCTCGTGCGCCAGGTGGGTCACGGCGCGCTGCGCGAAGGAGGCGAGGTCGCGTGCGACGTCCGCGGCCAGCTCGTCGACGCGGTCCGTGTCCGCGTACCGCAGGTCCTTGAGGGTGAGCAGCTGCCCCTGGGCCTGGCGGAGTTCGGTGAGTCCGGCGACCCAGGCGGCGGCGGAGCGCGGGGTCTCGCCGCGCAGGCGCCGTACGACGGTGGTGACGCGGGCCGTCGCCTCGTTGAGGGCGTCGGCCGCCTGCCGGGTGAGGGCCTGGACCGTCTCGAACTCGGCCAGCACCTGCTCGGCGGTGGCCCGCACCTGGGTGAGCGGCTCGTGCAGGGCACCGAGGTCCGGTTCGGACAGCCAGTGGTGGGTGTCGGCGGTCCGCACGCAGGCCGCGACCAGCGCCTCGTACACCTCGCCGGTCGGGGTGGTTTCGGTGACGGCGCGGGTGACGGACAGGCAGTCGGAGATGCCGCGCACCAGGTCGGGGTTGCCGACGCGGGCGAGCGGGCCGGTGCCGGGCGGGCGGGCGGCGGCGTGGGTGTCGGAGACGTAGGGGGAGGTCCACCGCTGGACGGGGTGCACGCGCTGCGGCTCGCCGCCGGCCGCGCGCAGGGCGAGGAGGGTGCCGTCGTCGGACAGGGCCCAGCCGTGGCAGGTCAGCGGGGTGGCGACCTCCTTGCGGATGGCGTTGTAGGGCAGCAGCAGGTGGCGGCCCGCCGCGCGGGCGTGGAAGGCGAAGAGGACGTCCTCGCCGTTCGGTGAGCGGACCGCCCGCTCGAACTCCATGCCCTCGGTGTCGACGCCGTCGAACGTCCGGTGGGCGCCGGTGGCCAGGCAGTAGCCGCCCGCGAAGACGATGCCCTGGTCCTCGGGCAGCCGGCGGCAGGCCCGCCCGATGCCGTCGAGGCGGACGGCGGTCCTGGTGAGGGTGTTGAACACCAGGTAGCGGTGGGCGTCCTCCTTGTAGGGGCGGACGTCCAGGAGGATCAGGGCGCCCACGCGCGCGTACGCGATGTGCGCGTCGGCGAGCGACTGGAGCGGCTCGTCGACCGGCTCGGCGTACACGCCCTCGTCCGTCTCCGTGTCGTCCTCGGCCTTGACGGTCAGGGTGCCGTTCAGCGTCTCGACGAACACCTCGCCCTCGATGGAGACGTGCGGGTGGCGGCCCAGGACGTGGTCCTCGCGGGTCGTCGCCGTCCAGATGAAGTCGTGGGCGGGCGGCAGGACGTGGTCGCGGTCGCCGCGCGCGTCCAGGAAGGACGCCCGGCCGTCGTCGGTGAGCGCCCAGCGCAGGACCCGGATGTCGTCCGCCTTCTCGCCGGTCCGGAAGACGGCGAGCAGCTTGTCCTCGACGCGGCTCAGGCGCAGGAGGCGCGCCTGGTGGAAGTAGCGGTGCAGGGCGGCGAACTCGCGGACGAAGGCCGGGTCGTCCAGCAGGCCGGGCACGGCGTCCCCGGGCAGCCGGTCCAGGTCCCGGCCGTGCAGGGCGAGGACGTCGCCGACGGCGGTGTCCGGGCCCCGGCCGGGGACGGTGTTGTAGCCGAAGAGCAGGACCCCGCCGACGGACACGAGGTCACGCGGCACGCACGCCGAACCGGTGCGCAGCTGCTCGGTACCGGCCAGTTCCAGGCGCAGGGAGCCGAACTCCTCGACGCGGCGGGCGTTCAGCGCCTCGGCGCGGCGGGCGAGTTCGGCGGCCTGCGCGGTGAGGCGGTCGCGCAGCACCTCGTACGTACCCGTGTCCAGGGCGGTGGTCATGAAGTCCCTCTCAGGAAGTCCCTCTCAGGAGGCCTACTCGGGAAGGCCTGCTCAGGAAGTCGGAAAAGAGCGGTCGTGGAGCTGCCGCCCCCCGCGCGGCGGCTCCACGACCGCGGTCTGTCAGCCCTTGGCGCTGCCGTTCACGGCGGCCGTCAGCCGGGTGTCGGCCAGGCCCAGCTCACCGGCCTTGCCGAGCAGCTGCTCCAGGGCCGCGGAGTCGGCGCCGCCCGACTTCATGAGCTTCATCAGCAGGGTGGACACGGTCAGGTCCCGCACGTCGGCCGTGGAGACCGAGCCGAGGACGCGGCCGAGGTCGTCGGTGAAGCTCGACGTCCCGTCCAGCCAGGGCTGCGCCAGCGCCTGGGCGGTCTCGGAGTGCTGCACGAAGCCGTCGACGCCCTTGCCGAGGGCGATCGCCCCGACCAGCCGGTCGAAGAAGACCGACTCGCCGCCGACGATGTCGATGTCGGCGTTCTCCAGCCCGGTCGCCAGGACCGTCGCCTGCGCCTCGGCCACCTGCCGCTGGACGTCCAGCCCGGCCAGCCGGATGTCCTTCTCGGCCTCCAGCCGCAGCCGGTACTCCTCGTGGCCGCGGGACGCCTCGTCCAGCGCGGACATCGCCGCCGCCTTCTCGGTGAGACCGGCCGCCTCCGCCTTCAGCTTCTCGCCGACGGCGGCGGCCTCCGCCAGGGCCTTGGCCTTGGCTCCCTCGGCCTCCGCCCGCAGCCGGGCCTCGGTGGCCCCGGCCTCGGCACGGCCGGCCTTCTCGACGACCTCGGCCTCCTTGTCGCGGACCTGGACCTCGGCCAGCCCCGGGGCCGCGCTCTCCGCCTGGATGCCCTCGGCGAGCCGCAGCTTGGCCCGCGCGTCGAGGTCGGCGCTCTTGAGGCGGGCCTCGGCGAGGGTGAGTTCCTCGGCGGCGCGGTGCGTGGCGGCCTGTTCGGCGGCCTCGGCGGCCTTGATGTCCTTGACCAGCCGCTCCTGCGCCTCGGCCTCAGCGGCGATGACGACGGCCTGCCGCTGCCGCTCCGCCTCCTCCACGGCACGCAGCTTCTTGATGGCCTCCTCCTGCTCGGCGACCGTGCGGTCCACCGCCACCCGCTCGCGGATGACGTCGGCGATCTCCCGCTTCTCCGCCTCGACCTCCTTCTCGGCGGCGATCCGGGTGAGCTGCGTCTCCCGCTCGCGGGCGATGACCTCCAGGAGACGGTCCTTCTCGATGCGCTCGCTCTCGACGGCGATGACCCGCTCGCGGTTCTTCTGCGCGACCGCGACCTCGCGTCCCTGGTTCTCGCGCTGGATACCGAGCTGTTCCTCGGTCTTGAGGAAGGCCGACTGCGCCCGCAGCCGCTCCTCCTCCACCACCCGTGCCGTCTCGGCCTCTTCCCTCGCCCGGACGGTCTCGATCTCCCGCTTCTGCTTGCTCTCGGCGTCGACCTGCCGGCGCTCCAGCTCCAGGATGGCCTCCCGGGCGTCGACGTTCTGCCGGGTGATCTCCTTCTCCTCGGTGCGCTGGGCCTCGTTGGTGCGCACGTGCTCCACGGCCGTCAGCTCGGTGATCTTGCGGATGCCCTGCGCGTCCAGGACGTTGGCCGGGTCGAGCTGGGTGAGCGGCGTCTGCTCCAGGTAGTCGATCGCCGCGTCCTCAAGGTGGTAGCCGCTGAGGTCGACGCCGATGACCTCGATGATCCGGAACCGCAGCTCCTCGCGCTTGGTGTAGAGGTCGGTGAAGTCCATCTGCTTGCCGACGGTCTTCAGTGCCTCGGAGAACTTCGCGTGGAACAGTTCCTGGAGCGTGTTGCGGTCACTGGCCCGCGCGGTGCCGACGGCCTGGGCGACCTTGACGACGTCCTCGACGGTCTTGTTCACCTTGACGAAGAACGAGATGCGGATGTCCGCACGGATGTTGTCCCGGCAGATCAGCCCTTCCTTGCCGGCCCGGGTGATCTCGATCGTCTTCACCGAGATGTCCATCACCTCGGCCTTGTGCAGCACCGGCAGCACGACCTGCCCGGTGAAGGTCACGTCGACCTTGCGCATCTTGGAGACGATCAGTGCCTTGCCCTGCTCCACCTTGCGGAAGAGCCGGGCCACGACGAACAGCACGGCGGCGGCGAGCAGGAGGCAAACGAGCACGCCGATGCCCAGGGTGTAATCCATAGGGAGTCCTCTGAGTCTGCGAAGTCAGCGGAGTGAGCGAAGTAGGCGGCGTAGGCGGAGAGTCGGCGCCGGCGGGAAGAGGCAGCGCGTGGGACGCGCGTCGGCCACGGCTCAGCCGCGGCGGCGGCTACTGCCGGGGTCGTACGGGGCTGCTGCCGGAGTCCTACGGGGAACCGGCCGCCGGAGCGTGTCGCCGAGGGGACCGAGGAAACCGAGGGGACTGAGGGTCCGCGCGGAGACGGTGTCGATCCGTGCCACGTCCTCACCCCCGATGCGGTCCCCGGGCCCCGGTGCCGACGCCCGTTGCCGGGCTCTGGCACCAGGGCCGTCTCCCTGTTGCTGCCGCCCTCATCCTCCCCCGGACGCACCCCGCGCCGCATTGCCGTAATGCGGCAATCTTTACGACCCCTTGATGCCTGCTTCGACGCGCACCGCGTCGGTGCCGGGCGTCGTCAGCCCGCCCTCGCCCCGCCCTCCGGCGCCCCCTGTTCGCCCAGCCACCGGGCCAGTTTGCCGCGGCGGCCGACGGCGCGCAGGCGGCGTTCCGTGGCCTCGCGGACCGCGGGCGTGGTGATGAGGAGGAGTTCGTCGTCGGTGCGCAGGGCCGTGTCGCGGTCGGGGACGAGGGTGATGCCGTCGCGGACGATCAGGGTCAGGACGGTCGGGCGCGGCAGGCGTAGTTCGGCGACGGTGACGCCGTGCAGGCGGGAGCCCGGGGGGATGGAGACGGTGAGCAGGTCGGCGTCCAGGACGTCGAGCGGGGCCGTCTCGACCTGGATCTCACGGAGGGTGTCCGGGCGGGTCAGGCCCAGGCGACGGGCGACGGCGGGCAGGGCGGGGCCCTGGATGAGGGTGAAGAGGACGACGAGGACGAAGACGATGTTCAGTACGTCGACGGCGCCGTCCACGCCTTCGACGATCGGGAAGGTCGCCAGGACGATGGGGACCGCCCCGCGCAGGCCCGCCCAGGAGATGAACGCCTGTTCGCGCCAGGGGATGCGGAAGGGGAGGAGGCAGAGGGCGACGGAGACCGGGCGTGCGGCCAGGAGGAGCACCAGGCCGACGGCGAGGGCGGGGAGGATCGCGGAGGGCAGTTCGCTGGGGTCGACGAGCAGGCCCAGCATCACGAACAGGCCGATCTGGGCCAGCCAGCCGGCGCCCTCCGCGAAGGAGCGGGTGGCGGCACGGTGGGGGAGCTTGGCGTTGCCGAGGACGAGGCCGGACAGGTAGGCGGCGATGATGCCGCTGGCGTTCGCGGCGCCGGCGGCGGCGAAGGCGATGATGCCGAAGCCGACCGTGGCGAGCGGGTAGAGGCCGGTGGCGGGGAGGGCGATGTGGCGCAGGGCGGCGGCGCCCAGGCGCCCGATCAGTACGCCGAGGGTGCCGCCGACCACGAGCTGGTAGAGCAGGTTGCCCACGACCGGGGCCGGGCCCGGCAGGTCGCCCGCGGTGGTGGTGGAGAAGATCAGCACCAGGATGATGGTGGGGGCGTCGTTGAAGCCGGATTCCGCCTCCACCAGGCCGGTCACCTTCTGCGGCAGCGGCAGTGAGCGCAGTACGGCGAAGACGGCGGCGGCGTCGGTGGAGGAGACGATGGCGCCCAGCAGCAGGGCCAGGTGCCAGTCCATGCCGAGGAGCCAGTGCGCGCCGGCGGCGGTCACCGCGACGGAGACGGCCACCCCGGCGGTGGCCAGCACGCCGGCCGGGGCGAGCAGGCGTCTGACGTCGCTCCAGCGGGTGGTCAGGCCGCCCTCGACCAGGATGACCGCCAGCGCGGCGGTGCCCAGCGCCTGCGCCAGCTGGGCGTCGTCGAACTCCAGCCCCAGCCCGTCCTCCCCCGCGATCACGCCGACCGCGAGGAAGAGGAGCAGGCTGGGCAGCCCGAGGCGGTGCGCGGCACGGGCGGCGGCGATGCTGGCCAGCAGCACCGTGCCGCCGACGAGAAGGGTCAGATAGAGGTCGGCCAGGGTCATCGGCCCGGTCCCGGGAGATGCGGGACGGGCAGGGCGGGGCGGCGGCCGGCGGGGCGGCGGCCGGCGGGGCCGGGAACGGGGCGGTGCGTGGTGGTCGGCCCCGCTGGGGGTTGGTGAGTGGGGCCGGGAGCAGGGGCGGGAAGGGGGCATCCGTCGGCCGGGGGCCCGGGGGCCGGAGCAAGGGCGTGGGGCCGGCGGTCAGCGGGGCCAGGAGCGGGGTGGTGGGTGGTGGGGCGGGCGGCCGCGGCGGTGTGGGTCGAGGAGTTCCGCGGCGATGCCGGCCATGACCAGGCCGGTGGCGATGAGCAGGCCGTGGGCGAGGAACAGGCCGGAGCCCAGGACCACCAGCGCGGTGGCGAGGAGCAGCCAGGCGCGCAGGGGGTGGTACTCGCGGGGGCGGCGGGGACGGCCCGCGTCCAGGGCGTCGGCGAACCGGGGGTCCTGGCGGTGCAGGTGGTACTCGATCTCGCTGAGTCGCTGGTCGTCGGGTCCGGGCATGGTGTCCTCCTCCCGGCGCGGGGCCCGGTGCGGGCGTCGCGGTCGGTCGGGCGGGCCATCTGCTCTCCTTGCGGGTGGGTACGCCACGATCACACCAGGGCGAGGGGGCGCCGCCGCGCATACGTGGCCGGTTCGCCCCGGTCCGGCGGGCCGGCGCCGGCCGGGGGGAGTGGCTCGGTGCCAGGATCGCCGTCCGCGACGGCGGGCACCATCCGGTACGGAGCCCAGAAGCGGGCGTACGAGACCTGTAGGGGCGGGCAGTGCGTCAGTCGACGTAGGACTCCAGCGTGCCGCGGCGCCGTACGTCGAGGGTCGCGCAGTGGAAGGAGCCGCCGAACGGCGCGTAGTGCAGGAGGTCGCAGGGGACGGGCTCGAAGCCCCAGCGTTCCAGGGCGCGCAGCATGCCGGTGTGGTGCCGGTCGGCGACGACCCGCTCGCCGTCGATGACGAGGACGTTCATGCTGAGCCACTTCCCGCACATCGAGGTGATCTTGAGCATGCGGTCGGGGATCGGGTCGGGCTCGGGCGCGGTCAGGACGTCCCAGGAGGCGAGGGCGTCGGGCAGGCGGTCTGGATCGACGTACTCCGGGTTGATCAGCACCTTGCCGGGCGCCAGCGGCATGAACGTCGTGTCGATGTGCATGGGCGTGCGGCAGCGGCTCTCGATCTCGTGGATGCGGTAGCCGGGCCCGAGGTGGCGGCGCAGCCACTCGACGCCCATGCGGTTGGTGACGTTGCTGCGGGTGACGAAGAGGTCGCGTCCGGCGCGGACGAAGTCCGCCGCGTCGAAGACCGGCTCGAACTCGGTGAGGACGTACCGCATCGGCTCGCCCGGCTTCGGGATGCGGAAGTCCGGGTCGAAGAGCTCGTCGGTGAGCTGGGGCTTGGGGGCAGCGGTCCAGCGTGCGCCGCGGCGGAAGTAGTCCTTTAGCAGCGGGCGGTAGGAGTGCGTCTCGAAGTAGCGGCACGGCCACGCCATCGGGGTCTCGATGATCTCGTCGCCGATCACCAGGAGGCAGTCGCGCGGGCAGGTGTTGCAGAAGCCGCGGGACGACCAGTCCGGGGTGCTGAAGCGCTGCCGGTGGTCGACCGCCTCGGGGCGGGTGACCGTGACGCCGAGGGACTCCAGGAGGGCGACGAACCCGTCGAGCTCCTGCTGCGCCCGCTCGATCAGGACGCGCGGGTAGCGGAATCCGGCGGCCAGTCCCTGCAGCCGGGCCGCCCACGGGGGGACGTTGCAGGTCACGACCGGATGGTCGGAGGGGATCGTCGCGCCTTCCAGCCGTCCGACGACGACCTCCTCCAGCGGGTCCCACTCGTTGTGGGACCCGACCGGCGAGACGGCGGGTTCCGCCGCCTCCGTGACACCGACACCGGGTTCCTGCGCCACCGCCATGACTGACCGCTCTCGCTCGACACGGCTCCGTGACGTACTCGGTGCCCCGAACCGGGCCAACGACACCGCTGTATCCCGCAAAGCTTGCTCAACCTATCGTTTCTCGATAGATTTCCATCGTAGTTCGATTGAAGGAGGGGTGATGGGGCAACTGATGACGCTTGCGCTGCGCGGCGTGCTGGTGGTGTTGCTCGCCGGAGCGGCGTTCGTCCAGGGGGTGCTGATCTGGCTGCTGGCGGCCGGCACCGGCGATCCCGACGCCGCCCTGGCGGCCGTGCGCACGCCGGTCTTCCTGATCGTCGTCCTGGGGGCGGCGGCGGCCGAGGTGGTGCTGGTCTGCGTGTGGCGGCTGGTGACGATGGTGCGGCGGGGCACCGTGTTCTCGCTCGGAGCCTTCCGGTACGTGCACATCGTGATCGGCGCCTTCGTCGCGGCCGCGCTCCTGGTGTTCACCCTCGCGGTCCTCCTCGCGCCGGGCGAGGCCGTCGCGCCGGGCATCGTCCTCATGCTGGGCGGCGTGGTCGTGGCGGTCCTGGGCGTCGCGCTGGTCGTGCTCGTCCTGCGGATGCTGCTCGCCCAGGCCGTCGCCCGCGACATCGAGGCGGCGCGGATGCGGGCCGAGCTGGCGGAGGTGATCTGATGCCGATCGTCGTGGACATCGACGTGATGCTGGCCAAGCGCAAGATGTCCGTGGGCGAGCTCGCGGAGCGCGTCGGCATCACCCCCGCCAACCTGGCGGTGCTCAAGAACGGCCGCGCCAAGGCGGTCCGCTTCACGACGCTCGCCGCGCTCTGCGTCGTACTCGAGTGCCAGCCCGGTGACCTGCTGCGCCACGAGGCCGGGGACAAGTACGAGAACGGGTACGAGGGCGGGTACGACGAGGGGTGACGCCGGGCCGGTGCCGGCCGCGGGTGGCTCCGCGCCCCCTACCGGGCGCAGTCTGGGAGAAGATCTGCGTGCACGCGCGCCCGCGGGCGCCGACCCGGAAGGACCCGCTCGTGATCATCTTCGGCACCAAGGGATACCTCTACCAGCTCGCGGTACTGACGCTGGTGTGCGGCCGGTGCGGCAATCCCTCCGCGCACACGCTCAGGAAGCGCGTCAACAAGTTCACCCTGTTCTTCGTGCCGCTCTTCCCGTTCTCCACGAAGTACCTGACCCAGTGCACCTTCTGCGGCGCGGAACAGCAGGTCAGCAAGGAACAGGCGGACCAGTTGCAGAGGCAGGCCGTGAGCGGCGGCCCGGGAAGCTCCGGCGGACAGCCGTACGGGCAGTCGCCGCAGCACCCCTACCAGCGGCCCTGAGCCGGGACCCCGCGCCGTCGAACCGGCTTACCGCTCCACCGCGTTGCCGGGTCCCGGCAGCCCTGACTACCCTCACTTTGCCGAGACCGCGCACCGGGCGTGACCGGCAGGGGAGGCGCGGGGTGACGGACCAGCAGACGGAGCAGCGGTCGGGGCAGCAGTCGGACCAGCAGGAGGCGTACCTCGACGGGTACGCCGGGATACTCGCCGGGGCCGCCGGCACCGGGCGCCGGCTGACCCGTGACGAGCTGGAGGAACGACGGCTCCTCGGGGAACGGGCCGCGGAGGCCGGACACAGCCTGCGCAGCCTCGTACGGCTGCACCTGGACGCCACCCGCACCTCCTGGCCCGGCACCACGACCGCCTCCGGTGCCGGTGCCGGCGCCGGCACCGGCACCGGCACCGCCGACAGTGTCCTCGCCGCCGTCACCCAGGCCGTCGACGCCTTCGCGGAGGGGTACGAGCGCGCGCAGCGTCTCGCCGTACGGCAGGAGGAGGCCGCCCGGCGGGAGTTCATCGACGACCTGCTCTACGGGCGCAGCGACCTCGGCCGGCTCGCCGAGCGGGCCGAGCGTTTCGGGCTCGTCCTCTCCCGCGCTCACGCCGTCGCGGTGGCCGAGGGGCCGGAGGCGTACGACGACACCGCCCCGGTCACCCGGCTCGTGGAGACCGCGCTCATCTCCCGCTTCGGCGACCGACGCATCCTGATCACCACCAAGAACGGGCAGCTCATCTGCATCGCGCCCGGCGACCAGGACGACGTCCTCAGCTTCTTCGCCAAGCAGGCGTACGCCGCCACCGACGGCAGCCGGGTCGCCATCGGGCGCCCGCAGACCGGCGCGGGCGGTGTCGTGCACAGCTACGAGGAGGCGCTGAGCACCCTCGAACTCGCCGAACGGCTGGAGCTGGACGAGCCCGTGCTGCGCGCCGCCGACCTGCTCGTCTACCCGGTGCTCACCCGCGACCGGCAGGCCATGGCCGACCTCGTGGTGAGCGTGCTGGGTCCGCTGCGCGACGCCCGCGGCGGGGCCGAACCGCTGCTGCGGACCCTGGAGGCGTACTTCGACGCCGGCTGCACCGCGGCCGAGGCCGCCCGCCGCCTGACGCTCAGCGTGCGCGCCCTCACCTACCGGCTGGACCGCATCCACCAGCTGACCGGGGCCAACCCCGCCGACCCGGTGCACCGCTACACCCTGCAGACCGCGGTGATCGGGGCCCGGCTGCTGGGCTGGCCCGCCCAGGAGATCTGAGCGGTCCGGCCGGGCCGTATCCGCCCCGGGTCAGCCGGTGATCTCGACCTTGCCGTTGTCGCGCTGGTCGGGGCCGCTCTGCGGCTCGGGAGCGGCGCCCTTCGCCGTGAGGTTCTTCAGCAGGGCCGCCAGGTCGACGCCGGTGGTGGAGCCCAGCAGTTCCATGCCCTGCGCCACGTTGTCGGTGACCGTGCGGGACAGGCGGCTCGCGCCGTCCGTCGAGATGACCGTCATCTTGTCCACGGCCGACAGCGGCTCGGAGGCCTTGGCGACCACCTGCGGCAGCACCTCGACCAGCATCTGGAGCACGGCCGCGTCGCCGTACCGCTCGAAGGCGTCGGCCTTCTTGTGCATCGCCTCGGCCTCGGCCGCGCCCTTGGCGCCGATCGCGGCGGCCTCCGCCTCTCCCTCCAGCCGTACGGCCTCGGCGATCGCCGCACGCCGCGAGCGCTCCGCCTCACCCTGCTTGAGACCCTCGATGGCCTCCGCCTCGGCGAGCGCGCCGCGCCGCTGCTTCTCGCCCTCACCGGTGAGCCGGGCCCGCTCGGCCTCGGCCTGGGCGCCCGCGATCTCGGCCGCCCGGTCGGCCTCCGCCTGCTTGACCCGCGCCACCCGGCGGGCCTCCGCCTCCTGCTCGGCCTCGTACCGCTTGGCGTCGGCCGGCTTGCGCACCTCGGTGTCCAGCTGGCGGTCCTTCAGCGCCGCCTGCCGTTCGGCGACCTTCTCCTGCTCGGCGAGGATGTCCTGCTGGCGGGCCGCGTCGGCGAGCGGACCGGCGGCGTTGGCGCGGGCCGCGGCCTGGTCGGTCTCGGCCTTGATCTCGGCCTGCTTCAGGTAGAGGGTCCGCTGCGCGACCGCGATCTCCTCCTCGGCCTTCAGCCGCGCCTGCTCGGCCGCCCGCCGGGCCACGGCCTCGGCGATGTCGGCCTCCTGCTTGGCCCGCGCCGCCTCGGGACGGCCCAGGTCCTCCAGGTAGGAGCCCTCGGTGGTGATGTCCTGGATCTGGAAGGCGTCGAGCACCAGGCCCTGCCCGGACAGGCTCGCCTCCGCCTCCTCGGCGACCTGCCCGGCGAACGCGGCCCGGTCCCGGATGACGTCCTCCACGGACATCCGGCCGACGATCGCGCGCAGCGCGCCGGACAGCACCTCCTGGGTGAAGCCGACGATGCCGTCCTGCTGCATCAGGAACCGCTGCGCCGCCGCGCGGATCGCGTCCTCCGTGCCGCCGACCTTGACGATCGCGACGCCTTCGAGGTTGGCCTTCACCCCGCGCAGCGTCACCGCGCCGCGCACGGCGACCGGGATGTGCCGGGAGGAGAGGTCGAGCGTGAACCGCTGCTGCACGAACGGCACGACGAACACACCGCCGCCGACCACGACCTTCTGGCCGCTGTTGTCGGTGAAGACACGGCCGGTCTCCGGATCGGTGGACTTCTTGCCGCGCCGCCCCGTGACGATGAACGCCTCGCTCGGGCCGGCCACCTTGTAGCGGCTGACCACCACCAGCGCGAGCAGCACCAGGAGTACGACGACCCCCAGCACCGCGATGACGACAGGACTCATGGCAACGCCCCCGAATCACTAGGCAGAGCAGACGAACAGAAGTCGGGCAGGGCCCACGGGGCCGCTCAGCGGTCCACCGGGCGGACCACGACCGACGTCCCGGTCGGCACCGCCTCGACCCACACCTCGGTGCCCCGCGCCACCGGCTCCGCGCTGCGCGCCGCGCACTTCAGCGGCTGGCCCGCGAGCCGGAGCAGCACCTCGCCGAACCCGTCGGCGGGAATGGCGGTCACGACCTTGCCGGACGTGCCGAGCAGGTCGTCCGAGCTGGGCGTGGCGGCGGTCCGGTCGCGCATCAGCGCACGGCTGAAGCGGTACGTCAGCCAGGCGGCCGCCACTCCGGCGACCGCGCCGGCCCCGGTGGCGCCCGCCGGGCCGGTCCAGCCGGTACCGAGGGCGATGGCGCCTGCGAAGCCGGTCATCGCCGTGAACCCGGCGATGACCGGCAGCGACAGCCACCCCTCCAGGAAGCCGTCCAGCGCTCCCCCGAACGCGCCTTCCAGCACTCCGTCGAAGACCAGCGACAGGGCGAGCAGCACGACCCCCGTGATACCCAGCCCGAGAAACCAGGCCATCGTGCCGTCCCCCTCCCGCCCGTCGCTGAGCTTCGGTGAGTCATATGTTCACCTCCGGACCGGCACCACGTCATTGCCGTCTTCCGGCAGTCTTAACGCGTCTTTAATGCCGTCCTCCGGCTCTCCTCCGGCCCTCCTCCAACTCCTCGGCCGCTCCTGGAACCGCGGCTCGCGCCGGTACTGTCCTTCCTCAAATGGGGACTTCAACGGGGAGCGTTCCGCACCAGGCCGGGCAGGGCGACACGTACGCGCACATGGTGGTGTGCGGCGACGACGGGCTGGCGCACCGCCTGGCCGCCGAACTGCGCGGCGTCTACCGCGAGCAGGTCACACTCGTCGTCCCGCCCTCCGGGAGCCGGGTGCGCCAGCCCGTGGTCGGGCGGGCCCGCGCGGCCTCCGCGGCGCTGCTGGACAGGGTCAGCGCGGCCGTCGGCCGCGCGGGCAACGGCGACCCCGGGGCGGGTGACCCGAACGGCGCCGGCCGTGAACTGGAGGCCGCCGAGCCGACCGACGAGGTGCTCGCGCAGGCCGGCGTGGACCGGGCGGCGGCCCTGGCCCTCGTGTACGACGACGACGAGACCAACATCCGCGCCGCCCTGGCCGCCCGCCGGCTCAACCCGCGGCTGCGCCTGGTCCTGCGTCTGTACAACCGGCGGCTCGGCCGGCACATCGAGGAACTGCTCGACCAGAGCGCCGCGCTGGCCACCGGCGACTCGCGGGACGCCGGGCTGGACGGCGCCGGTACGTCCACGACCGTGCTGTCCGACGCGGACACGGCGGCGCCCGCGCTGGCGGCGACCGCGCTGGTCGGCACCAGCAAGGTCGTCGAGACGGACGGGCTGCTGCTGCGCGCGGTGGAACGGCAGCCGCCGCGCCCCGGCGAGGTCGCCGACCCGGGCCTGTGCACGCTGGCGCTGCTCTCCGCGACGAGCAACGACCCGGCCGGGGCGGACGGTTCGGAGGAGAGCGGCGAGCAGGGACCGCAACTGCTGCCCGACGCGGCGGCGGTGGAGGCGGCCACCGGACGGGGCACGGTCGCCCTGGAGCAGGTGTCGTACTCCGGTCCGCCGCTGCCCGCCGCGCGGGCCGGTGTCCCGCCGTTCGGCGAGCTGTTCTCGCGGCGGCTGCGGTGGTCGCTGGCGGGCCTGGGGGCGTGCGTGGTCGCGCTCGCCATGGCGCTGATGGTGGTCACCGAGGACCACCCGCTGCACGCGACGTACGTGACCCTCCTCGACCTGTTCGCCATCAACGAACCCGCGCACAACGCGGACTCCGGACGGCAGGTGCTGCAACTCCTCTCCGGCTTCGTCGGGTTGCTGCTGCTGCCGGTGCTGCTCGCCGCCGTACTGGAGGCCCTGGGGACCTTCCGGAGCGCGACGGCGCTGCGGAAGCCGCCGCGCGGGCTCGGCGGGCACGTCGTCCTGCTCGGTCTCGGCAAGATCGGCACACGCGTGCTGACCCGCCTGCGGGAGATGGACATCCCCGTGGTGTGCGTCGAGGCCGACCCCGAGGCGCGCGGCATGGCGACGGCGCGGCGGCTGCGGGTACCGGTGGTGCTCGGGGACGTCACGCAGGAGGGTGTCCTGGAGGCCGCCAAGATCCACCGGGCGCACTCGCTGCTCGCGCTGACGAGTGTCGACACCACGAATCTGGAGGCGGTGCTGTACGCCCGCTCCGTGCGGGCGCGGCTGCGGGTGGTGCTGCGGCTGTACGACGACGACTTCGCGACCGCCGTGTACCGGACGCTGCGCGCGGCGCACCCGGGGGCGCTGACCCGCAGCCGCAGCGTGACGCACCTGTCCGCACCGGCGTTCGCGGGGGCGATGATGGGCCGCCAGATCCTGGGGGCGATCCCCGTCGAACGGCGGGTGCTGCTGTTCGCGGCGGTACGGGTGGCGGGGCATCCGCAGCTGGAGGGGCGGACGGTCGGGGAGGCGTTCCGGGCGGGGGCGTGGCGGGTGCTGGCGCTGGAGGTCTCCGACCCCGCCTCCGACGGTGAGGCGGGGCGGGGGTCCAGGTTGGTGTGGGAGCTGCCCGACACGTATGTCCTGCGGAGCAGTGACCGGGTGGTGCTGGCGGCGACCCGGCGGGGGCTGGCGGAGTTGCTGGGACGGCGGGGGGCGCGGCGGGGGACGGGATCGTAGGGGCGGGTCGCAGGGGCCGACGGTTGTAGGGGCGCCGCCGCCCCTACAACCGTCGGGCGAACGGCTAGCCGCGCGGCAGGTGCCGTGCCGCGAAGTCCAGCTCCAGCCGGATCTGCTTGATCCGTTCGTCCACCACCAGCGAGCCGTGCCCCGCGTCGTAGCGGTACACCTCGTGGACGGCTCCCCGCTCCTCAAGGCGCTCGACGTAGTTCTCGACCTGGCGGATCGGGCAGCGCGGGTCGTTGACGCCGGCCGAGATGTAGACCGGGGCCTTGACCTGGTCGACGTAGGTCAGCGGGGAGGAGGCCTCGAAGCGGTCGGGGACCTCTTCGGGGGTGCCGCCCAGGAGGGTGCGGTCGAGGGCCTTCAGACCCTCCATCTCGTCGTGGTACGCGGTGACGTAGTCGGCGACCGGGACGGCGGCGATGCCCAGCGTCCAGGCCTCGGGCTGGGTGCCGACGCCGAGGAGCGTGAGGTAGCCGCCCCAGGAGCCGCCGGTGAGGATCAGGCGCTCCGGGTCGGCGAGGCCCGAGGTGACCGCCCACTCGCGCACCGCCGCGATGTCCTCCAGCTCGATGAGGCCGACCCGGTGCTTGAGGGCGTCGGTCCAGGCGCGGCCGTAGCCGGTGGAGCCCCGGTAGTTGACCCGGACCACCGCGTAGCCGTGGTCGACCCAGGCGGCCGGGCCCGCGGCGAAGGCGTCGCTGTCGTGCCAGGTGGGGCCGCCGTGGATGTCGAAGACCGTCGGGAGCGGGCCGCTGGTGCCGGCCGGCTTCTGGACCAGGGCGTGGATGCGGCCGCCCGGGCCCTCCACCCACACGTCCTCCACCGGGACCGAGCGCGGCGACTGCATGCCGGGCGGGTCCAGGACGACCCGGCCGTCCGTCGAGCGGACCGTCGACGGCTCCGCGGCCGAGGACCACAGGTACTCGACGGTGCCGTCGGGGCGGGCCGTCGCCCCGGAGACCGTGCCGGCCGGGGTGTCGATCTCCACCAGCTCGCGCTCGGCGAAGTCGTAGCGGAACAGCTCGCTGCGGGCCTCGAAGCCGTGCACGATCAGCAGGCCGCTGCCGTCCGGATACCACTCGGCGCTGACGTCGCCGGGCAGCTCCAGGGCGAGGTCGGTCTGCTCACCGCTCGCCACGTCCCACACCAGGGGCTCCCAGCGGCCCCGGCGCTGGTGGCCGATGAGCAGGCGGGTGTCGCCGTCGACCGGCGCGAAGCCGAGGACCTCCAGGCCCAGCTCCTCCTCGCCGCCCCGGGTGTCGTCCAGCTCGGCGACCGTCGTGCCGTCGGGGCGCACCACGCGCAGCGCCGAGTGCATGGCGTCACCGTGCTCGGTGTGCTCGATCGCGATCAGTGTGCCGTCGTGGGAGAGGTCGCCGACGCCCGCGGACTCGCGGTGCCGGTAGATCTCCGCCGGGGCGGCGTCCGCGCGCGCGAGGTGGACGGTCGTGCCGTCCTCGTCGGTGGAGCGGCCGATCACCGCCGTGCGCCCGTCCCGGGCGAGGGCGAGACCCGCCGGGTAGGACGCGTCCAGGCCGGGCACCGCGAGCTCGTCCTCGCCGCCCGCGAAGGGCTGGCGCCGCCAGACGCCGAACTCGTCGCCGTCCTTGTCGTCGAACCACCAGATCCAGTCGCCGTCGGGCGAGAGCACACCGTCCGTCGTGCCGTTGGGCCGGTCGGTGACCTGGCGCTGCTCGCCGGTGGACCGGTCCCAGGCGTACAGCTCGTAGGTCCCCGTCGCGTTCGACACGAACAGGGAGCGGTCCGGCGCGTCCTCGGCCCAGTCGGGCAGCGACACCCTCGGCGCCCGGAACCGCTTCTCCCAGTCGGGCATCTGCTCGTCCTGCGTCCGCTCGCCCTGCGTCCGCCGCTCGTCCACACCCATGTCCGACGGAACGGATCCGTTGCTCTCAGTCATGGCCCCATACTGCCCCGACCGGGCGACAACGCGCAGGCCACGTCCCCAGCCTGTGGACAACCTCGCCCGTCCCGCCGCACTCCCCCAGGTTTTCCACAGCCCCGCGGCGGGGCCACCGGGGTGCGCCCCGTACCGTGGAGGGCGTGTACCGGTTTCTGCTGACGCCCCGCTGGTGGGGGATCAACGTCTTCGTCGTCCTGGCCATCCCCTTCTGCATCTTCATGGGTTCGTGGCAGCTGGGCCGGTTCGAGGACCGGGTCCAGGACCACGAGACGGCCACCGCCCCACAGGATCCGGCGCGCCGGGAGGCGGCCCGGCCGCTGACGGAGCTGCTGCCCGTGGACAAGGCCACGGTCGGCGACCAGACGACGGTGAGCGGCCGCTACGCCGACCAGCTGCTGGTCCCGGAGCGGAAGCTGGACGACCGCGAGGGCTTCTACGTCCTCACGCTGCTGCGCACCGACGACGGCAAGGCACTGCCGGTCGTGCGCGGTTGGCTGTCCGGCGATCCCGACACGGCGAAGGTCCCGGCCCCTCCCACCGGCCGGGTGACCGTCACCGGAGCCCTCCAGGCCGCCGAGTCGGTCGGCAGCAACGGCGTGAGCGGCCGCTCCGGCTGGCCGGAGGGGCAGACCGGCGCGATCAGTGCCGCGACGCTGCTGAACCTGGTGCCGTACGACGTCTACGACGCGTGGGTGACGCTCAACGAGGGCGACTCCGGGATGCGGGCCGTGCCCGTGAGCGCGCCGCAGGGCACGGGGCTGGACCTGAAGGCGTTCCAGAACCTCGGCTACACCGCCGAGTGGTTCGCCTTCGTGGGCTTCGTGATCTTCATGTGGTTCCGGCTGCTGCGCCGCGAGGTCGAGCTCGCCAGGGACGCGGAGCTGGGGCTGGTCCCGGAGGACGAGGACCGGGACGCGGAGGGCGAGCGCAAGCCGCAGCCCAGCCCGTCCGGCGTCTGACGCCGGACAGGCACCGGACGGTGCGCCCGGGCCGCGTCGGCTATGACGCGGCCAGCACGCCCGTCCAGTACACGGTGCCCGCGCACGCGTCGGTCACCGTCGCCGTCGCCGAGCCCGAGCCGCCCTCCGGGGTGTACGTCACCGACACGCTCCCGTCGGCCTTGCCGTCCGCGGTGAGCAGCTGGGTCGTGGTGCCGGAGGCGGTCGCCTCGTCGCCGCCCGTGGAGGTGCCGCCCGCCGCGGTCGTCTCGCCGGTGGGCGAGGGGTCGGGCGAGGGTTTGCCGGTGCTGCCGCCCGTGGTGGTCCCGGTGGTGGGGCAGGTCTCCGAGGGCACCCAGGCGAACTGCACCTCGTAGGCGGAGGCGGGCGCCAGGGTCAGCGAGGTGGTCTCCAGGGACGGGTCGGACAGTCCGGCCGCCGGGTCTCCGGCCACGTGCCGTGCGGTGCCGACCTTGGTGGCGTCCGCCGCGCCCTGCGAGGTGGTGAGCAGAGTGCCGGGGCCGCCGACGGTGCAGTCCCGGGAGGAGACGTTGGTGACCCGGAAGGAGCCGTAGACCACACCCGTCGAGTCGGGTCCCGCGCTGCTCGCGACGGCCGGGCCGAGCTGGTCGGCCGAGCACACGGGCACATCGGCGGGGGCGCTCGCGGACGGGTCGGTGCCGGGGGCGGTGCCCGTCGCGGCACCGCTCTCCTTGTCCTCGGGCTGCTTCTCGGGGTCGCCCTTCTCCTTGCCCTCGGCCGTCCCCCCGGAACCGGCGATGCCGCTCTGGCCGCCGGCCGGGTCCTTGCCCTGGGAGGCACCGCCCTGCGCCTGCGAAGCGTGACCGGCGACGGAGGGGTCGGCCCCCGGGCCGGTGGTCTTGGACACGTGCACGAGGGCCGGTACCGCCGTGCCGATGAAGAGGGCGGCGGCCGCCACGCCGACGACGGCCTGACGCTTGCGGGCCCTGCGGGCGGGTACCGCGCGGCGCAGGTGCTCCAGGGTGCCGTCGCTCGGCTCCACGTCCCGGACCGCCTGGTGCAGCATCCTGCGCAGGACCAGCTCGTCGGGGTCGAGTCCGCCGGGCTCCCGGGGTTCGGGGCCGTCCCCGTCGGGGCCGTGATTCACAGTTCCGTTCCCAGCGTGCGTGTGCTTGTACTCGTCGCGGTCCCCGCGCCGTGCGTCGTGACCGTCGCTCATGCCGGTGCCTCCATGGCCACCCTGAGCGCCGCGATGCCGCGCGAGCCGTAGGCCTTGACCGAGCCGAGGGATATGCCGAGCGCCTCGGCCGTCTGCGCCTCGGTCATGTCGGCGAAGTAGCGCAGCACCAGCACCTCGCGCTGGCGGCGCTGCAGTCCCTTCATCGCCTTGATCAGGGAGTCCCGCTCCAGCTGGTCGTAGGCACCCTCCTCCGCGCTCGCCATGTCCGGCATGGGCTTGGAGAGCAGCTTGAGGCCGAGGATGCGGCGGCGCAGCGCCGAGCGCGAGAGATTGACGACCGTCTGGCGCAGGTAGGCCAGGGTCTTCTCCGGGTCGCGGACACGTTTGCGCGCCGAGTGGACGCGGATGAAGGCCTCCTGGACGACGTCCTCGCAGGAGGCGGTGTCGTCGAGGAGGAGGGCGGCGAGGCCGAGCAGCGACCGGTAGTGCGTCCGGTACGTCTCGGTGAGGTGGTCGACGGTGGTACCCGCCGCCGCGTCCTCCGCGCCGTCGCGCTGGTTCGATATGCGGGCCGGCCGCGCTGCGGGCATGGGCGCGATCACCGGCATGCCACCGGCCGGACCGGCCACTCGGGGACGGACGGGCCGGACGGGTGGCCGCACGGCGGGGCCACGCGCTGTCGCGGGGAAATCGAGTACCTCTGCCACGCCAGTTGGACACGCCCACCCCCGTGAGGGTTGTACGTGCCGGGCGTCACGTTCCCGCGCCCGCCGGGCGGCAGCCCGGCTGACGGTGCGTCATAGGCCCTCATTGTCCCGCTCTTCCCCTATATCCCATGTGAACGAGCGTCCCCACGCCCGCCCTCGACGTCCCCACGCCGACCGCACGCCTTCGCGCCCTGATGGGTGACCGCAATGACGCTTGCCGCCCTCCGCATGGTTGCGGAGGGCGGAGAGGAAATCCTCTGATGCCACAGGTGTCCGATACAAGTAGTCCGGACCAACTTCCGGATCACATCTCAGTCGAACTCGGCGGCGACCAGCTCCGCGATCTGCGCCGTGTTCAGCGCGGCCCCCTTGCGCAGGTTGTCCCCGCAGACGAAGAGCTCCAACGCCGTCGGGTCGTCCAGGGCCCGCCGCACCCGTCCGACCCACGTCGGATCGGTGCCGACGACGTCGGCGGGGGTCGGGAACTCCCCCGCGGCCGGGTTGTCGAACAGGACGACACCGGGCGCGGTGGCCAGGATCTCCCGGGCCTTGTCGACCGTCACCTCGCCCTCGAAGCGGGCGTGGACGGTCAGCGAGTGCGTGGTGACGACCGGCACCCGTACGCACGTCACCGCCACCGGGAGGTGCGGCAGCCCGAGGATCTTCCGGGACTCGTCCCGGACCTTCATCTCCTCCGAGGACCAGCCGTCCTCGCGCGCCGAGCCGGCCCACGGTACGACGTTCAGCGCGACCGGCTCCGGAAACGGCCCGGTGTCGTCGCCGACGGCCCGCCGCACGTCACCGGGGTGGGTCCCCAACTCGGTCCCGGCCACCAGGGACAGCTGCCGGCGCAGCGTCTGAACACCGTCCCGCCCGGCCCCGCTCACCGCCTGGTACGACGAGACCACCAGCTCGCGCAGCCCGAACTCGGCGTGCAGCGCGCCCAGCGCCACGATCATGGACAGCGTCGTGCAGTTCGGGTTGGCCACGATCCCGCGCGGCCGCATCCGCACCGCGTGCGGATTGACCTCGGGCACGACAAGGGGCACGTCCGGGTCCATCCGGAACGCGCCCGAGTTGTCGATCACCACCACACCCTTGGCGGCGGCGACCGGCGCCCACTGCGCGGAGACCTCGTCGGGCACGTCGAACATGGCGACGTCGACCCCGTCGAAGGCCTCTTCGCTCAGCGCGACGACCTCGACCTCCTCCCCGCGCACGGCCAGCTTGCGGCCGGCCGAGCGCGGGGAGGCGATCAGACGGATGTCACCCCAGACGTCCGCGTGCTGGGACAGGATCTGGAGCATGACCGCACCGACGGCGCCGGTCGCTCCCACGACGGCCAGGGTCGGCCGCCCGGTGCGCCCGGCACCCGCGATGTCGACCATCAGCGCCCGGTGCCTCCGTAGACCACGGCCTCGTCGCTGTCGGAGTCCAGCCCGAAGGCCGTGTGCACGGCGCGGACGGCCTCGTTCACGTCGTCCTTGCGAGTGACGACCGAGATACGGATCTCGGAGGTCGAGATCAGCTCGATGTTCACGCCGGACTCGGAGAGCGCGGTGAAGAAGTCGGCGGTGACGCCCGGGTTGCTCTTCATCCCGGCGCCGACCAGCGAGATCTTGCCGATCTGGTCGTCGTAGCGCAGCGAGTCGAAGCCGATGCCCGCGCGGTTCTTCTCCAGCGCGTCGATGGCCTTGCGGCCCTCGGTCTTCGGCAGGGTGAAGGAGATGTCCGTCAGGCCGGTGGAGGCGGCGGACACGTTCTGCACGACCATGTCGATGTTGACCTGGGCGTCGGCGATCGCCCGGAAGATCGCGGCGGCCTCGCCCGGCTTGTCCGGGACACCGACGACGGTGACCTTGGCCTCGGAGGTGTCGTGCGCGACACCGGAGATCATGGCCTGCTCCACGTGCTTTTCCCCTTGCTTGATCGGCTCGCTGCTCACCCACGTGCCCTGCAGTCCGCTGAAGCTGGACCGGACGTGGATCGGGATGTTGTACCGGCGGGCGTACTCCACACAGCGGTGGAGCAGCACCTTGGAACCGGAGGCCGCGAGCTCCAGCATGTCCTCGAAGGAGATCCAGTCGATCTTCTTCGCCTTCTTCACCACGCGCGGGTCGGCGGTGAACACGCCGTCCACGTCGGTGTAGATCTCACAGACGTCCGCGTCGAGCGCGGCGGCGAGAGCGACGGCCGTCGTGTCGGACCCGCCGCGCCCCAGCGTGGTGATGTCCTTGCTGTCCTGGCTGACGCCCTGGAAGCCGGCCACGATGGCGACGTTGCCCTCGTCCACCGAGGTCTTGATGCGCCCCGGCGTCACGTCGATGATGCGCGCCTTGTTGTGGACCGAGTCGGTGATGACTCCGGCCTGGCTGCCGGTGAACGACTGGGCCTCGTGACCCAGGTTTTTGATCGCCATGGCCAGCAGCGCCATGGAGATACGCTCCCCGGCGGTCAGCAGCATGTCGAGTTCGCGCCCGGCAGGGATCGGGGAAACCTGCTCGGCGAGATCGATCAGCTCGTCCGTCGTGTCGCCCATCGCGGAAACGACGGCGACCACCTGGTTGCCGTTCTTCTTCGCTTCCACGATCCGCTTGGCGACGCGCTTGATGCCTTCGGCATCGGCTACGGAGGAGCCTCCGTACTTCTGCACGACAAGGCCCACGTGCGCTCCTCGCTCAATCCGTCTCTTTCCGCACGTACGTATATGTACTGCGGTCGGCTCATTTTACCGAGCGTCCGGGTTTCGCCTCTGCGGTATCGCATGGTGAGACCCGGGTACTCGCTCAGGCTGGCTCATGCCCATCGCGGCGCGGGTCACTCGGGAAAGTGCCGTGTGTCACACGTTCACAAGTGAGAGACGTCAGTCCGCCAGGTCTTTGAGGGGCTCGGTGTCGAGGGTGATGTCGACGGGGGCGGGGAGGTGGACGGGGGCGCCGAAGGCGCTGTTCACCTGCGTGCGGTAGCGGCCGTCCTTCGGCTCGGTGAACACCGTGACCGTGCAGTCGTCCCGGTCGACGAGGAGATAGACGGGGATGCCTGCGGCGGCGTATGCGTCGGGCTTCTCTACTCGGTCGCGCCGGTTGGTGTCGGAGTCGTAGGACGTGATCTCCACGGCCATGAGAGCTCCCTCAGCCTCGGACCATTCACCGTGGCCCTTCAAGCCACCCACGCGCACCAGCACGCCGTCCGCGCGGGCTCGCCCCTTTCGGTACCTCTCCGTCTGCAGCCCACTCTCTGCGTGCAGCCACAGGTCCGGCCGGTGCTGCACGCACACCCGTTGCAGCCACGCGATCATCTCGCGGTGGTTGCCGTCCGCCATGGGCTTGACCACGACCTTTCCGTGAATGAACTCCAGCCACACGGACTCCGGGGCATGGCGTTCGAACTCCTCGAACTCCTCGACGGACATCTGGGGCCGGTGCTCGGTCCTAGGGCTCATGGCGTCGCCTCCTCGACACCATGGTGCCCCGGCCGGCGCCTCCTGCACGCTCACAGCGCCCGCTCCGCCCTCGGCGGCAGGCCGGCCGCCGCGCGCACCTCCGCCGCGCGGCGGGGAACGTCCACGACCTCGTACACCGCGTCGGGGACTGCCAGGAACGTGTCCGGCACGTAGCCGACGTCCAGCAGACCGGCCTCCTCGGCGGCCACGGCCGCCTCGAACTCGGCGCGGCAGTCGGGGCACATGCCGCCCTTGATCTCCGTCGTCCGCTCGTCCGCGTCACAGTCCATGCAGGCCATGACCGCGCGGGTCACGCGGGCCCGGCGCGGGGCGGCCTTCTGGCGGATCTTCGCCTTCTTCGGGGGCATCTTGTTCTCCAGTCGGTTGCGGGCGAGTCCGCCCGGGTTGTTCACGGTCGAGGGCAGCCCCTCGGTCACCGCGCGGGTGATGTCCCCGGGCGTCGCCCCGCGCGACAGCCACTCCCCCGCCAGCGAGGCGAGGGACCGGCAGTCGGACGCGGACAGGGACATACGGGGGTCCGCCTCGCGGATTCCGGCGAAGGTGAGGTACGAGGTGGAGGCCTCGGAGTCGGGCTCGGGCTCAGGTTCGGACTGCTGGTCGGCCTCCGGTTCCGGCAGCTCGGGCTCGTCGGTCCGGGCGAGGCCGGGACCGAGGTCGCCGGGCACGATCCGGCCCTTCCGCTCCCGCGCGAACTCCTCCCACCACTCATTCGACCTGCGCGTACGCGACCAGTACGTCCGCGTGACCCACCGCATGGTGTTGTCCTCGACGGTGATGTGCTCCCTGATCCAGCGCAGGTGGCCGGCGTCGGCGAGGCGGCCGAGGGACGTGCGCACCGCCTGCTGGCCGTAGCGGGGGTGCTGTGCCGCGAGGACCTTGTGGCCCATCGCGTGACCGTCGTCGAGGTGGTCCACGAAGACGGCGATCTCCGCCTCACGCGGGCTCAGGTGTGCGAAGTCCGGGTCCGCGTGCGGGTCTTCGTCGCCCGCGAGGCGTTTTCCGTAGCCCGGATTGGCCATGGGGTGGGACGGGGCGGGGAGGGCGGGACTAAGGTTGGCGCAAGCCACCATCGGAGCTGGTTCCTTCGATGCGTAGGTCAGGTCCCGGATTGGTGTTGGCGCACCGCCGGGGCCGACTCATTTGCCGGTCATATGCCGCGAACCTAGGGCGGCTTGACGCAGCGACGCAAGCCGATCACGGAACGTCACCCTTACGAGGTACGGCGCGTCAACTCACGTACAGACTTGGTTGGTTGGGTGTTTCAACCAGACCACAAAACCAAGGGAAAAGCTCGGATCCCGGGGCTCAAGCTCCGGGCTGAACTGCGGCGATGAAGGCCGACCACGCAGAGGCGGAGACGCCGGGCACCGCATGATCGCCGTATGACGAAACCAGCGAACAGACTGCCCGCGCCGCGTTCCAACCAGTTGCCGCAGGCGGCGCGGGACGGGGACGCGGAGGCGGTGACCCGGCTGCTGGGCGCCGGTGTCCCCGTGGGTGCCCTCGACGACGACGCGCGGCCCGCGCTGGACCTGGCCGCCCAGGAGAATCACGCCGACGTCGTACGGATCCTGCTCGCGGCCGGGGCGGACACGGCGGCGCACGCCGGGCCCTACCACGACCTCACCCCGCTCACGTGCGCGGCGATGTACGGGAGCACGGACGCCGTCGCGGCGTTCCTCGACGCCGGGGTGTCCATGGGAGCGCAGGACAGGATTCCGTACACCCCGCTGGTGCTGGCGGCGGGCGGGAACCATACCGAGACCGTCGCCCTGCTCCTGGACCGTGGGGCGGACCCCGAAGACCGGGCCATGAAGAACCGGACGGCTCTCGAGTGGGCCGCGTGCCACGGGCAGCTCGAGGTGGTGCTCCTGCTGCTGGACCGGGGCGCCGAGGCGACGGACCAGGCCCGCGACTGCGCGGTACGGCACGCGGACCGGAACGAGGAGAAGCGGCCCCGCTACGAACGGATCGCGCGGGCGCTGCTCGCCCCCGGCGCCGGGACGGCCGCTACTTGACCGGCCGCAGCCCCAGCGGTCCCGCGATCTCCTCCACCATGACCCGGCCGGCCTCCGTCTCCAGGGTGTCGTCGCCGAGGCCCTGGTCGGTGTCGAGGCCGTCCAGCTCCTCCAGGGGCTGGTTGAGGCGGACGTGGGCGACGACGGACTGGAGGGCGCGCAGGGTGGCGGAGGCGGTGGAGCCCCAGTTGGAGAAGTAGGAGAACTGCCACCACCACAGGGCTTCCGTGGTGCGGCCCGCCTTGTAGTGGGCCATGCCGTGGCGGAGGTCGGTGATGACGTCGGTGAGGTCGTCGGAGATACGGGCCGGGACGGGCGCCTTGCGCGGCTCGTAGGGGTCGAAAACCTCGGAGTAGACGTCGATGGGGTCGAGGAGGCGGGCGAGGTTCTCGCGGAGTTCGTCCACGTCGAGTTCCGGACCCGGGTCGGGCTCGTAGCGCTCGTCGGGGACGATGTCCTCGTGGGCGCCCAGGCGGCCGCCGGCCAGCATGAGCTGGGAGACCTCCAGGAGGAGGAAGGGGACGGCGGAGTCCGGCTCGTCACCCTTCGCCACCTCGGTGACGGCGACCAGGAAGCTCTCGATCTGGTCGGCGATCTGGACCGCGAAGTCGTCCGGGTTCTGGTTCGTCGCGTGCAGCGTGGCGTCAGACATCTAGGAGTCGTCTCCCCTCGAAGGCGCGGCCGAGGGTCACCTCGTCCGCGTATTCCAGGTCGCCGCCCACCGGGAGGCCGCTGGCCAGGCGGGTGACCTTGAGGCCCATGGGCTTGATCATGCGGGCGAGGTACGTGGCCGTGGCCTCGCCCTCCAGATTCGGGTCCGTGGCCAGGATGAGTTCCGTGACCGTGCCGTCCGCGAGGCGGGCGAGCAGTTCACGGATACGGAGGTCGTCGGGGCCGACTCCGTCGATCGGGCTGATCGCGCCACCGAGCACGTGGTAGCGCCCGCGGAACTCACGGGTGCGCTCGATGGCGACGACGTCCTTCGGCTCCTCCACGACGCAGATGACCGCGGGGTCGCGCCGGGTGTCGCGGCAGATGTTGCACTGCTCCTCCTGCGCGACGTTTCCGCAGGTCGCGCAGAAGCGGACCTTGGCCTTCACTTCCATGAGGGCCTGGGCGAGCCGCCGTACGTCGGTCGGTTCCGCCTGGAGGACGTGGAAGGCGATCCGCTGCGCGCTCTTGGGACCGACGCCGGGCAGCCGCCCGAGTTCGTCGATGAGGTCCTGGACCACGCCTTCGTACAACGGACTGCCGTCCTTCCTGAGGTTCCTGCACTACGTACGGTAGATGGCTTCGGCCGGTCTGAGAAAGGCGAACCGGGAAAGGCGGGCTCAGAAGGGCAGGCCGGGGATGCCGCCGCCGC
The DNA here is from genome assembly GCF_001905385.1 of Streptomyces sp. CB02414. Taxonomy (GTDB): domain Bacteria; phylum Actinomycetota; class Actinomycetes; order Streptomycetales; family Streptomycetaceae; genus Streptomyces. Next base: position 446,072 of record NZ_LIPF01000003.1, on the reverse strand, counting down.
CCAGCCCCTGGGCGAGCGGGCCGAGCTTCTGCTGCTGGAGGTTCTGCGCGTTCTCGTTGGCCGCCTGGACGGCCGCCACGACCAGGTCGGCGAGGGTCTCGGTGTCCTCCGGGTCCACCGCCTTCGGGTCGATCACGAGGCCGCGCAGCTCGCCGGAACCGGTGACGGTGGCCTTCACCAGGCCGCCGCCGGACTGGCCGTCGACCTCCGTCTGCGCCAGTTCCTCCTGGGCCTTCGCCAGGTCCTGCTGCATCTTCTGGGCCTGCTGGAGCAGCTGCTGCATGTTGGGCTGGCCACCACCGGGGATCACGTTCAGCTCCTGTCGCCGCTGTCGTCGCGGGGTCACCGCGGGTTTTGCCGTTCGGCACGAGCCTACGTGGTCCGTGCGGCCCTCGCCCCAGCACTCTTTCGAGTGATACCTCGGGAGCCCTATACCTGATCAACGACCTCTTCCGGGCGGAAAACCCTCGGAACCCGGACCCTCGCCACCCATTGGGCGGTAGGAAGGTTCCCGGCGCATGTGGTCGTCACGGACGGTGAGCAGTAGGGAGTGCCGGGTGGGTCAGCCGGAGATGCAGCCCGAGAGGCCGCCGCACGACGGACGGGGTGGTGAGGGGGTGGCCGGGCTCCGGCCGGGCGACCTGGCCGGGCGGGCGTTTCCGCACGGGGACTGGTCGCTGCCGGCGGAACGGCTGGACGAGCTGTACCGGTGGGTGGAGCGGGGCGCGCTGGACACGGCGGCGTGGTATCTCGCGGACCGTGTGCGGAAGCGGCGGGGCGCGGTGGCGCTCCGGTGCGGGGCCGCGGCGGGGGCGCTGGCCGGGGCGGTGCTGCCGCTGCTGGACATGTCGGGGGTCGTGGGCGGGGCCGCGCCCTGGGGGTATCTGGCGCTGCTGTGCGCGGTGGCCTGCGTGGCCGGGGACCGGTACTTCGGGGTGACGTCCGGGTGGATGCGGGACGTGGCCACGGCGCAGGCGGTGCAGCGGCGGCTTCAGGTGCTCCAGTTCGACTGGGCGTCGGAGAGCGTGCGGGAGGTGCTGGGTCCGGCGGACGGGACGGCGAGCGAGGCGGCCGAGCGGTGCCTGGGGGTGCTGCGGCGGTTCTCCGAGGACGTCACGGAGCTGGTGCGGGCGGAGACGGCGGACTGGATGGTGGACTTCCGGAGTGGGGTCGCGCCGTTGGGGTTGCAGTGGGGGGCGGTCGGTGGGGGCGGGGGGCGGTCCGAGGCGGGGGGTGCCGGGCCGGGGCGGTTCTCCGTGGCGCCGAACGGGGCTCGGCCGAACATGCCGAGGCAGCGGCCGCCGGAGCCTCGGTGAGAGTGAGCCTGCGGTGAGCGTTTGAGCGGCGGTGACTGGTCCGGGGTTCGCCGGTGACCGGCGTGGGTGTGGGCCGGGGGTGGGTGTCGCGGGTGGGCGCAGCTCGGGCGGGATTACTGGCGGGTGTACGTCAGGCTCTCACCGTTGCCGTTGTTCACCCGCCGCAGGCTGCCGTCCGGGAGCAAGGTGACCGTGGTGGACTCGCCCGGGGCGCAGGAGGTGGCGGGGCCCACCGTGACCGTCGAGGGGCCGATGCGCAGGGGGCCGTCGGAGTCCGGGGCGGTGGACAGGTCGGCCTCGAAGACGCAGTGGTAGGTGGTGCCGCCCGCCGGGCCGTCGGCGACGAGGGACAGGACCGTGTCGCCGACCTCGCCCTGCTGGATGGTCAGCCGCCGGGTGTGGACGCCGGAGGCGTTGTCGATGGTCGTGGTCCACGTGCCCAGGTACGCCGTCGGGATCATGCCGTCCCGGGGCGCCGGGGTGGTGGGCCGGTCAGCTTCCGTCGTCGGGGACGAGCCGTCCGGGGTCGGGTCCTGTCCCTGGGACACGGAGGCCGTCGCGGTGGTCGTGGAGTCGCCGCCGGCCCGTTCGCCGCCGTCCTCCTTGCCGCTCATCAGCGCGTACACCGAGCCTCCGGCGCCCAGCGCCACCACCAGGGCGACCACGACCAGGAGCGCGGTGGAACGGCCTCTCCCGGACCGCTCGTGCGGCGGGCCGTACGGCGGCGGCCCGTAGGGCGGTGTGCCGTACGGCGGCGGCGCGCCGTAGACCGGGGCGTGGACGTGGGCGTGAGGGGCGACCGGCGGTGGTGCCGGGGGATTCTGGCCCGCGACGAGGGTGGGGAGGTGGTTCAGCGGGGCGCCGGAGCCCGGTTCGCGCGGCGGCGGCGGGCCCGACGGTTCCGGGGCCGCCGCCGGTGACTCCGGGTTCTCCGTGTCCAGCAGCCGTACGGCGTGCCGGCCGAGCTGGGCGACCAGCGCGCCGGGCAGCCACGGGTCGCGGGAGCGGCCGTCGGCGACCGTGTCCTGGGCGCCGGTGCGGGCCAGTACGTCGGCGAGGCCCGGGCGGGCGGCGGGGTCCTTCTTCAGGCAGTCGCGCACGAGGTCGGCGATGCCCTCGGGCACCCGGTCGAGGTCGGGCTCCTCCTGCGCGATGCGGAACATCAGCGCGTGCACACCGCTGTTGGCGGTGCCGAAGGGGAGTTGGCCGGTGGCGGCGTAGGCGATGACGGAGCCGAGGCAGAAGACGTCGCAGGCGGGCGTGATGCGGTCGCCGCGCACCTGCTCGGGCGCCATGAAGCCGGGCGAGCCGACCAGCGCGCCGGTCCGGGTGAGACCGCCGTCGGTCACCGTCTGCAGGGCCCGCGCGATGCCGAAGTCGATGACCCGGGGGCCGTCGATGGTGACGAGCACGTTGGACGGCTTCAGGTCGCGGTGGATGATCCCGGCGGCGTGGATGTCCTGGAGGGCGTGGGCGAGCCCGGCGGCCAGGGTGCGCACCGAGCGTTCCGGCAGGGCACCGTGGTCGTGCCCCACGACCTGCTGGAGGCTGGGCCCCGCGACGTACCCGGTGGCCACCCAGGGCACGGCCGCCTCGGTGTCGGCGTCCAGTACGGGCGCGGTCCAGTGGCCGCCGACCCGCCGCGCGGACTCGACCTCCTTGCGGAAGCGCTCCCGGAACTCCTCCTGCGCGGCCAGTTCCTCGCGCACCAGCTTCACGGCGACCGTGCGTCCACGGTCCGAGCGGGCCAGATAGACGTGGCCCATGCCTCCCGCGCCGAGCCTCCCCAGCAGCCGGTAGTCCCCGATGTGCCGCGGGTCCCCGTCCCCGAGCTTCTGCATGTTTCGCGCCGCCTTCCCCCGCACGTGAACCGCCACGTGAGCAACAGACCGAGGATAGTGCGGGGCGGACGCAGGGGGAGCGGGTCCATCTCTACGGTTCCGTAACGGGCCCGCCGTGCGGTACCGGAACGGTACCGGCACCGCGTCGACAACCTGTCGCGGAAAGCCGCCGTCCACAGACAGGACGCCGATTCCGTTTCCGCATCGCGGACATCTACCCTCGGCCGCATGACCCCTCAGCCCGATCCCCAGGCCGGCGCCGCCGTGAAGGCGGCGGACCGCTCGCACGTCTTCCACTCCTGGTCCGCGCAGGAGCTCATCGACCCGCTCGCCGTCGCCGGCGCCGAGGGGTCGTACTTCTGGGACTACGAAGGGAAGCGCTACCTCGACCTCGCCAGCGGTCTCGTCTACACCAACATCGGCTACCAGCACCCCAAGGTCGTCGCCGCGATCCAGGAGCAGGCGGCGCGGATGACGACCTTCGCGCCCGCGTTCGCCGTCGAGGCGCGCTCCGAGGCGGCGCGGCTGATCGCCGAGCGGACGCCCGGCGACCTGGACAAGATCTTCTTCACCAACGGCGGCGCGGACGCCGTCGAGCACGCCGTGCGCATGGCGCGGCTGCACACCGGCCGGCCGAAGGTGCTGTCGGCGTACCGCTCGTACCACGGCGGCACCCAGCAGGCGATCAACCTCACCGGCGACCCGCGCCGCTGGGCCTCGGACAGCGGCACCGCCGGTGCCGTGCACTTCTGGGCGCCCTTCCTGTACCGCTCGCGCTTCTACGCCGAGACCGAGGAGCAGGAGTGCGCGCGGGCGCTGGAGCATCTGGAGACGACGATCGCCTTCGAGGGACCGGGGACGATCGCCGCGATCATCCTGGAGACGATCCCGGGCACGGCGGGGATCATGATGCCGCCGGCCGGTTACCTGGCCGGGGTGCGGGAGATCTGCGACAAGTACGGGATCGTCTTCGTGCTGGACGAGGTGATGGCCGGGTTCGGGCGGACCGGTACGTGGTTCGCCGCCGGCCTGTACGACGTCGTGCCCGACCTGATGACCTTCGCCAAGGGCGTGAACTCGGGCTACGTCCCGCTGGGCGGCGTCGCGATCTGTGCCGAGATCGCCGCGACGTTCGCCGAGCGGCCCTACCCGGGCGGTCTGACGTACTCCGGTCACCCGCTGGCCTGCGCCGCCGCCGTCGCCACCATCAACGTGATGGAGGAGGAGGGCATCGTGGAGCACGCGGCGCGGCTCGGTGCCGAGGTCGTCGAGCCCGCGCTGCGGGAGCTGGCCGAGCGGCACCCGAGCGTCGGCGACGTGCGCGGCACCGGCATGTTCTGGGCGCTGGAGCTGGTGAAGAACCGGGAGACCCGGGAGCCGCTGGTGCCCTACAACGCGACCGGGCAGGCGGCCACCCCGATGTCCGCCTTCGCCGCCTCGGCCAAGGCGCACGGCGTGTGGCCGTTCGTGAACATGAACCGGACCCACGTCGTCCCGCCGTGCAACGTCTCCGAGGCCGAGCTGAAGGAGGGCCTGGCGGCCCTGGACACGGCACTGTCCGTGGCGGACGAGTACACCGAGTAAGGGCCTGCCCGCTTACGGGCAGGAAAGCGACCCGAGCGCGTAAGGTGGCGTGCTCGTACACCGTAGACACGTGTACGAGCACGCCACAGGTGTGTGTACGCGCACGCGACGAGGAGACCGCCCGACCATGCCCGGCCCCAGCCGCACCGGTGCCGTCACGCGCAGCACCCTGCGGCAGCAGATCGCCGACGCGCTCCGCGACGAGGTGCTGTCCGGGCGGCTCCAGCCGGGGCAGGAGTTCACCGTCAAGGAGATCGCCGAGCAGTACGGCGTGTCCGCGACGCCCGTGCGCGAGGCGCTGGTGGACCTGTCCGCGCAGGGGCTGCTCGACGCCGACCACCACCGCGGGTTCCGGGTGCACGAGTACTCGGTCGACGACTTCCGGGGGATGGTCGAGGCCCGCAGTCTCGTCATCGGCGGGATGTTCCTCGCCCTGGAGGGCGCCCGGCGGGGCGGGCCGGAACCGGACGACCCGCGGGTCGCCGCCGCCCTCGCCGGGGTCCGCCGGCGGGGCGAGGAGGCCCAGCGCGCCGCCGCGGCGGGGGACCTGACCGTCCTCATCGGCTACGACCTGCGCTACTGGCGCGAGTTGGCCGTGCTGTTCGGCAACCCCTACCTCTCCGACTTCCTGCACCGGCTGCGCGTGCAGAGCTGGGTGTGCACGGTGCAGCACCTGCGCCGGCTCAGCGACCTGCGCGGCACCCTGTGGTCGGGGCACACCGAACTGGTCGACGCCCTCGCCCGCCGCGACGCACCGGCCGCCCGTGCGCTGATCGACGCGTACAACGCCCACTCGCTCGCCCTGATCGAGCGCCTCGCCCGGCGATGACCGCGGTGACCGCAACGACCAACGCCCGATGTGTCGTGGGCGGGCCCCAGATGGGTATGTGACCTGCACGCACCACACGACCGCGCACCACGTACCGACTACGCTGCCCTGACCACCGTGCTGTGTGAGGAGCCCTCTTTTGGCCTGTGACCTGTGGCTGGTACCGCTCGTCGACATCTTGTGCCACACCCCGGACAACCCCTTCGCCGAGGAACTCGCGCAGTACGACAAGGTGCTGGCCGAGGCCGGGCTGCCGCCGGTGCCGGTGTACCAGTACATGCCGGGGCTGTCCGGCGAGGTCGCGCCGGTGGCCGGTTTCGACTACGACGCCCTGCACTTCCTGCGCCGGGCGTACCTGCTCCAGGTGTGCGGACTGCCGGTGACGCCGGTGGACGAACTCGGCGGCGACTACGAGCAGTTGCTGGAGATGTTCGAGGCGACGGCCCAGCAGTCGCATCTGGTCTGGCACTACGACCACGCGGGCGCCTACGTCCCCGTCGACTTCCCGCACCCGCTCTCCAGCGACGAACTCCTGGCGGGTGGCGGCCCCCTGGGCTCCTCGCACACCCTGCTGCGGGAGCTGGAGGCCGTCGCCCCGGCCCTCGGCATCGACCCGGCCAACCCCCCGGCACCGCCCGCGCCGCCGCCCGGCCCGACGGAGCTGGAGGAGCCGGCCGTTCCCGCGCCGTACGAGGCCGGCCCCTTCGCCCGGGAACGGCACGTGTGGCTGGGGCTGCACGCGGCGGCCACCCGGAGCCTGGCGCAGGGGTCGATGATCGTGTTCAGCTGACCTGCCGACGGGCGGTCAGCGGAGCTGGGAGAGCCCCTTCGCCAGGTCGTCGCCGTTCATGATCGGGCAGACGTCGACCTCGGCGTTCAGCTCCATGAGGAACGGTTCTCCGATCGGCGGCAGCTGCGAGCTGTCCTGCATGTCGAAGACCATCAGGGCGGTCCGCCGTCCGTCGACGGTGCCGAAGTAGGCGGCCTCCGGCTTGATGTGGTCGACGGTCTCCTTGATCAGGTCCGCCATCCTGCCGCTGCGGATCACCTCGTTCGACTTCTCGGTGTCCAGCGTCGCCTTGAGCAGCACGCGCATCGCACTCACCTTCTTCTGCCGACGCGGCGTGTACAGCCTCAGCCTATGCCTGAAATGAGCAGTTTGTTCAGCTGGTTCGGCTCCGCGATCACATCGATGCCGGCGATGCGGTCGTCGTCCGCGAAGGTGAAGCGGAGCACCACGCGCAGCCTGCCGTGCTCGGCCATCGCCAGGCCGACCCGGCCGTCCACCAGGACCACGCCGGTGAACCGCGCCCGCGCCATCGAGGCCATCGCACCCCGCGCGACCGGCTCGACGCCGGTGACCGCGAAGGGCTCGGGCGTCGGGACGACCGCCGCGTCGGCGCGCAGGACGACGTCCGGGTGGAGCAGGGCGACCAGCGCGTCGAAGTCGCCGCCCCGGGTGGCCGCCAGGTACGCGTCGACGGCGCGGCGCCGACGGGGCGGGTCGGCGTCGGGCACGGGGACGCCCCGGACCCGGCGGCGGGCGCGGCTGGCCAGCTGACGGGTGGCGGCGGGGGTCTTGTCCAGCATCGCGGCGATGTCGTCGAAGGGGACGTCGAACATGTCGTGCAGGACGAACGCGAGCCGTTCGGCGGGCCCTAGGGTGTCCAGCACGATCAGCAGCGCGATGCCGACCTCGTCGGCGAGCTGGGCCTCCTCGGCGGGGTCGGTGGCGCTCGTTCCCGTCCGTGGCCCCTCCTCCAGTGGCTCCTCACGGCGGGTGTCGCGGGCGCGCAGCATGTTGAGGCAGACGCGGGCGACGACGGTGGTGAGCCAGCCGGAGAGGTTCTCCACCTGCGAGGTGTCCGCGCGGTCGGCGCGCAGCCACGCGTCCTGGAGGGCGTCGTCGGCCTCGCCGAGGGAGCCGAGGATGCGGTACGCGACGGCGCGCAGCCGGGGGCGGTCACGCTCGAAGTGGAGCGCCATCACATCGGGTCGTCCGGGCACCGTACGGCTTCCCTCCGCGTCCTCGGGGTCTGTCCCCAAGTGAATCACCGGGACCCCGGCGCCCTCAGCGGATCAGACGGATCTCCGGCGGCCACAGCACCCCGTCCGCCAGCAGCAGCGACGGCCCCAGGTGTACGGGGCACACCCGCAGCGGCGTCCTGAGGTGCCGGGCGACCTCGAAGCGGGCCGGGTCGCCGCAGCCGTCCGGGACGCCCGGGTCGCCCTCGCCACCGTACGGGCCCCGGCAGGAAGCGGCGCGGTCACGGCGGTCACGGTCGGTCATGCCGACGATCCGACACCACGCACCGGGCCGGCGCCCGGGGAAGTGGGCCGAACGGTCGCGGCGCGGCCGGCTACGGGGCGATCTCGGCGTCCTGGAGGCCGACGCACTTGCGCTCCTGCGAGATCCACTTCACGGCGGGGTCCAGCGCGGCGAGGACGCCGCCCACCTCCTCGCGCGGCCCGGTGTAGGTGAGCTCGACGGCCGGGGAGCGGCCGTAGGTCCGCAGCACGCTCACGCCGTCGCTCTTGAGCCGCTTCTCGTCCAGCACCCAGTCGACGCCGTCGGCCGTGACGCAGAGGTTGATGTTGGGCGGCAGCTCCTCGGCGCCGCAGCGGAACACCGCCTTCTGGCCGCCCCAGGAGGCGACGCCGTCGCCGAGAGCCCAGTCGCGCGAGGCGCCGGGTATGTCGTCGGGGAGGCGGTCGACCACCTTGCCGCACTTGGCGTCGTCCGCGTGCGGAGCGGCGGAGACGCGGTGGCTGTCGACGTAGAGGAGCCCGCCGGTGACGGCGACGACCGCGACGGCCAGCCAGATCCACGTCCGGGTGCTGGGCTTCCCCATCCGGGTGGTGGGCTTCCGCATGTTCCGATCCGCTCCGCGCTGTGTGGCCGCCGCTGACACCGGCCAGCGTATCCGGCGCCCGTACGCCGGTGGCCGGGGCCCCGAACGGGTCCCCGGCCACCGGCCTGTCTCCTCGGTCCCCTACAGGAACGAGTTGATCTCGATCGTCTCGTCGCGGCCGGGGCCGACGCCGATCGCGGAGATCGGGGCGCCGGACATCTCCTCCAGCGCCTTGACGTACGCCTGGGCGTTCTTCGGCAGCTCGGAGAAGGACTTCGCCTTGCTGATGTCCTCGCTCCAGCCCGGCAGCATCTCGTAGACCGGCTTCGCGTGGTGGAAGTCGGACTGCGAGTACGGCAGCTCCTCGACGCGCTTGCCGTCGATCTCGTAGGCCACGCAGACCGGGATCTGCTCCCAGCCGGTGAGCACGTCGAGCTTGGTGAGGAAGAAGTCGGTGAGGCCGTTGACGCGGGTGGCGTAGCGGGCGATCACCGCGTCGAACCAGCCGCAGCGCCGGTCGCGGCCGGTGGTGACGCCGCGCTCGCCGCCGATGCGGCGCAGGGCCTCGCCGTCCTCGTCGAACAGCTCGGTCGGGAACGGGCCGGCGCCGACGCGGGTCGTGTACGCCTTGAGGATGCCGATGACCCGGCTGATCTTCGTCGGTCCCACGCCGGCGCCGGTGCAGGCGCCGCCCGCGGTCGGGTTCGACGAGGTGACGAAGGGGTACGTGCCGTGGTCGATGTCGAGGAGGGTGCCCTGACCGCCCTCGAACAGGACGACCTTGTCGTCCTCCAGCGCCTGGTTGAGGACCAGGACGGTGTCGGCGACGTACGGCGCGAGCTTGTCCGCGTAGCCCAGCAGCTCCTCGACGACCTGGCCGGTGGCGATGGCGCGGCGGTTGTAGAGCTTGGTGAGCATCTGGTTCTTGACGTCCAGCGCCGCTTCGACCTTCTGGGTGAGGATCGACTCGTCGTAGAGGTCCTGGACGCGGATGCCGACGCGGTTGATCTTGTCGGCGTACGTCGGGCCGATGCCGCGCCCGGTGGTGCCGATCTTGCGCTTGCCGAGGAAGCGTTCCGTCACCTTGTCGACGGTCACGTTGTACGGCGTGATGATGTGCGCGTTTCCGCTGATCAGGAGCTTGGACGTGTCGACGCCTCGCTCGTTCAGCCCGCTCAGCTCGGAGAACAGGACCGACGGGTCGACGACGACGCCGTTACCGATGACCGGCGTGCAGCCGGGGGAGAGAATCCCGGAAGGGAGCAGGTGGAGGGCGTACTTCTGATCGCCCACGACTACCGTGTGGCCGGCGTTGTTGCCGCCCTGGTAGCGCACCACATAGTCGACGGAGCCACCGAGCAGGTCCGTCGCCTTTCCCTTGCCTTCGTCACCCCACTGAGCACCGAGCAGCACAAGTGCGGGCACGCGCGTACACCCCTTCCGGGCGGGGCATGTCCATGGTCGAGGGCGTACGCGGTGGATTTCCGCCACGTACACCGCGACCGTCGTTGGCCGCCAACCGTCGGACCGGATGCCCCGGAATAGACGAAGCCCCTGGCGCAATAGCGCAAGGGGCTCTTGCACAAAGATGCTACCCGAGGAAGCGAGGCATGGCCGAGGTGGCGACTTCCGCGAGCTCTTCCGCGAACTCTTCCGCGAGGTCCGATCAGCTTCTGGTGGTCGTCGATGCGGTCGCCCGGCGGGCGGACGGGGAGTCCGTCCGGATCGCGAAAGACGTGCTCAGCGCGGGTGCGTCGAGCACGAAGGTGTGTCTGCCGGACGGTCCGGAGGAGTTCGCGCGGGCCCTGCGGCGGCGGGGCTCGCGACGGCCGGTGGTGGTCGGCGACGACCGGGCCCTGCTGCGTGCCGTGGCCCTGCTGCACCGGCACCGGGAGCTGGCGGCGTGCGGACTGTCCGTGGTGCCGGTGGGGCCGGTGCTGGGCCTGACCCGGTCGCTGGGGCTGCCGTCGGGCGCGGTGGCGGCGGCGCGGGCGGTGCTGGACGGGGCGGAACGGCGCCTGGACCTGCTCGTCGACGACAGTGACGGGGTGGTGCTGGGGGCGGTGGGGATTGGGCCGGTCGCCGGGGACCAGGACGAGGGGGCGTTCACGGACCCGGACGACGACGCCGGGCCGGGCGGGTCGCGCCCGGCGTCCGCGCCGGCGCGGCCCTGGCTGCGGACCTGCCAGTCCCTCGTCCGGACGCTGGCGTCCTCGCGGCCGGTGCGGGCGGCGGCTCCGGGGGCGGCCGGTCCCTCCCGGCTGCGGGTGGAGGTCGACGGGGTGACGCTGGTGGACCTGGACCAGCCGGTCGAGGGGGTCTTGGTGGTGCCGGGTACCGGCGGGGTGGCCGAGGTGGAGGTGCGGCCGCCGGCGTGGGGCGCGCAGGCGTCGCCGCTGACGGCGCGGGGGCGGACGGTGACCGTGTCGGGGGCGCACTTCCGGTACCGGGCCGACGCGGTGGTGTCGGGGCCGGTGCGGACGCGGACGTGGGTGGTGCGGGAGGGAGCCTGGGGGCTGACGCTGCCCGCGGGGTAGGGGCGCGGGTCAGGGGGCCTGGAAACCGGCGGTGTCCAGCAGGCAGTCGAGCGGAGCGGGGATGGGGAGCTTCTCGCCGAACGGCCGGGTGATGCGCGACTCGTACCCCTTGGCGGACGGCGTCCACAGGACGGTGGCCTGCTCTTCCTGCATGTCGAGGAGCAGGTAGACGGGGACGCCGGCCCGTCCGTACATCTCGACCTTGTCGGTCAGGTCGTCGTCGCGGGTGGACGAGGAGGTCAATTCGGCGACGAAGGCGAGGGCTTCCCCGTCCATGTGGGTGCTGGTGCTTCGGCTGACGCTTCGACGCGACACGTGGATGTCGGGTCCGTAAGCGCGCTCCACCCCCGGAAAGACGTACAGGAAGGGACCGAAGCTGATCCGGTGTTCCTCGGGGAGATACGGCCGAAGCTGCTCACAGACCAGCTCCATGACATCGAGGTAGTACGCCTTGGACCACGGCGACACGATGATGTTCCCCCTGATGATCTCGGCCTTGTAGCCGTCGGGCACGTCCAACTCGTCGAGGGTGTCCAGCAGATCCTCGAAGCTGTTGACCTCGGTCCGGTTTGTCGTCGGTCGCTCTGCCATGACTGTCATGATGCGCCCTCCCCGTGACACGAACCAGCGGCAACTCAGCGTAGCGGACCGATCACGCCCGCCCGAACCGTTCCTCCCGGTGCACCCGCCAGCGCTCCATCATCTCGGCGAGCTCCGCGTCGATGAACTCGAAGAAGGCCAGCGTCTCGGCCATGCGGCGGCCCGCCGGGGTGTCCGCGCCGAGGCTGGTCACGCCGTCGCGCAGGGCGCCCTCCCAGCGCTTGAGGATCGCCTCGCGGTTGGTCAGCGCCTCGTACCACTGATCGCTGTGCACCCGGTACCGCTCCCGGCGGGAGCCCGGCTCCCGCTCACGCGAGACCATGTGCTGCTGGGCGAGGTAGCGCACGGCTCCGGAGACCGCGGCGGGGCTGACCTGGAGGCAGGCGCCGAGTTCGGCCGAGGTCAGCGCGCCCGCGTCGGAGGACAGCAGCGCGGCGAAGACCCGGGCGGGCATGCGCTGCATCCCGGCCTCGACGAGCTGGGCGGCGAAGCCCTCCACGAACTGCGACACCGCCTCCGGATCGCGCTCCCGTTCCGTCGGCTCCGTGGCTTCCCTCATGCTTCGATCATCCCTCACATCCTGACGCTTTCTTAACTTCACAAATTTGTGAAAGTAGCGTACTTTCCGAAGCATGACGAAGGCAATCAGCGTCTCCGGACTCCACAAGTCGTTCGGCCGGACACGCGCGCTGGACGGTCTCGACCTGGCCGTCGAGGCCGGTGAGGTCCACGGCTTCCTCGGCCCCAACGGCGCCGGCAAGTCCACCACCATCCGCGTCCTGCTCGGCCTGCTGCGGGCCGACGCCGGCGCCGCCCAGGTCCTCGGCATGGACCCGTGGGCACAGGCGGTCGAACTGCACCGCCGCCTCGCCTACGTCCCCGGCGACGTCGAGCTGTGGCCCAACCTGACCGGCGGCGAGGCCATCGACCTGCTGGCGCGGCTGCGGGGCGGGCTGGACCGGCGGCGCCGGGACGAGCTCGTCGAGCGGTTCGGGCTGGACCCGACCAAGAAGGGCCGGGCCTACTCCAAGGGCAACCGGCAGAAGGTCGCCATCGTCGCCGCGCTCGCCTCCGACGCCGAACTGCTGCTCCTCGACGAGCCGACCGCCGGCCTGGACCCGCTCATGGAGGTCGTCTTCCAGGACGTCATCACCGAGGCCAAGGCCGCGGGCAAGACCGTCCTGCTCTCCAGCCACATCCTGGCCCAGGTGGAGAAGCTCGCCGACCGGGTCAGCATCATCCGGCTCGGGCGGATCGTGCAGTCCGGCACCCTCGGAGAACTGCGGCACCTGACCCGCACCACCATCGAGGCGGAGACCGAGCGCCCCGCGTCCGGCCTGGAAGCGCTGCCCGGCGTCCACGACCTGCGGACCGACGACGGCCGCGTCCGCTTCGCCGTCGACGGCGGCGAGGTCGAGGGCGCGGTCCGCAAGCTCACCGAGTTCGGCATCCGCAGCCTGGTCAGCCACCCACCGACCCTGGAGGAGCTCATGCTCCGCCACTACGACGACGCCCTGCCGCCGAACGACGTCCGTGGAGCCATGCGATGAGCGGCTCCACGACCGCCACCACCACCGCCGAGTCCCCGGCGCGCTCCGGACCCGCCGCGGGCGGCTCGGGGGCCCTGGCCGGCACCGGCACGCTCGTCCGCTTCGCCCTGCGCCGCGACCGCGTCCGCCTCCCCGTGTGGATTCTGGCCCTGCTGCTGGGCACCCTGTCGACCGCGAACAGCTACGCCGAGCTGTACGGCACACCCGAGGACCGGGCGAACGCCGTCGAGACCATGGGCAGCCCGGCCGGTCTCGCCATGTCGGGCCCGCGCCACTACCTCGACGCCTACACCTCCGGCGCCATGCTCGGCCACCAGATGCTCGGCTTCATGGCCGTCCTCGTCGGCCTGATGAGCGTCCTGACCGTCACCCGGCACACCCGCGCCGAGGAGGAGACCGGCCGGGCCGAACTGCTGCGCTCCACGGTCGTCGGCCGGCACGCCCACCTCGCCGCCGCTCTCTGGGTCGCGGCCCTCGCCAACCTCGTCCTCGCCGCGCTGCTGGCGCTCGGCCTGGCCGGTCTCGGCATCGAGGGCATCGACGCGGGCGGGTCGCTGCTGTACGGCGCCTGCCACGCCGCCGCCGGTCTCGTCTTCGCCGCCGTCGCCGCGGTCACCGTCCAGCTCACCGCGCACGCGCGCGGCGCCACCGGCATGGCCCTCGCGGTCATCGGCGCCGCCTACGTGCTGCGCGCCGCCGGTGACAGCGGCGAGAGCGGCGCCCTGTCCTGGCTCTCCCCGATCGGCTGGGTGCAGCGCACCTACGTCTACGTCGACGACGACTGGTGGCCGCTGCTGCTCTGCCTCGCCCTGGCGGCGGCGTGCGCGGTGACGGGGTTCGTGCTCTCCACCCGGCGGGACGTGGGCGCGGGCATCCGGCCGGAGAAACTGGGCAGCCCGGTCGCCTCCGCCGCACTCGGCACCCCGCTCGGCTTCGCGCTGCGCCTGCACCGCGGCATGCTCGCCGGCTTCGGCGCGGGCCTGTTCCTGATGGGCGCGATGTACGGGTCGATCCTCGGTCAGGCCGAGGACATGCTGAAGGACATCGACCAGCTCCAGGAGGCCCTGGAGCGCATCGGCGGCTCCGGCATGGCGGAGGCCTTCGCGTCGATGGTGATGGTGGTCGTCGCCGTGGTCGCCGCGGTGTACGCCGTGATGGCCGCGCTGCGGACCCGCGCCGAGGAGAGCGCGGGACGCGCCGAGCCGCTGCTCGCCACCGGACTGTCACGCGGCCGCTGGGCCGGCAGCCACCTGGCCGTGGCGGCGGTCGGCGGCACGCTCGTGCTGCTCCTGGCCGGGCTCGGCTTCGGCATCGCGGGCGCCGCTTCAGCCGGCGACGGTGTCCTGGTGCCGAGGCTGGTCGGTGCCGCCCTCGCCTACGCGCCCGCCCTGTGGGTCACGGTCGGGGTGGCGGCGGTGCTGTTCGGCTGGTTCCCGAAGGCGAGCGCGGCGGCCTGGGTCGTGCCGGTGTACGCCTTCGTCGTCGGCTACCTCGGCCAGATCCTCCAGTTCCCCGTCTGGATGAACAACCTCTCCCCCTTCGGCCACGTCCCCCGGCTCCCCGCCGCGGACATGAACTGGACGCCACTGCTGGTGCTGACACTCGTCGCGGCCGGTCTGGCGTGGCTGGGACTGGCGGGTTTCCGGCGCCGGGACCTGGAGACGAAGTAGGCGGGGCGAGGGCCCGCCGCCGGGTTCACACCTCGACGGGCAGCCCCTTCAGGCCCCGGATGACGAAGTTCGGTTTGCGCTCCGGCTCGGCGGCGAGCCGGAGCGCCGGCGCGTGCTCCAGCAGGGCGGTCATGGAGGCGGCCAGCTCGATACGGGCCAGCGGCGCGCCGATGCAGTAGTGGATGCCGGCGCTGAAGGAGATGTGCGGGTTGTCCCGGCGGGCGAGGTCGAGGCGGTCCGGGGCGGTGAAGACCGCCGGGTCGTGGTTGGCGGAGCCGAAGAGCATCGCCACCTCCGCGCCCCTCGGGATCGTCGTCCCGTCGATCTCGATCTCGTCCAGCACCCAGCGTTCGAAGAGCTGGAGCGGGGTGTCGTAGCGCATCAGCTCCTCCACGGCGGTCGGGACCAGGGAGTGGTCCGCGCGGAGGGCGGCGAGCTGGGCCGGGTTGCGGAACAGCGCCCACCAGCCGTTGACCGTGGCGTTCACCGTCGCCTCGTGACCGGCGTTCAGGAGCAGGGCGCAGGTGGAGACCATCTCCTGCTCGGTGAGGCGGTCGTCGTCCTCGTCATGGGCGGCGATCAGACCGGAGACCAGGTCGTCGCCGGGCTTCTCGCGGCGGGCCGCGATCAGTGTGCGCAGGTACTCGGAGAACTCGAGCGACGCGCGCACCGCCCTGGCCGCCGTCTCCTCGGACGGGTTCAGCTCGTACATTCCGCAGATGTCCGCCGACCAGGGGCGCAACGGGGCGCGGTCCGGCTCCGGGATGCCCAGCATCTCGGCGATCACGGCGACCGGGAGCGGTTCGGCGACGTCGGTCAGCAGGTCGCCGCCGCCGGCCTCGACGAGACGGCCGACCAGTTCGTCGGCGAGGGAGCGGACGTACGGCTTCAGCCGCTCCACCGTGCGGGGCGTGAACGCCTTCGACACCAGACGCCGGATGCGGGTGTGGTCCGGCGGCTCCAGGTCGAGCATTCCGTGGTCGTTCAGGGTGTGGAAGGGCTCGTGCTCCGGGGACGGCGGGGTGCGGCCGAAGTCCTCGTGCGTGTACCGGTGTGTGTAGGTCCGGCCGAGGCGGCGGTCGCGCAGGAGCGCCGAGACGTCCGCGTGGTGCGGGACCAGCCACTGGTCGGTCGGCTCGTAGTAGTGCACGCGGCCCCGATCCCGCAGCTCGGCGTAGCCGGGGTACGGGTCGGCGACGAAATCCGGGTCCCACGGGTCGAAGCTGTCGAAGCTGTCGCGGTCGAAGGCGGCCATGGACGGACGCTAGCCGGTGGCACCCAGGCTGAACAGGGGGCTGGGTGACGGCCCGACCACCCGGCCCCTCCCCCTCAGCCCGGCGTCACCAGCCGCGCCTCGTACGCGAACACCGCCGCCTGCGTACGGTCGCGCAGGCCCAGCTTCACCAGGATCCGGCTGACGTGCGTCTTGATCGTCGACTCGGCGACCACCAGGCGCTCGGCGATCTCCCCGTTCGACAGGCCCTGCGCGATCAGCACCAGCACCTCCGTCTCCCGCTCGGTCAGGTCGCCGTAGGCCGCCTGCGCCTGGGGCATCAGGCGCGGGCCGTCGGACAGCTTCGAGAACTCGGTGATCAGGCGCTTGGTGATCGAGGGGGCGAGCAGGGCCTCACCGGCGGCCACCACCCGGACCCCGTCGGCCAGCTGACGGGCCGAGGCGTCCTTGAGGAGGAAGCCGGAGGCGCCCGCGCGCAGCGCCTGGTACACGTACTCGTCGAGGTCGAAGGTGGTCAGGACGAGCACCTTCGCCGCCCCGTCGGCGGCGACGATCTCGCGCGTCGCCTCGATGCCGTTCAGCTCCGGCATGCGGATGTCCATCAGGACGACGTCGGGGGCGAGCTCGCGCACCTTGGCGACCGCCTCCCGCCCGTTGACCGCCTCGCCGACGACCTCGATGTCCGGCATCGCGTTGAGCAGGACCGAGAAACCCTCGCGGACCATCATCTGGTCGTCGGCGATCAGTACGCGGATCGTGCTGCCGGTCATGCGTCACCTTCGTTCGGCGCGGTGACCGGCAGGAACACCGCCACCTCGTAGCCCCCGTCGTCGGTGAGGCCGGCCGTCATCTCGCCGTTCAGCATGGTCACCCGCTCCCGCATGCCGGTGATGCCGTGCCCGGCACCCGGTGAGGGCTTCACCAGGGACGGTTCGGGCATCGGCCCGTTGACGATTCTCAGGCCGAGACCGCCCAGCACATAGGAGACCTCCACGCGGGCGGTAGCACCGGGCGCGTGCCGCAGGCTGTTGCTCAGCGCCTCCTGCACGATCCGGTACGCCGACAGCTCCACGCCCGGCGGCAGCTCGCGCACCGCGCCGGTCACCGCCTTGTCCACGCTCAGGCCCGCGTCGCGGACGTTGGCGAGCAGGGCGTCGAGGTCGGCGAGCGTGGGCTGCGGGGCGTCCGGGGCCTCGTAGTCCTCGGCGCGGACGACGCCCAGGACGCGGCGCAGCTCGGTGAGGGCGGCGACCGCGTTCTCCCGGATGGTGGCGAAGGCCCGCTCCAGCTCCGGCGGTGGATTCTCCACCCGGTACGGCGCGGCCTCGGCCTGGATGGCCACGACCGACATGTGGTGGGCGACCACGTCGTGCAGCTCGCGCGCGATGTTGGTGCGCTCCTCCAGCAGGGTGCGCCGGGACCGCTCGTGCGCGGTGACCGTCTGCTGGGCGGTCACCTGCTGTCGGGCGGTCTGCCGGACGTGCCAGAGACAGACCACGAGCAGGGCGAACGCGGACGTCACCATCATGGGCCCGCTGTTCGTGTAGTAGTACGACCCGCCGAAGGCGACGTCCGAGAGGAAGCCGTACACGCAGGTCAGGGCCCACATCCAGACAGCGGTGCGGGGGCGGGTGCGCAGCGCCACGACGATCAGCACCGCGAGGTGGCAGACGAACGCGCCGGGCATCCACGGCCAGTCCAGACCGTCGCCGTTGATGAGCGCGACCAGCGGGGTCACCGCCAGGGACAGCCAGAAGGCGCCGATGGGCCGGACCAGCGTGGCGAGCACCGGGAGGGCGCACAGGATTCCGGACAGCAGGGCCGGTGCGTCACCGCCGGGCAGACCGCCCGACACCGAGCCGACGGCCAGGGCGAGCAGCGCGGTCGCACCCACCACCGCGTGCGGGAGGTGCTGCGCGGGCTGCCGCAGCCGGCCGGGCAGCATGCGGACGAACGGGCCGTCCGTGCGCCGGGGCGGCAGCGGCCGGTAGGCGAAGGGATCGTGGAACAGGTCTTGGCGCAGTCCCCGCAGGGCATTCCGGAACAGCCGGTACTCCGGGCTGCGGGTCGTCCCGGCCCCGTGCTGCGGGTGAGTCGTCTCGGTCACGCTCACACCGTAGGCCGACCGGGTGAGGGCGGTCGTCACCAGTGAGAGGGGTCCTTCGGTATCCGTCTCAGGTACTACGCGGGCCACGACGCCTGCGCTCCTCAGTACCCAGAGGGGCGTACCAGGCCCGTCTCGTACGCGAAGACCGCCGCCTGGGTGCGGTCCCTGAGGCCGAGCTTCACCAGAATCCTGCCCACGTGGGTCTTCACCGTCTGCTCGGCGACCACCAGCCGCTGGGCGATCTCCGCGTTCGACAGCCCCTGGGCGATCAGGGCGAGCACCTCCGTCTCCCGCTCGGTGAGGTCGCCGACGCGTTCCTTCAGCGGGGCGCGCGGTCTGTCACGCATCCGGGAGAACTCGGTGATCAGCCGGCGCGTGACCCCCGGCGCGAGCAGCGCGTCCCCGGCCGCCACCACCCGGACCGCCTCGGCGAGCTGGTCGGCGGAGGCGTCCTTGAGCAGGAACCCGGAGGCGCCCGCGACCAGCGCCTCGTACACGTACTCGTCGAGGTCGAAGGTGGTCAGCACCAGCACCCTGATGTCCGGGTTCGCCCCGACGACGCGACGGGTGGCCTCGATGCCGCCCAGCTCCGGCATGCGGATGTCCATCAGGACCACGTCCGGGACGAGTTCGGCGACCTTGGACACGGCGTCCAGCCCGTCCACCGCCTGCCCGATCACCTCGATGTCGGCCTGGGTGTTGAGTAGCACGGTGAATCCCTGCCGGACCATCTGCTGGTCGTCGGCGATCACCACGCGGATCACGCCGGGGGTGCCGCTCCCACTCGTCATGCGCTGCCGTCCTCGGGGTAGTAGCTGATGTTCGGGTCGTCGGGGGGTGGCTGATCGGTGCCGTCGGCGGGCAGGAAGGCGGACACCTGGTAGCCGCCGTCCGGCAGTGAGTGCGCCGTCAGGGTGCCGCCGAGCATCGCGACCCGTTCCCGCATGCCGAGCAGTCCGTGGCCCGCGCCCTGCGAGGGCGGCGGCCTGCGCACCGGCGGCGAGTTGACGACCTCCACCCGCACGCCGGTCGGCAGGTGGGTGAGGTGGACCCAGGCGCGGGCGCCCGGCGCGTGCCGCAGCACGTTGCTCAGGGCCTCCTGCACGATCCGGTACGCCGACAGCTCCACTCCCGGCGGCAGCGGCCGCCGGGCGCCGCTGATCTCGACGGCCACGGTCAGCCCCGCCGCCCGGGTGTTCTCCACCAGGGCGTCGATCCGGTCGAGGGTGGGCTGCGGGGCGTGCGGGGCCGTGCCCGTACCGGGCTCGCCTGATGCGTCGGGTGCGTCGAGCGGTTCGCCCGTGTCGGGGTGCTCGGACCGCAGGACGCCCAGCACCCGGCGCAGCTCGGTGAGGGCCTCCAGCGCGTTCTCCCGGATGCCCGCGAGGTTCTCCTTCAGCTCGTCCGGAGGGTTCTCGACGAGGTGGGGGGCGACCTGGGCCTGGATGGAGATCACGGACATGTGGTGGGCGACCACGTCGTGCAGCTCGCGCGCGATGCGGCTGCGTTCCTCCAGCAGGGTGCGGCGGGCTCTCTCCTCGGCGGTGAGGGAGGTCTGCTGCACCAGCTCCGCGCGGGCCTCGCGGCGGCCTCTCAGGGCGATGCCGAGCACGACGACGACGGCGAACAGGACGACCGCGAGCTGGCCGGTGGGCTGGTAGTCACGCGCGCCGATCAGTCCTTGCAGGACGTAGGTGGCCAGCGCGCTCAGGGCCAGGACCTCCACCGCGACGCGCGTGCGCACCCGCAGGGCGAGCAGCAGCAGGACGAACATGTGCGCGATCAGCCCCGCGGAGGTCCACGGCCACATGAATTTGAAGGCCTCGCGCTGCATGAGCACGGCGGAGGCCGCGACCACCGTGGCCGCCAGCGACAGCCACCAGGCCGGGACCGGCCGCCACAGCGCGAGAACCATCGCGGTGGCCTGCCCGAGCGCGATCAGGAAGGCGAACTCCGGGCTCAGTTTGCTGTGGTCGTTGAGCTGGGCGGCATCACCGAGCAGCACCCCGACCGCCGCCAGACAGACGATCCCGTGGGGCAGCCACCGCAGCCACACCGACGGCGGCAGCGGGTCCGCCCGCCACGTCCACAGGTCGTCGTGCAGCACCTTCAGCAGGCGCTCGACCCGGCCCGCGCCCCGCGGCCCATTCCCCCGTCGTTTCACCTGGTCCACCCTAGACATGACGCGCCCCCGACACCCGTGCCCGTCCCGATGGACGGTGCGCGCGGACCACCCGGCCGCGGCGCCCGGGTCCGTGCTCGCAGGATCGGAAGGCGGCCCAGCAGCCCGCCAGGGCCAGCGTGAACACCGGGAGCCACATGAGCCGCGCGGCGACCCAGTCCAGCCCGTCGGGGAGTGTGTGGAGGCCGGGCAGGCGGCCGGCGAGGAGGCCGGTGGCCGTGGTCGCCATCAGCGCCGTCTGGTGCCAGAGGAAGATCGTCATCGCGGAGAGGTTGACCAGCGCGACCGCCGCCCACACCACGGGCCGCCGCATCGTGCGCCGCAGTCTCTCGCGCAGCAGCAGCGCCAGGCCGCACTGGGCCAGGCCGAAGGTGACGGCGGCCAGCGTCGGCGGATTCAGGTTCGACACCTCCGCGCCGGGGACGCCGACCATCGAGGCCGGGTAGCCCGCCCAGGCGACGAGCGCCGCGGTCGCCGCCGTACCGCCGGTGAGCAGCATCCAGCCCGCGCGGCGACGGTCCAGTTCGCCGCGGGTCCAGGCGGCGTCCAGGGTGTAGGGGACCAGCCAGCCGGCGGCGAGGTTGATCCAGCCGAGCCAGGCAGGGGCGCCGAGCCCGAAGCGGAGCAGGTCGACGTGGAGGACGACGACCAGCGGCCACAGCGGGTGCAGCCGGGTGAGGAGTGGGGTCGCCGCGGTCAGCGCGGCGAAGACCAGGAGGAACCACAGCGGGGACAGGGCCAGTTTCACCAGGGTGTGGACGGTCACGAACTCCGCGCCGGTCAGGAGCAGCAGTCCCGCGATCACCGTCCACAGGGTGAGGACGGCCGCGACCGGGCGGAACAGCCGGGTCAGCCGGGCGGACAGCCAGCGGCGGTAGGAAACGCCCCGGGTGCGGGCCGACTCGTACCCCCGGGTGGCGACGTGGCCGCCGACCAGGAAGAACACGGCGAGGGTCTGGAAGGCCCAGGAGACCGGGGCGAGCCAGGGCATCTCCGCCAGCGGGCTGGCCGCGCGCAGGCTCGCGCCGTCGGCGACCAGGGCCGTGACCAGCCAGTGCCCGAGGACCACACCGAGGATGGCGAAGGCGCGCAGGGCGTCCACGGCGCGGTCCCGATCCACGGGCGTGGCGGCGTCGACGCGCTCGGCGGTGTGCTCGGCGGTGCGGCGCAGAGTCCGCAGGACGCGCGGGTCAGTCATGAGTCACCTCCGTGGTCTCGCCCAGGGCGATCCGGGCCAGGTTCGTCAAGGAGAGGGAGCCGGGTTCGAAGTAGTCGCTGTGGCCGCCGTCGCCGGCCGCGAAGACCCGGGCGCCGAAGTCCGGGGAGACCGGGTCGGTGCCGAAGCCGACGGTGGTGCCGAAGAGGTCGGCGCTGAGGTGCGGGACGTGCTCCACCCAGTCGTCGGCGCCCCGCGCCGCCCAGACCCGTGCCCTGGTGTGCAGCCCGGCGGCCGAGTCGGCGCCGGTGCCGGGGCTGCCGAGCAGGGCGATGTCGGTCACGTCCAGGCCGTCCGCCGCCCGGGCGCAGACGACCGAGCCGTAGGAGTGGCAGAGGAGGGCGAGGGAGGTGCCCGGTCCGGTGATGTCACGCAGGTCGTCGACGAGGGCGCGCAGTTCCGGAGCGGCCCGTTCGGCGCGGTCGGTGGTGGCGACCGCGGTGCTGACGGTGCCCGGCGTCTCGTAGCCCAGCCAGGCCACGACGGTCGTCGCTGTGCCCTCGGGAGCTCTCGCGGCGAGCTGCCGGTGCAGGGCGAGGGCGGCGGCGCGGAACCTGCCGTAGGTGTCGAGGCTGGTGTCGGAGCCCGGCACGAGGACGGCGACGCGGTCGGCGTGGGCGAGGTCGCCGAAGACCTCTGTGGCCAGGCCGGCGCCCCGGCCGTCGAAGGCGAGCAGTTGCCGGGACGGGTCGGCCATCGCGCGGTCCGCCGCCGCGCGGTGACGGTCGCCGTGGGCGGCGGCCATCCGGGACGCCTCGGCGGCGTTGGCCCGGTTGGCGGCGTACGCCTCCTCCAGCGTGCCGGCCGTCGGGGCCGCGAGCTCGGCGGGCGGCGGGGCGGGGACCTCTGGCTGTGCGGCGCCGGAGAGCGGGAGGACCACGGCAGTGCAGATGAGCGCGGCGAGGACGGTACGGCGCCATCTGCTCGCGCGCCGCCGCCAACGTACCGTCGTCCCGGGCCCCATGGCCTCTCCCCTCCAGCTCGCCCGCCCATCGGGCTTGTCTGAAAGGGAAGTTATGGATCGAGCCGGGTAACCTGCGTCCCGCTCCGGAGCTCACCTGCCGCGTAGCTCTCAGGTACTACGGGTATGCCCCGGCCGCGAGCTCATAGCCCAGAGCCCCGATCCCCGGGTCCCGAACTCACCAGGCCAGCTGCGCGATCTCCTCCGCCACCACCGCGCACGCGTCCGCCGCCGGATCGATCAGCGGGAAGTGGCCGACGTCCTCCAGCAGCGTCACGCCCACCACCTCCCCCGCCTTCGCCGCCGCGTCGGCGTACGCCTCCGCGACCGCCTGCGGCACGTCCACGTCGGCGCGTCCCTGCACGAGGGTCGTCGCGATACCGGTGGGCAGCAGCAGGGAGGGGTCGGCAAAGGGCCGTCGCTCCTCGAAGAACCTCTCCCCGCCGAGGAGTTGAAGGGCAGCGCCCCCGCACACGTTCATCTTCCCGGCGACCCCGAAGTCGGCGATCGGCGCGAGGGCGACCACACCGCGCAGGGGCGCCGGACGGTCAAGCCGCCAGGGCGCGTCGGCGGGCAGCAGGTGCCGGGCCGCCGCCCACAGCGCGAGGTGGCCCCCGGCGGAGTGGCCGGTGAGCGCCATACGGCGCGGATCGGCCCCGGGGAGGTGCTGCCGTACCAGCGCGGGCAGCGCGTCGAGCGCGGCGGCCACGTCGTCGAAGGTGTCGGGCCAACGCCCGGCGACCGGACCGTCGCCCACGCCCCCGCCACCGGCTTCCCCCTCAGCACCGCGCCGGTACTCCACACTGGCCACGGCGAATCCCCTGTGGGCCAGGAAGTCCGCGAACGGGCTGACATGGCGGCGGTCGTACGGCGCCCGCCACGAGCCTCCGTGCAGCACCACGACAACGGGGGACGGGCCGCCCGCCCCTCCGGCGCCCCGCGGTGCGTAGAAGTCGATCACCTGGTCGGGCTGGTCGCCGTACGCCGCGGTGCTGTCCGGGTCGACCGCCGGACGGGACAGGGCCGATTTCTCCTCCGCGGCGGCCCGCCCGGCCGAGGTGCCCGGTTCTGCGGCGGCGTCCGGCATGCTGCAACCTCTCAGCGACGACACGGTGTTGGCGGACCGGGAGTGGGGATTCGGCCGTTGGCGGGACGGTATCAGGCCGGTGACGTGCGCGAACACGGGGATGTCACGCAGGGTGAGGGCAATGGGGAGGAGCAAACGGTTCAGCAGGCGCCCTACCCCATGAACTCGGGCCGCTCGTACGGCGTCCACCAGGCCGTCAGCCCCCACACCCCCAGCCCGAGCGCGGCCACCGCCACCAGCGCCGCGGCCCACGCCCGGCCGCCCAGCAGACGCAGACCCAGCAGCCACGCGACGGCCGGCACGAGCGCGCCGCCGAACGCGACGAGCGGCAGGTCGACGTACAGCACACTCAGATCGCGGTGCTGCTGCTCGAAGCCGCCGGTCACACTGACGCGTGCGTTGGGCGCCCAGGCGAACAGCGCCGTCAGCACGCCGACGACGCTCGCGGCCAGGCATCCGGCGCAGCCACGGGTCCGGTGATCCACATCGTCCATACCCGCGTGCACGCGCCGGAGCCCGCCACCGGTTCCTCAGCCCACTCAGCCCGCAGCGTCCAGCGCCCGGGCCAGCACCCGCGCCGCCCGCTCCACGTCCGCGAACCCGACGTACAACGGCGTGAAGCCGAACCGCAGGACGTCCGGGGCCCGGAAGTCCCCGACCACCCCGCGCTCGATCAGCCGCTTCATCACGTCACCGGCGTCCTCGCAGCGCAGCGCGACCTGGCTGCCCCGCTCGGCGTGCGCCGCGGGCGTCACGGACTCCACCCGGCCGTCCGGCACGTACTCCCCGACGCAGCGCAGGAAGAAGTCCGTCAGCGCCAGGGACTTGGCCCGCACCGCCGCCACGGACACCGCGTCCTCGTCCCACACGTCCAGCGCCGCCTCCAGGGCGAGCAGGGACAGGATGTCCGGCGTGCCGACCCGGCCGCGCAGGGCACCGGAGGCCGGTTCGTACCCCGGCCGCATGCCGAACGGCTCGGCGTGCGAGTTCCAGCCCGGCAGGGGGGAGTCGAAACGGGCCTGGAGGTCCCGGCGCACGTACAGGTAGGCGGGCGAGCCGGGGCCGCCGTTGAGGTACTTGTAGGTGCAGCCGACCGCCAGGTCCACGCCGTGCTCGTCGAGCCCGACCGGCAGCGCGCCCGCGCTGTGGCACAGGTCCCAGACGGCGTACGCGCCCGCCGCGTGCACGGCGGCCGTGAGCGCGGGCAGGTCGTGCAGGCGGCCGGTGCGGTAGTCGACGTGGTTGAGGAGCACGGCGGCCGTACGGTCCCCCAGCGCCGAGGGCACCTCGGCCGGGGCGACCGGGCGCAGGGTGCACCCCGTCATCCGGGCGGCGGACTCGGCGATGTACCCGTCCGTGGGGAAGGTGGTGGCGTCCACGAGGATCTCGTCCCGCGCGGGACCGTCCGCTCCGTCCGCTCCGTCCTGCGCCGCCATCCGCACCGCCGCCACCAGGGCCTTGAAGACGTTCACGCTCGTGGAGTCGCCCACCACGACCTGCCCGGCCGCCGCCCCCACCAGCGGGGCGATGCGGTCGCCGATCCGCTCGGGCGCGGTCCACCAGCCGCTCTCCTCCCAGGACCGGATGCGCAGTTCGCCCCACTGGCGGCGCACGACGTCCGCCACGCGGTCGGGAACGTGCGCGGGCAGGGCGCCCAGCGAGTTGCCGTCCAGGTACGTCACGTCGTCGAGGACGAACCGCTCGCGCACCGCGGCCAGCCCGTCGGCGGCGTCCAGCTTCCCGGCCTCGCCGGCGAGATCGAGCGCCTCGGACACAAGACCTCGCTCAGACGTAAGACCTCGCTCAGACATAGGACCTCGCCGTCCACAGCTCGGGGAACACGTTGCCGCGGGCCCGCTTCTCCAGCCAGGCCACCCCGGCGGAGCCGCCCGTGCCCGTCTTCGAGCCCATCGCGCGGCGGGTGGCGACCAGGTGGTCGTTGCGCCAGCGCCACACCAGCTCGGCGACGTCGGTGAGGGCCTCGCCGAGGCGGGCCAGCTCGCCGTTCTGGTCACCGGAGTAGACGGCCGTCCAGGCGGCCTCCACCTCGGGCGCCGCCTCGTACTTCTTGGTGACGTCGCGCTGGAGCACGGCGTCGGGGATGTCGTACCCGTGCCGGGCGAGCAGCCGGACCACCTCGTCGTACAGGCTCGGCTCGTGCAGCGCCTTCT
Organism: Streptomyces sp. CB02414; assembly: GCF_001905385.1. GTDB lineage: Bacteria > Actinomycetota > Actinomycetes > Streptomycetales > Streptomycetaceae > Streptomyces. The sequence continues at coordinate 420,335 of NZ_LIPF01000003.1, read as the reverse complement.
CCAGCTCGGCGTGGACGCGCGGGGCGCCGCGGTGCGGGACGAGCATGGACGCGGACTTGTCGCCGAGCAGGAACTCCAGGCGGCGGTACATGGCCGACTGGAAGCCGGAACCCTCGCCGAGGGCGCTGCGGTAGGAGTTGAACTGGGCGGGCGTGAGGCCCGCGAGCGGCGTCCAGGAGGCGTTCAGCGCCTCCAGCTCCCGCACCGAACGCTTCAGCGCGTCCCTCGCCACGTCGGTCCGGTCCTCGCGCAGGGCGCGGGCCGCGGTCTCCCACTCGTGGACGATGACGGTGAACCACAGCTCCATGACCTGGGTCGTGACCAGGAAGACCATCTCTCCGGGATCGTCGGAGAGGGTGTGCTGGAGATGGGTGAGCACGTCCGCCTTGACGTAGTCCTCGTACGGCGTGCTGCCCTCGAAGTCGAGATTCGGGGCGTCGTGGGACATTTCTGTCTCCTGATGGCACTACGGGTAGCGGTCCGCCCTGCCGTTACCGGCACGGGGCCCCGGTCCCCACACGGCATCCTCCGCAATCGTCGCAGGAAACCGCAAGGCCCGCCCGCGCACGGCGGACGGGCCTCCCGGCACAGGCGCGGGTTCAGCCCAGGACCTCGGCCGCCTCCGGCGAGGAGTCCTTCAGGAACTGGCTGCAGCGCTCGTACTCCTCCTTCTCGCCGATCGCCTGGGCGGCGCGGGCGAGGGCGTGCAGGGCGCGCAGGAAGCCGCGGTTCGGCTCGTGGCTCCAGGGGACCGGTCCGTGGCCCTTCCAGCCGTTGCGGCGCAGGGAGTCCAGGCCGCGGTGGTAGCCCGTACGGGCGTACGCGTACGACTCCACGACGCCGCCCCGCTCGTACGCCTCGTCGGCCAGCCGGGCCCAGGCCAGCGAGGACGTCGGGTACTTCGCGGCGACGTCGGCGGCGGAGGTCCCGCCGGCCAGCAGCTCGCGCGGACCGGGGTCGTCGGGGAGGTGGGTCGGGGGCGGTCCCCCGAGGAGGTTCTCGTGAATGGCCATGGCACAAGTCTGCGGCATGGCCGCGCGGACGCCGGAGCCGGTCGCGCACGTTCCGGTCAGGGACGACCGTCCCGCTCCCCCTCCAGTGGCGGCACCGCCACCGAGCCGTGCGTGCGGCACTCGGGCCTGCGGCAGTCCGGGGCCGGGCGGCGCACGGTGGTGACGGCGACGAGGGAGCCCGCCACCAGCACGCCCGCGCAGATCAGCATGGCCCGGCCGAACGCGTCGTCGAAGGCGTCCGGCCTCCGGTACGCCTCCTCCCCCATCCCGGTGAGCAGCGGCAGCGCGGCCACCGCGACAAGCCCGGCGGCACGGGCCGCCGCGTTGTTGACGCCGCTGGCGAGCCCCGCGCGGGCGGTGTCCACGGAGGCCAGCACGGTCGCCGTCAGCGGTGCCACCAGGGTGACCATGCCCAGGCCGAGCACCAGCAGCGCGGGCAGCACGTCGGCGAGGTACGAGGCGCCCGGACCGACCCGCAGCATCAGCAGCATCCCGGCCGCGCACAGCAGCGGGCCGACCGTGAGCTGGAGGCGCGGGCCGACGCGCTCGCCGAGTTCGCCGGAGCGCGCGGAGAGCAGCAGCATCAGCAGGGTGGTGGGCAGCAGCGCCGTACCGGCGGCCAGCGCCGACCAGCCGACGACCACCTGGAGCTGGAGGGCGGCCAGGAAGAAGAAGCCGCCGAAGGCCGCGTAGACGCACAGCGTGACCAGGTTGACCGCGGTGAACTGGCGGGAGGCGAAGATGTCCGGCGGCATCATCGGATCGGGACGGCGCCGCTCGACGACGACGAACGCCACCGCCGCGGCCACCCCCGCCAGGGCACTGGCCGCCACCGCCCAGGACGCCGTGCGCGCCTCGATCAGCGCGTACGTGAGCAGCCCGAGAGCCGCGGCGCCGAGGACGGCGCCGAGCACGTCGAAGCGGCCGTGGGCGCGCTCGTCCGACGACTCGGGCACGTGGCGCACGGCGATCGGCGCGCAGAGCAGGGCCAGGGGGACGTTGAGGAGGAACACCCAGCGCCAGCCCGGACCGTCCACCAGCCAGCCCCCGACGAACGGGCCCACCGCCGCGCCGACGCCCCCGAACCCCGACCACAGGCCCACCGCCCGGCCCCGGTCGTCCGGGTGGAAGGACGCCTGGATGAGGGCCAGCGACCCGGGGGTGAGCAGGGCGCCGCCGATACCCTGGAGGGCGCGGGCGGCGATCAGGACGCCGGCGTTCGGAGCGAGACCGCACAGCAGGGACGCGGCGGCGAACCAGAGCACGCCGAGCACGAAGATCCGGCGCCGCCCGAACCGGTCGCCGAGCGCCCCGCCGAGGAGGATCAGCCCGGCCAGCGTGACCATGTAGGCGTTGACGGTCCACTGGAGCGCGGCGAGGTCCGTGTCGAGGTCCCGGCCGATGCGGGGCAGCGCGACGTTGACGACGGTCGAGTCCAGCATCGCCATGCCGGAGCCGAGGACGGTGGTCAGCAGAATCCATCTGCCTTGCGGTGCGGCCAGCCGGACGTCGGGCATGGTCCCAGGTATACAGCGAGCCCGGCGCTCGGGCGCCGGGCTCGCCGCACACGGCCGTGCAGGCCGGGTGTTACTTGATCTTCTGGCCCGCCGAGCGCAGGTGCCCGCAGGCCTCGACGACGCGCGCGGCCATGCCGGCCTCGGCCAGCTTGCCCCAGGTGCGCGGGTCGTAGGTCTTCTTGTTGCCGACCTCGCCGTCGACCTTCAGGACGCCGTCGTAGTTGCGGAACATGTGGTCGGCGACCGGACGCGTGAACGCGTACTGGGTGTCCGTGTCGATGTTCATCTTGACCACGCCGTTCTCCAGCGCGGTCGCGATCTCCTCGGCGGAGGAGCCGGAACCGCCGTGGAAGACGAAGTCGAACGGCTTGCTGCCGGCCGGCTGACCGTACTTCGACGCGATGCCCTCGTTCAGCTCCTTGAGCAGCTCGGGGCGGAGCACGACGTTGCCCGGCTTGTACACGCCGTGCACGTTGCCGAAGGAGGCGGCGAGCAGGTAGCGGCCCTTCTCGCCCAGGCCCAGGGCCTCGACGGTGCGGACCGCGTCGTCGACCGTCGTGTAGAGGGAGTCGTTGATCTCGTGCGAGACGCCGTCCTCCTCGCCGCCGGTCGGGGTGATCTCGACCTCGAGGACGATCCTGGCGGCGCGGGCGCGCTCCAGGAGCTCCTGGGCGATGGAGAGGTTGTCGGACAGGGTCTCGGCGGAGCCGTCCCACATGTGCGACTGGAAGAGCGGGTTGCGGCCGGCCTTGACGCGCTCCTCGGAGACCGCGAGCAGCGGACGCACGTACCCGTCGAGCTTGTCCTTCGGGCAGTGGTCGGTGTGCAGCGCGACGGTGACGTCGTACTTCTCGGCGACGATGTGCGCGAACTCGGCGAGGGCGACGGCGCCGGTCACCATGTCCTTGTTGTGCTGGCCGCCCAGGAACTCGGCGCCGCCGGTGGAGATCTGGACGATGCCGTCGCTCTCCGCCTCCGCGAAACCGCGCAGGGCCGCGTGCAGCGTCTGGGAGGAGGTCACGTTGATGGCCGGGTAGGCGAACTTTCCTGCCTTCGCCCGGTCCAGCATCTCGTTGTAGACCTCGGGAGTTGCGATGGGCATCTGTCCGCTCCTTGTATGTGCGGGTGGGCTTGATACGTGCTTCGGCCCTGACCTAGACCATGGGGGGCGACGTCATCGTCGGCCCCATCCTTCCAGACGAACCGGGATACTCCGAGTGGACGTCCTGGAAGGGGCTCAGTCGAGGCCCAGCTCGTCCTTGTCGTACGCGTACCGGTACGGCACCGAGGCGCCCTGCTCGATCTTCTCGGCGGCACCCGTCGCCCGGTCGACGATCGTGGCGACGGCGACGACCTCGGCACCGGCCTCGCGCACCGCCTCGACGGCGGTGAGCGGGGAGCCGCCGGTGGTGGAGGTGTCCTCGACGACCAGGACGCGGCGGCCCTTGATGTCCGGGCCCTCGACGCGGCGCTGCAGCCCGTGCGCCTTGGCGGCCTTGCGGACGACGAACGCGTCCAGCTTCCGGCCGCGCGCGGCGGCGGCGTGCAGCATGCTCGCGGCGACCGGGTCGGCGCCCATGGTCAGCCCGCCGACCGCGTCGAACTCCAGGTCGGCCGTCAGGTCCAGCAGCACCTGCCCGACCAGCGGCGCGGCCTCGCCGTCCAGGGTGATGCGGCGCAGGTCCACGTAGTAGTCGGCCTCGAGACCCGAGGAGAGGGTCACCTTGCCGTGCACCACGGCCTTGTCCTTGATCTGCTGCAGCAGCTCGCCGCGTACGTCCGTCATGCCCACCAGCTTAGAGCCGGGTCCAGCGCCAGGTCGTGGTGGCCTCCAGCGGCTCCAGCGGCGTGACCAGGCGCGGGAGGGTGTTCAGGCCGTCGGGCGGGCCGGTCTGCGGCTCCACGCAGACGGCGGCCTCCTGCTCGTCGTAGACCACGGCCCACTGCTCGGGGCTGGTCACCCTCAGCTCCAGCCGGCCCGGCCAGGTGAGGGTGACGTCGACTCCGTCGGGCATGCCGAAGCAGTCGTCCCAGGGTCCCGGCTTCGGGTCGGTCCGGTTGCCGGTGGGCAGGTGGTCGTCGCCGCGCTCCTCCTGCCAGGCGGGGTCGAAGGCGATCTGCACGCCGGTGCCGTCGAGGGCGCGGTTGAACCAGGGGTGCCAGCCGAGCTGCGCCGGGAAGGACGACTCGTACGTCTCGACCGACATCGTCAGCGACAGCGCGTCCCCGGTGAGGGCGATCACCTGGGTGACGCGGCCGGGGTAGGGCCAGGGGTCGGTGAGGTCGTACGTGAGGACCGCCTCGCCGTCGGTGACGCGGGCGGTGCGCCAGGCGGCGTCGCGGGCGGTGCCGTGGATGGCGTGCGGCGGGGAGTTCAGCGGCATCTGGTGGACGACGGCGCCGTCCCGGAAGCGGCCCTCGCGGATGCGGCCGCACCAGGGGACCATCGGGAAGCAGCCGTAGCGCTCGCCCTGGCGGAGCAGTTCCGTGCCGCCGACGCGCAGCCCGCCGATCCGGCCGCCGTTGCCCGGCAGCACGGTCGCCTCCGCGTCACCCGCGGTCAGCGTGATGGGTTCGTTGCTCACGCCATGACCCTACTGGGGCGATCAAGGGCGCCCCACCCGGTCGGCGCCCGTTCAGCGGCGCCTGCGCAGCGCGCGGCCCACGACGATCGCCGACGCCACCACCAGCGCCGCCGCCGGTGCGGCCCAGCGCAGGGAAGTGCCGGCCACGCCCGCCTGGGGCGCGGGGACGGGGGCGTACCGGCCGCGCGGCGGGGCGTGGTCCACTTCCTCGGCGCTGCGGCCGATCATCGTGCGGCGCGCGTGCGCGGCCTCGGCGGGGGGCGGCTCGTCGGCTTGCGGGGGGCCGGGCGCCCGCCGTCCGCCCACGGCGTCGGTGTCGGCCTGGGCGTCGGCGTCGGCCTCTGCCTCGTCCGCCTCTGCCTCGTCCGCGAGGGAGGACGGAGGGACGTCGGTGTCGAAGACGGAGACGTGTTCGGGCCGCTCGGGCTCCTGCCCCGGCCGGGCCTCGGCCTCGGACTCCTGCCCGGCCTTCGCCGCCTCCTGCTCCGCCGCCCTGCCCAGGTTCTCCGCGAACCGGGTGAGCAGCCTCGTCGTCGCCGACGTCACCGCGTCCGCCGGGAGCTCCGTGACCCGTCCGTCCGCCGTGGCCGTACCGGCGATCACCAGGGTGCAGCCGCCGTCCGCGTCCGCCACCCGCAGCGTGAGCGCGAGCGTGACCGTGCCGGTGCCGCGCGACTCGGTGGCGTCGCCCTCGACGGCGTACGTGCCGTCGTCCCGGGCGGTCAGGCGCAGCGCGCCCCGGTAGGTGATGGAGTGGCTGCCGACGCGCACCTTCAGCCGTCCCGTGACGGGCTCGGCACCGGCGTCCTGCTGGAGCCCCGGAAGGGCCCGCGCCACCCGGGCGGGGTCGGCCAGCACGTCCCCGAGCCGCTCGGCCGGAACCGGAACGAACACCTCATGCTCCATGTCACGGCACCCTACCCAGCGGGCGCCCGGCGCACCCCCCGTCGGCACAAAGTCGTCCGCCGCCTCACGTACCTCCCGTGCCCCCGGGCGTCACCAGTCCCGTCTCGTACGCCACCACCACCGCCTGGGCCCTGCTGGTCAGGCCCAGCTTGGTCATCGTGCGGTTGAGGTGGGTCTTGACCGTGGCCTCGCTGATGAAGAGCCGGTCGGCGGCCTCGGCGTTGGTCAGGCCGCGGGCGACCAGCTTCAGGACCTCGGCCTCGCGTCCGGTCAGCGCCGTCAGCCCGGGCGGCGGGGCGGTGTCCGGCGCACTCCGCGGTCCGGTGTCCGGCATCCGCGTGAACGCCTCCACCAGGCGCCGGGTGACCGCGGGGGCGAACAGCGCGTCGCCGCCGTGCACCGCGGTGACGGCCGCGAGCAGCCGTTCGGGGCCGGCGTCCTTGAGCAGGAAGCCGGAGGCGCCGGCGCGCAGGGCGCCGTACACGTACTCGTCGAGGTCGAAGGTGGTCAGGACCAGGACGCGGGGGGCGGGGTCCACCGCCTCGGCGAGGATGTGCTCGGTCGCCCGGATGCCGGTCATGCCGGGCATGCGGATGTCCATGAGGACGACGTCCGGCCGGGTCCGCGCGGCCAGCGCCACCGCCTCGGCCCCGTCGGAGGCCTCGCCGACGACCTCCATGCCGGGGGCCGCACGCAGCAGCGCGGCGAGTCCGCTGCGGACGAGGAACTGGTCGTCCACGACGAGCAGCCTGATCGGGTCCGGTTCGGTCATTCGTGGACGACGTCTCCCCGGCGTGCGGTCTGTACCGGCGTCGGCAGGGTCAGGCGCACGCCGAATCCCCCCTCGCTGCGCGGGCCGACGGAGATCGTCCCGCCGTAGAGCTTGGCCCGCTCCCGCATCCCGATCAAGCCGTGGCCGCCGCGCTCGGGGATTGTGTCCGAATCCACCCCCTCCCGGCCCGTCCCACCGCGCCCGTCGTCGGTCACCGACACCGTCACCTCGCCCGCGCGGTAGGCGAGTTCGACGGCGGCGTGCGCGCCGGGCGCGTGCTTGAGCACGTTGGTGAGGGCCTCCTGCACCACCCGGTAGACGCACAGCTGGACGCCGGGCGGCAGGGGGCGCGGGGTGCCCGTGACGCGCAGGTCGACGCCGACGCCGCCGCTGCGCACCCGGGTGACCATCTCGTCGAGCTGGTCGAGGCCGGGAGCGGGGGCGCCGTCCGCGCCCTGGACGCCGTCGGCCCGCAACAGGCCCAGCATGCGGCGCAGTTCGGCGAGGGCCTCGCCGCTGGCCCCCTCGATGGTGTCGAGGGCGTCGCGGGCGGTGCGAGCGTCGGTGAGGAAGACGAAACGGGCGAGGCCGGCCTGGACGTTGATGACGGCGATGTGGTGGGCGACCACGTCGTGCAGTTCCCGCGCGATGCGCACGCGTTCCCCGGCCACCTCACGGCGGGCCCGGTCGGCCTGTTCGGCCCGCAGCTGCCGGGTGAGTTCGGCGGTGCGCCGGGCGACGTACCCGAACCGCCACAGCACCAGCGGGAAGCCCACGGCCTGCCCCACGACCGACGCCATCGCCTCGGCGTCGCTGACCACCCCGGCGTAGATCCAGACACCCGCGAGCAGTGCGGCGCAGACTGCGGCGGTGCGGGTGGGGCGGAGGGAGGCGACGGTGTAGACGGCGAGCATGGGGCCGAAGGAGCCGACCACGGGCCAGTAGCCGAGGGTCACGTAGAGCGCCCAGCAGGCGTGAGCGGCGAGGCAGACGGTGACGGGGGCGCGGGGGCGCAGGGCGAGCGGGAGGGTGACCAGGGCGACGAGGGTCCAGGCGACCGGGTCGAGCGCGGGCCACCCCTGGGCGACGGCCTCGGTGCCGAGCAGTACGGCCACGGTCGTGAGCGCCGCGGCGATCAGGCCGTCGGCGGCCAGGGGGTGCAGGCGCATTGCCGCAGCGTAGATCCGCCCGCCCGGCGGCGGCGTCATCCTTTCGCCGTACCGCGGAAGTTGCAGGAACCCGCGGCCTACCGCGCTGGGACGACCCCCATGTCCACCCGCTGCGGGATTCGGGTACGGGCGGGGCGGCCGTAGGTTCTCGGTGCGAACGATCCGCAGGGGGGTGTGGCGGTCCGTCCCGTGGCCCGGGGGAGGGACGGGCCGTCGCACGAGCGGTGTTCGCGCTGGAGCGGGGGGCCGGGGTCAGTAGCGGGGATGCACCAGCGTCGACGGCGGCAGGTCCGCGATGCGGGTGCGGGAGGCGGCGCGGGCGTCCCGGGCCAGGGACTCGTTCGTGAGGGTGTGCGGGCGGGGAGCCGCCGGGTCGAGGCGCGGTCCGGGGGGTCTGCGGGCGGCCAGGAGGAAACCCCAGTCGCGGGGGGCGTGCCCGCCGACGGCGGTCCTGCGGTCCGGGCCTGCCGCGTCGCCGGTGGCCGTGGCTGTGGCGTCGACGCGGTAGGGGGCGGTCCGCAGGCCGGCCGCCCGCAGTGTCGCGTCCACCGTCCAGAAGGTCCGGGGGCGGGCGGACACGGGCCCGGCGTGCACCGCGAGCCGCCCGTCGGGGGCGAGCACCCGGCGCAGCAGGCCGTAGAACTCCTGCGAGTACAGCTTGGTGCCCGCCGTGATGCCCGGGTCGGGCAGGTCCGAGATCACCACGTCGTACGTCCCGGTGGGCGTCGTGCGCAGCCGGCGGAAGGCGTCGGCCCCGACGACGCGGACCCGGGCGTCGCCGTAGGCGTGCTCGTTCAGCGCTGACAGGCCGGGGTCGTGCCGGGCCAGCCGGGTCAGCTCCGGGTCGAACTCGATGACGTCCACGCGGCGAACTTCGCGGTGGCGCAGCACCTCCCGCACGGCGAGGCCGTCGCCGCCGCCCAGGACCAGCACGCGGGCGCGCTCCCCGCTCATGGCGGGGTGCACCAGCGCCTCGTGGTAGCGCCGCCCGTCGTCGGCCCCGACCCGCAGCCGGCCGTCCAGGAACAGGGCGAGGGGCCGGCCGTCGGTGTCGCCGGTGAGGATCACCTCCTGTACGCCGGTCCGGACGGCCACGCGGACGTCCTGGCCGTAGACGGCGTGCCGGGCGGCGCGTTCGAAGTCGTCGGCGAGGAGGGTCGCGGTGGCGAGGAGGGCGAGGACGACGGCGTTGGCGGTCAGCAGCAGCCAGCGGGCCCTGCGGGACATGTCCCGGCGGAACAGGCCGAGGACCAGGGCGGCGCCGACCACCGCGTTGACGGTGCCGGTGAGCAGCGCGCCGGTCAACTGGCCGAGAAACGGGAGCAGTACGAAAGGAAAGGCGAGGCCGCCGACGAGCGCACCGACGTAGTCCGCGGCGAACAGGTCGGCGACGGCACCGCCCGCGTCCTGGCGGCGTACCCGCTGGATCAGCTCCATCAGCAGCGGCACCTCGGCGCCGATCAGCACGCCGATGACGAGCGAGAAGGCGACCAGGAGGAAGCGCGGGCCGTCGGCCCACATCCCGCCCCAGCCGCCGGTCCAGGCGAAGACGGCGTAGAGCACCATCGCGCTGGAGCCGCCGACGAGGGCGAGGGCGGCCTCGACCGCGCCGAAGCCCGCCGCCGCGAACCGGCGCAGCCGCTTGGCGGCGAGCGAACCGAGGCCCATGGCGAAGACCATGACGGACAGCACGACGGACGCCTGGGTGACCGAGTCGCCGATCAGGTACGAGGCGAGGGCGACGAGTTCGAGTTCGTACACGAGCCCGCAGGCCGCGCAGACGAACACACCCGCCAGCACCAGGAACCGCCCGGTGGCCGGCCGGACGGGCAGCCGCGCCGGCGCGCCCCGGGTGGGCGGCAAGGACGGCGTGCCGGGGCCGCCGGAGCCGCCCCAGGACGGCGGAGAGCCGGGTGGGGCGGGCGCGTGCGGTTCGATCACGGGGTGACGTTACGTCACTCCCGCACTGCGGTTCGTCACCCACACGTGTGAAACCGGCGTTCCGTCGGGCACCACAGGTTTATCCCGTTCGTCCCGTCGTCCGCCCGGACCGCGGCGGCTCACCCCGTGGACGGGGCGAGCCGGGACGCCGGCACCCGCACACCCACCCGGGTCCGGGTCGCCACCAGTTGGCCGTCCTGCGGATAGGCGTGCCAGGTCCGCCAGTGCACCTGCCCCTCGCACCGCTGGGCCAGCAGCGCCGTGAAGGCGTGCGGACTGCCGGGGAAGACACCGGCCAGACCGTGCGGGTGGTCGGAGACCAGGGCCAGCAGCTCCTGCGCCCGCCCCGCGAAGGAGCCCGGCGTCAGCCGTTCCACGCGGGCGGCGAACTCGTACTCCCAGTCGCCCACCCGCTTGGCGACGCCGAGGGGCAGAGGGGTGCTGCTGCCCGGGATGCACGCCACCGTCTCCGAGCAGGTGCCCCGCTCCTCCTCGAGCAGCACTTGGTGTGAGGCCCCCAGGAGTCTCAACTGCATTTTCGCTCCCGTCAGTTCGACATCGAGACTGGCGAGCGCGGGCAGCGGCTCGCGCCCCAGGGCCCAGGCCAGGTCGGCGGCGCGCGTGTCGGTGTAGGCGGTTGTCAGGGTGGTGAGCATGGATCGGCTCCGCAAGCACACAAGGAAGGGAAGGTGTGGGGCCTGCGCACCCCGGCCACTGCCGGGGATGCGGCCCGCTCAGCCCAGTCGGCCGGTCAGGAGGGGGGTCAACAGGTCGTCCGAGGAGCTGCGTTGGTGAGGGAGAGCGAATCATGAACTGTGGCGCCGCCACAGCGTTTTTACCCAACTTCGTGGGGTTTCCATCCCTCAGGGGGCTCCTCAGCTCAACTGTTCAACCAGGGCGTACGCTCCGCCCGCGCGGCGCGCGCCGGTGTGTGGGAGCGCCCGCCGGGTGTGTTCCCCGGCGGGCGCTGGTGAGGGGCGGGGCCCGGTCCCAGGCGCGGGCCCCGTGGCGGGACCCGGGTGCGGGCCCCGTGGCGCGGATGCGGTTCCCCCTGCTGGAGCTCGGCTGCCCCGTGTCAGCCGCCGCCTCCACCGCATCCGCCGCCGCCCCCTCCCCCGCCCCCGCAGGACGACCCGCCTCCGCAGGACGAGCCGCCACCGCAGGAGTGGCTCGAGCCGTGTCCGCCCGGGGACGAGCCGCCGTCCCCGGCCCACCAACTGCCCCTGCCGGACGACCGCGTGCTCCCGCGCCGGACGCCTCCGGCGGACGAGCCGCTGCGCGCTCCGGCCGTGAGCCCGGCGATCAGCAGGGCGGCGAACACGATCAGGATGAGGCCGATGACCATGGCGTCACCCTCCTTCCACTGTCCGGGCTCGCGCCCGGAAGGTCCCCCGAAGCAACCCCCCGTGGGTGCCTCGCTGTCTGCGCCCAGGACGTACCCGGCGTGCGCCACGTACTCGGCTTCTCGATGTTCTCGACGTCCTCGGCGTGAAGCTCTCGTTGTGTGCTCGGGAGATGCCCCTCGCCGCCACGCCCCAAAGCAGAGTTGAGGAAGCTCAGAGCTTCGGCGCAGGATGGCCGCCATGACCTCCACGCCGCCCATGGGCTCCAGCGCCCGCCCCTTCCTCAATCGCCGGCTCGCCGAGTTCGGGACGACGATCTTCGCCGAGATGTCCGCCCTGGCCGTGCGGACCGGCGCGATCAACCTGGGCCAGGGCTTCCCGGACACCGACGGCCCCGAGGAGGTCCGGGAGGCCGCCGTACGGGCGCTGCGCGACGGACGCGGCAACCAGTACCCGCCGGGCCCGGGCGTCCCCGAGCTGCGCGGCGCCGTCACCGCCCACCAGCACCGCCGCTACGGCCTGTCCTACGACCCCGACACCGAGGTCCTGGTCACCGCCGGCGCCACGGAGGCTATCGCCGCCTCCCTGCTGGCCCTGCTGGAGCCCGGCGACGAGGTCGTCGCGCTGGAGCCGTACTACGACTCGTACGCGGCCTGCATCGCCATGGCCGGCGGCACCCGCGTACCGGTGACCCTGCGCCCGCACGAGGGCGCCTTCCGCCTCGACCTCGACGAGCTGCGCGACGCGGTCACCGACCGCACCCGCCTGCTGCTGCTGAACACCCCGCACAACCCGACGGGCACGGTCCTCACCCGCGCCGAACTGGCGGCGATCGCGGAGCTGGCCGTCGAACGGGACCTGCTGGTGGTGACCGACGAGGTTTACGAGCACCTGGTCTTCGACGAGGCCGAGCACATCCCGCTCGCCACGTTCCCCGGCATGCGCGAGCGCACGGTGACCATCGGTTCGGCCGGCAAAACTTTTTCCTTCACCGGCTGGAAGGTCGGCTGGATCACCGCCGCGCCCGCCCTGCTCACGGCGGTCCGCTCGGCCAAGCAGTACCTGACGTACGTGTCGGCCGGACCCTTCCAGTACGCGATCGCCGAGGCCCTGGCCCTTCCCGAGTCGTACTTCACGGCCTACCGGGAGGACATGCGCGCCAAGCGGGACCTGCTGGCGACGGGGCTGGAAGAGGCGGGCTTCGGCGTCTACCGGCCCTCCGGCACGTACTTCGTCACCACCGACATCCGCCCCCTCGGCGAGGAGGACGGCTTCGCCTTCTGCCGCGCCCTGCCCGAGCGCGCGGGCGTCGTCGCCGTACCCAACGCGGTCTTCTACGACCACCGGGAGGAGGGCGCCCCCTTCGTCCGGTTCGCGTTCTGCAAGCGGACCCAGGTGCTGGAGGAAGCGGTCGGCCGGCTGAAGGCACTGGGGGCGGCGGGCCGGAAGGCCTGAACGTACCGGACGGAACGAGGAAGAGCCCGGCCGGACATCACTGTCCGGGCCGGGCTCCCCAGCTGGCGGGGGGCGGACTACTCCTCGCCCTCCTCCTTGGGCTTCTCCGCCTCGTTGACCTCCTGCTCCAGGCCGAGCTGCTCCACGAGCCACCGGTCGAACTCGATGGCGGCGCGCACCCAGCTGACCGTCGAGGAGACGAAGTGCTCCAGGCTGACGCCCATGCCGATCAGCATCTGCGCCTCGCCGATCAGGCGGACGGTGCCGTCGTCGTGGGTGTGGGAGTACACCTTCGGCCACAGGGTGCGCCGGTTCCAGTCGTCGATCGACTCGAGCAGCTGCGGCTTCTCGTCGATCTGGTGGGGCCGGTCGTAGAACGTCCGCACCGAGAAGACCTGCTGGTCACCCTCACCGCGGAACATGAAGTACGTACGGAACTGCTCCCACGGCGCCGCGAGGTCACCCTCGTCGTCGACGACGTACTTGAGCTCCATCTGTTCGAGGAGCTGCTTCACAAGATCCTGATCCGGGACGACGGGGCCCGCCGGTCCTTGGGGCTGCGGCTCGGGCTGCTTGCCCCCGAAGTTCGGAATCGAGGACGGGTCGATGCTCACCGTGATTTTCCCTTCGTACGGATCTGGCCATCCTCCCCCATGCGGGGAGGGGGGTGGCAAGCCCGCCGGAGGCCTGTCAGCCTTCGGCTGACATGATCCGGCCGGTCGGGTGGACGGGTGGGACGTGTGGCAGACGGAGGCGGGGCCATGAGACGGGCACGGGGCACGGTCGCGGGGGACGCCGGCAGGGGCGAGGAGGTGCCGCGCGGGCGGACCAAGTGGTGGCCGACCGCGGTCCTCGTGGCCCTGGCCGCGCTGGTGCTGCTCCCCGTCCTCGTCGTCCTCGTGGCCGCCGTGGGCCTCGTGGCGTCCGATTCCGAGTACCCGCTCGGCGGCGGCCCCGAACAGCGTCCCTGCCCGGAGGCGCTGGGCTTCGGCGGGGCGGCGCTGCCGGACGGCGCCGAGCCGGTGGGGGCCTGCACGATGCAGGGATGGCAGGACGTCCACTACAGCGCGGTCTTCCGGATGCCGCGCGCCGGGGTCGCCGAGTGGCTCGCGCACACCTACCCGGACGCACCCGCGCCCGAGACGGAGTTCTGCGGGGACGCCGCCGTGGACCTGTGTCTGGATCTGGACTACGCGCAGGGCCTGCCGGACGGTGTGAACGCCCACGCCGTCCAGGTGAGCGTGGAGTACGAGGACGCCGGCACCGCCTTGGTGCGGTTCGCCGCGTTCACCCTCTGACACGCGCGCGGCCCCCCAGGGGCGAGGGGCCGCGCGCAGGTGGGGCTACAGCGTCTTGCCGCCCGCCGCCGGGCCCACGATGAGCTCGTCGCCGAAGCGGTCCACACGGACCGTGTCGCCGTCCTTGATCTCGCCGGAGAGGATCTCCCGGGCGAGCCGGTCGCCGATGGCGGTCTGGACGAGGCGGCGCAGCGGCCGGGCACCGTAGGCCGGATCGTTGCCCTCGTCGGCCAGCCAGGTCAGGGCGTCGTCGGTGACGTCCAGGGTGAGGCGGCGCTCGGCGAGGCGCCGGGCGAGCGCGTCGATCTGGAGCCGCGCGATCCGGCTCAGCTCCTCCTTGCTGAGCGCCGAGAAGACCACGAGGTCGTCGAGGCGGTTGAGGAACTCCGGCTTGAAGGAGGCCCGGACCACCTCCAGGACCTGCTCCTTCTTCTCGGCCTCGGTGGTCACCGGGTCGACCAGGTACTGGCTGCCGAGGTTGGAGGTGAGGACCAGGATGGTGTTGCGGAAGTCGACCGTGCGGCCCTGCCCGTCGGTGAGACGCCCGTCGTCCAGCACCTGGAGCAGGATGTCGAAGACCTCCGGGTGCGCCTTCTCCACCTCGTCCAGCAGCACGACGGTGTACGGCCGCCGCCGCACGGCCTCGGTGAGCTGGCCGCCCTCCTCGTACCCGACGTATCCGGGCGGGGCGCCGACCAGCCGGGCGACGCTGTGCTTCTCGCTGTACTCGCTCATGTCGATGCGGACCATCGCCCGCTCGTCGTCGAAGAGGAAGTCGGCGAGCGCCTTGGCCAGCTCGGTCTTTCCGACACCGGTCGGCCCGAGGAAGAGGAACGACCCGGTCGGCCGGTCGGGGTCGGCGATCCCGGCCCTGCTCCGCCGTACGGCGTCGGAGACGGCCCGCACGGCCTCGGTCTGCCCGATCAGCCGCCTGCCGAGCTCGTCCTCCATGCGCAGCAGCTTCTGCGTCTCGCCCTCCATCAGCCGCCCGGCGGGGATGCCGGTCCAGGAGGCGACGACGTCGGCGATGTCGTCGGCGCCGACCTCCTCCTTGACCATGGTGTCCCTGGCCACCTCCTCCTCGGCCTCGGAGGCGGCCTCCAGGTCCCGCTCCAAGGTCGGGATCTCCCCGTAGAGCAGCTTGCTGGCGGTGTCGAAGTCACCGTCGCGCTGGGCCCTCTCCGCCTGCCCGCGCAGTTCGTCGAGCTTCTCCTTCAGCTCGCCGACCCGGTTGAGGGACTGCTTCTCCTTCTCCCAGCGGGCGGTGAGGCCGCGCAGCTCCTCCTCCTTGTCGGCGAGGTCGCGCCGCAGCCGCTCCAGCCGTTCCAGGGAGGCGGCGTCGGTCTCCTTGCCGATCGCCAGCTCCTCCATCTTCAGGCGGTCGACGGCGCGCTGGAGCTCGTCGATCTCGACGGGCGAGGAGTCGATCTCCATGCGCAGCCGGGACGCGGCCTCGTCGACGAGGTCGATGGCCTTGTCGGGCAGGAACCGGGAGGTGATGTACCGGTCGGACAGACTGGCGGCGGCCACCAGCGCGCTGTCCGCGATCTGCACCTTGTGGTGCGCCTCGTACCGCCCCTTGAGCCCGCGCAGGATGGCGATGGAGTCCTCGACGGTCGGCTCGGCGACCAGCACCTGCTGGAAGCGCCGCTCCAGGGCGGGGTCCTTCTCGATCCGCTCCCGGTACTCGTCGAGGGTCGTGGCACCCACCATGCGCAGCTCACCGCGCGCGAGCATCGGCTTGAGCATGTTCCCGGCGTCCATGGCCGAGTCGCCGCCGGCCCCGGCGCCGACGACGGTGTGCAGCTCGTCGATAAAGGTGACGATCTGTCCGTCGGAGTCCTTGATCTCGGCGAGGACGGTCTTCAGCCGCTCCTCGAACTCACCGCGGTACTTCGCCCCGGCGACCATCGCCCCGAGGTCCAGCGCCACCAGCCGCTTGTCCTTCAGCGACTCGGGCACGTCCCCCTTGACGATCCGCTGGGCGAGCCCTTCCACGACGGCGGTCTTGCCGACACCCGGCTCACCGATGAGGACGGGGTTGTTCTTCGTCCGCCGGCTGAGCACCTGCACGACCCGCCGGATCTCCTGGTCCCGCCCGATGACCGGGTCGAGCCTGCCCTCCCGGGCGGAGGCGGTGAGGTCGGTGCCGAACTTCTCCAGCGCCTTGTACTGGCCCTCGGGGTCGGCCGTGGTCACGCGGCGCCCTCCCCTGGCCTTGCGGAAGGCTTCCTGCAGCTTCTTCGCACTGGCTCCCTGCCCCTCCAGTACCTCACCGGCCGCGCCGCCCTTCGCGGCGATGCCGAGGAGCAGGTGCTCGGTGGAGAGGTACTCGTCCCCGAGTTCCTTGGCGCGAGCCTGGGCGTCGGCGACCACGGCGAGCATCTCACGGTTGGGCTGTGGCGGTGCCACGGTGGCCCCCGTGACGCTGGGCAGCCCGGCGAGGATGCGCTCGGCGCCGGACCGTACCGCCGCGAGGTCGGCCTCGACGGCGGCGAGCAGGTCGGTGACGTTCTCGTTGTCCTGCCCCTGGAGCAGGGCGAGGAGCAGGTGGGCGGGGGTGAGGTCGGCGTGCCCCTCGGTCACGGCCCGGTTGCTGGCCGCGTTGATCGCGTCCCGGCTCCGGTTGGTCAGCTCGGCGTCCACGTTCTGGCTCTCCTCCTAGCGTCGGCCGTGGCGGGCGGCCGTGTCTCCCGGTGCTGACTCATCCAACGTACACAAAGTTGAGTCTATTCCGCTCAAGGGTTGCAGACGGTTCTCCGGATGGCACCAGGTTCCCGGTCCGCCGGTCACCTCGCGCGGTGAGTACCGTCACGCGAGCCTTTTCGGCCACGCCGGGTCGGAAGCGATACGGGTCGGTACCCCGAAATGTCGCCACACGCACGACAGCGGCGTCACCGTGTTCAGGTCACGGTGACGCCGCTGCCGGGGGGAAGCACCTGAGCGATCTGTTACGACGGGGGAATCGCGTCAGGCACTGCGGGGGGTGGCCGAGATGGTCCTCACTTCGGGGTCCGCCGGCTGCGCGAGCCGGTGGTCCCTCTGGTCCAGGTTCACAAAGATCATTCCGTAACGGATGGCGCACCGCACGGGCTGCGGCGCCCCCCGAGGCCGCCGCAGGCACCGGTACGCCCGCACGTCGCCGTCCTCGTCCAGCGTGACGACGACCGGCTCGCCGAAGACGGTCACCATCAGGGAGTCACCGGGGTGGGGGATCGCGGTGACCAGGTCGATGAAGTGCCAGCCGGAGCGGTAGGCGGTGGCCATTTCCCGGCGGAAGGAGCGGTCGTCAGGTGGCGTCGTCATCGCGATCAGTTCCAGGAGGTGTCGTCGGTGCCATCCGCACCCGCGACAACCTCGGTCGCCCCGGTGCCCGCACGAACGTCGCTCGACTTGCCGGCCAGGCCGCTCGCGGCCCCAAACACCACGACGGCGGAAAGAGCAGCGGCAAGTACCGAGCGAAGCATTCTCTTACTCATAGTCGGCTTCGTCCTCACTCGATGGTCTCCTCTTCCCCCGTCGAATAAGACGATGGCTCATTCGGGCACGTCATGGCCACACAATCGGTGCATCATGTTCCTGCATGTTCAGGACCCTGGGGGGTGGAAAATTGGGGACAAACGAGACACAAGCGGCACATCCCCACGCCATAACCGAACTGTGTGACGAAGGCAGCCGAATCTACGTCAGCGCGCTGCGCGCCGGCCGCATCGCCCGCGCGGATGTCGAGTCGGCCCCCTGCCTGATGGAGTTCGCACTTCTCCACCCCGACCCCGACGATGCCACGTGGCTGCGTCCCGTCCCGCCAACGGTCGCCCTCGCACAGCGCCTCCATCCGATCGAACGGGAGATCACGGAGCGTCGGCGCCTCTCCGTCCAGTTGGCCGACGCCTTCGAGCCGTTCATGGCTGCGAGCGCCCAGGGCACCGCGTCGACTCACGCCATCACTGTGCTGGAGGGCAGAGACCGGATCAACTCGGCGCTGAACCTCGCCACCTCGGAGTGCCAGGCAGAGGTACTCACCGTGCAACCCGGGGGTCGACGCCTGGAGAGCAACCTCCTCAAAGGCCTGGAGCGCGACAAACCTCTGATCGAGCGAGGCGTACGGCTACGCACCCTGTACCAGCACACAGCCCGCCACAGCCCCGAGACCCTCGCCTACGTGGACCAGATTGCTGACGGCAAGGTCGAAGTGCGCACCATTGACGAACTCGTCGAGCGACTCATCATCTGCGACGAGTCGGTGGCCTTCATCCCGACCCGGGAAGATCGCCAGGTCGCCTTGGAGCTGCGCCACCCAGGGCTGGTCAGGTACCTGATCAAAGTCTTCGAATTCATGTGGTCCCGCGCCGTGCCACTCAAGGTGGGGACACCCTACGAGACCGCCTCGGACGGCATTACCGACATTCAGCACTCGATTGCCAAGCTCCTGGTGGAGGGCCACGTCGACGAAGCCATCGCCCGGCGTCTCGGCATGAACGTCCGCACGTGCCGAGCGCACATCGCGAAACTGGCCTTGGCCTTGGGCAGCGGCAGCCGCGCCCAGCTCGGCTACCTCATAGCCCAGTCCGGGATCCTGGAAAAGGATCACTGATCTCAACCGACGAAGAGAGTCACGCGTGACCCCACAGGTCCACCACCATGGAGCGGAGGAGTTGTGTGATGCGGGCCTGGAGCTTTACGCCCGCGCACTACGAGACGGGCACCTCCCCAGCGCCGAGGCGGCGACGGCACCCTGCCTGATCGACAACGGCATCCTCCAGCCCGCGATCGATGACCTGGACCGGCTGGAGCCCGTCGCTCCGACTGTCGCGCTGCAGCGCCTGCTCCGTTCCGCAGAGGAGCGCATCTCGGTCGAACGACGTCGCGGACAGCGACTGGCAGACGCCTTCGAGCCGCTCATGCGCCTCGAGCGTCGAGCCGTCGGCGGTGAGGAGAGCCCACACCTGAGACTCCTCGGCAGCAAGGAGCAAGTCGGCCAGGCCATCTCCGAAGCCATGGCCGAGGGCAAGCACCAACTCCTCGCCATCCAGCCGCACGAGGGTTTGGTCGTTCCGCCCTTCCGCTACCACGAAGCTGCCATGGAGCGGGACCAGGCGTTCCTCGACAATGGTGGTCGAGTCCGAGCCCTGTACCAGCACACCGTCCGCCATGCGCCTTTGATCATCGGGCGATACGAACGTCTTCGGGGGGATGTGGAGGCGCGGACCCTCGACCAGGTCACCAACCGGCTGATCATCGTGGACGACACGGTCGCTTTCATCCCCGCCAGCGCCGACCGCTCACTCGCCCTCGAAGTCCGCCACCCCGCACTGACCGCCTACTTCATCAACACCTTCGACCGCCTCTGGCATCTCGCCACCCCCATGCACCCCCAGGCTGTCCAACAGCCCACCGTCAACGGCGTCACCCCCCGCCAACGCGCCATAGCCGCCCTCCTCATCGAAGGCCACACCGACAACGTCATCGCCGAACGCCTCGGCATGAACGTCCGCACCGCCCGCGTCCACATCGCCAAACTCGCCGCCACCCTCGGCAGCGAAAGCCGCGCGCAGCTCGGCTACCTCATCGGGCAGTCGGGGATTCTTGACCCGGAAGGATGACGGGGGAGGCCACCGCGCGAGGGGAGCCGTCCAGGCCTGCCTGGGCGATGCGTACCCCCAGCTGCGTCCGGCTCGCCGCGCCCAAGGTCTCCGAGAGGCGGGCGATGTGGGCGCGGGCCGTGCGGACGCTTATGCCGAGGCGTTCCGCGATGACCGCGTCCTGGTGGCCTTCCGCCAGCAGCGCCGCGATGGACTGCTCGCGGTGGGAGATGCCCTCGATGCCGGTGTCGGGGAGGGGGGCGGTGAGCGGGATCGCCAGGCGCCAGAGGCGTTCGAAGACCGTCACCAGGTAGGCGATCAGTGCGGGATGGCGTAGTTCCAGCGCCATCGTGCGGTCCGTGTTCGCCGGTACGAACGCCACCGTCCGGTCGAAGAGGATGAGGCGGTCGATCACCTCGTCCAGCGTGCGGGCCTCGACCGCGTCGCCCATCAGCTCCAGGTAGTTGAGCAGGCCCTGGCCGTGCCGGGCGACGTGCGTGTACAGGTCCCGCATCCGCACCCCGCGCCCGCGCAGCGCCAGCGCCCGGTGCAGGCCCTCGGAGAGCTCCGCCTCGCGCCGGATGCCGCCGGGCTGCACGGTCAGGACCTCCGTCGTGCAGGCCTGCGTCGCCTCGTCCATCGCGGCCTGGATGCGGGCCAGGCCGTCGAGGACGCGGATCGCCGTGCCCTCCGTGCCGGCGGCGGGCCGGGACCGGCCGTCCAGGCCCGCGTACCACTCGAAGGCCTCCACCGCCGAGCCCACCCGCCGCTGGCTCGTGCTGACCTCGTCGTAGAGCCCGCGCAACAGCCGGGTCATGACCTCCTGCGGAGAGGTCGGCACCAGCCAGTCCATGTCGTCGGGGTCCGGGTGCAGCAAAGCCAGTTCGAGGAGGCAGGGGACCGGCTCGGCGTCCCGGCGGGGCACCCGGCCACGTCGTACGGCCCTGGAGTACACGCGGTCCCCGGCCGCGCACAGCCGGTCGGCACCGTGTGGATGCTCCTGAGCCCCGTGCCCGGCCATCGCCCATCCCACCCCCGGTTTCGGCCCTTCCGCAGCGCAACTATGCGCGGCCGGGACCGGGTCCGCAACACGGCTCGGGGCAGGAGGGCGGCCGGAAACGCCCGTTACGGCCGGTACGCCGAGGGTGCTGCCGGACCCGTACCGAGACCTACTTCAGCCCGATCTCCGCGCACTCCGCCTCGAACTTGGCCGTGCAGATGTCGGAGACCTTGTAGAAGCCGTCCGCGATGACCGTCTCCTTGATGTTGTCCTGGGTCAGGGCGACGACGGGGACCAGCTGGGCGGGGATGCCCTTGTGGGTGGGGCTGTCGACCCGCTCGCGGGCGAGGGCGTCGAACTGGATGTCCCGGCCCTGGACACGGGCCACGGCCATCTCCGCGGCGTGCTCCGCCTCCTGCGGGTAGGACTTGTACACGCTCATGTACTGCTCGCCGGTGACGATCCGCTGCACCGCCGACAGCTCCGCGTCCTGGCCGGTGATGGGCGGCAGGTCGGTGACGCCCGCGTCCTCCAGGGCGTCGATGATTCCGCCGGCCATGCCGTCGTTGGCGGAGTAGACGCCCGCGATGTTGTTCTTGCCGATCTTCTCGATCGCCTCGGCCATGTTCGCCTCGGCGTTCTCCGGCTTCCAGTCCTTGGTGTCGAAGGACTGGGCGATCGTCACCTTGCCGTTCAGCTCGGACATCGCGCCGGCCTTGAACTGCTTGGCGTTGGGGTCGGTGGGCGAACCGTTCATCATGACGATCTTGTCGGAGCTGTCGGCGTCCTCGCCGAGCGCTTCGAGGAGGGAGCGGCCCTGGACCTCGCCGACCAGCTCGTTGTCGAAGGAGATGTAGGCGTCGATCGGGCCCTCGGCCAGCCGGTCGTAGGCGATGACCGGGATGCCGGCGTCCTTGGCCTTCTGCACGCTGTCCCCGATGGACTTGGCGTCGACCGCGTCCAGGACGATGACGTCGACCTTGTCGTCGATCATCTGCTGCATCTGGTCGGCCTGCTTGGACGAGCTCGCCTCGGCGTTGGCGTACTTGACGTTGCCCTGGTCGCGCGTGAGGTCGGCGACCTTCGCCTTGAAGAAGGGGTAGTCGAACTGCTCGTAGCGGGTGTTCGCCTTCTCCGGGAGGAGGAGGCCCACGGTGATGTCGTTGCCCTTGGTCGGGCTCGCCTCGTCACTGCTCTCCGAGGCACCGAGCGTGCCGCAGCCGGCGAGCATGAGGGACATGGAGGTGGCGGCCACGGTTATGGCGGTACGACGACGCATGCGAGGGCTCACTTCATGTGCGAATCGGGACGTGGGCACAGCAGTGCGGCCCATGTGACTGAAAAGCCAACGCTTTGGCCACCACCGGCGTCAAGGGGAACCACTTAACGAGATGGGCACAGTACGTTCCGCTCAACTGACGGAGACAATGCGGACGTACTGCGGAGGTCTGCCGGAGCTGCGCACACTGGCTGGTCACGCCCCACACACACCTGTGCGCACGCCCACGGGAGCGACCTTGGGCGGCACGGAAACGGAGGGCCGGGCGAATGCGTCTGACGTACTGACACCCGCCGGGACCGCACAGCTGAGGAACGCACGCATGGGGCACCACACGGACCACACGGACCACACGGACGGCACGAACGGCACGGAGAGCGTCGCCGAGGACGAGCGCTTCGGCGCCGTGACCGTCCGACTGGACACCGGCCGGGGCGAGGTCGTCGTCGAGGGCGGGGCGGTGCCCCGCGTCGAGCTCCGCCGCGAGGGGCCGGAGGACGACGGGCACGTTCCCGTCGGCACCCGGGACGGGGACCGGCTCGCTCTGACCGTCGACGGCGAGGAGGCCGTGGTGGACCCGTCGAAGGGGCGGCTGACCCGGCGCTCGTTCGCCGTCGACGTCCGGTACGCGGGTGGGGCCTGGCGCCTGGTGCCCGACTCCGTGGCGGGCAGCCGGCTGCTGCGCGGCCGGGAGCACGTCGGGGACTTCGTCTCGCAGGGCGACGGGCGGGTGCTGGCCGAGTGGCGCGAGGGCGCGGAGCCCAAGGCGCTGGACGCGGCCCTCGGCTACGCGCTGGCCGCCGCGTTCGGCACCGGCGCCCACCCCATGTGGCTGCTGGCCGCCGACGCGATCGGCGACATCGTCCCCGGCTGACGGCTGCGCAGACGGAAAGGGGCCCGGGGTCCGTGCGTGCACGAACCCCGGGCCCCTTCGTCCGGCCGTCAGTCCGACTGCTGCCGCTTGGGACGCCACACCACCAGCGCGCTGGTCTGCTGGACCTCCTGGTACGGGACCAGGTCACGGCGGTAGGAGGCGTGCACCGCCGCCTCCCGCTGGCGCATCGCCGTGGCGGCGCCGTCGAGGGCGTCCTGCATCTCGGCCAGCCGCGCCTGGAGGGCGGCGACCTGGTTCTCCAGTTCGATGATGCGCTTGATGCCGGCCAGGTTGATGCCCTCGTCCTGCGACAACTGCTGCACCGTGCGGAGCAGTTCGATGTCGCGGGCCGAGTAGCGCCGGCCGCGCCCGGCCGTGCGGTCCGGGGAGACCAGGCCGAGACGGTCGTACTGGCGCAGGGTCTGCGGGTGCAGACCGGAGAGCTGGGCAGCCACCGAGATGACGTAGACCGGGGTGTCCTCGGTCAGTTCGTACGGGTTGCGTCGACGACCGTCCATTCCCGTCAAGCTCCCTTCGCGGCCTGGAACAGCTCCGCCCGCGGATCCTCGTCCGCGGTCGCCTCGCGATACGCCTCGAGCGCGTCACGAGCCTTCCCCGTCAGGTCCTTCGGAACACTCACCTCGACGGTGACCAGGAGATCGCCGCGGGTGCCGTCCTTGCGGACCGCGCCCTTGCCCCGGGCGCGCATGGTGCGGCCGTTGGGCGTGCCCGCCGGCACCTTCAGCGTGACCGGCGGACCGCCGAGGGTCGGGACCCGGACCTCGCCGCCGAGGGCCGCCTCCGCGTACGTCACCGGGACGGTGACCGTGAGGTTGTCGCCCCGGCGTCCGAAGACGGGGTGCTCCTTGACGTGCACGACCACGTACAGGTCGCCCGCCGGTCCGCCCCGCTCGCCCGGCGTGCCCTTGCCCCGCAGCCGGATGCGCTGCCCGTCCGACACCCCGGCCGGGATGCGGACCTGCATCGTCCGGGAGGACTTGGCGCGTCCGGAGCCCTTGCAGACGTCACAGGGGTCCTCGGCGATCAGGCCGCGGCCCTTGCAGTCGGGGCACGGGTCGGTGAGCGAGAAGCCGCCGCCCGAGCCCCGGGCGACCTGCCCGGTACCGACGCAGGTCGGGCACACGCGCGGCGTGCCGTTCTTGTCGCCGGTGCCCGAACAGGCCTTGCAGGGTGCCTGCGAGGACATCCTGAGCGGGACCGTGGCGCCCTCGATGGCCTCGGTGAAGCTGAGGGTGACCTCGGACTCGATGTCCTGGCCGCGGCGCGGCTGGGTGCGCGTGCCGGTGCCGGGTCCGCCGCCGGTGCGGTTGAACAGGCCTCCGAAGACGTCACCGAGGCCGCCGCCGAAGCCGCCGGCGCCGCCCTGGCCGCCCCCGCCCTGGGCGCCGCCTCCGAAGAGGTCGCCCAGGTCGAAGTTGAAGGTGCCGCCGCCGCCCGCGCCCGGCCCCGGGCGGAAACCGCCGTTGCCGAAGAGGGCGCGGGCCTCGTCGTACTCCTTGCGCTTCTTGGGGTCGCCGAGGATGTCGTTGGCCTCGGAGATCTCCTTGAAGCGCTCCTCCGCCTTGACGTTCCCCTTGTTGGCGTCCGGGTGGTTCTCGCGGGCGAGCTTCCGGTACGCCTTCTTGATCTCGGCCTCGGTGGCGTCCTTGGGGACGCCGAGAACCTTGTAGTAGTCCTTCTCGATGAAGTCCTTGGTACTCATCCCCGACGTCCCTCCTCTCGCGCCTTATGCGTCACTTCGAGCTCAGC
The DNA here is from genome assembly GCF_001905385.1 of Streptomyces sp. CB02414. Taxonomy (GTDB): domain Bacteria; phylum Actinomycetota; class Actinomycetes; order Streptomycetales; family Streptomycetaceae; genus Streptomyces. Next base: position 395,831 of record NZ_LIPF01000003.1, on the reverse strand, counting down.
CCTCGTCCGGGCCACCGCTCTCCTTGGCCCCGGCGTCGTCCTTCGAGTCGGCGTCCTGTGCCTCCGTCGCGTCCTCGGCCGGCTTGACCGTCTGGGCGCCGGGCTGCGGCTCGGCCACCGCCACCCGCGCGGGGCGGATGGTGCGCTCGCCGATCCGGTACCCGGGCTGCAGGATCGCCACGCAGGTCGTCTCGGTGACGTCCGGTGCGTAGGAGTGCATCAGGGCCTCGTGGATCGTCGGGTCGAAGGGCTCGCCCTCCTTGCCGAACTGCTGGAGGCCCATCTTGGCGATGACCGACTCCAGCGACTCCGCGACCGACTTGAAGCCGCCGACGACCTCACCGTGCTCCCGGGCGCGGCCGATGTCGTCGAGCACGGGAAGCAGTTCGGACAGGAGGTTCGCGACGGCGATCTCCTTGACCGCGACGCGGTCCCGCTCCACCCGGCGGCGGTAGTTCTGGTACTCGGCCTGGAGGCGCTGGAGGTCGGCCGTGCGCTCGTTGAGCGCCGTGCGCGTCTGGTCCAGCTGGGCCACCAGGCCCGCGTTCTCGCTCGCGTCCCCGGCCGGGGCCGCCCCCTCTTCGGAGGCGGCCTGCGGCTCGGCGTCTTCAGGGGCGGCGCCGGAGGGGACGTCGGGCTTCTCGTCGAAACCCGGGGTCTCCTCCGTCACGCGGCACCGTCCTTGCGCTCGTCGTCCACGATCTCGGCGTCGACGACGTCGTCGTCGGCGGCCTTGTCACCGGCCTGGGCGCCCGCGCCGGGAGCCTCGCCGCCGGCGGCCTGCGCGCCCTGGGCGTCGGCGTACATGGCCTGGCCCAGCTTCTGCGAGACGGCGGCGACCTTCTCGGTGGCGGTGCGGATCTCGGCGCTGTCCTCGCCCTTGAGCTTCTCCTTCAGCTCGGCGACGGCGGACTCGACCTCGGTCTTCACCTCACCGGGGACCTTGTCCTCGTTGTCCTTGAGGAACTTCTCCGTCTGGTAGACGAGCTGCTCGCCCTGGTTGCGGGACTCGGCGGCCTCGCGGCGGGCGTGGTCCTCCTCCGCGTACTTCTCGGCCTCCTGGCGCATCCGGTCGACCTCGTCCTTCGGCAGCGAGGAGCCGCCGGTGACGGTCATCTTCTGCTCCTTGCCGGTGCCGAGGTCCTTCGCCGTGACGTGCATGATGCCGTTGGCGTCGATGTCGAAGGCGACCTCGATCTGCGGGACACCGCGGGGCGCCGGGGGCAGACCGGTCAGCTCGAACATGCCGAGCTTCTTGTTGTACGCCGCGATCTCGCGCTCGCCCTGGTAGACCTGGATCTGCACGGAGGGCTGGTTGTCCTCGGCGGTGGTGAAGATCTCCGAACGCTTCGTCGGGATCGTCGTGTTCCGCTCGATCAGCTTGGTCATGATGCCGCCCTTGGTCTCGATGCCGAGGGACAGCGGGGTGACGTCGAGGAGCAGGACGTCCTTGACCTCGCCCTTGAGGACACCGGCCTGAAGGGCGGCGCCGATGGCGACGACCTCGTCCGGGTTGACGCCCTTGTTGGCGTCCTTGCCGCCGGTCAGCTCCTTGACGAGCTCGGCGACGGCGGGCATGCGGGTGGAGCCGCCGACGAGAACGACGTGGTCGATCTCGGACAGCTGGATGCCGGCGTCCTTGATGACGTTGTGGAACGGCGTCTTGCAGCGCTCCAGCAGGTCGGACGTCAGCTGCTGGAACTGGGCGCGGGTGAGCTTCTCGTCCAGGTGCAGCGGGCCCTCGGCGGACGCCGTGATGTAGGGCAGGTTGATCGAGGTCTCGGTGGACGAGGACAGCTCGATCTTCGCCTTCTCGGCGGCCTCGCGCAGACGCTGGAGCGCCATCTTGTCCTTGCCGAGGTCCACGCCGTGGCCGGACTGGAACTGCTTGACCAGGTAGTCGACGACGCGCTGGTCCCAGTCGTCACCACCGAGGTGGTTGTCACCGTTGGTGGCCTTCACCTCGACGACACCGTCGCCGATCTCCAGCAGCGAGACGTCGAACGTACCGCCACCGAGGTCGAAGACGAGGATGATCTGCTCGTCCTTGTCGAGGCCGTACGCCAGCGCGGCGGCCGTCGGCTCGTTGACGATGCGCAGGACGTTGAGGCCCGCGATCTCGCCGGCCTCCTTGGTGGCCTGGCGCTCGGCGTCGTTGAAGTACGCCGGGACGGTGATGACCGCGTCGGTCACCTTCTCGCCCAGGTAGGACTCGGCGTCCCGCTTCAGCTTCTGCAGCACGAAGGCGCTGATCTGCTGCGGGTTGAAGTCCTTGCCGTCCAGGTTGATCTTCCAGTCGGTGCCCATGTGGCGCTTGACCGACCGGATGGTCCTGTCGACGTTCGTGACCGCCTGGCGCTTGGCCACCTCGCCGACCAGCACCTCGCCGTTCTTGGCGAAGGCGACGACGGACGGCGTGGTCCTGGCGCCCTCGGCGTTGGTGATGACGGTGGGCTCGCCGCCCTCCAGAACGCTGACGACGGAGTTAGTCGTGCCCAGGTCGATGCCGACCGCACGTGCCATGGTGAATAACCTCCAGCTGACTTGAGTGGAACAGGCTCAAGTGTGCACGACCCCGCTGGCTGGGTCAACAGAGGTGAGTCAGCCAGACTCAACTCTTATCCGTTCCTTACACGCAATGGCGCTCTGACCTGCGGGTTCTCGACACCTCGGGTCTGACGAACCGGAAAAATCGCCCGCTGCGGCGCCTTCTGGGGGGACGCGACGCACGGCACCGCGGTTGCCCCTGAGGGCGCCCGGGAAACGGCACGCGCCCGGCGCGCCGGCCCGTACACCCGTACGCGCGACAGCGCCGCCACCGCGACGACCGCGCCGCCCGCCACCCACAGCACCGCCACCCGGCCGGCCCATCCGGTGTGCACGAGCACACCCACGAGCACCCCCGCGAACGAGGCCGCGCCGAGTACGGCCACCGCGCCCTGCGGGGTCAGCCCGAGCCGGCGCAACCGGTGGGCGAGATGGTCGGGCCCGCCCCGCAGCGGGGGCCGCCCGGCCAGCCGGCGGGAGAGGAGGACGAGGGCGGCGTCGGCGCCCGCCACCGCGGTCAGCGCGAACAGCACCCCCGCCCCGGCCCCGGGATCGTGGCCCGCGCGGGTGAACACCGCCGCTCCCGCCAGCAGGAAACCCGCGAAGAGCGAACCGCACGCCCCGAGCGCGACCCGCGCGGGGTGCCAGTTGTGCAGCAGGAACCCGGTCAGCGCGGCGGCCAGCACGCTCAGCAGCACCGCGAGCGCGTCCATCACCTCGGCGGCGGCACAGGCGGCGACCCCGAAGGCCGTCACGACCGCCACCGTGCCGGCCACCCCGTCGGCGTGGTCGAGCCCCTGGAAGGCGGCGGCGGCCAGCGTGATCCAGACCACGGCGAGCCCTCCGGCCACCGGCCCGGTCACGCCGTACGGCACCACGCATGCCGCCGCCACGGCGCTGCCGGCGACCACCCACCGCCGCCGCAGCCGCCACACGTCGGCGGCGAGGCCGAGCGCGCCGACGGCGACGGCCGCCGTCAGCAGCCGCCCGACCGCCGGACCGAGCGGCACGACGCCGGTCCACTCACCCGCCCACGCGACCAGCCCGGTCACGAGGACGACGGCCGCCCCGCCGAGCAGGGGGACGGGCCGACGGCGGCGCCGGTCGACGAGGGCGAGGCGCAGGGCGGGCGCCCTCAGCAGCCCCGTGAGCAGGGCGGCGAGGAGGAAGGAGGCGGTGGCGGCGGCGATCCCGTAGAGCACGGGGCATAAACTATGCCGAATATCACGAATTGCTATGAATGGCACCCTGGACCGGCGTGGCGCCCGGGCAGTCGGCACGGACGACCGGCCCCTGCCGACCGGCCCGCCCGTCGCCCCGACGCGACCGGGCCGGTCAGGGTTGCCTCAGCGACGCAGATCACCGCACGTCCGACTACAGTGCGGCGGAGGATGGGGGTAGTCTCAGACAGACTGATTAAGTTACCGCTTAGTAATACCGATACCGAGGTGTACTGAGCGCAATACCGCCCCTTCGCAACCTCGCAGGCCCGAGGAGCCCCCAAATGCAACTCGCCGCGATCATTGTGTCGCTGGTCCTGATCGTGGTCGGCGTGGCACTGTTCGGCCGCGCCGTCCTGCAGATCTACAACTCCATGCGGCTGGGCCAGCCCGTACCGGCCGGAACGCGGACCGACGAACCCGTGCAGCGCACGGTCACCGTGGTCCGGGAGTTCCTCGGCCACACCCGGATGAACCGCTGGGGCATCGTCGGGGTGGCGCACTGGTTCGTGGCGGTGGGCTTCTTCTCCCTGCTGCTGACGATCGTCAACGCCATCGGCCAGCTCTTCCAGGCCGACTGGATCCTGCCCGTCATCGGCGACTGGGCGCCGTACAACGTCTTCGTCGAGTTCATCGGCACCATGACGGTGCTCGGCATCCTCGCGCTGATCGTCATCCGGCAGCTCAGCCACCCGCGCAATCCGGGCCGCAAGTCCCGCTTCGGGGGCTCCAACTTCGGCCAGGCGTACTTCGTCGAGGCCGTCATCCTCATCGTCGGCGTCTGCATCTTCATGCTGCACGCCCTCGAGGGCGCCCTGCACCACGTGGACGGCTACGAGGCGTCGTTCTTCATCTCGTACCCGGTCGTCTCCGCCCTCCAGGACCTCGACCTGTCGACCCTCCAGAACCTGGTCTACTTCTTCGCCGGCCTGAAGATCGCGACCTCCTTCATCTGGATGATCACGGTCGCCCTGAAGACCGACATGGGCGTGGCCTGGCACCGCTTCCTGGCCTTCCCGAACATCTGGTTCAAGCGCAACGCCGACGGCGACGTCTCCCTCGGCGCGCTGCTGCCGATGACGTCGGGCGGCAAGCCGATCGACTTCACCGACCCCGGCGAGGACGACGTCTTCGGCGTCTCGCAGGTCGAGCACTTCTCCTGGAAGGGCCTGCTGGACTTCTCCACCTGCACCGAGTGCGGCCGCTGCCAGTCGCAGTGCCCCGCGTGGAACACCGGCAAGCCGCTCTCCCCCAAGCTCCTGATCATGTCGCTGCGCGACCACGCGCACGCCAAGGCCCCCTACCTGCTGGCCGGCGGCGGCAAGACGATGGAGGGCGAGGAGAAGGCGTCCGAGGAGCAGCTGGCGGGCGTCCCCGCGGCGGCCCTCGCGGAGGCCGAGCGCCCGCTGGTCGGCACCCTCGAAGAGAACGGCGTCATCGACCCGGACGTCCTGTGGTCCTGCACCACCTGCGGCGCCTGCGTCGAGCAGTGCCCGGTGGACATCGAGCACGTCGACCACATCGTCGACATGCGCCGCTACCAGGTCATGATCGAGTCGGCGTTCCCGTCCGAGGCGGGCACGATGCTCAAGAACCTGGAGAAGAAGGGCAACCCCTGGGGCCTGGCGAAGAAGCAGCGCCTGGAATGGCTCAAGGAGGTCGACTTCGAGGTCCCGGTCGTCGGCAAGGACATCGAGGACCTCACCGAGGTCGAGTACCTGTACTGGGTCGGCTGCGCGGGTGCGCTCGAGGACCGCGCCAAGAAGACCACCAAGGCCTTCGCGGAGCTCCTCCACATGGCGGGCGTGAAGTTCGCCATCATGGGCGGCGACGAGAAGTGCACCGGCGACTCCGCCCGCCGCCTCGGCAACGAGCCCCTGTTCCAGGAGCTCGGCATGGAGAACGTCATGTCCCTCAACGCCGCCTTCGGCGAGGAGATGGACGACGACGGCAAGGTCGTGCCCGAGTCCGCGAAGCCCAAGTCGGCGAAGAAGATCGTCGCCACCTGCCCGCACTGCCTCAACACCCTCGGCAACGAGTACCCGCAGCTCGGCGGCGACTACGAGGTCATCCACCACACCCAGCTGCTCCAGCACCTGGTCGACGAGGGCAAGCTCACCCCGGTCACCCCGGTCGAGGGCATCATCACCTACCACGACCCGTGCTACCTGGGCCGCCACAACAAGATCTACACGCCCCCGCGCGAGATCATCGCCTCCGTCCCCGGCGTCCGCAACGAGGAGATGCACCGCCACAAGGAGCGCGGCTTCTGCTGCGGCGCCGGCGGCGCGCGGATGTGGATGGAGGAGCGGATCGGCAAGCGCATCAACAACGAGCGCGTGGACGAGGCCCTGTCGGTCAACCCCGACATCGTCTCGACGGCCTGCCCCTTCTGCCTCGTCATGCTCACCGACTCGGTCAACGGCAAGAAGAACGACGGCAAGGCCAAGGAATCCATCCAGGTCGTCGACGTCGCCCAGCTCCTGCTGGAGTCGGTGAAGACCCCGGCCGACCCGGCCGGCGAGGAGGAGACGGAGAACGAGCCGACTCCGGAGCCGGTGAAGTAACCGCGCCCCTCGGTCCGCCACCGACACCCGGCACCCCCAGGTCCCGCCCGGACCCAGGGGTGCCGCCGTATGAGGGAGCCCTCAGGGCCCTCGGGGACCTCCCGTAGGGGATGTCACAGGTCGGCCGCAAAGGACCCCCCGAACGGCCGGGCCCCGCACGTCACTCTGCGGGACCAGGTACGTTCGAAGGCGTGGCTGGATTCAGGATCGGACGCGGCCGGGACAACGGCGCTCCGCACGCGCGACCGCAAAACCCACCGTACGGACAGCAGGCGCCCCAGGGACCGTCGTACGGCGGTCCCGCGACGCCTCAGCCTCCGTACCCGCAGCAGCCGTACGGAGGCGGCGCCCCCGGCCCCGGCGGCTCACCGTGGCCACAGCCGCACCACGGCGGTCACGGGGGCGGGCCCGGCGGCGGTCACGGCGGCGGTCACGGCGAGCCGGAGTACTTCGGCGACGGCGGATACGGCCAGGGCGGCGGCCCGCACGGCGGCCACGCCCCGCACGACCCCTACGCGGCCAACAACCCGGGCCACACCCAGGCGTTCACGGTCGGCGACGACCCGTACAACCAGGGCGGGACCTACCGGGCCGGCTCCGCCCCGCCGCCCGGCCCCGTCGGCCCGCGCCTGCACTGGAAGGCACTGCTGAAGGGCGTCGTCCTCGCCCCCAACCAGACCTACCTCCAGATGCGGGACTACGCGATGTGGGCGCCGGCGCTCATCGTGACGTTCCTCTACGGGCTGCTGGCCGTCTTCGGCTTCGACACCGCCCGCGAGGAGGCCATCAACGCCACCCTCTCGAACGCGATCCCGATCGTGCTGACGACGGCCGTCGCGATGGTGCTGAGCGCCTTCGTGCTGGGCGTAGTCACCCACACCCTGGCCCGCCAGCTCGGCGGCGACGGCGCGTGGCAGCCGACGGTCGGCCTCTCCATGCTGATCATGTCCCTCACCGACGCCCCGCGTCTGGTCGTCGCGATGTTCGCCGGCGGTGACGCGCCCTTCGTCCAGATCCTCGGCTGGGCCACCTGGATCGCGGCCGGCGCCCTGCTGACCCTCATGGTCAGCCGCTCCCACGACCTGCCCTGGCCGAAGGCGCTCGGCGCCTCCGCGATCCAGCTGATCGCGCTGCTGTCGATCGTGAAGCTCGGTACGTTCTGACGGGACGGCACGGCGTGTGTGAAGGGCCCCCGGCGTCGCGCCGGGGGCCCTTCACCCGCACCATGTCCTTCTCCGCGCTCAGGCGTCGAGAACCTGCCCGGCCCGCCGCACGACGGGCTCCTGCACGGACCACGGGAAGTTGATCCACTGATCGGTCCGCTTCCACACGTACTCGCACTGGACGAGCGAGTGGGACTTCTCATAGATCACGGCGCTGCGGACCTCGGCGACCGTGTCGAGGCAGAAGTCCCGCACCAGCTTGAGCGTCTTGCCGGTGTCGGCGACGTCGTCGGTGATGAGGACCTTCTTCTCGGAGAAGTCGATGACGTTGGGCACCGGCGCGAGCATGACCGGCATCTCGAGCGTGGTGCCGACGCCGGTGTAGAACTCCACGTTCACGAGGTGGATGTTCTTGCAGTCCAGCGCGTACGCCAGCCCGCCCGCCACGAAGACGCCGCCCCGCGCGATGGACAGCACTATGTCCGGCTCGTACCCGTCGTCGGCGACGGCCTGCGCGAGCTCGCGCACGGCGATCCCGAACTGCTCGTAGGTCAGATTCTCCCGAACATCACTCATGCGCGCGTCCTGCTCATACCTGGGTCCGATGGAAGTTGAGGAAGGACCGGGAGGCGGTCGGCCCCCGCTGTCCCTGGTAACGGGACCCGTACCGCTCGCTCCCGTAGGGGTGCTCGGCGGGCGAGGCGAGCCGGAACATGCACAGCTGTCCGATCTTCATCCCCGGCCACAGCTTGATGGGCAGCGTCGCGAGATTGCTGAGTTCGAGCGTCACGTGTCCGGAGAAGCCCGGGTCGATGAACCCGGCGGTGGAGTGCGTGACGAGCCCGAGCCGCCCGAGCGAGCTCTTCCCCTCCAGCCGCGAGGCGAGGTCGTCGGGCAACGTGACGACCTCGTACGTACTGGCCAGCACGAACTCGCCGGGGTGCAGGATGAAGGGCTCGTCCCCCTCCGGCTCGACGAGCCGGGTCAGATCCACCTGCTCGACGGAGGGGTCGATGTGCGGGTACCGGTGATTCTCGAACACCCGGAAGTAGCGGTCGAGGCGCACGTCGATGCTCGACGGCTGCACCATGGAGTCGTCGAAGGGTTCGATGCGGACCCGCCCGGCGTCGATCTCGGCCCGGATGTCCTTGTCTGAGAGAAGCACGCACCGAGGATACGCAAGGCGCGCGGAGCAGCGACAACCGCCGCCGCGCCGCGCGCCGAACCCGCTCTGCGTGTGTGCTACCGCTACTGCTGGCTGTTACTGCTGTTACTGCTGCTGCTACCGCGGTACCGCTGCTACCGCTTCTGCGAACCCACGGGCACGGCACTCCGCAGCCGCGCACAGCGCGGACATCGGACGAGCCGGCCGGGGCCGAGCCGCTCGGCCTGCTGCATCGGGAACGAGGCGGCGGTGAACACGTGCCCATCGGCACAGCGGAGGACGGTGCGATCCATCAAGTCCTTCAAGTCCCTTCCCCAGGAGCCGCGTCTGGCTTGCTACTACCCTGACGACAAAAGCCACAGTACGGGATCAAAGAGACGACTCTCCAGGCGGCACTCCGGCCCCACGCACACCCTCCGCGGGGCCCCCACGGTACGCCCCGACTCCGCACCCCCGCAGCCGCATCACCGCACCGGAACGACCGCAGGCCCCACGGCACGAACACCGGGGGCCAGCGATGAGGTAGAGTGACGGAGCGTCCAGGCACCGACATCGGTCGGCGTCTTTCGCGGGTGTAGTTTAATGGTAGAACATCAGCTTCCCAAGCTGAGAGCGCGAGTTCGATTCTCGTCACCCGCTCCATGAAAAGGCCCAGGTCATGACCTGGGCCTCAGTCGTTTCCGGACTCCTCCTTGCCAGGCCGCTCAGCAGGCGTCGTGCGACCTCCCTCGTTCCGGCCCCGGTGTCATAGGTATGGGGCAGGCTGATCCGGGCAGACACCGGCCTTTCATCCGCGGGGCCGGCGAGGAACCTTCCGGAGGGGGCACGGCATGCCGAAGGTCTCGAAGGGGCGGCGTGTGGGGCAGGCTGCCGTGAACGCGTTGCGCACCCTGCTTGAAGACCACGACCACATCGTTCAAGAGATATCCGGGCAGAACGACTTCGGAGAGGATTTTTACGTCACCTTCGCCGACGACGGACATCTCACGAGCGACACGATCAAGGTCCAGGTCAAGGGTGGGAGCAGCTGGCGCCGAGGCAACGGCTATGCGGTGCCTGTCGACCAGCACGGTGACACCTGGGCGGACGGGAACATTCCTGTCTACTGCGTGGTGCACGACCCGGATACCAGACGACTGCACTGGGCGAACGCCACGCAACAGCTCCGCCGGTCCGGTCCGCTGAACCCTCCGCGTTTCATCGGCGTCAGCCCAAACGCTGTGCTGAACGACGGCACTGTGCCGTTCTTCGTCGCCCAGGCCCGCCGTTACGTCGGACGCTACCGGGGTCGTCAGGCGGTCCTGACCCACCTGAGCGAGATGTCCGGAGTGGAGTTCGATTCGACGGACCACGTCCTGCACTTCGTCAACGGTTTCGACGAAGACCTCATCTTCTGGAAGCGCCCGGGGGACGCGCTGGCGACGCTACTGATGAGCGCGCACGGCTGGGAATCGTACCTCGTCAGTCTGGAATCCCTGCTGCGCTCCGAGGTGGCGCCGCCGGGAGGTGGAGACGGAGATGGCAGTGATTCCGGCAGTCAATGGGGCGACCCCGACCTGTCGACCGCCGAGGAACTGGAGCTGAACCGTGCCGAGATCATGTGGGTGGTCTCGTGCTTCGTCTCCAGTCGGGAGGCTGACGAGCCCACTGAGTGCGAGGGGTGCCCGAGTTGCACGGGCGAAGAGCCGGTGGAGCACGGCAGCATCGAGGCGGATGTTCTCCATGACTACGTCATCGCCCGAATCGTCGAGCGGGTCGAATCGGAGCCCGACCTGCTGAGACGGTCGATCCAGGCCATGCGCGAGGAAGCCGAACTCGATCCGGAGATCCTCAGCGAGCTCGGTCCACTCGAAGCCGATTCAAGCGTCGTGCGCCAAGTGAACAAGCTGAGCCGGGCCACGGTGACGAAGTCGACCGATATCCAACCGGAGGCATTCAGACTGGCCGTTCTCTACTTCATCCACTGCATATACATCGGTGGCCCCTCGCTTCCTCTCGACGAGCAAGTCCGCATCGTCTGGCGCGTGCCGGAGCCCGAGTCCGTGCCCTTCCGGGGGGCTCGGAACAGTGAGGGCTCCGCTACTCGGGTGTAATACGTCCCTGCCCGACGCCGACCACACTGTCGTGCAGCCCGACCCGAGCAGGTCGAGGAGACGCCCCCCAGCCGGCCTGCAGGTTGGGGGGAGACCGCTGAGCCAGAGCCGAGTCCGCACGGCGAGCACCGCTTCTACAAGGCGTCGCGGCTCAGACCTTCTCGGCGCTCAGGCGCGGATGCCCGGCAGTGAGCAGCCCGATGTCTTCCACGTCCGAAGTCAGAATCGTCACCCGGCCGGGATGCTGCAAGGCGGTCGCGCACAGCATGGCGTCGATGGCGTACTTGTGGCCGTGCAGCCCCGCTGCCCGTAGCAAGGCTGCAGCGGAGTGCGCGACGGCCTGGTTCACCGGCTCGACGGCCAGGCGGGACAGGGTCCACTTCAGCGCGGCTTCGTTGATCTTCGGGTGGACCACCTCGACCAGCACAGCAGCTGACGTGACCACTGGCAGGTCCGCGTCGCGAGCCGCCGTCAGCCACTCGTGGATTTCCCGATCACGCTGTACGGCCTTCGCCAGGCCCTCGCTGTCCAGAACCAGGGCACCGCTCACGCGGCCGCCCCAGTCTGCGAATCGCCGCCGGTCAGCCGGGCACGCTTGGCCGCCACGGCCTCGGGATCGGCCGGGCCGTGCTCCTTGTCGAAGTCCGCGATCAGCTCGTCCAGGTTGTCCCGCTCGATCTGCCGGTGCGCCGCCCGCTCCAGGTACGCCGAGACGCCCCGCTTACCGACCCGCTCACGGATCGCCTGCAGAGTTCCGGCGGTCAGAGTGACGGAGATACCGCTAGTGGGGCCGTCGCCTGGCAAGAAGTCAACGTCGTCATCAGACACACCCCGATTATGCCATAGAAAATAGCATAGAGTGTGAGCGCTGTGCGGCCGGACCGCCCTCAACAGATGATCCACTCAGCGGCTCCGGCCTCCTCCTTCCGGAGTTCCGTGACCTCCGCATGCCCGTAGGGGCGGAAAACACGGTCAGCAGCGGTGCAATCGGGACCGCGCGACCATCCAGAGATCCAGATAGATCCAGGTATCTAAGCTGGTCAGGCCCGTGGAGCCAGCGCAAGCGCCGTCGCTTCCCATGCTGAGAGCGCGAGTTCGATTCTCATCACCCGCTCCATGCGGAACCCCCGGGTCGTTGCCCCGGGGGTTATTTGTTCCCTCGCAGAGCCTGTTCCCACAACACCCCAACAGCCCATTGGGGCACCTTCGTTGTCAACGACGGTGTCGTGCCGTCGGTGCACGGCCCGGTCGGTGAGGTAGCGCAGCTGCGCGCCGGCCGTGCCGCCGACGCTCACCAGCGCCCGGTTCACGCGTCGTGCCCCCTGCCCACGTACCGGATGACCTCGCAGTCGTCCAGGATCACCAAGCCCTCCGTGCCAGTACGCGGCGCGTCACCGTCACCGCGAGCCACACTGCCGTGAGCGCCGCTGCCGCCACCGAGAGCCCATGACGTACGTCTCCTACTCGCCGGGCCCTGGTACGCGGGCACACACCACTGCGAGTAGGGACTGTTGGCGGCACCGGTGCCGCGGTTCGGGTGCGGCGAGCCCCACCGCCGCGCTGTGATGCGTGACCACAGCCAAGAACCAGCCTAGCGCCGGGGCCGGCGCCAGGTCCGTCCTCGCGCTGTGATCAGCGCGGCGTACCGGGACGGAGCCGCGGAAACGGAGCCGTAGTGCGTTGCGGGAGCGGGGGCTTGTTCGGCCGGTGGCCGGACGGCCACGAGTGCGTGGACCCGGTCACCCGACGGCGGCGCGTCGCGGCCGCAGGCGGTTCGGTCTGTGGCAAGGGCCCGGGTCCGGAGAGAGGCTGGAGGGGGCGGCATCGATACGGAGAGGGGCTGCTGCGTCGCCGAGGGGTGCCGGCGTCGAGGCTCCGTGTGGTCCGCGGGAACGGGAGCGTGCCGATGAGCGGGCTTGTGGTTGCCGGTGTGGATGGCTCGTCATCGAGTCTTGCGGCGGTCGATGTCGCCGTGAGGGAGGCGCGCCTGCGGTCTGCGGCACTCCATGTGGTGCACGGGTTCACCTGGCCCGCCCTGCACCCGCCGGCCGGTCCGTCTCCGCTGGGCCCGGCACGCGGTGCGTTGCGTGAATCGGTCGAGCACATGGTGTCGGAAGCGGCGCGGCGGGCCAGAGCCCAGGCGCCGGATGTGGAAGTCACCCACGCGGTGGTCGTCGGCGAGGCGCTGGCGGTGCTCGAGGGGCAGTCGCGCGGCGCGACCCTGCTGGTTGTGGGCAACAGGGGGCACGGGCGCCTCGCCGGAGTGCTGGTGGGCTCAGTGGCAGCGCACTTGGCGGCGCACGCGCACTGCCCGGTCATGGTGGTGCGGGGCAGACCCGACCCGGTGGGCCCGGTACTGGTGGGTGCCGACGGTTCGCCGGAGAGCAGGGCAGCTGTGGTGCTCGCCTGCACCGAGGCCGCGATACGCGGCACCGGTCTTCTGGCCCTGCACGTCTGGGGGACCCGGGGGGACCGTACCGAGGTGATGCTCGGGCTGCGGACGGAGGAGGAACACGCGGCCCGGCTCCGAGCGGAGGCGGAACAGGTGCTCACCGACGCTCTGACGGGCTTGAGCGGGTCACGGACAGGAGTGAAGGTGAGCCGCCGCTCGGTGCGGGGCCCCGTCCGTCAGTCGCTGATCGCGGAGAGCGAGGGCGCCCAGCTTCTGGTGGTGGGGGCACGGAGCCACGGCGGCTTCGCGGGGCTGCTGCTGGGGTCCGTCAGCCAGGCGGTCCTGCACCACGCCGGCTGTCCTGTCGTCGTCGTACCGGGCACCGGGAGGAAAGAGTGACCGGGACGGTCGCACAGCCGGAGTGGCCGGCCGGGGCCGGTTCTCAGAAGGCGAGCACGGCGACGGTGCTCGCGTAGACGGCGACGAGCAGCACGCCGTCGAAGCCGATCTTGAGCCAGCCGCGTTTCTGGCGGATGAGGAGGCCGCCGAGCAGCACCGCCGTCATGACCAGGGCTCCGCTCGTGAGGACCAGCTCATCCGGTGCCGCGGCGTGGCACAGGGACCCCTCGCGATAGGCGATGTCGCCGACGACGAGGTTGAGGGCGTCCAGGCAGTTTCCGCCGACGATTGCGGCGATGGCCAGCGTGACGGCTCCGCGCCGGACCGCGGCGATGGACGTGACCGTCTCCGGGAGGGCGTTGACGATGCCCATGAACACAGCCCCCACGAGACCGGCGCTCAAACCCGTGTTCTCCACGATGCCCTCCGCCGCTCGCGCCACCGCCCAGCCTCCGACCATGACGAGGACGGCCACGCCCGCGAACTCGGTCCACAGCCGTGAGGTCCTGTGGCCGGCGAGTCCACCGGTGTCCTCACTCGGGACATCGGGAAGCGTGTCCCCGGTAGGCACCGCGCGCCACATGGGTTCGCTATGGGATCGGATGAGCCGCAGACCGCCGACCTAGAAGGCCACCATCACCACGGACGCCGGATGCAGACCCAGAAACGTGACGGACGGGCTGAACGCCGCCATCAGGGCGATGCCCAGCAAACCGATCAGCAGGCAGCCGAACAGCATGTTGGGCAGCGACGCGGCGGCGTGTTCGAGGTTGACTCTCCGCAGGAAGGCGTCGGCGACGACGAGTGCGAGCGTCTGCGCCGCGATACCGCCCACAGCGTTGCTGTACGCAAGGTCAGGCTGGTCCGCAGCGGCGCTGACCGCCGTCATCACGATGCCCGACAGAGACGTCACAAGGCCGAACAACACCGCGCCGAACAGGGCTTCCCCCCCCAGCCGGTGCGGTCGGCGAGGGCGTCGCCCAGGCCTGCAAGCCGGATACCGCACACCACGGTGACGGCCGTGGCCACGAGGAAGACTCCGATGCTCCAGCTCAGCGGCCAGACGTCGGTCAGCGATGTGAGCATGGACGCCTTTCCCGAGTGCGCGGTAGCGGTGAGCGGTCGACCCGACTGGCTCGTACCACTGAGCGCACTCTCCACACGACGCGCACTCGACGCTTGCCGTGCGGACGAGTACTCCTCGGGCGGGCCGTCGTCGGAGCGCCCCGGAAGGCCGGGGCGCTCGGCGGAGGGCTGAGCGTCTACGGCGCCTGGGGCTGGAGGTAGCGGGCCAGCAGGTCGTCCAGGCTCACGATGCCGGTGAGCCTGTCGGCGCCGTCGCGGAGAACGGCGAGTGAGGCCCGCCGGCGGCGCAGCAGCTCGATCGCGTCGGCGACCGTGGTGTCCTCGGTCAGCACGGGCGCGGGGCGTGCCAGGGCGCGGGCGCTGATGGCCCGGCTCCGGGCGCGGGCTACCAGGACGTCGCGGACGTGCACCGAGCCGAGGACGGAGTCTCCCTCGCGTACCAGGAGACGGGTGCGGTCGCTGCGGGCGGCGAGCGTCAGGATCTGTTCCGCATCGGCGTCGGCGTCGACCGCCGTGATGTCGGCAGCCGGGATCCGCAGGTCGCGCACCGGGGTCTCCGGTTCGGTCAGCGAGCGGGTCAGCAGGTCGGAGTCGGTCTCGCTGATCAGTCCGAGCCGCTCGGACTCCTCCACCAGATGGGTGAGCTGCTCCCGGTTGTGGACCGAGGCCAGCTCGTCGCGCGGCTTGACGCGGCACAGCCGAACCAGGCCGTTGCTCACCCTGTTGAGGACCCAGATCAACGGGCGCACGGCCTTCACCACGCCCCTGAAGGGCGGAGAGAGGAGCATCGCGGAGCGCTCGGGATGGGCGATGGCCCAGGACTTGGGTGCCATCTCGCCGAGCACCATGTGCAGGAACACGACCACGATCATCGCCACGGCGAAGGCCACGCCGTAACTGAGCGCGGCGGGCAGACCCAGCTTGTGCAGCAGAGGGTCCAGTTCGTGGGAGATCGCGGGCTTGGACACCGAGCCGAGACCCAGGGTGCACACGGTGATGCCGAGTTGAGCGCCGGCCAGCATCAGCGACAGCTCGCGCATGCCGGCCAGTGCCGCCTTGGCGCCGCGCTGCCCGTCGGCGACGGCCTTCTCCATGCGGTGCCGCTTCGCGGCGACCAGCGCGAACTCGGCCGCGACGAAGAACCCGCTGCCGACGAGCAGGAGGACGGTGACGAAGAGCGCCATCGGGAAACTCATGCCTGCTCCTCCGCCGTCTCGGTCATCCGCTCGATCCGGACGCGCTCCGGGACGTGCCGGTCGAAGGCGCGTACGTCGATCGCCACACCGCCGCCACCGGGCAGTACGACCGTGAGGCGGTCGCCGATGGCCGGGAAGCGGCCGAGCCGGTCGACGATCAGGCCGGCCACGGTGTCGTAGTCCTCGTCCGCCGGCAGCTCGATGCCGGTGACGTCGGCCACCTCGTCCAGACGGCGCCCGGCGTCCACCAGCCACCCGTCGCCGTCCGCGGACGCGACCTCGGTGACCGTGTCCGACTCGTCGGCGATGTCGCCCACGAGTTCCTCGGCGACGTCCTCGTAGGTGACGACGCCCGCCACGCCACCGTGCTCGTCGAGGACGACGGCGAACTCGTCGTTCCGCTCCCGCATCCGTTCCACGGCATCCGGCAGCGGCAGGGTGTCCGGCAGCAGCAGCGGCTCCCGGGCCACCGCACCCGCCGTGACGGAGGCGAACCGGCCGGCGGGCAACCCCATCAGCTCCCGCACGCCCAGCACCGCCGAGACGTCGTCCGGGTGGTCACCGAGCACCGGGTAGTTGGAGTGACCGTGCTTGCCGATGAGGTCGATGGCCTCGGCCGCGGTGGCGTCCTCGCGGACGAAGACCGCGTCGACGCGCGGCACCATCACCTCTCGCAGCGTCCGCTCGGAGAACTCCAGGGCGTGGTCGATCAGCTCGGCGGTGCCGCGCGGCAGCTGTCCCTGCTCGTGGGACTCACCGATCAGGTGACCCAGTTCCTCCAGGGTGGCGCCGTGGTGCAGTTCCTCGACCGGCTCGATGCCGGCCTTGCGCAGCAGCTTGTTCGCGGCGCCGTCGAAGATCCGGACCACCGGGCCGACGACCTTCAGGTAGGCCAGCGTGGAGCCCGCCAGCGACTTCGCCAGCCGCTCCGGGACGGCGATGGCGAGGTTCTTCGGCGCCAGCTCGCCCAGCACCATCTGCACGACCGTGGCCAGGACGAAGGCGAGCACGACGGAGATGCCGGTGACCGCGCCGTCGGGGATGCCGAGTCCGGCCAGGACCGGCCGGAGCAACGCGGAGACGGACGGCTCGGCGATGAAACCGACGACCAGACCCGTCACCGTGATACCGAGCTGCGCGCCGGAGAGCATGAAGGACAACCGCTCCAGCACCTTCAAGGCCCGGCCGGCTTTCCGGTCCCCGGCCTCGGCCTCGCGTGCGAGGGCGAGCCGATCGGCGGAGACATAGGCGAACTCCTGTGCGACGAAATAGCCTGTGCCCGCGGTCAGCACGAACACCGCCAGCACGCCCAGCCAGGCTTCCACGGCACTCATTCGACACCACCCCACGGCGTTCCGCGCTCAGGAAACGCTGGGCGAGGCGGTCGGGGACCGTGCCCCGAGAGGTCCGTCGACGATCTGGCGGACAAGTGGTGACTCCTTGCCTGGTGCGCGGACACGGAACGGTTCTGACCGGGCGCTCCGCACGGCCCACTCCAGCGAGCAGCCGAACGGGAGCCACTGTCGTGACCTTTTCCGATCGGCTCGGGAGCGTGTTTCGGCCTTTTCCCGTCAAGGCCCCCGGAGCGGGCTCCCAGCTCGCCGGGACAACTCTATGCTTCTACACGTTTGTAGAAGCAGGCCGTCACGAGGGCCGGACCGTACGCACGCTGGGAGATGACGCACATGGCTTCGATCGATCTGGACAAGGTGCTGGACAAGGCGTGGTCGGACAAAAGCCTGCCGGAGGTCATGGCTGCCCCGGTGGCCGCGCTGAAGGGTGTCTCCGACCGGGACGGTGAGCTGCTCCAGGAGGCGTTCGGGGTCAAGACCGTCGCCGACCTCGCCGATCTGAAGTATGTCCGCTGGGCGCAGGCACTCGCCGCCCTCGACGCGGCCAAGTAACCGGCCGACCGAGGTGGTGCCGGCCGCGTCGGCGGGCGGCACCACTCGCACCACCCTCACGGAAACACGCACGCTTAAGGAGTGGACGCCACCATGGTGTTCAAGCGACTTCTCGGCTCACTCGGCGTGGGCGCCCCTACGGTCGACACGGTCCTCGACCCGGGTCCCGTCCTGCCGGGCGGCACGCTCGCCGGACAGGTGCACCTCAAGGGCGGCCAGGCCGGCTTCGACATCGAGCACATCACACTCGAACTGGTGGCCCGCGTCGAGGCCGAGCACGCGGAGGGGGAGAGCGAGGGCGTCGTCGTCTTCGGCCGGTTCACCGTCGGCGGCGGCTTCCGGCTCGGCGCGGAGGAACCGCACAGCGTGCCCTTCAGCGTCACGCTGCCCTGGGAGACGCCGGTCACCGAGCTGTACGGACAGCCTCTGGGCATCGTGCTCGGGGTGCGCACCGAGCTGGCGGTCGCCGGTGCCAAGGACAAGGGCGACCTCGACCAGCTCACCGTCACCCCGCTGCCGACCCAGGAAGCGATCCTGGAGTCCCTCGGGCAGCTCGGCTTCGGCTTCAAGTCCGCCGACCTGGAGTACGGGCACATCGGCGGCACCGGACAGCAGCTGCCCTTCTACCAGGAGATCGAGCTCGTCCCGGCCCCGCAGTACGCCCACCAGGTCAACGAGATCGAGCTGACCTTCCTGGCCGGCCCCGGCGGGCTGGAAGTGGTCCTGGAAGCGGACAAGCGCGGTGGCCTCTTCTCCCCGGGACACGACGCACTCACGCGCTTCGCCGTCGGCCACCACGAGGACCGCGACTGGAACGCCTCCGTGGACGGCTGGATCCAGCGGCTCGTCGAGCACCGGACGACGTACGGCCACCCGACCGCGTACGGGCACGGCGCCCCGTACGCCGACCACGGGCACAGCGGACACCATGGGCACGAGGACCACCACCACGAGGAACATCACCGTTCCCGGCCCGGCATGGGCACGGCCGTCGCGGCAGGCGCGGCCGGACTGGCAGTCGGCGTCGTAGGCGGCATGGTCGCCGCGGAAGTCGTGGACGAGGTGGGGGACTTCTTCGAGGGTGACGAGGAAGACGAGGGCTGAGCGGTGCGGCCCGTGGCGCGGTTGGGCGGGAGACACGGACGCCGCCTGCCCATCTTCGTCATTTCTGCGTTGCTGTAGAAGCTCGCGGCTGTCCAGCCGAGACACCTCGCTCACCGAGGTCGAGGTGACAGAGATACCACTGGTGGGTCCGGAGCCGGGAACAGCCCGGCCGGGCCGCGCTGTTGCATCGATCGAGGCGCCGGCGTCGCGCGTGCGGGGGACCGCGGCCTCGCGGTCGCCCGCCGCTCCACTTGGACCAAGACGTATCTCTGCAGGAGGACTGTTCCATGACCGACCGGCCCTTGACGCTCATGGCGGTACACGCCCACCCCGACGACGAGGCCACCGGAACCGGAGGTGTCCTCGCCCGGTACGCGGCGGAAGGCATCCGCACGGTTCTCGTGACGTGTACCGACGGCGGTTGCGGTGACGGACCGGGGGGTGTCAAGCCGGGCGAGCCCGGGCACGACCCGGCGGCGGTCGCCTCGATGCGGCGTCAAGAACTCGAAGCGAGCTGCGGCGTCCTGAAGATCAGCGACCTGGAGATGCTGGACTACGCCGACTCCGGGATGATGGACTGGCCGAGCAACGACGCACCCGGGTCCTTCTGGCAGACCCCCGTGGAGGAAGGCGCGGCCCGGCTCGCGGAACTCATGCGGCACTACCGGCCCGATGTGGTCGTCACCTACGACGAGAACGGCTTCTACGGCCACCCCGATCACATCCAGGCCCACCGCATCACGATGGCGGCGCTGGAGCTGACCGAACTGACTCCGAAGGTGTACTGGACCACGATGCCCCGCTCGGGGATGCAGCGGTTCGGCGAGATCATGCGCGAGTTCCATCCGGACATGCCGGAGCCGGACCCCGCCGAGGCCGCCGCGATGGCCGAGATCGGCCTGCCCGACGATGAGATCACCACGTGGGTGGACACCACCGCGTTCAGCGGTCAGAAGTTCGACGCGTTGGCCGCGCACGCCAGTCAGGGCGAGAACATCTTCTTCCTCAGGATGGGGAAGGAGAGGTTCGGCGAGTTGATGGGCATGGAGACCTTCGTACGGGTCCAGGACGCCACCGGCGCTCCCCTGCCGGAGAACGATCTCTTCGCCGGACTGCGCTGATCGCGCCCTTCGGGTGACGTCCGGGTGGGCGTCTGCGCTGGGTAAGTGCCGCCTGTTGATCACGACGGTGGCAGTGCCGGGCACAGCGCCTGACCGTTGTGCCCGTCGCGCGTCCGGCGGAGCTCACCGCCGGACGACGTCCTTGACGAAGGAAGCGAACGATCACGTGCACATAAGACAGTTCGTACGCGGCGCGGCGCTCTCCGCTGCCCTGAGCCTCTCCCTCCTCGGCCTCGGAACGACCCCGGCCGCCGCGGACACCAGTAACACCCTGCCGATCGGCTCGTACCGGGACATCGCCGTCGACGCCGCTCACCAGCAGGTCTTCCTCAGTGACCCGTTCGGTGACAGCGTCGTGGTGACGGACTACGCGGGCCGGGTCGTGAAGCAGATCAGCGGTGCCGACGGAGCCTGGGGATTCGCGCTGTCCGCCGACTCCAGCACGCTGTACGTGGCGCTCCGCGACGCCGGCGCCATCGCCGCGATCGACACCGTCACCCTGCAGGAGACCGCCCGGTACGACACGGGCACCGGCGCGGGCGCCTACGCCGGTCCGACCTCCCTCGCGCTGGCCGGAGGCCGGATCTGGTTCGGCTACAGCCTCGACACCTGGAGCAGCGCCCTCGGCTCCCTGGACCTGAGCGGTGCGCAGCCGGTCGTCACCCGGGACCAGGGCCTCGACACGTTCCGCAGCTCGCCCCACCTGACCACCACCCCGCAGGCACCGGACACCCTCGTGGCGGCCGAGTCGGACGGCAACACGGCCGCCGTCGCGGTGTACGACGTGGGCGCCGGCCGGGCCGACGCCCGGGCGAGGCGCGTCGATCCGGGACCGGACGGATGCTCGAGCCTGCAGGACCTCGCCCTGACCCCGGACGCCCGGCAGGTCGTCATCGCCTGCGCCGGAGCCCCCTACCACCAGGTGCTGCGCACCGCCGACCTGGCGGACGACGGCGTCCTCGGCACCAGCTGGTCCCCCAACTCGGTGGCCGTCGACCCCGCCGGCACCGTGGCCGCGGGCCTCAACCAGCCGCACGGGTCCGACGTGCAGCTGTTCGCGCCGGACGCCCCGGCGTCCTACGCGGCCTGGGACTTCCCGGCGCCCTCCGACTACGCCGACACCACCCTCGTACCCGGCGGTCTGGCCTGGGCCCCGGACGGCAGCCGGATCTTCGCGGTCACCGAGACCAGCGGCACCTCGTCTCTCACGCTGCACGTCCTGGACCACCCGCGGGTCCCCACCACCGTCACGGTGCAGGCACCGGCCTCGTCGCCGCGCAACCAGGACCTCACCCTGACCGGAAGGCTCGAGGCCCCCGTGGGCTTCGGCGCCGGCAACACCGTCGACATCTGGCGGATCGACGACCCCATGGCGGGTGAGGGCACGCTCATCGGCTCCGCGAACGTCGCCGCGGACGGCACGTTCAGCTACACCGACCGGCCGAGGGCCAAGGGCCAGGTCCAGTACACCGTCCAGTACTACGGCGACGCGCGGCACGCCTACGCCTACGGCTCGGTCGTGGTCGACGTCGTCTCGGACTGAGACTCGCCGGACCGGGTCCCGCCGGGCCGGCCGGGGCTCCGACACTTCGCGTCGCGGGCCCGGGCTGATGCGCCCCGCCCCGGTCCGGCTCCTCGACTACACGGAACGACCAGCGGGGGCACGGTGGTGCGCGTCGGGGCCGAGCATCTGGGTCGAGGACAGGGCCCGGTACAGGTCGTCGGTGCGGGCCAGGTCCTCGTGAGTGCCCGACGCCCGTACCCTGCCCTGTTCGAGGACCAGGATCTGGCGCGCCCCGACGACGGTGGACAGCCGGTGGGCCACCACCAGCACCGTGGTCGTACGGGAGATGTCGGCGACGGCGTCACGGAGTTCGAGTTCGCTGAGGGCGTCGAGCTGGCTGGTCGCCTCGTCGAGCAGGAGCAGGCGGGGACGGCGCAGCAGCGCGCGGGCGATGGCGACGCGCTGGCGCTGTCCGCCGGACAGGGTGGTGCCCCGGTGCCCGACGGGGGTGTCGAGGCCGTTCGGCAGCCGGTCCACCAAGGCGGTCAGGCGGGCCAGGCGGACGGCGTTCCCGATCTCCTCCTCGGTGGCGTCGGACGCGGCGAGGAGCAGGTTGTCCCGGAGCGTGCCGGCGAGCACCGGGGCGTCCTGTTCCACCAGCCCGATGGTGCGCCGCAGTTCGGGCAGTGGCCAGTCGCGGACGTCCCGGCCGTCGACCTCGATGCTGCCCGCGTCCGCCTCGTAGAACCGTTCCAGCAGGGCGAACAGGGTGCTCTTGCCGACGCCCGAGGGGCCGACCACGGCCGTCAGGCCGTTGGACGGCACGTCGAAGGAGAGGCCGTCCAGGACGGCGGGGCCCGTCTCGTCGTACCGGAAGGCGACGTCGCGGAAGCGTACGGCGGCACCGTCGCTTCGCGTGCCGCCGTCGGTTCCGGCCCGGCCCCGGGGCGACGCGGCACCGGTGGGTTCCTGGGGCATGTCCTCCAGTTCGCCCATGCGGCGTACGGCGGCCATGCCGATCTGCAGGCCGGTGATGCCGGAGACCAGCTGGTGGATCGGCGCCGCCAGGTAGAAGAGGTAGAGCAGGAAGGCGATCAGTGAGGAGACCGGCAGGGTGCCGTCGGCGACGCGGCTGCCGCCCACGCCGAGCACCGACAGGAACGACAGCTGGATCGCGAGGCCCCCGGCGACACCGGCGACGGCGCCCCAGCGGGCCGCGAGCACCCCGCGCCGCCAGGCCCGTTCGGCGGCGTCGTTCAGCGCCGCCGCCTCGTGGTCCTCGGCGCCGGCGGCCTTGACCGTGCGGAAGGCGCCCAGGACCCGTTCGAGGCCGGCACCGAGTTCACCGAGAGCCTCCTGGGTCTGGCGGCCGGCCCGGCCGATCCTCGGCATCACCAGCAGGGAGCAGCAGCCGATCAGTACGACCACGCCGAGGACCACCAGGAAGAGCACCAGGTCGAGCCGTGCCATCAGGACGAGCATGCCGGCCAGGGAGACGGCGCCGACCCCGACCTCCACCAGATGGCTGGTGGCGGCCGAGCGCAGCAGGGTGGTGTCGGCGGTGACCCGGGAGATGAGGTCACCCGGCTGCTGCCGGTCCAGGCTGTCCACGCGCAGCCGCAGCAGCCGGGCGACGAGGCCGCGGCGCGCGGTGAGTACGACGCCCTCCGCCGCGCGTTCCATGAGGAAGCGGCCGAAGGCTCCGACGATCGCCCCGCCGAGCACCAGCAGGGCCAGCAGCAGGACCGGCCGCAGCATGCTGTCGCCGACGGCGAGGGCGTCCACGACCGACTTGGCCACCAGTGGCTGGGCGAGTTCGGTCAGGGCACCCGCGGTGGTGAGCGCCGCGCCGACGGCCAGCGTGCCCCGGTGCGGGCGGGCGTGGCCGAGGAGCCGTCGGAAGGACGAGTCGTGGGCGGCGGTCGTCACGGCGGGTGGGGTCCTTGTCGTCGAGTGCGGTGGACGTCGTCGTCGGACGCGGTGGGCCCGCGTCAGCCCAGGCGGAGGGCGTTGAGGACGTCCGGGTAGGTGCGGAACAGGCGGGCGCCCGTGCGGCGCAGGACGACCGAGGTCACCAGCAGGCCGTAGGCGAGCCCCGCGGGCAGCAGCAGCCAGGCGTGGCCCGTGCCGTGCAGCAGGACCGCGCCCGCCACCAGGGGCGCGGTGGCGAGGGGGCCGGCGATCGAGGCGGCGAAGTTCATCAGGTGGTAGGTGCCGCCCTGTCCGGGCACGCCGGTGAGGATCGAATCGTGCTCGAAGGCGTAGGGCCAGCGGACGCTGATGACCGCGCCCATGGAGAAGGTCACGCCGAGCAGCGCACAGACCAGGCCCAGCACTTCGGGGATCTGCCCGGTCGTCCCGGTGGCCAGTGCGATCACCACGGTGATCGCGGTGAGCCAGGGCACGGCCACGACGATCTGGGCGAGGAAGCGGCCGGTGACCTCGGCGCGGGCGTGGGCGACGCTGCGGGTGGTGGCGACGTTCGTCCAGACGGCGGAGCCGTCCATGGTGAACAGCATCGACGGCGAGCTCAGCGCGAACACCCAGGCGCCGCCCAGGGCGGCGTACGGGGTCTTGACGGCCACCGCCACCAGGACGAGCGGGAAGATCGAGGAGTACGCCAGCGAGGTGACCATCAGCATGCGGTGGCGGGGTGCCCGCGCGAACGAGCGCAGCTGGTGGTGGGTGATGAGGAGGGTCCGGCTGCGGGAGCCCAGCCGGGCCCAGACGCCCGCGTCGGCGGAGCGGGAGCGGGCCGGCCGGGCGGTGGACCGGTCGCTGGTGGTCATGAGCCGCACCAGGGAGTGGTGCCACCACCCCGCCAGGAGCAGGATCAGCAAGGCGGTCGCGCCGAGTTCGGCGAGGGCGACGCCCCACCTGCCCTCGGTGGCGGCGTACGGTGCGTCGGCGACCCAGCCGGGCGGTGTCCGGCGGAGCACGTCGGACACGACCGGCGGGACGCTCGGCTCGGGCGCCCCCGCCGAGGAGAGCAGCAGGTACGCGGTGAAGGAGACGACCGCGACGAGCAGGCCGCCCATGGCAGCGGCGTCCTTGCCCCGCCGGCTGGTCAGGGCGCGCGCGTAGGCGGCGGTGACGGCCCGGGAGGTGACCACGCAGAGCAGCAGGGCGAGCAGGGCGGCCGGGACGGCAACCGCGACGGCGGCGACCGTGCCGGTCACGGCGGCCGTGGCGCCGGCGAGCACCACCAGGGTGACCAGCGGGCCGGGGCCGACCAGGGCGGCGGCGGTGGAACCGACGATGAGCGGCCGGGGGCGGAGCGGGAGTACGGCGAGCCGGGTGGGGTCCGCGCTCTCGTCCCCGGTGCCGGAGCCCGCGGTGAGCGGCAGCACGACCCAGCCGACCAGCAGGCCGGCGCAGGCCAGGACGGCGAGGTCGGCGGCGGCGGGTTCGCCGTGCCGCTGGGCGAGCCGGGCGGCGGTGAGGCCGGCGGCGGCCAGAGCTGCCAGGGCCCCGACGACGAAGCCGGCGGCCCGGGCGCCGCTGCGGCGCAGACTGCCCCTGAGCAGGGCCAGTTTCAGACGGACGAAGAGCCCAACCACCGCAGTGCCCCCTTTCCCTTGGTGCCGCCCGGGGTCGGGGGCGAGCCGACGAGTTCCATGAAGGCGTCGCCCAGGCCGCGTCCGCCGCGGACCTCGTCGAGGGTGCCCGCGGTGACGATCCGGCCCTCCGCCATGACCGCCACATGGCTGCACAGGGCCTGGACCAGTTCCATCACGTGGCTGGAGAAGACGACCGTGGAGCCGGACTCGGTGTAGGCGCGCAGTACTTCGCGGATGGTCTGCGCGGACACGGGATCGACGCTCTCGAACGGCTCGTCGAGGAACAGCACCGGCGGGTTGTGCAGCAGGGCGGCCGCGAGGCCGATCTTCTTGCGCATGCCGGTGGAGTAGTCGACCACGAGTTTGCCGGCCGCCTCGGTCAGGCCCAGCACGTCGAGGAGCTGGTCGGCCCGCTCGTCCGTCTCGGCGCCGGTGAGGCCGCGCAACCGGCCGGTGTAGGCGAGGAGTTCGCGCCCGCCGAGGCGTTCGAAGAGCCGCAGGCCCTCGGGGAGGATGCCGATGCGTTCCTTGGCCTCGTAGGGGTCGCGCCAGACGTCGTGGCCGGCGACGGTGACGGTGCCGGCGTCCGGGCGCAGCAGGCCGGTGATCATGGAGAGGCTGGTGGTCTTGCCTGCTCCGTTGGGGCCCACGAGGCCGTAGAAACTGCCGCCGGGCACGGTCAGTTCGACTCCGTCGACGGCGGCCTTGCCGTCGAACACCTTCCGTAGGCCGTGTACCTCGACGGCGGCTGACGTCGTCACGGTGCCTCTCCTTCGTGCGGGTGGGGGGTGCGGGCGGTCACGGGCTGGGGACCGCCGGGGACCGCAGGTTCCTGAACGGGGCCGAGGGGTCGATGCCGGCCGTGCGGCAGACCTCGGCCAGCACGGTGGCCAGCGCCGTACGGGCTCCGGGCGCGACCGGGTCGATGCCCGCGTGCGCGGCCCGTACGGCGGCCTCGGCGAGGGCGTTCGCGCGGTGCTGCCCGAAGCTCATGGCGGCCGTGCCGGGCCGGGTGTCGTCGGGTTCCCAGGCGATGGCGGTGCCGGGCGCGAGGCGGTGGGTGAACGCGGAGGTGCCGGGAGCGACGCCGGGCAGCTCGCGCACGGTGTCGGCCACGGCGTGGCAGGCCCCCCAGGAACGGCGGCCGAGGTAGACGACGAGGGCGTCCCGGCGCGGGTAGGACGACGGGGCGGACAGCACCTTGGCGTGGTAGGAGGCTCGGTCGTCCTCCAGGCGCCTCAGCACGGCCGCCCATACGCCCGCCGCCAGGTGCGGGCCGGTCAGGTGGACGTAGACCCGGAGCAGTTCCTCGTCGTTCTCCGGTTCGCGGCTGCCGCACACGTAGAGGAAGCCCGGGGAGAGCGCGGGGCGCGCGGCCGCCAGGGCGACGGTGGGGCCGGGATCGCGGAGGGTTTCGGGCGGGACCATGACGCGGACGCCGTTCAGGCCGACCAGGACGCCCGGGCCGAGGCCGAGTTCCGCCGGGTCCCGGCGCGGTGCGAGGGCGGTCGCGGGCCGGTCGACCGTCCGGTGCGGGACCGCGGCCCGCAGCTCCCGCTCCAGTGCCTCCTCGCGCAGGCTCAGCGGGGTCCGCTCGCCGTGCGGGCGGCCACTGTGCACGACGTCGTAGAGCAGTGCGGCGAGCACCGGACGGAGTTCGCCGGGCCGTACCGGCCGCGTGGTGTGGCCGCCCGCGGAGGCGGTCCGCAGGTCGGCGGAGACGCGGATGCCGAGGAGCGCGTCGAGCAGCCGCGGCGCGGGACGCGGCCGGGCGGGGCCCGGGGCGGTGTACGGCTCGGTGCGCGGCTCGGCGGGGACGTGGGTGGGTGCAGTCACGGGGTCTCTCCGAGGCCGAGGGTGGTGGTGAAGCGCGCCGGTGCGATCAGCGCGGTGCGTCCGATGCCGGCGGCGGCGCGCTCGATGGCGCGCAGCCGGTTGGCGCGGGCCGCGCCCGCCAGCAGACGGTCGAGGAGGTGCCAGCCGGCGAAACCGGCGGCGCGCTGTGCCAGGCCGGGGTCGGTGCGGTCGGTGCGGGGGCGCGCCCGGCGGTATCCGGACCAGAACGCCTCGATGACGGGGCGTACGCGCAGCAGGTTCTCGCGTCCCCGGGCGAGGACGGCCTCGCGGCTCAGGCCCGCGTCCGCGAAGACCTCCGCGCCGGAGAGCGGGTCCGTCTCCGCCCGGCCCGTACCGTCGCGGTCCGTCACGATGTCCAGGACGGACCTGTGCAGCCATTCTCCGACGAACCCGCCGATGTCGCGGGCGGCGTCGGAGGCGCGGAACTCCTCCCAGTCGGCGACCAGCACCCGGGGGCGGTCGCCGGCCGTCACCAGGAACTGGTCCATCCGCAGGTCGCAGTGGGCCGGCACGCTGGGCGCCGCGCGCTCGGCCGCCAGCAGGGCGGTGACGGCGGCGACCAGTTCGTCGTCGCTCTGCAGCAGTTGCCAGGTCTGGAGTTCGGCGCTGCTGGCCTCCTCGTACATCGCCAGGGGCAGCGCCTCCAGGAGGGCGGGCGAGGGCAGCGGCGGGGTGGACGCGTCGAGTGCGCGGACGCCGTCCCCGCATTGGGGCACGGTGGCGTGCAGCAGCCCCAGGGACTCGCCGGCCCGGCGGGCCAGGCCGGGGCCGAAGGACTCGTCCAGCATCAGCTCCGTACCGCTGCGGGCGTCTTCGAGGTACTCGAAGGCCAGCAGGCCGTGCTCCTCGTCGCTGCCGAGCAGCCGGGGGCCGCGCAGGACACCCTCGGGGCCGGCGGCCGTGACGGCCTCGAAGGCGAGGGCACGGTCCATGCGCCGTCGTACGTCCTCGGCGGGGCCGGTGAGCCGCTTGACGAACACGGCGGTCCCGGACGCGGTGGTGCCCGCCCAGGTGTCGTTGCGGCCGGGCAGCGCGGTGAGGCCGGCCGGGTCGAAGGCGCCCAGCCCCAGACGGTCCAGCAGGGCCTCCACCTCCGGAGCGTCCGCCAGGGGCACGGGAAGGAAGCGCAGCAGCGTGGTCACGGTGTCACCTCGGGTTCGCCGGTCCGGCCGGTGAGCACACCGACGAGACCGGAGTCGGGCAGGATCGCGTGGCGGGCGCGGGCCACCTCGGCGGCCGTCAGGTTCCGTACGGCGTCGGTGAAGGCGCCGGTGCGGCCGGTGTCGAGGCCCAGGAGCTCCCACGCGGCGACCTGGTCGGCGAGGTGCGCCTGCGTCTCGAACACCGCGTGCAGCTGGCCGTCGGTGAAGTGCCGGGCGGCCTCGACCTCCCGGTCCGTGGGCGGTACGTCGGCCAGCCGCGTGATCTCGCCGTGGACGGCGTGCGCCGCGCGGGCGGCCCCGGTCGCGGGCGGCCACGCGGTGACGAGGAGACGCGGTGCCCCGTACGCGGTGTCCCGTCCGGCGAAGACGGGAAAGCCGAGCGGCGCCTCGGGCGTGGTGAGCCGGGTCAGCCGGGCGGACGGATGACCGCTGCCGAGGACGACCGCGGCCAGGTAGCGGGCCGCGAGGTCCGCGGGGTCGGGGCGCGGGGTGGGATACGGCCGCTCCCGGACCGTCCAGACCAGCTGGGGCGGCCCCGGGGCGCGGAGGTGGACGAGCCCGGACCGGGCGGGGCCGGCCGGCACGGGACCGTCCTCGGCGGGCGGGTCCGCGACGGGCGACCCGTCGAGGACGGCCTTCAGTGTCCCCTCCGCCGCCGTCGCGATGTCCCCCACCAGCACGACGAGCCCGTCCGTCCAGGGTGCCGGGCGGCCCGCCTCCGCCGTGAGGACGTCGGCGGGCAGCGCGGGCTCCAGGGGCGGGACCGGGCGGCCGGTCAGGAGGTGCGGGAGTACGTGGTCCAGCAGGCCCTCGTGCGAGCGGTGGGCGGCGCGCAGCGCCCTCGCGGCGGCGGGGGCCGCGGCCGTCAGTTCGTCCACCCCCGGGGGAACGCCGACGAGTTCGCCGAGGAGCGTGGGCCAGCGCGGGGCCGCGTCCGCGGTGAACCAGCCGTCCAGGTGGACCCGGCCTCCCAGGACGCGGACGGTGTGCCCGCCGCCGGCCAGCAGTGGCTGCGCGTCCCAGCGCGCGCCGAGGACGCGGGCGTGGGCATGCAACCGGGCCGCGCCGAGACCGGGCGGTGGCGTCAGACGCACGCGCACCTCGCACAGGGGCACACGGTCGTCCCGCACAGCCACGACGCGCCAACGGTCCGTGCCCGGCCGCCCGAGCGCGTGGTGACGGCGCAGCCCCAGCGGCCGCCGCGACCCGACCGCGGGCACCACGGCCCCGGCCTCGGCGGAACGCGCCGCCGCCACGACGCCGGGTTCGGCGGGGCGTGCGGCCGTCACGACCTCGGCTTCGGCGGGGCGTGCGGCCATCACGACGCCGGGTTCGGCGGGCTCGGCGACCGGCACGACCGCGGACACCGCCGACCCGGCGACCGGCACCACCCCCGACACGACGGGACGGGCGGCCTGCACGCCCCCGGGCGCGGCGGGCTCGGCGGCCGGCACTTCCCCGGGCATCGCAGGCTTCGCGGTCGGCGGCGTACCGGACACGGCGGGCCGGGTGGAGGGAGTGCCGGGCCGTGGGGCCGGGCGGGTGCGCGTGGGGGCGGGTTCGGCCACGAGGGTGGCGCGTCGCGTGGTGAGCAGGCCGCGCGCGGCTGCCGCGACCCGGGCCGCGCCGACCTCCCCGACCCGTGCGGGCAGTTCGTCGTGGAGTTCCGCCCGGCCGAAGAGCAGTTCCAGCCTGCCCAGGCCACGGGCGCGGGCCGTCGGACCGTGCCCGGTGCGGTGCAGCGCGGCCGCCAGCCGCCGCGCGGTCCCGGCCACCCGGCTCGCGGGCAGCCCGTCGGCAGCCGCCTCGAGGGCGCGGTCGAGATGGCTGAGCGTCTCCTGCGGGTCGGCGCCGTCGGGGTGGCGGAGGGTGACGGTGAAGGTGTCGGGGGTCAGGGCGTCGAGCGGGCCGAAGAAGCCGCACTCGGCGGAGGCGATCCGGCCGGCGGTCCCGGAACGCCGCTGTCCGCGCAGCAGTCCGGCGAGCACCATGTGGGCGAGGTAGCCCTCAAGTCCGCCGGCCGGGTCGGTGAGCCGGTACCCGGCGGCCACGGCTCCGGCGCCGGGACGCAGCCCGGGGAACCGCCGTACGCTCACGCGGTCCTCGGTGAGGTCCGGTTCCGCGAGGTCGGGCGGGGTGGGCGCCGGGCGGTGCGCGATGTCCGCGAAGTGCCGGGTGACCAGCCGTTGGACACGCGCGACGTCACCGGCGCCGGAGACCGTCAGGACGGCGTTGCCGGGGCCGTAGTGCAGCCTGAAGAACTCCTCGCAGTCGGCGACCGTCACCCGGGCGAGCGCGCCGGTGTCGCCGTAGCCGTCGTGGGCGTTGGGGTGGGTGTCGAAGAGCAACGCGGGCAGCAGGGGCCAGGGGAAGCCGCCGAGGGGTGCCTCGTGCAGGGCCTGCCTGATCTCCCCCTCGACGCCGCTCAGTTGCTCGGCGAGGCCGGTGGCGGTGAAGCGCGGGGCGCGCATCCGGTCCGCCTCGGCGAACAGCGCCCGCTCCAGCGCCGGGCCGGGGACGGTGTGGAAGTAGTCGGTGTAGTCCTGGTGGGTCGTGCCGCTCGCGTCGCCGCCGGCCGCCAGCACCTCGGCGAGGTAGCCGCGCGCCGGGAAGTGCTCGCTGCCGTCGAACATGAGGTGCTCGAAGAGGTGGGCGAACCCGGCCCGGCCGGGCGGCTCGGACCGGAACCCGACGCCGTAGTGCACGGCGACCCCGACGAGCGGCCCCGCGTCGGCCGGATCCACCACGGCCCGCAGGCCGTTGGGCAGCGTGAACCTGTGGATCACCGCGTCGCACCGCCCCGGACGAGGCGGGCCGCCAGCAGGACGTACACGGCGGCGGCGTCGCGCCCCTCGTCGCTGTAGGCGAGCGTGTCGTGGGCGTGCAGGGCGATCCGCAGGGCCGCCCAGCGGCGCGCCGTCGCACCCAGGCCCCGCCCGTACCCCTCGGCCAGAGCGCCGAGGAGCCGCTGCCACTCGGCGGGGTCGCCGCCGTGCGCCCAGCGCAGTTCGGCGAGTTCGCCGGTGATCCAGCCTAGGTCGTACGGCCAGGGGGCGAGGCAGAGGTCCTCGCCGGTGAGCAGTACGGCGGTGCCGGTGCGCGGGTCGGGCACCAGGGAGCCGAGGCCCGGCGCGCCGTGGCTGAGCACGGGCCGGGCCGGCCGGCCCCCGGCGCGACCGGCGTCGGTGGCCAGGGCCTGCGCGCACCAGCGGCGCAGCGTGTCCAGGACGCCGTCGTGGGCGGCGAAGGCCTCCGCGGCGTGGCTGCCCCCGGCCAGCCAGCTCCACAGTCGCCGCAGCCCGCGGGCGGGACCCGGCCCGAGGGCCGGGGCGGGTGTGGGTGTGGGTGCGGGCATGGGGGTCCGGTGCAGGGCGGCGAGCAGGGCCCCGGTGCCGCGCAGGGCGCGCTCGAGTGCGGCCGCGCCGCCGGGTACCTCGGCGGGTCCGCCGATGAGCAGGTAATGGATGACGGACCGGTCGTGACCGGCCCGGTAGCGGCGGCCCGCTCCGGCCGGGCCCTGGGTCTCCTCGCCCACGGCGAACCGGACCCCGTGGTGCTCACCGATTGCCTCGCACACCCGGCGCAGCGTGCCGGGGACCGGCACGAAGGGGGCGGGGGCCGCCGGGCCGGGGGCACGCAGCCACTCGTACTCCTGACCGCCCGGGACGCGACGCACCTCGGTGGTCAGCAGTCCGGTGCCGAACGAGGTCACGGGAGCGGGCGGGGCGTCCGGCGGGCCGGAGGCGGCGGGACCGGTGGCAGGACGGCCGGTGGCGGGGTGGTTCATCGCCCGCTCCCGTGGTCCCGTGCGGCCAGTGCCGTACGGCGTCGTTCCAGCCGGGTCAGCAGGTCGGGCAGCAGCCCGGGGGCCCAGCTGTCCATGCGGCCGGTGGTCTGACTCAGCCCGGGCACGGGCGGCAGGACGACCACGTTGGGCCGGGCCCGCAACGCCTCGGTGTGCATGCGGTAGGCGTGGCTGTCGGCCCCGCCGGGCGGCAGCGCGGCGGCCAGGCCGACGGGAGCGCCGGTGCACTGCGCGGCGAGCAGTCCGGGGCTGTCGGCGTGGCCCTGGGCGAAGCGGGCGGTGAAGGCGAGGGTGGCCGGGTAGACGACCACGGCCTCGGCCCATTCGGCCAGTTCGACGTGGCGCACGGACACCGTCGGGTCGTCGGGCCAGCTGTCCCGGAGGGCCACCCGCCCGGCGGCCGCGGTGGCGGCCTGGAGGGTGACGAACCGCTCGGCGCTGCGGGTGAGGACGACCTGTGTCTCCAGGGCGGGGTGGGTGGCGCGCAGCCAGCCCAGCCAGCTCGGCAGGTCGACGGCGGAGGCCGACCCGGTGCCGATGAGCAGCAGGCGGCGTACGTCGAGCAGGGGCGCGGCCGGTACCGGCGCCTCCGGAGCCGCTTCGCGGGCGGTGTCTTCGCGCATGACCGGCTCCGTCACCAGGCGTTGCCGCGGAACAGCAGGTCCAGGTCGGTCAGGACCGCCCGGGGCCCCCACCGCAGGGCGACACCGGCGCAGTTGAGGACGACCTCGTCGACGCCTGCCTCGTGGTAGGCGGCCACGCCGGCGCCGATCTCGTCGGCGTCCCCGGCGAGCATGCCGCCGGTGCGCAGCAGGCCCCGGGCGATGCCGTCGTGGTCGGCGTCGCGCACCCGCACGCCCGCGCGCTGGAGCATGTCCCGGTAGTGCGGTCCCTGGAAGTGACCGGAACTCCCCTGGGCGAGGGCGGACACCAGGTCACGGCCGTCGGCCGCCGCGGCGGTGGGCACGAAGGTGACGACGCGGGGCACGGGACGGCCCGCGGCCTCGGCGCCCTCGCGCAGCGCGGGCATCAGCACGTCCCGGACGTATCCGGGCGGTGTCAGCCAGGTGACGGCCACGTCGGCGGTCTCACCGGCGAGCCGGGCCATGCCCGGCCGCAGCACGCCGAGACCGATCTCCACGTCCGGCGCGGGCAGCTGCGGCAGGGTACCGGCGTACGAGAAGTAGGTGCCCCGCTGGTCGACTTCGCCGCCCCGGAGCAGGGCGCGGACCAGGGTGAGGTATTCGCGGGAGGCGGTGAGCGGGCTGGCGTAGGGCTCGCCCAGGGCCGCGGCCTGGAAGGAACGGGCGCCGGGGCCGAAGCCCGCGACGACCGGGTGGCCGGAGGAGGCGGCGACGGTACGGGCCTCCAGCGCGGCGAGCAGCGGATGGCGGAGCGGCATCAGCGAGACGCCGATGCCGAAGGGCATCCGCATGCCCATGCCGCTGAGCTGGGTGAAGATCTGGTGCTGCTCGACGGACGATCCCTGCCCCTGCCAGAGGGCGTGTGCGCCGCGCCACTGGACGAACGCGCCGAAGGGCGCCGCCTGCTCCGCCCGGACGGGAACGAACGGCAGGAGGACGGAAACGTGACGGCTCATCGCTGAGGCTCCGGTGGTTCGTGGGTGAGACCGGTGCGGGGCGGCCCGAGGGTCACTCGGACGGCTGCCTGGCGCACAATGGGAGGAGGGTCCGGCACGAGAGGTCCCCGGATCTCCGAGGACCCGCGCAGACGGTCCTGGACGCACTGGCCGCGTCCAGGACCGTCATGCTGCGACCGCTGAGGTCAGCAGCCCTTCTTCGCGGTGAGCGTGACGCTCGCGACGGAGAACTTCGTGTAGACGATGGTGGCGGTCGGGGTGGCGGCCGGGGCCTCCACCGACGCCTCCATGTTCAGCTCCGCCGCCTCGGTGTAGGCCTCGAAACCACCGACGAGCTCCATGATTTCGATGTCGTTCTGCATTCCGCACTCTCCTAGAGTGTTCACATGGAAGTCGCCGCCGAGAAAACGGCAGCGATCGGCGAGCGGCGAACCAGGAGTTCGTGGCCCCTTCATTCGCCGTGCCGCCGAGGACATCTCATTGTGGAACTCGGTTGGGTGTTCCGGCCATTGCCCTTTGGGGAGGTGACCCAAAGGGCAGTCGGGCCGGCGTTATTCCGGGCAGATCAGCTCGTGGTGCAGATGCACCAGAAGCGCGGCCTCCAGCCGGGACGCGACTCGGAGCTTCTCGACGATGCTCGAAACGTGTGCCTTCACCGTGCGTTCGGCGATGCCGAGCCGGCGGGCGATCGTGCCGTTGGGCAACGCGGCGGCCACCAGCAACAGCACCTCACGCTCCCTGCCGGTCAGCCTCGACACACCCGAGGTGTCGAAACTGAGGGTGGGCGGCCCCTCGCACCCGCACATCGCGGTCTCACTGCCGGCGTCGGCGACGAGCTGGTCAGGCCCGGCCGGCGCGGCTGCGGTCTCAGTCAGCAGGATCCCCACTACTGAACAACCTCCCCGTTTGCATACTTTGCGGTGACCCTAAGTCAGTTCTTCACCAGACGTCCACCTGCGAAAACGGCCCAATACGGGAACGGCCGAGTGAACCCCGCCACTCGTACCGCCGGGGACTCCGCCCGGGCTCCGCCGGCCGCCGCTCTCACGCGGGGGCGTCGGCCCGCTCGTACACGGAGACGTGCCGCGGGCTCCGGGCCGTGTAGGGGTTGCGCTCCCAGTCCTCCCAACGGTCCACCAGGCGAAGTCCCGCCAGCTCGGCGAGGAGGTCGAGCTCGAACGGGAAGGCGTAGCGCAGGACATGGTGCTTCGTCTCGGGCTTGCCGCCGTCGACGATCGTGTGCGTGCCGTACATGAGCTGGTGCGCGCGGTCGACGGCGAGGGTGTCGAGCATGACCGCGCCGTCGTCGAGGTGGCGCATGGAGAAGTCCTGCTTCTCCATCGCGTGGTAGGGCGCGGGATCGAATGCTTCAAGGATGAACTTTCCGTTCGCAACGAGCTGTTCGCGCACCAGCCGCAGGCAGCCGAGCTGCTGCTCCTTGGTCACCGCGACGAAGAAGGTGTTCAGCACGACCGTCACGACGTCGAAGGTGCGGCCTGTCCCCGTCTCGGTGAAGTCACCTGCCTCCGTGACCACCTCGTTCCTCACGTCGCGCTCGCGCAGGACCGCCAGCATGGCTTCGGAGGCGTCGATTCCGTGGACCTGGAAGCCGCGTGCGGCCAGTGGCAGGGCGATCCGTCCGTTGCCCACGCCGAGTTCGAGGACCCGGCCGCCCGCCGGGGCCAGGGCGGCGATGAAATCGACCGCGAGGGAGGTGTCGAATTCTATCGGGTACATCTGGTCGTAGACGCCGGCGAGTTTCTCGTCGTAATGCACGTTGTTGGCAGCCATCGAGGACCTCCGGGTGATTGAAGTGCGCTCCCGGTGAAATCGCGAGCGTCGCCCGGGAATCCGGCCACGGGGACAGGGCTCAGCGACGGGAGCCGGTCGATCTTAACCAGAATTCCTTAATCGTCCGCCGCGGCGGCCGTGAGGCGTGCGCCGAGTGCCGCGACCGCGGCCCGCAGTTCCTCCCCGCCCCGGACGCGGAAGGCGAACGGCATCCTCGCCAGCCATTCCTGCGCGTACATGGCCGGGTTGCGGGTGCTGCCGGTCAGCACGCACCCCTCCCCCAGCGGTTCGAGCCGGCCCATGGGCGGGCGGATCCACGGGGCCACTTCGTCCGGCGGGGCGTCGAACACCACGTGGGTGGGGTACGCCCAGCCGAGGCCCAGGTTCCGCTCCAGCACCGCCACCGGGTCGAGGCCCTCCGGCGGCTCGAAGGCGTGCCCGGTCGGCCGGACCGTGAGGACCCGGTCGGCCCGGTAGGTGCGGATCGCGTTCGCGCGGTGGGAGTGGCACAGCACGTACCAGTGCCCGTGGCGGGCGACGAGGGCCCAGGGATCCAGCTCCGCCTCCCACTCGCTTCCGGCCTCGCTGCGGTAGGTGACCGACACGCGGCGCCGGGCCGCTACGGCGTCGACGATGTCGCCGGCCACGGCCGGGTCCGGACGGGTCGCATACGGGTCCGGCGCGGCGGACGCGTACTCGCGCAGCTTCGCCGCCTGCCGGCCGACGGTTTCCGGCAGCGCCTTGACGACCTTGCCCAGCGCGGCGCCGACGAGGTCGCCGGCGTCGTCCGCGGCCGGCTGGGCGCCGAGCACGGCCATCACCAGGCCGAGGGCCTCGGGCTGCGTGAAGTGCACGGGGGGCAGCCGCGTTCCGCGGCCGAGGCGGTAGCCGCCGTGCGGTCCCCGGGCCGACTCCACGGGGATGCCGGCCTCCCGCAGGATCCCGACGTACCGGCGGGCGGCGCGCTCCGTGACGTCCAGCCGCTCGGCGAGTTCCGCCGCCGTCGTGACGGGGCGGGCCCGGAGGATGTCCAGGGTGCGCAACGCCCGTGCGGTGGGGCTGAGTTCGTTCGTCACGGGAGCCAGATTAATACCGGCAGCGGATCGTCCGGATCTCTTCCTACGGTGGCTCCGAG
Source organism: Streptomyces sp. CB02414 (assembly GCF_001905385.1). Taxonomy (GTDB): domain Bacteria; phylum Actinomycetota; class Actinomycetes; order Streptomycetales; family Streptomycetaceae; genus Streptomyces. The sequence continues at coordinate 359,459 of NZ_LIPF01000003.1, read as the reverse complement.
ACGCCATGGACGACGAAGGAAGACGGAGTACTGATCATGGACATTCTGCTCATCGGTGGCCTGTGGCTGGACGGCTCCGCCTGGGACCGCGTCGTGCCCGCGCTGGAGGCGCTCGGCCACCGCCCGGTGCCGCTCACCCTTCCGGGACAGGGGGTGGGTGACGCGTCCGCCACGCTGGACGACCAGCTGGCGGCGGTGCTCGACGCGGTGGACGCGGCGCCCGGCAGGCCCATGGTGGTGGGGCACTCGGCCGCCTGCACGCTGGCCTGGCTGGCCGCCGACCGGCGGCCCGGGAAGGTGGCCGGGGTCGCCCTGATCGGCGGTGTCCCGGCCGTGGACGGTCAGCCCTACGCCGACTTCTTCGAGGTCCGCGACGGCGTCATGCCCTTCCCCGGCTGGGACCCCTTCCAGGGTGCGGACGCCGCGGACCTGGACGACGCGGCCCGGCAGCGGTTGGCGGCGGCCGCGGTTCCCGTGCCCGCCGGGGTGGCCAGAGGGGTGGTGCGGCTGACGGACGAGCGCAGGTTCGGTGTCCCGGTCGTGCTCGTGTGCCCGGAGTTCACACCTGCCCAGGCGAAGGCGTGGATCGACGCCGGCGACGTCCCGGAACTGGCCCGCGCCGAGCACGTCGGCTTCGCCGACATCGACTCGGGCCACTGGCCGATGGTCTCCCGGCCCGTCGAGCTGGCCCGGGTACTGGCGTCGGCGGCCGACGCCGCCTGACGCCACTACGTCGCCGCTACGTCGATCGGTCGCCGGACGTCCGTCCCCGGTGGGGCATCTGCGGGGACTGCGCCGCCTCCGCTTCCGCCCTGGCGTCGTCGACCGCGGCGGCGGCCTGCTTGCCGGCCTCGTCGGCGGCCGTGGCGGCGTCGAGGGAGACCGACCGGCCCGCCGGGCCGAGCTCGGGGGTTCCCGTTCCGGCCGCCGCGCCGGCGGTGTTGGTGACGCCGGCCGAGTCGGTGGCGTCGGCGGTGGCCTCCTCCTCCGCCGGCACCGGCTTCGCGGGGCCGCCCGCCGCCGACTGGTCGCCGAAGGCGTGGGTGACGGTCCGCACCGCCTCGGTCAGCTCGCCCGGGATCACCCAGAACGTGTTGTTGTCGCTGCTCGCCAGGTGCGGGAGCGTCTCCAGGTACTTGTAGGCCAGCACCTTCGGGTCGGCGTTGTTGCGGTGGACGGCCTGGAAGACCAGCTCCACCGCCTTGGCCTCGCCGTCCGCCCGCAGGATCATGGCCTGCTGCGTGCCCTGTGCCTCCAGGATGTCCTTCTGCCTCGTGCCCTCGGCGGTGAGGATCTTGGCCTGTCGCTCGCCCTCGGCGTGCAGGATGGCCGCGCGCTTGTCGCGTTCGGCCCGCATCTGCTTCTCCATCGCCTCCTTGATGGTGTGCGGCGGGTCGATGGCCTTGATCTCGACGCGGTTGACGCGGATCCCCCACTTGCCGGTGGCGTCGTCGAGGACGGCGCGCAGCCGGGAGTTGATCTCCTCACGGGAGGTCAGGGTCTCCTCCAGGTCCATGCTGCCGATGACGTTGCGCAGCGTCGTCACGGTGAGCTGGTCGATCGCCTGGAGGTAGTCGGCGACCTCGTAGGCCGCCGCGCGCGGGTCGGTGATCTGGTAGTAGAGCACCGTGTCGATGTTCACCACGAGGTTGTCCTCGGTGATCACCGGCCGCGGGTCGGACGAATAGACCTGCTCGCGCACGTCGAGCTTGGTGTTGATGCGGTCCGCCACCGGCACGACCAGGTTCAGGCCGGGCTGCAGCGTCCGCCGGTAGCGGCCGAACCGCTCGACGTTGTAGCGGCGCGCCTGCGGGACGATCCGCACGGTGGAGGCCACGAGGAAGACGACGACGAGGGCCGCCACGAGAATGGGGATGACAACTGGGTCCACAGTGCCTCCATTGCTTGCGGTGTGTTCAGCGTTCAGCCGTTCACGGTCATGGCCTCACGGCAGCAGTTCGCGGGGGTAGACCACGGCCGTGGCGCCTTCGATCTCCATCACGTCCACCAGCGCGCCCACCGGGATCACCAGGCTCTCGTCGAGGGCGCGGGCGGACCATTCCTCGCCGGAGAGCTTGATCAGGCCGTGGGTCGCGGTGACCTCCCGCACGACCTCGGCCCGCTTGCCTATCAGCGCGTCGCTGCCCTCGCGGGTGAGGGGTTGCTGCGCCATCTGCCGCAGCGCGACGGGACGGACCAGGACGAGGCCCGCCACCGCCGCCACGGCGAGCGCCACCAGTTGCCCGAGCAGACCGACGCCCACCCCGGCGACCACGGCGGCGACCAGCGCGGCACCGGCCAGCAGACCGAGGACCAGCGTCAGGGTGAAGAACTCCGCGGCACCCAGCGCCGCGGCGGCGAGCAGCCATACGAACCACGGCATCGAATCGCCCTCCTTATGGGGCCTTCCCCACCAAAGTACCTTCCGGAACGCCGGGCAGACAGGGTCTTCGCTCCGCCGGCGTACCCCGGGTGGTCCGGCGCGGGCCGGCGGGTGAGAGTGGCAGCGGCCGGGTGCGACCACGGCCCGCGCTCGCCGCCTGCCAGAAGGACGCCGATGACCCACCCCGGCACCCTGATCCTGATCATGGCGGCCGCCGTACTGGCTCCCCTGCTCGTGCACCTCACGGGTCGCCGGGTCCGGGTCCCGCTGGTCATCTTCGAGATCGCCCTCGGCATCCTCATCGGCCCGCAGGTGCTGGGCTGGGCGCGTCCCGGCGAGGTCGTCGACACGCTCGCCGACCTCGGGCTGTCGATGCTGATCTTCCTGGCCGGCTACGAGATCGAGTTCGCCGCGGTCCGGGGCGACACCCTGCGCCGGGCGCTGTGGGCGTGGCCGGTCTCGCTCCTGCTCGGTATCGGGGCGGGCTTCCTGTTCAGCGGCGGCGAGGTGTTCGAGGCGTTCGTCGTCGGTACCGCCCTGACCAGTACGGCGCTGGGGACCGTACTGCCGATGCTGCGGGACCGCGGGGAGCTGCGGGGACGCTTCGGGACGGTGGTGTCGGCGTTCGGCGCGGTCGGTGAGTTCGGTCCCGTCGTGGCGATGGCGCTGCTGCTCAGCGGGCGCCGGCCGGCCGAGTCGGCGGCCCTGCTCGTCGCGTTCGGGGTGGTCACCGCCGGTGCCGTGTTCTGGGCGCTGCGCCCGCGACCCCGGTGGTTCGGCGAGCTGACCGAGCGGACCCTGCACAGCAGCGGGCAGTTCGCGGTCCGGTTCGTCATGCTGCTGCTGGCCTGCATGCTGGGACTCGCCGAGGTGTTCGGCCTGGACGTGCTGCTGGGCGCCTTCGCCGCCGGGGTGCTGACCCGGCTCGTGCTGCGGCGGACCGTGCCGGAGGCCGGCGACGAGGTCCTCGGCAAGGTGGAGGCGATGGGATTCGGGTTCCTGGTGCCGCTGTTCTACGTGGTCACCGGGATCGAGTTCGACCTCGACGCCCTGCTGCACGACCCGGTCGCCCTGCTGCTGGTGCCGGCCTTCCTGATGCTGTTCGTCCTGGTGCGCGGCGGGCCCGTGTACGTCCTCGCCCCGAAGGACCTGCGCGGCGCCGACCGGACGGCGCTGGCCCTGTTCGCCTCGACGTGCCTGCCCCTGGTCGTGGCGATCACGACCATCGGCGTGGACCAGGAACTGCTGGGCACGGACCGGGCGGCGGCCCTGGTCGGCGCCGCGATGATCTCCGTGCTGGTCCTCCCGCTGCTCGCGGCGCGGGCACGGTCGGCGCGCGGCGGGGCGGGAGGGGGCGAGCGCCGTCCGTCCCGGCCCGCGCGGGGGACGGCGGACGACTCGGAGGCGTGGTGAGCGGGGCCTGCCCGCCGAGGACGTCGTCGGGCACGGCGTCGAAGAGTTCGCCCCGGTTTCGAAGAGGGCAAGCTCAGAGCGCTGAGCGACGACATCCTGGCGACCGGTCCGGGGCCGGGCCCCATGGGCATGCCCGACCCGGAAGCCTCGCGAGCGGGTGACCGTCAGCCGGCCACGTGCAGCACCCGGAAGCGGCCGGGTACCGCCGGGTCCCGGTCGACGACCTGGACCGGGGGCCGGGTCCACTGCCACACACCGGTACCGGGCGTGCGGGTGAACCGGATCCGGCCGCGGGTGCCGTCGACCGCGGTGTGCGGCCAGGACGCGGCGAGGCGCGCCCGGTCGGGGCCGTGGGCGCGCAGCATGGCGGCGAGGACCGTGACGGTGTCGTAGCCCTCGAAGGCGACGAACGAGGGCGCCTCGGCCAGCCGCTCCCGCAGGGCCGCCCCGACGCGCGCTCCGAGTGGCCCGAACCGCTCGGGCAGGTACCGCAGGAAGGGGACACCGGCGCCGTCGTCGCCCAGCAGCTCCGCCCACTCGGTGAACTCCGGCTGCCCGGCCGGGGCACCGATCAGGAGCCCGGCGAGGCGCCGGTCGCGGCGGACGGCCCTGACGAGCGGCACGGCCGGGTCCGGGAAGCCGGTCAGCAGGAGCAGGGCGGTGGCGCCGTCGGCGGCGAGTTCGCCGCACACCTCGGCGGGCGTGAGCGCGCGGGCGTCGAGCCCGGTCACGGTGGTGCCGTGCGGCGCGAGGTGCTCGCGGAGGATGCGGGTCCCCGACTCCCAGTACACGCTGGGTTCGGCCGCCACGGCGATACGGGTGTGGCCCGCGCCGAGCAGGAAGTCCGCGTAGGCCCGCCAGCCGTGCGACTGCGGCGCCGGGAGCCGCGCGACCGATTCGGCGGGCCGGTCGGTGAGGGCGTCGAGCACGGCCGACGAGCAGAGGAACGGCAGGCCTATGGCCTCGGCCCTGGTGGCGGCGGCGCGGGCGACGACGCTGTGGTACTCCCCGGCCAGGGCGGCCACGCCGAGGCCGGCCAGCTCGTCCACGGCCGCGGTCGCCCGCCGCGGATCGGCGGCGGTGTCCCGGACCACCAGCTCCAGTGGCCGCCCGTCGATCCCGCCGGCGCCGTTGGCCTCGGCGACGGCCAGTTCGAGTCCGGCCAGCAGGTGCCGGCCCGCCTCGGTCCAGCCGGGCCGGGTCAGCGGAACGAGGGCGCCGATGCGGACGGTGGAACCGGTGGAGCGCCGCGGTCCGCGGTGGGGTGCTGGTGACGCTGGAGTGTTCATAAGCCGCAGTCTCCCCGTGCCGGCGGCCCGGCACCGCCACCACCCACCCCCTTCTACATACTTGTAGAAGCTAAGCTGTCCGGACAGCAGTGGGAAGGAGCGCGGAAGTATGGGTGTCATCGCCTGGCTGGTGCTGGGACTGCTCGCCGGAGCGATCGCCAAGGCGATCCTGCCCGGCCGGGATCCCGGCGGTTGCGTCGGCACGACGGTGACCGGCATCGCCGGTGCCTTCCTCGGCGGCTGGCTGTCGGCCGAGTTCCTCGACCGACCGGTGCAGCGGGAGTTCTTCGACGCCGCCACGTGGGGGTCCGCCGTCGTCGGCGCCCTCGTGCTGCTGATCGGCTACCGCCTGCTGTTCGGCAACTCCCGGCGCTGACCGGACCGTCCGCCGAGCCCTCTGTCACGTCGCGTCACAGACATCGAGAAGGAGTACGCAATGGGAGTGTCCCTGGCCAAGGGCGGCAACGTCTCGCTGAGCAAGGAGGCCCCCGGCCTGACCGCCGTACTGGTCGGCCTGGGCTGGGACGTGCGCACCACGACCGGCACCGACTACGACCTGGACGCCTCGGCGCTGCTCCTCGACGCCTCCGGCAAGGTCCCGACGGACGGTCACTTCGTCTTCTACAACAACCTCACCAGCCCGGACGGTTCGGTCGAGCACACCGGCGACAACCTCACCGGCGAGGGCGAGGGCGACGACGAGGCCGTCAAGGTGAACCTGACCGCCGTCCCCGCGGAGGTGGACCGGATCGTCTTCCCGGTCTCCATCCACGACGCGAGCAACCGCGGCCAGAGCTTCGGCCAGGTCCGCAACGCCTTCATCCGCGTCGTCAACCAGGCCGACGGCCGGGAGATCGCCCGCTACGACCTCTCCGAGGACGCCTCGACCGAGACCGCGATGGTCTTCGGCGAGCTCTACCGGCACGGCACCGAGTGGAAGTTCCGGGCCGTCGGGCAGGGCTACGCCTCCGGACTGGCCGGCATCGCCGCCGACTTCGGCGTCAACGTCTGACATCACACCCAAGGAAGAACGCCACATGATCACGCTGACGAAGGAAGACGGCCCCGCGGACCTGGACGGGGTGACCCACCTGTCCATCGGCGTCTCCTGGGACCCGACCGCCGGCAGCAGCGGCGGAGTGCTCGGCAAGCTCCGCCGCAAGTCCGGCACCGACCTCGACCTGATCGCCGTCGCCATGCAGGGCGGCGACCCGGTACGCCTGGCCGGCCTCGACTCCCTCGACCCCATGGGCAACGGCTCGATCCTGCACAGCGGCGACAACCAGACCGGGCACGGGGACGGCGACGACGAGACGGTGACCGTCGAGTTCGCCCGGCTCCCCGCCCCCATCACGTCCGTCGTGTTCGTCGCCGCCGCCTACAAGAAGGGCAGCGCCTTCCAGAAGGCCCGCAACATCAGCTTCAAGGTCTACGACGCGACCGGCGGCAGCACCCAGCAGGTCGCCGACATCTGGCCCAGCCTGCTCAGCCAGGACAACGCCTGCGCCGTGGCCAAGGCCGTGCGGGTGGACGGCTCCTGGAAGCTGGAGGTCGTCAACGAGACGGGGAAGGTCAAGCAGGGCGACGAGCACGCGCTGATGCGGTTCGCCGTCAGCAAGTAACCGGCGCGTCCGGAGCGGCGGGGGCAGGCGCTCTTCCCGGCGGCCGGGTCCGCCGGGGACCATGCGGCATGCGATCGGACGACTGGCGGCTCACCGAGGACGTCGACGACTTCATGGACCGCGCCGGGGACTTCCTGCGCTCGCGCCCCGGCCTGCACATCGCGGCGCTGACGGCGATCGCGAGGCTGCGGGCACGCGGGGCGGCCGCGTACGGGCCCGGGGCACCCCTCTTCGGGCGGCTGGTGGAAGGCGGTGAGGTCCGCGCCACCTTCCACCGCCTCCCGTCCCTCGGGCTGGCCCCGACACCCCTGACCCCGGCCCAGGCCGACGCCCTCGCCGCGCACCTGACGGACCTCGGCCACCGCCTCCCCTACGTCAGCGCCGAGGACCGTACCGCCACCGCCTTCGCCGAGGCGTGGCAGCGGCGCACGGGGGCGACGCCCACACCCCGCGTGCGGCTCCGCCTGCACCGCCTCGGCACGCTCACCCCGCCGGACCCGCTCCCGGCGGGCCGGGGCCGGGCCGTGGGCGAGGAGGACCGGGAGCACCTCATGCGCTGGTGCGCCGAATTCGCGGTGGACGTGGGGGAGGCCGTCACGGTCGACGCCGGCTCCTGGGCCGGCACCCGGTTCGCCGACAAGCGCTACACCTACTGGGAGGGGCCGGACGGCACGCCCGTCTCCATGGCCGGCGTCAACCCGATGGTCGCCGGGGTGGCCCAGGGGGACCCCGTCTACACCCCGGCCCGCCTGCGCGGCCACGGCTACGCGGGTGCCGTGACCGCCGAGGTGAGCCGGGCCGCGCGGGCCGCCGGCGCCCGGGAGGTCGTGCTGTACACGAACGCGGCCAACCCGACCAGCAACGCCCTGTACCAGCGCCTCGGTTACCGCCCGGTCGCCGAATGGTCCGTGTACGACTTCGCGTGCAGTGCCGGCTGAGCGAGCGGGCTCAGGGCCGGTTCGAGTTGTGGTGCCGCCGCCTGCCGGGGCACGGTCGCCGGCTTCGGCACCCACTTCCTGGCAGTCCGCACGTAGCCGAGGACCACCGAGGCCATGGCGAGCAGGAGGAGCGGTCCGAACACCCACGGGTGGTGGGCCATTTCCAGGGACAGGTAGCGGGACGACGCCAGGACCGCCGCGAAGACCACCGTGCCGTGAGCGACCAGCCGGAGTCCCGACCGGTCCCAGCCGCGGTCGTAGGAGCGCAGCGCCGCCTCGATCGTGAGCGCGAACACCACGCCGGCGATGAGGTCGATACCGTAGTGATAGCCGAAGCCGAGGGTCGCGGTGAGCGTGGCGACCAGCCAAAACGTTCCTGCGTAGCGCAGGAGGCGCGGGCTCCGGCGGGTGTGGATGAAGATCGTGACCGCCCAGGCCGTGTGCAGGCTGGGCATGCAGTTGCGGGGCGTGACCCCGTCGTACGTCACCGGGTGGGGCGGGGCGAGCGGGGGCATGGTGTCCGGCCAGATGTTGGCGACGGCCCATTCCTCGCCGCCGGTGCCGAAGGCGCCCGTGCCGTAGAGGAAGACGGGCCCGACCACGGGGAAGATCATGTAGACGGCCGGCCCCAGCAGGCCGATCAGCAGGAAGGTGCGCACCAGGTGGTGCCGGGGGAAGCGGCGCTCGGCGGCCACGTTGCGCAACTGGTAGAGCGCGGCCACGGCCGCGGCCACCGCGAGCTGGGCGTAGACCCAGTCCAGGATGTGCGGCCCGACCGGTTCGGTGGCCTCGACCAGGCGGCCCATCACCCACGACGGGCTGCCGAGCGCGCGGTCGGCGGTCGCCACGTACTGGTCGAGGACGTCCGGGCGGGTCTTGGAGGTGATCAGCAGCCAGGCGTCGCCCGTCTTGCGCCCGGCCACCAGCAGCAGGCCCAGCCCGACGCCCTTCAGCAGCAGGACCCGGTCCGGGCCGGTGCGGCGCGTGACGGCGACGGCCGCGCAGCCGAGGATCGCCCACAGCGCGCCGTTGCCGAACGAGTGCCCCTCGGTCACCGTCGCCCCGGCCGCCCACCGCACCAGCGCGAAGACGAGGTCGACGCCGACCGCGGCGCCGGCCGCGAGGAACCGCTGCCGCCAGGTGAGCACCACCATCGTCAACGCCAGGCCGGCGTACAGCAGCGGCCCCGACGCGGGGGCGAATATGGCCTCTCTCGCCTGATTGGTGAGCGGGCCCCGCTCGCCGTAGCGACGCGCGGCGATCTCCAGCACGACGAGGAATGCGAGGGCCGCCACACCCGCCACGGCCCAGAGTCTCGCCCGTGGCTGGCGGCATATTCGTGAAAACACCCGCGGTGGCATGTGTCTCAATCTTTATTCTGTTTGCTACGAAATAGCCCGAGACGGCCTCAATAGCAAGGAATCCGGCGAAAACGACGGGCGGTGAGCTGGGGCTGGTCGTCTTCCTGTCGAAGGGAAATGTACGGGCCCGTCGACAGGAGAAGACGGGGGGATGACGGAACGGGTTCCGGCGCGGATCGCGGCGAGGTCAGGCCCTGGAGGGCTCGGCCGCCTCCCAGACGAATCCGTCGGGGTCGCTGAACGGGCTGGCGGCGCCACAGAGCACGAGCCGGTGCGACCCGGAGCCGTCGGGAGCGACACCGGCGACCTTGGCGAGGCCGCGGCGCTTGTACAGGGACAGCTTGACGGCGCCGGAGCCGGTGTCGAACTCGACGTACTTGCCGCCGAAGCTCTTGGCGACGGTGAGGCCCCGCTCGGCGTAGAACTGCTTGCTGGCCTTCACGTCCTCGACGCCCAGCAGGAGCACCAGTTCGTCGAAGTCCCTGGTGACGGGGCCGGTGTCCTTCTTCTTGGACGTCGCGAGCTGCCACACCGTGCCGTCGGGCGCCCGCACCACGCCGCCGTAGCCCCACAGCGACTTGGCGGCGGGCTTGAGGACGGTGGCGCCGGCGTCGACGGCGGCCGTGAAGAGCGCGTCGACATTGCCCGGCTGGGAGACCACGAGGGAGAGGGTGAAACCGCGGAAGCCGGTCGTGGGGGCCTCGGAGGCGCGCAGGCGCAGCCGCGACGAGTCCAGTCCGAAGGCGGCGGAGTAGAAACGGGCGGCGGCCTCGGGGTCGGCCACTTCCAGGGTGATGGAGTCGATGGCGTTCATGCCGTCGACGGTATGGGCGGCCGGGCGGCCGGTGCTTCTCGAAAACTGACGGGTCCCGTCGGCCCCTGCCGAAGGGCCGACCGGCCGGACCTCGCCCAGAAGGCCGTGAAGGACGTCACCACCCACGTCCGGGGGTGGCGCGCCGTCCCCGCAGGCCGGCCCGGGGCCGGGCGCGAGTATTCCCCGGCAGGCCCGGTCTGAGCGGTTTTTTTCCGGCCCTCCGGCGAACGTGGCGTGCTACTGTCGTAGGAAGTTGCAGTTGTGGTTGCCTGAAGGTTTTGTCCGACGGGGTGATCATCGCGGCGACCGGAGTTCGCACAGGGTGAACTCCGAGCACCGTCCCGAAGGAGAAAAACATGGCTTCCGGTACCGTTAAGTGGTTCAACTCGGAAAAGGGCTTCGGCTTCATCGAGCAGGACGGCGGCGGCCCCGACGTCTTCGCCCACTACTCGAACATCGCCGCCCAGGGCTTCCGTGAGCTGCTCGAGGGCCAGAAGGTGACCTTCGACATCGCGCAGGGCCAGAAGGGCCCGACCGCCGAGAACATCGTCGTCGCCTGACGCTCTCGCATCACTTCGCAGCCAGGGCCCGCACCGTGGGGTGCGGGCCCTCGCTCGCGTTTCGTTTCACTTCTCTTCGTTTCGCATCGCTTCACAGCATTCCGACTCGTTGCGTTTCGATTCTCTTTTTTTCGTTTCCCGGTCCGCGTCCGCGCAAAGCAGTGCGCCGACAGCGGCCGAGCCGGCTCGTTCTTGCGATTCGCCGCGCGGTTCCCTCGCTGCGGGACTCCCTTGATACGTGCCGTATCAAGGAAGGTTCCCCATGAACCGCGTACGCACCAATGACCGCCGACGCTCCGGCGGCGGCCCCCGCCGCTCGCAGGCCCCCGGCCGCAGGCCTGCCGCCCCGCAGGGGGAGTTCGCGCTGCCGAAGACGGTCACACCCGCACTGCCCGCCGTCGAGACCTTCGCCGAACTCGACATGCCGGCCCGGATGCTGACCGCACTCGGCGACGAGGGCGTGACCGTGCCCTTCCCGATCCAGGCGGCGACCCTGCCGAACTCCCTGGCCGGGCGTGACGTGCTGGGCCGCGGCCGCACGGGTTCGGGCAAGACGCTCGCCTTCGGTCTCGCCATGCTGGCCCGCACGGCGGGCCGGCGCGCCGAGTCCAAGCGGCCGCTCGCGCTCGTCCTCGTCCCCACCCGGGAGCTCGCCCAGCAGGTCACCGACGCGCTGGCGCCGTACGCCCGTGCGGTGGGCCTGCGCTCGGCGACCGTCGTCGGCGGCATGTCGATCGGCCGGCAGGCCGGCGCGCTGCGGGCCGGCGCGGAAGTCGTCGTCGCGACGCCCGGACGCCTCAAGGACCTCATCGACCGGGGCGACTGCCGGCTGGACGACGTCACGATCACCGTCCTCGACGAGGCCGACCAGATGACCGACATGGGCTTCATGCCGCAGGTCACCGCCCTGCTCGACCAGGTGCGGCCGGACGGGCAGCGGATGCTGTTCTCGGCCACCCTGGACCGCAACGTCGACCGGCTGGTCCGCCGCTACCTGACGGACCCGGTGGTCCACTCCGTCGACCCGTCGGCCGGTGCCGTGACCACGATGGAGCACCACGTGCTGCACGTGCACGAGGAGGACAAGCAGCGCGCGACCGTCGAGATCGCGGCGCGCGACGGCCGGGTGATCATGTTCCTGGACACCAAGCACCGGGTGGACCGGCTGGTGAAGCAGCTGCTGAAGAGCGGCGTCCGCGCGGCGGGCCTGCACGGCGGCAAGTCGCAGCCGCAGCGCACCCGGACGCTGGCCCAGTTCAAGGACGGGCACGTGACCGCGCTGGTGGCGACCAACGTCGCGGCCCGCGGCATCCACGTCGACAACCTCGACCTGGTCGTCAACGTCGATCCGCCCAGCGACCACAAGGACTACCTGCACCGCGGCGGCCGTACGGCCCGGGCCGGCGAGTCCGGCAGCGTCGTCACCCTGGTGACGCCGGACCAGCGGCGCGAGATGACCCGGCTCATGTCCCTGGCCGGCATCACCCCCCTGGTCACGCCGGTACGTTCGGGCGAGGCGGAGCTGTCCCGCATCACCGGCGCGCAGGCGCCGTCCGGAGTCCCGGTCGTCATCGCCGCGCCCGTCGTGGAGCGCCCGCGTCGTGCGGCGGCCGGCGGGGGTTCCTCCTCCCGTCGGCGCCGCGGTGGCGGCGGTGGCGGGCAGGGCCGCACCGGCCAGTCGGGCGCCGGCCAGGGGGGCACGGGTCAGAGCCGTACCCGCCAGGAGAACGCCGGGCAGGGCCGCGCCCGTCAGGAAGGCCCCGGCCGGCGGCGTGGCGCCCCGGGCACCCAGGGCCGGCCCGCCGGCGACGCCCCGCGTCGCGGCCCGCGGCGCCGGTCCTCCGGTGGCGCCTCGGCCTAGAAGCAACGACCGGCAGAACCCCACCCGCCCCGTCCCCTCCGTGGAGGCATCATGCGCTGTGTCATCGCCCGGTACCCGTTCGACCTCACCAAGGACGGGGTGGTGCAGTCGATGAAGGGCGTCACGCCGGAACCCGTCACCGGTGAGTCGGTGACCGTCGGCCGCCGCCGGTACCCCGTCAAGCAGGTGGGCGAGGTCGTCACGCGGCAGGACCGCCGCGACTTCTCCGCCGGTGAGGTCACCCGGGCCATGACCCGTCTGGGCTTCACCTGCCACGCCGCACCCGGTGCCGAACCCGCGCCGTCGGCGCCCGCCGTCACGCCGGTCGAGGCGGCGTCGGCGCTGCTCGGCGGCACCCCCGCCCCTCAGGACCGCTGAGGTCAGAACAGTCCCGTGGCCCGGCCCTCGTCGTCCCAGCGGACCTCCAGCACGCGCTGGACGGCCGCGCGGTCGACGGGGCCGAACACGTGCGGGAAGAGTGTGCCGTCGGCGACGCCCGGCGGCGGGGCGGGCTCCGCCGCCTCCCACAGACACCTCGCGGTGAGCCGGTCCTCGTCGAGGAGCAGCACCACCAGGGGCCGGGCCGCGCCGCGGTGGAAGGCGTTGACGACGGCGAGCGTCGTCTCCTCGTCGGGCGAGCATTGACATCCTCCCCCTCTCAAAAGAGGGGGATTCCAACCCAGGCGGGTTGAGGTTCACGGGCGCTCGAACGGCTGGTGACCGTTGTCGCCCCTCCGGCACCGGCTACGCGCCGGGGGCGGGGGATCCCGCCCTGTCCTGCCGCGACGTTGATACTCGCATTGGTGTCCGCGTTGCAGATGAAGCCGCAGGAGGAGCAGACGAACTCGGCTTGGCTCTTGCGCGAGTTCTTGTCGATCCATCCGCAGGCACTGCACCGCAGGCTGGTGTACGGGGCCGGCACGTCCTCCACCCGGCCAGGGGCCTTGTCCTCGGTGCGCTGCCGCAGCAGACCCCACCCCTGCGCAAGGACGCTCCGGTTCAGCCCGGCCTTCGCGGCCCGGCCGTTCCTGAGGTACTGACCGGGCTGGTCGGGGTCGGGCTTCGCCCTGGCCCTGTCGGTCATCGTCTTGATGTTCAGCTTCTCGAACCGCACCAGGTCGTACGAGCGGGCGAGCATCGTTGAGGTCTTCTCACACCAGTCCTTGCGCCGGTCGGCTTCGCGGGCCTTGATGCGCGCCACCTTGGCGTACTCGGCCGTCTTCCGGGCGCTGCCCTTGGGGGCCCTCGCCGCCCGACGCTGGTGCTTGCGGATCTGCGCCCGTTCCCTGACCGTGAGTTGCGGGCAGTTGAAGCTGCGGCCGTCCGACAGGGCCGCCGTGATCTTCACCCCTCGGTCGATGCCAATGACCTCACCCGTGCCCGGGGCGTCGACGGGATCGGGGATGACGGCGAACGCCGCATGCCACCGGCCGTTCCTGAGAGTGACACGGAACGTCTTCGCAGAAGGCAGGCGAGCGCCTTTTCCCTTGACGCTGAGGCGGAAGCGGACCCAGCCGCAGCCGGGCACCTTCACCCGCGCCCACCGGCGGTTGAGTCTGTGCACCACGACCGAGCGGCCAAAGACCTGCTTGCCGGTTCTCGGGTTCAGCTTCGGCGAACCGTCGGCCTCGCACTCGGGTACCCGGTCGGTGCCGATGACGCGGAAACCCTCGTGGCGGAACTTCTTCCGCCAGGTCGGCTCACCGAACCCGGAGGCGAACTTCGCGTTCTTGGCCTTGGCGAAGTCCTTCAGGGCCTGCTGCTGCACGTCCGCGTTCCCGGCGCCGAGCCAGTCGTTGTCCCGGCGGGCCTCGGTGAGCTGACGGCACTGCTCCGCGAAACCGGGGGCGGACTTCCGGCCGGGCTTCCAGTGCGAGTGCTGCTCCACGGCGAGGTTCCAGACATACCGGGCGTGCGCACAGTGCAGCAGCATCCGCTGCTCCTGCTCACGCGTCGGGTACAGCCGGAACCTGGTCACGCCGCCATACTAGGCACGCATCTGACGGGTCGTCAGATGAATCCCCGAATACCGGATGGCCTGTACGACGCCGCCAGGGCACTCGCCGCCGCCGATAACCACTCGCTGACCACGTGGCCGGTCGCCGTAGTGCGACATACCGCCCTGGCGACCGGGACGCTGACGGAGGGCGTCGGCGCCTCGGACGGCGCGGTGGTGGGGCTCGGGGTGGCGGTGGCCGGGGCGGAGGGGGCCGGGGTGGGGTCGTCGGCGAACGCGGGCGCGGTGCCCGCCAGTACGGCGGTGCAGGCCAGGGCCACGGCGCTGAGGATGGTGCGGCGCATCGGGTCGCTCTCTCTCGTCGGTCGGCGCGTGTGTCGCGTGGGTGCGGGTCGGACGGAGAGACGAGGCGGGGGCGGGGCGGGTTGTAAAGAGAAAGCAAAGTCGCGGTCGGCGGGCGACCTGGGCTCAGGCGGCGGCTCGCGGGACCACGTTGATGTTGAAGGTGTGGGAGCCGAGGCCGCCCGCGATGCCCATGAAGAGCAGGGCGAAGTGTTCCTGCCCGCGCGCGGTGGTGATGCCGCCTATGTCGAGCTGCGCGGACGGGGGCCAGCCGAGGTCGGTGAGCAGGCGTCCGGTGGTCCGCTTGGCCTCGGCGTCGTCGCCGGAGAGGAAGACCGTGGACGGGCCCGCGAGGCCCCCGGGGTCGGTCATCGCGGTGGAGTCCATCGTGCACAGGGTCTTGACGACGGGCGTCGCGGGGAAGGCCGCCTGGATCTGCTCGGCCAGGCTGCTGTTGGGGTGCGAGAGCTCGGTGTAGTCGTCGGTGAGGCCCACTCCGACGTCGATCACGATGCGGCCGGACAGCGCCGGGGCGCCGATCGAGCGCAGCAGCTGTACGGAGACGTTGCCGGGTGTCGCGTTGACCAGCACCTCCGCGTGGCTGGCCGTCTCACGCAGGCCGGCCACGGGAAGGCCGAGGTCCGTTCGCTCTCCGGGGCTGCGGGAACCGAGGAGCACGTCGTGTCCCGCGGCGCTCCAGCCGCGGGCCAGTGCCCGGCCGACGTTGCCGGTACCAAGGAGTCCTATACGCATGGCAAGGACGCTATCCGCGGGCCGGGGCGCGGCGGATCGGTCCGGGGGCCGGGACCGGACCGGCACCAAAGGCCTAGGCCCGGTCCCGGTCCCTTGGCCCGCTACACCGGCGCCGGTCCCACCAGTTCCGTCAGGACGTCCTCCATCGTCACGAAGCCCAGGACCGCGCCCGTCTCGCCGGTGACGGCGGCCAGGTGGCTGTTGTCGGTGCGCAGGGCGGTGAGGGTGTCGTCCAGCGGGGTGTCGATGCGGACCCGGGTCACCCGGTGCAGGGCCGAGCGCGGGAAGGGGGCGTCGCGCTCGGTCAGGCCCAGGGTGTCCTTGATGTGCAGGTAGCCGAGGACCGTGCCGCCGGGGCCGGTGACCGGGAAGCGGGAGTAGCCCGCCTCGGCGGCCAGGCGCTCCAGCTCGGCCGGGGTGACCGTGTGGCCGGCCGTGCGCATCTTCTGGGCCGGGACCAGGATCTCGCCGACCGGGCGGGTGCCCAGCTCCAGCGCGTCGCGCAGGCGCTCGCCGTCGGCCGGGGTGAGCAGTCCGGCCTCACTGGCGTCCACCACCATGCGGGCCAGCTGGTCGTCGGTGAAGACGGCCTCGACCTCGTCCTTCGGCTCCACCCGCAACAGCTTGAGCAGCGCGTTGGCGAAGGCGTTGATGCCGAAGACGAACGGCTTCAGGGCCCGGGTGAGGGCGACCAGCGGCGGGCCGAGGACCAGCGCGGTGGTCGCCGGGGCGGCCAGCGCGATGTTCTTCGGGATCATCTCGCCGATCAGCATGTGCAGATACGTGGCGAGGGCCAGGGCGATCGCGAAGGCGACCGGGTGGACCAGCGCGTGCGGCATGTGGACCGCCTCGAACACCGGCTCCATCAGGTGGGCGATGGCCGGCTCCGCGACGGCGCCGAGCACCAGGGAGGAGACGGTGATGCCGAGCTGGGCCGTGGCCATCATCTGGGAGATGTGTTCCAGGCCCCACAGGGTCATCCGGGCACGCTTGTCGCCCGTCTTCGCGCGCGGCTCGATCTGGCTGCGGCGCACCGAGATCAGGGCGAACTCGGCGCCGACGAAGAACGCGTTGGTCAGCAGCGTCAGGGCGCCGATGAAGAGCTGTACGACGGTCATCGGGCGGCCTCCGGCTCCCGGTCGGCCGGCATGACCGGCGCGGGCGCGGTGATCCGCAGACGGTCGGCGCGGTGGTGGTCGACGTCGAGGACGTCCAGGCGCCAGCCGTCCAGGTCGATGACGTCCCCCTTGGCGGGGATGCGGGCCAGCTGGGTGGCGACCAGGCCGGCCAGGGTCTCGTACGGTCCCTCCGGCGCGGTCAGGCCGATGCGCTCCAGGTGGTCCAGGCGCAGCGAGCCGTCGGCCTCCCAGGCGGCGCGGCCGTCGGCCTCGGCGGGGGCGGGGAGCAGATCCGGTATCTCGACCGGGTCGTGCTCGTCGCGGACCTCGCCGACGACCTCCTCCACGATGTCCTCGACCGTGGCCACGCCCGCCGTGCCGCCGTACTCGTCGATGACGACGGCCATGGTGCGGGTCTCGCGCATGCGCTCCAGCAGCCGGTCGGCGGGCAGGCTGTCCGGCACCAGCAGCGGCGCGGTGGCCAGCTCGGTGACGGGGGTGGACCGGCGCTTGTCCGGCTCCAGGGCCAGCACGTCGCGGATGTGCACGGTGCCGATGACCTCGTCGAGGCTGTCCCGGTAGACCGGGAAGCGGGACAGGCCGGTGGCGTGCGAGAGGTTCGCGGCGTCGGCGGCGGTGGCGTGGGCCTCCAGGGCCTTGACGTCCACGCGCGGGGTCATGACGTTCTCCGCGGTCAGCTCGCTCAGGTGCAGGGTGCGCACGAACAGCTCGGCCGAGTCGGCCTCCAGGGCGCCCTCGGCGGCCGAGTGCTGGGCCAGGGCGACCAGTTCCTCGGCGCTGCGGGCGGACGCCAGCTCCTCGGCCGGTTCCAGGCCGAAGCGGCGCACGAAACGGTTGGCCGTGTTGTTGAGGTGCCGGATGAAGGGACCGAAGGCGGTGGTGAAGCCGCGCTGCGGGGCCGCGACGACCTTCGCGACGGCCAGCGGGCGGGAGATCGCCCAGTTCTTGGGGACCAGCTCGCCGACGACCATCAGGACGACGGTGGAGACGACCACGCCGAGCACGGTCGCCACCGTCGAGGCGGCACCGCCCAGGCCGATCGCCGTCAGCGGGCCGCGCAGCAGCACGGCGACCGACGGCTCGGCCAGCATGCCGATGACCAGGGAGGTCACGGTGATGCCGAGCTGGGCTCCGGAGAGCTGGAGGGTCAGGGACCGTACGGCCTTCAGGGCGCCGTCGGCGCCGCGCTCACCGGACTCGGCGGCACGCTCCAGGTCGGAGCGCTCGACGGTGGTGAGGGAGAACTCGGCCGCGACGAAGACGGCGCAGGCCAGGGTGAGGAGGAGGGCCAGCAGGAGCAGCAGGACCTCGGTCACCGTGCCACCCCGCTTCCCTCACGCGCATACGGGGGAACTGGCGGGACGGCCGTGGCACGGCCGGTACTGGGAGGCTCCATTACGGAACGGGACTCCTTAACGGGGTCGGTGGGCGCCGGTGCCGGCCGGCCGCCCGAGGGGTCAGTCCTCATGGTAAAGGACGAGCAAAAACAAGGGGAGTCCTTCGACCCCTATGCTTCTACCCGCCTGTAGAGAACGGCCGGACGGTCCCGGTTGTTCCCGCACGGTCCTGTTCCCCGCACGGACTCGTTTCCCGCACGGACATGTTTCCCGCACGAACGTAAGGAGTGAACGCCTCGATGGTGTTCAAGCGGCTGCTCGGTTCCCTCGGCGTGGGCGGACCCACGGTGGACACGGTCCTCGACCCGGGCGCCGCCCGGCCCGGGGGCGCGCTGTCCGGCCGGGTCGAGCTCGTCGGCGGCACCACCGACCAGGACGTCGAGCACATCGTGCTGGAGCTGGTGGCCCGGGTCGAGACCGAGCACGGCGAGCACGGGGAGGGCGAGGGCGTCGTCGCCTTCGGCCGGCACACCGTCGGCGGCCCCTTCCGGCTGGCCGCGGGCGCGCGACAGGAGGTGCCATTCTCGGTGCCGCTGCCCTGGGAGACCCCGGTGACCGAGCTGCACGGTCAGCCGCTGGGGATCGTGCTCGGGGTGCGCACCGAGCTGGCGGTGGCCGGCGCCCGCGACAAGGGTGACCTGGACCCGCTGACCGTGATGCCGCTGCCCGCCCAGGAGGCGGTGCTGGAGGCCTTCGGGCAGCTCGGCTTCGGCTTCGAGTCCGCCGACCTGGAGTACGGCCGCATCGGCGGCACCGGGCAGCAGCTGCCCTTCTACCAGGAGATCGAGCTCACCCCGCCCGAGCGGTACGCCCACCAGGTCAACGAGATCGAGCTGACCTTCCTGGCCGTGCCCGGCGCCCTCGAGGTGGTGCTGGAGGCGGACAAGCGCGGCGGCCTGTTCACCGACGGCCACGACGCCCTCAGCCGCTTCACCGTGCCGCACGAGGGGCCGTCCGGGCCGCAGGACTGGAACGCCCTGGTCGAGGGCTGGGTCCAGGAGCTGGTGGAGCACCGGGCGTCGTACGGCTCCCACGCCGTGTACGGGCACGAGTCCGGGCTCGCGGTGGGGGTCGCCGGCGGGGTCGCCGGCGGGGTCGCCGGCGGGGTGGTGGCCGCCGAGGTCGTCGACGAGGTGGGTGACTTCTTCGAGGGTGAAGGAGAGGGGGAAGAAGGCTGACAGTTTCTACAAGCTTGTAGAAACTTTTCCCGGGTTCGTCTCCGCCGCACTCCGCCATGCCGTAGATTCCGTGCGGGCCCTGCCGCGGGTCCGCACCGCCGTACGCCACCAGGGAGCGCCGTGTTCGGACTGAGCGAACTCGCGATCATTCTCATCGTCGTCATAGCCGTCCTCGCCGCCAAGAAGCTCCCCGAGCTGACCCGCTCGGCGGGCAAGTCGGCGCGCATCCTCAAGGCCGAGGCCCGCGCGATGAAGGACGAGGAGCGGACACCGGCCGAGGACCGCGGGGAGCCGCGCGTGATCCGCGGCGAGACGGTCGAGCGCGGGGAGACCGACGGCACCACCGGCGGCCGGGGCGGCGGCGCCCAGGGCTGACCGCACGCCCCCGCACACCGGCGGAGGCTCAGGACGACGGGTCCTCGGGCACGGCGGACAGCAGGCTGTGCACGATCGGCCCCGCCGAGCCGCCGCCGGTGACGCCTTCCTCGACGACCACGGCGACGGCCACGTTGCCGCGGTGGGCGACCATCCAGCCGTTGTTGTCCTGGTCGTCGGAGACCTCGGCGGTACCGGTCTTCGCACCGATCTCGCCGGGCAGGTCGGCCAGGACGCGCGCGGTGCCGTCGGTGACGGTGGCCCGCATCAGCTCGCGCAGCTCGCTGACGATTTCGTCGGGCAGCGGCTCGGTACGGGTCCCGTCCTCGTTCCCGGCGGTGACCGACGGCTGGTGGAACTCGCCGGAGACCGCGGTGGCGGTCACCGACGCCATGATCAGCGGGTTGGCCTGGACACGGCCCTGCCCGATCATCGACGCGGCCTTCTCCGTCTCGTCCTTGGGCACCGGCACCGACCCGTCGTACGTCGGGATGCCGATGTGCCACTCCTGGCCGACCCCGAAGTAGGTGCGGGCGACCTCGCCCAGCTCCCCCTCGTCGAGCTTGCCGCGCAGGCTGATGAAGGCGGTGTTGCAGGACTCCGTGAAGTCCTTGCGGAACGTGGCGCCGGGGAACTCGGACATCTCCACGTTGTGGAACTCCTTGCCGACCGTCAGGTACTTGGGGCAGTCCACGACGTCATCGGGCTTCACCGCGCCCTTGAGCAGCAGGGCGCTGCTGGTGACGATCTTCCAGGTGGAGCCGGGCGCGTAGGTGCCGGAGGCGGCGCGGTTGAAGCCGGAGGCGGGGGAGTTGGCGAGGGCGAGGACCTCGCCGTTGTCGACGCGGAGGGCGACGAGCGCGGCGTTCTTGCCGTCGGCCGCCGCCAGCGCCTTCTCGGCCGCCGCCTGCCAGGTGGCGTCCAGGGTGGTGCGCACGGGCTCGTCGGCGGTCACCGGGTCGGGTTCCTCGCCGAAGGACGCCTCGGTGCGCACGGTCTCGCCGGTGGCCCGGTCGACGAGTTCCACCGCGCCGCGCGGCCCGCCGCCGGACTTCCCGGCGAGCCTGCCCAACAGCGGGGTCAGGGACGGGTAGGAGCCGTCCGCGACGGAGACACCGTGGCGGTCGGTGACCTTCGGCGGGGGCGTCTCCTCGCGCTCCAGGCGGAACTTCTCGGTGTCGCTCAGCCGCGGGTGGACCAGTGACAGCCGCCAGTCCACCTTCCAGGCGCCGTCCTTCTGCTCGCGCAGCGGCAGTTCGGACTCGTACGTCCAGGTGCCCAGGCCCTTGACCGGCATCTTCGCGGTGAAGGGGACCGTGAGGGCGCCGTCCTCGGCCTCCTTCGCGTCCTCGGCCGCCGTCAGCCCGGGCTTGTCGATGTCGAGGCCCGCGGTGAAGCTCTGCAGCACCTCCTCGGCCGTACCGGGGCTGGTGGTGCGGCCGGCCGCGCTCGGCAGGCGCCCGGCGGACCAGTCGGCGAGGAAGGCGCGCGCCTGTCTCAGCGCGGCGGGGTCGGGGCCGTCGTCGCCGCGCGCGAAGGGACCGAACCCGGCGGCGTACGAACCGCCCGCGGCGATCGCGAGCACGACCCCCACGGCGGCGACGGCACGCGCGCCGTTGCGGGGCCTGCGACGGGAGGGAGGGGTGAGGTGAGGCATGTCCTGCATCAGCGTCTTTTCCTGTCCGTGGGTCGGGGCCGGTCGGGTCGAGTCGGGTCCGGTCGAGGCGGGTCCGGTCGAGTCGGGTCCGGTCGAGGCGGGCCGGCCGCCGGAACCGGTCAGCGGGCGGCGAAGAAGTCGAGGATCGTGTCGGTGGCGTCCAGGGCGTCGCTGGTGGGACCAAGCCGCGCGTCCGGGACGAAGGAGGAGCCCGGCCAGGTGTGGCCGCCGCCGTGGACGACGAGGAGCCGGACGTCGCCGGGGGCCCGGCCCGGACCGGACGCGTCCTTCAGCTGCCAGACCGTGCGGTCGTACCCCTTCTCCTCCTCGGTGACCGGCTCCCCCGCGCCGCCCGCCTCGGCGAACGCCTCCGCCGTGTCCCGGGCCGACCGGCTCGGCAGGATCGGCTCCTTCGGGTCCGGCGGCGGGGAAGGCCAGCCCCCGATCGGGCGCACGGGGTCGTCGGCGCCGTAGACGACCATGACCGGGATGCCGCCGGTGGGCTCCACCGCCGCCGCTCCCGCGGGCAACTGGCCGGCGACCGAGGCCGCTCCCGCCAGCAGACCGGGCCGCTCGGCGGCCATGCGGAGCGCCATGGAGCCGCCGTTGGAGAACCCGGCGACGTAGACGCGCTCAGGGTCGGCGTGCTCGGTGCGCACCAGGTGCTCGATCAGCGCCTCGGTGAACCGGACGTCCAGACCGGGGTCCGGGCGCTGCGGGGTCTCCTGCGTGCCCGCGCCCCAGCCGCTGTCGATGCCCTCGGGGTAGGCGACGAGCATGCCGCGCGCCCCGGCGGCCCGCTCCAGGCGGCTCTGCTCGCGCAGTTCGGCGGCGTCGGAGCCGCGGCCGTGGAAGGCGATGACGAGGGGCCTGGGGCCGTCGGCGGGGGCGGGCCGGTGCAGCAGGTACTCGCGGGTGCGGCCGTCCACGCGCAGCTCGGCGCGGACGTCCGGCGCCGCGGAGGCCGTACCCCCGCTGCGGGCCGGGGCGCTCGCCGACGACGGCGAGGCGTCCGGAGGCTCGGGCTCGGTGGCACAGCCGGCCAGCGGGAGGACGAGGGCGAGGGCGAGCGCGCCGGGCCACCGGCGGGGGCGGGACAGGAGGTCACGGAGGGAGCGCATGTCCCGAGGAGAGCAACCCCGCGGGCCCTCTGTCCAAGATGCATATCAATGTCGGTTCGATCAATCCCCGATATGATTACTGTTCGTGGACCTGGTGCGGCACCTGGAGTGCTTTGTGGCTGTTGCAGAAGAGTCACACTTCGGGCGTGCCGCCGCCCGACTCGGCATGGCCCAGCCGCCCCTGTCGCAGCGCATCCAACGGCTGGAGAAGGAGCTGGGCGTCCGGCTCTTCGAACGCTCCAGCCGCCGGGTGACGATCACCGAGGCGGGGACGCTGCTGCTGGCCGAGGCCCGCGAGCTGCTCGCCCGCGCCGAGTCCCTGCGGACCGCCGCGCGCCGTATCCGGGACGGCGAGAGCGGTCTGCTGCGCGCCGCCCTGTCCCCCGACATCTCCGGCGAGACCGTCGCCGCGCTGCTGGCCGGCTTCCGGCACCGGCACCCGGGGCTCGAACTGGAGCTGCACGAGCTGACCACCGCCCAGCAGCTCGCCGCCTTCGCCGCCCGTGAACTGGACGTCGGCCTCATCCACCACCCCTGCGACGTCACCGGGCTGGAACTGGGTCCGGTGCTCCGCCGCGACCTCGGCGTACTGCTGCCGCGCGGCGCCCCGCAGACGGAGCTGGAGGAGGTGCCGCTCGCCGCCCTCAGCGGCTACGACCTGGTCCTCTTCCCGCGCGCGGACGCTCCCGCGGTCTACGACGACCTGCTCACCGCCTGCGCCCGGGGCGGCTACACGCCCACCGCCGTACGGCACGGCCAGGGGGCCAGCTTCATCCGCGGCCTGGTCCTGTCGTCCGGTGCCGTCGCCCTCGGCCCTCGCGACACCCGGCTCGTGGCCCCCGGCGACCAGGACCTGGTCTGGCGTCCGCTGGCCGGGGCCCCGCCGGCCTGGCGGCACTCCGCGGCCTGGCCCAAGGGGCGCGGCGACGCCGCCGTCGACGCCTTCGCCGACGCCGCCACCCACGCCCTGCGCACCACGGCCGGCGCCCACTCCGAGGCACCCGCCCGGCCACTGCACCTTCGCCCGGCATCGGAGTTCTGGCTATGACCGACACCACCGCCGCCCGGCTGGGCGCCGCCTTCGCCGACGCCGGGGTCACCGGGTGGCTGCACGCCGTGGACATCGACTCCGGTGCGCAGGTCGAGGCCGGGGCCGACCAGCCGGTGTGCACGGCCAGTGTCCACAAGGTGTGCGTACTGGTGACCCTGCACGAGCTGGCGGCGGCCGGGGAGATCGACCTGACCGAGCGGGTGGAGTGTCCGCCGGCCGGGCGCACCCCCGGACCCACGGGGCTCGCGGCGATGCTGGACCCGGTCCGGCTGTCGCTGCGCGACGCGGCGCTGCTGATGATGTCCGTCAGCGACAACACCGCCGCCGACCTGCTGCTGCGCCGGGTGGGACTGGACGCCGTCAACCGCACCACGGCCCGGCTGGGCCTCACCCGCACGCGGGCGGTGTACGGCTTCGGCGAGATGCTCGGCACCATGCGCGAGGACGCCGGGCCGGCCGGCACCCGGGCGCTGACCGACCCGCACGTCATCACCCGGCTGCGCGCCCTGGACCCGGCCCGCACCAACCGCAGCACCCCCCGGGACATGACCCGGCTGCTCGGCGCGCTGTGGCGGGACGAGACGTGCCCTGCGGAGTACGGCGCCGCGATGCGCCGCGTCATGGGCCTCCAGGTCTGGCCGCACCGCCTGGCCTCCGGCTTCCCCTTCGACGACGTACACGTGGCCGGCAAGACCGGCACCCTGCCGACCCTGCGCAACGAGGTCGGCGTCGTCGAGTACCCCGACGGCGGCCGCTACGCCGTGGCCGTCTTCACCCGCACCGCCAACCCGGCGGCCACCCTCCCGGCGGCGGACGCGGTGATCGGCACGGCGGCGCGGATCGCGGTGGACGCGCTGCGGGCGCCGTGAGGCGGCGATCGCGGCGGGCTGCGTGGTGGCGGGGCGGCGTAGTCTCTCGGCGGACGATCCACAGGGCAGGGGGGACGGCATGGGGAAGCGGGCGGCGGTCGCCGTGGCGGGGCTGGTGGCGGTGGCCGGGGTGGTCACGGCCGCGGTGTACGGCGGGTACGGCGGCGAGGGCGACGGGGACGGCACCCAGAGCGTGGAGTCCCGGACGGTCGGCGGCGGGGAGCGGCATGTGATCCCGTCGCCCGAGGCCGGTCAGCGGGAGCTGCTGCTGAGCGACCTGGCGGCCCTCAACCCGACCGTCGCCGCCGACGAGGACGCGGCCGTCGAGAACGCCCGCTGGCTGTGCGTCGACATCCGGCAGGGGCGGCCCGAGGAAGAAGTGCGGGACGCGGCGGCCCAGCGGTTCCGGGTGACCTGGGAGCAGAGCGCGCAGGTCCTGGACGCCATCAGGGGCACGTTCTGCTGATCCGGACGGCCGTGCTCCCCGGCCACCGAATCCGTCAGCCGTCGTTGTCCCGCCAGCGTCCGCCGCTCGGGGCCGAGTCGAAGCGGGTGGCCGCCGAGGCGTTGCCGCTGAAGTCGTTGCCGGAGACCCGGCCGGCGGTCCAGGTGGCCTCGTGGGCGATCCACAGGGCGTGGGTCTGGGTGCGCGGGTGCCCGTCGTCCCGGAACCGGTTGCCGTGCACGTACGGGTGGGTGACGGCCGCGGCGGCGGTGAGACCGGTGCGCGGCGACGGGGTGTCCGGGAGGCGGTAGGCGGTGCCGGACCCGGGGGTGGCGTCGGACGGCCAGGCGGTCCGGGCGCCGGGGCGCCACGGGGCGAGGGTGAGTTCGGTCGCGGTGTTGCCGGTGACCATGGCGGTGACCTCCGCGTTCCCGGCGCCCACCGTCAGGGTCTTGCCGCGGTGGCCGTCGGGGAGCCAGTCCGCGTGCGGGTCGGTCAGGGACAGCGGGCCGCAGGTCACGCCCTCGCCGCCGCCCTCCGTCGCCGGGGCGGCGCGGCGGCCGTTGCCGCGGACGCGGTTGCCGAGGAGCGCCGGTTCGTGCAGCGGGGCGTCGATACGGATGCCGTCCAGGCCGTTGTCGTGGATGTCGTTGGACTCCAGGACGATGTCGTGGGCGGGTTCCTGGTCGCCGCCGGCCAGGTTGTGCTGCCAGTAGCCGTACCGCCCGTTGCCGCCGATCCGGTTGCCGTGGAAGGCGTACGGCCCCGGCGTGTTGCCGAGCGCGATCCCGTCCCGCACGTTCCCGTCGATCAGGCACCCGGTGACGATGCCGCCGCGCCCGCCGACGCTGGTTGTGCCCTGCGCCGACACGTCGAACCCGGCGACGTGGTTGCCGAGCATCGTGCACCCGGTGACCAGCAGGCCCTCGGCGCCCCAGTCGGAGATGCCGTAGCGGTTGCCCTCGGTGTGGCAGGCGGTGACGCGGATGCCGCGCGGCGGGGCCCAGTGGTCCTGCTGGAGTTCGAGGAAGATGCCGTTGGTGCCGTTGCCGTTGGCCGTGCAGTCGGTCACTGCCAGCCGCTCGACGGGCCCCCAGCCGCCGACGCCGATGCCGATGCCCGCGCCGCCCATCTTCTCGCCGGGGTCCTGCCGCCCGCACCGTTCGGCGAGCACGCCCTCGACGACGGTGTCCTGGAGGAAGTCGCAGCCGAAGCCGGTGGCGGCCGTGTCGTGGATGTACAGGTCGCTGAAGCGCCCGCGCAGCACGTACTGGAGGCCGAGCCCCTTGGCCAGCACCTCGTACTCCTCCGTCTCCACCGCGGAGCCGTCGATCTCGAAGTGGGCGAAGGTGACGTCGGCGATGTGGTGGTCCGGCCCGGCGCCGTGCTGGGCGGTGGTGAACCAGGCCAGCGGCACCGGCTGCGCGGGGGCGCCCGGGTTGGCGAGGACGAAGCAGGTGGCGCCGCGGCCGGCGCCGATCAGCGAGACACCGCTGCGCCAGAGCACCGGGCGGTCCCGGATCAGGTACCGCCCGGCGGGCACGCGGACGGTGCGCGGCAGGCCGTCCGCGGCGGTGGCGTCGCCGAGCGCGTCCACCAGTTTCTGCAACGCCGGCCGGTCGTCGGCGGTACCGTCCCCGACCAGGCCGTACTCGTGGGCGTCGGCCGTCAATGGCGCGGTCATACGGGCGCTCCTTCCGCCGGCGGCGCGGCACGGCGCCTCCGGCTCCGACGCCGCCGCGCCGGCGGCCGGGTACCAGTCGGCGGCGGTCCTCAATCACGGCGGGCCCCCCGGAATACCCCCACGGCACCACTCGGACATTCCTGGCGCTTTATCTCATTTGGGGGTACATAATCAGAACATGAGTACGGCAACGTATGAACTGCTGGCCGCGTCCTCGCACGCGCTCAACGTGACCATCGCCTTCATCGGCGGGCTGGTGATCGCCGGCGCGCTGATCTGGGCCGTACGCATGGGCCTGAGGGTCATGGAACGCGAACCCGAACGCCCCCACGCCGACGAGCACGGCAAGCTCCCCGCCACCGGCCCCGTCCACGAGGAACGGGAGATGCGGGAACCCGACGAGATCCCGCTTGCGCCGGACGGCAGCCCCCGGCTCATGCCGTACGAGCTCCACCACTCCGGCAGCCGCCGGGGCACCGACCAGAACCGCCGCCGCTGGCTGCCGGGGTCGAGCGGGTCCTTCGGCGGCGGCGGACCGGGCCACGTCTGACACCCGCCGCTCACCGGGGGACGCACCGGGCGTCCCCCGTCCGGCCCAGCGCCGGCGTGCGCGGCGGTGTCCGCGGGTCTTCACTGAAGGAGACCCGCGTGCGCACGCGGGCGGGTACTCACCAGGCCCCTGGAGGCGACACATGGCCGGTTGTCACCGGGCGCTCGGCGCCGTCGGCGCGGTGGTGCTGGCGGGCACGGTACTGGCCGGCTGCTCCGGCGGCTCCGACGGCGACGCGCCCTCGGACGCGGGCAGCGCGGCGGCCAGCCGGGCCGCGTCGGCCGCCTCCTCGCTGGCCTCCGAGGGCGCGGACGCGGTGGCGTCGGCGACCGCGGAGGCCGGGCGGTGGCTGGCGGAGATCCAGGAGGGCGCCGACGTCAAGGCCGACGTGCGGCTGGGCGAACCGGAGACGGACGCCGACGGACGCACCACCGTGGAGGTCACCGTCCGCAACACCGCCGACTCGGCGAAGTCCTTCGCGGTGCAGGTGAACCTCACCGACCCCGGCGGCGGCCTGCGCGACACGGTCGTCGTCACCGTCCCCGACGTCCCCGCCGGCGAGTCCGCCCGCGCCACCGCACGCAGCAGCCACGACCTGTCGGGCGAGGTGCGCGCGGTGGTGGCCCGGGCCGTGCGCTACTGACGCCATGACCGCCCCGGGCGATCCGAGCGAGGTCACGGAGGGCACGGCACCGGCCGCCGCCTTCACGGAACAGGAGTACGCGGCCCGCATGGAGCGGGCGGCGTACGAGGCCGCCACCCTCGGGCTCGCCGGTGTGCTGGTCACCCCGGGCCCCGACCTGGTGTGGCTGTGCGGCTACCGGCCCGCCGAACCCACCGAGCGCCTCACCCTCCTCGTCCTCACCGCCGACTCCCAGCCCCGGCTGCTCGTCCCCGGGCTGGAACGCCCCGGGGCGGAGGCGGCGCCCGGCGCCGGCGCGCTGCGGGTCTTCGAGTGGTGGGACGGCCAGAACCCGCACGGCGCGGCGGCCGGGCTGCTGCGCCCGCACGGCCGCTACGCCGTGTCCGACGGGACCTGGGCGCTGCACCTGCTGTGCCTCCAGGAGCAGCTGCCGCTGGCCACGTACCGGCCGCTGTCGGCCGTACTGCCGATGCTGCGCGCGGTGAAGGACGAGCAGGAGGTGGCCCGGCTCGCGGACGCGGCCGCGGCGGCCGACGCGGCGTACGAGGAGGTCCTCGGGCTGCGCTTCGGCGGACGGCCGGAACGCGACCTGGCCGCCGACCTGGCCCGGCTGCTGCGCGAGCACGGCCACCACCGGGTGGACTTCACGGTGGTCGGCTCCGGGCCGCGCGGCGCCGACCCGCACCACCGGGCCGGCGACCGGGTCATCGAGGACGGCGACATGGTCGTCCTGGACTTCGGCGGCCTGCGCAACGGCTACGGCTCCGACACCACCCGCACCGTCCACGTCGGCGCCCCGACCGAGGAGGAGCGCCGGGTGCACGAGGTCGTCCGCGGCGCCCAGCGGGCGGCCTTCGACGCGGTGCGGCCCGGGGTGACCTGCCAGGACGTCGACCGGGCGGCCCGCGCGGTGATCGAGGAGGCCGGCCACGCCGAGCACTTCGCCCACCGCACCGGCCACGGCGTCGGCGTCACCACCCACGAACCGCCCTACCTGGTGGAGGGCGAGGAGCAGCGGCTCGTGGCGGGCATGTGCTTCTCCATCGAGCCCGGCATCTACCTCCCGGGCCGCTTCGGCGTACGCATCGAGGACGTCGTGACCTGCACCGAGGACGGGGGCCGGCGGCTCAACGCGGCCTCGCACGAACTGGCGATCGTGGTCTGACCGGGCGGCCGGGCCGGCGGAAATTCCCTCGCGCCCGTGCCGGGCCCCCGGTACCGTCCCGTGCATGAAGCGCGCCCGTCCTTTCCTGATGACGACGCCGGGAAGTGTCCCGGCGCGCTGACTGCTGACCAGAAGTCCGAAGCCCCGGGGCGAGCGCCCCGGGGCTTCTTCGCGTGGTGCTCGTCCCCCTCCCCGAGGAGACCACCGTGCACCACGACCACGACCACCGGCGGCTCGGCCGCGAGCTCGGTCTGTTCGACACCGATCCCCTGATGGGCGCGGGCCTGCCGTACTGGCTGCCCGACGGGGCGACCGTGCGGCACACCCTGGAGGAGTACGTCCGCGAGGCCGAACTGCGGGCCGGCTACCGGCACGTGTACTCGCCGGTCCTCGGCAAACGCGAACTGTACGAGATCTCGGGCCACTGGGAGCACTACCGCGACGACATGTTCCCGCCGATGGAACTGGGCGGTCAGGAGGTCGTGCTCCGCCCGAGCCTGTGCCCCCACCACGCGCTCGTCTACCGC
The DNA here is from genome assembly GCF_001905385.1 of Streptomyces sp. CB02414. Lineage (GTDB taxonomy): Bacteria > Actinomycetota > Actinomycetes > Streptomycetales > Streptomycetaceae > Streptomyces. Next base: position 330,365 of record NZ_LIPF01000003.1, on the reverse strand, counting down.
TCCCGCACCCGCAGCCACCGCGAACTGCCCCTGCGCATCGCCGAACTCGGCGCCATGTACCGCTCCGAGCCGTCCGGCGTGCTCGGCGGCCTGACCCGCGTGCGGGCCATCCACCTCAACGACGCGCACGTCTTCTGCGCCCCGGACCAGGCCGCCGCCGAGGCCCGCGCCGCCCTCGGTCTCATCCGCCGCGCCCACGCCGACCTCGGCATCGAGGCCGCCCGCTACCGTCTCTCCCTGCCCGGCCCCGGCGGGAAGTACGTCGCCGACCCGGAGCTGTGGCGGCGGGCCACCGCACTGCTCCAGGAGGCGCTGGACGGACTGCCGTACGAGGCGGTGGAGGGCGAGGCCGCCTTCTACGGCCCCAAGATCGACGTGCAGATCGCGGACGCCGCCGGGCGCGAGTCCACCCTGTCGACCGTCCAGATCGACTTCCACCAGCCCGAGCGCTTCGGCCTGCGCTACACCGGCCCGGACGGCGCGAAACACCGCCCGGTCATGGTGCACCGCAGCGTCATCGGCAGCGTGGAGCGCGTGGTCGCTCACCTCATCGAGGTGCACGGCGGGGCGTTCCCCGCGTGGCTGGCGCCCGTGCAGCTGGTCGTGCTCCCCGTCGGGCAGGAGCAGCGGGAGCGGGCCGACGGCCTGGCGCGCCGGGCCGCCGAGCACGGGCTGCGGGCCGAGGTCGCCGGGCCGGAGCACGGCACCCTCGCCGCCCGGGTCCGGGCGGCGCGCAAGGTGCCGTACCGGGCGGTGATCGGCGCCCGGGAGGCGGCGGGCGGCGACCTGGCGGACGTACGCCTGCGGGACGGCCGCCGCCCCGGCGCGATGGCCGGCGCCGAGCTGCTGCGGCGGATCACCGACCGGGTCCGGGCACGCGGCCCCGAGCTGTGGGAACCCGCTCGGGGGGCCGCCTGACCGGCACGCTCGTCCTCCCGGCCGGACGGGCCCGCGGCACCGGATTGCCGTCGCGCCCCTCGGCCCCCGTAGGGTCACCGCACCGGCGCCCCCACGCAGACCTAGGAGCCCCGCCGTGACGACCCCCACGACCCCGTCCGCCCCGCTGCACCCCATCCCGGTGATCATCGACTGCGACACCGGCGTCGACGACGCCCTGGCCCTGCTGCTGGCGGTCCGCCACCCGGGGCTCGACCTGCGCGCGGTCACCTGCGTGGCCGGCAACACCGACGTGGCGGGGGTCGTGCGCAACACCCTGACCGTGCTGGAGCAGGCCGGCGCCCCGGACGTCCCCGTCGCCCGGGGCGCCGAGCGGCCGCTGATCGAGGCGGTGCGCACCGCCCGGCACGTGCACGGACACGACGGCATGGGCGACCTGGGCCTGCCCGCGCCCTCCCGCGCCCCCGTCGACGTGGACGCCGTGACCCTGCTGCGCCGCGAGATCCTCGCCTCCCCGCGCCCGGTCACCCTGATCCCCACCGCCCCGGCGACCAACATCGCGCTGCTGCTGCGCACCCACCCCGAGGTCACCCGCAACATCGAGCGGATCGTCTTCATGGGCGGCGCGGTGGCCACCGGCAACGCGACGCCGGTCGCCGAGTTCAACGTCTGGCACGACCCGGAGGCCGCCGCGATCCTGCTCGGTGCCGGGGTGCCGGTCACGATGTACGGGCTTGACGTGTTCCAGCGGGTGATCGTGCCGGGCCCCGACGTGCGCCGGCTGCGCGCGAGCACCGAGCCCGGCACCCGGCTCGCCGGTGAGCTGCTCGCCCACCGCGGCCCGGCCACCGACGAGACGGACCCCGGCGGCGGACTCGGCGACGCGGGCGCGGTCTGCGCGGTGATCGACCCCGAGGGCCTGACCACGCACCGGCTGCCCGTCGAGGTGTGCCTGGCCCCCGGACCGGCCCGCGGCCAGACCCTCGTCGACCGCCGGGCCCGCGTCGGCGAGGCCGAGCTCCACGGGGCCACGCGCGAACAGCCGCTGGTGGACGTCGGCCTGGACGTGGACGTGGCCCGGTACGTGGAGCTGTACCTGAGCACGGTCGAGCGCACCGGTTCGTAGCCTCGGCGCGTCGCGGGCGCACGGGTTCCCTTTTCGGGTGATGTGGACAGATCTATTCGTGTCGCCCGCACGCACCGCGAAGGAGACCGCGTGTCCGTACGCAGCACCGCCAGCACGCCCGACCTGTCGTCCAAGGACCCCAACTGGTGGCGGCAGGCCGTCATCTACCAGGTCTACCCCCGCAGCTTCGCCGACGCCGACGGCGACGGGCTCGGTGACCTGCGCGGCATCACCCAGCGCCTCACCCACCTGGCCGCCCTGGGCGTCGACGCCCTGTGGCTCAGCCCGTTCTACCCCTCCGAACTGGCCGACGGCGGCTACGACGTCGAGGACTACCGCGACGTCGACCCGCGCCTCGGCACCCTGGACGACTTCGACGCCATGGCCGCCGAGGCCCACCGCCTGGGCCTGAAGGTGATCGTCGACCTGGTCCCCAACCACACCTCGCACCGCCACGCGTGGTTCCGCGAGGCCCTGGCGGCCGGCCCCGGTTCGGCCGCCCGCGACCGCTACGTCTTCCGCGACGGACGCGGCGAGCAGGGCGAACTGCCGCCCACCGACTGGCAGTCCGTCTTCGGCGGCAGCGCCTGGAAACGGGTGCCGGACGGACAGTGGTACCTCCACCTCTTCGCGCCCCAGCAGCCCGACCTGAACTGGGAGAACGAGCAGGTCCGCGCCGACTTCCGCACCACGCTGAAGTTCTGGTGCGACCGGGGCGTCGACGGCTTCCGCGTCGACGTGGCGCACGCGCTGGTCAAGGACCTGGCCGAGCCGCTGCGCGACCTCGGCGCCCCCGAGCTGAGCAGCGAGGCGGCCCTCACGGAGTTCGCCCCCGGCACCCACCCGTTCTACGACCGCGACGACGTCCACGAGGTCTACCGCGACTGGCGGAAGATCTTCGACACCTACACCCCGCCCCGGACGGCGGTCGCCGAGGCCTGGGTGCCGGGCGCCCGGCGCGCGCTGTACGCCCGGCCGGACGAACTGGGCCAGGCGTTCAACTTCGAGTACCTCCAGGGCGGCTGGGACGCCGCCGAGCTGCGCGAGATCATCACCGGCTCGCTGGCCGACGCCCGCGCCGCCGGGGCCTCGGCGACCTGGGTGCTCTCCAACCACGACGTGGTCCGCCACGCCTCCCGCCTGGTCCTGCCGCCGGACACCGACACCGACGCCTGGCTGCTGTCCGGCGGCCGGGCACCGGCCCTCGACGAGGCGGCCGGACTGCGCCGGGCCCGCGCGGCGACGCTGCTGATGCTGGCGCTGCCCGGCTCGGCGTACGTCTACCAGGGCGAGGAACTGGGACTGCCCGAGGTACCCGACCTGCCCACCGAGGTGCTCCAGGACCCGATCTGGGAGCAGACCGGGCACGTCCGCAAGGGCCGCGACGGGTGCCGGGTGCCGCTGCCGTGGACGACGGACGGCCCGTCGTACGGCTTCGGCGCCGGCGGGGCGTGGCTGCCGCAGCCGCCCGGCTTCGCGGCGTACGCCGTCGAGGCGCAGGACGGGGTGGCGGGCTCGACCCTGGAGCTGTACCGCACGGCCCTGCGCCTGCGCCGCAAGCTGCTCGACGGGGAGGCGCTGACCTGGGCGGACGACGTCCCGGACGGGGTGCTCCAGTTCGACCGCTCGCCCGGCTGGCGCTGCGTCACCAACCTCTCCGGCCGGGCGGTGGACCGGCCGGCCGGTGAGGTGCTGCTGAGCAGCGCGCCGCTGGAGGACGGCCGCCTGGGCCCCGACACGACGGTGTGGCTGGCGCTGTAGGACCACGACCCCCGCGCCACGGCACCACCGCCCCCCTCACCCGGACGGCCCCGCACGCTGGTGGCGGGGCGGGGGCGGTGGTGCCGTGGAGGGTGCGACCGGACCTGAACGGCGCCGATCGCCCCGGCCCTCCAGGAGGCACCCCGATGCAGCACGCCGCGCCCGCCGCCCGCCCCCGGCACGCCGCCGCGCTCTCGGCGCTGCTGGTGTGGACGGTGGCCGCCTGCTCCACCGGCGGACCGGAGGCGGACCGCCCGGCCGCGACCGCGCCGGCGACCTCGCAGTCCCCGGCGGCACTCCCGCCGGCCACCGTGCCGCCCGTACTCACCCGGGGGCAGGCACGGGCGGCCCTGATCACGGAGGCCGACCTGGCGGGGACGTGGGAGCCGACGCGGGGTGCGGCGACCTGGCGGGACCAGGTGCTCAAGGCGAGCGCGGAGCGGCCCGACTGCGGGCGGCTGCTCGACGTCCTCTACACCGAGGACCTCTTCGGCGCCGGCATCGCCCCGCGCGCCGCCACCGCCCTGGACGAGGTGACGGGCGGGGCCCAGCTCCACTACCGGATCACCTCCCACCGTGCCGCCGACATCGACACCGCGCTGACCTGGCTCGGCACGCTGCCGGACACCTGCGGAAGCTTCACGGCCCGCGCCGCGCGCGGCGCCGCCCGGGACGTCCGGGTCACCGACGTCGCCCTGCCCGAGGCGGGGGACGCCCGGCAGGGCCTGCGGGTGACGGTGCGCGCCGGGGACACCGTCCTCACGGTGGCCCTGGTCGCCGTACGCCTCGGCGACGACGCGATCACCTTCACCAACGGCACCCTCGCCGAACCGGCCGCCGACGCGACGTGGACGGCCGCGGAGACGGGATCGGAACGCCTGGCGGAGGTACGGCGGCAGGGACGGGCGCAGGTGTAGGCGCGGGCACCAGGCTCGGACAGCCGGCTAGTCGTCGCGGTCGAAGCGGCGGCGGTGGGTGAGTACGTCGCGGGCCACGGCGTAGGCGCTGCGGCCGCGGGCGAAGGCGTCGGCGCGCAGGCGGGCCAGGGCCTCGTCGGCGCCGACACCCAGCTGGGCCATGATCATGCCGACGGCCCGGTAGACCTCGTCGTGGTCGCCGGCCAGCTCGTCCAGCCAGGCGTCCTCCCCGCGCGGCAGCGCCATCAGCGCCACCGTCATCACGCCGGCCACGAGCCGGGCCGTGCGCAGCTGGGAGCCGGTCAGCGGGCCGGGCGTGTCCCGGTAGAGGTCGAGGGTGCCCAGACACACCGCGTCACTGCCCAGCGGCAGCGCGTACACCGCCCGTACGCCGACCGCCGTCGCCTGCTGGGCGTAGACGGGCCACCGTCCGGCGTCCGCGCCGGACGTCAGATCGCGGGCGAGCACCGGGGCGCCCGCCTCGGCGGCACTCACACAGGGCCCGTCACCCAGAGTGGCCTGGATCTCCGCCAGGTACGAGGCCCGGTCACCGCTGGCGCACAGCCGTACCGGTACGCCCTCGCCCCGCAGCGACGCGCTCGCGCCGGTCACCGGCAGCAGCCGCACCACCGTCCGGCACAGGCGGCCCGGCACCTCGCCGGGCGGGGCGCCGCGCACCTGGGCGGCGATCTCCTCGGCGGCGCGTGTCCCGTCCGGGGGCCACGCGGGTTCCTCGCTGGGACGCACGCGCACCGCCTCCTTCTCCGACGCGGCCGCAGGCTCGACTACCCGTGCCCGAACGGCGGAAACACGGTGGCGGGACCGCCTACAGCGGCGGCTGCGCGGGGGCCGGCCCCAGGGTCGTCGTGCCCGGCGCCGTACGGTGCCCGAGGCCGGTGCGGTAGGCGTCCAGGGCCGCCTCCACCCGGCCGGTGCGGCGCAGCAGGTCGCCGAGGAGCCTGCACAGGTCGGCCAGGTCACCGGCGGCGCCCGCCCGCTCCAGCAGGCTGAGCGCGCGGACGTAGTGCTCCTCGGCCGCCTCGGTGTCCCGGGCGTCCTCGGCGATGACGCCGAGCAGCCGGTGCGCGCCCGCGGAGTGCACGGCACCGCGTTCGGAGGACAGGTCGTCCAGTACGCCGTGCAGCAGCCCGGCCGCCTCTGCGGACTTGCCGCGCCGGTGCAGTACGTCGGCCAGCTCGACGGCGACCTGGCTGCTGTAGAGGGCGGCGCGGCCGGCGGAGAGCATCCCGAGAGCCTCCCGCATCTCCGCCTCCGCGCGCGGCAGCTCGCCGTTCTGGGCGCAGACGTAGCCGCGCATCCAGTGGCAGTTGGCCAGCTCGGTGCGGAGTTGGAGCGTGCGGTACAGCTCGGCCGCCTTCGCCAGCGACGCGTCGGCCTCGGCGAGGCGGCCCTCGGCGAGCAGGGTCCGGGCCACGGAGCGGTGCATGCGGGCCACCAGGGCCGGGTCCCCGGCGCTGGGGGCGAGGGAGAGGGCGAGTTCGGCGGCCTGGGCGGCGCGGGCGTGGGCCCCCATGTCCATGTAGGGGCCGATGACGCTGGCGTAGAGCAGCAGCAGCGCGTCGGGGTCGTGCAGGCCGCCCCGGTTCAGCTCGTCGAGGGTGGTTTCGAGGAGGTAGACGGCGTAGCGGAGCTCACCGGCGAGGTAGTGGGCGAGAGCGCGTCCGCGCAGGGCGGGGACGCGGGCGGGCAGGGGGGCGCCGGCGTCGGTGAGGCACTGTTCGGCCTGCTCGAAGTACTGGCGCCCCGTGGTCAGTTCCCCGGTCTCCACGGCGCACTCCCCGAGCCCGAGGAGCGCGGCGGCCCGTTCCTCGGGCAGCTCGTGGGCCTCGGCCTCGGCCAGCAGCGCGGCGTACTGCCCGGCCGCCTCCCCGGCACCCTCGGTGGCCAGCGCGCGCTGCGCCTCGGTGAGCCGCAGCCGCAGGTCGGTGGCGAGACGGGCCGGGCGCCCGGTGGCCAGCTCCTCGTAACCGACGCCGAGCCGTTCGGCGAGGTGGCGCAGCGCCTCCTCGGAGGGACGGACCCGGCCCGCCTCCAGGGTGGATATGTACGCGGGGGTGTACGCCGGTTCGGCGAGCTGCCGCTGGGTCATCCCGCGCTCGGCACGCAGCCGTTGCACCCTGCGCCCGATGGTCCCCCGGTCGTCGCGGTCACCCACTGCCAACTCCCCCTGCGGCCCTTGCCGTTCTGCCCCGACGGCTCTAGGTTAAACCGCGGATTAAGCGCGCTTAACAGCACTTGACACGATCCGCAGAGGACACCGTGCTCGTACGCACCCGCACCGCCGACAGGTACGCCAGGGCCGTCGCCGCCGGCGTGACCGCCGTGGCCTGTCTGCTGCTGGCCTCGAACGCGGGACCGGCGGACACGGCGCGCGCCCCCGTCCCCGCCACTGAGCAGGACACCGCCCCGGTCACGGACTCCGTCACCGACTCGGTGGTCACCGTCGGCCGCTGATCCCCGGTCGCCGTGGGCCGCCCACCGCGAACGGCGCTCCCAGCCCGGCGGCGTCGCGCGGCCGGGAGCAGCGCGCCGCGCTCAGCTCTGCGTCTGCAACCGGCTCAGCTCCCGCTGCACATGGTCCAGTGCCCCCTCGCGCCGGCCCGGCACCCGGCCCCGCAGCGTGGCGAGTGCCGTGCCCAGTTCCCGGGCGGCCCCGTCGTCGCGGACCCGGCCCCACTGGTGGTGGGCCCGGTCGACGGCCGCCTCCACGGCGGGCGCCCCGGGCGGCTGGCCGGCGTCCAGGCGCGTCTGGGCCACCGTCAGCCAGGCCCGGCAGCTGCGCGCCGGGTCCCCCGCGAACATCGCCAGGTCGGCCCGGACCTCCGCCCAGTGCAGCGCGTCCTCGGAGGCGGGGCCGCGCGCGTGGGCGGCGGCCAGTTCGTGGCGGGCGGCGAGCGCGTCGGCGTCCGCGTGCCGCCCGGACTGCACGGCGGCGGCGATGACGGCGTGCGGGTCGCCCGCGGCGGGCCCCGGCGCCGTCAGCACCAGGTCCGCCCCGGCCGGCGCGCCGTTCGCCGCGGCGTCGGCCGCGACGCGGGCCAGCGCCTGCTGGTGCAGCTGGTCGACCGGCGGCCGGTGCCCGCTGCGCAGGATCGTCGCCACCGCGCGCATGTACGCCGGGGCGGCCACCGTCCGCCGCGAGGGCGGCGGCGCGATGCGCCCGTGCACCGCGTTGTTGCGACCGCAGTCCAGGGGGTTGGCCCGCAGCCACTGCCAGGTCTCGTGGTCGGCGTGCAGATCGAGCAGCAGCGTCGTCGCGCCGCTCGGCCGCAGCCGCAGCTCCTCCTTGATCCAGTGCCAGGGCAGCGCGGTGTAGCGGACGGTCGCCGGGGTGGTGCGGGCCAGCGCGAGGTGCGGCAGGCGCTGGCGCCGGTCGAGCTGGAGCTGCCCGGCGACGTAGACGGTCAGCGGTCCGGGGGCCGCCGCGGCGGCGCGCAGCCGGGTCAGGACGGCCTGCGGCTCCAGCGGGTCGGCGAGCTCGACGACGTTCGCGGTGTCGGTGCCGGAGAGCACGGCGGGCTCCACGGCCGCCAGTACCGGAAGCACGGAGGCGGCGTCCACCAGGCACCCCTTGCCCACGGGCGACGCCGCGAGCAGCAGCACGGTTCCGGGCATGTCCCCTCCCCCTGTCGATCACGTACGGCAGCACGTTAACCGCTGCGGCTGCGAAGCGGGGCACCCGGCGGGGCACTCAGTCGAGGGCCGGCCCGCCCCGCCGCCGTACCGCGAAGATCGTGGTGTCGTCGGACAGCCGCCCCCGGCAGTGCCGCAGCGTGCCGTCCCGCACGAGCGCCACCAGCCGGGACGGCGCGGCGTTCGCGGGGTCGGCGGTGACGGCGCGGGAGACCTGGTCGGCGTGCGGGTAGAAGCAGCCCTCGGCGTCGCGGGCCTCGGTCACCCCGTCGGTGACCACCAGCAGTGTCTCCTCCGGGGCGAGGGACAGCCGCGAGACCGGCGGCACCCCCGGGCCGGGGAGGAGGAGGTCGCTCATGCCGAGCGGGAGCCCGCCGTCGGCCGGCAGGTACCGCGCGCCGCCCGGCCCGGCCGCCAAGGGGGCCTCGTGGCCGAAGACCACGGCTTCCACGGTGTCCGGCAGATCCGGGCGGAACCCCACCAGCACGGCGGTGGCGAAGCGGTCGCCGTCGGAGCGGCCGAGGGCCTCGGTGTGCGCGCGATGGCGCCGCATGCGGACCTCCAGGCGTTCGGCGACCGTGGCGAGGTCCGGCTCGTGGTAGCCGGCCTCGCGGAACGTGCCGAGCAGCGCGGCGGCCGTCTCCACCGCGCCCAGCCCCTTGCCCTGCACATCGCCGACGAGGACTCGGGTGCCGTGCGGGCCGGGCTGGATGTCGTAGAAGTCGCCGCCGACCCGGGCCTCACTGTCCGCGGAGAGGTAGACGCCGGCGTGGTCGAGGTCTCCGAAGCCGGCCGGGATCGGGCGCAGCACGGTGCGGCGGGTGGTGTCCGCGATGTCCCGCATGTGCAGCATGCGCTGCTCGCCGCCGACCCGGAGCGCGGCGGCCAGCACGGCGATGACCCCGCCGAGGCTGACCAGGATCAGGCCGGGCAGTCCGGTCTCGTCGCGGTGCTGCCAGGTGGTATCGGCGAGGACGTAGACGGCGACGGCGGCCACCGCGAACACGGCCGTGGCCCGCACCCCGCAGATCGCCGCGGCCACACCGGGTACGAGGACGGTCCAGGAGATGATGTGGAACGCGCCGGTGGCGGTGTCGATCGCCGCGATGGCGACGAGCATCAGCAGCGGCAACAGCCAGGCCACGCTGTGGCCGCGCACGCTGAGCAGTTCGTGCCGGGACACGGCGTCACCCCGGCCGGCGGCATGGACGAGCCGGCCGAGCGGCCGCCACCGGCCGCGCACCGGCCTGCGCACGCGACCCCTCACGGACCCCAGCGAAACACGCCCCCCTGCGGCCCGCATCCTGACTTGCCGGCCGGCGCGGGCAGGTGTGCCCTGGTAGGCGGGGGCGAGCGAGAGGAGTGCTCTCATGGCTCACGCGATACCGACAACCGGCACCTCCGCCGGAGCGGCCGCACGCGGCCGTCCGCCGAACGCCCTGCCCGACGTGTTCAGCGAGCGGACCCACGTGGCGGTGAGGTGGACGCTGCTCGTCATGGCCGGGCTGCTCTACGGCTACTGGGCCGCGTCCATCAGCCGCCGCGGCGGTCCCGTCACCGGCTGGAACCTGCTGTTCGGCTTCATGACCGCGCTCGCGTTCGTCGTCCTCTACGCCGTGGTCCGCGTCCTCGCCCAGCGGCTGCCCCGCGAGGGCCACGCGGTGCTGTGGGGCGCGTTCGCGGGGAGCGCGGTGGGGTTCCTGTACTCCAGGAGCGGCGTGGCCATGTTCACCTGCGTCCTGGTGTCCCTGCTGGTCGCGGCCGCGGTCACCGGCGCGTTGTTCTACCGCTACTACACCTGTGAGGACGCGGAGGGCCATCGCATCACCTGACGGGGCCGTCGCCCGGCGGGCCCGGATCATCCGACGGGTACGGGTCGCCCGGCGGGCCGGGATCATCCGCCGGGTCCGGGGCGCCCGGCGGGCCTGTCGGGGTATGTCGGGGGCCGGTCTGGGGCCCTGTCCGGGGCGCGCCGGAGCCCGATCCGGGGTTGAGGGGCGGCGCCGGGCGCATACCGGCCCAGGACCGGGCTCCGGCGGAGCCGCGCCGAGGGGCCCGGCCGGGGGCGCTGCCCCAGGCACACCGCAGGCCGACGCCGGGGGCCCTGCCAGACGCGCGCGGGGCCCGATCAAGGTCCTGCCAGAGGCACAAGACAGGCCGACGCCAGGGGCCTTACCAGGCACGCGGGGCCGATCGAGGTCCTGCCAGAGGCGTACCGGAGGCAGGCGCGGGGGCCCTGCCGGGCGCGCGCGGGGCCCGATCGGGGTCCTGCCGGGGCCATATGCAGTCACGCCGGTCGCCGCCGCCGCCCGCGGGGCCTTGCCTGGAAGGGTGTCCCCGCGTCCTCGCAACGTCCTGTCGGCCGCCCTGATCGTCCTCGCCTGCCTGCTCGCACCGTGCGGCACGCTGGCCGGCTGGGCGGTGTACGGGCTGGCCGACACCGGGCGGTACGTCACCGTCATGGCGCCGCTCGCCGGGGACCCGGACGTGCGGGAAGCGGTCGCCGACGCCGTGGGGGACGGCGTCGCGGGCGAGGTCGCGGCGGCCGGCCCGCTGCACGGCACCGTGCGGAACTTCGTGCAGGACGCGGCACGGTCGTTCACGCTGACCGACGCCTTCCGCGAGGGCTGGAACGAGGCCAACCGGACCGTGCACGCGGCCGTCCTGCGCGCCCTGCGGGACGACCGGACAGCGGGCCGGCCGGTCACCGTCGACCTGGCCCCCGTCACCGCCCGCGTCAAGGACCGGCTCGCCGAGGACAACGTGCCCTTCGCGCGGCGCATCCCGGTCCGCCGCACCGAGGTCACCGTGCTCCCGGCCCACGAGGCGGACCGGCTCAGGAAGGGCTACCACGTGCTCGACGTCGCCGCCTTCTGGCTGCCGCTCGCGGCCGTCGTCTTCGCGCTCACCGGCATCGCCGTCGCCGCCTGCCGCCGCCGCGCGGTCACGGCCGCCGGGATCGGCACCGCGCTCGGCGGCGCGCTGCTCGCCCTCGCCGTCGTGATCGGCCGCCGGGTCACCCTCGCCGGGCTGCCCGGCGCGGTGGACGGCCCGGCCGCGGGCGTGATCTACGACGCCCTCACCGAGACCCTGCGCACCGCCGCCTGGCTGCTGGTCGGCCTCGGCCTCACGGTCGCCCTCGCCTCCTGGCTCACCGGCCGGTACGGACACCTCCTGCGCCGCCGCCGGGCACCCGCGGGCACACCCGCCGACCCCGCACCGTCCCGGCCGCCCCGCGCCCGGCTCTGAACCACGGGGTGCGCAACTTTCCGCCCGCGGTTCCCGTCTTTGAGGGAGGATTCGGGCATCGCACACAGCGCACGGGCAGGCACCGCACCCGCGAGTGAAGGGCCGGGACTTGGACACCGACACGGCGACCGGCGAGTGGACGGACGCACGCGAGGGGCCGGTGGCCCGCCGCACCGGGGGGCGGCGGTTCGGGGCCTGGTGCGCGGGGCTGCTGTTCGCCGCCGTGAGCGTGGTCGTCGGCTGCCGCGCCGCCGACACCGACGGCGTCACCCCCGTACCGCAACTGCTCGCCTTCCTGCCCTGGCTGCTCGTGCCGACCGGCGCCGGACTGCTGCTCACGCTGCTCGCCCGGTGGTGGACCGGCGCGGTGTGGGGAGTGGCGCTGCTCGGACTGCTGGCCTGGTTCATCGAGCCGTACGGCAAGACCTACGAGCCCGCCGGGCCACCGGTCGCCGAGGTGCGGGTGCTGACCTCCAACGTCGAGTTCGGCCAGGGCACCGACGCGCTGATCTCCGCCGTACGGCGCGAGAAGCCCGACCTCGTGTTCGTGCAGGAGTGCGAGTACACGTGCGACGCGGCGCTGCGGCGCGAACTCACCGCCGGCTACCCCCACCGGCAGGCCGTGGCGGGCGGCGGCTCCGAGGGCTCGGTCATCCTGAGCGCCTTCCCGCTCGAACCCACGCCCGGCGTCCCCGCCACCATGGGCATGCCCGGGGCCGTCGCCGACGTGCGCGGCCACGCCGTACGGCTCCAGCTCGCCCACCCGATGCCGCCGCTGCCGGACCAGGTCGGGCTGTGGCGCGAGGAGCTGGACGCGCTGCGCGACGCCGTCGCCGGGGACGACGGCACGCCCACCGTGCTCGCCGGGGACTTCAACGCCTCCCAGGACCACGCCGTCTTCCGCCGCATCCTCGACACGGGGCTGAGCGACGCGGCCCGGCTGTCCGGGGCGGACCGTACGGTCACCTGGCCGGCCCGGACCGCGCCGGCGTTCGGCGTGCAGATCGACCACGTCCTGGTCTCGGAGGAGTTCGCCGCGCACCGCGCCCGGTTCCTGGACCTGGCCGGCACCGACCACCGGGCGCTGGTCGTCGACCTGACGCTGCACGGGACCGGCTGACACCGGCCCCGCGTGTTCCGCCGGGCTCAGACGCCGATGTCGCGGCCGTCCTCGCGCCACACCGCCACGACCGCCGGGCGCACGTACGTGCCGGGCCCGTCGGGCCAGGTGCTGGCCGGCTCCGCCACGGAGGCGCCGTCGACCTCGCCCGGGTGCTGCACGGCGACCAGCACGCGCCGGTCCTGGATCAGCGGGCCGCAGGTCTCCGCGCCGGTCGGCACGGTCAGGAACTGCTTCAGCTCACCGCGCCGGTCGCCCCGGGTCGCCACGCCGAAGAGGCCGTCGTGGCTGCCGAGCGCGTTACCGTCGGTGGACAGCCACAGGTTGCCGTGGTCGTCGAAGGCGACGTTGTCGGGGCAGGAGATCGGGCTGACCCGGTCCTTGGGGAAGCCCGCGAAGTAGGTCGCCGGGTCCTCCGGGTCGCCGGCGACGAGGAACAACGACCAGGCGAACTTCGTGCTGTCGGCCCGGTTCCACCGCTCGGTCAGCTCCAGCACGTGGCCGTGCTTGTTGCTGTTGCGCGGGTTGGCCTCGTCGGGGCCGGCGTAACCGGCCTTGCCGCGGTTGGAGTTGTTGGTGAGGGCGACGTAGACCTTGCCGGTCTTCGGCGACGGCTCGATGTCCTCGGGCCGGTCCATCTTCGTGGCCCCGACCTTGTCACCGGCGAGCCGCGTGAAGACGCACACCTCTTCGGCGGTCATCCCGTCGACGTGCGAGACGGCACCGTCCTCGGTGGCGGTGACCAGCGGAATCCACGTGCCGCTGCCGTCGAACTCACCGTCGCGCGGCAGCGTCCCCGTGCCGTCGATCTCCATCTTGGGGGAGTCACCGCTCAGCTTGGCGACGTACAGCGTGCCCTCGTCGAGCAGCGACAGGTTGTGCTCGCGCGCCCAGCGGGAGTTCCCGTGCCGCATCCGCTTGCTGCCGACGAACTTGTAGAAGTAGTCGAACCGCTCGTCGTCGCCGGTGTAGACGACCGGACGCCCGTCCCAGGTCAGCCGCACGGTCGCCGCCTCGTGCTTGAAGCGGCCGAGCAGCGTGTGCTTGCGCGGGGTGGAGTCGGGGTCGTACGGGTCCAGCTCGACGACGTACCCGAAACGGTGCACCTCGTTGGGCTCCTGGGCGACGTCGAACCGCTTGTCGAACCGCTCCCACTTGCGCTCGGTGGCGCCGGTCCCGATCCCGTACCGCTTGTCCGTCGCGCTGCCGCCGTTGGCGAAGTACTGGTTGAAGTTCTCCTCGCCGTGCAGCGTGGTGCCCCACGGGGTGGTGCCGCCGGAGCAGTTGTTGAGGGTGCCGAGGACCTTGCGGCCGGAGCGGTCGGCGGAGGTCCTCACCAGGTCGGAGCCGGCGGCCGGGCCGGTCAGCCGGAACTCGGTGGTGGCGGTGACCCGCCGGTTCAGGCGGTGCCGCGTGACGGGCGTCAGCTTCCCGCTCCGGCGCTCCTCCTCCACGACCACGGCGGACAGGCCGTGCGCGGCCCAGGCGATCTCGACCTGCTCGCGGGTCGGGTTCTCGGGGTCGTAGTCGCGGAACATGAGCATCTCGTCGGTGTACTCGTGGTTGGCGACGAGGACCTGGCGGCCGTGCTCACCGCGCAGCGGCAGCAGCGCGAGGAAGTCGTTGTTGTACCCGAACTGCCCGGCCTGCGCCTTCGCGCTCTGCTTCTCCGGGTCGAAGGCGGGCGCCCCGCGCAGGATCGGCTCGCCCCAGCGGATCACGACCTCCTGCCGGTACCCCTCCGGAACGGTCACGACGTCATCGGTGTTGGGCGCGACGGGCGCGAACCGCAGCCCACGCGCACCGTCCGTTTTCGACGGTTTCCCGTGCCCGTGCCCGTGTCCCCTTCCGGCCGCCGGCGCGGCCTGCGCCGACGGTGCCCCGGCCACGCCCACGGCCCCGGCGCCCGCCGCGGCCACGGTGACGACGGCGGCGGCACGCATCATGGAACGGCGGCTGAGGGCGCCGGCGATGACGTCGCCGACGTACTCGTTGGAGCTGGTGTTGGGCACCTCGTGGAAGCAGGCGTCACCACACCGGAAACGGCAGGTCATGGCGGACCGGCCGCCGGGGTGCGAACCGGACGGCGTTCCGATCAACGGCAGCAGCTTGCGCACTGTGTTCTCCCCTTGAGAATCCCTGGATGCCCTTGGTGTCAGCGCGACCGTAGGCGCACATACGTGCGGGAGACGGGCGCCGCGGTGAACGACGGGTGAACCCGTGGAAGCCGGAGTGGAATTGCCTCGGCGGCTCGATCCCGCCTTGACGCGCCCGCCCTTCCGTGGCAGACCCTGCACAAGATCACAAGCCGGGGCCGCTAACCTTACGTGTCCGTCCTGGCCAGGGATCGACGGGGATCAACTCACGCGAAGGGTTGCGCACATGGGCATTCTCACTCTCCTGCGGAACGCGTTCGGCCGCTCACGCAAAGAACGAGCCGCCCAGGCGGAGGGTGCGGTGCAGGAGGCGGCACCGCCGGCGCCGCAGCTCCCGTCCCAGCCCACCGCCCCCGCGGAGCCGGCCGCCTCACCGGAGACCGTCCAGCTCCCCGAGCCCCGCCCGGAACCGGCCGCCCCCGACGAGCACGAACTCGTCAAGGCCGCCTTCACCAACATCACGGTCCCGAAGCCCACGGAATCCCCGGATCCGCACCCGGCCACGGCACCCGAGCCCGACCCCGACCCGGAGCCGGCCCCCAGGGCAGCGAAGCCTGAGGCCGAGCCGAATCCAACGGCTGAGGCCGAGCCGGAGCACACCACGAAGCCGAAGGCCGAGGCCGAGGCCGCGCCTGCGCCGAAGCCGGACCCGGACCCGGAGCCGGAGCCCGAGGCCCAGACCGAGCCTGCGGCAAAGCCGGAGCCCGAGGCTGAGCCGGAGCCCCAGGCTCCTGCCGGGGCTGAGGCAGGACCCGACGCGAAGCCAGTGCCCGTCGCGGAGCCCGAAGCTGAAGCGGAGCCCATGGCTCAGGCGGAGCCGAAGGCTCAGCCGGAGCCCGAGGCCGAGACGGATCCGGAAACCGAAGCGGATCCTGCAGCCAAGCCGGAGGCCGCGGCGGAGTCGGAGCCAGAAGCTCCTCCAGCCCCCGCCCCCGCAACCACCTCTGCCACCACCCCCACCCCCACCGCCTCCGAACCCGCAGCCGCCGACGGCGAGCAGCCCCCGCAGGGGCCACCCGCACCCGACGACGAAAGCCGCACGGGTGGTGCGGGTGGGAACACGAGGGCCGAAGGCGCAGCCGAGGCCCCGAAACCCGCAACACCCCCCACCCGCATCCGCTCCCGCGCCCCCGGCCTCACCACCGCCTACAAGGCCGCCGCCACCACCCTCAAGAAGCACGACCTCACCGGCACCCGCGCCAAGGTCCACCTCGTCCTCGACCGCTCCGCCTCCATGCGCCCGTACTACAAGGACGGCTCCGCCCAGGCCCTCGCCGAGCAGACCCTCGCCCTCGCCGCCCACCTCGACCCCGAGGCCACCGTCCACGTCACGTTCTTCTCCACGGAAGTGGACGGCACCGGCGACCTCACCCTCACCGACCACGAGAACAAGATCGACGAGCTGCACGCAGCGCTCGGCCGCATGGGCCGCACCAGCTACCACGCCGCCGTCGAGGCCGTCCTCGCCCACCACGCCAAGGAAGAGCCCCCCGGCACCCCCGCCCTGGTGGTCTTCCAGACCGACGGCGCCCCGGACGCCAAGACCCCGGCCACCCAGTCCCTCACGGAGGCGGCCGCGAACCACCCGAACGTCCACTTCTCCTTCGTCGCCTTCGGTGACCCGGAGAACAAGGCCTTCGACTACCTCCGCAAGCTCAAGACGGGCAACACCTCCCACTTCCTGGCCGGCGAGACCCCCAAGGAGCTCACCGACAAGCAGCTCTACGAGGGCGTACTGGCCACCTGGCGCCCGTAGGGACACGACGGCGGACAGGGAGGCCCGCACCGCCACCCCCTGTCCGCCCCCCGAAACGCGTGTGAGCCGATCTCCACCGGACCAGTAGGATTTCGCCCATGGCGGCCACTGGAACCGAGAAGCAGGGGGCGAAGGCGTACTACGTCTCGACCCCCATCTACTACGTGAACGACGCTCCTCACCTGGGCCACGCCTATACGACCGTCGCAGGCGACGTGCTCACCCGCTGGCACCGCCAGCGCGGCGAGAAGGTGTGGTACCTCACCGGCACGGACGAGCACGGTCAGAAGATCATGCGTACGGCCGAGGCGAACGGGGTCACCCCGCAGGCCTGGGCCGACAAGCTCGTCACGGAGTCGTGGAAGCCCCTGTGGGAGCACCTCGACATCGCGAACGACGATTTCATCCGCACCACGCAGAAGCGGCACACCGACCGCGTCCAGGAGTTCGTGCAGGACCTGTACGACAAGGACGAGATCTACAAGGGCGGCTACGAGGGCCCGTACTGCGTGGGCTGCGAGGAGTACAAGCTCCCCGGCGAGCTGCTCGACGGCGAGGGCGAGTACGCGGGCCAGAAGCTGTGCCCGATCCACAAGAAGCCGGTGGAGATCCTCAGCGAGGAGAACTACTTCTTCAAGCTGAGCGAGTACAGCGAGAAGCTGCTCGCGCACTACGAGGCCAACCCGGGCTTCATCCAGCCGGAGTCCGCGCGCAACGAGGTCGTGAATTTCGTCCGCCAGGGCCTCCAGGACCTCTCCATCTCCCGCTCGACGTTCGACTGGGGCGTGCCGGTCCCGTGGGACGACAAGCACGTGATCTACGTGTGGATCGACGCCCTGCTGAACTACGCCACGGCGGTCGGTTACAACGAGAACCCGGAGAAGTTCGAGTCGACGTTCCCCGCCGACGTGCACCTGGTCGGCAAGGACATCCTCCGCTTCCACGCGATCATCTGGCCGGCGATGCTGATGGCGCAGGGCCTGCCCCTGCCCGGCAAGATCGCCGCGAACGGCTGGCTGATGGTCGGCGGCGAGAAGATGTCGAAGTCCAACCTGACCGGCATCAAGCCGCAGGACCTGACCTCGCACTTCGGCGTGGACGCGTACCGCTGGTACTTCCTGCGCGCGATCGCGTTCGGCCAGGACGGCTCGTTCTCCTGGGAGGACTTCTCCGCCCGTTACACCAGCGAGCTGGCCAACGACTACGGCAACCTCGCCTCCCGCGTGGCAGCGATGGTCAACAAGTACTTCGGCGGCGAACTGCCGGCCTCAGCGGCCGACGGGGACGCGGAGCAGGCCATCCACGACGGCCTGACCAAGGCGGTCGCGGAGGCCGACCGGAAGATCGGCGAGAAGCTGGACTTCCAGGGCGGCATCCTGGCGGTCTTCGACTTCGTCAAGCAGGTCAACGGCTACATCACCGAGCAGGAGCCCTGGAAGGTCGCCAAGGACGATTCGCCGGAGGGCAGGGCCCGCCTGGCGACGATCCTCTACACGGCCGCGGAGTCCCTCCGCGCGGTGGCGGTCCTCCTCAACCCGATCATGCCGGACACCTCCCAGAAGCTCTGGGACTCGCTCGGCGCCGAGGCGTCCCTCGGCAGCCTCGCGGACCAGAAGGTCCAGGACGCGGCGGACTGGGGCCGGCTGCCCGCCGGTTCTACGGTCACCAAGGGCGCGGTGCTGTTCCCGCGTCTCGAGGAGAAGCCGACCGCGTAACGCGCTCGCTACAGCACGGGCCCGGGAGAGGGCAGACCTTCTCCCGGGCCTTGCTGATTTGCGAGGATCGGTCCCAGAACCGGCACACACGGGGGGATCATCCATGGCACTCTTCGGCAACGCGCACACCGTCAACCCGGCCAAGGCTCAGCAGGACTACGCCCGGCTCCTGGGGCACGGCGAGCAGATCCACGCAGCCTACCTGCTGATCCGCGACACCATCCTGTTCACCGACCGGCGCCTCATCCTGGTCGACAAGCAGGGCATCACCGGCAAGAAGACCGAGTACCACTCGATCCCGTACCGCAGCATCACGCACTTCTCGGTCGAGACGGCCGGCCACTTCGACCTCGACGCCGAACTGAAGATCTGGCTCTCCGGCACCCCGGCCCCGATCGAGAAGACCTTCACCAAGGGCGTCGACATCTACGAGGTCCAGGCGATCCTGACCCAGTTCGTGGCGCGGTAGGACTTCGGGCGTCAGCTCCCGGACGCGTACGCCACGAACTCGGCCCACGCCTCCGGCACGAGGGCGAGACGGGGACCGGCGTCCCGGTGCTTGGAGTCGCGGACGTGAACGGTGCCGGGGGTGGCGGCGACCTCGACGCAGGAATCGCCCTCGGGGCCATCGCTGTAGCTGCTCTTGAACCACTCCAAATCGGAGGCGTCCCCGGCGAAGGCCTTGCGGATCATGTCTCTCCCAGCAGTTGTTCGATGAAGGCCAGCGACTCACGTGGGGTAAGAGCCTGCGCCCGGATGGTGCTGTACCTCAATTCAAGGATGCGGAGTTGCCTCGGCTCAGAGGTCGGGCGGCCGTTGAAGGCACCGTCCGAACGCCCCGTGGCCGTGCCGTCCTCGAACTTCAGCACCTCGATCTTGCCACTCAGCCCGGGATGAGCCCCAGAGTCCGTCGGCATCACCTGGAGAGTGACATTGCGCAACTGCGCGACTTCGAGCAAGTGCTCGAGCTGCTGACGCCACACCATTGTGCCTCCAACCCGTCGGCGCAGGGTCACCTCTTCCTGGACAAAGTTGAGCGCTGGACGCGGAGAGCGGTCGAAGATGGACTTGCGACCCATGCGGGCAGCCACCAAACGAATCAGTTCCTCCTCCGTGTAGGCGGACTGGGACACCTCGAAGAGGGCACGCGCGTGCTCGGGCGTCTGCAACAGACCATGGATGCTGAGTCCGACGTACACCCCCATCTCCGCCGCCTTGGCCTCCATCTCCGCCAAGGCCCGCACCTTCTTCGGATACCGGACCTTCGCCACGTCCTCCTTCATCGCGGCGATCAGCCCACCCGCGTCCAACACCTCGTCGGCCATGTCCAGATACTCCGGCCGGGGAATCCGCTTCCCGCCCTCGATCTTGTAGACGAGGTCCTCGCCGTACCCCACCGCCTTGCCGAACTCCCCGGCCCGCATCCCCACGGCCTCCCGGCGCAGCTTCAACTGCCGCCCCACGGTGGCGACCACCGCCACGCCCCACTCGTCGTCCGGGTCCACCTCCCACCCGGGCTCGTCAGCCTCGGTCCTGAGCTGCCGAACCTCACCATCCACCGACATGCGCGCGCCCCTCCGTCGTACCGCCTGGTGCCAGCCACGCCCTACCCGTACGGCCCGCCCTGACAAGCCCGGACAACACCGGACAGCCGCCGGACACTGACCGGGGGCAACGACCGGAACGCGACGAGTCGGACTCCGGTCGCACCTGCGCCCCCTATGAACTACTCACTGGGAGGAAAGCACCCCACCAAGCCCCTCCCCTCCCTCCCGCCGGGCACAGTCACTCCCGCGAGTGAATATGCCAACTTGGCTGGATTCGGGGCCGGTTGTCTGCCCTACGCTCAGCGGCGACACAACCACCAGACATGCGACGGCCCCCGCCGGGAGTGGGATCCCAATGCGGGGGCCTGGCCACCAAGGAAGAAGAAGCTTCCCGATGGATGCACAGCACCCTAACGCGCCCGTACTCACCACGTCCCGAACCCCGGACGAAGACCACCCCCACGAACAGCCCCTCGCAGGCGTCGTCCACGACAACGTCCGCCACACCGAGAGCTTCACGGTGGTCGGCAACCACCTCGTCCAGCACAAGGAAATGTCCCTGCTCGCCATCGGGCTCGCCTGCTACATCCAGTCGGTGCGCCAGGGGACGTCCGTCGACATCAAGACCCTCGCCGCCCGCTTCCCCGAGGGCCCCACCCGCATCGCCGCCGGGCTGCGCGAGCTGGAGAAATTCGGTTACCTCCAACGCACGTGTACGCGCACGTCCACCGGCCGGATCGTCACCCGCACGGTCTCCTGCAACAGGCCCGGACACAGCCGCAACGGCAGCGGCACCGCACGGGAGACGGTGCCCCGTCGCCCCGCCCGGCGCGCGGACCAGGAGAAGCCGCCGTCACGCAAGCGTCTCCCCGCCGTGCCCCAGCCGTCGTATCCCGCCCCCGCCCTCCTCCAGGCGGCCGTCGACGTCCTCACCGCCTGCGTCGCCGCGACCCCCGGCTCCTCCTCTCCGCCACCGACGCCGAACACCTCGCCCCGGGCGTCGCCGCCTGGCTGGAGCGCGAGATCGCCCCCACCGCCGTACGCCACGCCCTGACCGAGAACCTGCCCAACGAGCCCCTGATCCGCCCCGCCGCCTTCCTCGCCCACCGCCTGACCGCCCAGCTGCCGCCCCCACCGCCAATCCGGCCACCGGCCCCGCCGGTCCCCGAGCCCCGGCACCCGTTCCAGACCTGCGACGGCTGCGACCGCTCATTCCGGGCCCCGGCCCCCGGCCGCTGCCGCGACTGCCGAACCGATCCCCCGGAGGCCGCCTAGCATGAACTCGACGATCCTTGCCCGAGCCCGTGGGCACACACGACGAGGAGCGAGCGCCATGACCATCGCCCCGGACAACCCTCAGCAGGGCGCCTCCCACCTGTACCGGGCCATGCGCGACTTCGTTCAGTCCTCGGACGACACGCTGCCCGGCAAATTCGAGATCACCAAGGAAGGGATCGTCCACGACATGATGTCGCCCAGCGGTCGGCACGAGCTGACCACACTGCGGCTCCGGAAACGCCTGGAAAAGGTGATGCCGGAAGAGATCGTGGCGCACACCGGTGAGCCGGACGTGGAGGACGAGCCCGAAGGCGTCATGCGGCGGCCCGATCTGATGGTGATCGCCGAGGAGGACATGGACATCGAGGGGTCGTTCGACCCTCGGTCGCTCATCGCTGCCGTCGAGGTCGTCTCCCGCTCCAACCCGGGCAACGACTGGGTGGGCAAAGTACGCGACTACCCCCTGCTCGGCATCCCCGTCTACGCGGTCTTCGACCCCCGCACGGGCACCGGCGCCGTATTCACGGACATCCACTCCACCCCGGACGGCCCCCGCTACGCCACCCGCAAGGACTTCGTCTACGGCGAGGACGTCACCATCGCCGACTGGACCATCTCGACCCAGAACCTGCCGCTCTACCGGAGTGAGGACCAGGCCTGACGACGGCGAAGGGCCCGGCACCGGAGAACGATCCGGTACCGGGCCCCTACGCCGTGCCGTCGGCGGACTACTTCGGCTGCGGCTTGCGCACCGTCAGGTGCAGTTCCCTCAGCCGGGTCTCGTCCAGCTCGGTCGGCGCGCCCATCATCAGGTCCTGGGCGTTGCCGTTGAGCGGGAAGGCGATGGTCTCGCGGATGTTGGGCTCGTCGGCCAGCAGCATGACGATGCGGTCGACGCCCGGGGCGATGCCACCGTGCGGCGGGGCGCCGAAGCGCAGGGCGCGCAGCATGCCGGCGAACTCGCTCTCGACGGTCTCCGCGTCGTAGCCCGCGATCGCGAAGGCCTTGAGCATGATGTCCGGCTCGTGGTTCCGGATGGCGCCGGAGGACAGCTCGACGCCGTTGCAGACGATGTCGTACTGCCAGGCGAGGATGTCCAGCGGGTCCTGGTTCTCCAGGGCGTCCATGCCGCCCTGCGGCATCGAGAAGGGGTTGTGGGAGAAGTCGATCTTCCCCGTCTCCTCGTCCTTCTCGTACATCGGGAAGTCGACGATCCAGCAGAACCGGAAGACGTTCTCCTCGAAGTGCCCGGCGCGCTGGGCGGCCTCGACCCGCACCGCGCCCATGATCTTCGAGACCTCGTCGAACTCGCCCGCGCCGAAGAACACCGCGTGGCCGGGGGCCAGGGAGAGCCGCTTGGTCAGCTCCGCGACGTTCTCCTCCGTCAGGAACTTCGCGATCGGGCCGGACAGCGTGCCGTCCTCGCCCACCCGGACCCAGGCCAGGCCCTTGGCGCCCTGCGAGACGGCGTAGTCGCCGAGCTGGTCGAAGAACTTGCGGGGCTGGGAGGAGACGTCCGGTACCGGCAGCGCGCGCACGTGCTTGCCGGCGAAGGCCTTGAACTCCGAGCCCTCGAAGATGTCGGTGATGTCGACGAGCTCCAGCTTGGCGCGCAGGTCCGGCTTGTCGGAGCCGTACTTCAGCATCGCCTCGCGGAACGGGATGCGCGGGAAGGGGGAGGTGACCTCGCGGCCGCCGCCGAACTCCGTGAACAGCTCGGTCATCAGCTGCTCGATCGGGCGGAAGACGTCCTCCTGCTCGACGAAGCTCATCTCGACGTCGAGCTGGTAGAACTCGCCCGGCGAGCGGTCGGCGCGGGCGTCCTCGTCGCGGAAGCAGGGCGCGATCTGGAAGTACCGGTCGAAGCCGGAGATCATCAGCAGCTGCTTGAACTGCTGCGGCGCCTGCGGGAGGGCGTAGAAGCGGCCCGCGTGCAGGCGGGAGGGGACCACGAAGTCGCGGGCGCCCTCGGGGGACGTCGCGGTGAGGATGGGCGTCGCCATCTCGTTGAAGCCCAGGGTCACCATCTTGTGCCGGATGGCGGAGATGACCGCCGTGCGCAGCATGATGTTGCGGTGCATGCGCTCGCGACGCAGGTCCAGGAAGCGGTACTCCAGGCGCCGCTCCTCGTTGACCCCGTCCTCGGTGTTGATGGTGAAGGGCAGCGGCTGGGCGGCGCCGAGCAGCTCGACCTCGCCCACCTCGACCTCGACCTCACCGGTCGGCAGGTCGGGGTTGATGTTGTCGGCGCCCCGGGAGACGACCTTGCCGTCGACCCGAACGGTCGACTCCTTGGTCAGCTTGTCGAGCGCCTCGTACGCCTCCGTGCCCGGCCGGGCGACCAGCTGCGTGATGCCGTAGTGATCGCGCAGATCGATGAAGAGGATGCCGCCCAGGTCGCGCCGATTGTGCAGCCAGCCACTCAGTCGGACGTCGGTGCCGACGTCAGAGGAGCGGAGCTCGCCGCAGGTGTGGGACCTGTACCGATGCATCGTCGTTCATCCAGCCTTCGCGGATCGGGAGTGGGTGTTTCACGTGAAACGACCCCAGCGTTGAAACAACCCCAGCGTACCGGGCGGCCACCCCTGCGTTCCTCCCCATTGGCACCGGGCGAGCGGTGGCAGCGTGCGATCAGACCTTCTTAAAGTGGGGCAATGCGCACTGATGAGCCCCTGCCCGAAGTGGGGGACGTCCTTGCCGCTCTCGCGACCGGTCTGTGGCACTGGAACACGGCCACCGGCGAGGTCACGGTCGACGCGGAGGCGGCCCGGCTGCTCGGGCTGCCCGCCAGACGCGCGCTGCTCACCGAGGCCCAGGTACGGGCGCGGCTGCACCCCGTGGACTGGAACGAGATCACCGGCGTGGTCCAGCTCGCCGTCGCCGAGGGCACCCTCGCCGAGGTCCGCATCCGGATCATGGACGAGCGGGGCCACATGGTCCGGATCGTGCGCAGCCGCTCCAAGCCGGCGTTCGACCCCGTGCACAAGACGTACGAGCTGACCGGCACCCTCCAGGAGGTCGCCGAGCCCACGCCGGGCACACCCGCCGGACGCAGCGCGGTGACCGGCGAGTGGCGCCGCTCGCGGGAGGCGTTCCTGCTGGACGCGGGCCGGGCGCTGGCCGAGGCACGGTCCACGGCGGAGGTGCTGCGGGTCGCGGCAGGCCTGTCGATGCCGGGGTTCTCCCCGGACGGGCTCGCGGTCTTCGGGGTCTCGGGCGACCGTCTCACGGTCATCGGCCACCACGGGCAGCCGCAGAACGACATGAACGCGTTCGTGAACATGCAGCTGGACACGGACTACCCGGCCGCCGAGGTGGTGCGCACCGGCCGTGCCGTCTACCTGTCCTCGCCCGAGCAGTACCGCTCCCGCTACCCCCTCACCTGGCCGCTCGCCGAGCGCTACGGCCGCCGCTCCTGGGCGTTCCTGCCGCTGACGGTGGCGGGCCGCCCGATGGGCGCGTGGATGGCCGCCTTCGCCTACCCCGTGGCGTTCACGCCGGACGAGCGCTCGGTGCTGACCACCGTGGCGCGGATGCTGGCGCAGGCCCTGTCCCGGGCGGGCGCCGCCGAGACCCAGCGGGAGCTGACCGACGGACTGCAGCGCAGCATGCTGCCCGTGCTCGGCCCGGAGATCCCCGGCATGGGCCTCGCCGCCCGCTACGTCCCCACCGGCGGCGGCCTCCAGGTCGGCGGCGACTGGTACGACATGATCCCGCTGCCCGCGGGGCGCTTCGCCCTGGTCATCGGCGACGTCCAGGGACACGACGTACGCGCGGCCGGCCTCATGGGCCAGCTGCGCATCGCGCTGCGCGCCTACGCCGCCGAGGGGCACCGTCCCGACGCGGTGCTCGCCCGCGCCTCCCACTTCCTGCACGGCCTCACCTCGTCCGAGGACGACCCCGGCGACACCCGCTTCGCGACCTGCTACTACGCCGAGGTGGACCCGGCGACCGGCACCGTGGAGAGCGCCCGCGCCGGCCATCTCGACCCCGTCGTCCGGATGGCCGACGGAACGGCACTGATCCGCGCCACCGCGGGCGGGCTGCCGCTGGGCATCGACCCGGACTCCGACTACCCGACCACCCGGCTGGCCCTGGAGCCCGGGGACACCCTGATGCTGTGCACGGACGGCCTGGTCGAGACCGGCGGCCACGACCTGCACTCCGGCTGGGACCGCCTCCGCGTCATCCTGGAGCAGCACGACGGCGACCTGGAGGAACTGGCCGACGCGCTGGTCCAGGCCGTGCACGGGCCCTCCTCGCACCACACCACCGGCCCGCTCGCCGACCGGCGGGAGGACGACATCGCCCTGCTCCTGCTGTGCCGGCAGGGCAAGGGATGCGGCTGCGGCGACAGCCCGGTCCTCCGGACGCCGGTGCGCCGCACGATGCTGACGGTCGCCCAGGCCGAGCCGGAGCGGATCGCCACCGCCCGGGAGCACCTGCGCGACCTCCTGCACGACTGGCCCAGCGAGGACCAGCTCGACGCGTCGGTGCTGCTGCTCTCCGAGATGCTGACGAACGTCCTGGTGCACACCGACGCCGACGCCCTGCTGGTCGCCGAGGTCACCGGGGAGCCGGGCGAGCGCCGCATCCGGGTCGAGGTCACCGACAGCGGCGACGACCTGCCGCACAAGCGCCGCCCGGGGGAGATGGCCTCCTCGGGGCGCGGCCTGATGCTGGTCGAGATGCTCGCCGACGAGTGGGGCGTCGCCCCGCGCGGCGCCGGCAAGAGCATCTGGTACGAGGTCTACGAGTCCACGGAGCCGGACGCAGGCCGCGGCGGCGGTGGCCCCGAGGGCGGCCCGGACGCCGCGTAACGCCCCTGGAGCTCGTGCACGATCCCGAACGCGGCCGCGGTCAGCGGCACGGCGAGCAGCATCCCCAGGATGCCCGCCACCGACGCCCCCGCGGTGAGCGCCAGCAGCACGATCGCCGGATGCATCTGCACGGTCCGGCTCTGGATCATCGGCTGGAGCACGTGCCCTTCGAGCACCTGCACGGCGAGCACCACTCCGAGGGCCCACAGCGCGATGGCGAACCCCCGGTCGGCCAGCGCGACCAGCACCGCCACCGCACCGGAGATGAACGCGCCGAGGTAGGGGATGTAGGCGCCGACGAAGACCAGCGCGCCGAGCCCGATCGCGCCGGGCACCCGCAGGATCAGCAGGCCCACCGTGATGCAGAAGGCGTCGATCAGGGCGATGAAGGTGGTGCCGCGCATGAAGCCCTCGACGGCGCCGAAGGCCCGCCGGGCCATCGCCTCGACCATGTCGGCGCCGCCGGGCGGGGCGAGGTGGCGCACCGTGGAGACCGCCCGGTCGGAGTCGCGCAGGAAGAAGAAGACGAGCAGCAGGGCGAGCACGGCCATGGCCAGCATCTCGCCGACGACGCTGATCCCGGTGACCACCCCGGAGGCCGCGGTCCCGCCGAACTTCCCCAGCAGCTCCCGCGCGTTGGACGCCATGTCCTCCAGCGAGGTCCCGGCCGCCCCGAAGTGGTCGGCGATGTCCCGCGCCGCGTTCCGCAGCGAGGCGATGATCTGGTCGCCGGTCTCGATGAGCGCGGACACCACGATGTACACGGCCCCGCCGACCACGGCCACGACGGCGACGCAGGTGAGTCCGGCCGCCAGCGACCGCTGCACGTGCGCCTTGACCAGCCACCGGTGCAGCGGCCGGAGCAGCGCGGTGCCGAGCAGCGCGAGCAGCGCCGGCGTCACCGCGGTGCGGAACTCGACGCAGAGCCGGATCGCGACGTAGACGACACCGCTGGCGAGGAGGATGACGGCGCACCACGCGGCGAACCGACGCACCGGGGCGGGAAGCAAGTGCACGCCCCCAGCCGATCACGCACCGGGCGGGCTGTCCTGCGCGGACGGCCCGCCCGGGTGACGGATCACCGGTTCATCAGGAGGCTGCTCCCCGGCCGGCGTCAGGCCTCCGGGCCCGCCTCCGACATGCCGTGCACGGCCGGGACGGTGCCGAGGCGGCCCTTCTGGAAGTCCTCGAAGGCCTGCATCAGCTCGTCCTTGGTGTTCATGACGAACGGGCCGTAGTGGGCCATGGGCTCCCGGATGGGGCGGCCGCCCAGCAGCACGACCTCCAGGTCCGGCGTGTGCGAGTCCTGCTTGTCGTCCGCGCGGACGGTCAGCGAGCCTCCGGCGCCGAAGACCGCCGTCTGGCCCAGGTGGATCGGACGCCGCTCGGCACCGACCGACCCGCGCCCGGCCATCACGTACGCGAGGCCGTTGAAGTCCTCCCGCCACGGCAGGGTGACCTCGGCGCCCGGCGCGAGCGTCGCGTGGACCATCGTGATCGGCGTGTGCGTGATGCCGGGGCCGTCGTGGCCGTCCAGCTCGCCGGCGATGACCCGCAGCAGCGCGCCGCCGTCGGGGGAGGTGAGCAGCTGGACGCTGCCGCTGCGGATGTCCTGGTAGCGGGGGGCCATCATCTTGTCCTTGGCCGGCAGGTTCACCCACAGCTGGAGGCCGTGGAAGAGACCGCCGGACATGACCAGCTGCTCCGGCGGCGCCTCGATGTGGAGGAGACCGGAGCCGGCCGTCATCCACTGGGTGTCGCCGTTGGTGATGGTGCCGCCACCGCCGTTGGAGTCCTGGTGGTCGAAGATCCCGTCGATGATGTAGGTGACGGTCTCGAAGCCGCGGTGCGGGTGCCAGGGCGTGCCTTTCGGCTCTCCGGGCGCGTACTCCACCTCACCCATCTGGTCCATCATGATGAACGGGTCGAGGTGGCGGTAGTTGATCCCGGCGAACGCGCGGCGAACCGGGAAGCCCTCGCCCTCGAAGCCGCTGGGCGCGGTCGTGACGGTGAGCACGGGACGTGCGACGGCGTCGGCGGACGCGGATACGCGGGGCAGCGTCAGCGGGTTCTCGACGGTCACGGCAGGCATGTCGACCTCCTCGGGCGGCGTGCGCCCCACTTTAGTTGAGCGTTGAACTTCTTGCCACCTCAAACAGAGAGAGCCCGGAGGGCATTCCCTCCGGGCTCGCAGCGGCGGCAGCCGGTCAGCCGTACATGCGACGCATGGCGAAATCGACCATCTGTTCGACGGCTTTCGCGTCGAAGACCATCCGGTGCTCGCCCTCCATGTCCAGGACGAAGCCGTAGCCGGTCGGCAGGAGGTCGATCACCTCGGCGCCCGTGATCACGAAGTACTTGGACTCCTTGCCCGCGTACCGGCGCAGCTCCTTGAGGCCGGTGAACATGGGGATCACCGGCTGCTGGGTGTTGTGCAGCGCGAGGAAGCCGGGGTTGTCGCCGCGCGGGCAGTAGACCTTCGAGGTGGCGAAGATCTGCTGGAAGTCCTCGGCGGACATCTGGCCGGTGGTGAAGGCGCGCACCGCGTCCGCGAGCGAGGGCGGGGACGGCTCGGGGTACAGCGGCGGCTGCTGCCCGTACCCGCCGCCCATCGGCTGCTGCGGGGGCGGGGCGTACTGCTGCTGCTGTTGGCCCGCGGTCTGGTCGTAGCCGTACATGCAGCACAGAGTAACGAGTAACGAGTCACAGATGGGCGGCTCGGGGTTGCTTCTTATTACCGGCGGGTAGCATCATCGTAGCTACTAGTTGGTACGTGTACGGATGCGAGGAGCGAGTGCCTCGCCGATCTCTCAACGGAGCCGTCGCCATGGGGCACTACAAGCCGAATCTCCGGGACATCGAGTTCAACCTCTTCGAGGTGCTCGGCCGCGACAAGGTCTACGGCAGCGGCCCGTTCGCGGAGATGGACACGGACACGGCCAAGAGCGTCCTGGAGGAGCTGACCCGCCTCTCGGAGAACGAGCTGGCCGAGTCCTTCGCCGACGCCGACCGCAACCCGCCGGTCTTCGACCCGGAGACCAACACCGCGCCGGTCCCGGCGTCCTTCAAGAAGAGCTACCAGGCCTTCATGGACTCCGAGTACTGGCGCCTGGGCCTGCCCGAGGAGATCGGCGGCACCACCTCGCCGCGCTCGCTCATCTGGGCGTACGCGGAGCTGATCCTCGGCGCCAACCCGGCCGTGTGGATGTACTCCTCCGGCCCGGCGTTCGCCGGCATCCTCTTCGAGGAGGGCAACGAGGTCCAGAAGCACATCGCCTCGATCGCCGTCGAGAAGCAGTGGGGCTCCACCATGGTCCTCACCGAGCCGGACGCCGGCTCCGACGTGGGCGCCGGCCGCACCAAGGCGGTCCAGCAGGAGGACGGCTCCTGGCACATCGAGGGCGTGAAGCGCTTCATCACGTCCGGCGAGCACGACATGTCGGAGAACATCCTCCACTACGTCCTCGCCCGCCCCGAGGGCGCCGGCCCCGGCACCAAGGGCCTGTCGCTCTTCCTCGTCCCGAAGTACGAGTTCGACTTCGAGACCGGCGAGCTGGGCGAGCGCAACGGCGTCTACGCCACGAACGTCGAGCACAAGATGGGCCTGAAGGCCTCCAACACCTGCGAGATGACCTTCGGCGACCGCCACCCCGCCAAGGGCTGGCTGATCGGCGACAAGCACGACGGCATCCGCCAGATGTTCCGCATCATCGAGTTCGCCCGGATGATGGTCGGCACGAAGGCGATCTCCACCCTCTCCACGGGCTACCTCAACGCCCTGGAGTACGCCAAGGAGCGCGTCCAGGGCCCCGACCTGGCCAACTTCATGGACAAGTCGGCCCCCAAGGTCACCATCACGCACCACCCGGACGTCCGCCGCTCCCTGATGACGCAGAAGGCGTACGCGGAGGGCATGCGCGCCCTCGTCATGTACACCGCCTCGGTCCAGGACGAGATCCAGATCAAGGAGGCGAACGGCGAGGACGCCGCCACCGAGCACGCCCTCAACGACCTGCTCCTGCCGATCGTCAAGGGCTACGGCTCGGAGAAGGCCTACGAGCAGCTCGCGCAGTCCCTCCAGACCTTCGGCGGCTCCGGGTTCCTCCAGGAGTACCCGATCGAGCAGTACATCCGCGACGCCAAGATCGACACCCTCTACGAGGGCACCACGGCGATCCAGGGCCAGGACTACTTCTTCCGGAAGATCGTCCGCAACCAGGGCGCCGCGCTGAACTCGCTCGCCGAGGACATCAAGAAGTTCCTCGCCCTCGGCACCGGCGGCGAGGAGCTGTCCGGCGCCCGCGAGCACCTCGCCAAGGCCGCCGTCGAGCTGGAGGCCATCGTCGGCCTCATGCTCACCGACCTCGCGGCCACCGAGCAGGACGTCAAGAACATCTACAAGGTGGGCCTCAACACCACCCGCCTCCTCCAGGCCTCCGGTGACGTGATCGTCGGCTACCTGCTTCTCAAGGGCGCCGCCGTCGCCGCCGAGAAGCTGCCGACGGCGTCCGCGAAGGACAAGGCCTTCTACACCGGCAAGATCGCCGCCGCGAAGTTCTTCGCCGCGAACGTCCTGCCCGGCCTCACCCTGGCCCGCAAGATCGCCCAGGGCGTCGAGCTGGACCTGATGGAGCTGGACGAGGCCGCGTTCTAGGTCCCGCCCTCCACGAACTCCACACACCGGCACGAGGGCCCGCTCCCGCTCCACGGGAAGCGGGCCCTCACACGTCGTTAAGGTGAACCCATGAGCGCACCAGCCCGCTTCGACCGCGGCCACACCGACGACCTGATGACCTTCCTGGCGGCGAGCCCGACGCCGTACCACGCCGTGGCCAACGCCGCCGAGCGGCTGGAGAAGGCCGGCTTCCGGCAGGTCGCGGAGACGGACGCCTGGGAGGGGACGAGCGGCGGCAAGTACGTGCTGCGCGGCGGCGCGATCGTGGCCTGGTACGTCCCCGAGGGCGCCGCGCCGCACACCCCCTTCCGCATCGTCGGCGCCCACACCGACTCCCCCAACCTGCGCGTGAAGCCCCGCCCCGACACCGGTGCGCACGGCTGGCGCCAGGTCGCCGTGGAGATCTACGGCGGACCGCTGATGAACTCCTGGCTCGACCGCGACCTGGGCCTGGCCGGCCGCCTCACCCTGCGCGACGGCTCGACCCGCCTGGTCAACGTCGACCGCCCGCTGCTCCGCGTCCCCCAACTCGCCATCCACATGGACCGCAACGTGTCCGCGGAGGGCCTCAAGCTCGACAAGCAGCGCCACCTCCAGCCCGTCTGGGGCCTCGGCGACCCGGTCCGCGACGGCGACCTGATCGCCTTCCTGGAGGAGGAGACCGGTCTCGCGCGCGGCGAGGTCACCGGCTGGGACCTCATGACCCACTCCGTGGAGCCCCCGGCGTACCTGGGCCGCGACCGGGAGCTGGTGGCCGGCCCACGCATGGACAACCTCCTGTCCGTGCACGCCGGTACGGCCGCCCTGGCCGCCGTCGCGGCCTCCGACGCGGACCTGTCGTACATCCCCGTGCTCGCTGCCTTCGACCACGAGGAGACCGGCTCCCAGTCGGACACGGGCGCCGACGGCCCGCTCCTCGGCAGCGTCCTGGAGCGTTCGGTGTTCGCGCGCGGCGGCACGTACGAGGACCGCGCCCGCGCCTTCGCCGGCACGGTCTGCCTGTCCTCCGACACGGGCCACGCCGTCCACCCCAACTACGCGGAACGGCACGACCCGACGCACCATCCACGCGTCAACGGCGGCCCCATCCTCAAGGTCAACGTCAACAACCGCTACGCCACGGACGGTTCGGGCCGCGCGGTGTTCGCCGCCGCCTGCGAGAAGGCGGACGTCCCCTTCCAGACCTTCGTCTCCAACAACGCCATGCCCTGCGGCACCACCATCGGCCCGATCACCGCGGCCCGGCACGGCATCAGCACCGTCGACATCGGCGCGGCCATCCTCTCGATGCACAGCGCACGGGAACTGTGCGGCGCCGACGACCCGTACCTGCTGGCCAACGCCCTGGTGGCGTTCCTGAGGCCGTAGTTCTCACCCGGAACGGCCGCCCACGGCATGGTGGTTGAGGCCCGGGGTACCCGCACGGAACCGGATCGGCCGGAAACCCGGAACCGACCGGATCTGACAGGGAGGCAACACTCATGGGCCTCGGCGGGTGCATCATCCTCATCGCCGTGGGAGCCATCCTCACGTTCGCGACCGACTGGGACATGCAGGGCGTCAACCTCGACCTGGTCGGTGTCATCTTCATGGTCGTCGGCCTGATCGGTGTAGCGACGTTCAGCAGCATCGCCCGACGCCGCCGCGTCGTGATGCCACCGACGACCCCGGTCGTCGAGGACCGGCCCCACCACCACACACGTGACGGCTACAGCGACGGCTACGGCGCCTGAGCCCCTCAGGGGGCGTGTCCGGGGCGCGGGGTCGTCCTGTCGGCCCATCGGCCGCGTCCCCGGACGCCCGGCGGGGAAGCGATCACGCCATGAGATTCCTCGTGTACGACCGGCTCCTCGGCTTCGGTGACGACTACTGGATCGAGGACGACAGCGGCAACAAGGTGTTCCTCGTGGACGGCAAGGCCATGCGGCTGCGGGACACCTGGGAGCTGAAGGACGCCCAGGGGCGGGTCCTCGTCGACATCCACCAGAAGATGCTCGCCCTGCGGGACACGATGGTGATCGAGCGGGACGGCGAGCCGCTGGCGCGCATCAAGCGCAAACGGCTGTCGCTCCTGCGCAACCACTACCGGGTCTCCCTGGCCGACGGCAACGAGCTGGACGTCAGCGGCAAGATCCTCGACCGGGAGTTCGCCATCGAGTACGACGGCGAGCTGCTGGCCGTCGTCTCCCGGCGGTGGCTCACCCTCCGGGACACCTACGGCGTGGACGTCGTACGGGACGACGCCGACCCGGCGCTGCTGATCGCGCTGACGGTGTGCGTGATCCACCTCGCGGAGAAGGAGCGGGAGGAGGAGTGACGGGCCCGTCGGGGGCTCACTCCATACGGCGCACGGCGCGGGTGAGGAGCAGGGGCACGGCCAGGTGGTGCACCGGCGCGGCCAGGGACCACAGCGCCCGGCCGGCCCGGCGCTCGTAGCGCGCGTACGTCGCCCAGAGCAGCCGCGTGTCGTCGAGGGTGACGACGTTGCGGACGGTCAGGGAGGGCGCGCGTGCCTCCAGGGCGATCCGGTCCGGTCCGGCCTCCACCCTGCGCCACCCCACCACGTGCCGCGCCGAGGAGCGCGGTCCCAGCCGCAGTCCCAGCACGCCCGCCCAGCCCGTCCGGAACAGCTCGCGCAGGGCCACCGGGACGTCCTCGAAACTGGCGCGCACCCACTCCTCCGGCGTCAGCCGGGGCAGTCCGGCGGCCGGGAGCTCGAAGGCCGTCGCGAAGGGGAAGCCGGCGGGGTCCACCCGGACACGGCGCACGGCAGGGGTTCCGGTCGGTGCCATGTGCGGGATTCTAGGCCGCCCGGGTGACCGTCCCGTCACCCCGCGTCAACGCCGAGTGTGCCCGACCGCTAACGGCGCGGCGGCTCCAGCCCCAGCACCCGGTCCTTCAGCGCCGGGAACTGCTCCCGGGTCCGCGCCACCTTCGCCGGGTCGAACTCCACCGTGAGGACCTCCTCGTCCGCGCCGGCCCGCGCCAGCACCTCGCCCCAGGGATCGACCACGATCGAGTGACCGGCCTGCGGAACCCCGGCGTGCGTCCCGGCCGTTCCACAGGCGAGGACGAACGCCTGGTTCTCCACCGCGCGTGCCTGCGCCAGCAGCGTCCAGTGGGACCGGCGGCGCTCCGGCCAGCCCGCCGGGACGACCAGGGTCTCGGCACCGGCGTCGACGAGGCCGCGGAAGAGCTCGGGGAAACGGAGGTCGTAGCAGGTCGCCACGCCCAGGGTCGTCTCCGGCAGACGGACCGTCACCAGCTCGCGCCCGGCGCCCATCAGCACGGCCTCGCCCTTGTCGAAGCCGAAGCGGTGGATCTTGCGGTAGGCGGCGGCCAGGTCACCGGTGGGGGAGAAGACGAGGGAGGTGTTGTAGAGCGTCCCGTCCGGGTCCCTTTCCGGCACGGAGCCCGCGTGCAGCCACACGCCCGCGTCGCTCGCCGCCTTGGCCATCGCCTCGTACGTCGGGCCCTGGAGCGGCTCGGCCGCCGTGCCGAACTCCTCGAAGGCGAAGGCGCCCGTGGTCCACAGCTCCGGCAGCACGACCAGGTCGGCGGCGCCCGCCTGTTCCCGTACCAGGGACGCCGCGCGCCGACGACGCGCTTCCACCGATTCGCCCTCGTTCACGGCGATTTGGATCAAAGAGGCGCGCACACTACCACCGTCCTGGCATTCGAGCCGTCCACACGGGCCTACGATCGTCACACGAAAGCACTGCCGGGGTGCCGCACAGCAGCGTAACTTAGCGTCTCAAGACGCCCGCCGACCGCAGCCGCAGCCACCTCCCACTGGCACCGACGCCACAACCCGCCCGTGTACCGACCGCCGAGGGGTCCCGTTCCGTGAGTCTGCATCCCACCCTCCAGCCCTACGCCGACGCCTGGACTCACTCCATCGAGGCGATATCCGAGCTGGTCCAGCCGCTTGCGGAGGCAGAGTGGAACCGCCGCACGCCCTGCCCGGGCTGGTCGGTGCGCGACGTGGTCTCCCACGTCCTGGGCCTGGACTCCGAGATGCTCGGCGACCCGCGTCCCATCCACTCCCTCCCGCGCGACCTCTTCCACGTCACCAACGAGCACCAGCGCTACATGGAGATGCAGGTCGACGTCCGCCGCCACCACACGGCGCCGGAGATGACGTCCGAGCTCGAATACATGGTCATCCGGCGCAACCGCCAGCTGCGGAACGAGTCGCGGGACCCCGGCACCAAGGTGCGCGGCCCGCTCGGCACCGAGCTGACCCTCGTGGAGGCCATGCGCCGGCACGCCTTCGACGTGTGGGCGCACGAGCAGGACCTGCGTACGGCCCTCGGCCGCCCCGGCAACCTGGACTCCCCCGGCGCGCACGTCACCCGTGACGTGCTGCTCGCCGAGCTGCCGGCGGTCGTCGCCGAGCGCGCGGACGCGCCGCGCAGCTCCGCCGTCGTCTTCGACGTCCACGGGCCGGTCGAGTTCCTGCGCACCATCCGCGTCGACATCCAGGGCCGCGGCACCCTGGAATCGTCCCCCGCCCTCGGCCCCGCCGCGACCCTCACCCTCGACTGGGAGACGTACGTCCGCCTGGCCTGCGGCCGCGTGACGCCGGAAGCGGCGGCGGACCGCATCAAGACGGAGGGCGACCCGGACCTGACGGCGGCGATCCTGCGCCACTTCACGGTCACGCCCTAGCTGCGGGCAGTCGTGCCTCCCCCAGTGCCTGAACGGCCTGGGAGGTACCCCCAGGGCCGGCACGGGTGGGCGCAGCGGCACCCCGTCAGCGCCGGGCTGCGACCCGCCCCCGGCCCGTACCCACGCCGGGTGCCTATACAGGCACGTGCACCGTCTCCACCCGGCTCGCCACCAGCCGCTCCCGCTCCCGCAGGGCCGCCCGCTTGCGCAACCGCAGGATCTGCGACAGCCCCACCGCCTGCAGCACGAACACCGACGAGAAGGCGACGGCGTAGTCGTCCCCGGTAGCGTCCAGCAGCACCCCGACCGCGAACAGCGTCGTCATCGACGCCACGAAGCCGCCCATGTTGGTGATCCCGGACGCCGTCCCCTGCCGCTCCGGCGGGTTCGCCGGCCGGGCGAAGTCGAAGCTGATCATCGACGCCGGCCCGCACGCCCCCAGCACCGTGCACAGCACGACCAGCAGCCACATCGGGGCCGCGTCGGCCGGGTAGGTGAGCGTCGCCGCCCACAGGGCCGCCGTCGCGCCCACCGTGCCGAGCGCCAGCGGCAGCCGCGCCGCGTGGTGCCGGGCGATGATCTGGCCGTAGACGAGGCCGACCGCCATGTTGGACAGGACGACCAGGGTGAGCAGTCCGCTCGCCGTCTCCCTCGTCAGCCCCTGCGCCTCCACCAGGAAGGGCATGCCCCACAGCAGCAGGAACACCATCGCCGGGAACTGGGTGGTGAAGTGCACCCACAGCCCGAGCCGCGTCCCCGGTTCGCGCCAGGACGTGGCGATCTGGCGTCGTACGTACGCGGCGCCCTGGTGCGGCATCGGCTCCGGCTCGTGCCCTTCGGGGTGGTCCTTGAGGAAGAGCAGGAGCAGGACCAGCACCACCACACCGGCCAGCGCGCTGCCCGCGAACGCGGCCGTCCAGCCGATGCCGTGCAGCAGCCGGGCCAGGACGAGGGTGGAGACCAGGTTGCCCGCCATGCCGACCAGTCCGGCGAGCTGGGCGACCATCGGCCCGCGCCGGGCCGGGAACCAGCGGCTGCCCAGCCGCAGCACGCTGATGAAGGTCATCGCGTCCCCGCAGCCCAGCAGCGCCCGGGAGGCGAGTGCCATGCCGTACGACGGGGAGAAGGCGAAGCCCAGCTGCCCGGCCGTGAACAGCACCACGCCGATGCCGAGCACCTTCTTGGTGCCGAGCCGGTCGACGAGCAGGCCGACGGGTATCTGCATGCCGGCGTAGACCAGCAGCTGGAGGATGGAGAAGGTGGACAGGGCGGAGGCGTTGACGTGGAAGCGGTCGGCGGCGTCGAGGCCGGCCACGCCCAGGGACGTGCGGAAGATGACGGCGACGAAGTAGACGGCGACGCCGATGCTCCAGACGGCGATCGCGCGCCGGCCGCCCGGCGGATCCCCGGGCAGGGCCTTCCCGGCCGCGGTGGCCGAACTCATCGGACCTCACCCCGGGCCAGGTGCGAGAACCAGCCCACGTGCCGGTGGACCACGCCGACCGCCGCGTCCGCGTCCCCGGAGCGCAGCGCCTGAAGGATCTCCTCGTGCTCGGCGAGGGTCTTGGCGATCCGGTCGGGGTGGGAGTGCATGACGGCGACGCCCATGCGCAGCTGGCGGTCGCGGAGCTGGTCGTAGAGGCGGGAGAGGATCTCGTTGCCCCCGCTGCGGACGATCTCGGCGTGGAAGCAGCGGTCGGTGACGGAGGCGGCGGCGAAGTCGCCGGCGGCGGCCTGCTCCTTCTGCCGGGCGAGCAGTTCCTCCAGCCGCTCGACCAGACCGGGCGGCGCCGGTACGGCCTTGCGCGCCGCATGCTCCTCGACCAGCAGCCGGGTCTCCACCACGTCGGCGATCTCCTGCGCGGAGACGGGCAGCACCAGGGCGCCCTTCTTCGGGTAGAGCCGGATCAGCCCCTCGACCTCCAGCCGCAGCAGCGCCTCGCGCACCGGCGTGCGGGACACGCCCACCGCCTCGGCGAGCTCGCCCTCGGTGAGCAGGGTTCCGCCCTCGTAGCGGCGCTCCAGGACGCCCTGCTTGACGTGGGTGTAGACGCGGTCCGCCGCTGGGGGCTGCTTCACTGCCGTGGTCATGCCGACAGGATAGATACAACAGGGACACAAGAAGGGAACCGTCCACCATGCGGACGCCCGGCCACCCGCAGGAGGGAGCCGGCGGCCACACCCCGCCGCCGCGCGGCCGTCCGTGCTATCCACATGTCACACGGACGCGACCGGACCCGCACCGACCACAACTCGGCCGCGCCCCAGGGGAATTGCATTCACCACCACCGGGGTACTCACTTGATGAACGTCATTCCGGGCGCCCGCCTGCGCAGAGCCGCAGCCGTCGCCCTGACCAGCGGCGCCCTGCTCGCGACCGGCGCCCTCTCCACCACCCCCGCGCAGGCCGCGCCCGCCGCCGCCACGCCGTCGATCGTCGCCAAGGGCGGCTTCGTGATGAACGACGCCGGGGGCAGGGCGCTCTACACCAAGGCCGCGGACACCAAGCGTCCCACCGGCTCCACCACCAAGATCATGACCGCGAAGGTGGTGCTCGCCCAGCCCAGGCTGAACCTGGACGCCAAGGTCACGATCCGGATGGCGTACAGCGACTACATCGTCTCGAAGAACGCGTCCTCCGCCCGCCTCATCGTCGGCGACAAGGTGACGGTCCGGCAGTTGCTGTACGGGCTGATGCTGCCGTCGGGCTGCGACGCGGCGTACGCGCTCGCCGACCGGTTCGGCTCGGGGAAGACGCGCGCGGCCCGCGTGAAGTCGTTCATCGGCAAGATGAACGCGGAGGCTCGGAAACTGGGGCTGAAGAACACCCGCTTCGACTCGTTCGACGGCATCGGCAACGGACGGAACCACTCCACGCCGCGCGACCTGACCAGGCTCGCGAGCAGCGCGATGAAGAGCCCGGCCTTCCGCACGATCGTGAAGACGAAGAAGTACACGGCCAGGACGGTCACCAGGAAGGGCGGCACCCGCACGATGGCGCCCTGGGTCAACACCAACACACTGCTCGGCAGTTACAGCGGCGCGATCGGCGTCAAGACCGGCTCGGGCCCCGAGGCCAAGTACTGCCTGGTCTTCGCCGCGACCCGGAAGGGGAAGACCGTCATCGGCACGGTGCTGACCTCCTCGTCGTCGGCGCAGCGCGCCAAGGACGCCACGAAGCTCATGAACTACGGCTTCGCCAGGCTGAGCTGAGCCGGTCCGGCCCCCTGCCCCCATGAAGCTGATGGTGATAGTGTCATTAGCACCATGCTGCTGAGTCTGGACACGACCGACACCCGTCCGCTGCACGAACAGGTCGCGGGCGCCGTCCGGCGCGCCATCGCCGAGGGCGAGTGCGCCCCCGGGGACCGCCTGCCCTCCGCGCGCGACCTCTCGGCCGCGCTGGACGTCAACGTCAACACCGTGCTGCGCGCCCTGCGCGGACTGCGGGACGAGGGCCTGCTGGAGTTCCGCCGGGGCCGGGGGGTGACCGTCGCCGAGGGAGCCCGGCCGCACTCGGGCCTGCAGATCCGCGTACGGGAGCTGGTCGCCGAGGCGGCCCGGCTGGGCTACAGCAGGACCGATCTCATCGACATGATCAGGGGGGTGCCGTGAGGGACACGACGGTGGCGGTGCGGACGACGGCGGTGGTCTGGACGGTCGGTGTCACGGTCGTGCTGGCCGGGATGCCGCTCATGGTGCGGGGGCGGTTGCCGGACCCGCTGGCGACCCACTGGGGGCTGGGCGGAGGGGTACCCGACGGGTCGATGCCCCTGTGGGCGGCGTCCCTCTTCCCGGCGCTGATCTGGCTGCTCATCGCGGGGGTGACGCTCGGCCTGCTGCTGCGTGACCGCACCAAGTCTCACCACCCGTGGACCACCGCGACCCTGCTGCCCACCGGCATCGTGCTGGCCGGCTCTCAGGCCGCCCTCGTCCGGGCCAACCTGGACCGCGCCCACTGGCAGGAGGCCCGGCAGCCGACCGCGTGGATCGTCGCGATCCTCGTCGCGGCCGTCGTCGCGGGAGTGGGCGCCTGGTTCGTCGCCACCCGGCGCACGGCGGACACCGACGCCGCGGGTGCGCACGCCTCCGGCGTCCCGGCCCTGGACCTCCCCGACGGCCGACGGGTGGCGTGGTTCTCCCGGACCGCCAACCCCTGGCTCCGACTGGTGGCCGCGGTGACCGGCCTGGCGGCCGTGGGAGCGCTCGTCGCCGTCGTCGGCGGCCTCGCGGACCCCGGCGGCCTGTGGGCAGCGTTCGCCGGCTGCGCCGTCGCGTCCCTGTCCTGCGCCCTGTTCTCCTCGGTGCAGGCGCGGGTCTCGGAGCGGGGCCTGGAGGTGTCCTTCGGCCCGTTCGGCTGGCCCGCGCGGCACTGGGCGCCCGGCGACCTCGACGCGGCGCGCGCCGAGGTCCGCTCTCCGGCCCAGGTGGGCGGCTGGGGTTACCGCGTCAGCGGCCTGGGCACCACGGTGATGCTGCGTGCCGGGGAGTGCCTGGTGGTACGGCCCCGGGGGCGCCGTACGGACTTCGCGGTGAGCGTCGACGACGCGGAGCGGGGCGCGGCCCTGCTCAACGCGGTGCGCGCGGGCCGGGCTTCCTGAGGCCGGCGGTCAGCCGGTGTCGAGGCCGTCGACCAGGCGGTTGAGAAAACGGGTGAAGGTGGCCTCGGGGGTGAGGGGGCGTCCGGGGGCGGCGAGTGCCTCGGCGAGTTCCGGATGGTGGCCGTCCGCGGCGACGGCGGCGAGGTAGCGGGCCTCGGCCGCGGCCCGGTCGGGCGACCGCGACGCCTCGGCCGACGAGATCTCGTGGCCGACGTGCCCGGCGACGAACGCCGTGAGCTGGGCGAAGACCTCCAGCTTCGCCGCACCGTCCAGTCCGGAGGGCCGCAGGGCGGCGAGCGCCCGTTCCAGGAAGGCCAGGGTGTTGGGGCCCGGGACGCGGCGGGTGGCCAGGGCGGCCGGCAACCAGGGGTGGCGCAGCATGTGGGCGCGCTGGAGGTGGGCGATGGCCTTCAGGTCGGCGCGCCAGTCGCCGGTGGGCGTCGCCGTGGCCGGCAGTTCGCCGCTGACGTGGTCGACCATCAGGTGCAGCAGCGTCTCCTTGTCGGGGGCGTAGCTGTAGAGCGACATGACGCCGGCCCCGACCTGTGCGGCCACCTTGCGCATGGTGACCGCTTCGAGTCCCTCCGCGTCCGCGAGGCCGACGGCCGCCTCGATGATCGTCTCCCGGCTGTAGGCGGGCCTGCGGCCACGGCGAGGGCCGTCGCCGGGGGCGCGCCAGAGCTGCCCGGGGTCGACACCCACGGCGTCCCTCCCCGCGTCCGCCCCTGGGTCCCGGGGCATGCGCCACGCTCCCTTCCCGCCTTCGCGATCACCACGTCACTTGCGGGCTCCAGTCAAGCATCCTCTATTCTCGTACATCGTACGTAAAAGCGAGGAGGAGCACGATGCCGTCACGCGCGCACGACCCCGCCGCCCCGAAGTCCGCCTGGACACCGCCGCGCGGGAAACCACCACTGGCCGCACGGATGATGCGGGCGACGTGGCGCGGCCTCCCGGCCCGGCTGTACGAGGCCGGGTGGGAACCGGGGCTGACGGTGCCGGCCGCCGACGGCAGCCCGCTGGTCACCGACCACTACTTCCCGCGGGCGGAAGGCGACTTCCCCACGCTCCTCGTGCGCTCGCCGTACGGCAGGGGGCTGCCGTGGTCACCGCAGTACGGGATGCTCTTCGCCGAGCAGGGATTCCACGTCGTCCTGCAGAGCTGCCGCGGCACCGGCGGGTCGGGCGGCACCTTCGACCTGTGGCGCAACGAGGCCGCCGACGGCCTGGCCACGGTGTCCTGGCTGCGCGCACAACCCTGGTTCGACGGGACCCTGGGGACCGTCGGACCCAGCTACCTGGGCTACGTCCAATGGGCCCTCGCCCTGGACCCGCCGCCGGAGCTGAAGGCCATGGTGGTGCAGGTCGGCCTGCACGACCCGCACGCCCTGTTCCACGCGGACGGCGCGCCGCGCCTGGAGAACGCCCTCGCCGTCGGTTCCGGCATGACCCACCAGCACCGGGGCATGGGGCCGTTCGTGCGGGCGACCCTGCGACTGCAGCGCCGCCTGCGGGAGGTCACCGAGGCACGGCCGCTGCGCGGGGCGTACGTGCGGGCCGTGGGCGGTGAAGTGCCCTGGCTGGACGAGGTGATGGCGCACCCGGACGCCAAGGACCCGTACTGGCGGGGGGCGTCGGTGGCCGCGGCGGCGGACGGGCTCGGCGTGCCCACGAGCCTGGTCACCGGATGGCACGACGCGCTCGTCGACCAGACCTTCGAGCAGTACGGCCGGCTGCGCCGGGCCGGGTGCGAGACCGCCCTGCTCGTCGGCCCGTGGACGCACACGTCCGCCCTCCAGCGGGGCTGGCCCGAGGTGTTCGCCGAGAGCCTCGCCTGGCTGCGCGCCCACCTCCAGGACGACCCCTCGGGACTCCGGCCCAGCCGGGTGCGCGTGCACGTCGGCGGCGAGGACGCCTGGCGGGACCTCGACGACTGGCCGTCGGACCCGGCCGCCGGCTCCTGGTTCGCCGCCGCCCGGGGGAGCCTCACCCGGCGGGCTCCCGCGGACCGCGCCGAGCTCACGTCCTTCCGCTACGACCCGGAGGACCCCACCCCGTCCCTCGGCGGCCCCCTGCTCTCCGGTACCGCCGGGCCCCGCGACAACGCCGCCCTGGAGGCCCGGGACGACGTACTGACGTTCACCGGTCCCCCGCTGACCGAGCCCGTGGACGTCCTCGGGCCGGTCGCCGCCCGGCTGACCGTCTCCACGGACACCGGGCACGCCGACGTCTTCACCCGCCTGTGCGACGTGGACCCGCAGGGCCGGTCCGTCAACGTCTGCGACGGCCTGGGCAGGGTGCGGACGGAAGGTGACGAGCCGTCGCACGTCACCGTGCCGATGAGCTCCACCGCCCACCGCTTCGCGGCCGGTCACCGCATACGCTGGCAGATCAGCGGTGGCGCCCATCCGAGCTACGCCCGCAACCCCGGTACCGGTCAGTCAGCACTGGACGCCACCGCCTTCACGCCGGTGCGCATCACGCTCCACACGGACTCGGCGCTGCTGCTCCCGACGCGGGACGACGGGGCCGGGGAGACGGTCACGGGGACTCCGCCCGCTCCCTGAGCGCCCGCACGAAGGCGTCCGGTCTGTCGGCGGACACGTAGACGGTGTCGACGGTGACGGCGTCACCGGTGCCGAGATCCATCGGCACCGGCGGGTCGAGGCGCAGCCGGACACTGGTCGTGCCGCCGAGTGCGCAGGCGACGGCGGCCGGCTCGGCGGGCACCCGGCGCAGGCCGCGGCCGGGGATCGTCCGCAG
Organism: Streptomyces sp. CB02414; assembly: GCF_001905385.1. Classification (GTDB taxonomy): domain Bacteria; phylum Actinomycetota; class Actinomycetes; order Streptomycetales; family Streptomycetaceae; genus Streptomyces. The sequence goes on along the minus strand of NZ_LIPF01000003.1, from coordinate 287,659 downwards.
GGCGAGGGCCGCCGAGCGCACCGCCGTACGCGGCAGGGCGAGGCTTCCCATGAAGCCGGTGCGCAGGACGACCCGGGACGCGGTGACCGTGTGCGGGTTCCGGGCGAGCGCCGCCAGGACGCCGAACCCGGTGAGGACGAGGGCGGCTTCCAGCAGCGCGTGGAACGGCCGGGCCGGCGGCGGCAGGATCCCGGAGAGGAGGAAGGCCACCGGGATCTCGGTGAGCGTCAGGGCCAGGACCATGGCGCGCAGTTCGGAGGAATGGCGCATCGCCGTCGTTCCCGGCGCGGTGTGAGCCGGCGGGCGCCGGGTGACGGCGGCGAGGAGGGACCGGTACAGGATGTGCGCCCGTCGGCGCACCGGCGGCTTCGGGGTCACCTCGGGCACGGCTCCTCCGACCTCCTGACCGGCGGGTGGAACGGGCGGCCGGCCGGCCCCTTGGTCCAGCTTCGGCCGCCGGGGTCACCGGGACCAGTGACATACGTCATCGACGGGCCGGGAACGACGGAGCCGCGCGCCCCCGGCGGGACGCGCGGCTCCGTCTCTCGTGTTGACCCGTGTTGTCCGGTCCGGTGGATCAGGCCCAGGTGAGCAGACGCTTCGGCTGCTCCAGGATCGCCGCGACGTCGGCGAGGACCTTGGAACCCAGCTCGCCGTCGACCAGGCGGTGGTCGAAGCTCAGCGCCAGGGTGGTCACCTGACGCGGCTTCACCTTGCCCTTGTGCACCCACGGCTGGAGCTTGATGGCACCGACCGCGAGGATCGCGGACTCGCCCGGGTTGAGGATCGGCGTGCCGGTGTCGACGCCGAAGACGCCGACGTTGGTGATGGTCACCGTGCCGCCCTGCATGGCGGCCGGGGAGGTCTTGCCCTCCCGGGCCGTCGAGACCAGCTCGCCCAGGGACTCGGCCAGCTGCGGGAGCGTCTTGGCGTGGGCGTCCTTGATGTTCGGGACGATCAGGCCGCGCGGGGTCGCGGCGGCGATGCCCAGGTTGACGTAGTGCTTGACCACGATCTCCTGCGCCGCCTCGTCCCAGGAGGCGTTGACGTCCGGATTACGCCGGATCGCCACCAGCAGGGCCTTGGAGATGAGCAGGAGCGGGTTCACCCGCAGGCCCGCGAACTCCTTGTCCTGCTTGAGCTCCTCGACCAGCTTCATCGTGCGCGTCACGTCGACCGTCACGAACTCGGTCACGTGCGGCGCGGTGAACGCCGAGCCGACCATCGCCGCCGCCGTCGCCTTGCGCACGCCCTTGACCGGGACGCGGGTCTCGCGCGCCGTGTCGTACGACACCGCCGCCGGGGCGGGGGAGGGGGCCGCGGAGGCGGCGGGGGCCCGGTCGGCCGGTGCCGCCTGCGGTTCGGCGGCCTGCGTGGCGGCGACCGCCGCGTGCACGTCCTCGCGGGTGACGACGCCGTCCGGGCCGGTCGGGGTGACCGTGGCCAGGTCGACGCCGAGGTCCTTGGCGAGCTTGCGCACCGGGGGCTTGGCGAGCGGGCGCTCGCGGGTGGCCGGCGCGGCCGGACCGTGGCCGTTCATCTCGGCCTGGATCGCGGCGGACGCCGCCGGTGCCTCCTGGGCCGGGACCTGGGCGCCCTTGCGGGGGCGGCGACGGGTCGAGGAGGTGGACACCCCGTACCCGACCAGGACCGGCTGGCGGGCCTCGGGCTTCTTCTCCTCCGCGGCGCCGGTCGCCGCGGCCGGTGCGGCGGCCGTCTCCTCGACGGCCTCCTGTGCCGGTTCCGCCGCGGCCCCGCCGCCGACGGCGACCGCGATGATCGACGTGCCCACGTCGACCGTGGTGCCCTCGGGGAAGTGCAGCTCGCGCACCACACCGTCGTAGGGGATGGGCAGTTCGACGGCGGCCTTCGCCGTCTCGACCTCGCACACCACCTGGCCGTCGGTGACCGTGTCACCGGGCTGTACGTACCACTTGAGGATCTCGGCCTCGGTGAGTCCCTCGCCCACGTCGGGCATCTTGAACTCGCGCACGGACCCTTCAGTCATCGTCGTCACGACCCTCTCCTCAGTACGCCAGCGAGCGGTCGACGGCGTCCAGCACCCGGTCCAGGTCCGGCAGGTACTCCTCCTCCAGACGCGCCGGTGGATACGGCGCGTGGTAGCCGCCGACCCTCAGGACCGGGGCCTCCAGGTGGTAGAAGCAGCGCTCCGTGATCCGGGCCGCGATCTCCGCGCCCGAACCCAGGAACACCGGCGCCTCGTGGACCACGACCAGGCGGCGGGTCTTCTCCGCCGAGGCCTGGATCGTGTCGAAGTCGACCGGGGAGATCGAGCGCAGGTCCACGACCTCCAGGGACCGGCCCTCCTCGGCCGCCGCGTCCGCGACCTCCTGGCAGAGCTTCACCATCGGCCCGTACGCGGCCAGCGTGAGGTCGGTGCCCTCGCGCACCACCCGCGCGGCGTGCAGCGGGCCCGGGATCGCCTCGGCGTCGACCTCGGCCTTGTCCCAGTACCGGCGCTTGGGCTCGAAGTAGATCACCGGGTCGTCGCTCTGGATGGCCTGCTGCATCATCCAGTAGGCGTCCGCCGCGTTCGACGGGGAGACCACCTTCAGGCCGGCGACGTGCGCGAACAGCGCCTCCGGGGACTCGGAGTGGTGCTCGACCGCGCCGATGCCGCCGCCGTAGGGGATGCGGATGACGACCGGCATCTTGACCTTGCCCAGCGAGCGGGCGTGCATCTTGGCCAGCTGCGTGACGATCTGGTCGTAGGCCGGGAAGACGAAGCCGTCGAACTGGATCTCCACCACCGGCCGGTACCCGCGCAGGGCCAGGCCGATGGCGGTGCCGACGATGCCGGACTCGGCCAGCGGGGTGTCGATGACCCGGTCCTCGCCGAAGTCCTTCTGCAGGCCGTCGGTGACCCGGAAGACGCCGCCGAGCTTGCCGACGTCCTCGCCCATGATCAGGACCTTGGGGTCCGCCTCCAGCGCGCGGCGCAGCGACTCGTTGATCGCCTTGGCCAGCGCCATTTTTTCGGCTGCCATGTCAGACCCCCTCGGCCTCTGCGAACGACGCCTGGTAGGCGGCGAACTGGGCCCGCTCCTCGTCGACGAGCGCGTGCCCGTCCGCGTACACGTTCTCGAAGATGGCGAAACGGTCCGGGTCCGGCATGGCACGGACCACTTCGCGCACTCGTTTGCCCAACGCCTCGCTCTCCGCCTCCAGTTCCGCGAAAAATCCCTCGTCCGCGTGGTTTGCGGACTCCAGGAAGCGGCGAAGGCGCAGGATCGGGTCCTTGGCCTCCCAGGCGGCGCGCTCGTCGTCGTGCCGGTAGCGCGAGGGGTCGTCCGAGGTGGTGTGGGCGCCCATGCGGTACGTGTACGCCTCGATCAGCGCCGGTCCCTCACCACGCCGGGCACGGTCCAGGGCCCAGCGGGTGACCGCGAGGGAGGCGAGGACGTCGTTGCCGTCGACGCGGACGCCGGGGAAGCCGAAGCCCTGGGCGCGCTGGTACAGCGGCACCCGGGTCTGCTTCTCGTTGGACTCGGAGATCGCCCACTGGTTGTTCTGGCAGAAGAACACCACGGGGGCGTTGTAGACAGCGGCGAAGTTGAACGCCTCGCTGACGTCGCCCTGGCTGGAGGCGCCGTCGCCGAAGTACGCGATCACGCCCGAGTCCGCGCCGTCCTTGGCGACGCCCATGGCGTAGCCGGTGGCGTGCAGCGCCTGGGAGCCGATGACGATCGTGTAGAGGTGGAAGTTGTTGCTGTTCGGGTCCCAGCCGCCGTTGTTCACGCCGCGGAACATGCCGAGGAGGTTGGTCGGGTCGACGCCGCGGCACCAGGCGACGCCGTGCTCGCGGTAGGTCGGGAACACGTAGTCGTCGTCCCGGGTGGCCCGGCCGGAGCCGATCTGGGCGGCCTCCTGGCCCAGCAGCGAGGCCCACAGACCCAGCTCGCCCTGGCGCTGCAGGGCGGTGGCCTCGGCGTCGAAGCGCCGGGTGAGCACCATGTCGCGGTACAGGCCGCGCAGCTCGTCGGGGGTGATGTCGGCGACGTACTGGGCGTACTCGGCGTACGTCGCGTCCTCGACCCGCTCGCCCTCGGGCGTCAGCAGCTGCACCAGCTCCGTCTCGGAGCCCTTCGCTGCGGCGGTGCCGGTCTTGCGGGTGGTGCGGGTGGTGCGCTTGGCGCCGGTGGTGCCGGCCTTGCCGCCGGTCGTACCGGCCGCCTTGCTTCCGGCGCTGCGTCGCGGCTTGCGCGCGGCAGTGCTCTCGGTCACGTGTGCTCCTCCGTCGGTCCGGCCCCCGGGTTCGCCGGAAGCCAGTGCGGCTCACCTGCGGCCCGGCGGACGCACAAGGGTGGGTGCGGCCCGTTCGGGAACAGGCGTGACAGGTGCCCCGGCGAGCGCCCTGCGAACAGCACGTTACCCAGTGCTCCACATTTCTGTGAAACCCCTCCTGACCTGCGTTTTTACTCGGATTTCCAAGTAAATCGGCGAAGTGTGGAAGTTTTACTGGTCACAGCCTCGCAGGGGGCCGGAACAACGGCACGTTATCCCGGCCACCCCGGGCACGGGAAGAGTCGGTGTGTGAGACTGACCGCGTGCGCGAAGACGGAAAAATCCGGGTATTCCTCCTCGACGACCACGAGGTCGTGCGCCGCGGGGTGCACGATCTGCTCTCGGGCGAGCCCGACATCGAGGTGGTGGGCGAGGCCGGTACGGCGGCCGACGCGCTGGCCCGGGTCCCGGCCGCCCGTCCCGACGTCGCGGTGCTGGACGTCCGGCTGCCCGACGGCAGCGGCGTGGAGGTCTGCCGCGAGATCCGCTCCCGAGACGAGTCCGTCCGGTGCCTCGTGCTGACCTCCTTCGCGGACGACGAGGCCCTCTTCGACGCGATCATGGCGGGCGCCTCCGGGTACGTCCTCAAGGACATCCGGGGCGCCGAGCTGCTGGGCGCCGTCCGGGAGGTGGCCGCGGGCAAGTCGCTGCTCGACCCGGCGGCCACCGCGCGGGTGCTGGAGCGGCTGCGCGACGGCGGCACCCGCACCGACGACCGGCTCGCCCGCCTCACCGAGCAGGAACGGCGCATCCTGGAGCTGATCGGCGAGGGGATGACCAACCGCGCGATCGGCGAGCGGCTGCACCTCGCCGAGAAGACGATCAAGAATTACGTGTCGAGTCTGCTGGCCAAACTCGGAATGCAGCGGCGTTCCCAGGCGGCGGCTTTCGTGGCCCGGTTGCAGGCCGAGAACCGCTGAGCACCGGGGACGGGCCTTTATTCGGGACTTACGTCCCTTCATGCGGGGGCGGGCGACTCTGTTCCCCTTTCCGTCCGCCCGCGCACAGTGGGCACATGCCCTCCGACGCACAGCTCGCCGTCGGCCTGCTCGGCCGCACCGCCTATGGCCGGGCGGCCACGACCATGCGCGCCCTGCCCTTCCTCGCCACCGCGCGGCACATCGTGGCCGACGGCCGGGTCCTGCTGCGCATGCCGAGGAGCTGCGGGTACCACCAGGTGTGCGCCGGGAGCGTGGTGGCGTACGGCGCGGACAACCTCGGCTCGGCCGCGCCCGGTGAGAGCCTGTGGACCGTGCAGGTCGTGGGCCGGTGCGAGACCCACGAACCGAGCGCCGCCGAGGTCGACCGGTTCGGTCCGGCGCCGGGCCGGGTGGACGGTGAGCCGTTCGAGCCGGTCTATCTGCGGATCGAGCCGGGGTTCGGGTCGGTGCACGTGACGGAGGGGCCGGCCGGGGTGCTGTGACGGCCGGTGGGGCGGCCGGGAACGCGACGCGCGCGTGAAGCCCGGTTCGGGCCGCACGCGCGCGTGGGGGTCGTTTCGGTCAGCCGCCTTCGCCGGCCGGAGGGCTCGCGCCACCGGTGGGCTCGCCACCACCGCCGCCGGTCGGCTCACCGCCGGTCCCACCGGTCGGTTCACCACCACCGTCCGACGGCTCGCCACCATCGTCCGACGGCTCACCGCCACCGTCCGTCGGCGCGGACGGCCCCGTCTGACCGTCGGTCGGCTCCCCGGACGGCTCCCCCGACGCGCTCTCGGACGGCGTGTACGACGGCGTGTACGGCTCGTCGTCCCAGTCCCCGCCGGTGCCCCCGCTGCCGTTGTTCCGGTCCGTCTCCGGGTCGGTGTTCTCCTGCGTCTCCTCGTCGCTCGGCGAGGGGCTGGAGGACTCGCTGTCGGTGCTCTGCGAGGTGGACGCCGTCGGACTGTTGTCCGTCTTCGTGCCGCCCTTCTCGCCCCCGCCGTTGTTCATGGCCAGCGCGACGCCCGCAGCGATGGCGATCACCGCCAGGACGGCCAGGATCCACAGCTTGCCGCGGCCGCTGCCCCTGTTGCCGTGGCCCTCGAAACCGCCGTCGTCGCCCCCGCCGTAGCCGTTCGGCAGGATCTGCTGGGGGATCTGCTGGGTGCCGGAGGCGCCGTGGTCGGGGTGCGGCAGCACCGTCGTGCCCGCGAGGCCGGCCGCCGGGGTGTGCCGGCCGTCGTGCGCGGCGACCGGGCCGGTGTTCCAGGTGCCGGTGTGACCGCCCTGCTCGTACAGCATCTGCAGCCCGTACTGGACCAGGCCGCGCATCTCCTCGGCGGTCTGGAAGCGGTCGTCGGGCTCCTTGGCCAGCGAGCGCATCACCAGTCCGTCGAGCTCCGGCGGGCAGGCGTCGGAGGCCTCGGACGGCGGGGTCGGGATGTCCTGGACATGCTGGTAGACCACCGACAGCGGGGTCTCGCCGGTGAACGGTGGGCGCAGCGCGAGGAGTTCGTAGAGCAGGCAGCCCGTCGCGTACAGGTCGGAGCGGTGGTCGACGGCCTTGCCGAGGGCCTGCTCCGGGGAGAGGTACTGCGGGGTGCCCATGACCATGCCGGTCTGCGTCATCGTCGTGGACGCGCCGTGCAGGGCGCGGGCGATGCCGAAGTCCATCACCTTCACCGCGCCGTTGTTGGTGATGATGACGTTGGCGGGCTTGATGTCGCGGTGCACGATGCCGTGCTGGTGCGAGTAGGCCAGCGCCTCCAGGACGCCGGAGACGATGATCAGCGCCTGCTCGGGGCCGGGCGCCTCGGCGTTGAGGAGGAGGTCGCGGATGGTGCGGCCCTCGACGATCTCCATCACGATGTACGGCACGGACTGGCCGCCGACGAAGTCCTCGCCGGAGTCGTAGACGGCCACGATGGCGTGGTGGTTGAGCCCGGCCACCGACTGCGCCTCGCGCGTGAAGCGGGCCTTGGAGACCGGGTCCTCGGCGAGGTCGGCGCGCAGCAGCTTGACCGCCACGGTGCGTCCGAGGCGGACGTCCTCGGCGGCGAACACCTCGGCCATGCCGCCCCGCCCGAGCCTCCGGGTCAGCCGGTACCGGCCGTCGCCGACCAGGCCGCCGTTGCCCCAGTTCTCCGGCGCTTCAGACATACCGCCGCCAGATGCCTCGGGTTCGGACGGGCCCTGGGCGCGCTGCTGCTGTGCCATCAGTCCTCGCCGTCGTTTCTGCCCGCGGTGCGCGCGGTGTTGTTACGGTCTCCGTCGGCCACGCTACAGCCTCCGCGCAAGCCTCTGGTCCGAGACGGGCTGCCGGGACCGGCATCGAGACGGACCGGTCATGAAACCCTGGTTCCGCGCCGCCGTGCAAATTCTGTGTACCGGCGGTACGCCGGCTGTAACGCTTCCGCGACGCTTCTTTCGCGTACGGTCACGGAACGGGCACCGCGCTTGACGTGTCAGTGCCCTCGGGCAGACTTGGCCGGGAATAGCACTTTCGATCACGAAGCGTGCGTGCCGCCGCCAACGGCACCGACGCCTATGGGGGACGCAGACACATGAGCCAGGACGCCGGACAGGGCCGGTACGCGGGGCGCGCGCTCGCCGGCGGCCGCTACCAGCTGCGCGACTTGCTCGGCGAGGGCGGCATGGCCTCGGTGCACCTGGCGTACGACTCGGTGCTGGACCGGCAGGTCGCGATCAAGACGCTCCACACGGAGCTGGGCCGGGAACAGGCATTCCGCGAGCGCTTCCGCCGCGAGGCCCAGGCAGTGGCCAAGCTCACGCACACCAACATCGTCTCCGTCTTCGACACCGGCGAGGACGACCTCGGCGGCATGACGACGCCGTACATCGTCATGGAGTACGTCGAGGGCCGGCCGCTCGGCTCGGTGCTCGACGAGGACGTCCGGCAGCAGGGCGCGATGCCCGCCGACAAGGCGCTGAAGATCACCGCTGACGTGCTGGCCGCGCTGGAGATCAGCCACGAGATGGGCCTGGTCCACCGCGACATCAAGCCGGGCAACGTCATGATGACCAAGCGCGGCGTGGTCAAGGTCATGGACTTCGGCATCGCCCGCGCCATGCAGTCCGGCGTGACGTCGATGACGCAGACCGGCATGGTCGTCGGCACCCCGCAGTACCTCTCGCCGGAACAGGCCCTCGGCCGCGGCGTGGACGCCCGTTCCGACCTCTACTCGGTCGGCATCATGCTCTTCCAGCTGGTCACCGGGCGCCTCCCGTTCGACGCGGACTCGCCGCTGGCCATCGCGTACGCGCACGTGCAGGAGGAGCCGGTCGCTCCGTCCTCGGTCAACCGCGCGCTGCCCCCGGCCGTCGACGCCCTGGTGGCCCGCGCGCTGAAGAAGAACCCCAACGAGCGCTTTCCCAGCGCCGAGGCCATGCGCGACGAGTGCCTGCGGGTGGCGGCCTCCTTCCAGGCGGCCGCGCCGAACATCGTGCCCGGCGCGCAGACCTCCAGCGGCGCGGGCGTCGGCTCCGCGGTGTTCCCGCCGGTCGACCAGAGCACCCCGGCGCCGACGGGCCCGGTCCAGACGCCGTACCAGCCGACGCCGAACCCGGGCCCCAACCCGTACGGCACGCCCGCCCCCACGCCCTCGCCGGCGTACGGCTACCCGCAGCAGGGCGGCTACCAGGCCCCGGCCGCGTCGCCGTACGCGCAGCAGCAGCACCCGCAGGGCGCGCACACCCCGCCGCCGTACAACCTCACGCCCTCCGCGCCGGCCTCGGGTTCCGGGGGCGGCCGCAAGAACAGCAAGATGATGGTCGTCGGCGCGATCGCGGTCGCCGTCCTGGTCGTCGGCGGCCTGATCGGCGCGCTGGCCATGGACGACGGCGGGGAGGACCCTCAGGGCAAGGGCGGGGACACCACCGCGAGCGGCTCCCCGTCACCGTCGAGGGCGGAGGGCTACCGCGGGCCGGACAAGACGAAGACCATCGAGAAGGACGAGTGCACGGAGCCTCAGGAGTCGTACAACGACCCTGACAAGATCAAGGTGCCGGACTTCACCTTCAAGTACATCGGCTCGGTCAAGGAGTGCTTCCAGGCCGCCGGCTGGTCGATGGAGGTCGTCGAGGTCGACGAGAACACCTACGGCGAGGGTTCGGTCCGGGACCAGTTCCCCGTGGCCGGTACGGACGTCGACCCCGACCCCGACAAGATGCCGACGATCCAGCTCAAGGTGTCGACGGGCAACCCGCCGTCCTCCTGATCAGGCGCTGATCGCACACGCGCGACGAAGGGCCCGGCGGCCGGTGCCGCCGGGCCCTTCGCGTCGTCGTCGGGGCGTTCGCTGACGTTCTCCGGGTCCTACAGGTAGGGGCCGCCGGAGCGGCCGCCGGGGTGCGGCTCCTCGCCCTCCGGGGCGGCGCCCGGCGGCAGCGCCCGGCGCATCTGCTCCAGCTGGGCCCGCGCGGCCATCTGCTGGGCGAACAGCGTGGTCTGGATGCCGTGGAAGAGGCCCTCCAGCCAGCCGACCAGCTGTGCCTGGGCGATCCGGAGTTCCGCGTCGGTCGGGGTCGCGTCGTCCGTGAACGGCAGGGACAGCCGCTCCAGCTCCTCGACCAGCTCAGGGGCCAGTCCGTCCTCCAGCTCCTTCACCGAACTGGCGTGGATCTCCTTGAGCCGGGCCCGGCTCGCCTCGTCCAGGGGCGCGACACGCACCTCCTCCAGCAGCTGCTTGATCATGCTGCCGATCCGCATCACCTTGGCAGGCTGCTCCACCTGCTCGGTCACCGGAATCTCCCGGGGGTCGTCGTCTCCCCCGCCGCCGCTGAGCGCCATTCCGTCCTGGCCGACGACCAGGATCTGAGGGTTCTCCGGCGACCTGTCGTTCCTCGGCATCTCCATGCCGCCATTCTCTCGCACCCGTACGGCTCGACAGGGTGGTGCCCCCGCATTCGGGGTCGCCCGGAATGCCGGGAACGCCAAGCGATGTGAGGCTTGTTCCGTCGAACTCATCACCGGGAGGGGGTCACGGGCGTGAATCCATGGCTGCGCTCTGTGCGAGCGACGGGGCTGGTGGGGGTGCTGGGGGTGGGTGCGCTGGTGTCACCGTGCGGGGCGGGAGCGGCGTACGGCACCGGGTTCGCGGGGTCAGGGGCCGCCGTGGCGCCGTCCCCCTCGGTCCCGGCCGCGGCCCCGGGGAAGGCGGCCGCTCCGGGCAGGTCTTCCGGGCCGGACGGCTCCAAGGACGACGGTCCCGGGGGGAAGGGGGCCGAGGAGAGCGGGCCCAAGGAAGACGGCCCCGAGGGGGACGGCTCCGAGGAGAACGGTTCCCAGAGGGACGAGCGCCCCCGGGGGCAGAACGGTCATGACGGCCCCGGGGGTCCGGGCGCCGGTCCCGCCGCCGACGACGCCGAGGAGGCGGGGCCCGGCGACGGGCCGGGCTCCTCGGCGTCGTCGGGCAGTGCGGGGCGCGGTACCGCTTCAGCCTCCCCGTCGTCCTCGGCGTCCGCCGCCGCCACGGCCGACCCGGAGCCCTCCCGGGCGGGGAGCCGTCCGGGTGAGGGGCGGCAGCGGCCCGGGCGACCCGAGGGTCCCGGGCCGGAGCGGGACGACGCGGACGACGACGGCGGCCTGCGGGCGGAGGACGAGGGCGGGGATCCGGCCGACGACGTGGCCGGTGCCGTGCCGTCCCGGGAAGCCGGCCCGGTCCCCTCCGCGTCCCCGGCCGGCCGGCAGGCCGGCGCGCACACCGACCAGGCCGCCGGGGGCGTACCGCAGGTCCTGCCGCTGGGCACCGGCCTGGTCCTGGTCGGCCTGGGGCTGGCCCTCGCCTTCGTCGGCCTCCGCCTGCGGCGCGGCTGAACCGCCGCCGCTACGAGGTGACCAGCAGGACCTTGCCGATGTGCCCGCTCTCCTCCACGACCCGGTGGGCGCCCGGGGCGTCGCTCATCGGGAGCTCACGGTCCACGACCGGGCGGACGTGACCCCCGGCCAGCAGCGGCCAGACGTGCTCGCGGACGGCCGCCACGATCGCCGCCTTCTCCTCCAGGGGGCGGGCGCGCAGCGAGGTCGCGCTGACGGCGGCGCGCTTGGCGAGGAGCGCGCCGATGTTGAGCTCGCCCTTCCGGCCGCCCTGCATGCCGATGATGGCGAGGCGGCCGTTGACGGCGAGCGCCTGGACGTTGCGGTCCAGGTACTTGGCGCCCATGTTGTCGAGGATGACGTCCGCGCCCGCACCACCGGTGGCGTCCTTCACCTCGGCGACGAAGTCCTGCTCCCGGTAGTTGATCAGGATGTCGGCGCCCAGTTCGGCGCAGCGCTCCAGCTTCTCCTTGGTGCCCGCCGTCACCGCGACCTTCGCGCCGACGGCCTTGGCCAGCTGGATCGCCATGGTGCCGATGCCGCTGGAGCCGCCGTGCACGAGGAGCGTCTCGCCGGGGCGGAGGTGGGCCACCATGAAGACGTTCGACCAGACGGTGCAGACCACCTCGGGCAGCGCGGCCGCCTCCTTCAGGCCGACGCCGTCCGGCACCGGCAGCAGCTGACCGGCCGGGACGGCGACCTTCTGGGCGTAGCCGCCGCCCGCGAGCAGGGCGCACACCTCGTCGCCGACGGACCAGCCGGACACCCCGGGACCGAGCGCGGCGACACGCCCGGAGCACTCCAGGCCGGGGTAGGGGGAGGAGCCCGGCGGGGGGTCGTAGAAGCCCTGGCGCTGCATGATGTCGGCGCGGTTGACGGCACTGGCCACCACCTCGACCAGGACCTCGCCCTCGCCGGGCACCGGGTCGGGGACCTCGGTCCAGGTCAGCGCCTCGGGGCCACCGGGTTCGGAAATCGTGATCGCATGCATGGGGGCGACGCTACTCCTCCGCCCCTGGCCGGGCCTCTGTGCCCGGGTCCGTGGTCGGAGCGCCCTGCGACTTTGGGACCGTCCGTGGGAAAAACCCTGTGCGCGACCGATGAATTCGCGCGACGGTAAAGGTCTTCCCATGCGTAGTCCAAGAACGCGGAAGGACCATCGATGAGCACGCACACGTCCGGACTCGCGATCGAGACCACGGGCCTGGTGAAGACGTTCGGCGAGACCCGGGCCGTGGACGGCGTCGACCTCGCCGTCCCCGCCGGCACCGTCTACGGCGTCCTCGGGCCGAACGGCGCCGGCAAGACCACCACGGTGAAGATGCTCGCCACCCTCCTGCGGCCGGACGGCGGCCAGGCCCGCGTCTTCGGCCGCGACGTCGTCCGCGAGGCGGACGAGGTGCGCAGCCGGGTGAGCCTCACCGGGCAGTACGCGTCCGTGGACGAGGACCTCACCGGCACCGAGAACCTGATCCTGCTGGGCCGGCTCCTCGGTCACGGCAAGACGGCCGCGCGACAGCGCGGCGAGCAGCTGCTGGAGGCCTTCGGGCTGACCGACGCGGCGGCCAGGCAGGTCAAGCACTACTCGGGCGGCATGCGGCGGCGCATCGACATCGCCGCGTCCATCCTCAACACGCCCGACCTGCTCTTCCTCGACGAGCCGACCACCGGCCTCGACCCGCGCAGCCGCAACCAGGTGTGGGACATCGTGCGCGCGGTCGTCGCCCAGGGCACGACCGTGCTGCTGACCACGCAGTACCTGGACGAGGCCGACCAGCTGGCCTCCCGGATCGCCGTCATCGACAAGGGACGAGTGATCGCCGAGGGCACCAAGGGCGAGCTGAAGGCGTCCGTCGGGGCCGGGTCGGTGCACCTGCGGCTGCGGGACCCGGACCAGCGGCCGGAGGCCGAGCGGCTGCTGCGGGACCTGCTGGTCGCCGAGGTGCAGCTGGAACCCGACCCGGTGGCGCTGACCGCACGGCTCGGGGTGACGGCCGGCGACGCCGCCGCCGACCAGGCCGCCAAGGCGCTCGGCGAGCTGACGCGGGCCGGCATCACCGTCGACAACTTCTCCCTGGGCCAGCCCAGCCTCGACGAGGTCTTCCTGGCCCTGACCGGGCACGACACCGGCCAGGGCGGCGACGACGCCACCGGAGCCGGCCCCGACACCGACACGAAGGACGAGGTGGCGGCATGAGCACGGCCACGAGCACCGAGAGCAAGGAGCTCTCCGCGGTCAGCACCGAGTCGCTGGCGGCCCTGCTGGTCGCCAAGGAGCGGCCGCCGCGGCCCAGCGCCCTGTCGACCTCGCTGACGTTCGGCTGGCGCGCGATCCTCAAGATCAAGCACGTGCCGGAGCAGCTCTTCGACGTCACCGCCTTCCCGATCATGAACCTGCTGATGTTCACGTACCTCTTCGGCGGTGCGCTGGCGGGCTCGCCCAGTGACTACATCCAGTTCGTGCTGCCGGGCATCCTCGTGATGTCGGTCGTCATGATCACGATGTACACCGGGGTCTCGGTCAACATCGACATCGAGAAGGGCGTCTTCGACCGGTTCCGCTCGCTGCCCATCTGGCGGCCCTCGGCGATGGTCGGCTACCTGCTCGGCGACGCGCTGCGCTACACGATCGCGTCCGTGATCATGCTCGTCGTGGGCCTGCTCCTCGGCTACCGGCCCGACGGAGGGTTCGGCGGTGTGGTCGCCGGGATCGCGCTGCTGCTGCTCTTCTCGTTCGCGTTCTCGTGGATCTGGACGATGTTCGGGCTGATGCTGCGCACCGAGAAGTCGGTGATGAGCGTCAGCATGATGGTGATCTTCCCGCTCACCTTCCTCTCCAACGTCTTCGTCGACCCCAAGACGATGCCGGGCTGGCTGCAGGCGTTCGTCAACAACAGCCCCATCACCCACCTGGCGTCCGCGGTGCGCGGGCTGATGGCGGGAGAGTGGCCCGGCGCGGAGATCGCCTGGACGCTGGGCTGGGCCGGCGTGCTGCTGCTGGTCTTCGGCCCGATCACCATGCGGCTGTACAACCGCAAGTGACCCGGTCGGTACGGCGTCGGCGCCGGCCGCTTGGGGTCGGCGCCGTCAGTCGCGGGGCAGCGGGCGGGCGTCCGGGGCCACATGCGTGGCCGGAGTCGCCCGCACGATCGTGATCAGGCGGTCCGTCAGCTGGAGCTCGCCGACGGCCGGATCGTCGTAGCCGAGCACCCGGTGCCCGCGCAGGACACTGACCACCAGGTCGCCCACCTCCCGCGGAACCCTGCCCACCTCGGACTTTATGACCGGCCGCTCGATGAGGTCGAGTCCGCTGCCCTGGCTGATCAGGTCTTCCATGACCATGCCGGCGGCGGGGCTGAGCACCGAGAGGCCGAGCAGGCGGCCCGCGGCGCTGGCGCTGGTGATCACGGCGTCGGCGCCGGACTGCTTCAGCAGCGGCGCGTTCTCCTCCTCGCGGACCGCGACCACGATCTTCGCGCCCCGGTTGAGCTGCCGGGCGGTGAGGGTGACCAGTACGGCCGTGTCGTCGCGCTGGGTGGCGATGATGATCTGCTTCGCCCGGAACAGCTCGGCGCGGTTGAGCACATCGCTGCGCGTCGCGTCGCCTATCACGCCCGCGTAGCCGTGGGCCGTGGCGGCCTCGATGGCCTTGCCGCTGGGGTCGACCACGACGACCTGCTCCTTGCGCAGCCCGGTCGCGCAGACGGTCTGGATCGCCGACCGTCCTTTGGTGCCGAATCCGACGACGACGGTGTGATCGCGCAAGGTGGACCTCCAGCGGTTCAGGCGCCACTCCTCCCGAGTGCGCTCGGTGAGGGCTTCCAGCGTGGTGCCGACCAGGATGATCAGGAACATCACGCGCAGGGGCGTGATGACGAAGATGTTGGTCAGCCGGGCGGCGTCACTGACGGGCGTGATGTCGCCGTAGCCCGTGGTGGAAAGGGTGACGGTGGCGTAGTAGAAGGCGTCGAGGAGGTCGACGGAACCGTCGGAGTTGTCGTTGTAGCCGTCGGCGTCGGCGTAGACGATGAAGGCCGTCACCAGCAGGACCACCAGGGCCAGGGACAGCCGCTTGCCGACCTGGCGGATCGGGTGCTCGACCAGCTTCCTGGGGAGTTTCACCCGGTGGGTCACGAGGTGTTCGTCCGCTTGGCGGGCGATCGCGTCCTGGCCCGGAAGTTTCACGTGAAACACACTCCGATACCGCCGGTGGTCCAGGGCAGGTCGAGCAGTTCGGCCTCCTGGCCGGAACGCGCACCGCCCGGCGGTACGACGGCCAGGGCGTCGGCGGCGGCGATGCCGCGCAGCATGGCCGGACCGTTGTAGTGCAGGGGCACGGCACGGTCGCCGCGCAGGAGGACGGGGACCAGCCGGGTGTCGTACGGGTGCCCGTGCACCGCGTCCCGCAGTGGCAGCGTGTAGGGCTCGGGCGCCGGGCGGGCGGCGAGGGTGCGCAGCAGCGGCTCGGCGAGCGTGAGCAGTCCGGAGACGGCGGCGAGGGGGTTGCCGGGCAGGCCGACAAGGTGCTGGTCGTCCCCCAGGCGGGCCAGCAGCATGGGGTGGCCGGGGCGCACCTGGACGCCGTCCACGAGGAGTTCGGCGCCGATGCGGCTCAGGACGGGGTGCACGTGGTCGACGGGGCCCGCGGCGGTGCCGCCGGTCGTGACGATCAGGTCGGCGTCGGAGGCCGTGACGGCGCGGTGCAGGGCCTCGGCGTCGTCGCCGATCCGGCAGACCGTGCGGACCTCGGCGCCCAGGGCACGCAGCCAAGGCGGCAGCATCGGTCCGAGGGCGTCCCGGATGAGGCCGTCGTGCGGCAGTCCCCCGGTGAGCAGCTCGTCACCGAGGACGAGGACGTCGACGCGGGGGCGGGGGACCGCGGTGAGCGTGTCGTACCCGGCGGCCGCCGCGAGGCCCAGTACGGCCGGGGTGACCACGGTGCCGACGGGCAGCAGCTGGTCACCGCCGCGGCACTCCTGGGCGCGCGGCCGGATGTCCTGGCCGTGGACGACCTCGCGGGTGGGGTGCAGGCGACCCCGTTCGTCGGTGCGGCCGTGCTCGGTGCGCAGAACGGCGGTGGTGTCCGCGGGGACGCGGGCGCCGGTGGCGATGCGGACGGCTTCCCCGTCGGTCAGAGGCGCGGGTTCCGCGTGTCCGGCCAGGACGCCTTCGTCGCGCACCGTCCAGGGGGCGGGGCCGGAGACGGCCCAGCCGTCCATCGCGGAGGTGTCGAAGGAGGGCAGGTCGGTGAGGGCGGTGAGCGGGGCGGCCAGAGTGAGACCGAGGGCCGCGTCGAGGGGCGCCGGGACGGGGGCGCGGCGGGCGGCACGGACGGCGGATCGGGCCGCGCGTTCGGCGGTCGCGCGGGCCTCGGGCCAGGGGGTCGCGCGGTGGCGGTCGCCGTGGTGACGGGGGCCGCCGTGGGGGTGCGGGTCGCCGTGGTGTGGGGCGTGCGAGTGGGTAGCCGGTCCGTCGGGGGTGGCGCCGGGAGGGCCGGGGTTCTCCTTCACGAGGGCGAGCGCCTCCTCGACATCGAGGTCGTCGGCTTCCTCGCCGGCCCGGGTGCCGGGGGAGGTCATCGGGTGTCCGGGCGGGTGTCGGGGGTGGCGTCGGCCGGGGCGGGCGGGGCGTCGGCGGCCGCGGCCTCCTCCGCCCAGCGCCCGGCGAGGGCGGCCGCCTTCCGGGCGGTCTCGGCGACGGCCTCGGGGCCGCCCCCGGCCCGTCCGGCCGCGTAGCCGACGAGGAAGGTGGTCAGCGGCGCCGCGGGCCTGGCCACCCCGTGGGCGGCGTCCCGGGCGAGGTCGAGCAGGAGGCCGGTGTCGACGTCGAGGTCGATGCCCAACTCGTCCTTGGCTGCGGAGATCCATTCATCCAACACGTGACCATGCTCCCTGATGCGTGCCCTTGCGGTGGCGATGTCGTGCCAGGTGTCGCAGTCGAAGGAGGCGACGGCGTCTGGGACACGGGTGAGGCGGAGGGCGCCGGTCAGCCGGCGCAGGGGCAGCCCGGTGAGGTCCGCCCGGTCCGTCCCGTCCGCCCCGTCTTCCCGGTCCCGGGTGAGCGCGGCCAGTTCACGGCGCAGCGCGGAGGCCCGGTAGGCGGCGACGAGAGGCTGGTCGCGGCCGTCGGCGTCGGTGAGCAGGACACCGTCGGCATCGCTCGCGGCGAGGGCCGACAGCAGGCGTCCGACGGTGGCGCCGGCCAGGAACGGCAGGTCGGCGGAGAGGACCACGACGTGCTCGGCCGTGGTGTGCCCGAGGCCGGCGGCGAGAGCGGCCAGCGGTCCACCGCCCGGCGGGTCCTCGCGCACCCAGGTCACCGGGCGCGCGGTGGGCCGCGGGGCGGCCACGACGACGGTGCTCCGCGCTCCGGCGCAGGCGGCGAGCACCCGGTCCAGCAGCGCCCGCCCGCCCACGCGCAGGCCGGGTTTGTCGGCACCGCCGAGCCGCCGGGCGGCCCCGCCGGCGAGCACGACGGCGTCGTACCCGACGGGGTCCTCGCCCGGCGCGGGATCGGTGCCGGCGCCGGGGGCACCGGGGGGCTCGTACGCGGTCACCCCCCGAGTATGCGTCCCGGCGCGATCACAGGGAATGCGGGGGAGCCCGCGCGTCAGAGCCGGCGCGCCGCCACCGGTGCCGTCACGTCCGTCGCATCCGTCACAACGTCCGCAGCAGCACCGCCGGCTGTTCCACACAGTCCGCCACGTACCGCAGGAAACCGCCCGCCGTACCGCCGTCGCACACCCGGTGGTCGAAGGTCAGCGACAGCTGCACGACCTGACGCACCGCCAACTCGCCCTCGTGCACCCACGGCTTGGGGACGATGCGGCCGACGCCGAGCATGGCGGCCTCGGGGTGGTTGATGATCGGCGTGGAGCCGTCGACGCCGAAGACTCCGTAGTTGTTCAACGTGAAGGTGGAGCCGGTCAGTTCACCGGGCGTCAGCCGTCCCTCGCGGGCCGTCTCGGTGAGCCGGGCGAACTCGGCGGTGAGCCCTTCGGCGTCCCGCGCGTGCGCGTCGCGGACGACCGGCACGACCAGCCCCCGGTCCGTCTGCGCGGCGAAACCGAGGTGGACGCGGTCGAGCTGGACGACCTCCCTGGCCTCCGTGTCGACCGTGGAGTTCAGCTCGGGGAAGCGGGCCAGGGCGGCCGTGCAGATCCGGGCCAGCAGGGCGACCAGGGAGATCTTCGGTCCGCCCGCCGCGTTCATGGCCGTACGCGCCCGCATCAGCTCGGTCGCGTCGGCGTCCACCCAACAGGTCGCGTCCGGGATCTCGCGCCGGCTGCGGGAGAGTTTGTCGGCGACGGCGCCGCGGACGCCCTTGAGCGGCGTACGGATGCCGCCCGGAGGCACCGCGGAAGACAGGGTGCGCGCGGTGGCCGCGGGGACCTGCTCCCCGGTCGCCCCGACCGCGTGCGGGCCGGTCTCCCGGGCCGCCGTACGGCCGCTGCCCTGGGCCTCGGCGGCCCGCAGGGCGTACTCCACGTCCGCCCGCAGGATCAGCCCGTCCGGCCCGGAGCCGGTCAGCTCCCGCAGATCCAGGTCGTTCTGCCGGGCGAGCCGGCGCACCAGCGGGGAGATGACGGGGACCGGCCCGTCCACCGGCTCGGCGGCCCGGACCCGGCCGTTGGCCCGCCCGACCGCCTCCGCGCCGGACGCCGACCCGGCGGACGCCGCCCCGCCGGTCGCTGCCCCGCCGGACGCCCGCCGCTCCGGCCGTACCCGGCGCCGGCGGGCGGGTGCCTCCGAGGTGCCGTACCCGACCAGGACGTTGCCCGAGCCCTCGGACTTCTTCTCCCCCGTCCCGGGCCCCTCGGCCCGCGGCGCCCGCACGGCACCGTCGCCGGTGCCCGGGTCCTCCGCCGGACGGTGGCCGTCGGCCCCCTCGCCCACCGCCACCGTGATCAGCGGCGCCCCGACCGGCAGCTCGGCGCCCTCCTCGCCGAAGCGGGCGGTGACCACGCCGCCGTACGGGCAGGGCACCTCGACCATCGCCTTGGCCGTCTCGACCTCGACGACCGGCTGGTCGACGGCGACGACGTCGCCGACCTCGACCATCCAGCGCACGATCTCCGCCTCGGTGAGGCCCTCACCGAGGTCGGGGAGCTTGAACTCCAGGCTGCGACCGTCAGAAGCGTGTGCCATCAGCTTTCGGCCTCCCACTGCAGGCGCCCCACGGCGTCCAGGATCCGGTCCACACCGGGCAGGTGGTGGCGCTCCAGCATCGGCGGCGGGTACGGGATGTCGAACCCGGCCACACGCAGCACCGGCGCCTCCAGGTGGTGGAAGCAGCGCTCCGTGACCCGGGCCGCGATCTCCCCGCCCGGGCCCCCGAAGGAACCCGACTCGTGGACGACGACCGCGCGTCCCGTCCGCCGCACCGAAGCGCACACCGTCTCGTCGTCGAACGGCACCAGGGAGCGCAGGTCGACGACTTCGAGGTCCCAGCCCTCGGCCCGGGCCGCCTCGGCCGCCTCCATGCAGACGGCCAGCGACGGCCCGTACGTGATGAGTGTGGCGCTCCGTCCGGAGCGACGCACCACCGCGCGGCCTGTCGGTTCAACGGGTGTCGGCTCCTCGGGGTTCCAGGTGTCCTTCGACCAGTAGAGCCGTTTGGGTTCGAGGAAGACGACCGGGTCGTCGGAGGCGATGGACTGGCGCAGCAGCCCGTAGGCGTCGGCGACGGTCGCGGGCGTGACGACATGGAGCCCCGGAGTCGCCATGTAGTACGCCTCGGACGAGTCGCTGTGGTGCTCGACACCGCCGATGCCACCGCCGTAGGGGACGCGGATGGTCAGCGGCAGGGGCAGCTTCCCGCGCGTGCGGTTGCGCATCTTGGTGACGTGGCTGACGACCTGCTCGAACGCCGGGTAGGCGAAGGCGTCGAACTGCATCTCCACGACCGGGCGCAGCCCGTACATCGCCATGCCGACGGCGGTGCCGAGGATGCCGGCCTCGGCGAGCGGGGTGTCGGTGCAGCGGTCCTCGCCGAACTCCTTCGCGAGTCCGTCGGTGACCCGGAAGACGCCGCCGAGGGTGCCCACGTCCTCGCCCATGACGTGCACGCTCGGGTCGGCGGCCATGGCGTCGCGCAGCGCGCGGGTGAGGGCCTGCGCCATGGTGGCCGGCTTGACGGCGACCGTGGTCATCGCTGTCCCCCTTCGATCGCTCCGGACACGGAACCGGACGCGGCCCCGGTCTCCGCCTCGGCCTCCGCCGCCAGCTCGGCGCGCAGCAGGTCCCGCTGCTCGCGCAGCTGCCCGGTGGGCTCGGCGTAGACGTGGGCGAACAGGTCCATCGGGTCGAGGGCCGGGTCCTGGTTCATGCGGGCGCGCAGGTCGGCGGCCATGGTCTCGGCGTCCTCGCGGGCGGCCGCGACGCCGTCCTCGTCCAGCAGGCCGCGCTCGGTCAGCTCCCGCTCCAGCAGCTCGACCGGGTCGTGCCGGCGCCAGGCCTCGACCTCGGCGTCCCCCCGGTAGCGCGTGGCGTCGTCGGCGTTGGTGTGGGCCTCCACGCGGTACGTGATCGCCTCGACCAGCGTGGGACCGCCGCCCGCGCGGGCGTGCCGAACGGCGTCGGACAGTACCTCGTGCACGGCGACGGCGTCGTTGCCGTCGACCAGGCGGCCGGGCATCCCGTAGCCGACGGCCTTGTGGGCCAGCGACGGGGCGGCGGTCTGCTTGGCGAGCGGCACGGAGATCGCGAAGCCGTTGTTCTGCACGAGGAAGACGACCGGCGCCTGCCAGACGGCGGCGAAGTTCAGCGCCTCGTGGAAGTCGCCCTCGCTGGTGCCGCCGTCGCCGACCATGGCGAGGGCGACCACGTCGTCGCCCTTGAGCCGGGCGGCGTGCGCGAGGCCCACGGCGTGCGGGAGCTGGGTGGCGAGCGGCGTGGACAGGGGGGCGACCCGGTGCTCGCAGGGGTCGTAGCCGGTGTGCCAGTCGCCGCGCAGCAGGGTGAGGGCCTCGACGGGGTCGACGCCGCGGGCGACGACGGCGAGGGTGTCGCGGTAGCTGGGGAAGAGCCAGTCGCGCTCCTGAAGGGCCAGCGCGGCGGCGACCTCGCAGGCCTCCTGGCCGGTGCTGGAGGGGTAGACGGCCAGCCGGCCCTGCTTGGTCAGCGCCGTGGCCTGCGCGTTGTAGCGGCGGCCGTGGACCAGCCGGGCGTACAGCGTGCGCAGCAGGCCGGGGTCGGCCTGCTCGGCGGCCTTCGTGCCGAGGACGCGGTACGGCTCCGCGTCGGGCAGCAGCGGCGCGGGGTCGGTACGGGGCTGCCAGGCGGGCGGCGGTGTGGGCCGGTACGCGCCCCGCTGCTCCATGACCGTCATGACGGCACCTCCTCGTGGGAGCGGCTCTGGGCTCGCCACGGGTGTGACGGGCCTCACCTACCGATTGTTCGGTCGTCGGCACATTTTGGCTACAGGCGGCCCCAGGCTGTGGACAAACGGTTCTCCACAGCCTGAGATGGACGCAGTACGTCCATCGTAAGAAGGCGGGGGGACATGGCATCTGAACAAATGGCCGAACGCCCGGACGACGCCGGCGGTCCCGAGGACTCCGGCACCCCGCCGCCCCCGCGCCCGCTGGACGCCATCGACCAGGACATCCTGCGCATGCTCCAGGCGGACGGCCGCGCCTCGATACGCTCGGTCGCCGAGCGGGTCCACGTCTCGCGCGCGAACGCCTACGCCCGCATCAACCGGCTCGTCGAGGACGGCGTCATCCGCGGCTTCGGCGCCCGCGTCGACCACGAACGGGCCGGGCACGGCACGTCGGCGTACATCACCCTGAAGATCGTCCAGAACTCCTGGCGCACCGTCCGCGCACAGCTGCGCCAGCTCCCCGGGGCCTCGCACATCGCCCTGGTGGGCGGCGACTTCGACGTCCTGCTCCTGGTGCACACCCCCGACAACCGGGCCCTGCGCGAGCTGGTGCTCACCCGCCTCCAGGCCATCCCCGAGGTGCTCAGCACCCGCACCCTGCTGGTGTTCGAGACCGAGGACCTGGAGCCGCAGGGCTGACCACCGGGGCCACGGACGAGTGACCGGCTCAGGACGCCTTGCGCAGCCCTCCGAACACCAGCCGCGCCACCGCGTCGACCACCTCGCGCTCGCCCGCGCCGCCGGCGCCGCCCTCGCCACCCCGGCCGTCGGGACCGTCGGGGCGGTACCACTCGACGATCGAGTTGATCATGCCGAAGACCAGGCGGGTCGCGAGCCTCACCTCCACGTCGGCGCGCACGTCCCCCTCGGCCGCCGCCGCCTTCAGCAGGTCGGCCACCCGGTGGTCGAACTCGCGCCGCCGCTCCAGCGCCCACCGCTCGGTGTCCGTGTTGCCGCGCACCCGCAGCAGCAGCGTCACGTACGGAAGTTCGGCCATCAGCACCTCGACCATGCGTCGCACGACGTACTCCAGCCGCTCGGCGGCTGAGCCCACGCGCGCGTGCTCCTCGTCGAGGATCCCGAACAGCTCGTCCAGGGCCCGGCTCACGGCCCGGCGCAGGAGCTCCTCCTTGCCGGCGACGTGGTGGTAGATCGACGACTTGGAGATGCCGGCCGCCTTGGAGAGGTGCTCCATGGAGGTGCCGTCGTAACCGCGCTCGATGAAGACCTGCACGGCGACGGAGAGCAGCGTCTCGGGCGTGTACGTGTCGCGCCTGGCGGTGGTCATGAGGTGCCGCCTTCCTGCTTGTCGGAGGCGTAGGCGTGGCGGTAGAGCGCCAGGGACGGCGCGTACCGGCCGGTGGGGGCGCACGCGTGCAGGTTGTCGAGGAGCTCGCAGGCCCAGCCTCCGCCGAGCCGGCGGCTCCACTCCAGCGGGCCCAGCGGGTAGTTGACACCCAGGCGCATCGCGGTGTCGACGTCCTCCTCGGTGGCGACGCCCTTGGCGACCGCCTCGACGGCCAGGTCGACGATCCGCGCCACCGTGCGGGCGACGATCATGCCGGGGACGTCGCCGATGACGCTGACCTTCTTGCCGAGCGCCTGGAACAGGCCGGTGGCCTGGGCGACGGTCTCCGGCGAGGTGGACTGCGAGGCGGACAGGGCGACGCGGGTCGCCGCGCGGTAGTCGAGTGCGAGGTCGAAGTACACGACGTCCCGGAACTCCACCGAGGTCTGGCCGTCGGCGAGCACGAGCTGCCCGCCGCTGGGCAGCACGAGCCGGGTGCCCCTGTCCTCGTCCTCCCGGCGCACCTCGATGCCCGCCTCGCGGACCAACGCGACCACCTCGGCGGCGGGCCCGAGGTCGCCCTCGACGACGACGTACGCGGGTGGGCCGGCCGGTTCGGCGGTGTGCGGCTCGGGGCGCTCGGCGCCGTCGCCGTAGTCGTACCAGCCGTGCCCGCTCTTGCGGCCGAGCCTGCCGGACTCGACCAGGCGGCGCTGGGCGAGCGAGGGCGTGAAGCGCACGTCCTGGAAGAAGGCCTGCCACACGGAGTGGGTGACGGACTCGTTGACGTCCTGCCCGATGAGGTCGGTCAGCTCGAAGGCGCCCATGCGGAAGCCGCCCGACTCGCGCAGCACGGCGTCGATGGTGGCCGGGTCGGCGCCCTGGTCCTCGTGGACCGCGAAGGCCTCGGCGTAGAAGGGGCGGGCGACGCGGTTGACGATGAAGCCGGGGGTGTCGGCGCAGGCGACCGGGGTCTTGCCCCAGGCGCGGGCCGTCTCGTACGCGCGCGTGGCCGACGCGACGTCGGTGGCGAACCCGGAGACCACCTCCACCAGCGGCAGCAGCGGGGCGGGGTTGAAGAAGTGCAGGCCGACGAAGCGGCCGGGGTTGCGGAGCGCGCCGCCGATGGCGGTGACGGAGAGGGAGGAGGTGTTGGTGGCGAGCAGGCAGTCGTCGCCGACGACGTCCTCCAGCGCGCGGAACAGCTCCTGCTTGACGTCCAGCCGCTCCAGGACCGCCTCGACGACCAGGGCGCAGTCGGCGAGCTCGGCGAGGGCCTCGGCGGGGCGGAGCCGGGCGCGGGCGGCGTCCCGTTCGGCACTGGTGAGGCGTTCCTTCTCGACGAGCCGGTCGAGCCGGGCGCCGATCGCGTCGGCCGCTTCCCGGGCCCGGCCGGGGGCGGCGTCGTACAGCCGCACGGGGTGGCCCGCGACCAGCGCCACCTGGGCGATGCCCTGCCCCATGGTGCCGGTGCCGACGACGGCGACGGGGCTGCTGAGGTCGAGTGCTGTCATGTGCGCGATCCTCCCGCACGGGGTTTTCCACAGATGCGGCGGTCCCCCTTGTCCCGACCGATCGTTCGGTTACTCTAGCCGTGTCCGCCTCATTCCGCCCAGGTTTCCCCCAGGTCCCGAACTCGACGCCGGAGACGACGGCGGGTTCGTGAAAGACGAGGAGTTGGTCCCGCATGGCCGCCGAACTCACCGCGCACCAGCTGATCGACCGGCACCGGCCGACCCTGGACCAGGCGCTGGAGACGATCCGCACGCGCGCGTACTGGTCACCCCACCCCGAACACCCCAAGGCCTACGGGGAGAACGGCAGCCTGGACGCGGCCGCGGGCAAGGCCGCCTTCGACGCCCTGCTCGGCACCCGCCTCGACCTCGGCCAGCCCGGCACCGACGACTGGGTCGGCGGCGAGGTCTCCCCGTACGGGATCGAGCTGGGCGTGGAGTACCCGCACGCGGACCTCGACGTGCTGCTGCCCGCCATGCGGGCGGGGCAGCGGGCGTGGCGGGACGCGGGCGCGGAAGTGCGTGCGATGGTCTGCCTGGAGATCCTCAAGCGGATCGCGGACCGCACCATGGAGTTCGCCCAGGCGGTCATGCACACCTCCGGGCAGGCCTTCATGATGGCCTTCCAGGCGGGCGGCCCGCACGCGCAGGACCGCGGCCTGGAGGCGGTGGCGTACGCGTACGTGGAGCAGTCCCGCACCCCCGACACGGCCGAGTGGACCAAGCCGCAGGGCAAGCGCGACCCGCTCGCACTGACCAAGACGTTCACGCCGGTCCCGCGCGGCATCGGTCTGGTCATCGGCTGCAACACCTTCCCGACGTGGAACGGCTACCCGGGCTTGTTCGCCTCCCTCGCCACCGGCAACGCGGTCCTGGTCAAGCCCCACCCCCGCGCGGTGCTGCCGCTCGCGATGACCGTGCGGGTCGCCCGCGACGTCCTCACCGAGGCCGGTTTCGACCCGAACCTGGTCGCGCTGGCCGCCGAGCGCCCCGGCGAGGGCATCGCCAAGACCCTGGCCACCCGGCCCGAGATCCGGATCATCGACTACACCGGCTCCACCTCCTTCGGCGACTGGCTGGAGGCCAACGCCCGCCAGGCCCAGGTCTTCACCGAGAAGGCCGGCGTCAACACGGTGATCGTCGAGTCGACCGACGACTACAAGGGCATGCTCGGCAACCTGGCGTTCTCGCTGTCCCTCTACAGCGGCCAGATGTGCACCACCCCGCAGAACCTGCTGATCCCCCGCGACGGCATCCGCACCGACCAGGGCCACAGGACCTACGACGAGGTGACCGCCGACCTCGCCCGTGCCGTCGAGGGCCTCCTCGGCGACGACGCCCGCGCCAACGCCCTGCTCGGCGCCATCGTCAACCCGGACGTCAAGGCCCGCCTGGAGGCCGCCGCCGGACTCGGCGAGGTAGCCCTCGCCTCCCGCGAGGTGGCCAACCCGGAGTTCCCGGACGCGGTCGTGCGCACCCCGGTGATCGTCAAGCTGGACGGCGCCAAGCCCGACGACGAGGCCGCCTGGACCAGCGAGTGCTTCGGCCCGGTCTCCTTCACCGTCGCCGTCGACTCCGCCGACCACGCCGTTCAGCTGCTGCGCCACAGCGTCCGCGAGAAGGGCGCGATGACGGTCGGCGCGTACACGACCGACCCGGAGGTCGAGCAGTCCGTGCGGGAGGCCTGCCTGGAGGAGGCCGCCCAGCTCTCCCTCAACCTCACCGGCGGGGTGTACGTCAACCAGACGGCCGCCTTCTCCGACTTCCACGGCTCGGGCGGCAACCCGGCGGCCAACGCGGCCCTGTGCGACGGCGCGTTCGTCGCGGGCCGCTTCCGGGTGGTGGAGGTCCGCCGCCAGGCCTAGGAGTCCTGGATCGCGCCCCCGGTGGCACTCCAGTGGTACAGCGTCATGGCCACGCTGGTCGCGAGGTTGTAGCTGGAGACCTGGGGGCGCATCGGCAGCGCCACCAGGTGGTCGGCCCGCGCGCGCAGCTCCCGCGACAGCCCGCTGCGCTCGGAGCCGAAGGCGAGCAGCGCGTCGTCCGGCAGCTTCAGCCCGCGGATGTCCTCGCCCCCCGGGTCCAGCGCGAACAGCGGCCCGGACGGCAGCTCCGCCACCTCCAGCCGCTCCACCGCGGTCGCGAAGTGCAGCCCGGCCCCGCCCCGCACCACCGTGGGGTGCCACGGGTCGAGGGTGCCGGTGGTCACGACACCGGTCGCCCCGAAACCGGCGGCCAGCCGGATCACCGCCCCCGCGTTGCCGAGGTTGCGCGGCTGGTCGAGGACGACCACGGGCGCCCGGCGGGGCGTGTGCGCCAGCGCCCGAAGTCCGGCCTCGCGGGAGGGCCGTACGGCCAGGGCGGCCACCGCGGTCGGGTGCGGGCGCGGCACGAGGGATGCGTACGTCTCCGGCGCCACCTCGGTCAGCAGCCCGTCCAGGGCGGACCGTACGTCGGGTGCCAGCTCGTCGGCGAGGGCCAGGGCCGCCGGGCGGTCGGCGGTGACGGCCACGGGGACCTCGGCACCGAAGCGCAGCGCGTGCTTGAGGGCGTGGAAGCCGTCGAGCAGCACGCAGGCACCGGCGTACCGGCGCCAGTCGGCGAGCGGGTCGAGGTCGGGGTCGGTCATGCCCCGAAGCCTACGTGCGTGGGCTCGGGGCCCCCTTTGCCCCCGGAACCGGTCTGCTGGACGCCGGCCTCCTGCGCACCACTCCCGCCGGAACGGGCGCGCGGCCCGGGCACCGTCGCCGTACCGCCGCCGTCCCCGCCCCCGGCCGGCAGCCCGCCCGCCCGCGAGCCCGGCAGCAGGAGCAGCAGCCGGTCCCGCCCGCGTACCGCCCAGCCGCCCGTCCGGCGCAGGAAGGAGGTCGGCAGGAAGACCGCGTCGGCGGCGATCATCGCCAGCGAGAAGAACGGCAGCCCCAGCACCACGGCGATCACCGCGTGCTCGGTCATCATGGCGGCCAGCAGCACGTTCTTGACCCGCCGGTTGAACAGCGTGAACGGGAAGGCGACCTGCACGGCGACCGTGCCGTAGGTGATGAGCATGACCATCGTGCCGCTGGCCGACAGGGCGTCGGAGAGCGCGGGCCACGGCGAGAAGTAGTCCAGGTGCAGCGGGTAGAAGACCGCGGTGCCGTCCTGCCAGCGCGAGCCCTGGATCTTGTACCAGCCCGCCGTGGCGTAGATCAGACAGGCCTCGGCCATGATCACGACCAGGGCGCCGTTGTGCACGACGTTGGTGACCACGTCGAGCAGGATGCGCGGCTGGCCGCTCCCCGTGCCGCGTCCCACGGCCCACCACAGGCCCTGCGCCACCCACACCGCCCACAGCAGCGCCGGGACGAACCAGTCGCCGTTCAGCCCGCCCGCCAGCGTCACCGTGAGCAGCACGAACCCGAACACGCACCACAGCACCGGCCCGACCCGGTCCGCCACCCGCTCACCGCGGGCCCGTGCCTCCTCGGCGCGCCGCGCCCGGCGGGCGTCCAGCGACCAGACCTGGCCGCAGCGGGTGAGGACCAGGTACATGCTCATCAGGTGCAGGACGTTGTCGCCGCCGTCCCCCATGAACACGCTGCGGTTCTGCAGGGACAGCACGCCGACCATGAAGAGGACGGACACGGTCCGGGTACGCCAGCCCAGCAGGAGCAGCACGCTGCTCAGTACGGCCAGCGCGTAGACGATCTCGAACCAGACCTGCCCGTCGGACCACATCAGCACGGTGAAGGCGCCGTTGTCCGCGATCAGCTGCTCGGCGAGGTCGTGGCCCCAGGGGCTGTCGGGGCCGTACAGCTCGTGGCGGTGGGGCAGCTCACGCAGCAGGAACAGCAGCCAGGTGGCGCTGAAGCCGATGCGGATCACGGCCGTCTGGTACGGGCCGAGCGCGGCACCGGTGACGCGGGCGATGCCGCGGGAGACGGAGAGGACGATGCGGTTCACGCGGCGCCCCCCTTCTTCTCACTCTCGCCGGACACCGGCCACCAGGGCAGTTGGCGCACGGTGGGCCGGTCGGAGACCTTCACCCCGCTCCACGGGGGCGGCTCCACGTTGGTGGTCCGGGAGCGGTACTGGACGCGCTCGACCACGCCGTCCGGTCCGGCGGCGTCGTTGCGTTCCAGCCGCAGGACCGCGATGCGCCGCAGATAGGACTCGGAGAGCGTGCCGCGCAGACCCACCGGGCGGTCGTCGGAGTCGTGGGTGGCGACGAAGAAGTCCCAGGCCCGGCGCAGCTCGTTCTGCTGGGTGTGGCTCGGCGCCGGGTTGCCGTCGATGGCCCGGCCGTCCTCGGCGGACAGGTCGTACCAGCCGGTCGTGCGTATACCGCCGTCCGCGGTGCTCACCTCGGCGCGGACCTGGACGGACACGTTCTGCTGGAGGGGGTTGGGGGCGAAGAGCTTCCAGTTCTGCTCGAACTCCGGGAAGACCCACTCGTCCACCGCGGCGCCGTGCTTCTTGGTGAGGGTGTTCGACGGGGCCACGTGCAGGAAGACCAGCCCCAGGTGGGCGCAGACGGCGACAGCGACGACCGCGAGGGCGATCACGGCACCGACCTGGTAGCGCGGGGAGAGCGCGGCGACACCGGTGCGGGGCTCGGCGGGCTGTGCGAGCCCGGCGGTTCCCGCCTCGCCGATGTCGCCGCCGGGTCCGGCCGGTCCGGCCGGGACGTCCTGATCGTCGTCCCGCCCCTGCCGGGCGTCCGATCCTGTGCCGTACGCGTCCATTCCGCCCCGTTCCGGTCCTGATCCTCGTTCCGCCCGCCCCACCGCGGGGCGCCCGCGCACCACTGGTGCGGCTGCTCGGCGACGTTCGAACGGGAACGGTACTCAGGACCGGCCGCCCGCACACCCCCCGGCGGACCGACCGCGCCGTGGGCGACACCACACCGGCGGGAGGTGCCAGGGCCTGTCCTAGACGACGTGCCCCGGCTCGCCCTTGCCGTCCACCACGGGCCGCCCGGCCGCCGCCCACACCTGCATGCCGCCGGCGACGTTCACGGCGTCGACGCCCTGCTGGACCAGGTACATGGTGACCTGGGCCGAACGGCCGCCGGAGCGGCAGATCACGTGGACGCGGCCGTCCTGCGGCGCGGCGTCGGTCAGCTCACCGTACCGGGCGACGAACTCGCTGATGGGAATGTGCAGCGCCCCGGCGGCGTGACCCGCCTGCCACTCGTCGTCCTCGCGGACGTCCAGCAGGAAGTCGCCGTCCTTGAGGTCCGTGACCTCGACCGTGGGCACACCAGCTCCGAAACTCATGCCCCAGACGCTACCGGAGCCACCGCCCGGCTCACTCCTGCCCGAGCGCCGCCGCCAGCTCCGCCTCGCGCTCCCGCACCTGGGTCGCGAGCTGTTCGGCGATCTCCTCCAGCAGCCGGTCGGGATCGTCCGGGGCCAGCCGCAGCATGCCGCCGATCGCGCTCTCCTCCAGCTCCTTGGCGAGCAGCGTGAGCATCTCCTTGCGCCGGTCGAGCCATTCGAGGCGGGCGTACAGCTCTTCGCCCCGGCTCGGGCGCCGCTCGGGCACCGGCCCCGCGGCCCACTCCCCGGCCAGCTCACGCAGCGCTTCCTCGTCACCGCGGGCGTAGGCGGCGTTGACCCGGGTGATGAACTCCTCGCGCCGGGCCCGCTCGTCCTCCTCCTGCGCCAGGTCGGGGTGGGCCTTGCGGGCCAGCTCGCGGTAGAGCTTGCGGGCCTCCTCGCTCGGCCGCACCCGCTGCGGGGGGCGTACCGCCTGGTCCGTGAGCATCGCCGTGGCCTCCGGGAACAGCCCGTCCCCGTCCATCCAGCCGTGCAGCAGCTCCTCGACCCCGGGGATGGGCATCAGCCGGGCCCGCGCCTCGTCGGCCCGGCGCCGGTCCTCGGCGTCACCGGTGCGGGCGGCCCGTGCCTCCAGGATCTGCGCCTCCAGCTCCTCCAGGCGCGCGTACACCGGTCCGAGCCGCTGCTCGTGCAGGCGGGAGAAGTTCTCCACCTCCACGCGGAAGGTCTCCAGCGCGATCTCGTACTCGATGAGTGCCTGCTCGGCGGCCCGTACGGCCTTCTCCAGCCGTTCCTCGGGACGCGGCGCACCCCCCTGCTCGGGCTCAGCTTCGGGCGTCGTCACCCGACCAGCCTAGGGCCTGTCCGGCGGATCAGGTCGCAGCGAGCCGACGGCACCTGATCAGTGCGGGTGAGCGGAGCCGATGGGGCCCTCCCGCGCGAGCGCAGTCGAGCGTGGAGGGAGTCGCGCCCCAAGGCCTGCGGGCCGGGGAGGCCGCCCGCGCGGTGTCCGGCAGACCGCCTCACACCCCCAGCTCCGCCGCGACCCGCCCCGTCCGCACGGCGGCGAGCAGTACGGCGTGATCGGCCTCCGTGCGGTCGGCGTAGGCCACGGCGAAGGCGGCCACCGCCTCGTCCAGCTCGCCGTTCTTGCCGCAGTAGCCGGCGATCAGCCGCGGGTCGGCGCTGTGCGCGTGGGCACGGGCCAGCAGGGCGCCGGTCATCCGGCCGTAGTCGTCCATCTGGTCGGCGGCCAGGGCGGTGGCGTCGACACTGCCCTTGCGGTTGCGGAACTGCCGTACCTGGAAGGGCCGCCCGTCGACCGTGGTCCAGCCCAGCAGGATGTCGCTGACCACCTGCATCCGCTTCTGCCCCATGACCACCCGGCGCCCCTCGTGCCCCGCCCCGGGGGCGTCGAACCCCGCGGTCGCCAGGTGGGGCAGCAGCGCGGAGGGCCGGGCCTCCTTCACCTGGAGCACGAGCGGTTCACCTCGGTGGTCCAGGAGCAGGACGACGTACGACCGCGTACCGACGCTGCCGGTGCCCACGACCCGGAAGGCGACATCGTGCACGGCGTACCGGGCGAGCAGCGGGAGCCGGTCCTCGGAGAGGGTCGCCAGGTACGGCTCCAGGGCCGCCGCGACCGACGCCGCCTCGGCGGCCGGGACGCGCCGCAGCACCGGCGGGGCGTCCACGAAACGCCGTCCGCCGTCCTCGGTGGCCTCGGTCGACTTGGCGGCGAAGCGTCCGCTGGTGTTGGCGCGGGCCTTCTCGGAGACCCGTTCCAGGGTGCCGAGCAGGTCGTGGGCGTCGGTGTGGGAGACCAGCTCCTCGTCCGCGATGGCGTTCCAGGCGTCCAGCGCGGGGAGCTTCGCCAGCAGCCGCATGGTGCGCCGGTAGGCGCCGGCCGTGTCATGGGCGGCCTCGCGGCAGGTGGCCTCGTCGGCGCCGGCCTCCCGGCCCGCGAGGACGATCGAGGCGGCGAGCCGTTTGAGGTCCCACTCCCAGGGGCCGTGCACGGTCTCGTCGAAGTCGTTCAGGTCGATGACGAGGCCGCCGCGGGCGTCGCCGTAGAGACCGAAGTTGGCGGCGTGCGCGTCGCCGCAGATCTGCGCGCCGATGCCGGTCACCGGGGTGCGCGCCAGGTCGTACGCCATCAGCCCGGCCGACCCGCGCAGGAAGGCGAACGGCGTGGCCGCCATCCGGCCCGCGCGTATGGGAGTGAGCCCGGGTATCCGGCCGCGGTTGGACTCCTCGACCGCGCTCACCGCGTCCGGGCGGGAGCCGTCCAGGTCGAGCGCGGCGTGCGCGGACCGCGGGACGCGCGTGCGCAGCGCCTTGCCCTCCGCCTTCGGCGACCCGCCGGCGGGCCACCGCGCGAACCCGGGCACGTCCGGCACCCGGCCGACGCCTCCCTCGGCGCCGCCCGCCGAATCCGCCGACTCCGCCGCGTCCGTCACGTCCACCACATTCACCACATTCACCACGTCCCCCACATCCACCGCACCGGCCTCGTCCGCCGCGCCGCGCGTCCCCGTCATCGCCTCGGCCATCCCGGCCGCCTCCCCGTCCTCGTACCTGAGCCGTCCCGCCCTCCTGGGCCACACCGGCACCGATTGAGCCACCGCCCGGACCGGGCCCGGACCCAGGAGACCCCGAGCCCACCGGACCCGGCCTCCCCCGGCCTCGTCAGCCCGGCGTCAACGCGCCACGACCGTACCGCCGCACGAACCGTCCGTACACGCCGCCTCCCGCCCCACCCACCTGAGTCACTCCAACCCGCGAACGCGCCCCACCAGCCCCGCATAACGCCGGGCAGAGGGCGAAACAGGAGGTGCCCGGGCCCCGGCCGCCGCGCCTACGGTTTCCAGCGATCACCACGGAGCGCGCCCGTCGAAGCAACGACAGCAGCCTGCCCCGCGCCGGCGGGCGCGCTCCCTGTCCCCGACGTCCCGGATTCCGCACGTCCCGCCCAGCTTCCCCAGGGACCACCCCACCGAGGAGACCGAGGAACCGCCATGACCTCCGACGCCCCCACCTCCCCCACCGGCCCCGACGAGCCCGGGCCCGGCGCCGCCCCCGACCGCGGCGTCAGCCGCAAGACGCTGCTCAGGGCGGCCGTCGCCGCCGGCGCCGCCGTCCCGCTGCTCGCCACCGGCTCGATCGCGCTGGCCCGGGACGCCGCCCGAAGCTCCACCGGCCGGACCCTGCCGCCGACCCCCTACTGCGACGACGGCGACGACCCGACGCCCGACCAGATGGAGGGCCCCTACTTCAAACCGAACTCCCCGCTCCGCACCGACCTGGTGACACCCGGCACCCCGGGCACCCCGCTGACCGTCAGCGGTTACGTCTTCGGCCGCAACTGCGTCCCGCTGTCCGGCGTGCTCCTGGACTTCTGGCAGGCCGACAACGCCGGCGCCTACGACATGGCCGGGTACCGCTTCCGGGGCCACCAGTTCACCGACGCCTCCGGCGCCTTCACCCTGCGCACGATCGTCCCCGGCCTCTACCCGGGCCGCACCCGGCACATCCACGTCAAGGCGCAGGCGCCCGGCGAGCCCGTGCTGACCACCCAGCTCTACTTCCCCGGCGAGCCCCGCAACAGCACGGACGCGATCTTCGACCCGGCGCTGCTGATGAACGTCCGCGACGCCGGCGGCGGCAAGGAGGCCACCTTCGACTTCGTCCTGAACGTGGACGGCGGCCCGGGCCCGGACCCCACCGACCCGCCCACCGACCCCCCGGGCGGCACCTGGGCGGCCGGCCGTTCCTACGCGGCCGGGGACCGGGTGACGCACGGCGGGAGCGCCTACCGCTGTCTCCAGGCACACACCTCGATGGCCGGCTGGGAGCCGCCCAACGTGCCCGCCCTGTGGCGCCGCGAGGCCTGAGACCTTCCTCACAGCACCCGGCACCCCACGGCCCGGCACCCGAACACGCGGAAGCCCCTCAGGTCCGAGACCTGAGGGGCTTCCGGCTGGTGCGCGAGGGGGGAGTTGAACCCCCACGCCCTTGCGGGCACTGGAACCTGAATCCAGCGCGTCTGCCTATTCCGCCACCCGCGCATTGGGTGTGTCCTCGGGGCCTTTCCTTGCGGTCCGGCGCCTTCCGACACGAGAACATTAGCACGCTGTACGGGGTGGATTCACATCCCTTTCCCGGCGGTGAAGGGCGGGCAAGGGCAGGGGAACCGGGACGCCCGCCCTCCTTCGGGCACTCGTCACGGCCGCCGGCCGTTCACGTATCAACCTCGTACCGGTCCGGCGCATCCGCCCAGGAGCCGGTGGGGGTCCACGGCCGGGTGCGGGACACTGGTCTGCGGCCGCCTCTACGATCCTGGGCATGAGTACCGGGAGGCACCGGGAGGCGTCGACACCGTCGACCGGGCCGACAGGGGGAACCAGCCGATCGACCGGCGCGTGGATACGATCAGTAAGCAGTACCAGGTGGACAGTGCGCGCGTGAGCGGTACGCACGCGGGAAGTACGCAGGAAAGCAGTACGCGAAACAGCAGTACGCAAGGCAGCGGACAGGACGGCGTCGACGGAGGAGGTGCCCCATGGGAGTCCTGAAGAAGTTCGAGCAGCGTCTCGAAGGTCTGGTCAACGGCACCTTCGCGAAGGTGTTCAAGTCCGAGGTGCAGCCCGTGGAGATCGCGGGAGCACTCCAGCGTGAATGCGACAACAACGCGACCATCTGGAACCGCGACCGCACCGTCGTACCCAACGACTTCATCGTGGAGCTGAGCACGCCCGACTTCGAGCGCCTCAGCCCCTACTCCGGCCAGCTCGGCGACGAACTCGCCGGCATGGTCCGCGACTACGCCAAGCAGCAGCGCTACACCTTCATGGGACCGATCAAGGTCCACCTGGAGAAGGCGGACGACCTCGACACCGGCCTGTACCGGGTGCGCAGCCGTACGCTCGCCTCCTCCAGCAGCCACCAGGGCGGCCCGGCACCCGCCGGATCCGCCGCGCCCCCCGCCCCGTCCGGACGCCCCGGCGCACCCGGCGGCGGCTACGGCTACCCGCCGGCCTCCGCCCCCGCGGGCGCCCCGCCCATGCCGTCCACGCCGCCGCCCGGCGGCCGCCCCGGCGGATACGGCTACCCGCAGCCCGCGGGCGGCCAGCAGCCCCCGGCCGCACCCGCGGCCGGCGGACGCACCCGCCACTGGATCGAGATCAACGGCACCCGCCATCAGATCTCCCGCGCGACCCTCGTCCTCGGACGCAGCACCGAGGCCGACGTGCGGATCGACGACCCCGGCGTCTCCCGCCGGCACTGCGAGATCCGGACCGGAACGCCCTCGACGATCCAGGATCTCGGGTCCACCAACGGCATCGTGGTGGACGGGCAGCACACCACCCGCGCTACGCTCCGCGACGGCTCGCGGATCGTCGTGGGCAGCACCACCGTTATCTATAGGCAAGCCGAAGGGTGATCCGGGGGCAATGTCAGAGCTGACCCTCACGGTCATGCGGCTGGGTTTCCTGGCCGTACTGTGGCTGTTCGTGATCGTGGCCGTGCAGGTCATCCGCAGCGACCTGTTCGGCACGCGGGTCACCCAGCGCGGAGCACGGCGCGGCGCCGACCGGCCGCAGCAGGCCGCCGCGCGCCAGGGCCAGGCGCCACCGCCGCAGCGCCAGCAGCAGGGCGGCGGCCGGGGACGCCGCGGCGCCCCCACCAAGCTGGTCGTGACGGAGGGCACCCTCACCGGCACCACCGTTGCCCTCCAGGGCCAGACCATCACGCTCGGCCGGGCACACGACTCGACGATCGTGCTGGACGACGACTACGCCTCCAGCCGCCATGCCAGGATCTACCCGGACCAGAACGGCCAGTGGATCGTCGAGGACCTGGGCTCCACCAACGGCACCTACCTGGACCGGTCCCGGCTGACGACCCCCACACCGATTGGCCCGGGCGCGCCGATCCGCATCGGCAAGACCGTCATCGAGCTGCGGAAGTAGTGCTACACCAATGATTGAGCGCGAGCGGAGCGAGCACGCACCGGCGGCCGGCACCCCGGGCCCCGGCGCGCTCCCGACCGGAGGGTGGGCAGTGTGGCTCGACACGACCGGCTGTACCCGGAGCAGCCGACGGGCGAGGTGGGCATGAGTCTGTCACTGCGCTTCGCCGCCGGTTCCCACAAGGGCATGATCCGGGAGGGCAACGAGGACTCCGGCTACGCCGGCCCCCGCCTGCTCGCCATCGCCGACGGCATGGGCGGCCAGGCCGCCGGCGAGGTCGCCTCCTCCGAGGTGATCTCCACCATCGTCGCCCTCGACGACGACGTACCCGGCTCCGACGTCCTCACCTCCCTCGGCCACGCCGTCCAGCGCGCCAACGACCAGCTGCGGCAGATGGTCGAGGAGGACCCCGCCCTGGAGGGCATGGGCACCACCCTCACCGCTCTGCTGTGGACCGGCCAGCGCCTCGGCCTCGTCCACGTCGGCGACTCCCGCGCCTACCTCCTGCGCGACGGCGTCCTCACCCAGATCACGCAGGACCACACCTGGGTGCAGCGCCTCGTCGACGAGGGCCGCATCACCGAGGAAGAGGCCGGCACCCACCCCCAGCGCTCCCTGCTGATGCGGGCGCTCGGCAGCGGCGACCACGTCGAACCCGACCTGTCCATCCGCGAGGTGCGGGCCGGCGACCGCTACCTCATCTGCTCCGACGGACTGTCCGGCGTCGTCTCCCACCAGACGATGGAAGACACCCTCGCCAGCTACCAGGGCCCCCAGGAGACCGTGCAGGAGCTGATCCAGCTCGCGCTGCGCGGCGGCGGCCCCGACAACATCACCGTCATCGTCGCCGACGTCCTCGACCTCGACACCGGCGACACCCTCGCCGGACAGCTGTCCGACACCCCGGTCGTGGTCGGCGCCGTCGCCGAGAACCAGGCCCAGTTCGGCGACAACGGCATCATGCAGACCCCGGCCGGCCGCGCCGCCGGCCTCGGCCGCCAGAGCGGCGGCCGGCACGGCGGCGGCGGCGAGTTCGGCCCGCCCGGCAGCGGCGACACCACCGGCTTCATCCCCGCCGGCGGCTTCGACGACTACGGCCCCGACGACTTCGTCAAACCCCGCAAGAACCGCAAGTGGCTCAAGAGATCCCTCTACACGGTGCTCGCCCTCGCCGTCATCGGCGGCGGCATGTACGGCGGCTGGCGCTGGACCCAGACCCAGTACTACGTCGGCACCAAGGACGACCACCTCGCGCTGTACCGGGGCATCAGCCAGGACCTCGCCTGGGTCTCGCTCTCCAAGGTCCAGAAGGACCACCCCGAGATCGAACTCAAGTACCTGCCGCCCTACCAGCAGAAACTGGTCGAGGCCACCATGCCCGAAGGCGACCTCGCCGACGCGCGCGCCAAGATCGAGGAACTGGCGGTCCAGGCCTCCGCCTGCAAGAAGCAGGCCGAGCGCCGCTCCGCGCAGGACGCGAAGAACGAGCAGGACGCCAAGAACGAGCAGAACGCGAAGACGGGCCAGGGCCAGGCCGGAGGCACCACGGGAACCACACCCGCCTCCTTCACGTCCAAGGCCTCACCGAGCCCGAGCACGTCGGGAACGCCGAAGGCACCCGAATCGTCCGAGCCCCCGTCCACGACCGCACCCACTCCTGGCCCCGGCCCGACCCTCTCGGAGGAAGAGCAGAAGGTCGTCTCGCTGTGCGGTAAGCAGTAGGCAAGCCGTGAGAGGCACCGTCACCCGATGAGCAGTACTTCCAACTCGCCGACGCACCACACGTCCACGATCGGCGCCATCGGCGCGCCGAGCCGGCGCAACACCGAGCTGGCGCTGCTCGTGTTCGCCGTCCTCATCCCGGTCTTCGCGTACGCCAACGTGGGACTGGCCATCAACGACGAGGTACCCGCCGGCCTGCTGAGCTACGGCCTCGGCCTCGGCCTGCTGGCCGGCGTCGGCCACCTCGTCGTACGCAAGTTCGCGCCCTACGCGGACCCGCTGATGCTGCCCCTGGCCACCCTCCTCAACGGACTCGGCCTCGTCGCCATCTGGCGCCTGGACCAGTCCGAACTCCTCCAGTCCATCGACCAGGCCGGCAACGCCGCACCCCGCCAGCTGATGTACACCGCGATGGGCATCGCCCTGTTCGTGGCCGTGCTGATCTTCCTCAAGGACCACCGCGTCCTGCAGCGCTACACCTACATCTCCATGGTCGGCGCCCTGATCCTGCTGCTGCTCCCGCTGGTACCGGGCCTCGGCCGCGACGTCTTCGGCGCCCGGATCTGGATCCAGGTCGGCTCCTTCTCCATCCAGCCGGGCGAGTTCGCCAAGATCGTGCTGGCCGTGTTCTTCGCCGGCTACCTGATGGTCAAGCGCGACGCGCTCGCCCTCGCCAGCCGCCGCTTCATGGGCCTCTACCTGCCCCGCGGCCGCGACCTCGGCCCCATCCTGGTCGTCTGGATGGTCTCCATCCTCATCCTGGTCTTCGAGACCGACCTCGGCACCTCGCTGCTCTTCTTCGGCATGTTCGTGATCATGCTGTACGTCGCCACCGAGCGCACCAGCTGGATCGTCTTCGGCCTGCTGATGTCCGCCGTCGGCGCCGTCGGCGTCGCCACCTTCGAACCCCACATCCAGCAGCGCGTCGACGCCTGGCTCGACCCGATGAAGGAGTACACGCTCTCCCGCGCCGGCCAGGGCGGCCACTCCGAGCAGGCCATGCAGGCCCTGTGGGCCTTCGGCTCCGGCGGCACCCTCGGCTCCGGCTGGGGCCAGGGCCACTCCGACCTGATCCGGTTCGCCGCCAACTCCGACTTCATCCTCGCCACCTTCGGCGAGGAACTCGGCCTCGCCGGCCTCATGGCGCTGCTCCTGCTCTACGCCCTCATCGTCGAGCGCGGCGTACGCACCGCCCTCGCCGCCCGCGACCCCTTCGGCAAGCTCCTCGCCATCGGCCTCTCCGGCGCCTTCGCCCTCCAGGTCTTCGTCGTCGCCGGCGGCGTCATGGGCCTCATCCCGCTCACCGGCATGACCATGCCCTTCCTGGCGTACGGAGGCTCCTCCGTCATCGCCAACTGGGCCCTGATCGGCATCCTGCTGCGCATCAGCGACACGGCTCGCAGACCCGCACCAGCGGCACCCGCGAACCCCGACGCCGAGATGACCCAGGTGGTCCGCCCGTGAACAAGCCACTGCGCCGCATCGCACTCTTCTGCGGCCTCCTCGTCCTCACCCTGCTCATCCGCGACAACTGGCTCCAGTACGTCCAGGCCGACGAGCTCAAGGAGGACGAGCACAACCGCCGCGTCGCCATCGAGCGGTACGCCAGCCCCCGCGGCGACATCATCGTCGACGGCCAGGCCATCACCGGCCACGCCACCACCGACGGCGACTTCAAGTACAAGCGCACCTACAAGGACGGCGCCATGTGGGCGCCCGTCACCGGCTACGTCTCCCAGGCCTACGGCGCCACCCAGATCGAAGCCATCAACGACGGCATCCTCACCGGCAACGACGACCGGCTCTTCTTCCGCAACACCCTCGACATGATCACCGGCAAGCAGCGCGAGGGCGGCAACGTCGTCACCACCCTCAACAGCGCCGCCCAGAAAGCCGCCTACGACGGACTGAAGAAGCAGGGCGGCAAGGGCGCCGTCGTCGCCATCGAACCCTCCACCGGCAAGATCCTCTCGATGGCCTCCTACCCCTCGTACGACCCCACCGCCATCGCGGGCAGCGACGGCGCGGCCGGCGAAGCCTGGAACAAGCTCCAGAAGAAGAACAACCCCGACGACCCGATGCTCAACCGCGCCCTGCGCGAGGTCTACCCGCCCGGCTCCACCTTCAAGGTGCTCACCGCGGCCGCCGCCCTGGAACACGGCCTGTACGACTCGGCCGACGAGAAGACCGACTCCCCGCTGCCCTGGACCATGCCCGGCACCACCACCGAACTGCCCAACGAGGGCGACCTCCCCTGCGAGGACGCCACCCTCCGCGAGGCACTGCGGGTGTCCTGCAACACCGTCTTCGGCAAGATCGGCTCCAACCTCGGCAACGACAAGATGCTGGAGACCGCCGAGGAGTTCGGCTTCAACGAGGAGCAGTTCGTCCCCGTCCGCTCCAGCGCCTCCGTCTTCTCCGACGACATGAACGAGTCGCAGACCGCGCTCTCCGCCATCGGCCAGTACAACACCGCCGCCACCCCGCTGCAGATGGCCATGGTCACCTCCGCCATCGCCAACAACGGCACCCTGATGAAGCCGTACATGGTCGACGAACTCCAGGCCCCCAACCTCGACACCATCGAGAAGACCGACCCCGAGGAGATGAGCGAGCCGCTGTCCGCGGACAACGCCCAGATCCTCCAGTCCATGATGGAGACCGTCGTCGAGGACGGCACGGGAACCAACGCGCAGATCGACGGCGTCACCGTGGGCGGCAAGACCGGCACCGCACAGCACGGCGTCGACAACAGCGAGAACCCCTACGCCTGGTTCATCTCCTACGCCAAGGCCGAGGACGGCAGCTCGCCCGTCGCCGTCGCCGTGGTGATCGAGGACGAGAACGCCAACCGCGACGACATCTCCGGCGGCGGCCTCGCGGCCCCGATCGCCAAGAACGTGATGGAGGCCGTGCTGGAGAGCAAGAAGTGACCACACACTGAACAGGACGTGACTCCGGTCACGTTCCCTTCACATAGGCGCACGTTGCGATACCGGTCCTGTATCGGGTATCGGGCTTGGCCAGGTCACCCGCAGCGAGCCGGGTACGGTAGGCCGGACGGCAGCCACCGACCGTACAAGCGTGCCGGTCGGGACCGACGGAGAGGGCTGGTAGTAACCATGGAAGAGCCGCGTCGCCTCGGCGGCCGGTACGAGCTGGGCCCAGTGCTCGGCCGTGGTGGCATGGCGGAGGTTTACCACGCTCATGACACCCGGCTCGGGCGCCAGGTGGCGGTGAAGACGCTGCGCGCCGACCTCGCGCGCGACCCGTCCTTCCAGGCCCGCTTCCGCCGGGAGGCCCAGTCGGCCGCCTCGCTCAACCATCCCGCGATCGTGGCGGTCTACGACACGGGCGAGGACTACATCGACAACGTGTCGATCCCCTACATCGTCATGGAGTACGTCGACGGCTCCACCCTCCGCGAACTGCTCCACTCCGGCCGCAAGCTGCTGCCGGAGCGGACGCTGGAGATGACCATCGGCATCCTCCAGGCGCTGGAGTACTCGCACCGGGCCGGCATCGTCCACCGCGACATCAAGCCGGCCAACGTGATGCTCACCCGCAACGGCCAGGTCAAGGTCATGGACTTCGGCATCGCCCGCGCCATGGGTGACTCCGGCATGACCATGACCCAGACCGCCGCGGTCATCGGCACCGCCCAGTACCTCTCCCCGGAGCAGGCCAAGGGCGAGCAGGTCGACGCCCGCTCCGACCTGTACTCCACCGGCTGCCTCCTCTACGAGCTGCTGACCGTGCGCCCGCCCTTCGTCGGCGACTCCCCGGTCGCGGTCGCCTACCAGCACGTGCGCGAGGAACCGCAGGCGCCCAGCGTCTTCGACCCCGAGATCACGCCCGAGATGGACGCCATCGTCCTCAAGGCCCTGGTCAAGGACCCCGACTACCGCTACCAGTCCGCCGACGAGATGCGCGCCGACATCGAGGCCTGCCTCGACGGCCAGCCGGTCGGCGCCACCGCCGCGATGGGCGCCATGACCGCCGGCGGCTACGGCGCCTACCCCGACGACCAGCCGACGACCGCCCTGCGCTCCGACGCCGGCGCGGGCGCCACCACCATGCTGCCGCCCATGAACCCGGACGACGGCGGCTACGGCTACGACGACCGCCCCGACCGGCGCCGCCAGCAGCCCCGCAAGTCCAACGCCTCCACGATCTTCCTGGTCCTGGCCGGCGTCCTGGTCCTGGTCGGCGCGATCCTCATCGGCATGCAGCTCTTCGGCAACGAAGGG
The DNA here is from genome assembly GCF_001905385.1 of Streptomyces sp. CB02414. GTDB lineage: Bacteria > Actinomycetota > Actinomycetes > Streptomycetales > Streptomycetaceae > Streptomyces. The sequence goes on along the minus strand of NZ_LIPF01000003.1, from coordinate 246,208 downwards.
CCGGGCAACGACAAGGTCGCCGTCCCCGCCTTCGTCGGCCAGACCAAGGCGGACGCCCAGCAACAGGCGACCAACGCCGACCTGGAACTGACCTTCAAGCAGCAGCCCTGCGAGGACCAGCCCAAGGGCAACGTCTGCTCGCAGAACCCGCAGCAGGGCACCGAGGTCCAGAAGAAGTCCAGCGTCGAACTCGTGGTCTCGACGGGCGCACCGAAGATCGCCGTGCCCAACGTCATCGACAAGAACATCGACGAGGCCAAGCAGCAGCTCGAGGACAAGGGCTTCGTCGTCGAGACCAAGCAGACCGAGTCCTCCCAGGACGAGGGCACCGTCCTCAGCCAGGACCCCGACCCGGGCAAGGAGCTCGAGAAGGGCTCCACGGTGACCCTGGAGGTCGCCAAGCCCGTGGAGAAGGCGACGGTGCCGGACGTCACCGGCCGCACCTGCGACGAGGCCAAGGCCCAGATGGAGAACAACGGCCTGGAAGGTGAGTGCACCGACCAGCCGACCAACGACCCGAACCAGGTCGACAAGGTCATCTCCACCACACCGTCCAACGGCCAGCAGATCGACAAGGGCTCCAAGGTCACGATCTTCATCGGCAAGGCCATCGAGAAGACCAAGGTGCCGGAGGTCCGCGGCAAGACCCTCGCCGAGGCCCGGCAGATCCTCCAGGAGAACGGCTTCACCAACGTCCAGGTCCAGCCGGGCGCGCCCGGTGACGACAACGCGATGGTCGTCGCCATGAACCCGCAGCCCAACACCGAGGTCGACGACCCGGGCGCCACGCCGGTCGTCCTCACCACCATCGGCGGCAACGGCAACGGCGGCGGTGGCAACGGCGGCAACGGCGGCGGCATCATCGGCGGCCTCCGCGGCGACGACTGACCCGCGAGCGAGAACGCGAACGGCAAGAGCCCCGGCCCCTCGACGGAGGGACCGGGGCTCTGTCGTGTCTTCATATGTCATGACTCGTTTACTCAGGGTGACCACACGACCCGAGAGAGGAACGACCATGATCAGCGAGACCGTCCTACTGGAATCACCGGCCCTACGCAGCAGCGTGCTCGAGCGCACCGACGTACTCGACCGCGTCAAGGCACTGTCACTGCTGCCGGACGGCATGCATGTGACTACGGCGATGGTGGCGACGTACTTCAACGTCACAGTGGAAGCAGTACGCGCCCTCGTCCACGATCATCGTGACGAGCTGGAGACGAGTGGATACCGAGTTCTGACAGGCCCAGAACTGAGTGACTTCAAGCAACGCAGTGGCATTCGGTCGCGCACGCGCTCCCTTGCCCTCTTCCCCCGCCGCGCCGTCCTCAACATCGCCATGCTCCTCCGCGACAGCGAAGTCGCACGTCAGGTGCGTGTCTACCTCTTGGACATGGAGTACCTGGCCCGCACACAGCCTGTGGAAAACCCGTCCCCGACAGACACATCCGTCCTCGACCAACGCATCACCCACATCCTCGGCAAGACCGTCGTCCCGATGCTCAACGCACTGATCGAGACCTCCGGTGAACACCGTCGCGAGCTCATCGAACTCCGCGAGGACATCGAGAACGTCGAGCGCAAGCTGTGCTGGCACCACGCCCGCCTCGCCGTCCTGGAGGGAGACACCCCCGTCGACGAGGTCAGGAGCAAGCTCAAGGCCATGACCTGGCGAGCTTTCGAGCACCACGTCGCCGACCTGCTGCGACGCGACGGCTGCCTGGACGTCGTCGTACGGCAGGCCCGCACCGACAGGGGCATCGACATCACCGGACGGACCGCCGACGGCCGCACCGTCGCCGTCCAGTGCAAGAACAGGTCCGGCCGCTGGACCGTACCGAGCGCGGACATGCAGAAGTTCGCCGGGGCTGCCCGCGCCATCGACCAGGTCGATATCGCGCTTTTCGTCGCCACCTGCAACTTCAGCCACGAGTCGGAGGCGATCGCCAAGCTCAGCGGAGTCGTCACCGTCAACCGGGACGAACTGGAGGCGTGGAGCGCCGGAGTGCGCCTCAAGGCACTCCGCTAGCGACCGTCCACGAAGAGGCCCGAAGCCGCAAGACGAAGTTGCGGCTTCGGGCCTCCGTCATGTTAGAGGACTGAGGTCCCTCCGGGACCCCGGTCACGTCACCGCAACTCCTCCGGCGGAGTCCGCTCCCCGTCCACCTTCTCCGTACGTACCAGCTCCCCCCACACCACATACCGGTACCGGCTCGTGTACACCGGCGTGCAGGTGGTCAGGGTGATGTAGTGGCCGGCTTTCTTCTTGCCGGACTCCTTCGGGATCGGGTCGAGGACCCTGACGTTGTACTTCGAGGTCTCGGGGAGGACGGCGTAGGTCTTGTAGACGTACCAGGTGTCCTTCGTCTCGAAGACGATCGGGTCACCCTTCTCGATCTTGTCGATCTTGTGGAACTTCGCGCCGTGCCCGTCCCGGTGCGCCGCCAGCGAGAAGTTGCCCTCCTTGCCGGAGGTGGGCAGCGCCGACTTCACCGGGTCGGTGTAGTAGCCGGCCACGCCGTCGTTGAGGACCTTCATCGACGTGCCCTTCTCCACCAGGATGTCGCCGTCACCCATCGCCGGCACGTGCAGGAAGCCGATGCCCGCCTTGGTGTCCAGCGCCCCCGGGCCGTCCGGACCGACCCGGTCCTGCGCCCAGTTCTCGCGGACCTCGTCCGCCTGCTTGTCCGCCGCGCGGTCCGCGACCACGTTCGTCCACCACAGCGAGTAGACGACGAACAGACCCAGCACCAGGCCCGCCGTGATGAGGAGTTCACCGAAGACACTCACGGTCCGGGCGACGATCCGCCCGGCGCCACCGCGGCGGCGTGCCGCGGGCTCCGGTCGGCCGTCCGTGCCGGACTGCTCTTCGTGCTCGGTGTCGGTGGTCGCTGCCACTGGTCATCCGCCCTTAACTGACGAGCGCATCCGGCTTGCCCTTGCTGCGCGGCCGTTCCTCGACCATCTTGCCCCAGACGATCATCCGGTACTTGCTCGTGAACTCCGGCGTGCACGTGGTGAGGGTGATGTACCGGCCGGGTTCCTTGAAACCGGACTGCTTCGGGACCGGGTCCAGCACACTGACGTTGCTCGGCGACGTCACCGGCAGGATCGACGCCATCTTGTAGACGAAGTACTCGTCCTGCGTCTCCACGACGATCGGATCACCCGGATCCAGCTTGTTGATGTACCGGAAGGGCTCACCGTGGGTGTTGCGGTGCCCGGCCAGACCGAAATTGCCCGTCTTCGCGTCCGGCATCGCCGTCTTCAGCGCACCCTCCGCATAGTGGCCGACCATGCCCCGGTCCAGGACCTTCTCGTCGTCGATGCCCTCCGCGATCGGCACCACGACGTCCAGCTTCGGAATGTGCAGCAGCGCGAAACCCTGCCCCGGCTCGAAGGTGCCCGGATTGCGCTTGCCGTTCGCCCAGTCCTCCTGGAGGTTGCTGGCCGCCTTGTCCGCCTGCGCCTGGGCGCGGACATTCGTCCACCACAGCTGGTACGTCACGAACAGCAGCATCAGCACGCCCGTCGTGATGAACAGCTCACCCATCGCACGGCTGGCGATCACCGCCGCACCCGGCTTGCGGGCGCGGGCCTGCCGACGGGCCTCCACGCGCGACAGAGGGGCTTTCGGCGCCTCGTCGACCTCGGGGGCCCGGGAAGGGCCCCGGGAGGCCCCACGGCGCCCGTGACGCCGTTTCGCGGCCTTCCTGCGGGCCGCACGCCCGCCCGTCACGGGAGGGACGGTGGCCGACCGCTCCGGCGGCGGGTCCGGGACCCGCAGCGCCACCGTCTCGTCGTCCAGGGGCGCCCCGGCCCCCTCCTCGGCGGCGAAATCCTCGTACCACCCGTCAAAACCGCCCCCGAACGCACCGGAATCCCCGTACGGCTGCCCGTACGGGGATCCCTGGTCACCGGCCGTGCCGGAGTCGCGCTCGGGGCGCAGTGCGGTCACGCCGTGGCCCTGCCCACCACCGGGGCGAGCCCCGCCGACCTCGCCACCGCACCCTGGTCGCCGCACTCCGCCAGCCAGTTGGCCAGCATCCGGTGCCCGTGCTCGGTCAGCACCGACTCCGGATGGAACTGCACACCCTCCACGGGCAGCTCCCGGTGCCGCAGGCCCATGACGATGCCGTCGTGCGTGCGGGCCGTCACCTCCAGCTCCGCCGGCACCGTGCCCGGCTCCGCCGCCAGCGAGTGGTACCGCGTCGCCGTGAAGGGCGACGGGAGGCCGGCGAACACACCCGTGCCCGCGTGCTCCACCGGCGAGGTCTTGCCGTGCAGCAGCTCCGGCGCCCGGTCCACCACACCGCCGTACGCCACCTGCATCGACTGCATGCCCAGACAGACCCCGAACACGGGGACACCGGTCGCCGCGCAGTGCCGGACCATGTCGACGCAGACCCCCGCCTGCTCCGGCGTACCCGGCCCGGGAGACAGCAGCACACCGTCGAAACCGTCCTGGGCGTGCGCCGTCGACACCTCATCGTTGCGCAGCACCTCGCACTCGGCACCGAGCTGATACAGGTACTGGACCAGGTTGAAGACGAAACTGTCGTAGTTGTCGACGACGAGGATGCGCGCGCTCACTGGTTGTCCACCGTCACATCGTTGAAGGGAAGCAGCGGTTCGGCCCACGGGAAGACGTACTGGAACAGGACGTAGACCACGGCCACGACCAGGACGAGCGAGAGCAGCGCCCTCACCCACGCGTTCCCCGGCAGATGCCGCCAGATCCAGCCGTACATGCCGTCCCTTCCGTCGCACCACGGCGCCGCACTCACGCCGCACCGCACCAGACTAACGGCGCGGGGCCCCCCGGAAAGGCGTCAATCCACAGGCTGGGCATAGTGCAGGTCCGCCGCGCCCGAGTAGCCCGGCAGCGTCACCGTCCCGTCGTCCTCGACCTTCCAGCCGAGCCCGTAGACATTGACGTACACCATGTAGTTCTGGATCGCCGGGGACGCGGCCAGCGCCTTCTTCAGCTTCCCCGGGTCGCCGACCGCCTGGATCTTGTACGGCGGCGAGTAGACACGGCCCTGGAGAATCAGGGTGTTGCCCACGCAGCGCACCGCGCTGGTGGAGATCAGCCGCTGGTCCATGACCTTGATGCCCTCCGCGCCGCCCTTCCACAGCGCGTTCACGACCGCCTGGAGGTCCTGCTGGTGGATCACCAGGTAGTCGGGCTGCGGCTCCGGATAGCCGGGGAGCTTCGCGGTGGCGTCCGGCGGGGCGTCGTCGAGCGTGACGGATATCGCCTCGCCCTTCAGTTCCTGCGTGCCCGCCTTCTCCTCAAGCGCCGCGAGTTTCTCGTCCTCCGCCTCCGTCCGCCCGTCGTCGCGCTCGGCGAGCGATTCGATCTCCTCGCGCAGGGACGCGTTGGACTCCTCCAGCTCACCGTTGTCCCGGCTGCGCTCGTGGATGAGATCGGACAACTTGAGCAAAGAGGCATCCGTACGGATATTGGTGCCCTTCGCGGTGTCGAAGCTGGTGAAGAAAATGAGGCCCGCGAGCGCGAAGACGGCCGCCGTCAGGACCCGCACGGGCCGGAAACGGCGTCCGCGGGCGGGGCTGGATCCCGCCTGGGGGGAGTCGGCAGAATTGCTCAACGTACCCTTATCTCCTTCGGCGCCACGGAAGCACTACGCTAACGGACGCCCGGGGGAGCGCTCCAAGTCCCCGACCCCGTTCCCTGCGCGGCCACGCAGCGCATCGACAGGAGAGACCCTCGTGCCGAAGTCACGTATCCGCAAGAAGGCCGATTACACGCCGCCGCCGTCGAAGCAGGCGGCCAGCATCAAGCTGACGAGCCGCAGCTGGGTGGCTCCGGTCATGCTGGCCATGTTCGTCATCGGTCTCGCCTGGATCGTCGTCTTCTACGTCACCGACGGTTCACTGCCCATTGACTCCCTGGGCAACTGGAACATCGTGGTGGGCTTCGGTTTCATCGCCGCCGGATTCGGTGTCTCGACGCAGTGGAAGTAGCCCGGCGGTAGGCCGCGGAACAGCTCTCCCCAGGGCTATCCACTGAGTTATCCACAGGCTTGTCCACATGGGGAAAAGAAAGACGATCTGTGGATAACCCACTGGACATTGACGCCGGTGTGACGGAAGTACCGGCAACCGAAAGCATGTTCGCCCCCTGCCTGACCTGCGGAAACACGGGTCAGTGACAGGGGGCACACCTGTTCCCGCACACTGTGCACAAGATCGGCCACCGTCTGTGGACAACCTGCGCTCAGGTGAGCTGTGCGGTTCTCAGCAGGGTCAGTCCGACGACGACCACCAGGACCAGCGCACAGGTGCCGTACTGCACGAGCGTCCGGCGCTCGCGCGGGGCGTGGAGCATGGCGTAGCCGATCGCGGCGCCGGCGACGAGGCCGCCGACGTGGGCCTGCCAGGCGATGTTGGCCCAGGTGAAGGTGAAGACCAGGTTGATCGCCAGGAGGATGACGATCGGCCGCATGTCGGCGTTGAGGCGGCGGACGAGTGCGGCGGTGGCGCCGAAGAGGCCGAAGATCGCGCCGGAGGCGCCGAGGGTGGCCTGGGTGGGTGAGGCCAGGAGGTAGGTGAGCGCGCTGCCGGCCAGGCCGGAGACGAGGTAGAGGGTGAGGTAGCGGGCTCTGCCGAGGGCCGCTTCCAGGGGGCCGCCGAGGAACCAGAGGCTGAGCATGTTGAAGCCGAGGTGCCAGATTTCCTCGTGGGTGAACATGGTCGTCACCAGGCGGTACCACTCGCCCTCGGCGACGCCCTCGTTCGGGATGTAGTAGGGGGCGGGGGGCCATTGGCCGACCAGGACCATGCCGCCCAGGAAGGACTCCGACAGGGCGTGTACGGCGATGAAGACCGCGACGTTGATCCCGATGAGGATCTTGGTGAGGAGGTGGGGGTCGGCGGCGACGGTGCCTCCGGCCAGGGTGCGCGGGCGGGACGCGGCCGGGGCCGGTCCGCCGCCGGTACGGCCGCTGGCGCAGTCGGGGCAGTGGAAGCCGACGGAGGCGTTGACCATGCAGTCCGTGCAGATGGGGCGTTCGCAGCGGGTGCAGCGGATGCCGGTCTCGCGGTCCGGGTGGCGGTAGCAGCCCGGCAGGCTCTGTGCGTCCGGTGGGCCGGCTGCCGCGTGGTCCATGGCTTCCCCTCGGTCGTCCTGCGGGCGGTGTCCCGTCGGTGTTGTGCGACGCACCGCCCCGCCCATCTATACGGATGAGCGGGGCGTCAGGTTCCTTCCCGGCGTGGCCGGGGTCAGTCCTCGCGGGTCTCGATGAGGACCGACTCGATGACGACCTCGTTGACGGGGCGGTCGGTGCGGGGGTTGGTCGGGAGGGCCGCGATGGTGTCGACGACCTTCTGGGCGGCTGCGTCCGTCACCTCGCCGAAGATCGTGTGCTTGCGGTTGAGCCAGGTGGTCGGGGCGACGGTGACGAAGAACTGGGAGCCGTTGGTGCCGGGGCCGGCGTTGGCCATGGCCAGCAGGTAGGGCTTGTTGAAGGAGAGGTCGGGGTGGAACTCGTCCTCGAACTGGTAGCCCGGGTTTCCGGTGCCGTTGCCGAGCGGGTCGCCGCCCTGGATCATGAAGCCCCTGATGACCCGGTGGAAGGCTGTGCCGTCGTAGAGCCTGGCCGTGGTCTTCTCGCCGGTCTCGGGGTGGGTCCACTCCCGTTCACCCTTGGCGAGTTCGACGAAGTTCCGGACCGTTTTGGGGGCGTGGTTCGGCAGGAGCCGGATCTCGATGTCGCCGTGGTTGGTCTTCAGGGTGGCGTAGAGCTGCTCGGCCACGATGTGCCTTCCGTCGTGTTCTGGTGCCCGCCGATCTTTGCACGGTCGGCGGCGGGTAGGGCCGGTACTCCTGGGTTACGAGCGCGGGGCGCCGATTCGTGGCATTGTCGTCGGCAGGCTCTCGTTGCCCGGTATTCATCCGTTATTGAGGTTGATCGGCGCTTGTCGGCAACTTCCTCACCACGTGCCCCGGACATCACGAAGACACCGCCCGTGACCCGGATGCCCGCCCTCACATGCCCGGCGGTGCGTCCGCAGGCATGATCCGTAAAAGGGTGGAAAGTCGAATTACCGTACGCCACCGAGGAGGAGGAACCCGTGACCCGCATCGACAGCGTGCGCGCCGCGACCGGTTCGGCGAAGGACAGCGTGCTGCACGCCGCGGAAGTGGTGGCGCCCTACGCCGACACGGCCAAGGACAGGGCCGCTCACTATGCACAGGAGGCGCGCGTACGGCTGGCGCCCAAGGTGTCGCAGGCCGCGTGCCAGGCGCGTCTTCAGTACGGCGTGCATGTCGCGCCGCGGCTGGACCAGGCGCGTACGCATGTGCCGCCGAAGGTGGACGCGGCCGCTCAGGAGGCCGCCGTCCGTACGCGTCTGGCTGCCCGGCAGGCGGCCGATTATTCCAGGCCGGTGATCGATCAGGCGGTGGCCGCGGCCGGGCCCGTGCGGGACGAGGCCGCCGCGCGGGGTGCCGCGGCGTTGGCCGCGCTGCGGGGTCAGGTGACGGCGAAGGAGATCCGGAAGCTGTCGCGCAGGCATCAGCGTCGGGCTCGGGCCGGGCGTATCGCCAGGGTGCTGGCGGTGGCGGGTGTCGTCGCCGGCGGGGCGTTCGCCGCGTGGAAGTGGTGGGACAAGCAGGCCAACCCGGACTGGCTGGTGGAGCCGCCGGAGGCGACGGAGGTTGCCGAGTCGGGGCGTCTGACGTCCGTGGACGGCACCGGTGGGGCGATTCTGGATCCCGAGGTGCAGGCCAAGCAGGCGCGGGACGATGCGGCGGAGGGCGAGGAGCCCCGCTGACGTTCGCCGGGCGGCTTCGGGCTGGATCGGTATCGCCGCGGGGCGGGAGACTTCAGGGTCTCCCGCCCCGCGGCGGTGTTTCACGTGAAACGGCGGCTCGAAACGGCGGCTCAGCGGCCGTAGCGGCGTTCGCGCAGGGAGTAGGAGCGCAGCGCGCGCAGGAAGTCGATCTCGCGGAAGTCCGGCCAGTAGGTCTCGCAGAAGTGGACCTCGGCGTAGGCGGACTGCCAGAGGAGGAAGCCGGAGAGGCGCTGCTCGCCGGAGGTGCGGATGATGAGGTCGGACTCGGACCGCGTCTTGGAGTACAGGTGCTTGGAGATGTGCTCCATGGTGAAGGTCTCGATGAACTCGTCGATGTCCCCGCCCTGGGAGCTGTGCTCGGTCAGTGCGGACCGTACGGCGTCGACGATCTCCCGGCGGCCTCCGTAGCCGACGGCGACGTCGACCTTGGTGCCGCCCTTGCGGCCCTGGGTGGCGGCGGTGGCGGTCTTGAGGCGACCGGCGGATTCGGCGGGCAGCAGGTCGAGGGCGCCGACCGCTTCGACGGGCCAGGGGTTGCCGGGTGCGGCGAGCCGTTCGACGACCTCGGCGATGATGTCGATGAGCGGGGTGAGCTGTTCCTCGGGCCGGTGGAGGTTGTCGTCGGAGAGCATGAACAGGGTGACGTGTTCGATCTTCGCGGAGTCGCACCAGCGCAGGAAGTCCAGCACCTTGGCTCCGCCGGCGCGGTAGCCCTCTCGCGGGTCGTCGATGCCCGACATCTTGGCCCAGCGGCGGTTGCCGTCGAGCATGATGCCGATGTGCTGGGGGCGTGGGCGTCCCTCCAGTTCTTTGACCAGCCGCTTCATATAGAGCGCGTCGAGAGCGGCCCGTACCTTCGCCCGCATGGTCTACCCCTTCCACATCGTCGGCAGCGACCGGACGGCTGCGACGGCGATGAGTCACGTGGCACCGCCCCGCAGGGGTGTGGCGCTGGTGCCCTGTGGGGTGACGATATCAAGAGCAGACAGCGCGGCCGTTGTGCTCGGCGGGCCTGCTGCCGGGGGCCTGTTGCGTACGAAGAGGTCCCCCGGTCTGGCGTTCTCGCAGGCCGGGGGACCTCTTTCACTTGTGGAGCCTAGGGGAGTCGAACCCCTGACATCTGCCATGCAAAGACAGCGCTCTACCAACTGAGCTAAGGCCCCTGAAGTGGCTTTCGGCCGGAGGAATCGCGTACCGGCGGGTGCCGCAGACAAGAGTACCGGGTCGCCCCCCGTATCTCACAAATGATTGGGACTCCCGGGGAACGACCACGCTCCGTAAGATGCTCGGCGTGGTTCGCTGGAGCGAACTGCGGTTTTTGGGGAAGCGATGGGGAGACGCAATGGACGCCGCACAGCAGGAAGCCACCGCAAGAGCGCGGGAACTGCAGCGGAACTGGTACGGGGAGCCGTTGGGGGCGCTCTTCCGTAGGCTCATCGACGATCTTGGTCTCAACCAGGCTCGTCTCGCGGGGGTGCTGGGACTGTCCGCGCCGATGCTGTCGCAGCTGATGAGCGGTCAGCGGGCGAAGATCGGCAATCCGGCGGTGGTCCAGCGGGTGCAGTTGCTGCAGGACCTGGCGGGGCAGGTCGCGGACGGCAGCGTGAGTGCGGCCGAGGCGACGGAGCGCATGGACGAGATCAAGAAGTCGCAGGGGGGCTCGGTGCTCAGCAACACCACGCAGACGACCAGCAGTTCGGGGGCGCCCACGGTCAAGCGGGTGGTCCGGGAGATCCAGTCGCTGCTGCGCTCGGTGTCGGCGGCCGGGGACATCATCGAGGCGGCGGACGCGCTCTCCCCGACCCATCCGGAGCTGGCGGAGTTCCTGCGGGTGTACGGCGCCGGCCGCACCTCGGACGCGGTCGCGCACTACCAGTCCCACCAGAACTGATCCCGGGTCCGGCCGCCGCCGGGGGTGCGGCGGCCGGGCCGTGACAGGGGGGTGGGGCGCGACAGGTCCAGGTGAGGAGCGGGCGCACGGCCATGGGTGAGGTCTTCGCGGGGCGCTACGAGCTGGTCGATCCGGTCGGCCGGGGCGGGGTGGGCGCGGTCTGGCGGGCGTGGGACCACCGGCGCCGGCGCTATGTGGCCGCCAAGGTGCTCCAGCAGCGGGACGCGCACGCGCTGCTGCGGTTCGTCCGTGAACAGGCGCTGCGGATCGATCATCCCCATGTGCTCGCGCCCGCGAGCTGGGCCGCCGACGACGACCAGGTCCTGTTCACCATGGACCTGGTGGCGGGCGGTTCGCTGGTCCACCTGGTCGGGGACTACGGGCCGCTGCCGCCGGCCTATGTGTGCACGCTGCTCGACCAGCTTCTGTCGGGTCTGGCCGCGGTGCACGCGGAGGGCGTCGTGCACCGGGACATCAAGCCCGCCAACGTGCTGATGGAGGCGACCGGGACGGGTCGGCCGCGGCTGCGGCTGTCCGACTTCGGCATCGCGATGCGGCTGGGCGAGCCCCGGCTGACGGAGACCAACCTCGTGGTGGGGACGCCGGGTTATCTAGCGCCGGAGCAGTTGATGGGCGCGGAGCCGGACTTCCCGGCGGACCTGTTCGCCGTGGGCCTGGTCGCGCTGTATCTGCTGGAGGGGGCCAGGCCGGACGCCAAGGCGCTGGTGCAGTACTTCGCCGAGCACGGGACGCCGCCCGCGCCGCAGGGGGTGCCGGAGCCGCTGTGGCAGGTCGTGGCGGCGCTGGTGCAGCCCGATCCCGCGGCGCGGTTCCGTACGGCCACGGGGGCGCGCAAGGCGCTGGCCGCGGCGGCGGAGCTGCTGGCGGAGCCCGGTCCCGACGACGAGCTGATCGAGATCTTCGACCAAGTCGGCCCGCTGCCCGAGGGGTTCGCTGCTGACGGCCCCCTCGAGCGGGCCTCGGGCCTGGACCCCACGCCGACGCCTTCCGGCAGCCCGGCCACCCGGCCCACCGCGAGCCCCGTACCGGCGCCCCCGTCCGTCGCACCGCCTGCACCCGTGCCCCCCGCTGGTCCGCAGCCGCATCCGGGCAACACCTCATCGTCCGGGCCCGGTTCGGCCCCGTCGCCCGCGCCTGAGGGGGATCACCCGGCCGCCATGTCGGAGACGGGCAGTTTCCGTCTGCCGCCTCCGCAGGCGTCCGTCACCTCCGCGTCCGGGCCGCACCCGAGCGGTTCCGGGGGCCAGTCCCCGCACTACGGCCCGCCGCTCCCGGCCCCGTCCCGGCCGTCACCGTCAGGCGCCGACACCACCACCACCGCCGCGTACACCGCGCGGAGCCCGCAGGGGCCGGCGCCGGCAGCACCACCACCGGCAGCCGCACCGATGACCACCCCTGTCCCCGCACCACCGCGGCAGCGCGTGTCCCGGCGGCGGCGCCGTCCCGGGCCGCCGGCCGGTGTGGCGGTCCCGGTCCTGCTGCTCGCGCTGGTCTGCTACGCCGTGGGCTTCTGGGCCCTGGCCCGGCTCTGATCCGGCCGCTCAGGCGCCGCGGGACCGGCGGGCCGCCGCCGTCCACACGCCCAGGCCGAGGAGGAGCGCACTGCCCGTGCCGATGCCGCCCACGGCGAGCGCCTTCAGGGCGAGGTCGTCGTCCGTGGCCCCGGCCGCCTCCGGTGCGGCCGCCCGGTCAGCCGCCGAGACCTCGAAGACACCCTCCGGCCGGGACTCCCCGGCGTACTCGGGGCCGGCCTGCGACGCTCCCCCGAGCCGTACGCGCAGCGTCAGTCCGAAGGGGCCCTGACCGAAGTCGTCGGCGGCCTGGGCCGCCAGGTGCACCACCAGGTAGTAGGCGCCGGCGAAGCGCATCGCGGCGACCTGGCCGTCGGTGTCGTACCGGTTGGCGTAGCCGACCGGCGGCAGGGGGGAGAGGGCGACCGTGGCCGGCCGGCCGGTGTAGCCCTTGGCGGCGTCGTCGACCTCGCCGCGCACCGGGTTGTGCAGGGCCAGGCGCAGGGCGCCGGTGGCGTAGCCGGAGCGGTCGCCGGAGCCGTCGAGTTCGGCGGTGGCGTACACCTGGCGGCCCCAGTCGAGGGGCACCTTGTAGAAGAGGGTCTGTCCGGGGCGGATGTCGTCGCGCCAGGCTCCCTGGCCGACCGGGGTGGCGTGGGCGAAGCCGCTGCCGCCCGGGCGGCGTTCCGGTTCGCCGGCGGGGGGCTCGGGTGAGGCGGAGTCCCAGGATTCGGGTGCGGTGGTCTCGCCGGGCTGCTCCGGGCGGGGTTCGGTGACGGCCGTGATTTCCAGGTCCCAGGCGTCCGGCGGGGAGTCCTCGGGCCGGGTCCGTTCGACCGTGACGTAGTACGTGCCCGGGTCCTGGCACCGGGACCCGCCGGGGTCGATCTCCCGCAGGCCCCAGGCGGTGACCGGCCGTGGGCTGCGGGCCGCGCCGAAGGTCGCGCTGTCCGAGGAGCAGGCGGCGCCGTCGGCGTCCTGGACGGAGACCCGGACACCGTCGACGGCGGTGACCTCGCCGGCCGCGCCCGGTACGGCGGTGACGGCGACGTGGGCGTCGGAAGCGGCGTCGAGTTCCAGCCGGTAGTAGAGGGTGCCGTTCCTCGGGAGGGAGCTGCGGTAGGTGGCTCCGGGGTCCAGCGGCTGGGCGTCCGGCGTGCTGTTCGCGCCGTCGATCCGCCGGGCGTCCTCGGCGAAGGCGTATCCGGCGGGCGCGCCGGCCGCGAGAGCCGCGCCGCCGGGGAGCGCGGCGGTGGTGACCAGTGCGGCAGTCGTTGCCAGTGCGGCGGCCGTGGTGAGTGAGGCGGTCGTGGTGCGTATGACGGTCACCCCCGTCGGCCGCGCACGTCCCGCCCGGGCACGCCGCCGTTCACCGCTCCGCCGTTCACCGCTCCGCGGTCCCCTCACCCGCCACCCCCCGTGCTCACCGGCGCTGTCGCCGCCGCTCCGGACCGGACCATGGCCCATCCTGCCGCGCGGACCCGTACTCCCGCGCCCCGGGCGGGAATTCAGCGGGAATCCGGGCAACACAAAACCCCGACCGCAAGACGGCCGGGGTCTGCTCGGGACCGGTGTCAGAACCGGATGTCGCTCGTACTCACGAACCCGTGGGCACGGAGTCAGTCGCCTCCGTCCACAGATCCTGCTCGGCGCGATCCGCCTGGATCTGGCGGTACACGAGGAGCCCGCCGATGGCGGCCAGTGCGACCAGGAGAAGCTTCTTCACCGCGCGACCTCGTCTTTCCTTGACGTAGGGGACCTCTGGCGCCCGACTATACACACCGGCCGATACCGATCGGTTACCTGCGTCGACGGCCAACTTCCGGTCGCCGGAGCCCCGTAGAGGGGCCGGGGACCGGTCGGATCGGAGGGTGATCACACCCTCACGAAGAGTTATTTCGCCCGGTTCCCTCCCGTCTTGGCACCTTTTCTGGCCTCTTACGTCCATCCGGGTGGTGTTCATCTGAACATCGCCGCGCCACGGGCGTCGGTCCACCACTTCGCGAGGCTCCTACACATCATGAGGAAAGTACGCAAATCGCCCAACCCGAAAGTGAGGGGTTATGGCCCGGAACAAGGTCATGACGCTGTGGACCACCATCGTCACCGCCTTCCTCGCCCTGTGCACGGCGCTCGGACTGATCACGACGTCCGCCTCGGCCGCCGTACCGCAGAGCGGCACGCACAGCAACGCGGAGAGCGCCTCCCCCGAGACGGCGCCGACGGTGGCGATCCCACGGCCCCGGTCCCGCACCGGCTCCCTGCCCCCCACGATGAAACAGCGCATCCGCGCCGAGGCCCACGGCAAGGCCCCCAACTGCCGGCACCGCCCGGCCGCCGGAACCGCCGCCACCGCCACCGACCTCCTGTGCGACGACGCCGCCGAGTCCCGGACCCAGCACCCGGCCGCCCAGCACACCGCGCCCCTCCAGCGCTGAGCCGGAACCGTCGTACCCCATCAGACACAACCGGCGATCTGCGTACCGCACCACACGCCAGAAACGGCCCGGCCGCTCGAGAGAGCAGCCGGGCCGCCGCCATGCCGGGCACCACTCCGGGTACCCCCGACTCCTCAAGACCTCTTTAGGAGTCGTACGCTGTGCCCCGTCAGGAGCACGATCAGCATCAGGATCACGCGTCACGCATCACGACCCCGCACCCGGAACCGGTGAGTGCCAGTGCCCAAGGCGTACGAAGTCATCGCGGACGACCTCCGCCGCTCCATCCGCGAGGGGGAGCGCGAACCCGGCGACCGCCTGCCGTCCGAGGCGGACCTCGCCCGGCACTACGGGCGCAGTGTGCCCACCGTGCAGAACGCGCTGCGGCTGCTGAACGACGAGGGCCTGATCGACAGGCACCACGGCCGCGGCACCTTCGTGCGCCGCCCCCGCACCCCCGCGGTCCGGGACAACAGCCGGCACCAGTGGGAGAAGGACCGCGCCCGCACGCCCCTCGCCAACCGGGCCGCGACCGGCGCCACCGAGCGCGACACCGGCCTGCACCCCGGCGACCTCGTCTTCCACGCGGAGTACCGGGAGGTCCCGGCCTCCGCCGAACTGGCCGGGACCTTCGGGGTACCCGAGGGCACCGTGCTGCTGCGGCGCAGCTACCGGACGCGCTACTCGGCCGAGTCCGCCCCGTTCAACCTCGTCGCCTCCTACCTGGTCCGCGACATGATCGCCGCCAACCCCGACCTGCTGGACGAGTCCAACGAGCCCTGGCCGGGCGGCACCCAGAACCAGCTCCACACCGTGGGCATCGAAGTGGACCGCGTCGAGGAGCGCTTTACCGCCCGCCCCCCGACTCCGGAGGAGGCCGCGGCCCTGGAACTGCCGCCGGGCACCTCGGTGATCCTGCTCCACAAGACCTCGTACGACACCGACGGCCGCGTGGTGGACGTCTCCGACGTCACACTGCCCGGCGACCGCACGGAACTGCTGTTCACCACTCGTCTGGAAAGGTGGTGAGTGCCGCCGTGAACCGGCGCGTCATCATCGTCACCGCCGTCCACGGGCCCTCGGCGCCCTTCCTGCCCGAGACCCACCGTTCCCTGTGCGCGCAGGAGTTGCCCGCGGGGTGGGAGTGGCGCTGGGTGATCCAGGAGGACGGGCGGACCGACGACGTACGGCCCCACGTGCCCGACGACCCGCGCGTCGTCTTCCGGCAGGGCCGGCCCGGCGTGCAGGGCGGCCCCGGTGTGACCCGCACCCTCGCCCTGTCCCACGCGGACGGCGAGTACGTGAAGATCCTGGACGCCGACGACCAGCTCCCGCCGGGCGCCCTCGCCCGTGACCTGGCCGCCCTGGAGGCGGACCCGGCGCTCGGGTGGGCCACGTCACGGGTGCTGGACCTGCTGCCCGACGGGTCGACGGCCGGTTTCCCGGGCGATCCGGAGCACGGACCGATCGAGCGGGGGGCGGTCCTCGACTTCTGGAAGGCGAACGGCTACCGCGCCCAGGTCCACCCGGCGACGCTCCTGGTCCGGCGGGACCTGCTGCTCGCCCTCGGTGGCTGGATGGCCCTGCCGGCCTCCGAGGACACCGGCCTGCTGCTGGCGCTCAACTGCGTGAGCCGGGGTTGGTTCTCCCAGGAGGTGGGGCTCCTCTACCGCAAGTGGGAGGGCCAGGTCACCGGCCAGGCGGCCCACGTGGACCCCGGCGAGCGGGACGCCCGGATGGCGGTGGTCGAGGCCAGGGCGCGTGCGCTGGCGTCCCTGGGGTGGCGTTTCCCGGCCGGCCAGGACGCCCGGCCCTCCCAGCTGTAGCGCCCCGTCCACCCCGGTCGGCCCGCCCAGCCGGAGCGGCACCCGCCCCAGCCGGAACGGCCCCACCACCCGGAGCAGCCCACCCAGCCGGAGTGATCTGACCACCCGGGGTCGGCCCACCCGACCCGAGCGACGCCCGCCCCAGCCGGAACGGCCCCACCACCCGGAGCAGCCCACCCAGCCGGAGCGGCCAGAGCGGCCAGAGCGGTAAGGCTCCGGCGGCACCCACACCCGCCCGCACGACCCAGTACCCGGCGGCACACCCTCGCCCCGTACACCCGACCCGCGCCCCCTTCACCCGGCACGGCGGGGCCCTGGTGGATCAGCGGAGCGTCTCCGCGTCGACCCGGGAGAAGACCAGGTCGCTCTCCTCGGTCACGGGCCCCCGCAGGCGCACCGGGACGCCCAGCGCGTCGCCGCGCGCGGCGGGGTAGCTCCCGGGCGTGTAGTCGTTGGCCAGCCGGTAGACGTGGAAGCCGGCGTCGCGCATCACCGTCAGCAGTTCTCCGATGGAGTCCCCGAGGCGGGCCATGCGCTCGGGGGCCACCTCGACACTGATCTCCGCGTCGGGCCGCAGGTCCCCCAGCATCGGCGCCAGGCCGCGCACGACACCGCCCTCCGCCCCCTCGACGTCGATCTTGATCACCCGTGCGCTCGCGATCTCCGCCGGGTCGAGCAGCTCGGGCAGCGACCGGGCCTCGATCTCGAACGTGGACTCCGCCGGGCCGTCGTACGGGACGATGCTGTTCGCGCCCATGTTGCGCGAACTGGCGAGGACGAAGGTGAGCGTCTTGCGGCCGTCGGAGACGGCGGCGTTGACCGCCCGGAGGTTCCCGCACCCGTTCAGCCGGGCGTGCCGCACCAGCCGCCGGTGGAAGCCGGGGGAGGCCTCGATCGCGACGACCCGGCCCGCCTCGCCCACGAGCCGCGACGCGAGGACGCTGAAGACGCCGATGTTGGCCCCGACGTCGACGAAGCCGTCCCCGGGCCGCAGCCGGCGCCGCAGCCAGGCCGTCAGGTGCGGCTCCCAGACCCCGAAAAGGTAGAGGTACCGCTGGATCAGGTCCCGCGTGTCCACGGCGAACCGGTCACCGGAACGTAACTGGACGACCCTGCGGCGCGGGTGCTCGCGCAGATGCGGGTCGAGCAGACGCGCGGCGAGCGCCGCCTTCCCGACCGTGCCGGGGGCGCCACGCACGTAACGGCTGCCCAGGGTGACCAGCGTGCGCGGGACGATGCCGTCCGGTCCGCGGCGGATGATCAGTCCTCCCGCGTGATGGTGATCGCGGCGGCGGGGCACCCCTCGACCGCCTCGCGCACCCGTGGCACGTCCAGGTCGTGCTCCCGCCCGGGGATGACGGCGCCCAGACCGTCCACCGCGGTGAACACGGACGGGGCCCGGTGGACGCAGTCGCCGGAGCCGTAGCACTGCTCGGGATCGACGGAAATCCTCATACGCCCTCCAGCGGCAGTCGGGAAGCGCGACCGGCGGCCGCGGCCAACACGACGTCCCTGCCCGCGGACCGGCCCGCTGAATCCGCCCCGCCCGCTTGCCTGTTGGGGCATCGGCCATAAGATCGACCGGCATTCCGCGAAACGACTGGGGGGCGGCGTGGAAACCGGCGCGCAACTCGTGACGATCGCGGCCGTGGTGGTCGGCGCACTGACCACGCACCTCACGAACCACCTGATGGAGCGGAGCAGGAACCGCCACCAGCTGCGGACGCGCTGGGACGACAAGAAGGTCGACACGTACGGGGAGTACGTGGACGCCGCCAAGATGAGGATCGCCGCTTCCGTACGGCTGTACGAAGCCAGGGAGAACCTGCACGAGGACCACCGGCCCGAGGAGGAACTCCGCGAGGACCTGGCGGCGGCCGGCCGGCGCTGGGGATCGGCCTTCGAGCGGGTCATGCTGCTCGGCGGTGACGGCGCCATCGAGGCCGGGCACGAGCTGAACAGGCTGGTCGCCGAGATCGACTGGCAGGCGACCGGCCGCGTCGCCGGCACCCTGGAGGAGTGGCGCGAGCGGCACCGGGCCGCGTTCCGCGCGATCAACGCCTTCCACGAGGAGGCGCGCGCCGACCTCGGTATCCGGGGCAGCGTCACCGGGGAGAAGCATCCCGAGCGCGACCTGCTGCTGCCGTCGGCCCGGCAGGCGTCCGCCGGGGACTGACCGCCGCCCCGGGGACTTGGCTCGGGACTCCACCACCACCGGCATGCTTCGGCACCGGTCCCTCCCCTCGTGGGGACCGGTGCCCAACCATGCCGGCGGCGTGCTGGACGCCGTACCGGAACGGGAAGGGCTGGGCCGTCGAAAGCTGGCCGAGAACGTCTGGCCTCACGGGGCGGCTGCCGGGAACGCCGGGCCGCTGACCTGTCCTGGTGTCGGCCGGCCGACTCGGCACCGCGACGCGATCCTGCCAGCTGCGGTCGCCCGCGAGGAGGCCGTGGCGTCACAACACTGACGTAGCCGCAGGTCAGGCGTATAGAGTGAGTTTTCCGGTCCGGACGTCCAAGTGCGGGGGAAGTAAGGAGTGGAGGCCTTGAGTTCCGACTCAGGGGCACGCACGGCCTTCGCCGAACGTCTCGCACTGCTGTACCGGGAGGCCGGCAACCCTCCCCTCAAACGCGTCTCCGAAGCGGTCGTCCGGCTCCAGCGCGTCGACGAACGAGGGCGGCCCGTACGGGTCTCCGCCCAGCGGATCAGCGACTGGCGGCGGGCCAAGAACGTCCCCGCCCAGTTCCCCGCCCTCGCCGCGGTACTGCACGTCCTCATCCCCCAGGCACGGCGCGCGCGGCCCGAGCCGGTCGCCGCGGGCCTGTACGACCTGACCCAGTGGCAGCGGCTGTGGGAGCGAGCGGTGGCCGACCCGACCGGTGAGCGCCCGGCGCCGGCCACGGGCGACGAGGAGGGCGCCGCACCCGACCGGGCCCCGGGCGGCGTCTGCCCCTACCGGGGGCTGGCCGCCTACCGGCAGCAGGACGCCGGCTGGTTCTTCGGGCGTGAGCGGAGCACGGCCGCGCTCGTCGCCCAGCTGCGCGCGGCGGAGGGCACCGGCGGCCTGGTGATGCTCGTGGGCGCCTCGGGGGCGGGGAAGTCCTCCCTGCTCAACGCGGGTCTGGTGCCCGCCTTGCGCGACGGCGGGCCGGACGGCGACACGGGGCCGCCGAGGGAGGTGCTCCAGCTCGTACCGGGAGCCGGTCCGCTGGGGGAACTGTGCCGCCGCATACCCGGGCTCGCTTCCGTGGCCGCCGCCGACCGGGCGCGGCCGGCGGAACCGGACGACCCGGGATTCGCGCGCGCGGCCAGAAGGGCCTTCGCCGCCTGGGCCACCGGCGACGGGGCGGCGGCAGCGGTCCCACCGACCGCGCCGGACCCCTCGGGCACACCGGCGGCCACGACCACGCCCGGCACTTCGGCCGATCCCGCCCGCCCGGCCGATCCGCCCCGCCCCGTCCTGATCGTGGACCAGTTCGAAGAGGTCTTCACCCTCTGCGCCGACGAGTGGGAGCGGCGCGCGTTCATCCGGATCCTCCAGGCCGCGTGCACGCCCGGCGGCCCGGACGACCCGGCGCCCCTGCTGGTCGCCCTGGGCGTGCGCGCCGACTTCTACGAGCAGTGCCTGCGCCACCCCGAGCTGGCCGACGCGCTCCAGCACCGGCACATGGTGCTCGGGCCGCTGACCACCGCGGAACTGCGCGAGGCGGTGACCGGACCGGCCAGGGCCGTGGGCATGGAGCTCGAACCGGGACTGGCCGAGCTGATCACCCGTGAGGTCGGCACGGACGGCCCGGGCGGCGCGCACGACGCGGGTGTGCTGCCGCTCCTGTCCCACGCCCTGCTCGCCACCTGGCAGCGCCGCAAGGCGGGCCGGCTGACGCTGGCCGGCTACCGCGCGGCCGGCGGCATCCAGGGGGCGGTGGCGGCGACCGCCGAGCGGGCCTGGTCGGACCTGGACCCGGCGGCCCGCGCGGCCGCGCGGCTGCTGCTGCTCCGGCTGGTCCGGGTGAGCGAGGACACCCAGGCCACCCGCAGACGGGGCACCCGGCGCCGGCTGGCGGAGGAGTCCCGGGACCCCGGCAAGACCGAGGAGTCCCTGGAGGCGCTGGCCCGCGCCCGGCTGGTGACCCTTGACGCGGAGACCGTGGAGATCACCCACGAGGCGCTGCTGCACGCCTGGCCGCGCCTGCGCGACTGGATCGACGAGGACCGGGCCGGCAACCTGCTGCGGCAGCGGCTGGAGGAGGACGGCCGGGCCTGGGAGGAGTCGGACCGCGACACCTCGCTGCTCTACCGGGGCTCCCGGCTCGAGCAGGCCCGCGGCTGGGCGGAGTCGGCCGACGGCACCTTCCTGACCCGCGGCGCGGTGGACTTCCTGGCCGCCGCGGTCAGGCTGCGCAGGCGCACCGTCGTGATCAGGCGTGCCGCGGTGTCGTCCCTGGTCGTCCTGGCGCTGCTCGCGGTCGGTTCGGCGGTGCTGGCCTGGCAGCAGCGCAACGACGCGGTGTTCGAGCAGGTGGTCGCCGAGGCGGACCGCGTCCAGTACACGGACCCGTCGCTGTCGGCGCAGCTGGACCTCGCGGCCCACCGCCTGCGCCCGGACGACGCGGACGTGCGCAACCGCCTGATCTCGATCGTGAACGCGCCCTTGGCCACGCCGCTCCTCGGCCACACGGGCGCCGTCTACCTGACGTCCTTCAGCCCGGACGGCCGGACCCTGGCGACGGCCAGCTACGACCGGACCGTACGGCTGTGGGACGTGTCGGACCCGGCCCGTCCCGAACCGCTGGGCGAGCCCCTCACCGGTCACACCAGCTGGGTGAGCACCGCGGTGTTCAGTCCGGACGGCCGCACGCTGGCCAGCGCCTCGGACGACGGCACGATCCGGTTGTGGGACGTGTCGGAGCCCGGCGACCCGCGCCCGCTCGGCGGCCCGCTGCCCGGTCGCGGTGGCACCGTCTACCTGCTCGACTTCAGCCCGGACGGGCGCACCCTCGCCTCCGCCCACGACGATCACGCCGTACGACTGTGGGACGTGACCGACCCGGGCCGGCCCGGGGCACTGGGCACCCTGACGGGCGCCGGCGCGGCGGTGCGCTCGGTGGCGTTCAGCCCCGACGGGCGGACGCTGGCGGTCGGCGGCGACGACGAGACGGTCCACCTGTGGGACGTCACCGACCCGCACGACGCGTCCCGGATCGGCACGCCGCTGACCGGCCACACCGGCCTGATCCACTCCGTCGCCTTCAGCCCCGACGGCCGCACCCTCGCCAGCGGCAGCGCCGACGACACCGTACGGCTGTGGGACGTCACCGACCCGCACGACGCCTCGCGGATCGGCTCGCCGCTGACCGGGCACACCGGTCCCGTCTGGTCCGTGGCCTTCAGCCCCGACGGCGACATGCTCGCCTCGAGCAGCGCGGACAGCACGGCGATCCTGTGGAACGTCAGCGACCCGGCCTACCCCTCGCAGATCGGCGTGCCGCTGGCGGGCAGCAGCGGGGAGATGTACGCCCTGGGGTTCAGCCCGGACGGGCGCACCCTCGCCACCGGCAGCGGCGACAGCAAGGTCCGTCTGTGGTCCCTGCCCACCTCGGACATGATCGGCCGCATCGGGGCGTTCCGCCCGGACGGTCACGTGCTGGCCACCGCCGCCCGCGACGGGCGGGTCCGGCTGTGGGACGTCAGCGATCCCGCCCGGCCGGTGCCCGTGAGCGAGCCCTTCAGGCCGGGCGAGGGCGACATCCGTTCCCTGGTGTTCTCCCCGGACGGCGGCACCCTCGCCGTACTGGCGGGCAGCCGCGCCATGCAGCTGTGGGACGTCAGCGACCCGGCCCGGCCCACCGCCCACGGCCCGCCGGTCGCGCTGCGCAACCGCTACGCGGGCCCCGACACCCTGGCCTTCGGCCCGGACGGCCACACCCTGGCCACCGCCCAGGACGATCGCGGCGTCCAGCTGTGGAACACCGAGGACCCGTCCCGTCCCCGCCCGCTCGGCGACCCGCTCACCGGTCACACCGGCTACGTCAACACCCTCGACTTCAGCCCCGACGGCCGCACCCTCGCCAGCGGCGGCGCGGACGACACCGTACGGCTCTGGGACGTCACCGACCCCGCGCACGCCACCGCCCGCGGTGTCTCCCGCACCGGCCACCTCGGGCCCGTCAACGCCCTCGCCTACAGCCCGGACGGCCACACCCTGGCCAGCGGCAGCGACGACGGCGCGGTCCGCGTCTGGGACGTCACCGACCCGGGCCGCCCCGTGCCCGCCGGCGAGCCGCTGACCGGCCACACCGACTCGGTGGTGTCGCTGACCTTCAGCCGGGACGGCGCCACCCTGGCCAGCGGCGCCAACGACAACACGGTCCGCCTCTGGGACACCCGCACACCCGCCGAGGCCGCTCCGATCGGCGAGGCGATGAGCCCCAACGCCAAGACGGGCGGCTTCCTGTCCTTCAGCCCGGTGCGGCACATGCTCGGGGTGTCGAGCGGCACGGACAGCGTCCGCCTGTGGAACCTGGACGTGGACGACGCCATCGACCGCATCTGCTCGGCGACCCGGGGCGTGCTGACCGAGGAGAAGTGGCACGAGTACCTGCCCCGGCTCTCCTACGAACCACCGTGCGATCGGTGAATGCTTCCCGCACCCCGTCCGCCCTTGTTAGCCTGACCCACAGCCCGGCCGCCGGCGCATCCCCCGTCGCCGGCGGCCGGGCCCTGAACGCAGCAGACCCCCAGCCGAATCCGACTGGGGGTCTTTGTGCTGGTGGGGCTAACAGGATTTGAACCTGTGGCCTCATCCTTATCAGGGATGCGCTCTAACCAACTGAGCTATAGCCCCGCCGCGCTCTGCGGTGTGTGTCCCGCGCGCTGACTCCTGAAGATTAGCGCACGAGGCGGGCAGTCCCAAAATCGGTTGGCCCCAGGCCGGAGAGCGACGGTCACTCGTCCTCGGCGAGCGTCAGCTCCACACCGCCGACGAAGCCGGCCGACAGGTTGTAGATGAACGCGCCGAGCGTGGCCAGGGCGGTGGCGAGGACGACGTCGATGACCGCGATGACCGTGGTGAACAGCAGCACGTTGGGCAGCGACAGGAAGGACTGCAGGTCGAAGCCGTTGGACTCGTTGGAGCCGGTCGCCTCGGAGATCGTGCCGCCGACGGTCGAGAAGACGCCCATGGCGTCCATGACCATCCACAGCACGGCGGACGCGACGATCGTGCAGATGCCGAGCGCGATGGAGAGCAGGAAGCTGACCTTCATCACCGACCACGGGTCCGCCTTGGCCACGCGCAGGCGAGCCTTGCGGACGCGGGGCGCGGTGCGGGCGCCGGTGCGCGGGCGGCGCACGGCGGCGGCGTTGCCGCCCTGGGTCTGGTAGGCCTGCGGCGGGTGGTACGGCCCGCCGGGCTGCTGGGGCTGCCGTTCCCCCGGCAGCGGCGAGGCCGCCTGCTGGGTCTGCTGGCCCCGGGTGTCCGTCACAGTTCCCCCCTGGGAATGCGTCTTGGACGAGCTGCCCGAGTGCGAGTCGGTCGCTCCGTCTTCGATCTTGCGCAGTTGAGTCGTGTGCGGATCCGCCGCACGCGTGGCGGAGCCACGGCCGCCCCCGTCCGTTTCCGTACCCCTGGAGGTACCGGCCGATCCGGCGCCCGTGGCTCCGCTCACGATGACTCTCTCCTCGTGCTACTCGGCCGAGGGCGCCTCACCCTCGTCCGTGCCGGTGGTCGCGGCACCCTCGGCGGTCTCGTCGACGACCACGTCGCCGTCGACCTCCTCCGCCTCGCGTCCCGCCTCGGCGTTGCGTGCGATGCCGACCACGGCATCGCGCTTGCCCAGATTGATCAGTTGGACGCCCATGGTGTCACGGCCCGTCTCCCTGACCCCGCTGACTCGCGTACGAATCACACCGCCCGAGAGTGTGATGGCGAGGATCTCGTCGTGCTCCTCGACCACCAGCGCGCCCACGAGCGACCCGCGGTCCTCGACGATCTTGGCAGCCTTGATGCCCAGGCCGCCGCGGCCCTGGACGCGGTACTCGTCGACGGAGGTCCGCTTCGCGTAACCGCCGTCGGTGGCAGTGAACACGAACGTACCGGCTCGAACAACATTCATCGAGAGCAGCTCGTCCCCTTCGCGGAAACTCATGCCCTTGACGCCCGAGGTGGCACGGCCCATCGGACGCAGTGTGTCGTCCGAGGCGGTGAACCTGATCGACTGCGCCTTCTTGCTGATCAGCAGCAGATCGTCCTCGGCCGAGACCAGTTCGGCTCCGATCAGTTCGTCGTCACTGCCGTCCGGCTGCTCCCGCAGGTTGATGGCGATGACACCGCCCGAGCGCGGCGAGTCGTAGTCCTTCAGCGGCGTCTTCTTCACCAGGCCCGCCTTGGTGGCCAGGACCAGGTACGGCACCGCCTCGTAGTCGCGGATCGCGCGGATCTGGGCGATCGTCTCGTCCGGCTGGAAGGCCAGCAGGTTCGCCACGTGCTGGCCGCGCGCGTCCCGGCCGGCGTCGGGCAGCTCGTAGGCCTTGGCCCGGTAGACCCGGCCCTTGTTGGTGAAGAACAGCAGCCAGTGGTGGGTGGTGGACACGAAGAAGTGGTTGACGATGTCGTCTTCCTTGAGCTTCGTGCCGCGCACGCCCTTGCCGCCGCGCTTCTGCGCCCGGTAGTCGTCGGTCTTGGTGCGCTTGATGTAGCCGCCCCGGGTGACCGTGACGACGATGTCCTCCTCGGCGATCAGGTCCTCGATGGACATGTCGCCCTCGTAGGGGATCAGCTTCGTCTTGCGGTCGTCGCCGTACTTCTCGACGAGCGCGGTCAGCTCCTCGCTGACGATCCCGCGCTGGCGGACGGGCGAGGCGAGGATCTCGTTGTACTCGTTGATCTTCGCCTGCAGCTCGTCGTGCTCCCGGACGATCTTCTGCCGCTCCAGGGCCGCCAGGCGACGCAGCTGCATCTCCAGGATCGCGTTGGCCTGGATCTCGTCGATCTCCAGGAGGTCCATCAGGCCCCCGCGCGCGATCTCGACGGTCTCACTGCGCCTGATCAGCGCGATGACCTCGTCGATGGCGTCCAGGGCCTTGAGCAGGCCGCGCAGGATGTGCGCCCGTTCCTCCGCCTTGCGCAGCCGGAACTTCGTCCGCCGGACGATGACCTCGATCTGGTGGTTCACCCAGTGGCGGATGAACGCGTCCAGGGACAGGGTGCGCGGCACGCCGTCGACCAGGGCCAGCATGTTGGCGCCGAAGTTGGTCTGCAGGTCGGTGTGCTTGTACAGGTTGTTCAGCACGACCTTGGCGACCGCGTCCCGCTTGAGGACGATGACCAGGCGCTGGCCGGTGCGCGAGGACGTCTCGTCGCGGACGTCGGCGATGCCGCCGATCTTGCCGTCCTTCACCAGGTCGGCGATCTTCTGCGCGAGGTTGTCCGGGTTGACCTGGTAGGGCAGCTCGGTGACCACCAGGCACTGGCGGTTCTGGATCTCCTCGACCTCGACGACCGCGCGCATGGTGATCGAGCCGCGCCCGGTGCGGTAGGCCTCCTCGATGCCCTTGCGGCCCACCACCAGGGCACCGGTCGGGAAGTCGGGGCCCTTGATGCGCTCGATCAGCGCGTCCAGCAGCTCCTCGTGGGAGGCCTCGTAGTTCTCCAGGTACCACTGGGCGCCGGCCGCGACCTCGCGCAGGTTGTGCGGCGGGATGTTGGTCGCCATGCCGACCGCGATGCCCGCCGAGCCGTTGATCAGCAGGTTCGGGAAGCGGGCCGGCAGGACGGTCGGCTCCTGGGAGCGGCCGTCGTAGTTGTCCGTGAAGTCGACGGTCTCCTCGTCGATGTCGCGGACCATCTCCATCGACAGCGGCGCCATCTTGCACTCGGTGTACCGCATGGCCGCCGCCGGGTCGTTGCCCGGCGAGCCGAAGTTGCCGTTGGAGTCCACCAGCGGCATCCGCATCGACCAGGACTGGGCGAGGCGGACCAGGGCGTCGTAGATGGAGGAGTCGCCGTGCGGGTGGTAGTTGCCCATGACGTCGCCGACGACGCGGGCGCACTTGTAGAAGCCGCGCTCGGGCCGGTAGCCGCCGTCGTACATCGCGTACAGCACGCGCCGGTGGACGGGCTTGAGGCCGTCGCGGACGTCGGGCAGCGCACGCGAGACGATGACGGACATCGCGTAGTCGAGGTACGAGCGCTGCATCTCCGTCTCGAGCCCGACGGGCTCGACACGCATGGCGAGGGCGTCACCCTCGGGCGTCGTCACAGGGGTGTTCTCGTCGGTCATTGCTGGTGAAGGTCCTTCCTGGTGCGGTCAGCTGAGACCGACTCAGATGTCGAGGAAGCGGACGTCCTTGGCGTTGCGCTGGATGAACGCGCGCCGGGCCTCGACGTCCTCGCCCATCAGCACCGAGAACAGGTCGTCGGCCTGCGCGGCGTCGTCGAGCGTGACCTGGCCGAGCACGCGGTGCTCCTGGTCCATGGTCGTGATGCGCAGCTCCTCGGCGTTCATCTCGCCGAGGCCCTTGAAGCGCTGCACGGAGTCCTCGCGGATGCGCTTGCCGGCCTGGCGGCCCATCTCGATCAGCGCGTCGCGCTCGCGGTCCGAGTACGCGTACTCGAAGTCGTCCCGGCCCCACTTGATCTTGTAGAGCGGCGGACGGGAGAGGTACACGTGCCCGGCCTCGACCAGCGGCCGCATGAAGCGGAACAGGAAGGTCAGCAGCAGGGTGTTGATGTGCTGGCCGTCGACGTCGGCGTCCGCCATCAAGATGATCTTGTGATAGCGGAGCTTCTCGATGTCGAAGTCCTCGTGCACGCCCGTGCCGAACGCGGAGATCATCGCCTGGATCTCCTGGTTCTGCAGGATCCGGTCGATGCGCGCCTTCTCGACGTTGAGGATCTTGCCGCGGATCGGGAGGATCGCCTGGTACTGCGGGTTGCGGCCGGACTTGGCCGAGCCGCCGGCGGAGTCGCCCTCGACGATGAAGATCTCGCACTTGGTCGGGTCGTTCGACTGGCAGTCGGACAGCTTGCCCGGCAGCGACGCCGTCTCCAGCAGGCCCTTGCGGCGCGTCAGGTCACGGGCCTTGCGGGCCGCGACGCGCGCGTAGGCCGCCTGGATGCCCTTGCGGATGATGTCCGCGGCCTCGTTCGGATTGCGGTCGAGCCAGTCCGTCAGGTGCTCGTAGACGATCTTCTGGACGAAGGTCTTCACCTCGGTGTTGCCCAGCTTCGTCTTGGTCTGGCCCTCGAACTGGGGCTCGCTCAGCTTCACCGAGATGATCGCGGTCAGACCCTCGCGGATGTCGTCACCCGTGAGGTTGTCGTCCTTCTCGCGCAGCAGCTTCTTGTCGCGCGCGTACTTGTTGATCAGCGAGGTCAGCGCCGCGCGGAAGCCCTCCTCGTGCGTACCGCCCTCGTGCGTGTGGATGATGTTGGCGAACGAGTACACACCCTCGGTGTAGCCGCCGTTCCACTGCATGGCGATCTCGAGGGACAGGTTCTTGTCCTTGTCCTCGGCCTCGAGGTCGATCACGGTCGGGTGCACCAGCTCTCCCTTGCGGGAGTTGAGGTACTTCACGAAGTCGACGATGCCGCCCTCGTAGTGGTACGAGACGCTCTTGACCTCGTGCTTCTCGTCCTCGCCCGCCTCGTCCGCACCGGCGGTCGCCATCGCGGACTCGCGCTCGTCGGTGAGGTTGATCCGCAGGCCCTTGTTGAGGAAGGCCATCTCCTGGAAGCGCCGGGACAGCGTCTCGAAGGAGTACTCGGTCGTCTCGAAGATGTCGCCGTCGGCCCAGAAGGTGACCGACGTGCCGGTCTCCTCGGTGGCCTCGTGCCGGGCGAGCGACGCCGTGGGGACACCCAGCTTGTACTCCTGGGTCCAGCGGTAGCCGTCGGTCTTGACCTCCACCGCGACCCGCGTGGACAGGGCGTTGACGACGGAGACACCCACGCCGTGCAGACCACCGGAGACCGCGTAGCCGCCGCCGCCGAACTTGCCGCCCGCGTGCAGCACGGTCAGCACGACCTCGACGGCCGGCTTCCCCTCGGAGGGGACGATGCCCACCGGGATGCCGCGGCCGTTGTCGACGACCCGGACACCACCGTCGGCGAGGATCGTGACGTCGATCGTGTCCGCGTGACCGGCCAGCGCCTCGTCGACGGAGTTGTCCACGACCTCCTGCACCAGGTGGTGCAGGCCGCGTTCACCGGTCGAGCCGATGTACATACCGGGTCGCTTGCGGACCGCGTCCAGACCCTCGAGCACGGTGATGGCACTGGCGTCGTACGAGGCGGCTGCCTCGTCGCCCGACGCGTGCACCACGTCGTTCACGCCGGTGTCGGTGGACGGGTTGTTCTCGTTGGGGTTGCCGGAATCGGCCACGAAGCGCCCTTTCTGGCACAGCACGAGCCGGGCTCGTCGGCAGGTTGCCGGAGCGGCTGCGGCATGTTGCGTTGGTAAGCCTTGATCAGCGTTGCTCAGCTAGTCCCGGACGGTCCCCACGATCGGGGCGGGATTGTCTTCCATTCTACCGGTAGCACTGACACTGATGGGGGTTTGCCGGTACCTGAGTCCGCATGTGCCGCCCTGAACCGGGCTCGTCCGACTCCCGATATGCGGAAGGGGGCCTCAAGAGGCTCACGGCGGCACTCAGCGCTTCCGGACGTCAACCCTTGGCTACTTGGGAGTCAGATCGTGATGCGCGACCGTGTGCGGCGGTACGACGAAGCGGACGCCGAAGGTCCACACCGACCGTTGACGCCCAATTATGTGAGGTACATCACCTGCTGCTGACGGGCTGTCAGAGCCCTCCCCAGGCCTTGGCCAGGGTCACCCGTAGGTGTCCCCGGGCCCCCGGCTGCCGGGCGCGCGCAACGGACCGTACCGACGGCCGGCGCCCGCGGGACCCCCGGGACCGAGCACCTTGATCATCCGCACCGACCCGTGCCCGAGATCCTCGTTGAGACGGGCCACCAGCGTCGGCGCCAGCAACCGCAGGTTCGTCGCCCAGGCCGTCGAGTCGCAGCGGACCACCAGCACCCGCTCGTCCTCGTCGTACCGCTCCGGCACACAGTGCTTCGCCACGTCCTCACCGACGATCTGCGGCCACCGCCCCATCACACCGCCCACCGCGGCCGGCGTCTCCCAGCCGCGCTCGGTGATCAGGCGGTTGATCGCCGACCCGAGCGCCATGGGATCACGCCCGTCGGCGCGCGCACCGGAGCGCAGCCCACCGCGCCGCGCCTGCTTCTTCTGAAGCGCGGCATCCCCACGCGCGCGTGCCGCCTCGCGCGCCGCCCTCAGCGCGACGCGGGCGAGATCGACACCCGACGGCTCGGGCCCTTCGCCGCCCGCGCCGGAGGTCTTTCCGGGGGCCGGTCCGTCCGAGCCGGAAGTCTTTCCGGGGGCCGGTCCGTCCAAGCTCATACGCGCTCCACCGTCCCCTCCGCGACCGAGAACCGTGCGCCCGCAAGCACACCCGGCACGTCGTCGTCGACCGCGGCCGTCACCAGCACCTGCTCGCCGGGCGCCACCAGCTCCGCCAGCCGCTCACGGCGCCGCGCGTCCAACTCGGCGAACACGTCGTCCAGGACCAGAACGGGCTCGTTGCCCTCCGCCCGCAGCAGATCGAACGACGCGAGACGCAACGCCAGCGCGTACGACCAGGACTCCCCGTGGGAGGCGTATCCCTTGGCGGGCAGCGACCCGAGCTTCAGCAGCACATCGTCCCGGTGCGGCCCCACCAGAGTGACGCCCCGCTCGATCTCCTGCTTGCGGGCCTCGGCGAGCGCGCCCATCAGCTGCTCGTACAGATCCTCACGCGTGTGCGCCTCACCGGGCGCCGACGGCTTGTACTCCAGCGCGACGGGACCGCCGCCCGGCGCCAGCTGCTCGTACGCCTTGTCGGCCAGCGGCTGCACCGCGGCGATCAGGTCCAGGCGCTGCGCCAGCAGCTCGGCGCCCGCGCGCGCGAGGTGCTGGTCCCAGACGTCCAGCGTGGACAGGTCCATCGTGCGCCCGCCGTGCCGACGCGCCAGCGCGGCCGACTTCAGCAGCGTGTTGCGCTGCTTGAGCACCCGGTCGTAGTCGGAACGCACCCCCGCCATCCGCGGGGAACGGGCGGTGATCAGCTCGTCCAGGAAGCGGCGCCGCTCCCCTGGGTCGCCCTTGACCAGGGCGAGGTCCTCGGGCGCGAACAGCACGGTACGGACGATGCCGAGCACGTCACGGGGTCTGACCTGCGAGGACCGGTTGATGCGGGCCCGGTTGGCCCTGCCCGGGTTCAGCTCCAGCTCGATCAGCTGCTGCCGCTCGCCCTGCCGTACCTGAGCGCGGACCACGGCACGCTCGGCGCCCATGCGGACCAGGGGTGCGTCGGAGGAGACCCGATGGCTGCCGAGGGTGGCGAGATAGCCGACCGCCTCGACGAGATTGGTCTTCCCCTGCCCGTTCGGGCCGACGAAGGCCGTGACGCCCGGGTCCAGCGGGACCTCGACCCGGGCGTACGAACGGAAGTCGGCCAGCGACAGATGCGTGACGTGCATGGTCGTGCGCCGACCTCCCAGCCTTTCGCTACTTCTTCTCGACCGCGTGCCCGCCGAACTGGTTGCGCAGCGCGGCGATCATCTTCATCTGCGGCGAGTCGTCCTGCCGGGACGCGAACCGCGCGAACAGCGACGCGGTGATCGCCGGCAGCGGCACCGCGTTGTCGATCGCGGCCTCCACGGTCCAGCGTCCCTCACCGGAGTCCTGTGCGAAACCGCGCAGACCGTCCAGGTGCTCGTCGTCGTCGAGGGCGTTGACCGCCAGGTCCAGCAGCCAGGACCGGATCACCGTGCCCTCCTGCCAGGACCGGAAGACCTCGCGGACGTTGTCCACGGAGTCGACCTTCTCCAGCAGCTCCCAGCCCTCGGCGTAGGCCTGCATCATCGCGTACTCGATGCCGTTGTGGACCATCTTCGCGAAGTGGCCCGCGCCGACCTTGCCGGCGTGCACGGCGCCGAAGTCGCCCTCCGGCTTGAGGGCGTCGAAGACCGGCTGCACCCTGGCCACGTTCTCCGCGTCGCCGCCGTACATCAGCGCGTAGCCGTTCTCCAGGCCCCACACACCGCCGGAGACACCGCAGTCGACGAAACCTATGCCCTTGGCGGCCAGCTCCTCGGCGTGCTTCTCGTCGTCCGTCCAGCGGGAGTTGCCGCCGTCCACGACGACGTCACCGGGCTCCAGCAGCTCGCCGAGCCGGTCGACCGTGGCCTGGGTGGCCTCACCGGCCGGGACCATCACCCAGACCACGCGCGGGCCCTCGAGCTTGCCCACGAGCTCTTCCAGGCTGTGGACGTCGGCGAGGTCGGGATTGCGGTCGTATCCGACGACGGTGTGGCCCGCGCGGCGGATCCGCTCGCGCATGTTGCCGCCCATCTTGCCGAGGCCGACGAGACCGAGCTCCATCAGTTGCGTTCCTTAGGTGTGCGAGGTGGCGGGACGGCACGTCCGGGCCGGCCGGATGCGTGCCGCGGCACTTTCGTACCCGCCCCGAGCCTAAACCCGGACGTCCGTGCACAGCTGTGGGCGTACGCGCTCATACGTACGCCCTCACCTGCGGATTCGTCCCGAGCCCGTCCTCAGCCTGTGGACAACCCGGCGTGGGTCCTCAGCCGCTCAACCGCACCGGCATGATCAGGTACTTGTAGGCCTCGTCCGCCTCGGCGTCCAGGGCCGGCTTGCCGCTGAGCAGCGCCGGCTTCGTGGACGTCGTGAAGGAGAGCTGGGCCACCGGGGAGTCGATGGCGCTCAGGCCGTCCAGCAGGAACGTGGGGTTGAAGGCGATCGAGATGTCGTCGCCCTCCAGCTGCGCGTCAACCCTTTCCACAGCCTGTGCGTCGTCGCTGGAGCCGGCCTCCAGGATGAGCACGCCCTGCTCGAAGCTGAGCCGCACCGGGGTGTTGCGCTCGGCGACCAGGGCCACGCGCTTGACGGCCTCCACGAAGGGGGCGGTCTCGATCACGGCGACGCTGTTGAACTCCGTCGGGAAGAGCGTCTTGTACTTCGGGAGGTCGCCCTCCAGCAGACGCGTCGTCGTGCGGCGGCCCGCGCCCTCGAAGCCGATCAGGCCCTCGCCCGCGCCCGAGCCGGACAGCGCCAGGATCACCTGGTCGCCGCTGGTCAGCGCCTTGGCGGTGTCCTGGAGCGTCTTGGCGGGCACCAGGGCGACCGCGGAGACCTCCGGGTTCTCCGGCTTCCACAGGAACTCGCGGACCGCGAAGCGGTAGCGGTCGGTGGAGGCCAGCGTCACCGAGTCGCCCTCGATCTCGATGCGCACACCGGTGAGCACCGGCAGCGTGTCGTCGCGGCCCGCGGCGATCGCCACCTGCTGCACGGCCGAGGCGAAGACCTCGCCGGGGACCGTGCCGGTGGCCTCCGGCATCTGCGGCAGCGCCGGGTACTCCTCCACCGGCAGGGTGTGGAGGGTGAACCGCGAGGAGCCGCAGACCACCGTCGCCCGTACACCGTCTGTGGAAATCTCCACCGGCCGGTTGGGGAGGGCCCGGGAGATGTCGGCGAGCAGGCGGCCGGAGACGAGGACCGTGCCCTCCTCCTCGATCTCGGCCTCCACGGACACCCGCGCCGAGACCTCGTAGTCGAAGCTGGACAGGCTCAGCTGTCCCTCCTCGGCCTTCAGCAGCAGGCCCGCGAGGACCGGCGCCGGCGGACGGGCCGGGAGACTGCGAGCCGCCCAGGCGACTGCCTCCGCGAGTACGTCGCGTTCCACCCGGATCTTCACTGTTGCCGCCTCCTGCTGTTGCCGGCGCTTCTCGCCCTGCCTGGCTTCGTCGTCTGACTCGGTGTCGTCGCTCCCCGTTCGGGGCAGGACACCGGAGAACAGTCTGACGCACCCCACTGACAGTAGGTGCCCTTCGGGGTCAAGTCGTGACGAGGGGCGGTCGGGCTCGAGAGGGCGAGTTGTGCACAGGCCCCGCTTCGAAACGAATTCCGCTCTCTCTGTAGTCGGGAGTAGTAGTAGGGCCTGTGGATACCGTGGATAACCTCGTTTTCCCAGGTCAGGGCAGGGATTTTGTCCACGGGGCCTGTGGGCGGAGCCGGTGGACAACCGGGCGTATCTGTGGAGAACAGAAAGTTCTGCACACTCCGTGCACAGGGAGGGCCGACTTCTCCCCAGAGCCGTCCCCAGGTTTCCGGATGTTTCCCACAGCCCACCTCGGCACCTCTGTGTGACGCCTTTCACTCGACGCGGTGAGAGGGCGCGTTGCGTTGCCGAACAGTGGACAGACATGTGGAGAAGCCGGTGATCGCTGGGGACAACCGGCCGCTGCCTGTGGGTTGTGCGTGGACAACTCGATGCACAGCTTGTGGACCGGCTCGTTGTCCACAAGCTGTGGAGATCGTTCGTCCACGAATCCACAGGCGGCTGACCTGGCCTGATGGTTCCTCAACAGCCTGGCCTGTGGACAGGATCGGGACAACTTCCCAGTCCCCAAGGTGTGGACGGAAAAAAGTGACCGAATCTGTGGAGAGCGGCCGTAACCCGGCAGGTAATCGAACAGCGGAGTCGCCGCGGTGACCGGGCTGAGTCGCCGCAGCGACCGGGCGAGGACCAGTCGGTGACCGCGAGAGGGCCCGCCAGTGCCCCGGCGAGGGCCCCGGTGCCCCGGCGAGGACCCGTCGGTGGCGCCGTGACAGGCGTCCGCGGGCACGGATAACCGCGGGCACGGAAAAGGCGCCCCGGGGGTGTCCAGGGCGCCTTCGAGGAGCCGGTGCCGGCCGCGCTCAGCCGTTCTTGATGCGGTTGGTCAGCTCGGTCACCTGGTTGTAGATGGAGCGCCGCTCGGCCATCAGATTGCGGATCTTGCGGTCGGCGTGCATCACCGTGGTGTGGTCCCGGCCGCCGAACAGTGCGCCGATCTTCGGCAGGGACAGGTCCGTCAGCTCACGGCACAGGTACATGGCGATCTGCCGCGCCGTCACCAGCTGGCGGCCGCGTGAACTGCCGCACAGATCCTCCACCGTGAGGCCGAAGTAGTCGGCGGTCTCGCTCATGATGGCCGTCGAGGTGATCTCCGGCGTCGAGTCCTCCCCGCCGGGGATCAGGTCCTTGAGGACGATCTCGGTGAGGCCCAGGTCGACCGGCTGCCGGTTGAGCGACGCGAACGCCGTCACCCGGATCAGCGCGCCCTCCAGTTCGCGGATGTTGCGCGAGATCCGGGAGGCGATGAACTCCAGGACCTCGGGCGGGGCGTTGAGCTGCTCCTGCACCGCCTTCTTGCGCAGGATCGCGATGCGCGTCTCCAGCTCGGGCGGCTGGACGTCGGTGATCAGTCCCCACTCGAAACGGTTCCGCAGCCGGTCCTCCAGGGTGACCAGTTGCTTGGGCGGCCGGTCGCTGGAGAGCACGATCTGCTTGTTGGCGTTGTGGAGGGTGTTGAAGGTGTGGAAGAACTCCTCCTGCGTCGACTCCTTGTCCGCGAGGAACTGGATGTCGTCGACGAGCAGGATGTCCATCTCGCGGTAGCGCTTGCGGAAGCTGTCGCCCTTGCCGTCGCGGATGGAGTTGATGAACTCGTTGGTGAACTCCTCGGAGCTCACGTACCGCACGCGCGTGCCGGGGTAGAGGCTGCGGGCGTAGTGCCCGATCGCGTGCAGGAGGTGAGTCTTGCCCAGTCCCGACTCGCCGTAGATGAAGAGCGGGTTGTAGGCCTTCGCGGGTGCTTCGGCGACGGCGACGGCCGCGGCGTGGGCGAAGCGGTTGGAGGCTCCGATGACGAAGGTGTCGAAGAGGTACTTCGGGTTCAGGCGTGCGGTCGGCTCGCCGGGTCCGGTCGCCGGCGCCGGCTGTGCTGCCAGGGGGCCGGGGGCGCCGGTGGCGGGTCCGGGGCCGACGGGGCCGCCGCGGTGCACGTGTCCGGAGGGGGGGCCGGAGCCGG
Organism: Streptomyces sp. CB02414; assembly: GCF_001905385.1. Lineage (GTDB taxonomy): Bacteria > Actinomycetota > Actinomycetes > Streptomycetales > Streptomycetaceae > Streptomyces. Next base: position 210,763 of record NZ_LIPF01000003.1, on the reverse strand, counting down.
ACGGCGGCTCGGGGAGGTCACGGCGGGGGCCGCGCTGGTCGTAATCGCCGCGCTGCTGCTCGTAGTCCGGCCGTTGCTGGTCGTAGTCGGCGCGCTGCTGCTCGTAGTCGGGCCGCGGCTGGCCGTGGTCGCCGCGGGACTGTTCGTAGTCACGCGGCTCGTACTCGCCGCCGCGGTCGTAGTCGTCCCGTTTGTAGTCGCCGCGCTTGTAGTCGCCGTGCTGCGTGTCGTACGACGGGCGCTCCGGGGGCTGCGGACGGTAGTTCTGTCCGTACGTGTCCTGTGGGTACGGCTCCTGGTCGTAGCCGTCCTGGGGTGGCGATGCGTACGGGTCGCGCTCCGGGAAGCCCAGGCGCTGCTGCTGCCAGCCGTAGTCGTCCTGCTGCGTGGGGCGGGGCCAGGAGCCGGGCTCGGGGCGCTGGTACTCCTGCGGGTAGGCGGGGCGGGCGGTGGGCAGCTGGTCGCCGCGGTGGCGTCCGTATCCCTCGTAGTCGTCGCGGCCGCCCTGGCCGTGGCCGGGTGCGGGGAGCTCGGGCTCCTCGTAGCGGGGCTGGGGGCGGGCGGGGGGTGATTGAGGAGCGGGGGTGGGCGTGGCGGGCGCGGGTTCGCCGGCGGTGTCGTCGACGGTGATCGCGATGCGGATGGGGCGGCCGCATTCGCGGCTCAGTGTCTCGCTGACGACCGGGGCGAGGCGGCCCTCCAGTACGCCCTTCGCAAATTCGTTCGGTACGGCGAGCAGGGCGGTGTCGGCGACCAGCGCGAGGGGCTGGCAGCGCCGGATCCAGTGCTCGTCCTTGGACTCGACACCCTGCCCGCGGCTGTCCCCGAGGAGTTGCTCCAGTACGCGTGGCCACACTGCGGCAAGATCGGCAGGTACGTCAGCCACAGGGCACGCTCTCTCACGAGTCCCTCGAAGGTGTGATTCGGGGACGGGTCGGGATGAAACTCGGGTGGGGCAGGGATAAGGGAACGAATCGGAGTCCAGTCACGGTAGTCAGCGTGGCCGGTAGGGTTCAAGTTGTTGTCCCCAGCCTGTGGACAAGTGTCTCCCGGTCACCGCTGGTTTGACCGAATGGCGCAGTCCCACGTACCGTAACCAGGTCGAGTTGTCGATGGCTGCTGCCGCCTGCCTCCGATGGGCACAGGTCACGTCCAAGGTGATCGAAAAGCGGTGCACTCGGGCGTAACGCGAGCTACTCGTGGGCGCACGGTGACAGCCAGGACGGCACCCCGCCAACCCCGATTCTTTCTGGAGCCCCCGAGTGAGCAAGCGCACCTTCCAGCCGAACAACCGTCGTCGCGCCAAGACCCACGGCTTCCGGCTGCGTATGCGCACCCGTGCCGGCCGCGCGATTCTCGCGACCCGCCGCAGCAAGGGTCGCGCCCGTCTGTCCGCCTGATCCGGTCAGGTCATGACGTCGTGCTGCCCACCGAGTACCGGCTGAGGCGGCGCGAGGGCTTCGCGACCGCGGTACGACGAGGCCGCCGGGCCGGACGCCCGGCCCTGGTCGTCCACCTTCGAAGCGGTGCCACGGACCCGCACGCGCCTGGGGAGAGCGCTCCCCCGACACGTGCGGGTTTCGTCGTGAGCAAAGCCGTGGGTGGTGCGGTGGTGCGCAACAAGGTGAAGCGCAGGCTTCGCCATCTGATGCGCGACCGGATCGACCTGTTTCCCCCCGGTAGCCTGGTAGTGGTACGAGCGCTGCCCGGTGCGGGCGACGCCGACCATGCACAGCTGGCCCGAGACCTGGACGCCGCCCTGAAGCGGCTACTGGGAGGGGGCGCGCGATGAAGTACCCGCTGCTGGCTCTGATCAAGCTGTACCAGTGGACGATCAGTCCTCTGCTGGGGCCGGTGTGCAAGTACTACCCGTCGTGTTCCCACTACGGCTACACGGCCATCGACCGACACGGTGCTCTCAAAGGCACGGTGCTCACTGCCTGGCGCATCCTTCGGTGCAATCCGTGGTCGCTGGGTGGAGTGGACCATGTTCCGCCGCGCAAACGCCCGCGGTGGCACGAAATGCTGCGTGACGCCTGGCGTGCACGCAAGGGCGGGACCTCCGCCGCCGAACCGGCCAACGAGGGACAGACTTCTCCGACGAGTCCGTCCAGTCCTTCGAGTCCGGCCGCAGAGACCCCGTCCCATGCCCAAGGAGCATGATTAGTGGACACGATTGCCAGCCTCTTCAGTTTCATCACGACACCTGTCTCCTGGGTCATCGTCCAGTTCCACACGGTGTACGGCGCCATCTTCGGCCCTGACACCGGATGGGCCTGGGGCCTGTCCATCGTGTCCCTGGTGATCCTCATCCGCATCTGCCTGATCCCGCTCTTCGTGAAGCAGATCAAGGCGACGCGCGGGATGCAGACGCTCCAGCCGGAGATGAAGAAGATCCAGGAGCGCTACAAGAACGACAAGCAGCGCCAGTCCGAAGAGATGATGAAGCTGTACAAGGAGACGGGCACCAACCCGCTCTCCTCGTGCCTTCCCATCCTGGCGCAGTCTCCGTTCTTCTTCGCCCTGTACCACGTGCTCAACTCGATCGCGTCGAACGACACCATCGGCGTGATCAACGAGCGCTTGCTGGCCAGCGCTCAGAAGGCCCACATCTTCGGCGCGCCGCTGGCCGCCAAGTTCACCGACGACGCGTCCAAGGTGGAGGCCCTCGGGTCCTCGCTGACGGATGTCCGGGTCGTCACCGCGATCATGATCGTGCTGATGTCGGCGTCGCAGTTCTTCACTCAGCGCCAGCTGATGACCAAGAACGTCGACACCACGGTGAAGACGCCGTTCATGCAGCAGCAGAAGATGCTGATGTACGTCTTCCCGATCATGTTCGCCGTCTTCGGCATCAACTTCCCCGTCGGCGTCCTCGTCTACTGGCTGACCACGAACGTGTGGACCATGGGTCAGCAGATGTACGTCATCCGCAACAACCCGACCCCGGGGTCCAAGGCCCAGGCCGCCTACCTGGAGCGCCTGCTCAAGCACGTCACCGAGACCGGCAAGACGCGCGGTCGTGGTCAGCGGTCCGTCGTCAAGGCCATCGTCGCCAAGGGCCGGGACCGCAACGAGTTCGAGCGCAAGTTCGTCAACGGTCTGAACAAGGCGGGCCTCGCGGCCCAGGCCGACGGCACCGTGGTGAAGGGCGAGGCACCCGCCGCCGCCCAGAGCGCGGACGGCGCGTCCGGCACCACCGCGGCGCCCAAGCGGCAGCAGCCCAAGCGACAGAGCAAGGCGCAGCGCCAGTCCGCCAAGCAGGCCGGTGAGCCCGCCGGTGAGCCGGAGGCCAAGACCTCCCTCAGCAAGTCCGGCGAGCCGGAGGACGGCCAGCAGGGCGGCAAGTCCGCCGGCACCGCCAAGAAGCCCGCACAGAAGCCCGGCGGCGGTGGCCGCAGCAAGGCCCAGTCCGGGCAGCGCAAGGGCCCGCAGCGGCCCAAGTCCCCGTCGAAGAAGTAAGAAGGAGTCCATCCCGTGACGGAAGGCACCACCTCCGCCGCTGCCGAGGGCGCAGACACCCTGACTCGTCTCGAGAACGAGGGCGAGATCGCCGCGGACTACCTGGAGGGTCTGCTCGACATCGCCGACCTCGACGGCGACATCGACATGGACGTCGAGGCCGACCGTGCCTCCGTCTCGATCATCAGCGACAGCAACAGCCGGGACCTGCAGAAGCTGGTCGGCCGGGACGGCGAGGTGCTGGAGGCTCTCCAGGAGCTCACGCGCCTGGCCGTGCACCGGGAGACCGGCGACCGCAGCCGGCTGATGCTCGACATCGCGGGCTACCGGGCCAACAAGCGGGCCGAGCTGTCCGAGCTGGGTGCCAAGGCGGCGGCCGAGGCCAAGAGCAGCGGCGGGCCGGTGCGGATGAAGCCGATGACGCCGTTCGAGCGCAAGGTCGTGCACGACGCGGTCAAGGCCGCGGGACTGCGCAGCGAGTCCGAGGGCGAGGAGCCGGAGCGCTTCGTCGTCGTGCTTCCCGCCTGATCGGTCCCCACGTTCTCCGGCCCCGTCTGTTGCGCAGACGGGGCCGAATTTTGTCAGCCTGATAGTTCTGGTGGTTCTGGCAGCGGCGTCTGGTGCGCCGGTGCCGTACGGAAGGACGGTCCCCTCGTGACGGAGGCAGCGGAGCTTCCCCCTGTTCCCGAGCAGGCACGCGACGTGTTCGGTGCTCGGTACGCGGACGCGGTCCGCTACGCCGAGCTGCTCGCCGAGGCGGGGGTGAAGCGTGGTCTGATCGGTCCGCGTGAAGTTCCCCGTCTGTGGGAGCGGCATCTGCTGAACTGCGCGGTGCTCTCGGAGGTCGTGCCCGAGGGCGTGACGGTGTGCGATGTCGGTTCGGGTGCCGGCCTGCCCGGGATCCCGCTGGCGCTCGTCCGGGAGGATCTGAAGATCACCCTCCTGGAGCCTCTGCTGCGGCGCACCAACTTCCTGACCGAAGTCGTGGAGCTTCTGGGCCTGGACCATGTGACCGTGGTGCGTGGCCGGGCCGAGGAGGTCATGGGGAAGTTGCCGCCGGTGCATGTGGTGACGGCCCGCGCCGTTGCTCCGCTGGACCGTTTGGCCACCTGGGGGGTTCCGCTGCTGCGCCCGTACGGCGAGATGCTCGCGCTCAAGGGCGATACGGCTGAGGAGGAGCTGAAGGCCGCGGCCACGGCGCTCAGCAAGCTGGGGGCGGTGGAGACCTCCATCCTGCATGTGGGTGAGGGAGTCGTGGATCCCCTGTCCACCGTGGTGCGGGTCGAGGTCGGTGAGAGCCCTGGTGGAGTGCGTTTCGCCGCCAAGCGGGCCAAGGCGGCGCGGACCGGCCGTGCGCGGCGGCGTCGCGGATAGCGGTACTCCACACAAGCTGCCCTCCGTGGGCGTGCCGGAGTGTCGCGGCTGATCGGCTTCGGCGGCGCTGCATCGTGTTTCACGTGAAACGTCGCTCACTGCTGCACGGCATCATCAGTCGGGGCCGCGCTGCGGCCGACCCCCGCGACCGAAAGCCTCTCGGGTCGCTCGGAGAGGGTACGGAGTTGTCCACAGAGGTGGATTTCTCCACAGAACAACAGGCCTCACTGGTTCATGACCCCGCAGACATGGGAGGCTCTGTTCATTGCGAGCCTGAAGTCGAGGAGAGTGAATCCTTGCGGTCCGACGCCAATATCGCGGGACCGATGACCGATCCGGTCCCCGGTCCCCGTACCGAGTCGATGGGGGCGGATGTTTCACGTGAAACACCGCCGCCGATGGACGACACTCCGATCGGTCGTGCTGCCCAACTGGCGGTGGAGGCTCTGGGCCGCGCCGGTGAGGGGCTGCCGCGGCCCGAGCAGACCAGGGTCATGGTGGTCGCCAACCAGAAGGGCGGTGTGGGCAAGACGACGACAACCGTTAACCTTGCCGCGTCGCTCGCGCTGCACGGGGCGCGGGTCCTGGTCGTCGACCTCGATCCGCAGGGCAATGCCTCCACCGCTCTGGGGATCGATCACCACGCCGAGGTTCCGTCCATCTATGACGTCTTGGTCGAGAGCAGGCCGCTCTCGGAGGTGGTCCAGCCGGTCCCGGACGTCGAAGGTCTCTTCTGCGCACCCGCCACGATCGATCTCGCCGGTGCGGAGATCGAGCTGGTGTCCCTGGTGGCACGAGAGAGCCGGCTTCAGCGGGCGATCCAGGCGTACGAGCAGCCGCTGGACTACATCCTCATCGACTGCCCGCCCTCCCTCGGCCTACTGACGGTCAACGCGCTGGTCGCCGGCCAGGAGGTGCTGATCCCGATCCAATGCGAGTACTACGCGCTGGAAGGACTGGGGCAGCTGCTGCGCAACGTCGACCTGGTGCGGGGCCACCTCAACCCCACGCTGCATGTGTCGACCATCCTGCTCACCATGTACGACGGCCGGACGCGGCTCGCGTCCCAGGTCGCCGACGAGGTGCGCAGCCACTTCGGCGACGAGGTACTGCGGACGAGCATTCCCCGCTCGGTCCGTATCTCCGAGGCCCCCAGCTACGGACAGACGGTCTTGACCTACGATCCAGGATCGAGCGGAGCCCTCTCCTATCTGGAGGCGGCGCGAGAGATCGCGCTCAAGGGTGTGGGCGTCAGCTACGACGGGACGCACGCCCACATCGGAGCACAGAATGACCCGAACATGGTGGAGGGGATCCAGTGAGTGAGCGACGGAGGGGGCTGGGCCGTGGTCTGGGCGCACTGATCCCCAATGCTCCGACGGAGAAGTCGGTGGCTTCAGCGGCACTGGGGAATGCGGCTCCCGCGTCTCCGGCGGCGATGCCCCTGCTGCCCAACGACCGTGGTGTGGCCGCGGCCAAGGTGACCACGCTGCCGCCTGTTCCACGTGAAACAGAGGAGTCGGTGGCTTCGGGCGGCCCGGAGTCTCTCCGGCCTCCGATGGGTGCGCACTTCGCGGAGATTCCCCTCGACGCCATCACCCCGAACCCGCAGCAGCCGCGTGTGGTCTTCGACAGTGACGCGTTGGCGGAGCTGGTCACCTCCATCAAGGAGGTGGGCCTTCTCCAGCCGGTCGTCGTGCGCCAGGTGGGACCGGCGCGCTACGAGCTGATCATGGGTGAGCGTCGCTGGCGGGCCTGTCGCGAGGCCGGCCTGGAGGCGATCCCGGCGATCGTGCGTGCCACAGAGGACGAGAAGCTCCTCCTGGACGCGCTGCTGGAGAATCTGCACCGGGCCCAGCTGAACCCGCTCGAAGAGGCCGCCGCCTACGACCAGCTGCTCAAGGACTTCAACTGCACGCATGACCAGCTGGCCGACCGCATCGGCCGTTCCCGGCCGCAGGTCTCGAACACACTGCGTCTGCTGAAGCTCTCCCCGAAGGTCCAGAACCGGGTGGCCGCCGGGGTGCTCTCCGCCGGTCATGCGCGTGCCCTCCTCTCCGTCGAGGATTCGGAGGAGCAGGAGCGGCTGGCCCACCGGATCGTCGCCGAGGGGCTCTCGGTCCGGGCGGTGGAGGAGATCGTGTCCCTCATGGACTCCCGGCCACAGAAGCCCCAGCGGGCGAAGGGGCCTCGGGCCGGCTCTCTGGTCTCCCCGGCGCTGTCCGATCTGGCGACGCGGCTCTCGGATCGCTTCGAAACGCGGGTGAAGGTCGACCTGGGGCAGAAGAAGGGCAAGATCACCGTGGAATTCGCCTCCATGGATGACCTTGAGCGCATCCTCGGAAGCCTTGCTCCCGGCGAGGGGCCCGTGCTGCAGAAGAGCCTTTCGGACAGTGAGGCCGAAGAGCTCGACTCCTGAGGCGCTCGGGAGGGAATCGCTGCACAGCGTTCCTCTGCCAACAGGGCGGGCCGTGTCCGGTGCGTACCGGAACACGACCCGCCCTTTGCTTTTCGCCGGTGCCGAGGGCAGCGCTTCGTGGATACGATGCGATCGGGATGGCGCAAGCACCTGGCAGCACTTCTGAGAGGAAGGCAGGGGCCATGCGAACGATGAGCCGTACCGGACTGGTGAGCGCGGGCTTGGGGCTGGGCGCGGTCGGTGGCTTCGTCGGCAGCCTGCTCAGGGAGCGGAGCGCTCTGACAGCCGCCCGGGACGCGGCGGGCGAAGGAAGCGAGGAACAGCCTTCATGGGGCGCCGGCTCGTACCGCTCACGCTGGACAACCTTCAGGACCTTCCCCAGCGCTGTCGCACGTGCGTCTTCTGGGAGCTGGACCCCGTCAGCGGCGAAGCCGCAGTAAGGGCGGGCACGCCTGCTCTGGAGAAGGAATCCTGGATCTCGGCCGTCCTGCTGGACTGGGGGTCGTGCGGACGGGTGGTCTATGTCGACGACGTGCCGGTGGGCTTCGTGCTCTATGCGCCGCCCGCCTATGTGCCGCGATCGACGGCATTCCCCACCAGCCCCGTCTCGTCGGACGCCGTACAGCTGATGACCGCGTTCGTGATGCCCGGCTACCAGGGCCAGGGGCTTGGCAGGGTGATGGTCCAGACGGTTGCCAAGGATCTGTTGCGCCGGGGCTTCAAGGCGATCGAGGCGTTCGGGGACGCCCGCTGGAAGGAACCGGCCTGTGTGCTGCCTGCCGACCATCTGCTGGCCGTTGGCTTCAAGACGGTGCGCCCACATCCCAGCCATCCGCGACTGCGCCTGGATCTGCGTTCCACGCTGTCCTGGAAGGAAGACGTGGAGATGGCTCTGGACCGCCTGCTGGGTGCCGTCCAGAAGGAACCCGCGCTGCGGCCGTTGTAGCGGAGTCACCGTTCCGGGCACGGAAACAGAGCGAAGGGGCCGACCCGTCCGGGTCGGCCCCTTCGTGTTTCACGTGAAACGTCACTCGGCGATGAAGTCCTCGAGGTCGCGAACGATCGCGGCCTTCGGCTTGGCACCGACGATGGTCTTGGCGACCTCGCCACCCTGGTAGACGTTCAGGGTCGGGATGGACATGACGCCGTACTTGGCGGCCGTACCCGGGTTCTCGTCGATGTTCAGCTTGACGACCTCGATCTTGTCGCCGTACTCGGCGGCGATCGCCTCGAGGGACGGCGCGATCTGGCGGCAGGGGCCGCACCAGGCGGCCCAGAAGTCGACCAGCACGGGCTTGTCGCTCTTGAGGACCTCCTGCTCGAAGGAGTCGTCGGTCACGTGCTTCAGAGTTTCGGCCACGGCGGGCTCCTCAAAAATGGTTGGTGCGTGGGGCGGGTGGGTCAGACAACGGTCTTCTCGGGCTCGGCCTTGTCCTCGTCGGTGAGCGCGGCGAGGAAGCGCTCCGCGTCGAGCGCGGCGGAGCAGCCGGTACCGGCGGCGGTGATGGCCTGGCGGTAGGTGTGGTCGACCACGTCACCGGCGGCGAAGACACCGGTGAGGTTGGTGCGGGTCGACGGGGACTCGACCTTGAGGTAGCCCTCCGGGTCCAGGTCGAGCTGGCCCTTGAAGAGCTCGGTGCGCGGGTCGTGGCCGATCGCGATGAACAGGCCGGTCACCGGCAGGTCCGAGAGCTCACCGGTCTTGACGTTGCGCAGCTTCAGACCCGAGAGCTTCTGGTCGCCCTGGACCTCGGCGACCTCGCTGTCCCAGACGAACGTGATCTTGGGGTCGGCGAAGGCGCGCTCCTGCATCGCCTTCGAGGCGCGCAGGGTGTCACGGCGGTGGACGATCGTCACGGACTTGGCGAAGCGGGAGAGGAACGTGGCCTCCTCCATCGCGGTGTCACCGCCGCCGATCACGGCGATGTCCTGGTCCTTGAAGAAGAAGCCGTCGCAGGTCGCGCACCACGAGACGCCACGACCGGAGAGGGCGTCCTCGTTCGGCAGACCGAGCTTGCGGTGCTGGGAACCGGTGGTGACGATGACGGCCTTCGCCTGGTGGACCGTGCCCGCGGTGTCGGTGACGGTCTTGACCTCGCCGGTCAGGTCGACGGCGACGACGTCGTCCGGGATCAGCTCGGCGCCGAAGCGCTCCGCCTGGGCGCGCATGTTGTCCATGAGCTCGGGGCCCATGATGCCGTCCTGGAAGCCCGGGAAGTTCTCCACCTCGGTGGTGTTCATCAGCGCGCCGCCCGCGGTGACGGCGCCCTCGAACACCAGCGGCTTCAGCGACGCGCGCGCGGTGTAGAGCGCCGCCGTGTAGCCGGCGGGCCCGGAGCCGATGATGATCACGTTTCGGACGTCGCTCACGGCTTCATTCCTCGTCTCTGGACTGCGTCTTCAGGGCCGGGTGGAGCTTCTGTCGGAGCCCTCACCCCACCCAACGGATCCTAAGGGGCGCGCATTCCCGCTGTGTCCGGGCACACGGCAGACCCGCGCCGGGCGAGGGCTGAGCGTGTTATCAGGAGCGTGTTTTCAGGAGCGCGCGTAGGAGTGCTTCAGCAGAACCTTGGCCTTGCTGACGCTGGGCTGGCCCACACACGCCGACTCGACGATGTAGGCGGTGACCCGGCTGTCGTTGGCGGCGTCGGGCAGGACCACGAGGAGTGCCTCCTTGCCCTTGTAGACGCCCTCCTTCGTGGCGAGTGCCGCGTCGTCCCGGCCGATGCCCCGCTGGACGCACTCGGGAACCGACGGCTGCTTGAAGACATGGTTCTCGGCGCCGGTCTCGGATTCCATGCCGAAGCTGCGCGGCGTACGCGGCCCGTTCCGGGTGCTCTGCTCGTCGGCGATGAGGCCGGCGACCTGTTCCTTGAGCTTCCCCTCGGAGAAGGTGTCCGCGAGCGCCGTCTGCTGTCCGTGGGCGGTGTCGTCGGCCGGGTCACCGCCGGTGAGGGAGGAGACGACGACAGAGCCGAGTCCGAGGGTGGCTGCGGCGGCCACGGCACCGAGTACGATCCTGCGCCGTCCGCCTCGTCGGCGTTCCTTGCGCCCCGGGCCCGTGGAAGAGGGGCGGGCGTTCCCGGCAGGACGGTCGGTGGATGCCGATGTTTCACGTGAAACACGCACGCCGTCGTCGGCGGCGGTTGCGCTCAGTGGTGTCTCGGCGGTGAGGGCGGCGTCGATACGGGCGGCGACGTCGTCCGGCATGCGCTCCGGCCCCGGCAGGGTGCCGAGCAGTCCCTGGATCTCCTCCAGCGATGTGTAGACGTCTGTGCAGAGCCCACAGGTCTCCAGGTGCCGTCGGACGTCCGTGGTCCGTGACGGAGGGAGCAGGCCCTCGGTGAGGTCGGAGATCTCGGCGACGTCCGGGTGCCCGGTCATGTCTGTCGTCGACGACGTCACGCTCGTCCACCTCCGCCCTTCACTGCGGCTGAATCGCTCGGCCCTGTGTCCGACGGTCCCGCACGGCGCGGTCCCGCTGCCGGTGGGACGGATGTCCCCCGAGTCCGGTTCCGTTCATCGCCGGCCTTCCTGTCCTGGCCGGGCTTCGCGTCCTCGCCGCTGCCGTCCGGACGCAGGTGGGTCAGCAGCGGCAGGAGTCTGGCTCTGCCTCGCGCGCATCTGCTCTTGACCGTCCCGGTCGGCACATCCAGGATCCGGGCGGCCTCCGCGACGGGGTAGCCCTGCATGTCCACCAGGACGAGCGCCGCCCGCTGGTCGGCCGGCAGGGTGCCCAGGGCCTCCAGGAGCTGGCGATGCAGGTCGTTGCGTTCGGCGGGGGCCGATGCCGACTCGTGCGGTTCCAGGAGCTGTTCCAGGCGCTCGGTGTCATCGACCGGAGCGGTCTTCCGGGAGGCGGCCTTGCGGGCGCGGTCCAGGCAGGCGTTCACCGTGATCCGGTGCAGCCAGGTCGTGACGGCCGCCTGACCACGGAAGGTGTGGGCGGCCCGGTAGGCGGAGACGAGGGCGTCCTGAACGGCGTCGGCGGCCTCCTCTCGGTCCCCCAGCGTCCGCAGGGCCACGGCCCAGAGACGGTCGCGGTGACGGCGGACGAGCTCGCCGAAGGCGTCGGGGTCGCCCTCGACATGGCGGGCGAGGAGATCCTGATCGCTGACGTCGCCATAGGCGGTGCCGTCTGCCATCGGACCCCCTCCCCTTCAGCCGCCGGGCTCTCAGCCCTTGAACGTCACGTCGGTGATGGCCTGCTTGTACCCGGGGTCGCTGTACTTGTCGCCCGGCGCATGGGGCAGAGCGGTGAGCCACACGAGGACGTACTGCGTCTTCACCGGCTTGGTGAGCTTGACCGTGGCGTCGGTACCGCTGGTGGTGACCGTGCCGATCTTCCGCATCGCGTCGATCGACGAGGGCTGCAAGGAGTCCGCGGCGTACAGCTCCACCGTCGTGTGGTCGCCGCCGTAGAAGAGGCCGACGTCCGCCGTCGACAGGTCCTTGGACGAGCCGAGGTCGTAGACGATGCCGACGCCCGGCTTGAACGGCCCGATGACCGGCCCCTCGTAGAAGCTGTTGGTCCGCCAGAGGGTCGCGCTGTCGCCGTCGTAGGTCTTGCCGACGTCCCCCGGGTGCTGCGCGTCGCCCTTGACGACGAACTCCTGAGCTCCCTGAACCGCGATCGGCTTCGCCGGACGGGACTGCTTCTCGTTCTTGTCGTCGCCGTCCGTCGTCTGGGTCTGGTTCTGGTCGTCGGCCTTGCCGCCCCGCTCCATGAGCGCGTCGGCGAGCTGCCAGCTGCCCAGGCCGAGCGCGGCGATCAGCAGGGCGGAGACGCTCCACTTCAGCGCCTTGCCGGTACGGCTCTGCAGCGGTGGCGGCGGCGTCGGCACGGGCCGCGTGGCGCCGGGACGTGGTGCCGGACGGCCGTAGGCGCCCTGCTGGTAGGCGGTGCGCTGGTACTCGGGCGGGGCCGTGTACGCGGGCTCCGGCGGGCGGATGCGGGGCATCTCGCCGATCGCCTTCACCAGCTCCTCCGGCGTGGTGCACGGGGACTCGTGGCGGGAGGCCGTGGCGCCGTCGTTGACGAGCGCCCTCATGGTGAGCTCGGACAGGCCGCGGTGGACGCCCGCGCGCACCTGGTCGGGCGGAATCAGTCCGATGTCCTTCGGCAGACCTGCCAGCCCGTGCGCGTCGGTCTCGTACGGCCAGCGCTGGGTGAGCGCCGCGTACAGCAGGGCCCCGATGGCCTCCGTGTCGGTGCGCTGGGGGGTCTCGGAACTGATGCCGCGCAGGGCGGCGTTGACGGCGAGACCGCGGATCCGCCACTGGCCCGTCGAGGTCCGCAGCACGGCGTTGGGGCTCAGACGCAGATGGGCGAGGCCTTCACGGTGGGCCGCCGCCATCGCGGAGGCGACCTGACTGACCATCTGGTAGGCGTCGTACACCTCCAGCGGGCCGGAGGCGAGCAGCGCGGTCATCTCGGTGGCGTCGGGGAGCCATTCGTGCACGACGTAGACCAGGTCGTTGTCCTCGACGGCGTCGAGGACCTGGACGAAGCGCGGGTCGCCGAGCAGGGCGGAGGAGCGTGCCGCGGCCAGCACGGAGCGGGCGCGGGAGTGGTCCGCCGGGAGGACGTGCACGCCGACGGCGCGGCGGAGCTTCTCGTCGACGGCCCGCCAACTGCTGAAGCCGTCCAGACGGGTGACGCACTCCTCGAGGCGGTAGCGTCTGGCGAGTTTGTGCCCGCTGTGCAGTTCGGGAGGCGAGGCCTTGCCGGATTCCTCGCTCTTCGGGCTCCCCTGTGCCTCGTCGCTGTCCGTGTCCCGCTCCCGGTTGTTGGCCACCCCGTCGGCCGTGGACTGGTCCGCCTGTGCGGTCAGCGGCTCGTCACCGCTGTTGTCTGCCACGTCGACGGCAGCTGTGCTCCGTTCCGCCACCGTCGTTCTGCCTCCCCATTCGATGCGCGCCGACCGGCTCCCGATGCGCGCGGTCCGACGCCGAACCCAATTGTGCCCACAGTCCGCCGCTATGCACGACACACGGCGGTGAACGATGGTTGTGCGCCTACCCCGCCTCTCAGCGTCCCAGGCGTCCGCGCACCATGCCGACCAGCGAGTTGACTTCCTCGATGCGCATGCGGCGGGCGGCGACGAAGAAGACGCCGAACAGCAGCACACCGCCGGCCAGCAGCGCGGCGAACGATCCCAGGACGTCCTGGCCGAGCGCACGGCTGACCGCGTAGCAGGCCGCGCCGCTGAGCAGGGCCGCCGGCACGGAGGCGATGCACAGCCGGGCGTACGTCCGCAGCACCCGTGCGCCGTCGAGATCCCCGCCGAGCCGCTTGCGCAGCCTGCGCCAGGCGACGCCGACACCGATCACGTAGGCCAGCCCGTAGGAGGCGGCCATGCCGACGACGGCCCAGCGCGAGGGCAGGAGGAGGAAACACAGCGCCGAGGCAGCGGCGTTGACCACGGCCACGATGACGGTGTTGTAGAAGGGCGTCCGGGTGTCCTCGTAGGCGTAGAAGGCGCGCAGTACGACGTACTGGACGGAGTACGGGATGAGGCCGAGGCCGAAGGCCATCAGCATGTAGCCCATGTTGGTGGCTTCGCTCGTGCCCGAGGAGCCGAACATGAGCGTGCACATCGGGATGCCGAGGGCGACGAAACCGAAGGAGACGGGAACGATCGCGACGGCCGTGGTGCGCAGGCCCTGGGAGATGTCGTCCCGGACCGCGCCGCCGTCGTCCTCGGAGGCCGAGCGGGAGATGCGGGGCAGCAGGGCCGCCATCAGGGAGACGGTGATGATGGCCTGCGGCAGGCCCCAGATCAGCTGGGCGTTGGCGTAGGCGGCGAAGCCGGTGCCGTCGACGGGCGATGCCTTGCCGGCGGCCGTGGAGAGCTGGATGACGATCATGGCGCCCGCCTGGTTGGCGAGGACGAACAGGACCGTCCACTTGGCGAGGGTGATCGCCTTGCCGAGTCCGTGGCCCTTCCAGTCGAAGCGCGGCCGGAGCCGGAAGCCCGTTTCCCGCAGGTAGGGGATCATCGCCAGGGCCTGCACGATGAGGCCCAGCAGGACGCCGATGCCGAGCAGCCGCTCGCCCTCCGGCGGGATGCTCGTGACCTTCATCCCGGAGGTCTCCGCGGTGCCGTACACCCAGATGAACATCGCCAGGGTCACGATGATGACGATGTTGTTCAGGACCGGGGTCCACATCATCGCGCCGAACCTGCCGCGTGCGTTGAGGATCTGCCCCATCACCACGTGGAGGCCCATGAAGAAGATCGAGGGCAGGAAGTAGCGGACGAAGGTGATCCCGACCTCGTTCGCGGCCGGGTCACTGGCCACGGGGTTGGACAGGAGCCGGATCAGCAGAGGCGCGGCGAAGACCGTGATCACGGTGAGGACGCCGAGCGCCACCATGACGAGGGTCAGCAGGCGGTTGGCGTAGGCCTCGCCACCGTCCTCGTCCTCCTTCATGGCCCGCACGAGCTGCGGTACGAAGACCGAGTTCAGACCGCCGCCGACGGTCAGGATGTAGATCATGGTCGGCAGCTGGTAGGCGACCTGGAAGGTGTCGCCCAGCAGACCGACGCCCAGTGCCGAGACGATCAGCGCCGACCGGACGAACCCGGTCAGCCGCGACACCATCGTGCCCGCCGCCATCACGGCGCTCGACTTCAGCAGGCCGCCCGCACGTCCGCCCTTCTTCGGCGCGGCGGCCGGTGCGGGCTCGGGTGCCGGCTCGGGCTCCTGGAGGGGGGCCTCGGCCGCTTCGGGGGTGGGAGCCACCGCGTACTGGCCCGGAGCGGGCGCCGCGTGCTGCTGCCCGTACGCCGGCGGTTGCGCGCCGTACGGCCCGGGTGCCGGAGCGTTCTCGTACTGAGCGTGCCCCTGGGGGTAGCCGTACTGGCCCGGCTGCTGCCCGGGTCCGCCTCCGTACTGGCCCGGCGCCGAGGCGGGGGCGGGGACGGAGGCGTGGTCGTCGTAGGAGGGGTGGCCGCCGCCTTGCTGCTGGTCGCGGAACAGGTGGGCGAACGCGTCCGGCTCGTGGCGCTGCTCGCCCGCCTGGGTGACCAGGTCGTCGACGCCGACGAACTGAGTGGTGCGCGGATCGTCGCCGTACGGCAGGTACTGCGTGGGGCCCTCCGGTTCAGGAGCCGGTGTCTGGGCCCAGACGCGCGGGTCGGGGGCGTAGGGCGACTGGGGGGGCTGGGAGTACAGCGGCTGCTGGGGCGGGTGCGTGCCCGGCGGCGGTGGCGGGTGCGCGGCGCGGTCGTAGAGCGCCTCGGAGACCGGGTCCTGGGCGGCGAGGTCGTGCGCCCGGTAGGGATCCTGGTCGTAGGCGTCCTGGAGGTACATGTCCGCGTGCGGCTGCGGCGGTGTCTGTCCGGGGTCGGCCGGCGGACCCTCGGGGTGACCCGAGCCGTCCGCGGTCCCACCGCGGTCACCGTCGTACGGCGCGTTCATGGTTACCCCACCTCATCGTCCCGGGCCCACGGCCACGACATCCTCAACGGTCCACTCTCTCACCCGTGCCGGACGGGTCGGCGTTTTCCGCTGCGGTGTCCGGTGCCGGGTCACTCGGCTGCTCCGGGTCGCCTGCCCGGGGGCGTGCGTCGGACTCCTCGCTGAGACGCTCGCCGGGGCCTTCCGGGTTCTCCGGACCGTCCTCGGTGTCCTCGGCGTCCTCCGCGTCACCCGCCTCGCCCTTCTCGGCGTCGCGGGCCGCGGCCCTCTTGCGCTGGGTGTACATGCGGAAGCCGGCCAGGACGAGCAGCAGGACGCCGCCGCCGATGACGAGCATCACGGTGGCCGTGATCTCGGTGACCTTCACGTCGAAGGTGACGGGGTCGCCGTACGCGCGCCCGTCCATCGTGTAGAGCTGGGCGACCACCGTGGCCCGGCCGTTGGCGTTGGCCGACGTGGTGAACTTCACCGACTGGCTGTGGCCGCCGGAGACGGAGATCGGCTGCTCCTCGTAGTCGGCGCCGTCGATCTCCAGACGGGTCGGGTTGGTGGAGGTGAGCCGCAGGACCAGGGGCCCGACGTCCTGCACCAGGTTGTTCTGCACCGTCACGGGGATCGTGGCGCTGCGGCCGGAGAGCTTCGTCTCCGACTTGTCGATCAGCCTGACCCGGCCGGTCAGTCCGTCGAGGTATGTCTTCACCCTGGTGCGGAAGGACTTCGCCTCGTCGGCCCGGCCGCGCCAGGACGCGGACATCTCCCGGTTCAGCGCGCGTCCGAAGGGGGTCGCCACCCGGGACGGGTCGGACAGGACGACCTTGAAGTTGTCGAGCGCGTCCTGTGTGCGCGCGATCTGCACGAACGCCGACCGGGGCAGCTCCTGCCTGCGCAGGGACGCGGGGTAGGCGGAGGCACTCGGGACCTTCGTGGTGGCGTCCGGGTCGGGCTTGGCCGCGGCGGCCGCCGACAGCTTCTGGGACTCGGACCAGGTGCCGTCCTGCAGCGCGCGCAGCGCCTCGGCCATCGCGCGGGCCTGGCTGCCGGAGGGCATCCGCTGCGGGGCGATGACGATGCTGCGCTGCTTGCCGGTCTGGAGGTTCAGGGACAGGCTCTGGGCGAGGAACCGCTGGACCGCGAGCGTGGACGCGGAGGCGTCGGTCAGGTCGCCCTCGAACGCCCTGGACAGCCGGGAGTCCGCGACGACTGCCGTCGTGCCGCCGCCGACGGGGCGCGCCGCGGAGGGCGTGTACGGCAGGCCGCTGGTCTCCTGGAGGCTGTCGCTGCGGGCGATCACCTTGTCGGCGCCCGCCGAGGTGGCGACCTTGACGATGGAGCGGTCGACCGCGCCGTCCACGGGCCAGGCGAAGTCGGTGCTCGGCTTCACGTGCAGGATCGGGTCGACCGTGTTGTGGATGACGTCCGTGGCGCTCTTGAGCTGGCTGAGGGAGCCGGTGACGTCGGTGCCGTTGTGGGCCAGGGAGGCCAGGTCGGGGTCGGCGAAGGGGAGGGAGATGACCTCCGCGTCGGCCACCGCGTCCTGGAGGTCGGCGAGCCACTGCTTGGCCACGTCCTGGTGGGTGCCGGCGACCGTCTTGTCTCCGTCGCGGACGCTGTAGTTTCCCGTCATCGCGTCGACGGACGCCAGCAGGTCGGGATCGACGACCCAGGTGACGTCGAGGTCCTTGCCGAGCGTCACCATCTGGTTGAGGCGCCCCCCGGGGGAGATCTCCTCGGCCAGGTCGTCGTTGAGGAAGACCGGTGTCTGTTCCTCGTTCGGCCCGGTCTCGGCGGCCATGTGCGTGGTGGAGACGAGCGGCCACAGCGCCGTCGTCTTCGTTTTGGTGCCGGCCTCGTCGGGCTGCCAGGGCAGGAAGGTGCGCTGGATGCCGAGGACCCGCTCCCAGGGCTGGGCGGAGGTCTCCCCGGAGAGGGACACGGCGAATTCGTAGACGCCGTCGTCGCCGAGTTCCAGGTCGTCGACCGGTACCGAGATGTTGAAGTGCTCGGCGACGCCGGGGGTGAGCTTGGAGAACTTCTCCGTGTACTTGTCGTCGATCTCCGGAGGAATGGACCCCTGGAGGTCGTCGGCGTCCTTGGCGATCGCGTCGACGGACGAGCGGGTGTTGATCTCGGGTCCCAGCCGCAGACCCACGTGGGCGTCGGTGACGGTCTGCTTGCCGTTGTTGGTCACGGTGCCGGACACGGTCACCGTGTCGCCGTCGGTGGGTGCCGAGGGGGTGAGCGAGTCGACGGCGACGGCCACGGAGCCCGCGTCGCCGTCGGCCTTCGCGGAGGGCTGCCCGTCGGCGTGCGCGGGGCCCGCGGCCGGCAGCTGGACCAGGCCGGCCAGCAGCGGCGCGCCCGCGACCAGTGCCGTGGTGCGCCGTAGCCACCGGCGGGCAGGTGAGGGACTGGTCCCCTGGAAGTCTGCCGCCTCGGCCACGCGCTCGCCCGTCCCTCGTCATCGTCAGTGGTCGTCGGAATGTGCGTCCACGCATGGTAACGATGCGCGCTGAGGGTAAGTGCCGCGACGTACGCCACAAGATCCGCCGCCGGCCGCGGCGGTCCCGTATGTGCGCCTATATAGGGAGGGGCGCCTATGAGGGGTGTTCGGTGCGCGATCAAAGGGGGCGCGGGGTTCCGCGCGAGCCACGTACCCTTTTCTGTTGTGCCGAACGCCAACGAAGCCAACCCCAGTGTCCCCAGCCAGGAGCAGCGCCGAGCGGTGAGTGAACTGCTGCGGGTCGCCCCTGTCGCCGACGACCTCGCCCGCCGCTTCCGGGAGGCCGGGTTCTCCCTCGCCCTGGTCGGCGGCTCGGTCCGGGACGCGTTGCTCGGCCGGCTCGGCAATGATCTGGACTTCACGACCGACGCCCGCCCGCAGGACGTACTGAAGATCATGAAGCCCTGGGCGGACGCGGTCTGGGACGTCGGGATCGCCTTCGGCACGGTCGGGGCACAGAAGGCCGCCGGCGTGGGAGACGCTGACCGGATCTGGCAGATCGAGGTGACCACGTATCGGTCGGAGGCGTACGACCGCACCTCGCGCAAGCCGGAGGTGTCGTACGGCGACTCCATCGACGACGATCTCGTCCGGCGCGACTTCACCGTGAACGCGATGGCCGTCGCGCTGCCGGAGAAGGAGTTCATCGACCCGCACGGCGGGCTCGAGGACCTCGCGGCCCGAGTCCTGCGCACCCCGGGCACCCCCGAGGAGTCGTTCTCGGACGATCCGCTCCGGATGATGCGCGCCGCCCGGTTCGCCGCACAGCTCGACTTCGAGGTGGCGCCCGAGGTCGTGAAGGCCATGACGGACATGGCCGGGCGCATCGGCATCGTCTCGGCCGAGCGGGTCCGGGACGAGCTGAACAAGCTCATCCTCTCGCCCCACCCCCGCAAGGGCCTGTCCCTGCTGGTGGAGACCGGGCTGGCAGAGCACGTCCTTCCCGAGCTGCCGGCCCTGCGGCTGGAGCGGGACGAGCACCACCGGCACAAGGACGTCTACGACCACACGCTGATCGTTCTGGAACAGGCGATGGCCCTGGAGACCGAGGGCCCCGACCTCACCCTCCGGCTGGCCGCGCTGCTGCACGACATCGGCAAGCCGCGCACGCGCCGCTTCGAGAAGGACGGGCGGGTCTCGTTCCACCACCACGAAGTGGTCGGGGCGAAGATGACGAAGAAGCGCATGACCGCGCTCAAGTACTCCAACGAGCTGGTGAAGGACGTCTCGCGCCTGGTCGAGCTGCACCTGCGGTTCCACGGTTACGGCACCGGCGAGTGGACGGACTCCGCGGTCCGCCGGTACGTCCGGGACGCCGGCCCTCTGCTGGACCGCCTGCACAAGCTGACCCGCTCGGACTGCACGACCCGCAACAAGCGCAAGGCCTCGGCGCTCTCCCGTGCATACGACGGGCTGGAGGAGCGGATCGCTCAGCTCCAGGAGCAGGAGGAGCTGGACGCGATCCGCCCGGACCTGGACGGCAACCAGATCATGGAGATCCTCGGCGTCAGCCCCGGGCCGGCGGTGGGCCAGGCGTACAAGCACCTGCTGGAGCTGCGCCTGGAGAACGGGCCGATGGAGCACGACGCCGCGGTGGGTGCGCTCAAGGAGTGGTGGGCCGCGCAGGAGCGGTGAGCATGCGAAAGCGGGGTCATGTTTCACGTGAAACATGACCCCGCTTTTCCGCGTCCAGGGCGTGGGCTACTTCACTTCCTTGAGGCAGAGCACGACCCTGTGGCTGCTGTCGCCCGTCTGGTAGTAGGCGATCGTCGCTTCCTTGACCGCCTCGCACTTGCTGTCGTCGCTGGTGTTGTCGAACTTCTCGACCACCTCGTACTCCGCGTCACTCGAGGAGCAGTCGACCGTCTTGAGCTCCGGGGTGATCTGCGAGCCCTCGTTGTGCATGCAGTCGCCCACCGCGGTGGTCTCGGCGTCCGACTGTCCCAGGTACCACTTGCCCACGCCGAGCAGGGCGGCCACCAGGATGACGCCGACGATGCTCAGCAGCTTCTTCTTGACCCGGCTGGAGCGGGAGGGCGGCGGAACGGGCGCGCCGGGCGGGGGGAATCCCGGCTGGCCGGCCTGCTGCGGGAAGCCCTGCTGGCCCTGCGCGTACGGGTTCATGCCCTGGGGCTGCTGCGGAGCAGTCGGCTGGCCCTGCGCGAACGGGTTGCCCTGGGGCGGCGGAGTGGTCACTGGGTTCCCCCTGAAGAGATAGGTACGTGTCGCGAACATGTCGCGAATAAGACCCACGTAAGCTATCGCTCCCCACTGACAACTCTGTAGTCCAGTGGGGCTTCGTGGCACTGATGTGACACTTACTGACTTTCAAACCGGGTCATAGCCACCGCAACCGCTCCGTAGACCAGGGCGACTGTCACGATCAGCGTGACCGAACGGCCGTCCGGGGGCAGCATCAGGGCGGCCACCCCGGCGGCGCCGACGAAGGCGACGTTGAACAGGACGTCGTAGACGGAAAAGATCCGGCCACGGAAGGCGTCGTCGACCGAGGACTGCACCACCGTGTCCGTGGCGATCTTCGCCCCCTGGGTCGTCAGCCCGAGAACGAACGCCGCGACGAGCAGCGGCACGGTGGCGAACGGCAGCCCGAGCGCAGGCACCAGCACCGTGGCGATCCCCGCACACACGGCCATCCAGCGTCCGGGCCCGAGCCGTCCCGCCGCCCAGGGCGTGACCACGGCGGCGGCGAAGAAGCCCGCGCCGGAGACACCCAGCGCCACCCCCAGCAGGGCGAGCCCCTCGTCCGTGTCCGAGGTCAGGGCGTACCGGCACAGCATCAGCAGCATGACCAGCAGGGCGCCGTAGCAGAACCGCATCAGCGTCATGCCCGCGAGCGACCAGGCCGCCTCCCGGCGCGCGGGCGCGGCAAGGTGGCGTACCCCCGACACCAGGTCGCGGGCGGTGACGGCGAGCGCCGACGCCAGACGCGGCGCCTGCGTACGGTCCGGCCCGAGCAGTTCCACGGCGATGCTCAGTGACGCCAGTGCCCCGCACAGGTACAGGGCGGCTCCGAGCAGCACCACGGCGGCGTCGGAGTCCGCCACCACGAGGCGGACGACGAATGCGAGGCCGCCGCCAGCCGTGGCGGCAAGGGTGCCGGCGGTCGGGGAGAGCGAGTTGGCGATCACCAGGCGCTCGGCGTCGACCACGCGCGGCAGCGCGGCGGACAGGCCGGCGAGGACGAAGCGGTTGACGGCGGTGACGCAGAGCGCGGAGACGTAGAAGAGCCAGTCCGGTACGGAGGCCATCATCAGGACCGCCGTCACCGAGGCCAGTGCGGCGCGCAGCAGGTTGCCGTACAGGAAGACCTGACGGCGGCGCCAGCGGTCCAGGAGGGCGCCGGCGAAGGGGCCCACCAGGGAGTAGGGGAGCAGCAGGACCGCCATCGCGGAGGCGATCGCGGCGGGGGAGGTCTGCTTCTCCGGGGAGAAGACGACGTAGGTGGCGAGCGCGACCTGGTAGACCCCGTCGGCGCCCTGGGAGAGCAGGCGCACGGCGAGCAGGCGCCTGAAGCCCTTCAGGCGCAACAGGACGCGCAGGTCACGGACGACGGCCATGGGGCACAGCCTCACATACGGGAAAGGTCCCCGGGTCACGTGACCCGGGGACCTCCGACGTGCCGGAGCCGGCGCTCGTCAGCGCTCGGCCTCGCCGGCGATGAACTTCTCGACGTTGGCGCGGGCCTCGTCGTCGAAGTACTGGACCGGCGGGGACTTCATGAAGTAGCTCGACGCCGACAGGATCGGACCGCCGATGCCGCGGTCCTTGGCGATCTTCGCGGCGCGCAGGGCGTCGATGATGACACCCGCGGAGTTCGGGGAGTCCCAGACCTCGAGCTTGTACTCCAGGTTCAGCGGGACGTCGCCGAACGCGCGGCCCTCGAGACGGACGTAGGCCCACTTGCGGTCGTCCAGCCACGCGACGTAGTCGGACGGGCCGATGTGGACGTTCTTCTCGCCCATGTCCCGGTCGGGGATCTGCGAGGTGACGGCCTGCGTCTTGGAGATCTTCTTCGACTCGAGGCGGTCGCGCTCGAGCATGTTCTTGAAGTCCATGTTGCCGCCGACGTTCAGCTGCATCGTGCGGTCCAGGACGACGCCCCGGTCCTCGAACAGCTTTGCCATGACGCGGTGCGTGATGGTGGCGCCGACCTGCGACTTGATGTCGTCACCGACGATCGGGACGCCCGCCTCGGTGAACTTGTCCGCCCACTCCTTGGTGCCGGCGATGAAGACCGGAAGGGCGTTGACGAAGGCGACCTTGGCGTCGATGGCGCACTGGGCGTAGTACTTCGCCGCGTCCTCGGAGCCGACGGGCAGGTAGCAGACGAGGACGTCGACCTGCTTGTCCTTGAGGACCTGGACGATGTCGGCCGGCTCCTCGGCGGACTCCTCGATCGTCTCGCGGTAGTACTTGCCGAGACCGTCGAGGGTGTGGCCGCGCTGGACCTGGACGCCGCTGTTCGGCACGTCGCAGATCTTGATGGTGTTGTTCTCGGAGGCGCCGATGGCGTCCGCCAGGTCCAGGCCGACCTTCTTGGCGTCCACGTCGAAGGCGGCGACGAACTCGATGTCACGGACGTGGTAGTCGCCGAACTGGACGTGCATCAGGCCCGGGACCTTGGACGCCGGGTCGGCGTCCTTGTAGTACTCGACGCCCTGCACCAGCGATGCGGCGCAGTTGCCCACGCCGACGATGGCTACGCGAACCGAACCCATTCCGGTTGCTCCCTGTGTGTACGAGTGAGGCCCTGACTGGGCGCTCACGTGGCGGTGTCGCCGGGCGTATCCGGCCGGGGGTCGTCCCCGGTCCGGGGCAGGCCGCCCGTCGCTCCAGATGTCGTGTCCTGTTGAGCGGTCCCCTCCGACGCGGAACCCCGCAGGTCCCGCCCCGCCCGCTCGCTCTCGATGAGCTCGTTCAGCCAGCGCACCTCGCGCTCCACGGACTCCATTCCGTGGCGCTGGAGCTCAAGCGTGTAGTCGTCGAGTCGCTCCCGGGTACGGGCCAGGGAGGCGCTCATCTTCTCCAGGCGCTCCTCCA
Source organism: Streptomyces sp. CB02414 (assembly GCF_001905385.1). Classification (GTDB taxonomy): domain Bacteria; phylum Actinomycetota; class Actinomycetes; order Streptomycetales; family Streptomycetaceae; genus Streptomyces. The sequence goes on along the minus strand of NZ_LIPF01000003.1, from coordinate 187,520 downwards.
GCCGGCTGCGCCGGCCCTCGAGAACGCGCATGCGCACGTCACGCGACGTCTGGCCGAAGAACGCGAAGCGAGCGGCGAAGGTCTCGTCCTCGTACGCGTCCGGGCCCGTCTGTGAGAGGAGCTGCTCGAAGTGTTCCTTGCCGTCGGCCGTCAACCGGTAGACGATCTTGGCGCGGCGTCCCGTGAGGGAGGCGGCGGCCTCGCCGACGTTCCCCGGTTCCTCGATCAACCAGCCGTTGGCGACCAGCGTCTTGAGGCAGGGGTAGAGCGTCCCGTAGCTGAACGCCCGGAACACACCCAGTGATGTGTTGAGTCGTTTGCGCAGCTCGTAGCCGTGCATCGGGGATTCGCGGAGCAGGCCGAGTACGGCGAACTCGAGGATGCCGGAACGCCGGCTCATCGTCGCCTCCTCTCGCCCTTATGCCGCGCTGATGTATCGACTCGATACATCAGCACGATAGAACGAGCTTCCGTGCGCGACAAGGGGGGGATCGGTGAACGGGATCACATCAGGGTTTCATCGCGAGCAAGTTGCCTGATTTGAGGTGAACTTCGCGGCTCGGGGGTTTTGACGGTGCGTAGTCTGTGCGCCATGCAGACCACCGGGAACCGAGTGACGCCTGTGGGCGTCCCTGTCCCTGGTGCAGTACGGGTGAATGCGGAAGGGACCGCATCCGTACTTCGGGGGGACCGGAAACCAGCCGCCTTTTCCAGGCGCGCAAAGGTGCGCCTGCCCGAGGAGTAGTCGTTCGATGAGCGAGCACCGTCGCAAACCGCCGCAGCCGCAGGGAGGCGGACGTGCCGCGGCCCGACGCGGCCAGTCCGGCTCGTCCTCCGGCCGCCGCGCGGCACCGCGGGGCGCCACAGGGTCTCCGTCCGGCTCGCACGGCCATGAGGACGAGGAGCGTCCGTACGGGAGCCGTGCCGAAGCCAGGCGTGCGGCACAGCGCAGCGCAGGCGGCCGCCGCAGAGCGGCCGAGCCCGGTCGCGGCGGCCGGCGGGCCGCTCCCGCCAGCCCCGGGAGGGGCCGCGGGGCGCCGCCCGGCAAGAAGCGGATGATCGACTATCCGCGCCGTGACCGGGACGGGTGGCGCCGGTGGGTGCCCTCGTGGAAGCTCGTGTCCGGCCTGTGCATCGGCTTCTTCGGCAGCCTGGTGGCCGCCGCGGGCATCGCGTACGCCATGGTGGGCGTCCCCGACGTCGCCAAGATCGCGGAGGCTCAGAACAACGTCTACTACTGGGCCGACGGCACCCAGATGGTCGCGACGGGCGGTGACCGCAACCGCCAGATCGTCGATCTGTCACGGATCCCCGAGGAGATGCGGCACGCGGTCATCGCGCAGGAGAACAAGACCTTCTACAGCGACAGCGGCATCGACCCGAAGGGAATCGCCCGGGCTGTGTTCAACATGGCCACCGGCGGTGACACACAGGGCGGGTCCACCATCACTCAGCAGTACGTGAAGAACGCGATGCTGAACGACCAGTCCCAGACGCTTTCCCGCAAGGTCAAGGAAATCTTCGTCTCGATCAAGGTCGGTGCCGAGGAGCCGAAGGACAAGATCCTCGAGGGCTACCTGAACTCCGCCTACTACGGACGCGGTGCCTACGGCATCCAGGCCGCCGCCCGGGCGTACTTCAACAAGGACGCGGTCGACCTCAACCCGGGTGAGTGCGCGTTCCTCGCGGCCATGGTCAAGGGCGCCACGTACTACGACCCGGCGGGGGCGACCTCCATCGACCCGGCTGCCACGCCCAAGGCGAATCAGGAGCGCGCCCTCAGGCAGATGCAGGACACGCTCAACAAGATGGTCGAGTACGACTACCTGAGCGCGGCGGAGCGTGCCAAGTACAAGACGCTGCCGGACTGGCAGAGCCCGCGGTCGAACGCCAAGCTGGGCGGCCAGATCGGCTACCTCGTCGATCTCGCCAAGTCGACCCTGATCAAGAACAACGTCGCCACCCGCGACCAGCTGGAGAAGGGCGGCTACTCGATTCACACGACCTTCGACAAGAAGAAGGTCGACGATCTCGAGGCCGCGGTGCAGAAGGTCTACAAGGAGAAGATCGACCCCGAAAAGCGTCCCGAGAAGGACACACACGTCCAGTTCGGCGGGGCGTCCGTGGACCCGGAGACGGGCGCCATCAAGGCCGTGTACGGCGGACAGGACGCGACCAAGCACTTCACCAACAACGCCGATGTGACCGGCGCCCAGGTCGGGTCGACGTTCAAGCCCTTCGTGCTCGCGGCGGCGATGAAGTGGGGCGTGCGCGACCCCGAGCTCGGTCCGATCCAGGCCCAGGACGAACGCACCATCGTCTCCCCGAAGAGCCTCTACAGCGGCAAGAACGACCTCAAGATCAAGAACTATGACGGGACGATCTGGAAGAACGAGGACGGCGAGCAGTGGCTGCAGGAGAACGACGGCAAGGAATCGGTCGGTGAGCCGCCGAACTACCAGATCGACATCCGGGAGTCGATGCGGCTGTCGGTGAACTCCGCCTTCGTGCAGCTGGGCATGGACGTCGGTCTGGACAAGGTGAAGGAGGCCGCCGTCGCCTCGGGTCTTCTCGAGGACAGCCTCGCGGGCGCCGGCTACCCGTCGTTCTCCATCGGTGTCTCCAGCCCGAGCGCCATCCGCATGGCGGACGCGTACGCCACCTTCGCGGCCAGCGGTAAGCAGCGCGAGCCCTACTCCGTGACCAAGGTGACGCGCGAGGGTCAGACGATCTTCACGCACAAGGTCAAGACCGAGCAGGCGTTCACGTCTCTGGTGGCGGACAACGTCACGGACATCCTGAAGACCGTCGTCGAGGACGGCACGGGTACCAACGCCCAGCTGCCCGGCCGTGAGGTGGCGGGCAAGACCGGTACCACGGACGGCAACAAGTCCGCCTGGTTCGTCGGGTACACGCCGCAGCTGTCCACCGCGATCAGCATGTTCCGCTATCCGGACGACGAGTCCATCAAGGACCGCAAGTTCCTGGAGATGTACGGAACGGGTGGCGAGAAGAAGATCCACGGTGCGTCGTTCCCGTCCGAGATCTGGCAGGACTACATGGAGGACGCGCTGAAGGGCACCACGCCGGAGAAGTTCCCGAAGCCGGAGCCCATCGGCGAGGTCGTCAACGACGCCCCGTCGCCGAGTCCGACTCCTTCGCCCTCCAAGTCGGAGGAGGAAGAAGAAGAGTCGAGCCCGTCGCCGTCCTCGTCGCCCAGCCAGAGCGAGAACACCAGCCCCTCCCCCTCGCCGGGAGACACTTGCGGCGTCTGGGAGTGGAACTGCGAGGAAGGGAACAGCGGCGGCAACGGCAGCGTCGGCAACGACTCAGGCGCCCCGGGCGGCAGCCCGTCGCCCTCGACGTCACCCAGTCCGACAGGCGAAGAGGACGACAGTAGAGGCAACCAGAACGGTGGCGGCGGCCTATTCGGGGGGCCGAACGGCTAGCCGCAGAACGCGCCGCATGGGTGTTTCACGTGAAACACCCGCACGTTTCACGTGAAACAGGGGCCGCCGCACCGACAAGGGTGCGGCGGCCCCGGCCCTTTCCCAGGGGCGTACGGCAGGATGTGCCCCATGCCCAGTGCAGAATCGACGCCAGCGAGCGTGCGCGAGCCGGATTCGGTGCGGCCGACCCGGGAGGACGCGGTCGCCGCGGCCGGTAGTGAGCTGATCGGCGGCCCGGTCGGGCGGCGGGCCCTTGTCGGGACGTCCTGGTGGACGCCTGTGCGGGTGATCGCGCTCGTGGCGATCGGCATGTTCGCCCTCGGCCTGGTCCAGAAGGCGCCCTGCTACAACGGCGCCTGGTTCTTCGGTGCCAGCTCCCAGTACACGCACGCGTGCTACTCGGACATCCCGCACCTGTACCAGGGGCGCGGGTTCGTCGACGGCCTGGTGCCGTACTTCGACAAGCTTCCCGGCGACATGGAGTACCTCGAGTACCCGGTGCTGACCGGCGTGTTCATGGAGGTCGCGTCCTGGCTCACCCCGGGCAGCGGCTCCATCCAGCACCAGGAGCAGTGGTACTGGATGGTCAACGCCGGGATGCTCATGGTCTGCGCGGCCGTCATCGCCGTCTGCGTGACCCGCACCCATGCCCGGCGCCCCTGGGACGGACTGCTGGTCGCCCTCGCGCCCGCCTTCGCCCTGACCGCCACCATCAACTGGGACCTGCTGGCGGTCGCCCTGACGGCCGCCGCCCTCCTGATGTGGTCGCGGAGGCGCCCGGTGGCCTTCGGTGTCCTGCTGGGCCTGGCCACGGCCGCCAAGCTCTACCCCTTCCTGATCCTCGGACCGCTGCTGGTGCTGTGCTGGCGTGCCGGAAGATGGCGTGAGTTCGGGAAGGCGCTGGGAGGAGCGGCGGTCGCCTGGCTGGTGGTGAACCTGCCGGTGATGCTCTTCGCCTTCGAGGGCTGGTCGAAGTTCTACACGTTCAGCCAGGAGCGGGGCGTCGACTTCGGTTCCTTCTGGCTGATCCTGGCCCACAACTCCGACGACCCGCCCAGCACCGAGACCGTCAACACCCTCGCCACGCTCCTGATGCTGCTGTGCTGCGGCGCCATCGCGGCGCTCACCCTCACGGCGCCCCGGCGCCCCAGGTTCGCCCAGCTCGCCTTCCTGATCGTCGCCGCGTTCATCCTCACCAACAAGGTCTACTCACCGCAGTACGTGCTCTGGCTGGTGCCGCTGGCCGCGCTGGCCCGGCCGAAGTGGCGTGACTTCCTGATCTGGCAGGCGTGCGAGGTCGCGTACTTCCTGGGCATCTGGATGTACCTCGCCTACACGACCAGCGGTGACGCCCACAAGGGCCTGCCGACGGACGGCTACCACTGGGCCATCGGCGCACACCTGCTGGGAACGCTGTTCCTGTGCGCGATGGTCGTGCGCGACATCCTGATGCCGGAACGGGACCCGGTCCGGCGCACGGGCGACGACGACCCCTCGGGCGGGGTGCTCGACGGCGCGCAGGACGTCTTCGTCCTGGGACCAGCGGCTCATCCCGGGCAGCACGCCGCTCACTTCGAGGGGCCACAGGTGCGGTGGGGCGTGAGCCGGCAGACGGGCGGTTCGCCCTGAGCGAACGCAGGAAAGGCCGTACACGGAGGGCCCGTGTACGGCCTTTTCGCTAGCGGTCGAGAATCCGGTCGAACTGCGTGGTGGTGTGCCGCAGATGGGCCACCAGCTCGTCGCCGACCGTGGGCTCCGGAGCGTCCGAGGGCACGAACAGGATGGAGACCTGCATGTGCGGCGGCTCCGCGAACCAGCGCTGCTTGCCGCCCCAGACGAACGGCGAGAGGTTCCGGTTGACCGTCGCGAGGCCGGCCCGGGCGACGCCCTTGGCACGCGGCATGACGCCGTGCAGGGCCTTCGGTGCCTCCAGGCCCACACCGTGCGACGTACCGCCCGCCACGACCACCAGGAACCCGTCGGAGGCCGCCCTCTGCTGCCGGTAGCCGAAGCGCTCCCCCTTGGCGACGCGAGTGACGTCCAGGACCGCACCGCGGTACTCGGTGGCCTCGTGGTCCCCCAGCCACAGCCGGGTGCCGATCCGGGCCCGGAAGCGGGTCTGCGGGAACTGCTGCTGGAGCCGGGCCAGCTCGTCCGCCTTGAGGTGGCTGACGAACATCGTGTGCAGCGGAAGACGCGCCGCACGCAGGCGGTCCATCCAGCCGATGACCTCCTCGACGGCGTCCGAGCCGTCGGTGCGGTCCAGCGGCAGGTGGATGGCGAAGCCCTCCAGCCGGACATTCTCTATGGCGGCGTGCAGCTGCGGCAGGTCCTGCTCGCTGATGCCGTGCCGCTTCATCGAGGACATCACCTCGATGACCACACGCGCACCCACGAGGCCGTACACGCCGTCCACGGACGACACCGAGCGCACGACCCGGTCGGGCAGCGGCACCGGCTCCTCACCACGCCGGTACGGCGTCAGCACCAGCAGGTCGCCGCCGAAGAAGTCCTTGATCCGGGCGGCTTCGTACGTGGTGCCGACGGCCAGCACGTCCGAGCCGAGCCTTGTCGCCTCCTCCGCCAGCCGCTCGTGCCCGAAGCCGTAGCCATTGCCCTTGCAGACCGGGACCAGCCCCGGGAACTGCTCCTGCACGTGCTTGTGATGCGCCCGCCAGCGCGCGGTGTCGACGTAGAGGGTGAGCGCCATGGCCGGACCTGGAACCTTTCTCGTGGCTGTCAGAGGTGCGGGTGGGGATGAGAGGTGGGGGTCAGCGGCGCGACATGTAGATGTCGAGCGCCTTGTGGAGCAGCTTGTTCAGAGGGAAGTCCCACTCGCCGAGGTACTCGGCCGCCTGCCCGCCCGTGCCGACCTTGAACTGGATCAGACCGAAGAGGTGGTCGCTCTCGTCCAGGGAGTCGGAGATGCCGCGCAGGTCGTAGACGGTGGCGCCCAGCGCGTAGGAGTCGCGGAGCATCGCCCACTGCATGGCGTTCGACGGCCGGACCTCACGGCCGATGTTGTCCGAGGCGCCGTAGGAGTACCAGACGTGTCCGCCGACGACCAGCATCGTCGCCGCCGACAGGTTCACCCCGTTGTGCCGGGCGAAGTACAGCCGCATGCGGTTGGGGTCCTCGTTGTTGAGGGCCGCCCACATGCGCTGGAAGTACGACAGCGGGCGCGGCCGGAAGTGGTCGCGCACGGCCGTGATCTCGTACAGGCGCTGCCACTCCTCCAGGTCGTGGTAGCCGCCCTGGACGACCTCGACGCCGGCCTTCTCGGCCTTCTTGATGTTGCGGCGCCACAGCTGGTTGAAGTTCTTGTGGACCTCTTCCAGGGAGCGGTTGGCCAGCGGCACCTGGAAGACGTAGCGGGGCTGCACGTCGCCGAAGCCGGCGCCGCCGTCCTCACCCTGCTGCCAGCCCATGCGGCGCAGCTTGTCGGCCACCTCGAAGGCGCGCGGCTCGATGTGGTCGGCCTCTATGTCACGCAGGCGCTTGACGTCGGGGTCCTGGATGCCCTTCTTGATGGACGCGGCGTCCCAGCGCCGGATGATCACCGGCGGGCCCATCTTCACCGAGAAGGCGCCCTGCTGCTTCAGGTGCGCCAGCATCGGCTCCATCCAGTCCTGGAGATTCGGCGCGTACCAGTTGATGACCGGGCCCTCGGGGAGGTAGGCGAGGTAGCGCTTGATCTTGGGGAGCTGCCGGTAGAGGACCAGGCCCACGCCGACCAGCTGACCGGTCCGGTCGTCGAACCAGCCGAGGTTCTCGGAGCGCCATTCGGCCTTCACGTCCGCCCATGCCGGGACCTGCATGTGACTCGCCGCCGGCAGACTCTGGATGTAGGCCAGATGCTGCTCGCGACTGATGGTCCTCAGGGTCAGGCTCATTCGGGGCGCTCCTCGGGCTGGTGTGTCCCCATGGGTACAGGGGCTCCGGCTCTCGCGCGAAGCCTACTGCGCCCTGTGAGCGCCCCGTCCGGCGTACGGGTGCAAGGAGGTCCTCGATGGCCGGGCGGCGACCGGGGCTCAGCCGAAGAACCCACCGTGGCTGATGCCGAAGAACAGACCGAGTGCGGAGCCTCCCAGTGCCAGGACCAGGCCGAAGCGCTCGCGCGTCGTCACCGAGATGAGCTGGCCGTATCCGGCGGTCAGGACACCCAGCAGACCTGCCCAGGAGGTCAGGACGTGGAGCCCGCGGAAGTACGCGGTGGCCAGGGCGAGCACGGCCAGGACGAGGCCCACGGCCAGCAAGGTGTCCTGAAGGGGGTGCGGTTTGCCGTCGGTGGCCAGCAGGCCGGTCCGGGGCTTGGCGGGTCGCATGATCTGTGCCATGGGGAACCTCCTGCCGAAGGCAGTGTGTCGTGGCCCTCACATCCGCTGAGTACCGATTGTGTCCCCTCACCGCCGGATTTCAACCGCAAGCCGGTGGGCGGGTACTCTGTACCTTCTGCACTGGTGTCTTCTGCCGTCCACGGCCGGGCGTCTCCTCGGAGGAAGCCCGATTGTCAGTGGGTCCTGGTTTACTCGTTGATGCCGGTGCCAACGCATCGCAACCCTCCTGCCACGGAACGACCGTGGCCGCTGAGTCCAAAGGAGGTGGGTTCCACATGCGTCACTACGAGGTGATGGTCATCCTCGACCCCGATCTCGAGGAGCGCTCTGTCTCCCCGCTGATCGAGAACTTCCTCTCTGTCGTCCGTGACGGCGGCGGAAAGGTCGAGAAGGTCGACACCTGGGGCCGTCGTCGTCTCTCGTACGAGATCAAGAAGAAGCCCGAGGGCATCTACTCGGTCATCGACCTGCAGGCCGAGCCTGCGGTCGTCAAGGAGCTCGACCGCCAGATGAACCTGAACGAGTCGGTCCTCCGGACCAAGGTCCTCCGTCCCGAGATGCACTGAGCCTTCCCGCTCAGCTGATCCCGGGATCCGAGTAGCAGCAACCAAGCAGCCAGAGCAAACCCGCCGAGAGGTTCCCCCATGGCAGGCGAGACCGTCATCACGGTCGTCGGCAATCTTGTCGACGACCCCGAGCTGCGCTTCACCCCGTCCGGTGCGGCCGTCGCGAAGTTCCGTGTCGCGTCGACCCCCCGCACCTTCGACCGCCAGACGAACGAGTGGAAGGACGGCGAAAGCCTCTTCCTGACCTGCTCGGTCTGGCGCCAGGCGGCGGAGAACGTCGCCGAGTCGCTCCAGCGAGGCATGCGCGTCATCGTGCAGGGCCGGCTGAAGCAGCGGTCGTACGAGGACCGTGAGGGCGTCAAGCGCACGGTCTACGAGCTGGACGTCGACGAGGTCGGCGCCAGCCTGCGCAGCGCCACGGCCAAGGTCACCAAGACCTCGGGCCAGGGGCGCGGTGGCCAGGGCGGTTACGGCGGCGGTGGCGGCCAGGGTGGCAGCGGCTGGGGCGGCGGCCCCGGCGGTGGCCAGCAGGGCGGCGGCGCTCCGGCCGACGACCCCTGGGCGACCGGCGCTCCCGCCGGCGGCCAGCAGGGCGGTGGCCAGGGTGGCGGCGGCTGGGGCGGCGGCTCCGGCGGCGGTGGCGGCTACTCGGACGAGCCCCCCTTCTAGGCGGGCTCCACCCACACTTCTTGATCACACAGGAGAAACATCATGGCTAAGCCGCCTGTGCGCAAGCCGAAGAAGAAGGTCTGCGCGTTCTGCAAGGACAAGGTCACGTACGTGGACTACAAGGACACGAACATGCTGCGGAAGTTCATTTCCGACCGCGGCAAGATCCGTGCCCGCCGCGTGACCGGCAACTGCACCCAGCACCAGCGTGACGTCGCCACGGCCGTGAAGAACAGCCGTGAGATGGCGCTGCTGCCCTACACCTCCACCGCGCGATAAGGGAAGGGTGACCGACTCATGAAGATCATCCTCACCCACGAGGTCTCCGGCCTCGGTGCCGCGGGCGACGTCGTCGACGTCAAGGACGGTTACGCTCGCAACTACCTGATCCCGCGGAAGTTCGCGATCCGCTGGACCAAGGGTGGCGAGAAGGACGTCGAGCAGATCCGTCGTGCTCGCAAGATCCACGAGATCCAGACCATCGAGCAGGCCAACCAGGTGAAGGCCCAGCTCGAGGGTGTGAAGGTCCGTCTGGCCGTCCGCTCCGGCGACGCCGGTCGTCTCTTCGGTTCCGTCACGCCGGCCGACGTCGCTTCGGCGATCAAGGCCGCCGGCGGTCCCGAGGTCGACAAGCGCCGCATCGAGCTGGGCTCGCCGATCAAGACCCTGGGCGCTCACCAGACGTCCGTGCGTCTGCACCCCGAGGTTGACGCCAAGGTCAGCATCGAGGTCGTCGCTGCCTGAGCCTTGCTCTGGCTGAAGCGATGAGATGGGGCCGCATCTCCCGGTCGGGGGATGCGGCCCCATCTTCCGTCGGCCCTGTTTCACTCGAAGCGTCGTGTTTCACGTGAAACACGACGCTTCGAGTGAAGCGCTCAGCGTGTCGCACCCGTGACGACCCAGCGGCCCGACCGCGTACGCAGCCACAGCGTCACCAGGCGCATCGCCATCATCAGCGTCATGGCCGCCCACAGCGCGGTGAGGCCACCGCCGAACGTCGGCACCAGCAGGGCTGCCGGAGTGAAGACCGCCAAGGTGAGCAGCATGGCCCAGGCGAGGTAAGGGCCGTCTCCGGCTCCCATCAGGACGCCGTCCAGGACGTAGACCACTCCGCAGACCGGCTGCGACACAGCCACGATCACCAGGGCGGGCAAGGCGGCGTCCTTGACCGCGGAGTCGCCGGTGAAGAGAGGCAGGAACGCCGGGCGGGACAGCACCACGAGCAGACCCAGGGCGACTCCGACCGCGACACCCCACTCCACCATCCTGCGGCAGGCATCGCGGGCCCCCTGGCTGTCACCGGCTCCCAGGTAGCGTCCGATGATGGCCTGCCCCGCGATGGCGATCGCGTCGAGGGCGAAGGCGAGCAGGCTCCACAACGACAGGATGATCTGGTGGGCCGCGATGTCGGCGTCGCCGAGTCGAGCCGCCACAGCTGTGGCGATCATGAGGATGGCCCGCAGTGAGAGGGTGCGAACCAGCAGCGGGACTCCTGCCTGGGCGGAGGCCTTGATGCCGGTGATGTCCGGGCGCAGGGAGGCGCCGTGCCGGTGTGCTCCACGGATCACCACCCAGAGGTACACCGCGGCCATGCCGCACTGCGCGATGACGGTGCCCCAGGCGGAGCCGGCGATGCCGAGACCGGCGCCGTAGACGAGTACGACGTTGAGGACGGCGTTGGCGACGAAGCCGGCCACGGCCACGTAGAGCGGGGTCCGGGTGTTCTGCAGTCCGCGCAGGACACCGGTCGCGGCCAGCACGACGAGCATGGCGGGGATGCCGAGAGCGGAGATCCGCAGGTAGGTGATGGCGTACGGGGCCGCGGTGTCGGAAGCGCCGAAGAGTTCCACGAGGGAGGGTGCGGTGGGCAGGACGACGGCGATGACCGCGGCGCCGAGCAGGAGTGCCAGCCAGATGCCGTCCATACCCTGGCGGATCGCGGATTGCAGATCGCCCGCGCCGACGCGGCGGGAGACTGCCGCTGTCGTGGCGTAGGCGAGGAACACGAAGACGCTGACGGCCGTCGTCAGCAGGGCGGAGGCGATGCCGAGTCCGGCGAGCTGCGCGGTGCCGAGATGGCCGACGATCGCACTGTCGGCCATGACGAAGAGGGGCTCGGCGACGAGCGCACCGAAGGCCGGAACGGCCAGCGCGATGATCTCTCGGTCGTGCCGGCGCCGGTCAGTCCGGGAGCGCTCGGAAGCCTGTGTCATGAGCACCAATCTAATCGTCCACAGGTAAGAGATGCAATGCTTTTGTGACCCTTACCTCTCGTCTTGCCGGGCCTACTTCCCGGCGCCGTTCGAGACGATCTTGATCTGAGTGGGGAAGTTTTTCTTCTGCACAGGGCGTGGACGGTAAAGGCGCAGATCAGGGGCGTTTCCTCAAGACTGGCGAGGGCTTGTTCACAGGGCTGTCCACCGGGTCGTGCACAGGTTTCGGGGAGTTCTCCACAGCATCTGGCCCGTCGTCCACATGGCCTGTGGATAACCAGATTGGCTGACGCTGCCGACAGGCCTACGGTTGTCCGGCGCCTGCTCCGTCCGCCGGCTTGTGAACCCTCACAAAACCGACGCGCCAGAACCGGAGTTGGGCGTCTTATTTGTCAGTGTCGTGCCGTAGAAATGAGGGCACGGCGAGGGTCCGCTCGGCGGACGGGAGGAGGTGGCTCGGTGAGTATTTCCGAGCCCTTGGACGACCCGTGGGCCGACAGCGGTCCCAGTGATCGTCTGCCCGCCTCCCGCCGCCGGAGTGACAGCGGCCGCGGACGCGACGAGCAGCACGAGCGCGGTCCGGACAGCGGTGCCTGGGACGGCGGCGGGCCGTCGTTCGAACGGGTGCCGCCGCAGGACCTGGACGCCGAGCAGTCCGTCCTCGGCGGCATGCTCCTGTCCAAGGACGCCATCGCCGACGTCGTGGAGATCCTCAAGGGCCACGACTTCTACAAGCCGGCCCACGAGACGGTCTACCAGGCCATCCTCGACGTCTATGCCAAGGGCGAGCCGGCCGACCCCATCACGATCGCGGCCGAGCTCACCAAGCGCGGTGAGATCAACAAGGTCGGTGGCGCCTCCTACCTGCACACTCTCGTCCAGACCGTGCCGACGGCCGCGAACGCCGCCTACTACGCGGAGATCGTGCACGAGCGGGCCGTGCTGCGCCGCCTGGTGGAGGCCGGTACGCGGATCACCCAGATGGGATACGCGGCCGACGACGACGTCGACGAGATCGTCAACCGCGCTCAGGCCGAGATCTACGCCGTCACCGAGCAGCGCACCAGCGAGGACTATCTGCCCCTCGGCGACATCATGGAGGGCGCGCTCGACGAGATCGAGGCGATCGGCTCGCGCAGCGGCGAGATGACCGGTGTGCCGACGGGGTTCACGGACTTCGACTCCCTGACCAACGGTCTGCACCCGGGCCAGATGATCGTCATCGCCGCACGTCCCGCGATGGGCAAGTCCACACTGGCGCTGGACTTCGCGCGGGCGGCGTCGATCAAGAACAACCTCCCGAGCGTCATCTTCTCGCTCGAAATGGGACGCAACGAGATCGCCATGCGTCTGCTGTCCGCCGAGGCCCGCGTCGCGCTCCACCACATGCGTTCCGGCACCATGACGGACGATGACTGGACCCGGCTGGCCCGCCGCATGCCGGACGTCTCGGCCGCCCCGCTCTACATCGACGACTCCCCGAATCTGTCGATGATGGAGATTCGCGCCAAGTGCCGTCGGCTCAAACAGCGCAATGACCTCAAGCTGGTCGTCATCGACTATCTCCAGTTGATGCAGTCGGGTGGATCCAAGCGTGCCGAGAGCCGTCAGCAGGAAGTCTCGGACATGTCCCGCAACCTGAAGCTCCTGGCCAAGGAGCTGGAGGTTCCAGTCATCGCGCTCTCCCAGCTGAACCGTGGACCCGAGCAGCGCACCGACAAGAAGCCGATGGTCTCCGACCTGCGTGAGTCCGGTTCCATCGAGCAGGACGCCGACATGGTCATCCTGCTGCACCGGGAGGACGCCTACGAGAAGGAGTCGCCGCGCGCCGGCGAGGCCGACCTGATCGTGGCCAAGCATCGTAACGGTCCGACGGCCACGATCACCGTCGCTTTCCAAGGCCACTACTCGCGCTTCGTGGACATGGCACAGACCTGACCCCTGCGGCGCGCGGAAAACGGCTCGACGTGTGTGGCCCGGGCCGGTGGACTGGGTGCATGACCACACCTCAGGAAGAGCTGCTTCCCGCAACCCGCCGGGCGCTGCTGCACCGGATCGCCGTGGCCCAGACGGAGGGGCGTGCGCCGTCGCTCGTTGCGGCGGTCGTCCGGGACGGCCGGGCCGTCTGGCACGGTGCGCGGACTTCGATTGACGGTCATGGACCGGACGAGAACGTGCAGTACCGGATCGGCTCGATCACCAAGACGTTCACCGCTGTGCTCGTGCTTCGGCTGCGTGACGAGGGCGCGCTCGATCTCGGCGATCCGCTGGAGAAGCATCTACCGGGCACGGGGGCGGGAGAGGCCACGATCACCGAGTTGCTGGCCCACTCCGGTGGTCTGGCTGCCGAGTCGCCCGCGCCGTGGTGGGAGCGGACTCCGGGCTCGCTGCGGCCCGAGCTCGCCGATGTGCTGGGCAAGCAGCCCCTCCTCCACCCGGTGGGCCGTCGGCACCACTACTCGAACCCCGGATACACGGTGCTCGGCGCTCTGGTGGAGAAGCTGCGCGGTGCTTCGTGGGAGGAGGTGTTGCGGCAGGAGGTGCTGGAGCCGCTGGGCCTGAACCGGACGTCCGGGCATCCCCGGGCGCCGCACGCCGGTGGCTGGGCCGTACATCCATGGGCCGACGTGATGCTGGCGGAGCCCGCCGAGGATCTCGGGCGGATGGCCCCGGCCGGTCAGCTCTGGTCCACCACGGGTGACCTGGCCCGGTTCGTCGTCTTCCTGGCAAAGGGGGACGACAGGGTGCTGAGTCACGAGTCCGTGCGGGAGATGCGGGGACCGGCGGCGCCGATGGAGGCCGCCGATGTCGCGGACGGAACGGCGTACGGTCTGGGGCTGCAGATCCAGCACCGGGACGGACGGCTGCTCGTGGGGCACTCCGGGTCGCTCCCCGGCTTTCTGGCCAACCTCACCATCAGCGTGGAGGACGACGTGGCCGCGGTGGTGCTGGCCAACTGCACATCCGGGCCGCTGCTGGCCGGAGTCGGCGCCGACCTCGTGCGTGTCGTCGCCGAGGCGGAGCCCAGGATCCCTGAACCGTGGCGGCCGCTTTCGGACGTCGACGCATCCGTCCTGGAGCTGGCCGGCCAGTGGTACTGGGGCACGCACGCATTCGCCCTGCGGCTGACGTCCGACGAAGGGGTTTCGCTGGAGCCGCTGTCGGGCGCCGGCCGCCGCTCGCGCTTCCGGGCGAACGGTGACGGTACGTGGACCGGGCTGGAGGGTTACTACGCCGGGGAGTCGCTGCGAGCCGTGCGGCGGCCGGACGGGACGGTGAGTCACCTGGACCTCGGGTCGTTCGTGTTCACGCGTCAGCCGTATGACGAGGGTGCGCCTGTGCCGGGAGGGGTGGACGTGGAGGGGTGGCGCGGGATCGGCTAGGCAACTCGCGCTCCTCGCCGGGTGGCTCTGTTTCACGTGAAACAGAGCCACCCCCTCAGAGCTGGAGCTTGAAGCCCGTGTGTGAGGCCGAGAAACCGAGACGCTCGTAGAAGCGGTGCGCGTCGGTGCGGGTCTTGTCGGAGGTGAGCTGCACCAGTTGGCATCCCTGTCGACGGGACTCGTCGACGGCCCACTCGATGAGCTGCGTGCCCAGGCCGCCGCCGCGCTCGTCGGCGTGGACCCGCACACCTTCGATGACCGACCGGGTGGCGCCGCGCCGGGACAGGCCGGGCACGATCGTCAGCTGCAGCGTGCCGGCCACCCGACCGTTGCGGACGGCGACGACCAGGTGCTGGTTCGGGTCGGCGCTGAGCCGTTCGAACGCGGCCAGGTACGGGCTCAGGTCGTCGGGCGACTCGCGTCGGGCGCCCAGGGGGTCGTCGGCGAGCATTGCGACGATCGCGGAGAGGTCGTCCTCGGTGGTGGGCCGTATCTCAAGATCTGCCATGGCCGCACCCTACGCAGGGAAGGTCAGGCGGGCACTGGCGTTTTGAGCGTCTCGACGACGCGGACCAGCGGAGCCAGGTCGGGATTCCCCGCTGCTTCGTCGAGAGCCTCGCGCAGGGCGGCGTCATTGGTGGGCCGTGCCTCGTCCAACAGCTTCAAGCCGGCCGCGGTGACGTTGGTGTAGATGCCGCGGCGGTCGGTGGGGCACAGGTAGCGCTCGAGCAGTCCTCGGTCCTCGAGCCGGGTGACCAGGCGCGTGGTGGCGCTCTGGCTGAGGACCACGGCGTCTGCGACCTGCTTCATCTGCAGATGCCCGCCGTCGCCGTCGTGCTGACGGCTGAGCACCTCGAGCAGCGAGTACTCACGGACACTCAGGTCGTGACCGGCCTGCAGGGCGCGCTCGATGTGGGCCTCGATCCTCCCGTGCAGCAGGGAGAGGGCGCACCAGCCCTGGGAGAGGGCGGTGAGCGCGGGATCCGTCGCTGTCATGTGTTTCCTCCGTCCCGGAGCGGCTGAGACCAGGGTAGACCAGTGCCGCGATTGCCAGCGCTTGCAAGTAACCCGCGTCTGCAATTATTGTGGGCGCTCGTAAAGCGCTCCTGCAATCCCTTGGAAGGTGTCCCCTCCATGCCTCTCGCGCTTCTGGCCCTCGCGATCGGGGCCTTCGGTATCGGAACCACCGAGTTCGTGATCATGGGCCTGCTGCCCGAGGTCGCGAACGACTACGGGGTCTCCATTCCCACCGCCGGCTTCCTGGTGACCGGGTACGCGCTCGGCGTGATGTTCGGTGCTCCGCTGATGACCGTGCTGGGCACCAAGGTCCCGCGCAAGCGGATGCTGATGCTGCTGATGGGCCTGTTCATCGTCGGCAACCTGCTCTCCGCCCTCGCCCCAGCCTTCTCCGTCATGCTGGCCGGTCGTGTCGTCGCCTCCCTCGCCCACGGAGCCTTCTTCGGCATCGGCTCGGTCGTCGCGGCCGACCTGGTGGCTCCGCACAAGAAGGCCGGCGCGATCGCGATGATGTTCACCGGCCTGACCGTCGCCAACGTTGTCGGCGTGCCGCTGGGCACGCTCATCGGCCAGACCGCCGGCTGGCGTGTCACCTTCGCGGTCGTCGCCGCTCTCGGCGTCGTCGGCCTGGCCGGTGTCGCCAAGCTGGTCCCCGACATGCCCAAGGCGGAAGGCGTGCGCCTGCGCCACGAACTGGCCGCGTTCGGGAACGTCCAGGTCCTGCTCGCCATGGCCATGACCGTGCTCGGCTTCGGGGGCGTCTTCGCGGCCATCACCTACATCGCGCCGATGATGACCCACGTCGCGGGCTTCGCCGACGGTTCGGTCACCTGGCTGCTGGTCCTCTTCGGCCTCGGTATGGTCGGGGGCAATCTCGTGGGCGGCAAGTTCGCCGACCGCGCCCTGATGCCCCTGCTGTACGTCTCCCTGGGTGCGCTGGCCGTCGTCCTCGCCCTCTTCACGCTCACCGCGCACGACAAGACCGCGTCCGCCGTGACCGTCTTCCTGATCGGCGCCCTCGGCTTCGCCACCGTTCCGCCGCTGCAGAAGCGCGTTCTGGACCATGCGCACGGCGCGCCGACGCTGGCATCGGCGGTGAACATCGGCGCCTTCAACCTCGGCAACGCGCTCTCCGCCTGGCTCGGCGGCGTCGTCATCGCCGCCGGCTTCGGCTACACCGCTCCGAACTGGGTCGGTGCCGCGCTTGCCGCAGCCGCCCTGCTCCTCGCCCTTCTCTCGGCCGCCCTCGAGCGGCGCGAGCCCGCCGCCGGCGCCGTCGTCGCGGGCTCAGTCCCCGCCGAACAGCGGACCCCCGCCGTACACCGCTGAACGACCCCGGCCGCCGGATCGCGCGGCGCGCACCCCTGCGGCCCCCCGCCTCGACACCCCCGAGGCACGTACCACTCAGCACCACCGAGGAGAACCCCACATGACCACCACCACCGTCGCCCCGCTGACCATTCAGGACGCCGAAGCCCTCGTCACCGCCGCCCACCGCGCCGCCGAGGCAGCCGGGGTCGCCGTCAGCGTCACCGTCCTCGACGCGGGCGGCCACCTCCTGGCCTTCCGGCGCGACGACCGGGCCGTGCTGATCTCCGGGGAGACCAGCACACGCAAGGCCTACACGGCGCTCCAGCTGGACACACCCACCGCCGACCTCGTCGACGCCGTCCAGCCCGGAGGCCTCTTCCACACCCTGCCCACCGCGCTCGACCGGCCGCTGCTGTTCATCGCGGGCGGCGTGCCCGTGCACCGCGACGGCCGGCTGATCGGCGCGCTGGGGGTCGGCGGCGGAGCGCCCGAGCAGGATCACGCCCTCGCCGCGGCCGCCGTGGCGGGACTCGCCTGACGGCAGCCGCCAGCCACACGAGGCCGGTCACCGGAACGTCACCGGGGACCGGCCTCGCCGCGCGGAAGGAGATCAGCCCGCAGCCAGCGTCAAGGGAGCGAACCGCCGCTGCCAGTGCCCGGGCAGCTCCGTGATGCCGTACGTCATGACCGCGTTGGTGGTGAGGGAGGAGAGACCGTGCTCCTTCACCCAGGCCAGCAGCTCTTCGTGCCGTACGTCGATGTCGGTGCGCAGCGGGCGGTCGGTGCGGGCGGCGAGGGAGGCCAGCAGCGCCTTGGCCGTCTCGGTGTCACGGGCGATCAGCGGGCCCACGACGTGGGTGTCCATGTTGGGCCAGGCGGCGGCGTATCCGATGATCCGTCCGCCCTCCTCGGCGACCCGGAGCTGATCGGCGAAGGCCGGCAACCGCGTGATGATGTGCGTGCGGTCGGCGCCGAACACCTCCTCGTCGAGCCGGAGGATCCCGGCGAGATCCTCGGCCGTGGCCGCGCGGGTGAGGACCGCGGGCTCGCTCCCGTCGGGCACGAAATGCCCGCGCACCATCTCCGCCCGGCCGGTGGTCTTGAAACCGAGTTCCTCGTAGAGGGGCCGGCCGCACGGGGTGGCGTGGAGCGTCAGCGGGGTGGTGCCCAGGGCGTCGACGACGTGGCGCATCAGCCGGCGCCCGATGCCCTGGCGGGCGTGCCGCTCCGCGACCAGCACCATGCCGATGGCAGCGAGACAGGGGCGTCCGTGCGGCCCGTACTCGGTGACGGTGCAGGCACTGACGAGGCCGCCGTCGGGATCGTCGATGCCGTACGCGTTCCCGGCTGTGAGGAGGAAGGACCACTTGTGTTCCTCACGGGGCCACCCCCGGTCCTCGGACAGGTCGGCGCAGGCGGTGAGATCGCGGAGCGTCAGGCGGCGGATCGGCAGCGAGGCGAGGGAAGGTGTCGACACGCAGGTCAGGCTGTCCGACGGCAGCCGTCGGCGTCCACCGCTTTCCGCGGAACACGCGAGCTTTTGGCCATCCCTGACGCCCCCGGGGTCAGCCGAGGTCGGAAGCGAGCAGGGCACGCACGCCCTCGATGTTGCCGTCCAGGTAATGCCGGAGCGAGAGCGGTACGAGGTGCACGGAGGCGATCCCGACCCTGGTGAAGGGCACCCGGACGATCTCGTACTCCCCGGCGGGCTCGTCGACCTCGGGACCGTGCCGCAGGGACGGGTCCATGGACTCCAGGCGGCAGACGAAGAAGTGCTGCACCTTCACACCCGTCGCCCCACCGTCCTCGCCGATGTGTTCCACCGTGTCCACGAAACACGGAACCACGTCGGTGATCTTTGCGCCCAGTTCCTCGTGCACCTCGCGGTGCAGGGCGTCCACGACGGTGGTGTCGCCGGGCTCGACCCCGCCTCCGGGAGTGACCCAGTAGGGATCGACGCCGGGCTTGGTGCGCTTGATCAGAATCAGGGCGCCGTCGTCCAGGAGAACGGCGCGGGCGGTGCGCTTGACCACGGGTCGGACGGTCATGGGGAAAATGTGGCCCGACTGGTTCCACGTGAAACATCGAGGGCGTCAACCGCCCCGGACCGACGGCTCAGCTCCAGTCGGCGGCCGCGTGCAGCAGCCACTCATGGGCCCGGGCGATGTGTGGCATCGCGAGTGTGCCGGTACGTACCACCAGGAAATACGTCCGCAGAGGTGGCACCGCGGGGTCGTGCAGGGCGACTGCCTCACCGCGCTCCAGCGCTTCGGCGCACAGGTAGCGGGGCAGTACGGCGAGCCCCGCGCCGGCGACCGTACAGGCGAGTACCGCACGTAGGTCGGGGGCGACGACCGTGGCCGGGGCCGCCGGGCGGGCGTCGAAGACGGATGCCCAGTAGCGGGCGACGAAGGGCAGCGACTCGTGCACCTCGACCACGGGGATGTGCTCCAGGTCGGGTGCGGCGGTGCGGCGGAACTGCCCGGGGCCGGCCCGCTCCGCCCAGTGGGGAGCGGCGACCAGGATGTGTTCCTCGTCGCAGAGCGGAGTCGCCGTGAGCAGCGCCCCGCGCGGCCGGGCCGTACCGATGGCCAGATCGTGATGCC
Source organism: Streptomyces sp. CB02414 (assembly GCF_001905385.1). Classification (GTDB taxonomy): domain Bacteria; phylum Actinomycetota; class Actinomycetes; order Streptomycetales; family Streptomycetaceae; genus Streptomyces. The sequence continues at coordinate 167,969 of NZ_LIPF01000003.1, read as the reverse complement.
CGGCGGCCAGCCCCTCCAGGGCCTCCTCGGCGTTCCCGAACGAGGCGCGCAGGGCGAATCCCTGTCCGTCCTCGCCGGTGAGTTCCGTGAGCGCGGGCAGTGCCCGCTCGGCGGTGAACTCCGGGGGACCGGCAAGATGCAGGGTCCGCAGGGAGGAGTCGTCGTCGGGCCCGGTCTCGGCTATCTCGACCAGGGCGTCGAGGTGGGGTGCGGCCTTGTGGGCGAGTTCGTCGCCGATGGTCGTCGGGGTCACGCCGCGGGCCTGCCGCAGGAAGAGAGGGCGCCCGAGCTGCCTCTCCAGCGTGCGGATCTGGGAGGTGACGGCCGGCTGGGAGAGACCGAGCAGAGCCGCCGCGCGCGTGAAGGAACCGGCCCGGTGCACGGTCACGAACGTGCGCAGCAAGGCCAGATCCACGGAAGCCGTCCCCTCTTCTGTTCTCCACCGGCCCTCCGGCCGCGCTCAACTATAAATATGTCGATAGGTCGCTGTCGCTACTGTGATTGGACACTGACACAGAGTCAACTAGCCTGAGTCGCGCGGTTCTTCGCGCGAGAACCGAAGGGCGGTCCGAGCCACGAGGGGGGAGGCTCGGACCGCCCGGCGTGTCCGGCCGGCCCGGCGAGGAGCCGCGCGGTGCCGGTCAGCCCGCCGATTCGTCGAGCGCGCGCAGCAGGTCCGCCACCAGGTCCTCGGGGTCCTCGGCGCCGACCGAGAGGCGGACGAAGCCTTCCGGTACCGCGTCGCCGCCCCAGCGTCCGCGCCGTTCGGCCGTGGACCGCACGCCACCGAAACTGGTCGCACCCTCCACGAGACGCAGCGCGTCGAGAAAACGATCGGCACGCGCGCGCGTGGGCAGCGTGAAGGAGACCACGCACCCGTAGCGCCGCATCTGCTGCGAAGCGATCTTGTGCGAGGGGTCGTCGGGCAGCCCCGGGTAGCGCAGGCCGGTGACCTCGGACCGCGTGCCGAGCGCCTCGGCCACCTTGAGTGCGGTGGCGTTCTGCCGGTCGACGCGCAGCTGGAGGGTGGCGATCGAGCGGTGCGCGAGCCAGGCCTCCATGGGGCCGGGGATGGCGCCGACGATCTTGCGCCAACGCCGTACGGCGGCCATCGCCTCGCGGTCGCGACCTGCCACGTAGCCCAGGAGGACGTCGCCGTGCCCGGTGAGCTGCTTGGTGCCGCTGGCCACCGAGAAGTCGGCGCCGAGGTCCAGCGGGCGCTGACCGAGAGGCGTGGCGAGCGTGTTGTCGACGGCGACCAGGGCACCGCGTGCGTGGGCCGCCTCCGCGAGCCGCCGGACGTCGCAGACGTCCAGCCCCGGGTTGGAGGGCGTCTCGATCCACAGCAGCCTCGCCCCGTCCAGGACGTCCAGCTGGGCGTCGCCGCCGGTCGGCGCGGTGCGCACCTCGATGCCGTACGCCTCCAGCTGGGCGCGGGCCAGCGGCAGCGCCTGGTAGCCGTCGTCGGGCAGGACGGCCGTGTCCCCGGCGCGCAGCTGCGAGAAGAGCACCGAGGAGATCGCGGCCATGCCCGAGGCGAACACGAGTGTCTCGACGTCGTCCTGTCCTGGTGCCTCCAGTTCGCCGATGGCGCGCTCGAGGTGGGTCCAGGTCGGGTTCTCGTCCCGTCCGTAGGTGTACGGACCGGTCGGCTCCCCCGGCAGGTGGAAGTGGGCGGCGAACACCGGGCCGGGCAGTGTCGGTTCGTGCTTGACGGGCTCCGGCAGCCCGGCCCGCACGGCGCGGGTGCCGTCGCCGGCGCCGGGAAGGCGCCCCTCCGCTCCTGTACCGTGCCTGTCGCCCGCAACGGAATCGTTCATGCCACCCGCCCTCTCACCTGCTCGCGTACCGCGGCGAGCAGTCCGCCGCTCGCCGCCTCCACCATCTCAAGGCACTCCTGGAAGCCGTCCACGCCCCCGTAGTACGGATCAGGTACGTCGAGGTCTCCGCGGTCGGCGGCGGGGTCGTAGGAGCGCAGCAGCCGCACCTTGTCCGCGTCCTGTTCCGTGGGCGCGAGGCGGCGCAGCGCCCGCAGGTGGCCGGCGTCCAGGGCGACGACGAGGTCGAGACGTTCGAACCAGGACGGCTGGAACTGCCGTGCCGTGTGGTCGAGCGTGTACCCGTTCTCCACGAGGACGTCGACCGTGCGGGGGTCGGCGCCCTCTCCCTCGTGCCAGCCGCCGGTGCCGGCGCTGTCGGCCTCGACCAGGCCGTCCAGTCCTGCGTCCGCCACGCGCGCGTGGAAGACGGCCTCGGCCATCGGGGAGCGGCAGATGTTGCCCGTGCACACGAAGCAGACGCGGTAGGTCATGGGATCAGTCCTTGTCGGGCAGGAACGCGTTGAGGGCCCAGGAGACGACCGAGATGATCAGTCCACCCAGGACGGCGGTCCAGAACCCGTCGACGTGGAAGCTCAGGTCGAGCTTGTCGGCGAGCCACGACGTGAGCAACAGCATCAGAGCGTTGACCACCAGCGTGAACAGGCCGAGGGTCAGGATGAACAGCGGGAAGGTCAGCACCTGCACGATCGGCTTGACCAGCATGTTGACCAGGCCGAACACCAGGGCGACGACGATCAGTGTGAGGGTCTTCTCGCCGGTGCTGCCCCCGGTCAGCGTGATCTTGTCGAGCAGCCACACGGCGACCGCGAGGGCGGCCGCGTTGGCGATCGTCTTGACTAGGAAATTCTTCATGTGTCTGATCGTGGCAGACGCGATCGGAAACGAACGGTGAGGCAGGGGCGGACGAGGCGATGAAGGCATTCCGGCTGGACGAACTGGAGGCGGAGCGCGCCGCCAACGACGGTGCCTACCTGCAGTTCCTGCGCGAGCGGAACATGTCGGTCGGTCTGTACGCCCTTGACGCGGGAACGTCCGATCCGCAGCAGCCGCACGCGCAGGACGAGGTGTACTTCGTGGTGAGCGGCCGGGCCGCGATCACCGTGGGCATGGAGACCACCCAGGTCGCGCGCGGCAGCGTGGTCTACGTGCCGGCCGGGGTCGCCCACAAGTTCCACCACATCAGCGAGGACCTGCGGGTTCTGGTGGTCTTCTCTCCGCCCGAGAGCTGAGCCCGCGCTTCGGGGTTCCCTAGGGGATCGGTCAGGGGGAGACAAGGGATGCGGGGCCCCTGCCGGGGCCCGCGCGGCCCTAGCATCGAGTGCAGGACATTCGGAATTCCCAGCGGGCTTCCGGGCCGCCGAAGGACCCGGCACCCGAACGGGCGGAGAGGTAAGGACGAGGGCGATGCGAGAGATCTTCACGGGGCTGCCGTGGTGGGTGAAGTGGATCGCGGTGCCGGTCATCGCCCTGGTCGTGTTCGGCGGGCTGATCGCCAGCGTCGTCGGCTTCGTGATCGGACTGCTGTTCAAGCTGCTGGTCTTCGTCGCGCTCGTCGGCGGACTGATCTACGTGGTGCGCAAGTTCATGTCGAATTCATCGTCACGCAGCGACTGGTGAGGACTGTGGGACACCGGAGGCGGTAACAGGAATCACCGGTTCCCTCGCGCGAGGGAAGTTTCCGGACGGATCGTCGGTGAGCGGTGGCCGGCGATTAGAGTCCGGAACTCGACGCGGGGGTGACCCCGCGAGCGGCGTACACCCCCACCCGTGTTCCCCGCACGGGGCTGCCCCCTCGCGTTCCGGGAGTGACCCTTGGCCACGGCCGACACCGCATGTGTTCCGCTGCACGCATTGCCCGTGCAACCACACTCGACGCCCCGGACGCCCCCCACGTCCTCCGCGGACCCGCCCTCCGCGACGCTCATCGGATCCGTTCAGCGGGCGATGCGCCTCCTGGAGTGCGTCGCCGGTCACACGTACGGAGCTCCCGCCAAGCAGCTGGCCCGGGAGACCGGGCTGGCGCTGCCCACGGCGTACCACCTGCTGCGCACCCTGGTGCACGAGGGCTATCTGCGCCGGGAGAAGGGGCTGTTCTTCCTCGGTGAGGCCGCCGAGCGGCTGAGTGGCAGGGGCGCCCAGCAGAAACGTCGCACCACGGTGATCGACGCATTGGCGCGCTGGCGCGACGCGATCGGCGTCCCCGTGTACTACGCCATGTACCGCGACGGCGAGATCGAAGTCATGTGCGTCTCCGACACCCCGGGCAATCCGGCCGTGGAGGAATGGGCGGACTTCCGCGAGACCGGGCACGCGCACGCCATCGGGCAGTGCCTGCTCTCGCAGCTGGACGAGGATGCCCGCCGCGACCACCTGGACCGCTACCCCGTGAAACCCGTCACGCCGTACACGGTGCGTGATGGCAATGCCCTGCTGAAGCGGCTGGAACGCATGCGGCGGATGGCCCCGGTGGTCGAACGCCAGGAGTACGCCCTGGGGACGGTGTGCGCGGCGATCCCGATCACCGTCGGCACCACGGCCGCCACCATGGCCCTTTCTCTGCCCCTCCAACAGGCCGACCGGCTGCTGCCCGCGGCGCAGCGGTTGCAGGACGAGGTGGGGCGGCTTCTGGGGTCACTGGCGATCTCTATCAGTATCTGAAAACTCACTCCTTGTGATCTGGTGTGTACGTTGAGCAAGATGCCACCAGTGTTAGAGGTTTGATTCCCGGACAGTCGACGGCGAATGACGGGTGTGCGATGGGCGAGTCCGTACAGGCAGAGGTCATGATGAGCTTTCTCGTGTCCGAGGAGCTCTCGTTCCGCATCCCGGTGGAGCTGCGCTACGAGACCTGTGATCCCTATGCCGTGCGACTGACCTTCCATCTGCCCGGGGACGCGCCGGTGACCTGGGCCTTCGGCCGGGAGCTGCTGGTGGACGGGGTGGGCCGGCCGTGCGGTGACGGCGACGTGCGCATCGCTCCCGTCGACCCGGAGCCGCTGGCCGAGGTGCTGATCCGCCTTCAGGTCGGAAACGACCAGGCGCTCTTCCGTTCGTCGGCGGCTCCTCTGGTGGCGTTCCTGGACCGGACCGACAAGCTGGTGCCGCTGGGTCAGGAGGGTGCGCTCGCCGACTTCGACGCACACCTCGACGAGGCCCTGGACCGCATCCTGGCGGAGGAACAGAGCGCGGGCTGAACCGTTACGGCAGCAACTCTCTCCACGTGCCGTAACGCTTCACCGGGGCGGCCGCGCCGATGGCTCAGCGCTTGCGGCGCCGGCCCCGCCCGCCACGTACGGGCGCCGGACCCGAACCCGGTGCCGCTCCGGCGGACTGGGCCGCGGGGCGGTCGGCGGGCCGGTCGGCCGACACGACGAGGGCCGCGAGGGCCGTGGTGACCGGAACGGACGCCACCAGGCCGATCGAGCCGACCAGCGTGCGCACGATCTCCTCCGCGACCAACTCGCTGTTGGCGACCGTCCCCACCCCGCTCTGCGCGATGGAGAACAGCAGCAGCAGCGGAAGGGCGGCGCCCGCGTAGGCGAGGACCAGGGTGTTGACGACCGAGGCGATGTGGTCGCGACCGATACGGATTCCGGCGCGGTACAGCCCGCGGCGGCCCAGCGCCGGGTTGGCCTCGTGCAGTTCCCAGACCGCCGACGTCTGGGTGACCGTCACGTCGTCGAGGACACCGAGCGAACCGATGATGACTCCGGCGAGCAGCAGACCGCTCATGTCGATCGTCGGATACAGGCCGTGGATGAGGCCTGTGTTGTCGTCCGTGTTGCCGGTGAGCGCGGCCCAGCCGATGAACAGCGACCCGAGTACGCCGATCAGCACCAGGGAGATGAGCGTGCCCAGTACCGCCACGGACGTACGAGCCGACAGACCGTGGCACAGGTACAGCGCGATCAGCATGATGGCGCTGGAGCCGATCACCGCCACGAGCAGCGGGTTCGATCCTTGCAGGATCGCGGGCAGCATGAAGAAGTTCAGCAGCAGGAAGCTGACGGCCAGCGAGATCAGCGCCATGAGACCCCGCAGACGCCCGACGACCACGACCGCGAGGGCGAAGATGCCGGCGAGCAGCGCCATCGGGACCCGGCGGTTGATGTCGGTCACCGAGTACTGCAGGTCCTCGGGCGCGGAGGGCTCGTAGGCGACCACGACCTTCTGGCCCTCGTGCAACTGCCGTGACTGGTCCGGCTGCACGATCTCGGTGAAGGTGCGGCCCTTGTCGTCGCCGCTGTCGACGCGGATCGTGGCCCGCTTGCAGTCGCCGTTCGCCCGCTGCACCGCGGAGGAACCCTCGGCGGTGGAGGTGTCGCCGGTCGGGGGAACGCCCGAGGCGTTCACGGACTGGCAGCTCAGCTCGACCACCTTGGTGACGGTGGCCTGCTGCGTCTGCCGGTCGAAGCCGACCCCGGTGCGTTCGTGCGGCGGGGCTCCGCCCGGCCACAGCACCGCGAGCCCGATCAGCACGGCCGCGGCGAACGGGATGAGGACCGCGGCGATGACCTTCCGCAGATGCCGGGAGACGGGCGCAGCCGGACCATGGCTGTGTGCGTGCGAGTGGCCGTGCCCGCCGCCCCCGTCTCCGCCGCCCGAGCCGTGGCCTCCACCGGCACCGCGCCCGCCCGAGCCGTACCCGCCCGAGCCGTACCCGCCCCCCTCGTCATGTCGGTCTGCGCCCGCGCCGTGAGGGCCGGGCGAGGCCGGACCGGCTCCGCGGTCGGCGCCGTGCTCGGTGCCCGGTCCGCGGCGGGGTTCGTGCGGCGGGAAGGGGGGATGCTGCGGTGTGGTCACCGACCGATCATCGCAAGAACGAGGGGGGCCCTCTGTTCACCGCGCCCGAATTGACGCTAGCGTGGAGGCACCTTTGTACACGCGGGAGCTCGGAGCACCGGGCTGAGAGGGCGCTGACCTCCGTCCCAGCGATGTTTCACGGGAAACGTCACCGAAGCCGAGTGACGTTGACCACGAAGCGTCCGAGGACGGAATCCGCTGCGTCGACCGCCGAACCTGTTACCGGGTAATGCCGGCGTAGGGAGTAGGTCTCATGACCATCAAGGACGCACGCACGCCTGCCTCCGCTCAGGACTCCGCCCAGGAGGAGACCGCGGAGGCCGGGAAGTCCATCGGCTGGCACAAGGCGTACGTCGAGGGCTCGCGCCCCGACCTGCGGGTGCCGGTCCGTCAGGTGCACCTCACCAACGGGCAGTCGGTCACGCTCTATGACACGTCGGGCCCGTACACCGATCCGCTCGTCGACACCGATGTCCGCCGGGGGCTGCCGCCGCTGCGGGAGAACTGGATCATCGCCCGCGGTGACACCGAGGAGTACGCGGGCCGTCCCGTCCGTCCCGAGGACGACGGGATCAAGCACACCTCGCCGCGTGGCGGCCTGCGCAACCTCGACGCCGTCTTCCCCGGCCGTCCGCGCCAGCCGCGCCGCGGCCGGGACGGCAACGCGGTCACGCAGCTCGCGTACGCACGCCGGGGAGAGATCACGCCGGAGATGGAGTACGTGGCCATCCGGGAGAACGTGGCGCCGGAGGTGGTCCGCGAGGAGATCGCGGCGGGCCGTGCCGTGCTGCCCGCCAACGTCAATCACCCGGAGATCGAGCCGATGATCATCGGCAAGCGGTTCCTGGTGAAGGTCAACGCCAACATCGGGAACTCGGCGGTGACGTCCTCCATCGAGGAGGAGGTCGAGAAGATGACCTGGGCGACCCGGTGGGGCGCCGACACGGTCATGGACCTGTCCACAGGCCGCAACATCCACACCACGCGCGAATGGGTGCTGCGCAACTCTCCCGTCCCCATCGGGACCGTGCCGCTCTACCAGGCCCTGGAGAAGGTCGACGGCCGTGCCGAGGAGCTGACCTGGGAAATCTACAAGGACACGGTCATCGAACAGGCCGAGCAAGGCGTGGACTACATGACGGTCCACGCCGGTGTGCGCCTGGCGTACGTACCGCTGACCGCGAACCGCAAGACCGGCATCGTCTCGCGCGGCGGGTCGATCATGGCGGCGTGGTGCCTGGCGCACCACAAGGAGTCCTTCCTGTACGAGAACTTCGAGGAGCTCTGCGAGATCCTCGCCGCCTATGACGTCACCTACTCGCTCGGTGACGGCCTGCGGCCGGGCTCCATCGCGGACGCCAACGACCAGGCGCAGTTCGCGGAGTTGCGCACCCTCGGGGAACTCAACACGATCGCCAAGCGTTACAACGTACAGACCATGATCGAGGGCCCGGGCCACGTCCCGATGCACAAGATCAAGGAGAACATCGACCTTCAGCAGGAGATCTGCGATGAAGCTCCGTTCTATACGCTCGGCCCGCTGACGACCGACGTCGCGCCCGCCTACGACCACATCACCTCCGGCATCGGTGCCGCGATGATCGCCTGGTGGGGCACAGCCATGCTCTGCTACGTCACGCCCAAGGAGCATCTGGGCCTGCCCAACCGTGACGACGTCAAGACCGGCGTCATCACCTACAAGATCGCCGCCCATGCCGCCGACCTGGCCAAGGGTCACCCAGGTGCCCAGGAGTGGGACGACGCGCTGTCGGACGCCCGTTTCGAGTTCCGGTGGGAGGATCAGTTCAACCTGGCCCTCGACCCGGACACGGCGCGGGAGTTCCACGACGAGACACTGCCGGCCGAACCTGCCAAGACGGCTCACTTCTGCTCGATGTGCGGGCCGAAGTTCTGCTCCATGAAGATCAGCCAGAGCATCACGGAGCGATTCGGTGGTGCGGCCGCCGAGGGAGCGTCCCCCGAGGAGATCGCCGAGGGGATGCTCCAGAAGTCGAAGGAGTTCGCGGCGAGCGGGAACAGGGTGTACCTGCCGATCGCCGACTGACGTCGCCCGGTCCGGTGCCCCGTACCCCCGAAGACCAGGGGGTACGGCGCCCGGACGGTGACTACTCGGGCCGGTGTTCCGGGCCACCGAAGTCCGGGCTGCTGTAGTCCGGGCTCGAGTAGCTCGGGCGCGGACCGGTGGCGGTGCCCTCACCGGGGCTGGTGAAGCCCGGACGGCCGTAGCCGAGGTGCGGCATGCGGCTCGTGGGTGCTCCCGGTCCCGTGTGCAGGGCCGCGGTGCCCGGATCGGCGAGTGCCTCCCGCAGGAACGGCAGGATGCCCCGCTCCAGCAGGGCTTCGTGCCAGGCGTCCCTGGCCCGGACCACCTCCTCGTCGAGTTCGCCGTAGAAGGCGGACTCGGCGAAGGGGCGGTTGCGCAGCGCGGTGAGCAGCAGACCCACCGCGGCGACAAGGATCGCGACCGCGGTCACGGCGCCGAACACCCACCCGGTGGTGAGCATGGTCTGCGCGACGGTCTGCCCGGGAGCGAGGACCTTCAGGAGGTAACCGACGAGCAGGAAGATCGCCGCCGCGGTGCCGGCCAGGACGGGAGCCAGGACGGCCACGACGGCCACGGCTCCCGCGCCGGTCGCCTCGGCGACCTCGCCCATGGTGGCGGCGAGCCCCGCCCCGCCCGTGCCCTGCTCCTCGGAGCCGGACCCGCGCGGGGCCGGTGACTTGGCCGACGGCGCCGGGTGGCGCAGTTCCTCACGGACCTTGACGTAGTGCTGGTACTCGGTGGTGGCCGCCGCGGTGATCAGGGCGGTGGCGTTGAGTGCCATGGTGCGCAGTTGTTCGGAGTTGAGCCGCTGTCCGACGGCGGCCAGCTCCGGGCGGTGTGGCGCGGAGCGCAGCGCCTCGTCGAGGATCCGCTCGTACTCCTGGCGGTCCTCGTTCGGCAGGTGCTGCGGAACGCTGTTCATGTGCATCCCCCGATGCTCCGTAGGGCTTGGGGCTCGCATGCCAACGAGCCGTCGGGCAGAAACGGAGGGGAGCCTGCTACGGATAAGCCGATGGTAGAGCGGTGACGGTGGAGGGTGACAGGGGGTTTCCAGAAATTGGGTGCCCGGCTGTGAGGAAGCCGCCGCCGAAAAGTGCGTCCGGTGAACGCTCAGGATTCCAGCGGCAGTTGCTGGACCAGCAGCTTCCCGGCCATGGTCACGCCGCCGTCCATCGCGATGGCCAGCCCGTCCGCGTAGACGTGAGGTCCTTCGACCGCGGTACGGGTGTCGTCCTCGCCGTCCTCGGAGCCGACCTCGCCCAGCAGATAGGGAATAGGGCTGTGGCCGTGAACGATCCGGGTGCCGCCGTACGTGTCCAGCAGGGAGCGCACGGCGTCGGCGCCGCCCTCGTCGCGGAACGAGAAGCGCTTGGTGAGCTTGCGGAACAGGTCCCACACCTCTTCCGCGTCGTTGCGCGTGAGAGCCTCGCGGACGGTGTCGTTGACCTCCTCGATGGAACGGCCGTAGTCGAGGTAGGTGGTGGCGTCCGAGTGGACCAGGAGATGGCCGTCGACCTCTTCCATGGCGTCGAGCCGGGCCATCCACTGCAGGTGGTGGTCCTGCAGGCGGTCCATGTCGGTCTTCTGGCCGCCGTTCAGCAGCCAGGCCGCCTGGAAGGTGGCGGTGCCCGCGCCGGAGTTGACGGGCGTGTCGCCGAACCGCTTGGCGCCCAGCAGCAGCAGCTCGTGGTTGCCCATCAGGGCCTTGCAGTAGCCACCGGCCGCGGCGGCCTCGGCGGACAGCCGCATCACGAGGTCGATGACGCCGATGCCGTCGGGGCCGCGGTCCGTGAAGTCGCCGAGGAACCACAGCCGCGTGGTGCCGGCGCACCACTGGCCGCCCTCGTCGATGAGGCCCTTCTCTCGCAGGGCGGCCACCAGCTCGTCGAGGTAGCCGTGCACGTCGCCGACGACGAACAGCGGGCCCTGTCCCGTGGCGGGCTGTGTCACCTGGACCGGCTCCGGGTCGACGGCCACCTGGACCGTGTCACCCCGGCGGATGACGGGCAGGTCCCGCTGCGTGGGCGTGTACCCCTCCGGAAGGGTCTCCTCGGACGGCGGAGCGGCCTCGCTCGCCTGTGGCCCGGGGGCGGCGTACGGAGCGGCCTCGTGGACGTACGCGGGTACCCGGAAGTCGCGCACCGTCGCCGTCCGCTGCACCTCGGGTCCCTGACCGGCCCCCTGAGTCATCGACCCCTCCACCATCGCGCCGCATCTGCACCGCTTCGGACTGCCTGGTCGCAGCGGCCCGCGGTGTGTGGGCCCATCATAGGAATGCGGATCGCGCTGTGTGATGACCCAGGGGTGGTGAATCAGAACAGGACTCCGGTTCACCGTGGCTTTCGCCCCGATTGGGCCCGGCTTCGCCCGTCCGCGGCGGCGGCGCGACCGTGCTCCGGACGCGCCGGGCGGTGGCCCTACTCGCGCTCGGGCGACCGCGGCGGGCTGACCGTCGTCCGGGGCGGGCGGCGCTGCGAAGACGTACGCACGATCAGCTCGGTCGGTATCACCTGCTCGACCGGCTGGTCCTGGGCGAGCCCTTCGATGGCGTCGATCAGGACCTGGATCACCGCCGTACCGATACGGCGGGGCTTCAGGGACAACGTCGTGATGGGCGGCTCGGTGCTGGCGTACACGGTGGACTCGCTGCAGCAGACCAGCAGCAGGTCCTCCGGGACGCGCAGACCGTAGCGGCGGGCGGCGGCGAGCAGGTCGGTGCCGTTCGGGTCGAACAGGCCGTAGACGGCGTCGGGCCGGTCGGGGCGGGCCAGCAGCCGGTCGGCGGCGACGGCCCCGGCGCACGGATCGTGTGCCGGGTAGGACTCGTAGACGGGGTCCTGGCCGACGCGCTCGCACCAGCGCAGGTAGGCGGTGGTCGACAGATGCGTGTAGGTGTCGGTCGTGGTGCCGGTGAGCAGGCCGATCCGGCGGGCGCCGGCGTCGGCGAGGTGGTCGAGGATGCCGAGTACGGCGGCCTCGTGGTCGTTGTCGACCCAGGCGGTGACGGGGAGCGTGCCGGCCGGGCGGCCGTCGGAGACGACCGGTAAACCCTGGCGCACGAGTTCGCTGACGACCGGGTCGTGGTCGGAGGGGTCGATGACGACCGTACCGTCGAGCGCGACGTTGGACCACACGTCGTGACGGGAGGTCGCCGGGAGGATGACGAGCGCGTAGCCCCGGGCGAGCGCGGCGGACGTGGCGGCGCGCGCCATCTCGGCGAAGTACGCGAACTCGGTGAAGGTGAAAGGTTCATCCCCGTACGTCGTCACGGTCAGGCCAATTAGTCCGGACTTGCCGGTGCGGAGCGTGCGGGCGGCGGCCGAGGGCCGGTAGCCCAGTCGGTCCGCGACCTCGCGCACATGGCGCCGGGTGGCATCCGGGAGTCGGCCCTTGCCGTTGAGGGCATCGGAGACGGTTGTGATGGACACTCCGGCGGCGGCGGCCACGTCCCTGATGCCCGCCCGGCCCGGCCGGCTGCCTCGGCGTGAGGTTTCCGCGCGGCTCACCTGGTGCTTCCCTGCTGCTGTCATGGCGAGCCGATAGTAGGGCTCATGGGGTGGGGTAGGGCGGACGCATATGCACGCGTTGACAGTCACGTTTCTGCAAGATCAACTAGGGTCAACTGCCATGGAAACTAAGCCGGATGGGACCACCTATCCCAGTACCTGACGTGCCGGCGACTGAGGGCCTGGTGCGTGTCCGATGTTGCGAAGAGGTCTCAACTCACCTGCACGAGGGATGCGCGCCACGGCGCGAGCCACCGGCGCGTAGATATATGTGCGGCGCGCCCCCCGAATAGTGCGCCTTCGTGTCCTGATGCCCCTGTTGCCGGTGTGGCGGAGGAGGTCTGGCCTCACCTATACGCAGCGACGCCGAATCCTCTTAAGGTGAGGAGTATTCGATGCCGGTGGTGGTCATGAGGAGGACTGTGGTGAGCGAGATGAGCCCCAAGCTGCGCGCCGAGCTGGAGGGTATTCCCACCTACAAGCCGGGCAAGCCCGCCGCTGCCGATGGCCCGGTGGCCTACAAGCTGTCCTCCAACGAGAACCCGTACCCGCCCCTGCCGGGCGTGATGGAGACGGTGACGGCCGCGGCCTCGTCGTTCAACCGGTACCCGGACATGGCCTGTACGTCCCTGATGAGCGAGCTCTCCGACCGGTTCGGCGTCCCCCTCTCCCACCTGGCCACCGGCACAGGTTCGGTCGGTGTGGCCCAGCAGCTGATCCAGGCGACCTCCGGCCCGGGCGACGAGGTGATCTACGCCTGGCGCTCGTTCGAGGCGTACCCGATCATCACGCAGATCAGCGGCGCGACCTCGGTGAAGGTGCCGCTCACCCCGGGCGATGTGCACGATCTAGACGCGATGGCGGCCGCGATCACCGACCGGACCCGTCTGATCTTCGTCTGCAACCCGAACAACCCGACCGGCACGGTGGTGCGACGGGCCGAGCTGGAGCGGTTCCTGGACCGGGTGCCCAGCGATGTGCTGGTGGTCCTCGACGAGGCGTACCGCGAGTTCATCCGCGACCCCGAGGTGCCGGACGGCTGCGAGCTGTACCGCGAGCGGCCCAACGTCTGCGTGTTGCGGACCTTCTCCAAGGCCTACGGCCTCGCCGGCCTGCGGGTCGGGTTCGCGATCGCCCACGAACCGGTGGCGGCCGCGCTGCGGAAGACGGCGGTGCCTTTCGGAGTGAGTCACATCGCCCAGGAGGCGGCGATCGCGTCGCTGCGAGCCGAGGACGAGCTGATCGGGCGGGTCGGCTCGCTCGTGTGCGAGCGCACGCGCGTGGTCGACGCGCTGCGCGCGCACGGCTGGACCGTTCCGGACACCCAGGCGAACTTCGTGTGGCTGCGACTGGGGGAGCGCACGGTCGCCTTCGCGGACGCGTGCGAGCAGGCCGGCGTGGTCATCCGGCCGTTCCCGGGCGAGGGTGTGCGGGTGACGGTCGGCGAGAGCGAGGCGAACGACATCTTCCTGAAGGTGGCGCAGGAGTTCCGCAAGGAGCTGTAGGGCGGCTGTGGCGCGCCCGCGGGCTAGGTCGTGTAGCGCGGCGTCCTCAGTCGCTAGGCGTCGGCGCGTTCGACGCGCACCGGGTCGCCGTCGCGCACCGTCGCCAGCAGGCGCGGGTCGCCGTCGAGGCGGCCGAGGACATTGCAGGGACTCGCGAGGCGGCACTCGTCGCTTCGCGAGATCGGCGTGGGCCCGTACGGCAACGCCAGGGCGTCGCCGTCGGTCCAGAAGGCGACCGTGCCGGGCTCGACGACCTGCCGGGCGTCCGTTTCACGTGAAACCGACACACCTGTGTCGAAGTACACCTCCTCGCCCCAGGTGTGGGCGGAGGAGGTGAGCGGCAGGGCCTTGAGGAGGGCCTGCGTGCTCGGAGTGTCGGTGAGGGTCGCGGTGAGGTGACCCGCAGGCCATGAGATCCGTATCTTCATGCGGCGAATTCAACAAGATGTTGAAGTTCTCGCCAAGGGGTTGACGTCACAAGGGACCCCCCTTCCGGTGTCGAAAAGCTGTACGTCATAATTGCTTGTGAATGTGAACGCGTTCACAAGCGTGTCCCGGTTGCGCCCGAGTTAGGTGTGACATACACGCACAAACTGCCGCCGACCACGGCGAGTGGCGATGCAAGGAGAGTGACGACGTGGACATGGCTCTGGCGCCGGAGACGCTGGCGCGCTGGCAGTTCGGCATCACGACCGTCTACCACTTCCTGTTCGTCCCCCTGACGATCTCGCTGGCCGCCCTCACGGCCGGTCTGCAGACCGCCTGGGTCCGTACCGAGAAGGAGAAGTACCTCAGAGCGACCAAGTTCTGGGGCAAGCTCTTCCTGATCAACATCGCCATGGGTGTCGTCACCGGCATCGTGCAGGAGTTCCAGTTCGGCATGAACTGGTCCGACTACTCCCGCTTCGTCGGTGATGTCTTCGGCGCCCCGCTTGCCTTCGAGGCGCTGATCGCCTTCTTCTTCGAGTCGACCTTCATCGGTCTGTGGATCTTCGGCTGGGACAAGCTGCCCAAGAAGATCCACCTGGCCTGCATCTGGATGGTCTCGATCGGCACCCTGCTGTCGGCGTACTTCATCCTGGCGGCCAACTCCTGGATGCAGCACCCGGTCGGCTACCGGATCAACGAGGAGAAGGGCCGGGCCGAACTCACCGACTTCTGGGCCGTCCTGACCCAGAACACCACCCTCAACCAGGTCTTCCACAGCTTCTCGGCGGCCTTCCTGACGGGCGGCGCCTTCATGGTGGGCATCGCGGCCTTCCACCTGATGCGCAAGAAGCACATCACGGTGATGCGGACCTCGCTCCGGCTCGGCCTCGTCACCCTGGCGGTCGGCGGCATCCTCACCGCGGTCAGCGGCGACACCCTCGGCAAGGTCATGTACGAGCAGCAGCCGATGAAGATGGCCGCCGCCGAGGCGCTGTGGGACGGCGAGGAACCGGCTCCCTTCTCCGTCTTCGCCTACGGGGACGTCGACGAGGGGCACAACAAGGTCGCCCTGGAGATCCCCGGGCTGCTGTCCTTCCTCGCCCACAGCGACTTCGACTCGTACGTGCCCGGCATCAACGACACCAATGAGGCCCTTCAGGAGAAGTTCGGGCCCGGTGACTACAAGCCCATCGTCCCCGTCGCCTACTGGGGCTTCCGCTGGATGATCGGCTTCGGAATGGCCTCCTTCTCCCTCGGCCTGCTGGGCCTGTGGCTGACACGGAAGAAGTTCCTGCTGCCGCCCGCGCTGCGGACCGGGGAGGACGAGGTGCCGCACCTGGTCCTGCTGCGCAAGCCGCTCGGCACGAGGCTCACCCGTCTGTACTGGCTCCTGGCGGTCTGGACGATGGCGTTCCCGCTGATCGCCAACTCCTGGGGCTGGATCTTCACCGAGATGGGCCGTCAGCCCTGGGTCGTCTACGGCGTGATGCAGACCCGCGACGCGGTCTCCCCCGGTGTCTCCACGGCCGAGGTCATCATCTCGATGTCCGTCTTCACCCTGCTGTACGCCGTCCTCGCCGTCATCGAGGTCAAACTGCTCGCCAAGTACGTCAAGGCCGGCCCGCCCGAGCTCACCGAGGCCGATCTCAACCCGCCCACGAAGATCGGCGGCGACCTCCGTGACGCCGACAAGCCGATGGCCTTCTCGTACTAGGCCGAGGGAGCTGCACAGTCATGGAACTGCACGACGTCTGGTTCGTTCTGATCGCGGTCCTGTGGACCGGCTACTTCTTCCTCGAGGGATTCGACTTCGGGGTCGGTGTGCTCACCAAGCTGCTCGCCCGGAACCGGGCCGAGAAGCGGGTGCTGATCAACACGATCGGCCCTGTCTGGGACGGCAACGAGGTGTGGCTGCTCACGGCCGGCGGCGCCACCTTCGCCGCCTTCCCGGAGTGGTACGCCACGCTGTTCTCCGGCTTCTACCTCCCGCTGCTGGCCATCCTGGTCTGTCTGATCGTTCGCGGTGTCGCCTTCGAGTACCGCGTGAAGCGGCCCGAGGAGCGCTGGCAGCGCAACTGGGAGACCGCGATCTTCTGGACCTCGCTGATCCCGGCGTTCCTGTGGGGCGTCGCCTTCGGCAACATCGTCCGCGGTGTGAAGATCGACCGGGACATGGAGTACGTCGGCTCCGTCTGGGAGCTGCTCAACCCCTACGCCCTCCTGGGCGGCCTGGTGACGCTGACGCTGTTCACCTTCCACGGAACGGTGTTCACGGCACTCAAGACCGTCGGTGACATCCGGGAACGGGCCCGTACCCTGGCGCTGCGCATCGGCCTCGTCACGGCGGTGCTCGCCCTCGCCTTCCTGCTCTGGACACAGGCCGCCAGCGGTGACGGCAAGAGCCTGGTGGCCCTCGTGGTGGCCGTGGCCGGTCTGGTCGTCGCGCTGGTGGCGAATCAGGCCGGGCGTGAGGGATGGGCGTTCGCCCTGTCCGGCGTCACCATCGTGGCCGCCGTGGCGATGCTCTTCCTGACGCTGTTCCCGAACGTCATGCCGTCCACGCTCGACGCGGACTGGAGCCTCACCGTCACCAACGCGTCGTCCAGCCCCTACACCCTGAAGATCATGACCTGGCTGGCCGCAGTCGCCACACCTGTCGTCCTGCTCTACCAGGGCTGGACGTACTGGGTGTTCCGCAAGCGGATCGGCACCCAGCACATCGCCGAACCCGCGCACTGAGTCCGACGGGGGTGTTTCACGTGACACGTCCTCCAGTTTCACGTGAAACACCCTCTCCGGACGGGAGGGCATGTTTCACGTGAAACCCATCGACCCACGTCTTCTGCGGTACGCTCGCGCCACTCGACTCTTCCTGATGGCGGTCGTCGCTCTCGGCGCCGTCGGCGCGGGACTTCTCGTCGCCCAGGCGATGCTCATCGCCGAGGTGGTGGTGGGCGCCTTCCAGCAGGACATGACGGCAGCCGAACTCCGCACTCCGCTGCTGCTCCTGGTGGGCGTGGCATGCGGTCGCGCGCTGGTCGGATGGCTCACCGAACTGGCCGCGCACCGGGCGAGCGCGGCGGTGAAGTCGGAGCTGCGCGGCCGGCTGCTGGAGCGGGCCACGGCGCTCGGCCCCGGGTGGCTGAGCGGACAGCAGACCGGGTCGCTGGTCGCCCTGGCCACGCGGGGCGTCGATGCCCTCGACGACTACTTCTCGCGCTACCTGCCCCAGCTGGGACTCGCGGTGGTCGTCCCCGTCGCGGTGCTGGCCCGCATCGTCACCGAGGACTGGGTCTCGGCGGCCATCATCGTCGGTACCCTGCCGCTCATTCCGATCTTCATGGTGCTGATCGGCTGGGCGACTCAGTCCCGGATGGACCGTCAGTGGCGGTTGCTGTCCCGGCTGTCCGGGCACTTCCTGGACGTGGTCGCCGGGCTGCCGACGCTGAAGGTCTTCGGGCGGGCCAAGGCACAGGCCGAGTCGATCAAGCGCATCACCGGCGAGTACCGGCAGGCCACCATGCGGACCCTGCGGATCGCCTTTCTGTCGTCCTTCGCACTGGAACTTCTGGCCACGCTCTCCGTGGCGCTCGTCGCCGTCACCATCGGCATGCGGCTCGTCCACGGGGACATGGCCCTCTACGACGGGCTGGTCGTGCTGGTGCTCGCACCCGAGGCATATCTGCCACTGCGCCAGGTCGGCGCCCAGTACCACGCGGCGGCAGAAGGCCTCGCCGCCGCCGAGGAGATCTTCTCGGTGCTGGAACGACCGGTACCGGCCGCGGGGACCGGCACCGTACCGACCACCGGCCCTCTGGCGTTCGAGGGCGTGACCGTCCGCTATCCCGGACGCGCCACGGATGCCGTGACGGACGTGAACTTCACCGTCGAACCCGGGGAGACCGTCGCCCTGGTCGGCCCGAGCGGAGCGGGCAAGTCGACGCTCCTCACCACTCTGCTCGGCTTCGTGCGCCCGGCCGGCGGACGAGTCCGCGTAGGGGGAGCCGACCTCACCGACCTCGACCTGGAGCAGTGGCACACCCGTGTCGCCTGGGTGCCGCAGCACCCGCACCTGTACGCGGGCACCATCGCCGAGAACGTACGGCTGGCGCGGCCCGATGCCGACGACGACGCCGTACGACGGGCGCTGCGCGACGCCCATGCGCTGGCGTTCGTGGACGCGCTGCCCGAGGGCACGGCGACGGTGCTCGGCGAGGGCGGCAGCGGACTGTCCGCGGGGCAGCGGCAGCGGCTGGCGCTCGCCAGGGCGTTCCTCGCCGACCGGCCCGTGCTGCTGCTGGACGAGCCGACGGCCGCACTGGACGGTGCCACCGAGGCCGAGATCGTGGCTGCGGTGCGGAGGCTGGCGGCGGGACGGACGGTGCTGCTGGTCGTGCACCGGCCGGCCCTGCTGGAGGTGGCCGACCGGGTGGTGCGGCTGGAGGAGCCGACCGGCGCCGTCGCGGCCCACGGCGTCCACGGCGCGGCACCTGCCGCACGGCCTCAGGCGGAGGCCGCTGACGCCCCGGCCCGAGCGGCCCTCGACGACCCGGTCACGGGGATGGAGAGCGTGGGCGGAGTCCTCGCCAGGGTGCGAGCCATGGCAGCCGCCCGGCGTGGGCGGCTGGGTCTCGCGCTGTTGCTCAGCAGCCTGGCCCTGGGAAGTGCCGTCGGCCTGATGGCCACCTCCGGGTATCTCATCTCGCGGGCGTCCGAGCAGCCACCGGTGCTCTACCTGATGGTGGCCGTGACGGCGACGCGTGCCTTCGGAATCGGACGTGCCGTGTTCCGCTATGCCGAGCGGCTCGTGTCCCATGACGCGGTGCTGCGAATGCTGGCCGACACCCGCGTCGCCGTGTACCGGCGACTGGAGCGGCTGGCACCCGCCGGACTGCGCCGCAGCCGCCGGGGCGACCTGCTGTCCCGGCTCGTCTCCGATGTCGACGCCCTGCAGGACTACTGGCTGCGCTGGCTGCTGCCCGCCGGTTCCGCGGTGGTCGTCTCCATCGCGTCCGTCGGCTTCACCGCCTGGCTGCTGCCGGAGGCGGGCGCCGTGCTCGCCGTCGGCCTGCTGGCGGCCGGAGCGGGGGTCCCGCTGATCACCGGTGCCGTGGCACGAAGGGCCGAGCACAGGCTGGCGCCCGCCCGCGGTGTGCTCGCCACCCGGGTGACCGACCTGCTCACCGGTACCGCCGAACTGACCGTCGCCGGCGCCCTGCCCGCGCGGGCCGCCGAGGCGCGCCGGGCCGACGGCGCGCTCACCCGGATCGCCTCGCGCGCTGCCACCGCCACCGCGCTGGGCGACGGACTCACCGCCCTGATCTCCGGCCTGACGGTCGCGGGCGCTGCTTTCGTCGGTGTTCAGGCGGTCGCCGACGGCCGGCTCACCGGTGTGGCCGTGGCCGTCGTGGTGCTCACCCCGCTGGCTGCCTTCGAGGCCGTACTCGGTCTGCCACTGGCCGTGCAGTACCGCCAGCGCGTCCACAGGAGTGCGGAGCGCGTGCACGACGTGCTCGACGCTCCCGAGCCCGTACGGGAGCCGGAGACGCCCCGACAGGCCCCCGCGTCGCCGTTCCCGGTCGTCCTCAAAGGGCTGGCCGCCCGGTACACCGGGCAGGGCCGGGACGCCCTGGCGAGGCTGGACCTGACCCTGGCGAAGGGCCGCCGCGTCGCTGTGGTCGGTCCTTCGGGGTCCGG
Organism: Streptomyces sp. CB02414; assembly: GCF_001905385.1. Classification (GTDB taxonomy): domain Bacteria; phylum Actinomycetota; class Actinomycetes; order Streptomycetales; family Streptomycetaceae; genus Streptomyces. The sequence goes on along the minus strand of NZ_LIPF01000003.1, from coordinate 148,123 downwards.
CAAGACCACCCTGGCCCAGGTGCTGCTGAGGTTCCTCGACACGGACGCCGGTTCCTACACGCTGGCCGGCGTGGACGCCAGTGCCCTGGCGGGCGACGGCGTACGGCGACTCGTCGGACTGTGCGCCCAGGACGCGCACCTCTTCGACAGTTCGGTGCGGGAGAACCTGCTGCTGGCCAGGAAGGACGCCACCGAGGGCGAACTGCGGGAGGCGCTGGAGCGGGCCCGGCTGCTGGCGTGGGCCGATGGCCTGCCCGAGGGCCTGGACACGCTGGTGGGAGAGCACGGTGCCCGGCTCTCCGGCGGGCAGCGCCAACGGCTGGCCCTTGCCCGGGCGCTGCTCGCCGACTTCCCGGTCCTGGTGCTGGACGAGCCCGCCGAGCACCTGGACCTGCCGACCGCCGATGCGCTCACCGCCGATCTGCTGGCCGCCACCGAGGGCCGTACCACCCTCCTGATCACGCACAGGCTGGCCGGTCTGGAGGCCGTGGACGAGGTGATCGTGCTGGACGAGGGCCGGGCCGTGCAGCGGGGGACCTACGCGGAGCTGGCCGCCGTACCGGGTCCGCTGCGGACCATGGCCGAGCGGGAGGCGGCGTCGGAACTGCTGGTGGGTGTGGTGTGACCCGGCTGACCGGCGCCGCCGCAGCCGCGAGATGCCACGGCCCGCCAATCCCGCAGTTCACGACTCTCTCAGGAAATACGACTTTCCTGAACAAAAGGGGCTCATTAGGCTCGGGTCATGCCCCCTGCACCGCTTCCCGGCCCGCAGCCGCCCCACCAGGGGACCTCGGCCGAGCTCCTGGCGCGGGTGCCGAAGCTGCTGGACGCGATGCGTTCCGTCGGCAGCGGACTGGAACTGCACTCCACGCTGAACCGGATCTGCGAGACGGCGGCCGACCTGGCGAGCGCCCGCTACGCGGCCATCGGCGTCGTCGACGAGGACGGTGACGGCCTCGCCGAGTTCGTGCACCACGGCGTCGACGAGGCGACCGCCCGGCGGATCGGCCACCTGCCCGACGGGCACAAGGGTCTGCTCGGCGCCCTCATTCGCGACCCGGGCCCGGTCCGGCTCACGGACCTGACCGAGGACCCGCGCTCCTGCGGTTTCCCCGAGCACCACCCGCCGATGCGCAGCTTCCTCGGCGTCCCCATCCGTGTACACGGCGAGAACTTCGGCAACCTCTACCTGAGCGACAAGCCGGCCGGGGAGCCGTTCAACGACTACGACCTCGCGATGGTCCGGGTCCTGGCCACCGAGGCCGGTATCGCGATCGGCAACGCGCGACTGTACGAAGCCGCCCAGCAGCGGGAGCGCTGGATCGACGGGTCGGTCGCCGTGACCACCGCGCTGCTCTCCGGCGGTGACATGGACGAGGCCCTCCAGGTCGTCGCCGAACACGCCCGCCGGCTCTCCGGAGCGCGGGCGGGAATCGTGCTGCTGCCGGCCGACGGGGGCGGCCTGGAGATCGTGGCCGTCGCCGCGCAGCACGCCACGAAGGCCCTCGGCACGGTCATCCCGCCGGACAACGGCGTCGTCGCCGAACTGCTGGCCGGGCGACCGCTGTTCGTGGACGATGCCGCCACCGACCCACGAACGGCGGCGGGGCCCGTGCGTGGCTACGGACCGATCATGCTGCTGCCCCTGTGCAGGGACGGGCGGGTCCTCGGTGGTCTCGTCATGCCCCGCGCCCGAGGGGAGCGTCCGTTCACGCGGACGGAGCGCGCACTCGGCGACCGGTTCGCCTCGCAGGCCGCGCTGGCCCTGACGATGGCCGACGCCCAGCGCGACCGGGAACGGCTCGCCGTCTACGAGGACCGCGACCGCATCGCGCGCGATCTGCACGACCTCGTGATCCAGCGGCTGTTCGCCACGGGAATGATGCTGGAGAGCGCACAGCGCAGGGTGCTCGCGCCCGAGGTGCGTGACGGGGTGGGCGGGGCCGTCGACGAACTCGACGTCACCATCCAGGAGATCCGCTCCGCCATCTTCGCGCTGCGGCAGCCCGCCGAGGCACTCGAGGGGCTGCGCACACGCGTGCTGCGCGAGGTCGCCATGGCCGCCGTGCCGCTCGGTTTCTCGCCCTCCCACCGCTTCGTCGGCCCGGTCGACACCGCCGTCGGTGACCTGACCGGCAAGAACCTCATCGCCGCGCTGCGCGAGACCCTGTCCAACGCCTTCCGGCACGCCGGTGCCACCCGGATCGAGGTGGTCGTCGATGCCACGGTGACGCTCCCGGACGGCCGGCCGGGGGTGCGGCTGACCGTCGCGGACGACGGTGTCGGCATCCCCGAGGGCGGACGGCGCAGTGGGCTGCGCAATCTCGAGCGGCGCGCCGAGACCATCGGGGGCACCAGCCGGACCGGGCCGGGCATCGGGAGGGACGGCAGCGGCACGACGGTGCAGTGGGAGGCCCCGTACTGAGCACCGTTGCCGCCGCGTTGCCCCATGTGCAGCAGCGGTACTGCGCCGTGTGCAGCAACGGGTCCCCCACTCGTACGAGCTGAAGGAGACCCCAGGCCTGTGCTCGGTCCACGATCGCTGACATGCGCTCACCTCGCCGTCACCCGCTGCTGGTTCCGGTGCTGCTGTGCGCGCTCGCCGTGCTCGCCGCCCGTCCCACGGACGCCGGGGACGAGGACGGCGCCTCCGCCACCGGCGCACAGGTGGCGCGACTGTACGCGGACGCGGCCGAGGCCACCCGGCAGTACGAGGACGGGCGGCGCGAGGCCGAGGCACAGCGGTCGAAGGCCCTGGAGTACGAGAAGCGTCTCGACCGGCAGCGGCGGAAGATCGACGGCATGCACGAGGACCTGGGCCGTATCGCCCGCGCGCAGTATCGCGGCAGCGGAGGGTTGCCGCTCACCGCGCAGATGCTGCTGGCCGACGACCCCGACGGGCTGATGCGCGGTCAGCACGCCCTTGCCCGGGCCGACGTGGCCGTCAACAACGCCATCGGCCGGAGCCTGCGGGCCGAGGCCCGGCTCGCCGCCGACGAGGCGAAAGCCCAGGCCGCCTGGCGGGCGCTTGAGGAGCGCAACGCGGATCTGGCCGAGCTGAAGCAGGAGATCGAGGGGAAGCTGGAGGCGGCCCGGGCGCGCCTGGAGGGGGAGGCGGACGCCTCGGTCACGGCCGGTTCGTGCCCGGGCGCGGTCCGCCTCGACCAGCCCGACGAGGACGTGGGCCGCTCCTGGGTCGCACCGGTGCAGACGTATGCGCTGTCGGCGTCCTTCGGCAGCGGCGGGGCACGCTGGGCGAACCGGCACACCGGTCAGGACTTCGCGGTGCCGGTCGGGACACCGGTGCGGTCGGTCGGCGCGGGCCGGGTGGTGAAGGTGTCCTGCGGCGGGGCCTTCGGCATGCAGGTCGTGGTCCAGCACGCCGGCGGCTACTACACGCAGTACGCCCATCTCGCCACGGTCGCCGTCGACCAGGGCGAGAGGGTCCGGCCCGGCCAGTGGGTCGGGCAGTCGGGCAGTACCGGCAACTCCACCGGCCCGCATCTGCACTTCGAGGTGCGGGTGACACCCGAGATGGGGTCGGCCCTGGACCCGGTGCCGTGGCTGTCGGAGCGCGGGGTCTCGCTCTGACGGGCCGGGGAGCGCCGCCGGGCGAACGCTAGGGCAGCTCCGCCAGGATCCGTTCGATGACCACGGCCACCCCGTCCTCGTTGTTGGCGACCGTCCGCCCCGACGCGGCGGCGACCACGTCCGGATGCGCGTTGCCCATGGCGTACGACCGTCCCGCCCAGGTGAGCATCTCCACGTCGTTCGGCATGTCGCCGAAGGCGACGACCTCCTCGTGCGAGATGCCGCGCTCGGCGCAGCACAGGGCGAGTGTGCTGGCCTTGGAGACGTCCGGGCCGCTGATCTCCAGCAGGGCGCTGGGGCTGGACCGGGTGACGTTGGCGCGGTCGCCGATGGCGAGGCGGGCCAGTGCGAGGAAGCCGTCGGGGTCCAGCTCGGGGTGGAAGGCCAGGATCTTGAGGACCGGCTCCTCGGCGGCGCGACCGCCCGGCGCCAAGATCTCCTCGGCGGGCAGGAGGTCGTCGGGAACCTCCATGTGCAGCTTCGGGTACGCCGGCTCCTGGTGGAACCCGTACGTCTGCTCGACCGCGTACACCGTTCCGGGCGCCGCCTCGCGCAGCAGCCGTACGGCGTCCAGCGCGTTGTCCCGGGCCAGCTCCCGGACCTTCACGAACCGGTGTGTGCCGGGGCCGCCGTGGAGGTCGACCACGGCGGCGCCGTTGCCGCAGATGGCGAGGCCGTGTCCGTGGACGTGGGCGCTGACGACGTCCATCCAGCGGGCGGGGCGGCCGGTGACGAAGAAGACCTCGATGCCCGCCTTCTCGGCGGCGGCCAGCGCGGCGACCGTGCGCGGGGAAACCGACTTGTCGTCCCGCAGCAGGGTGCCGTCGAGGTCGGTGGCGATGAGCCGCGGGCGGAGTACCGCGGCCGGGGGCTCGGGCTGTCGGGTCGCTGAGGTCACCCGGTCATTGTCCCGCATATGCCTGCACGCCCGTGCGCGACTCTGCACATATGTGAGCTACGGCTCTCATGCCCGCAGCTGCGCCGGGGCCTCCATGGCGATCCGCTCGAAGACCTTCTCGTCCGCCGTGAAGTCCGAGTCCGGGATCGGCCAGTGGACGACGAGTTCGGTGAAGCCCAGGTCACGGTGGCGGCCGGCGAAGTCGACGAAGGCGTCCACGGACTCCAGCGGCCGGCTGCGGTCCGGCGTGAAGCCTGTGAGCAGGACCTTGTCGAGCTCGACCACCTCCCGGCCGATGGCGGAGCAGGCGTCGGCGAGTTTGTCGGCCTGCGCCCGCAGGGCCCGGTCGGACTGCTCGGGGGTGCCGTGCTCGAAGAGCTTCGGGTCACCGGTGGTCACCCAGGCCTGCCCGTACTGCGCGGCGAGTCGCAGACCGCGCGGCCCGGTCGCGGCCACCGCGAACGGCAGCCGGGGCCGCTGCACACACCCCGGGATGTTGCGGGCCTCGTGGGCCGAGTAGAAATCGCCCTCGTAGGACACCGCGTCCTCGGTCAGCAGCCGGTCCAGCAGCGGGAGGAACTCGTTGAACCGGTCGGCGCGCTCACGCGGTGTCCACGGCTCCTGGCCGAGGGCGGTGGCGTCGAAGCCGGTGCCGCCGGCTCCTATGCCGAGCGTGACCCGGCCGCCGGAGATGTCGTCGAGGGAGATCAGCTCCTTGGCGAGCGTCACCGGGTGCCGGAAGTTCGGCGAGGTCACCAGGGTGCCCAGGCGCAGCCGCTCGGTGACGGCCGCGGCGGCGGTGAGTGTGGGAACGGCGCCGAACCACGGGCCGTCCCGGAAGCTCCTCCAGGACAGATGATCGTAGGTGTACGCGGTATGGAAACCGAGCTGCTCGGCGCGCGTCCAGGCCGAACGGCCGCCCTCGTGCCAGCGGCGGTACGGAAGGATCACGGTGCTCAAGCGAAGACTCATGCTTCCGAGCCTAAGCGGCTGACCCGGGTTTCACGTGAAACGTGCACGGGCGTCACCGCACACGGCTGCTCAACCACGGGGTGAGGAGGACCATCGGTACAAATTCCTTGTGCACGCGATCGCCGGGCAGCGGCACGATCAGGCGGTAGCCGGGCGGGAAGCGGCGGCCCTTGACGTGGGCGAGACCGCCGAAGACGGAGCGCAGGAAAGCGGGGACGTCGTCGCGCGGGACGTCCGGGCACTCGACTCCCTCGATGTCGATCAGGGCGTCGCCCTCGTGGAAGAGCCGGACACTCACCCGGGGCACCCCGCCGAACTCGACGAAGGCCTCGTGGGGGAGGGAGCCGTCGGCGTCGATGACCACGCCCACGCCCGCGGCGCTGTGGCGGGAGGTCTGGTCGGCGCCGATGTCGTCGCTGACCTCGATCTCCAGCGCGTACTCCTCGGCGATGGCGCGCAGGGCGGTGACGGCGGCCTGGGTGGTGGGCAGCTGCTCCATGTCACCGATCATGCGGGATCAGTCCCGGGAGGGAAAACGCAGATACCGCAGCGGTACCGCTTTCGTCAGCCAGACGCCGTTGGCGCTGACACGGAAGACATGCCCCTCGCGATGCATGGCGGCGGCGTCCACCGAGAGCACGACCGCCCGGCCGCGGCGGGCGCCGACCCGGGTCGCCGTCTCACGGTCGGGCGAGAGATGCACATCGTGCCGGTTCATCGGCCGCAGCCCCTCGGCGCGGATGGCGTCCAGGTGCCGGGCGACGGTCCCGTGATGGAGGTACGGCGGCGGGGTCGCCGGGGGCAGTCCCAGGTCCACATCGACGCTGTGCCCCTGGCTGGCGCGGATACGGGTGCCCTCGACGGCGAAGCGCCGTTTGTCATTGCCCGCGACGACGTGGTCGAGCTCGTCCCGCGTGAAGTGGAAACCGTGCGCGACCGCCGCAGCGATGAGCGTGTCGATCTCGACCCAGCCGGCCTCGTCGAGTGTGAGCCCCAGCCTCTCCGGCTGGTGGCGAAGGTGCTTCGACAGGAACTTGGATACTCGCACAGCGCGTCTGTCGTCCATGGGTTCTCGTGGCATGTCTCGTGGCATGCGATCAGCCTGCCGAGAGAGACGCGCGTCACGCGATTGATTTTGTCCTGGAGGTTTGATCCACAGTCAAGTGCGGTTATCCACAGGTCTTTTGGTTCTCCTGTGGAAACTAGAGCGGCGGCTTCACCCGAGCCAGCCTCCTCAACACCCCGGGAAAGGTATGGGACATGAGGTGGACCATCCGCGCCTCCGGCGTCACCGGAACCACGGCCCTGTTGTTCGCCACCGCCTCAAGGACGGCGTCGGCGACCTTCTCCGGCGGGTAGCTGCGCAGTCCGTACAGCCGGGCCGCGCGCTGCTGCCGCCGTTTCTCCTCCTCGGCGTCGACGCCCGCGAAGTGCGCCGTCGACGTGATGCCGGTGTTGACGAGGCCGGGGCAGATCGCCGTGACGCCGATATCCTGCCCGGCCAGCTCGGCGCGCAGGCACTCGCTCAGCATCAGCACGGCCGCCTTGGACGTGCTGTAGGCGGGCAGCGCCCGGGAGGGCTGTAAGGCCGCCGCCGACGCGATGTTGACGATGTGGCCGCCCTGCCCGCGTGCGGCCATCCGCCCGCCGAACAGGCGGCAGCCGTGGATCACGCCCCACAGATTGACGTCGAGGACCTTCTTCCAGTCCTGCGGGGTGGTGTCGAAGAAGGAGCCCGACAGACCGATCCCGGCGTTGTTCACCAGGACGTCCACCACGCCGTACTCGGCGGTGACCTCGGCCGCCAGTTTCTCCATGGCCTGCTCGTCGGAGACGTCGGCCGTCTCCGCCCAGGCAGCCGTCGCACCGGTCAGCCGGGCCAGCTCCGCGGTGCGGACGGCTGCCTCGGCGTCCCGGTCGACGGCCACCACGCGTGCGCCGGCCTCGGCGAAGGCCAGCGCCGTCGCCCGCCCGATGCCGCCGCCCGCACCCGTGACCAGTACCAGCTGCCCGGCGAAACGGTCGGCATGCCGGCCGCTCGCCGCAGCCCCGGGCCCGCCGCCCTCGACAGCGGTGACGAACTCCGTGATCCAGTCCGCCAGCCTGTCCGGCCGGGTCCGCGGCACCCAGTGCTTGGCGGGCAGTGTGCGGCGGGTCAGCCGCGGCACCCACAGCTCCAGCTCGTCGTAGAGCCGCTCGGAGAGGAAGGCGTCCCCCAGCGGCGTGACGAGCTGAACGGGGGCGTGTGCGTGCGCGTCGCCGCGCGGACGGCGCAGCCGGGGCCGGACGTTGTCCCGGTACAGCCACGCCCCGTGTGCCGCGTCCGTCGGGAGCGAGGCGGTCGGGTAGTCGCCGCCGGGCAGCTTCTCGGCCCGCCGCAGGATGCCCGGCCAGTGCCTGCCGAGCGGGCCGCGCCAGGCCAGTTCGGGCAGCACCGGTGTGTGCAGCAGGTACACGTACCAGGACTTGGCGCCCTGGCCGAGGAGCTGGCCGACCCGGCGCGGAGTGGGGCGCCTGAGGCGCTTGTTGATCCAGTGCCCGAAATGGTCCAGCGACGGCCCGGACATCGACGTGAAGGACGCGATGCGGCCCCTGGTCCGCTCGACGGTGACGAACTCCCACGACTGCACCGAGCCCCAGTCGTGACCCACCAGGTGCACGGGCCGGTCCGGGCTGACGGCGGCCGCGACGGCCAGGAAGTCGTCCGTCAGCTTCTCCAGCGTGAACCCGCCGCGCAGCACGTTCGGTGCGGTGGACCGGCCGTGGCCCCGCACGTCGTAGAGGACCACGTGGAAGCGGTCGGCGAGGCGGGCGGCCACCGCGGACCAGACCTCCTTGCTGTCCGGGTAGCCGTGCACCAGTACGACCGTGGGGCGGACCGGGTCGCCCAGTTCGGCCACGCACAGTTCGACCTCGCCCGAGCGCACCCAGCGTTCCCGCGCACCGTCCAGCACCGTCGACTCCCCTCCGCCCAGCGACGCCGCCGAATCTCCCAGTTGTTAGACCCGGCGTCAATAGAGCGCGGGGCACGGCCCCCGCGCCCTCGCGCCGTAGCTCTCAGGCACGGCATCCCCTACGGGCCCGTACTACTCGAGACTGACGCGAAGACGGCTCTCCGGTCTGACGACCTCAGTGGCGCCCGTCACTACTGTCATGGATGTGACTGTGATCGCGACCGAAAGCCTGAGCAAGCGGTTCCCCCGGGTGACCGCTCTCGACCGGCTCTCCGTGGACGTCGGACCCGGTGTGACCGGACTCGTCGGTGCCAACGGCGCCGGCAAGTCCACCCTGATCAAGATCCTGCTGGGTCTGTCTCCCGCCACCGAGGGCCGGGCCGAAGTGCTCGGACTCGATGTCGCCACCAAGGGCGCCGACATCCGCGAGCGGGTCGGCTACATGCCGGAACACGACTGCCTGCCACCCGACGTCTCGGCCACCGAGTTCGTCGTCCACATGGCACGCATGTCCGGCCTGCCGCCCACCGCCGCCCGCGAACGCACGGCCGACACCCTGCGCCACGTCGGCCTGTACGAGGAGCGGTACCGGCCCATCGGCGGCTATTCCACCGGCATGAAACAGCGCGTGAAACTCGCGCAGGCCCTGGTCCACGACCCCCAGCTGGTCTTCCTCGACGAGCCGACCAACGGCCTCGACCCGGTCGGCCGCGACGAGATGCTCGGCCTCATCCGCCGCATCCACACCGACTTCGGCATCTCCGTCCTGGTCACCTCCCACCTGCTGGGCGAACTGGAACGCACCTGCGACCACGTCGTCGTCGTCGACGGCGGGAAGCTGCTGCGCTCCAGCTCCACCACGGACTTCACCCAGACCACGACGACCCTCGCGATCGAGGTCACCGACACCGACGAACACCCCGACGGCACCCGCGCGGTCCGCGACGCGCTCCACGCGCGCGGGGTGAGCGTCCAGGACGGCAGCGGCCTGCCCGGCGCCGGCCACGTCCTGCTGCTCACCGCGGCGGGCGAGGACACCTACGACCTGGTCCGGGACGTCATCGCCGACCTGGGCCTCGGCCTGGTGCGCATGGAGCAGCGCCGGCACCACATCTCGGAGGTCTTCAAGGACAGCGACGCAGAACGGAAGGAGGCGGTCGGCCATGGCAACTGAGCAGCCCGTAGCCACTGCGGCGGGTGACCAGACCCGCATCCACAACATCGGCTACCGCAACTACGACGGCCCCCGCCTCGGCCGCGCCTACGCCCGCCGCTCGCTGTACTCGCAGTCCCTGCGCGGTGCCTACGGCCTCGGCCGCTCGGTCAAGTCCAAGGTCCTTCCGATGCTGCTGTTCGTGGTGATGTGCCTGCCCGCGGCCATCATGGTCGCCGTGGCCGTCGCCACCAAGGCGAACGAACTGCCACTGGACTACACGCGCTACGCCATCGTCCTCCAGGCCGTCATCAGCCTCTACGTCGCCTCGCAGGCCCCCCAGTCCGTCTCCCGCGACCTGCGCTTCAAGACCGTGCCGCTGTACTTCTCGCGGCCCATCGAGACCGCCGACTACGTCCGCGCCAAGTACGCGTCGCTGGCGTCGGCCCTGTTCATCCTCACCGCCGCACCCCTCGTGGTGCTCTACGTGGGCGCGCTGCTCGCCGAACTCGACTTCGCGGACCAGACCAAGGGATTCGCACAGGGACTCGTCTCCGTGGCACTGCTCTCGCTCCTCTTCGCCGGCCTCGGCCTGGTCGTCGCGTCGGTCACCCCGCGCCGCGGCTTCGGCATCGCGGCCGTCATCGCCGTCCTGACCATCACCTACGGCGCGGTCTCCACGCTCCAGGCCATCGCGGACGTCCAGGGCAGCACCGGTGCCGTCGCCTGGATCGGCCTCTTCTCGCCGATCACCCTCATCGACGGTGTGCAGTCCGCCTTCCTGGGCGCCACCTCCGCCTTCCCCGGCGGGATCGGACCGAGCAACGCCGAGGGCGCGGTCTACGTCCTCGTCACCCTCGGCCTGATCACCGGCGCCTATGGCCTGCTGCTGCGCCGCTACAAGAAGGTGGGACTGTGAGCACCCTCAGCATCGACCACGTCTCCCGCTGGTTCGGCAACGTGGTCGCCGTCAACGACGTCACCATGACGATCGGCCCCGGCGTCACCGGCCTGCTCGGCCCCAACGGCGCGGGCAAGTCCACCCTGATCAACATGATGGGCGGCTTCCTGGCCCCCTCCACCGGCAGCGTCACCCTCGACGGACAGCCGGTCTGGCGCAACGAGGCCATCTACCAGCACATCGGCATCGTCCCCGAGCGGGAGGCGATGTACGACTTCCTGACCGGCCGCGAGTTCGTCCTCGCCAACGCCGAACTGCACGGGCTGGGCGCCAAGGCGGCCCAGGAAGCGCTCGCCACCGTGCAGATGGAGTACGCGCAGGACCGGAAGATCGCCACGTACTCCAAGGGCATGCGGCAGCGCGTCAAGATGGCCAGCGCCCTCGTGCACAACCCCTCCCTGCTCCTGCTCGACGAGCCGTTCAACGGCATGGACCCCCGACAGCGCATGCAGCTGATGGACCTGCTGCGGCGCATGGGCGACGAGGGCCGCACGGTGCTGTTCTCCTCGCACATCCTCGAAGAGGTCGAACAGCTGGCCTGGCACATCGAGGTGATCGTCGCCGGCCGGCACGCGGCCAGCGGTGACTTCCGCAAGATCCGTCGCCTGATGACCGACCGGCCGCACCGGTACCTGGTGCGTTCCAGCGACGACCGGGCGCTCGCCGCGGCGCTGATCGCCGACCCGTCGACGTCCGGCATCGAGGTCGACCTCGCCGAGGGTGCCCTGCGCATCCAGGCCGTCGACTTCGGCCGGTTCACGGCCCTGCTGCCCAAGGTCGCGCGCGACCACGGCATCCGGTTGCTCACGGTCTCGCCGTCCGACGAGTCCCTCGAGTCCGTCTTCTCGTATCTCGTCGCGGCGTAGGAGGCCGAAGAATGTACGACCCCACAGTCGCCCGGCTCACCTACCGGGCCCTGCTCGGCCGGCGCCGGGCCCTCATCCTCGGCGCGCTGCCCCTGCTGCTGCTCGTCATCGCCGTGGCGGTGCGCGCCCTCGCGGGAGCCGACGACCAGACCGCGGCCGACGTCCTGGGCGGGTTCGCGCTCGCCACCATGGTGCCGATCATCGGCGTCATCGCCGGCACCGGCGCCATCGGGCCGGAGATCGACGACGGCTCGGTGGTGTACCTGCTGTCCAAGCCGATCAAGCGGCCGACGATCATCTTCACCAAGCTGATCGTCGCCATCGCCGTGACGATGGTCTTCTCCGCCGTGCCCACACTCCTCGCCGGCCTGATCCTCAACGGCAACGGCCAGCAGGTCGCCGTCGCCTACACGATCGCCGCGCTGGTCGCCTCCATCGCCTACGCGGCGCTGTTCCTGCTGCTGGGCACGGTGTCCCGGCACGCGGTGGTCTTCGGGCTCGTCTACGCCCTCGTCTGGGAGGCCCTGTTCGGCTCCCTGGTCCCTGGGGCCCGCACGCTGAGCGTCCAGCAGTGGTCGCTGGCGGTGGCGCAGAAGGTGGCCGACGGGAACCTGGTCACCTCCGACGTCGGCCTGCCGACGGCGACGGTGCTGCTGGCCGCGGTGACCGTGCTCGCCACCTGGTATGCCGGGCAGAAGCTGCGGTCGCTGACGCTCGCCGGGGAGGAGTGACGGGCCACGGGCCATGGCCTGACGGCACCTTCACCTCGGCCCGGGCACACTGGGCCGAGACAGGCGAGGCAGAGCCGGACAGAACGCGGGAGAACACGAGGACGCAGGGCGGGGAGGACCTCAATGGCGGACCAGACACCTCAGCGCGACGCTCACGATGGTGACGACCCCTGGGACGGCCTCGTCCTGGACGAGGAGTTCATACGCGACGCCGGGACCTCCGAGCCGTCGGCCCGTGCCCGGATGCTCACCGCCCGCTGGCGCCGGGAGCAGCCGGAACCGCAGCCGTGGCGCTCCGACGAGCCGCCCGCCGGGTGGTTCTTCAGCAAGGGCCGACGCCGCAGGTGGCGCCGACGGTAACGCGCCCTACGTCCGCTTTTAATCGGTGGCGCCCGGCTTTCCGGACCGGCACTGTGGTGGATGCACGAGGCCGGACGGCACCGGCGCATCGGGCGGCCGCTTCGAGCACGCCGGCCGTCTCTCGCGAGGCGCCCGGCGTGGGCCTACCCGACGGGGACGCCGGTGCCGTCCGGGCCGTGCCCGGGGCCCGGCGCAGGGCCGACCGACCGGCGCCCGGGACGTCGGCGTCAGGCCGGCGGTCTCAACTCGCCAGCCGCTCCAGGACCACCGCGATGCCGTCGTCGTCGTTGGAGGACGTCACCTCGTCGGCCACCGCCTTCAGCTCCTCGTGGGCATTGGCCATCGCCACGCCCCGGGCGGCCCAGCCGAACATCGGGACGTCGTTGGGCATGTCGCCGAAGGCGATCGTGTCCGAGGCCTTCAGGCCGAGCCGCCGGGCCGCCAGCGACAGCCCGGTGGCCTTGGTCAGCCCCAGGGGCAGCAGCTCGACGATGCCCGCACCGGCCATGGTCACCGTGACGAAGCCGCCCGCGGTGCGCCGGGCCGCCTCGGCCAGCTCGTCGTCCGACAGGGTCGGATGCTGGATGTAGATCTTGTTCAGCGGCGCCGACCAGAGGTCCGACGCGTCGGTGAACGGCACCGCGGGCAGGTTGCCCCCGACCGAGTAGCCCGGGCCGACCAAGACGTCGCCGTCCAGGCCGTCACGGCTCGCCGCGAGATACAGCGGGCCGGTCTCCGCCTCGATCTTGGCCAGTGCCACCCCGGCCAGCTGGCGGTCCAGCGTGACCGAGGTCAGCAGCCGGTGCTCGCCGGCGTGGTAGACCTGCGCGCCCTGACCGCAGACGGCCAGACCGTGGTAGCCGAGGTCGTCGAGGATGTGCCGGGTCCACGGCACCGCGCGGCCGGTGACCACGATGTGGGCGGCGCCCGCCGCGGTGGCCGCGGCGAGCGCGTCCCGGGTCCGCCGCGAGATCGTGTCGTCCCCGCGCAGCAGCGTGCCGTCGAGATCGGTGGCGATCAGCCGGTACGGGAATCCATCCGGGGTGCCGGTGCCGGTGCCGGAAGCGGCCGAGGCGGAGTCGGTGTCACTCACTTGGCCACCGGTTCCAGGACCTCCCGGCCGCCCAGGTACGGGCGCAGCACCTCGGGTACGCGCACCGACCCGTCGGCCTGCTGGTGGTTCTCCAGGATCGCCACGATCGTGCGCGGAACCGCGCACAGCGTGCCGTTGAGCGTGGCCAGCGGGCGCACCTTCTTGTCCTCGCGGACCCGGATCGACAGCCGGCGGGACTGGAACTCGGTGCAGTCGGAGGTCGAGGTCAGCTCGCGGTACTTGCCCTGCGTCGGGATCCACGCCTCGCAGTCGTACTTGCGCGAGGCCGAGGAGCCCAGGTCGGCCGAGGCGACGTCGATGACCCGGAACGGCAGCTCCAGCGACGTCAGCCACTGCTTCTCCCACTCCAGCAGGCGCTGGTGCTCGGCCTGCGAGTCCTCGGGGAGGACGTAGGAGAACATCTCGACCTTGTCGAACTGGTGCACGCGGAAGATGCCCCGCGTGTCCTTGCCGTGTGAGCCCGCCTCGCGGCGGAAGCACGGCGAGAAGCCGGCGTAGCGCAGCGGCAGACGCTCGGCGTCGATGATCTCGTCCATGTGGTACGCCGCCAGCGGCACCTCGGACGTGCCCACCAGGTACAGGTCGTCCTTGTCGAGGTGGTAGACGTCCTGCGCGGCCTGGCCGAGGAAGCCGGTGCCGGCCATCGACTGCGGGCGGACCAGCGCCGGGGTGAGCATCGGCGTGAAGCCGGCCGCCGTGGCCTGGGCGATCGCCGCGTTGACCAGGGCCAGCTCCAGGAGGGCGCCGACACCGGTGAGGAAGTAGAAGCGCGATCCGGAGACCTTGGCGCCGCGCTCGACGTCGATGGCGCCAAGCAGCTGGCCCAGCTCCAGGTGGTCGCGCGGCTCGAAGCCCTCGGCCGCGAAGTCGCGGTGCGTGCCGTGCGTCTCCAGGGTGACGAAGTCCTCCTCGCCGCCGACGGGCACGTCGGGGTGGACGAGGTTGCCGAGCCGCTGGAGCAGCTCCTGGGTCTCGGCGTCGGCCTTGTCGCGCTCGGCGTCGGCGGCCTTGACGTCGGCGGCGAGCTGGCTCGCACGCTTCAGCAGCTCGGCCTTCTCGTCCCCGGTGGCCTTGCCGATGAGCTTGCCGAGGCCCTTCTGCTCGGCGCGCAGCTCGTCGAAGCGCACGCCGGACGACCTGCGCCGCTCGTCGGCAGACAGGAGGGAGTCGACGAGCGCGACGTCCTCTCCACGGGCGCGCTGGGACGCGCGCGCACGGTCGGGGTCCTCACGGAGCAGGCGAAGGTCAATCACGCGGTCAAGGCTACCGGTGTGCGGTGACGGGTCTCGACTCACTATTGCCGATCACGGGTCTCACGTTCCGTTATGTGGGCATTGCCCGTTGTGTACGTCTCGGGAGGCCCGTGATCCGGACTGTCAATAAAAGGTGTCTCATTCCCTGGAACGAGCCAGCGGGCGGGCGGTGAGTTGACCGGATTCCCGTGCGCAGGACGGGACTTGGGGGTTCGGGGTTCGTCGGAATCCACAGCCCGGAAAAGTTATCCACAGGCTGTGCGAAAGATCTGTGGACTCTTGGAATTGATCATTCCTGATTCCGGGAGAGGGTTGGTCCAAACCCTTCACGTGCCCACTTTCGAGTGAAAACGGGACACCCGGTGTCACTCCGGAGTATGGCGGGCAAGAAACAGGTGGACGAAGGGTGACCTGCGGCTCTGTGGATGAAGTAGGGGGCTGTAGGGGGATTTGTCGACTGAATGGCGGTTCGTTGTCGACTTGTCCCCAGGTCGAGAAGAGGACCTGTGGATAACTCCTGTGGACAACGAAGATCGGCAGATATGATCTACCGCTGGCCGATTCCAGCCGTCAGAAGCGGCCGTCCTGGCAGCGCGCCACCCAGTCCGCCGCCGCCACGAACTCCTCGTCCGAGGTGCCCGGCCGCAGCGCGTCCACGTCCGCCGGCGTGACTTCTGCGCGCGGGTAGGACCCGAGGTAGCGCACCTGGAGACAGGACCGCTTGAGGCCCATCAGGGCGTCGGCGACCCGACGGTCGGAGATGTGGCCCTCGGCGTCGATGCAGAAGCAGTAGTTGCCGATGCCGGCGCCGGTGGGCCGGGACTGGAGCAGCATCAGGTTGACGCCCCGGGTGGCGAACTCGCCCAGCAGGTCGCGCAGGCCGCCGGGGTGGTCGTCGCGCTGCCAGAGCACGACGGACGTCTTGTCCGCGCCGGTCGGTGCGGCGGGCCGGGCCGGACGGCCCACCAGCACGAAGCGGGTCTGGGCGTTCTCCGCGTCGTGGATGTCGGACTCCAGCACCTGAAGGCCGTATCGGCTCGCGGCGAACTCGCCGGCGAAGGCCGCGTCGTACCGGCCCTCCTGCACCAGGCGGGCGCCGTCCGCGTTGGAGGCGGCCGATTCCCAGGCGGCGTCCGGGAGATGGGCCTTGAGCCAGTTGCGGACCTGGGGCTGGGCCGCCGGGTGGGCGGTGACCGTCTTGATGTCGGAGAGCTTGGTGCCGGGGCGGACGAGCAGCGCGAAGGTGATGGAGAGCAGCACCTCGCGGTAGATCATCAGCGGCTGGCCGGCGACCAGCTCGTCGAGGGTGGTGGTGATGCCGCCCTCGACGGAGTTCTCGATCGGCACGAACGCGGCCTCGGCCTCGCCGGTGCGCACCGCGTCGAGTGCGGACTGCACGGACACGTACGGGACCAGTTCCCGGGTCGCCGTCTCCGGAAGTGTGCGCAGGGCGACTTCGGTGAAGGTGCCTTCGGGACCGAGATACGCGTAACTGGCTGGCATGTCCTCACCCTAATGGGCCCCGGCCGAGGCGGCCGACGCGTCCCGCGCACGCCCCTCACCGGGGTGAAGCGCGGCCGGTTTCACCCCTCCAGCAGCCGCTGACCCACGTACTCTCCCTCCGCGGCCCCGCCCGGCACCGCGAACAGGCCGCTCGCCTCGTGCCGGATGAACGGCGACAGGGCGTCCCCCCGGTCCAGCTTGCGCTGCACCGGCACGAAGCCGCGCAGCGGGTCGGCCTGCCAGCAGATGAAGAGCAGCCCGGCGTCCGGGACGCCGTCCGCGTCGAAGCCGTCGTGGTAGGAGAAGGGGCGCCGGACCATGGCCGCGCCGCCGTTCTGGTCGGGGCGGGTGATCCGGGCGTGGGCGTTGATCGGGACGACCAGCTTTCCCGACCCGTCCGTCTTCTCCAGGTCCATCTCGGTCGTCTCGGTGCCCCCGGACAGCGGTGCCCCGTCGGACTTTCGGCGCCCGATGACGTCCTCCTGGGCCTTGAGCGACAGCTTCTCCCAGTCGTCGAGGAGCATGCGGATGCGGCGTACGACCGCGTAGGAGCCGTTCGCCATCCATGCCGGTGCGTTCGTCCCGTCCTTGGCGGGGTTGTCGGGGACGAAGATCCGCTGGTCGAAGTCGGCGTCGGCCGGTTTGGGGTTGCGGGTGCCGTCGACCTGGCCCATGAGGTTGCGGGCCGTCATGGGGTGGGCGGTGGCGCCCGGTGAGCGGTTGAAGCCGTTCATCTGCCAGCGGACGCGGGCGGCCGATCCGGCGTCCTTCTGGATCGCGCGCAGGGCGTGGAAGGCGACCAGGGCGTCGTCGGCGCCGATCTGCACCCAGAGGTCGCCGTTGCTGCGGTTCTTGTCGAGGTGGTCGGAGGAGAAGTCGGGCAGCGGGTCGAGGGCGACCGGACGCTGCTCCTCCAGGCCGGTGCGCCCGAAGAAGCTGTGCCCGAACCCGAAGGTGACGGTCAGGGAGGAGGGTCCCGCGTCGCGGGCCACGTCCGTGTCCCGGGTCCCGGCCGGTTCTCCCGCCATCAGCCGCCGTGCGGTGTCCGACCAGCGGCGCAGCAGCGCGGCCGCCTCCTTGCGGCCGGCGCCCGCCGCCAGGTCGAAGGCGACGAGGTGGCCGCGGGCCTGCATCGGCGTGGTGATGCCGGGCTGATGTTTCACGTGAAACTTCACCTGCTCGCTGCCCACCGAGGCGAGCGGGGTGGCCGCGGAGGAGGGAGCGGAGGCGTAGCCGGCGGCGGCGCCCGCGGCGCCGAGTACGAGCCCGGTGGCACCGGCGGTGCCGAGCAGCCGCCGGCGTGAGATGCCCTCGTGGTCGTTCTGGGCGTCGGAGGGCCCGGATCCGCCGGGCATCCCGCGGTTCACCTCGGGGGAGCGGGTCTCCGGGTTGGACTGGTCAGCCATGGTGCGGTTCAGCCGATCTGCGCGTTCTTGGAGACGGTCACCTGGTCGATGTCGGAGGTCCGTACGGTCACGGCGACCTCCCAGTCGCCGGCCATCGGGATCTGTACTCCGCTCGCCGACCAGTGTCCGGTGGTGATGTGGTCGGGGACGACGGGCAGTGGCCCGATGTCCTTGGCCTCCTGGGTGAAGGCGACCTTCACCTCGGGGATGTCGACGGCGGTGCCGTCCGGGCGCTCGACGTAGAGGTGCAGGTCGTTGGCGCCGACGCGGGCGGGATCCAGCTCGACCCGTACGACGCCCTTGCCGTTCTGGCCGCCGGTGTCGAAGGGCATGTCCAGGGTCACCGCCCCGGAGGGGGCGGACGCGGCGGCGGAGGACGACGGGTTGGCGGCCTTGGCCTCCTCCTCGGTCCGGCCCGGCTCCGTCTGGGTCAGCACGGTGGTCACGGCGAGCAGGACGACGGCGACCCCCGCCTCGGCGAGCACGGAGCGCCGTAGGCCGAAGCGCTGGGGATCGGCGTCGCGTTGCCTCTTCTGCCGGGCGGCGTCCATGGCGGCGCGCTGCCGCGCGAGCTGGGCGGCTCGCCGGGAGTCACCGGATCCGGCGGTCGCGGCGGAAGCCTCAGCCGTGCCGGTTTCCTCAGCCGTGCCGGTTTCCTCGGCCGTGCCGGTTTCCTTGGCCTTGCCGACTGCCTCAGCCGTGGCGACTGCCTCAGCCGTGTCGGCTTTCTTCGCCGCGCTGGTTGCCTTCGCCGTGCCGGAGGCCTTGCCGGCGGCGGTCTTCTCCGGCGTGCTCGCTTCCTTCGCCGCCCCCGATTCCTCGGTGGTTCCCTCCCGCTGCCGGACCAGCGCCGGTCCGGTCTCCGCCAGCCGTGCCGTCCACCGCCGCGACAGGTAAGCGATGCCGACCAGTACGGCCACGAGCCCGATCTTGACGAGGAGCAGCTGCCCGTACCGGGTGTCGGTGAAGGCCGTCCAGGAGCCGAGCTGACGCCAGGACTGGTAGGTGCCGGTCGCCACCAGCGCGACCACGCTGCCGAATGCGACGCGGGAGAACCGGCGTACGGCGAGGGCGGGGACGGGTGTCTCGGCGGTCGTCCGGTAGAGGGCGACGAGCAGAGCGGTGAGGCCGCCGAGCCAGGCGGCGACGGCGAGCAGATGGACGACGTCGACGGGCATGGCGATGCCTGCCTGGAGGCCGACGGAGGCGTGCTCGGACATCGCCCACGTCGCCGCGAGGCCGGCCGCCACGACGGTCCCGCCGATCGCGAGCCCGAAGCTGAGGTCGCGCTTCTCCTCGTCCTCCCGTTTGTCGTAGGCGCCGAAGAGGACCGCGACGAACAGGGCGGCCGCCGCGAGCAGGAGCAGCCGGGAGACCAGCGCCGCACCGGACTTGGTCTGCAGTACCTCGCCGAGCAGGCTCAGGTCGAAGATGTCACCGAACTTCCCGGAGCTCGTGTAGGAGCCGCGCAGCAGGAGCAGCAGCAGGGTGGAGGCGGTGAGCGCGAGCCATCCGGAGACGACGAGCCGCTGCACGGGCCGTGCCCCGGAGCCGCGCGGCCAGCAGGCGAGGACGAAGGCGGCGCCGCCCACCAGGACGGTGAACCCGGCGTACGACACGTACCGCCCGAGTCCGTAGAGCCAGCCGACGACCCCGCCGCCCGCGTCGGTGGTGTAGACGGATACGGAGGTCTCGGAGGGGGCGCCGACGGAGAAGGTGTAGGCCCCGGCGACGGGATGGCTGTCGGCGGAGACGACCTGGTAGGTCACCGTGTACGTGCCGTCGGGCAGCCCGGCGTGCAGTTTCACGGTGTAGGTCGTGCCGCCGGTGCCGGAGGGCTTCCCCTCGTCGACGCGCTTGCCCTTGGGGTCCAGGACGCGCAGTGAGTCGGCGTCCATGGAGACCGACTCGGAGAAGGTGAGCGACATCTGGGCCGGAGCCTTGTCGACCACCGCCCCCTGCTGGGGATCGCTGCCGGTGAGCGCGGCGTGCGCGGAGGCCGGTCCGGCGGCGGCGAGCAGTGCGCAGGCCGCGGCCAGGAACAGCAGCACCAGGGTCCGGACGCGCGGGGCGATGGTCTGCGTCAAGGTGGTCCCTCCCTCAGTGTCCGGTGTGTTCGGATTGTCCGGTGTTGGGCCGGTAGGTGGCCGCCTTCACGGGGAGTTCGACCGTGACGGGGCCGGAGTGGGCGAAGTGCAGTTCGACGGAGACGGTCTCACCCTGTTCGAGCCGCTGCGTGAGCTTCTCGAACATCAGGTGGTTGCCGCCGCTTTCGAGTACGAGTTCGCCGTGGGCGGGGATCGGGAGGCGGTCGACCTCCTTCATCGCGCCGTCGACGGTTTCGTGCACGGTGACGTCACCGGCTTCGCTCGTCACGGAGGTCAGTTCGTCCTCGGCGTCGCCCTTGTTGGTGATCGTGAGGAATCCCGCCGCCATCGAGTCGGAGACCGGCTGCGGTATGTAGGCGGCGCCGACGGAGAGTTCGGCACCGGGGCCGGACGAGTCCGAGCCGGAAGCGCCGCAGCCCGCGAGGATCAGCGCGCCGCTCACCGCGACGGCGGCGAGGGCGGGGCGGCCGCGCAGGCCCTTCGGGGTCCTCGTGCGCCTCACGGGTTCTCCCCCTTGATGAGCTTGGGGAGGTCCGTGGTGTAGTCCTCGACGGTGGCGTCCTCGCCGTACAGCACGTAGCCGGCGTCGGACTTCGGCGAGAAGGCGACGACCTGGGTGCCGTGCGTCGAGACGATCTTGCCGTCCTTGTCCTTGGTCGGCGGGTCGATGGAGATGCCGAGGGTGCGGGCGCCGGCCTGGATGGTGTCGAAGTCGCCGGTGAGGCCGACGATCTGCGGGTCGATGCCCTTGAGCCACTTGCCGAGCGCGGCCGGGGTGTCGCGCTCCGGGTCGGTGGTGACGAACACGATCCGGAGCTTGTCCTGCTCGGCCTGGGACAGCTGCTTCTTGGCGACCGCGATGTTGTTCATGGTCAGCGGGCAGACGTCGGGGCAGTGGGTGTAGCCGAAGTAGATCAGGGTGGGCTTGCCGGCGGTCTGCTCGCGGAGGTCGTACTCCTTGCCCTGGGTGTCGGTGAGGACCAGGTCGGGCTTCTCGAAGGGCTTGTCGAGAACGGTGGCGGCCTGCTGACTGGTGTCCTCGGAGACCACGGTGACGGGCTTGTCGCTGTCGGCGCCGCTGCCGCACGCGGACAGGGTCAGGGATGCGGCGGCGAGCAGGGCGGCCGCGGCGAACGTCTTCTTGCGCATAGGAAAATGTCCCAGATGTGAGGTGCTCGGGTGCGCGCCGGGGTCCGTCGACCGACGGGGCCCCGGCGCGCACCGGACGAGATGATGTGCCGGCGTGGTCACGCCGGCACACCGGCGCGGGCGTGGTTACGCCGACGCACCGGAGTCGCGCCGGCGGCCCGCCAGCACGCCGTACGCGACGCCCGCGACGCCGACGACGATGCCGACGGTGCCGAGGACGCGGGCGGTGGTGTCGCTGCTGTCGCCGGAGCCGGACGAGGAGGAGCTGTCGGCGGCCGTGTTCTGCGCGGCCGCCTCGGTGTCGTCACCGGCCTTGGCGCCCGACGCGCCGTGGGCGTCGTCCTCGGCGGCGGACAGTTCCAGCACGGGAGCCGGGGTGTCGGGCTCCTCCTGGCCCTCCTGCGGCACCTCGATCCAGCGCACGACCTCCTTGTTGGAGTACGTCTGGATCGCCTTGAACACCAGCTGGTCGGTGTCCTCGGGCAGCGCGCCGAGAGAGACGGGGAACTTCTGGAAGTAGCCGGGCTCGATGCCCTTGCCCTCCGCCGTCCAGGTCACCTTGCTGACGACCTCGGTGAGCTGCTTGCCGTGCGAGTCCAGCGGCTTGTCGAGCTTGGACTTGGTGACCTCGGCCTTCCAGCCGGGGACCGGCTGCGGCATCACGGAGGCCAGCGGGTGGTCGGTGGGGAAGTTGATCTCCAGCTTGGTGGTGGAGGCGTTGTCGCGCTCGTTGGGGACCTTGAAGCCGACGGTCGCGTAGCCGCCCTTGGCGGCGGCGCCCTCCGGCTGCACGCTGACGTGCGCGAAGGCGGGGGCGGACAGGGCGAGGACGGCGATGCCGGACACGGCGCCGGCGGCGGCGATACGGGAAGCCTTCATGGACGGAGCACTCCGCTTCGAGTGGGTCACCGGTACGGGGCCGGTGACGGATGTCGGATGACAGGAGGAGCGCGCGCACGCGCGCGTGCCGCACGACGGCGGCCCCTCCGTACTCCGGAAGCGGTCGCGTCGTGTCAGGCGGCGAGGGCGAACGCGTCGCTCGGCGGTCCGCGCCTGATCACCGTGTGCTGGAGCGCCGTGGCGCACGGGCGCGGCGGTACCGGCTCGGCGGCACGCGGCGGGCGCGGGCCCTTGCCGGGAGCGCCGGCGAGACCGGCGTGCAGCGCGCGCACCAGGGAGAGCGCCGCGCGCAGGGCGCGGACGAAGGCCGCCTCGGCCACCGAGTGGGCCGACTGCGCCGACAGTTCGATCAGCCGTGCCAGGGCGAGGTCCCCGCGGCGCAGCAGCCAGCCGGCGGCCAGGGCGGCGAGGACGTGACCGAGCAGCATCGGCAGGGACGGCAGCAGGGCGGCGGAGGTGCCGGCCAGTGCGTCGGCGGGCTGGTGCGCGGCGCCGGAGTGGGCGCCGGCGGCCGGGGCGATCCGCGCGTCGGTGAGGATGCGCTGGGCCTCGGCCGGACTGATCGCCGCTGCGGTGGTCCCGCAGACCAGTCGTGCGGCCTGCTGGATCAGTGAGGCGTCGGACGGCGCACCCGAACCCCCCGTGGCCGCGCCTGCGGCCGTGACCGCCGTGGTGCCGTGCTGGCCCAGGCCGAAGAGGGTGTGCAGAGCCGTCTGGCCGACGGTGAGCAGCACCGCGATGCCGGGCAGCGAACGTTCGCGTCCGGCGAGGGGCGCGGCGACCAGGACCGCCCCGAGGAATCCCGCGCCCAGCGACCACAGCGGGACGCCGGCGCAGGAGGCGAGAGTGTGCCCCGCCGCGGCCAGCACGACGCAGACCGCGGCGAACACCGCGGCCCGCAGGATCCGGAGATCGTTTCCGGAGCACGTCGTTGGCGGGTGGGGGGCAGTCATGGCGGCCTCATCATCGCACTGGCGCCACCCGTCCCGTACGGCAGGTCCACAAGATGCCGTACGACCGGAAGATCATCGTTGGGTGCGAGTTGCCCCGCATACACCGATCGGCGGCAGGGACGCATCCGCCGTTCGGGCGGTCCGGCGCGGACAGGGCGCTTACGTCCGGATACGAGGGGCAATACGTAACGGTATGTCGAGCCGCGGCCGGGAGGCTGGAGCATGAGCATCTGGTGGTCACTCCATCTGCGGCGCGAGGCTGCGAGCGTGCCCCTGGCCCGACGCCTGCTGATCGGCACCATGGAGACCGCGGGCGTCGACCCGGACATCTCCTTCGACCTCTCCGTCGCCCTGAGCGAGGCCTGTGCCAACGCCGTCGAGCACGGCGGCGACGACGAGCCCGGCGGCCCCTCGGAGGCGTACCGCGTCACGGCCTACCTCGACGGTGAACGGTGCCGTATCGAGGTCGCCGACACCGGCCCGGGCTTTCCCGCCGGTGGCACGGGGGCGGGCGTACTGCCTCCAGCGCCGCCGGTCGAGGCGGAGAGTGGACGGGGTCTGTGTCTCATCCGTGAACTCGCCGACCACGTCCACATCGGGAGCACGCCGGGCCGGTCCGGGTCCGTGGTGAGCTTCGACAAGATCCTCAAGTGGCGGGAGGACACACCGCTGGTGGCGGTATGACTCCGTCGACACCCGTTGGCATGCCGACGGCCGGGCACCTTCGCGGTGCCCGGCCGTCTCTCGTGTGCCGGTGGCGTCAGCCCTTCAGCGCGGCCATCCACTCCTCGACCTCGTCCGACCGGCGCGGCAGCCCGGCCGACAGGTTCCGGTTGCCGTCCGCGGTGACGAGGATGTCGTCCTCGATGCGGACGCCGATGCCCCGGTACTCCTCGGGCACGGTCAGGTCGTCGGCCTGGAAGTACAGGCCGGGCTCGACGGTGAGGACCATGCCGGGCTCCAGCGTGCCGTCGACGTACGACTCGACGCGTGCGGCGGCGCAGTCGTGGACGTCCATGCCGAGCATGTGACCGGTGCCGTGCAGTGTCCAGCGGCGCTGCAGGCCCAGCTCCAGCACGCGCTCGACCGGTCCCTCGACCAGGCCCCACTCGACGAGCCGCTCGGCCAGCACGCGCTGGGCGGCGTCGTGGAAGTCGCGGTACTTGGCGCCCGGCTTGACCGCCGCGATGCCCGCCTCCTGGGCGTCGTACACGGCGTCGTAGATCTTCTTCTGCAGCTCGGTGTAGCGGCCGTTGACCGGGAGCGTGCGCGTGACGTCCGCGGTGTAGTAGGTGTGCGTCTCCACGCCCGCGTCGAGCAGCAGCAGGTCGCCGGAGCGGACCGGGCCGTCGTTGCGCACCCAGTGCAGGGTGCAGGCGTGCGGACCGGCGGCGCAGATGGAGCCGTAGCCGACGTCGTTGCCCTCGACGCGCGCGCGGAGGAAGAAGGTGCCCTCGATGTAGCGCTCGCTGGTCGCCTCGGCCTTGTCGAGGACCTTCACGACGTCCTCGAAGCCGCGCACGGTGGAGTCGACGGCCTTCTGCAGCTCGCCGATCTCGAACTCGTCCTTGACCAGGCGGGCCTCGGACAGGAAGACGCGCAGTTCCTCGTCGCGTTCGGCGGTGACCTTGTCGGTCAGGGCCGCCTCGATGCCGGCGTCGTAGCCGCGCACGACGCGCACGGGGCCGGTGGCCTCGCGCAGGGCGCCGGCCAGTTCGCGCACGTCGGAGGCGGGGATGCCGTGCAGCTTCGCGGCCTCGGTGAGGGAGTGGCGGCGGCCGACCCACAGCTCGCCCTGGCCGTCCAGCCAGAACTCGCCGTTCTCGCGGTCCGAGCGGGGCAGGAGGTAGATCGTGGCCTCGTGACCGTCGCCCTTGGGCTCCAGGACCAGGACGCCGTCCTCGGTCTGGTTGCCGGTCAGGTACGCGTACTCGACCGAGGCGCGGAAGGAGTACTCCGTGTCGTTGGAGCGGGTCTTCAGGTTGCCCGCGGGGATCACCAGGCGCTCGCCGGGGAAGCGGGCGGACAGCGCGGCGCGGCGGGCCGCGGTCTCGGCGGCCTGGGCGATCGGCTCCAGCTCGTGCAGCTCGGTGTCGGCCCAGCCGGACTTCATGTTCTCGGCCAGCTCGTCGGACACGCCCGGGTACAGGCCGTTCTTGCGCTGCTTGATCGGCTCCTCGGTCTCGTCCGGGGTCTCCGGGTTCTCCGGGGTGAGCTCCTCCGCCACGGTCATCCTCCTAGGTACGGCACTGGACCACCCCCATCGTACGGTCGTACGTAAGGGGGCCCAGGGCCGAAGGACCTGTTACCCGGGAGCGCTACCGTCCGTTATCCGCCGCGGACCCGGCGTAGACGTCCGTTAATCGAACCGGACCGCCAGCAGAACCACGTCCTCCGCGGAGTCCGCCTCTGCCTTCCCGCCCGGCAGCACCGTGCGCAGGACGTGCTCGGCGACGGCGTCCGGGTCCTGCCGCGCGGCCCTGGGCACGCCGGCCGCCGCCGCGTGCAGCCGGGCGAAGGCGCGGTCGGCCGGGTCGCCGGTGCGGTGCAGCAGTCCGTCGGTGTACAGCAGAACCGTCTCTCCCGGCTCGGCCTGCACCTCCACGCTCGGTGCCTCCCAGCAGGCGAGCATGCCCAGCGGCGCGGAGACGGAGGTCTCGACGTACTCCGTGCGCCGCTGCCCGATCAGCAGCGGCGGGCTGTGTCCGGCGCCGGCCAGGGTGAGCCGGCGCAGCGCGGGCTCGCAGTAGCCGAACAGGGCGGTGGCCGAGCGGGCGGGCTCGGTGAGCCGCAGCAGCAGTTCCAGGTCGGACAGGACCGCGACCGGGTCCTCGCCCTCCATCACGGCGTACGCCCGCAGGGAGGCGCGCAGCCGTCCCATCGCGGCGACCGCGCTGGGCCCGGCCCCGGTGACGGACCCGACGGCGAGCCCCAGCGCGGCGTCCGGCAGCGGCAGGGCGTCGTACCAGTCGCCGCCGCCGCGCGGTCCGGTGCGGTGCCGGGCGGCGAGCTGGACGCCGGGCACCCGGGGCAGGCGGGAGGGCAGCAGTTCCTCGGCCAGCGTCGCCATGGACGCGCGCGTGCGCTCGACTTCCAGCATCCGGGCCAGGTGCGGTGCGGCGTGCCGGGTGTAGAGGCCCGCGAGGTGGCGCTGCCGTTCGTCGGGCTCGGCGGGCTCGTCGTAGAACCAGACGGCGGCTCCGAGGCGCGCGGTGCCTTCGGCGCTCTCGTTGTTTCCGGTACGTGCGGTACTACTTCCGGCCACTCCGTGGTGGCTTCCGGTGCTGCCCGTGCTGCCGGTGCTTTCCGCGGCCAGCGGCAGTGCGTAGCTGGCGGCGTAGCCGAGGCGGGCGGCGACCTCGCGGTGGCGGGGGTCGAGCCGCTTCTCGGCGAACAGGTCCGGCTCGGCGAGCCCGCCCTCACCGACCGGCAGCCCGTCCAGAATCCGCCCGTGGGGCAGGGCGTCGCGGGACACCGTCTCGATGTGGCCCAGGTCCGCGCGGTCGAGCCCGAGGCCGACGGTGGTGTCGGGGCCCAGTCCGTCGGCCGGTTCCAGGGTGACGAGACCGCGCCGGGCGCCCACCAGGGCGGCTCCGGCGCGCAGCAGTTCCTGCAGGCCTTCGGCCAGGGAGTCCGTACGGACCAGGCGCTCGGTGAGTTCGTGCAGGGTCGTGAGGTCCGAGACCCAGCCGGCGAGCCGGTCCTGGAGCTGGGCGCCGGGGGCGCAGGAGGTGCCCGGGTGGTCCGTGACGTCCGCGGTGTCCGTGGCGCTCTGCGGCGCGGCCGGGGAGGTGCCGGGGCCGGTGGACGCGACAGTGTGTGCGGGGGACGGAACCGTTGAATCGATTCCGGCCACTTTCGCAGGGTGCGGGGCGTTCATGGTGTCCGGCCTTCCGACCGGCGCTTACTGCTCAAAAGCATCGCGAACCCCCATGTCATTCTGCGCCGCTAGCAGTGTCTCCACATGTACACGCACTCGTAAGGAGATGTCCAGCATTGTCCTGCCGGGATTCCTGGTGTCCGTGGGGTGCGAGTGTCCTCCTTCTCGACCTCTTGCGGAAAAGAGAAAATGGCTTGAAACTGCCCTAGAGGACGTCTTGTTGCGGTCGACTGGGGGTGCTTTACGGAGCGTCACAGCGGTCGTGATGGGTACGTACTCGGTGAAGGCCAGGGGTGGTTGGGGGCCACTCGGAACCTGGCGGCGGACCCGGGCGTCCTATCCACCGACGACCGTGCCCCATCCTCCCGTGGCGGAGGCGGAGAGAAATACGCGCGACGGCAAAACGCCAGACTTCGCCACCCCCGCGCCACGCCCATGCTTTTGATGGACGCAGTGCGGACGAACCGTCCCGGACGCAGTCAGTGCTCGGCCCACAGGGCTTTCCCTCGCCCTTGGCGGAGGCGTCGTCGGCGGAAGATGGCCCTCGGCAGGGGTGTGATGCGCCACCAGCTACGCACAGCGAAGTGATCGACACATGGTGATGTGACCACGGTGTTGCCAGGCGTGCAACGGAAAGGAACGAGCGCTCATGCGCGAGATCCTCGGAAGGCGACGCAGGCTCTTGTCCCAGCACGACGACGGGCGGCCTGAGCTCATCGGCGCGGCCCTGACCTACGCGACACAATGGCAGTGGCCCGTACTCCCGGGAGCGGCGGCGGACCCGCGGGCGCGGTCGCGCTGCGGCTGTCCCGACCCCGAGTGCACGGTGCCCGGCGCGCATCCCTTCGACCCCGGGCTCCTCGCGGCCACCACCGACGCGCGCATGGTGCGCTGGTGGTGGAGCAACCGGCCCACCGCGCCGATCGTCCTGGCCACCGGGGGCGGCGCCCCCTGCGCCGTCTCCCTGCCCGCCCTGCCGGCCGCCCGCGCGCTGGCCGCGCTCGACCGCGCCGGCATGCGGCTCGGCCCGGTCGTCGCCTCGCCCACCCGCTGGTCGCTGCTGGTGCGGCCGTACTCCATGGAGCAGCTGGGCGAGCTGCTGTACGCGAAGGACTTCGTGCCCGGCTCCCTGCGGTTCCACGGCGAGGGCGGCTACCTCGCACTGCCGCCGTCCGAGACCGGTCCGGGCGCCGTCCGCTGGGAGCGGGCACCGCTGCCCGGCTCCGCCTCGCCCTGGGTGCCCGACGTGGAGGCCGTGGTGGACGCGGTGGTCGACGCCCTCACTCGTACGGGTGTGAGCGCGCCCGAGTTGTAGGGGTGCCCGGCGCGCGCGGAAGGGCGCGCCCGCCGCCGTCGTTATCGTCCGCCCCATGCCGCTTCATGCAGGGGAGCACCGCGTCGCCCGGCGGTACCGTGCCTTCGGGCGGTACCGCGTCGTCGGGCAGCACCGCGCGGCCGGGCAGTGCCGCGCGTGGCCGCGCCGGGGCCGGCCGGACCGTCGTCGGGCCCGGCTGTACGGACTCGCCGCCATCGTGGTGTGTGCGGTCGTACTGCCGTTCGCGGTGGCGTCCGCGGGGCCGTCGGGTGACAGGCCGGGTGACGCGGAGGAGACCCCCGCGACCGTCCCCCTCCTCTCGCGGGGCGGTGACGGCAAGGCACCAGGGGACGCGGGAGCCGACGAAGGAGCCGGTCGAGGCCGGGCCGAGGCTGCCGCGTCCGCCCGCTCCCCACTGCCCGCGGGACCGGCAACCGCAGTGCGCTGCGGTCCCGAACTCACCTCCCCGGAGGGCGTCGAGGCCCAGACCTGCGTACTCACCCAGGGCACGGGGAGCGGCACGCGGACCTGGGCGCGGACCTACTACCGCAACGCGACCGGTGACCCGCTGGAAGCCGTGCTGAGCCTTCTGGGGCCCGACGGGCGCAGCGTGCGGATGCGCTGCGAGGTCGGCGCCGAGGACGCGCCGGGCACCTGCGAGACGCCGAGGGAGCCCGTACGCGGCGGACCGGCGGCCTATACCGCGGTCGCGGAGTTCGCGGGCCGGGCAGGGTACGGGCCGCTGCTGCTGCGCACCGGGAGCAACCGTGGTGACGGCGGTACCGGAAGCGGTGGTGCCGTGGGCGACGGGAGTAACGGGGGCAACGGGAGCGTCAGGAGTGATGAGGGCCGACGGGGCAACTCGACGACGGAGACGCGGAGTTGACGAGCGGTCGCGGTGCGTGGGTGACCCGGCGCATGGAAAGACCCGGTTGCTGGCGACGGGGGATGCACCAGCAACCGGGCTACTCGAACGGTAACAAGAGATCGGCGGTTAGCAAATTCGATCTCCCGTTTTCCGGTCACCGACTGGCCTGTTCGGGCCGGGAGTTGTGACCGGAGTCACGCGTGTGCCGCCGGATGTCCCGGCTGACCGGTCGGTCAGCCGGGACGCCTTCCGCTGCGGCGGGGGTCAGCTGAGGGTGACCTGCCGGTTGGTCAGGCCGCCGCGTGCCCGGCGCTCGTCCGGGCTGAGCGGGGTGCCCGCCGCCAGCGCCTCGGCGAGACGCTCCGCGAACTCGGCCGCCGGCTTCTCGATGTCCTGCGCGGTGACCTCGCTCGGCAGGTCCCACACCGGAACGGTGAGCCCGTGCGCCCGGAACGAGCCGACGAGGCGGGTGCCCTCGCCGAGCGACGACCGGCCGGCCGCGTGCAGCCGGGCGAGAGCGTCCAGAAGTCGCTCCTCCTCGTGCGGCATGACCCAGCGCAGGTGGTTCTTGTCCGGCGTCTCGCACCAGTAGGCGAAGTCCACGCTTTGGAGCCGGACGGTCGGGATGGCCGCGGCGTTGGCGCGCTCCAGGGAGGCGGTCACCTCCGGGGTGGCGTTCTCCGGGTCCGGGACCCAGAACTCGAAGCCCGGGTGCACCTCGGGCTGGAACGGGCCCTCGGGAGCGAGCAGGTCCTGCAGCCGGGGCCCGCCGGACGGCGCGCGGCGGCCCTGCACGGGGGTGCCCGGCTGGGCGGTCAGCGCCCGCTGGAGGGTGTCGGCGAGGTCGCGGCTGATGTCACCGGAAGCCGTGTCGTTCTGCAGGCCGAGCAGGACGGAGCCGTCGTCGCGGCGCAGGGCGGGCCAGGCCATCGGCAGCACCGTGGCCAGCGTGACGGACGGAACGCCTTCGGGCAGGCCGTCCTTCAGGGTGAGCTCGGCCGTGGCCGCCGGGACCAGTTCGCGCAGGGCCACCCAGTCGCACTCGCCGGGGAGCCCCTCGAACGGGCGCTGCACCAGCTCGGTCGTGGCGTGTGCGGCGGCACGGCCGTGGCAGGCCTTGTAGCGGCGGCCACTGCCGCACGGGCAGGGCTCGCGTGCGCCGACCACCGGGATCTCACCGTCCGTGAGCTGCGGCCGCTTGGCCTTCGTCTGGGGTCGCTTCTTGGCCATCGTGGGTGTCTCCCGGTTGCGGCTCAATCTCGTACGGGCGCGAGCCTAGCCGCTCCCACTCCGGCCGACGGGACCCTGTGGACAACCGGGCGCTTGTGTACAACGAGCCGACGGTGGGCGGCTGGTCGGGTGGGCGGCGGGCTGTTTGCCGCCGACGGGCGGCCGATGAGCGGCCGATGAGCGGCCGATGAGCGGCCGACGGGGCGCCGCCGGGGCGCCGACGGGGCCGCCGACGGGGCGTCTCTCCCACCGGCCGGGACGGCTGTCACCGCACGCCACGTGACCGTCGGGCCGACCGGCCTGCCGACCACCCCCGCCCGCACCGTGTCCCGCCGCGGGGACGACCGTCACCGTGCCCCGCGCGGGCGCTGATCAGCCCACGTCGTCGAAGGCGTCCGCGAAGTCCAGCCCGGGGATCTCCGACACCGCGGGTGCCGTGATCCGGGTGGCGAAGTCGTCCCGCCGGTGCCCGGCGTCCGGGTCGTGCACGTCGTCGTGGACGACGACCCAGACCGTGACCTCCCCGCGGGCGTCGTCCCGTACGCCCCAGTCGTCCGCGAGCGCCGTGATGATGTTCAGCCCGCGGCCGCCGTGCGCGGTGACCGAGGGGGTCGCCGGCGCCGGGCGGGTCGGGCCGCCGCCGTCCGTGACCTCCACCAGGAGGCGTCCGGCCGCGTCCACCTGCCATGCGGCGCGGACGTCGCCGTCTCCCGCCAGGGCGTCGCCCAGTGGGCGGCCGTGCTTGCACGCGTTGCTCAAAAGCTCCGAAAGGACCAGTACGGCGTCGTCGATGACCGATTCCGCCACACCGCCGCCGCGCAACTGCTCGCGCATCCGGCGCCGTGCCTTCCCCACGCCCGCAGGGCCATGGGGAACGGCCATGCTCGACGACGTGGGCACCTCCTGTGCCACCACCAACGCCACCCCCGAGACCTCCTTCGCCCCACGCCACGGTGTGGATGCCCTTCTGGCCTGAACCGGAAACCGGCCGGTCCCCGCCCAGTGACGCATTCGACACGGTCGAACACGTACCGAACGCGCCGGAGCACTCCCCGTAATCGTGTGGCTGGATTTCGTCGGTGTGGCCGAGTCCGGAGAATGGGCCAGCGAGACCGCCGGGTCAAGGTTTCGGGACGAATCAGCGACGAAGCGACGGCGAATCAGCGGCCGAGATGGTCCAGTACCGCGCGCGGCCGGTTGGTGATGATGGCGTCGACGCCCAGGCCGGCGCAGAGATCGACGTCGTCGGACTCGTTCACGGTCCACACGTGCACCTGGTGGCCGGCCTGCTTCAGGCGCTCGACGTAGGCGGGGTGGTTGCGCACGATCCGGATCGAGGGGCCCGCGATCCGGACACCGGCGGGCAGCCGGCCGTCGCGCAGCCGGGGCGAGACGAACTGCATCAGGTAGACCGTCGGCAGGGTCGGCGACGCGGCCCGCACCCGGTGCAGCGAGCGGGCCGAGAAGCTCATCACGCGCACCGGGGACTCGGCGGCCGAGGCGGGAGCGTCGAGTCCGAACCGCTTCAGGAGCAGCAGCAGCCGATCCTCCACCTGCCCCGCCCAGCGCGTGGGGTGCTTGGTCTCGATGGCCAGTTCCACCCGCCGCCCCGCGTCGGCCACCAGCTGGAGCAGGCGCTCCAGGGTCAGTACGGAGGTCTCCTCCCGGTCCTCGGGCCGGTGCTCCCAGTCGGGCTGCTCGTCGCGCGTGCGCCAGAACTCACGGGTCCTGCGGGCGCCGAAGTCCAGGGCGGCCAGGTCGGCGAGCTCCAGGGCCGACACCGCGCCGCGGCCGTTGGACGTACGGTTGACGCGCCAGTCGTGCACGCAGACCAGGTGGCCGTCCGCGGTCAGGCGCACGTCGCACTCGAGGGCGTCCGCCCCGTCCTCGATAGCCTTCCGGTAGGCGGCGAGGGTGTGCTCGGGAGCGTCCTCGGACGCGCCACGGTGGGCGACGACCTGGATCGGTTGTTGTCGTGCATGGGTCACCGCGTCATGGTGCCACCGCGCGCGGGTATACGTGCCGTCGGAGCCGTCGGCAGCTATCGCCAGTACGTCCGTTTAGTCTTGGATGTCCCATGTAAGGGCTGTCCGTGGACCCACAGCAACCGCTTATGGTGCTCTGACGGCCCGTGGGAAAAGCTGATGGCATACGAAAACACCGCACATCCGCGCCGCGCCGGACCGCGGAGCACCGCGTGAGCGCGGCCGAGGCCGGCCGATGTGACGAAACCGCCCGTGGACCGGGAAAGACCCGTGGACCGGAAGACAGCCGTGGAACGAGGAGAGAAGCTGTGAGCACCGAGAACGAGGGCACCGCGGTACCCCCGGCCCCGTCCGCGCCTCCAGTGCCGGTGGACTCTCCCGCAGCCTCCTCCCACCAGGACCCCCAGCCGCCGTCCCCCGCGCCGACGGCACCGCAGCCGCAGGACGGCCAGGCACCGGCCGCACCCGCCGCCGCACCCGGCGCCCAGGCACCCGGCTCGCCCCACCAGTCCTCCGCTCCCGCCCCCCACGACCCGGCGGCGCCCCAGACACCCGGCGTGACGCACAGCGCCCCGGACGCCTCCTGGCCCCCGCCCCCGCCCCCGGGCACCCCGCACTACGGCGGAGGAGGCGGCGACGGCCACGGCGGCGAGGGCTACGGCGGTGGTGGTTACGGCGGCGGTGGCTACGGCGCCGGCGGCTGGGGCGCCTCGTACCAGCCCCCCGCTCCGAAGGCGGGCCGGGGCCGTGGCGGACTGGTCGCCGGACTCCTGGTCGCCGCGCTGGTGGCGGGCGGCCTGGGCGGCGGCCTCGGCTACACCCTGGCCAAGAACAACGACGAGTCCGGCTCCACCACGGTCTCCGCCTCCGACACCGGCGGCTCCGTCAAGCGCGACGCGGGCACAGTTGCCGGAGTGGCCGCCGAGGCGCTGCCCAGCACGGTCACCATCCAGGCCGAGGGCAGCAACGGCGAAGGGGGCACCGGCACCGGGTTCGTCTTCGACAAGCAGGGCCACATCGTCACCAACAACCACGTGGTGGCGGAGGCGGTGGACGGAGGCAAGCTCAGCGCCACCTTCCCGAACGGCAAGAAGTACGAGGCGCAGGTGGTCGGCCACGCCCAGGGCTACGACGTGGCGGTCATCAAGCTCGAGAACGCCCCCTCG
Source organism: Streptomyces sp. CB02414 (assembly GCF_001905385.1). Taxonomy (GTDB): domain Bacteria; phylum Actinomycetota; class Actinomycetes; order Streptomycetales; family Streptomycetaceae; genus Streptomyces. The sequence continues at coordinate 114,807 of NZ_LIPF01000003.1, read as the reverse complement.
GACCTCAAGCCCCTCCCCCTCGGCAACTCCGACAAGGTGGCGGTCGGCGACTCCACTATCGCCATCGGCGCCCCCTTCGGCCTGTCCAACACGGTGACGACCGGCATCATCAGCGCCAAGAACCGCCCCGTGGCCTCCAGCGACGGCAGCGGCACCAGCAAGGCCTCCTACATGAGCGCCCTCCAGACCGACGCGTCGATCAACCCGGGCAACTCCGGCGGCCCCCTCCTCGACGCGCAGGGCAACGTCATCGGCATCAACTCCGCCATCCAGTCCACGAGCAACGGCGGCTTCGGCACCGGCCAGGCCGGTTCGATCGGCCTGGGCTTCGCCATCCCCATCAACCAGGCCGAGTTCGTCGCCAAGCAGCTGATCAAGACCGGCAAGCCGGTGTACGCGAAGATCGGCGCCTCCGTCTCCCTCGAGGAGACGACGAACGGCGCGAAACTCACCGAGCAGGGCGTGAACGGCTCCGAGCCCGTCGAACCGGGCGGCCCCGCGGACGACGCCGGCCTCAAGCCCGGTGACGTCATCACCAAGCTCGACGAACGCGTCATCGACAGCGGCCCGACCCTGATCGGCGAGATCTGGACCCACAAGCCCGGCGACGAGGTCACGGTCACCTACGAGCGCGGCGGCAAGCAGCACACCACGGAACTCACCCTGGGCTCCAAGATCGGCGACGACTGATCCCACCCCCACGCGCCGACCCGCTACCCTTGTCCCGCGCCGTCGATCACGAGCGGCGCGGGGTGGGTTGCCCGAGCGGCCTAAGGGAACGGTCTTGAAAACCGTCGTGGCGCAAGTCACCGTGGGTTCAAATCCCACACCCACCGCATGGATTGATGGCCCCTGACCAGGCGTTACGGTCGGGGGCCGTCGTCGTGTCCGGTGCGGGCCGGGTGCTGTGGGGCGGGCCGGTGGTGCGGTCGGCGCGAATCCGTTGAGAGGCGTCGTTTTTGCCGCTGGGAGGCGGGTGGGGCGGTCGTTACGTTCGAGGGGTGGCCGGTGCGGGCCGGGATTCTCGGACTTGGAGGGTGACCCTCATGCATGCCCAGATCGTTCTGTTCGACGGTTTTGATCCGCTCGATGTCGTCGCCCCCTTCGAGGTGCTGTGTGCCGGCGCCACCGCCGCACCCGGCTCGGTGAGTGTGGAGCTGGTGTCCGCCGAGGGGCCGCGGGAGGTGGTCAGCGGTACGAAGGGGCTGGCGTTGCGGGCCACGGCCGCGCTCGATCCCGGGCGTGCGGGGCTGATCGTGCTGCCCGGGGCGTCGGGTCGGGTCGGGGAGCCCGGCGAGGTCCCGGGCGAGGACACGGGGGCCGGGGACGAGACGATCCCGTGCTGCTGGGCCGCACCCTGGCCACCGAGTTGCCCGTGCTGCTGACGGCGGCGATGGAGAACCCCGAGGTCATCGTCGCCGCCGTGTGCGGAGGGTCGCTGGTGCCGGCCATGGCCGGACTGCTGGAGGGGCGTCACGCCACCACCCACCACATGGGCCTCGACATGCTCGATGCCACGGGCGTCCACGCGGTGAACGCCCGTGTCGTCGACGACGGCGACCTCGTCACCGGCGCCGGTGTCACCTCGGGGCTCGACCCTGGGCCTGTACCTGCTGGAGCGCGAGGTGGGTCCGCGGATCGCCCACGCCGTCGAGGAACTGTTCGCCCACGAGCGCCGCGGCACCGTGTGGAAGGCCGAGGGGCCCTTGCCCGTCGGGTTCTGATCTCGCCGTCCACCACCCACCGTCAGGAAGAAGCACAGCATGTCTGTCGAAGGCACCTGGGACCTGGCCGTCTCGACCCCGGTCGGCCGGATCGCGGCGGTCGCCGAGTTCCGGCGGCGCGAGGACGGGCTCCTCGTCGGGACCGCCCACGGGGCGGGGGAGGAAGTACCGCTGCGTGACGTCGTACTCCACGGCGACCGGCTCACCTGGAAGCAGGCCGTCACCAAGCCGTTGCGGCTGAACCTCGCCTTCGACGTGACGGTCGACGGTGACGGCCTGGCCGGTACGTCCCGGGCCGGCCGACTGCCCGCCTCGAAGGTCACCGGGGCGCGCAGGAGGACGGACTGAACCGTTGCTCCGGGAGACGCCGGGACCGGTCAGGGGTGGTGGCCCGTCATGCGGGCCGCGGAGGCGATCGTGGCGCGGGCCTCGTGTTCCGTCAGGCCGGTGCTGCGGGCGGCCTCGACCAAGGGGTCCAGCAAGGCGGCCCCGATGCCGTTCTCGTAGGCGCGGCAGGCCGCCCAGAAGAGGCGGGTGTTGCGCTGGCCGGTGTGGGCCGCGAGAACGAACTGGACGAGTCCCCGGCCGTGGGCGTCGGTCGCGGCGTGGGCGGGAGTGTGCCGACGCGGCCGGGGCGGCGGGAGGAGCAGGCGCAGGAGCGCGGGCGGGCAGGGTGCGGGGGCGAGGTGGGCGGTGCCGGGGGCGGCGGCGTACGCGCCGTGGCGGGTGCGGGAGCCGGGGCCGACCAGGTAGCCGCCGGCGCCCCGGATGTCGATGCCGGGGGCGAGGCGGCCGGCCGAGTTGGGGACGACGACGTCGGGCGGGCCGCTCAGCCACAGGTGGCGGCCTCCGCTCGGGGTGAGGACGACGACCGTGGGCGGGATCGTGAACAGGTGGCGCAGGGCCAGTTCGCGCAGGGCGGCCGAGGAGTCCGTCTCCGACTTCGTGTCCAGGTCGACGCCGACGAGGTGGTGCGGGGGCAGACCGCAGGCGATGCCGTATCCGGTGGCCCAGGGGGCGGCGGCGAACAGTTCGCGGACGCGGGCGGGGTCGGTGGAGGCGTCGTGGACCCCGTGGCCGAGGCGGCCGCACTCGCCGTGGCAGGGGGCCGGGGACGGGTCGTCGCGGTGGGGGGAGCGGAGGGCCGGGAGCTTCGTCCGGGACAGGGGGATGACGGCCAGACCGCGTTCGGCGGCTGACAGGGCGTGTGCGAGGGCCAGCGTCGTGGCCTGCCGGTCTGTGGTGGCCATGGCTCTATGTTCGTATGTGTGTTCGAAAAAGGGAAGGGTGGGTGCGTGTGACACGCCGGGGCGGGGCGGCGGGTGGAAAAAGTGCCGGAACGCTTCACCTCTTGCGGTACTTGGGGTGCAGGTGTCCCTACTGCGCTGAGCTGGGGCGGAAGGGAAGCAAAGGGGTTTATCGACTTGTCATCACGCTTGAGGGCGAATCAGGCCTTCCGGGGTGGTTCGGCGGGGTTCGGTGGGCAATTCTGATCACGCGACGTCGTGCACAACGTCGAGGTGGTCGGCCAACTGCCTCGTCAAGAGCCAGAGTTCAGAACCGCTTCACGCAACTTCACGCAGGTCCAGGCAGCTTCACGTACTGACCGCGCCCTCGGCCGCAAGCCGGTGCGCACTTGTTCTGGAGGAACAACATGGCAAGCATCCGTACCGCCCGCGTCGTCGCCGCCGTCGCCGCCCTGCCGCTCGCCGCCGCCCTCTTCGGCGGCATCGCGACGGCGGACAACGGCGCCATCGCGGACGACGGATCGAACGCGACCGCTTCGGAGGCCTTCGCGGGCATCATCGGCAGCGGCGTCGGCGACGACAACAACGGCAACTCGTCGACCACGCAGCAGCAGGCCGTCGGCTCGGGGGCCTCGAACCAGAGCAACACCGCGCAGGTCGACGGCTCCGCGTTCACGGCGATCAACCAGGGCAACGACAACGTGGCCGTCAGCTTCTCCCCGCTGTGGTGGTGAGCTGAGGGGCCGGGGCGCGGGTGCGCTCCCGCGTCCGGTCCCTCACTCTCCGTGCGGGGTGTGCTTCATGGGGTCGCAAGGCGTCTGGGCGGCGGTGAACCGGTTGTTCCGGTACCGCCGCCCAGGCGTTTCCGTGTGCGCGGGGGCCTTCGGGCGGCCCTGCTCGCAGTGGCTCCCCCAGGGGTGAACCCGGGTGAACCCGCATGGCCTCTCCTCCCCTCGTCCACCTACAGGAGGTGCAGCCGGCACCACCCCTACAACCTGAGGCGGACGCGGCTTCGGGACCTGCGGGCGATCCGCCGGGCACCCTCCCGCTCATAGCGTTGAGCCATGACCGCACCCGTCTGCACCAGCGCTTCGAACGCCGCCACCGCCATGGCCCCGGCCAAGGTCCCGGCCAGAGCCACGGCAAGGGCGCAGACCTTCCCGTACCCGTCGTTCTCGTCGTACGTGAAGGCCCGCCAGCCGGTGCTGCTGCGTACCGCCCGGTCACTCACCGCGAACCCGAGCGACGCGGAGGACCTGCTGCAGACCGCCCTCACCAAGACCTACGTGGCCTGGGAGCGCATCGAGGACCACCGGGCGCTCGACGGCTATGTGCGCCGGGCACTGGTGAACACCCGGACGTCGCAGTGGCGCAAGCGCAAGGTCGACGAGTTCGCCTGTGACGAGCTGCCCGAGCCGGAGCCCGTGCCGGCCGGCGACGACCCGGCCGAGCGCCAGGCGCTGCACGACGCGATGTGGCGGGCGATCATGAAGCTGCCCGCCCGGCAGCGTGCGATGGTCGTCCTCAGGTACTACGAGGATCTCAGCGAGGCCCAGACGGCCGACGTGCTCGGCGTTTCCGTGGGCACGGTGAAGTCGGCGGTGTCCCGGGCGCTCGGTAAGCTGCGTGAGGACCCCGAGCTGGGATTCGTCCGGTCCTGATGCCCGGCGCGTGTGCCGCCGATGCCGCCCTCGGGGGTCCCGGCGGGACGCCTCGGAGACGCCCGCACACTGATCGATCAGCCCGGAGTAGTGACATACCGCGCGGTATGTGCGCAGAATCAGCGCAACCCTTACCGCCGCGTAGGCAAAGTCGCCCCGGGAGGACACCGTGCTGAGCACGATGCAGGACGTACCGCTGCTGATTTCGAGGATCCTGAACCACGGGTCGACGATCCACGGCAGCTCGCAGGTGACCACCTGGACCGGTGAGGACGAGCCGCACCGCCGCTCCTTCGCCGAGATCGGCGAGCGTGCCGCCCAGCTGGCGCACGCCCTGCGCGAGGATCTCGCCGTCGGCGACGACGAGCGTGTGGCGACCCTCATGTGGAACAACGCCGAGCACGTCGAGGCCTACTTCGCGATCCCCTCCATGGGCGCGATCCTCCACACCCTCAATCTCCGCCTCCCGCCCGAGCAGCTGGCCTGGATCGTGAACCACGCCGCCGACCGCGTCGTGATCGCCAACGGATCGCTGCTGCCGCTGCTCGCCCCGCTGCTCCCGCACCTGAAGACGGTCGAGCACGTCGTCGTCGCCGGCCCGGGCGACCGCTCCCCGCTGACCGGGGCGTCCGTCCAGGTGCACGAGTACGAGGACCTGATCGCCGGGAAGCCGACCGCGTACGACTGGCCCGAGCTGGACGAGCGGGCCGCCGCCGCCATGTGCTACACCTCCGGCACCACCGGCGACCCCAAGGGCGTGGTCTACAGCCACCGCTCCATCTACCTGCACTCCATGCAGGTCAACATGGCCCAGTCGATGGGCCTGACCGACGAGGACACCTCGCTGGTCGTGGTCCCGCAGTTCCACGTCAACGCGTGGGGACTGCCGCACGCCACCTTCATGACCGGCGTGAACATGCTGATGCCGGACCGCTTTCTCCAGCCCGCCCCGCTCGCCGAGATGATCGAGGGCGAGCGGCCGACGCACGCCGCCGCCGTCCCCACCATCTGGCAGGGCCTGCTCGCCGAGCTGACCGCCAAGCCGAGGGACGTCTCCTCCCTCACCCAGGTCACCATCGGCGGCTCCGCCTGCCCGCCCTCCCTCATGGAGGCGTTCGACGCGCTCGGCATGCGGGTCTGCCACGCCTGGGGCATGACGGAGACCTCCCCGCTCGGCACGATCGCCCGGCCGCCGGCCCACGCGATCGGCACCGACCGGGAATTCGCCTACCGCCTCACCCAGGGCCGCTTCCCGGCCGGCGTCGAGGCCCGCCTCACCGGTCCCGGCGGCGAGCGCCTGCCCTGGGACGGCGAGTCCGCCGGTGAGCTGGAGGTGCGCGGCAACTGGATCGCCGGCGCGTACTACAACGGGCCGGGCGCCGAGCCGCTCCGCCCCGAGGACAAGTTCAGCGAGGACGGCTGGCTGAAGACCGGCGACGTCGGCACCATCTCCCCCGACGGCTTCCTCACCCTCACCGACCGCGCCAAGGACGTCATCAAGTCCGGCGGTGAGTGGATCTCCTCCGTGGAGCTGGAGAACGCGCTGATGTCCCACCCGGATGTCGCCGAGGCCGCGGTCGTCGCCGTCCCCGACGACAAGTGGGGCGAGCGCCCGCTGGCCACCGTCGTCCTCAAGGAGGGCGCGAGCGTCGGCTTCGAGGAGCTGCGGTCCTTCCTCGCCGAGGACGGCAAGATCGCCAAGTGGCAGCTCCCGGAGCGCTGGACGGTGATCGAGGCGGTGCCTAAGACGAGCGTCGGCAAGTTCGACAAGAAGGTGCTGCGCAGGCAGTACGCCGACGGAGGGCTGGACGTGACCCGGCTCTGACCGAGTCCGGAACGCGCGTACGCCGGGCGGCATCGAGCCCGGCGTACACGCGTCAGTTGGTGCCGATCCGGGAGAGCAGCTCGACGATCCGGGACTGCACCTCGCCGCTGGTGGAACGCTCCGCCAGGAACAGCACCGTCTCGCCCGAGGCCAGCCGCGGCAGGTCGGCCTGGTCGACGGCGGCGGTGTAGACGACGAGCGGGGTGCGGTTGAGCTGCCCGTTCGCCCGCAGCCAGTCGATGATCCCGGCGTGCCCCTCCTGGCGCCCCTCGATCTGCATCAGGTCCATCACGACCAGGTTGGGCCGGAACTGCCCGGCCAGCGTCACCGCGTCGGCGTCGCTCGCCGCCCGCGCCACCTGCATCCCGCGCCGCTCCAGCGTCGAGGTCAGCGCCAGCGCGATCTCCGCGTGCTCCTCGATCAGCAGGACGCGCGGCGGATGCTGCTCGCTGTCGCGCGGCGCGAGCGCCTTCAGCAGTACGGCGGGATCGGCGCCGTAGGCGGCGTCCCGCGAGGCCTGTCCGAGTCCGGCCGTGACCAGCACCGGCACCTCGGCCGCCACCGCCGCCTGGCGCAGGGACTGGAGCGCGGTACGGGTGATCGGGCCGGTCAGCGGGTCCACGAACAGCGCGGCGGGGAACGCCGCGATCTGTGCGTCGACCTCCTCGCGCGAGTTCACGATCACCGGCCGGTAACCGCGGTCGCTGAGCGCCTGCTGCGTGGACACGTCCGGAGCGGGCCACACGAGCAGCCGCCGCGGGTTGTCCAGCGGCTCCGGCGGCAACTCGTCGTCCATCGGCTGCGGACGCGGCGGGTCGGCGACCTCCACGGCCCCGCCGGGCCCGTCCAGCGGCTCGGGACCCTCGGCGGCGTTGCGGTCCGGCGCGCCTATGGCGTACGACCGTCCGACGCCCTCCGTACCCGGCATGCGCCGCGGCTGACCACCGGTCAGGGACGGCTGCTCCTGGGACTGGGGCTGGGGCTGGGGCTGGGGCTGGGACTGAGGGTGGGGTTGAGGCTGCGGCTGGGGCCGGCCCGCGCCCTGGGTCTGGCCCTGGGGCTGAGTGGTGGCGGCCGGGTCGGGCGGCGTGCCCAGCTTGCGACGCCGGCCCGAACCGCCCGGCTGCTGCGGGACGGGGGTGGCCGTCGGCTGCTGCACCTGGACCGCCTGCCGGTTGAACGGCACGCCCTGGCCCAGCGTCCGCACGCTGATAGCCCGGCCCTGGGTCGAGTTCGGGTCGACGGGCGCGGACGTCTCGGCGGGCAGCGGCTGCGCCGCGCGCGGGGCGGGAGCGTTCTCGGGCGGCAGCGGCGTGCCCTGGCTCGGCGTGGTCGCGGGAACGGCCCGCGGGGGCGCCGGGGCCACGGGCGCGGCGGGGGTCCCCGGGGCGGGTGCCGACGCGGGGCCGGTGGTGCCGTCGGGTGCTGCGGGGGCCTCCGTGCCCGGTGCGGCGCCCGGCACTTCGGGAGTGGCCGCGTCCGGAGCGGTGGCGTGCGGTGCGGTCGCGTGCGTACCGGCGCCGGGCACGTCCGTGGCGGCTGCCGGCCAGGGCTGCGGCGCGGGCTGACCGGCGGTGGGCCGGGCGGTGGCGGGCTGGGCGCCCGCCGTCGCGTCGGCGGGGCGGGGCTCCCCGGGGTCGGCCGCGGCCGGTGCGGGGGCCTGCTGACCGGCGGTGCTCTGCGGCGGAACGGGCGCTCCGTGCACGGGTGCCGAGGGGGCCGGACCACCCTGCGCCGGGCCGGACGGGGCTGCCTCCGCCTGCTGGGCGGCCGCGGCCCGGCGCCGCCGTCCGGTGGGCGCCTCGGCCGGGTGCGGCTGCGGCGGGGTGTGGTCGTCGGCCTGGTCGTGCGGTACGGCGTCGTGCCGCCCGTCGTCGACGAGGGCGGCACCGGGGACGGCCGGTCCGGGCAGCGGTCCGTGGCCCCGTCCGTGCTCCTGTCCCTGCTCGTGCTCCTGGCCGTGCGCACCGGGCGCCGGGGCCGCCGCGGCCGCTCCCTGCCCTTCCGCCCCTCCGGGCTCCGCCACGGCGTCGGACGGACGGTCCGCGTCGGCGGGCGGCAGGGCGAACACCTGACGGGGCGCGGCTTCCTGTGCGGCGGCGCGCTCGTTCGCGGAGGCCAGGGCACGACGCCTGCGCCCGGTGGGCCGGTCCGCGTCGGCCGGGTCCGACTCACCGGCCTGGGCGGGGAGCGCCGGCGGCAGCGCCTGCTGCGCGGCACCGTCCCGCCGGGCACGCCGGCCGGTCGGCGCGGGAACGCCCTGCGGCGGTACGGTCCCGCCCAGACCGGTGTTGGAGGCCGCGGCCCCTCCACCGTGTTCCCCGGCCATGACGACGGCGCCCTCGGACACGCCGGCGGGAAGCGCCATCGGGTGCGCGGCCTCGACGGCGGCACCCGCGTCCTCCGCCGGGCGACCGCGCCGGCGCCCGGTACCGCCGGACCCCTCGCCGGGGGCGGCCTGCGCGGGGACCGGCAGCGGCGCGGACGCCTGCGCCACCTGGTCTTCAGCTGAGGGCTGGGCCTGGGCCGCGCGTCGCCTGCGCCGTCCCGTCGGCGCGGCACCCGCGCCCTCGGGACCGGCCTCGGCGGCACCGGACCCGTCGGCATCCTCGCCCGCCGCACCCGCGACCTCGCTCTCCAGGAACGCGTCGACGGAGGCCCGCCGGGCACGCCGCCGCCCGCCACCGGAACCGGCCGGTTCGGCACCGGCCGGACCACCGACCGTGCCCGCGGCACCCGCGGCACCCGCGTCCTCGGCGGCGCCCGGCTCCGAGACCAGTGCCGGAGCCCGGTCCGCGACCGCTCCCGCCCCGCCCCCGATCGGCACCTCCAGCACGAACGCGCTGCCGCTCATCCCCGGTACCTCGTGCGTCTGGAGCACGCCACCGTGCGCCCGCACGATCCCGCGCACGATCGGCTCGTGCACCGGGTCGCCCCCGGAGTACGGCCCGCGCACCTCGATGCGTACGACCTCGCCGCGCTGCGCCGCCGCGACCACGACGGTGTTGTCCAGGTAGCCGCCGGTCGCCGACACGGGCGAGTTGCCGGTGGCGTCGACGCCCGCCACGTCCGCGACGAGGTGCGCGAGGGCGATCGCGAGCAGCCGGTGGTCGACCTCGGCCTCGATGGGCGGCGCGTGCACCGCGAACTGCACGCGCCCCGGCCCGATCAGCTCGACGGCACCGTCGACACCGGAGGCGACGACCGCGTCGAGCATCACCTTCGTACGGGCGACGCCCTCGTTGCCGACGTCGAGGCGCTGGTAGCCGAGGACGTTGTCGATGAGCGTGGTGATGCGCGAGTAACCGGCCGACAGGTGGTGCAGCACCTGGTTGGCCTCGGGCCACAGCTGCCCGGCGTCGTCCGAGGCCAGCGCGGCCAGCTCCTGGCGCAGCTCGTCCAGGGGGCCGCGCAGGGAGCCGCCGAGGAGGGTGAGGAGCTGCTCGTGCCGGGCGGCGAGCGCCTCGTAGCGGTCCTTCTCCCGTTCGCCGAGGGCGGCGTAGCGGTCCGCGTCCGCGGCGACCTCCTCCGCGTGCTTCTCCCGCAGCTCCTCCAGCTCACTCACGTGTTCCTGGCGCAGGGCGGTCAGCTCGGCGGCGTGCTCCTCGGCGAGCCGCTCCAGTTCCTCGGCGTGCCGCCGTTCCGCGTCCTCGTGCTCCTTGACCAGGGCGTCGTGGGGGCGCCGGTCGGTGAAGGTCATCACGGCGCCGACGAGCTGGTCGCCGTCGCGCACGGGGGCGGTCGTCAGGTCGACCGGCACCTGGTCGCCGCTCTTGGAGAACAGCACCTGCCCGCGCACCCGGTGCTTGCGTCCGGAGCGCAGGGTGTCGGCGAGCGGGGACTCGTCGTACGGGAAGGGGGAGCCGTCGGCCCGCGAGTGCAGGACGAGGGTGTGCAGCTCGCGGCCGCCGAGGTCGCTGGCGCGGTAACCCAGTATCTGGGCGGCGGCCGGGTTGACGAGGACGATCCGCCCGTCGGTGTCGGTGCCGACGACGCCCTCGGCGGCGGCCCGCAGGATCATCTCGGTCTGCCGCTGCGAACGGGCCAGTTCGGCCTCGGTGTCGATGGTGCCGGAGAGGTCGCGGACGACGAGCATCAGCAGTTCGTCGCCGGTGTAGCCGTAGTTGTCGTAGGCCTGCTGGCCGGTCTCCAGGTTGGCGCTGGTGACCTCGACGGGGAACTCACTGCCGTCGGTGCGCCGGGCGACCATGCGGGTCGGCTTGGTGCGTGTCCGGGGGTCGATGTGGTCGGGGCGCCGCATCGACCCGGGGATGAGCCGCGAGTCGAACTCCGGCAGCAGATCCAGCAGGCCGCGCCCGACCAGCGCCGTGCCCGGCGTCTCGAAGGCCTCCAGCGCGATGGTGTTGGCGTTGACGACGGTGCCGTTGGCGTTGACCAGGACCAACGCGTCCGGCAGCGCGTCCAGTATGGCTGCGAGGCGAGCAGCGCCTCGGGATGGCCTGCTGCTCACGAGACGCTTCCCTCCTGTTACCGCACTTGCCGACCGCTCGGGCCATCTTGCCAATCGGCCCGCAGCGTGTCACGCGAGGGAGTCTAAGGGTTGGGGCCCGGCGGGCGGTGCGGGACGGGACGGAGGTCGCACGCGGGAATGACGCAGAACGTGTGACCGATGCCCCCGGGCGCCGCCCTTCCGGCACTCGCCGGGGGGCGCCTACGACCGTCCCGGCGCCCCCACCTCGGGCAGCAGCGGCACCATGCGGTCCCAGCGGGAGATCTCGCAGCCGTCGCGGCGGTCGTACGTGACGTCGACCGGGCGCCCGGCCCAGGTGCCCGTGACGTGTGCGGTGGCCGGGCCGCCGTACTGCATGGTGCAGACGCTGCCCTCGGGGACCGGCGCGAAGGCGTCCTGCCCCCAGCGCGTGTCGCGCTCGACGACGGCGCAGGCGCCGGCCGGGTCGGGGTGGGTGCCGCCGGCGGGGCCGCAGGACAGCTCGTACGTGCCGTCGGCGTCCGGACCGGTGTCCCGGACGGTGACGGTCAGGTGGTCCGTGGCCCGGTCGTCCGGGCCGGCGGCGGGGGCGGGGGCGGGGGCGTACGGCCCGGCGGCCGCGGCCGGGTGCGCGGCCAGGGCGGCGAGGCTCGCGACGGACAGGGCGGCGGCGCCGAGGAGGCGGGCGGCGGGGACTCGGGTGACCTGCGACATGACCTGACTAACGCGTCGGCCCGCCGGACGTTGCGCGACCGGCGGGCGACCACGTCGTAAGGCTTTGCCCTGCGGCCCGCCCGCCTAGTACCGTAGGGGTCGATTGGTGACAGCGCGCTCAACTGTGTCATCATCGGCACGCACCGCTCGCGCTCGCACGCGAGTCGGTGATGTTGTCTGGAGGCGTCGCCTAGTCCGGTCTATGGCGCCGCACTGCTAATGCGGTTTGGGGCTTACCCCCCATCGAGGGTTCAAATCCCTCCGCCTCCGCACCGATCACCGAAGCCCCGGCCACTTGGCCGGGGCTTCGGTGTTTTCGCAGGTCACAAGGGGTGCGGTCAATGGATTTCACATGACGGCGGCAGTCATGTAATGTTCTTCCTGTCGCCGCGAGCGGGCCGAAAGGACCGGGAGCGACGGTAGAACTGAAAAGACAAGCACTCGTAGCTTAACGGATAGAGCATCTGACTACGGATCAGAAGGTTGCAGGTTCGAATCCTGCCGAGTGCACATGTGACAGAGGCCACGGAGAAATCCGGGGCCTCTGTCGTTGTTGTTCCATTGCATCCCCCGGTAGAGGCCCGCCCGGTCCGGGCGGGCATCCACCGAGTGCCGCGTCAGGTGTTGTCCGCACCCCTGCGGCGGCGTGCGGCGACGATCGTGCCGGCGCCGAGTGCCACGGCGACGGCGCTCGCGATGCCGAGCGGCGCCAGTGCGGGGGACGTGCCGGTCTGGGCGAGGGTGCCGCCGGTGCCGGCGGCCGACGTGCGCACCGTCTGTGTCGTCGGTGTCGTCTGCGTCGTCTGCTTCGGGGTGCCGCCCTGGGGGGAGGTGCCCGTGCCCGTCGTGCCCGGCCGCTTGTCGTCGTCCTTGCCGGGCGCGCCCGGGTCGGCCTCGTCCACCGTGCCGGGGTCGCTGTCCGCGGGCAGGAGTTCGAAGTCGTAGCGCTTCATCGGGCCCAGGACGCAGGGCTTGTACGCGCTGGAGGCGTCGGCGGCGAACAGGGCGAAGGCGTCGGCGGCCCCGGCGCCGGAGGCGACCTTCATCCGCAGCTTCACGTCGCTGTGCTCGCCGGGCTTCATGGTGTCGACGGGGGCGATGTGCTCGGGCCGGTTGCCGTCCAGGGCCTTCCAGCCGGAGCCGTCGGACCACTTGACCTTCAGCGCGCTCTTCGCACCGCTGCCCTCGCCTGCCACGCGCACGAAGGCCAGGGGGTCCACGTCCAGCGTGCGCTCGGACCCGTTGGTCACGCGCAGGGTGAAGTCCACGGTGGTGCCGGCGACGACCTTGGACGGCAACCCCACCGCGCGAGCGGTCAGTCCGTTCTCGCGGACGCACTCCTTCGCGGTGCCGAGCGCTTCCTCGGCGGCCTCCTTGGCCTCGAGCGCCTTCTCCAGGGCCGTCTGGAGCTTCCCGTACTCGCGCACCGCCGCCACCCGGGCGTCGCCCAGCGCGGTCTGGGCCGCCTCGGCGGTGGCGTCGGCCTTCTGCCTGGCCTCGGCGGCCTCCGCCAGGTCGCTCTCGGCGGCCTCCAGAGCCTGCTGCGCCTCGGCCTTCTCGGCGTCGGTCACGGCCGCCTCGACCGAGGCCCGCGCGTCCGCAACGGCCTTCCCGGCGGCCGCCTCGGCGTCGGCCGCGTCCTTGGCCGCCTTGTCGGCGGTGATCGTGGCCGCCTTGAGCGGGTGGGTGTCGGAGTCCAGCGCCGCCAGGGTGGCGTCGACCGTCTTCCGCCCCTCCTTCTCGGCGGCGAGGGCGTCCTCGTACTCCTTGGCCGCGTCCGCGGCGGCCTTCTGCAACTCCGCGTACGTGGGCTGGTGCTGCGTCTGTGCCGCGGGCGTCCCGGCGGCGAACGCCGGGGCGGCGGTGAGCAGTACGACGGGAGTGGCGACCGCGACCGCGGCGGCCACGGACAGGGAACGACGGAGTCTCACAAATGGGCCCTTCATGGGGGAGAGACGGTGGGGGCCGGCCGCCGCGAGTGTGGGGGTCGGCCTGAAAGTGTGATGAGTTTATGATCAACAGGGTCTTCCGTGCCGGGCAATACCGCGGCACAGGTCTGTCGCAGACGCGTCGCAAGGTCGCACCGCCCGGTGAAGAAGGCCCGTGACTGTGTCTAGGGTGTGCCCATGTTGCGACGACGCGTCTCCATATCCGACAGGCCGACCGCCACCCGGCCGAGCCTCGACGGAGGCATCCGGTGAACAAGCCGCTGAGGGCCGTGGCGATCTTCTGCGGGCTGCTGGTGCTCGGCCTGCTGATCCGTGCGAACTGGCTGCAGTACGTCCGGGCCCCGGAGCTCGCCTCCGACACCAAGAACCGGCGGGTGCAGATCGAGCAGTTCTCCACCCCGCGCGGTGACATCATCGTCGGCGGGCGGGCCATCACGGGCTCCACCGAGACCGAGGGCGACCTCAAGTACAAGCGCACCTACGTCAACGGGCCGATGTACGCGCCGGTGACCGGGTACGCGTCGCAGGCCCAGGGCATGACGCTGCTGGAGAAGACCTACGACGGCATCCTGACCGGCAAGGACGACCGGCTGGCGTTCCAGCGGTTCGCCGACGTCGTCAGCGGGGAGGGCCGCCGGGCCGGCTCGGTGGTCACCACCATCGACCCGAAGGCGCAGAAGGCCGCCTGGGACGGGCTGACCAAGCTGGAGGGCGCCCGGGGAGCCGTGGTCGCACTCGACCCGAGCACGGGCAAGGTGCTGGCGCTGGTGTCGGCGCCCTCCTACGACCCGTCGACGTTCTCGGGCGGCACCTTCAACGAGTCGGACCGCTTCGTCGCGCTCACCAAGGAGAAGCGCAAGCCGCTCGCCAACCGCGCGCTGCGCGAGACCTACCCGCCGGGCTCCACCTTCAAGATCCTCACCGCGGCCGCCGCGCTGGAGCACGGAGCGGTCAGCGACATCAATGCGCGCACGGACGCCGAGTCGCCGTACCAGCTGCCGCAGTCCAGCACCAAGATCGGCAGTGAGGCCGGCGACGGCGTCTGCAACAAGGCCTCGATGAAGGTCGCGATGCAGTGGTCGTGCAACAACGTCTTCCTCGACGCCGCCGCCGAGCTGGGGCCGGAGAAGATGCGGGAGACGGCCGAGAAGTTCGGCTTCAACGAGGACGTCTACTCCGACGACTTCGGCGACCTGCTCGCCACCAAGAGCCTCTACCCCAAGGACCTCGACCTGCCGGGCACCGCGCTCACCGGCATGGGACAGGGCAGCCTCACCAGCACGCCGATGCAGATGGCCATGGTCACCGCCGCGCTGGCCAACGACGGCAAGCTGATGCAGCCCTACATCGTCGACGAGGTCAAGGGCCCGGACCTCGACACGCTGGAGAAGACCGAACCCGCGGTGATGAGCGAGGCGGTCTCCGCCGAGACCGCGCAGAAGGTCCAGCAGATGATGGAGTTCACCGCCAAGGAGGGCAGCGCCAAGCGCGCCCTGATCGACGGCATCACGGTCGGCGGCAAGACGGGTACCGCGCAGCGCGGTGTCGACGTGGACGACGAGGTGCCCTACGGCTGGTTCGTCTCCTACGGCAAGAAGGACGACGGGTCCTCCGTCGCCGTCGCCGTCTTCATCGACCCGACCGACATGGACATCTCCCGCGCGGACATCTCCGGTGGACGCCTCGGCGCACCCATCGCCCGGGACGTCATGAAGGCGGTCCTGCAGCAGTGACGCGGAGCGCGGTGGCGGGTCAGGCCCGGCCGGCGTCGTACGCCTCGCGGGCCTGCTCCACCGCCGTCATCCGCCGCTCCGTCCAGCGGGCCAGGCCCCGGACCTGTTCGGCGGCCTCCCGGCCGAGGTCCGTGAGGGAGTAGTCCACGCGGGGCGGGATCACCGGTTTGGCGTCCCGGTGGACCAGGCCGTCGCGCTCCAGGGTCCGCAGGGTCTGCGCCAGCATCTTCTCGCTGACCTGGCCGATCTCCCGGCGCAGTTCGCTGAAGCGGTAGGGGCGGTCCAGCAGGGCGATCAGGGCCAGGGTGCCCCAGCGGCTGGTGACGTGCTCCATGACCAGGCGTTCCGGACACGTCGCGTCGCTTCCCATCATGCTCATACCGTACGTCGAGGCGGGCACTGTCTTCTGGGCAGTGCCCGCCTCGTCGCTGTTGCTGTCGGGGGCGTTGTCAGTGGTGGCCTCTACGCTCGGCGGGGATGGCACAGACGTGGAAGTGCTCGGGGCTGCGGTGGGCGGCGGACGGTCCCGTGCTGACGTGGGTCGGGGGACGGCGCAGTGCGCTGGTCCGGGGCAGAAGGGTGGCCTTCGGGGTCGCCGAGGGGGGTGAGCGGACCTGCGTGGGGGCACGGGGGCACGCATGCCCGGTGCGGGCCGGCGTGCCGGGGCGGAGCA
The DNA here is from genome assembly GCF_001905385.1 of Streptomyces sp. CB02414. Classification (GTDB taxonomy): domain Bacteria; phylum Actinomycetota; class Actinomycetes; order Streptomycetales; family Streptomycetaceae; genus Streptomyces. The sequence goes on along the minus strand of NZ_LIPF01000003.1, from coordinate 98,831 downwards.
CGGGGGCGCGGTGCGAGGAGTGCGCGCGGCTGGACCGGGCGCACTCCGTGGCCGCCGACACCGTCGCGGACGATCCGCGGCCGTACCGCGTCTACCTGGCGTGGTTCGGGCCGGGCCTCGTCAAGGTCGGGATCACCGCGTACGAGCGGGGGTCCGCCCGGCTGCTGGAGCAGGGCGCCGTCTGCTTCAGCTGGCTGGGCCACGGCCCGCTGATGGCCGCGCGGCGGACGGAGGAGCTGCTGCGGGCCGCGCTGGGGGTGCCCGACCGCATCCCCTACGCCCAGAAGCGTGCGGTCCGGTCCGGGCTGCCGGGGTCGGAGGGGGAGCGGACGGCCGAGATCGCGGAGCTGCACGCGCGGGCGGTGGCGCTGGGCGGCTGGCCGGAGTCGCTGACGCCGGCGCCGTTCCGGGGCGTGGACCATGCCGCCGCCTTCGGTGTCGCGGAGGCAGGGGCCGACGGTCCGGGCGCCGTGGGGGAGGTGACCGAACTGGTGGCCGGCGGCGCGATCGGGGGCGGGCTGATGGCCGTCGCGGGACCCGATCTGCATCTGGCGACGGAGCGGGGGGTGATCGTGCTCGACTCACGGCTGATGACCGGGTGGGAGCTGGTGGCGGCCGGGGGCGAACCGTGCGCCGTGCCCGTGCGGGGGTTCAGGGGCGTGGCGGCCGGGGTGCAGGACGGGCTGTTCTGACCTCGCCCCCGGACAGTCCCGATCCGGCCCCTTGTTCCGGGGGCGGGCCGGGCGCGATCGTGGCTGCATGAGTGATCACGAGGCCGGACAGGTCCGCCGGTTCTGGGAGGGGCTCGGGCTGCCCGGGCTGGTCGACGTGCACACGCACTTCATGCCCGAGCGCGTCCTGCGCAAGGTGTGGGGCTACTTCGACTCCCTCGGGCCGCTGACCGGCGGCGTCGAGTGGCCGATCACCTACCGGAGGGAGGAGGACGAACGGACGGCACTGCTGCGGGAGTTCGGCGTGCGGTCCTTCACCGCCATGCTGTACCCGCACAAGGCGGGCATGGCCCGGTGGCTGAACGGCTGGGCGGTGGACTTCGCCCGCCGGACCCCCGACTGTCTGCACACCTCCACCCTCTTCCCGGAGCCCGGCGTCGAGGCGTACGTCCGCGAGGCGGTCGAGGCGGGGGCGCGGGTCTTCAAGGCGCACGTCCAGGTCGGTGCCTACGACCCGGCCGACGAGCTGCTCGACGGTGCGTGGGGGCTGCTCGCCGAGGCGGGGGTGCCCGTCGTGATCCACTGCGGGTCCGGGCCGGCGCCCGGCAAGCACACCGGGCCCGAGCCGATCGCCCGCGTGCTCGCCCGCCACCCCCGGCTGCGGCTGATCGTCGCGCACATGGGGATGCCCGAGTACGAGGGCTTCCTGGACCTGGCCGAGCGGTACGGCGAGGTGCGGCTGGACACGACCATGGCGTTCACCGACTTCAGCGAGCGGCTCGCCCCCTTCCCCCGGCGGGCGCTGCCCCGGCTGGCCGGCCTCGGCGACCGCGTCCTGCTGGGCACGGACTTCCCCAACATCCCCTACCCCTACCTGCACCAGCTGCGCGCGCTGGAGCGGCTGGAGCTCGGCGACGCGTGGCTGCGGGGCGTGTGCCACGACAACGGGGCCCGGCTGTTCGGGCTGCCCGGGCACTGACGGCGACCGGCCGCTGCGGCCGGGCGGTGCCTGGGAGGCCCCTGTGGGTTTCTCAGGAAAATCACAGCTTGGCGAAAGAGTGCTCTCAGAGCGCACCGCCAGGGTGTCCGGTATGACCACGACCTCGCCCCAGGGGCGCACCGAACTGCTGAGGCCGGACGGGAGCCCCGTCCGGGTGCTTGTAGTGGACGACGAGCTGTCCATCACCGAACTGCTCTCCATGGCCCTGCGCTACGAGGGCTGGCAGATCCGCAGCGCGGGCGACGGCCACGGCGCCGTCCAGGCCGCGCGCGAGTTCCGGCCCGACGCGGTGGTGCTGGACATGATGCTGCCCGACATGGACGGGCTGAGCGTGCTGGGGCGGCTGCGCCGCGACGTGCCGGACGTGCCGGTGCTGTTCCTGACCGCCAAGGACGCGGTCGAGGACCGCATCGCCGGGCTGACCGCGGGCGGGGACGACTACGTCACCAAGCCGTTCAGCCTGGAGGAGGTCGTCGCCCGGCTGCGCGGACTGATCCGGCGCACCGGTGCCGCCGACCGGCGCTCCGAGTCCGTCCTGGTCGTCGGCGACCTCACCCTCGACGAGGACAGCCACGAGGTGACGCGGGGCGGTGACGGCATCCACCTCACCGCTACCGAGTTCGAACTGCTGCGGTTCCTGATGCGCAACCCGCGGCGCGTGCTGAGCAAGGCGCAGATCCTGGACCGCGTGTGGTCGTACGACTTCGGCGGGCAGGCCAACGTCGTCGAGCTGTACATCTCCTACCTGCGCCGGAAGATCGACGCCGGACGCGAGCCGATGATCCACACGCGGCGCGGCGCCGGCTATCTGATCAAGCCCGCGGTGTCGTGAGCGGACGGCGGCGACCGCGTCCGCGGACCCTGCGGACGCGGCTCGTCGTCGTGTCCGTGGCGTTGATCGCGGTGGTGTGCGCGGTGATCGGCACGGTGACGACGGTGGCCCTGCGGTCGCACCTGTACGACCAGCTGGACAAGCAGCTGCACGAGGTCGCCATGCGGGTCTCCGGCTTCGGGCCGCCCGTCGGCACCGGCCCCGGCGACCTCCAGCCCGGCGCCGACGGCCCGCGGCGGATGGACCTGGACGAGTTCGTCACCCGCGGCCCGCAGCCGCTCGGCACGATCGTCGCCGAGGTCCAGGACGGTGCCGTCGTCGACGCCAAGTACGGCGAGAAGGACGACGACAGCACCGACTTCAGCGGTACCAGCCCGGTCGCCCTCACCGAGGCGGAACGCGCCGCGCTGGCCTCCGCACCCCGCGACGGGGACCAGCACACCGTCGAGATCGGCGACCTCGGCGACTACCGCGTGGAGTACCGGGACGGGTACTACGCCGCCGTCCCCACCTCCGAGGTCACCGGCACCGTCAACACCCTGATCATCGTCGAGGCCAGCGTCACCGCCGCCGGCCTCGTCGCCGCCTGTCTCGCCGGCACCGTCATCGTCGGTGTCGCCACCCGCCCCCTGCGCAGGGTCGCCGCCACCGCCACCCGCGTCTCCGAACTCCCCCTGCACGCGGGCGAGGTGAGCCTCGACGAACGCGTCCCGGAGTCCGAGTGCGACCCGCACACCGAGGTCGGCCGGGTCGGCGCCGCGCTCAACCGGATGCTCAACCACGTGCACGGGGCCCTGCACGCCCGCCAGGCCAGCGAGACGCGGGTACGGCAGTTCGTCGCCGACGCCAGCCACGAGCTGCGCACGCCGCTCGCCTCGATCCGCGGGTACGCCGAACTGACCCGCCGGGGAGGGGAACAGGTCGGCCCCGACACCCGGCACGCGCTGGGCCGCATCGAGTCCGAGGCCGGGCGGATGACCGGGCTGGTCGAGGACCTGCTCCTGCTCGCCCGCCTGGACGCCGGACGGCCGCTGGAGTTCGGGCGGACCGACCTCGTACCGCTCGTCGTGGACACCGTCAGCGACGCCCGCGCGGCCGGGCTGGACCACACCTGGCGCCTCGACCTGCCCGACGAACCGGCGATCGTCTCGGCGGACGCCGCCCGGCTCCAGCAGGTGCTGGTCAACCTGCTGGCCAACGCACGCACCCACACCCCGCCCGGCACCACCGTCACCGCGCGCGTGCGGTGCGACGGGGCGTGGCTGTGCGCGGACGTGGAGGACAACGGGCCGGGGATACCCGCCGGGTTGCTGCCGCACGTCTTCGAGAGGTTCGCGCGCGGCGACTCGGCCCGCTCCCGCGCCACCGGCTCGACGGGCCTCGGGCTCGCCATCGTGCAGGCCGTGGCGGCCGCGCACGGCGGCGCCGTGACCGTCGACAGCGTGCCCGGACGCACCGTCTTCACCCTGCACCTGCCGGCCCCGGCGAGCTCGCCGGCGCACTCACAGGCACAGCACAGCGTCACCACACGGGTGCGACAGGGGAGTTGAGAAGTGTCGGTCCCATGCGAACCGACTCTTCTCCCGGCTCCCTGCCGGCGCGGGAGCATCTCCCGGCCGCAGGAGCCGGTACGCCTGTCCTGGACGTAGTGGTCCCCGTCTACAACGAGGAGAAGGATCTCCGGCCGTGCGTCCTGAGGCTGCACGACCACCTCACGCGGACCTTCCCGTACGGCTTCCGCATCACGGTCGCGGACAACGCCTCCACCGACGCCACCGCGCGCGTGGCCGCCCGGCTCGCGGCGGAGCTGCCCGAGGTCACCTCCCGCCGCCTGGAGCGGAAGGGGCGGGGCCGGGCCCTGCGGACCGTCTGGTCGGCCTCGGACGCCCCCGTCCTCGCCTACATGGACGTCGACCTGTCCACCGACCTGAACGCCCTGCTGCCGCTGGTGGCGCCCCTGATCTCCGGCCACTCGGACCTGGCCATCGGCTCCCGCCTCGCTCGCAGCTCACGCGTGGTGCGCGGCGCCAAACGGGAGTTCATCTCCCGCTCCTACAACCTCATCCTGCGCGGCTCCCTCCAGGCCCGCTTCTCCGACGCCCAGTGCGGGTTCAAGGCGATCCGCCGGGACGTCGCCCAGGTGCTGCTGCCGCTGGTGGAGGACACCGGCTGGTTCTTCGACACCGAGATGCTGGTGCTCGCCGAGCGCGCCGGGTGCCGCATCCACGAGGTGCCGGTCGACTGGGTCGACGACCCCGACTCGACCGTGCACATCGTGAAGACGGCGACCGACGACCTCAAGGGCGTCTGGCGGGTCGGCAAGGCGCTGGCCACCGGTTCGCTGCCGCTGGACCGGCTGGCGCGGCCGTTCGGCGACGACCCGCGCGACCGGGAGCTGACCGGCGTACCGCAGGGCCTGGCCCGGCAGCTCGTCGGCTTCTGCGTCGTCGGCGCCCTGTCCACCCTCGTCTACCTGCTGCTCTACAGCGGCTTCCGCCTCTTCGCCGGTTCGCAGCTCGCCAACGCGCTCGCCCTGCTGGTCTCGGCGGTCGCCAACACCGCCGCCAACCGGCGGCTGACCTTCGGTGTGCGCGGGCGGGGCGGTGCGGTACGCCACCAGGCGCAGGGACTGGTGGTGTTCGGCATCGGTCTCGTGCTGACCAGCGGTTCGCTCGCCGCCCTGAACTCGGCGACCGCGGACCCCGGCCACTCCACGGAACTGGCGGTGCTGATCGCCGCCAACCTCGCGGCCACCGTGCTGCGCTTCCTGCTCTTCCGCGCCTGGGTGTTCGCGGACCCGGCACGGTCGGTGACGGAGCCGGGGGACGGACGATGACGACCCACCACGATCTGTGGCGCCGCTTGTGGCGGGGCCGTCCCGAGGACCCGCGATGGGTGCGCCCGGTCTTCCTCGGCCTGCTGCTCGCCACCGCGGTGCTGTACCTGTACGACCTGAGCGCCTCCGGCTACGCCAACTCCTTCTACTCGGCGGCCGCGCAGGCGGGCAGCCGGTCCTGGAAGGCGTTCTTCTTCGGCTCGCTCGACGCGGCCAACGCCATCACCGTCGACAAGCCGCCGGCCGCGCTGTGGCCGATGGCGCTGGCGGTCCGGATCTTCGGGCTGAGCTCCTGGTCGATCCTCGTCCCCGAGGTGCTGATGGGCGTCGCGACGGTCGCCGTCGTGTACGCGGCCGTGCGCCGCCGGTTCGGCCCCGCGGCCGGACTGATCGCCGGTGCGGTGCTGGCCCTGACGCCCGTCGCCGCGCTGATGTTCCGCTTCAACAACCCGGACGCGCTGCTCGCGCTGCTGATGTCCGTGGCCTGTTACCTCGTCGTCCGCGCGCTGGAGGACGGCCGGACCAGGTGGCTGGTGTGGGCCGGTGTCGCGATCGGCCTCGCCTTCCTGACGAAGACCCTCCAGGCGTTCCTGATCCTGCCCGCCCTCGCCTTCGTCTACGGCGTCTGCGCGCCGGTGCGGCCGGGCAAGCGGCTCGGGCAGCTCGCGCTCGCCACCCTCGCCATCGTCGTCTCCGGCGGCTGGTGGGTGGCGGTCGTGGAGCTGTGGCCCGCGTCGTCCCGCCCGTACGTCGGCGGCTCGCAGAACAACAGTTTCCTGGAGCTGACCTTCGGCTACAACGGCCTGGGCCGGCTCAACGGCGAGGAGACCGGCAGCGTCGGCGGCGGCGGTGGCCCCGGTGGCGGCGGCGGACAGTGGGGCGAGACCGGCTGGGACCGGATGTTCAACGCCGAGATCGGCGGCCAGATCTCCTGGCTGCTCCCGGCGGCCCTGATCCTGCTGGCCGCGGGGCTGGTCGCGCTGCGCCGCGGCGGCCGTACCGACGCCGCCCGCGCGTCCCTCCTGGTCTGGGGCGGCTCGCTGCTGACGACCACGGCCGTCTTCAGCTACATGGCGGGCATCTTCCACCAGTACTACACGGTCGCCCTCGCGCCGTACCTCGCCGCGGTGGTCGGCATCGGCGCGGCCACGCTGTGGGAGCGGCGGGAGCGGGCCTGGGCGTCCCTCGCGCTGGCCGCCGCGGCCACGGTGACCGCGGCCTGGGGGTATGTGCTCCTCGACCGCACGCCCGACTACCTGCCCTGGCTGAAGTGGCTGGTCCTCGTCGGAGGTCTGGTCGCCGCGCTCGGGCTGGTCTTCGCCGGGCGGCTGGGACGGCGGGCGGCGCTCGCGGCGGCGGGGCTGGGGATCGTGACGTCGCTGGCCGCGCCGACGGCGTACACGCTGAGCACCGTGCGGGAGGGGCACAGCGGCTCCATCGTCACGGCGGGTCCGTCCGGCGCGAGCGTGATGGGCGGCGGGGGCCCTCCGGGCGGTGCGGGTCCGGGCGGTGGGGATGGCGGGGGCCGGGGCGGCGGTCCCGGTGGCGGGGGCTTCCCCGGGGGCGGTGGCTTTCCCGGAGGCGCACCGGGCCAGAACGGCCGGACCGGCGAGGCCGCCCGCCCCGGCGCGGGTGGAGGCGGCGGCATGGGCATGGGCGGCCTGCTCAACGGCGCCCAGGTCGGCACCGAGGCGAAGAAGCTGCTGGAGACCGACGCCGACGACTACACCTGGGCGGCCGCCGCGATCGGCTCCCAGAACGCCGCGAGCTACCAGCTCGCCACCGGCGAGCCCGTGATGGCGATCGGCGGCTTCAACGGCACGGACCCGTCTCCGACCCTCGACCGGTTCAAGGAGTACGTCGCGGACGGCAGGATCCACTACTTCATCGCCGGCGGAACGGGAGGCGGCATGGGCGGCGACTCCGGCACCTCGTCGCAGATCACCTCATGGGTCGAGGCCAACTTCGAGGAGGTCACGGTCGGATCGGCCACCTTCTACGACCTGACCCGACCGACCGCCTGACCAGGCGCGGAATCACTGAATCAGCCAGCTGTACAGCGTATAGGAAGCCCTATACGCTGTACAGCATGACGACGTCCTCCCCCGAGCAGGAACAGGAACCCGGCCGGGCGCCGACCGTGCCCGCCGTCCAGGGTCACCCGCAGCGCTGGCTGATCCTCGGTGTCATCAGCCTCGCCCAGCTGACGGTCGTGCTGGACAACACCGTGCTGAACGTGGCCATCCCCTCCCTCACCGACGAGCTGGGCGCGGCCACCTCCGACATCCAGTGGATGATCAACGCCTACTCACTGGTGCAGTCCGGCCTGCTGCTCACCGCGGGCAGCGCCGCCGACCGCTACGGCCGCAAGAAGATGCTGACCGCGGGCCTGGCACTGTTCGGTCTGGGCTCACTGGCGGCGGGCCTCGCGGAGAGCACCGGCCAGCTGATCGCGGCCCGCGCCGGGATGGGCGTCGGCGGCGCGCTGCTGCTGACCACCACCCTGGCCGTGGTCATGCAGATCTTCGCGCCCGAGGAGCACCCCAAGGCGATCGGCATCTGGAGCGCGGTGAGCGCGCTGGGCTTCGCCTGCGGGCCGCTGATCGGCGGCTTCATGCTGGACCACTTCTGGTGGGGCGCGATCTTCCTGATCAACCTGCCGGTCGTGGCACTGGGCCTGGTCGCGGTCGTGACCCTGGTCCCGGAGTCGAAGAACCGGCAGGGCGACCGCCCCGACCTGCTGGGCGCCCTGCTCTCCACGATCGGCATGGCCGCGCTGGTCTACGCGATCATCTCCGGCCCCGAGCACGGCTGGACCTCCGGCCGGGTACTGGCCACGGCGGCCGTCGCGGTCGGTGTGCTCGCGCTCTTCGCGTACTGGGAGAGCCGCATCCCGTACCCCATGCTCGACCTGGCCTTCTTCCGCAATCAGCGGTTCACGGGCGCGGTCGCCGGGCTGATGCTGATCACCTTCGGCATGGGCGGCGCGCTGTTCCTGCTCACCCAGCACCTGCAGTTCGTGCTCGGGTACGACCCGCTGGAGGCGGGGCTGGCGACGGCGCCGCTGGCGGCGACGGTGGTGGTCCTGAACTTCTCCGGCATCGCGGCCAAGTGGCTGGTCAAGCTCGGTACGCCGGTGGCGGTCATGCTGAGCATGGTGCTGATGTCGGCGGGCCTGGTGGCCATCGCCACGCTGACCGGCGTGGGCTATCCGGGCACGCTGCTGGGGCTGCTGCTGATCGGCGTGGGGTGCGCGCTCGGCAACCCAGCCATGGCGCACGCCATCATGAGTTCGATACCGCCGGCCAAGGCGGGCGTCGGCGCGGGCATCAACGGGACGCTCGCGGAGTTCGGCAACGGGCTGGGCGTGGCCGTGCTGGGCGCGGTGCTGAACTCGCGGTTCGCGGCGCTGGTACCGGTCGCGGCGGCGTCGTTGCCCGCGGCGCTGGCCTCGGCGGAGGGGGAGGCGGAGCGGGAGCGGGTCGTCGACGCGTTCTCCTCCGGACTGGAGAGCAGTCAGTTGGTGGGGGCGGTGGCCGTGCTGGTCGGTGGGGCGGTGGCGTCGGTGTTGTTGCGGAGGGCGGAACGGGCGGGCGCCTGAGAGCTCGGGTGGTGGGGTCTCCGCGCGGCTGCGGGCTTCGTTGTGGCTGGTCGCGCCGTTCCCCGCGCCCCTGGAGGGGCGCCTAGCATGACCGGCATCGGTGAGCGAGGTAGGTGCGTATGGCGAAGGCGGGCCGGGGGGCGCGGGCCAGTGTGTGGCTGGTGGACGAAGGGCGGCGTGGGGGGCGGCGTGGCGGTCAGCCGTCGGGGCTGGACCGGGAGCGGATCACCGAGGTCACGGTGCGGCTGCTGGACGCCGAGGGGCTGGCCAAGTTCTCCATGCGCCGCCTGGCCGCCGAGCTGAACGTCACCGCCATGTCCGTCTACTGGTACGTCGACACCAAGGACGAGCTGCTCGAACTTGCCGTGGACGCGGCCTACGGCGAGCTGCGCCACCCCGACCCGGAGGCCGAGGGGGACTGGCGCGAGCAGTTGCGCGCACTGGCCCGGGAGAACCGGTCCCTGCTGGTGCGTCACCCGTGGATGTCCCAGCTGACCGGTACCTACCTCAACATCGGGCCGCACTCGATGGAGTTCTCCCGCGCGGTGCAGGGCGTGATGCGGCGCAGCGGACTGCCCGCCCACCGGCTGACCGGGGGGATCTCGGCCGTCTTCCAGTTCGTGTACGGCTACGGAACCATCGAGGGTCACCTCTTCGCCCGGGCGGCCGACACCGGGATGAGCCCGGACGAGTACTTCCAGGACTCCATGAACGCGGTGGCCGAGTCGTCGGACACCGCCCCGGACGTCGTCGCGGAGTCCCGGGCCATCATGTCGGCCCGCGGCGGTGAGACGGTCGACGAGATGCTGGACCGGGACTTCGAGTTCGCGCTGGACCTGCTGGTCGCGGGCATCGAGGCGATGGTCGAACGGGGCTGACCCGCCCCCGGCGGGACGGGGCCGACCCGCCCCGGACGTCAGCCGTCCGACGTCAGCCGCGCCGGGAAGCCCCCCGTGGCCACCGGCCCCCACTTCTCCGGCGTCACCCGGATGATCGACTTGCCCTGCGCCACCATGGCCCGCCGGTACTCGTCCCAGTCGGGGTGCTCGCCGGCGATGTTCCGGTAGTACTCCACGAGCGGCTCCACCGAGTCGGGGCTGTCGACGACCTCCGCCGTGCCGTCGACCTGGACCCAGGGGCCGTTCCACTCGTCGCTGAGCACGATGACGCTGACCCGCGGATCGCGGTGCGCGTTGCGGGTCTTGGCCCGTTCGGGGTACGTGGAGACCACGATCCGGCCCGAGTCGTCGACCCCGCAGGTCAGCGGCGACCCCTGCGGGCTGCCGTCGGCCCGGCGGGTCAGCAGGATCGCCCGGTGCCGGGGGCGTACGAAGTCCAGCAACTCGTCCAGGGAGACGCGGGTGTTCGTCGCGATGTTCGGTGCCATGCGGTCACCCTAGAGGCTGTCACAGGCTGTCACCTCTAGGCCGCGCTCCCGCTTCCGGGCCCGCTCGCCGCACCGCTCTCCTGGCGCAGCGCCTCCGCGAGGTTGTCGTACACCGGCACGTCCCGGCGCAGCCCGGACAGCTCCAGGACCCGGCTGGGCACGCCCTTCGGGGCAGCCACCACCCGCAGCCGGGCGCGGCCGGGCAGGCGGCGGCGCACCTCGTCGAGGAGGCGGACGCCCTGGGAGTCCATGAAGCGGGTCGCCGTCAGGTCCAGGACGAGGACGCGCAGGCCGGCCGAGTGGTGTTCCACGGCGGTCATGATCAGGGGGAGCAGCCCCGCGGCGTTGCAGAAGTCGATGTCCGGGGGCAGCGAGAGTACGGCGCAGCCGGGAGGATCACACGGGTCGCAGGGGCGGGGGCGTAAGGGCACGGCACTCACCTTGCAGACGTACGTCCGGCTTCCGGCAAGGCCGCTTCCTGACCCGTGTCCCATTCCATCACGCCGCCGAGTCGATGGGGAAGGTGCCTGATCGGTCCGTCGACCGCGCGTCACCGGACCGCAACCGAGCAGCTAGAGTGCTGTACGTCCTGTGCTCGCAGTCAGGAATGTGCTGCGGAGCTCTCCTGCGCACGGCCACCGGGTCGTGCACGCCGAAGAGGTTCGTGGTGGCTGCGTCCGAATTTACTGATTTGCCGCGTTTTCCGGTGGGCTTCGAGCTGGCCGAGGCCCTGACGTCGGCGGCTCGGCAGCTGCATGGGACGGGCTCCCCGGACGACACCCTGAGCACCGCGGTCCAACTGGCCGTGAGCCTGCTGCCCGGCGCCGAGCACGCGGGCATCTCGGAGATCCAGCGCGGCCGGCTGCGCACCCTCGCCTGGACCGACGAGGCCGTACGCTTCGACGCCGACTCCCGGCACGGGGGCCGCGAGCCGCACCCGGACTGGGACCGCCTGTGGACCACCCCCGTGGTCCGGACGGACGACAGCGAGGCCGACGGCGGCGGGAACGCCCTCTGCGCCCTCGGCCTGCGTTCCGCCCTGTCGCTGCGGCTGCGCGCCGACCGGCGCCGCCTGACCGTGCTGACGGCCTACGCCCGCAAACCGCAGGCCTTCGACGAGGACGCCGCCCGCATCGGCCGCCTGTTCACCGCGCACGTCTCCCTCGCCCTGGACTCGGCGACCGTGCGGGAACAGCTCACCGAAGCCATGCGCACCCGGGACCTGATCGGCCAGGCCACCGGCATCCTCATGGAGCGCATGGACATCGACGCGGCCGGCGCCTTCGACTCCCTGGTGAAAGCCTCCCAGCGGGAGAACGTGAAACTGCGCGACCTCGCCCGCCGCATCGTCGACGCGAACAGCGGTGCGGGCGGCCGAGGCGTGGCGGAACGATGACGGGATATCCGTACGTGCATGACCTCGCAGACCTCTGACCCGCTCGACCAGGCGATGGCCCGCAGCCAGGGTCTCGACACGCTGCTGCGCGACCTGACCGACCGTGCCGTCGGCCAGGTCCCCGGCGCCGCGGCCTGCTCGGTCACCGTGCGCCGCGCCGACCGGCTGCTGACCCTGGCGGGGAGTTCCGGGCTGCCCAGCGGCTTGGACCTCAGGCAGTACGAGAACGGCTCGGGTCCGTGCGTGGACGCCGCCGAGACGGACAGCCCCCGGTACTCACCCGACCTGACCGCGGAGACCCGCTGGCCCGCGTACACCGAGTACGCGCTGGCCACCGGGGTGCGCTGTGTACTGGCGCTGCCGATGGCCGTCGAGGGCGAGACGGGGGCCGCGCTCAATTTCTACGGCATGGAGCCCGACTCGCTGGCCCGGGGACGCGAAGCGGCCCGCGCCTTCGCGGAGCGGGCCGCCGACGCGGTGAACGAGGCCCTGCGCCTGGAGCGGCAGCGGGCCTCGGCGGCCGACGTGCGCACCGCGCTGCTCTCCCGCAGCGTCATCGACCAGGCGGTCGGCATGCTCATGGCCCGGGAGCGCATCGACGCCCACCGGGCCCTGGCGCGGCTGCGCCGTGCCTCGCAGCACCGGAACGTCAAGCTCCGGGACCTGTGCGGCGAGCTGGTGGCCCAGGCGTCCGGCGGCGCCTCACGCGGCCGGCAGTGACTCCCCCTGGACCGCCTGGATGTCCAGCTCGACCCTGAGCGTCGTGCCGATGGCGGCGATGCCGGCCTGGAGGACCTGGTTGTAGTTCATGGCGAAGTCCTCGCGCCGCAGCTCCGTGGTGGCGCGGAACGCCGCCCGGGTGCCGCCCCACGGGTCGGCGCCGGTGCCGAGGTAGGCCAGGTCCAGGTCGACCGGGCGGACCACGCCGTGCAGGCCCAGCTCGCCGTGGACGGTCCAGCGGTCGGGGCCGGCCTGCGTCACGCCCGTGGAGCGGTAGGTGATCTCCGGGTACCGCTCGGTGTCCAGGAAGTCGGCGGAACGCAGGTGGGTGTCGCGCATGCCGTTGCCCGTGTCGACGGAGGCCGCCCGGATCACCGCCTCGACCCTGGACTTGGTCACGTCGTCCGGCGCGATCTCGACCGTGCCGGCGAACTCCGTGAACCGGCCGTGCACGCTGGAAATGCCCAGGTGCTGGGCGACCGCGGCGACGCTGGAGTGCGCCGGGTCGATGGTCCACGGCCCCGGCGGCGGCAGCTCGGTGCCGCCCTGGCGGGCCAGCGTCACGGTGCCGACCTCGGCCCGGCCGCTCGCGGTGACGATCGCGCTGGACGCGGCCGGCGCGTAGCCGACGGCGGTGACGATTACGGTGTACGCCCCCGGCGCCAGCGCGGTGGTGTCCCGCACGGTGCCCTCGGTGTCCGCCTCGGCGCGCAGCACCTGCGTGCCGGTCATGTCGGTCACCGTGACGACCGCGTGCGACACGGCCCATCCGTCCCGCGTTCGGATCCTCGCGGTCAGTCCCATCCCGTTTTCTCCCTGCAAAGGCTCAGAAATTGGTCGAAAGCTGGTCGTAAAGCTGGTCGTAAACAAACCGGCCCGTGGTGGGCGGGCGCACCTCCGCTCAGAGCGCGCACGCCACCACGGGCCGGGGACTCGCTACTCGCCGGGGTGGGCGAGCTCGATGTCGTGGCCGTCGGCACCCGGGCCGGCGACCGTCAGGGACGTCGCCACCGGCGGGTAGCCGGTCGCGATCACGGTGTACTCACCGGCGTCCAGGTCGGTGAAGGCGTACGCCCCGTCCGCGCCGGTCGTGGCCGTGCCGACCACGTTGCCCGCCGCGTCGACCAGCGTGACGCGGGCGTCGGCCAGCGGACCGTGCGGAGCCCGCACGACGCCCTGGACCTGCGCCCCGGCCTGGAGGTCGACCTCCACGCGGGTGACACCGGTGCCGCCCACCTCCAGGGGCAGGGCGCGCGGCCGGTAGCCGGCGGCGTTGACCGCGACGGTCACCGTGCCCGGCACCAGCTCGGTGAAGGCGAACTCGCCCGCCTCGCCGGTGGCGGCGGTGGCCAGCAGGTCACCTCGCACGTCGGTCACGATCACCATCGCGTCCTTGACCGGCAGCCCGCTCTCCACGGCCCGCACCAGGCCGGTGAGCCCGCTGGTGCCGCTGAGCAGGATGTCGTAGGCGACCGGCTCGTCGTTGACGACGATCGTCGAGGCCTGCGGCTGGAAACCGTCGGCGGAGGCGATCAGGACGTACGAGCCCGCGCCCGGCGCGTCCACGGCGTAGGAACCGTCGGCCTGGGCGACCGAGCGGCCCAGCTGCCGTCCGCCCAGCGAGATCAGCGTGACCGCGGCCTGCGGGACCGGCGCGGCCTCGGCGCCGCGGACGAAGCCGCGCACCGCGATGCCGCCGGAGACGGGTGCCGGGGTCTCGCCGGAGCCGGCCGCCGCGGTGGCGACGGCGGCGAGCCGCTGCGTGGCCGCGGGCTGCGTGCCGGAGTCGGCGACGGACGGGGCGGCGACCGCACCGGCCGGGACCGGCTCGGCGGCGACCCGGGTGGCCTCGGCCGGGGCCGGAGCCGCCGGGGAGGCCGTCTCGGCCGAGGCCTCCGCGGCCTGGGCGAGGGCGCCCGACGTACGCAGCGGGACCTCCTTGATGAACAGGGTCACGAGGAAACCGAGGGCGGCGACCGGCGCGACGTACAGGAAGATGTCGGCGATGCCGTGCCCGTAGGCGCTCTCCAGCCACTCGCGGATGCCCGGCGGCAGCAGGTCCATGTCGGGGATGCCCCCGCCGGTGGCCTTGGCCGCGCCCGCCTGCTCCTCGGGGCTGAGCTGCCCGATGGTGTCCTGGGCGTAGTGGCTGATCCGGGTCGACATGATCGAGCCGAGCACCGACACGCCCACCGCGCCGCCGAGCGACCGGAAGAAGGTCACCACGGAGGAGGCGGCGCCCAGGTCCTGCGGGGCCACCTGATTCTGCGTGCAGAGCACCAGGTTCTGCATCATCATGCCGACGCCGAGACCCATCAGCGCCATGAAGATCGCGATGTGCCAGTACGGGGTGTCGTAGCGCATGCCGCTCAGCAGGCCCAGGCCCGCCGTGAGGAGCACGCCGCCGGCCAGCAGCCAGCCCTTCCACTTGCCGGTCTTGGTGATGATCTGACCGGAGACGGTCGACGACACGAACAGGCCGCCGATCATCGGGATGGTCATGACGCCCGACATGGTCGGGGACTCACCGCGAGCCAGCTGGAAGTACTGGCTGAAGTAGACGGTGCCCGCGAACATCGCGATACCGACGAACAGCGAGGCCAGCGAGGCCAGGGTGATGGTGCGGTTCCGGAACAGGCGCAGCGGGATGATCGGCTCGCTGGCCTTGGACTCGACGAGCAGGAAGATCAGCGTCAGCGCGATCGAGCCGCCGACCATGACGCCCGTCTGCCAGGACATCCAGGAGTACTTGTCGTCGGCGAAGGTGACCCAGACGAGCAGCAGGCAGACCGCGGCGGTGATGAAGAAGGCGCCGGCCCAGTCGACCTTGACCTTCCGCTTGGTCACCGGCAGGTTCAGGGTCTTCTGCAGCACGATCAGCGCGATGATCGCGAACGGCACGCCGACGTAGAGGCACCAGCGCCAGCCGAGCCAGCTGGTGTCGGTGATGACGCCGCCGAGCAGCGGGCCGCCGACGGTGGCTACGGCGAAGGTGGCGCCGAGGTAGCCGGAGTACCGGCCGCGCTCGCGCGGGGAGATCATCGCGGCCATGATGATCTGGGCCAGGGCGGACAGACCGCCGGCGCCCAGACCCTGGATGGCACGCGCGGTGATGAGCATGCCCGCGTTCTGCGACAGGCCGGCCACGACGGAGCCGAGGACGAAGACGCAGAGGGCTATCTGGACCAGGGCCTTCTTGCTGACCAGGTCGGCGAGCTTGCCCCACAGCGGGGTGGAGGCGGTCATCGTCAGCAGCGACGCGGTGACGACCCAGGTGTAGGCGCTCTGGCCGCCACCGAGGTCGCCCACGATCTCGGGCAGGGCGTTGGTGACGATGGTCGAGGACAGGATGGCGCAGAACATGCCGAGCAAGAGCCCGGACAGCGCCTCCATGATCTGCCGGTGCGACATCGGAGCGTCTCCGGCGGAGCCTCCCCCGTGCTTGGCATGAGCCCGCACACCGGCTGGTGTGGTCGTTGCCATGGACTTCCTTTGCTTACTTCGTGGTGGTCGCGGGTGTACGGGTGGTCTGTTCGACCTCGGGTGGTGCGGGGGGCCGGGCCGGTGCGGACCGGCAGTCGTCGAAGCTCGCCCTGAGCCTGGTCATCAGCCGGGTGAGCTGGCCGACCTCGTCGTCGCTCCAGTCGCTCAGGCGGTGGGCCAGCAGCTGGGTCGTCCGCTCCGACAGCTCGTCGAGCAGGGCCTGGCCCGCGGGCGTCAGGCGCAGGATGCGCGAGCGCTTGTCCGCGGGGTCGGGGGAGCGTTCGATCCAGCCCCGGTCGGCGATGTGCGCGACGTGGCGGCTGGTCACCGACATGTCCACGGCCAGCAGCTCGGCGAGCTTGCTGATGCGCATGTCCCCATGGCGGCCGAGGAGGGTCAGTACGGCGGCGGAGCCACCGGGGCAGTCGGCCGGCAGGATGCGGCCCATCTCCCGTTTGACGGCGCCGAAGGCGCTGAACTGTCGGATCAGCTCCTCGTACTGCGCCCTCTCGGCCATGCGCACCTCCCGCATTCGTTGCTTAGGGCAACCATAGAAGCGGTTGGTTGCTACAGGCAAACAAAAACGGTCATGCGGCCATAAAAAGTTGGCAAAGGCAAGTATTGCGAAAGTAAACGCGCAGGTGGCGGGTGGTGAGGTGCCTCAAGAGGGTTCGGCGGCCCCGCACTTGGGGCCCCACCGAGGATTCGCTAGTGTCTCGGCCCATGGCTAACAACCAGGGCACCCAGGGCCCGCAGGGCAACCACGACCCCGCCGGCAGCACCCAGATGTTCCGCGCGTTCGTCGACGACGCCCCCCAGTCCCGGCAGGCGGCCCCCGCCGCTTCCTCCTCCGGCCCGCGCATCGGCCTGATCGTCGGCGTCGTGGTCGCCGTGGCGGTCGTCGCGGCCGTGGCCTGGCTGGCGCTGGCGTAACTCCGGCACGCGACCGGCCTCCGGGGCGCGGGCACGCATATGTGACGGCGACCGCCACGGAACCCCCCGAGGGGCCGCGGCGGTCGCCGTAATGCCGGGGAACCGGCGTCAGTCGGAGATGAGTCCCTCGCGCAGCTGCGCCAGGGTGCGGGTCAGCAGCCGTGAGACGTGCATCTGCGAGATGCCGACCTCCTCGCCGATCTGCGACTGGGTCATGTTGGCGAAGAAGCGCAGCATGATGATCCGCCGCTCGCGGGGCGGCAGCTTGGCCAGCAGCGGCTTGAGGGACTCGCGGTACTCCACGCCCTCCAGCGCCGTGTCCTCGTAGCCGAGGCGGTCGGCCAGCGAGCCCTCGCCGCCGTCGTCCTCCGGGGCCGGGGAGTCCAGCGAGGAGGCGGTGTAGGCGTTGCCCACCGCGAGGCCGTCGACGACGTCCTCCTCGGAGACGCCGAGCACGGCGGCCAGCTCGCCCACGGTCGGGGAGCGGTCCAGCTTCTGGGAGAGCTCGTCGCTCGCCTTGGTCAGGGCCAGGCGCAGCTCCTGGAGCCGGCGCGGGACGCGCACCGACCACGAGGTGTCCCGGAAGAACCGCTTGATCTCGCCGACGACGGTCGGCATCGCGAAGGTCGGGAACTCCACGCCCCGCTCGCAGTCGAAGCGGTCGATCGCCTTGATCAGGCCGATGGTGCCGACCTGGACGATGTCCTCCATCGGCTCGTTGCGCGAGCGGAAGCGGGCCGCCGCGTAGCGCACCAGCGGGAGGTTGAGCTCGATCAGGGTGTCCCGGACGTAGGCACGCTCGGGGCTGTCCGCGTCGAGGGCGGCGAGCCGCAGGAACAGGGAGCGGGACAGGGTGCGGGTGTCGATGGCCTCCGGGGCCGCGAGGGCCTGGGCCGGCACGGCGTCGAGGGTCGGTACGGCTTCGACGGCCTGACCGTCGTCGACGGAGTCGATGGAGCCGACGGGGCCGAGCGCCTCGAGCGTGTCGGGCGCGGTCTCGCTCTCCGCGAGCGCGAGCACCTTCGAGCTGCCCTGTTCTGCGGACATGCCACCCCCTTTGGGTCGCGGGACGGTCGCGGCACACGATCCCGGGACGGGAACGCAGCCTTCACCTGAATACCGGAGCCGGAGCTCCGGCAAACGCGTCTCCGGCAGAATGTCACATGTCGGCAACGCGCTGTAGTGACATGTCGACATCCGAGACGCGAATTCCCCCTGGAAACAGGGGGTCTGACGGGCTTTCGGCCCGATTCCGCCCGCAACGGCCCTGGTGAGCGATTCGCTCGCCCCGGTGACCGTTCGCTCGCGCCTTCGAATGCTTCCCGCGCTGTGGTGAGACTACGCCTCGATGCGGTTGGCGGACCTCAACCGCTGGAAACTGCGCGCCAGCAGCCGCGAGACGTGCATCTGCGAGACGCCGAGCTCCGCGCTGATCTGCGACTGCGTCAGATTGCTGTAGTAGCGCAGCAGCAGGATCCGCTGCTCCCGCTCCGGGAGCTGGACCAGCAGGTGCCGCACCAGGTCGCGGTGTTCGACCCCGTCGAGGGCGGGGTCCTCGTAGCCGAGCCGGTCGAGCAGGCCGGGCAGCCCGTCGCCCTCCTGCGCGGCCTCCAGCGAGGTGGCGTGGTACGACCGCCCCGCCTCGATGCAGGACAGCACCTCCTCCTCGGTGATGCGCAGCCGTTCGGCGATCTCGGCGGTGGTCGGGGAGCGCCCGAAGGCGGTCGTCAGGTCCTCGGTGGCGCTGTTGACCTGCACCCACAGCTCGTGCAGCCGGCGCGGTACGTGCACCGTGCGGACGTTGTCGCGGAAGTACCGCTTGATCTCGCCGACGACGGTCGGCATCGCGAACGTCGGGAACTGCACGCCCCGTTCGGGGTCGAAACGGTCGATGGCGTTGATGAGCCCGATCGTGCCGACCTGGACCACGTCCTCCATCGGCTCGTTGCGGGAGCGGAAGCGGGCGGCGGCGTAGCGCACCAGCGGCAGATTCGCCTCGATGAGCGCCGCGCGCACCCGGTCGTGCTCCGGTGAGCCAGGTGTGAGCCCCTTCAGCTGACCGAAGAGCACCTGGGTCAGGGCCCGGGTGTCGGCGCCCCGGCTGCGCTGCTGCGTGGTCTCCCGCGCGGGCGCCTCAGTGGCCTGGGCGGGCGGCGCGGGCGGTGCTTGAGGCGCAGTACTGGCCGGCACGGTCAACTCCACCTCGTGATCGTCAACTCTTCCGTCACTCATCCGTCAAAAGCGGTCATAGCATCACAAGACATGTGCACTGTGTGCAAGCACCTCATAACGTCGTGTTGAGTGAACGAACGCAGATCGGCCCCGTACCGATCAGGTACGGGGCCGATCTGCGCGGCGAGGCTCTAGAACTCGTAGTCGGCGATCACCCAGGTGGCGAACTCGCGCCACAGCGCGACGCCCGCCTGGTGTGCGGGGTGTTCGAGGTACCGCTTGAGGGCGTCGGCGTCCTCGACCGCGGAGTTGATGGCGAAGTCGTAGGCGATGGGACGGTCGCTGATGTTCCAGGCGCACTCCCAGAAGCGCAGCTCCTCGATCCGGTCGCCGAGCGCGCGGAACGCCTCGACGCCCTCCACGACGCGCGGGTCGTCGCGCTCCACGCCGTCGTTGAGCTTGAACAGCACCAGGTGGCGGATCATCAATTTCCTCCCTTGGCGGCCCAGGTCATGAAGTCGCCCACAGCGCCCGCCGCGTCGGAGATGCCCTGGAAACCTATTAGGACGTAGTCGGCGGCAGTCTCCGGATCGGTGATGATCACATACAGCACGAAAACCACGAGTGCGTAGACGGCGATCTTCTTCGCGTTCACCGCCACCGCGGCCTCCCCTGTCCCTTGTTGCACGCCTTTCGATCGCACATGATCGCACGAAGGGCCCCGTCTTTCGACGGGGCCCTTCAAAAGCGGTAGCGGAGGGATTTGAACCCTCGGTGACTTGCGCCACACTCGCTTTCGAGGCGAGCTCCTTCGGCCGCTCGGACACGCTACCGAGACAGACCTTACAGCACAGTGCCGCATGGTTCGAAATCGGTATTCGGGGCCGGTCAGCGGTCGCGGAAGAACTCGGTCAGCAGCTGCGCGCAGTCGTCCGCGAGGACGCCCTCGATCACCTCGGGACGGTGGTTGAGCCGCCGGTCGCGCACGACGTCCCACAGGGAGCCGGCCGCGCCCGCCTTGTCGTCGCGGGCGCCGTAGACGACCCGGTCCACCCGGGACTGCACCAGCGCGCCCGCGCACATCGTGCACGGCTCCAGGGTGACGACGAGGGTGCACCCGGCCAGCCGCCACTCACCGAGGGCCTCCGCCGCCCGGCGGACGGCGAGCACCTCGGCGTGGGCCGTGGGATCGCCGCCGGCCTCACGCTCGTTGTGCCCGGCGGCCAGCACCGTGCGCCCGTCCGGTGCCAGCACGACGGCGCCGACGGGCACGTCACCGCCGAGCGCGGCCCGCCCGGCCTCGGCCAGGGCCAGCCGCATCGCCGCCCGCCACGGGTCGCGCACCGGATCGGGCGGCGCGGAACGTTCCGCCGGTTGTTCTCCCACGTCCTGTCCGGTCAGCGCACGGTCTCCAGCACCTCGGAGGCGCCCAGCGCCTCGGCGATCTCGCCGACCGCGTCCCCGGCCATCGAGCGCAGCTCCTTCTCGCTCACACCCAGGTCGTCCAGGACCTCGGCGTCACCGACCGGCCCGTGCGGCACGGCCTCCCCGGCACCGGCGGCCGCGTCACCGCCGTCGGTACCGTCCTCGTCGTCCTCGGACTCACCGTCCTCCGTGCCGTCGAGGTCGAGGGCGTCGAGGTCGTCGCCGTCGTCACCGGGCTCTCGGCCCAGCAGTTCGTCGGTGAGCAGGATCTCGCCGTAGCTGCTGCGGGCCGCGGCGGCGGCGTCCGACACGTAGATACGGGGGTCCTCCTCGCCGTCCACCCGGACGACTCCGAACCACGCGTCCTCCTGCTCGATCAGCACGAGCACCGTGTCCTCGTCGGGAGAGGCCTCCCGGGCCAGGTCGGCCAGATCCGACAGGGTCTCCACATCGTCGAGCTCAGTGTCGCTCGCTACCCATCCCTCTTCGGTGCGCGCGAGCAGTGCGGCGAAGTACACCGTGACTCTCCCACTGGTCATAGGCGTGCCGGTTGGGGGTCCCCCCGGCGGAGGCTGCGGGCGGGGGAGCGGTGCTCCGAGCCCCACCCACTCGGAATCGTGGCAGAAACAAGGCCGTCAGGGGACGTCTTCGGCGCCCTGTCTCCGGCAGTTTCGCCCGGAAACCAGACTCGTCACCACCACGTGCGGATCGTACGCGGATTTCTCCCGCCACCCGCGTACTCCCGTCGCCCCAACACCGGCGCGGCGCGCGATCTTCCCCCGCCGGGCGGCGGAACTACCAGCGGAAGGTGCGCATGCGCATCGCGTGGCGCAGCCGGGCGGCCTTGGCGCGGCGCGGCTGCACACGGTCCCGCAGCTCCCGGGCCTCCGCCAGGTCCCGCAGGAACTGGGCCCGCCGCCGTCGTCGGGCCGCCTCCCGGTCCGGTTCCGTGCTCCGCTCAGCCCCGCTCCCGGCCCGCGGCCGTTCGCCGGGGGACGGAGTGTCGTAGAAGTCCCGGTCAGGCACAGTCTCACCACCCAGCGTCAGTCCCTCCCACCTTCCCCCGACCGGGGGGTTTGACTCCAGCGAGCGAGTGAAGCGTCCCCCCGGGGGCCCGGTTACTGTGGTGGACATGCGTCTCCACGTCGTCGACCACCCCCTGGTCGCCCACAAGCTCACCACGCTGCGCGACCAGCGCACCGACTCCGCGACCTTCCGCCGCCTCGCCGACGAGCTGGTCACCCTGCTCGCCTACGAGGCCACGCGCGACGTGCGCACCGAACAGGTCGACATCCAGACACCGGTCTGCCCGACCACCGGCGTCAAGCTCTCCCACCCACGCCCCCTGGTGGTGCCGATCCTGCGGGCCGGGCTCGGCATGCTGGACGGCATGGTCCGGCTGCTGCCGACCGCCGAGGTCGGCTTCCTGGGCATGGTGCGCAACGAGGAGACGCTCCAGGCCTCCACCTACGCCACCCGCATGCCGGACGACCTCTCCGGACGCCAGGTGTACGTCCTGGACCCGATGCTGGCCACGGGCGGCACCCTGGTCGCGTCGATCCAGGAGCTGATCAAGCGCGGCGCGGATGACGTGACGGCCGTGGTGCTGCTCGCCGCGCCCGAGGGCGTCGAGCTGATGGAGCGCGAGCTGGCCGGCACCCCGGTGACGGTCGTGACGGCCTCGGTCGACGAGCGTCTCAACGAACTGGGTTACATCGTCCCGGGCCTCGGCGACGCGGGCGACCGCATGTACGGCGCGGCCGAATAAGCCGTACGGCTGCTCAGCAGCCCTTCTTCTCCGCGGCGGGCGTCGGCTGCGGCGCGGCCAGTGCGGTCAGCGCCGCGTCGGCGTCCGCGGGCTTCGCCAGCCCCTTGAAGGCGTCGCCGATCATCAGGTCGACCTCGGCGCCCTTGCGCGCCGCGTCGGTACGGCGTTCGGCGCCGGGCAGCTGAGTGCCGAGCACGGCCAGCGAACTCTTCAGGGAGGCGGAGGGCCCGAGCAGGACCCCCGCACCCTTGATCTTCTTGTCGTACTCCTTGGGCGCGTTGCTCACCTCACCGACCCGGAAACCGCGCTTCTTCAGCTCGTCGGCGGTCTTCTGGGCGAGGCCGGTGCGGGTCGTGGCGTTGAGCACGTTGACGGTCACCTGAGCGGGCTTCGGCAGCTTCACCGCCGCGGGCGCGGCGCTCGCCTTCGTGCCCGTGGTCGGGCAGTCGGCGGCGGCACCGGCCGCGTTCGCCTTGTCCCCGCCGGTGAAGACGTCGATCAGCTGGAGCGTGCCCCAGCCGAGCACGCCGAGAACGGTGACGCAGGCGACGGCGGCGACCGCGAGCCTGCCGCGTCGCCGGGCCGGTCGCATCCGCGGGTACCGGTCCCCCGTGATCTTGTACTGGCCGCCCATGCCAGGGGGAGTGAGCATGCTCATGAACGCAGCGTAGTGCGCTCCGGCGGCGATGCCTATTAGATGATCAGTCGACGTTCCGGGACCCGGTGCGATGCAACCCGAACGGATCAAACCCGAACGTCACGGGGCCGGTCGGCCGGGCGCATCGGGACTCAGTCGAGCTCGAGGACCCGCGCGTGCAGCACCTGGCGCTGCTGCAGTGCCGCGCGCACCGCGCGGTGCAGCCCGTCCTCCAGATACAGGTCGCCCTGCCACTTCACGACGTGCGCGAAGAGGTCGCCGTAGAAGGTGGAGTCCTCGGCGAGGAGGGTCTCCAGGTCGAGCTGACCCTTGGTCGTCACGAGCTGATCGAGGCGGACCGGGCGCGGCGCGACGTCCGCCCACTGCCGGGTGCTCTCCCGGCCGTGGTCGGGGTACGGCCGGCCGTTTCCGATGCGCTTGAAGATCACACGGAAAGCCTACCGGCCAAGTCGTCGCGGGCGCAGCCATGGCGGCGGAGTGCGGCGCTGGAAATGACGCCGTAAACGGGGGCAAACAGGTCCGGGCGCACCCGGGACGGAGACGGCCGGACCGCCTCCGCCCCGCTCGGCCGCCTCGGTCAGTCCCGCCTCCCCTCACGCGCGGACGGCCGGGGTTCGCTCGGGACCTGCGGCTTGCCGGGGCCGGGGTGCGGAGTGCGGCGGGCACCTTCGGCGCGCAGGAGGGCGCGCAGGACTGCGTAGGGGTCGTTGGGCATGGCTGTTTCCCTCGTTCCTCTTCCTGTTCCTGTTCCTGTCGTGGGACGGACGGACCGGACGGACGCCCGGCACCGGCCCTGTCAGCAGCGCAGGACCACGGAACGAGGGGTGGGCGGCAGCCCGGCCGGCACCGGGGGCGCGAAGGACCGCCACCGAGGAGCGGCCGTCGGCACCGGAGCCGCGCACGCGGGCGCCCCGCGCCGGACGCATCGGGCCGGTGCGCGCGTGGCGGTGTCGAGATGGTCGTACTCGCCGACGCCCCCGCCGCTCGCGCCCGCCACCGGCACGGGCGGCGCCGCCTGGCCCGTGACGTGGGCGCAGGGCAGGGCGAGGGCGAGCAACAGAACGAGGACACGCAGCCACGCACCACGACGCCCGGCGCGGAGGGTGGCGTACGGTGCGGGGCTCACGTCGGTTCGTGTCCCCGCCGGGCGCACCGCGCCCATCGCGACGGTACGAGAACCGCCCGCTCGGCGTAGCGGCGCGCCCCGTTCACAGCGTGCGCGGGACCTGACGGGCGCGCCCGCGCAGGCCCACGGCCGTGACGATCTCCACCACCCCGACGACGACCAGCCACCAGCCGCCGACCAGCATGAGCACGGTGGCCGACTCGACCGGCGAGTCGATCAGCACGATCCCGGCGACGACGGTGACGACGCCGAGGAAGACGTGCCAGCCGCGCGCCGGCATCGCGGGGTCGTGCACGGCGGCCACGATCTGTGTGACGCCGCGGAACAGCCAGCCGATGCCGATCCACAGCGCGAGCAGCAGCACCGACTGCAGGTGCCCGCGGAAGCAGAACAGGCCGAGCAGGATCGACACGGCACCGCTGATGAAGGCGAGGACCCGCAGCGAGGTCGTCCGGTGCGTGCCGAAGGCGGCGGCCAGCTGGAGGACGCCGCTGACGACGAGGTAGAGGCCGAAGAGCACTCCGGCGGCGAGCAGTGACGCGCCCGGCCAGACCAGGACGAGCACGCCCAGGACCAGGGAGGCGACCCCGGTGAGCAGCACGGTCTGCCATGCGGTGCGGGACAGCAGGTGCAGTGGTCCTTCGAGGGCCGGCTCGGCTTCGTGCGCGCGCTCGCGCTCGCCCCGGCCGGCGGCCCGGGTGTGCACCCCGCGGTCGTCGTACGGCTGACTACCGGGAGCGCCGCTCGGTGACTCGGTCATGCTCCATGCTGGGAACGGCGCGGTGGGCTGCGCCACTTGGGGTGGGCTGTCAGGCTGACGGTGCCTGGGCGGGGTCCGGGGAGCCCGGTGTGGGTGTGGGCGTCGGGGGGCACGGCCCGGCGCTACGGGGTGCCGCTGCGCCCACCCGTGCCGCCCTGGGGGTACCTCCCAGGCCGTTCAGGCACTGGGGGAGGCACGACTGCCCGCAGCTGGGCGGGACGTGCCCGCAGCCGCGCACGCCGGCGCGGCGCCCACCGGAGGCGCCGCGTGGTCGGTCAGCCGCGTACGGCGGGAAGGGGACGTGTCGGGGGGTGTCCGCCCGCAGCGGTTGGCGCGTCCGCGCCGTCCACTTCTCTGTCCGACCGATTCCGCGCCGTTCCGAGGACGGACACCCCCCGGCGCGGCCCCGACCCACAGACAACCCACGCGCTACCCGCACCCCCACCGGGCCCGCAGCGGCGCCGCAGGCGCCCCGCTCAACCGCCGGAGGCCTTCGCCTTCGCCTTCGCCGCAGCCTTGGCCTCCTGCTTGTACGCCCGTACCTTCGTCAGTGACTCCGGCCCGGTGATGTCGGCCACCGACCGGAAGGAGTCCGCCTCGCCGTAAGCCCCGGCCGCCTCCCGCCACCCCTCCGGCCGTACGCCGAGCTGCTTGCCCAGCAGGGCCAGGAAGATCTGGGCCTTCTGCTTGCCGAAGCCCGGCAGGTCCTGGAGCCGCTTCAGCAGCTCCTTCCCACTGCCGACGCCCCGCCACACCGCCTCGGCATCACCGTCGTACGTCTCGACGAGGTACCGGCACAGCTGCTGCACCCGGCCCGCCATCGACCCGGGATACCGGTGCACCGCAGGCTTCTCGGAGAGCAGCGCGGCGAACGCCTCCGGGTCGTACGCCGCGATGTCGTGCGCGTCCAGATCCTCCGCGCCCATCCGCCGGGCGATGGTCGACGGCCCCTTGAACGCCCACTCCATGGGAACTTGCTGGTCGAGCAGCATGCCCACCAGCGCGGCGAGCGGACTGCGGCCGAGCAGCTCGTCGGCCTCGGGGTCCTGGGCGAGGTGCAGTGTGACGTCCATGCCCACGATGATCGCAAGCAACGGCTCAGGTCGCGCGCCAGTACCCCAGCGCGTTCACCCGCTGCTTGGCCACCCCCAGCTCCTTGCGGACGTACGCCCCCAGGGCCCGCGTCGTCGCCGTGTCGCAGGCGATCCAGACGTACGGCTCGGGAGCGGCCCGCAGCAGCTCCGGCAGCTCCTCCTTCACTCGCGCCACCAGATGCGCGCCCGCGTCCCGGCGCGGCACCGTGCGGACCTCGTGCAGCTCCGGATCGGTACGGAAGGGCAGGCCGTCCTCCGCCCCGCCGCCCTCGAACCAGATGGTCGCGGGCACCGCCCACACCGCGTCGAGCAGCGAGTTCAGCGCGGGCAGCGACGCCGGGTCCGCGACCGCGAAGACACGGGAGGGGGCCGGCTGCGGCACCTCGAACCCCGTGCCCTGCACCGTCGCCTCGATCGTGTCCCCCGCCTTCGCCGCCCGCGCCCAGTCACTCGCGCACCCCTCGTGCAGGGCGAACTCCATGCCGAACGTGCCGGCCTCCGGGTCGGGGTCGACCAGCGTGTACGCCCGCTGGTGCGGCTTGCCCGCGTTCTCGAACCACAGCCGCACCCACATCGTCGGGTGCACCCCGGTCGCCGCCAGCATGCCGCCGTCGGTCAGGCGCAGCCGCCGGAAGTCCGGCGTCACGTCCTCAACGTCCGTCACGGTGAACTCGAAGTCCTTGCCCCGCATCAGCTTGAGGACCGCGCCCTCCCAACCCCGCCCCTGCCCCATCGTTTCTTCACCCTTCACGTACTATTCGGCCACGACCAAAGACTTAGGTGAGCCTAACCTAAAGGAAAGTAGGGGCACAGGGGTGAGCGCCGAGACATACCGCGATGCCTGGGGAATCCCCCATCTCCGCGCGCAGGACGCGCACGAACTCGCCCGCGCCCAGGGCCGGGTCACCGCCCGGGACCGCGCCTGGCAACTGGAGGTCGAGCGGCACCGCGCCCAGGGCACCTCCGCGTCCTTCCTCGGCCCGGAGGCCCTGTCCTGGGACCGCCTGGCCCGCCGCGCCCGCCTCGCGGACACCGCCCGCCGCTGCTTCACCGCCCTGGAGGAGAACGACCCGGAGACGGCCACCTGGGTACGGGCGTACGCCGGCGGCGTGAACGAGGGGCTCGCCGCCTGCGACGCCCCCGAGTTCGCCCGGGTGGACCTCACCCCGGGCCACTGGGAACCCTGGACCCCGCTCGCCGTCTGGCTCGCCACGCACATCCTGTTCGCCGGCTTCCCCGCCAAGCTCTGGCGCGAGCACATCACCGCCCACCTCGGCCCGGACGCCGCCGCTCTCTTCGCCGCCGACGGCCCCGGCACCGCCGGCAGCAACGGCTGGCTGGTCTCCGGCGACCGCACCGTCACCGGACACGCGATCGTCGCCGGCGACCCGCACCGCTTCATCGAGGACCCCGGCGTCTACCAGCAGATCCACTTGTCCTGCCCGGAGTTCGACGTCGTCGGCCTCGCCGTGCCCGGCGTCCCCGGCATCGCCCACTTCGGCCACACCGGCACGGTCGCCTGGGCCATCACCAACGCCATGGCCGACTACCAGGACCTCTACCGGGAACGGCTGCGCCGCACCGGCGCCGGCGTCGAGGCGCTCGGCCCCGACGGCACCTGGCACCGTGCCGCCCGGCACACCGAGACCATCCACGTCGCGGGCGAGGACACCGTGGAGGTCGAGGTCATCGAGACCGACCGCGGCCCGGTGATCGCCGGCGGACCCGAGGGCCTGGACGACGGCACCCCGGCCGCCCTCAGCCTGCGCTACCCGCCCCGCGTCACCGCCGACCTCGGCTTCGGCGCCCTGCTGCCGCTGCTGCGGGCCCGCCGGGTCGGCGACGTGGACCGCGCGCTGGAGGCGTGGGCGGAGCCGGTCAACGTCGTGCAGGCGGCGGACACCGAGGGCGGGCTGCTGCACCGGGTGGCGGGTCGCGTACCCGTGCGCCCCGCCGCGAACGGCCTGCGCCCGGTGCCCGCCTGGGAACCCGGTCACGAGTGGACCGGCTGGCACACCCCGCCGCGCGCCGGCCTCACCGACGGCGTCGCCGTGATGGCCAACCAGCGTGGCCCGGCCACCCCGCTCGGCGTCGAGTTCGCCCCGCCGCACCGCGCCGACCGCATCGCCGCCCTGCTCGCGGGCAGGGAACGCTGGTCGGCGGCGGACATGCCCGCGATCCACACGGACACCCACCTCGCCTCGGCCGCCCCCCTCCTGGACCACATCGCCGCACTCGGCGTCCCGCCCGGCGAGGCCCCCGCCCCGCCCCCCGAGGTCACTGCCCTGTCCCCCGAGGCCATCGCCCTGTCCCCCGAGGCCACCGCCTTGCGCGACCGTCTCCTCGCCTGGGACCGGCACATGGACGCGGACAGCGCCGACGCGGCGGCGTACGCGGCCGTCCGCGCGGCCGTCGTACGGCGGCTCGCCGCGCACCCGGCGCTGGCCCCGGCCGCCGTCCCGCCCGCCTATCCCGAGGTGCTCCAGCCCTGGCTCGCCCTCGTCCCGCGCGTCGCCTACGCCCTCGAACACCTCCTGCGCGCGGACGACCTCTACGGCATCGACCGCGCCGAGACCGTCCGCGCCGCGCTGGAGGAGGTGGCCGCCCGGCCCCCCGCCGGCACCTGGGGCGACACCCACCGCCTCGCCCCCTGGCGGGCCCTGCCGGACACCTCGGGCCGCCCGGAACCCGGCCTGGCCGGCGACCACGACTGCGTGCTCTGCACCTCCGCCGTCCCCGGACTCACCGACCGCGCCGCGCGCGGCCCCGCCGCCCGCTACGTCTGGGACCTGGCCGACCGGCAGCACAGCCGCTGGGTGGTGCCCCTCGGCGCCTCGGGCGTCCCCGGCTCACCCCACCACCGTGATCAGCAGCCCCTGTGGCTCGACGGCGCACTCGCCCCGGTGATCACCGACTTCGACCGGCTCACGAAGGAAACCGATGACTGACCCCGACGCCCACCAGGCCGCTCCCACGCCGCCGTACGCCTCCCGCAACCCCGTCCACGAGCAGGAGCTCCGCGGCTTCGGCACCGTCCGCGTCCTCCCCCTCGACCCCGCCGCGGACGCCGACACGATCCACCGCTGGGTGAGCGAGGAACGCGCGGCCTTCTGGGGCATGACCGGACTCACGCGCGATCAGGTCGCCGGCGTCTACGCCCACATGGACACGCTCGACACCCACCACGCCTTCCTGGTCGTGAAGGACGACGCGCCGGTCGCGCTGCTCCAGACCTACGACCCCGAGGCCGACCGGGTGAGCGAGTGCTACGAGCCCGAACCGGGCGACATCGGCGTCCACCTGCTGCTCGCGCCCGCGGGGCCCGAGGGCGCCCGTCCCGGCTGGACGGCCGCGCTGGCGTCGGCCCTCATGGCGTACGTCCTCATCGGCCTGGACCGGAAGCGGATCGTGGTCGACCCGGACGTCGGCAACGAGAAGGCGATCGCCCGCTTCCTCAAGCAGGGCTTCACCGCCGGACCGGCCGTCGTGCTGCCCGAGGTCGACCTGCCGGACGTGTACCTGCCGGAGAAGAAGGCGCAACTCGCCTTTCTCCGCCGGGAGGTAGCCTTCCCCGCGTGACGCGCACGCCGACCGCCGAAGACCTGATCGCGCACTACGGGCTGGCACCCATCCCCCGCGAGGGCGGCCTGTTCCGCCGCACCTGGGCCGGTCCCGGGGGCCCCGGCGGACGCCCCGCCGGGACCGCCATCGTGGCGCTGCTGACCGCCCGCCCGGACGACTTCTCGGCACTGCACCGCCTGCCCTCGGACGAGGTCTGGCACTTCTACCTCGGAGATCCCCTGGAGCTGCTGCTCCTCGGCCCGGACGGCGGCACGCGCACCGCCGTGCTGGGGCCGGACGTACTGGGCGGGCAGCACGTGCAGTTCACCGTTCCCGCCGGGACCTGGATGGGCGGCCGGGTCAGGGCGGGCGGCGCGTGGTCGCTCTTCGGCTGCACGATGGCGCCCGGCTTCACCTACGGGGACTACGAGCACGGCGACGCGGCCGAACTGACGGCGCGCTACCCGGACCAGGCGGCGCGGATCATGGAACTGTGCCGTCCATGAGTCTCCCCACTCTCCTCGACGGACAGGTCGCCCTGGTCACCGGCGCGGGCGGCGGCATCGGCCGGGGCATCGCGCTGCGGTTCGCCGAGGAGGGCGCGGCGGTCGCGGTGCACTGCCGTACGGCGGTGGCGCCGGCCCAGGACGTGGCCGCACGGATCCGGGACCACGGCGGCCGGGCGACCGTGCTGCGTGCCGACCTCACCGACGAGGACGCCTGCCGCACCCTGGTCGAGGACGCCGCCGACTGGGGCGGCGGACGGCTGACCGCGCTGGTCAACAACGCCGGCGTGCAGCCGCTGCGGGAGCTGCCCGGTATGACGGCCGCCGAGTGGCGGGAGGTCGTGGACACCAACCTCACCGGCGTCTTCGCGTGCACACAGTCCGCCGCCGCGATCATGCGGGACCAGGACGGCGGCGGCACCGTCACCCACATCGCGTCCATCGAGGCGGGCGCCCCGGCCCCCGCCCACGCGCACTACAGCGCCTCCAAGGCGGCGGTCGTGATGCACGCCCGTTCGGCGGCCCTGGAGTACGGGCCGTGGGGAGTGCGGGTCAACTCCGTCTCGCCCGGCCTCATCGACCGGGACGGTCTCGCCGAGGCCTGGCCGGACGGCGTACGGCGGTGGCGGCGGGCGGCACCCGCGGGACGGCTGGGCCGGCCGGAGGACGTGGGCGACGCGTGTGTGTTCCTGGCGTCGCGGCTGGCGTCCTGGATCACCGGTCACGACCTCGTGGTGGACGGCGGGGTGACGGCACGCCCGTCATGGTGAGGAACCGGCCGTACCCCGCACCGAACCGGCCGGACGTCCGCTGAGCGGCGCGGCCCCCGCATCCGTACGTATCCCCGAGGCAGTGGGTCCCGACGACGGAGATGCGACGTGAGGCGTGGTGGCGGTGCGCGTGCCGTGGACCGGCGAGTGCGGGGACCGTGGGGGCGGCGCTGGCCGGTGCTCATGGGCACCGTGTTCACCCTGCTCGTCCTCGGCGTCGGCGGTGCCGGACCGGCGTCCGCCCACGCCGCCCTCCGCTCCACCGACCCCGGGGACGGCAGCGTCCTCCGGTCGGCCCCGCGCCACGTCACCCTGACCTTCACCGAGTCCGTCGGCCTGCGCGACGACTCATTCCGCGTCCTGGACCCCGGGGGCCACCGGGTGCGCACGGGGGAGGCCGGACGTGCCGGGGGCCGTTCCGACACGGCCCGCGTCACGCTGTCGGGCGAGCTCGGCGAGGGCACGTACACCGTGGCGTGGCGGGTGGTGTCGGCCGACAGCCACCCCGTCTCCGGCGCCTTCACCTTCTCCGTCGGCAAGCCCTCCGCGGCGCCGGCGGCGGTGGACCCCGGTCCCACCGAGGACCCCGCGACCGCGGCCCTTCACCACATCGCCCGCTACCTCGCCTACCTCTCCGCCGCCCTGCTCATCGGCGCAACCGCCTTCGTCGCCCTGTGCCGCCCGCCGGACCCCGCCCCGCTGCGCCGTCCGCTGCTGGCGTCCTGGTGGAGCCTGCTGGCGTCCACCGTCGCCCTGCTGCTGCTCAGGGCCCCGTACGAGGCGGGGACGGGACCGTCGGCGGTTCTCGACGTCCCGGCCCTCGGCGGCACGGCGTCGACCCGGCCGGGCGCGCTGCTGCTGGCGAGGCTGGCGCTGCTGGCACCGGTGGCGTTCCTCCTCACCCGCGCCGCCCGGCGCCGCATACGCACCCCCGTCTCCGCCGCGGCCGGCGCCGCGCTCGCCGTCGGTCTCGCCCTGACCTGGGCCGCGGCCGAGCACGCCTCCGCCGGCATCCAGGTGCCGGTCGCGATGACGTCGTCCGTGCTGCACCTGCTCGCCACCGCCGTCTGGCTCGGCGGCCTGGTCGCCCTCCTCCTCATCCTGCGCGGCACCACGGACGCCGCCACCGTCGCCCGCTTCTCCCGAGTCGCCTTCGTCTCCGTGGCCGTCCTGGTCGTCACCGGCGCCTACCAGTCCTGGCGCGGACTCGGTTCCTGGCAGGCGCTCACCGGGACGGCGTACGGCAGGCTGCTGCTGGCCAAGCTGGCGGCGGTCGCCGTGCTGCTGGCCGCGGCGGCGGTCTCGCGACGGTGGACGGCGGCACTGGCGGACCCCGGGACAGCCGTACGGGAACGGGAGCGCGCACCCGACAGGGTGCCGGAACGGGTGGGCGGGCCGCCCGGGGGCGGGGAGCCCACCCCGGAGCCGCCCGAGCCGGCGCCACCGGCCGGGACCGCCGCGGACGCCCACCGCCGGGGACTGCGGAGGTCGGTCCTCGCCGAGGCCGGCGTCGCGGCCGTCGTCCTCGGAGTGACGACCGTGCTCACCAGCACCGTCCCGGGCCGTGCGGCGGCCGAGGCGGCGCGGTCCGCACCGGCGGGCGGAGTGCTGCCCGCGTCCGTCACCACGATCCCCTTCGAGATCGGCGACTCCGGCAGCGGCACCGTCCAGATCACTCTGGACCCCGGCCGCACCGGCGACAACGCGGTCCAGGCCGTCGTCTTCGGCCCCGACGGCAGCCTGGCCGCCGTACCCGAACTGCGCCTCTCCTTCACGCTGCCCGACCGGGACGTGGGCCCGATCGACGCGGAACTCGTCGACCGGGGCGGCTACTGGAGCGCCAACTCCCTCACCCTCCCGCTCCCCGGCACCTGGACGATGAGGACGACGGTCCGGGTGTCGGAGATCGACCAGGTGAGCGAGTCGAGGCGGATCCGCGTCGAGAGGTAGGGATGAACGACGGTCGGAAAGGACTTCTTCCCTTCACGAGGACGAGGACGGGACGAGGACGACGACCGCGTGGACCGCATCAACCCGGGAAGGGAACGGAAGCCGATGAGTCTCCGTCAGTTCGAGTACCCCCTGGCCGTGGCCGAGCAGGGCCCGGTGACGGCGGCGGAATCGCTGCGCGTCACCCAGCCGTCGGTGTCCCAGGAGATCCGGGGCCTGGAGCGGGAACTGGGCGTGGAACTGTTCGCCCGTACGCCGACGGGGCTGGTGCCCACTGCGGTCGGCCGCGCCTTCCCGCGCGACGCGGAGGCCGCGGTGAGCGCGGCCAGGCGGGCGCGGGCGGCGGCGCGGGCCGGTGCCGAGGAGCTGGTGGGCGAGCTGGTGGTCTCCGCCCAGCTGGGGCTGGGCACCCGGCAGCTGCCGGGCGCGTTACCCGCGGCTGGAGGTCACGGTCTTCGAGGAGCCGAGCTCCGCCGGGCTGGAGCGGCTGTGCCGCCGAGGCGTGCTGGACCTCGCCCTGATGGCGGCGTGCGAGCGGAGCCCCTCCGACGCCCACCACCTCGGCGACGAGGAGTTCGTCGCGGTGCTGGGCACCGGGCACCCGGGGCTTGCCGCGGACCGGGTCGAGCTGGGCGCGTTGAAGGGGGAGCCGTGGGTGCGGTTCGACCGCGACAGTCCTGGACGGCGTACTGCTGAACGTGCTGCGGGACAGCGATCCCGCCCCGGTCACGGCCGCCCGCGTCTCCCAGACGGCGACGGCCGTCCGCTGGGCCGCCCACGGGCTGGGGGTGGCGCTGGTGCCCGCCTCGGTGGTGCCCCATAACCACCGGCACCTCGCCCGCCCGGCCTTCCCGGCCGTGTCTCAGCCCGTCATCGCCGTGCTCCGGCAGGGCGCGGGCCCGGCGGAGAAGGCCCTGGTCGAATTTCTCCGCAAGGAATCCTGGCCCGCTTCCCTTTCCGTCCCGACGATTTCCTGACGGCCGGGAGAAGGAGACGGGCGCCACTCGACCACTCCCGTCGCGATGTCCGCCACGGAAATACGTTGTTACCCCCTGGGGAATTCCCCGCCGTCCACGAAGATGTCGCTGCCGGTGAGCCAGCCGCCCAGTCGGACGCGAGGAGCAGCACGCGTGGGCGATGTCGTCGGGCCGGCCGTCGCGCCCCAGCGGGGTGGTGGTATCCGGGCCCGGCTCTTCGGACAGGCGCGCCCACTGCTCCCGCGTCGCCTCGCCGCCGGGCGTGGCGACCCTGCCGGGGCTCACGGTGTTGACCCGGATTTCGGACGGGGCAGTTCCGCGGCCATGCCCCGGCTGTAGTTCTCCAGTGCCGCCTTCGCCGCCTCGTAGTGCAGGAACGGCGGCAGCGCGGCGGCGACCGCGGCCGAGGAGACGTGCACGATCACCCCGGTGCCCCGCTCCCGCCCCCCGGCGCCAGCAGCGCGTCCAGCCGTACCGCCGCCAGGAAGTTCAGGTCCAGCGCCTCTTGCCACTCCTCGTCGGGGATGTCCAGGGCGCCCTTGTACGGCTGCGCCCCACCCGCGTTGTGCACAAGGACGTCCACCTCGCCGAGCACCTCCCGCGCGGCGTCCGCGACCGCCTCCGCTCCCGTCCGGGTCCGCACGTCGGCCGCGGCGAAGGCGGCCCCTTCCGGCACCGTGCTCGTCGCCGACCTGGCGGTGGTGAGCACGTCGGCTCCCGCCTCCATGAGCCGCCGTACAACGGCCGCTCCGATACCGCGGGTGCCCCCTCGTGACGAGGGCCCGCTTTCCGGCGAGTTCCCGTGAATCCGGTCCGTTCCCATTCGGGGACATGTCTTTGTTTCTCTCGGTCGCGTGCATGGAAACAACGGTGATCACCTGTGTCGAGCTGCTTCACGCTACGACCGGAAAACAAACAGAGGCAAAGACGGGATATGAGGGGGGGCTATAGGGGGTTCCTATGCCTCCGGGAGCGGCGGGGTGCGGCTGTGCCGCCGGGCCGACGTCGCGGCCGTGCCTGCCGGGGCACGGAAAACCGAGGCCCTCCCACGCTGCCGTACGACCCCGTTGTGGCCCCGCTCATGGCTGCTGGAAGCTGGCGAGAGCGAAGCGGGGGTGGAGGAGGGCGACATGGCGGCGCAGGCGAGAGCCACGGCGCGGAGCGGGGGCGGACGGCCGGGCGAGGGCCGGACCGACAGGCGGTCGCCGGTCCGGACCCGGCTCACGGGTGTGCTGCTCATCCTGCTGTCCTTGGCGTCGGTGGCCGGCTGCTGGCTGGTCTTCAGCCGGTGGTTGCCTTCCGACGGCGCGCGCTACCAGGACTATCGCGCGGCCGAGCCGTGTTCCTCCCGCGCCATGGAGCAGAGGGAGACGGACTGCCTGAGCACCTGGCGGTTCACAGTGGAGAAGACGGTGAACGAGACCGCCGGGAAGAGCTCCACCTACGAGGCGGTCCTGACGGACCGCGACTCCTGGCGGGCGACCGTGTCATTCGGCGACCCTGGCCCCCTCCTGGAGCGGCTCGAACCCGGCGACCGGGTCACGGCCACCGCCTGGCGCCGCGACATCGTGGCGCTCGGCAAGGACGGTGTGCGGCAGAACACCTCGGCGGCGCCCCGCGACGAACTCCAGATGAACGCCGCCGTCGGCGTGCTCGCCGGGCTCGTCGCGGCACAGACCCTCGTGTTCGGCGCGGTGCGCCTGGTCAGGCCCCGGCACCACGAGCCCTTCACATGGGAGCCCTATGGCAGGCGGCTGTTCTTCACCATCATCGCCGCCTGCTTCGGAGTGGGCCTGCCCGCGGTGTGGACGGGCATCCCGTGGTGGTCTGCGCGGCGGCGCTGATGTACCGCGCACGTCGAAGGGCCCCCTGTTTCCAGGGGGCCCTTCGACATCGTGCCCGGTGAGGCACTGGCGGAGGATACGAGATTCGAACTCGTGAGGGGTTGCCCCCAACACGCTTTCCAAGCGTGCGCCCTAGGCCTCTAGGCGAATCCTCCGCAGAGAACATTACATGACGTCGGAGAGTGCTCGCGAACTCGTTCTCGGGGCCCCGGATCGGGTAACGTGTGGCTCAGCCCCTCACGCGGCGCTATCTGACTGAACTCCCCCAGGGCCGGAAGGCAGCAAGGGTAGGTTGGCTCTGGCGGGTGCGTGGGGGGCGCCTGCGTTCCCCGGGGCGGTCCGGTTGTCAGTGGGCGCCTATAACCTCGTATGCGTGTCGTCTCTCGCGCTCTACCGCCGTTACCGCCCGGAGTCCTTCGCCGAGGTCATCGGTCAGGGGCATGTCACCGACCCGTTGCAGCAGGCGCTGCGGAACAACCGGGTCAATCACGCGTACCTGTTCAGCGGGCCGCGCGGCTGCGGCAAGACGACCAGCGCCCGCATCCTGGCGCGCTGCCTGAACTGCGAGCAAGGACCCACGCCGACCCCGTGCGGCGAGTGCCAGTCCTGCCGGGACCTGGCCAGGAACGGGCCGGGTTCGATCGACGTCATCGAGATCGACGCCGCCTCCCACGGAGGCGTGGACGATGCCCGTGACCTGCGAGAGAAGGCGTTCTTCGGGCCCGCCTCCAGCCGGTACAAGATCTACATCATCGACGAGGCCCACATGGTCTCGCCGCAGGGCTTCAACGCCCTGCTGAAGGTCGTCGAGGAGCCCCCGGAGCACCTCAAGTTCATCTTCGCCACCACCGAGCCCGAGAAGGTCATCGGCACCATCCGGTCGCGGACCCACCACTACCCCTTCCGTCTCGTGCCGCCCGGCACCCTGCGCGACTACCTCGGCGAGGTCTGCGGCAGGGAGGAGATCCCGGTCGAGGACGGTGTGCTGCCCCTGGTGGTGCGGGCCGGCGCGGGATCCGTCCGGGACTCCATGTCCGTCATGGACCAGCTGCTCGCGGGCGCCGGTGCCGACGGTGTGACGTACGACATGACGACCGCCCTCCTCGGCTACACGGACGGCTCGCTGCTCGACTCCGTCGTCGAGGCGTTCGTCACAGGGGACGGCTCGGCCGCCTTCGAGGTCGTCGACCGGGTGATCGAGAGCGGGAACGACCCGCGGCGTTTCGTCACCGACCTGCTGGAGCGCCTGCGTGACCTGGTGATCCTCGCCGCCGTGCCCGACGCCGCGGAGAAGGGGCTCATCGACGCCCCCGCCGACGTCCTGGAGCGGATGCAGGCCCAGGCGGGTTCCTTCGGCGCCGCCGAGCTGAGCCGCGCCGCCGACATCGTCAACGAGGGGCTCACCGAGATGCGGGGCGCCCACTCGCCGCGCCTCCAGCTGGAGCTGATCTGCGCGCGCGTGCTGCTGCCCGCCGCGTACGGCGACGAGCGTTCGGTGATGGCGCGGCTGGACCGCATCGAGCGTGGCGTGCAGTTCTCGGCGGGTGCGGGCGCGCCCGCCATGGGGTACGTGCCCGGGCCCGAGGCGCACGGAGGCGCTGCGGCCGCCTCCGCTTCCGCTCCTTCCGCCCCCGTCGCTCCGGTTCCGCCGGGCGGTGGGCCCGCCGCCGCGCGGGCGGCGGTGCGTGGGGCCGGGGGCGGGCCGGCCCCGGAGCCGACTGCCGGTGGCGGTGGCGGCGGTGGCGGTCACTCTCTCGGGGACGGCGGTGGCTCGCCCCAGGCCGCTCCCGCTCCCGCCCCTGCCTCCCCTCCGGCACCAGGTCCCGCGCCCGACGCGGCTCCGCCCGCCTCGTCGCCCGCGCCCGGTGCGTGGCCGACCGCGACGCCCGCGGGTGGCGGACGGCGGCCCGGAGGGTGGCCCACCGCGGCACCCGCGGGCAGCGGACAGCCCCGTACTCCTGCCGCACCCGGCCCCGCCGCGCCTCCGGCCGCTGCTCCGGCACCCACGCCGGCCGCCTCCGCACCCGCCGGCCCGCCGCCGGGCTCCGGAGTGGACCCCCGCCAGATCTGGCCCAACATCCTGGAGGCGGTGAAGAACCGTCGCCGGTTCACCTGGATCCTGCTCAGCCAGAACGCCCAGGTGACCGGCTTCGACGGCACCACCCTCCAGGTCGGCTTCGTCAACGCGGGGGCCCGCGACAACTTCCTGAGCAGCGGCAGCGAGGACGTGCTGCGGCAGGCCCTGACCGAGCAGTTCAACGTGCAGTGGAAGATCGAGGCGGTCGTCGATCCGTCGGGCGGCTCGGCACCGGCGGCCCCGCCCGGACCCGCCGGTGGATACGGCGGTCCCGGCGGTGGCGCCGGCGGCTTCGGGAACACGGGCGGCGGCGGTGGTGGCGGCTTCGGTGGCGGTGCGCCCGCGCCGCGCCCGTCGGAGCCCTCGCCCGCCGCCCGGCCTCCGGGCCCCGCGTCGTCCGCACCGGCCCCCTCGTCCGCCGCGCCCGCCGCACCCGCTCCCGCGCCCAGACCCCCGGCGCCCGAGCCGCGTCCGATCTCCCCCGAGGACGACATCCCCGAGGACGACGACCCCGACCTGGACGAGTCGGCCCTCTCCGGCAAGGAACTGCTGGTACGGGAGCTGGGGGCGACCGTGGTCGAGGAGATCGCGAACGAGTAGGGGCGGAGCTGCGCTGGAGGAAGGTACAACCCTCCGCGCCCCGCCCTCTCGGAAGCCCGCACAAAGGGCACCGGCCCGTTCCCATTAGGCTGACCCCCGTGAAGGTCCTTGTCATCGGCGGCGGCGCCCGCGAACACGCCCTGTGCCGTTCCCTGTCCCTCGACCCCGACGTCACCGCGCTGCACTGCGCACCCGGCAACGCCGGTATCGCCGAGGTCGCCGAACTGCACCAGGTCGACGCCCTCGACGGTGCGGCCGTCACCGCGCTCGCCACCCGGCTCGGTGCCGAACTGGTCGTCGTCGGGCCCGAGGCGCCCCTCGTCGCCGGGGTCGCCGACGCCGTGCGCGAGGCGGGCATCCCGGTCTTCGGCCCCTCCGGGCAGGCCGCGCAACTCGAGGGCTCGAAGGCCTTCGCCAAGGACGTCATGGCCGCCGCCGGTGTGCCCACGGCCCGTTCGTACGTCTGCACGAGCGCGGACGAGGCCGACGCGGCCCTGGACGCCTTCGGCGCCCCCTACGTCGTGAAGGACGACGGGCTCGCCGCCGGAAAGGGCGTCGTCGTCACCGACGACGTCGAGGCCGCCCGTGCGCACGCGGCGGCCTGCGACCGCGTCGTGATCGAGGAGTACCTGGACGGCCCCGAGGTCTCCCTCTTCGCCATCACCGACGGCGAGAACGTCCGCCCGCTCCAGCCCGCCCAGGACTTCAAGCGCGCCCTCGACGGCGACGAGGGCCCCAACACCGGCGGCATGGGCGCGTACTCGCCGCTGCCGTGGGCCGACCCCAAGCTGGTCGACGAGGTCGTGGAGAGCGTCCTCCAGCCGACCGTCGACGAGATGCGCCGACGCGGCACCCCGTTCTCCGGGCTGCTGTACGCCGGTCTGGCGATCACCTCGCGCGGCGTCCGCGTGATCGAGTTCAACGCCCGCTTCGGTGACCCCGAGACCCAGGTCGTGCTGGCCCGGCTGCGGACCCCGCTCGCCGGCCTGCTGATGGCCGCCGCCACCGGCAACCTCGCCGACCTGGAGCCGCTGCGCTGGAGCGACGACGCGGCCGTCACCGTGGTCGTCGCCTCCCACAACTACCCCGGCACCCCGCGCACCGGCGACCCGATCACCGGCCTCGACGAGGTCGCCGCCCAGGACGCCCCGCACGCCTACGTCCTGCACGCCGGCACCCGGCGCGAGGGCGACGCGGTCGTCAGCGCCGGCGGCCGCGTCCTGTCCGTCACCGCCACCGGGACCGACCTCACCGAGGCCCGCGACCGCGCGTACCGGGCCGTCGCCCGCATCGGTCTGGACGGCTCCCAGCACCGCACGGACATCGCGGCGAAGGCGGCGGGCGCGTAGCCCGAATCCCCACCGCACCCGAACCCGGCAGGCCCCGACTCCGTCTCAGGAGCCGGGGCCTGATCCTTGCCGTCCGTCACCCACCTTTCCCCAAAGCCATTCCATCGAGTGACCGATGGGCTATACGGCTGACGGGTGCACGACCCCCAACTAGGGTGCCGCGCAAGCGTCCGGCACTTGGCCCACCGGCATTGCGATGTCAGTGGCGGGTGCCACAGTGGGGTGAGTGAGCAAGAGCGGGAGAGCAGCAGGACAGCCCTGGACGGACAGGACAGCGAGGAGGGGGTGAGGTCCGGTCGTGACCGGTATCGGTGGTGGAGTGGAGCTGGGCGCGCAGGCCGCGCGTTCCCGGGCGCTGGCCGTGCTGCGCGTCCGCGGCAGGGCGTTGGCCGTCGCCCTGTTGCCCGCAGCCGCCGCCGTGATCCTGCTGGCGGGCGGCTCGACCGGGCACCTGGTGGGCGGGGGCTGGGACGCCGTCCGCTGGGCCGTGTCCGTGCTCGCGCTCCTCGTCCTGGTGGCCGCCGCCGCGGTCGCCCTGGTCGTCACCCGCTCCCGGCCCGCCGTCACGCCGACGGTCGCGGTCGCCGAGGAGTCGGCCCCCGACCTCTACCGGATGGTCCGCGACCTGGCCGACCGGCTCGACGTCCCCGCTCCCTCCGCGATAGCCCTCACTCCGGACTGCGACAGCTGGCTGGAGGACCGCAACCACCCGGCCCACGGCCCGCCGTCCGCCCAGGAGCACGACGACCTGTCCGGACCGGGTGGACCCGCCCGGCGCCGGAGTGCCCCCGCGCCCGTCCTCGTCATCGGCTCGCCCTTCCTGTGGTGGATGCGGGTGGGGGAGCTGCGCGCCGTCCTCGCCCCGGTCGTCGCGGGTACGGGGCCCTCGGCCCACCCCGACATAGCCGCAGCCCGCCGTTTCATACGGGGCCTGGACGCGGCGGTGGCGGCGGCGTCGGACGTCGGGCGGGGACCGTTGTCCCGTGCCGTGGGCGCGGGACTCGGCTGGGTGTCCAGACTCCTGCTGCGCAGCTGCCGTGTGCACGCGGCCGAGATGGAGCGCGGGGTCGCCGCGGCCGCCGCGGAGCGTGCACAGGCTGTGGACTACGGTCTGCGGATCGTCGCGCAGGAGCAGGTCGGGCTCGCCTACGCGGGCTGGGACCGGCTGCTGACCCGGGTGGCGCTGCCCGCCTGGCGGATGGGCCGCTGGCCCTCCCGGCTGGACGTGGGCGTCGTCGCCGCGCTCACGGAGCTGTCCCGCCGCGACCGGCTGGCCGAGGGTTTCGCCTCCCGCCTGGGTGAGCGTCCCGCCTGCGACCTGCTGGAGGAGCCCGGGACGATGGACGAGGCGGTCTCGCTCCTGGCCGCGCGCCTCTTCCACGGGGGGCCCGCCGAGACCGGCCCGGACTGGGCGCCGGTCGGGTGGGAGGAGTATCCCGAGGAGGTCGTCGACCGGACCTGGCGCACGGACGCGGCCCGCCTCCACCGCGTCCTCGACGCCCTGGGTGTCCGCCGCGCCGCCGAGGGGGCCGCACCGGGCACGGACGGCCCGACCCTGTCCCGCGTCCTGGACCACCTCACGACCACGCCCCCGGACGGCCCCGCGCTTGCGGGTGACCCGGCGACCGAGGCCGCCGCCGTCACAGGCACCGACACCGACACCAGCACCGCCTTCACCCCCGACGACGATGACGACCTCGCCGGCACGACCTCCCGCGGTGCCGCCCTCGCCGCCGGGCTCAGTGCCGAGCTGGCCCGCGAGGAAGCACGGGCACAGCCCTCCGGAGCCCCGGCCCCGGCCGCTCACCCCGGGGCGGACGCCGGACCGGTTGCCCCGGACACCGCCCTCTGGGACGACCGCGCGCTCCCTCTCCTCCCCCTGCAGCCGCCGCGCACCGGTCGCGAGATCCTCACCGCCCACATCACGGCGATGGTGTGCTGCGCGGCGATGGACACCGCCGGCGCGGCCCCCGGCCTCGACTGGCTCGACGGACCGTCCCTCCTGGTCGACGGCGCGCGAGTCGCCGACCTGGCCTCCCACGTCCGCAGCCTCGTGGAGACCGGCGACCCGGACCCGCTGCGTACCTGGCTGGCCGAGCTCGGCGTGCGCCCCGAGAAGCCGGTACGCCTCGTCTGACCCGGACTCCCCAGGCCCGCGCCCGGGCGCGGGCCCAGGACCCGACCCGCTTCGACGTCACCCCGCCCCACTCGAAGCGGACTTCTGAATTCCACTTTCGGCCACTTCGCGACGAACAGTGACAGCGCGCGCGCGAAATGTGATGTGCTGGGACCGATCGCGCACATGGCAAAGGCGTTCGTCATACGCACGACCACGGGGGCACGAGGGAGGGGACTGTCCCATGGGGCCCGAGCAGATCCGCCGCTGGGAGTCCGGCGCACTCGCGCACGCCGTCACGGATCCCTTCGGACAGGGGCCCGTCCCCTGGCTGCGCGGCGGCGAGACGTACTTCGGCGACACCGGCCAGGTCGTCCCCTGGTACGCGGAGCCGGACGCCGCACCGGACCAGGGCGGCACACCGGGCTCGCCCGGCACGAGGTCCCGCGAACGCCGCACCGACGGCGGCGGCCCGCGCGCCGCCGACGACGTCCGCCGCCAGATCAAGGGCTTCACCGCCACCGGAGCCGCCGCCCCCGGCGAGGCCATCGACTTCCACATCACCGTCGACCCGCCGCAGGAGTTCAGCGTCGACGTCTACCGCATCGGCCACTACGGCGGTGACGGCGCCGCCAAGATCACCACCAGCCCCCGCCTGTCCGGCATCGTCCAGCCCCCGCCGCTCACCGCCGACCGCACGGTCTCCTGCCACCACTGGTGGCTGTCCTGGCGGTTGCAGATCCCGTCGTACTGGAACATCGGCGCGTACGTCGCCGTCCTGACCACCGCCGACGGCCACCGTTCCCACGTGCCCTTCACGGTCCGCGACAGCCACCCCGCCGACCTGCTGCTCCTGCTGCCGGACATCACCTGGCAGGCGTACAACCTCTACCCGGAGGACGGCCGCACCGGCGCCAGCCTCTACCACGCCTGGGACGAGCAGGGCCGTCTGCTGGGCGAGGCGGACGCCGCGACGACCGTCTCCTTCGACCGCCCGTACGCGGGCGCCGGCCTCCCCCTGCACGTCGGCCACGCCTACGATTTCATCCGCTTCGCCGAGCGCTACGGCTACGACCTCGCCTACGCCGACGCCCGCGACCTGCACTCCGGCCGCATCGACCCCACCCGCTACCGGGGCCTGGTCTTCCCCGGGCACGACGAGTACTGGTCCGTCCCGATGCGCCGCACCACGGAGCTCGCCCGCGAGCACGGCACCTCCCTGGTCTTCCTCTCCGCCAACACCATGTACTGGCAGGTGGAGCTCGGCCCGTCCCCGTCCGGCGCCCCCGACCGCCTGCTGACCTGCCGCAAGCGCAAGGGGCCGGGCAAGCCGGTGCTGTGGCGGGAGGTCGACCGTCCCGAGCAGCAGCTCCTCGGCATCCAGTACGCCGGCCGCGTCCCCGAACCCCACCCGATGATCGTCCGCAACGCCGGCCACTGGCTGTGGGAGGCGACCGGCGCCCACGAGGGCGACGAGATCCAGGACATGGTCGCCGGCGAGGCCGACCGCTACTTCCCGCGCGCCCCGCTCCCCGAGCACGACGAGCGGGTCCTGCTGGCGCACAGCCCCTACACCGACGCGGACGGCGCCCGCCGCCACCAGGAGACGTCGCTGTACCGGGCACCGTCGGGCGCCTGGGTCTTCGCGTCCGGGACGTTCGCCTGGTCCCCGGCCCTGGACCGCCCGGGCCACGTCGACCCGCGCGTCCAGCGGGCCACCGCCAACCTCCTGGACCGCATCTGCAAACGGGACTGACCCAGGCACCCCCCCCACCGCCCCACCGTCCCCCCTCCCCACGACGTACGGGACAATCGGAGCATTGGACAGAACCACGGGGAGGAACCGTGTCCGGATTCGTCGAAAAGCCCGAGCCGCTCCAGGTTCCGGGTCTGGTGCATCTGCACACCGGCAAGGTGCGCGAGCTGTACCGGAACGAGGCGGGCGACCTCGTGATGGTCGCCAGCGACCGCATCTCCGCCTACGACTGGGTGCTGCCGACCGAGATCCCCGACAAGGGCCGGGTCCTCACCCAGCTCTCCCTGTGGTGGTTCGAGCAGCTCGCCGACCTGGCCCCGAACCACGTCCTGAGCACCGAGCTCCCCCCGGGCGCCCCCGCCGACTGGGAGGGCCGCGCCCTGGTCTGCAAGTCCCTGCGGATGGTCCCCGTGGAGTGCGTGGCCCGCGGCTACCTCACCGGCTCCGGGCTGGCCGAGTACGACGAGACCCGTACCGTCTGCGGCCTCGCCCTCCCCGAGGGCCTCGTCGACGGCTCGGAGCTGCCCGCCCCGATCTTCACCCCGGCCACCAAGGCCGAGGTCGGCGAGCACGACGAGAACGTCTCCTACGAGGAGGTGGCCCGCCAGGTCGGCGCGGACACCGCGGCCCGCCTCCGCCAGGCCACCCTCGCCGTCTACTCCCGCGCCCGGGACGTCGCCCGCGAACGTGGCATCGTGCTGGCCGACACCAAGTTCGAGTTCGGCCTCGACGGCGACGACCTGATCCTCGCCGACGAGGTGCTCACCCCGGACTCCTCCCGCTTCTGGCCGGCCGACCAGTGGCAGCCGGGCCGCGCGCAGCCGTCGTACGACAAGCAGTTCGTCCGGGACTGGCTGACCTCGGCGGAGTCCGGCTGGGACCGGAAGAGCGAGCAGCCCCCGCCGCCGCTGCCCCGGCAGGTCGTGGACGCGACCCGCGCCAAGTACGTGGAGGCCTACGAGCGTCTGACCGGCCTCGGCTGGTCGTAGGACGGACCGCAGGCACGAAGAAGCCCCCGGCCGGGACCGGGGGCTTCCTCATGTGGAGCGAACGACGAGGTTCGAACTCGCGACCTCAACCTTGGCAAGGTTGCGCTCTACCAACTGAGCTACGTTCGCACTCCGCGCCGTGGATTTCTCCGTGGCGCGACAGCCACTATACCCAACCCCGCTCCCTCGCGAGCCGCACCGCCGCGTGCCGGTTCTCCGCGCCGAGTTTGCTCGCGGCCGACGACAGGTAGTTCCGCACGGTCCCCTCGGCGAGCGCGGCCCGCTCGGCGATCTCCGCGACGGGCGCCCCGTCGGCGGCGTGCTCCAGCACCTCGGCCTCCCGCGCGGTCAGCGGCGAGTCCCCGGCGGAGATCGCGTCGGCCGCCAACTC
This sequence comes from Streptomyces sp. CB02414, assembly GCF_001905385.1. Classification (GTDB taxonomy): domain Bacteria; phylum Actinomycetota; class Actinomycetes; order Streptomycetales; family Streptomycetaceae; genus Streptomyces. Next base: position 54,083 of record NZ_LIPF01000003.1, on the reverse strand, counting down.
GGGGTCGACGTAACGGTTTCCGGCGTGCACGGTGCGGATCAGCTCGGCGAGCCGCTGGGCGCTGACCGTCTTGGGCACGAAGCCGCGCACCCCCGCCGCGAGCGCCCGCTTCAGATGGCCGGGCCGCCCGTGACTGGTCACGATCAGCACCCGGCAGGCGGGCAGCTCGGCCCGCAGGGATGTGGCGACCTTCACACCGTCCGCGCCGGGCATCTGGAGATCGAGCACGGCGACGTCCGGTTCGTGGGCCCGCGCCATCGCCAGCGCCTCCGGCCCGGTGGCCGCCTCGGCGACCACGGTGAGGTCCTCCTCCAGCGAGAGCAGGGCGGCCAGCGCCCCGCGGATGAGGTGCTCGTCGTCCGCGAGCAGTACCCGTACGGGAGTCGTCACGACGCGGCCTCCAGCACGGCCGCCCCGGCAGCCGGCGGCAGCGGCACCTCGGCGGTGAGCCGGAACACGCCCTTGCCGACGCTCCCGGCCTCCAGCGTGCCGTCCACGGCGGCCAGCCGCTCCCGCAGTCCCGCGAGCCCGGAGCCGCCCGGCCGCGCGGCGCCGCCGGCCTCGGTCACCTCCGCCACGCCGTCGTTCTCCACCGTCAGCACCGCACGTCCCTCCGAAACTCGTACCGCCACGGCACACTTCTGCGCGTTCCCGTGCCGCAGCACATTGGTCGTCGCCTCCCGCACCACCCAGCCGAGCGCCGACTGCACTTCCGCGGGCAGCCCGGCCGTCTCGCCGGTGACCTCCGAGTCGATGCCGGCCGCCGAGAGCACGCCCCGGGCACCGGCCAGCTCGACCTCCAGGGCGGCCTCCCGGTAGCCGCGCACGACGTCCCGGACCTCCCGCTGGGACTCCTGGGCGATGCGCTGCACCTCGATCATCTGCTCCACGGCCTCGGGCCGGCCGCGCCGGGACAGCTGGACGGCCAGTTCGCTCTTGAGGGCGATCACCGCCAGGTTCCGTCCCATCACGTCGTGCAGGTCCCGGCCGAACCGCAGCCGTTCCTCGGCGACGGCGAGCCGGGTGCGGGTCTCCCGCGCCTCGTCCAGCTGGTAGACCGCGTTGAGCAGCCACACGGAGAACACGCAGGTGAAGGAGATGAAGCCGCCGCCCACGAGCACCACGCCCGCGGTGAACAGCGCGGCGGTGCCCGGAACGCCCAGCACGAGCGACAGGGCTCCGGCTCCGGCCGCGACACCGAGGACGAGCGCGGCCGTGTGCCGGTGGCTGCGCACCCCGAGGGCGAGGACACCGGACCCGATGGTCACGACACACCCGAAGACGCCACCCGCCGCCGCGGCGGCGGCGTCGTTGTCCGGCCCGCGCTTGGCGAAGGTGAGCGCGGCGGCGGCGATCACCAGGGTGAGGACGGCGAGGATCCACAGCAGCCGCACGGGCTTCTTCCGCAGGCCGAGCTCCCAGTCCAGGGTCCGGGACGCGACCACCATGAGGACGACGGCGTGCGCGGTGACCGCCAGGAGGAGCACGGCCGCGAGCCGCGCGTCGACCTGACTGAACGCGGACACCCCTGCGGCGGCTATCTCCGCGAGCCCGAAGAAGTGGAACGACCACCGCGTGTACGTCTCCACCTTCGCCGGCGTGCTCTTCCGCCCCCACCAGCGCCTCGGCCTGCGCATGCCCTCGCTCATCCCGTTCGCCCCGCTCGTCAGTGCCGCGGCTCCCACCGGAACCGCCGCCGTACAGCAAACACCGCGACCACGGTCCAGGCCACCGCCGTCGCCACGGCGCCCAGCGCCTCGTAGGCCGAGAGGTCACCCGCCCAGCCGCCGCGGACCAGGGTGACGACGGGCGTCAGCGGCAGCAGCTCGCAGACGGAGGCCACCTGGTCGGGGAAGAGGTCCAGCGGCACGAACATGCCGGAGCCGATCATCGAGACGAACGTGAACGGCAGCGGTGTGACCTGCGCGCTCTCGCCGGTGCGGGTGAAACTCGCGGTGACGGCGGCGAGCGCGGCGCACATCACGAGGCCCAGCAGCAGGCCGAGGACGGCGAGGTGGGGCGCGGACGGCGCGGACAGGTCCAGCAGGACGGCACAGCCCACGGCGAGCAGCAGGCTCTGCACGAGTCCGGCGAGCACGGCCGGCATCGCGGAGCCGCTGAGGATCTCGACGTCCCGCAGTTCGCCGGTGCGCAGCCGCTTGAGGACGAGCTCCTCGCGCCGGACGACGAAGACGCCGACGAGGGAGGAGTAGACGGCGAACAGCAGGGAGAAGCCGACCGCGGCGGGCAGCACCAGCATGCCGGGGGTCAGCCCGGCCTCGGCGAGGTCCATCTCCTGGGACGCCGAGTGCACGCTGAGCGGCAGCACCAGCGGCACGAACAGCGAAGCGAAGACGGTGCCCTTGTTCCGTCCCATCAGGGTCATTTCGGCACGGGCGAGCGCCGTCATCCGGCTGATCGGCGTGGTGGCCGGGCCCTTGGCGGCGCGCGCCCCGGGGGCCTTGGTCTCCGTGGCGCTCATGCCGCGTACTCCTTCTTCGTCGTGGCGTCGGAGGCCTGCGCGGAAGCGCTCCGCGCGGAGGCGTCCGTCCCGGAGGCCTCCTTCGCGATCCTGAGGAACGCCTCCTCCAGGGACGCGGACCGCACGTCCAGGCGGCGCAGCTCGACGCCGGTCCGTTCGGCCCAGGTCAGCAGCCCGGTGGCCGCGCGCTGGAGCTCGCGGGTGCGGAGCCGGATCAGCCGGCCGTCCACCTCGTGGTCGCTCACGCCCAGCTCGCCGAGCGGCGGCAGGTCGCCCACGAAGTAGCCGTCGGGCAGTTCGAAGGTGATCCGGGACGGCTGCGAGGCGGTCACCTCCGCCGGGGTGCCGGTGGCGGCGATCCGGCCCTCGTGCATGATCGCGAGCCGGTCGGCGAGGTTCTCGGCCTCCTCCAGGTAGTGCGTGGTCAGCAGTACCGTCGTACCGGCGTCGCGCAGCGCGCTCACCAACTCCCAGGTCGCCCGGCGGCCTTCGGCGTCCAGTCCGGTGCTGGGCTCGTCGAGGAAGAGCACCTCGGGGTCGCCGAGCAGCGCGAGCGCCAGATCCAGGCGGCGCCGCTGGCCCCCGGAGAGCTGCTTCACGCGGACGTTGGCCTTCGACTCCAGTCCGACCAGGGAAAGCACTTCGGCCGGCGGACGGGCCCCGCTCACGCACCCCGCCCACATCCGCGCGGTCTCCGTGACGGTCAGCTCGGACGGGAAGCCGCCCTCCTGGAGCATGACCCCGGTGCGGGGGCGTACGGCGGCCCGCTCGGTGTACGGGTCGTGCCCGAGGACACGCACCCGCCCGCCGGCCGGAGCGGCGAGGCCCTCCAGCAGTTCGACCGTGGACGTCTTGCCGGCGCCGTTGGTGCCGAGCAGTGCGAAGACCTCACCGCGGCGCACGGAGAAGTCGATCCCCCGTACGGCCTCGAACCCGCCCCCGTACACACGCCGCAGGTCGGTGACCTCAATCACGTGTTCGTGTCCGTTTGATTGCATGCCTCAAGCATCCCGGGGCGCCGGGGCTCGGAACAGTGCGGGCCGTCACCACCGGGCATGACAAATGTCAGACGGAGGCCGCTCGCGGGAGTCGTACCGGACACACGAGAAGACCCCGGTCCACAGAGGACCGGGGTCTGATTCCCGAGCGGACGACGAGGCTCGAACTCGCGACCTCAACCTTGGCAAGGTTGCGCTCTACCAACTGAGCTACGTCCGCATTGCCCCCGACCGGCCTTCACCGATCGGTGCGAGCACCAGCCTACCTGATCCAATCGAGTGGCCGGTACGGCGATGCAGAGCGGGTGACAGGAATTGCACACTGCGCCTTCCCCCTGGAAGGGGGATGTTCTACTACTGAACTACACCCGCATGTTCCGTGAGCTGGGCCTTTCGGCCTCGCCCCTCGGCGTGCTCCAGACTTTAGCTGATCACCCGGGGTGCCGCGCAAGTCGGTTGACGCGAGGGGCGGCTGAGCGCCCGTCGGCCCCTCCTGGCCGGGGGCGGCTCACTGCGTCGCGGCTCACTGCGCCGCGGCGAACGCCTCGTACACCCGCTTCGGGATCCGGCCCCGCGCGGGCACGTCCATCTTGTTCGCCTGCGCCCACGCGCGGACCGCCGCCGGGTCGGGGGCGACCTCCGTCTGCCGGTACGCCTTGCCGGACCGGGACCGCTTGCGGCCGGCCGACACGTACGGCTCGAGGGCCGTCCGCAGTTTCCGGGCATTCGCTTCGTTCAGGTCGATCTCGTACATCCGGCCGTCGACTCCGAAGGCGATCGTCTCCGCCGCTTCCGAGCCGTCGATGTCGTCAAAGAGAGTGACCACGACACGCTGCGCCACGAATATCGGTCCCTTCGTGCGGCATCTCCGCGATGACGTGCCCGAACGTGCCAAGACGCCGCGATGATGCCGACTGTTCGCCTGTAATTGGGCAAAGTATCGGCTAATGACATTTCATTTGTACAGTGCCCGGCATTGCAATGGGAAGCCCGACTAAATCTCTCAGCGTGTCTGTGCGCAATAGATGGCGGAGGTTGATCCGGGATCTTTCCCGAAGCTTTTCGTGGCGGCCCCGTTCCGATACCCGATCGTGACTGGGGTCACGTACTTTCCTCCAAGGCTACGCGCGTAGAAATTTTGTACGGGTAGTCTGAAGGAACCTGCTCAGCACCACACACCGGGAGTGCCAGTGGCACGCGTCGTAGTCGACGTCATGCTCAAGCCGGAGATCCTCGACCCCCAGGGCCAGGCGGTGCAGCGCGCACTGCCGCGACTGGGTTTCGAAGGGATCTCGGACGTCCGTCAGGGAAAGCGATTCGAACTGGAAGTGGACGGGCCGGTCGACGACGCCGCCCTCGCCCGCATCCATGATCTTGCGGAATCCTTCCTCGCCAACACCGTGATCGAGGACTTCACCGTCAAGGTCGAGTCCGAGGACGTAGTCGCGGAGGCCGCGAAGTGACCGCTCGTATTGGCGTCGTCACTTTCCCCGGCTCTCTCGACGACCGCGACACGCAGCGCGCGATCCGCGTCGCCGGCGCGGAACCCGTCGCCCTCTGGCACAAGGACAAGGACCTCAAGCAGGTCGACGCCGTGGTGCTCTGCGGTGGTTTCTCGTACGGCGACTATCTGCGCGCCGGCGCCATCGCGCGCTTCTCGCCGGTGATGGACACCGTCATCGACCAGGCCAGGGCCGGGCTTCCGGTCCTCGGCATCTGCAACGGCTTCCAGATCCTCACCGAGGCGCACCTGCTCCCCGGCGGCATGCTGGGCAACGACCACCTGCACTTCATCTGCCGCGACCAGAAGCTGCGGGTGGAGAACGCGGGCACCGCCTGGACCAGCGACTACACCGCCGGCCAGGAGATCCACATCCCGCTGAAGAACATGGACGGCCGGTACGTCGCCGACCAGCGGACGCTGGACGAGCTGGAGGCCGAAGGGCGCGTCGCCTTCCGGTACCTGGACATGAACCCCAACGGCTCGCTCAACGACATCGCCGGCATCACCAACGCCGCCGGGAACGTCGTCGGCCTCATGCCGCACCCCGAGCACGCCGTCGAGCCGCTGATCGGCACCGGCCGCACCGACGGCCTCCCGTTCTTCACCTCGATCCTCAAGAAGCTGGTCAACGCATGAGCCGGACGCCTCTGGACACGGTCGAGCACGCGGCCGAGACCCCCGACGTCGAGCTGCCCTGGGCCGAGCTGGGCCTGAAGAAGGACGAGTACGAGAGGGTCGTGGAGATCCTCGGCCGCCGCCCCACCGGCGCGGAGCTGGCCATGTACTCGGTGATGTGGTCCGAGCACTGCTCGTACAAGAGCAGCAAGGTCCACCTGCGCCAGTTCGGCGAGAAGGCCCCCGAGTCCGACGCGATGCTCGTCGGCATCGGCGAGAACGCCGGTGTCGTCGACGTCGGCCAGGGCTACGCGGTCACCTTCAAGGTCGAGTCGCACAACCACCCCTCCTACGTGGAGCCCTACCAGGGCGCGGCCACGGGTGTCGGCGGCATCGTCCGCGACATCATCGCGATGGGCGCGCGTCCGGTCGCGGTCGTGGACCCCCTGCGCTTCGGCGCCGCGGACCACCCCGACACCAAGCGCGTCCTCCCGGGCGTCGTCGCCGGCATCGGCGGCTACGGCAACTGCCTGGGCCTGCCCAACATCGGCGGCGAGGTCGTCTTCGACGCCTGCTACCAGGGCAACCCGCTGGTCAACGCCGGTGCCATCGGCGTCATGCGGCACGAGGACATCCACCTCGCCAAGGCGTCCGGCGCGGGCAACAAGGTCATCCTGTACGGGGCCCGCACGGGCGGCGACGGCATCGGCGGCGCGTCGATCCTGGCCTCCGAGACCTTCGACGACGCGAAGCCCTCCAAGCGCCCCGCCGTCCAGGTCGGCGACCCCTTCCAGGAGAAGCTCCTCATCGAGTGCACCCTGGAGGCGTTCAAGGAGAAGCTGGTCGTCGGCATCCAGGACCTGGGCGCGGCGGGCCTGTCCTGCGCCACGTCCGAGCTGGCGTCGAACGGCTCCGGCGGCATGCGCGTCACCCTGGACGACGTCCCGCTGCGCGACTCGACCCTCTCGCCCGAGGAAATCCTCATGAGCGAGTCGCAGGAACGCATGTGCGCGGTCGTCGAGCCCGGCAAGGTCGACCGCTTCCTGGAGATCTGCGAGAAGTGGGACGTCATCGCCACCGTCATCGGTGAGGTGACCGACGGCGACCGGCTGGAGATCTACTGGCACGGCGGCAAGATCGTCGACGTGGACCCGCGCACGGTCGCGCACGAGGGCCCGGTCTACGAGCGCCCCTACGCCCGCCCGTCCTGGCAGGACGAGCTCCAGGCGGACGACGCGAACAAGCTGCCGCGCCCGCAGACGTCCGACGAGCTGAAGGACCAGGTCCTGAAGCTGGTCGGCTCGCCCAACCAGGCGTCCAAGCAGTGGATCACCCAGCAGTACGACCACTTCGTGCAGGGCAACACCGTCCTCGCCCAGCCCGAGGACTCGGGCATGATCCGCGTGGACGAGGAGAGCGGCCTCGGCGTCGCCATCGCCACCGACGGCAACGGCCGCTACGCCAAGCTCGACCCGTACACGGGCGCGCAGCTGGCCTTGGCGGAGGCGTACCGCAACGTGGCGACGACCGGTGCCAAGCCCCTCGCGGTCTCCGACTGCCTGAACTTCGGCTCGCCGGAGGACCCGGCGGTGATGTGGCAGTTCGCGGAGGCCGTGCGCGGCCTGGCCGACGGCTGCCAGCAGCTCGGCACCCCGGTCACGGGCGGCAACGTCTCGCTCTACAACCAGACCGGCGAGGCCGCCATCCACCCCACCCCGGTGGTCGCGGTCCTCGGCGTCATCGACGACGTGGCCCGCCGCACGCCGGTGGCCTTCCAGGAGGAGGGCCAGCTGCTGTACCTCCTCGGCGACACGCGTGAGGAGTTCGGCGGCTCGGCCTGGTCCCAGGTCGTCCACGACCACCTCGGCGGTCTGCCCCCGAAGGTCGACCTGGAGCGCGAACGCCTCCTCGGCGAGATCCTGATCTCCGCCTCCCGCGACGGCATGATCGACTCCGCGCACGACCTGTCCGACGGCGGCCTGGTCCAGGCGGTCGTCGAGTCGGCGCTGCTCGGCGGCAAGGGCGCGCGGCTGGTCGTACCGGACGGGCTGGACGCCTTCACCTTCCTCTTCTCGGAGTCGGCGGGCCGCGCGGTCGTCGCCGTCCCGCGCTCGGAGGAGGTCCGCTTCAACGACATGTGCGGTGCGCGGGGCCTGCCGGCCACCCGCATCGGCGTGGTGGACGGGGACGCGGTGGAGGTCCAGGGCGAGTTCACGCTGCCCCTGGATCAGCTGCGCACGGCGCACGAGGGGACGATCCCGGCGCTGCTCGCGTAGCAGTTCCGCACGGCCGAGGTCCCGTCCGCTTCCGGGCGGGACCTCGTCGTCTCATCGCACGTAGGTCTTGAGGACCTCGGTGTCGAGTTGGATGCCGACCGGGTCGGGGAGGATCACCGTCTCGCCGAACTTGGCGACTCGGACGTGGCGGTAGCCACCGACCTGCCGGTCCGGGTGACTGTGCACCGAGAGGGTGCAGGCTTCCGGGTCGATCAAGAGGTACACGGGGATACCGGCCTGCCCGTACGCGGCCGGCTTCTCGTGCCGGTCCCGTCGGTCCGTGTCCGAGTCGTACGAGGTGACCTCGACGACCATGAGCGCTCCGGCAGGGTCGGCCCACTCACCGTGCCCCGCGAAGTGGGCCTCGGGCGCGAGCACGGCGTCCGGCCGTGCCCTGCTCTGCCCGTACGCGTCGATCCGAAGGCCTTGCGTGCCGTACAGATCCAAATCGGGCCTGGCCTGCATACAGCGCTTGGCCAGCCAGGACACGATGCTGTTGTGGTCCCCGTCCGTCACCGGCTTGACCTCGATCCGTCCGTCGATGAACTCCAACGTGACGGTCTCGGGAGCGGCGGACGCGATCGTTTCGAACTCGTCCACCGTCATCTGAGACGTGTGCTCGGCCATAGCCGTCATGCTGCACCTCCTTCCAGGCGCGGACCAGTGTTTCGGGGGCCCGGCGCTTCGCGTGCGGTTTTCGCTCCCGGACACACGTACGGGTGACTGTGCGCCCGCACCCCCGCATAAGCTCCCCGCATGCCCGCAGCCAAGAAGCGTGCCCGCGCCTACGACCCCGCCCGCACCCGCACCGCCGTGCTGGCCCAGTTCGGCAACGTACGGGCGGCCGTCCGCGCCCTCACCCCCGAACAGCTGGCCCTGCCGACCCGGCTCGGCGACTGGACCGTGCGGGAGCTGGTGGCGCACGCCGGGATGGCGCTGACGGCCGTGGACCGGCTGCTCGGGGAGCCCGAGCCCGCGCGGCAGGACGGGCGGCTGCTCGACTGGCCGTTCGCGATCGCCGCCGACGCGGACGCCATCGCCGCCACCGCCCGGCGCCTCGCGGCCGAGCACCCCGACCTCGACGCCCACCTCGCCGACGTCGAGCGCCGCTTCACCGACCGCCTCGACACCCACCCCGGCACCCGGCTGCTGCCCACCAGCGCCGGCGCCCTCCCGCTGGCCGACTACGTGGTCACCCGCACCGTCGAGCTGGTCGTCCACACCGACGACCTGAACGCCGCCGTGCCCGGCCTCGACATCGCGTACGACCGGCAGGCGCTGGCCGCCGCGACCCGGCTGCTCGCGGACGCGCTCGCCGTGAAGGCGCCCGGCGGCTCGACCGAGGTGCGCGTCCCGCCGTACGCCGTCGTGCAGTGCGTGGAGGGTCCGCGGCACACCCGGGGCACCCCGCCGAACGTCGTCGAGACCGACCCGCTGACCTGGGTGCGGCTGGCGGCCGGGCGGCTGGCCTGGAAGGACGCCGTGGCCGACGCGAAGGTGAGCGCGAGCGGGGAGCGGGCCGACCTGGGAGGCCTGCTGCCCTTGCTCAGGTGAGCGGAAGAGGGGAACCAGATCCTCCGCGCCTCCGTCGAATCGGCATGTACAGGCAGAAGCAGCAGCGCAGCGTTTCCCTGACCGGGCGCACCAAGCCCCTGACCGTGGCCGCCGTCGCCGTGCTCGTGCCGCTCGCCGCGGCCTGCGGCACCGAGAAGGCCGACGGCGGCAGCGGCTCCGTCGGCGCCGGCACATCCGTCACCGGCGTCCAGTGGAGCATCGACTCCGTCACCGTGGACGGCGCCACCCACAAGGCCCCCGACTCCGCGCGGGTCCGTATGGACGACGGCGGTGAGGCGTCCGGCAGCACCGGCTGCAACACCTTCAGCGCCCGCGCCGACGTCGACGGCGAGCGCGTCCGGCTCCGCGACGCCATGTTCACCGAGAAGGGCTGCACGGACACGCCCCCGGACTTCGAGAAGAGCCTGGGACGGGCCCTCGCCGCCGACCTCACCGCCGAGACCGAGGGCGACCGCCTGACCCTCACCACCGCCGACGGCGACACCGTCCGCCTCAGCAAACCGAAGGACGCCTCCCTGTACGGCACGAAGTGGGCCTTCTCGGTCCCCGGCCGGCAGGGCAGCGCCCACCTCACCTTCGACAAGGACGCGCAGACCGTCGCGGGCCGCCTCCCCTGCAACCACGTCAACGCGAAGGCCACGGTCGGCGACGGCCGGATCACCCTGGGCGCCCCGGCGACGACCCGAATGATGTGCGAAGGCTCACTCATGGACGCCGAGAAGCGGATCCTGGGCTTCTTCGAGGGCCGGGTCGAATACCGCATCGATCATGGAAGCCTGACGCTGACCAGGGAAGACGGAAAGAGTCTCGAGGCCTGGGCCGATCAGTGATCCACTCGTGAGCCGTTGTCCCCAATTCGGACCAGTGGTCGACCTCGCCTACACTCGGAGGCGTGCCACGTGGTGACGGTCGACTCAATCACGATCTGCTTCCCGGCGAGAAGGGCCCCCAGGACGCTTGCGGCGTCTTCGGTGTCTGGGCTCCGGGTGAAGAGGTCGCAAAGCTCACGTACTTCGGGCTCTACGCCCTCCAGCATCGGGGTCAGGAATCCGCGGGAATCGCGGTCAGCAACGGCTCCCAGATCCTCGTCTTCAAGGACATGGGCCTGGTGTCCCAGGTCTTCGACGAGACCTCGCTCGGTTCGCTCCAGGGTCACATCGCGGTCGGTCACGCCCGCTACTCGACCACCGGCGCCTCCGTGTGGGAGAACGCCCAGCCGACGTTCCGCGCCACCGCGCAGGGCTCCATCGCGCTCGGGCACAACGGCAACCTCGTCAACACCGCCCAGCTCGCCGAGCTGGTCGCCGACCTGCCCAAGCAGGACGGCCGCTCCACGCGGGTCGCGGCGACCAACGACACCGACCTGCTGACCGCGCTGCTCGCGGCCCAGGTCGACGACGACGGCAAGCCGCTGACCATCGAGGAGGCCGCCCACCGGGTGCTTCCCCAGGTCATGGGCGCCTTCTCCCTCGTCTTCATGGACGAGCACACCCTCTACGCCGCCCGCGACCCGCAGGGCATCCGCCCGCTGGTCCTCGGCCGGCTGGAGCGCGGCTGGGTGGTCGCCTCCGAGTCCGCCGCCCTGGACATCTGCGGTGCCGCGTACGTCCGCGAGATCGAGCCGGGCGAGTTCGTCGCCATCGACGAGAACGGCCTGCGCACTTCGCGATTCGCGGAAGCGAAGCCCAAGGGCTGTGTCTTCGAGTACGTGTACCTGGCCCGCCCCGACACCGACATCGCCGGGCGGAACGTGTACCTCTCGCGCGTCGAGATGGGCCGCAAGCTGGCCAAGGAGGCCCCCGCCGAGGCCGACCTGGTCATAGCGACCCCGGAGTCCGGCACGCCCGCCGCGATCGGGTACGCCGAGGCCTCCGGCATCCCCTTCGGCAACGGCCTGGTGAAGAACGCCTACGTCGGCCGCACCTTCATCCAGCCCTCGCAGACCATCCGCCAGCTCGGCATCCGCCTGAAGCTGAACCCCCTGAAGGAAGTCATCAAGGGCAAGCGGCTGGTCGTCGTCGACGACTCCATCGTCCGCGGCAACACCCAGCGGGCCCTGGTCCGCATGCTCCGCGAGGCCGGCGCCGCCGAGGTCCACATCCGGATCTCCTCCCCGCCGGTGAAGTGGCCCTGCTTCTTCGGCATCGACTTCGCCACCCGCGCCGAGCTCATCGCCAACGGCATGAGCATCGACGAGATCGGCACCTCGCTCGGCGCCGACTCCCTGGCGTACATCTCCATCGACGGCATGATCGAGGCGACCACCATCGCCAAGCCGAACCTGTGCCGCGCCTGCTTCGACGGCGAGTACCCGATGGAGCTCCCCGACCCCGAGCTGCTCGGCAAGCAGCTCCTGGAGACCGAGCTGGCCGCCGGGCCCGCCGCGACGGCCGCCGCCGACGCCATCCGTCGCCCGTAGCGCCGCCCGCACCACCTGCCGTACGACACAAAGGTTCTCATCGTCATGTCTGACACAACTGGTGCCAGCTACGCAGCCGCGGGCGTCGACATCGAGGCGGGCGACCGCGCCGTCGAGCTCATGAAGGAATGGGTGAAGAAGACCCGGCGCCCCGAGGTCCTCGGCGGCCTCGGCGGCTTCGCCGGCCTCTTCGACGCCTCCGCCCTCAAGAACTACGAGCGTCCCCTGCTCGCCTCCGCCACCGACGGCGTCGGCACCAAGGTGGACATCGCCCGGCAGCTGGGCGTCTACGACACCATCGGCCACGACCTGGTCGCCATGGTCATGGACGACATCGTGGTCTGCGGCGCCGAGCCGCTGTTCATGACCGACTACATCTGCGTCGGCAAGGTCCACCCCGAGCGCGTCGCCGCGATCGTGAAGGGCATCGCCGAGGGCTGTGTCCTGGCCGGGTGCGCCCTGGTCGGCGGCGAGACGGCCGAGCACCCGGGCCTGCTCGGCGCGGACGACTTCGACGTCGCCGGCGCCGGTACGGGCGTCGTGGAGGCCGACCGGCTGCTCGGCCCCGACCGCATCCGCAAGGGTGACGCGGTCGTTGCCATGGCCGCCTCCGGTCTTCACTCGAACGGGTACTCGCTCGTCCGCCACGTCCTGCTGAACGAGGCGGGCCTGTCGCTCGACGCCCACCTGGACGGCCTCGGCCGCACCCTCGGCGAGGAGCTGCTGGAGCCCACCAAGATCTACTCCCTGGACTGCCTGGCCCTCACCCGCACCACCGAGGTCCACGCCTTCAGCCACGTCACCGGCGGCGGCCTCGCCGCCAACCTGGCCCGTGTGATCCCCGACGGCCTGCACGCGACCGTCGACCGCTCCACCTGGACCCCGGGCGCGATCTTCGATCTCGTCGGTACGACGGGCAAGGTCGAGCGCCTGGAGCTGGAGAAGACCCTGAACATGGGTGTGGGCATGATCGCGATCGTGCCCGAGGAGTCGACGGACGTGGCACTGGCGACCCTGGCCGACCGCGGCGTGGACGCCTGGGTGGCCGGCGAGATCACCGACCGCGGCGACCACGGGACCGGCGCGGCCCTCGTCGGCGACTACGCCGCCTGAGCCGCTGCGGTACCCGCGGGTAGCACAGAACCCGGTCGGTGACCTGAGTCACCGACCGGGCGGGTGTTCAGTGCGAGGTCAAGCGCCGCGACGTTGCTGCGGGGACTGGCCGTCCTCGTCCTCGTCGTCGTCCTCGTAGAGGTCGGCGTACTTCGCGTACACGTCATCCTCTTGCTCATCGTCCTCGAAATGCTCGCCATTCGGCGGTTGTGCATTCGACGGCGATGCGCCCAGCTCCTCGGCCAGGCGGGAGAGATCAGTCCCACCGCTGTTGTACTTCAGCTGGCGGGCGACCTTCGTCTGCTTGGCCTTGGCCCGGCCGCGCCCCATGGCTCGACCCCCTCAACGACGGGGCTCGACGGCCCCAGAGTCTTGACACGCGTTCATGGTCCGGAACGGGCTCTCCGTGGAGAGACCGGTCCGTAGGGCTTCCACGGTACCTGAGCCCACGCCCATACGGTACGTCGCCCACAGGACGTGACCACGTCCAGGACCGTCGAGGCGCCCCGTCCTCGCTGGTCAAGGGCGATTTTAACCACCTTTCGACGGTCGACCCGCCGGGATAAGTGAGAGTTCTCTCCAACCGCTCCCCGGCGGGTACCGCTCATACATTCGAATACCGGCCGCGCGGAGCACCGTCGAGGTGCCCCGCGGTCACCGCCCGGTCACCGACGGGTCCGTGCCTCCGCCATCCGCTGCTCGGCGATCCGGTCGGCCGCGGCGGCCGGCGGGATACCGTCTTCCTTCGCACGTGCGAATATGGCCAGCGTGGTGTCGTAGATCTTCGCTGCCTTCGCCTTGCACCGGTCGAAGTCGAAGCCGTGCAGCTCGTCGGCGACCTGGATGACCCCGCCGGCGTTCACCACGTAGTCCGGCGCGTAGAGGATGCCGCGGTCGGCGAGGTCCTTCTCCACACCCGGGTGGGCGAGCTGGTTGTTGGCGGCGCCGCACACCACCTTGGCGGTCAGGACCGGCACGGTGTCGTCGTTCAGCGCACCGCCGAGCGCGCACGGGGCGTAGATGTCCAGGTTCTCCACCCGGATCAGCGCGTCCGTGTCGGCGACGGCGACCACCGACGGGTGCCGCTCGGTGATGGAGCGCACCACGTCCTTGCGCACGTCGGTGATGACGACGTGCGCCCCCTCGGCGAGCAGGTGCTCGACCAGGTGGTGGCCGACCTTGCCGACGCCCGCGATGCCGACGGTGCGGTCGCGCAGCGTCGGATCGCCCCACAGGTGCTGGGCGGCGGCCCGCATGCCCTGGTAGACGCCGAAGGAGGTCAGGACGGATGAGTCGCCGGCGCCGCCGTTCTCGGGGGAGCGGCCGGTCGTCCAGCGGCACTCGCGGGCCACGACGTCCATGTCGGCGACGTATGTGCCGACGTCGCAGGCGGTGACGTAGCGCCCGCCGAGCGAGGCGACGAACCGGCCGTAGGCGAGCAGCAGTTCCTCGCTCTTGATCTGCTCCGGGTCGCCGATGATCACGGCCTTGCCGCCGCCGTGCTCGAGGCCGGCCATGGCGTTCTTGTACGACATCCCGCGCGCGAGGTTCAGCGCGTCGGCGACGGCGTCCGCCTCGTTCGCGTACGGGTAGAAGCGCGTACCGCCGAGCGCGGGGCCCAGGGCGGTGGAGTGGATGGCGATGACGGCCTTGAGGCCGCTGGCGCGGTCCTGGCAGAGCACGACTTGCTCATGTCCCCCCTGGTCCGAGTGGAACAGGGTGTGCAGTACATCAGCAGGTGCGCCGGTTACGTCGGTCACGGTGGTGACTCCTGTGTAGTTGCGGCGGGTGGAGACCTGTCCCCAAGGGGTGGCGGGGACTGTGGCACGAGATTAGAGCCTGGAGGCGTCCCCCCGCCGCACAGTGCTCAGGATCACCTCCGCACGGAGTACGGGCGTGCGACGATTTGCCGAGGTTCCCGCGCGTTTGTGATCGGTTCCGGCAGGTTTTCGGGGCGGTGCGCGGGGGAGGGAGCAGGCGTGCCCAAGGTGTCCTCGGTGATCGTCCCCTACGCGGCGTACCTGCGCGTGTACGAGCCGCTGGCCGCGTTCCCCGACGACGAGCGCGCCCACTGGACCCGTTACGCCCGCCGCACCGACCTGCCCTCCTACCAGGACGAGCTGCGCCGCTCCCTGGCCGACCTGCTGCCCACCCCGCCCGTCGCGGTGCCGGTGCACGAGAGCGCCGACGCCTTCGTGACCGAGGTGGACGGCGTGGTCTGCGTCTGCCCGTGGCGGACCCGGCTGCGCGGCTGGCAGGCCCTGGGCGAGCTGGCCGAGGACTTCCCGGAGCCGGTGCTGGACGCCCTGCTGCCCCCGGTCGTACGCCGCCAGAGCGCCCAGGACTACGAGCGGTGGCTGGAGCGCAACCCGGACGCCCGCCCCTGGATCCGCACCGCCACCTGGCAGGTGCCGATCAACTGGTTCGTGCTGGTCTCCGACGCCGAGCGGGAGTACGACAAGGGCGGCGACGGGGACGGTGGTGCCGCGCCGGTGCTGCGCTACCGGACGCCGATGGTGCAGGCCCGCCGGCGAGTGGCGCGGGGGCTGCGGGCGCTCAAGGAGGCGGTGGACGAGGGGCCGCTCATCGACGGCCTGGTGGACGTGGGGCGCTGGCTGGAGGAGTTCCACCCGCGCTCCCTGGTCGAGCTGGACTACGGAGGGCTCGTGCACGCCGTGCCCGCCGGTGAGTTGGAGGACGACCACTCCGCGGCGGACGTGGCCGAGGGCATCGAGGCGCTGCGGCACGGCGACGGGGCCGCGGCGGGGGCGGCGTACGGGCGGCTGGTGGAGCGTTGGCGCGCGGTCCGGGACCGCCGGTCGGCGAACTGACGTTTGACGTACCGCCCGATGTGAGGTTTCGTCTTCCGATCCGACACTCGCCCGGTGTGGGCTGATGTTTTGTCGACAAGGGACGTAGGTCCCGATCCGGGCGTATGCGTCAAGCGTGACGGACCGCACGTACATCACTCTTGCGCCCGTTCCCCCTCCTCATGCCAAAATAGGACAAGGAGCCCGGGGAGGGCTCGTTCCGTCCCATTGTGATGCACTGTGGGCGGAATCCTGGGTTTGCACGCTTTGGGGGGTCTGGTGACGCCTGATCGTCCTGTGACTGATCGTCACAGTGGCGTGACTGTCCGCTATGGCATGGTCCATCGGCTTCCGTCGCTGATGAACACCTGGGAGGGCAATTCCATCGGTTTGGCCGACGCGGCTGGACAGATGGTGTAGTTGTAGTGCCGAGGACAAGCCGTTCGTCCTATAACCGACTCGACTCGCGTCTCTCATTCCGGGCAACGCGGGTCAAGGTGCAGAATTTAGAGGAAAGAACCGAGAAGGTTCGGTTCTCCCGAGGAGGCCGCTCATGACCGCTCGCACCCCTGATGCCGAGCCGCTGCTGACCCCGGCTGAGGTCGCCACCATGTTCCGCGTCGACCCGAAGACGGTCACGCGCTGGGCGAAGGCCGGCAAGCTCACGTCGATCCGCACGCTCGGCGGGCATCGCCGCTACCGCGAGGCCGAGGTCCGCGCCCTGCTCGCGGGCATCCCGCAGCAGCGCAGCGAGGCCTGAACAACTGAATAACCGGGCAAAACGGCAGGTCCCCCAACCTGCCGAGGCGCTCGGAACCACAGCTCCACACGACGCCGTTCCTGCCCCAACAGGGGTGCGTCGTGGATCGCGCTGGACTCCGCCGGGTCCAGCGCGATCTCTTTTTTGTGCGGTCCTGTGCCTGGTGAGGGGCCGTGTGCCGCCCTCTGTGAGCGCCCTTGTCGGAGTCTGGGGAGGGGTGTCGGAACGGCTGTGCGGGGGCTGCGGGGAGACTGGGGAGAGTGGTGCAATTGCACATATTAAATTGACCAGTTGTAGGGGAGCCGTAAGTGCCACGGTTTCAAAAACTCATGCGGTGACACCCGTCACAGCGCGCGGTGCTTGTTGGGTGCGGCACGGGTGCGTTAATGGAGGCCCGCGCTCCAGAAGGCCGGTGTGGCAAGGGTGTTGGGGTCGGCGGACTTCACGCCGGCGACGCGGTCTCGCCCTCGACGCCCTCTTGACGGCCCGTCGGGGGCTGTGGGGCGGGCGAGTCCATCGCCAGCCGCAGCAGCCGGTGGCAGATCGGACAGTGGCGTGTCAGGTGACGGTAGGACGACGCGGCCGACAGGTGCGCGCGGAGCAGCGCCCGCGTCTCGTGCCTGACCGATGCCGCCATACGCCACCTCCGGGGCCGTGCGGGGACGTTCCCTGTCTTTGAAGTACCGAGCGAATGTGACGCCGTCAAGGCCGGGAGAGGGGCACTGAGGGCTTTTTGGGGGGCGTGGGGCGGAACACGTCAGGGGAGCACGAGAAGAGGCCCGCACCATTCGGTGCGGGCCTCTTGTAACTGCGGTCCTGACGGGATTTGAACCCGCGGCCTCCACCTTGACAGGGTGGCGAGCACTCCAAACTGCTCCACAGGACCAGGTTTCGCGGCGCTTTTCTTGCGTTGCGCTGCGAGAAGAGACTGTACAGGAGGGGGAGCCCCGGGTCGAACTCACCCTCCGTGCACGCCTCGTCACACCGGTTGGCTACGGCGCCAGCGCGTCGATCGCCTTCACGATCCGCTTGTCGGAGACGGGGTACGCCGTGCCCAGGGCGTGCGCGAAGTAGCTGACCCGCAGCTCCTCGATCATCCAGCGCACGTCCAGGACCTGCTGCGGCACCGGCCGGCCCCGCGGCATCTGCTCCAGCAGCCACGCGTACTCGTCCCGCATCTCGTGGACCTTCTCCATCCGGGAGGTGTCCCGCTGGACGCCGGTCGGCATCTGCTGCAGCCTCCGGTCCGCGGCGACCAGATAGCGCATCAGGTCCGGCAGCCGCCTGATCCCCGCCTCCGTCACGAAGCCCGGCTTCACCAGCGCGTCCAGCTGGCCCCGCACGTCCTGGAGGTTCGCCAGCAGCGCGGGGCTCCGGACGGCCTTCAGGCGCCGCTCGCACGCCTGCCAGGCCGCCAGCACCTGCTGCACCTGCCCCACCGTGCGCACGGTCGTGTCGACGATCTCCGCGCGGACCTTGTCGTAGAGCTTCCGGTACGACTCCTCGTCCCACGCCGGGCCGCCGAAGTCGGCGATCAGCTTGTCCGCCGCCGCCATGGCGCAGTCGTCGAACAGCGCCTGGATGGAACCGTGCGGATTCGCGGACAGGTTCAGCTTCTGCTGGTTGGTCAGCTTCTCGGACGCGAACTTCGCCGGATTGACCGGGATGTTGCGCAGGATCAGCCGGCGGGTGCCCTTCCACATCGCCTGCGCCTGCTCGGCCTCGGTGTCGAAGAGCCGCACGGACACGGTGTCGCCGTCGTCGACCAGCGCCGGGTACGCCTTCACCGGCTGACCCGCCCGGCGCGTCTCGAAGACCCGGGACAGGGTGCCGATCGTCCAGTCGGCCACACCGGAGCGCTCCAGCGACTCGCCGCCACTGCGCACGGCGGTGGCCGCCGCGGCCTGCGACAGCGCCTTGCGCGCCTTCGGCTTCAGCCGGAGCTTCAGCGCCTCGAGATCCTTGTCCTCGGCCAGCTTGCGCCGCCGCTCGTCGACGATCCGGAACGTGACCCTGAGGTGGTCGGGGACCTTCGCCCAGTCGAAGTCCTCCGCGTCGAAGGGCACCCCCACCATGCGCTTCAGCTCCCGCGCCATGGTCACCGTCAGCGGCTCCTGGAGCGGTACCGCCCGCTGAAGGAACTTCTGCGCGTAGTTCGGGGCCGGGACGTAGTTGCGGCGGATCGGCTTCGGCAGCGACCGGATCAGCTCCGTGACCACCTGCTCCCTGAGCCCCGGGATCTGCCAGTCGAAGCCCTCGTCCGTCACCTGGTTCAGCACCTGGAGCGGCACGTGGACGGTCACGCCGTCCGCGTCCGCGCCCGGCTCGAACTGGTACGTCACCCGGAGCTTCAGCGGCCCCTGCCGCCAGGAGTCCGGGTAGTCGTCCTTGGTGACCGCGCCCGCCTTCTCGTTGATGAGCATCTCGCGCTCGAAGTCGAGAAAGTCGGGCTGCTCGTGCCGCTTGTGCTTCCACCACGAGTCGAAGTGGGCGCCCGAGACGACGTGTTCGGGCACCCGCTGGTCGTAGAAGTCGTACAGCGTCTCGTCGTCGACCAGGATGTCCCGGCGGCGGGCGCGGTGCTCCAGCTCCTCGACCTCGGTCAGCAGCCTGCGGTTGTCCGCGAAGAACTTGTGGTGCGTACGCCAGTCGCCCTCGACCAGGGCGTTGCGGATGAACAGCTCGCGGCTGACCTCCGGGTCGATCCGCCCGTAGTTCACCTTGCGCTGCGCCACGATCGGCACGCCGTACAGCGTCACCTTCTCGTACGCCATCACGGCCGCCTGGTCCTTCTCCCAGTGCGGCTCGCTGTACGTCCGCTTGAGCAGGTGCCCCGCGAGCGGCTCGACCCACTCCGGTTCGATCTTCGCGTTGACGCGGGCCCAGAGCCGGGAGGTCTCCACCAGCTCGGCCGACATCACGAACCGCGGGGGCTTCTTGAAGAGCGCGGAACCCGGGAAGATCGCGAACTTGGCGTTCCGTGCCCCCAGGTACTCGTTCTTCGCGCCCTCCTTCACGTCCTTCATGCCGATGTGGGAGAGCAGGCCCGCCAGCAGCGACACGTGGATGCGGTCCTCGGGGGCGTCTTGCTCGTCGAGGTGGATGCCCATCTGCTTGGCGACCGTGCGCAGCTGCGTGTAGATGTCCTGCCACTCGCGGATGCGCAGGAAGTTGAGGTACTCCTGCTTGCACATCCGGCGGAAGGACGACGAACCGCGCTCCTTCTGCTGCTCGCGCACGTACCGCCACAGGTTCAGGAACGCCAGGAAGTCGCTGGTCTCGTCCTTGAAGCGGGCGTGCTGCTGGTCCGCCTGCGCCTGCTTCTCCGCCGGCCGCTCCCGGGGGTCCTGGATGGACAGCGCCGCCGCTATGACCATGACCTCGCGGACACAGCCGTTCTTGTCGGCCTCCAGCACCATCCGGGCCAGCCGCGGGTCCACGGGCAGCTGCGCCAGCTTGCGGCCGGTGTCGGTGAGCCGCTTGCGTACGTCCTTCTGCGCGGGGTCGAGCGCGCCCAGCTCCTGGAGGAGCTGCACGCCGTCCCGGATGTTGCGGTGGTCCGGCGGGTCGATGAACGGGAACTTCTCGATGTCGCCGAGACCGGCCGCGGTCATCTGGAGGATGACGGAGGCCAGGTTGGTCCGCAGGATCTCCGCGTCCGTGAACTCCGGCCGCGCCTCGAAGTCGTCCTCGGAGTACAGCCGGATGCAGATGCCGTCGGACGTACGGCCGCAGCGGCCCTTGCGCTGGTTGGCGCTGGCCTGCGAGACCGGCTCGATCGGCAGCCGCTGCACCTTGGTGCGGTGGCTGTAGCGGGAGATCCGGGCGAAGCCGGGGTCGATGACGTACTTGATGCCGGGCACGGTCAGCGAGGTCTCGGCGACGTTGGTCGCCAGAACGATCCTGCGCCCGGTGTGCTGCTGGAAGACCCGGTGCTGCTCGGCGTGCGAGAGCCGCGCGTACAGCGGCAGTACTTCCGTGAATCTGTATTTCTTCTTCTCCAGCGCGTCCGCCGTGTCCCGGATCTCGCGCTCACCGGAGAGGAAGACGAGGATGTCGCCCTTCCCCTCGCCCATCAGCTCCTCGACGGCATCGGTGATCGCGGTGATCTGGTCCCGGTCGGCGTCGTCCCCGTCCTCTTCGAGGAGCGGCCGGTACCGCACCTCCACGGGGTACGTCCGCCCGCTGACCTCGACGATCGGCGCGTCACCGAAGTGCCGGGAGAACCGCTCCGGGTCGATGGTCGCCGAGGTGATGACGACCTTCAGGTCCGGGCGCTTCGGCAGCAGCTGCGCCAGGTACCCCAGCAGGAAGTCGATGTTGAGGGACCGCTCGTGCGCCTCGTCGATGATGATCGTGTCGTAGGCGCGCAGCTCGCGGTCGGTCTGGATCTCGGCGAGCAGGATGCCGTCCGTCATCAGCTTGATGAAGGTGGCGTCCGGATTGACCTGGTCGGTGAACCGCACCTTCCAGCCCACGGCCTCACCGAGCGGCGTGTCCAGCTCGTCCGCCACCCGCTCGGCGACGGTGCGGGCGGCGATCCGCCGGGGCTGGGTGTGCCCGATCATGCCGCGCACGCCGCGCCCCAGCTCCACGCAGATCTTCGGGATCTGCGTGGTCTTGCCGGACCCGGTCTCACCGGCGACGATGACGACCTGATGATCACGGATGGCCGCCGCGATCTCGTCCTTCTTCTGGCTGACGGGCAGCTGCTCGGGATAGCTGACGGCGGGCACCCGCGCCCGACGCTCACCGACGCGCTGCTCGGCCTTGGCCACCTCCGCCTCGATCTCGGCGAGAACGGCGGCCCGGGCCTCCGGCTTACGGATCTTCCGCGCACCCTCCAGCCTCCGGCCGAGCCGGTGCGCGTCGCGCAGCGACAGCTCGGTCAGCCGAGGGGCGAGAGTGCCGAGAGTGGGGGCGGGATGCGTAGACATACGGCTTCCAGGATCTCATCCGACGGAAAAACCTGGCGAACGCTTTTGTCCGCCGGACAGCGGGCGGCACATGGGTGGTACACAACAAGGCCCCGATCCGAGGATCGGGGCCTTTGCTGTGGCTGGGGCCGGGGTCGAACCGGCGACCTATCGCTTTTCAGGCGATCGCTCGTACCAACTGAGCTACCCAGCCGCGAGGTTTCACGTGAAACCTCAGCGGTCCTGACGGGATTTGAACCCGCGGCCTCCACCTTGACAGGGTGGCGAGCACTCCAAACTGCTCCACAGGACCAAGCTTCGTACGACAGTGTCGCACATGTACTGCGTGCCCCCAACGGGATTCGAACCCGTGCTACCGCCTTGAAAGGGCGGCGTCCTAGGCCGCTAGACGATGAGGGCTATCGGCCCGCCTGGGCGCTTCTCAGCGCGTCGGGGACGTGAGAAGCATATGGGATGGCGGGAGGTATCGCCAAAACGGTTTACGGAGAGGACGGGGAAGGGGCGGCGGGCGTGGGGGTGCTTGCCGTGGACGAAGGGCCGGAACCGGTCGGGGACGGGGTCGCGCCGGGCTGGTTCTCCTTGGGGAGATGGCGGCTGACCTCGGCCGTCGTCAGACCCAGGCCACCGAGCTCGATCTCGTCCCACGCCTGGAGGCGCCGGCTGTCGCGGTCGAAGTAGAGGATCGACGCCTGGATGGGGTCGGGGTACTCGCCCTCGACCGCGCGCAGGCCGCTGCCGCCGGTGGAGCCCTCGATGCGCAGCCGGGTGCCGTACTCCATGACCTCCATGTCCTCGCGGTGCAGGTGGCCGGCGAGGACCAGCGGCACCTCGCCGTCGACCTCGCGGGCGGCGGACGGCTCGTGGGCGACGGCGATGTCGACCGGCGTGCCCGCCGCGCGCTGGTCGCGCAGGGCGGAGGCGAGGCGGGCACCGGCCAGTTCCTGGGACGCCTCGGCGCCGTCCGGCTTGGAGCGGTCGGGGGTGTACTGCGGATCGCCGATGCCGGCGAAGCGCAGGCCCGCGACCGTCCGGGCGCGGCCGTCGTCCAGGACGTGCACGTTCTCCAGGCCCTGGAGGTACTTCTGGGTGACGCGGGAGTCGTGGTTGCCGCGGACCCAGACGTAGGGGGCGCCGAGGTCCTCGATGGGGTCCAGGAAGCCGTTCTCCGCGGCCGTGCCGTGGTCCATGGTGTCGCCGGAGTCGACGATCACGTTCACCTGGTACTGCTCCACCAGCGAGGCGATGATCTTCCAGCTCGCCGGGTTCAGGTGGATGTCGGACACGTGCAGGACGCGGATCGTGGTCGGGTCGGGCTGGTAGGCGGGGAGCGTGGAGGTGGCGTCGTAGAGCTTGGTCACGTTCGTGACCAGGCGGGCCAGCTCCTTCTGGTAGACGTCGAACTCGGTGACGATGCTGCGTGCGTCGCCGACCAGGGAGGGCGCGGAGGAGAGCAGGCCGGAGAACTTCGGCTCCAGGACGGAGTCGGGGTTCCAGGTGGCGTAGGCGGTGCAGCCGGAGGCGACCAGGAGGGTGAGGGCGAGTCCGCCGGCGGCGAGGGCGCGCCGGGGGCGGCGGTAGACGGCGAGGCCGAGGGCGGTGGCGCCGGTGACGACGGCGACGCAGGAGCGGACGGCGAGATCGAGGGTGCCGCGTTCGACGTCCCGGGCGACCTCGTCCTGGAGGCCGGAGAGACGTTCGGGGTGGTCGACCAGTGCGGTGGCGCGCTCGGGGTCGAGCTGGTCGACGTTGACGTCGAGGCGGACGGGGGCCACGTGGCTGTCGAGCCGGAGGGCGCCCAGCGGGGAAACGTTGATCTTCGTGCCGCCGCTGACGGACGGGCGCAGGGTCATCGTGGTGTCCATGGGACCGACGGGCACACGGACGTCGCCCACGACCAGCAGGCCGAGCCAGGCCCCGAGCAGGACGACGGAGACGAGGCCGGCGGCGCGGGTCCAGGGGCTCGACCGGGGGCGTGACCGGGGGGCGAGCTCGACCGCCGTGGACGTCCGGCTGGTGCGGTGGCGGTGGCGGTGGATGAGGGCGCGCGGCGCGTTGCGGATGGGGTTCATCACCTCGGCCAGGACGTGCTGGACTGCGGCGGGGACGCGGGCCATTGGTCCCGTATGCCCAAGGCCCGGGGCGGGTATGCGGCGGGCTTCGGTGCGGTCTGTGTCGTACCCCACGGTCGTACCCGACAATGGGCCTGTGCTGGAGATGACGCGCGAGGAGTTCGAGGAACTCGTCGCAGAGGCCCTGGACCGGATTCCGCCGGAGCTGACGCGGCTGATGGACAACGTCGCGGTGTTCGTCGAGGACGAGCCGCCGGCCGACGATCCCGAGCTGCTCGGGCTGTACGAGGGGACGCCGCTGACGGAGCGCGGGGAGTGGTACGCGGGCGTGCTGCCGGACCGGATCACCATCTACCGGGGGCCGACGCTGCGGTTCTGCGAGACGCGCGAGGACGTGGTCGCGGAGACCGAGGTCACGGTGGTGCACGAGATCGCGCACCACTTCGGCATCGACGACGCGCGGCTGCACGCCCTCGGGTACGGGTGAGCGCCGTCGCCCGGCTCGGGTACGGCTGACGCGCTCGGGTCAAGGTCCGCGGGGCGCGGCGCGTGTCCTCTTGTGGGTGACGGGAGTTGGGCACGGCGACTCCTGAGCCCCGGAGGTGGCCGCCCGTGCGCCCCTTGTACGTACCCGTCCGTCTGGCCGCCACCGCCGTGGCCGTCGCCGCTGCCGCCGGCTGTATGAGCGTCGGCGACGACGCGACCGGCGGGGGCGCCAGGCCGTCGCACTCCGCCGGGGAGCAGGGCGGTGCGGTGCCGGACGGCGGGCCCGCCGTGTCGGGCGGCAACGTCGGTTACGGCGCGGCGGCGGCCGACGAGAAGCGCGGGCGCGGCAAGGGGAAGAAGGGCAAGGACGAGGACGACGCCAAGGGCGCGGGCAAGGGTGGTGGTGAGGGCGGGGAGCGGAAGGGCGAGTCCCCCGCCGCCGAGCCGCCCGCCGGTGTGACGCAGCCGCCGCCGGTGAAGGACGGGGACGACGAGCCCGCGCCGACGCGGACGCCGCCCGCGGAGCCGTCGCGGACGCCCGAGCCCGAGCCGACGCCGACCGAGGAGCCGCCCGCCTCGCCGTCGCCGGAGCCCTCGACGGCGGAGCCGTCGTCGTCGGCGCACGAGCCGCCGGGAACGCAGCTGGCGCAACGGGAGCCGGCGCCGACGGCCGGGGTACCGGCGTAGTGGACGGGGCCCGGCAGCCGGGCTGAGCTGGGCATGTGCTACTCGGCCGCTGATCGGTTTGCCTTCTGGGGTGGGGGGTGCGTATGGTGGTAGATCGTTTGATCCCATTTGCCCGGCGCCACCGCAGAGCGCGCCGTGTGGCGCGTACTCTCCCCCTGCCGTGGTGGACCGCATCGAGGCGGTCGTATTGCGAATCGCGATTCACGGAGTTGACGGGCGCGTGCCGACGAGAGACTCCGGAAGGTTTCGCATTCGCATGTCCATGACCAGTACTGATCACGTCGTCGTGCCCGAGAACGCCGAGGGCGCAGCGGGCACCCCGGAGGCCGTCGAGGCCTCCACGCCCCCCGAGACCCCGCAGGCCCCCGAGGTCACCTTCGCGGACCTCGGTCTCCCCGAGGGCGTCGTGCGCAAGCTCGCGCAGAACGGCGTGACCACCCCCTTCCCGATCCAGGCCGCGACCATCCCGGACGCCCTGGCCGGCAAGGACATCCTCGGCCGGGGCCGCACCGGCTCCGGCAAGACCCTCTCCTTCGGTCTGCCGACGCTGGCGCAGCTCGCCGGCGGTCGCACCGAGAAGCACAAGCCCCGCGCCGTCATCCTCACCCCCACCCGCGAGCTGGCCATGCAGGTGGCCGACGCGCTCCAGCCGTACGGCGACGTCGTCGGCCTGCGGATGAAGGTCGTCTGCGGCGGCACCTCGATGGGCAACCAGATCTACGCCCTGGAGAAGGGCGTCGACATCCTGGTCGCCACCCCGGGCCGGCTGCGCGACATCATCAACCGCGGCGCCTGCTCCCTGGAGAACGTGCAGATCGCGGTCCTCGACGAGGCCGACCAGATGTCGGACCTGGGCTTCATGCCCGAGGTCACCGAGCTGCTCGACCAGGTCCCGGCGGGCGGTCAGCGGATGCTGTTCTCCGCCACGATGGAGAACGAGATCAAGACCCTCGTCGACCGGTACCTGAAGAACCCGGTCAGCCACGAGGTCGACGCGGCCCAGGGCGCGGTGACGACCATGTCGCACCACATCCTGGTCGTGAAGCCCAAGGACAAGGCGCCGGTCACCGCGGCCATCGCCTCCCGCAAGGGCCGCACCATCATCTTCGTCCGCACCCAGCTGGGCGCCGACCGCGTCGCCGAGCAGCTGCGGGACGCCGGCGCCAAGGCGGACGCGCTGCACGGCGGCATGACCCAGGGCGCGCGCACCCGCACGCTGGCCGACTTCAAGGACGGCTACGTCAACGTCCTCGTCGCCACCGACGTCGCCGCGCGCGGCATCCACGTCGACGGCATCGACCTGGTCCTGAACGTGGACCCGGCCGGCGACCACAAGGACTACCTGCACCGCGCCGGCCGTACGGCGCGCGCGGGTCGCACCGGCACCGTCGTGTCCCTGTCCCTGCCGCACCAGCGCCGCCAGATCTTCCGGCTGATGGAGGATGCGGGCGTCGACGCCACGCGCCACATCATCCAGGGCGGCGCGGCCTTCGACCCGGAGGTCGCCGAGATCACCGGCGCCCGGTCGATGACCGAGGTCCAGGCCGAGTCCGCGGGCAACGCGGCGCAGCAGGCCGAGCGCGAGGTCACCCAGCTCACCAAGGAACTGGAGCGGGCCCAGCGCCGCGCCACCGAGCTGCGCGAGGAGGCGGACCGCCTGGTCGCCAGGGTCGCGCGGGAGCGCGGCGAGGACCCGGAGACGGTCCTGGCCGAGGTGGCCTCCGCGACCGAGGCCCAGGCCGAGGCCGTGGTGCCGGAGCAGCCGGGCGCGCGGGACGTGGAGAAGACGGAGAGGCCGGAGCGGAGCGGCGGCAACGGCCGGGACCGTTCCTTCGACCGCCGTGACGACCGCCGCGACGACCGGAACGACCGTCGTGATGACCGTGGTGGCCGTTCGTTCGAGCGTCGTGACGACCGTGGCGGTTTCCGCCGTGACGACCGTCGTGACGACCGTGGTGGCCGTTCCTTCGAGCGTCGTGATGACCGTGGTGGCCGTTCGTTCGAGCGTCGTGACGACCGTGGCGGTTTCCGCCGTGACGACCGTCGTGACGACCGTGGTGGCCGCTCCTTCGAGCGTCGCGACGACCGTGGTGGCCGCTCCTTCGAGCGTCGCGACGACCGTGGTGGCCGTTCGTTCGACCGCCGTGACGACCGTGGCGGCTTCCGGCGCGACGACCGCCGTGACGACCGTGGTGACCGTGGCGGCTTCCGCCGTGACGACCGGAACGACCGCCGTGACGACCGTGGTGGCCGCTCCTTCGAGCGTCGCGACGACCGTGGCGGCCGCTCGTTCGACCGCCGTGACGACCGCGGCGGCCACCGCGGCAGCGACCGTCCGTTCAACCGCGACCGCCAGGGCGACCGTCCCGGCTTCCGCTCCGGCGGGCACGACCGCCCGTACGGCCGCCGCGACGACCACCGCGGTTCCTCCTTCGGTCGCCGTGACGACAAGCCGCGCTGGAAGCGCAACGGCTGACGCGACGGCTGACGCCGAGTAGTACCGAGCGCCGTGGCCCCCGTCCCTCACCGGGCGGGGGCCGCGGCGCTTTCTGCTGCCCGCTCTCCGGACTGGTTTTCGGCCACAGAGTGACGCATGTCACGTCCTCCGCAAGGGAATTGCTGGGGGCATGACAGATGACGCCAAGGCGAGCGGGCTCTCGGACGAGGAACGGCTGGCCCAGCTCGGCTACACCCAGGTTCTGGCCCGCCGCATGTCGGCGTTCTCCAACTACGCGGTCTCCTTCACCATCATCTCGGTCCTCTCCGGCTGCCTGACCCTCTACCTCTTCGGCATGAACACGGGCGGTCCCGCGGTCATCACGTGGGGCTGGGTCGCCGTCGGCCTGATGACCCTCTTCGTCGGACTGGCGATGGCCGAGATCTGCTCGGCGTACCCGACCTCGGCGGGCCTGTACTTCTGGGCGCACCGCCTGGCACCGCCCCGTACGGCCGCCGCCTGGGCCTGGTTCACGGGCTGGTTCAACGTGCTCGGCCAGGTCGCGGTCACCGCCGGCATCGACTTCGGCGCCGCGTCCTTCCTGGGCGCCTACCTGAACCTCCAGTTCGGCTTCGAGGTCACCCCCGGCCGCACCATCCTCCTCTTCGCGGCCATCCTGGTCCTCCACGGCCTGCTGAACACCTTCGGCGTCCGCATCGTCGGCCTTCTGAACAGCATCAGCGTCTGGTGGCACGTCGTCGGCGTGGCGGTCATCGTCGGCGCGCTGACCTTCGCGCCGGACCAGCACCAGTCGGCGTCCTTCGTCTTCGGCGAGTTCGTCAACAACACGGGCTGGGGCAGCGGCGTCTACGTCGTCCTCATCGGTCTCCTGATGGCCCAGTACACGTTCACGGGCTACGACGCCTCCGCCCACATGACCGAGGAGACGCACGACGCGTCGACGGCGGGCCCCAAGGGCATCGTCCGCTCCATCTGGACGTCCTGGATCGCCGGTTTCGTCCTCCTCCTCGGCTTCACCTTCGCCATCCAGTCCTACGAGGGCGCCCTGACGTCCCCGACCGGCGCGCCGCCTGCGCAGATCCTGCTCGACGCACTCGGCGCCACCGCGGGCAAGCTGCTCCTCCTCGTCGTCATCGGGGCCCAGCTGTTCTGCGGGATGGCCTCGGTGACGGCCAACAGCCGCATGATTTACGCCTTCTCGCGCGACGGCGCGCTGCCCTTCTCGCACGTCTGGCACACGGTGAACCCGCGCACCCGCACACCGGTCGCGGCCGTCTGGCTGGCCGCCCTGGGCGCACTCGCCCTGGGCCTGCCCTACCTGATCAACGTCACGGCGTACGCGGCGGTGACGTCGATCGCCGTCATCGGCCTCTACATCGCCTACGTCATCCCGACCCTGCTGCGGGTGCGCAAGGGCGCCGCCTTCGAGCGGGGGCCGTGGCACCTGGGCCGCTGGTCGCAGGCGGTGGGCGTGGTCGCCGTGACGTGGGTCTGCGTCATCACGGTCCTGTTCATGCTGCCGCAGGTCTCGCCGGTGACCTGGGAGACCTTCAACTACGCGCCGGTCGCCGTCCTGGCCGTCCTCGGCTTCGCCGCGACCTGGTGGCTGGCCTCGGCCCGCCACTGGTTCCTCAACCCGGACCACGAACGCACCCGGACCCGCACGGCGGCCCGCACGAACGCGCCGGAGCCGGTGGACCCGTAACACCGCCGCGCACGACGCGCACGACGAGCACGACGCGGCCGGGACCGGGATACCCGATCGGAGACCCGGCCGTGTCGGGCTATGCTCGGTATGGCAACATCACGCAACACCGCGCGGCACCCCCTGGGCCCTTAGCTCAATTGGCAGAGCAGTGGACTTTTAATCCATTGGTTGTGGGTTCGAGTCCCACAGGGCCTACCGGCCGGACCCCAGCTCACAGAGTCAACGAGCTGGGGTCTTTGTCATGGTCACCGTCGCCCAGCTGTAGAGTCCCTCGTCATGCGTACAACTCCCCCCGGCTCGGGCGGGGTTGGCCTCCGCCCGAGCAGGGTCACCCCGCGCCGCCTCGGCGCCGCCGCCGTGGTCTACGGCGTCTTCGTCGCGGGCTGGTACCTGGGGCAGCCGGTGATCCCCGAGTGCCACGTGGACCAGGCCGCCCTCGACCGGGCCGCCGAACGGTACGGCCCGGAACCGTCCCCCACGCCCACGCCCACAGCCGGCCCCACCGGCATCCCCCCGGACTTCTCGGTCGAGGCCGGCCGTGCCACGATGAGCATCGCGATCACCTCCTACGCCGTCGCCTGCACCAACGACACGAGCGAACGCCCACGCCTCCGGGCGTGGTTCGGGGGCGAGTGGGGGTAGACGCGATGCCCACCTGGATAACCCTCCGCCGCCTCGGCGCCGTGACCACTCTGTACGCCGTGTTCCTGGCCGGATGGTGGTTCGGCCAGCCCGTGCGGTCCGACGGCTGCCTCGAGGACCGGGCCACCGCCGGGGGCGACGTCCTTCCCGCACCGGTGGAGCCGGCCGACCCCGGTCGTTACCTCGAGAATGCGGGCCTCGACCTGGACTTCGGTCTCCTCGACTGGGCCGACGAACTGGACGGCCGCCGCGACGGCGAGTACGGCCCCAGCGAGTACGGCCACCAGGTGCGGAACGAGACCGGAACATACGTGACGTCCGGCGCGGACTACACCCTCTGCTCCTTCAAAATGCGCGCCCGCCTCGTCGCGTGGGTCAACGGCGACTTGGAGTGACCGCGGCGCCTCGGGGCCCGGCCCGTGAGCGACCGACCGGCGCGGAGGCGGGTGAGGCCGTCGCCGAGCGAGGTCGGCGCGGCCACCGGCAGCGCTCACACGCCCGCGTCCGCACCCCGAAGGCGTGTGGGTCTAAGCTCCAGGACTTCGCCCGCCGACCGGCCGACGTCCCTCATGGGCTGTGGCTCCTGGTCCCCATGGAGCTGAAGGCCCGGGACGCTGCCGCTGACCTGTCGGCGGGACGGGGCTGACGCGTTGCCGAGAGGCCGGCCCGTTGCTGCGCGACGGGCCGGCCTTCCGCAGCAGGGAGCTCAGGACAGCCGGCGTCCCAGCTTCGCCGACTGCCGGTTGTACCCCTTGGTGTCCCACCACTCCTCCAGCAGCGCACGCACCAGGTGCACGAGCTGCTGGAGGCGAACGGGGTCCGGGGCCGGCGAGTCGAGGACGTCGGTGAAGGAGCTGTCCTCCCAGGGCAGACCGACGGTCCAGCGTTCGTCCGGCCGGCCCGGCTGCTCCACCGTCAGGTCGTACGTCAGCAGAGCGTGGCCTCCCGGATGCCGCTCGACCGACAGTCCGGTGATGCCGAACCGCACACTGCCGTCACCGGTGGTGTACGGGCGGGCCAGTGCCCGCTCGGCCGGTGTCTGCGCGGTCATGCGTGCCCCTTCACGTTTCCGGCCCGTGAGCACGGGCCAGCGTGTATCTCGCGCTCAATCGGCGCTCAGCACTTGGCGGCCGTGGCGGCTGCCGCCGACTGGTTCACTTTGTACGCCGTCAGCAGGTCGTTGGTTCCGGCCGGGGTGCCGATGATCGTCCGGAACTTCTCGATGCGCGGGCAGGAGTTGGTGTAGGTGGAGTACCCGCCCCGGCCGTTGGCGCTGCCGGACCAGATGGCCGTGCTTATCTTCTTGTCCATGGTCGCGTTCCAGCCGTGGCGGGCCTTGATGTGCTTCCACCCCCACGTCTTGGTGCCGCAGCGCAGCGTGTAGAACTGCGGGCCACGGTAGTACTTGCGGACCACGTAGTTCCGGCTGTGGCTCCTGCACGTGGCGTCGATGCTGTCGACGGCGATGCCGACGGCCCGGCCGTCCGGGTCGGGCGCGGCGGACGCGGAGGTGGCCGGTACCAGCAGAGCAGAGGCGGCGACAGCGGTCACCAGTGCTGCGCCGGCAGTGTTGAAAGCGAGGCGAGGCAAGCTTTCCCCCTTGTGACGATGGCCTCCGTGGTCAGCGGAGGCACGGTTGTCGGCCCTTGGTCCAGGGCCGCGTACAGCCCAACATGATCCGTTCGGGGGGAACAAGGGAGGTTTCAAGCCGCTGTTGGCCCTTTGGCCGCAAAGCGTTGAAAGAGGTCTATTGCTTGCAGGGACCACCGACAGCTGTCGGCGCGGGCCGGGATCGGCGACGACGGATCTCGGAGGGCGGGTGATGGTCACCGATAGGATCCGGATGTGCCGGAGACCTTACAAGAGGATCATTTCGCTAAGGCGACGAAGCGCCTGCTGCTGCGCTTCACGGATGTGGAGATGGGTCCGTCCAACAAGCCGGAGATTGGGCGGGCCACCACCGGGCCAACGCCACCCCCGCAAGTTGGCGCGCTGCCGTCGCCGGAGTTCCCTCGGGGCTGTGCTTGCCCGAGGTGGACGAGCGGGCCGTGCGCGGTCTGAAGTTCGCCGAGGCACTGCCGGTCCGGCTCGCGGTGGCGACGCTCGCCGCGCGTACCGCGGACGTGCCCCATGCCGGCGAGGTCCTGGCGGAGCCGGTGCGGTTCGTCCGTCTCACGGGCACGTAGCGGTCCTCGGCCGTCCCTCCCGGTCCATCCGTCCGCCCGCCCATCGGAGCGCCAGCCATGCCCCTCCCCTACGTCCTCCTCTCCGCCGCCGTCTCCCTGGACGGCTGCCTGGACGACACCGGCCCCGAACGGCTCCTGCTCTCCTCGCCCGCCGACTTCGACCGGGTCGACGAGGTGCGGGCGTCGGTCGACGCGATCCTCGTCGGGGCCGGCACGATCCGGGCCGACAATCCGCGGCTGCTGGTGAACTCCGCCGAGCGGCGGGCCGCCCGGGTAGCGGCGGGGCGGGCGGAGTACCCCCTCAAGGTCGCCGTCAGCGCCACCGGCGAGCTGGACCCGGCGGCCCGGTTCTGGCACACGGGCGGGGAGAAGGTGCTGCTGACCACGGACGAGGGCGCCCGGCGGGCCCACGCGCTCGGGATCGCCGCCGAGGCCGTGCCGCTCGGCGCCGTGCTCGACTGGCGGACGGCGCTGGAGTACCTGCACGACCGGCGGGGGGTGGGGCGGCTCATGGTCGAGGGCGGGGGGACCGTGCACACCCAGCTGCTGCGGCAGGAGCTCGCCGACGAACTTCAGCTCGTCCTCGCGCCGCTCCTCGTGGGCGACCCGGACGCGCCCCGGCTGTTCGGGCCCGGCGGGTACCAGAGCGGGCGGCTCAGGCTGGTGGAAACGCGGCGCATCGAGGACGTCGTACTGACGCGGTACCTGCCGACGGCGCCCGGCACCGGCGACCGGGTGAGTGCCGCCGACCGGCACTGGCTGGCGCTCGCCTGCGAGCTGGCCGAGCTGTGCCCGCCGTCTCAGACGGCGTTCAGCGTGGGGGCGGTCGTGGTCGCCGCCGACGGCACGGAGCTGGCGCGGGGCCACTCGCGGGAGGGCGGGGACGCCGTGGTGCACGCGGAGGAGGCCGCGCTGGCCAAGACCGGCCCGGGCGATCCGCGGCTGGCGACGGCCACCGTGTACTCCAGCCTGGAACCGTGCGCCCGCCGCGCCTCCCGGCCGGCCCCGTGCGCCCGGCTGATCCTCGACGCGGGGGTGCGCCGGGTGGTCACGGCCTGGCGTGAGCCGGACACCTTCGTGCCGGGCGCGGACGGCAGCGGGGTGCTCGCCGCGCAGGGCGCCACCGTCGTCGTACTGCCGGAGTACGAGGGGCGGGCGAAGGCGCCGAACCGCCATCTGGAGGGGTAGGGAGATACGGATGTGCATTTCACCCCCCGGATGACGTACAGTGGAGACACAACGACGCGGGGTGGAGCAGCTCGGTAGCTCGCTGGGCTCATAACCCAGAGGTCGCAGGTTCAAATCCTGTCCCCGCTACTGAAGGCCGAGGGCCGGAATCCATGAGGATTCCGGCCCTCGGTGCGTTCACCCGGTCGGCCCTCACGACTCGCCCCCCGCCTCCACTCCCGGAAACCTGGAGGACCAGGCGGCAAGCGGCGTGGACGTGCGGGGTGGCGGGAGACGAGTGGTGCGGCCAGGTGACGTGGACGACGAGGGGGCGTACGCCAGGGCCGGCGGCCGGCTCCCCATCGATCCCGTGCCCGACCCCGGACTGGGCGCCACCGCCGAAGCGCTGCCGCCCGAGGCCGAGCCGCGCCGCAGGACCCGGTACGGGCGAGTGCTCGTACGTGCCCTGCCCGTCCTGCTGATCGTCGTCGCCGTCCTGTACGACATCTTCACCCCCCGCTACTTCACCGCGGGCCCCCTCTACACGGCCGCGCCCCTGGTCGCCGCCGCGGTGTACTCGCGGCGCGGCACGGCGCTCACCAGTGCCGCCGTGGTCGCCGCCGTCGTCGGGCTCCAGCTGAGCAAGGACGTCATCCACTACGTCGACTCCCTCACGGAGCTGATCACCATCACGACGGTGGCCGCGCTCGCCGTCCTCGTCAACGCCTTCGTCCGCCGCGCCGGCGAGCGGCTCGTCTCCGTCCGCGAGATCGCCGAGGCCGCCCAGCGGGCCGTGCTGCCCGAGCCCGCCGAGCGGATCGGCGGCTTCGAGATCGCCGCCTGCTACGAGGCGGCGCAGGCCGACGCGTTCATCGGCGGCGACCTGTACGCGGTGCAGGACAGCCCGCGCGGCATCCGGCTCATCGTCGGCGACGTGCGCGGCAAGGGCATGGGCGCGGTCGCCGCCGTCGCCGTCGTGATCGGCGCGTTCCGGGAGGCCGCCGAACAGGAGGCGACGCTGGAGGCGGTGGCCCAGCGGCTGGAACGGGCGCTGGCGCGCGAGGGCACCCGGCGCGACGGGCTGGACGCCTTCGAGGGGTTCACCACCGCCGTACTCGCCGAACTCCCGCACGGCGACGGGGTCGTCCGCGTCCTCAACCGGGGGCATCCGCCACCGCTGCTGCTCTACGCCGACGGCACCCTGCGCCTCCTGCCCGCCCGGGAGTCGGCGCTGCCGCTCGGGATGGGGGAACTGGGCGTGTGGCCCGACCGGGCGGAGGAGGCCCCGTTCCCCGGCGGGGCCACGCTGCTGCTGTACACCGACGGACTGTCGGAAGCCCGGGACGGCCGGGGCGAGTTCTACGACCCGCACGAGCGGCTGGCCGGCTGTGTGTTCCGGCACCCGGAAGACCTGCTCGGCACCCTCGCCGAGGACGTGCGCAGGCACTCCGGGGGAGGCATGGCCGACGACATGGCCCTGCTCGCCGTACGACGACCCTGATCACGGCGGGTGATGGAGTGAGCGCCCTCCGCATAACAATTGATACACCGTCAGGTGGGGTGCTTGCGGAAAGTGGTGCCGAAGGGGCGCCGAAGAGGGGTCAACTCGCCCGGATTTCACCGCTCATGAGGCCTGTGTCACCCCGGGATTTGTTAATGATCAAGCGGAACGGCTTGGAATCCGAGGCCCGCGTCTATTAACGTTCGATAACGCAGCGCGGTCGTCCCAGCCGTCACAGAAGGCGGCTCCGTGCGCACGCGCCGAATCCCGCGAGGGAACCGGGGAACCACCACTTGGGGTGAATCGGGCGTATGACGCCGTGCCAGGCACGGCGGATATACGCGCGTAGGAGACCTTCCTGCTCCGAACCCGTCAGCTAACCCGGTAGGCGAAAGGAAGGAAAGGAGTACGCCCACGTGGCGTCCAACCGGCCTGCCCCCGAGGCCCCGTTCGTGCCCAGCGGGCACGACACCGAAACCTTCGGCTACGACGTCCACCGCGCCGAAGAGGGCCCCTGGGAGGAGTGGAACCCCACCGCGGAGTCCATCCGCCCCGTGCGCGGCCGGCACCGCGTCGCCAAGCAGCGCGGCGGACTCGCCCGCAGCTCCACCGTCCTCGGCGTCGGTGTCATAGCCGCCGTCGGCGCCGGCGGCATGGCCAGCGCGCAGACCGGCAAGCCGCCCGTCTCCATCTCCATGCCGGACCTGCCGAACGTCGGCTCGATCCTCTCCGACGAGGAGCCCGAGCCCGAGGGTTCCGCCACCCCGCTCAGCGGCATCGCCGCCGCCTCCGCCGGCACGGCGGAGGAAAGCGGCGCCTCCGACGCGGGTGAGTCGCTGCGGGCGCGGATCATGGCGCAGGCCGAGCAGCAGCAGGCCCAGGTCGAGAGCAAGGCCGCCGCCGAGGCCGCGGCCGCCGCCGAGAAGAAGGCCGCGGAAGCCGCCGCCAAGGCGGCCGAGGAGGCCGAGGCCAAGGCCGCCGCCGCCAAGAAGAAGGCGGAGGAGGAAGCCGCGAAGAAGGCCGAGGCCGAGCGGCTCGCGAAGCTGGCCAAGCAGTACACGCTGCCCACCTCCTCGTACACGATCTCCTCCACCTTCGGGCAGGCGGGCCCCTACTGGTCCTCCGGCCACCACACCGGCCTCGACTTCGCCGCCCCCACGGGCACGCTGCTCAAGGCGGTGCACAGCGGCACGATCACGTCGGCCGGCTGGGACGGGTCGTACGGCTACAAGACCGTGCTCACCCTCGACGACGGCACCGAGATCTGGTACGCCCACCAGTCCTCGATCAACGTCAGCGTCGGCCAGGAGGTCACCACCGGCGACGTCATCGGCCGCGTCGGCGCCACCGGCAACGTCACCGGCGCCCACCTCCACATGGAGGTCCACACGGCCGGCGGCGGCAGCCTCGACCCGATGGCATGGCTGCAGAGCAAGGGCCTCACCCCCTGAGCCACGCCGCACACGCCGGTCGGCACTCCTGATCCCCGGCGGTCCTGACGGCGACCCCCCGACGTCAGGGCTGCCGGTTTGCGGGATCTTTGCCCCGCGGCCGGAATCCCGGGATCCGTCGGGCTCGTTGACGCAGTACATGACTTCTCTGCGCAAGCTCGGCTCCTCCGACCTGGAGGTCTTCCCCCTCGCCCTCGGCGGCAACGTCTTCGGCTGGACCGCCGACCAGGACACCTCCTTCGCCGTCCTCGACGCCTACACCGCGGCGGGCGGCAACTTCATCGACACCGCCGACTCCTACTCCGCGTGGGTCGACGGCAACAGCGGCGGCGAGTCCGAGACCGTCCTCGGCAAGTGGCTCGCGGCCCGCGGCAACCGTGACGACGTCGTCCTCGCCACCAAGGTCAGCCAGCACCCCGAATACCCCGGACTGAGCGCCGCGAACATCAAGGCGGCCGCCGACGCCTCGCTGCGCCGCCTGGGCACCGACCACATCGACCTCTACTACACCCACTTCGACAAGCCCGAGGTGCCGGTCGAGGAGATCATCGGCGCGCTCGACGCACTGGTGCGGGCGGGCAAGGTCCGGCACATCGCCGCCTCCAACATCTCCGCCGAGCGGCTCGCCGCTTCCCTGGACTTCTCCGACCGCGAGGGCCTCGCCCGGTACGTGGCGCTCCAGCCCCACTACAACCTGGTCTCCCGCGACACCTACGAGGGCGGACTGCGCGACCTCGCCGAGCGGGCCGGGCTGGCCGCCGTGCCCTACTACGCCCTGGCGTCCGGCTTCCTCACCGGCAAGTACCGGCCCGGCGCGACCGTCGACAGCCCGCGCGCGGGCGGCGCCGCCCAGCACCTGGAGAGCGAGCGCGGGCAGCGGGTTCTCGCGGTCCTGGACGAGATCGCCGAGACCCGCTCCGCCCCCGTCGCCACGGTCGCCCTGGCCTGGCTGGCCGCGCAGCCGACAGTGGCCGCGCCGATCGCGTCCGCGCGCACGGTGGAGCAGCTGCCGGCGCTGCTGGGGGTGGCGGAGCTGACCCTGACGGAGGACGAGACCGGGCGGCTGACGGAGGCGTCGGCCTGAGGCGGGCTACGGCCGGTGGGGGTGGGGCCGGGGGTACGGCGCGTACGCGTACGGGCCGTACCGGGGCCGGGCCGGCACGGGGTACGGGGCCGGCGCGAAGGCCGGAGCCCAGGGGCCCGCGTAGTACGTGGCGTAACCGATCGGGGCGACGGGCGGCGGAGCCGTGGCGCGGGCCGCGTGGTCCAGCGCCGGACGCGCCACCTCGCGGCGTTGCCACAGGGCGCCCAGCAGTTCCCGTTCCCGTGCGGCGAAGCCTGCGCCCGCGCGGCCCTCTCGCCCCCGCTGCCGCAGGAACGCCAGCGAGGTCGCGTACGCCTCGTACTGCGCCACCGCCCGCGCGGCCTCCTTCCCGGCGTGCCGGCGGGCGTACTGCCGGGCGAGGCGGCGGGCGTGCATCGAGCCGAGCGCGTACGGCTCCGCCGGGGCCAGCCAGCCGGCCATGACGTAGGCGGGCAGCTCGGTGCGCACGGTGCGCAGTTCGCGCTGCCGGGTCCAGATCACCAGCCATGTCAGCAGGCCGAAGCAGGGCACCATGAACGCCCCGTACACGGCGAAGAAGCCGTACTCGCCGAACGCGGCCGACCCGTTCCACAGCGCGTGCATGCCCATCGCGAGCAGCAGGCCGGCCGGCGGGAGCAGGGCGCGGCGCAGGCGGTGCCGGCCGGTGGAGAGGGCGGCGATGCCGAAGCCGATGCCGGTGAGCACGGTGAACAGCGGGTGGGCGAAGGGCGACATCACGACGCGGACGAAGAAGGTCGCGGCGGTGACGGAGGCGAAGCCGCTGTCGCCGGTGAGCTGGTCGGTGCCGAAGGCGTTGCCCAGGTAGAGGATGTTCTCGGTGAAGGCGAAGCCGGTGGCGGTGACGCCGGCGACGACCACGCCGTCGACGATGCCGGTGAAGTGGCGCCTGCGGAAGAGGAAGACCAGGAGAACGGCGGCGGCCTTGGCGGACTCCTCGACGACGGGCGCTATGACCGTGGCGCCCAGGGTGTCGGCCCCGGCCGGATCGGCGGTGGCCGTGGCGATCCATCTCGTCGCGAAACTGTTGGCGATGATCGCTATCAGGG
Organism: Streptomyces sp. CB02414; assembly: GCF_001905385.1. Lineage (GTDB taxonomy): Bacteria > Actinomycetota > Actinomycetes > Streptomycetales > Streptomycetaceae > Streptomyces. Next base: position 16,088 of record NZ_LIPF01000003.1, on the reverse strand, counting down.
CGGCGGCGCAGGCGCCCCAGGCGAAGCAGAACAGCAGGTTCTGCCAGGGGCCGGGCTCGACCCGGTCCAGCCAGCGGAACGCGGCGACGAGCAGCGGCACGGGCAGCACCGCGAGGCCGAGTCCGACCAGGAAGCCCTGGGTGCCGGTCTGTTCGCGCACCAGGGCCAGGATCACCAGGCCGGATATCGCCAGCAACGTGGCCACTGCCCCGTAACGCACCCAGGCGCGCTGCCACCAGTGCGGACGCGGCGGATTCGTCGGATACGGGGGACAGGTGGCCACGGCATGGACCCTAACCGGTGGGGGCTGCTCCGGGTGCTGGTCGCGGGCGGTACGCGTGCTACCCGGTGTGCTGTACGCGGCGGAAGAGCAAGTCGTTCACCACATGACCCTTGTCCAGTCCCTGGCCCTCGAAACGGGTCAGCGGGCGGTGGGCGGGACGCGGCGCGTATCCGCCGCCGGGCGCGGTGTTCTCGAAGTCGGGGTGGGCGGTGAGCACGTCGAGCATCTGCTCGGCGTACGGCTCCCAGTCGGTGGCGCAGTGCAGGACTGCCCCCGGTGCGAGCCGGGTCGCGGCCAGCGTCAGGAACTCCGGCTGGATCAGGCGGCGCTTGTGGTGCCGCTTCTTGGGCCAGGGGTCGGGGAAGTAGACGCGCAGTCCGGAGAGCGAGTCGGGGGCGAGCATCTCGCGCAGGAGGATGATCGCGTCGCCGTTGCCCACCCGGATGTTGGACAGGTCGTTCCGCTCCGCGAGGCCCAGCAGGTTGCCCTGGCCGGGGGTGTGGACGTCCACGGCGAGGATGTCGGTACCCGGGTCGGCGGCCGCCATCTGCGCGGTGGCCTCGCCCATGCCGAAGCCGATCTCCAGGACGACGGGGTGGTCGTTGCCGAACAGCTCACCGAGGTCGATGACCCGCTGCCCGTCGATGTCCAGCCCCCACAGCGGCCACAGCCGCTGCAGCGCGTCCGCCTGCCCGGCGGTCACCCTGCTCCGGCGGGGCTGGAAACTCCGGATCCGCCGCTCGAAGTGCGACCCGGCCGGGTCGGCCTTCGGCCCGTCGGGGAACCGGGGCTCACCCTTGGCCCGGGTGTGCCGGACGGAGTCGCCGGGATGCGGTGCGGCTGGCTGGGGGGCGTCGGAGGCGCTGCGGAAATCAGACACAGTGCCTTCGATTTTACGGCCGCACGCGTCCTGGCCGGGCGGCCCGGGGGCGGTGCCCTCCGCGCGCCCGCCCCCGAGCCTGCCACGCCTTGGCCTTAGCGGCCCCGGCTCGGGCGTGCCCCCCTGCCCCCTACCGGGGCCTGTGGGGCCGGCGTACTTCTTCGGCCTGTGGGTTGCTTCGGCTCGGGTGTCCCCGGCCGGAGGCCCCGTCAAGGGTGCCAGTCGTGCCGGGCCCCGCGTGCCGCCCCCGGCAGGCCCGGCGTCACCCCGTCAGGTGGACCCCAGCATGGCCAGGGCCCGTCGGCCCACCTCGCGGCCGATCGGGAGGGAGGCCGTCGCCGCGGGGGACGGGGCGTTGAGGACGTGTACCGCGTGGGCGCCCTCTTGGATCAGGAAGTCGTCCACCAGCGTCCCGTCCGCCAGCACCGCCTGTGCCCGCACTCCCGCGGGCGCCGCCACCAGGTCGTCCTCCGTCACCGCGGGCAGCAGCCTGCGCACGGCCGTGGTGAACGCCGCCTTGGACAGCGACCGCCGCAGCTCGCCCGCCCCGTACCTCCAGTGCCGCCGGGCTATCCGCCACGAGCCCGGCCAGGCCAGTGTCCCGCCCAGCTCGCGGGGCCGCACCACGCCCCAGCCGTACCCCTCCCGGGCGAGGGCCGGCACCGCGTTGGGCCCGACGTGCACACCGCCGTCGATCCCCCGGGTCAGATGCACCCCGAGGAACGGGAACGCCGGGTCCGGCACCGGATACACCAGGCCCCGCACCAGCTCGGGGCGCGCCAGCTCGTAGTACTCGCCCCGGAAGGGCACGATCCGCATGCCGGGGTCGTCGCCGGTCAGGCGGGCGAGCTCGTCGCAGTGCAGTCCCGCGCAGTTGACCATGACGCGGGCGCGGAGCACGTCTCCGGAGCGGGTGCGGACGGCGATTCCGCGGCCGGGGCGGCGGTCGACCTGCTGGACCTGCGCTCCGTAGCGGATCTCCGCGCCGGAGGCGTGCGCCAGCTGCCGGGCCACGGCCACGTAGTCGCAGACGCCGGTCGTGCCGACGTGTATGGCGGCCAGGCCCGTGACCTCCGGCTCGTACTCCGGGATCTGGGCGGCGCCCAGCTCGCGCACCGGTATGCCGTTCTCCCGGGCGCGCTGTACCAGGGCGTGCAGGCGGGGCAGCTCGGCGCGGTCGGTGGCGACGATCAGCTTGCCGGTGACGGCGTGCGGGATGCCGTACTCCGCGCAGAACTTCACCATCTCCGCCCCGCCCCGCACCGCGAAGCGCGCCTTCAGCGAGCCCGGGCGGTAGTAGACGCCGCTGTGGATGACGCCGCTGTTGCGCCCCGTCTGGTGCCGGGCCGGTCCCGGCTCCTTCTCCAGCACCGTCACCCGCGTGCCCGGCGCCGCGCGCGTGATCGCGTACGCCGTCGACAGGCCGACGATCCCGCCGCCGATCACCAGCACGTCGCAGTCGTGCCCGGTCACGGTCCGTACTTGTGCCATCTCCCGGCCCACCTCCCGGTTCCGATAGTGCACTGCGCCACTGACAATGCCTTCAAACCCGGGAGGCGGCGGTGATCAGGCCGTGGTCATCAGCAGCGGGCGGGCGCGCTCGCGCAGCTCGACCACGCGCGGCTCGTCGCCGTACGGCTCCAGGCGGTGCAGGAGGTCCTTGACGTACTCGGTGGTGCGGGCCGAGGAGATGCGGCCGGCCACCTCGACCGCCCGCACACCCTGCTCGCAGGCCGCGTCCAGGTTGCCGGACTCCAGCTCGGCCACCGCCGAGACGACGAGCCTGAGCCCGTGCGAGCGTACGAACTCCTCCGTCGGCTTCGACAGGGCCTGCTCGGTGAAGCGGCGGACCTGGCGTGGTGCCTTCAGGTCGCGGTAGCACTCGGCCGCGTCGGCGGCGAACCGGTCGTAGGAGTAGAAACCCAGCCACGTCGGGTCGCTGTCGCCCGGCCGGGAACGCTCCAGCCAGCTCTCCGCGGCCTTCAGGGCGGCGCCGGCCGCCGGGGCGTCACCCGCGCGCGCGTGGGCGCGCGCCTCGACCAGCCGGAAGAAGCTCAAGGTGCGGGCCGTGGCCAGGCCCCGGTTCCGTTCGAGCGCGGCCTGGGCGAGGTCCACGCCCTCGTCGCCGAAGCCGCGGTAGGTCGCCTGGAGGGACATGGAGGCCAGCACGTAGCCGCCCAGCGGGACGTCGGCCGCCGCGCGGGCCAGGCGCAGCGCCTGGATGTAGTACCGCTGCGCCGCCTCCTGCTGGCCGGTGTCGAAGGCCATCCAGCCCGCCAGGCGGGTCAGTTCGGCCGAGGCGCCGAACAGGGCGCGGCCGACCTCGTCGGAGTAGGAGCCGAGGAGCAGCGGCGCCGCCTCGACGCGTAAACACTCGGGGACCATCGACGAACGCCAGTCGCCACCGCCGTACTTGGAGTCCCAGCGCCGCGCGTCCTCGGCGGCCTCGCGCAGCTTCTGCACATCGCTGTGGCCGACTTTGAGCGGTGCGCCGGAGCCCTCGGCCGGGCCCGCCTCGCGCGCCACCGAGCTGTCGGCCGGGGTTATCAGCCACCGAGAGGCGGGCGTCGCGTACGCGCTCACCGCGAACGACCCGGCCAGCGACTGCCAGATGCCACCGGCGCCGGAGCGGCGGCCGGCGAGGTCGAGACGGTACAGCTCGGTGGCCGACCTGACCGCCTGGCCGACGTCCCGGGGGAAGGCGAGGCCCACTTCGGGAGCGGGGTCCGCGTCCGCCAGGCCGATCTCGTGCAGCGGCACCGGGCGGCCGAGCTTCTGGCCGATGGCGGCGGCGATGAGGTGCGGCGCCGCACCCTGCGGCACCATGCCCTTCGACACCCACCGCGCCACCGACGTCTTGTCGTAGCGAAGCGTCAACCCGCGCTGGGCGCCGAGGTCGTTGACGCGCCGGGCGAGACCTGCGTTGCTGATTCCCGCGAGGGCGAGAACGGCGCCGAGCTTTTCGTTCGGCCCGCGTTGCTCCCTGGACATGCGCCACCCCTCGACACAGACGGCTGCCGCGCTGGCATAACCACGCGGCATTCGTAAACCCAGCGTAGTTCGCCGCATCCCATGCGTTAAGAGGCATTGTTCCGGATGGCGGGATTGTGGCCCGTACTCAAGTGCGGCTTCAGCACGGTCCGTTGCCGCGTGCTCCCGCTGTGTGGCCGTGCGCCCGGCCGTGCGCTCTTCTCCGGCCATACGGGGAGCGGTTCCATGGGCGGTGCGTGGGTCGGCCCGCTGTACTGGATCCAGTGGGCTGGGGGACACCGCCGCCTACATCCCCGCGGGCGGCGGACCGGTCCGGGGGGTGTGCCTCGCCTCCCGGACTGCGCGCCGCCGGACGGTGCGCAAAGCCTGTACGGAGCGTGTCCGAGCGTGCTTTCGTAACGTCGAATTGGCTGAAAATCGACCCCGGCGTTTCCGGGGTGTCACCGCCCTCACCATGGAAATTGAGGGCGCGTTGGGTAGCCAAGGGGCGCGTTGCGGGGGCGCATTCGCGTCGTCTTCACGCCCTCCGACCAGGCCGTCGGCCTTCGCGGGTGGACACCCGCGGGGGCGCATTCATGGGAGCACATGCGGCTCCGCCGCTGCTCTGCGGCGCGCCCTTCATGGCAGCATGGGACCAGTTCGTACGGTGCACTGGTTGTCCCCAGCCTGTGGAGGCGTCGATGCGGTGGTTGGTGGGGTGGAGCAGCGCCGCCGTGGGGGCCGGTGGAATCGCCGGTGCGGCCGGCTCGGCGGGGGCCACCGGGTACGACGGTGAGACCGTGCAGCCCGTCGGTTCGCAGCTGTTGTGGGGCGACCCCGATCCCCTGTGGGCGGTCGGTGACTGGCGCCCCGACGAGGTCCGCGTCGTCTCCGCCGACCCCCAGACCCGCATCGCCGTGCTCGGCATCTGCGGGGCGAGCGACGAGCAGCTGCGGGTCGGCCTGTTCGCCGCGCGGGGCGGGGCCCTGCGGCACCTGACCGCGTGGCCGGGGAGTTACACGGCCGTGGTCCAGGTCGGGCGGCGGATCACCGTCTGCGGCGATCTCGCGGGCGTGCGACCGGTGTTCCACACCCCCTGGGCGTGCGGCACCGCCTACGCGACCGCCGCGCTGCCCCTGGCCGACCTCGTCGAGGCCAACCTCGACTTCGGACACCTCGCCGCGCTGCTCGCCGCCCCCGACGTGCCGGCCGCGCTGGACGACTCCACCCCGTACGACGGCGTGAAGCGCATTCCGCCGGGGCATGCGCTGATCCTGCGCGCCGGGGCACGCGAGATCGCCGGGTACGAACCGGTGGCCTCCCTCGCCGTCGCGGCGCCCGCCGCCGACCCCGACCGCGCGGTGGACGGCGTACGGGACGCCCTGGTGGAGGCCGTGCGCACGCGCCTCGCCGCGCCCCGGCACGTCCCCGGGGACGGCATCGACCCCGGACCGGTCCCGGGCATGGGCCCCGCGGAACGGCGTGCCGCGCGCGGGATGCCGGTCCCGGGGATCGGCGCCGACCTGTCCGGCGGACCGGCCTCGGGGACGCTGGCGCTGCTGGCCGCCGGGCTGCCGGGGACGCCGGGGACCGTGCTCGGGCACGGCACGGGGGCGGGGGAGCGGCTGCTGGCCGTCACCTTCAACGACCTCGCCGTCGGCGGGCAGGAGGCCGAACTGGCGCGGGCGGGAGCGCTGGCGGCCAACCCGCGGCTGCACCACGTCGTCGTCACCGGCGGCGAGGACATGCTGCCGTACGGCGTCCTGGACGGGCCGCTGACCGACGAACCGGGTTCCTCCCTGATCGCGGCGGCACGGCACCGGGCGCGGCTCGCGGCGGGCAGCGCCGACCACTTCACCGGGTACGGCGCGCGGCAGGTCCTGGACGCGCACCCGGCGCGCCTCGCCGACCTGCTGATGGACCGCAAACGGCGCCACCTCGTGCGTCCGGTCGCCGCGATGGCCAAGGCGGACGGCTCGGTACTGGTGCCCGCGCGGGTGTACGCCGCGGCACGGCGGCTGGCGCGGACGCCGTACCGCAGCGGTCTCGAGGCGCTCTCCGAGCGGCTGCTGCGGCGCCGCTTCGACGCGCCCGGCGACGGGGCGACGGACGCGTCGCTGGCCGTGCTGACCTGGGCCGGGCCGGGGCCGGCGGCACGGTGGCTGACCGGGGAGGCGCTGGCTGAAGTATCGGTTCGCCTCCAGACGTCGTCCCAGAGATCGGGGGTGGGGCCGGGGCAGCGGCCCGGTGACTTCCGGGCGCGGGCGGCGCTGGCGCGGCAGGCGGCCGACGTACGGGTACTGGAGCAGGCCGCCGAGATCCGCTTCCAGCGGCTGCACACGCCGTTCCTCGACAACCAGGTCGTCCGCGCATGCCGGGCCCTGCCGGAGGCGCTGCGGGTGCAGCCGGGGGCGCGGGCGTCGATCCTGCGGACGGTGCTGGAAGGGGCGGGCGTGAGCGAGCTGCCGAGCGGGTGGGGGACGCCGAGTCAGGCGGTGGCCGCCTCGGCCGCGCGGACCGGGCTGCGGGTCGCGGCGGACTCCCTGATGGGGCTGTTCGACACGCCGCTGCTCGCGGAGGCGGGGCTGGTGGAGGCGCGGGTCGTGCGCAAGGCGGTGCGGGCCGCCGCTGCGGGTGAGGCACTGCCGCTGGACGGGCTGGCCGACCTGGTCTCCCTGGAGCTGTGGCTCGGCCGCCTGCTCGCCCGGCGCGGCACCTGCTGGACGGGCACGCCCGCCCGGCAGCGAGCGGTGCCCGCGGGGATCGCGCCGCAGCGGGGGGCGCTGGGCGGGGCGGGGGCGGTTGTGCGGCGGGGGTGACCTGCGGCTTCGCGGGAGGCTTCGCAGGGGCGTGGGGCGCCGTTCGACCGGACCGCGGGTGGTCCCGGACGCCCCGGTCGCCCTGCTCGTTGATCCCTACGCGCACGTGAACCGGGACTGCGCCCAGTCGGCCAGTGCCACGCGGTCGAGGTGGTTGTGGGGTTCCACGGCCAGCGTCACGCTCTCGCGTCCCGTGAGGTCCACGTGGACGGGCACGGCCGGGTCGCCGCCCTTGACCATCTCCGACCTCCACAGCCGGACGCCGTCGGCGTACACCGCGAAGTAGACCTTGCCCAGCTTCAGCGTCAGGTCGTCCACGCCGACCAGGGCGTCGTAGGACGAGCAGGAGCGGTTGAGGTCGATGACGGTGCTGGAGCGCCCGTGCACCGTGACGCCGTGCGCGTACCGCTCGCCGCCGATCGAGAGCGCCGAGCGCTGCCACACCCAGCCGCTCTCGCCCAGCCGCATCTCCGGGCCGCTGCCGTCGCCGGTGACGTCGTACGCCAGCTCGCTCCACCGGTAGACGGCCGGGGCGGGCGGCGGGGTCGGCGTGGGCGTGGGCGTCGGGGTCGGCGTCGGTTCCGGAGTGGGCGTCGGCGTGGGGGAAGGGGGCGGTGACGGCTCGGGCGTCGGACTGGGGGTGGGTGTCGGCGTCGGGCTCGGCTCGGGGGCGGCCACCGGTGGGCGTGGGCGGGGCGGCCGGGGCGTGGGCGTGGGCGTGTCCGGGGCGGGCTGGGCAGCCGGCGAGGAGGCGGGCGGGCCCGCCTTCGGCGGCTGCTTCGCGGGCGCGTCGTCGCCGACCAGGGCGAAGACCAGCGCCGCCGCGGCGGCCACCGCCACCACTCCGGCCGCGATGCCGGCCTTCACCGGGGCGCCCAGCCCCTCGGAGGCGGCCGCGCCACCCCCGGCCCCCGCCCCACCGGACGCACCTCCGCCCGCGGCGGCCGCCGCGCCCGCCGCACCGGCGCCCGCGCCGCCGGCGACGATCCCCGCCGCCTTGGCATACCCGGCGGCACCGAACCAGCCGATGACCGCGACGGGCACCACGGCGGGGATGCCGCTCGCGACCTCCGCGATCTGGCCGGCCGCCAGCCGGCACCGGGCGCACTCCTCCAAGTGCTTGCGCAGCCCTCGTTCGGCCCGGATGCGCAGCTTGCCGCGCGCGTAGGTGCCGAGCTGGTCGGCGTAGCGGGCGCATTCCTCGTCGGCGGCGAGGGTTTCGCTGACGTGGGCCTGGAGATAGGCCTGCTTCAGGCCCTCCCGGGCGCGGCTGGCGAGCACCCGGGTGCCGTTGGCGTCGAGCCCGAAGAGCACGGCGACCTCACTCGGCGACTCGTCCTCGACCTCGGTGTGCCACAGCACGGCCTGCCACCGCTCGGGCAGCGACCGGAAGGCCCGCATGGCCATGGACTGCTCGGCCTCGTGCATGGCCCGGACGTCAGCGCCCAGCTCCAGGGTGTCGTCGTCCGGCGCCTTGGCGGAGTGCGCGGCCTGCGCGGCGAACACCGCGAAGTCGTCCACCAGCTGCTCCCGCCCGGCCGACCGCGTCCAGCCGGCGGCGACCCGGCGGACTGCGGTGAGCAGGTAGGCGCGTACGGCGTGCTCGGGGCCCGAGCCGCCGCGCACCGCCTGGAGCATGCGGGCGAAGACCTCGGCCGTGAGGTCGTCCGCGGTGTGGGCGTCGCGGCAGCAGGTGCGCGCGTACCGGCGGACCGCGTCCGCGTGGCGCCGGTACAGCTCCTCGTAGGCCGTGTCGTCGCCCGAGCGCATCCGCCCGATCAGCTCCGCGTCGGATTCCGGCACCTCCCGCGGCGGCGGCAGGACACCTCCGTCGTACACGTCCCGCGGCGACGGAAGGATTCCCCCGTCACGCACCTCGCGCGACGCCGGAAGAACGGTGTCCTCGTGCAGCTCCCGCTGAGCGGGGACGGCCGCTGCGGCCGGTCCAGTGTCCTCAGCGGTTCCGGCATCCTCATTCGGCTCGTCCGGGATCCGGGACGGCCCGGCCTGGCCCGGCACCTGCGGTGGCGGCTCGCCGGGTCCGGTGCCGTCCTCGCCGAGTGATCCGTCCCGCCCGTCAACGCTCATCGCGGATAGCCCCCGCCACCTGCCCGCCCAGTCCCGAACATCGGGTCAGCGTGCCATATCGGCCATTGGCCAGGACACCGCAGTGCACGCCATCACTCGTCTGTGGGGACTTCCCGAAACCCGGTAATGACGATCAGTTGTTCGGGCAGGGAGGGGTCACCCCCCCGGACCGACCGCACTTCCGCGTCACGACGCGGGACGCGACCGCAGGCCCTCCAGCAGGATGTCCAGCAGCCGGGCCGAGGCGGCCGCCTGGTGTGCCGCGTCCGGCAGCGAGGGCGCCGCCGTGGCGATCACCAGCAGTACGTCCGACACCGACACGTCCGGCCGCAGCTCGCCCGCCGCCCGCGCCCGCTCGACGAGCCGCCCCACCACCTCGAGCAGCGCCGCCGCCCCGTCGTCGTCCACCATGGAAACCGACGCACCGGCCGACCCCGCGGACGCCGTGCTCTCGGGCACCAGCCGCAGCTCGCCGGAGCCCGGCTGCATCCGCTGCTGAGGCACCCGCGGCTCGCCGCTCACGGCACCGCCGTCACCGCCGTCGCCTTCGTCGGACACCCCGACCCGCAGCACCTGCGGGGGCAGCAGCCGGCCCGCACCCGAGGCCACCGACGTCCGCAGGAAGCGCGAGAGCGCCGACCACGGCTCGTCCTCCTGCCCGAGCGCCGCCCGGGCCTGATCGGTCAGCCGGGCCGTCTCCTCCTCGGCTATTCGCCGCACCAGGACGTCCTTGCTGGGAAAGCGCCGGTACACCGTGCCGACACCGACCCGCGCGCGCCGCGCCACGTCCTCCATCGGCGCGCCGTAACCCAGCTCGCCGAACACCTCACGAGCCGCGCGCAGCACGTGCTCCAGATTGCGCTGGGCGTCCACGCGCAACGGCGCGGTCCGCGCTCCGTCCCCACGTCCGCCGCCCGGTGCCGCGCTCATCGCGCCACCGGGCGCGACAGCGGACGTGGACGACCAATGAGAGCCCTGAACATGCATAGCCAATCCCCCGGTAATGACGTCTCCCCCCGGAGACTCTCCCCGCCATCGAAAGCCGGAGTGCGGCGGAACAGGCTCGGTTTCCGGTCCGCCCGTCGCGGACCCGATGAGCACATCCCCCTACGCTCCGTGGGAAAGAACATAGTTGAGCGGGGGTCAATTCAGAAGGGGCAGGTTCCGCACGGTGGGTCCCCCGACCGGAGCACGGATCGTATACGTCCGGTACACCTCGCCCTCCGGCCCCGCTCCCACCCCCACTGACCTGCGCGTCCTCTCCACACCGAAGCCATTGCGCCGAACACCCGCCGCCACCGTCTCCGGTCACACAAATCGACGAGCCTGTGGACAAACGCAAGCGCCGGGTGCGTCATGGGATGGTGAAGGAACGTGCGCGCATTCTCGTTGTCGGCGGCGGCTACGTCGGGATGTACACGGCCCTGCGCCTCCAGCGGAACCTGAGAGGCGAACTGCGTCGCGGCGAAGCCGAGATCACGGTCGTCACACCCGACCCCTACATGACGTACCAGCCGTTCCTCCCCGAGGCGGCGGCCGGCTCCATCTCCCCCCGGCACGTCGTCGTGCCGCTGCGCCGCGTCCTCGACCAGTGCGACGTCGTCATCGGCGAGGCCCGCTCCGTCGACCACACCACCCGCACCGCCACCGTCTCCACCCTCGCCACCGAGGAGGGCGCCGGCGTCCGCAGACTGACGTACGACGAACTGGTCCTCGCGCCCGGCTCGGTCTCGCGCACCCTGCCCGTCCCCGGCCTCGCCGACCACGGCGTCGGCTTCAAGACCGTCGAGGAGGCCATCGGCCTGCGCAACCACGTCCTCGAACAGCTGGACATCGCCTCCTCCACCCGCGACCCCGCCCTGCGCGACGCCGCCCTCACCTTCGTCTTCGTCGGCGGCGGCTATGCGGGCGTCGAGGCGCTCGGCGAGCTGGAGGACATGGCCCGCTACGCCGCGCGGTACTACCACAACGTCACGCCCGACGACATGAAGTGGATCCTCGTCGAGGCCTCCGGCCGCATCCTGCCCGAGGTCGGCGAGGAACTCGGCCGCTACACGGTCACCGAACTGCGCCGCCGCAACATCGACGTACGCCTCCAGACTCGCCTGGAGTCCTGCGCCGACCGCGTCGCCGTCCTCAGCGACGGCTCCCGCTTCCCGACCCGTACGGTCGTCTGGACGGCCGGCGTCAAACCCCACCCCGTCCTCGCCGCCACCGACCTCCCCCTGAACGAACGCGGCCGGCTCAGGTGCACCCCCCACCTCTCCGTCGACGGCGCCCCGCACGCGTGGGCCGCGGGAGACGCCGCCGCCGTCCCCGACGTCACCGCCGCCGCGCCCGGTGCGGAATGCGCCCCCAACGCCCAGCACGCCGTCCGCCAGGCCAAGGTCCTCGGCGACAACATCACGCACACCCTGCGCGGCGAGCCCCTGGAGACGTACGAGCACACATACGCGGGCTCCGTCGCCTCCCTCGGCTTCCACAAGGGCGTGGCCCACGTCTACGGGCGCCGGCTGAAGGGCTACCCCGCGTGGTTCATGCACCGCGCCTATCACCTCAGCCGCGTCCCCACCGTCAACCGCAAGGCGCGCGTGCTGGCCGAATGGGCCCTCGCCGGACTCTTCAAACGGGAGATCGTCTCCCTGGGCTCACTCGAACATCCGCGAGCCGAGTTCGAACTCGCGGCCGGTGGAAAGCCTTCTCAGGAGCCCCCGGACAACCCGAAGGGGTCGTCCTGACCGGACTGAGGAACTCCCCCGGCAGGTCCGGCGTCTGACGGATGTCGGTCCGGCCCGCACCCTGCCAGACTGCGGCCGACAACTACACGAGGCAAGGACACGAGGCAAGGATTCGTGAACTTCACGCGCTGGAGCGCCCGGCTCCCCGGAACGCAGCGCCGCGCCGCAGCGCGGACCGACCCGCCGCTCACCCCGGACCGCCGGCCGGACGGCTCCGTACCCGCCGCCCGCGCCGAACAGCTGACCGACGAGGCCCCGCCCGTACCCGCCGTCGACGAACTGCCCGTACGCGACGTCCTCGACCGTGTCCCGGCCCTCGTCGCCCTCGTCCACGGCCCTCACCACCGCCTCGCCTACGTCAACGACGCCTACGTCGGCGCCTTCGGCCCCCGCACCCTGGGCGAACGAGCCCGCGAGGCCCTGCCCGAACTCTCCGAACTGGGCCTCTTCCCCCTCCTGGACCAGGTCCAGCGCAGCGGCAGACCTCGCACCCTCAAGTCCCGCAAGGCCCCCGACGGCCGCTCCTACACCTTCACCTGCACCCCGGTCACCGAGCCCCACGCCGGCGACGGCGACCGCGGTGTCCTCGTCTTCGCCACCGACGTCACCGACCACGCCGAGGCCGCCGCCCGCCTCCGCGCGAGCGAAGGCCGCCAGCGCGAGACCGCCGTCACCCTCCAGCGCTCCCTGCTCCCGCAGGAACTGGAGGAACCCGACGACCTGCGCGTCGCCGCCACCTACCACCCCGGCGGCACCGAGGCCGCCGTCGGCGGCGACTGGTACGACGTGATCACCCTCGGCGGCGGCCGCACCGCCCTCGTCATCGGCGACGTCATGGGACGCGGCGTCCGCGCGGCGGCCGTCATGGGCCAGCTCCGTACGGCGGTCAGGGCCTACGCCCGCCTCGACCTGCCCCCGCACGAGGTCCTCCAGCTCCTCGACGGCCTCGCCACCGAGATCGACGCCAACCAGATCGCCACCTGCGTCTACGCCATCCACGACCCCAACGAGGGTCGCCTGGTCTACGCGTCCGCCGGCCACCTCCCCATCCTGGTCCGCGACCACAACGGCACCGTCCAGCGCGCCGACGAACCCACCGGCCCCCCGCTCGGCACCGGCGGCTGGATGCACACGTCCGGCTCGATCGCCCTCACCCCCGGCTCCACCGCCGTCCTCTACACCGACGGCCTGGTGGAGCGCCGCGACGAGGACCTGGACGAGGGCATCGCCGCCCTGGAACGCGCCCTGTCCGGCGCCACCGGCAGCCCCCAGGTCGTCTGCGACCGCCTGGTCCGCTCGGCCGGCGTCACCCCGGACCACGACGACGACGTCGCCGTCCTCGTCCTTCAGCACCCCGCCCGCAAGGGCGCCGAGGCCGAACGCTTCCGCAACGCCGCCCTGGAACTGCTCGGCGGCGTCGAAGCGGCCCCACGCGCGCGTGCCTTCGCCTCCGGCGTCCTCACCAGCTGGCGCTTCCCCACCGACCTGCACGACCTGGGCGTCCTGGCCACCAGCGAACTGGTCGCCAACTCCCTCCAGCACGGCACGCCCCCCATGCGGCTGCGCCTGCGCCGCACCGACCGCCGCCTGATCATCGAGGTCACCGACGGCGACGACCACCTGCCCAGACGCCGCCGCGCGGAACCCGGCGACGAGTCCGGCCGGGGCATCGCCATCGTCGCGACGATCGCCTCCAACTGGGGGTCCAGGCGCACGCCCGGCGGCGGCAAGGCGGTCTGGTGCGAATTCCTCCTGCCGAAGCCGTGAGGCAGGAGGCAGAAGGCAGAAGGCAGTAAGACGGTGAGGCCGTGACGGGCACCCGCCCGTCACGGCCTCACCGCCTCGACCCGACCGCTCGGGTCACGCCTCCGCGGCCGCCACCGCGTCGGCCGGCGCCCTGCCCTGCGTGACCACCCGGCTCCGCGCGAGCGACGGCTGGTTCTGTACGTCCGTGAGCTGCCGCCCCAGCCGCACCGCCAGCACCGTGATGCCCAGCGAGATCAGCGTGAAGGCCACGATGTACGGCGCGTGCAGCGAGGCCCCGAGCGGCCCGCCCACCGCCGGCCCGATCGCCAGCGCGAGCTGCTTGACCAGGGCGAAGGCCGAGTTGTACTGCCCGGCGAGACCGGTCGGCGCCAGGTCCGCCACCAGCGGCGCCAGTGTCGGCGACAGCAGCGCCTCACCCAGCCCGAAGAGCGCGTACGTCGAGATGAAGGCGGCCGTCGCCATCGCCTGGCTGCCGTGCCCGAGCCCGGCATACCCGGCCACGGCCCACGCCACGGCCCAGATCAGCCCCACCGAGGCGATCACGCGCGACCGCTTCCGGCGCTCCACGAACTTCAGCACCGCGAACTGCGCGACCACGATTATCAGCGTGTTCGCCGCCAGCGCGGTCCCCAGCGCGGACGTGGAGATCCGGGCCGCCTCGACGCCGTACGCGCTCAGCCCCGACTCGAACTGCCCGTAGCAGGCGAAGAACAGCACGAAGCCCAGGACGCACAGCTGCACCATGGCCCGGTTGCCGAGCAGCTGCTTCCAGCTGCCACCGGCGGACTGTCCCGGGGCCTCCTCGACACGCGGCGCGCGCGGCGCGCGCACCGTCGCCATCACGGCGACCAGCACCAGGAACATCGCCGCCTCGATGGCGAACAGCAGCGTGAACGACGAGGCTTTCGAGGTGTCGACCAGATGCCCGCCGATGAGCCCGCCGACACCCAGACCCAGGTTCTGGAGGAAGAACTGCATCGCGAACGCCCGCGACCGGGTCTCGGTCGTCGAGCAGTCCACGATCATCGTCGCGAGCGCCGGCTGCATCACGGCCTGCCCCGCCCCCAGCGCGGCGGCGGACAGCAGCACGGTGGTGGCCGAGGCCGAGAGGCCGAGGCTCAGCGCACCGAGCGCGGCGGTGACCAGGGCGACCAGCAGTACCGGCAGCGGGCCCCGCCGGACGATGGCCCGCCCGGCGAACGGCAGCACTATCAGCGCGGCCACGGCGAAGACGGCGAGTACGAGACCCGCCGTCACAGAACCGAGTCCCCGTACCTGCGCCACATAGACGTACAGGTAGGGGACGGTGAAGCCGAGCCCGAACGCGCTGAGTGCGTTGCCCACATGGATCCGGCGCATCGCTGCGCCCATTGCCCTGGTCACGTTCACCCTCTCTGGGTCGATGCTCCAGCCGTTAAAGCTGAAGACTTAGAAGCTAAAGTTCGAAGATAAAGAGTACACAGCGAAGGACTTCGAGGCAAAGGAGTCCCGTGCCATACTGCGGGCCATGGGCGACACCTCCGGCGCCGGCGAGCCGACACTCGAAGAACAGATCGCCGCCTACCAGCGCGAGTTCCAGGACCTCGACCCCCAGGTCGAGAAGATCGTCTCGGCGCTCTCCCGCCTGAACCGCCGCATGAACGTGGCGTACGGCCGTCAGACCGCCGACCTGGGCATCAGCAACACCGACTGGGAGGTGCTGAAGGCGCTCGTCCTCTCCGGCGCCCCCTACCGCCTGGGCCCGGGCGACCTCGCCAAGCGCCTCGGTCTCACCCCGGCCGCGATGACGCACCGCATCGACCGCATGGTGGGAGAGGGGCTCGTAACCCGGGACCGGGACGAGTCCAACCGGGTACGCGTCATCGTCGAGCTCACGGCGGAGGGACGGGAGAAGTGGCTGGAGGCCATGCGCCTCGCCACGGTCTTCGAGGAGGACCTCCTCCAGGACCTCTCGGCGGACGAGCGGTCGGCCCTCGGTGAGGTGCTGACCCGCCTGCTGCGCAGGGTCGAGCACGCCCAGCCCGATGCCGGCGGCCGGCTCAGCGACCTCGAATAAAAGATCTTGACAGGGACGCTTGACAGCCCCCTGGGCGATCCGTAAGGTTCTTCGGGTTGCCACCGGGCCGTAACGGTTCTGCGGCAACACCTTCCGCCGCGTAAGCGGCACCCAACCACCAGCACGACCTCCCTCTGGGAACTGTTTCGGCATGTCCGAATTCAATTCCGAAGGGACTCGGCGACCCGCTCGACACCGATTGGGAAACGCCGGGAAAGTCCGCTAAGGTTTGGGACGTCGGAACGGCCCAACAGCCGGGAAGACAACCCCCTCTGACTGGGAATCAGGGCCCGAAAGGATCTGATAGAGTCGGAACCGCCGGAAAGGGAAACGCGAAAGCGGGAACCTGGAAAGCACCGAGGAAATCGGATCGGAAAGATCTGATAGAGTCGGAAACGAAAGACCGAAGGGAAGCGCCCGGAGGAAAGCCCGAAAGGGTGAGTACAAAGGAAGCGACCGTTCCTTGAGAACTCAACAGCGTGCCAAA